>NZ_JALJXJ010000001.1 GCF_024170005.1 Azospirillum lipoferum
GTCGAGATGTTCCGCAAGCTGCTCGACTCGGGTGAGGCCGGCGACAACATCGGCGCGCTGCTGCGCGGCACGAAGCGTGAGGACGTCGAGCGCGGCCAGGTTCTGGCCAAGCCGGGTTCGATCACGCCGCACACCAAGTTCAAGGCCGAAGCCTACATCCTGACGAAGGAAGAGGGCGGCCGTCACACCCCGTTCTTCACCAACTACCGTCCGCAGTTCTACTTCCGGACGACGGACGTGACGGGCATGGTGTCGCTGCCGGAAGGCGTCGAGATGGTGATGCCGGGCGACAACGTCGCCATGGAAGTGGCGCTGATCGCCCCGATCGCCATGGACGAAGGCCTGCGCTTCGCCATCCGCGAGGGTGGCCGCACCGTCGGCGCCGGCGTCGTCGCCAAGATCGTCGAGTGATGACCCGTCCGGCAAACGCCGCAAGGTGGATGCCGGAGGGGAAGGGTAGGGCGGCGGGAGCGATCCCGCCGCCGGTTGATTGAGACGGGTCGTCTTCCCCGCGCAAGCAGGAAGGGCGGCCCGCCCGGTTCTAGCCATCGGGCGTCGGTGTTCGGACCCGTCGGCCTGTCAACCCAGCTTCCTCCGATCCGGGGGGAGATTCGGGATTGACACGCAGGCGCTGAACGCCTAGAGATTACGCCCTCTGGATTTGGGTTGGTGGTAGGCAGCTTCGGCCTAGACGCAGCCCGAGACGAACGGCACGGCGCGCTTCCCAGCGAGGCGCGCCGTCTGCTGATCGAAACATCCCCTCCGCGCGATCCGCGCAGGGGATGTTTCTTTTCGTATCGGCCCGTCGCATCGGTCACAGTGTCGCCCGTCGGCCCCGCTTCGGTGGTTCGGCGCGCGGCTTCGTGCTGTCGGCGTGCCCCAAAGCAAGCTCGTGGAGTTCCGGTGACGCGTCCGCGTCATCGCTAGAAGGTGCAAGGGACGTTTGGACATGGACAGCCAGAACATCCGCATCCGTCTGAAGGCGTTCGATCATCGCGTGCTCGACCAGTCGACCAGCGAGATCGTCAACACCGCCAAGCGGACCGGCGCGCGCGTGCGGGGCCCGATTCCCCTGCCGACGCACATCGAAAAGTTCACCGTGAACCGTTCGCCGCACATCGACAAGAAGTCGCGCGAGCAGTTCGAGATCCGCACCCACAAGCGCCTGCTCGACATCGTCGACCCGACGCCCCAGACCGTGGATGCGCTGATGAAGCTCGACCTCGCCGCCGGCGTCGACGTCGAGATCAAGCTCTGATTTTGGTTGGTAAGGGACCTCTCCGGTAAGCGGATGTCCCTGGTCAGGAGATAAAGAACAATGCGATCCGGTTTGATCGCGCAGAAGGTCGGCATGACCCGCGTCTTCACGGACGACGGCCAGCATGTTCCGGTCACTGTGCTGAAAGTCGACAGCTGCCAGGTCGTCGCCGTTCGTACCGAGGACAAGGATGGCTACACCGCCGTCCAGCTCGGCGCGGGCGCCATCAAGGTCAAGAACGTCAACAAGCCTGAGCGTGGGCATTTCGCCAAGGCGCGTGTGGAACCGAAGCGCAAGCTGGTCGAGTTCCGCGTCGATGCCGATGCCCTGATCGAGGTCGGTGCCGAGCTGTCGGCCGCCCACTTCGTCGCCGGCCAGTACGTCGACGTCACCGGCACCTCCATCGGCAAGGGCTTTGCCGGTGCGATGAAGCGCTGGAACTTCGGTGGTCTGCGCGCCACGCACGGCGTGTCGGTGTCGCACCGTTCGCACGGTTCGACGGGTAACCGTCAGGACCCCGGCAAGGTCTTCAAGAACAAGAAGATGGCCGGTCATCTCGGTGACGAGCGGGTCACGGTCCTGAACCTGCAGGTCGTCGCCGTCGACGAAGCCCGTGGTCTGATCATGCTCAAGGGTGCCGTCCCCGGCGCCGAGGGCGGTTGGCTGCGCATCCGTGACGCCGTCAAGAAGAAGGCTCCGGAAGGCCTGCCCTTCCCGGCCGGCATCAAGTCTGCTCCGGCGGCGGAAGCCCCGGCCGAGACGCAGGAGTGAGCGCCATGAAGGCCACGATCAAGAATCTGAACAACGAAGCCGTCGGCGAGATCGAGCTGTCGGATGCCGTGTTCGGCCTGCCGGCCCGCACCGACCTCCTGGCCCGCATGGTGAACTGGCAGCTGGCCAAGCGCCGCTCCGGCAACCACAAGACCAAGGGCATCAGCGAGATCAGCGGCACGACCAAGAAGCCCTATGGGCAGAAGGGCACCGGCCGCGCTCGTCAGGGCTCCATCCGTTCGCCGCAGTTCCGCGGCGGTGCGACCATCTTCGGGCCGGTGGTGCGTTCGCACGCCCACGACCTGACCAAGAAGGTCCGCAAGCTGGCGCTCAAGACCGCCCTGTCGGCCAAGGCCGCCGAGGGCAAGCTGATCGTCCTGGAGGCTGCGGCCGCCGAGACGCACAAGACCAAGGAACTGGCGGCCCGTCTCGCCACCCTCGGCCTGACTTCGGCGCTGATCATCGATGGCTCGAACCTGGACGAGAACTTCGCCAAGGCTTCGCGCAACATCCCGCTGATCGACGTGCTGCCGGAGCAGGGTGCGAACGTCTACGACATTCTCCGCCGCGACACGCTGGTCCTGACCCGCAACGCGGTCGAGCAACTGGAGGCTCGCCTGAAATGAGCAAGCAGTCGAAACCTGCGGTGAGCCAGGAGCGGATGTACGACCTGATCCTCGCTCCCGTCATCACCGAGAAGTCGACGTTGGTGTCGGAGCACAACCAGGTCACGTTCCGCGTGCCGCTCACGGCCTCCAAGCCGGAGATCAAGGCCGCCGTTGAAGGTCTCTTCAACGTCAAGGTGACTGCGGTCAACACCCTGGTTTCCAAGGGCAAGACCAAGCGGTTCCGCGGCACCATCGGCCGTCGCTCGGACTTCAAGAAGGCCGTCGTCACCCTCGCCGAGGGTAACAAGATCGACGTGACCACGGGCATCTGAGCGGGAGTGTGATCCGATGGCTCTGAAGCAATACCGCCCGATTACTCCCTCGCTCCGCCAGCTGGTCATCGTCGACCGCTCGGAACTGTGGAAGGGCAAGCCGGTCAAGACCCTCACCGAGGGCCTGACCAAGTCTGGTGGCCGCAACAACACCGGCCGCATCACCGCGCGCCGGATGGGCGGCGGTCACAAGCGCACCTATCGTCTGGTGGACTTCAAGCGTCGCAAGTTCGACGTTCCGGCCACCGTCGAGCGGCTCGAATATGATCCGAACCGCACGGCCTTCATCGCGCTGATCAAGTACCAGGATGGGACGCTGTCCTACATCCTGGCGCCGCAGCGCCTGAAGGTCGGCGACACCGTGATCTCCGGCGAGCGCACCGACGTGAAGCCCGGCAACGCGATGCCGCTGAAGAACATCCCCGTCGGTTCGATCGTGCACAACGTCGAGCTGAAGGCCGGCAAGGGTGGTCAGGTGGCTCGTTCCGCCGGCACTTACCTGCAGCTGGTCGGCCGCGACGGCGGATATGCCCAGCTGAAGCTGCCGTCCGGCGAGCTGCGCATGGTTCGTGGCGAGTGCATGGCCACCCTCGGTGCCGTGTCCAACCCGGACCAGATGAACACCAACCTTGGCAAGGCCGGTCGCAACCGCTGGCTGGGCAAGCGTCCGTCGGTCCGTGGCGTCGCCATGAACCCGATCGACCACCCGCATGGTGGTGGTGAGGGTCGCACCTCGGGCGGCCGTCATCCGGTCACGCCGTGGGGCAAGCCGACCAAGGGCAAGAAGACTCGTCACAACAAGAAGACGGATGGCCTGATCCTGCGCCGCCGTCATTCGAAGTAAGGAGGTCGAACGATGGCACGCTCCGTTTGGAAGGGCCCGTTCGTCGACGGCTATCTGCTGAAGAAGGCGGACAAGAGCCGGGCTTCGGGCCGCAACGAGATCATCAAGATCTGGTCGCGTCGTTCGACCATCCTGCCGCAGTTCGTCGGTCTGACGTTCGGCGTCTACAACGGCCACAAGTTCCTGCCGGTTCTGGTTACCGAGCACATGATCGGTCACAAGTTCGGCGAGTTCGCTCCGACGCGGACCTTCTATGGCCACGCGGCGGACAAGAAGGCGAAGAGGAAGTAAGCCATGGGCAAGTCTGCCAACCCCAGCCGGGTCGCGGAGAACGAGGCTCTGGCCCGCAATCCGATGATCCGCACCAGCCCGCGGAAGCTCAACCTCGTCGCCCAGCTCATCCGGAACATGGATGCCAGCCGCGCCGTGGCCGAGCTGACCTTCTCCAAGCGCCGCATCGCCGGCGAGGTGAAGAAGGTTCTGCAGGCCGCGATCGCGAACGCCGAGAACAACCACCAGCTCGACGTCGACCGTCTGTACGTGTCGTCGGCGACGGTCGGTCGCGCTCTGGTGATGAAGCGCTTCCACGCCCGTGCCCGCGGTCGCGGCGCCCGGGTCGAGAAGCTGTTCAGCAACCTGACGATCATCGTTCGCGAGCGTGACGCCGCCGTTGCCGAGGGGGCCGAGTAATGGGTCAGAAAATCAATCCGATCGGGCTGCGCCTCGGCATCAACCGGACCTGGGACAGCCGTTGGTTCGCCAAGCGCGACTACGCCAACCTGCTGCACCAGGACCTGAAGCTGCGCGGCTATCTGCAGGGTCGCCTGCAGCAGGCCGGTTGCTCGCGCGTCGTCATCGAACGTCCGGCCAAGAAGGCCCGCATCACCATCCACTCGGCCCGTCCGGGCGTGGTGATCGGCAAGAAGGGCGCGGACATCGAGAAGCTGCGTCTTGAACTGTCGAAGATGACCGGCAGCGAGGTGAGCCTGAACATCGTCGAGATCCGCAAGCCGGAGATCGACGCTCGCCTCATCGCCGAGAACATCGCCAGCCAGCTCGAGCGCCGTGTGGCGTTTCGTCGCGCCATGAAGCGCGCCGTGCAGTCCGCCATGCGTCTGGGCGCTCAGGGCATCCGGATCAACTGCTCGGGCCGTCTCGGTGGTGCGGAAATCGCCCGCATGGAGTGGTACCGCGAGGGCCGCGTTCCGCTGCACACCCTGCGCGCCGACATCGATTACGGTGTGGGCACCGCCAAGACCACCTATGGCACCTGCGGTGTCAAGGTGTGGGTGTTCAAGGGCGAGGTCATGGCTCACGACCCGATGGCGCAGGACAAGCGCATGGGTTCCGAGCCGGTGTCGACCGACGGCGAGCCGCGCCGCGAGCGGCACGATCGCCGCGACCGTCGCGAGCGCTCCGAGCGCTCCGAACGCGAGTAAAGGGGCCGAGCGATGCTTTCTCCCAAGCGCACGAAATTCCGTAAGGCCCACAAGGGCCGCATCCACGGCAACGCCAAGGGCGGCACCGCCCTGAATTTCGGCTCCTTCGGCCTCAAGGCCCTGGAGCCGGAGCGCATCACCGCCCGTCAGATCGAGGCGGCTCGCCGCGCGATCACCCGTGCGATGAAGCGTCAGGGCCGCGTCTGGATCCGCATTTTCCCGGACCTCCCCGTCTCCACCAAGCCCGCCGAAGTCCGCATGGGTTCCGGTAAGGGTTCGCCGGAGTACTGGGCGGCCCGCGTGAAGCCCGGCCGCATCCTGTTTGAACTGGACGGCGTGCCGGCAGATGTGGCAAAAACCGCCTTCGCTCTGGCGGCCGCGAAGCTGCCGATCAAGGTGAAGCTGGTGACCCGCCTGGGCGGTGTCGAGGAGACCGCGGCATGAAGGCCGTAGACATTCGTACGAAGAGCGCGGATGAGCTGAACGATCAGCTCCTCCAGCTCAAGAAGGAGCAGTTCAACCTGCGTTTCCAGAAGGCCTCCGGCCAGTTGGAGAACACCGCGCGGGTGAACACGGTGCGCCGCGACATCGCCCGCATCAAGACCATCCTCGGCGAGCGTGCCCGCTCCGCCGACGCCGGCAAGTAAGGGGGATCATCCATGCCTCGCCGCGTTCTGCAGGGCACGGTGGTCAGCGACAAGTGCGACAAGACCGTTACGGTTCTTGTCGAGCGCCGCGTCATGCACCCCGTGTACAAGAAGTTCATTCGTCAGTCGAAGAAGTACGCCGCCCACGATGAGGGCAACCAGTTCAAGGTCGGCGATACTGTTTCGATCATCGAATGCCGCCCGATCTCGAAGTCCAAGCGTTGGACGGTCGTGACGGAGTCCGCCGCCGACAGCGGCGCCGCGTGATAACGAAAGGTCGTAAACAATGATCCAGATGCAAACCAACCTGGAAGTCGCCGATAACAGCGGGGCGCGCCGGGTGCAGTGCATCAAGGTGCTTGGCGGGTCCAAGCGGAAGGTCGCGACCGTGGGCGACGTCATCGTCGTCTCGGTCAAGGAGGCCATTCCGAAGGGCCGCGTCAAGAAGGGCGACGTGCATCGCGCCGTCATCGTCCGCACCGCGAAGGAACTGCGTCGGGAGGACGGGTCGGCGATCCGTTTCGACCGCAACGCCGCCGTGCTGATCAACAAGCAGGGCGAGCCGATCGGCACCCGTATCTTCGGGCCGGTCACTCGTGAGCTTCGCGGCAAGAAGTTCATGAAGATCATCTCGCTGGCGCCGGAGGTGCTGTAATGGCCGCCAAGATCAAGACCAAGGACAAGGTCGTTGTCCTGACCGGCCGTGACAAGGGCAAGACCGGCGAGGTGTTGAAGGTTTTCCCCAAGGAGAACCGTGCCGTTGTGCAGGGCGTGAACGTGGTGAAGAAGCACCAGCGTGCCAGCGCCCGCTCGCAGGGTGGCATCATCGAGATGGAGGCGCCGATCAACGTCTCCAACCTCGCTCACGTCGATCCCAAGGATGGCAAGCCGACCCGCGTCGGTTTCAAGATCCTTGAGGATGGCCGCAAGGTGCGTGTCGCCAAGCGGTCCGGTGAAGTCATTGACCTGTGAGGGCCCGGGCATGACCGCACGTCTGAAAGAAGTTTACGATTCCAAGATCCGCGCCGCTCTGAAGTCGGAATTCGGCTACAAGAACGACCTGGAAGTTCCGCGGATCGAGAAGATCGTGGTCAACATGGGTGTCGGCGAGGCTGTCGCCGACTCCAAGAAGATCCAGCTCGCCGTGGCCGAGATGGCTGCCATCACCGGTCAGAAGCCGGTGGTGACCAAGTCGCGCAAGTCGATCGCCCAGTTCAAGCTGCGCGAAGGCATGGCGATCGGCTGCAAGGTCACGCTCCGTCGCGACCGCATGTACGAGTTCCTGGATCGCCTGGTGACGATTGCGTTGCCGCGCGTCCGTGACTTCCGCGGTATCCCGGGTGACAGCTTTGACGGCCGTGGCAACTACGCCATGGGCGTCAAGGAACAGATCATTTTCCCGGAGATCGATTACGACAAGATCGATCAGATCCGCGGCATGGACATCATCATCGTCACTTCGGCGAAGACCGACCAGGAAGCCAAGGCTCTCCTGAAGGGCTTCGACATGCCGTTCGTGAGCTGAGGCTGGAGCACGACCATGGCTAAGACCAGTGCCATCGAAAAGAACAAGCGTCGCGCCAAGCTGGCCAAGCAGTACGCGAACAAGCGTGCGCGCCTGAAGGCCATCGCGAACGACAAGGCCCTCCCGCCGGAAGAGCAATTCGCTGCCCGCCTCAAGCTGGCCGAACTGCCGCGCAACTCCTCGAAGGTGCGCATCCGGAACCGCTGCGAAATGACCGGGCGTCCGCGCGCGTTCTATCGCAAGTTCAAGCTGTCCCGCGTCACGCTCCGCGAACTGGCCTCGACCGGCCAGATTCCGGGCATGACGAAGTCGAGCTGGTAAGGAGGGTCCGAGAATGTCTTTGAGCGATCCGCTCGGCGATATGCTGACCCGCATCCGCAACGGTCAGCACGCCCGCATGTCCGTTGTGGTTTCCCCGGCGTCCAAGCTGCGCGTCAACGTCCTGGAAGTTCTGAAGCGTGAAGGCTTCATCCGCGGCTGGTCCGAGGAAGAACTGCGTCCGGGCGTCAAGAACCTGAAGATCGAGCTGAAGTACCACGAAGGCGAGCCTGTCATTAAGCAGATCGCCCGTGTGTCCAAGCCCGGCCGTCGCGTCTACTCGAAGATCGCCGACCTGCCCCGTGTCTACAACGGGCTGGGTCTGTCGATCCTGTCGACCCCGCGCGGCGTGATGTCGGACAATGAGGCTCGCTCCGCCAACGTCGGCGGTGAAGTCCTCTGCCGCGTGTTCTAAGGGGGATTGGCAGATGTCGCGCATTGGCAAGCATCCCGTGCCGGTCCCGGCTGGCGTCGACGTGAAGGTCGACGGTCAGCAGGTCACGGCCAAGGGCAAGCTGGGGCAACTCAGCCTGACCCTGATCGACGACATCACCGCCTCGCTGGAAGACGGCAAGGTGGTGGTGAAGCCGGCAAACGACAGCAAGCGCGCCCGCGTCATGTGGGCGACCTCGCGCACCCTGATCAACAACATGGTCACCGGTGTCAGCCAGGGCTACACGATCAACCTCGAGATCAACGGCGTCGGTTACCGCGCGGCCGTGCAGGGCAAGGAGCTGGTTCTTCAGCTCGGCTTCTCGCACGACGTGAAGTACCCGATCCCGGAAGGCATCACGATCAAGTGCGACAAGCCGACGGCCATTTCGGTCAGCGGCTACGACAAGCACAAGGTCGGCCAGGTCGCCGCCGAGATCCGCGGTTGGAAGAAGCCGGAGCCCTATAAGGGCAAGGGCATCAAGTACGAGACCGAAACCATCCTGCGCAAGGAAGGTAAGAAGAAGTAACCGCCATGCTGAAGCCAAAGCAACTCCACGAGCGCCGCAAGCAGCGCGTGCGCGCGCAGATTGCCAAGAAGGCCGGCGGGCGCGTTCGCCTCTCGGTCTTCCGGTCCAATCTGCACATCTACGCCCAGATCATCGACGACGAAAACGGCAAGACGCTCGCGTCCGCCTCGTCGCTCGAGAAGGAACTGCGCGAGCAGCTCAAGCACGGCGGCAACGTCGATGCTGCCAAGCGCATCGGCGAGCTGATCGCCGAGCGCGCCAAGGCCGCTGGGATCACCGAGGTTGTGTTCGACCGCGGTGGGTACATTTACCATGGCCGGGTCAAGGCCCTGGCCGACGCCGCCCGTGAGGGCGGGCTGTCGTTCTAAGGAGGCCCGGATATGGCACGTGAACGTGGGGAGCGGGACAACCGCGACCGGCAGCCGCGCGAGCGGGAAGAAAGCGAGCTGATCGAAAAGCTCGTCGGCATCAACCGCGTTGCCAAGGTGGTCAAGGGTGGTCGTCGCTTCGGCTTCGCTGCTCTGGTCGTCGTTGGCGACGGCAAGGGTCGTGTCGGCGTCGGCTCGGGCAAGGCCCGCGAGGTCCCGGAAGCCATTCGCAAGGCGACCGATCAGGCCAAGCGCGGCATGATCCGCGTCCCGCTGCGCGAAGGCCGTACGCTGCATCATGACACCAACGGCCATTTCGGTGCCGGCAAGGTCGTGCTGCGGGCCGCTCCGGCCGGTACCGGCATCATCGCCGGTGGTCCGATGCGCGCGATCTTCGAGGCTCTCGGCGTCGCTGACGTCGTGACCAAGTCGATCGGCACGTCGAACCCGCACAACATGATCAAGGCGACCTTCGACGCCCTGACCCAGGTCACCAGCCCGCGGTCCGTCGCGGCGCGTCGTGGTCGTCGTGTGAGCGACATCCTCGGCCGTCGTGAGGCCGGCGCCGGACAGGAGGCCTGACCATGGCGGAGAAGAAGACCGTCGTCGTGACCCAGATCGGCAGCCCGATCGGCCGCAAGCACGACCAGCGCGAAACGCTGGTCGGTCTGGGTCTCAACAAGCTGCACCGGACCCGCGAGCTGGAGGACACTCCGGCCGTGCGGGGCATGATCGCCAAGGTCGCGCACCTGGTCCGCGTCGAGAACGAGGGCTGAGATCATGACCAAGCTTAATGACCTGCGTGACAACGCCGGTGCCCGCAAGGCGCGCATGCGCGTCGGTCGCGGTATCGGTTCGGGCAAGGGCAAGACCGCTGGCCGCGGCGTGAAGGGTCAGACCTCGCGCACCGGCGTGGCGATCAACGGCTTCGAAGGCGGGCAGATGCCTCTGCACCGCCGCCTGCCGAAGCGCGGTTTCCGGAACATCTTCGCCAAGGAATACTCGGTGGTTAACCTGGGCATGGTCCAGAAGGCCATCGACCTGGGCAAGCTGAACGCCGCCGAGACCATCGACGCCGCGGCGCTCAACGCCGCCGGCGTCACCGGCAAGGTGAAGAAGGACGGTGTCCGTCTGCTGGGCAAGGGCGAGCTGACCGCGAAGGTTTCCTTCACGGTCGCCGGCGCGTCCAAGTCGGCGATCGAAGCCGTCGAGAAGGCGGGTGGCAGCGTCACGCTGACCGCTCCCGCCGCCGAAGCCGCCGAGTAAAGTTCCGCGACAAGCCTGTGCTTGCGCGCGGGCTTTCGGGGCACTACAAAAAGCGAAGTCGCGAGGGGCGGCCTGCGTCATGCAGTGCCGCCCCGTTCGCGCTTACGGGACAGGGATTGGACCATGGCATCAGCGGCCGAGCAGCTTGCCGCCAACATCAATTTCGGGGCTTTCTCCAAGGCGACCGAGCTGAAAAAGCGGATTTGGTTCACCTTGGCGGCCCTGATCGTCTACCGGCTGGGCACCTACATCCCGATTCCGGGCATTGATCCGCACATCCTGCAGGACGTCTTCAAGCAGCAGGGCAGCGGCATCCTCGGCATGTTCGACATGCTGGCCGGCGGTGCGCTCCACCGCATGACCATCTTCGCGCTCAACATCATGCCGTACATCTCGGCGTCCATCATCGTGCAGTTGCTGACCGCCGTGTCGCCGCAGATGGAGGCCATGAAGAAGGAAGGCGAGGCCGGGCGCAAGAAGCTGAACCAGTACACCCGATTCGGTACCGTCGTTCTCGCCACTGTCCAGGCCTACGGCCTTGCGGTCGGGCTCGAGTCGATGCGCGGCTCCACGGGTGCGGCGGTCATCGACCCCGGCCTGTTCTTCCGCATCGCCACCGTCATCACGCTGGTTGGCGGAACCATGTTCCTGATGTGGCTGGGCGAGCAGATCACCGCGCGGGGCATCGGCAACGGCACCTCGCTGATCATCTTTGCCGGTATCGTCGCGGAACTGCCGCGCGCGCTGGTCAACACGCTGGAACTTGGCCGTCAGGGCGCGCTGTCCACCGTCTTCATCATCCTGATGCTGGTGATGGCGGTCGCGGTGGTGTTCTTCATCGTCTTCATGGAACGCGCCCAGCGCCGCCTGCTGGTGCAGTACCCGAAGCGTCAGGTCGGCAACCGGGTGTTCGGCGGCGAAGCGTCGCACCTGCCGCTGAAGATGAACACGGCCGGCGTCATCCCGCCGATCTTCGCGTCGTCGCTGCTGTTGCTGCCGCTGACCGCAGTCGGCTTTGCCGGCGGTGAGGGGCCGGAGTGGCTGCAGGCTGTGTCGCGCTATGTGGCGCACGGCACGCCGCTCTATATGCTGCTGTACGCCTCGCTGATCGTGTTCTTCTGCTTCTTCTACACCGCCATCGTCTTCAACCCGACGGAGACGGCCGACAACCTGCGTAAGTATGGCGGCTTCATCCCCGGCATCCGTCCGGGCAAGAACACCGCCGACCACATCGATTATGTGCTGACGCGGCTGACGGTCATCGGCTCCGCCTACCTTGTGGCGGTTTGTCTCCTCCCCGAAATCCTGATATCCCAGCACTCGGTTCCGTTTTATTTTGGCGGCACCAGCCTGCTGATCGTGGTCACCGTCACGATGGACACGGTCGCGCAGATTCATTCCCACCTGCTGGCACACCAGTATGAGGGATTGATCAAGAAATCGAAGCTTCGGGGGAGAAAGTAATGAACCTCATACTGCTCGGTCCGCCGGGCGCCGGGAAGGGGACCCAGGCGCGCCGTCTGGAAGACACGCGTGGTCTGGTGCAGTTGTCGACCGGCGACATGCTCCGCGCCATGGTGGCGGAAGGCGGGCCGCTCGGGCAGCAGGCGAAGGAGATCATGGCCGCCGGCAAGCTGATGCCGGACGAGCTGATGGTCAGCATGATCGCCGAACGCATTTCGAAGCCTGACGTCAAGAACGGCTTCATCCTGGATGGCTTCCCGCGCACCGTGGCCCAGGCCGAGGCGCTGGATCGGATGCTTGATGAGAAGGGCCTGAAGCTCGATCACGTGATCGAGATGCGGGTGGTCGACGATGTGCTGGTGGAGCGCATCACCGGCCGTTACACCTGCGCCAAATGCGGCAAGGGCTATCACGACAGCTTCGAGAAGCCGAAGGTCGAGGGCGTCTGCGACGTCTGCGGCAGCACCGAGTTCAAGCGGCGCGCCGACGACAATGCGGAGACGGTGACGACCCGTCTGGCCCAGTACCACCAGCAGACCGCGCCGATTCTGCCCTATTACCAGGGCCGTGGCGTGCTGAAGGTGGTGGACGGCATGGCCGACATCGATGAGGTGACAAAGGAAATCGAGACGATCCTGGTCAGCTGAGGATCGCCGCCGGTCGGATGGAAAAAGGCCGCAGTCTCCGTTGGGAGGCTGCGGCCTTTTTCGTTTCCCGTTTCAGGCGCCCGCCGCGTCGGGGGACGGCGGTGCGTCCGCCGTGGCGGGGTGTTCCGACATGGTGCGGTAGCGCGCCAGGATCCAGCCGAGATGGGCGGTGACCGCACTGGCGGCGGCATCCGGATCGCGCCGGGCGATGGCCTGATGGATGGCGCGGTGGTGCTCGATCATCAGCGCCTCATGGTTCTCCATGAAGGGCTCGGTATGCTTCATCTCGACCATGTTGCCGAGGATGTCGCGGATGGTCGACAGCAGGTGCAGATAGACCGGGCTGCCGGAGGCCTGGGCGACGGCGACGTGGAAGTCCATGTCGTCGGCGGCGCGTCCGCCGTCACGGTTGGTTTCGCTCATCGCCGCCAGGATGCGGCCGATGGTTTCGATCTGCTCCTGCGTCGCCCGCTCGGCGGCACGGCGGGCGGCCCAGCTTTCCAGTGCCATGCGGATTTCGACAAGGTCGCAGAGGTTCTGGTGTGTGCTGCGCACCATCGCGGTGAGGGCGCCGTCCATCACGCCAGCCGAGGAAACCACGCGGGTGCCGCCGCCCTGGACGGCGGTCAGAAAACCCTGGGTCTTCAGCTTTTGCAGGGCGGCACGGACTGAGACGCGGCTGACATGCAGCTGCTCCGCCAGCTGCCGTTCACCCGGCAGACGCTCTCCCGGCACCAGTTCGCCACGCGCGATGCGATCGAGAAGCTGTTGGGCCACCCACTCCGAAATGCGCTGGGACGAGGAGGGGACGTGAGCGCTGTCGTCGGTGCCGGGCACGGGTTGTTCCCCTTTGGTCGGAAAGCGGGTCATTGCTGATTGGTCATACCGGTAACGGTCCCGGCGGGTGCGGTCAATGGGCGACAGAGGCGCTGCGGCGCCTTGCTCGCGGGATGGAAAACACGGCGCTGGGCTGCGGCCTCAACGCCCGCCGGGGCGAGCCAGCAGGATGCCCACCAGGATCACCGCGGCGCCCAGCGCCTGCAAGGGTCCCAAAGGTTCGTTCAGCAGGATCCAGGCGAGGATCGCCGCCGCCGCCGGCTGAAGCAGCAGGCTGACCGACGAGAAGGAGGCCGGCAGATGGGCCAGGGCATAGGCGATTAGGCTCTGGCCGCAGGCATGGCTGAACAGGGCGAGCCCCGCCAGCACGGCCCAGCCACCAGCGGTGGCCGGAAGCATCGCCTCGCCGTCATAGAGGCCGATCGGCAGCAGCACCGCGGCGGATATGGCGCCGCTCCAAGTCATGATAGTGGCGGTGGAGAATTCGGTGCGCAGGCGCCCGACCGACAGGATGTAGCCGGCATAGAAGGCGGCGGTCAGCAGGGCGAGCGCGTCGCCGAACAGATGGTCGGCATCGAGTTGGAAGCTCTCGCCCATCAGCACGATGGCCCCGGCCAGCGCCAGCAGCATGCCCATGACGAAGCGGCGGGTGATCCGCTCCTTGAACAGGAACCAGGCGGCGGGCGCTACATAGAGCGGGGCGAAGTTCGCCAGCAGCGTGGAGTTGGCGATCGAGGTGTAGCGGATCGAGGTGTGCCAGATCGCGAGATCGCCGGCGAAGCACAGCCCGGCGAGCGACAAACGGGCATAATCGGCGAGGGAGGAGGGGCGGCGGCTGGCACGCATGCCCTGCTGCCGCGACTCGGTGACCATCCACAGAGCCAGCGCCGGCATCGCCAGTGCCGTTCGCCAGAAGCCGGTGGCGACCGGTCCGACCTCGGACAGCCGGACGAAGATGGGAGCGAAGGCGATGCCCAGGGCGCCGATCAGCAGCGCGATCAAGGCGATACGCTGCGTCCGGTACGCATGGTCGACGGGGAAGGCACTGGCGTCTGGCATGGACCGCTTATAACGGCCGCCCGGCCGGCGAGCCAGCCGGTTGCCAGTCATGGCTGCTGTGCGCCCCCGGGATTCTCCCGGAGGCTGCCGGTCGGGCGGAGAAGCAAGGGCGGATCAGCGCGGCCGGATGCGGCGGAGCGGGACTGACTCGTCGTCTTCCGAACCGAAATCGTCATAGTGGACCGGGCAGCGGCCGTCCTTGCGGGGATTGTCCTTGACGGTGGCGGGATACCAGTCGCCCTTCCACTCCACCGACACCCGCATGCCGGGCTGGCACAGCGAGGCGCCGGCCGGGTAGCCGCCGTTGTTGGACGTCGGAGCCGCGCCCATCGGCGCCTGCATCATCGGCGGCTGGACGCCGCCCGGCGGCACCGGGCTCAGCCTCGGGGCGGCGGCGGCCGGCTTTTCCTGGTCGCAGAAGGCGGTGCAAACGCTCTTGGCGATCACCTGCCCGCCACAGCTTCCGCCGAAACAGTCGCGATAGTCGGATTCACAACGTGCTTCGCAGCTGCTGTTGCCGCAGGAATAGGAGCGGTCGAAATCGCCGACCGATTTCTTGATCGGCTTCTTCTCCGCCTGCTGGCGGTTGACATAGGCCTGATACTCGTAGAGCGCCTGCGACCGTGCCTCGTTCACACAGGCCTGCTGCGACATGCCGCAATTCTGCCGACAGTAATTGCGGTTCTGCTGGCACTGGTTGACGCAGAGCCGGCCTTCGGCCGAGCTTGGCGGGATGAGGCTGTATTGAGTCTCGTAAATGGGGCCGCAAGCGCTGAGCAGCGCCATCACGGCAAGGCAGAGGGTGAACAGGCGAAGCATGCGGTGGGTCTTCCGGGTGGGTTCGCGCGGAGAAGAATGGCAAGCCTAGCAGTTTGCCGTTCGGACTACCACCATTGGCCGCGCTTCCGCCCGGCGTGATGGTTGCGTTAGTGTGAAGCATGTCTTCCTCACCCTCCGAACACCGCCAGCCCGTCACCGCTCCGGCACCGGCGCCGCGCGGAACAAAGCCCCTGCTGGGACCCGACGATCCGCTGCCGGCGACCACGCTGAACCCGGATGCCGGCGGACCTCTGTTGCTGGTCTGCGACCATGCCTCCCGTGCGATCCCGCGGTCGCTGGACGACCTTGGCCTGCCGGAGGAGCAACTCTGCCGCCATATCGCCTATGACATCGGTGCGGCCGAAGTGACGCGGCGGCTGGCGGCGCGCTTCGGCGCCACCGCGGTGCTGTCGGGATTCTCGCGGCTGGTGATCGACCCGAATCGGGCGCTGGAGGATCCCACCGCCATTCCGGTGGTCAGCGACGACGTGGTGATCCCCGGTAACCGTATGCTCGATGCCGAAGCCCAGGCGCAGCGGGTGGAGGCGCTGTTCAAGCCCTATCACGCCGCGGTTGCGGCGGCGGTTGGGGCGATCCGTGCCCGCCGACAGGTGCCGGTGCTGGTGTCCGTGCACAGCTTCACGCCCGCCATGCGCGGGGTGGCGCGGCCCTGGCACATCGGCGTGCTGTGGGACAACGACCCCCGCCTGCCGGTGCCGCTGATCGAGGCGCTGAAGGCCGACGGCCGCTGGTGCGTCGGCGACAACCAGCCCTATTCCGGCCGCGGCACGCTGGGTGGCACGGTGGAAACCCATGCGACGCCTGCCGGATATCCCAATGTCCTGCTGGAGGTGCGGCAGGACCTGATCGCCACCCCTGAGGGCGCCGATCTGTGGGCGCAGGTGATCGGTGACGCGCTGGAGCCGTTGCTGGCGCTGCCGTCGCTGACGGTCATTCACCATTATCCCCGGGCCTGACGAGCGATGGAACGCGCCGTGACCGAACCGTCCTTCACCCTCGGCCTGGAAGAGGAGTATCTGCTGGTCGACCGCGGCACGCGCGACATCGTGCCCAGCCCACCGGACGAGATGCTGGAAGCCTGCCAGGAACAGGCGCCCGGCCGCATCCATCCGGAGTTCCTGCGCTGCCAGATCGAGGTGGGAACCCCGGTCTGCAGGACGCTGGACGAGGCGCGGGCCGAACTGGCGGCGTTGCGCGGCACCGTGGCCGGGGTGGCCGACCGTTATGGGCTGGCGCCGGTCGCCGCCTCCACCCATCCCTTCGCCGCGTGGGAGCCGCAGAAGCACACCAACCGCGACCGCTACAACATGCTGGCCCGCGACCTGGGTGCGCCCGCCCGCCGGCTGATGATCTGCGGCATGCATGTCCATGTCGGGATTGAGGACGACGACCTGCGCATCGACCTGATGAACCAGGTCCGCTATTTCCTGCCGCATCTGCTGGCGCTGTCGACCTCCTCGCCCTTCTGGCGCGGGCGCGACATGGAACGCCGCTCCTACCGGCTCAGTGTCTGGCACGAGTTGCCGCGCACCGGCATGCCCGCCGGCTTCCAGAGCTATGGCGAGTATCAGAGCCATGTCGCGGTGCTGGTGAATGCCGGGGTGATCGAGGACGCCAGCAAGCTGTGGTGGGACATCCGCCCATCCTCGCGCTTCCCGACGCTGGAGATGCGCATCACCGACATCTGCACCCGGCTGGACGATGCGGTGACGGTGGCGGCGCTCTACCGCTGCCTGCTGCGCATGCTGTGGCGGTTGAAGGCGCGCAATGTGACGTGGCGGCCCTACAAGAACCTGCTGATCGAGGAGAACCGCTGGCGCGCCCAGCGCTATGGGCTGGACAGCGGGCTGGTCGATTTCGGCCAGGGGCGCATCGTGCCCTATGCCGATCTGCTGGACGAGATCATCGACCTGACCCGCGAGGATGCCCTGCATTTCGGCTGCACCGCCGAGGTCGAACGGGCGCGCGAGATCCTCAAGCGCGGCACCAGCGCCCACCGGCAGATCGCGATCTTCCAGGCGGCGCTCGCCGAAGGCGCCGGCGAGGACGAGGCGCTGCGCCGGGTGGTGGACTGGCTGGCGGAAGAGACGATGGTCGGAGTGCGCTGACGGCCTTCCTGGCGGTCGTCAGCTTAGAGGCGTGTCGAAGAGATGCGCCTCGCCCTGGACATGGATGCGGACACGGCTGCCGATCCGCGGCAGATCCATGCTGGAATGGCGCAGAAGCAGCGGAGCGGGCTGGCCCGGTGCATTGCCCAGCGTGACCGCGACCTTGCAGACCGAGCCGCCGAACTCGACATCGACGACGCGTCCCCAGCCCATCGAGCCGCCGTCCCCGCCGTTGGCAGCGTGGTCGTGATCGACCACCAGCCGGAGCTGCTCCGGGCGCAGCATGATCTCGGCCGCGCCGCGCCGAGGGCCGCCGGCAACCGCCAGCCGGCCGAGGCTGCAACTCGCCCAGCCATTCTCGACCTCGGCCGGCAGGATGATGGCGTCGCCCAGGAAGGTCGCCGTCTCGCGGTCACGCGGCCGGTGATACAGCTCCTGGGGCGGACCGGCCTGGGTCAGGCGGCCTTCGCGCATCACCGCCACCTGATCGGCGAAGGACAGGGCTTCGGCCTGATCGTGGGTGACGAGGATCGTGGCGATGTCGGCCTCGCACAGCACGCGGGCGACGGTGCGGCGGAGCGAATCGCGCAAGCCGGTGTCGAGCGCCGAGAAGGGCTCGTCCAGCAGCATCAGCGCCGGCTTGCGGGCCAGCGCGCGGGCCAGCGCGACGCGCTGCTGCTGGCCGCCCGACAGCTCGTGCGGGCGGCGCTCCAGCATCTGCCGGTCAAGCTCCACCGCCTCCAGCAGTTCCAGGATGCGGGTCCGCCGGGTCGGGTCATTGCGCTCCAGGCCGAAGGCGATGTTGTCGGCGATGCTGAGATGCGGGAACAGGGCGCCGTCCTGCGGCACATAGCCGATGCCGCGGCGATGGGCCGGCACCATCGTGCCGGCCTCCACCAGCGGGCGCCCGTCCAGCAGGATGCGGCCGCGGTCGGCGGTCTCGAAGCCGGCGACGATGCGCAGAAGCGTCGTCTTGCCCGAACCGGAGCGGCCGACGATGGCGGTGCGGCTGCCGGCGCGCACCGACAGGTCGACATCCTCCAGGGCCACCGCGTCGCCGTAGCGTTTTCCCAGTCCCTGAACCTGAAGGAAGCTCATCGTCCGGCGGCCCGTTTCGATTGGATGTGGAGAAGGATCGTCATCGGCAGCGACGCGGCGACCATCATCACCGCATAGGGCGCCGCCCCGGCATAGTCGATCTCGCTGGTCAGTGCCCAGAATTCGGTGGCGAGCGTGCGCGTGCCGCTGGGGGCGAGCATCAGGGTCGCCGTCAGCTCGTTGGTGATGCCGAGCGCCACCATCGCCATGCTGGCGGCGGCACCGGGAGCGGCGAGCCGGAAGGTGATCTGGCGCACCGCCTGCAACGGCGTCCGGCCCAGCGCCATGGCGGCGCGCTCCAGTTCGACCGGCGCCTGGGCGATGCTGGCCCGCAGGCCGACCAGAGCCCGCGGCAGGAAAAGCAGCATATAGGCCAGCAGCACCGTACCGACCGTCTGGTAAAGCGGCAGGGCGACCCGCACGGTGATCGTCACCAGCGCCAGCGCCACCACAACCCCCGGCAGCGAGCCGACATAGTAATGGCAGGCTTCCAGAACCCGCTGCAGCCGGCCGGGCGCACGCACCGACAGCCAGGCCATCGGTGCGGCGGCGAGCGTGGTCAGCAGCGCGCCGGCCAGCGCCAGGGCCACGGTCTGAAGGATTGCGCTGCCGATGTCCGCACCCTGCCAGATGCGGGCCCCGCCGATGGCGAGCCAGCGGCCGAGTGTCAGCATCGGCACGCCGAGCGAAAGTGCGGCGAACAGCAGCGGGATGACCAGGCAGGGCAGGGTGGCCCGGCCGAGCTTGGTCGGTGCGGCCTGCCTTGCGGCACCGCTGCCGACGCGGGCATAGCGCTCCTGCCCACGCAGCAGCGCCTCGCCGCCCATCAGCCCCATGCAGAGCAGAACCAGCACGCCTGCCAGCATGTTCGCCGCCGGGCCGTTGTAGGCCGACTGGAACTGGTCGACGATGGCGGTCGTGAAGGTGTCGAACTGGATCATCACATAGAGGCCGTATTCGGCCAGCAGATGCAGGCCGATCAACAGGCAGCCGCCATAGACCGCCACCCGCAGCTGCGGCAGCACCACGGTCAGAAAAACCCGCCAGGGTCCGTGGCCGAGCGAGGCGGCGACGTCCTCCATGGTCGGGTCGAGCCGGCGCAGCTGTGCCGCCACCGGAAGATACAGGAAGGGGGAATAGGCCAGGACGGAGACCAGGACGGCGGCCGCCAGCCCATGCAGGCCGGGGGCGACGGTCACCCAGGCGTAGCTGTGGACGAAGGCCGGAACCGCCAGCGGTGCCACCGCCAGCCACGCCCAGAAGCGCCGTCCGGGCAGGTCGGACCGCTCGGTCAGCCAGGCCAGCGTCACCGCCACCACGACCGAGAGCGGCAGGGTCAGCAGGACCAGCAGCAGCGTGTTTCCCAGAAGCTCGCCGACCCGGCGGCGGAAGACCAGTTCGACGACTGTGTCCCAGCCGGTCTGGACGGTGATCCAAACCACGAAGGTGAGCGGCATGAGGGCCAGCGCCGCGACCAGAGAGGTGACGGCGAGCACCGGCAGCGGCGCATGCCCGGTCCTCCTTGCGGTGACGAGGGATGCCTTGGCACGGACGGCGGTGCCGCCGCTGTCGGGCGGGCATTCCGGCGGGCACTGGGGATCTTGCGTGTTGAGAGCGATGGCGGCGAACTCCCGAACCGGCCCCTGGTCTGTCCGGATGGACGGACCTCGACCGCCGTTGCCCGCGATCCGATGCCGCGGGCAACGGCAGCAGGGATTACAGCAGGCCGGCCGCCGTCATCAAGTCGGTGACGGCCTTATTGTTGAGAGCCTCCGGCTTGACCTTCGGCGCCTGGAGCTTGTCCAGCGGCTCCAGCCGGGGGTTGGAGGCGACTCCGCTGGCGACGGCATATTCGTAGGAGTCGCCGTCGCGCAGCACTTCCTGCCCGCCCTTGCCGGTCAGGAACTTCACGAAGGCTTCGGCCTCGCGCTTGTTCTTGCTCGACGCCAGGACGCCGGCGCCGGAGATGCTGACGAAGGCGCCCGGATCGCCGTTGCGGAAATAGTGCAGAGCGACGTTCTTGCTGTTCTCACCGCCGGTGCGGGCCTGATCGCCGATGTAATAGTAATGGTAGATCACCGCACCTTCGACTTCACCGGCATTCACCGCCTTCATGGCGACGCTGTTGCCGCGGTAGGGCTTGGCGTTCTCCTTCATCGCCTTCAGCCAGGAAGCGGTGGCCGCCTCGCCCTTCAGTTGGAGGAGCGCGCCGACGATGGCCTGGAAGTCGGCCCCGGCCGG
Organism: Azospirillum lipoferum; assembly: GCF_024170005.1. Lineage (GTDB taxonomy): Bacteria > Pseudomonadota > Alphaproteobacteria > Azospirillales > Azospirillaceae > Azospirillum > Azospirillum lipoferum. Next base: position 20,633 of record NZ_JALJXJ010000001.1, read on the forward strand.
CGACGCGGCCCAGCGGCCCTTCCATTCGGGGTTGGCAAGGTCGAGCAGCGACTTCGGCAGCTTGTCCTGCGTCAGCTTGCCGGTGTTGTAGGCGAAGACGGTGGAACGGGCGGCGATGCCGGCCCAGTGGCCGTTGGCCGGGCGGAAGTTTTCCGGCACCGGAGCCAGCGTCTCGGCATTCAGCGTCGCGAACAGCCCGGCATTGTCGACCAGGGCCATCGCCGGCGAATTCTCCGTCAGGAAGACATCGGCGGGGGAGGCGGCGCCCTCCTGTACGATCTGGTTTCCCAGCTCCATGTCGCTGCCGTTGCGCACGGTCACCTTGATGCCGGTTTCACGGGTGAAGCGCTCCACCCATTCCTTGGTCAGGCTGGCATGCTGGGCATTGTAGACCGTGATTCCATCGGCGCTCGGCGCCGTTTGGGCCGAGACGGAGCCGCTGAGGGCGACGGCCGGCAGGGCGGCGAGCGCGGTGGCAAGGGCGAGCGAACGGACGAACCGGGAGCGGGAGATCTTCATTCCAACCTCTTCTGCGGGCAGGTACGGCCTGTCAGGCCATGCCATCTCCGCCTTTTAGTCCTTGCGGCAACTTGTTGCAACTTGTTCTCATTCGCGTAGAGATGCCCGTTGTCTTCCCAATCGACTTTGCTTCTACCGGCCCAACCACCTTGACGCGCGCGTTACGCCTCCATACGCTTCCGCACCGTCGATGCCGCTGGAATGCGGGTTGAACAGGGCTGGCAAATAAGACGCTGAAAAGCAAAGGAGGGCCGCTCTACCACAGGCGGCCCTCTTTCAATTTCTGGTGCCAACGACAAGGGGAGGGCGGAGCATGGCGGGCGCCAAGTTTCTGAAGTTCGACACGCAGAGCCTGCATGCGGGGCAGAAGCCCGATCCGGCCACCGGGGCGCGGGCGGTTCCGATCCATCTGACCTCCTCCTACGTCTTCAGCGACGTCGATCAGGCGGCGGCGCTGTTCAACCTGGAACGGCCTGGTCACATCTATTCCCGCATCTCCAACCCTACCGTCGCGGTGCTGGAAGAGCGGCTGGCGACGCTGGAAGGGGGGGTGGGTGCGGTCTGCACTGCCAGCGGACAGGCGGCGCTGACGCTCGCCGTCATGACGCTGATGGGGACGGGCGGGCATATCGTCGCTTCCTCCTCCATCTATGGCGGCAGCCGCAACCTGCTGGCCTACACGTTGCCGCGATTCGGCATCACCACCAGCTTCGTCCATCCGCGCGACCTCGATGGCATCCGGGCCGCGATCCGTCCCGAGACCCGGCTGGTCTTCGGCGAGGTGCTGGGGAATCCCGGCCTGGAGGTGCTGGATGTGCCAAAAGTCGCGGCCATCGCCCATGAGGCCGGCATCCCGCTGCTGATCGACTCGACCTTCACCACCCCCTATCTTTGCCGACCGTTCGAGCATGGCGCCGATCTTGTCATGCATTCCTGCACCAAGTGGCTGGGCGGGCACGGCACCGCCATCGGCGGCGTGGTGATCGACGGCGGCCATTTCGATTGGGAAGCCTCGGACAAGTTCCCGACCCTGACCGAGCCCTATGCCGGCTATCACGGCATCGATTTCGCCGAGGAATACGGTCCGGCCGCCTTTATCGCCCGCGCCCGTGCGGAAGGCTTGCGCGATTTCGGCGCCTGCATGAGCCCGATGAACGCCTTCCAGATTTTGCAGGGCGTGGAAACGCTGCCGCTGCGGATGAAGTGCCACATCCACAACACCCGCAAGATCGTCTGCTTCCTGGAAGGGGAGCTGAATGCCGAGAAGGGCGCCGTCGCCTGGGTCTCCTATCCGGAGCTGGTGGACCACCCCGACCATGCGCTGGCGTCCCGGCTGCTGCCGCAGGGTGCCGGGTCCATCATCTCCTTCGGCATCCGCGGAAACGGGGAGGGCGGCAGCCGTGAGGCCGGACGCCGCTTTATCGAATCGCTGACGCTGTTCTCGCACCTCGCCAATGTCGGCGACGCCAAGTCGCTGGTCATCCATCCCGCCAGCACCACCCATGCCCAGCTGGATGCCGCCGCGCTCGCCGCCGCCGGGGTGGGGGAGGACATGATCCGCCTGTCCATCGGGCTGGAGGATTGCGCGGACCTGATCGACGATCTGAAGCAGGCGCTGCGCGCCGCCACCAAGGGCTGAGGGCTGCGCCATGCTGCTGACCGTCAACGGAAACCCCGTCTTTGTCCATACCGGCGGCCGGGACATCAACCCCGCCCGTCCCGCCATCGTACTGATCCACGGTGCCGGCATGGACCACAGCGTGTGGAGCCTGCAAAGCCGCTATCTCGCCCACCATGGCCGTTCGGTCCTGGCGGTCGACCTGCCGGGTCATGGCCGCTCCGGCGGGGAACCGCTGGGCAGCATCGCCGCCATCGCCGACTGGGTGGTCGCCCTGTTGGACGCCGCCGGGCTGGAGCGCGCGACGCTGATCGGCCATTCCATGGGCGCGCTGGTGGCGCTGGATGCCGCCGCCCGCTATGGCGCCCATCATGGTGGACGAGTGGAGGCGGTGGCGTTGCTGGGCGTGGCGGAGCGGATGCCGGTCCATCCCGATCTGCTCGCCGCCGCCCATGCCGGCGAACAATCCGCCATCGAGATGGTGATCGGCTGGGGTCATGGCCCGCGCGGCCATGGCGGTGCTCAGGGCGGCGGCTGTCCGACACCGGGACTGGCGCTGATCCCCGGCGGACGCCGGCTGATGGCCTCGGTACGGCCGGGTGTGCTCGGCGTCGATCTCGCCGCCTGCAACGACTATGGGCAAGGCGCCGATGCCGCCGCGGCGGTCGTCTGCCCGGCGCTGTTCCTGCTGGGCGCACTCGACAAGATGACACCGGCAAAGGCCGGGCGGTCGCTGGCTGCCCGCGTCAAGACGTCGCAGGTCGTCGTCCTGCCGCAGACCGGGCATATGGTGATGACGGAAGCCCCAGATGCAGTGTTGGAGACGCTGACGTCCTTCCTGTCCCTGCGGCGGGGATGAGTATTTCAGTGCGGAAACTCATCCACTGAGAGTCGGGTTTATCCTGACATGCACCGTTAACGACCCCCGATTACCTTGTCCGGCGGGATTGCAGACAATCCCGCCGTTCGCCGCAGGTCCGGGAGTGTCGTCTTGCAGGATGGCGAGTTTGGGAGCATTGGGGGCGGCGCCCTGTTCCAGGACCGCCGCGACGTCGTTGTGGTGCTTTTACCGGACGGGCGGGTGCGCCACATCAGTGATTCCGTCGCCGATCTGTTGGGCCATGGGCCGGGGGTGCTGACCGGTGCGCCACTCGACACGCATATCCACCCCGACGATGTGGAGGAGGCACGGCTCCGTCTCCGGCTTCGCGCGAACGCTCCCGCCGGCAGCAGCGGCCGTGCCGCCTTCCGCTTCCGCCATGCCGACGGCGGCTGGCGCTGGCTGGAGGTCACCACCCGCAACGAGCTGGCCGACCCGGCCATCGGCGGGCTGGTGCTGAACATCCGCGACATCAGCGACCACATCGCCCTGTCGGAACGGCTTCGCGCCAGCGAGGCCCGCTACCGCACCCTGGCGGAAGCGGTGCCGGTCGGTATCCTGCAGGCCGATGCCGGTGGACAGGTGCTGTTCGCCAATGCCCGCCTCGCCGGGATCACCGGGCTGGAGCCCGACCGGCTGCTCGGCGGAGGCTGGCTCGATGCCGTGCATCCGGAAGACCGGGCACGGGTGGCGGCGGAGTGGCGGCTGGACTCAGACGATGAGTCCGCTGCGACCGACTTCCGCTTCCACGATCCGGACGGAACGGGGGCCGACCGCCGGGTGCTGTGCCAGCGCATCCGCCTGGAGGATGGCGGCACCATCGCCACCATCACCGACGTCAGCGAATATGTGCATACCGCCAATGCCCTGCGCCTGTCCGAGGCGCGCAACGAGGCGATTCTGGATACCGCCGCCGATGCGATCCTGACCATCGACGAGGCGGGTGTGCTGATCAGTTTCAACCGTGCTGCGGAGGCGATGTTCGGCGTTGCGGCCGGGGACCTGCTGTGGCGTCCGCTCGACCGCCTGATTGTACTGGCCGACCTGCGGGAGGAAGACGGCATCAGGCTGGAGTTCGCGCCCGGTCAGACCACGGCGCTGATTGCCCGCGACCGGGCGGTGGAGGCGGAGCGTGCCGACGGCACCCGTTTTCCTGTCGAGCTGTCGGTCGGCGCCAGCGAGGTGGAGGGACGGCGGCTTTACACCGCCATTCTCCGCGATGTGACCGAACGTCGGCGGGCAGAGGCCGAACTTCTGGCCGCCAAGGAAGCGGCGGAGGCAGGAAACCACGCAAAATCGACCTTCATTGCCACCATGAGCCATGAGTTGCGCACTCCGCTGAACGCGGTGATCGGCTTCTCGCAATTGCTGGAGGTGCAAGCCGGGACCGATGCGGCGGACGGGCCGCGGAACGAGCAACTGCCGGACTGCGTCGGTGCGATCAGGCAGGCCGGCGAACAACTGCTGGCGATCATCGACGACATCCTCGACATGGCGCAGATCGATGACGGTGCGGTGTCAATGGTCGAGGGAACCGTGGACCTGTCCGCGCTGGTCGAGCGCGCCGTGGCGGACCTCCGCTTCCACGCCACCCGTCAGCGGGTGACGATGACGATGGCGACCGACGCCGACCTGCCGCCGCTCCGCGGCGATGAACGCCGCCTCGGTCAAGCGCTGGGGAACCTGCTCTCCAACGCCATAAAATTCAGCCACCCGGATACGACTGTCACTCTGACTTCCGGACTCGCCGCCGACGGTTGGGTGGAACTGTCGGTGCGCGACCAGGGCATCGGGATGCGGCCGGAGGACATTGAGAGGGCGCTCACTCCGTTCGCCCAACTCGATCAGGGCGTCAACCGCCGTCACCAGGGCATCGGTCTCGGCCTGCCGCTGGCATTGCGTCTGGTGGAGGCGCATGGCGGCATGCTGAGGCTGGACAGCACGCCGGGGCAGGGCTGTACCGCCACCATCCGTCTGCCGCCGTCGCGTGTCATGACCATCGCAGAATTGCTGGCGCGGATGTCCTGATCTGGCCTGTACCGCCCGGATGTGCCAGAAACCGCTGCGCGATGTTCGCCCTGCCGGGCGGACGGCTTCGGAAAGGCAGGTGTGCGATGGCAGGACAGAGCGGTATCAGGGACGCGGTGGTGCTGGTCAGCGGCGGGCTCGACTCGACGACGGTGCTCGCCATCGCCAAGGCCGAAGGCTACCGGGTCAATGCGCTCAGCTTCCGCTATGGCCAGCGCCATTTGGTGGAACTGGAGGCGGCACGCCGGGTGGTCGCGGCGATGGGTGTCGAGCGGCATGTGATCGCCGACATCGACCTGCGCGCCTTCGGCGGCTCCGCCCTGACGGACTCCATCGCCGTGCCCAAGCATGACAAGGTTGCCGACCTGGAAGCCGACCTGGGCGAGGGTATTCCCGTCACCTATGTCCCGGCGCGCAACACCGTCTTCCTGTCCTTCGCGCTGGCCTGGGCCGAAACGCTGGGGGCGTCCGACCTGTTCATCGGCGTCAATGCGCTGGATTACTCCGGCTATCCCGACTGCCGTCCCGAATACATCGCCGCCTTCGAGACCCTGGCCAATCTCGCCACCAAGGCGGGGGTGGAAGGCACCAGCCGCTTCAAGATCCATGCGCCGCTGATGACCATGGACAAGGCCGCCATCGTCCGCCGCGGGCTGGAGTTGGGGGTCGATTACAGCCTCACCCACTCCTGCTACGACCCGACGCCGGAGGGGCTGTCCTGTGGTGCCTGCGACAGCTGCCTGCTGCGCCTGAAGGGCTTCGCTGAAGCTGGAACGGCCGACCCAATCCGTTACGCTGCCGGAACGAGATCGTAACGGGCAAGGTCGTTACGAACCTGGGCATTATTTCCAGGGCATCTCGGTCCACAGGTTTCGGAATTCGCCGTCAAGTTGCTTCAGCTCGGCGGCGAAGGCGTCGGGGCCGACGATGCGCAGCGGCTGGAAGGTCTCCCGCGCCTTCGCCTGGAATTCCGGGTCCATGGCAGCCTTGGTGATCGCCTCGATCAGGGTGCGGCGGATCTCCGGCGGCAGGTTTTTCGGTGCGCCGATGCCGCGCATCGACACCATGTCGATGGCATAGCCCTGCTCGCGGAAGGTCGGCAGGTTGGGCGCCATGTCCCAGCGAGACCGGCTCATCACCCCCAGCATCCGCACCGGATCGCCGCCGGCGATCCCGCGCAGCCCCTCTCCCAGATTCTGGTCGCAGATCTGGATGTGCTGGCCCAGCATCGCCCGGTAATTCTCCGCGCTGCCGGGGAAGGGGACATGGATCAGTGTCGCCCCGGCCTGCCGTTCCAGCAGAAGCATGGCGAGATGGTCGTCCGATCCGATGCCGGTCGAACCGACGGTCAGGCTACGGGGGTTGGCCTTGGCATGCTCCACCACGTCGGCGACCGAGCCGAAGGGGCTGTCGGTGCGCACGGTCATTACCCCTGGATCGTCGACGATGTTCACCAGCGGGTCGAGCCGGTCCAGGCCGTAGCGGGCCTGCCGCTCGATCGGGATGGTGATGAGGTTGGGCGTGTTGATGAAGCCGATGGTGTAGCCGTCGGGCGCCGCGTCGGCGATGGCTGCGAAGCCGATCTCCCCACCGGCGCCGGGGCGGTTCAGCACGACGATCCGTCCGCCTCCCAGATAGCGTTCGATGTAGGGCGCCAGCATGCGGGCCGTCACGTCGGTGGAGCCGCCGGCCCCATAGGCCACGATCATGGTGATCGGCTTTTCCGGGTAGGCGGCCTGTGCGACCGGGCCGGCAGCGGCGCACAGGACCAGCGCCGCCAGTGCCGTACCGAGGAGGGATGCGGCACGGCCGCCGGCCATGCGCAGAAATCGGGTCGCTGCTGTCATCGTTCCGTCCGTTCTTTCAGGCAACTCTTCCAGAGCGTGCCGGCGTCAAAGACCAAGCCCGGCGCACTTACGTGTACCATTATGACATATGTGTATCTCGGCGGGTAATATGACGCAAACCGCCGCGGAGCAGGCTTGAATTTTGCCGATTGTTCTGGATTAACGCGCGCGATCCGCCGCAGATGGCGCTCGACGGAGATGCTTTGTGTGAGGATAATGCAACCCGAGGATTCGGGTGCCAAGGGTTCGGAATGGCTGGCTCGGGCCGGCAGGACCGCTCCATTCAAGACTCCCGCCCAATGGACTCGTCCCACGAAGCAGAGAATGCCGCACAGCTGGTCCCTTCCCCGTCGCGTGCCTGAGAGAGCGGACATCCATCGAATGACAAACACCCTGAGATCGCTGCGGCCGGCTGCCAGCCGGCTGAGATCGCCCCAGGACCTTGCGGCAGGGCTGCTGCTCGCCGCCATTGCGCTCTGCGGGCTGTGGCTGGCGCGCAAGTGGGAGGCCGGGTCGCTGGCCACGATGCAGGCGGGCTTCTTCCCGCGGCTCGTCTGCTATCTGCTGCTGGCGTCGGGGCTTGCGACGATGCTGCGCGGCCTGACCGCCGACGCGCCGTCGGCGTTGGGCTGGGCATGGCGGCCGTCGGTGGCCATCACCGTCGCGGTGGTGGCCTTTGCCGCCCTGCTCGACAAGCTGGGGCTGGTGCTTGCCATCCTGGCGCTGATCGGCATCGGCGGACTGGCTGGCCGGCCGCTGCGCCCCGGTCCCTTCACCGCGCTGTGGGCCACGCTGGCCTCCGCTTGCGTCGCCATCTTCTCCTGGGGACTGGGCCTGCCGCTCCAGATCTGGCCATGATCGACGTGTTTGCCAATCTCTGGCTCGGGCTGGGCGTGTCGGTCGAGCCGATGAACCTGGTCTACTGCTTCCTTGGCGTCCTGATCGGCACGCTGATCGGCGTTCTGCCGGGGCTGGGGCCGACGGCAACGGTGGCGCTGCTGCTGCCGATCACCTTCTACCTGCCGCCGGTCGGCGCGCTGATCATGCTGGCCGGCATCTTCTATGGCGCCCAGTATGGCGGCTCGACAACCGCGATCCTGGTGAAGCTGCCGGGCGAATCCTCCTCCGTCATGACCTGCCTGGACGGCAACGCCATGGCGCGCCAGGGCCGCGGCGGTGTGGCGCTGGCGACTGCGGCGCTCGCCTCGCTGTTCGCCGGCGTCGTCACCACGCTGGTGATCGCCGTCGCCGGCCCGCCGCTGGCCGGGGTGGCGCTGGCTTTCGGCCCGTCCGAATATGTGGCGCTGATGCTGGTCGGCCTGATCGGCGCGGTGATCCTCGCCCACGGCTCCGTCGTTAAGGCCGTGGCGATGATCCTGATCGGGCTGCTGCTGTCGATGGTCGGCACCGACGTCAATTCCGGCCAGATGCGCTTCACCTTCGACATCCCGCAGCTTTACGACGGGCTGGACTTCGTGCCGCTCGCCATGGGGCTGTTCGGGCTTGCCGACATCATCATCAACCTGGAGGAGACGGAGGGCCGCGGCATCGAACCGTCGCCGATTCACCGGCTTTGGCCGAGTTGGGCCGACTTCAAGGAGGCTTGGCCGGCGGCGGTGCGCGGCACGGCGCTCGGCGCCTTCCTCGGCATCCTGCCGGGCGGCGGGGCGACGCTCAGCGCCTTTTCCTCCTATGCGCTGGAAAAGAAGGTGGCACGCGATCCGGCCGCCTTCGGCAAGGGCGCCATCCAGGGCGTCGCCGGACCGGAAGCCGCCAACAATGCCGGCGCCCAGGCCAGCTTCATCCCGATGCTGAGCCTTGGCATCCCGTCCAACGCGGTGATGGCGCTGATGATCGGCGCGATGATGATCCACGGCATCACGCCCGGGCCGCAGATCATGACCAAGCAGCCGGACCTGTTCTGGGGCATGATCGCCAGCATGCTGGTCGGCAACGTCATGCTGGTGGTGCTGAACCTACCGCTGATCGGCATCTGGGTGCGGCTTCTGCGGGTGCCCTACGCCTATCTGTTCCCGGCCATCCTGGTCTTCTGCTGTATCGGCACCTACAGCCTGCGCAACGACGTCTTTGACGTGGTGATGATGGCCGGCTTCGGCCTGTTCGGCTATGTGCTGAAAAAGCTGGACTGCGAACCGGCGCCGCTGCTGCTGGGCTTCGTCCTCGGCCCGCTGCTGGAGGAGAATCTGAGCCGGGCGATGCTGCTGTCGCACGGCGACCTGACCATCTTCGTCTCGCGGCCGATCAGCGCCGGCCTGATGGCGGTGGCCGCCGGGCTGCTGGCCCTGATCCTGCTGCCGGCCTTCCGCCGTCAGCGCGAGGTGGCGTTCAAGGAGTAAGAAGCGGTCTGATCGAACGGGTCCTGTGGCAATCCGCTGCAGGACTCGCTCCTTGCCAAATAAGATAAAATTTTATACAAAAGCATATCGATTGTTTGGAACGGTGAGGGAGCGCGTCATGGCCGCCACCGCCTGGATGGGACAAGCTCTGAGCCGCCGTGCCGCGCAGGCGGTGCTGCGCGAACATCGCCGGGCCAACCTCCGTAAGCGCGGCTGGTCACGCGACATCGCCCGCCTGATGCTGGTCGCCTCCGTCCTGGTCCTGGGCGTGCTGGCGGTGGAGATCGGGCGCAAGGCCGTCACCATCCTCAGCCACAACAGCGCCCAGCATTCCATCGAAAGCAACGGCGAGATCACCGGTTGAAGCCGTCTTCAGGGCAGGACCACCACATAGCGCTTGGTGGTGGTCTCCACCACCGTCCAACGGCCCTGGAATCCCGGTTCGATGACGAAGCGGTCACCGGCCTTCAGGGTCCATGACCGGCCGTCGTCATGGGCGACGGTGCTTTCGCCCTCCAGGATCTCGCAAAATTCCCACTCGTCATAGACGATACGCCAGGAACCGGGCGTCGACCGCCAAGTACCGGCGAACCGCTTGCCGTCCGGCGACTCGTAGCCGTTCCAGGTGGTGAAGACCGGAGCCCCCGACAGGATGCGATCGGCTGCCGGAGCGCCGGTTTCGGGCGTGATGCCGTCGAGGTCGTGCAGGATGGACAGGGTCATCGTCAGGGCTCCTCACCAATCCGCCAGCAGCGCCGGCAAGTCGCGGATCGACTCCAACCGGCGGTAATGCTCGTCCGGCACCTCGGCCTCTTCATGCGCCCAGGTGATGGCATAGGGGATGTGGACGGCGTGGGCGCCGGTCGCCAGCACCGGCAGGATGTCGGAGCGCACGGAATTGCCGACCATCAGGAAACGCGCCGGGTCGATGCCGTGGCGGTCCATCACCCGGCGGTAGGTGGCCGGGTCCTTCTCGCTGACGATCTCCACCGCGTGGAACAGCTCCGACAGGCCGGAGCGTGCGATCTTGCTTTCCTGGTCGAACAGGTCGCCCTTGGTGATCAGCACCAGCCGGTAACGGCCGGCCAGCCCCTCCACCACCTCCTGCACTCCGGGCAGCAGGTCGACCGGATGTTCCAGCATCGCCTTGCCGAAGTCGATCAGGCTTTGCAGGTCGCGCGCCGGGACATGGCCGTCGGTGACGGCGATCGCCGTTTCGATCATCGACAGCACGAAGCCCTTGATGCCGTAGCCATAGACGCGGAGGTTCGCCCGCTCCGCCTCCAGCAGGCGGCGGTCGAGGTCGGTCGGGTCGGCGGCGTGGGCCAGCAGGGCGCGGAAGCGGTCCTGCGTCATCGAAAACAGCGATTCGTTGTGCCAGAGGGTGTCGTCCCCATCGAAGCCGATGGTCTCGAACTGCCGGCAGGCGGGGGAGAGGGTGCTGCTCATCAGCCTGTCCATTGCTCCGCGCGATTGATCCGTAAGTAAAACAATACATCGCCCAAGTCGGGTTGGCTTGTCCAGAGGGTGTCTCCGCGGGACTCCATTATTGTCAGCATAGCGAACGGTAAGTATCCGCAATGACGATTTTGCCACAGATCGGTGACATTCCATGGCGAGTTCTTCGCTGCCTGCAAAGCGGGCATGTTGCCGCCGGGGGTGGCAACATGGCTGAAAGAGGCGTAATTATCTTTCCACACGAAGAGGACGTGATCGCCGACCGGCGGACCCTCCAAAACAAGACATCTCAGGAATCTCCATCATGGCAACCCTTCTGCACTCGGCCGAGACCGGCCACGCCACCACCACCTTCGGCCATATCGTCGAAGCCGCCTCGAACCTGCTGGGCCTGTGGCGCCAGCGCGTTGTGACCCGCCGCGAGCTGGGCTATCTGGACGACCGTATGCTTCAGGACATCGGCTTCAGCCGCCTGGACGCCGAGCGCGAGATGTCGAAGCCGTTCTGGCGCGAATGAGCGCCCGTACGCCGACCGGCGACCGCACCGGAAAAGGCCGCTTCCGTTGATCGGAAGCGGCCTTTTTGTTTGTCCGACGCTCAGGTCTGCTCAACAAATAGGCTGCACAAAAAACAGCCGGCTGGAAAAGAGAAAGCCCGCCGCCGGAGTGAATCGGCAGGCGGGCCTTTCTCTTTGCGGACTGAAGACAAGCGGGGAATCGCCCCGCCCCTATCCTCAGATGCAGTAGTGCTTGAGCGGCTCGAAGCCGTTGAAGCAGACGGCGGAGTAGGTCGTGGTGTAGGCGCCGGTGGCGTGGATGCGCACGCGGTCGCCGGCCTTCAGACCCATCGGCATCTTGTAGTCGGCGCGCTCGTACAGCACGTCGGCGCTGTCGCAGGTCGGGCCGGCCAGGATCACCGCCTCGCGGTCGCCATCCTGCCCATCGCCGGCCTGCTCATCGCCCAGCACCTCGATCGGGTACTGGATCGCCTCGTCCATCGTCTCGGCCAGACCGCCGAACTTGCCGATGTCAAGATAGACCCAGCGCTTGGGATCCTCGGCCGACTTGCGCGACACCAGGACCACTTCGCTCTCGATGATGCCGGCGCTGCCGACCATGCCGCGGCCGGGCTCGACGATGGTCTCCGGCAGGTGGTTGCCGAAGTGGGTGCGCAGCGAGTCGAAGATCGCCTGGCCGTAGGCGGTGCATTCCGGCACGTCGGTGCGGTAGCGGGTGGGGAAGCCGCCGCCCAGGTTGATCATGCCCAGGTCGACGCCCAGCACCTCAAGCTCGCGGAACAGCTGCGCCACCTGGAAGATGGCATGGTCCCACTGCATCAGATCCTTCTGCTGCGAGCCGACATGGAAGGACACGCCATAGGGCTGCACGTCCATGTCGCGGGCCTTCAGCAGCAGCGCGCGCGCCATCGCCAGGTCGCAGCCGAACTTGCGCGACAGCGGCCATTCGGCACCCTCGCCCGAGGTCAGGATGCGGCAGAAGACGCGGGCGCCGGGGGCGGCGCGCTCGATCTTCTCCAGTTCCGGCTCGCTGTCGAAGGCGAACAGGCGCACGCCCAGCTCGAAGGCGCGGCGGATGTCGCTTTCCTTCTTGATGGTGTTGCCGAAGGAGATGCGGTCCGGCGTGGCGCCGGCGGCCAGCGCCATCTGGATTTCCGGGACGGAAGCGCAGTCGAAGGCGGAGCCGAGACGGGCCAGCAGGCTCAGGATTTCCGCGGCCGGGTTCGCCTTCACCGCATAGAAGATGCGGGCGTCGGGCAGGGCGTCGTGCAGATCGTTGTAGTTCTGCTCGACCACGTCCAGGTCGATGACGAGGCAAGGGGTCTGCGGGCGCTGCTCTTCGAAAAAGCGCGCAATCTTCTGGGTCATCTCAGTCTCCTGGGACGCAAGATGATGGAACGGAAAGGGCGAGGTCGGGGGGAAACGGAGCGGCCGGGCGGGCCGATCAGCAACTGAAAAAGCTGATCAGGCGCTCAGGCCGCCAATACTGGATTGCCCCGTACAGAACCCTGTTCTGTCCGTATGGTCCAGGAGGGACAAATTTCGGAGACGGGTGAGCACGCGCCCACCCACAACAACATCAACCATCGTAACCTCCAAGTCGCCGCCTTGTTTAAGGGACGGTCGGGGATCACGCGTTACGTCGTTGCATAACCACATCTCGGAGACGCCGAGGGGCGGGCCAGCGGCACGTGCGCTTGCGAGTTCGCGTTACATAGATCCAACGTGATCGAATGCAAAGTGAAAAATGCGGTCTGCCCCAAAAAAGTGGCAGACCGTTTGGAAGGCGGAAAAACCGGAGTGATTTCATGGGCTTGGCTACAGTTCTGACGGTGGAGGAGATCGGGTTGCGGCTGCTGGCAGCCGCCTTTTGCGGCGCTTTGCTGGGACTCGACCGCGAGATGCGCGGCAAGGCGGCAGGGTTGCGCACGCATACGCTGATCTCCATCAGCTGCGCGCTGACCACGCTGGTGGCGCTGGAGTTCTATGTCGGGCTGCAAACGACGGGGGATGAGCGGCCGAGCGATCCGGTCCGCGTCATCCAGGGCGTGGCTCAGGCGGTCGGCTTCATCAGCGCCGGGGTGATGTTCCGGTCGGGCGACAGCGTGCGCGGGGCGACCACCGCGGCGGTGATCTGGGTGGCCGGTGCGCTGGGGATCGCCTGCGGCGCCGGCTACTACATGCTGGCGGGGATGACGCTGGGCCTGTGCCTGATCGTGACGATCCTGTTCACGATCCTGCTGGACCGTTTTCCGCAGCTGGGGAAGGAGGACGGTGACGACGATCGCAAGGCGCGGGAGCGCCGGCGTGCCTCGCGCCACTCCTCACACCAGGGCCACTCCCAACAAGGTCGGATCAGGCGGATCGCCCGCTCGTCGCCGCGGGGATGACCATCAGCCGGTGCGCCAGCAGCGCGCCCAGCCCCACCAGCCCGATGGCACCCATCATCGGCAGGGCGGTGCCGTCGTTCAGATGGCCGACGACGATGCCGATGGCCGCAGCAATGGACATCTGCGCGAAGCCCAGCAGCGACGAGGCCAGCCCGGCCATGGTGGAATAGGGGCCGACCGCGTTGGCGGTCGCATTGGGCAGGGTCATTCCGGCGCCCAGGATGAACAGGAAGACCGGCACCACGATCGCCAGCAAATGCAGCACCCCGGCCAGCGCCATCACCCCACCCACAAGCCCGCCGCCCAGCGACAGCAGCGTGCCGATCCGGATCATCCGCGCCCCGCCCAGCCGCGGCGTCAGCCGCCCGGCCAGGAAGGTGCCGAGCATATAGCCGAGGACCACCGCGCCGAAGCTGGCGCCATACTGCGCCGGGGTCAGGTGCAATTGCTCGATCAGCACGAAGGACGAGCCGGAGATGAAGGAGAAGATGCCGCTGTAGGAGAATGCCACAACCAGCACATAACCGACGAAGCCGCGGTTGCGCAGCAGAAGCAGATAGTTGGCGGCCAGCCGGCCGGGGCGAAGGGCTTCCTCGTCGCGATGCGCGTTGGTTTCGCCCAGCATCGACCACACGGCAGCCAGGATGCCGCAGGCGAAGAGTGTCAGCAGCACGAAGTTGGCGCGCCAGCCAAACCACTCCGTCAGCACGCCGCCCAGCATCGGCCCCACCGCCGGGGCCAGCGCCATCGCCATCGACATATAGGCCAGCACCGTCGCCGCCCGGTCCCGACCGAACACGTCGCGCACCACCGCGCGGGCCACCACCGGGCCGCAGCAGGCGCCCAGCGCCTGGAAGAAGCGGGCGACGATCAGCCCCTCGATACTGCTGGTCAAGGCGCAGACGGCGCTGGCCGCCAGATAGACCACCACCCCCACCAGCAGGGTCGGGCGCCGGCCGAAGCGGTCGGACATCGGACCATAGACCAGCTGCGACACCGCAAAGCCGACCAGGAAGATCGACAGCGTCAGCTGCACCGTGGCGACATCGGTGTCGAACACCCGCACCAGCGCCGGCAGCGACGGCAGATAGAGGTCGGTGGACAGCGGGCCGAAGGCGACGAGTGCCGTCAGCAGGACACGGATGGTCAGGGAGTCTGGGCGGGGCATGGTTGGCTTGCGGCGGGGAAGCGGAGACGGGGCCGCACTGTATCAGATGAAACCACCGCCGCCAGCGCGGATCGCCGACGTCGAGATCACTTGGCCGGCAGTACCATGCGGATGCAGCGCGACAGCACCATGTTGCCGGTCATCTCGCGGTAGTTCTGGATGATGATCGGCTCAGCCGCCTTGCATTGCTCCATGCTGGCGAATTCCAGCGTGGTCGGGCCGCCCTGGTTCAGCATGAACAGCAGCATCAAGACCCGTTCCATCCCCACCCCTCCGGGTCAGCCGGCCGCCAGCACGGCGCGGGCGGCAGCGGCGTCCTGGACGATCTGGTCCTTCAGCGCGTCGAAGCTGGGGAACTTCATCTCCGGCCGCAGGAAATCGATCATCTGGACCCGCAGATGCAGATCGTACAGGTCGAGGTCGACATCGAACAGATGGGCCTCCAGCCGGGCCACCGTACCGTCGACGGTGGGGCGGGCGCCCAGGTTGGCGACGCCCGGCAGCCAGACCGTCTCGCCGCCGCGATCTATGCCGGCACGCACCGCATAGACGCCGAAGGCCGGGCGCAGATATTCGCCCAGCTCGATGTTGGCGGTGGGGAAGCCGATGGTGCGGCCGCGCTGGTCGCCATGGACGACGCGCCCCTCGATCTCCCAGGAATGGCCCAGCACATAGGCGGCCTCGCGCGGCCGGCCGGCGGTCAGCGCGTCGCGCACGCGGGTGGAGGAGTAGACGCCGCCCTGCTCGTCGGACACCGGTCCGACCTCCGTCACGCCGAAACCCTGGGCGCGCCCGGCCCGCAGCAGGAAGGCGGGATCGCCCGACCGCTTGTGCCCGAACAGGAAATCATAGCCGCAGACGACATGCCGCACGCCCAGCCCGGCGACCAGCACCTCGTCGACGAAAGCCTGCGCGGTCTTGTGGCGGAAGCCGTCGTCGAAATGGCAGACGATCAGCTGGTCGACACCCAGCGCCTCGATATGGCGGGTCTTGACTCGGAAGGGCGTCAGGCGAAAGGGCGGGTCGTCGGGACGGAAGACGCTGCGCGGGTGCGGCTCGAAGGTGACGACGGCCGACGGTGCGC
Organism: Azospirillum lipoferum; assembly: GCF_024170005.1. GTDB lineage: Bacteria > Pseudomonadota > Alphaproteobacteria > Azospirillales > Azospirillaceae > Azospirillum > Azospirillum lipoferum. The sequence continues at coordinate 36,499 of NZ_JALJXJ010000001.1, forward strand.
CCATCTCCGCCGCAAGGCGCTGGGCGGTGCCGATGACCGTCTGATGCCCGCGATGGACGCCGTCGAAATTGCCGAGCGCCACGACGGCGCCCCGCTCTTCGGCCGGCAGGTCGGCGGTGTGTCTGTACAGTCGCATGCGCGCCCCGGTGCTGTGGGCGGACCCCGGCGGGTCCGCTTGCTCGGGCGTCTATATAGACCGACGCCGGCGCGGGGTAAACGCGCCGGCGTGTTTTGCGGTCCGAAGCAGGCAATCAGCCGCGAGACGGAACCATCAGCAGCGCCTCGCCCTCGACCACCACGGTCTCGCCGACGGTGCAGACGGTCTTGATGACGCAGCGGCGCTTTTCGGGAATCAGCTCGGTGATGGTGGCGCGGGCAGTCACGGTGTCGCCGGCGCGGACCGGCGCCTTGAACTTCAGCGTCTGGCTCATGTAGATGCAGCCCGGCCCCGGCAGCTTGGTGCCCAGAACGGCCGAGATGAAGCCGACCGTCAGCATGCCGTGGGCGATGCGGCCCTGGAACATGGTGGTGGCGGCGTATTCCTGGTTGATGTGGACCGGATTGGTGTCGCCGGAAATGCCCGCGAACAGGACGATGTCGGCTTCCGTCACCGTCTTGGCGAAGCTGGCCGTCATGCCGACGGACAGGTCTTCGATACAGTAGCCTTCGGTATCCTTGCGGACCTGACGCACGTCGTCCATCGCAGCAATTCCTCTTTCTCTCGGTGCCTGTTCCGGCCTCTGACGCCTGGGCGCCGTGCCGTTCGCTGCAATGCGTCGTGTGCATCGCAGCGATGGGAATGGCACCACGTCTCCTCCAAAAATGCAAAAAAATCTCTAACGTTCCGCACAAGTCCGCGGGAAAGCCGATTGTCCCCTTCGGCATGCTTTAGCGCAATGCTGACCGGGCTGGTGGTAATGGATTACTTGCGGGCTAAGGTAAAAATGAGGAAATGGTGGCGGATCATAGGTTTATCGGAAAAACTCGTGCCATTCCGGCCGCCATGACGCCATGGATGCGACTTTTGCGCCACCTGCTGGAATGCCGATGGCGAAGTCCCGTTCTTTTCAACAGCTTGACCGTATGGTGACTGTTGGTTCGGCGACGCAATAAAGATCCGGCAGCGGATGCGGCGAATCGGAAACCCTCTTCGCCGCACCGCAGCATTACTTGCCGGAGCCGGAGTGCGACACTGTGTCGCTTCTGCTTCCGCCGGTGTTGCCGCTGGTGCCGTTCCGCCCGGACTCGCCTTGGGCAACCTGATTGCCGGGGGTCAACTGGTCCACCTTCTCCTCCACCTTTTCGCGGGCGGTGTCGGTGGGCTGCTCCGATGGCTTGACCTCCACCTTCACCGGGGCGGTGCCGTCCTCGATCATGTCCAGCTTCCTGGCGGCGGAGCGCGACAGGTCGATCACGCGGCCATCGACATAGGGGCCGCGGTCGTTGACGATGACGTCGACGCTCTTGCCGTTCTCCTGGTTGGTGACGGTCGCCTTGGCGCCCAGCGGCAGGGTGCGCGAGGCGGCGGTCGGCTTGTTCTGGTTCATCGGTTCGCCGCTCGCCGTGGTGCGGCCGTGGAACTTCTGGCTGTAGAAGGACGCTTCCCCCTTGTGGACGAGGATCTCCTCGCCATCCTCATGTTCGACATGCACGGGCGGAACCTTGGCCTTCCCGTTCGCCAATACCGGGACGGCAGTCCCGCTCAGGGTCGCGGCGGCAAGCGCCAGGACGATGATGCGTGTTGTCTTCATCGGTACACCTCCAACGGCGCACCAACGCCATTCAAGGAAAAGAGTTCCCTCGCAGAGTCGATGAAAGACATTCGCACTATTTCTGGTTTCCAATATCTTGACGAATTCGGAGTGGCTTGCCCTTGTGGGTGACCCTCTGGTCCACAACACAACGGTCAGGGGAGAAAGCATGGCCGATGATGCCGCCTGGACTGCATACGAATTTGCGGCGGATCACGTCGTCAATGGCGCGTCTATCCCGGTGGAGATGCGTCACGTGGCGATGCCCGACGGGGTGCGGCTGCGGGTCGCCGTCTGGCCGGTGCCGGCGCGGGTCCGCGGCACGGCGCTGATGCTGACCGGCCGGGCGGAATTCATTGAGAAATATGCCGAGACCGCGGACGCGCTGGCCGCCCGCGGTTTCCGCGTGGTGGCGCTCGACTGGCGCAACCAGGGCCTGTCCGACCGGCCGCTGCCCAACCGACAGATCCATCACCTGACGGATTTCGCGAGGCTGGTGGATGATCTCGACGAGGTCCATCGGCAGGTGGTGGCGCCGGTCGCGGCGGAGACGGGCGGGCCGGTGATCCTGCTGGCCCATTCCATGGGCGGGCTGGTGGCGACGCTGGCGCTGGCCCGCCACGCCGATGACGACCCCGGCCGCTACGCCGCCGTCCTGCTGGCGGCGCCGATGTACGCCATCCACAGCGGCCTGCTGCCGCGCTGGCTGGTGCGGGTGCTGGCCAGCCTTGGGGTAACCTGCGGCTGGGGCGCTCGTTACGCGCTGGGGCAGGGCGATTACGATCCGGCGGAAGGGCGCTTCAGCCCGGACAACAAGATCACCGCCGATCCCCGGCGCTACGCCGCCTTCCACACCCCCTATGCCGAGCGGCCGGAACTGCGCGTTGGCGGCGTCAGCTTTGCCTGGGTCGCCGCCGCGCTCGATGCGGAAGATGCGCTGCGCCAAAGCCTGCCGCTGGAGCGGGTGCGCACGCCGGTGCTGCTGCTCAGCGCGCCGGCGGACCGGGTTGTGCGGGCGGAAGCGCACCGGACGGTGGCTGCCCGGCTCGGCAACGTCCATCTTGTTGAGTATCCCGACGCGCGGCACGAACTGCTGATGGAAGGCGACGTCATCCGCGACCGGGTTTGGGCCGACATCGACGCCTTCCTCGACCGGACGCTTTCACACAAGGCTCTTGCGCCGGCCGGCGGCTCTGTCGTCGGATAGGTGCCTTCAGGACCAGAGGTACCCAGCAGCATGACCGATTTCTGGACGGCGTCCGGTTTCCACCTGTTGACCCGCGATGCCGACAACCATCTGGCGGTGACGCCCGATTTCCTGCGCGCCTACCTGCTCCGGCCCGAGATGCGCCCGCCGGAGGAGGCCTGCGACGCCGAGCGCACGCTGCACGCCGCCTTGCTGGACGATCCGGCGCGGATGGTGCCCGCCCCGCTGATCGACGCCATCGCCGATCCGGATGCGCGGGAGAATTTCCAGGTCTGGCTCGCTTTCCGCGACCGGCTGCTCGCCGCCGGGACGCTGGAGGGCTGCTACATCCGCCTGTTCCGAGAGGGCGCCCGCGGCGTGCCCGGCCTGTTCATCGACCAGCTGGTCCACGCCATCCTGCGCGGCATCCTCGATGAGACCCCGTCCGGCCTGCGCGCCCGGGCGGGAGAGCTGTTCTTCCGCGAGCAGACGGTGTCGGTGGAGGACGGCCGCGTCCGCGTTGCCGATGCCGAGACGGTGGAGACGATGGCGGCGTCCGGCGGCTTCGGTTCGCTCGGCCGGCTGGTGGTGGAGGCCGGCACCGCGCCGCGCAGCGTCGAGCTGGATATCCTGGACGAGACCAACCACCCGCTCTACTGGGGCCGCGACGCCCGCCACGACACCGTGCTGGATATCACCTTCGCCGCCGCCGGGCTGGACGCGCTGGCCCGCGTGCTGGAGGCCTGGATCTCGCATTTCCTGGGCGTGACGGTCAGCATCCAGCCGGTGCAGAACATCCGCGACGACCGCTGGGTCTGGCATGTCGGGCTGGACAGCGGCGCCACCGCGATCCTCAACGACCTGTATAACGGCGTCGAAGTGGGGGAGGACCGGCTGGCCCGCATCCTCGCCCTGTTCCGCCTGGATTTCGCCGATCCCGCCGCCATGCGTCCCGATCTTGCCGGCCGTCCGGTCTATCTGGGGCTGGCGATGACGGAGGGAAAGCGGCTGAAGCTGAAGCCGCAGAACCTGCTGGTGAATCTGCCGCTGGCGTCGGTTGCGTAAGAGTGGGGGTGAGGGGGCATCCGCCCCCCCACCCCCCCAGCAGCGCGCCGACCGGCTTCAGCGGCTCGTGCGCGTCGAACAGGATCTTCAGGATCGCCAGGATCGGCACGGCCAGCAGCGCGCCGGGGATGCCCCACAGCCAGCCCCAGAACAGGATCGACACGAACACCGCGATGGGGTTCAGCGACAGCCGGCGGCCGACAATCATCGGCGTCAGGAAATTGCCCTCGATCGTCGTCAGTGCCACGAAGGACAGCGGCGGCAGAATGATGGTGCCGATGCCGTCGAAGGTCAGGACCGATACCAGGAAGAACACGCCGGTCATCACCGCCGGGCCGATGAAGGGGATGTAGTTGGCCAGCGCCACCATCACCCCCCACAGGGCCGGGTTGGGCAGCCCCCACAGCCACATCACCAGCCCGGTCGCCAGCCCCAGCACCGCGTTGATCAGCGTGATGGTCAGCAGATAGGCGGCGATGTTCTGCTGCAAGGTCGCTGCCACCATGGCGTAATGCACGCGGTCGTCGACATTGCGCATGGTGCCGATCAGCGCCTCCAGCGAATGGCGGCCTTTCGCCAGGAAGAAATAGAGCAGCACCTGCAGGATCACGACGTTGGCCAGCACTGATTCCACTTGGCTGATCGCCTGTTCCATCAGGGTCGGACCGCGTACCACCACTTCGCGCACCGGCCCGGCATCGTTGCCGGTCTCCTTGGTGATCTGCTCGATCTGGCGGGAGGCTTCGCGGGCGCGCTCGATGCCGGCGCGGATGTCGCCCAGCTTGAACTCCAGCTCGTGCAGGACGCGCGGCATGCGGTTCACCCACTCCGCCGCCGGGGCGGACAGGGTATAGACCGCCAGCAGTACGCCGCCGAACAGCGTGATCACCATGATGGCGGCGCCGATCCCTTCCGGTACGCCGACGCGGTAGAGCGCGCGGACCAGCGGGCGCAGCAGGAAGCTGAGGATCAGCGCCAGCATGATCGGCAGCAGCACGTCGCGCCCGAAATACAGGGCGAACAGAACGGCAATGACGAACAGGCCGACGGTGGCGACGGTCAGCGGATCGCGGCGGTGGCCGGGCGGGGGCAGGGGCTCTGTCACCGGTTCCGGCGTGCCGGCGAGCGGCGCCTCCGGTGCCGGGGGACGTGCGGGGGGGAGGGAGGCGAACTGGCTGCGGTCTGTCATCGCGGTGGCCGGACCTCCGAAGGACGGCGCTTGACGGTGGCGCCCGACCCTCCGATCTAGGGGAGTGTTTTTGCGGACCGCGCCGCTCGCGGTCCCCGCCCGTCCTTGCCGGAGACCCAGTCGCGATGCGCAGCCCGTTTCCCCTGATGAACGTTTCCGCCGGCCTTTTGGTTCTGGGCCTGCTGACCGCCGGTCTGACGCTGCCGTCGCCGGCGGTGGCGGACGACGTGATCGGCCGCTTTTCCAACGACTGGACCGGCAACGGCCTGCAGGTCCAGGCGATCGAGGATCCCAAGGTGAAGGGCATCACCTGCCATCTGGTCGATTTCGACCGTAGCCTGATCGACCGGCTGAGCAAGGGCAACTGGTTCGAGGATCCGTCCAACGCCTCCATCGCCTGCCGCCAGACCGGGGCGGTGACCGTCGGCGACATCGATCTGTCGCAGAAGGGGGAGGAGGTCTTCTCCGAACGGAAAAGCCTGATCTTCAAGTCGATCGCCATCCGCCGCATCTACGACCGGCCGAACGACACGCTGGTTTATGTGGTGTACAGCCGTCAGGTGAAGGACGCCTCGGCCAAGACCTCGATCTCCACTGTGCCGCTGTTCAGCGCCAATGCGACCTGGACGAAGGGCAAGCCGGCGGCGAAGTGAGCGATGTCCGGCGACTTGAAGGGGCGCTGATCCGGGACAGGATTTACACGGATGTCGCGGATTTAGACACGGATTACACGGATTTATTGACCTTGCGGGCGCTCCGGCTGATCCCGAAAGCTCAAGTTCAGGGACGCCGCATCCGTGAAATCCGTGCATTAATCCGTGGAGAACTTGCCCGCACCACGGCACGTCACAGGTTGGCCCGGCGCTTCACCCCACGATCCGCCCCAGCCGCACCGCCGTCTGGCCGGACTTCACGCGGCGGGCGGGCATGATCAGGACGCAATCGTCATAGGGGGTGACGATCGCGCGAGCATCATCCCAGCCGATGACCGTGCCGGCGCGGCCGATCACCTCCATGCCGACGAAGGGGGCGGTGAAGCGGAAGCGTTCGCTGGCGGCGGTGATTGCCTCTGTCACCTCGACCACCCGCTGCGGGTCGGTGTGCAGACGCAGGCGAGGGCCATTCGCCGGCAACTCTATCATCTCCAGGCCGAGAAGCAGGCGCAGGCAGCTTTCCAATGCCACCGTCGCCGTCTCGGTCCGCCAATGCTGGCCGCATTCGACCAGGATGGCAGTGTGCGAGCCTTCCGGCTCGGCGAAATTGCCGTAATCGATCAACCGTTTGCCGCCGGCATGGCCGCCGTCCGCCACCACCCAGGCCGGATAGCCGAGCCCGAGGGCCAGATCGCGTCCGCGCGTGGTCCGGCCGCACAGGGTCAGCGGTGCGGTGTCCGCCGTCATCGAGTGCAGGTCGAGCAGAAGGTCCGCCGACTCATAGACCGGACGCAGCACACGGGCGCGGCGAAGCTCGACACTGTCGCGCCGGCCGTCCAGATGTTCCAGCGACCACAGCCGGTTGAAATCCTCGTCCAGATAGCGCGAGGCATAGGGATTCTGGCGGTCGAAGGTGGCGTAGGCTGCGGTGTTGGCGAAGACGAAGGTCAGCTGCCCGCGTGTCGGTCGCAGCCCCATGCGAAGCAGGGCATCCAGCGCGATGGCACCGCACAGTTCGTTGCCGTGGACGAGCGCGTTCAGCACCACATGCGGCCCCGGTTCCGCCGCGGAGAGGCTGGTGACGTGGTCGATGCCGGTGTTGCCGCGCCGGTAGGGCGCGATGTCCGGCGGGGTGAGTTCGACGGGGGCGAAGAGCGGATCGGTCAAGCGGCAAGCTCGCCAGCGGTGGGCGCTTCAAACAGTATGGCGAACCAAGAGACTCCGCGCCAGTGCGGGCCGGTTGTGCAGGGCGGTTTTTTTGGTTGATGGACGTGGCGCGATGTTGCTGCGGCATGGCAGGATCATGACGAATTGCCGTCGACTGGGGCTTGACGCTTGGGTTATAGGATCTGCCATTATCAATAATGGCGGCCAGGGCGGCGGTTGAACGTGAGGTTGTTACTCCCGGGGCGTCTGGTCGGGGCCGGTCAATGAGCTTCGTGATCGATGACGTGCTTGTCCGCAACGACCCGGTCGGCCGGCGCCTTCCGGTGCTGTTCGATTCACCGCACAGCGGCTGCGTCTATCCCGCCGACTTCCGGGTGATCTGCCCGCATCCCCTGCTGCGGCAGGGCGAGGACAGCCATGTGGAGGAGCTGTTCGCCACCGCTCCCGACCATGGCGCCACCTTGCTGTGCGCGCTGTTTCCCCGCACCTGCGTCGACGTGAACCGCGCCATCGACGACATAGACCCGGCGATGATCGACGGCGACCTGCCGATGACGCTGCGGCCGACCCCGCGCAGCACGCTGGGCATGGGGCTGATCCGGGCCATGCTGCGGCCGGGCGTGCCGCTTTATGACGGGAAGCTGCCGGCGGCGGCGGTGGCCGACCGCATCGACCGTTATTACCGTCCCTATCACGCCCAGATGCGGATGGCGCTGGATGGGCTGGCGGAGCGGTTCGGTGCCGTGTGGCACGTCAACTGCCATTCCATGCCGTCGTCGCTGCGGCCGGACGGGCGCGACCCGCTGGCGGTGGATTTTGTCATCGGCGACCGCGACGGCACCACCAGCGAGCCGGGATTCGTCCGGCTGGTGGCGGACACCCTGCGCAGCTTCGGCCACCGCGTGGCGATCAACGATCCGTACAAGGGGGTGGAGTTGCTGGCGCGCTATGGCGAGCCGGCGCGCGGTCGGCATTCGATCCAGCTGGAGATCAACCGGCGCCTCTACATGAACGAAGAGACGCTGGAACGGCACGACGGCTTCGCCCGGCTGAAGGGCGAGATCGACACGCTGATCCGCCGCATCGCCGATTATGCCGGCCAGCGGATCCTGCACCGTGCCGCGGAATAGGCAGCCTGCCGCGCCCCGCTGCAACGGAGGCGGCGGGTCCGCGGGAAGGCTCGATCAGGCTCCCGATCGAGCCCCCAAATCACGTTTTCCAGTCAGGCCTGGCTGACCTGCTGGCGCGCGATGTCCAGGAAATGTGCCATTTGCTTCTCCACACGGTGGTCGGAGATGTCGACCCCGCGGGCGTGCAGGTCGGCGCACAGCTTGTCCCGGATGTCGTGCGGGCCGGGGGTTGCAATATCGGTATCCACGATCTGGCGGGCATAGGCCTCGGCGTCGGCACCGGACAGCCCCATCAGGTCGGCGGCCCATTCGCCGGCCAGCCGGTCGCGCCGGGCGCGGATGCGGAAGAGCAGGTCCTCGTCGTGCTGGAACTTGTTCTCGAAGGCCTTTTCGCGGTCGTCGAAGGTCGTCATGGGGACCCAGGCTCCTTTATTGGTTTCGCTCCCGTTTCCAAGGATTATATAGCCCGGAAGCGGTGATCGTCACTGCCCCGCCGCGTCGCAGCCGCGGATATTCTGCAGAGTTTCCTCCGGTGCCGGGATATCCTCGGGCACCACAAAAGACGCAATGAAAGACAGGGCATGGCATGTGCAGCGTGATCCTCCTGCGGCGACCCGATGCAACCTGGCCGCTGGTCGTTGCCGGAAACCGTGACGAGATGACTGGGCGCCCCTGGCTTCCCCCGGCCCGCCACTGGCCCGACCGCCCCAATGTGGTCGCCGGGCTGGACGAACTGGCCGGCGGCTCTTGGATGGGGTTGAACGACGAGGGGGTGGTGGCGGTCGTTCTCAACCGTTTCGGCACGCTGGGGCCGGAGGCGGGCAAGCGGTCGCGCGGCGAACTGGTGCTGGATGCGCTGGACCATGCCGACGCCGCCGACGCGGCCCGCAGCTTCGCCGACCTCGACATCCGCGCCTACCGCCCGTTCAATCTGGTGATCGCCGACAACCGCGACGCCTATCTGGTGGTCCACCGCGGCGCCAACCCGCGCCATCGGCCGGAGGTATCGTCGATCCCCACCGGCGTCCACATGCTGACCGCCTTCGAGATGGACGACCTGCAGGACCCGCGCACCGCTTTCTACCGTCCGCTGTTCGAGCATGCGGTGCCGCCGACCATCGACGCGCTCGACGCTGAGTCCTTCGCTTGGGGCGGCTGGCCGGAGCTGATGGGCAGCCGCATCTGGGAGGGCACGCCGGACGAACGCGGCGCCATGGACTTCCTGCTGCCCAGCGGCTTCGGCACCTCGTCCAGCTCGCTGCTGGCGGTGCCGCGGGTGGAGCGGCCGGACCTGAACCCGATCTGGCATTTCGCCCCCGGCCGCCCGCACGCGGTGGACTATGCGCCAGTGGATCTGTGAGGCGGCGGCACAATCCTGCCCTCCAGCCCCCGTCGTTGTGTTCGTGCACCCGGCTTGCTATATCACTCAGGCACATTCCTGGGCCGGCAAGCTCGCTTGACCGGTCCTTACGTATTTGGACGAAGACGCGATGACACGACGCCGGCGCATCTACGAAGGCAAGGCCAAGGTACTCTTCGAAGGGCCGGAGCCGGGCACCCTGGTGCAGTACTTCAAGGACGACGCGACCGCCTTCAACAACCAGAAGAAGGGCGTCATCACCGGCAAGGGGGTGCTGAACAACCGCATCTCCGAGTATCTGATGAGCCGTCTGTCCGAGATCGGCGTGCCCACGCACTTCATGCGCCGCCTGAACATGCGCGAGCAGCTGGTGCGCGAGGTGGAGATCATCCCGATCGAGGTCGTCGTCCGCAACGTGGCCGCCGGCAGCCTGTCGCGCCGTTTCGGCATTCCCGAAGGCACGCCGCTGCCGCGCTCCATCATCGAATACTATTACAAGTCGGACGAGCTGAACGACCCGATGGTCTCTGAGGAGCACATCACCGCCTTCGGCTGGGCGGCTCCGCAGGATCTCGACGACATGGTCGCGCTGTCCTTGCGCGTGAACGACTATCTGTCCGGCCTCTTCCTCGGCATCGGGCTCAAGCTGGTGGACTTCAAGCTGGAGTTCGGCCGGCTGTGGGAGAACGAGGAGATGCGGATCGTCCTGGCGGACGAGATCAGCCCCGACAACTGCCGCCTGTGGGACGTCAAGACCAACGAGAAGCTGGACAAGGACCGGTTCCGCCAGGATCTCGGCCGTGTCGAGGAAGCCTATCAGGAGGTCGCGCGGCGCCTCGGCATCCTGCCGGAAGGCGGGCCGAGTGACGTCAAGGGCCCCAAGACGATCCAGTGATCGGCACCCAATAACCACCCCTCCACCCAACACCGTAAAGCGAGCGGACATCCGATGAAGGCCAAGGTTCACGTCACCCTCAAGCGCGGCGTTCTCGACCCCCAGGGCAAGGCCATTGCGCACGCGCTGCACACGCTGGGCTTCGACGGCGTCGAGGACGTCCGCGCCGGCAAGGTGATCGAGCTGCAGCTCAAGAGCACCGACGAGGCGACCGCCCGCAAAGAGGTCGAGGCGATGTGCAGCAAGCTGCTCGCCAACACCGTGATCGAGGATTACGCGATCGAGCTGGTGGCCTGAGCCACTGGTTTCGGGATGTGGAGCGCGGCCGATGAGCGTTGAGCATGAACGCTGAGCATCTGGCCGCGCTCGACCCCATTTTCGCCGAATGTTTGCGCGTCGGCGGCCCGGTGATCCGCGATTTCACCCGGCCGACCGGCTTCGTCGGCCTGCTGCGCATGGTGATGGAGCAGCAGCTCTCCACCAAGGTGGCGCTGGCCCTGTGGGCCAAGCTGCAGGACCGGCTGGGCGGCGCCGTCACCCCCGATGCCATCCTGGCGCTGGACGACGAGACGTTGCGCGCCTGCGGCTTCTCCCGCCAGAAGATCGGCTATGCCCGCGGCCTCGCCGAGGCGGTGACGAGCGGCCGGCTCGATTTCGACATCATCCATGACCTGCCCGACGAGGAGGCGATCACCCGGCTCGTCGCGCTGAAGGGCATCGGCCGCTGGAGCGCCGAGGTCTATCTGATGACCACGCTCGACCGGCCGGACATCTGGCCGATCGGCGATCTGGCGATTCAACTGGGCGTCCAGCGCCTGAAGGGCTGGGCCGACAAGCCGACGGCCAAGCAGCTGATCGAAGTTGCGGAACCCTGGCGGCCCTATCGCTCGCTGGCGGCGCGGCTGGTCTGGCACCATTATGTGGCGTTGCAGGAGCAGGCGAGGGCGGCGAGGGGTCTGCCGCCGTCGCGGTGATTGCTCTCACCCTGCCAGCACCGGCAGCCGCCACCCCGTCAGCGTGATCTCCACCGGCAGCCGCGCCAGCACGTCGCCATCCCCCTGAACCGCGTCGGCGAACAGCCCGTCGCCCGCCGGCCCCTCGATCCGCACGCGCCTGGCCGTCACCACGCGATACTCCGGAAAGCGCGCCAGCCGCCCGGCGGTGACGCCCCAGACATAGCGCAGCGCATTCAGCCGCCCGCCGCGCGGGAATAGGCAGACATGCAGCTCCGGTTCGGTCAGCCGCGCGTCGGGCGCGCAGATGAAGCGGCCGCCGTAGAAATGCCCCTTGGCGACGATGACCGATGCCACCTCCTGCGCTTTGCCCCAGCCGTCGCCATCGTCAAGCCGGACGCGATAGCGGTGGTCCGGCCGGGTCGCCAGTTGCACCAGCGTCTCCGCCACATAGGCGCCCTTGCCGATCAGCCGTTTCACCCGGGGATCGACCCGCTCCACCACCCGCGCGTCCAGCCCGACCCCAGCCATCAGCGAGAACACCCGTCCATTCGCCAGGGCCGGCCAGATCATCGTCCGCCGCCCGCTGGCAATCGCCGCGGCGATGCGCTCCGCATCCGTCGTCAGGCCCAGCTCGGCTGCCAGCACATTGGCGGTGCCCATCGGCACGATGCCCAGCGGCAGCGGCCGACCCGCTTCGGCATGGACCGCCAGTCCGTTGATGACCTCATTGATGGTGCCGTCGCCACCGGCCGCCACCACCGCGTCGACGTCGGCGGGAGCGGCTGCGCGGGCGAAGTCCTCGGCATCGCCACGCTTGCCGGTCGGCCTGACGGTAACGCCGATGCCGAGCGCCTCCAGCCGGGAGACCACCGCGCGCAGCCGCCGCGCCCGCCGCCCGCCGGCGGTCGGGTTGTGGATCACCAGCAGCCGCCGCACCTCGATCGCCGCATCCCCGCCGCCACCGGCACCAATCGCCGGGCTCTCGTCCATCAGCACCGTGTCGCGCACCGATTCGCTCTCCCTGACCGGCGCATGGAGCGCCTTCTGTTGCAGAACAGTGAAGGGCTTGCGGCGGTTCCGTTTCAGTAAAACTGCAACGTTATGACGATAGCCCAAATTGCTGTGACGAATAGGTGCGGCGGTTCCAAAGCATTGTCAAGATGTACGGATTTCGATTATACGGCAGTTGTCTTGATGGCCAACCGGCCATGGCGACGACGGAGCGGAAGATGGACGCCGTCCCAGCGGTCAAGCGCTACCGCAGCATTTGGATATCCGACGTTCATCTGGGAACGCGCGGCTGTCAGGCGGAGCTGCTTCTCGATTTCCTGAAGCACACCGAATCGGATCACCTGTTCCTGGTCGGCGACATCGTCGACGGCTGGCGGCTGAAGAAAAGCTGGTACTGGCCGCAGGCCCACAATGACGTGGTGCAGAAGATCATGCGCCGCGCCCGCAAGGGGGTGGAGGTCTATTACATCCCCGGCAACCATGACGAGGCGGCGCGCGATTATGTCGGGCTGCAGTTCGGCGGGGTGCATGTGGTGGATGAATGGGTCCACACCACCGCCGACGGCCGGCGCCTGCTGATCACCCATGGCGACAAGTTCGACGCGGTGGTGCGCTATGCCAAGTGGCTGGCCCTGCTGGGCGACCACGCCTACGTCACGCTGCTGCACGTCAACACCTTGTTCAACTGGGTGCGCCGCAAGCTGGGCTTCAATTACTGGTCGCTGTCGGCCTATCTGAAGCACAAGGCCAAGACCGCGGTCGAGTTCATCGGCAAGTACGAAGAGGCGCTGGGCGAGGAAGCCCGCCGCCGCAAGGTCGATGGCGTCGTCTGCGGCCACATCCACACCGCCGAGATGCGCGATATCGAAGGAATCCTCTATTGCAACGACGGCGATTGGGTCGAGTCCTGCACCGCCTTGGTCGAGCACGACAGTGGCGCGCTGGAGATCATCCGCTGGACGGAGGTCATGGCGCAGCGGCTTCCGGCCACCGGTCCCACCAACAGTGGCAAGGTCACGGCGAAGGAACGGGAAGCGGCGTGAACATCCTGATCGTCAGCGACGCCTGGCACCCGCAGGTGAACGGCGTCGTGCGTACCATCGGCACCGTGCGCGAAGAGCTGGAGGCGATGGGCCATAGCGTCGAGGTGATCGGCCCCGACCGCTTCCGCACCCTGCCGATGCCGTCATATCCGGAAATCCGGCTGGCGGTCGGGGCGAAGCGGCGGCTTTGGGCGATGATCGAAGGCTTGCGGCCCGACTGCATCCACATCGCCACCGAAGGGCCGCTGGGCTTCGCCGCGCGGTCCTATTGCCTGAAGCATGGCAAGCCCTTCACCACCGCCTACCACACGCGCTTTCCCGAATATGTGCGCGACCGCGCGCCGATCCCGCTGGCGCTGTCCTATGCGGTGGTCCGCCGCTTCCACAAGCCGTCCTCGGCCGTGATGGTGGCGACCCAGACCATCGAGGACGCGCTGAAGACCCGCGGCTTCGCCAACATCCGCCGCTGGACCCGCGGCGTCGATACCGAGCTGTTCCGTCCCCGCGACAAGGACTTCCTCGATCTGCCGCGTCCGGTATCGATGTATGTCGGCCGCGTCGCGGTGGAAAAGAACCTGGAGGATTTCCTGCGGCTCGACCTGCCCGGCAGCAAGGTGGTGGTCGGCGACGGCCCGGCGCGGGAGGAGTTGCAGCGCAAGTACCCCGGCGTCCATTGGGTCGGCGCCAAGCATGGCGAGGAGTTGGCGAAGCATTATGCCGCCGCCGACGTCTTCGTCTTTCCGTCGCGCACCGACACCTTCGGGCTGGTGCTGCTGGAGGCACTGGCGTCGGGCGTGCCGGTGGCGGCCTACCCGGTGCCGGGTCCGCTGGACGTGGTTGACGGCTCCGGCGCCGGCTGCCTGGACGAGGATCTGAAACGGGCGGTCGAAGGGGCGCTGGCGATCCCTGGGCAGGCCTGCCGGGACTATGCATTAGGCTATTCCTGGCGCCGCTCGGCCGAACAGTTCCTGTCGAACCTGCGACCCTTCACGTAAGCGGGAGCCTGCTCATTCGGACTTGGCGAGGTCTCCGGGTCGTGGTTCCATTGTACCGAGCCACCACTCCCGCGCGAGGTTGCAGGCCATGACCCCCGACTTCCTCATCACCTCCCTGATCGTTGTCGCCTCCCCCGGCACCGGGGTTCTGCTGACGCTGGCGGCGGGGTTGTCGCAGGGCGCGCGGGCCAGCGCGGTGACGGCGTTCGGCTGCACGCTGGGGATCGTGCCGCACATGGTGGCGGCGGTGCTGGGGCTGGCCGCCCTGCTGCACACCAGTGCCGTGGCGTTCCAGGGGCTGAAGATCCTGGGCGTGCTCTATCTGCTCTACATGGCCTGGGCGACGCTGAAGGAGCAGGGGGCGCTAAGCGTTCAGACGGACGGGACGGCGGACGGGAGGCAGCGCACGACCGGGCGGATGATCCTGCGCGCAGTGCTGGTCAATGTGCTGAACCCGAAGCTGTCGATCTTCTTCCTGGCTTTCCTGCCGCAGTTCGTCAGCGAGGCCGATCCCCAGCCGCTCGCCCGCATGCTGGAACTCAGCGGCGTGTTCATGGCCCTGACCTTCGCGGTCTTCGTCGTCTACGGCCTGTTCGCCGCCGCGGTTCGCGACCAGGTGATCTCCCGCCCGCGGGTGATGGCCTGGATGCGCCGCAGCTTCGCCGCCGCATTCGCGGCGCTGGGCGCCAAGCTGGCGCTGGCGGAGCGCTGACCGGGCGATTGTCGGCGCCCGAGGAAGAACCCGCATACATCGTACTGAACGTCATTTGAAAATGGATGGTAGCATTTCTGTTGAACTGCGCGCGTTCTGGGATTTAAGCTTCCCGAGTTGGCCCAACCGGCAGCCTGTTTGGGAGAACTCATGCCGTTCCGTTGTTCTTCCTTCCTCGCGTCGGTAGCTGGCCAGCCTTGGTGCCTGCGGGCTGCGTCGTTGTTGGCCGTACCCCTTCTGCTGCTCGCGGGATGTGAATCCTTCAGAGGAACGCCGGAACGCCTGCCCCGGGAGGAGATGCTTCCGGCTGCCACGGACGGCGGCGCGGTTCCGGCTGCTCCGCCATCTGTCACGACCGCAGACGCCAGCATCAAGACCATTCTGGCCAGCCCCAACACGGACACGCGAAACATGGCGCTCGCAAAGCGCATGTATTTGATCGACATGAATTTTGCGGAGTTCGAGTCCAAGCTGTTCCAGCGCATGCGCGAGGCTGGGTTCGGCACGGACGTGTTGACGCTGGGCGTCACGTCCGCCGGTGCAGCCAGCGGCGGCGCCGCCGCCAGCATCCTGTCCGCGATCGGTGCCGGGATCACCGGCAGCCGTGCCGCCTTCGACAAGGAGGTCCTGGCCGACAAGACCCTGCCGGCGCTCCACGCCGCGATGCGCGCCAACCGGGCGAAGCTCCGCAATCGCATCATCACAGGGATGGGGAAGTCGATCGGCGTCTATCCGCCCTATATGGCGGCGTCCGACATCACGGATTACGAGGCGGCCGGAACAATGCTGACGGCGCTCATTGGACTGACCGAACAGGCAACCATCGAAGCCCGGACCGAAGAGAGAAAGCTGGAGATCATCACCGGTTTCACCACATTGCCGGCAGCCAATTATCTGGCCAATTATGCCCATCAGCCGGGCCTTCCCTTGCAGCAGACAAAGAGCCGGCTGGAAGAAATCACCAGGATGTACAAGGATCTTGGCGTCGATACCAAGGGGGCGGCAGCCGTCTCGCTGTACCGCAATCCGGCGCTGCTGAAGGAAACCGAAACCATCGCTCGCTCGGCTGGGGCGGCTGACGCAGGGCGCATCCAGTCCCCTGCGTGAACCAGGGCCGACACCCACCAGAACCAACCAGTCCAACCAGGAGGAAGACATGATCGTTCAGCAGAATCTCACCGAAGCGCAGGCCGACGAGATCGTTCAAGGCGCGCTGGAGCAGTACGGCAAGGATCTGCCGGTGCAGAAGCTGTCGCAGGGCGGCGAAAAGTGGACGGTGGTCTACATCCCGCCCGGCCAGGAGCAGGAGAACGTCCCCACGGCCTGATCGGGTCGCCTGGCCAGGCCACCTTGTCGGAAATGAGGAGGCCGGACGGGGCTGGCGGCCATGCGGCGCACCGCGGCCCCTGTTACGGAACGGTTGCCGCGTGCTAAGGTGCCGCCGGGCGCGTGGCCGGTGTTCCGTATCAGGGATACCGGCAACGCGCCCGTTGTCGTAAGTCTCCTGTTCCGGACCTTGATGCTGCATTCCCTTTACCGTGGCCTGACGACCGTTGCCGGGCCGGCGGTGCGCCTCTATCTCGACCGCCGCCGCGCTGCCGGCAAGGAGGACTCCGCGCGCCAGGCGGAGCGGTTCGGCGTGGCGTCGCAAACCCGGCCGGCTGGTCCGCTGGTCTGGATCCACGCGGCCAGCGTGGGAGAGGCGAACTCGGTGCTGGTGCTGGTCGGCCGGCTGCTGGATGGCGCGCCGGACCTGACCGTACTGATGACCACAGGCACCGTCACCTCGGCCCAGCTGATGGGACGGCGCCTGCCGGAGCGGGCGATCCATCAATATGTGCCGGTCGATCTGCCGGGTGCGGTCGACCGCTTCCTCGACCATTGGCGACCCGACGCGGTGTTGTGGACGGAATCGGAGATCTGGCCGAACCTGCTGGCCGGCATCCGTGCCCGCTCCATCCCGGCGGCCCTGGTCAACGCCCGCATGTCCGAACGCAGCTTCTCGCGCTGGCGCAACGCGCCGGGGTTGATCGGCGGTCTGCTGTCGACCTTCCAGGTCACGCTGGCCCAGACCGAAGGCGATGCGGAACGCCTGCGCCGGCTGGGTGCCTCCGGTGTCGCCAGCGTCGGCAATCTGAAATTCTCCGCCGAGCCGCCGCCCGCTGCGGCCGACGCGATGGAGCCGCTGCATGCTGCACTGGCCGGCCGGCCGGTCTGGCTGCTCGCCAGCTCCCACCCGGGGGAGGATGAGATCGCCGCGGCGGTCCATACCGCGCTGGCGCCTGTCCTGCCCGGCCTGCTGACGGTCGTCGCTCCGCGCCATGCCCATCGCGGCGACGCCATCGCGGAGCTGATGCGGGCGCGAGGGCTGCCGGTCCTGCAGCGGACGGTCGAGCATCGGCTGCCGGGGCCGGAGCATGCCGTCTATGTCGCCGACACCATGGGGGAACTCGGGCTGTTCTACCGGGCCGCTCCGGTGGTGTGCATGGGCGGCTCCTTCATTCCCCATGGCGGGCAGAACCCGGTGGAGCCGGCGCAGCTGGGCTGTGCGGTGCTCTATGGTCCGCACATGTTCAATTTCGGTGAGATCACCCACATGCTGGAGGCCGCCGGCGGTGCCCTGCCGGTCGCCGACGGCGATGCCCTGACCCGCGAGACGCGCCGGCTGCTGACCGACGAGCGGGCGCGCGACCGCATCGTTGCTGGGGCGGCGCGGGTGACGGCGGACAACCGGCGGATCATCGACCGGGCGTTGGGGGCGCTGGCCCCGGTGCTGGGCGCCGCCGGCATCCGGACCGCCGCCTGAGGGGACGTGCCGCCGTGAAGACCCCCGCCTTCTGGTACCGGCCGTCCGGCCTGGCCTCGACCCTGCTGGCGCCGCTGGGGGCGCTTTATGGGCTGGCGGGGCGGCGGCGCATCGCCGGGACCGTTCCGCGGCGCGTGGGGATTCCGGTGGTCTGTGTCGGCAATCTGGTGGCGGGCGGCGCCGGCAAGACGCCGGTCGGACTGGCGCTGATCGCGGCCTTGCAGGCGCGCGGCGTCGCCGTCCATGCGCTGACCCGCGGCCATGGCGGGCGCGAGGCCGGTCCGCTGGCAGTCGATCCCGGGCGCCACACCGCCGCCGATGTCGGTGACGAGGCACTGTTGCTGGCCGGAGCCGCGCCCTGCTGGGTGGCGCGTGACCGGCTGGCGGGGGCGGAGCGTGCCGCCGCCGCCGGGGCCGGGGCCATCGTCATGGATGACGGGTTCCAGAACCCGGCCCTGCACAAGGATCTGGCGCTGATCGTCGCCGATGGCGCGGTCGGCTTCGGCAACGGCCGGCTGGTGCCGGCGGGTCCGCTGCGGGAACGGGTGGCCGACGGTCTGGCCCGCGCCGACGCGCTGGTGATCCTGGGCGAGGATCGCCACGGTCTGGCGGCGCTGGCGGGCGGGCGCCCGGTGCTGCCGGCCCGGCTGGAGCCCGATCCCGAGGCGGCAGCCCGGCTTGCCGGCCGCGACGTGCTGGCTTTCGCCGGCATCGGCCGGCCGGAGAAGTTCTTCTCGACGCTGGAGGCGCTCGGTGCCCGCGTGGTGGAGCGGGTGCCCTTCGCCGACCACCACCCCTACCGCCCGGCCGAGGTCGCGGCGCTGATCGACCGTTCTACGGCGCTGGGCGCCTTGCCTGTCACCACCGCCAAGGACGCCGTCCGCCTGCCGCAGGAGTTGCGGGCGAAGGTCGCCGTCCTGCCGGTATCGGTGCGCTGGGCGGACGAGGGTGCGCTTGCCGCGCTGCTGACGCCTCTGTTGCTGAAAGGAAGCCCCGATGGCCAAGCCGCGTAGCCCGTTGCAACGATGGCTGACGCGCCGCATCGGCTATCCGGTGGAGGCGGTGCTGGTCCATGGCGTCTGCCGGCTGTTCCAGGCCCTGCCGCTCGACCGCGCCTCGGCGCTCGGCGGCTGGATCGGGCGGACGGTGGGGCCGTGGCTGCCCAACAGCGCCCGCGCCCGGCGCAATCTGACCCGCGCCTTCCCGGAGAAGGGCAGGGCGGAGATCGAGACGATCATTCGCGGCATGTGGGACAATCTCGGCCGCACCATCGCCGAATACCCGCATCTGGAGCAGATCGGCCGCGAACGCATTGAGGTGATCGGCATCGAGCATGTCGACAGGCTGCGCGAGGACGGCAAGGCCGGCATCATGGTCTCCGGCCATCTGGCGAATTGGGAGGTGCAGTCGGTCGCCGCCCGCCTGCGCGGGCTGGAACTGGGGCTGGTCTACCGCGCACCGAACAACCCGATGGTCGGCGAGCTGTTGGTGAGACTGCGCGGGGCGGCGTCCGGAAATCAGATTCCCAAGGGGCCGGAGGGCGCCAGAATCCTGCTGCGCCACCTGACCAGGGGCGGCCATGTCGGCATGCTGATCGACCAGAAGATGAATGACGGCATTGCCGTCCCCTTCTTCGGCCGCGACGCCATGACCGCCCCGGCCGCCGCCGTCCTCGGCATGAAGCTGAAGCTGCCGCTGTGCCCGGCACGGACGGAGCGGCTGGAGGGCGCCCGTTTCCGCGTCACCGTCCTGCCGCCGGAGGAATACCCGACCAGCGGCGACCGCAATGCGGATGCGCGAATTCTTATGGAAAGGCTGAACCGCCTGTTGGAGGATTGGATCCGCGACAAGCCGGCGCAATGGCTGTGGATCCATCGGCGCTGGCCCGACTGAGCACCCAATCTCTCGCCCGAAGGTCCGTCCCGCGATGCCCCTGCCGCTCGACCTCCATCTGCTGCAACTCTACATGGTCGCCGTCTGTGTCCTGGTCCTGGCGCCGGGACCGGACTCGCTTCTGGTGCTGACCCGCAGCATCGCCGACGGCCGGCAGGCGGGCGTGGTGGCGACGATCGGCATCTGCGTCGGCAACACCGTCCATTCGCTGCTGGCCGCCGCCGGGATTTCCGCGCTGATCGCGGCGTCGGCGTCGCTGTTCGACCTGCTGCGCTATACCGGCGGCGCCTATCTGGCCTGGATCGGTCTGCGGTCGCTGTGGAGCGTCTGGACCAGCCGCAACGCCGGACCCGCGGCGGCGATCGAGGCCCCGGCCCCGGCGCCTACCGCCCGCGTCTTCGTCCAGGCGCTGCTGACCAATCTGCTGAACCCGAAGATCATCCTGTTCCAGCTGGCCTTCGTGCCGCAGTTCATCGCACCCGAACTGGGCCATGTGGCGTTGCAGACCTTCATCCTCGGCAACATCATCTCGGTGCTGGGCGGCGTCTATCTGGTCGGTATCGCGGCACTCAGCGCCGGTGCGGCGCGGCGCGTGCTGTCCAGCCCGCGGGTGCGCACGGCGATGGACGGCCTTGCCGGCGTGCTGTTCCTGGGCTTTGCGGCAAGGCTGCTGCTGACGGACCGGAAGTTCGCGTAAGGGGTAGGGTGGACCCTCACCACAGATCGTCCTCATCCTCCGCCCCGGTGTCGACGTCGAAGGTCGCGGCGTGGCGCACCACCGGGTGGCTGTCCTTCCATTCGTCGAAGTCCGACACCACCGCCGGGCGGATGCCGAGCGCCAGCACCGGGCAGCCGCCGCCGCGGCCGGCGTCCAGGCGGTAGAGCAGCTTCTTCATCCAGGTGGTGCTGGCACCGTACTTGTTCTGGAAGTTCTTCATCTCGACCCGCCGCGCCACCTCGGTGAACAGCGGGATCAGCTCGGCGCTGCGGGTCAGCAGGACGCCGGCATTGATGATGCCGCATTCGTAGAAGGTGCGGGCGGCGTAGAGGTCGCGGTCGAAGGTCTGGTCCTTGCTGTTCCATTCCAGATCGAAGGACACGCGCCCCTTCACGAAGTCGATCTTGTGCCCGTCGATGAAGCCGTTGACCTTGTACAGCTCCTCGCGCTGGCGCTGTTCCGTCACGGTCTGGCCACGGTTCTTGCCGGCGACGCGGCGCTTTTCCTCGTGGGTCACGATCATCTTGGTGATGAACAGGTCGCCGCGGATGCGCGTTTCGTTCCAGCCCAGCGGGTTCAGCATCCGCTCCATCGTCTTGGCGATCTGTGACTTGTTGCCGCCCGACGCCACGATGTCCTCGGTACGGATGCGGAACTCCATCAGCCGTTCGGTGATCTCGCGGAACTCGGCCGTGCAGGCATGGGCCAGGATACGCGCGGCGTTGCGGTAGCTGTGCACCTCGTACAGGTCGAGGAAGCCGGGCGGGAACAGGTCGCCCAGGTCGGGATCCCGCGCTTCGATCAGCGGGGCCTTGTCGTGGATGCAGGCAAGCAGGGTCATGACGGCACATGCGCGATGGAAAACGGCGCCACCATGGCGGCTGCCGCCCGGCAAATCCACCCTTTCCGCCTGACGGTTACCAGGAGGGGGCCTGAACTGGCGGCCGTTCCCCGACCTATGGTAAGGTCGCCCGCGCGTTGGGCCGCTCGTCGGGGTGGAAAAAGCGCGGCCAGTTCGCCGGGGGACCGTGATGAGCGACGAATTCCTGTTCGCGGAGGAAGAGCCCGCCGTCGAGGTGGCGGTCGAGGCTGTCGAGCCGGTCGAGCCCTGGCTGATCCTGATCGTCGACGACGACCCCGCCATCCACGCCACCACCAAGATGGTGCTGCGCGGCTTCACCTTTGAAGGACGCCCGGCGCAGTTCCTCTCGGCCGCCACCGCGGCGGAGGCGCGCGGGGTGCTGCGCGACAACCCGGCCATCGCGGTGATCCTGCTGGACGTCGTGATGGAATCCGACGATGCCGGGCTGCGTCTGGTCCGCTACATCCGCAGCGAACTGCACAACCGCCGTGTCCGTATCATCCTGCGCACCGGCCAGCCCGGGCAGGCGCCGGAACGCGACGTCATCCTCAGCTACGACATCAACGACTACAAATCGAAGACGGAGCTGACGGCGCAGAAGCTGTTCACCTCCGTTGTCGCGGCGCTGCGCGGCTATCAGGACATCACCGCCATCGAGGACCACCGGGAGGGGCTGGAGCGCATTCTGGAATCCTCCTCCATCCTGCTGGGCAAGCGGACGATGGTGGAGTTCGTGCGCCATGCCGTGGCCCAGATCGTCGGCGTCTGCCCGCCGGCCAATGGAATGACGGCGGGCGGAGTCGCGCTGGTCAGCCGTCTGTGTGAAGGTCCGCGTCCGGCCGAGCCGCTGGTGCTGGGCGGCGCCGGTTGCCATGTCGGGATGGAGGGGACGCCGCTGTTCCTGGCGCTGCCGCCCGACGCGGTGCAGGCGGTGACCGCGGCGCTCGCCGATGGCCGCAACCGGTATGAGCGTGGGCACAGCGTGCTGGTCTTCCGCTCCGCCACCCGGCGGCACGACACCGCTGTCTATCTCGGCCATGGCCGCGCCCTGACCGCCGACGAGCGGCGTCTGCTGGAGGTGTTCTGCGCCAAGGTCGCCATCGGCTTCGACAATGTGCATCTGTACGAGGAACTGACCGAACTGAACCGCAGCCTGGAAGGCCAGGTGGCGGAGCGGACGCAGGATCTGGTGGCGGCGCGCGAGGCGGCGGAGGCCGCCCGGTCGGAGGCGGAGGCCGCCAACCAGGCGAAGTCGCTGTTCCTGGCGACCATGAGCCACGAGATCCGCACGCCGATGAATGGCATCCAGGGCATGCTGGAACTGCTGGAGCACACCAGCCTCACAGGCGACCAGCGCGAACTGGTCAGCGTGGTGCGGGAATCGGCCGGCGCCCTGCTGACCATCATCAACGACATCCTCGACTTTTCGAAGATCGAGGCCGGGCGGCTCGACCTGGAACGGGTGCCGGTGGCGCTCGCCAATGTGGTGGAGGGGGTAGCCGACACGCTGGCGCCCAGCGCGCGGGCCAAGGGGCTGTCGCTGGTCACCTACATCGACCCCGACCTGCCGGCGGAGGTCGTCGGCGATCCGGTCCGTATCCGGCAGGTGCTGTTCAACATCGCCGGCAATGCGGTGAAGTTCACCCAGTCCGGTTCGGTCACCGTACGGGTGGAACTGGCGCATTTCGACAGCGACCGCGTCACCATCCGCGTCGCGGTGACCGACACCGGCATCGGCATTTCCAGGGAAAGCCAGACCCGCCTGTTCCGTCCCTTCACCCAGGCGGAGGCGTCGACCACCCGCCGCTTCGGCGGCACCGGGTTGGGGTTGTCGATCTGCCGGCGTCTGGCCGAACTGATGGGTGGCGACATCGGTGTCACCAGCGAGGTCAATGTCGGCTCCACCTTCTGGTTCACCTTCGCCGCCGATCTGGTCCCGGCAGCGATCGAGCCGGCAGTGCCGCAGCGGGCACCGTTGCAGGGTGTGACCGTCCTGCTGCTGGCCGCCGATGCACAGGAGCGTGGTTTCCTCGCCCGGTACCTGAATGCGGACGGCGCCCAGGTGGTGGAGGCGGCCGACGCCGACGCGGCCTTGCGCACCCTGCTGCCGACCGCGGCCTGCGACGTGCTGGTCTCCACGCTGGGCACCGATACGGCGGCGCTGGACCGCGACCCGCGTGGACGGGTGCGTGGGCGCGTGCTGATCGGGGGCGAGGTACTGAGCGCCGGCGAGGCGGCGGAACTGGGCGGGTCCGGTGCCGGTACGGTGGTCCTCGGCCGGCCGGTGCGGCGGAGCGGGCTGGTCCGGGCCGTCCTGGCCGCCGCAGGGCGGATGACGGCGGGGGAGGGTGGCCGCACCGATCCACAATTCGAACCGCCGCCCGCCGCCCCGGCCGCCGGCCGCCGCCGCCTGCCCACGGTGGAGGAGGCGCGGGCGCAGGGCCGCCTGATCCTGGTAGCGGAGGACCATCCGACCAACCGTCAGGTCATCCAGCGTCAGCTGACTCTTCTCGGCCATGTGATGGAAACGGCGGAGGATGGTGTCCAGGCGCTGGCGCTGTGGCGGGCCGGCGGCCATGGCCTGCTGCTGACCGACTGCCAGATGCCGGAGATGGACGGTATGGAGCTGGCCCGCAGCGTCCGTGCCGCCGAGGCGGCCGGCGGAGGTCCGCGCCTGCCCATCGTCGCCATCACCGCCAACGCTACGGAGAACGAAGCGCAGCTTTGCCTGCTGGCGGGCATGGACGACACGCTGGCCAAGCCGGTCAGCCTCGCCGATTTGCGCCGGGTGGTCGACCGCTTCCTGCCCCCGCCTGACGGCGAGGGGTGGGAGGAGGAGCCCTACGAACCGTCACAAAATACGGAGCCGGTGACTGAAGAGTTGCAGCAACCTCCCCCTCAGTCGCCACTCCAATGCTCCCCCGTCATAGCCGACCTGCCGCCGCTCGACCTTGAGGCGCTGACCACGCTGTTCGATGGCGACAGTGAGTTCGTCCGGCATCTGCTGGGTGAGTTCGTCACGTCCAACAGCGCTTCGCACCGCTGGCTGATGGACGCGCTGGCGGGCGAGATCTGGGACGAGGTGCGGCAGGCCGCCCACAAGCTGGCGGGCTCCTCGCGCACCGTCGGCGCCCGCGATCTCGCCGCCGCCGCCGACGCGGTGGAACTGGCTGTGATCGACCAGCGGCTGGAAGGCATCGCCGCCATGGTCGCCCGCGTCGGCGTCGAACTGGACCGCGTGATCGCCCATATCGAGGCGGTCTGATCCCGTACCTGCGGGGGGCGTGGCAGGGGCTGTAGCGAAACCGACATGAGCATCCCCTTGTCGCCTTTGCGACAAGGGGATGGCGCTTTCCATCTTTTGAAAATCCTCAATATTCCCCGTGACTTGGCCGGTCTTTGCCGGCTGGCACGCCGCTTGCTGTTCTGGCTGCATCCCGGCCCGGTGCCGGCCCCAAACCCACATGCGCGCTACAGCGAGAGCGGAAGCCAAGGAGAACGGGATGCACATCGTCGTCTGTATCAAACAGGTGCCCGACAGCGCCCAGATCCGCATCCATCCCGTCACCAACACCATCATGCGGCAGGGCGTGCCCGCCATCATCAACCCGTTCGACCTGTTCTCGCTGGAAGAGGCGCTGCGGCTGAAGGACAAGGTGGGCGCCCGCGTCACCGTGCTGACCATGGGGCCGCCGATGGCGGAGACCTCGCTGCGCAAGGCGCTGTCGCTGGGGGCCGACGATGCGGTGTTGCTGACCGACCGCAAGTTCGCCGGTTCCGACACGCTGGCGACCTCCTACGCCCTGACGTCGGCCATCCAGAAGCTGGCGGAAGAGGATCCGGTCGACATCGTCTTCTGCGGCAAGCAGACGGTCGACGGTGACACCGCCCAGGTCGGCCCCGGCATCGCCACCCGTCTCGGCTTCGAGCAGCTGACCTACATCACCAAGATCGAGGATCTGGACATCGCGTCCAAGGAGATCGTGGTACAGCGCCGCTCCGAAGGCGGGGTGCAGGTGCTGAAGACCAAGCTGCCCTGCATGATCACCATGCTGGAAGGCACCAACACCATTCGCTTCGGCAAGATGGACGACCTGTTCCGCGCCGCCCGCTACGAGCTGAAGACCTGGAGCCGCGACTTCACCGGCGCCGAAGAGGGCCGCGTCGGCCTGAAGGGCTCGCCGACCGTGGTGTCGAAGGTGTTCGTGCCGAAGCCGCGGGCGGAGAAGGCGAAGATGATCGTCGCCGATACCGACACCCCTGACGCGATGGCCGCCGCCGCCATCGACGCCATCTTCGCCGCCCAGCCCAAGCTGGCCGGCGACCTGCTCGCCCGCGCCGCGGCCGGGCTCTGACGATTTACCCGCGGGAGACCCGACGATGAGCGAACCGAGCAAGCCCCAGGGCCGCAAGTTTCAGCTTCCCGAACACCTGAAGGTTTACAAGAACGTCTGGGTAATCGTGGAGCAGGAGCGCGGCATCGTCCATTCCGTGTCGCTGGAACTGCTGGGCGAGGCCCGCAAGCTGGCCGACAAGCTGGGGGTGGAGGTGGGTGCCGTGGTGCTGGGCGCCGAGAGCCCCGACCTGAACCGCATCTGCGGCGACGCCATCAGCTATGGTGCTGACATCGTCTACAAGGTGACCGACCCGGCGCTGGCCGACTACCGCACCGACCCCTATTGCCGCGTCATGACCGACGTGGTGAACACCCACAAGCCGGAGATCGTGCTGCTGGGTGCCACCACGCTGGGCCGCGATCTGGCCGGCGCCATTGCCACCACGCTGGCGACGGGCCTGACCGCCGACTGCACCGAGCTGGACATCTACGCCGACAACCGCTCGCTGGCAGCCACCCGGCCGACCTTCGGTGGCACGCTGCTGTGCACCATCCAGACCTTGGCCTATCGGCCGCAGATGGCCACCGTCCGCCCGCGCGTCATGGCGATGCCGGAGCGCGACGACGCCCGCACCGGTCGCGTCATCGAAATCCAGCCGGACCTGCGCGAAGAGGACATCGTTACCAAGGTCCTGAACTTCATCGCCGACCGCGAGCAGAACGAGGCGCAGTTGGCCTTCGCCGACATCATCGTGTCGGCCGGCAAGGGGCTGGGCAAGGTCGAGAACATGAAGCTGGTCTTCGACCTCGCCAGGGTGCTGGGCGCCGAGGTCGGGGTGACCCGCCCGCTGGTCCAGGCCGGCTGGGCGACCAACGATCGTCAGGTCGGGCAGACCGGCAAGACGGTGCGGCCGAAGCTCTACATCGCCGCCGGCATCTCCGGCGCCATCCAGCATCGGGTCGGCATGGAGAAGTCGGACCTGATCCTGGCGATCAACACCGATCCCAACGCGACGATCTTCGACTTCGCCCATCTCGGGCTGGTCGGCGACGCGCTGAAGATCCTGCCGGCGCTGACCGATGCCTTCGGTCGCCGCCTGTCCGTCAACCGCATGGCCGGCTGACCGCCGGACGAGAAAGGAGCCTGTCGACATGGTCGAAAAGTTCGATGCCATCGTCATCGGTGCCGGTCCGTCCGGCAACGCCGCCACCTACACGCTGGCCAAGCAGGGGCTGAAGGTGCTCCAGCTCGAGCGCGGCGAATATCCCGGCGCCAAGAACGTCCAGGGCGGCATCATGTATTCGCATGAGCTGGAGAAGATCATCCCGGATTTCCGGGACGATTGCCCGACCGAACGCCACATCATCGAACAGCGCGTCTGGCTGCTGGGCGAAGACAGCTATGTCGGCACCAACTACCGCTCGGAAGCCTTCAACAGCGACAGGCCGAACCGCTACACCATCATCCGCGCCAACATCGACAAATGGTGGGGCGAGCAGATCCGCAAGGTCGGAGGCCTCCAGATCTGCGAGACCACAGTGACGGAGCTGATCCGCGATCCGTCGGGCAAGGTGACCGGCGTGCGGACCGACCGCGAGGGCGGTGAAATCCACGCCGACGTCGTCATCATGGCCGACGGCGTCAACGCCCTGCTGGCCAAGCGCGCCGGCCTCCAGGACGAGGCCGCGCCGGAGAATGTGGCGCTGGCGGTCAAGGAAATCCTCTTCATCGATCCGGAGCTGATCCAGCAGCGCTTCGGCATCAAGGAGGACGAGGGCGTCGTCATCGAGATCATGGGCAAGGTGACCAAGGGGATGGTCGGCACCGCCTTCCTTTATACCAACAAGGAATCGCTGACGATCGGCATCGGTTGCCTGATCTCCGACTTCAAGAACGGCTCCTGCCCGCCTTACCGGATGCTGGAGGACCTGAAGAACCATCCCGTCATCAAGCCGCTGATCGAAGGGGCGGAGATGAAGGAATATGCTGCCCACATGATCCCGGAGGGCGGTTACAAGGCGGTTCCGCAGCTCTATGGCGACGGCTGGATGGTGGTCGGCGACGCCGCTCACTTCAACAACGCCGCCCACCGTGAAGGCTCCAACCTTGCCATGGCCTCGGGCCGGATGGCGGCGGAGACGGTGATCGAGCTGAAGGCCGCCGGCAAGGGTTACAGCGCGTCAAACCTCGCCGCCTACAAGAAGAAGCTGGACGACAGCTTCGTCATGAAGGATCTCAAGAAGTATCGTGAGCTGCCCGGCATCATGCATGGCAACAAACAATTCTTCGGCGCCTATCCCGACGAAATCACCGCGGCGGCCCACAACTGGTTCACCGTGGACAGCATCGACAAGAAGACGAAGGAAAAACAGATCATGAAGTCCTTCATCAAGCGTCGTTCGGTGATGGGACTGGTCGGTGACGCAATCAAGCTGGTGAGGGCCGTGCGATGAGCATCATGGTCAAGGTCGAAGAGAAGCTCTATCAGAACCGTTACATTGTCGACGAGAGCCGGCCGCATATCCAGATCAAGAGCGTGGAGGCCTGCCAGACGTGCGAGAAGCAGGCTTGCACCTTCTGCTGTCCGGCCGCCTGCTACAGCAAGAACGAGACCGGCGGCGTGACGCTGGTGACAGACGGCTGCCTGGAATGTGGCACCTGCCGCGTCGTCTGCCAGGACAAGGGCAACATCGCCTGGGACTATCCGCGTGGCGGTTACGGCATCAGCTACAAGTTCGGCTGACCCTCTTCCGCTATCTTCCTCCGGACTTCGATGGCCCCCGTGCAATTGCGCGGGGGCCGGTTTGTTTCGGGGGAGCAGCTTATGAGGGGGCCTGCGTCGAAGCTCCCTGCAACAACGCCTCCGCCGCATGACCCAGCGCCCGCTGGAGTTCCGCCGGGAAGTAGGGCTTGCGGACGAAGCCGAAGGGGTTGCATTCAGCGGCGCGATGGCGAGTTTCGGCATCGCCGAAGGCGGATGTGAAGATGCAGCGGATGCCCGTCTGCCTGCGGATCGTCGCCGCGGCCTCGATCCCGTCGCGCGGGCCGAGCAGGCGGATATCCATCATCACGACGTCCGGACGCAACCGCTCCGCTGCTGCGATGGCACCGTCGGCATTGTCCTCGATCCCGACGACGGCAAATCCCAGCATCCCCAGAATCTCTTCCAAAGCCATGGCGGCGAGGCTCTCGTCTTCGACGATGAGGATGCGAAGGGGGTGTTCGGAGGCAGGCGAAGGGTCGGTCATCATCATCGCGCAAAGAGTGTCACAAGGATTTTACAGGAGACACGCAACCAGCGAACCTGAAAAGCGCAGGATTATGACCAATGGCGAAGTCTGCGTCCGCCGCATGGGTGGGGAGGGCAAAGCGTTGCCCCGGCTGTCACCGGACACTTGTTTTTCACCGCTCCGGCGTACCATCTCTCTGATACGGCTGTTTTCACGAGCGAGCATCGCGGACCTGCACCTGTCCCTTGCAGGCTATTGGACGGGTTGTTGGCGGGTCTGCTCCCTTCTGCATGAGGAGACCGGCGATGGAACTGCGTGTCTGTTTCGAAAACATGGAAAACGTCAACGTCAACGACGCGGCGATGATGAAGCATTACACCAAGAGTTATCTGGCGGATTTCGACCCGGAATGGGCCGGCTTCATCATGCTGCCCCATGACGAGACCATGCGCGCGACGATGGAGCCCGCCTGGCAGGTGCTGATCCGTGACGCCACTCCGCGGACGGAGCAGGAGTTGCTGCGCTATCTCGATGAAAATCCGATGGCGGCCTATCACGTCCACGTCTACCGGCGCGACGGCGGCCGGAACGAGAGCAAGATCCACTGACGACGAAGGGGGCGCGGCAGGCGCCCCCTTTTCATCACTTTCTTCTTTGGGCGGGCTTCTTTGGGCCGGCACCGGCGCCGGCGGCTCAGCCGGCCGGGGTGCCCAACAGGCTGTCCAGCGGAACGAAGCGGTCGGCCATCTTGCGCGCCTCCTCCTTGTGGACCTTGAAGGTCTTCTCCGCGATGGCGTTGGAGACCACGAAATCCTGGTACGCCCGCTCCAGATGGAAGCGGT
This sequence comes from Azospirillum lipoferum, assembly GCF_024170005.1. GTDB lineage: Bacteria > Pseudomonadota > Alphaproteobacteria > Azospirillales > Azospirillaceae > Azospirillum > Azospirillum lipoferum. The sequence continues at coordinate 66,300 of NZ_JALJXJ010000001.1, forward strand.
AGCGCGCCGACATTCCCTCGTCGTCCAGCCCTTCCATCCCATGGTCCGCCGACAGGTAATCGTGGAAGCGCTGCAGGATGTGCAGGCGGTTCACGTTCACCACGCGCTGGTCATAGGTGACATGGAAGAAGCGCAGGAAGTCTTCCGCGGTTTCCAGATCGTCGAGGTCGTCGGTGAAATCGCTCATCGTCGAAGGCTCCTCACGCGTGCTGCTGGGTGGAAGGGGAGGGGCCGCACCCCTCCTGATCGCAGATGTTGCCACAAGAACTGCAGGCCACACCGTCCAAACGGATATCGCCCAGCCGAATTTCCGACAGGCGGATGTTCTTATCAAGAAACTGTGACGGTACCGTTGCGGTGTGCGCCTCAAGGCGGGCTTCGATCCGGTTGATGTGCTCGATCAGGCAGGCAATGGCCTTGCCGACCGGGTCGGGCATCAGATGATGTTCCAGGTCGATGCCCTGATTGGAAAGATGGGGTTCCGAGAGTTGGCGGCCGGACAGCGGACGCTGGCTCTCCGGCCGCACCACCCGGCCGGGGATGCCGACCACCGTCATGCCCGGCGGTACCGGCTTGGTCACCACCGAGTTGGCACCGACCCGCGCGTTGGCTCCGACGGTGATCGGTCCCAGGATCTTGGCGCCGGCACCGACCAGCACGCCGTCCATCAGCGTCGGGTGCCGTTTGCCCTTGGTCCAGGAGGTGCCGCCCAGCGTCACCCCATGATAGAGCGTCACGTCGTCGCCGATCTCCGCCGTCTCGCCGATCACCACGCCGGCGCCATGGTCGATGAAGAAACGGCGGCCGATGTTGGCGCCCGGGTGGATGTCGATGTTGGTCACCGCGCGGGCGACATAGGACAGGAAGCGTGCCGGCCACCGCAGGCCCCGCCGCCACGCAGCATTGGCGAAGCGATGGAACACCAGCGCATGGATGCCGGGATAGCAGGTGAGCACGTCGAAGACGTTGCGCGCCGCCGGGTCCCGGTCGAACACGCAGGCGACGTCTTCGCGCAGCAGGGCGACGATTCCTGGAGAACTTCCGAGCTTGCTCATGTCGCCGCCTCCAGAAAGGCGTGCAGTTCTTCGGTCGTCGGCGGCCGTTTGGCCCGGGTGGCCAGTGCCCGCACGCGCGGCAGCACCGCCTGCGCCGTGGCGTCGTCGCAGGCGACGCCGAGCCGTTCATAGGCCAGCTTCACCGCGGTGGTGCCGGAATGCTTGCCCAGCACGATGCGGTGTTCGCGCCCGACCTCGGCCGGGTCGAAATTCTGGTAGGTGGCGCGGTCGCGCAGCAGCCCATCGACATGGATGCCGGCCTCGTGGGTGAAGACGGCGGCGCCGACGATCGACTTGTTGACCGCCACCGGCCGGTTCGACGCCCGCTCCACCAGATCGCTGATGGTGCCGAGCGACCGCGTCTCGACGCCGGTGTCGATGTGGTAGAGGTGCTTCAGCGACACCACCACCTCTTCCAGCGGCGCGTTGCCGGCGCGCTCGCCCAGGCCGTTCACCGTGGTGTTGACATGGGTGGCGCCGCCCAGCACCGCAGCCAGCGAATTGGCATTGGCGAGGCCCAAATCGTCATGGGCGTGGATCTCGATCTCCAGGTCGGTGGCCCGGCGCAGCCGTTCGATGCAGGCGCGCGTCTGGAAGGGATCGAGCACGCCCAGCGTGTCGGCGAAGCGGAAGCGCCGTGCGCCGGCTGCTTGCGCCACCGTGGCGGCGGCGATCAGGAAATCCATGTCGGCGCGCGACGAATCCTCGCCGCCGACGCTGACCTCCATCCCATGGTCGCGCGCCTGTTTCACCCGGCGCTCGATCTCCGCCAATGCCCAGGCGCGGCTGCGCTTCAGCTTCTTCGTGATGTGGATGTCCGACACCGGCATCGACAAATTGACGAAGCCGACGTTGCAGGACAGCGCCGCCTTCAGGTCGGTGTCGTGCATGCGGCACCACACCATCAGCCGGCCCTTCAGCCCCAGCGACGCCACGGCGCGGATGCCCTCACGCTCCTCCTCGCCCATGGCGGGAATGCCGATCTCCTGCTCCGGCACGCCGGCGGAGTCGAGCGCCTTGGCGATGGCGATCTTCTCGTCGAGCGTGAAGGCGACGCCGGCGGTCTGCTCGCCGTCGCGCAGCGTGGTGTCGTTGATGGTGGCGAAGGTGATGGGCATGGGGGCACCTCGCGCGTGGGGACCACCTGTCCCCTATGAGAAGTGTCGCAGACCGGGCCGGGAACCCGCCCCGACGGGGTGTCGTCGGGCGGGGTGCCGGGACGGGCCACCGGCCCGGCCTGCGATTCCGGTGTTACGAATAAACGGGCGCGAACTCTTTCGGCCGTCCGGCTTCCTGCTGCCAGTAGGGCGACAGGCTGCGCAGCTTGGCGATGATGCCGGGCACCACGGCGATGACCCGGTCGATCTCCTCCTCCGTCGTGTCGCGCGACAGCGAGAAGCGGGTGGCGCCATGGGCAGCGGTGTAGGGCACGCCCATGGCACGCATGACGTGGCTGGGCTCCAGCGATCCCGAGGTGCAGGCGGAGCCGGAGGACGCGGCGATGCCGGCCTCGTTCAGCAGCAGCAGGATCGCCTCGCCCTCGATGTATTCGAAGGCGATGTTGCAGGTGTTGGGCAGGCGGTCGTCCGGGTTGCCGGTGACGAAGCAGCTCGGCACCGCCGCCAGGATCGCCTGTTCCAGCTTGTCGCGCAGCGCCTTCACCCGCGTGTTCTCTTCGCCCATATGGACGAGCGCCAGCTGGGCGGCGGCGCCCAGCCCGACAATGGCGGGGGCGTTCTCGGTACCGGCGCGGCGCGAGCGTTCCTGATGGCCGCCGCGCAGCATCGGGCGGAAGCGCAGGCCACGTTTGACGTACAGCGCACCGATGCCTTTTGGGGCGTGCAGTTTGTGGCCGGACAGCGACAGCATGTCGATGGCGCTGTCGGCCAGCTTCATTGGGATCTTGCCGACTGACTGCACCGCGTCGGTGTGGAAGACGGCGCCGACCTCCTTGGCCATGCGCGCCAGTTCCTCCACCGGGAAGATTGTTCCGGTCTCGTTGTTGGCCCACATGATGGAGACGATGGCGACCCGGTCGGACAATGCTGCGCGGTAGGCCTCCATGTCGAGGTTGCCCCGGTTGTCCACCGGAATGCGGTGGACGGTGTAGCCGCGCTTCTTCTCCAGATACTCGCAGAGCGCCAGCACGCCGGGATGTTCGACCACGCTGGTGATGATCTCGCGCTTCTTCGGATAGGCCTCCAGCGCCGACAGAATGGCGGTGTTGTCGCTTTCCGTCCCGCCGGAGGTGAAAACGATCTCGCTGTCATGGGCGGCACCGAGCAGCGCCTGGACCTGCTTGCGCGCCCATTCGATCTTGCCGCCCACCGCGGCGCCGAAGCCGTGCATGGAGGACGGGTTGCCGAAATGCTCGGTGAAGAGCGGCAGCATCTCCTGCAGCACTTCCGGGTCGACGCGGGTGGTGGCGTTGTTGTCGAGATAGATGCCCTGGCTCATGGTCTGGCGCTCCCCTTAGCCCGCGTGGGCCGGCATGAGGGACGCGGGCTTGACCCGCACAAACTCGCCGAGCTTCTCGACCAGCTTCATCTGCACGCCCATCATCGTGCCGGCCGACTGCGAACAGCCGGAGCAGGCGCCGGAGAGCCGCACATAGATGTCCTTGCCGTCGATGTCGACCAGCTCCACGTCGCCGCCATCGCGCTGGATCTGCGGACGCATCTCCTCGATGGCGCTCATGATAGCCTGCATGCGCTGGACGTTGGTCAGCTTCGGGGCCGCCGCCGGCTCTGCCTTGGGCTCCAGCGGCTTGATGGCGTCCAGCCCGACGGTGCCGGGGGCATGCTTTGCGGCGGGCTTCAGGGCGCCGGTCTTCGCCAGCACCTCTTCCAGCACCTCCTCGATCTTCTCGTGGCAGGTCTGGCAGGAACCGCCGGCCTTGGTGTAGTGGGTGACCTCCTCCAGCGTGGTCAGGCCGTTGACGGTCACCGCCCGCTCGATCATCGCAGCGTCGATGCCGAAGCATTTGCAGACCAGCTCGCCTTCCTCATGGTCGTCTTCCCACGCCTCGCCCTTGTAGTTGGCAATGGCGGCGCGCAGAGCCTCCGCACCCATGACGGAGCAGTGCATCTTTTCCGGCGGCAAGCCGCCCAGATACTCGGCGATGTCGCGGTTGGTCAGGGTCAGCGCCTCGTCCACCGTCTTGCCGATGATCATCTCGGTCAGCGCGGACGACGACGCGATGGCCGACCCGCAGCCAAAGGTCTGGAACTTCGCATCCAGGATGATCTGGGTATCGGGATCGACCTTCAGCATCAGACGCAGCGCGTCGCCGCAGGTGATGGAGCCGACCTCGCCGACCGCGTTGGCGCTGTCCAGGACACCGGAGTTCTTCGGGTTGAAGAAGTGTTCCTTGACCTTGTCGGTGTAGTTCCACATGTCGCTGCTGCCTTTCCGTGGGGTGCGCGCCTAGGGGAAGAGATGTCCGGGAAAAATTCAGTGGGTCGAATAGGGGGCCGACGACCCGCAGCCCGACGAGGAGGTGGAGCAGGAGCCGCCGCCACCTTCACCGGCTGAGAAGGACTTGCCGCAGCCGCAGCTGCTGGTCGCGTTCGGGTTGTCGAATTTGAAGCCGGAGCCTTCGATGCCCTCGACGAAATCGACCACCACGCCCGACAGGAAGGGCTGGCTGTTGGCGTCGACGAAGATGGTGACAGGACCGAAGCTGAGTACCGTGTCGTCGTCGCCGGCCGCCGCCTCCAGGCCCATCTGGTATTTCAGGCCGGCGCAGCCGCCGTCGGTCACTGCGATCCGCAGGCCGGCCGCCGCACCGCCCGACTTCGCCAGGACCTGTTCCAGGGTGGAAACCGCCGCATCCGTCAGAGTCACCATGTCCCGCCTCCTCAAGCCGCGTTGCCGGGGGTGCCGGCCGATCTGACGAGGAGTAGAGCAAGGGCCGTGCCAAACTGTTAAATATTTGATTTACAAGAATTGTCAGGTTGGATTGGCTTGGCGAAAGTCCGACAATGTTTCGTCTGCCAATGGTTTTGTCGGGTTTGGCGCGTGTCGGATTTGCGACAGCCGCGACACTTCGCCGCACAAAAAAATTATGGTCTTTCTCCGCGCCCGCGAGCCTACCATGAGGCGTCGTCGGTGCGTCGGATGGTTGATTGGTGCAGCGGAAAACAGGGACGAGGGAAGCGATGAGCGACGAACCGATCGAACTCAGGATGTCGAACGGCCGCATGGCCTTCGGCGATGTGCCGGAACAGATCGACGAGCTTTTGCAGGAGGCGGTGAAGGCCCGAGACGTGCCGGAGGCCTGCGAGGCGCTGCTGTGGGAGGCGCACCGCAGGGGGCCACGGGTGCTGCCGGTCTTCTACGCGCTCTACAAATTCTACTTCAACCGCAAGAAGCTGGGAGAGGCGGAGCGGGTGGCCCGCATCGGGCTGGATGCCGCGGCCTTGCAGGGCGGTTTTTCGGCCGACTGGTCGCGGCTGACGTCAGGCTCCACCGACTGGACGGCGGCCGGGCCGGCGCGCTTCTTCCTGTTCACCATGAAGGCGCTGGCCTTCATCGAACTGCGCCGCCACAACCGGGACAAGGCACTGGCGATCCTCGCCAAGATGGCGGAGATCGACCCGGCCGATCAGGTCGGCTACGGCACCATCGCCGCGCTGGCCCGTGGGCTGGGCAATGGGACGGATGGAGAGGGCGGGGTTAGCGACCCACCCCGATAAAGCAGCCCCACAAAAAAGCCCCCCGGCCCAGGGGGGAACCGGGCCGGGGGCAGCGGGGATTTGCGTCTCACGACGCACTCACGACGCGCTCTCTCACGTCGGGAGGTTCTGCGGCCCCACCGGGGCAGTGGGGCCGCAAACCGGTCAGGCTGCGACGGATTCCAGGGCCGGATAGTCGGTGTAGCCCTTGGCGTCGCCGCCGTAATAAGTGGTGCGGTCCGGCTCGGCCAGCGAGGCGCCGACGCGGAAGCGGGCGGGCAGGTCCGGGTTGGAGATGAAGGGTTCGCCGAAGCTGACCGCGTCGGCCTCGCCCTTGGCGAGTGCCGCGTCGGCATCGCTGCGGCTGTAGCCGCCATTCAGGATGAACGGGCCCTTGTAGGCGGCGCGCAAGGCGGACGCCACATGCGGCGCACCCTCCGGCGGGGCCATGTGGTGGCCGGGCCGCCCCTCGATCACATGCAGATAGGCAAGGTTGAACGGGTTCAGCGCCTTGGTGATCGCCAGGAAATGCGGCAGCGGATCGCTGTCGGACATGTCGTTGAACACGCCGGTCGGCGACAGGCGGACGCCGATGCGGTCGGCGCCGACGGCATGGGCCGTTGCCTCCAGGATCTCCAGCAGGAAGCGGCAGCGGTTCTCCACCGTCCCGCCATACTGGTCGGTGCGGGTGTTGGTGCTGTCGCGCAGGAACTGATCGATCAGATAGCCGTTGGCCGCGTGGATCTCGACGCCGTCCAGGCCGGCATCGAACACCGCGCGCTTGGCGGCATCGGCAAAATGGCGGACCAGAGCGGGGATCTCGGCAGTCTCAAGAGCGCGCGGCACCGGGAACGGTTCCATGCCGGCGCCGGTGAAGAGCTGGCCCTTCGCCGCGATGGCCGAGGGAGCGACCGGGGCGGCGCCGTTCGGCTGGAAGCGCGGGTGGGAGATGCGACCGACATGCCAGAGCTGGGTGACGATCCGTCCGCCGGCGTTGTGCACGGCGTCCGCAACCGCCCGCCATGCCAGGGTCTGGGCGTCGGTGTGGATGCCCGGCGTGCTGGGATAACCCTGGGCGGTATCGCAGACCTGCGTCGCCTCGGTGATGATCAGGCCGGCCGAAGCGCGTTGCGCATAATATTCGGCGGTTAGCGCAGTCGGGCAGTTGCCTTCGCCGGCGCGGCTGCGGGTCATCGGCGCCATCACGACGCGGTTCGGCAGCTCGATCGCGCCGAGGCGCAGCGGGGTGAACAGATCCGGGATTGCGGTGCTGTGCAGATCGGTGCTTTGCGGCATGGCGGGAATACCCCCTGTTGGGCAAATCAGCTTGTATGTATGTGAGTACATACTTGAACCGGAGCCTGCCGCTTGTCAAGTATGTATCTGCATACTTATTATGACGTTGACGGGACGCACCGGAGAGGGACGGGTTTTGGACGCAAGCAACGAAGCTGACGGCTGTTGCCCCGGCAATGGCACGGAAGGTGCCTGCGAGGGTGGGGCACGCAAACGCGATCGCGCCGCCACCGAGGGTGCGCTGCTCGACGCCGCCAAGCTGGTGTTTGCCGAACGCGGCTTCGATGCGGCGACGACACGCGAGATTGCCGGGCGGGCCGGGGTCAACGAACAGCTGATCCAGCGCTATTTCTCAGGCAAGAGCGGGCTGCTGCTGGCGGTGGTGGAGCGCTATTGGCGCGAGGAATCGGGCGGCTGCGACCTGCCGCCGCCGCACGAGGATCTGGAGACCGACCTCGTCCGTTTCCTGCACGCCCAGTTGAAGCACAGCTGGGAATGCCGCGACTTCACCCGCGTCGTGCTGGCACGTGCTCTGGTCGATCCGGCGATCGCCGATGAGATGGCCCGCACCCTGTCGCAGAGCCGCATCCCCTGTCTGGTGAAGCGGCTGGAGGGGCATCGCGACCGTGGTGCCATTGCCGCCGACGCCGACCTTGCCAATGTGGCGGCCGGCATCGCGACGCTCAGCTTCGGGCTGGGCTTCCTCGATCAGGTGGTGTTCGGCCGCGACGATGCCGGCATCTGCGCGATGGTCGGCACGCTGGCCCACACCATCGCCCATGGACTGACGCCGCGGTAACGGTCACTCCGCGGCGGCAGCGGCCCGTGTGGTGGCGCGGTGGCTATGCACCGCGTCGGCGGTGAAGACGGCCAGCGCCACCCAGATGCAGGCGAAGGTGATGGCGTGGCCGCGGGTGAAGGCCTCGCCATAGACCAGCACGCCCAGCAGAAGCTGGCCGGTCGGTCCGACATATTGCAGCAGCCCCATGGTGGTCAGCGTCAGCCGTCCCGCACCGATCATGAACAGCACCAGCGGCACCGCCGTCATCGGCCCGGCCAGCACCAGCAGCGTGCTTTCTCCCCAGCCATGGCCGAAGGCGCCGCCGGCGCCCAGCCACAGCAGATAGCCGAGTGCGGCCGGCAGCAGCAGGGCGGTCTCCACCAGCAGGCCGATCACCGGATCGATCGCCGCCTTCTTGCGCACCAGAGCATAGAAGCCGAAGGACAGCGCCAGCGACAGCGCGACCCAGGGCACGGCGCCATAGCTGGCGACGAGGCTGCCCACGCCGGCCGTGGCGATGGCGACCGCCAGCATCCGGCCGCGGCTGAGCCGTTCATGCAGGAACAGCACGCCCAGCAGCACATTGATCAGCGGGTTGATGAAATAGCCCAGACTGGCCTCGACCAGCCGGTTGTTCACCACCGCCCAGATGAACACCGTCCAGTTGATGGTGACCAGCAGGGTGGTGACCACCAGGATGCCCAGCCGGCGCCAACTGCCCACCGCCGCGACGACGGCCGTCGGCCCGCGGGTCGCCAGCACGATGGCGCCGACCAGCACCACCGTCCACACCACGCGGTGGGCGACGATCTCCACCGCGCCGACATCGCCCAGCGATTTGAAGAAGACCGGGTTGACCAGCCCCCAGATCAGGTAGGAGGAGAGCGCCGCGACGAACGCCGCGGTTGTGGAGGTCGGGGCCTTGGCGGGCGACGAGGTCTGAACCATACCGTTCGTTTAGCACATTGTTTGTGCAATCCGGCAGCGGGCCGCCGGGCATGGCCGGGCTGCGCGGCCGGCATCGCTGCCTGCCACCCTCGGTCCGGGCATGAAAAAGCCCCGCCGAAGCGGGGCCTCTTCGTTCCTGACCGGACCGGAGCTGCGGTCAGGCGGCGGTGGCGACACCCTTGTCGGCCATCAGGGTCTGCAACTCGCCCGACTCGTACATCTCGCGGACGATGTCGCAGCCGCCGACCAGCTCGCCCTTGACGTAGAGCTGCGGGAAGGTCGGCCAGTTCGAATATTCCTTCAGACCCTGGCGCAGGCCCGGATCCTCCAGGATGTTGACGCCCTTGAACTTGACGCCGGTGTGGCTCAGCACCTGGACGACGGCGGCGGAGAAGCCGCACTGCGGGAACACCGGGGTGCCCTTCATGTAGAGCACGACATCGTTGTTCTTGATGTCCTGCTCGATGCGCTCGACGACGTTCTGATCGACCATGACTTGGGTAACCCTTCCGATTTGGCCCGGCGGTGCCGGAGCCTTAGTCCGTTGCAACTTTGATCAGGCGCCTTCCGGCACCGCGGTGGTCAGCGCCAGGGCGTGCAGTTCGCCGCCCATCTTTCCCTGGAGGGACGCGTAGACCATCTGGTGCTGCTGCACCCGGCTCTTGCCCTTGAAGGCGGCGGAGGTGACGAGCGCGGCATAATGGTCACCGTCGCCGCGCAGGTCCGCGATCTCCACGACCGCGTCCGGGATGCCTTCCTTGATGAGCTTTTCGATCGTGGCGGCTTCCATCGCCATGGGTACGGTCCTCGCTCTGTTCAGGATTGCCCCGCCCGGGCACACGCTTATCGAGATAGAGTAGGTGCGGCCGGGCCGTTTGTCATCCACCGGCAAGTATTTGCCGCCCTGCGGAAGACGCCGTGACGGCCCGGGGCATCACCGGATCACTCGCCGAACACGCGCTTGAACACGGTGTCGACATGCTTGGTGTGGTAGGACATGTCGAACATCGGCTCCAGCTTGTCGCGGCCGATATGCTTGGCGATGTCGGCGTCGTTCGACAGCAGGTCCAGGTAGTTGCCGCCCTTTTCCCACACCTGCATGGCGTTGCGCTGCACCGCCTTGTAGCTGTCCTCGCGGCTCATCCCAGCCTGGGTCAGCGCCAGCAGCACGCGCTGCGAGAAGACCAGCCCGCCCAGGTCGTCCAGGTTCTTCTGCATGCGCTCCGGATAGACCACCAGCTTTTCCATCATGCTGGTCAGGCGCACCAGCGCGAAGTCCAGCGTGACGGTGGCGTCGGGGCCGATCATCCGCTCGACCGAGCTGTGGGAGATGTCGCGCTCGTGCCACAGCGCGACGTTCTCCAGCGCCGGGACCACGGCGGAGCGCACGATGCGGGCCAGACCGGTCAGGTTCTCCGACAGGACCGGGTTGCGCTTGTGCGGCATCGCCGACGAGCCCTTCTGGCCGGGGTGGAAATACTCCTCCGCCTCGCGCACTTCGGTGCGCTGGAGGTGGCGGATTTCCGTCGCCAGATTCTCGATGCTCGACGCGATCACGCCCAGCACGGAGAAGAAGAAGGCGTGGCGGTCGCGCGGGATGACCTGGGTCGACACCGGCTCGACCGACAGGCCGAGCTTGGCGGCGACATGCTCCTCCACCCGCGGGTCGATGTTGGCGAAGGTGCCGACGGCGCCGGAGATGGCGCAGGTGGCGATGTCCTGGCGCGCCTGGACCAGACGCTCGCGACCGCGGGCGAAGGCGGCATAATGGCCGGCCAGCTTCAGGCCGAAGGTCGTCGGCTCGGCATGGATGCCGTGGCTGCGGCCGATAGTGACGGTGTTCTTGTGCTCGTAGGCCCGGCGCTTCAGCGCGGCCAGCAGGGCGTCCATGTCGGCCAGCAGCAGGTCGGCGGCCTGGGTCAGCTGCACCGCAAGGCAGGTGTCCAGTACGTCCGACGAGGTCATGCCCTGGTGGACGAAGCGGGCCTCGGGGCCGACATACTCGGCGAGATTGGTCAGGAAGGCGATGACGTCGTGGCGGGTCTCGCGCTCGATCTCGTCGATGCGGTCGATCTCCCACTTGCCGCGCTCCCACACCGCCTTGGCGGCCTCCTTCGGGATCACGCCCAGCTCGGCCTGCGCGTCGCAGGCGTGCGCCTCGATCTCGAACCAGATGCGGAAGCGGTTTTCCGGCTCCCAGATGCGGGCCATTTCGTGGCGGGTATAGCGGGGGATCATCGGCACTCTCCGGAGGAAGCGGGCGCTGGATTGAACGTGGCTTGCGGGTCTCGTAGCTCGCGCGCGCGACCATAGCGGTGCCGGGGTGCGTTTTAAAGTCTCGCGATAGCCCCTTGCCATAGGTGATTCCGGTCCGTTCGCAGCGGCTCGTCTCCGCAGGCATTAATCTTCGCGGCCGAATCGTTCCCGGCCAAAGGGAATCCGCGCCTAACGCTTGGCTGGCGGACTTTCCGCCAATTCCCTGTCAATGTGCCGGCTTGTACGCTTCTGTCCATCCAAGGACGAGGAAAACAGTCAAAGAGTCGCGCCTGGGTGGATTTCCTTTGCTTGCAGTTGAATCCGCGCGAGCATTAAGCAACACTTGCACAGCGCGTCAGGGCCGGCCCCAGCCGGCTTCCGTGAGTTCCATCAGACAGGCCATCCGAAGGGAGCCCTTCTTGTCCGACCCCGTCGCCGAGCTGGTCCGTGCGCCGTCGCGCTCGTCCGACGAGGCCCGGCTTTACCGGCTGCAATTCCTGGCGTCAATGGCGCTGGTGTCGGCACTCGTCCTCGGACTCGGCTTCTATTTCGTCTGGCAGCATTGGGCCGACCTGGAGCATGACCTGCAACAAAGCGAAGCACGCTATGTCCAGGAGCAGCATCAGGCTCTAGAGCAGGAGGTGGAGAATGCGCAGTCCTATCTCGCCTACATGCGCTCCCGCGTCGAGCCGCTTCTGAAGGAGCAGCTGCGCGCCCAGGTGGACGAGGCCTATTCCATCGCCCGCAGCGTCCACGACCGGGAAAAGGACATCCTGCCCGAAGCGTCGGTGAAGGAATCGATCAAGCAGACGCTGCGGCCGCTGCGCTTCTCCGGCGGGCGCGGCTACTATTTCATTAATGACCTGAGCGGCGAATCCGTGCTGATGCCGATCGACCCGGCGCGGGAGGGGACCTCGCCCTTCGCCGCTCCCGATCCGCAGGGAGCTGCGGTGGTGCGCGAGCTGATGCGGGCGGTCCAGGATCCCAGCCTGCGCGGCTTCGCCCGCTATCGCTGGCGCATGCCGGACGACCCGACACAGGCGGTCGACAAGCTGGCCTTCGTCCGCCGTTTCGAACCCTATGACTGGCTGGTCGGCGCCAGTGACTCGCTGGGTGCGGTGGAGGCGCGCCTGCAGCACGAATCGCTGGAGCGGCTGCGCGCCTTCCGCTTCGGCGAGACCGGCTATATCGGTGTGCTGCGCCAGGACGGGCAGGTGCTGCTGTCGCCCACCGCCCCGGCGTCGGAGGGGATGAACGCCCGCGATCTGCCGTGGAAGACGGAGCGGGACCTCGTCACCCGGCTGCTGGAGCTTGGCCGCCAGGGCGGCGGGGAGCTGCGCTACGACTGGATCCATCCGGTTACCGCGCGGCCGACACCAAAGATGGCCTATGTCTCGGCTCCCAGCGTCTGGGGCTGGATCCTGGTCGCCGGCTTCTACATCGATGACGTCAGCAAGGAGATGGAGGCCCGCCGGGCGGAGATCAGCCGCGGCGTCAACCAGCGGGTCTGGACCACGGTGGGGGTGCTGGGCGTGGCGCTGGCCGCGTCGGTCGGGGTGTCGTGGCTGGTCACCGGCTGGATCCGGCGCATCGTCGGCAGCTACCAGCTGCGGGCCCGGCATAGCGACAGCATGCTGCGCGAACGGGCGCGCCAGCTCTATCTCGCCAACTTCTTCATCGACCATGTGTCGGAGATCGTGGTGCTGGCCGACGCCAGCCTGCGCATCGCCTACATCAACCCCTTCGGCTGCCGGGCATTGGGTGGGACGCCGGAGGATCTGGTGATGGGGCAGGCCGACCTGCTGAAGCGCTTCGCGTCGGAGGGCGAGGATGCGGCCAGCCATTACGAGACCGTCTATCGCACCGCCGATGGCCGGACGCTGGAGCTGGAGGTCACCGCCAGCCGCATCACCTACGAGGGCGACGTCTATTACTCCGCCATCGCCCGCGACATCAGCGAGCGCAAGCGGGCGGAATGGCAGCTGCGCCTGTCGGCCAAGGTGTTCGACAACGCGGCGGAGGGCATGTTCGTCGCCAACGAACGCCGGCAGATCGTCGCCGCCAATGACGCCTTCGCCCGCATCACCGGCTATGATCCCGACGAGGTGCTGGGCCGCGGCCCGGAATTCCTGCGCTCCGACCGCAATCCGCCCGGCTTCTACGAGGAACTGTGGGCGCAGCTGCGCGAAAACGGCCATTGGGCCGGCGAGATCTGGAGCACCCGCAAGAACGGCGAGGTGTTCCCGGAATGGCTGAGCGTCAAGCTGGTCCGCAATGAGGACGGCGCCGTTGCCAACTACATCGCGGCTTTCACCGACATCACGGCGATCCGGGCGCAGGAGGAGCGCATCCGCCATCTGGCGCAGTTCGACTTCCTGACCGACCTGCCCAACCGCTTCCTGCTGCGCGACCGGCTGGAGCGCGCCATGCTGGCCGCCGGGCGGCACGGCACCAAGGTCGGGCTGCTGTTCGTCGACCTCGACCGCTTCAAGACCATCAACGACAGCCTGGGCCATCAGGTCGGCGACGGTCTGCTGCGCGAGGTGGCGGCACGGCTGCTCGGCACCGTGCGGGCCAGCGACACCGTCAGCCGGCAGGGCGGCGACGAGTTCATCATCCTGATCAGCGACATGGACAGTCCCGATGCCGCCGGCATCGTCGCGCGCAAGGTTCTGCATGCCCTGTCCGAACCCTACGTGATCGACGGCCACGAGTTGCAGGTCACGCCCTCCATCGGCATCGCCGTCTACCCCGACGACGGCACCGGCATCGACGGGCTGCTGAAGAGCGCCGACATGGCGATGTATGCCGCGAAGGAGGCCGGGCGCGCGACCTACCAGTTCTTCACATCGGAGCTGAACCGCCGCGCGTCGGACCGGATGTGGACGGAAAGCAACCTGCGCCGGGCGCTGGCCAACAATGAGCTGGAGCTGCATTTCCAGCCGCAGTTCTCGCTGGACGGCCGCCGGCTGATCGGGGCGGAGGCGCTGGTGCGCTGGCGCCAGCCTGACGGCACGCTGATCATGCCCGGCCAGTTCATCCCGGTGGCCGAGGACACCGGTCTTATCCTGCCGCTGGGCGACTGGGTGCTGGGCGAGGCCTGCCGCCGCGCGGCGGAACTGCTGCGCCACCGGAACCTGCTGATCGCCATCAACCTGTCGGCGGTGCAGGTGCGCCGGCCCGGGCTGGCGGAGCGGGTGGCTGGTTGGATGTCCGCCTACGGTATTCCGCCTTCGTCGATGGAACTGGAGGTGACGGAAAGTGTCCTGATGGACGAGTCCGACGTGGTGTCGGAAACCTTCTCGCAACTGCGCGAAATGGGGGTGCAACTCGCCATCGACGATTTCGGCACCGGCTATTCGTCACTGGCCTATCTGAAGCGCTTCCGCGTCGACAAGCTGAAGATCGACCGCAGCTTCGTCAGCGGGCTGCGCGCCGGCAATCCGGACAGCGGTGCCATCGCCGAGGCGATCATCGGCATGGCGCGGTCCTTGCGCATGCACACGCTGGCCGAAGGGGTGGAGACGGAAGAGCAGTACGACTGCCTCGCCGAACTGGGCTGCGACCAGTGCCAGGGCTATCTGCTGGGCCGCCCGATGCCCTACGAGGACTTTCTGGAGTTCGTCCGGCGGGACACTGCGGCAGCCGAACCGCGGGTTGCCGAAGCGGTGGAGTAGGCCCCCGGGCCTCCCCGCGACCGTCAGCCGTACCGCAGCAGCCGCGTCCCATTCGCCTTCAGCCAAGCCCGCGGCCAGTCAACGCCGGTGCCGTCCGTCAGGCTGGCGCACAGCGCCCAGAAGCGCGGCGAATGGTTCATCTCGCGCAGATGCGCCACCTCGTGCCCGACCACATAGTCCAGCACCGGCTCCGGCGCCAGGATCAGCCGCCAGGAAAAGGACAGCCGGCCGGTGGATGAGCAACTGCCCCAGCGGCTCTTGGTGTCGCGGATGGTGACCGCTGCCACACGGGCGCCGATGGTCGCGGCCTTCAGCCGGGCGCGGGTCGCCAGTTCGCGCTTGGCTTCCGCCGTCAGGAAGTCGCGGACGCGGCGGGCGACATGCTCCGGCTGGCCGCCGACCAGCAGGGCGCCGTCCGCGATCCGGGTCGGGCCGCGCAGGGCAGGGTCATGGCGGATGACATGCTCGACGCCGAGATAGGGCACGCCGGCGCCGTCCACGAAGGGCAAGGAGGGAGGCATCGCCGCCAGCCGCGCCCGCAGCCAGCCGTCGTGCCGGCCGACGAACTGGCGAGCATCGGTTTCCGAAACGCCCACCGGCACCACCACCTGGACCAGTCCGCGCCCGGCGTCGACGCGCAGGGTCATGCGGGTTGCGCGGGCGCTCTCCCGCAATTCCAGCGGGATCGGCAGGCCGGAAATCTCCAGCGCGCGGGGCGGCTGGGGCGGCCGGGCGGCAGGTTTCTTGCGGCGACGCAGGAGGGCGGGAAGGCGTTGCACCATGCCGTCTTATAGCGCGGCCACCGCGGAATGCGGAAGCGTCCTCCGCCCTTTGTCGGAATGGTACAACGGCGCAGTTTCGGCTTAAAGCATTAGGGCTTTCGAACGATCCCATGCCATGGGGTCTACTGAGGTCACATTTGACACGATCGATCGAGGCACAAAATAAAGGTGGGGTAACGCGGTGGTCTGACGACCTCCCATTTATCCCAAGTTCTGTCGCCTGTTTTCCTAATGGTCAGTCTTCGCCTTAGCCTTGCCCCTTAGCCTATCCGAGTATACGCCGATGCCTCTCATTCCAGGACAAATGTCGACACGTGAGGATTGGCTGGACGCACTGCTGTCGGCCAATGGCTCTCCCCAGGCCTTGCTTGGCGAGGATGGACGTATTCTGGTGGCGAACCGTGCCTTCACCGACCTGATCGGCAGCACGCCGGACAGGGTGGAGGGGCGGACGCTGGCGGAGGCCGGGCTGCCGGCCGAAACGGCCGGGGGGATCGACGGGCTTCGGCGGCAGGTGATGGCGACCGGTATGCCGACCTCAACCGCCGGCCCTGTCGCCGGGCTTCCCTACACCGTGGCGCTGACGCCAGTGTCGGATGCCGATGGCAGTATCCATGCGGTGGCGCTGGTCGCCGACGCCGGGGCTGCCGCCTTGGCCGAAGCGCGGGCGGAGGCGGCACAGGCCCGGGCCGATGCCGAGCGCGCCCGCACCGCCAAGGGCAAGTTCCTGTCGGCGGCCAGCCACGATTTGCGCCAGCCCTTCCAGGCGATGCACCTGTTTCACCATCTGCTGAGCGGCCGGCTGACCGATCCCGCCTCCATTGAGCTGGCGAACAAGCTGGAACAGGCGATCATCGGCGGCGAGACGCTGCTGCGCGCCCTGCTGGAGGTCTCGGCGCTGGAGGCCGGACTGGTCACCGCCAAGCCGCAGACTTTCCCGGTCGACGATCTGCTCGCCAAGATGCTGGAGGAGTTCGGGCCGGAGGCGGAGGCCAAGGGCCTGCGCTTCAACGTCCATCCGCTCGACGCCCAGGTCACCAGCGACCCGGTGCTGATGGAGCGTCTGCTGCGCCCGCTGCTGGCCAATGCGCTGCGCTATACGCTGAAGGGCGGTGTCCTGTTGGCGGCGCGGCGGCGTGGTGACCGGCTGCGGATCGAGGTATGGGACACCGGCATCGGCATCGACCCGTCCAACCACGCGGTGATCTTCGAGGACTTCCACCAGCTCGGCAATCCGGGGCGCGACCGCAAGCAAGGGCTGGGGCTTGGTCTCGCCATCGCGCGGCGGCTGGCTCAGGTGCTGGGGCATCCGGTGACGGTGCGCTCCAAGCTCGGCAAGGGTTCCGTCTTCGCGGTGGAGGTGCCGCTGGGCGGCAATGACGGTGACCGCTCGGGCGACGACTCCGCCGGTAGCGAGCCCGAGCCAGCAGCCGGACAGTCTTCCGCCGGGGCTGCCGCCACTCCCGTCGTGGCCGGCACGGTGCTGGTGATCGAGGATGACGCCATGCAGTTGGAGGGGATCGGGCTGCTGCTGCGCGGCTGGGGCTATGCCGTCATCCCCGCCCGTGGCATCGACGAGGCCTGTGCCGGGCTGGGTGGCGGTGCCGTCGCCCCCGACCTCGTGCTGTCCGACCTGCGCCTGTCTGGGCCGGAAACCGGCATCGACGCCATCCAAGCGGTCCGCGCCCGCTGCGGCCGGCGGGTGCCGGGGGTGATCGTCACCGGCGATACCGATCCCGACCGGCTGCGCATCGTCGACCGCAGCGGCATTCCCCTGGTCCACAAGCCCTGCGATCCGACCGCCCTGCGCCGTCTGCTCAGCCGCAGCCTGCCAGCCACCCGCCTACCGGATGCCGGCCGGCCGGAGGCCCCCGGTCCGCGTTAGCTTTTCCGCACCCGAGCATTTTCGCTCCGCAACATTCCGGCGCTGCGGTTTTCACGTCATAAAACTGTAATGCGGCGACTTGACAGACCCTGGTATGCGTGCGCAGTGTGACGGTTAGAGCAACCAAACAGTTTCGAAAACGATCATCGTGCCGCCGGTCTTTTTCGCAAGCGCACACAACGCCGTATGCGTTTGCCACCAAAACTTCACGAAAGCGTCGCGGGACGGCAACCCGTTGCCCTCATGACAACCGCGAACCATACCGGGACAGGGAGACCCACCGCATGTTGACCCGCCGCAAGCTCGCCCTCCTGACGGGCGCCGCCACCACCTCCGCCCTGCTGTTCGCCGCCGCCTTGCCGGGTTCGGCTTTGGCGCAGACCAAGACGGTGGTCGATTTCTGGCATGGCCTGCCGCAGCCGCTGGGCGGCCAGCTGGAGCAGATCGTCAAGGACTTCAACGACAGCCAGCAGGCGGTCCAGGTCAACGCCTCCTACAAGGGCAGCTATCCGGAGACGATGCAGGCGGCCATTGCCGCCTTCCGCGCCGGCAACGCGCCGCACATCGTGCAGATGTTCGAGGTCGGCACCGCCACCATGATGGCCGCCGGCCCGGCGGTGAAGCCGGTCTACCAGCTGATGCAGGAGACGGGAGCGTCCTTCGACCCCGACGCCTACATCCCGGCGGTGAAGGGCTACTACTCGTCCAAGGACGGGAAGATGATGGCGCTGCCGTTCAACAGCTCCACCGCCATCATGTTCTACAACAAGGACGCCTTCACCAAGGCCGGCCTCGACCCCAACAAGGCGCCAACAACCTGGCCGGAACTGGTCGACGCGGCGAAGAAGCTGAAGGCGTCGGGATCGAGCTGCCCCTTCACCACCTCCTGGCCGACCTGGGTTCAGCTTGAACAGCTGGGCGCGATCCACAACACGCCCTTCGCCACCCAGGCCAATGGCTATGGCGGCCTGAACGCCGAACTGAAGATCGACGCCCCGCTCTACGTCAAGCATGTCCAGACCCTGATCGACATGCAGAAGGACGGGCTGTTCAAGTATGGCGGCCGCGACAACAAGCCGGACGCCCTGTTCCCGTCGGGCGAATGCGCGATGATCCAGGGTTCCTCCTCGCTGCGCAGCCGTATCCTGAAGGAGGCGACCTTCGCCTGGGGTGCCGCGCCGCTGCCCTATTGGCCGGAATTCGCCAACAATGATCCGAAGAACGGCATCATCGGCGGTGCCGCCTTCTGGGTGATGACCTCGCCCAAGCGCACGCCGGCCGAATACAAGGCGGTGTCGCAGTTCTTCACCTATCTCGCCAAGCCCGAGGTCGACGCCAAGTGGCACATGGACACCGGCTATGTCCCGGTGACGCTGAAGGGCATCGAGATCGCCAAGGCGCAGGGCTATTACGAGAAGAACCCCGGCGCCGACGTGCCGGCCGCCCAGCTGACCCGGACGCCGACCACCGAGAACAGCATGGGCCTGCGCCTGGGCAACCTGCCGGAAATCCGCAACATCATCCAGGAAGAGCTTGAGAAGGCCTTCCAGGGCCAGCAGGACGCCAAGCAGGCTCTCGACGCCTCGATCAAGCGTGGCAACACCGTGCTGCGCAACTTCGAGCGCGCCAACAAGGGCTGATTGGTCGGTTGTAACCTCCCTCTCCCGCCTTGGGAGAGGGAAGGGTGAGGGGTAGGGCAAGGATCATCGTTCCATGTCCGGGATACCCCTCACCCTCCCCACCGCTTCGCGGCGGGTCCCCTCCCTCTCCCGGGGCGGGAGAGGGCATGAACAGAGAAAGACCATCCTGTGCAGCGTCGCGTCACCTTCGACAACCGGCTGTTGCCTTACCTGCTGCTGGCGCCGCAGGTGACGGTGACGCTGGTGTTCTTCATCTGGCCGGCGGCCAATGCCATCTGGCAGTCGGTGCATCTGCAGGACGCCTTCGGCATCCGCAGCGAGTTCGTCTGGTTCGAGAACTTCACCCATGTGCTGAGCGACCCGAACTATCTCGACACTCTGAAGGTGACTGTCGTCTTCAGCATCGCGGTGACCGTGCTGGCGATGGGGGTGGCGCTGCTGCTGGCGGTGCTGGCCGATTCGAAGATCAAGGGTGCCCGCGCCTACAAGACGCTGCTGATCTGGCCCTACGCGCTGGCCCCGGCCGTCGCGGCGGTGCTGTGGATGTTCATCTTCAACCCGGACATCGGGTCCTTTGGCCAGGCACTGCGGGCGCTGGGCTATGACTGGGACTACCGGCTGAACGGCGGTCAGGCGCTGGTGATGGTGATCATGGCCGCCAGCTGGAAGCAGGTGTCCTACAACTTCATCTTCTTCCTGGCCGGCCTCCAGGCGATCCCGCGATCGGTGATGGAGGCCGCCAGCATCGACGGTGCCGGGCCGATGCGGCGGTTCTGGACCATCACCTTCCCGCTGCTGTCGCCGACCACCTTCTTCCTGCTGGTGGTCGACATGGTCTACGCCTTCTTCGAGACCTTCGGCACCATCCATGCCCTGACCCAGGGCGGGCCGGGCAAGGCGACGGAGACGCTGATCTTCCGTGTCTACCAGGATGGCGTGGTCAACAACGACCTCGGCGGATCGTCGGCACAGTCAGTGATCCTGATGGTGATCGTCATCGCGCTGACCGCGGTGCAGTTCCGCTTCGTCGAGCGCAAGGTCCATTACGCATGAAGCCGACCCGTTTCATCGATCTGGTGCCGCACATCGTGCTGATCGTCGGCGTGCTGATCTTCGCCTATCCGATCTATGTGACGCTGATCGGCTCCACCTGGGATTCCGGCACCATCGGCCGTGGAGGGCTGCCGCTGTGGCCGGGCGGGCAGGGGATGGTCAACTATGCCCAGGCCTGGGCCGGAGAGGCCGGCGAGCGGGCGCTCTACACGCCCGTCCGCACCATGATGCTGAACAGCCTGGTGATGGCGCTGTCCATCGCGGTGGGCAAGATCGCCATCTCGATCCTGTCGGCCTATGCGGTGGCCTTCTTCCGCTTCCCACTGCGCATGGCGTTCTTCTGGCTGATCTTCATCACGCTGATGCTGCCGGTGGAGGTTCGGATCATCCCGACCTACAAGGTCGTCGCCGATCTGGGCCTGATCAATACCTATGCCGGGCTGGCGATCCCGCTGATCGCGTCGGCCACCGCGACGCTGCTGTTCCGCCAGTTCTTCCTGACCATTCCCGATGAACTGCTGGAGGCTGCGAAGATCGACGGCGCCGGACCGGTGCGCTTCTTCATCGACGTGGTGCTGCCGCTGTCGCGCACCAACATCGCGGCGCTGTTCGTCATCCTCTTCATCTATGGCTGGAACCAGTATCTCTGGCCGCTTCTGGTCACCAGCAGCGGCGACATGGAAACCATCGTGACCGGCATCACCAAGATGATCGGCACCGGCGAATCGGCCAATGACTGGCACATCATCATGGCGACCACGGTGCTGGCGATGCTGCCGCCGGTGGCGGTGGTGGTGCTGATGCAGCGCTGGTTCGTCAAGGGTCTTGTGGACAGCGAAAAGTAAGCGCGGGCGAAGGGACAGAAGAACAATGGCAACCGTTGAAATCCGCAATGTCCGCAAATCCTACGGTCCGGTCGAAGCGATCAAGGGCATCGACATCGCGATCCAGGACGGCGAATTCCTCGTCCTGCTCGGCCCGTCAGGCTGCGGCAAGTCCACCCTGCTGCGCATGGTCGCCGGGCTGGAGGGCATCACCGGCGGCCAGATCGCCATTGGTGGGCGCGTGGTCAACGATCTGGACCCCAAGGACCGCGACATCGCGATGGTGTTCCAGAACTACGCACTCTACCCGCACATGACGGTCTTCGACAACATGGCCTATGGCCTGAAGATCCGCGGGATTCCGAAGGCGGAGATCCGCGCCCGCGTCGACAAGGCGGCAAACATCCTCGAACTCGGCCGTTTCCTCGACCGCCGGCCGAGCCAGCTGTCGGGCGGCCAGCGCCAGCGGGTTGCCATGGGCCGCGCCATCGTGCGCGAACCGGCCGCCTTCCTGTTCGACGAGCCGCTGTCGAACCTGGACGCCAAGCTGCGCACCCAGATGCGGGTGGAGATCAAACGGCTTCAGGATCGGCTGGGCATCACCAGCCTCTACGTCACCCACGATCAGGTGGAGGCGATGACGCTGGCCGACCGGATCCTGGTGATGAACCATGGCGTGGCCGAGCAGATCGGCACGCCGCTGGAGGTCTATCAGCGCCCGGCCAGCCTGTTCGTCGCCGGCTTCATCGGCTCGCCGCCGATGAATGTGCTGGACGGCCGCATCGACGACCACGGCGAGGTGGTGCTGGTGCCCGGCGGCCAGCGTCTGCCCCTGCCGCAGCCGCGTCCGACCGACGCCGGCCGGCCGATCAAGCTGGGCATCCGGCCGGAACATCTGGCCGTCGCCGCGGAAGGCTTCTCCATTGAGGTCGAGCTGGTGGAGGCGCTGGGGGCCGACACCGTGGTCTATGGCCGCCTGCCGGACAGCGAAACCCTGCTGGTCCGCATGGCCGGCATCCCTACCGTGCGCGAGCGTGACCGGCTGACCGTTACCCCGCAGGACGGCGCCCTGCACCTGTTCGACGCGGTGACGGGCCGCCGGGTGGAGTGATGCGCCCGATCAGAAATCCGAACAGCGTCCCTTGAACTCCCAGTCACCGTAGCGGGTCGGCTCCGGCCCCTTCGGGCCGCCGATCTCGCCGGGCTTCTGTTCAGGGGCTTTCGTTTCCGTGGCGTCCGGAGCGGCCTCGATGGCCGAGGTCTTGGTCACCGCCTCGACGGCGTCCTGCTGCGGCTTGGTCGGTTCGGTCATCATATCCATCGCGATAATGCGGGCATCTTGAAGGCGGGCGCTGATCGGGCCCATATCTGGGATTGGAGCGGGTTACTCCGCTTCGGCCCATCCTGAACCGATATGGCGATCATGACCAGCTATCTGAAGACCACCATCCTCCTTGCCGGCCTGACGGCGATCTTCATGGCGGTCGGCTTCCTGCTGGGCGGCAAGACCGGCCTGATCATCGCCTTCGTCATGGCGTTGGGGATGAACCTGTTCAGCTATTGGAATTCGGGCGACATGGTGCTGTCGATGTACGGCGCCCGCGAGGTCGACGCCTACTCGGCGCCCGAATTCCACGGCATCGTCGCCCGGCTGGCGGAGCGTGCCGGCCTGCCGATGCCGCGCGTCTACATCATCGAGAACGACCAGCCCAACGCCTTCGCCACCGGCCGCGATCCGGAACATGCGGCGGTTGCCGCCACCACCGGCCTGCTGCAACGCCTGACGCCGGAGGAGATCGCCGGCGTGATGGCGCATGAGCTGGCCCATGTGAAGAACCGCGACACCCTGATCATGACGATCACCGCGACCATCGCTGGTGCGGTGTCGATGCTCGCCAATTTCGGCCTGTTCTTCGGCGGCTCCAGCAATGACGAGCGCGGCGGCAACCCGCTGGGCATGGTTGGCGGCATCCTGGCCGCCATCCTGGCCCCCATCGCCGCGACGCTGGTGCAGATGGCGATCAGCCGCACCCGCGAGTTCGAGGCCGATCGCATCGGTGCCGAGATCTGCGGCCGCCCCAATTGGCTGGCCGATGCGCTGACCAACATCCACAACAGCGCCAACCACATCCCCAACTATCAGGCGGAGGCGCATCCGGCGACCGCCCACCTGTTCATCGCCAATCCCCTCAGCGGTGCCAGCATGGCCAGCCTGTTCTCCACTCACCCCGACATGGGCGAGCGAGTGGCGCGGCTGCGTGCGATGGCGGCCCGGAGCGGCAGCTTCAGCGGCGGGTTCGGTGGTGGTGGCAGATTTGGCGGTAGCCAGACCCCACCGCGTGATGGCCGTTCTCCCTGGGGCGCGCCGCCGCAGGGCTCCCAGGGCGGCTTCATGCCGCAGAACCGCCGCGGCCCCTGGGGCTGATCGGGGGCTGAACCCCGCAGGTCTCCTCTGGTAAAGCATTGCGTGTTGAAGGGGTAGGCGACTACCCTTTCGGCTCGCGCTCAACCATGACGGTCGCCAGGGGAAGTTTGCATGTCCGACGCCGCGAAATACCGCCTCGTTACCCGGTCCGATTTCGACGGGCTCGTCTGCGCCGTCCTGCTGAAGGAGTTGGGCATCCTCGACGAGATCAAGTTCGTTCACCCCAAGGATATGCAGGACGGCAAGATCGAGATCACCGGCCGCGACATCACCACCAACCTGCCTTATGTCGAAGGCGCCCATCTGGTGTTCGACCATCACCTGTCGGAGACCATGCGCGTCGGCGAGAAGCCCAATTACATCATCGACCCCAAGGCCCCCTCCGCCGCCCGTGTTGTCTATGACTATTATGGCGGAAAGGAGCGCTTCCCCGCCATCTCCGACGAGATGATGGCCGCGGTGGATCAGGCCGACTCGGCGCAGTACCAGCGCGAGGACATCCTGAACCCGACCGGTTGGACCCTGCTGAACTTCATCATGGACGCGCGCACCGGGCTCGGCCGCTTCCACGAGTTCCGGGTGTCGAACTACCAGCTGATGATGGACCTGATCGACTATTGCCGCAGCCATTCCATCGCGCAGATCCTGGAACTGCCGGACGTGAAGGAGCGGGTGGACCTCTATACCCAGCATGCCGAGCTGTTCGTCGACCAGTTGAAGCGCTGCGCCACAGTGCGCGGCAACGTCGTCGTGCTTGACCTCCGCAGGGAGGAGACGATCTATGCCGGCAACCGCTTCATGATCTACGCGCTGTTTCCCGACACCAACGTGTCGATCCATGTGCTGTGGGGCCTGAAGCAGCAGAACACCGTGCTGGCCTGCGGCAAGTCGATCCTGAACCGCAACTCCAAGACCGACATCGGCCCGCTGATGTTGCAATATGGCGGCGGCGGCCATCAAGCGGCCGGTACCTGCCAGGTCGACAACGACCGGGCCGAAGAGGTATTGGAGGCCATCGTCGCCCGCATGCGTGCCGACGGCTGACCGTCACCGACCGGGTCCTGAGCGATTGAGCGCCTTTCTTCCCTTCCCCGACGGTGCCCTGTTCGATGCCGGCTGGCTGTCCGCCCTGTCGGACGAGGTGCCGAGGGCGGAGGTGCTCGACCGTGCCCGTCCGGTCCTGGCGGACGCCATTGCCCGCACCGATGCGGCAGGGACGGCGGCGCTGGCCTGCATCGACGCACTGGTGGCGGGGGCAGCGCTCGATGCCATTCCGGCCCTGCTGGCGGCGGAGACGGTGGAACTGCCCGATGCCGCGGCGGCGAGCGAGCGCTCGATCCATGACCTGATGAGCCGTGTCGCCTACAAGCGGCGCGAGCTGATGCCGCTGTTCCCGGATCTGATCGAACGGGTGGCCGCCGTCCATGCCGCCGCGATCCGGGCCTGCGGCAATGCGCGCTGGCAGCTGATGGCGGCGCGGGCGCGGATGCAGCCCGGCCGGCCGTCCAGCCCAATCCAGGGGGCCGGCACCCGCTATGTGAAGAGCGACCGTTTCGATGCCCGTGCCGCCGAGAGCCTGCCGTCGATCGATCGCACCCGCGCCGACCGCATCCTGAAGCGGCTGGGCGAAGCACCGGTGCCCGATGAACTGGAGCTTTGCCCGCTGGACGACGGTGGCGATCTCTGGACCATCAAGGCCGGTGGGATCAGCCGCTTCATCCTGCGGGTCGAGCGCGATCGGCGGGGACCGTTCTACATGGTGGAGGATGTCGGGCCGCAAGCGGCTTGAGCGTTTACGGCGCCTGCCGCGAGCGCACCTGTTCCCGATAGAAGATGTAGACGCCGCTGCCGACGATGACGGTGGTGCCGAGGATGGTCGACAGGCGCAGTTCCTCGCCAAACAGCATCAGCGAATAGACCGCCGCCCACACCAGCGTGGTGTAGCCGAAGGGTGCCACGGTGGCGGCCGGGGCGGCGCTGTAGGCGCGGATCAGGCAGAAATGGCTGATGCCGCCCAGCGTCCCCAACAGGATCATCAGTGCCGCACCCGTCACGTCGGGCGTCACCCAGTTGAAGGGCAGGGCCAGCGTGCAGGCCACCGTCCCGGCCATGCCGGTGTAGAAGATGGTGGTCGTCGGCGAGTCCGCGCCCCGCAGCTTGCGCGTTGCGATCTGGTACAGCGCATTGCAGAAGGCCGCCGCCAGCGGCAGGGCCAGCGCCCATTGGAAGGTGCCGCCCACCGGCCCGATGATGATCAGCGCACCGGCCATGCCGGCCAGTACGCCGGCCCAGCGCCGCCAGCCGACCTTCTCGCCGAGCAAGGGCACCGACAGGGCCGTGATCAGGACCGGCACCGCGGCGGCGATCGCCTGCACCTCGGCAAAGGGGATGCTGCGCAGGGCGAGCACCGCGAACAGCGTGGTAGCCAGCAGCAGGCAGGAGCGGACGAGTTGCAGGGGCAGCCGGTGCGACACCATCAGATGCGGGCTGCGCCACGCGACGACCAGGCCCACAAGGGCCATGTGCACGGCGAACCGGGCCCAGGCGACCTCCACCACCGGATAGCTTTTGGTCAGGACCCGGATGGTGGCGTCCTGGGTGACGAACAGCAGGGTCGTCAGCATCATCCAGAAAATGCCGGCCCGGGCCGATCGCCGGTCCGCCAGGGACCGCTCCGCCTTGGCCGCCTCCTCGGCTGCGGCCGGACAGCCCACAGCCGTCGTCGTCTCCCCCGTACCCATCGCCCCCGCTTCCCCAGCCTCGTCATATTAGTATACGGGCGGAGCGCAGGCGGTGCCTTGCCAAGGGCGGGACATTGCCGTGCCCAAGGCGCAGGGCTTTGGAACGTCAGATCCCCGCCACGCCCCACAGCAGCAGCGCCACCAGCCCGACCAGCAGCAGGGTGGCGACGGCGGAGAGAGCGAGCGCCCGCCCGATGTCGGCGGGGGTGGCGCGGGCGCGGCCGTCGCCGATCCAGCTCTCGGTGATGACCACGCCGCCATCGCGGTGCGGCCCACCCAGCGCCAGACCTAGCGCGCCGGCCATGGCGGCGATCGGCCAGCCCATGTTCAGCGACGGGTGCTTGCGCGCGTCGCGGCCAAGCGCGCGCAGGGAGGCGCCGGCTTTGGCGGTGCCGATGAAGGGGGCAGCCAGTGCCAGCAGCAGTCCGGCCAGACGGGCGGGCAGGGCGTTCAGCGCGTCGTCCAGCGTCGCCGCGGTCGATCCGAACCGGCCATGGCGGACGCCAGGGCTGCCCAGTGCAGCATCGGCACCGTCCATCGCGGTCCAGACGAACAGGCCCGGCACGCCGAGCAGGGCATAGCCGAACACCGGTGCCACCAGTTTGCGGTCGAAGGCGCGAGCCGCGGCCTCCACCGCCGCGCGGGCGATGCCGTGCTCGTCCAGCCCATAGACATGGCGGCGGGTCAGCGACTGGATCGCCTCCTGTCCGGCGACGACTCCGCCGCTTTCCAGGGCGCGGCGCACAGCCCGCACCCGGGTCCAAGCCGCCCGGCCGCGTAGGCCGCAGAGCAGGGCCAGCAACTCCACCATCCAGCCGCGGCCGATCGAGCCGATCCACTCCACCAGCAGCCCGGCAGCGACGGCGATCAGCAGCAGCGCCAGCACCACCAGCGCCCCGCGGATCACCTGGGCAGACTTGCCCCGCTCTGCCCGGTTCAGCCGCGCGTCGGCGGCATTGCAGAAGCGCCGTGCCAGCCCCGCCGGGTCGGGCAGGATGCGGTCCAGCCAGTCGCCGAACAGCGCGTCGATCCCCAGCGCCAGCAGCAGGAGCAGCAGCGGGCCGGGACCGCCGAAGGCCGAACCGAACATGGAGTCTCCGCGGGGTAAAGGCCGGTCGTCAGCAGACGTGAATCAGCGGGCGCCGGCTTGGCGCAGCAAGGTTCCTACGCGGGAGTTGCGGCTTTCCTGCGACCAGTTCAGCGCCGTGCGGCCGGTGAAGTCGGAGCGGTCGACCTTGGCCCCGGCCTTCAGCAGCCGCTCCACCACGTCGGCACGGCCGGCGCGGGAGGCGACCATCAGCGGGGTCATGCCCTCGCGGTTCTCCAGATCGACCTTGGCGCCCTTCTTCAGCAGCAGGTCGATCAGTTCCGGGTTGCCGTTCTCCGCCGCGACCAGCAGCGGGGTATTGCCCGCCTTGTCGGCGCGGTTCACGTTGGCGCCGCTGTCGAGCAGCAGGGCGGCGATGGCCGGGCTGGAACGGTCGACGGCGGCCAGCAGCGCGGTCTTGCCATGGATGTCGGCCTGGTTGGGGTTCTCGCCCCGCAGCAGGGCGCCCTTCGTCTTGGCGACGTCCCCGTCATTGACCGCCTGCATCAGGCCGGTGTCCTGGAACAGGCTGATCTGGGCGAGTGCCGGAACGACGGAGCCGGCCGACAGACCGGCGGCGAACAGGGTGGCGAGCAGGAGCCGCTTCATGGCGGGTGTCCTTCCTTGACAGCATGGGTGCCGGATACTAGCCAGAAGACCGATGCTTTTGCCAGATCGGCCTTCACCGCCGGACTGGGCGCGTGCAGTTCCGCATCGACAGGTTGAAGCCCATGCTCCGCAATCCGCTCGCCCGCCGCATCGCAGCCCTGAGCGGAACCTTGCCCCCGCTTTCCGGTTGGATCCGGATTGTTCGGACTTCCTGCCAAGCGAAGGGGTGGAGGCATGATCGAGAGCCGCGACCAGAACCCGACCACGATCGATTCCAGTGCCTGGACGGGAGATTCCGGGGCCGCCGGAACCGACGCTACGGTGCGCGAGGCCGTGGCGGTCTTCGACAGCCGCGATGCCCTGCAAGCCGCCATCGACGACCTGACGCTCGCCGGCTTCCAGCGCCACGAGCTGAGCCTGCTGGCCAATGACGAGACGATCCGCGAACGGCTGGGCGAGGTGCCGCGCGACGTCGGCAGCCTCGCCCACGATCCCGACGCGCCGCGGCAGGCCTACATCTCGCCGGAGGATGTCGGCAGCGGCAAGGGGGCTGCGGTCGGCTTCCCCGCCTATGTCGGCGCCATCATCGCCACCGGTGCGGTGCTGGCCACCGGCGGGACGGCGCTGGCCGCCGCTGCTGCCGCGGCAGCGGCCGGGGTGGGAAGCGGAGCGGCCGGCTCCTTCCTGTCGCAATGGATCACCGACAAGCGCAACGAGCCGATGCTGCAACATCTCGACAAGGGCGGCATCCTGCTGTGGGTCACCATCGGTGACGCCGCGCGCGAACGCATCGCGCTGGAGGTCCTGAACCGCCACGCCACCCAGCCGGCCGAGGTGCACGAGGTCAGGCAGACCGGGTCGATGTGACGATCGGCCGTTGCTTCACCCCTGACCGGGCTACCCCCGTCTCCCCCGGCGGATCAGGGCGTCGGGGGTGAAGTCCTCCTGTTTCAGCGGGGCGTCATAGCGCGGCGGAGGCAGGCCGTTCTCCAGGCCGCGGGCGGTGTAGCGGTCGGCCGTCAGGTCGAAGGCGAACTCCATCGTCGGCACCAGGGCCGGGACCTGCCAATCCGGCAGCGGATGCGCCTCGGCGTAGCGTAGAAGCTCGCCCTTGCCGTTGTAATGCTCCGACGCCAGGATCTGCCAGCTGTCCTCGTCCAGGTAATAGGTGCGGTCGGGCAGCGAATGCTTGAAGTTCGGCTTCAGCCGGGCGTCGACCACCCAGACCCGGTGCATCTCATAGCGCAGGAACTGCGGATTGGGATGGCGCGGCCACAGGATGTCCCGCATCGACAGGCTGGGGTTGGTCAGCCGGTGGGCGTTGTACGGCATGTACATCTCGCGCCGGGTCACCAGCGTGTAATCGAAGCGGTCGAGCGCGCCGCTGAACATGTCCAGCATGTCGGCGGTGCAGACGCCGCCCGTCACCGGATCCGGCGTGTCATAGGCGAAGTCGGGCGCCGGCGTCACCCGCCCGCGCTCCCCCTCCCGCGCCCAGGCGCGGGTGCGGGCGGCGATCGGATCCAGCGTCCCCTGAATGATCAGGCTGCTGCCCGCCTGCTCCTTCGGTTCCAGGATGGTGCGGCGATAGAGCAGCGGCGGAGCGGACGCATCCCCGGCGGCATAGGGGGAGGCGAAATCCTCGCGCAGCTTGGTCAGTGACCGGGTACCGTCGCCGGACTGGACCACCGTCAGGCTGGTGCGCGACACGCTGCCGCCCCGCCAGCGCAGCTTGTGGTTCCACATCGCCTGCACGCCGTTGGCCGGAATGGGGAAGGGCACGCCCACTGCGGCATCGCGCAACGCCAGTCCGTTCTCGCCCAGCTTGGCGCGGTCGGCATTGGCGAGCGAGGCGTCGTAGATGCGCTGGGGGGCGGCGGCGCTGCGGCGGCAGGGGAACAGCGCCAGTTCGAAGCTGTCCGGGTATTTCGCCAGCAGCGCTTGCTGCCCGGCGGTCAACCGGACCTTGTAGCGCTCGACATCGGCGGCGCCGACGGTGAACCAGCGGACATCCTCAATGTAGGGATCGGGCGAGGGACGGTTGGGAACATAGCCACGCGGCGCCTCGGTCAGGCCGCCGGTCCAGGGCGGGATCGCCCGCGTGCGGTTGCCGGCCCGCACCGCCCCGAAGGGCGTCAGCTCCTCGCCCAGCCGCGGCACGCCGACATCGGGCGGGGCGCCCTGGGCCAGCGCACCCCTCGGGGTGGCAGCGGCGGCAGCAGTGGCGCCGATCCTGGCGGCGCCCAGCAGCAGGCCGAGGGTCTGCCGCCGGTCAGGGTGGAAGTCCGTCGGGTCGCTCATGCCGTCGGCCGCTCCGCAAGGGCCAGTTCCCGTTCGATGGCGGCGCAGGCGGTGGTGAAGGCCTCCTTCAGCCGGTCGGCCTCCTCCTTCAGCCGGGCAAGCGGGGCGCCATCGGCGGCGGACTGTTCGAGCATGCGGGCAGCCTCGGCCAGCGGCTTGGCGCCGGCATTGCGGGAGGAACCGTTCAAATTGTGGGCGCAGGCCCGCACTCGGTCGCGGTCCCCTTTGTCCAGTGCCGTGTAAAGGTCGGCGATCACATCGTGGCCGATGGTGATGAAATCGCCCAGCAACTCCGCCAGCATCTCGCCATCGCCACCGCATAGCGCGCGCAGGCTGCCCAGTTCGACAATGGACCCGACCGGCGTCTGCTCGGTGGCGGCATCCTTCTCCGGAGCCGGCGGCATCCAGCGCGCGAGCGTCGCCCCCAACTGCGAAAGCTCCAGCGGCTTGCTCAGCACGTCGTCCATGCCGGCAGCGCGGTAGCTCTCGATGTCGGCGGGGGCGGCGTTGGCGGTGATGGCGACGATGGGCAGGCGGTGGCCGGCCGAGGGTTCGTCGTCGCGAATCCGCCGGGTCAGCTCGAACCCATCGATCTCCGGCATCTGAACGTCGGTCAGCAACAGGGCGAAGTGCCGCTGGCCCTGCCGCATGGCGTCCAATGCCTCCAGCGCTTCCGCTCCGCCGGGCGCCATCTCCGCGGCATAGCCCAGCGACTGAAGCTGCATCAGCAGAACCTTGCGGTTCACCCGATTGTCTTCCGCCACCAGGATCAGGCGCCCTTGGGCTTCCGCCTCCTCCACGCTCGGTGCGCCGGCGGCGTGGCCGGTCGCGGTCCTTGCGCCGGCCGGCGACAGCAGGGTCGAGGGATGGGCATGGGCGGGCTGGGGAAGCAGCCTCCCGGCGGCGACGGCCACCGCGCGCAGCAGGACCAGCCGGCGCAGAGGCCGGCTCAGCACCACGGTGCCGGCCTCTGCCCCACGGGTGGTGGGGCGGGAGGCCGGGCCGGGCATCCCGCCTGTTTCGTGGCAGAGCAGAACCACCGGCGGCCGGGCCTCGCCGCTGCGGCGGCCAAGTTCCTCCGGCGCGCAGGCGGCGGCGGGGACGTGCAGCGCCTCGTCGACGGTGACGACTCCGACGGCACAGCCGGCCTCGCGCGCGATGCGGGCCTGTGCCGCCAGTTCGGACGGTGAGGCGGCGGGCAGCACGTGGGCACCGGCCTGTTCCAGATAGCGGGCGAGGAAGCCGCGCTCGGTATCGTCGGGCACGCCCAGCAGGACGGTCAGCCCGTCCAGAGCGACCGCATCCTGGCTGTCCTCTGCCGACACAGGCGCCGCGGCACGGGCGAGCGGCAGGTGCAGCCAGAAGATGGAGCCGACGCCGGGCTCGCTCTCGACCCCGATCTCGCCGCCCATCAGCGCTGCCAGCCGCCGGCTGATCGACAGCCCCAGCCCGGTGCCGCCGAAGCGCCGGGTGGTGGAGCTTTCCGCCTGGGTGAAGGGCTGGAACAGGCGCCGGCGGGTGGTCTCGGCGATGCCGATGCCGGTGTCGCAGACGGCGATGCGCAGCATAACCTCTTCCCCCGAGCCGGCAGAGGCGGGCTCCAGCTCGGCGCGCAGCACGACGCGGCCGGCCTCGGTGAATTTGATGGCGTTGCCGGCCAGATTGAACAGGATCTGGCGCAGCCGCACCGGGTCGCCCAGAAGTACGGATGGGATCGACGGCTCGACATAGGTCAGCAGTGCCAGCCCCTTGGCCCCGGCGGCGGGGGCCAGCGTCTCCGCCACCCCTTCGACCAGCGCCGGGACCGACAGTGCCACCCGTTCCAGATCCATCTTCCCGGCTTCGATCTTCGAGAAGTCCAGGATGTCGTCGATGATGCGCAGCAGGGCGTTGGCCGACTCGCGCATGGTGCCGACGGTATCACGCTGGTGGTCGTCCAGTTCCGTCCGCTCCAGCATGCCCAGCATGCCCAGCACCCCGTTCATCGGCGTGCGGATCTCGTGGCTCATGGTGGCGAGGAAGGCGGACTTGGCTTTGGTCGCTTCCTCTGCCTGCTCGCGGCTTTCGCGCAGCTCGCGCGTACGCTCCGCCACCCGGGTCTCGATCGATTGGATCTGGTCGAAGGCGCGCAAGGCCGCAATCACTGCGGTGAACAGGCTTTCCACCGACAGGTCGGCCTTCGGCTTGTAGTCGTTGATGTCGTAATCGACGATCACGTCGCGCTGCGGCGCCTGACCCGGCTGGCCGGTGCGCAGGATGATGCGGACATCGCGGTTGCCCAGTTCGTCGCGAATCCAGCGCACCAGCTTCAGACCGGAATCATCCTCCTCCATCACCACGTCCAGCAGGACCACGGCGATGTCGCGCCGGCGCTCCAGCACGTTGCGGGCATCCGCCGCGGTGAAGCTGCTGATCAGGTCCAATCGGCGCCGCTGGAAGGTGACGTCGGCCAGCAGCAGCCCGGTCATCGCATGGACGTCGGACTCGTCGTCCACCACCAGGACCGCCCAGGGCGGGGCAGCCGGATCGGCCATAGCCTCGCGCGTGGCGGCGGCCTCGCCGGGGCCGGGCGCGGAACCGTCCGTCTCCTCGTCGGCGAACTGGATCTCGTCGTCGTCGTAGGCGCCGATGCTCATGCGGGTTCGGTCTCCAGCGCTACGGTGGGCGGCGCGGGGTTGGAGGTGGCGGCAGGGGTAACGGCGGTCTTCGGGATGCGCAGGGTGAAGGTAGTTCCATCGCCGGGAACGCTGTCAACCGAGATCCGCCCGCCCAGCGACTGGGTGACCAGATTGAACACGATGTGCAACCCCAACCCGCTGCCGCCAGACCCACGCCGGGTGGTGAAGAAGGGTTCGAACACCTTGGGCAGGTTTGCCGCGGCGATGCCGAGGCCGTCGTCGGCGAAGCGGATCTCCACCTCGTCGTCCGTCACCTCGTCCACATCGATGACGATGTGACCCTTGCTGTCGGCCGGGAAGGCGTGGGTCAGCGCGTTCATCACCAGATTGGTCACCACCTGGCTCAGCGCGCCGGGGAAGCTGTCCATCTGGATGCCCGGCGAACAGGCGATGGCGACGCGGTGCGGGCTCTTGCGCAGGGTGGGGCCGAGCGAGGTCACCACCTCCTCCAGATAGGCCAGCAGGTCGAAGCGGCGGCGCTCCTCGCTGGTCTGGTCGACGGCGACGCGCTTGAAGCTCTGGATCAGTTCGGCGGCACGGGTCAGGTTCTGTTCGATCAGGCGGGAGGATTCGCTGGCGGTGGCGACATAGGCGGCAAGGTCGGACTTCTTCATCGTGCCGCGCTCGAACGCCTCGGTCAGGACGCCGGTCCGGCCCGACAGATGGGTGGCGCAACCGAAGGCGATGCCGATCGGGGTATTGATCTCATGCGCGACGCCGGCGACCAGCAGGGCGAGCGAGGCCATCTTCTCCGCCTGGACCAGGTTGGCCTGCGTCTCCTTCAGGTCGGCATAGGCCCGTTCCAGCTCCTGCATCGCATTGAAGATCTCCTCGGCCGACCGTGCCTCCACCGTCACGTCGGTCAGGGTGCGGACGAATCCGCCCTCCGGCAGCGGGTTGGTGCGCACTTCGACGATACGGCCATCGGGGCGGCGGCGCTTGAAGGTGAAGGGCTGGTCGATCAGACCCGCCGGCTCGTCCGGCGGCATTCCGAAGCTAGGATCGAAGCTGCCGCCGAAGCTGCTTCCGCTGCCCTCCGCGCCGATTCCGTAGCTCAGATACAGGTCGGGGTCGTCGCCCATCTCGCCGAACTCGCCCTGGCGGCGCTGGAGCGCCACCAGATCGGCGAAGCATGGGTTGCCGGCCAGCACCTCCGGCGGGATGTTCAGCAGCTCCGCCGCCCGGCGGTTCGCCGTCACCACCCGACCGTCGCCGTCGACCTTGATGATGCCCTGGTCGGTGTTGTCCAGCGTGACCTGCAGCACGTTGCGCTCATGCGCCAGATCCAGTTCCGCCCGCACCCGTTCGGTGACGTCGGACATGGTTCCGGTCAGGCGGCGGGCGCGGCCGTCGGGATTGCGCTGGGCGGTGGCGCGGTCTTCGATCCAGGCCCATCGGCCGTCGCGCCGGCGCATGCGGTAGATGGCGGTGTAGGCCATGGCGCGGTCGCGCACCCGCCGCCGCGACTCGGCCATCACCCGCTCCGTCTCGTCCGGATGCAGCAGCGAGGACCAGGTCTCCGCCGTCATCGACAGCTCGTTCGGACCATAGCCGAGAAGGGCGGGGAACTCCTTCGACCACCAATATTGCCCGGTGCGCAGGTCGTAATCCCAGACGGAGGAGCGGGTGGCGGTGATCGCCAGCGCCAGCCGCTGCTCGCTCTTGCGCAGGGCGGCCTCCTCCTGTCCCAGCCGGGCGAGCATGGCGTTGTGGGCCTGGATCACCCGCCCCAGCTCGTCGGCGGCGCGCCAATCCACCGGCCGATGCCCGCCGCCCCGTTCCGATTCCAGGATGGAGGCGATCAGCCGCCCCAGCGGCCGCCCGACCGTCAGCCGCAGCGCCGCCAGCGCCGCCGCGATGGTGCCGGCCAGCATCAGCAGAAGCAGCAGCGTGGTGTTTACCACCTCCTGCCGCAACTGCTCGCGCACCACGTCGTGGCTGTAATGCAGGGTGATGGTGCCGACCTGAAGATGCTGGACCCGGATCGGCCGCCGTTCGATGTTGGCGTCGCTGCTCAACGGGCAGCTCGGCCCCGGCCAGGCGAACAGCCCGTCGGCCAGATCGTCGCTCACTTCGACGCAGACCAGCTCCCGGTTGGCGCCGATGGCCTGGATGACGTTGCGGATCGCCTGGACGTCGAAGGTCCACAGATTGCTGGACAGCGCCGCCGCGTTGATGTCGGCGATGGTCGCCACCTTCTCCCGCAGTGCCGCCTGCAAATCCTTGTAGCGGTCATAGAAGAACAGGGCCGAGAACAGCGAGACCGCGACCACGAGGCTCGGCACCAGGATCAGCAGGAACTTGGCCGATACCGTCGGTACGCGCCGCCATGCCTCAGCGATCCTGGTCATGCATTGCCGTTCCGGAGGTTCGTTGACAACGGTTTTTTAGGGGGCCATTGGCAATGGCGTGGCACGCGAAGCGCGTGCCTTCCCAAGGACGTTCTACCCCGTTGCGCGATGCCCGTCCATGCGGGCGGGTCCCAGGGACGGGCGTTTGAGGGGAAATGTCGCGCGCAAAGGGAATGGGCGCCTCTGCGTAGTATCTGGACTTGAGGGCAAGTGAGCGCTTGCACTACTGTGCATATGCGAATGCCCTTGGTTTCGCGCGCATTTGTATGGGCATGACCGGGACCGGGGACCGGTCGAGAGGACCTGTTGAGAGGATCCATGGATTTCAAGACGATCAACACAGGTGATGCGGCGGAAGTCTGGCTGACGGGCCGCCTGGAGTTCACCGACCATGACCGGCTGAGTGATATCATCGCGCTGGTGGAGCAGTCCGCCGCACGGCGATTCGTCCTCGACCTGTCGGGGCTGGAGTTCATCGACTCCGCCGGTCTCGGCATGCTGCTGGTCCTGCAGGACGAGACCGAGAGCCGCAACATCAAGATGATCGTCCGCGGGCCGGCCGGCGACGTCAGGCGGTCGATCGAACTGGCGCGGTTGAGCGAGGTCATCACCGTCGAGTTCTGAACCGCCGGCCCGCTTGCCGGTCTCTGTCCCAGGGGAGTTTGCCGCATGGACGCCGCTCGTTACGATTGCATGGCCGAACCGGCCGTCCGCGGCTTCAGCCTGTTGCGCGACCGGGTGCCGGCCGATATGGCCGCACGCGTCGTGGCGCGCTTCGCCGGGACGATGCAGGATCACCTGGACGAGCCCGCGGCAAGGGGAGGGCAGGCAGGCGGGCGGGCGGTGGAAACGCTGCTGATGGAACGGGCCGATCACGACAGGTTGCGCGCCGCCTTCGGCCGCAGCCCCTTCCTGACGGTGGAATTGGGGGAGGACGCCGACGAAAGGGCGGCGCCGCTCGACGACTGGTCGGGGGCGTCGGCGGCGGACCATCCCGACCTCCCCGGCTTCTACCTGTCGCTGACCACCGGCACCGCCTATGGCCTGCAATGCCCGGTGCTGGTCTGCGACGAACTGGCGCGGCGCGGTGTGCTGGAGCCGCAACGCCGGTCCAACGTGGAGCTTTGCCTGCACGAGGCCGTCGCCAACGCCATCGTCCACGGCAATCTGGGCCTGTCGAGTGCGGTGAAGGGGGAGCCCGGCGGCTACCGCCGCTTCAGCGAGATGATGCGTGACCGGCTGGGCGACCCCGCCGTGACGCGGCGGCGGCTGGACATCTTCTGCCGCTGGAACGACCGCTGCGTCGCCATCGCGGTGGTGGATCAGGGCGGTGGCTTCGACACCGAACTAGCCCCGGCGACCACCGGCAACAAGGCGCGGTCGGGCCGCGGCTTCGTCTTCATGCGGACGCTGGCCTCACGCGTGACGGTGACCGACGGCGGACGCTGCACCGTCCTGCAGTTCGACCGCTGACGGAGCGTCCATGGCCGTGCCCGCCCTGTCGCTGTCGGACTGCCGCGTCCTAATCGTCGACGACAATGAATTCAACCGCAAATCGCTTGCCCTGGTGATCCGCCGCGCCGGGATCACCGACATTGCTTTCGCCGAGAACGGCCGCGAGGGGCTGGCGGCGGTCGACCGGTTCCGCCCCGACCTCATCCTGCTGGACGTCGACATGCCGGTGATGAACGGCTTGGAGATGTGTCAGGCGCTCCGCCGCAATGCAACGCACGAGCAGCTTCCCGTCCTGTTCCAGACTGCGCTGGACAGCGACGAGGAGCAGGTCCGCTGTTTCGAAGCCGGCGGCAGCGACTTCATCTCCAAGCCGATCAAGCCCGGCGAATGCGTGGCCCGCGTCCGCCACCAGCTGGAAAAGCGTAAGCTGTTCAACGACCTCGCCACCTTCCGCGAGCGGGTCCAGCGCGAGCTGTCGCACGCCCGCGCCATGCAGACCTCGCTTCTGCCGGAGGACCGGCGGCTGGCCGAGGTGGCGGACCGCTACGGACTGACGCTGGACGCCCATTTCGAGACCTCGTCGGAACTGGGCGGCGATTTCTGGGGCCTCTATCCGCTGGGGGACGGGCGGCTGGGGCTGCTGATGGTCGATTTCGCCGGGCACGGCATCACGGCGGCGATCAACACCTTCCGCCTGCACACGCTGATCGACCGCTTTCCAATGCAGCATATGACGCCGTCGCAATGGCTGGCGCAGCTGAACGTTGCGCTGAACGATGTGCTGCCGCGGGGGCAGTTCGCCACCGCCTTCTTCGGCATCCTCGACATTGCCGTCGATACCCTGACCTTCGCCGCAGCGGGCTCGCCCAACCCGGTGCTGGGGACGCCGGCCGCGATCAAGGAAAACGGGCCTGACATCCGCCTGCTCGATTCGGCCGGGCTGGTGCTGGGCGTCTCGCGCCGGGCGCAGTATGTCGACCAGAGCCATCGACTGCCGCGCGGCGGCTTCCTATTCCTCTACAGCGACGCCCTGATCGAATGCGGCGGCGACGAGATCGGCCCGCTGGGACAGGATGCCGTGCCCGATTTCGTCCGCGACGCGCTGGCCCGCGACCGCCAGCACCCGCTGCGCCCGATGATGGACAGCTTCTATGCCCGTACCCGCCTGCCGCTGCGCGACGATCTGACCGCGGTGTGGGTTGCCAGAAGGGCGTGAAGCTGGGGCGTGAGCCTTATGGTGCGAACTGTTCCTTCAGGATGCGCTCTTCGAAGTTCAGCTCGGGATCGAACAGCAGGGTCAGGCCGACCTCGCGGCATTCCTGCACCTCGACCCGCAGAACCTCGCGCACTTCGGTGAAGTCGGCGACGGCGCTGACCGGACGCTTGCCTTCCTCCAGCACGTCGAAGGTGATCTTGGCGGTGTGCGGCAGCAGTGCGCCGCGCCAGCGTCGCGGGCGGAAGGCGCTGATCGGGGTCAGGGCCAGCACGCCGGCATTCAGCGGCACGATCGGGCCGTGGGCCGACAGGTTGTAGGCGGTGCTGCCAGCCGGCGTCGCCACCAGGGCGCCGTCGCAGATCAGTTCAGGCAGCCGGACCACCCCGTCGATGGTGATGCGCAGCTTGGCTGCCTGCCGAGTCTCGCGCAGCAGCGAGACCTCGTTGATGC
Organism: Azospirillum lipoferum; assembly: GCF_024170005.1. Lineage (GTDB taxonomy): Bacteria > Pseudomonadota > Alphaproteobacteria > Azospirillales > Azospirillaceae > Azospirillum > Azospirillum lipoferum. The sequence goes on from NZ_JALJXJ010000001.1 coordinate 104,486, forward strand.
CAAGCGCCTCCACCCGTTCGCCATTGACCCTGGTCGCCACCATCCGCAGCGGATGCAGGCGGACATGCTGGGATTCCACGATTCGTTCGGCCAGATCCTCCTCGCGGTAGGCGTTCAGCAGGAAACCGACCGACCCGCGGTTCATGCCATAGACCGGCGTCGGGCGCTCGCGGTTGCGGGTCAGCCCCCGGTGCAGGGTTTCCAGCAGGAAGCCATCGCCGCCCAGCGCAACGATGACGTCGGCTTCATCCGGCATGGCATTGCCATAGCGGTGGACCAGCCGGGTGCGGGCGGCGCGCGCCTCATCCGTGTCGGCGCAGGCGAAGGCGATGCGCAACGCGTCGGGCGCGGGCATCAGGGGGGCCTGCGCATCTGCGGACGGGAAGAGGGCGGGCACGGCGGCCGGCGGCGTGGCGGCGGGATCGGTCATGGCGCGACCATACCCCAGTCCGGCCTTCGCGCAAAAGTATCGCGCGGTGACGAGACGATGCAAAAGAGCGCATCCATCGGTCGCACCCATTGGTCGCACAACGAAAAAGGGGACCGCGGACGGTCCCCTTTTTTACGATATGGAACGGAGCGGCCGGACTTACTCGACCATCTCCGAAACCATTTCCTCATCATCGTCGCCCGAGGTGCGCTTCGGCCGGTTGCCTTCGGCATAATCGAAGGCCGGCTTGTCGTCCTTGACGGTGACCTTGACCAAGCCGCCCTTGCTGAGCTTGCCAAACAGCAGCTCTTCCGCCAGCGGCTTCTTGATGTACTCCTGGATCACGCGGCCAAGCGGGCGGGCGCCATAGAGCGGGTCGTAGCCCTTCTTGCCCAGCCACTCGCGTGCCTCTTCGTTCAGCTCGATGGAGACGCCGCGGTCTTCCAGCTGCGCTTCCATCTGCATGATGAACTTGTCGACGACGCGGTTGATGACCTCCTGCGTCAGCGGCGCGAACGGGATGATCGCGTCGAGACGGTTGCGGAACTCCGGCGTGAACATCTTCTCGACCGCTTCGATGTCCTCACCGACCCGGCGGTCACGCTCGAAGCCGATGGCGGGCTTGGCCATGTCGGCGGCCCCGGCGTTCGACGTCATGATCAGGATGACGTTGCGGAAATCGACGATCTTGCCGTTGTGATCGGTCAGCTTGCCGTGGTCCATGATCTGCAAAAGGATGTTGAACAGATCCGGATGGGCCTTCTCGATCTCGTCCAGCAGCAGGACGCAGTGCGGGTGCTGGTCGATGGCGTCGGTCAGCATGCCGCCCTGGTCGAAGCCGACATAGCCCGGCGGGGCGCCGATCAGGCGCGACACGGTGTGCCGCTCCATATACTCCGACATGTCGAAGCGGGTCAGCTCGATGCCCAGCGTCATGGCGAGCTGGCGGGCCACCTCGGTCTTGCCGACACCGGTCGGGCCGGTGAACAGGTAGTTGCCGATGGGCTTCTCCGGCTCGCGCAGGCCGGCGCGGGCCAGCTTGATCGCGGAGACCAGCGCGTCGATCGCCTTGTTCTGGCCGAAGACCATGGTCTTCAGGTCGCGCTCCAGGTTCAGCAGTGTTTCCTTGTCGTCGCGGCTGACCGACTTCGGCGGGATGCGGGCGATCTTGGCGACCACCGCCTCCACGTCCTTCACGCCGATCTTCTTGCGACGCTTGTTCTCCGGCAGCAGCATCTGCGCCGCACCGACCTCGTCGATGATGTCGATGGCCTTGTCGGGCAGCTTGCGGTCGCCGATATACTTGGCCGACAGCTCCACCGCGACGCGGATGGCGTCGTTGGTGTAGGTGACCTTGTGGTGCTTCTCGTAATAGGGCTTCAGGCCCTGGAGGATCTTGATCGCGTCCTCGACCGACGGCTCGTTGACGTCGATCTTCTGGAAGCGGCGGACCAGCGCCCGATCCTTCTCGAAGTAGCTGCGGTATTCCTTGTAGGTGGTCGAGCCGATGCAGCGCAGCGAACCCGACGCCAGCGCCGGCTTCAGCAGGTTCGAGGCATCCATCGCCCCGCCCGAGGTGGCGCCGGCGCCGATCACCGTGTGGATCTCGTCGATGAAGAGGATGGCCCCCTCCGTCGCCTCGAGTTCCGACACGACGGCCTTCAGCCGCTCCTCGAAATCGCCGCGATAGCGCGTGCCGGCCAGCAGCGAGCCCATGTCGAGCGCGAAGATGGTGGCGTTGCGCAGCACCTCCGGCACTTCCTGCTGGACGATGCGGCGGGCGAGGCCTTCGGCGATGGCTGTCTTGCCGACACCGGGGTCACCGACGTAGAGCGGGTTGTTCTTCGACCGCCGGCACAGGATCTGGATGGTCCGTTCGACCTCCTGCTCCCGGCCGATCAGCGGATCGATCTTCCCGCCGGACGCCTTCTTGTTCAGGTTGACACAATACGCCTCTAGCGCTTCGCTGCCTTTTTTCACGACCTTCTCCGCCGCCGCCTCGTCGTCAGCGCCCGAGACACGCTTTGTTTCCGAGCGGCCCGGAGCCTTCGCGATTCCGTGAGAGATGTAGTTGACCGCGTCGAACCGGGTCATTTCCTGCTCCTGCAGGAAGTAAACCGCGTGGCTCTCGCGTTCAGAGAACAAGGCAACGAGCACATTTGCTCCCGTTACCTCCTCACGTCCCGACGACTGGACGTGGATGGCCGCACGTTGCAGAACCCGCTGGAAACCAGCCGTGGGCTTGGCGTCGTCGGGCCTGTTCGTGATAAGGTTCGCCAGCTCGTTGTCGAGGTAATCCGACAGTTCCGCGCGCAGGCGGTCGAGATCGATCCCGCAAGCGCGCAAGACGGCGGTAGCATCGGAGTCTTCGGTCAACGCGAGAAGCAGATGTTCGAGCGTCGCGTATTCATGCCTGCGCTCGTTCGCGTGGGCCAGGGCTCGGTGCAGCGTCTGTTCCAGGTTACGCGACAGCATGTGTGGGTCTAATCCTTTTCTAACGTGCATTGAAGCGGATGCTGGTGCTGGCGCGCAAAGTCCATCACCTGCGTGACTTTCGTCTCCGCCACCTCGTAGGTGAACACGCCGCACAACCCCACACCCCGCCGGTGCACATGCAGCATGATCTGTGTCGCTTCCTCCCGCGATTTGCTGAAGAAGCGTTCGAGAACGAGAACGACGAACTCCATCGGAGTGTAGTCGTCGTTCAGCATCAACACCTTGTACATCGACGGCTTTTTTGTCTTTGGCTTGGCCTTGACGACCACGCCGCTGTTTGTGCCGTCGTTGCCCTGCTTGTCAGAGTCGGCCATGGTCCCAGTCGAATGTCATCGCGATGCACTGTCACTGAGAATGATATGGTCATTTCGGGCGCGGTGGGAAGGGGCCGTTTTCGGTCTCCCTCCATTTGGCAGACCCTCCTTTGGTCCATCCGGCCCTCCGATACCCCGAAATAGGAGACACCTCTTCCGGTTGGGCCGCAATCGGCGGAAAACCCTAGTCCTTCGTGTGGGGTCCTTCGCGTAGGGCCATGTGGAGTCGCCGGGACGGGGATGCGCACGCAAAACGGCCCGGCATCCCTGTCCGGGATGCCGGGCCGTCACGATGCGGTCCTTCATGTGGGCCTTGTCTGCCCGCCAGTCAAGAAAGCCGGTGGGGCCAAGCCGGTCAGGCGGCGACCGGCTTCTTCGACAGGACCTCGACCGTGGCGTTGACGCGGGCATTCAGCGGGGCCAGCGCCTCGTTGGCGATCTTGACGGTCAGCTCCTGCAGCTTGGTGCTCTCCGACACCAGCGCGTCGATGCTGGCCTTGGCGTAGGCGTTCTGCAGCTCGACCAGTTCCTGGATCGTCTTCACCGCCAGCAGGGCCTTGGCGTTCGACACGCTCTTCTCCAGCGAGGACTGGGTGAAGGCAGCCACCTGCTTGCCGGCCTCTTCCGCGCCCTTGGCGACGACGGTGCCGGACTTCACGAGCGCGTCGACATTCTCCTTGGTGAGAACGGTCAGCTCGTCATAGCCCTTCAGCACCTTGGCGGAGGCTTTCTCGATCTGCTCCTGCTGGGCCTTCACCAAGCCTTCCAGGTTCTGCTTGGCGGTGGCGATGGCGTCTTCGACGGACTTGGTGACGGCAGCGATCTGGTCGGACATGGCTATGCTCCTCGCGCTCTCTCAAGGGGTCAACCGCGCGGCCCCGACGATGCGGCGGCCGGTTGCGGAGTGGGTTGAAACCCTCGGGCCCCGTCGGGGCGGGCGCCCGAGATATGCTGCACTGCAACATGAGCGGAAGATAAGGGCAGCTTGGAGTGGAGTCAATGACTATTGTGCACTGCACAAAATCCTTTGACGCGAAATTCCGGAGAGGTTGATGCCATATGCCCGAACGCAGAACGGCCCGGCAACCGCGTGGAGGTTGCCGGGCCGTTTGCGATGCCGGGGTCCATCGCTGAACCCCGGCCGTCTGGTGCCGTCTGACAGGTCCGATCGGCCGATCAGGCGGCGAGCGGCTTGGCGAAGGTCTCGACCGTCGCGGTGACGCGGGCGTTCAGCGGGGCCAGCGCCTCGTTGGTGACCTTGGTGGTCAGTTCCTGCAGGCGGCTGGTCTCGGCCAGCATCGCGTCGAAGCTGGACTTCAGGAAATCGTTCTGCAGCTCCACCACTTCCTGGATGGTCTTGGCGGTCAGCAGGGCCTTGCCGGTGGTGATCGACTTGTCCAGCGCCGACTGGCCATAGGCGACGACTTCGCGGCCCAGATCCTCGGCGCCCTTGGCGGCGATGGTGCTGCTGGCGATCAGCGCCTCGACATTGGCCTTGCCGGTGGCCTGCAGGTCCTCGTAGCTCTTCAGCAGCTGGGCGGCGGTCTTCTCGAACTGCTCCTTGGCGGCGGTCGCGGTCTGCTCGAACTGCTTGACCGTCTGCTCCTGGCCAGCCTTCACCAGGCCCTCATACTGCTCCTTGGCCTGGGCGGCGACGTTTTCGAGCGACTTCGGCGTGAACTGGTTCATGACGCGCGTTCCTTCCTGGCTGATGCCGGCGTTCGTATGTGAGACCCATCCGCCGCAAAGCGTGGCGAAGAGCCTGCCGGCAGCGGTGTGCGTTGCGTTTTTTACGTTGTGCAGCCGTTGCTGTTTTCCCCCGGACACCGCAAGGCGACGCTCGGGAAATGTTGCACTGCAATATAAGGATTTTATGGGCTAAGCAAAGCGCGGTGTCAACAGTCCGTTCGGGGTGTATCCGGCTTAATACCTTGCGCTGCACCATACCCCTATCGCGCGAAGCTTCGATGACAGCCGCGTCACCCCTGTTGCCGGGCCTGCGGCGGATGTCCTTAACGAAGGCTTTACCGGCGCTGGGACAAGTGTAGCGTGGCTGCGGGCGGGATTCGCCTCGGCCAATGGTCAGGTGCGGCGCTTGGACGCGGCGCGCCGGGCCATCCGCTCTTCAGGCCGCATCTTCGGGACCATTTCGATCATGACCTATTGCCTTGGCATCAAGACCCGTGACGGCCTGATCGGTCTGTCGGACGGCCGGATCACCAGCGGATCGCAGCTCTCGTCGGCCCGCAAGGTCACGATGATGGGCAGCGGTAGCGACCGCTTCTTCATCATGAATTCCGGTCTGCGCAGCGTGCGCGACAAGACGCTGGCCTATCTGCGCCGCGACATGCAGAAGCGCCGGGGCGAATCCTATTCGACCATGCTGGACGCGGTTTCGGCCTTCACCGCCTGCCTGCGGCAAGTCGCCGCGGAGGATAAGGAGTCGCTGGAGGCGTCGAAGCTGCACTTCAACCTGCATGCCATCGTCGGCGGCCAGCTGGCCGAAGACCGCGAACCCTACATGTTCCTGGTCTATCCGGAGGGCAACTGGATCGAGGTGGACGAGCGCACGCCCTACCTGTCGATCGGCGCCACCGCCTACGGCAAGCCGATCCTGGACCGCGCGCTGACCTACGGCACCGACATGCAGACGGCGCTGAAGCTGGCCTACCTGTCCTTCGACAGCACCCGCTTCTCCAGCAACGACGTCGGCTTCCCCATCGACATGGTGTCCTACCATGCCGAATCGCGCAGCTGGCGCCAGTCGAACTACGACTATGACGACCTCAGCGAACAGCGCCAGTGGTGGAACCGCAACCTGACCGAACTGGCTCGACGCATGCCGGACGGCCCCTGGGTCGAGACGCTGGTTCCGGAAGAGATGCGTCCACGACGGATCGCGGAAGAGACGGCCTGATCCTCTCTCAATACCCCGGAAGGGCGCTCAGCAGCAGCGCCCCGAAGGGGGCGGTGGGACCCACCAGGCCATCACGTCCGACCTGGACCTCGAAGAACACGCCGCCGTCCGCCAACTGGCCGGAAGGGGGCAGGGTACGCGGCGCCTCATCGGCGGGCGGCAGGCCGGGAAAGGCGATGCCGGTCGGATCGATGCTGCGCAGAAGCTCCGGGAAACGGGCGTCGGTGAAGCGGCTGGACGGATAGGGGTAGGCGGTGAAGAACCACTGCCCGGCCCGGCAGCCGTTGATCAGCCAATAGAAGCCGTTGGACGGCAGCCGCAGCCCCTGGGGCGGTGGGTCGAACGCCCCGTCCTCGCGCAGGCGGCCGACGAAGCTGTCGAACTGCGCGGCGCTCAGCTGCAGGGTCGCGGTATTGCCGCGCGCGGCGGAAAAGGGATCGGCCAGCGTCAGGCGTGCGAGGTCGGTCGCCTCGATCACATGCGCCTCGACCACCGCACCGCCGCGCTCGGGATCGCCGATGATGTCGTAGGTGCGCACGTGCCGATTGTAGTCGGCGTTGAAGATCAGGCGATAGCGGTCGGCGCCGTCCTTGCCGCAGCGGGTGCGCAGGTCGTCGCCGTTGAGATAGCTGAACCAGGTCAGCTTGCGCGCCAGCGGGTTGTCGGTCGGCCCCACCGAACTGCAACCGGCAAGCGCCAGCAGAGAGGCGGCCATGGCCGCTGCCGCACCTTGGCGGAAGGCGCGGCGGAAAAGAGTGGCCAGGAAACTTGTCCGAACGCTTCTTTGATGACCACGGCTCATTGTCGCTTGCCTCGCGTCAGCGGCCCCTGGTAGGTGGAGAACGAAGGGCGTGGCGGCAAGAGCCGACATGCGGGCTCCGGTGGGCTTCAGCCTGTCGGAGGGCGCCGGTAACCCGTTTGCCCCTTGCCGCAACCCGTCCGCCGTGCCGTCCCCGCCGTTCCTTTCCTCTTCATGCAGGACCCGCGATTTTGGCCACAGAAACTGCGAAAAGCCAAAGCAGTAAATTAACGAATTCATGCTAGACACTGATTTCGCACGAATTTACCATTGAACCAAGCACCAAGATCTAGCGGTTGGCGGGGCCATCATGAGTGTAACGCGCAACACCGTTCGTAACGGATTGTTTCCGTTCGCCTTTCGCGCGGCGGATACGGCCGGCGGGCGGAGTTCGGCGGGTGTGGGTCGCCATTTGCTCGCGGCAGCCGCGCTGCTGGGCATGGTGGCCGTCGGCTCCGGCCTGTCCGCGGCGGAAGCGCTGGCGGCGAAGGCCGCGGCCATCGTCGTCGACGCCCGCACCGGGCAGGTGCTGATCGACCAGGACGCCGACGCGATCACCCATCCGGCGTCGCTGACCAAGATGATGACGCTCTACCTGACCTTCGACGCGCTCGAGGACGGTCGTCTGACCCTCGACCAGCAGTTGCCGGTCTCGTCCTGGGCGGAGAGCATGTCGCCGACCAAGCTCGGCCTGCGCGCCGGCCAGACGCTGAAGGTGGAGACGGCGATCCTCGGCCTCGTCACCAAGTCGGCCAACGACGCCGCGGTGGTGCTGGCGGAGGCGCTGGGCGGCACCGAGTCGCGCTTCGCCGAGATGATGACGCGCAAGGCCCGCGAACTGGGCATGCGCCACACCGTCTACCGCAACGCCTCCGGCCTGCCGAACATGGAGCAGGTGACGACCGCCCGCGACTACGCGGCGTTGTCCCGCGCGCTGATGCGCGACCATGCCAAATATTACCCCTATTTCAGCCGCCGCAACTTCGTCTATGGCGGCCGCACCCTGGCCAACCACAACCACCTGATGTCCCGCTACGAGGGCATGGACGGCATCAAGACCGGCTACACCGTGGCGTCCGGCTTCAACCTCGCCGCCTCGGCGGTGCGCGACGGGCGGCGGCTGGTCGGCGTGGTGCTGGGCGGCAAGTCGGCGGTCTCGCGCGACAACAAGATGGCGGCGCTGCTCGACCAGGCCTTCGGTCGGCCCAACCGCGGCCGCGACGATGCGCCGGTCATGGCGAGCCTCGACACCACCCGCTCCGACGCTGTCGATGGCGAGGGGGACGACGACGATGAAGAGCCGGAGGTGAAGGCCAAGCCGGTCCGCGCCTCCCTGCAGACGGCGGCGGTTCCGGCTCCGATCCCGGTGGCACCGACCCGGGAGGAGAAGTCCTCTCGCGGCGGCAGTTCCTCGCACTGGGGGGTCCAGGTCGGCGCCTTCTCCAGCAAGGCGGCCGGCAACAAAGCGGTGTCGCAGGCGGTCAAGCAGGCACCGTTCCTGCTGCGCAGCGCCAAGGCCAGTGTGGTCGAGGCCAAGACCGGTAAGGAGACCGTCTACCGCGCCCGCCTGACCGGCCTGGACGAGAAGGACGCCCGCAAGGCCTGCGCCGTCCTGACCAAGCACGGCCATCACTGTGTCGCCGTTTCGCCCGGAGAGCGCGGCTAGAGGCCAGGGCTGACAGGCGACGCCGGACCACCAGCGCCGTCGGCGGGGGCTTTCATCCCCGTGCGGCGCTGCGTTCCAGAAACTCCAGCGCCGCCGCCAGCATGCCGGTCACCTCATCGGCCCGGCGGGCCGGAACGGTGTTCGGCTGTTCCAGCTCCGCCTCCAGCGCGCGGGCGGACCGGCGCAGGGCGACGCAGCCATATTGGCCGGACACGCCGGCGATCTTGTGGGCCATCGCTCCGGCGGTCGCCCGGTCCCCGCGCCCCAGTGCCTCGTCCAGCGCCTGTCCATGCTGGCGCAGCACCGCTGCCGTCTTGCCGATCAGTTCGGCAACGCGGGCTGCGGGCAGCATTTCCCGCATCGTCCTGATGGCGCCCTCATCGAAGGCCGGTTCGGTCGCCGACATCGAGGCCGGCGCTCCGCCGCCCCGACTGCCGTCAAGCGTTGCCGAAAGGGTGTCCAACCGCAGTGGCTTGATCAGCGTGCCGTCGGCGCCGCAGACCGCACAACGGTCCTGGCCTTCAGCGGTCGCACTGGCGGTCAGCATCAGGATGCGGGGAGCGGTACCGTTGGGCTGACGCCGGATGGCCCGGACCGCCTCGTCGCCGGGCAGGCCGGGCAGGCCCAGATCCATCAGGATCAGGTCGAAGGCGCTTTCCGCAGCCGCGGCCACGGCGGCCGGCCCGTCCTCCACCGCCACCACGCGATGCCCGGCACGCTCCAGCAGGGCGCGGGCAGCGAGGCGGGTGACCGTCTCGTCCTCCGCCAGCAGGATGTGCAAGGGGGGCGCTGTAAAGGGGGGGGCTGTGCCCGTCTGGTCCGCCGGCATGCCGGTCGCTCTTCCCGGTTGATCTGGAGACAGCAGTCTAGCCGGTTCCGTGCCCGGGCGCATCCCCGTGGACGGGCGGCCAGCCCACAGGCGCCGGGTCACACCGTCGGCGAGGCCTGGGTGAACATCGGATCCTCGATCCGGTGCAGGCGGCCGGCCCCGGTCATTGCGGCGCGCAGCAGCAGCATCTTGCGGCGGGCGGCGGCCAGCTTGGCGACCGGTGCCTCGCGCAGGATCTCCGCGCCATAGGCATCGGCGACCATCAGGCCGCATTCCTCCGGGATCAGCTCGGTTGGGAAACTGTCATCGACGGCGAAATAGAAGGCGTCGCACCATTCGCGATACTCCTGCCATTTCTGATCGGAGCGGAAATCGGGAACGCCGCTCTTCACCTCGATAATCAGGATGTTGCCGGCTTCGTCGATGGCGAGCACATCGGCCCGCCGGCCGCTCGCCAGCCGGAATTCGGTCATGGTCGCATAGCCGCGTGTCGCCAGCGCCCGCCGGACGCCGCGGAAGATCGGTGGCGCACCCCCTGCCAACGGGAGGGTCCCATCGCTGGGAACCGGAACGGCAATGTCGTCGCTCATGGCGTGGTGCCACCATTAGAACGGGAACGTGTGGAGAACATGCGCCCCACAATGACCTGTCGGCACGCCCTCGCCAAGGGGCAAAAGGTGGGTGATGGTGATCGGGCCAGCGGAATCAGGCTGGCAGGATGACCGGGGGCAGTGGGGCCGGCCGGCAGCGATCGCGCGGCAGGCTGCGGTCGGCGGGGAAGACCAGAACGACCGCAGTGCCGACGCCGGGCTCGCTGGTCAGTTCCATCCGCCCGCCATGCATCTCCACCAGCCGCTTGACGATCGGCAGCCCCAACCCGGTCCCCCGGGAGTTGCGGGCGATGGTTGAATCCGACGGCTCGAACGGATGGAGGATGCGCGGAAGCTCGGCTGTCGGGATGCCGACACCGGTGTCGGCCACCATCAGCCCGATTCCGCCCTCCGGCATCAGATGGGCGGTCAGCACCACCTCGCCGCCGGGGCGGGTGTGGGTGACGGCGTTGGACAGCAGGTTGGTCAGCATCTGGGTCAGCGCCTGGGCATCGCCTTGAAGCAGCGGCAGGGTGGCCGGCACCTCACGGCGCATGCGGACGTCGCCCTCCCTTGCCACCTCCTGCAAGGCGGAGACGACGCGCAGCGACAGCGTATCGAGGTCCACCCCCTCCTCTGCCATCGGCATGCCGCCGCTGTCCAGGCGCGACAGTTCCAGAATGTCGTCGATCAGCGCCAGCAGATGGGTTCCCGCATCGCGGATGTCGCCGGCATAGCTGTGGTAGCGCGGGTTGCCAAGCGGCCCGAATGCTTCCGACAGCAGCATCTCCGAGAAGCCCAGAACGGCATTCAGCGGTGTGCGCAGTTCGTGGCTCATCTGGGCCAGGAAGGCGCTCTTGGCGCGGCTGGCGCTTTCCGCCTCGGCGCGGGCGGCGCGCGCCTCCGCCTCGCGCACGCGCAGCCGCTCCTCGTTCAGCTTCAACGTGGTGACGTCGGTGTAATGGACCAGCACGCCGCCCGGCACTGCATGTTCGCGGCTGAGCAGCCAACGCCCGTCGGGCAGCGGCACCACCACCGGCGGTTCCAGGCGGCGATGGCGCTCCAGCCGCTCCGCCACCCAGGCACTGCGCTCCTCTTCGGTGGTCAGGCGCGGGTCGGCCAGGGCGAAACGCCGGGCCAGCTCCTCGAACGAAATGCCGGGAACCAGCTGGTCGGCCAGATCGGGCAGGTCCCGTTTCAGCCGGCCGTTGGCATGGACCAAGCGGTCCGCATGGTCGAACAGGGCGAAGCTCTCCGCACTGTGCTCCAGCGCCGCGGTCAGGCTTTCGGCCAGCGCCTCGGCCAACGTCGGCGTTTCCGGGCCGAGGTCGGTCAGCACGGTGCACACCCCGCCTGGGGCCGGGCCGGCCGCCACCCGCCAGCGCACCGACGTTGCGCCGCGTCGTGCTGCGACGGTGCGCTCCACCGACCCGTGCAGGGCGTCGGCAAGAGCGGCGAACAGTCCGGGGCAGGCGGCATCGGTGCCGCCGCCACGCAGCCGCCGCCCGGCGAGCGGCGTGATGCCCAGCAGCCGCTCCGCCGCCGGGTTGGCGGACAGCCATTCCAGGTCGGTCAGCGCGCCGGTGCAATCATGATGCGCCTTCAGTAATGCAACTGCGTCCGGCAGTTGCAGCATAGCCGACAGCAGCGGATCGACAGGCGGGAATTCCTCAGCCATCGTCCTATCGCGCCCGGAATCGGCGCAAGTCTGCGTGTCGCACTCCATCCCGCCATCATTGCGGCCTATTCCTAAGAAACGCTGAAGGGCAAGCCTGTGGTGTGGCTGATTATTTGTCGAATTGCGACATAGCTCAGGATGTGCCTCTCGAGCACTTCGGATTTGCCGAAAAAGCAACAAAAGGTTTGATTGCGGTGTCCGTTATGATCTTCGCCGTCGATCTGCCCAATGGCAGGCTTTGCAATGGGCCGTGCCTTCCATAGTCTGAGTCCTATCGGAACATGAGGCTTGGGATACAGGGGTGACCGTGAACGGCAGCCAGGACGACACCGGCGGCGCGGAGCCGGCCCTTCTGGTGTTCGGGGGCGATGGACGGCTTGCCGACTGGACGCCCGCGGCGGCGGAATTGCCGTTTCTGGCCGGACGCCTGACCATCGGCCTGCCCGCTTGCGAACTGGAGGCCAGCCTCTCCTCCGGTATGGGACCGGACACGGCGCCTGATCGGCAGGTGCTGCGGCTTGCCGGCAGTGGCGCCGTGTGGCGGTTCGGCGGTTCGTCTTCTACTGCTCCTTCAGGCGCCAGCCCTCCGGTGGTGCAGTCGATGCCCGATCCCGCCGGCCGGCTTTTCGCGGCGGCGAGCCACGACCTGCGCCAGCCTCTGGCCGCGCTCTCCCTGCTCATCGGCACGCTGGACGGCACGCTGGACGCCAAAGCGGGGGAGGGGCGCGACCTGCTGCATTCGATGGCGCAGGCGGTCGAATCGATGCGCAGCATGGTCGATGGCCATTTCGACCTCGTCCGCCTGGAAAGCGGCCTGATCGAGCCGGACATCCGCACCCATGCGGTGAACGGCGTGCTGATGCGTCTGGCGCTGGAGGTGGCGCCCCGCTTTGCCGACCGTGGCCTGCGCTTCACCGTGATGCCCTGTTCGGCAATCGTACGAACCGACTCTGCGCTGCTCGAACGTCTGTTGCAGGGGCTGGTCGCCAACGCCCTGCGCGGCACGGTGCGGGAACGCCTGCTGCTGGGCTGTCGCCTGCGCGGTGACCGCCTGCGCATCGAGGTGTGGGACAGCGGCCGTGGCCTATCACCGCAACGGCTGGCCGCCTTGCGGACGGAACTGGCGAAGCCGGCCGGGGAGGGCGCGGCGGTGCTGGGGCTGGACCTGACCCTGGTGCGCGGGCTTGCCCGCAAACTCGGCCTTGGGCTGGAGGTCTGCGCCGCGGAGGGGCGGGGCACCGTCTTCGCCGTGCTGGTTCCCCTGTCGGTCGAACTTGCCGCCGAGGGAGCCGCCGAAGGGGTGGATGCGCCCGGACTGGCAGAGGGTGCCTCAACTTCGCAGCCGGCCTCCGGCAGCGGCACCACCGACATCAGCTGCACCCGCATCCTGGTGATCGAGGACGATCCCATGGTGCTGGCGGCGCTGGAGGCGCTGCTTGGGCAATGGGGATGCAGCATCGTCGGCGCGGAGTCCTATGACATGGCGGTCGAGCGGATCGGTCCGGCGCCCGAACCCTTCGACCTGATCATTTCCGATCTGCGGCTGAAGGGTGCCGCCAACGGCATCGTTGCGATCCGGCAGATCGCCAAGCTGTTCGACCGTCCGGTTCCGGGGATGATCCTGACCGGCGACACCGATCCCAAGCGTCTGCGCGAGGCGCGGCTGTCAGGCTATCCGCTGCTGCACAAGCCGGTGGCCCCGCTTGCCCTGCGTGCCGCCGTCATCCGTCTGCTCGGACATGATCCTCTTTGACAACAAAGATCGGCGGCGTGCGGATAGTTCCTGAAGAAGTAGGCAAAAGATAGAGTGTCGAAACTGTCAGAGTTTTGTGCGCTGCAATGACATTCCTGAAACGAGATTTGATGGAATGCGGCAAAGTGCAACAGAGTTTCGTCTAATCTCCTCAGTGCAATAGTCCAATCTCTCCACCAATGGTTAGAGGGATCTCCTCCTTTCGTTTGGATTTGAAGTTTCACATACCCATTTATGTCTTTCCTTCGCTATGATCACTTCGAACACTCGCTGTTGGGTCGTGTTGGGTGGAGGGCGTTCGGATGTACCGGCGGTATCGGGAAGGGGGGCGGACGGGGGCGCTGGCGGTGATCGTCACAGCCGGGCTGTTCCTGTCCTTTTCAGCCTTTCTGATGATCCGGAGCGCCACCCGCGAAGCCGAACTGACGCTGGCCGACCGTCAGGCGATACAGCTTCATGACGAACTGAAGTCGAGTTTCGAGGATCAGAGCGTGCTTCTGCGCGCGCTGAGTGGTCCGCTGGCCGGTCCGGCTCCGGTCACGGACGCGAGTTTCGCCTCTGCCGCCGGACCGCTGCTTCCGCTCTATCCAAACCTGCACGCGGTTGCCTGGGCGCGCCGGATCGCCGAACGGGACGTTCCGCTGCTGGAGCGCGCCATGCGTGCGGCCGGCCACAGCTCCTTCGCCGTCCACAGGGGCGATGCCGGGGGGGACCGGGATACCGCCGACGCCACCAACGGGCTGGCGGCCGACCGGTTCGTCAATGTGCTGGCCGAACCGCGGTCCGCCGCCGGGCTGGTCGGGCTGGACATGGCCGGCCTTCCCGGCCAGCGCGACCTGCTGCTCCGCTCCTGCGCGGCCAACCGGATCGTCGTTGCCGACGGTGAACCGCTGAAGACGCAACTGGGCAAGGGGTCTGTGCTGATCTACCTGCCGGTCTATTCGCGCGAGGTCGATTTCGAGGAGGGCCGTGCGTCCGCCGGCGGACGCATTCTTTGCGATGTGTTGACCGGCTTCCTGTGGACCAGCTTCGATGTCGGACAGCTGCTGCGCGATACGGTGCGCCGGGTCGGGCCGACCGTCGGCGACGCCTACCTGCTGGAGCCGCCGATCCCGCCGGAGTCCGGAACACCGCGTTTTCTCGCCGCCGAAGGAGCGATCAGCCGACCCGGCGAATTGCCGCATCCGCCGATCCATGCCCTTACCGTGGAGCAGTTGACCGGTCCCGCGGCGCCCTATGCCATCGTTCGCGACATCGCCTATGGCGGCCGGGTGTGGCGGCTCTACGTTGTGCCGGACGCGGCACGGCTGTTCAGCGCGGATGACCGCCTGGCCTGGACGATGCTGATCGGCGGGCTTCTGCTGACCGCCGGCGTCGCTGCCTATGTCCTGCGCGAGGCGAGGACCAAGCGCCTGCTCCAGACCGAGGCGCGCGCCCGCGCCGCCATGGCCCGCGCTCTGCGCGAGAGCGAGGAGCGGTTCCGGATGGCTCTGCGCTATTCCAAGGTGACGCTGTTCAGTCAGGACCGGGACCTGCGGCACCTGTGGATCTACTGCCCGCGTGTTGACCTGCATCCGGAGCGCATGATCGGCCGGACCGATGACGAGCTGTTCCCACCGGAAGAAGCGGCGCGGACGGTCGCGCTCAAGCGGTCGGTGATGGAAAGCGGGACCGGGACCCGGCGCGAACTGGAACTGACCTACAGCGGCAGCCGCCGGGTCCTCGACCTGTCGGTGGAACCGATGCGCGACGAGACGGGGGCGGTGGCCGGAGTCATCTGCGCCGCCATCGACGTGACGGAATCGGCCGACATCCGCGAGGCGCTGGCCCGCGCCCATGCCGAGGCGGAGCGGGCCAACCAAGCCAAGAGCCGTTTCCTCGCCGCCGCCAGCCATGACCTGCGCCAACCGTTCCAGGCGATGAGCCTGTTCCACCACATCCTGATGTCCAAGCTGGACGATCCCCAGCAGGTGGAGGTGGCGAACAAGCTGGGGGAGGCGCTGACGGCCGGCAACACGCTGCTGTCCACCCTGCTCGACACCTCGGCGCTGGAGGTCGGCAACGTCAAGCCGCGCGTCGTCGATTTCGACGTTCAGGAGATCCTCAGCCGGCTGGCGGTGGAGATCGGCGATCAGGCGATCGACCGCGGTCTCATGTTGCGGACGGTTCCCTGTTCCGTCCGCGTGCAGAGCGATCCGATCCTGCTGGAACGGATGGTGCGCAACCTGCTGGTCAATGCCCTGCGCTACACCACCGACGGACGGATCCTGCTCGGCTGCCGGCGCCGGTTCGACGCCGATGGCGGGCCGCGCCTGTCCATCGAGGTGTGGGACACCGGCCCCGGTATCGCCGAGGCGGAAATGGCCGCGATCTTCGAGGATTTCTACCGCTGCGGCACCGATCAGCGCGACAGCGGCCGCGGGCTCGGCCTGGGCCTGTCCATTGTCCGCCGCATGTCCCAGATGCTTGACCATCCCGTTACGGTGCGCTCGCGCGTGGGGCGTGGCACCGTCTTCACGGTCAGCGTGCCGCTGGTCGCGCAGACTTGCTCCTGCTCCGCCGCGGCGGACTGAGCGGTTTGCCGTCCTGCGCCATTCCGCAGCGCGCAATGGTGGCAATCCTGCCCACCGGTCCGCTTTTCCCGTCCGAGTCTGCGCAAGTTTCGGTTATGCTGCGTCTGCTCACTGAACCGAAACGATCCCAGTAACTCAGCTGCAACAATGGCTTGGCGACTTTATTGATGTAGGTCATTGGTCCCCTTCGCCATAGGGGCTATTGCTTTCGCACAAGCACACTCCTTGGGAAATCCTTGGGAGGTGACGGTTCCGTTTCAAAGGAACCCAACAAGACGGAGTTCGGCCCGTCGCCATGGCCGCCCTGCGGGGCGCCGGGGGCCACGGGAACCGGGCTTGGGAGGATACGGCCTGCCGCCGCGACGGGTGCCCCGGCCAATCGGGCATCCGGTCCGGTCACCGGCATTCGGGCTTTCGCCGTTCCGGCGGGATCCGTTGGTCGGGCGCCGCGATCCTTTTTAGGAGCATTGAGTATGGACACCGCCATCGCCGCCCCCTCCGCCGCCCAGGCGGGTCGCAGCGGCATCGTTCCGACCGGCAAGAACGGCAGCCCCATGATCGAAAACGTCACGTTCGAGGAAATCCGCATCGGCCAGCAGGCGAGCCTGTCGCGCCGCCTGACCATGTCCGACATCGAGCTGTTCGCGACGGTGTCCGGCGACCTCAACCCGTCCCATGTGGACGAGGATTACGCCGTCGACCACAAGGTGGTCGGCCATGGCATGTGGTCGGGCTCGCTGATCTCCGCCGTTCTCGGCACCCTGCTGCCCGGTCCCGGCACCGTCTATGTCGGCCAGGATCTGCGGTTCGAGCGTCCGGTCCTGCTGGGCGACATCGTCACCGTGACCGTCACCGCCAAGTCGAAAGACGCCGTGCGCAAGACGGTGGTCTTCGACTGCCTGTGCGTCAACCAGGACGGCCGGACGGTCGCGACCGGCGTGGCCGAGGTGATCGCCCCGACCGAGAAGGTGTGCCGCGCCGCGGCGGAACTGCCGCAGGTGCAGGTGATCCGCCATGACGGTCACGAGCTGATGCTGAAGAAGTGCGAGTCGCTGCCGCCGGTGCCGACCGCCGTCGTCCATCCCTGTGACGAAAGCTCGCTGCGCGGCGCCGTCGAGGCGGCCGAAGCGAACCTGATCGACCCGGTGCTGGTCGGGCCGGAAGCTAAGATCCGCTCCGTCGCCGATGCCCATGGTCTCGACATCTCGCGCTACCGTATCGTCGACGTCGCCCACAGCCATGCCTCGGCTGAGACCGGCGTGCGGCTTGCCCGCACCGGCGAGTGCGAAGCGGTGATGAAGGGCAGCCTGCACACCGACGAGCTGATGGGCGAGGTGGTGAAGAAGGAGACCGGCCTGCGCACCGGCCGCCGTCTCAGCCACGTCTTCGTGATGAATGTCCCGACCTACCCGCGGCCGTTGTTGATCACCGATGCGGCGATCAACATCTACCCGACGCTGGAGGACAAGGTCAGCATCGTCCAGAACGCCATCGACCTCGCCAAGGTGCTGGGGGTCGAGGTGCCGCGCGTCGCCATCCTGTCGGCGGTCGAGACCATCAACACCAAGATCGCCTCGACCCTGGAAGCGGCCGCGCTCTGCAAGATGGCCGACCGCGGCCAGATCACCGGCGGCATCCTCGACGGCCCGCTGGCCTTCGACAACGCCATCAGCCGCGAGGCCGCCATCACCAAGGGCATCAAGTCCGAGGTGGCCGGTCAGGCCGACATCCTGCTGGTTCCCGACCTGGAGGCCGGCAACATGCTGGCCAAGCAGCTGTCCTTCCTGGCCCATGCGGACGCCGCCGGCATCGTGCTGGGTGCCCGCGTGCCGATCATCCTGACCAGCCGCGCCGACAATGTGCGCACCCGTCTGGCGTCCTGCGCCGTGGCCGTCCTGTCGGCCGCCGCCCGCCGCCGCGGTGCTGCCGCCGCGGCCGAGTGAGAAAGCCAGACGCCATGTCCAACGCGATCCTCGTCATCAATGCCGGCTCCTCCAGCCTGAAATTCTCGGTGTTCCGGGATCATGGCGGCGGGGATCCGGTGGTCACCATCAACGGCCAGATCTCGGGCATCGGCACCCAGCCGGTGTTCGAAGCCAAGGACGCCCAGCGCCGTCCGCTCGCTGAAAAGAGCTGGGGGGCGGGGGAAGCCAGCGACCGCACCGCCCTGCTGTCCTACCTGCTCGACTGGATCGAGGAGCGGCTGGAGGGGGCGACGCTGATCGCCGCCGGCCACCGGGTGGTGCACGGCGGTATCCGCCACGCTGCCCCGGTGCTGCTGACCCCCGCCGTGCTGGACGAGCTGGACGGTCTGGTGCCGCTCGCCCCGCTGCACCAGCCGCACAACCTCGCCGCCATCCGTGCGCTGGCCGAGGCGCATCCGGAGCTGCCGCAGGTCGCCTGTTTCGACACCGCCTTCCACCGCAACCAGCCCTGGCAGGCGCAGACCTTCGCCATCCCACGGGACCTGACGGAGGAGGGCGTGCGCCGCTACGGCTTCCACGGCCTGTCCTATGAGTACATCGCCCGCCGCCTGCCGGAAATCGCGCCGGAACTGGGTGATTCGCGGGTGGTGGTCGCCCATCTCGGCAGCGGTGCCAGCATGTGCGCCATCCATGGCGGGCGCAGCGTCGACAGCACCATGGGCTTCACCGCCCTGGACGGCCTGCCGATGGGCACCCGTTGCGGCACCATCGACCCCGGCGTGCTGATCTATCTGATGCGCAAGGGCATGGATGCCGGCGCCATCGAGAAGCTGCTGTACAACAAGTCCGGCCTGCTCGGCGTGTCTGGCATCTCCAACGACATGCGCACGCTTCTGGACAGCAGCGACCCGCATGCGCAGGAGGCGGTGGAGCTGTTCTGCTTCCGCATCGCCAAGGAGACCGGCGCGCTCGCCGCCTCGATGGGCGGGGTGGACGCCGTGGTGTTCACCGCCGGCATCGGCGAACGCTCCGCCCCCGTGCGGGCGCGGGTTGGCGACAAGCTGGCCTGGATGGGTGTGGAGATCGACCCGGCGGCCAACGAGGCCAATGCCGCGAAGATCTCCAGCCCCGGCAGCCGCCTGCCGGTCTACGTCATCCCGACTGACGAGGAACGGATGATCGCGCTGCACACCCGCAAGGTGCTGACGGGGCGGTGAGGGTTTGGGGGCGCCAGCTGACGGCGCCCCCACATCCCGCTGGAGTCCACCCGCCATTCAGTGCTAGCACCCCCTCCGGCATCAAGCATCGTCCGGGGAACCCGTGGTCCGCCCCTATCTGCCGCTGAACGCCCTGCGTGCCTTCGAGGCGTCGGCGCGGCATCTCAGCTTCACCCGCGCCGCCATCGAGCTGTGCGTGACCCAGGCCGCCGTCAGCCATCAGGTCAAGCTGCTGGAGGAGCGGCTGGGTGCCAGCCTGTTCCACCGCCTGCCACGCGGCCTCGCCCTGACCGACGAGGGGAGGGCGCTGCTGCCGACGCTGGAGGAGGCGTTCGACCGCATCGGCGGGCTGCTCGACCAGTTCGAGGACGGGCGCTTCCGCGAGGTGCTGACGGTCGGCGCCGTCGGCACCTTCGCCGTCGGCTGGCTGCTGCCGCGGCTGAGCCGCTTCCGCGAGGCGCATCCCTTCGTCGACCTGCGCCTGTCCACCAACAACAACCGCGTCGACATCGCGGCGGAAGGGCTGGACTACGCTATCCGCTTCGGCGACGGCGCGTGGCACGGCACCGACGCCGTCCGCCTGTTCGACGCGCCGCTGTCGGTGCTGTGCGCTCCGGAGATTGCCGGACGGCTGCGCGAACCTATCGATGTCGGGCGCGAGACCCTGCTGCGCTCCTACCGGTCGGACGAATGGCCGGGCTGGTTCGCCGCCGCCGGAATCGAGCCTTCGGCGATGCCGCCGGTCAAGGGGCCGGTGTTCGACTCGTCCTCCCTGATGGTGGAGGCAGCGATCCAAGGAGCCGGTGTGGCGTTGGCTCCGGTGGCGATGTTCCGTCGGCCGCTGGCGGTGGGGCTGATCGAGCAACCCTTCGCCGTCACCGTGTGCAGGGGCGCCTATTGGCTGACCTCGCTGAAGTCGCGGCCGGAGACGCCGACCATGCGCGCCTTCCGCGACTGGCTGTTCGCCATAGTCGCGGAAGAGGCGGCAGGCTGAGCCGTCAGGACAAGGTGACGCGGCGCGGGGCCTGCTGCCGTTCCCGCTGTTGCCAGAAGCGCAGCCGCAGCCGCGGCGCCATGAACCAGGCGATGGGTGCTGCAAGCAGGATGCTGAGGATTACCACGGTCGGCATCAGGGTCATCGCCTGTTCGGAAAAGCTGGGGACCGCCAGGACCAGAACGGTGCCGATGCCGAAGACCACACCCTGGATCATGCCGTAGATCAGGATGGCGAGGCGTAAACGGGTGGTCATGGGGCTGCTCCGCTGAAGTGGGCTGGTGCAAGGACCATTTCCCGCTTCAACCGGAACAATGCCGCAATGTTCCGGGCGCCATCGGGCCGGGTTTCACCAACCCGATTGCGACCGTACGCATACGATTATTGGGCGTAAGCCGGACCTGTGCTTACCGGTGCGCCCGCCACCATGCCATCAGACCGGTGGTGGAGCCGTCATGGGCACCCTCGGCTGGGCCGCTCTCCATCTCCGGCAGGATGGTGTTGGCCAGTTGCTTGCCCAGCTCGACGCCCCACTGGTCGAAGCTGTTGATGTCCCAGACGATGCCCTGAACGAAGACCTTGTGCTCGTAAAGCGCGATCAGGGCGCCCAGGGTCGCCGGGGTCAGGCTTTCCATCAGGATGGTGTTGGACGGGCGGTTACCGGGGAAGACGCGGTGGGGAACCAGCGCCTCAACCTCCGCCGCCGGCTTGCCGGCCTTGGTCATTTCCGCCCGCACCTCGTCGGCGGTCTTGCCGCGCATCAACGCCTCGGCCTGAGCGAAGACGTTGGACAGCAGGATGCGGTGATGAGCGCCGGCCTCGGCCCCGATTGGGTTGTGGGTGGTCGCCGCCGCCACGAAATCGCAGGGGATCAGCGAGGTGCCCTGATGGATCAGCTGATAGAAGGCATGCTGGCCGTTGGTGCCCGGCTCGCCGAACAGCACCGGGCCGGTCTGGTAGTCCACCGGCTCGCCGCCGCGGGTCACCGACTTGCCGTTGCTCTCCATGTCCAGCTGCTGGAGATAGGCGGGGAAGCGGTGCAGATACTGGTCGTAGGGCAGCACGGCGTAGGACGAGGCGTCCCAGAAATTGCGGTACCAGACACCCAGCAGGCCCAGCAGCACCGGCATGTTGCGCTCAAGCGGTGCCGTGCGGAAATGCTCGTCCATCGCGTGGGCGCCGGCCAGCAGCTCGGCGAAGCGCTCCGGCCCGATGGCGATCATGATCGGCAGGCCGATGGCCGACCACAGTGAGTAGCGGCCGCCGACCCAGTCCCAGAAGCCGAACATGTTGGCCGGGTCGATGCCGAACTTCCGCACCTCCGCCTCGTTGGTGGAGACGGCGACGAAGTGCTTGGCGACATGCGCCTCGTCCTTCGCCGTTTCCAGGAACCAGCGGCGGGCGGAATGGGCGTTGGTCAGCGTCTCCTGCGTCGTGAAGGTCTTGGAGGCGATGACGAACAGGGTCGTCTCCGGGTCCAGCCACTTCAGCTGCTCGGCCAGATGGGTGCCGTCGACGTTGGAGACGAAATGCAGGGCGACATGGGCATGGGCGAAGGGCTTCAGTGCCTCCGTTGCCATGACGGGACCGAGGTCGGAGCCGCCGATGCCAATGTTCACCACATCGGTGATCGGCTGGCCGGTGTAGCCGCGCCACTCTCCGTCGCGCACCGAATTGGCGAAGGTGTCCATCCGTTCCAGCACCGCGCGTACGCCGGGCATCACGTCGCGACCGTCGACGGTGACGGCGCGGTCGGAACGGTTGCGCAACGCGGTGTGCAGGACCGCGCGCTTTTCGGTCAGGTTGATTGGCTCCCCGCCGAACATGCGGGCGCGGGCGCCCTCGACATCCTGCTGGCGGGCGAGGTCGAGCAGCAGGCGGACCGTGTCCTGCGTGATGCGGTTCTTCGAATAGTCGAGGAACAGCCCCGCCGCTTCCATGGAGAAGGCTTTGAACCGGCCGGAATCGGCGGTGAACAGGTCACGCATGTGCGTGCCGGCCATGTCCTGGCGGTGTTGGGCGAGAGCGGCCCAGGCGGGGGAACGGGTCAGCGCGGTCATGATGCTTTGGACTCCTTGACGTCAGCGGTCCTTTGACGCGGCCCATCTTGCTGGGCGAGGGGAGCCTAACACCGACCGGCGGCCACGGCCACGGCCCAAAACGCGGCTGTTGGTGCTGCTGATCGGCCTATGCGGGGCGGCCAGGGCGTGCAACCGGACGGCGGGCGGGGTGTTGTGGTGGTCAGGAATTGTGACAGGAGGACACCATGTCGGACAAGCCCGCCACCCCGCCGCCGGAAGAGCGGGAAGAACAACGCGACCGCGATGATGCCGCGCGGCCGGATCAGGTCGGGATCATTCCCGGCAAGGTGCCGGGAAGCCCGGTCGATCCCAGTGATCCGCGCTTTCCCGGGAGCCAGCCGGATCTGGCATGAGGGGTGGCTGGGGGCATTAAGCCCCCGGCTTGCTCAACTCCCCCCTTCGATCGTCCGCGTCGGCGTCACGCCTTCCGGCCTGCCGACCAGTACGGTCAGCAGCTTGCCCGGGTCGAGCAGGCGCTGCGCGACGCGCTTGATGTCGGCCTGCGTCACCGCGTTGATGTAGCGGTCGCGCTGGTTCAGATAGTCGATGCCGAGATTGTCGCGCTTCACCTGCAACAGGATACGGGCGATCGCCTGGGTCGAGCCCAGTTGCAGCGGGAAGGAGCCGGTCAGGTAGGTCTTGGCGTCGGCCATCTCCTGGTCGGTCAGGCCGTCCTTCGCCATGCGCGCCCATTCCTGGCGGATGATGTCCAGCGCCTGACCCGCCTTGGCATTGACGGTGGAGCCGCCGGCCATCACCAGCGCCGCATGGTCCATCGGGATCAGGTAGCTGTAGACGCCATAGCTGAGGCCGCGCTTCTCACGAACCTCCTCCATCAGACGGGAGCCGAAGCCGCCGCCGCCCAGCACATAGTTCATCACCGTGGCGGCGTACCAGTCGGGGTCGTCGCGCTTCACGCCGGGCTGGCCCATCAGCATCACCGTCTGCGCGGTCGGCCGCGGCAGCAGGATGGTCTGGCCCAGGCCGGACATGGTCACGTCGGGGATCGGTTTCGCGTCGGCCTTGGCCGGCAGGCCGCCGAACAGCTTGTCCAGCGCCTTGCCGAGATCGTCGGGCGAGATGTCGCCGGCGGCGGCCACCACCAGCCGGTCGCGGCCGAACTGGCCCTTCACGAAGGCACGCAGGTCGTCGGGCGTGATGGTCGGCAGGCTGTCGAGGCTGCCGCGGCTCTCGCCGCCATAGGGATGGTCGGGGAAGGCGGTGGCGTAGAACTGGCGCCGCGCGACATAGTTGGGATCGGCGAGGTCGCGCCTCAGGCTGGCCATGACCGAGGCCCGCATGCGGTCCAGCGCCTCGGGCGCAAAATGCGGCTCGGTCAGTGCCAGCCGGGTCAGTTCCAGCGCCTCCTCGCGGTTCTCGCCCAGGGTACGCATCGAACCGCCGAAGCCGTCGCGCCCGGATTCGAAGCCCAGCGCGATGGCCTTGTCCTGCAGGCGGGCTTGGAAAGCTTGCGAATCGTAAGGACCGGCCCCTTCGTCGAGCATGGTGGAAGCGAGATTCGCCAGCCCCTCCTTGCCCTTCGGGTCGGTGCCGCCAGCCCCGTCAAAGACCCATTCCAGTGCCAGCACCGGCACCTTGTGGTCCTCGACCAGCCACGCCTCGATCCCGCCGGGGCTGACCACCCGCTTGATGTCCATGGCGTGGGCGGGGGAGAGGAACGCGATAGCTGTTAAGAAAACCGCTGCCAGACCGACGCGCAGATCCCCTCTCCCCCCCGGGGAGAGGGTTAGGGTGAGGGGGAACCGCAACGAGGAGAAACTCTTGGGCATGCGCTTCACCAGCCGGGAAAAGCCACGCCGTGCATCCCCCTCACCCCGACCCTCTTCCCGGGGGGGAGAGGGGGGAGAAAGTCGATGGAAATGGAGTACGCTCATTCTCAACTGTCCTTTCCGGTCGGGGGCAGCAGCAGGCCGGTGACGTGGTTGGTCTGGCTCAGAACGGCGCGGGCGGCGGCGTTGACCTGATCGGCGGTGACGGCGTCGATGCGCACCGGCCAGCTTTCCACGTCGTCGATGCTCTGGCCGGTGGCAAGTGCTGCACCCAAGGTCTGGGCCGGCCCGGTCAGGCTGTCGCGCGCGTAGGCCGCCGAGGCCAGCATGCGCTTGCGCGCGGTGGCGACCTCCTCCTCCGTCACGCCGGACTTCAGCAGCCTGTCGACCTCCGCCCACAGCGCCGATTCGAGCTTGTCCATCGGCACTCCGGCGGCCGGGCTGGCGCCGACGCTGAGCGTCGCCATGTCCCAGGCGGTGGGGCCATAGCCGAGCCACGCCGAGGTGGCGAGCTTCTGGTCCACCACCAGACTGCGATAGAGGCGCGAGGTGGTGCCGCCGCTCATGATCTCGGCCAGCACCTGCAACGCATAAGCCTGGCCGTTCTTGTCGAGGCGGTAGGATGGCGCGGTCCAGATGCGGCGGACCGACGGCTGCCGCACCTCCTCGTCACGCAGGACCACCTGACGGGAGGAGGTCAGCGGTGGCTCGGTCACCCGCTTGCGCTCCGGCACCGGGCGGGCGGGGATGGCGCCGTAATAGCGCTCGGCCAGCGGTTTCAGCTCCGCTGCGGTCACGTCGCCGGACACCACCAGGATGGCGTTGTTGGGCGTGTACCACGTCTTGTAGAAGCGCTCCGCCATCTCCCGCGTCAGGGCCGACATCTCCTGCGGCCAGCCGATCACCGGCGTGCCGTAGGGGTGGTGGACGAACAGGGTGGCGTTGATCTGCTCGCCGATGCGGTCGGCCGGTTCGTTCTCGATGCGCTGGCGCCGCTCCTCGATGATGACGTCGCGTTCGGGATAGACCACCGCGTCGGTCAGCTTCAGGTTGGCCATGCGGTCGGCCTCCATCCGCATCACCATCTCCAGCCGGTCGCGGGCGACATTCTGGTAATAGGCGGTGTAGTCGTAGCTGGTGAAGGCATTGTCGCGCCCGCCATTCTTGGCAATGATCCGGCTGAACTCGCCGGGCTGGATCGCGTCCGTCCCCTTGAACATCAGGTGTTCCAGGAAATGGGCGATGCCGGACTGGCCGCGCTCCTCGTCGGCGGCGCCCACCTTGTACCAGACCATGTGGGTCACGACCGGCACGCGGTGGTTGGGAATCACCACCACCTGCATGCCGTTGGACAGTGTGAAGCTCTCGGGGAAGAACACCCCCTTTTCCGCCGCATGGGCGGGCTGGAGCCCGAGCGGAAGCGGCGCAAGGGGGGCCACGGCGGTCATTGTCAGAGCGAGAAGTCCGGCCGCGGCGAGGCGGCGGGCTGGGAAACAGACGGGCATGGGGGCTCCCGGATCAGGAGGTCCGAATCGAAAGGGCGCCCTTCGCTGGGAAGGACGCCCCCGGAAACTGGTGTGATGTCGTGCCTTGGACAAGACCGAAAGGACCGACCGGAACGGCCGTCGCTTAGAACAGGCCTTCCAGCGGCGCCTTGCGCTTGCGCTCGATCGTCGGGGTCGCGGCGCCGTCGACCGGCTTGCCCTGGGCCTGGGCCTCGCGCAGGCGCTGCTGCTCCTTGGCCGGATCGACGACGGAGACGGGCGGCTCCTGCGTCTGCCAGAACAGCAGCGAATCGATCCAGCTCTTGTCGGCGACGATAAGCTGGGTGGTTTCCTGATCGACCTTGGCGCGGATGTTCGGGTCGATGCCGTCACGGGCCGAGGCCTGGGCGACCAGCGACTTCTCGCCCGCCGTCGCACCGGCCGCTTTGGCGCCGCCGCGCGCGGAAGACCCGAAGACGGCGCCGGCGGCGGCCTGGGTCGGGGTGGTGTCCTGCGGGCGCGGGGCGCCGGGGCGGGGCTTCGGCAGGTCCTGCATGCTGGGCGGCAGGGTCAGCGGTGCGCGGGAAACGACGGAGAATTCGTCGGGGCTCTGGCGGTCGAGACCGATGGACCGGCGCACATCCGAGCAGCCGGCGAGCGTCAACGCCGCAAGCGCCAGCCCGATGAGCGGCAGCCGAGTCCGGGGGAAGGAGAGGGCGGAGGAGATGCTGGTCACGTTCGGAGGATCCCGTCGTCTGTCACGTCGTAGCGACCCGGCCCGGAGGCCGAGGCCGCATGGTCAGCGCTCGCCGGCGGTTATAGCGCCACCGGCGACGGAACTCTTACGACTTTTCGCGGCCCGCGAACAGCCCGTCGATCAACAGCAGCACCACGCCGACGCTGATTCCGCTGTCGGCCACGTTGAACGCCCAGAAATGCCAGCCGGCGAAATGGAAATCGAGGAAATCGACCACGGCCCCGTGCAGCAGCCGGTCGACGACGTTGCCCACCGCCCCGCCGATGATGAAGCCCAGAGCCAGGGCGACCAGACGCCGCTCCGCCTGCCGCAGCCAGAAGACCAGACAGACGGCGATCACCGCCGCGATGGCGCTCAGGATATAGGGCATCAGCGCCCCGCCGCCGGCGAAGGTGCCGAAGCTGACGCCGTAGTTCCACACCAGCACGAGGTTGAAGAAGGACGTCACCTCGATGACATGCGGCACCGGCTGCATGACCTGTTCGAGGATCCACCATTTGCTGCCCTGGTCGAGCACGACCACGACCACGGCGACGATCAGCCCGAACAGCCAGTAGGAACGGGTTTGGTTGGCGACGAAGGCGTTCATATGCCCACACATCCTCCCTCTCCCCCCCGGGGAGAGGGTCGGGGTGAGGGGGAAGCGCGGCGAGAGGCGTCCGGCTGGCGGAGGGGGCGCCCCCCCCCCCCCCCCCCCCGGGGGGGGGGGGGGGGGGGGGGGCCCCAGCGCGGCGAGAGGCGTCCGGCTGGCGGATCCCCCTCACCCTAACCCTCTCCCCGGGGGGGAGAGGGGATAGGACCGCGGTTGTGGCAGATTGCCTCATGCCACCGCGTCGGAGCAGCGTATGCAGAGCGTCGGGTGGTCGTGGACCGTGCCGACTTCCTCCAGGACCTTCCAGCAGCGCTCGCACTTCTCGCCTTCAGCCAGGGCCGGGGCGACGGCGATGCCGGGGACGTCGGGCAGAGTGAAGGCCCCGTCCGGCGCCGCGGCGTCCGTCACCTCGATGGCCGAAGTGATGCAGACGTCCTGGAAATCGACATCCGCCAGCAGGGCCTTTGTCGCGGCGTCGACGAAGACGGTCGGATCGGCCTGAAGCGACGAGCCGATGGTCTTGTTGGCACGCTCCAGTTCCAAGGCACCGGTGACGACGCGGCGGACGGTGCGAACCGTCTCCCACTTGGCGGCGAGCGTGTCGTTGCGCCAGTTGGCCGGGACCTCCGGGAAGCCACGCAGATGCACGCTCTCCTCGGTCCAGCCCGGACCGTCTGTCAAGCCCTCGGGACGGGCGAGCCACGCCTCCTCTGCGGTGAAGCAGAGGATCGGAGCCAACCACGCGGTCAGGTTCGAGAGCAGATGCTCCATCACCGTCCGCACCGACCGGCGGCGCACCGAATCGACGGCGTCGCAATAGAGGCTGTCCTTGCGGACGTCGAAGTAGAAGGCGGACAGCTCCACCGCGCAGAAGTTGTGCAGGGCCACGAACAGGGCATGGAAGTCGTAGGCCTCGACCTTCTCGCGGACCAGCGTGTCCAGCTCCGACAGGCGGTGCAGGACCCAGCGCTCCAGCTCCGGCATCTGCGCAACGTCGATCCGCTCGGCCGGGCCGTAGTCGGCGAGCGCGCCCAGCAGGTAACGCAGCGTGTTGCGCAGGCGGCGGTAGAGGTCGGCCTGGGTCTTGATGATCTCCTTGCCGATGCGGAGATCTTCCGAATAGTCGGAGTTGATGATCCACAGCCGCAGGATGTCGGCACCATACTGGTCGCAGACCTCCTGCGGGGCCACCACGTTGCCCAGCGACTTGGACATCTTGCGGCCCTGCTCGTCGAGCACGAAGCCGTGGGTCAGCACCGCGTTGTAGGGTGCCCGGCCGCGGGTGCCGCAGCTTTCCAGCAGCGACGAGTGGAACCAGCCGCGATGCTGGTCCGAACCCTCAAGATAAAGGTCGGCCGGCCAGGCCAGCTCCTCCAGGCGCTGTTCCAGCACGAAGGCGTGCGAGGAGCCCGACTCGAACCAGACGTCGACGATGTCCCTGACCTGCTCGAACTCCTCGGCGGCATAGGAATTGCCGAGGAAATCCTGCGGGTCGCGGGCGAACCACGCGTCGGCGCCTTCCTGCTGGAAGATGTCGGCGATGCGGGCGAACACCGCCTCGTCGCGCAGGATCTCGCCGGTCGCCTTGCGGACGAACAACGCGATCGGCACGCCCCAGGCGCGCTGGCGGCTGATGCACCAGTCCGGACGGCTCTCGATCATCGAGCGGATGCGGTTCTCGCCCTGGGACGGGACCCAGCGGGTGTCGGAGATCGCCTGCAACGCCACCTTGCGCAGGTCGTTCGTCTCCATCGAGATGAACCACTGTGGGGTGGTGCGGAAGATCAGCGGCGCCTTGGACCGCCAGCTGTGCGGATAGCTGTGCTTGATGCGGTTGCTGGCCAGCAGCGACCCGGCTTCCTCGAACGCCTCCAGCACGGCCTTGTTGGCCGGGCCGGTCTTGCCCTGGTCGGTGTAGACGGCGAGGCCGGCGAACAGCGGCACATGGGCGTAGTAGCGCCCGTCCTCGCCCACCGTCTGCGGCACCTCGATGCCGTTGGCCTGACCCAGGCGGAAGTCGTCCTCGCCATGGCCGGGGGCGATGTGGACGAAGCCCGAACCGGCGTCGGTCGTCACGAAGTCGCCGGCCAGCAGCGGCACCTTGAAGTCGTAGCCCTTGCCGTTCAGCGGGTGGCGGCAGTAGGTGCCGGCGAGGCGCGAACCGGGGAAGCGGTGCAGCTGCTTCCACTCGGTGATGCCTGTTTCCTTCAGCACGCTTTCCGCCAGCGCGGTGGCGAGCACGAGGCGCTCGCCGACCACCGCCTTGCTGCCCTCGGCGACCGCCGTGACCTTGAAGGTCGCATATTCGATCTCGTCGCCATAGGCGATGGCGCGGTTGCCCGGCAGGGTCCAGGGGGTGGTCGTCCAGATGACGATGCTGGCCTCGTCCACTTCCGGCGCCGACGACCCCCAGACCGGGAAGCGCGCGAAGACGGTGGTGGAGGTGTGGTCGTGGTATTCGACCTCGGCATCGGCCAACGCGGTCTTCTCGACCACCGACCACATCACCGGCTTGAAGCCCTTGTAGAGGCCGCCGTTGATCGCGAACTTGTGGATCTCGCGGACGATCTGCGCCTCGGCCGGGAAGGTCATGGTGGCGTAGGGGTGCTTCCAGTCGCCCTCGACGCCCAGCCGGCGGAACTCGGCGGCCTGGATGCCGACCCACTCCTCGGCGAACTGGCGGCATTCGGCGCGGAACTGGATGAGCGGTACGTCATCCTTGTTCTTGCCGGCCTTGCGGTACTTCTCCTCGATCTTCCACTCGATGGGCAGGCCGTGGCAGTCCCAGCCGGGGACATAGTCGGCGTCGAAGCCCTGCATCTGGCGGAAGCGGACGATGACGTCCTTCAGGATCTTGTTGACGGCATGGCCGATGTGGATGTTGCCGTTGGCATAGGGCGGGCCGTCATGCAGCACGAACTTCTTGCGGCCCTTGGCGCCGGTGCGCAGCTTGCCGAACAGGTCCATCTCGGCCCAGCGCTTCAGCAGCTCGGGCTCCTTGGCCGGCAGGCCGCCGCGCATGGGGAAGTCGGTTCGGGGCAGGAAGACGGTCGATTTGTAATCGCGGGTCATATCGGATCCCTGGGGGAAAGCATCACCGTCGGGTGGCGGCATGGTGGTCACCCGGAACACAGCAGGTCTCTATCCCGGCCCTCCTCAGAGAGCCGGGCCGGTAATTCGCGCGCTATGCGCCGGGGCGCACATCATCGGGATCCGCAGTGAGAGGTCCATGGCGCGGGATATTAGCGGCGTGTGCGGTGCGGTCAAGGACGGCTCTCGCCGGCCCAAAGCACGGCAGGGTCCGAAATTACCGCTGGTCACGGGATGGCGGCAAATCTTAGGGTGTTCCCGCCGGGGAGTCCGGGGCAGGGGCGGTTCCTGCCCGGTGGTTCCAGGCAGAGGGTACGCGCAGGGGCATCGGCGGGCATGATCGATCGACGGACAAGTGACTTCCTGGCCGAATTCCTTGCTTCTGCCAACAGGGACCCGGCGGTCCTCGACCGCTTCCTTCTGCATGGGCCGGACCGCGGCGGCCGCAGCGCCAGACCGCGGCTGAAGATCGCCTTCTTCGATTTCTGGCCGGAATTCGATCCGACCGCGAACTTCTTCGTCGACATCCTGTCGGGCCGCTTCGATCTGTCCGTCGTCGACAACGACAGCGACCTTGCCATCGTGTCGGTGTTCGGCACCCGCCACCGGGAGGCGCGGACCGCGCGCGCGCTGTTCTTCACCGGTGAGAATGTGCGGCCCCCGCTCGACGGCGTCGATATGTCGGTATCGTTCGACCGCATCGACGACCCCCGCCATTACCGTCTTCCGCTCTACGTCATGCATGCCTGGGACCACAGGCGCGAGGGGGCGACGCCGCATTTCTGCCACCCGGTCCTGCCGCCGGTGCCGCCGACGCGGGAGGAGGCGGCCAAGCGGAAATTCTGCGCCTTCCTCTACAAGAATCCCAACTGCGCCCGTCGCAATGACTTCTTCCAGATGCTCTGCGCCCGCCGCCATGTGGACTCGGTGGGCTGGCTGCTGAACAACACCGGCAGCGTTGTGAAGATGGGCTGGCTGCCGAAAATCCGCGTCTTCTCGCGCTACCGCTTCGCCTTCGCCTTCGAGAATGCGAGCCACCCCGGCTATCTGACGGAGAAGATCCTGGATGCCTTCCAGGCCGGTGCGGTGCCGCTCTATTGGGGTGACCCCGGCGTCCTGCGGGATGTCGCGGCTGGCAGCTTCGTCGACGTGCCGCGATATTCCTCCGACGAGGAGGCCATCGACGCCATCCTGGCGATCGACGACGATTACGACACCTATCGCCGCTATCGCAGCACGGCACCCTTCCTCGGCACGGAGGATTTCTACTTCGATGCCTTCCGTCTGGCCGAATGGATCGAAAGCCGTCTTTGAGCGACAGGAGAACAAGTGATGAAGCGCGTGTTGCTGAACTATGCCGACGGGACCTTCACCACGGCGCAGAAATACAATGCGAAGACGGGTCTGTCGGTCGGCGGCTTCGACGGCGTCGCGATGATGGGGCGCCGGCACATCGATGCCGGCTTCGCCGCCCGCAATGCGCATATTCTGAACCAGCCGCGCGGCGCCGGCTATTGGCTGTGGAAGCCCTATTTCATCGACCTGCTGCTGCGCGAGCATCTGCAGGACGGCGACATCCTCTTCTACAGCGACAGCGGTGCCCATTTCGTCCACAGTGCCGACCCGGTGATCGAACTGTGCCGGCAGCGGCGCGATCTGCCCATCCTGCTGTTCGGTCTGGAAGATCATCACCGCAACAGCGTCTGGACCAAGCGCGACTGTTTCCATTTCATGGGGTTGGACCAGCCGGCCCTCGCCGATGCTCCCCAGATTCTCGCCAGCTTCGTCGTGTGCGAACGCAGGCCTGAAAGCATGGCCTTCGTCGCGGACTGGCTGCACCATGCCCAGGACGCCCGGCTTATCACCGACGCCCCCAACGAATGCGGTCTGCCGAACTATCCGGATTTCCGCGATCACCGCCACGACCAGAGCATTCTCAGCCTGCTCGGCCGCAGCCGCGGCGTGACGGTCGTGCCCGACATCTCGCAATGGGGGGACGGCCGCCGTCCGGCCGAGATTCCCCGCATCATGGAACACACGCGCTGGCGCGATTAGGAGCGACCGTGGCAGAGGGAGGATCCGGCCGATGAACGGATTCGCCGCCGCTGCGGCAGCCGAAACCAGCGGCAATTTCCAGCGGGCGAGGGAGCTGTATCTCCAGCTGTTGCAGACAGAGCCGCGCAATGCGGCGGCTCTGCACCGGCTGGGGGTGGTGGAACTGCGGCTGGGCCGTTCGGGTGAGGCGGTCGCCCTGTTCCAGAAGTCGCTCGCCATCGCCAAGAATCTGGAGGTCTATCTCGATTTCGGCGTGGCGATGGCCGGCCTGTGCCGCTGGGATGCGGCGGCCACCGTCTATGCGGCGGCACTTCGCGTCGCCCCGGAGTCGGTCGACGCCCGTTACGGGCTGGCGCTCGCCCTGCACAGCCAGGGACGGCCGCAGGACGCCGAACCCCATTACCGCAGGGTGCTGGCCACCCACGCCCATCTTGGCGAGGTCCACAACAATCTCGGCGTCGCCCTGTTCAGTCTCGGGCGCACCGCCGAGGCCGCAGAGGCCCACCGCGAGGCGGTCCGGCTCGACCATGGCGATTCCACGGCCTGGGGCAAGCTTGGCGTGGCGCTCCATGGCCTGGGACAGGTCGGGGAGGCGGAGGCGGCCATCCGCGAGGCCGCCGGCCTCGCTCCCCAGATCGTGGAGAACTGGTACAATCTCGCCTGCCTGCTCGATGCGGATGGGCGGTCCGAAGCCGCGGTCGCCGCCGGGCGGATCGCCGTCGCCCTCGACCCGGCAGGGCCGGCGAACTGGCTGGCGCTCGGCAATGCGGCGCAGGCGGCGGACCGGCGGCAGGAGGCGTGGCGGGCGGCGGCGGCGGCGGTGCGGCTGACGCCCTCCGATCCGGCGGCGCGCAACAATCTCGCCAACGCCCTGCGGTCGCTGGGCCGCCTGTGGGATGCCGTGGCGGAATACCGGGCGGCTCTTGCCCTGCAGCCGGACTTCCCGGTGGCGGAGGTCAATCTCGCGCTCGCCCTGTCGATCCTGTGCCAGCCGGAGGACGCGCTGACGGTTCTGCGCGGCCTGATCGCCCGGCAGCCATTGAGCAGCGATGCATGGTTGCGGATGGGGCGTGTGCTGGTGGAGGCGGTGAGGCCCGACCTTGCTGTCGCCGCTCTGCGCACCGCCGTGGCCATCGCACCGGGAGATCCGGAACCCCATGCCGATCTGGCGATGGCATCCACCATGTGCGACCGGAGCGCTCAGTCGGCGGAAGCCTGCCGGCGGGTGCTGCGGCTGGCGCCGGACCATACGGCGGCCCTTGGTCAGCTCATCCACCAGCAGCGGGCGCTTTGCGACTGGCGCGACCTGGACAGGCTGGAGGCACTGCTTCTTCAGCGTGTGCGGGACGGGGCGGATGGCGTGTCACCGTTCGAACTGCTGTCCTGCGACTCGACCCTTGCCGACCAGCAGGCCGCCGCGTCCCGCTGGGCGGCAGCGAAGTCCCGCGACGCGATTCCTGCGGTCAGGCCCGCTGTCTCGTCCGTCGACCGGTGTTTGCGCGTCGGGTATCTGTCGTCGGATTTCCGGGAGCATGCGATGGGCCATCTGATGGTCGACGCGCTGGAAACGCACGACCGCTCCCGCTTCGCCATCACGGCATATTCGACCGGTATGGACGACGGCAGCGCGCTGCGCCGGCGTTTCGAACGGTCGATGGAACGGTTCGTCGATCTGCGCCGCCATTCCGATGCCGATGCGGCGGCGGCCATCGCTGCTGACGGCATCGACATCCTGATCGATCTGACCGGCTTCACCACATTCTCGCGCACCGCGATCCTTGCCGCCCGTCCGGCGCCGGTACAGGTCAACTGGCTGGGCTATCCGGGGACGCTGGGCGCGTCCTTCGTCGATTACATTCTGGCCGATCCTGCGGTGATCCTTCCGGGCGAGGAGATGTTCTTCAGCGAGCGGGTGGTGCGGCTGCCTGATTGCTACCAGCCCAACGACCGCCGCCGCGCCATCGCCGATGCCACGCCGTCGCGCGCCGACTGCGGGTTGCCGGAAGACGGTTTCGTCTTCTGCTGCTTCAACAGCTCCTACAAGCTGACGCCCGCTCTGTTCGACGGCTGGGCGCGCATCCTTACGGCGGTGCCGGGCAGCGTGCTGTGGCTCTATGCCGGAAATCCGCAGGTCGCCGCCAACCTGCGGCGCGAGGGCGAGGCCCGCGGCCTCGATCCCCGCCGGCTCGTCTTTGCCCCGCCCTTGCCCCATGCCGAGCATCTGGCGCGTCACCGGCTGGCGGACCTGTTCCTCGATACGCTTCCCTACAATGCCCATACGACGGCCAGCGACGCCCTGTGGGCGGGGCTGCCGGTGCTGACGCGCCGGGGAACGGCCTTTGCCGGGCGCGTGGCGGCCAGCCTGCTGCTGGCGGTCGGGTTGCCCGAACTGATCGTCGATGGTCGGGACGACTACGAGGTGGAGGCGGTGATGCTCGCCCGCTCGCCCGACCGGCTGCGTGCCTTGCGGGAAAAGCTGGCGCGCAACCGGCCGACCTGTCCGCTGTTCGACACGCCGCGCTTCACCCGCAATCTGGAGACGGCCTACCGGGCGATGTGGGACATCCACCGTTCCGGTTCCGCGCCGAGGCACATCGCCATCGCCGCCGATGGCACCGCCGGCCCGGTGGAAACAAATTAAGGGGAGGGAAGGCTCATGACGGTCGGTGCCGGCGCCGGACAGCGGCTCCACATTGTCGTTCCCTATCGGGATCGCGAAAGCCACCTCGGCCAGTTCGTTCCATGGGTGAGCGCCTATTTCGATCGGCTGACGCCGCCGATCGACTATCGCGTCACCATCGTGGAGCAGGAGGCCGGGTTGCCCTTCAACCGCGGGGCGCTGAAGAATGCCGGCTTCCTTCTCGGGGAAGGGCAGAGCGACTACACCTGTCTGCATGACGTCGATTACCTGCCGGTCGACGCCGATTATTCCTGGGCCGATTGCCCCACCCCCATTCTCTGGTACGGGGCGGAACAGCGGCCGGTGGCGCCGGGCATCTCCGACAAGACGGTGAGCACCAACCTGGAGAGCACGATGGGCGGGGCGCTGTTGGTGCCGAACGCGATCATGCGGCAGGTCGACGGCTATTCCAACGCCTTCTGGGGTTGGGGATACGAGGATTTCGATTTCTCGTTGCGCATCCGGGCACGACGGATCGCCACCGGCCGGCGCAAAGGCCGCTTCCAGCCGCTCGACCATCGCAACGACGGCTTCACCCCCGATGCGGCTCCGTCGCCGATCTCCCAGGTCAACCGCCGCCTCTTTCAGGAACTCTGGTCCACAGGAAAGATCCCGGCCGGCGACGGGTTGTCCTCGCTGTCCTTCGAGGTGCTGGACCGCAGACCCTGCGATGGTTGCGTTGACGGTGGGCAGGGGGGGGTGCGGGAGCGCTGGGAGATCGTCCGGGTGCGATTCGCCCATGTCCCAAGGCCGGATCAGGTGGAGGCGGACCGCGCCGCTCCCGCCTGTGGTCCGCAAGGCCGCTGACCCCCGGCCTGTATGAGGGCTGCGGCCGCATCGCCGACATCGACGACCTGCTGTTCGCCCGGCGCTATGAGCGGGTGGAGGAGATCAGCCCCCCTTCCATCACAGCCGGGGCGACGCCTTCCATGTCCGCCGCGGCTGACGGGACACCGTAGGGGGGGCGGCGTCCACCGCCCCCCGGCCGGTATCACATGCTCGACTTGCCGCCATGGGCCGACGACCAGCCTACCGGGTCGTTCAGGAACTTCTCGACTTCGGACAGGGTGTTCTCGTCGAAATAGCGGTTGTCGCGGGCGACCTTCAGCACGTCCCACCAAGTGCACAGCGCGTGCAGCCGCACGCCGATGGCGTCCATGTTGACCTTCGACTGCGGGAAGATGCCGTAATGGAAGATCACGAAGGTATCGGTCACCTGGGCGCCGCCGTTGCGCAGCGCGGTGACGAAGTTCTCCTTGCTCTTGCCGTCGGTCGCCAGATCCTCGACCAGGAGGACGCGCTGTCCTTCGGTCAGCAGACCTTCGATCTGGGCGTTGCGGCCGAAGCCCTTCGGCTTCTTGCGCACATACTGCATCGGCAGTTCCAGCCGGTCGGCGATCCAGGCGGCGAAGGGGATGCCGGCGGTCTCACCGCCCGCCACCGCGTCGATCGCCTCATAGCCGATCTCGCGCTCGATGGTGGCGACGGCGAAATCCATCAGCGCCTTGCGGGCGCGCGGAAACGAGACGATGCGGCGGCAGTCGGTGTAGACCGGGCTCGCCCAGCCCGAGGTGAAGATGAAGGGCGTTTCGGCGTTGAAGTGCAGCGCCTTGATCTCCAGCAGGATCTTGGCCGCGGTGGCGGCGATGGTGGCCTGATCGGGCAGGGTCGACATGGGGAAAGGCTCCGGAAAACGGGATGGCATCGCGCGGATGCCCCCTGTGTAGCGGCGCTTCCGGCGATTCGCAACGGCGGGAGACCGGATCGGAGCAGACCGGCGCAGGCTGCGGCAGAATTTGGAGTCCGTCTGGTGCTTATGGAAGCGCCAGACGGACTTTGACGGTCCTCAGACCTTGCCGCGCACGCTGCCGAGGAAGCGTTCGACCTGGGTGTGCAGCAGCTCCGCCTGCTTCGACAGCTCCCCGGAGGAGGAGAGCAGGCGCGAGGCGCCGCTTCCGGTCTCCGATGCCGCCTGCAACACGCCGCCGATCGAGGAGGAAACCTCGTTGGTGCCGGCTGCCGCCTGCTGGACGTTGCGGGCGATTTCCATGGTGGCGGCGTTCTGGCCGTCGACGGCCTGGGCGATGGTGCCGACGATGACGTTCACCTCGCCGATGGTGGCGGCGATGCTCTGGATCGCCTGGACGGCGTCGGCGGTGGCCGTCTGGATTTCGGCGATCTGCTGCGAGATGTCGCCGGTCGCCTTGGCGGTCTGGTTGGCGAGGCTCTTCACCTCCGAAGCCACGACGGCGAAGCCCTTGCCGGCCTCGCCGGCCCGGGCGGCTTCGATCGTCGCGTTCAGCGCCAGCAGGTTGGTCTGTCCGGCGATGGAGTTGATGAGGTTCACCACGTCGCCGATCTGGTTGGCCTTCGAAGACAGGCCGTCGACGATGCGGTTGGTGCCGTCGGCCTGATCGGCGGCCTGTTTGGCTTTGCGGCTGCTCTCGCCGATCTGGCGGCCGATCTCGGCGATGGAGGCGGCCAGTTCCTCCGCGGCGGCGGCCACGGTCTGGACGTTGACCGACGCCTGTTCCGATGCGGCGGCGACGGTGGTCGCCTGGGTCTCGGTATGGTCGGCGGTGGTCGCCAGCGACTTCGCCAGCGACCGCACCTCGGTGGAGGAGGAGGCGACGCTGTCGACCACGCCCTTCACCTCGCTCTCGAACCGGTCGGCCAGTGCCGCCATCTCCGCATGCTTGCGCTCCTCGGCGGCATGTTCGGCCTCGGCCTGCTGGCGGCGGAAGGCATCGGCTTCCACCGCATTGGCCTTGAACACCTCGACCGCGCCGGTGATCTGCCCGATTTCGTCCTTGGAATCCGACGCCGGGACGGTGACGGTCAGGTCGCCGCGTGCCAGGGTCAGCATGGCGTCGGTCAGGCGACGCAGCGGGCGCAGCGCGGCCACCGTCCACAGGCCGAAGGCGGCGGCCAGCAACAAAGCGGCACCGCACAGCGACAGCATAAGCGTCTGGAACCCCTTGGCGACTTCGCGCGCGCGCGCGGCGATGGTCTGGTTCTTGCGCTCCTGCAAATCGATGAAGGCGTTGATGCGCTTCAGCCATTCGGTGAAGGCCGGACGGGCGTCCTGCATCAGCCCCTTCTGCGCGGCAGCCATGTCGTTCGCCTTACGGGCGGCGATGACCGACTTGACCGTCGGCAGAGCCTTCACCTCGATCTCCTTGATGCCGGCCAGCAGCTGCCGTTCTTCCGGTTCGATGTCGGTCATGCTGGCGAACATGGCGTCGAGCGGCTTGGCGGAGTCCTCGTAGAAGGCGGCCAGCCGGTCGATGTCGGCCAATACGAGCGACAGGATCGCCGGGTCGGTGGTCAGAACCACGTCGCGCAGCGCGATGGCCCGGTCATGCACGCTGCCGCGGAAATTGATGGCATAGCGCTGCTTGACGCTGTTCACGTCGTTGATGCGGGTAAGGTCGGAATCGATCTTCCGCACTTCGCGGACCCCGATGACGGTCAGGCTGATCAGAAGGACGAGAACAACGCCAAAACCGAGAAACAAACGTGTGCGTATCGTGGC
This sequence comes from Azospirillum lipoferum, assembly GCF_024170005.1. Taxonomy (GTDB): domain Bacteria; phylum Pseudomonadota; class Alphaproteobacteria; order Azospirillales; family Azospirillaceae; genus Azospirillum; species Azospirillum lipoferum. Next base: position 142,731 of record NZ_JALJXJ010000001.1, read on the forward strand.
GTGCCGTGGAAGGAACATGTCGGCGCATCCCGTCAAAGTTGGCCCGCATGGGCAATAAACTGATTTTAGCCCAAAAGATGTTACCTTTTGGGCTACTCAAAATGCGCCTTTTTGTCGGCTCTGCAAGGCTGCCGGCGCAAGCTCGCCGAAAAATGTGCCGGTTGCGGATCGACGCCGCCGCCGCAATATGCGAGGGCCGGAAACCGATCCGGAAACCGCCTTTGGATTTGCCGATGCACTCCCCGTCCGCGCGTCCCCGCTCCCGCAGCCTGTCCCGTCTGGTGGCGATGGCCCTGCTTCCGGCCCTGCTGATGCCGCCGCTGGCCCCCGGTTCCGCTGCCGCCGCCGACACGGATGGAGGCGCCGCACAGGAGCGGCCGGAGCGCGCCAAATCCGACGGAGCCAAGTCCGACGGTGCAAAGCCTGAAGCCGGAAAGGCGGAGGCGTCGAAGGCGGACGATCTCCAGGGCTTCGACCCCCAGCGCAGCGTCACCCGGCACAGCCTGCCGCTGCCGGACGGAGCCCTGGCCTACACCGCGACCGCGGAGTTCCTGCCGCTGCGCGACGGCGCGAAGGAGGAACTGGCGGCGCGTATCTTTACAGTGACCTATACCGCCGACCCGAAGACGCCGGCCGACGGACCGCGCCCGATCACCTTTGTCTTCAACGGCGGGCCGGGGGCGGCATCGGCCTACATGCATCTGGGGGCCGCCGGTCCGAAGGTCGTCGGATTCGGCCCGGACGGTGCGCTGCCGGCACCGCCGGCGCCGCTGGTCGACAATCCCGACAGCTGGCTGGCCTTCACCGATCTGGTCTTCGTCGATCCGGTCGGCACCGGCTTCAGCCGTGCGGTGAAGCCCGACGAGACGGAAAAGCGCTTCTGGTCGGTGGAGGGCGATGCCCGGTCGATGGCGGAGATCGTCAGGCTCTGGCTGACCCGCAATGGCCGCTGGTCGTCGCCGACCTTCCTGGCAGGGGAAAGCTATGGCGGCTTCCGCATCGCCAAGATGGCGGACGAGCTGATTGAGCAGGTCGGGCTTGCGGTGAACGGGCTGATCCTGGTCTCCCCCGTCGTCGATTTTGCCGCCATCGATGAGGACGGCATCCTCGGTCCGGCCTGGAAGCTGCCGTCGATGGCCGCATCCGCCGCAGCACTCGGCCGCACGTCCGGTACGCCGGAACAGGCGGCGGAAGCGGCGGAGCGCTTTGCCCTCGGTCCCTATCTGACCGGGCTGGCCGGCCTCGATTACGGCCGGCTCGACGCGGGGCGGGAAGTCTTCGCCGAGGTGGCGCGCATCACCGGCCTGCCGGAGGAGACGGTCCGGCGCCAGCGCGGGCGCGTGCCGATGGGCGTCTTCACGCGCGAACTCCTGCGCGACCGTGGACGCGTCCTCAGCATCTATGACGGCACCTTCACCGCGCCCGACCCCGATCCGGGGGCGGCGCGCGTGCCGTTCGATCCCTTCCTGAAGGGAACGGTGCCGACCTATACCACGGCCTTCGCCGCCTATGCCCATGATGCGCTGGCGGTGCGGACGGAGGCGCCCTACCGGCTGCTCAGCGACCGGGTCAACCGGAACTGGGAGTGGCCGCGCATGTCGGTGCCGAGTGCCGTCGATGCGTTGCAGACCGCGCTGACCCTCCAGCCGGCGCTGCGGGTATTGATCGTCCATGGCCGGACCGACCTGATCACGCCCTACATGGCGTCGCGCTGGGTGGCGTCCAGGTTGGAACTGCCGGAGGGGGAGCGTGGCCGGGTTTCGGTGACGGTGCATCCCGGCGGCCACATGATGTACACGCGGAGCCAGGGCCGCGCCGCGCTGGCCGCCGATGCCCGTGCGCTGATCGAAGAGGCCCTGCGGACGCGCTGACCGGTGCCCGGCGATCGAGGAAGGGCTGGAATCGGAAAGGGGCGCCCCGGCGGGGGCGCCCCTTTCCCGTGTGTCGGATCGCCGCTCCCGATTAGAACAGGCGCAGGATCGACTGCTGCGACTGGTTGGCCAGCGAGAGGGCGATGGTGCCCAGCTGCTGCCGGGTCTGCAGCATCAGCAGGCTTGCACCTTCCTCGTTCTGGTCGGCCAGCGTCAGCTTGCTGGCGCCTTCCGTCAGCACGTCGCTGAACTCCTTGGTGAAGCTCTCGCGGGTCGTGATGATGTTCAGGTTGGTCGACAGGTTCTGCGACGCGGAGCGGATCGTCGCCTTGGCGTGATCCAGGCCGGCCACCGCCTTGTCGATGTCGGCGCGGTCCATCCAGTTGTTCTGGGCACCGTCCATCTGCAGGCCCTGGCCGCTGGTCGACAGGTTGACCGCGGTCACCGTGATCGCGTTGGTGTTGCGCTCGTTCAACTGGACCGTGATGTCGTTCGACGTGTTGGCGTCGGAGATCTGCTTGGTGACGATGTTCGCCGAGCAGTTGGCCGAAGCGGCCTTCTTGATCGTCTTCGCATCGATTTCCATGCGGACGGTGCCGCTGTCGAAGTTGAACGCCTGCTCACCACCCGTCAGCTTCCCGTCACCACGGTCGTTCATGGCGTCGCGGGTGATCTGGGCACCGTTGGAGTTGGTGACCTGGATTTGCAGATCGACCTTCTTCTCGATGACCGAGACGCCGTTGCCCTGGTTGTTCGCCGCTTCCAGCAGGCGGCGGTCAACCGTGAAGGACACGATGGTGCCCGACGCGAAGCTTTCCGAGATCTTCTTGGTCAGCGCGTTGGTGGCGGCGGTGGTCACCGTCATCTCGCGCACCGCGCCGGCGGTGCTGTTGCCGGTGAGCGTGATCGTGCCGCTGGTGGCGTTGACCGAGACCGACGCGACATCCTTGCCGACCAGGCGGCCGCTGCCGGTGAGGGCCGTGCTGATCGAGTTGCGCAGATTGGTGGCGACGTTGACCGCGGAGTTCTGGCCGACGGCCACGTCACCCTTGGTCGCCGTGTAGCTGAAGGACTGGCCTTCCACCGTGATGGTGAAGATATCGCCTTCTTCGATCGTGCCGCCGACATTCACCGTCGACACCTGGGCCGAGCCGGTCGTGGCCGCCGTCTTCAGGTTCGCTTCGATGGTCTGGGTGTTGTCGAAGTAGGAGATCGTGCGGCTCTCGTCACCGTCCGACACGATGAAGTCGCGGCTGCGGCCGTTGGCGCCGCGCACCTCGATCTGGACGTCGGAGAAGCTGCCCAACGTGCCGGACATCGTGCCCGACAGCTTCAGGCCGACGAAGCCGTGCGCGTTCTCGGTCTTGGAGATGTCGGCGGTCTTGCCTTCGATCGAGCCGTCGCCCTTGATGCGGATGGCGTAGGTGTCGGACGAGATGACGTTGGTGACGCGGGCGTTGTCGACGCCGGTGATGGTGTTGACGGCGGCACGGGACGCGCTGGTGCTGTCCATGCTCATGCCGTTGCCGTTGATCAGGTTCTTGCCCTGATAGCCGCTGTCGGCGGCGAGCTTGTCGATCTGGTCCTTCAGCGTGTTGAACTGGGCGGCCAATGCCTTGCGGGAGGCGATGGAGGCGGCGTCGTTGCCCAGCGCTGCGTAGGCGGCGGTGGTCAGGCCCTTGGCCTGGTCGACCAGCGAGTCGATCGAAGTCAGGCCCTTGTCGGCGGCCTGGATGGTGCTGATCGACTGGCCCATCGCGTCCTTCAGCGAGGTCAGGTCGCCGGCACGCTGGTTCAGGCCCTTGGCGGCGAAGAAGGAGGTGGGACCATCCAGAGCCGAATTGATCTTGTTACCCGTCGACAGGATGTTCTGCTTCTTGTCGATCTGCGACTGCGTGCTCTGCAGCTGCAGCAGGTTGGTGCGCATCGAGGCGGTCAGGGTCACATTTCCGGCCATGGTCCTAGTCTCCTTCTGAGGCTGTCCCCGCCCCTGGTCATTTGACCGGCGAGGCAACGTGCGTTTTCCTGACACCACTATTTCAAGCGCCGTGCCAACTCCGTTGGTGTGTCATAAGTCACTGATTTTGCTATGGAATAAAAATAGGTCGGCAAAAAGGGCAGGGTTGGGACCAGGGCCGGCGGCCCGGCGTCCGTAAAAGTTTCCCGGAATCTTTTGCCGGTGACGGACGGTTCTGCCGGGATGCCCGGCGGTAAGAATCTTCCCACCCCTCGCCGGCACGGCTATGGTCGGGCTCCAAACCACGTCCCAAACATCGAACGCATGGCGCCTTCATGGGCCAAAGCAGGGAAGGGAGAAGCATCATGACCGGTCGGATCGACGCGCGCCTGGCGGAGCTGGGCATCGAATTGCCGCAGGCCGCCGCCCCGGTGGCCGCCTATGTGCCCTACACCCGTTCGGGCAACACCCTCTACATCTCGGGCCAGGTGACGGTCTGGAACGGCGAGCGCAAGTTCGTCGGCAAGGTCGGCCAGGACTTCACGGTCGAGCAGGGCAAGGAAGCGGCCCGCCTGTGTGCGCTGAACATCCTGGCCCAGGCCAAGGCCGCGCTGGGCGGCGACCTGGATCGCGTTACCCGCGTGCTGCGGCTGGGCGGCTTCGTCAACTCCGGCGCCGATTTCCACGACCATCCGCTGGTCATCAACGGCGCGTCGGAGCTGATGCGCGACGTGTTCGGCGAGGCCGGCCAGCATGCCCGCGCTGCGGTCGGCGCCCCGTCACTGCCCGGCAACGTCGCGGTCGAGGTCGACGCGATTCTGGAAGTGGCCTGAGCCGCTTCACGGTGACGGCGTCTTGCTGTACCACGGCATGAGGCCTACCTCCTTGCCAGTGTTCAAGGAGACGCATGCATGCCCGACGGCAACGATGCCATCACTGTCAAGGTTCTGACCGGGATCGGCGAGGCGGACCAGCAGGGCTGGGACGCCTGTGCCGGTCCCGGAAACCCATTCCTCTCCCACGCCTTCTTGTCGGCGCTGGAGGAATCGGGGTCGGTGGGCCGCAAGTCCGGCTGGCAACCCAGCCATCTTGCCGCCTATGACGGGTCCGGCCGCATGGTTGGCGCGGTGCCCGCCTATCTGAAAAGCCATTCCTACGGCGAGTATGTTTTCGACCACGCCTGGGCCAACGCCTATGAGCGGGCGGGCGGCAGCTATTACCCCAAGCTTCAGGTTGCGGTGCCCTTCACGCCCGTGCCCGGGCCTCGGCTGCTGGTGGCGCCCGGGCCGCAGGCCGTCGCCGTCGCCGATGCGCTGGTCGCGGCGCTGGAACAGGTGGCGGAACGCTACGGCGTCTCCTCTGCTCACGTCACCTTCCCTGAGCGCGGCGACTGGGACCGGCTGGGCGCGGCCGGCTGGCTGCGGCGGCTGGGCGTGCAGTACCATTGGCACAACCGCGGCTATGGTAGCTTCGACGAGTTCCTGGAGGCGCTGAACTCCCGCAAGCGCAAGGCGATCCGCAAGGAGCGGCGCGAGGTCGCCGAGAGCAGCGTGCGCCTGCACACCCTGACCGGCAACGATCTGAAGCCGGAGCATTGGGACGCCTTCCACCGCTTCTACCTGGATACCGCCGACCGCAAATGGGGCGGCGGCTACCTCAACCGCCGCTTCTTCGAGCTGCTGGGCCGGACGATGGCCGACCGGGTGGTGCTGGTGATGTGCGAGGATGGCGGGGAATGGGTGGCCGGCGCACTGAACCTGCTGGGGGACGATGCGCTGTACGGCCGCAACTGGGGCTCCGACGGTCGCTACCGCTTCCTGCATTTCGAGGCGTGCTATTATCGCGCGCTGGATTTCGCCATCGAACGCGGGCTGGCGCGGGTCGAGGCCGGCGCCCAGGGCGAGCACAAGATCCAGCGCGGCTATCTGCCGGTGCCGACCTACAGCGCCCATTGGATCGCCGACCCCGGCTTCCGCCGTGCGGTGGAGCGCTATCTGGAGCAGGAACGCCCGGCGGTGGAGGCGGAGATCGAGGCGCTGGACGACGAGTTGTCGCCCTACCGGCGGGAAGGCTGAACGCTACTCCCAGCCGGCCAGCACCGCGGTGGCGTCGCTTTCCTGCACGGGTGCCCGTTCCGGCGGCGGGGCGCCGTCGACGCGCAGACCCATCAGCGTTTCGACCAGCGGTTCCGGCCCCGGCGTGACGCGGACCTGTCCACGGGCGGTTATGTGCGGGTGGGCGTGGACCTCCGCCAGCTCCGGCACTGCTTCGAAACAGCAGTCCACCGGGTCGAGCAGGGTTTTCCACTCCGCCAGGGTCCGGCCGGCGAACAGCGCTTCCAGCTCCGCCGTCAGGGCGGTCTGGGGCAGGGGATCCTCCTGCCGGTCGATCCAGTCGGGGCGATCGACCGCCTCGCAGAAGCCCTGCCAGAACTTGGCCTCCAGTGCCGACAGGGTGACGAAGCGGCCGTCGGCCGTGCGGTAGATGCGATAGCAGGCGGCCCCGCCCGACAGCAACGCCTCGCCGCGCTTCGGCATGGTGCCGCGTGCCGCCGCGGTCAGGGTCATGCCCTGCCAGCCCAGCACGGATTCCATGATCGACAGGTCGAGGAAGCAGCCCTGTCCGGTCCGCTCGCGTCCCAGCAAAGCGCCTGCCACCGCCAGCGCCGTCTGTTGGGCGGAGGCGAAATCGGCGACCGGCAGATAGCTGATGACCGGCCGATCCGGCAGTCCGGAGCCATCCAGCCCGCCGCCGACCGCCATATAGTTCAGGTCGTGCCCGGCCCGCGTCGCATAGGGGCCGTCATAGCCCCAGCCCGACAGGCTGGCATGGACCAGCCCCGGGTTGATCTCCCGCAGCCGTTCGCGCCCCAGCCCCAGCTTGTCCATCACGCCGGGCCGGTAGCTTTCGATCAGCGCATCGGCCTTCGCCAGCAGCCCTTCCAGCGCCGCGCGTCCCCCGGCCGATTTCAGGTCGAGGCGGACGATGGTCTTGCCGGCGTTCAGCAGCTTGTAGGCGGCGGTGGTGCCGTCGCTGTCGGTGGGACCGAGTCGGCGCAACGGATCGCCGGCCGGCGGCTCCACCTTCACCACCGTGGCCCCCAGGTCGCCGAGAAGCTGCGCCGCATAGGGACCGGGCAGATATTGCCCGAGATCGACGACGCGCAGTCCGGCCAGGAAGGGCAGGGGCATGATATAGTCAGCCCCCGGTGACGCTCATATGCCGCCCGACGGCCGGCCCCTGGTGGCGGCGGTCGATGATGAAGTCGTGGCCCTTGGGCTTGCGGGTGATCGCCTCGCGCACGGCGTCGATCAGCGGGCCATCCTCGTCGCTGACGCGCAACGGCGTGCGCAGGTCGGCGGCATCCTCCTGGCCCAGGCACATGTAGAGCGTGCCGGTGCAGGTCAGCCGGACGCGGTTGCAGCTTTCGCAGAAGTTATGCGTCAGCGGCGTGATGAAGCCGACGCGCTGGCCGGTCTCCTCCACCCGGACATAGCGGGCGGGGCCGCCGGTGCGGTGGTCGCTCTCGGTCAGGGTCCAGCGCTTCTGCAACTCGGCCTTCAGCATGGTCAGCGGCCAGTACTGGTCGAGCCGGGCGCCCTCGCCGATGTCGCCCATCGGCATCACCTCGATGAAGGTCAGGTCGAAGCCCTGCTCGCCGCACCAGGCCACCATGCGGTGGATTTCGTCGTCGTTGACGCCCTTCAGCGCCACCGTGTTGATCTTGATCTTCAGCCCGGCTTCCTTGGCCGCCCGGATGCCGCCCAGGATCTTGTCCAGCTTGCCCCAGCGGGTGATGGCCTGGAACTTGTGCGGGTCGAGTGTGTCCAGCGAGACGTTGATCCGCCGCACCCCGGCCTCATACAGCCCGGCGGCATGCTTGAACAGCATGGTGCCGTTGGTGGTCAGCGTCAGTTCGTCCAGGTCGCCCGACCTGATGTGGCGGCCCAGCGAATGGATCAGCCGCATCACGTCGCGCCGCACCAGCGGCTCGCCGCCGGTCAGCCGCAGCTTGCGCGTGCCCAGCTTGACAAAGGCGCTGCACAGCCGGTCCAACTCCTCCAGCGTCAGCACCTCCGCCTTCGGCAGGAAGCTCATGTCCTCCGCCATGCAGTAGACGCAGCGAAGGTCGCAGCGGTCGGTCACCGAGACGCGCAGATACTCCACCTTGCGGCCGAACGGATCGATCAGCGGGGCGGTGGCGGCTGACGGCAGGCTATCGGACACAGGGTTGATCATCGCTGGACTCCACGGGCGGCCGCTGCGGGCCGCCACAGTATATGTTCGCCACACGCACGATGTGCAACGGTGACGCGACCGTATTCCACATCACGGTATGCCGACTTTGACGGCGATCAAGGGATCTCGACGTCACATCAGCTTTTGCCGCACCGCCGCCAGTTGTGCTTCCCGTTCAGCCTCCTCGCGTTCGCGCAGGTCGTCGTCGGTGGTGCGCGGCACCGGCGGGCGGCCCAGGGAGAAGGGCTCGTTCCCACGCTCGAACTGGTCGCGGACGCGGCAGTCCTCGCACATGCGGATGCGGTTGGCGGCCTCCGGCGTCGCGAACATCCAGTGCTTGCCCGCCAGCGTCGTCACGATCTTCTCGATCGAGGATTTCGTGGCGAAGGGCTTGCCGCAGGACACGCAGCAGAAGGGCTCCTCCTCCTTCACCACCGTCGCACCGCGCGCCTGATCGCGGAAGTCGATCTCCGGCACCAGCGAGATGACCTTCTCCGGGCAGGTGGTCTTGCACAGGCCGCACTGCACGCAGGCGTCCTGCGCGAAGGACAGCATCGGCTTGTCGGCATTGTCGAGCAGCGCCCCGGTCGGGCAGGCGCCGACGCAGGACAGGCAGAGCGTGCAGCCCGCCACATCCACCGACACACGGCCGAAGGGCGCGCCCGGCGGCAGCGGCAGGACCTCCACCGGAGCCGGGGCAACCTTGTGCAGATGGCGCAGCGCCAGCATGGTCACCGTGCGCTTCGGCCCCATCGGCAGGAACATCCCGGCCTCGACGGTGTCCGCCGGCAGGCTCCAAAGCTCGTCGGCCACCGCGTCGGGATCGGCGGCGTCGATCACCGCCACCCGGCCGGAGCCGTAGCCGAGCCCGCTGAAGGCGGCCTCCGCCAACCCGATCTGGGAGGCGAGGCCGGCGGTCTCCCCCTCGTTTTCCGGCCCGGTCAGAACGCGGACATGGGTGCAGCCATAGGCCAGCGCCAACGCGAACAGGTCGAAGCCGACCTGCGTCACCTCGTTCAGCGCGAAGGGCAGCACGCGGGCCGGCAGGCCGCGGCCATGCCGCGCCATCATGCCGACCAGCGCATCGCCGTGGCGCGGGTCGTGGATCAGCAGAGCCGGCGCCTCGCCACCGGCCTTCCGGTAGGTGCCCAGCAGCGTGCGCAGCCGCTCATAGACGGTGGCGGCCGGCGGCAGGGCATAGGTCGCGGCCCCGGTCGGGCAGACCGCGGCGCAGGACCCGCAGCCGGCGCAGACATGCGGATCGATGGCGACATGGTCGCCGTTCGGCGTGATCGCCCCGGTCGGGCAGACGTCCAGGCAGCGGGTGCAGCCGGTCTTGCGGCTGCGCGAATGGGCGCAGAGATCGGCCTTGAAGTCGATGAAACGCGGTTTCTCGAACTCGCCGACCAGATCGGAGATCTCCAGCAGCGCCTTGGCAACCTGGACCGGGCTGTTGGGGTCGGGGCGCAGATAGCCGTCGCGGCGCTTGTGGTCGGGGAACAGCGGCGTGCCGCCGGTCAGGTCGAGGATCAGGTCGCAGCGGGCCGACGCCCCCTGCCGCGCCGGCTCGAACCCCAGCGCCCCGCGCGAGGAGGGCAGGGCGGGGGCGTAATCGTCCACCACGATCTCGAAGGCGCCGACCCAGCCGCGGGCGGTGCGGATGCGGCCGCGGAAGATCGCGACGTCCATCACCGGCGGTGGCGGGATGTCCTTGGCGCTGGTCAGCAGGATCGTGACGTCCAGCCGCTTGGCCAGTTCGCGTCCCGCTTCGATGGCGCGCTCGTCGTTGCCATAGACCAGACAGGTGCCTTGCGAAGTCAGGGTCAAGGCACCGATCGGTGGGATCGGCAGGGCTGCCTCGGCGAGCAGGGCCGTGATCTTCGGCAGCGCCTGGGCGCCCTCGTCCGACCAGCCGGCGCGTTCACGGATGTTGGTGAAGGTCAGGGACGTATCGGGCGCCACCTCCGCCGCGATTTCGCCGAACAGCGGCGCTTCCTGCGTGCAGGCGACCAGCAGCGGCTGGCCGGCGGCGACCGCCGCCTCGAAGCGGTCGAGCTGCGCCCGGCACAGCTGGGTGTGCACGGTAGCGGCGCTGCCGTCGCCGCACGCCTTGCCCAGCGACGCCCCGTCCAGCGCGATGCTGTGCGCACAGTCGCAGACGAGCACCGTCCGATCGCCGATCTTCATTGTCCCCAAAACTCCTGTCGCTTGGGGCTGACGCCCCTGGCCTGAGGACACTCATATGGGGGAATGCGGCGCGATGGGAACGGGAATCTTGGGTTGCAGCCCGGTCAATGCGTCGAGCATCAGGGCAGGCCGTCTCCGTTCAGCGGATATGGCCGCTCCGCGAAGGCTTCGTCATGGTACCCCTTGCTGCCCACCACCAGAGCAACCGGGCTGCGGAAGTCGGTGCCGGTCGCAAGGCTGTCCAGCATTCGGCGGAAATCATGGTGGGGGCGCCAACCCAGATCGTTCCGGGCGCGCTGGTTGACATAGACCCGGTCGATGCTGGGGAACAGCCGCCATCCCCGCGCGGCATACAGCGCGGCAGCATCCGGGAAAAGGCGGCGAACGACGGCGGCGGCGTCCTGGCGCAGAGCCGGCAGATCGTCGGGGGTGAAGGGGGTGGTGGCGGAGATGATGTAACGGCCGAAGCCGATCTCCGGCGCCCGCCGGGCGGCGAGGAGGTGTGCGGTCACGATGTCGGCGAGATCGGTACGGCGATTCAGCAGCTCGTTCGCCTGGGCGTTCGCGGTGTCGTAGAGGTTGCGCACCGCCGGGTCGTCGTCCGGTTCGGGGAAGAAGCGGGAGGTGCGCAGCACGATCACCGGCAGGCCGTGGCGGCGGGCGAACAGCTCGCACAGGCTTTCCGCTGCGACCTTGGTCACGCCGTAGATGTTTTTGGGCACCGGCGTCACCTCTTCGGTGATCCAGACCGCCGGTTCGCCCTCGGCCGGGGTGAGGGCGTCGCCGAATGCGCTGGTGGTGCTGGTGAAGACAAAAGCCCGGACACCGGCCGCCACCGACTCCTCCAGCAGGGCCAGTGTGCCGGTCAGGTTGGTGTCGATGAACTGTTGACGGCTGTGGGTTTTGACATGGGGCTTGTGGAGCGTGGCGGTGTGATAGACCACCTCGACTCCGCGCAGGCATCCGCGCAAGACCGCACGGTCGGCGATGGAGCCCACATGGCGGGTGAAGGAGGAAGGCCTCACGTCGAGGCCGTCCGCCAACCTGCCCTCTGCGCGCAGGTGACGCATGAGGGCCTCGCCCAGATGACCAGAACTGCCGGTTACGAGATTGGTCATCGCTGGCCGCTTCCCTGTCTGCCACTCCCCGTCCGTAGACGGCATGGCTGTATGGGCGAAGGCTAGCGACCGCCCCGCACGGCGGCCACGTATAAAATATGCATCAGAGGGGGCCGGACTCCGTCAGGTGCAGAGCGAAGCATCTGACCGGCCCTTGGTTTTCAGTTATCCGTGCTGTTCGCGGGGCAGGGTGGTCACCAAGCGTGCCGGGCTGCCGTCGGCGAGCAGCAACCGCTCCCACAGGGCACGGCTGGGGCGGATCGGCAGCAGAGCGTCGCCATTGTCCCCGGTGTCGATGGTGAGCGAAGCGCACTGACCCTCATGCCAGCCGAGTGCATCGAGACCGTCTTCCGCCGCCAGGATGGCCGGCGAGGCATAGACCAGCAACGAGCGGCCAAGGAAATCCGACGGGTCGCCCCGCCATTCCGCCCGGCGGGCCGGCGAGCAGCCGGTGCGTGTGGTCGCAGATCATATGGAGCTTGAGGGGCGACGTCTCCACCAGCCGCCGCAACGCCGCGTCCTGCGACGCGACGGGAGGTGCGGCCAGCAGCCGCTCCGCCGCGGCGATCCGGTCCGGTGCCATCGGCAACTCCCCGCGCTCCCAGCGGGAGACGGTGGCCTGCGTTACGCCGAGCAATTCCGCAAGATGGCCCTGCTTCATGCCGCGCAACACGCGCAGGCGCCGCAGGACCCGACCGAATGCCTGTGTCGCCATGGGATGGACCCGCTCCGCTTTCCGAGATCCTGGACATCCTCACCTCGCTTGGCAGCCGAGGCAAGGTCTTGGCGGTTGTGGCGCAGAAGCCGCAGGTTCCGCTGACGTTGGTTCAGCCGGCCGTCTCGCACAGTCGCTTTGCCAGGAATTCGATCGCCGCCCGGACGCCGGGCATTTGCGCCCGACGGTTCGGCATCAGGGCGGTGGCGGAGAATTTCTGCGGATCGCGGATCTTTGCAGACGGCTTGATGAAGATCCCGCCGCTGCCTTCGCCAAGGCCATCAAAGCCTGCTTCCCGTTACGCCCCCGGTTCGTTGGCGTTGGGGAAGAACAGCTGCTCACCGTTGATGGTGTAGTCGGCGATCGCCTTCTGCCCTTCGGCCGACACCAGCCAGTCGACGAAGGTCTGGCCGTCGGCCGCTTTGACGTGGCTGAACTTGGCCGGGTTGACCAGCATCACGCCATACTGGTTGAACAGGCGCTTGTCGCCCTCCACCAGCACCGTCAGCGGGCCGCGGTTCTTGAAGTTCAGCCAGGTGCCGCGGTCGGTCAGGGCATAGCCGTTCATCGCAGCAGCGGTGTTCAGCGTCGGACCCATGCCCTGGCCGATCGAGCGGTACCAGCCTCCGTCGGCCTTGGTCGGGTCGAGATTGGCGGTCTTCCACAGCGCGAGTTCGGCCTTGTGCGTGCCGCTGTCGTCGCCGCGCGACACGAAGGGAGCCTTGGCCTGGGCGATCTTCGACAGGGACTCGGCAACGTCCTTGCTGCCCTTGACGCCGGCCGGATCGCTGGCCGGACCGACGATGACGAAGTCGTTGTACATCACCGGCTTGCGCACGGGTGCGAAGCCTTCGGCGACGAACTTCTCCTCCGACGGCTTGTGGTGGACGAACAGCACGTCGGCGTCGCCGCGCTTGGCGAGGTCGATGGCCTGACCGGTGCCCTTGGCGACGACCCGCACCTCGATCCCCGTCCTGGCGGTGAATTTCGGCAGGAGCGAGCCGAACAGGCCCGAATCCTCGGTCGAGGTGGTGGAGGCGACCGTGATGAAGCGGTCGGCGGCCAGCGCGGCGGACGGGGCGGCGGCCTGGACCAGACCGGTCAGGGCCGCAGCGGCGGCACAGCCCAGCACGCCCAGCACGAATGAACGGCGCAGCATCCCTCAAATCCTCCCACATGCGTTGTTGCCCGACTGGCATAGCGCAGTCGGGACGGTCCTGCAAAGACTTGCCAAGCTTCCGTCCATTCGGTCGCAGGCCATCCGATCAGGCCCGTCCGGCCGTCTCCGTCAGCAGGGAGGCGGCGAGATTGACCGTCAGCGACAGAGTCATCAGCACCATGCCCAGCCCCAGGGCCATCGGCAGGTCGCCCTTGCTGGTCTCCAGCGCGATGGCGGTGGTCATGACGCGGGTTACATGCTCGATGTTGCCGCCGACGATCATCACCGCCCCCACCTCCGCCGAGGCGCGTCCGAAGCCGGCCAGCACGGTGGTGACGAGGCTCCAGCGCGCCTCGGCCAGCAGGGTGGCCAGCCGGCGGACCGGGCCGGCGCCGGTGACGCGCAGCAAATCGTCATACTCGACCAGCAGATCCTCTACCGTCTGCCGGGCGAGGGAGGCGACGATCGGCACGATCATCACCGTCTGGGCGATGATCATCGCCGTCGGCGTGAACAGCAGCCCCAGCACCCCGAACGGGCCGGAGCGCGAAAGCAGCAGATAGACCACCAGCCCGACCACCACCGGCGGCAGTCCCATCATCGTGTTCAGCGCGATGGCGACGGCGCGCCGGCCGGGAAAGCTGAGTGCCGCGACGGCAGCCCCCAGCGGCAGCCCGATCAGCGTGGCGATGGCGACGGCGGACAGGCTGACGCGCAGCGACAGGCCGATGATCCGCATCAGCCCGTCGTCCATCGACAGAATCATGGAAAAAGCCACGGCCAGGGCTTGGGAAAAATCCTGCATGGAGTCCAAATCACTTTTCGAATTCGCTTCGGCGAGGGCTTGTCCGACGGACGCCGCTCGCCCACACTCGCGCGCATGAGCCCGACCATGAGCCTGAAGACCTTCACCATAGCGCCGGATCCGGCGAACCCCAAGCTGACCGAGCGTGTCCGCGGCCTGGACCAGGACGGCCGCGAGATCGAGACCGCCGTGACGGTCGAACGGCCGCTGACCCTGTACCTGAACGGGCAGGAGATCGTCACCATGATGACGATCGGCGACTATCCGGACTGTCTGGCCGTCGGCTATCTGCTGAACCAGAACATGCTGCGGCGTGACGACCGCATCACCGGCATCGACGTGGACGAGGAGACGGATACCGTCGTCGTCCGCACCGAGCGTGCGACCGATTACGAAGCGAAGCTCAAGAAGAAGACGCTGACCTCCGGCTGCGCCCAGGGCACCGCCTTCGGCGACGTGATGGAGACCTTCGAATCCGTCCATCTGCCTGCCGACCTGAGGCTCCGCACGTCGTGGATCTACGCGCTGTCCAGGCAGATCAACCTGCAGCCCAGCCTGTATCTGGAGGCCGGAGCCATCCATGGCTGCGTGCTGTGCCAGGAGGACCGGCCGCTGATCTATATGGAGGATGTCGGCCGCCACAACGCGGTGGACAAGGTCGCCGGCTACATGCACCTGAACGGCATTTCCGCCGAGGATAAGATTTTCTACACCACCGGCCGCCTGACATCCGAGATGGTCATCAAGACGGTACAGATGGGCATTCCGATCCTGATCTCGCGCTCCGGCTTCACCGCCTGGGGCGTGCAGCTGGCGCTGCAGGCCAACCTGACTCTGGTCGGCCGGGCCAAGGGCAAGCGCTTCATCGCGCTGGCCGGCACCGACCGGCTGGTGTTCGATACCAATGCCGTTGGGACCGATGCCGCCGGGGCCGACGACGAGAACCCCCGGCACGCACGCAAGGGAAGCCGCGATGACGACTAACTCCGCTCACCCCGACATTGGCGGCGTCCTGCTGGCCGGCGGCCTGTCGCGCCGGATGGGCGGCGGCGACAAGTGCCTGCGGCCGCTGGGCGACCGCAGCATCCTGGAACGCATCGTCGCCACCGTCCGGCCGCAGGTAGGGCCGCTGGTGCTGAACGCCAACGGCGATCCGGCCCGCTTCACCCACCTCCATCTGCCGGTGGCGGCGGATGTGGTGGAGGGCTATGCCGGCCCGCTCGCCGGCGTGCTGACCGGCATGGAGTGGCTGCGCGGCACCGCCCCCGGCATCGGCTGGGTCGCCAGCTTCGCCACCGACGCGCCCTTCATCCCGCGCGACCTCGTCACCCGGATGGTGGCGGCGCTGGAGCGGGAGGGTGCCGACCTCGCCTGCGCCCGTTCCGGCGGGCAGGACCACCCGGTCTTCGGGCTGTGGCCGATCCGTCT
The DNA here is from genome assembly GCF_024170005.1 of Azospirillum lipoferum. Classification (GTDB taxonomy): domain Bacteria; phylum Pseudomonadota; class Alphaproteobacteria; order Azospirillales; family Azospirillaceae; genus Azospirillum; species Azospirillum lipoferum. The sequence continues at coordinate 158,210 of NZ_JALJXJ010000001.1, forward strand.
GGCCGGCGACCTGCGCGGCGCCATGGTGGAGGAGGGTGTCCGCAAGGTCGATGCCTGGACCGCCCGCTACCGTCTGGCCGTTGCCGATTTCGCTATCGATCCGGTCGACCCCTTCTTCAACACCAACCGGCCGGAGGATCTGGCCGAGGCGGAACGCCTGCTGGCATCGGGACACGCGTCATGACGGAAAAGCTGGACCGTATAGAGACGATGCCGCTGGGCATCGTGGTGGAGCGCCGCCGCGGCGTGACCGCCTGGGCCGACTGGAGCTGGCGCCCGGTCTCGGTCATTCCCGGCGCCGGGCCGGTTGACCCGTCCGGCCGCCTGTTGATGGAGGGCGACGGCTGGACCCACAGCCACGCCGCCACCCTGATGCTGGAGCTGTTCCGCACCGACACCGAGGGCTATCGGCTGAACCTGTCGCAGGAGCCGCCGCGCCTGTGGGTGGTGATGCGCCCCGGCGCGGATGGGGAGGAACTGGTGCCCTTCACCGTCACCGCGTCGGCCCATGAAGGGGAGGGCTATCAGGTCGGAGCGGACGTGGTGGAGACGGTGCCGATGCCGGCGGAGGTGATCGCGCTGGTCCGTGACTTCGTCGAGCAGCATCATGTCGACGTCCCCTTTCACAAGCGGGAGCGCAAGCGCCACTTCGAGAAGGAGGACCGGCAACGGTGAGCGGCGAAGCCTTCCTGTCACGCTGGTCGCGCCTGAAACGCACGGCGGTCAAGCCGGAGTCAACCCCTGCCGACCTTCCCCCACCGGTCGATGAGGCTGCGGAGCTTCCCGTTGCCGTTGCCGACGAGAGCCCGGTCGATCCTGCCCCACCAGAGGCCGGAGACCCGCTGAAGGATTTGCCGCCGGTCGAGGAACTGACCGGCGACTCCGACTTCACTCCCTTCCTGCGCGCAGAGGTGCCGGAGGATCTGCACCGGCAGGCTCTGCGCAAGCTGTGGACCTCCGACCCGATCTACGCCAACGACGACGGACTGAAGGACTACGCCGACGACTATGCCAGCCTGTTCACCGGCGGCGTTCCTGTGAAGACTCTGTACCGTGTCGGCAAGGGCTTCCTCGACACACTGGACGAGGTGGCGGAGGGGGGCGAAGCCGAAGTCGTCGCGGAGGACACCCCTGCTTCCCAACCGCCAATCCCCTCTCCCCCCCCGGGAGAGGGTTAGGGTGAAGGGGATGCACAGCGAGGCCTTATCGATCCGCGCGCAATCCCCGTCGCCCTATTCATCCACCCCAGGCCTCGCCCTCACACCGACTCTCTCCCCGAGGGAGAGGGGGATTTCTCCCAAACGTACCCCCTCGCAAAATCGCTTTCAAAATGCGACGGATCGCCGCGCCAGTTTAGACCCCCTCAAAACTCAGGGGCGCTCTGTTAGCGTGAGCATAACGCCGCGATAAAGTTTCATTTGTCCCCACTTCCCGGCGCGTCCTTAGTTGACAAAAGGATAGGTTCAGTCCTTTTATTATCTGGCCGTGAATTGCTAAGCCACTGTAAGGCAACAGCTTTTCGCAGGTGCATCAAAAGGGGTGATGGACCGGTTCCAAAAACGGCGCGCGGCAGGACCGCAGGCGCCGATGCCCCTGTCCTGTGTGTCCGGGAGGAGTTTGCGGCGCGTGTCCAGGGCCGTCGATCACACCGTCCCTCCTGCGATTGCGGAGGAGGAACTATTCCGTGCGCAGGTCTATGCCCTGCTGGCGCGTCTGCTCGCGCGTGCACCCGATGGCGCGTTCCTGACCGCGCTGGGTGAATTGGCGGGGGAGGGCGGCGAGTTCGGCGCGGCCCTTGAGCAGTTGGCCGAAGCGGCACGCGGTAGCGACCCGGCGGCGGTCGACGAGGAGTTCACCACCCTCTTCATCGGCGTCGGCGGCAGCGAGCGCACCCCCTACGGGTCCTTCTACCTGACCGGTTTCCTGAACGAGAAGCCGCTGGCGGAGCTGCGCGCCGACATGGCGCGGCTGGGCATCGCCCGTGCCGACGGCGTGTCGGAACCGGAAGACCACGTCGCCGCCCTGTGCGAGATGATGGCCGGCCTGATCGTCGGCGAATTCGCGCCGGAGGACGGCGGCATCGTCGGGCTCGACGGGCAGCGGACCTTTTTCGACCGCCACATCGGCTCCTGGGCCGGGCGGTTCTTCGCGGATTTGGAGACCTCGCCCTCGGCCCGCTTCTATCGGGCGGTCGGCGCGGTCGGACGGAGTTTTCTGGCGGTCGAGGCGCGTGCCTTCGACCTTGCGGCCTGAAGGTGAGGAGCGAAGCCATGACGCGGAACGCGGTCACAGCCACGGATGAAGCTGCCAAGCGGAACACGGACATTCAGGGCAAGGACACGTCTCTGGCCCGGCGCGACCTGTTCCGCGTCGCCGGTCTCGGCGTCGGCGCACTGGGTGCAGTCGCGGCCGGCGTAACCGCCACCGGCGGCGCGGCCGAGGCTGCTCCGGCAGAGACGGCCTCCACGGGCTACCGCGAGACCGACCATGTCCGGAAGGTCTACGAAGTCAGCCGCTTCTAAGAGGAACGCCCCCGATGCTCATCAAGAAAAGCTCGGCCACCTCCGGCGGCCGCCACCTCGCCCGTACCCTGACCCAGACGCTGGCGACCGCCACCGGCGTTACAGTGGACCGCCGCGCCTTCCTGCGCACCTCCGGCATCGCCGCCGGTGGCGCCGCGCTGGCGTCCGCGATGCCCTTCGGCATGGTGAAGAAGGCCGACGCCGCCACCGCGGCGGCCGTCGCCGGTGCACCGGTGAAGCAGGTCAAGTCGGTCTGCACCCACTGTTCGGTCGGCTGCACCGTGGTGGCCGAGGTGCAGAACGGCGTCTGGATCGGGCAGGAGCCCGGCTTCGACAGCCCGATCAACTTGGGCTCGCACTGCGCCAAGGGCGCCTCGGTGCGCGAGCACGCCCATGGCGAGCGCCGGCTGCGCTATCCGATGAAGATGGTCGACGGCAAGTGGACCCGGATCAGCTGGGACCAGGCGATCGAGGAGGTCGGCTCCAAGCTGCTGGCGATCCGCGAGCAGTCCGGCCCGGATTCGGTGTTCTGGCTCGGTTCGGCCAAGCACAGCAACGAGCAGGCCTATCTGTTCCGCAAGTTCGCCGCACTCTGGGGCACCAACAACGTCGACCATCAGGCGCGCATCTGCCACTCCACCACCGTGGCCGGCGTGGCGAATGTCTGGGGCTACGGCGCCATGACGAACAGCTACAACGACATCCAGAAGTCGCGCGCGCTGTTCTTCATCGGCTCGAATGCCGCTGAGGCGCATCCTGTCGCCATGATGCATGTGCTGAAGGCAAAGGAGCAGAACGCCGCCCCGCTGATCGTCGCCGATCCACGCTTCACCCGCACCGCCGCCCACGCCAACGAATATATCCGCTTCCGTCCCGGCACCGACGTGGCGCTGGTCTGGGGCATCCTCTGGCACATCCTCCAGAACGGCTGGGAGGACAAGGACTATATCGCCAAGCGCGTCTACGGCTTCGACGACATCCGCGCCGAGGTCGCCAAATGGACGCCCGAGGAAGTCGAGCGCGTCACCGGCGTTCCCGGTTCGCAGCTGCAGCGCGTCGCCCGCACCCTGGCCTCCAACCGTCCGGGCACGCTGGTCTGGTGCATGGGCGGCACCCAGCACCACATCGGCAACAACAACACGCGCGCCTATTGCGTGCTTCAGCTGGCGCTGGGCAATGTCGGCGTGTCGGGCGGCGGCACCAATATCTTCCGCGGCCACGACAACGTGCAGGGTGCGACCGACTTCGGCGTCACCTCCGACAGCCTGCCCGGCTATTACGGGCTGGCCGAGGGCGCGTGGCGTCACTGGGCGCGGGTCTGGGATCTCCCCTATGACAGCATCCTGAAGCGTTTCGGCTCCAAGGCGCTGATGGAGAGCACCGGCATCCCGGTGTCGCGCTGGTTCGACGGCGTGCTGGAGGCCAAGGAGAATCTCGACCAGCCCAACCCGCTGAAGGGCATGGTCTTCTGGGGCCACGCGCCGAACAGCCAGGTCCGTCTGCCTGACATGAAGAAGGCGATGGAGAAGCTGGAACTGCTGGTCGTCGTCGATCCCTATCCGACGATGACCGCGGTTCTGCCCGACCGCAAGAATGATTTCTACCTGCTGCCGGCCGCGACCCAGTTCGAGACCTCCGGCTCCGCCACGGCGTCGAACCGTTCGGTGCAGTGGCGCGACAAGATCGTCGAGCCGCTGTTCGAAGCGAAGACCGACCACGAGATCATGTATCTCTTCGCCAAGAAGTTCGGCTTCGCGGCGGATCTGGTCAAGAACATCAAGGTTAACGGCAACGAACCGCTGGTCGAGGACATCACCCGCGAATGGAACCGCGGCATGTGGTCGGTCGGCTATACCGGCCAGTCGCCGGAGCGTCTGAAGCTGCACATGCAGCATCAGGCGACCTTCGACAAGACGACCCTGCGCGCCGTCGGCGGTCCGTGCGATGGTGATTACTTCGGCCTGCCCTGGCCTTGCTGGGGCACGCCGGAAATGAAGCATCCGGGCTCCGCCAACCTCTACGACACCTCGCTGCCGGTCGCCGAGGGCGGCGGCGCCTTCCGCGCCCGCTTCGGCGTCGAGCGCAACGGCGTGACGCTGCTGGCGGAGGGCTCCTATCCGGAAGGGTCGGAGATCAAGGACGGCTATCCGGAAGTCACCATGGCGATGCTCCAGAAGCTGGGCTTCGAGGCGGACCTGACGCCGGAGGAACTGGCGGTCATCCAGAAGATCGGCGGCGACAAGATCGGCGCCGTCTCCTGGACCACCGATCTATCCGGCGGCATCCAGCGCGTGGCGATCAAGCACGGGCTGAACCCGCCGGGCAATGCCAAGGCCCGCTGCATCGCCTGGAACTTCCCGGACCCGGTTCCGATCCACCGCGAGCCGCTCTACACCCCGCGCCGCGATCTGGTCGCCAGCTATCCGACCTACAAGGACACCAAGTCCTGGCGTGTTCCGACGCTCTACAAGTCCATCCAGGACCGCGACGTGTCGAAGGAGTATCCGATCATCCTCACCTCCGGCCGTCTGGTCGAATATGAGGGCGGCGGCGACGAGACCCGTTCGAACCCCTGGCTGGCCGAGCTGCAGCAGGACATGTTCGTCGAGATCAACCCGTTCGACGCCAACAATGCCGGCGTCAAGGACGGCCAGCTGGTCTGGGTCGAGGGCCCCGAGAAGGGCAAGGTGAAGGTCAAGGCCATGGTGACCGAACGGGTCGGCCGCGGCGTCGCCTTCATGCCCTTCCATTTCGGCGGCGTGTACCAGGGGCAGGATCTGCGCTCCAAATACCCGGCCGGGGCCGACCCGATCGTGCTGGGCGAGGCCGCCAACACGGCGACCACCTACGGCTACGATTCGGTGACCCAGATGCAGGAAACCAAGACCACCCTTTGCCGCATCCAGGCGGCCTGACGCGCGGGAGTTTGAACCATGGCCCGGATGAAATTCCTGTGCGACGCCGAACGCTGCATCGAGTGCAACGCCTGTGTCACCGCCTGCAAGAACGAGAACGAGGTTCCCTGGGGCATCAACCGCCGCCGCGTCGTCACCATCAACGACGGCAAGCCGGGGGAGCGGACGATCTCGGTCGCCTGCATGCATTGTTCCGACGCGCCCTGCAAGGCGGTCTGCCCGGTCGACTGCTTCTACCAGACCGCCGAAGGCGTGGTCCTGCACAACAAGGATCTGTGCATCGGCTGCGGCTACTGCTTCTACGCCTGCCCGTTCGGGGCGCCGCAGTACCCGCAGGCCGGCAATTTCGGCACCCGCGGCAAGATGGACAAATGCACCTTCTGCTCCGGCGGTCCCGAGCCCGACAATTCGGAGGCCGAGTTCAAGAAGTACGGCCGCAACCGTCTGGCCGAAGGCAAGCTGCCGCTCTGCGCCGAGATGTGCTCGACCAAGGCGCTGCTGGCCGGCGATGCCGACAAGGTGTCGGACATCTATCGCGAGCGCGTTGCCGCCCGCGGCTTCGGCTCGGGCGCCTGGGGCTGGGGCACCGCCTATCAGACCAAGTCGGGTCAGGAGCGCGGCCAGCCCGGAGGCTCGCTGTTCCAGGGCACCGGTGGTGCGGCCGGCGGTCTGCCTGTGCAGAAGCAGGGGCTGTGACGGTGACGCGGACCGTCCTGTTGGTGTTCGGCGCCGTCGTCCTGCTGGCCGGTTGCCAGGAGGACGGGGCGCCGCGTCCGGTCCATCTGGACAAGGGCGTCTACCAAGGCGCGGTCGACACGCCGCTGACCGCCGAGCAGTTGCGGGCGCTGCAACAGCGTACCGCCTATCAGGCTGTGCGATAGGGAGCGTCCGATGGAAGGTCATCGCATGAAGTCGGCTCTCGCCGCTCTGCTGTTTGGGATCGGTCTTGCCGGTGGCTTCGCGCTGCCGGCCGCCGCCCAGTCCAGCGTCCGCGTCGGCGGTCCGGTGGCGGAGCAGCAGGTCGACCGCGACGGGCCGATGGTGCCGACCCAGATCCCGGGCCAGAGCCGGGGCGACAGCTGGCATGACATCCGACTAGGCGAGCAGGGCACCGTCTCCATTCCCAACAAGCAGGCCGGCGTCCTCATCCAGTCGGAAGGCGAGGCGTGGCGCGCCGTGCGCAACGGCCCGCTGAGCCAGTATGGCTCCTGGGTGCTGGGCGGCATCCTGGCTCTGCTGGCGCTGTTCTTCCTGGTCCGCGGGCGCATCCGCATCGACGGCGAGAAGACCGGTCGCACCATCCAGCGCTTCAATGCCTTCGAACGCGGCGTCCACTGGATGACCGCCGGCAGCTTCGTCGTGCTCGCCATTTCCGGGCTGAACGTGCTGTACGGCCGCCACACGCTGCTACCGCTGATCGGGCCGGAGCCCTTCGCCGCGCTGACCCATTACGGCAAGCTGGCGCACAACTTCCTGGGCTTCGCCTTCATCCTGGGCGTGGCGCTGATCTTCGTCATGTGGTCGCACCACAATATCCCGTCGCGCCATGACCTGACCTGGTTCCTGAAGGCGGGCGGCCTGTTTTCCAAGGGCGTTCACCCGCCGGCCCACAAGTTCAACGGCGGCCAGAAAGTCATCTTCTGGTCGACGGTGGTCGGCGGCGCGGCGCTGGGCTTCACCGGCGTGCAGCTGGTCTTCCCGTTCAGCTTTGCCACGCTGGAGGAGTTGCAGCTTTATCAGCTGGCCCATGCTGCGATCGCCGTGATCATGATCGCCATTATCCTGGCGCACATCTACATCGGCTCCGTCGGCATGGAGGGTGCGTTCGACGCCATGGGCGACGGTCAGGTCGAACTGCAATGGGCGCGCGAGCACCACTCGCTGTGGGTCGAGGAAGTGACCGGCGAGAAGGTGCGCCACGGGCATCACGGGACGCCGGCGGAGTAGAGTGGTTGAAGGGGCTGGCTGAGCCCCCCTTGACCCCCATTATAATCCGTGGCCCCTTTGGCGCTCCCATCATCCCGGATGCGCCCGCCATGACCTCCTACCTTACCGAACGTCAGGCCGTGATCGACGGATGCCTTGCCATGAACCGGCTGGGCATCAACCAGGGCATGTCGGGCAACCTGTCGCACAGGGTCGATGGCGGTTTCCTGGTCACGCCGACCAGCATGCCCTATGACGTCATGACCCAGGCCGACATCGTCGAGATGGGCTTCGACGGCACCTATCTCGGTGACCGCCGCCCCTCGTCGGAATGGCGCATCCACCGCGACATCCTGCGGGCGCGGCCCGACGTGACTGTGGTGCTGCATGCCCACCCGACCTTCGCCACCGCGCTGGCGGTGCATGGCCGCGCCATCCCATCCTTCCATTACATGGTGGCCTTGGCCGGCGGCGATTCGATCCGTTGCGCGCCCTACGCCACCTTCGGCACGCAGGAGCTGTCCGACCACGCCCTGACGGCGCTGGAGGGGCGACTCGCCTGCCTGCTGGCCAATCACGGCATGATCGTGCTGGGCAGCAGCGTCCAGTCCGCCCTGTCGCTGGCGGTGGAGGTCGAGACGCTGGCCCGCCAGTACCTCTATGCCCAGCAGTTCGGCGAACCGGTGATCCTGCCCCCCGACGAGATCGCGCGGGTGGCCGAGAAGATGCGGCGGACGAAGTACGGCCAACCGGTCGGCGGCAACGACGCGCCGGAGGATACGGCGCGTCCGCGCTCCTGATTAAGGACCGATCTGCGTCATCGAGGTGCTGCCGGCGAGATGACCGGCGGCTTTCAGTGCCGCGACACGCAGCAGCGGCTTGGCATTGCCCGCCGCTTCCACCTGCAACGGGCGCTCCTCCGCCGGCGGTTCATAGACGGCGGGCAGGGCGATGGTGATGCGGGTACCCTGGCCGGGCTCGCTCGCCACCTCGATGTCGCCGCCCAGCATGGCGGTGTAATGTCCGACCAGCGTCAGCCCCAGCCCGGCGCCGCGCGGCTTGCCCTGGCCGCGGGTCGCCACGGCTCCATTGCCGGCTCCCTGGACGAAGGGTTGGAACAGCCGGCCGGTCTGCGTGGTGGGAAAGCCGCGGCCGGTGTCGGCGACGGTGAAGCGGTACCAACGGGCGCCATCACGCTCCACCGTCTCGGCCGACAGAGTGACCATGCCGTCCTGGGTGAACTTGCAGGCATTGTCCAGCAGGTTCAGCAGCGTCTGCCGCACCTTGGTGAAGTCCGAATGCATCTGGCCGAGCCCGGCAGCGGCCGACAGATCCAGCGTGTTGCCGTAGAGGTCGGCGGCCGGCATCGACCGTTCCCGCGCCTCGGTCAGCAGCCGGTTGACGTCGAAATCCTGTAGACAGACGTCCATCGCCCCGGCCTCGACCTTGGCATAATCGAGGATGGCGTCGACCAGGCCGGTCAGCTGTTCACCGGTCCACTGGATATGCTCGACATCGGTCGCCAGCTCGTCGACGCCCAGCCGGTGCAGGTCGGTCATCAGCGCCTGGCTGGCATTGACGATCTCGGTCAGCGGGCCGTGCAGCTCATGGCCCATATTGACCAGGAAGTCGCTCTTGGCCCGGCTCGCAGCCTCGGCCAGCGCCTTCTCGCGCAACAGGCGGGTGTGCTCGATCTCCGCCTCGCGGCGCTCGCGCTCGGTGTCCTCGGCGCTGCCGCGCAGCGCTTCCACCGCGCGGGCCATGGCGGCGATCTCGTCCTGTCCGGTCAGTGCCGGCAGCGTCAGGTCGGTGCGCCCGGCGGCCAGCGCCGACACCGCGGTCGCCATCGTCTTCACCGGAACGGCGATGCTGCGCTGCACCAGCCACAGCGCGACGAGCCCGGCGAGCACAATCAGCCCGCCGATCCACAGCGCCACGCTGGTGTAGCCGGACAGGCCGCTGGTCAGCGTGCCGCGCAACGCCTGGGTACCGGCCTCCGCCCGGCGGCGGATTTCGCCCAGATTGGCGGCGATGCCGGCGGCGTTGGCGGCCATCGCATCGGCACGCAGATTGTCTTCCTCGACCACTGAGCTTTCGATGGCCGACAGCACCCCGCCGGCCTTCGCCAGCAGGGCGGTGACCTCGTCGATCGACTGCTTGGTGCCGGGCACCCAGAGATAGCGGTTCATTTCCGCCAGCCGGTCACGGGCGGCGGCCAGTTGGCTACGCATCGCCTCGGCATCCTGCGGATCGCGGCGGTCGACGTAGCGGGTCAGATGCTCCTGCATCAGCAGGGTGGCGATGGCGGCATCGCTGGCCAGCGCCGTCGAATCGACGCCGCCGGCATTCTTGAGCTGGTCCAGCTTGCGGCGGGTCTCCGCCACCAGCGGCTCCAGCACGCCGGTCATCTGGCCGTTGCGGTCGTTGCGCAACGCGATCAGCTTCTGCACCGCCGCCCAGTAATCCTCTAGCGCGGCGCGGGCCTTGCCGACGCCCTGGCGATCGGCACTCTCCACCACATCCTTCGACAGCGCATCCAGCCGTTCGCGCAGCGTGTCATGCCGCCAGGAGGCGTCGAGGAGGCTCTGGTCGTCACCGAAGGTCAGATGGTCACGCACCGCGACTTCCATGTCGCGCAGGCTGACGTCGGCGTCCGCCGCCACCTGCGACAGGTCGGCCCGGCCGGAGAAGGCGCCGATGTCGCGCGATACCGCGTAGAACCAGCCGAGCCCGACCAGGGCCAGCAGGACCACCAGACCAAGCGCAATGCCGAAGCCGGTGCCGACCCGCGCCGACACGGTCATGTCGCGGAATCGGGTCCGGCGGCCGCTTGGGGACAGAATGCCGTTCCGCTTCACACCGACTCCCGCTCGCGCTGTGCTGACGATTTCCGCATCCGACCGGCCACAACCATTGAGACAAGCATTGAGCGGGCCGGTCGCCGCGCGCGCGGATTGTAGCTTGGCTATCCCCTCAGGCAAACAGACAAGTGTGCGACGGAGTACCGCCAAAGGTCAGGCGGCATCTCCCGCAGCGTTGTGGGCGGTGAAGGCATAGGCGTGCATGCCCAGGCTGCCATGTTCGAAGCCGGCATGCAGCCGCGCGGTCTTCGGCTGCGGCCCGGCGGCCCCCAGAGCCACAGGCAGCGGCAGGAAATGCTCGTCGGTGGGATGAGCGCGGCGGGCGTTCGGGCACGCCTCCAGCCAGTTGCCGACGGCATCGGTGTCGCCGGCCTCCAGTGTTTTATCCAGCCAGCCGGCGAAGTTGGTCGCCCAGGGGGCGGCACTGTTACCGCCGAAGCGGAACTCCCGCAGATTGTGCACCGCACCGCCGCTGGCCAGGATCAGCACGCCCTCGCGCCGCAGGGGCTCCAGCAGTCGGCCGAGCGCAATGTGGTCGGCGGCACTGCGATAGGGCATCACCGAGAACTGAGCCACCGGGATGTCGGCCTCCGGATACATCAGCATCAGCGGCACCCAGGCGCCATGGTCCAGCCCCTGCGACGGATCGACGGCGGCACCGGTCAGTTGCGCCGCGCGTTCCGCCAGTGCCGGTGCCCCCGGCGCGGGGTAGCGCATGCGGTAGAGCGCATCCGGAAATCCGTAGAAATCATGGACGGTCTCAGGCGCCCTCGCCCCGCTGACGGCCGGTACCCGGGTGGTCCAATGGGCCGAGACCGCCAGGATGGCGCTCGGCCGGCCGAGCTTGCGTCCCAGCCCGGCAAGGAAGTCGCGGCCGGCGCTGTTCTCCAGGATCAGCGTGGGGGCGCCATGGGAGACGAAGACGGAGGGAAACGCAGTGGTGTCGGACATCGGTGAACGGAACTCCGGCCGGGCGATGGGGGAGGTAGGGAGCGACCGTTCTATTCGACCAAAGAAAAACCCCGGCGCCAAGGCCGGGGTTTTTCTAAAGTCCGTTGTTCGCACCGCAACAATCGTTGCGGCCAAACACCGTAGGCTGACCGATCAGTGCAGGTGCTTCGGCAGCTCGCCGATCGACTGCTCGATCAGCTTGTCGGCCTGGGCCGCCGGCAGACCGCCGGCCAGGACGCGCTGGCTGGCGCCGATGGCGACGTCGACCGTCAGGTTGCGGACCTCGGCCAGCGCCGCGGCTTCCGCCTGGGCGATGCGATCCATGGCCTGGGCCTCACGGCGCTTCAGCGACGCTTCCAGATCGGAACCGGCCTGGGCCTGTAGACGGGCGGCTTCCTCGCGGGCGTGGGCCAGAACGGCCTCCGCTTCCTTCTTGGCGTCGGCCAGACGGCTCTGGTAGCCGTTCAGCAGGGCCTGGGCGTCCTTGTGAAGACGCTCGGCCTCGTCCAGTTCGGAGCGGATGCGCTCGGCGCGGCCATCCAGCGCGGTACCGATGGCGGCAGACGCCTTCTTCCAGACCAGAGCCACGAAGATGACGAAGGCGATTGCGACCCAAAATTCAGGTGCGTTCATCCCCGGCGCTCCTCAAGCACGGCCGCGACGGCGGCGTCCGCCTGGGCCTGATCGACGTCGACGCCGGCCAGACGGCTGGTGATGTCGCGGACGATGCCGGTCGACTCGGCGCGGATGTTGGCCAGGGCCTGTTCCTTCGCCGTGGCGATGGACGCTTCGGCGGTGCGCAGCCGTTCGGCGATGTCGGCGTTCAGCTGGGCCTGACGGGCCTGGTTGTTCGCCTCGATCCCGGCAGCGGCCTCGGCAATGACGCCTTGGGCCTCGGCGCGGGCGCCGGCGAGGGACTTCTCGACCTGGGCCAGGATGGCCTCGGCCTCTTCCTTCAGCTGGGCGGCCTTGGCCAGATCGCGCGAAATGCGCTCCTGACGCGCTTCCAGAACCTCTGCTACGCGCGGGAGCGCTTTCTTGGACATGAGGTAGTAGAGAACGCCGAAGGTCAGAGCCAGCCAGAAGATCTGGGTCGGGAAATTGGCGGGATTGAGCTGCGGCAGGCCGCCGGAAGCGTGCTCGCCGCCGTGCGCCGCGTTCGGAGCGTGCTCCGCCGCGGCCGCCAGGACGGTGCCGGCCATCGTGGTGAGGGTAGCGAGCGAAGCGCCCGCCACGCCCGACCAGCGGGCCAGCCGGCCTTTGGCCAACAGGTTCGGCATGATCGGTCCCCCTAGGCAAAGGAGCGGCGCCGAAACTTCGTTGAAGAAGCCCGGCGCCGCGTCAGAGCTGTTTTTTTGAAAGCCGCTCTGGCCTTAGGCGAACAGGATCAGGAAGGCGATCAGCAGGGCGAACAGCGCGACGGCTTCCGTCAGCGCGAAGCCCAGAATGCCGATCGGGAAGACCTTCGGCTGGACGGCCGGGTTGCGGGCGATCGAGCCGATCAGGGTCGAGAAGATGTTGCCGATACCCAGGCCGACACCGGCGAGGGCGATAACGGCCAGACCGGCACCGATGAACTTGGCGGCTTGAGGATCCATAGTACTCTCTTCCTCTAGGTAAGGGTGAACTTGTTGGAACTGTTTGGTGAACTGAAGTCCGGCGATCGTCAGGCGCTGCTCAGTGCAGTTCCAGGGCGTCGCGGATGTACAGGCAGGTCAGGATCGAGAAGACGTAGGCTTGCAGGAAAGCCACCAGGAACTCGAAGCCGGTCAGGGCGACGTTGATCGCCAGCGGGACGAGGCCGGTGACGAAGCCCAGCGCGCCCATGCCGCTGATCATCATGACCGTGAAGCCGGCGAAGACCTTCAGCATCGTGTGACCGGCCATCATGTTGGCGAACAGTCGGATCGAGAGGCTGACGGGGCGCATCACGTAGGAGATCACCTCGATCGGGATGAGGATCGGGGCGAGTGCCACCGGAGCGCCATGCGGCATGAAGAAGGAGAAGAAGTGCAGGCCATGCTTCAGCAGGGCCAGGATGGTCACGAACACGAACACCGTCGCCGCCAGCGCGAAGGTCACGATGATGTGGCTGGTGAAGGTGAAGGTGTAGGGGATCATGCCGATCATGTTGCCGATCAGCACGAACATGAAGATCGAGAACACGAACGGGAAGTAAGGCTTGGCGTCGTGGCCGGCGTTGTCGCGCACCAGGTTCGCGACGAACTCGTAGAACATCTCGGCCAGCGACTGCAGGCGGCCCGGAACCATCGACTTGTTCGCCACGCCCATGACCAGCAGGGCGTAGATCGCCGCCACGGCCACGACCATGAAGAAGGCCGAGTTCGTGAAGGACACGTCGTAGCCGCCGAGCACGATCTGGAACAACGAATTGATTTGGAACTGGTGCAGCGGATCCAAGGTCGTCCTCGCTCAGTGTGCGTCGCCGTCTTGGCGCTCGTTGTCGTCCCCAGGGGGCCGGCGGTAGCCGGCGGCGATGCCGAAGCCGGTGACGGCCCGGTAGACGTTCAGCACTCCCGCCGCAGCCCCCAGGAAGAACATGACGATCAGTCCCCAGGGCGCGGTGCCGAGCCAGCGGTCGAGCAGAAGCCCGCCACCGACGCCGACGATCATGGCCGCAACCAACTCCGTCCCGATGCGCCAGGCGGTGCCGAGAGCGCCCTGCGGCGGACGGTGGTATTTGCTACCGGGTCCGCCCGACCAGCCGCGCTGTCCCTCACGCGCCTTCCGCAACCGGGCTTCGAGGTCATCCAGGGGATCGGGGGGCGATTTGTTGTTCATTCCGCCTCTCAATCTCTCCTGGCTCGCAGCCATGCGAAAGCGGCGAGACCATACGGGCGGGGCGCTACCCTGTCAAGTCGCAAAACCTGTGGTGTAAGTCGTTGAAAAGAATAGAAAAGAGCCGAAAAGTCATCGATTTTGCCGCGCTGCGGCGCGTTGTCCCGCTCCAGCATGCGAAAAAACCCGGTGGTATGACCGCTTTTCAGGGTTTTTCCGCCGCTTTTCGCCCGGTCCGCCCCCGGTCCGGCCCGATCAGCCCGCGATGCGCGACGAGAGATCCTGCACGATCTTGTCGGCGCCGGTGCCGCCCGGATACACCCCGACGAATTTCCCGTCCGGCCCCATCAGGTAAATAAAGCTGGAGTGATCCATCAGGTACTCGTCCGGTTTTCCATCCTTTTGCGGCGCCTTCGCATAATAGACGCGATAGGCGCGTGCGGCGTCCCGCACCTGCTCCGGCGTGCCGGTCAGCCCGACCATCCGGGGGTGGAACAGCGCCACATAGTCCTTCATGTGCGCCACAGTGTCGCGGTCCGGGTCGATCGTGATGAAAACCGGACGGACCTGCTCCGCTTTCGGCCCCAGCTGGTCGAGTGCCTGGGTCATCACCCCCAGTTCGGTCGGGCAGACGTCGGGGCAGTAGGTATAGCCGAAATAGATCAGCATATACTTGCCGCGGAAATCGGTGTCGGTGACCGCCTTGCCCGACTGGTCGGTCAGCGTGAAGGGACCGCCGATGGGTACGGCGGACTTCGCGCCGCTCTCCACCGTGGTGGTGGCGCTGCGCACCTGCCACCAGGCGATTCCGGCGGACACGGCGATGGCGAGGACGGAGGCGGCGGCGATGCGCAGGAGTCGTGTCTTCATGGTCCGTCAGGAATGGGGCCGCCCGCCTCCCAGGTCAAGAGGGGCGCGGCTACCGGGCAGGACGATTGTGGGTTGTCCTCACGCCGCCCTGGCCGACGGTGTGCGTCCGCTGGCGGCCAGATGTTCGCCGATGCGCATGTCGGCGCGCTGGATATGCTCGAACAGCCATTCGCGTACCAGCATCAGCAGTTCGTCCGCCACGGAGTCGCCGGCGTCCAGGCGGCGGCGCAGTTCGCCGGCGCGGGTGCGCAGCGCCTCGTGCTGCGCCTTGTGGGCCTTGGCGTCCGGATAGCCGCACTGGTCCATCAGCCGTTCCTCCTGCGCGAAATGCAGGTCGGTGTAGGCCATCAGCCGGCCGACGGCCTCGCCCAAGGGCTTGCGGCCGGCCGCATTGTCGCCACGCGGCGCGGTCTTGGCGCGCTCCGCCAGCGCTGCCGCCTCGTTCATCAGGGCGATCAGGATCATGTGGTCGGTGTCGATGGCGTCCTCGCCGACCGCCAGCCTGTCGGTCCAGCGCATGAAAACTTCCGCTTCGTCCGATGGCGTGACGTGCAGGTCGGCGATCGGTGCGGCGTTGATCGCCTCGACATTGACCAGGAAGGCGTCGACCATGCCGCGCAGCCCCTGCGCCTGCCGCGACAGCCCGCCGGCGGCGTCGAGCAGGGCCTCGGCCGAGCGTTCGGTCTCCCGGGCGGCGCCGGACACGGCGTCGATGCTGGTCGAGACCTGACGGGTGCCTTCGGCGGCCTCGCCGGCGCTACGGGCGATCTCGCCGGTGGCGGCACCCTGCTGCTGGACCGCGGCGGCGATCGAGGTGCCGATCTCGTCGCTGCGGGCGACGATGGAGCCGATCTCCCGGATCGCGGCGACGGCGGCACGGGTGGCCTCCTGCACCTCAGCGATGTGGCGGGCGATCTCCTCGGTGGCCTTGGCGGTCTGGTTCGCCAGGGTCTTCACCTCGCCGGCCACCACGGCAAATCCCTTGCCCATCTCGCCGGCGCGGGCCGCCTCGATGGTGGCGTTCAAGGCCAGCAGGTTGGTCTGCCCGGCGATGCCGGCGATCAGGTCGGCCACCTCGCCGATCTTCTGGGCGGCATGGCCCAGCCCGTCGATCCGCTCGCCCGCCTTCTGCGAGGCCTCCACCGCCTGGGTCGAAATGGCCGAGGACGTCACCACCTGCTCGCCGATCACCGCGATGGAGCCGGTCAGCTGCTCCGCCGCCGAGGCGACGGTCTGCACGCTGCTGGAGGCCTGCTGCGAGGCGCTGGCAACGGAGGTCGCCTCGCGCCGGTTGCGGTCCGCGGTGGCGGACAGGGCGCGGGCGGTGGTCTCCAGCGTGCCGACTGCGGTGCCGACGCTGCGGATCGTCTCGGCGATGGTGGCGTCGAAGCGGTCGGTCAGCCGTTTCAGCGCATGGGCGCGCTGTTCGGTCACCCGATGCTCGATCTTCTGCCGGTCCCAATGGCGGGCGAGGTCGATCTGCTGGACACGGAAGATCTCCACCGTGCGGGCCATGGCGCCGATCTCATCGCCGCGCTTCAGGCCAGGAACGGCGACGGCACTATCGCCGCCGGCCAGAACCTGCATGACCCGACCCAGTCCATCCAGCGGGAGCACGATGGCGCGGCTGACCAGCAGGGCCAGCAGCACGGCGGCCAGCCCGATCAGCAGCCCGGTGCCGGCCAGCCGCAACGCGGACTCGCGGAAGGCGACGTCGACGTCGTCGATGTAGATGCCGGAGCCGATCAGCCAGCCCCAGGGGGCGAAGCCCTTGACGTAGGACAGCTTCGCCACCGGCTGTGCCGATCCCGGCTTGGGCCAGAGGTAATCGACGAATCCGGCGCCGTCGGACTTCACCACCCGGACGAATTCCTGGAACAGCAGCTTGCCGTTGGGATCGGCGTTGCGCGACACGTCGGAGCCGTCCAGTTCGGGCTTGATCGGGTGCATGACCATGCGCGGGGCGAGGTCGGTGATGAAGAAATACTCCTCGCCGTCATGCCGCAGGGCTTTCAGCGCCGCCTTGGCCTGCGCCTGCGCCTGGGCGCGGAGCAGGGTGCCGGCGCGCTCCTGCGCCTCGAAATGGGCGATCAGGCTGTGGGCGACCTCGACGACGTTGCGGGTCTTGTCCTGGCGGTCGGCCATCATCTCGGTGCGCAGGCTCATCAGGCTGACCACGGCGACCAGGAGCAGCCCGAGTCCGGCCGCCGCCAGGATCAGTGCGATCTTTCCCTTGATGCTGATGCGTTCGAACACGGCAACGGTCACGGCGGCAGCCCCCTCCGGCAGCGAATCGGCGATGTCCCTAAAATTTTCAGGACTTTTCCCCTGTCCGAGCCGAAGGTCAAGTCACATTGTTTGTGTATCCTACGTTTCGTTCAACAAAATGTCATAATTGCAACCATAATGGGGTGTGCCTTCGCGAACGGTGCTGCGGCGGTCCGCGGGAGGAGCGGCGACCGCCCCTCCCGCGCAACCTGCCGGAGTGTGATGCCGCTCAGAGCACCGTCAGCATGCTGGCGACCAGCGGATGACGGACGATGTCCTTCTCGGTCAGGCGGGCGACGGCGATTCCCTCCACCGCCTCCAGCCGACGGGCGATGTCGGCCAGTCCGGACAGGTTGTCCAGCAGGTCGGTCTGGTCCGGATCGCCGGTCAGCACCATGGTCGAATGCCAGCCCAGCCGGGTCAGCAGCATCTTGATCTGGGAATAGGTGCAGTTCTGCGCCTCGTCGATCACCACGAAGGCGTTGTTCAGGGTGCGGCCGCGCATGAAGCCGACCGGGGCGATCTCGATGGTGCCGTCGGCCATCATGGTGCGCAGCCGCTTGGACCCCAGCCGGTCGGTCAGCGCGTCGTAGAGCGGACGCAGGAAGGGGGCCATCTTCTCGTGCATATCGCCGGGCAGATAGCCGATGCTCTCCCCCGCCTCGATGGCGGGACGGGACAGCACGATGCGGTCGACGCTGCCCGACTCCAGCGCCTCCACCGCCGAGGAGATGGCGATATAGGTCTTGCCGGTGCCGGCCGGCCCCAGCGCCACCACCAGATTGTGCGTCTTGATGGCGTCCATCAGAAGCTTCTGGTTGGGGTTCTGCGGCTTCACTTTGCGGAGATAGCTCTGGTCGCGGCGATCCTCGGTCCCACCGAGCGGGTCCCAGCCGAAGGCGGCGGGGGCGTTCATACCGGGGAAAAGCGGGTGGACGGTGGAATCGTCCGCCGCAGCGATGCCTTTGCTCGAACGCTTGGCCATGTCGCATCTCCTCGAATGGTGGGGGTGGGGCCAAATCCTGGAACCTGGCTTCCGGGCACAAAAAAGCCTCCCGCAGGGGGGAGGCTCGACCGGTCGCTTGGATGTGCGCTGATGAGTGCTTTGCCGGGCGTTGCTGCCGGGCGCCGTGCTGGATCTATACATGCCGGATCCGGACATGCCGGTGCGGGCCGACGGGGGAGGTGCTCTGTGGGCGAAGCAAGGTGCAAGAGAACCTCGTCGTCGTTGGAAGCCACGCAACCTGACTGTACCGGTCATAACGCACCGCGTCAGGCAAAATTGCGGCCGACGCAAAATATTCATACCAGATGTGGTGTGGGTGCCGCAGGAAACCCGTCCGAGCGGGCTCGGTAACCCTTTCCGCCGAACCGGAGCGGCCGCCGGCTTAGCCTTCCGGCGGAGGCGGCCGAAAGGCTTTGCCGCTACCGCGGGCTTTCATTACTATGGTCGGCCACGGGGGAAATCGAAAGACATGCTGCAACCCTGGCCTGTCCTCTGCGGGGGCTGGCCGCGATCTCAGGTCGTCATCTTCGACGATGACCGGAGAGGGCGAGTGCGTGCCTGAGGGCATGCGGCAACAGGGCTTCCGATTGTCACTCCTGCGGACTGGGAAACTCTTGAATCCGACCGGTGTGGACGGCTAGAAGGCGCTGATTGGCTGGCTCGATGCCGGGGCTGCGCAACGGCGGTTCCTTGGCGGAACCGGGAAACAGGCGAACCGGATGCACGGCACGGGACGGCAGGAACGAACGGGAAGGCTACGGTGAGCAGCGCCAGTCAGGTCGCCGAACGGGATGTGCCGTTCCAGTTGCGTGGCAACTCCTTCACCATGATGGTGCTGAAGGTCTTCGCCCCGACATCGCCGGATTTCTTCACCCAGCTGTCCGTCAAGGTGCGGCAGGCACCCAACTTCTTCCGCAACGCGCCGGTCGTGCTGGACTTTGACGACCTGCCGGAGAGCATCGTCTTCGATCTGGGCGCCTTCGTGGCGCAGGTGCAGGCGCTGCATCTGCTGCCGGTCGGCTTCCAGGGCGGGCCGCAGCCGGTGCGCGAGGCGGCGGCGGCCGTCGGGCTGACGCCGATGCCGTCGGGCCGCGCCGCCAAGCTGGAAGAGGTGGTGAAGGCCCCCGATCCGCGCCAGCAGGATCAGCAGGCCCCGATCCCGGCGCCGCAGGTGCTGATCGAGGTCGTCCACCGCCCTACCGTGGTGGTGACGGAGCCGGTGCGCTCCGGCATGCGGGTCTATGCCGAGAAGACCGACCTGATCGTCACCAGTTCCGTCTCGCCCGGAGCGGAGCTGCTGGCCGACGGCAACATCCATGTCTATGGCGCGCTGCGCGGCCGGGCGCTGGCCGGTTTTTCCGGCGACACCAACGCCCGCATCTTCTGCCACAGCCTGGAGGCGGAGGTGCTATCGGTCGCAGGCAATTATCGCGTCAGCGAAGACATCGGCAGTGACTTTTATAAGAAAGCCGTGCAGGTTTTCCTGCGCGATGGCGTCCTCAGCATGGACCTGCTGAAGAGCGCCTGAGAGCTGAAGTGACAGGACTCAACGTCCGGAGGCGATACTCTTCGGGCGGTGTTTGGTAGCGGTGACGGCAACTTTGGGATTATGGGAGAGGCTCCGTTGAGCAAGATCATCGTCATGACCTCCGGCAAGGGCGGTGTCGGCAAGACGACCTCGTCCGCGGCCTTCGCAACCGGGCTGGCGCTTCGCGGCTTCAAGACGGTCGTCATCGATTTCGACGTTGGCCTACGCAATCTGGACCTGGTGATGGGTTGCGAACGCCGGGTGGTCTTCGACTTCATCAACGTCATCAACGGCGAAGCGAAGCTGAACCAGGCGCTGATCAAGGACAAGCGGATCGAGAACCTCTACATCCTCCCGACCTCGCAGACGCGCGACAAGGACGCGCTGACCCGAGAGGGGGTGGAGAAGGTGCTGAACGAGCTGTCGAAGGAATTCGACTACATCCTGTGCGACAGTCCGGCCGGCATCGAGCGCGGCGCCCTGATGTCGCTCTATTTCGCCGACCACGCGATCATCGTCACCAACCCGGAAGTCTCGTCGGTGCGCGACAGCGACCGCATCCTGGGCGTGCTGAACTCACGCTCCCGCCGGGCGGAGCAGGGGCTGGAGCCGGTGACGCAGCAGCTGCTGCTGACCCGCTACGACCCGGAGCGCGTCGAGAAGGGCGAGATGCTGAAGGTCGACGACGTGCTGGAGATCCTGGCGATCCCGCTGCTCGGCGTCATTCCGGAAAGCCAGGCGGTGCTGCGCGCCTCCAACGTCGGCATGCCGGTGATCCTGGACGAGGTCTCGAACGCCGGTCTGGCCTATTCGGACGCGGTCGGCCGCTTCCTTGGCGAGGACATCGAGCACCGCTTCGTCACTCCCCAGAAGAAGGGCCTGTTCAGCCGGCTCCTGCGGAGGAGCGCATGAGCATCTTCAACTTCTTCCGCGCGGCACCCCGCGCGTCGGCCGTCCAGGCCAAGGAGCGTTTGCAGATCGTCATGGCGCATGAGCGCGCCGGGCGCAGCGGCCCCGACTATCTGCCTATGCTCCAGCAGGAACTGCTGGCGGTCATCGCCAAATACGTCAACATCGACGAGAACAAGGTCGAGGTGAAGCTGGACCGCGGCGGCGACTGCTCGACCTTGGAGGTCAACATCGAGCTGCCGGCGCGCGAACAGGCCAAGGCCGCTGCGGCGACCAAGGCGGCGGAGAAGCCAGCCGGCAATGACGTCGGCGCGGTCAAGCGCCCGGCCGGCGGTGCCGTCGGCAATGCCGGGAAGAAGCGCATCTGAGCGACACACCCGTTGTTCGACCGTACGAAGTCCCTCCGGTGCCGCCGCGCCGGGGGGATTTTTCGTTCCGGGCCGGCCGTCTGTCGCTGTGGATTCGGGATGCGGCATCGGACATAGGCCGTCCCTGATCCTCCGTCCGGGTTTACGGCCGGGCAGGGACGGGGTATCAACAGGGATACGCCGCACGAAAGCCCAACGGCTCCAAAGGCCTGTTAGGGGCGCCGGTGGGTGGACCGACCACGGGACAAGAGGGTGCCGATGTTCCTCGATTGCTCGTCGCTGATCGCCGAGAACCCGCCGCGGCCATCGAATGGGATTGCGGTCACGGACATCGACGGCGACGGCGCCTTCGAGCTGGTCGTGGCCGGCTATCGCACCGCCAACCTCGTCCTGAAATGGGTCGACGGCCGTCTGGTCGACATCGCCAACCCGCTGCTCGCCGATCCTGCTGGCCCGGCGCTGGGGCTGGCCGCCGCCGACATCGACGGCGACGGGCGGGAGGAGCTTTACATCGTCAATTCCGACCGCGCCACCGGCACCAAGGATATGGCCGACCGGCTGTTCGCCTGCTTCGGCAAGCACTGGCTCGACCTGTTCGCGCAGGCGGAGAATGCCGGGGCGGCCAACCACACGGTGGCCGGCGCGGTGGCGGCGATCGACCGCTGGGGCCATGGCCGCTACGGCTTCCTGGTGGCGACCGACGGCGGTCCTTTGCGCCTGTACGAGCTGACCCGGCGCGGCCGGCTGGAGGATGGCGCGGAGGAGGCCGGGCTCGACTCCATCGGGGCGGCGCGCGGCGTCACCGCCCTGCCCATCGTGTCCGACCATATGGATGTGGTGACGGTCAACGACGGCGGTCCCAACCAGCTGTTCCGCAACCTGGGTGACGGCAATTTCGAGGAGATCGCCGAGGAGCGCGGCATCGCCGACTCGCGCCCGTCCGGACGGGCGGTGGTGGCGCTGGACGTTGACGGCGACGGGCTGTTCGATCTGGTGGTCGGCACCTGGGATGGGGCACAGCGGCTGTTCCACCAGCGCATGGGCGGCGCCTTCGTCGAATCGGCCGACGCCGACCTGTCGATGCCCGGCCGCATCTTCACCGTCGTCGCCGCCGATTTCGACAATGACGGTTATGAGGAACTGTTCTTCCACGCCCATGGCGAGCCCAACCGCCTGTTCGGCTGGCGCAACGACCAGTGGCAGGAGCTGGAACTGGGCGATGCGGCCGAGCCGAAGGGGCTGGGCACCGGGGCGGTCGCCGCGGACATCGACGGTGACGGCCGTCTGGAACTGGTGCTGGCGCACGGCAACGGCCATGGCGGCCACGACGGTGGCGGGCAGCCGCTGTCGGTCTATCGCCCGGCTGCCACCAACAACGGCTGGCTGCGCGTGCAGCCGCTGACCCCCTTCGGCGCCCCGGCCCGCGGCGCCGTGGTCATCCTGACCGCCGGCGGACGGCGCCAGCGCCGGGCGGTCTCCGCCGGGTCCGGCTATCTCTGCCAGGGCGAACCGGTCGCCCATTTCGGGCTGGGGCCGCTGCACGAGGTGGAGCAGGTCGAGGTGCGCTGGCCCGACGGCACCGTGGTGACGGTGGACAACCCGCCGGCCGACCGGCTGCTGACCATCCCCTATCCACCGGAATGATCCGTCTTCAGCCGATCGGATGATCGTCACCCAAATATTTCAGTCTCGCAATGGGTAGGGTCTTTCCTGCCGCCTTCCATAACATTACAGTGCATTTCGTTGCGGCTCCCGCGGTGCGGGATATCGCGCGGCATGTCGATTCGGACATATTCCGTTCCTGCCGCCGCGTTTCGCCGCTGTCGTTTTGCCGCTGTCGGGCGGTTGAAACCGTTCGGGTTTGGTGGGAAGCGGGAGACCGGAAGGCACATGGCACGACGCGACGTTCCCCTGACGGGGGTGGAACGCTTCTTCGACCCGGATGAAGTCATCGTTTCCAAGACCGACCTGAAGGGGCGGATCACCTACGCGAACCGGGTGTTCCAGCGGGTCGCCGGCTATGACGAGGCCGACCTGATGGGCGCCCCCCATTCCATCGTCCGCCATCCCGACATGCCGCGCTGCGTGTTCAAGCTGCTGTGGGACACGCTGGCGGCGGGGAAGGAGATCTTCGCCTATGTGGTCAACCGTGCCCGCAACGGCGACCATTATTGGGTCTTCGCCCATGTCACGCCCAGCTTCGACGCCGAAGGGCGGGTGATCGGCTACCATTCCTCCCGCCGGGTACCGGAACGGTCGGCCCTGGACAAGGTCATTCCGCTCTACCGCCAGCTTATGGACATCGAGAACAGCCATGCCGACCGCAAGCAGGGGATGGAGGCGGGATTCGCCGCCGTCGTCGCGCTGTTGGCGGAGAAGGGGATCGGGTATGACGAATTCGTCTTCTCCCTCTAAGTCGTCCTCCCTGACGGCGACCAGCGGGCTGGCCGTGTTGGGCGGGGTGGCTCTGGCGGCACTGCTGGCTGTCGATCTGCTGGAGGTCGGCGGCCTTCCCCTGCGTGCCGGACTGGCGGTGGCCGGACTGGCGGCACTGGGCGGGGCGCTTCTGTTCCTGCGGCGGACTTGTGCGGTTGTCGACCAGCTGACCCGGGTGAACCGCGCCATCGCCGCCGGCGATTTCGAAGCGCGGGTGATCGGCATCCGCGAAGGCGGGGCGCTGGGTGAACTGATGCACGCCACCAACGACGCCATCGACCGCACCGACGCCTTCGTGCGCGAGGCGACGGCCTCCATGCACACGGTCTCGGAACACAAATATTTCCGCCGCATCATGTTGCGCGGCATGCAGGGCGGCTTCCTGCACGCCAGCCGCACGATCAATGCGGCGACGGAGAGCATCTCGCAGAAGGTGGCGGGCTTTGCCGGCGTGACCCAGCGCTTCGAAGGCCAGATCCAGAGCGTGTGCAGCGAGGTGGCCGACACCGCCCACCGGCTGGAGGTCTCCGCCCGCACCATGGAGACGGACGCGACCCAGGCCACCGGCAAGGCGTCGTCGGTCGCCGCCTCCGCCGCGCAGACCGGCAGCAATGTCGGCAGCGTCGCCGCCGCGACGGAAGAGCTGTCCGCCTCCATCGCCGAGATCGCCCGCCAGATCGGCGACGTCGCCCGTGTCGCCGAAACTGCGGCCGGCGAGGCCGAA
This sequence comes from Azospirillum lipoferum, assembly GCF_024170005.1. Classification (GTDB taxonomy): domain Bacteria; phylum Pseudomonadota; class Alphaproteobacteria; order Azospirillales; family Azospirillaceae; genus Azospirillum; species Azospirillum lipoferum. Next base: position 182,293 of record NZ_JALJXJ010000001.1, read on the forward strand.
CGCTCCAATGCGCTGGTCGGCACCCTGTCCGGTGCCGCGCGCACGGTCGGGGACGTCGTCACCCTGATCAACGACATCGCCAGCCAGACCAATCTCCTGGCGTTGAACGCCACCATTGAGGCGGCCCGTGCCGGCGAGGCGGGCAAGGGCTTCGCCGTCGTGGCACAGGAGGTCAAGCGGTTGGCTGACCAGACCGCCAAGGCGACTGGCGACATCACGGCGCAGATTTCCGGCATCCAGTCCTCCACCGATGAGGCGGTGACCTCCATCGTCGGCATCGGCCGCACCATCCAGTCGATCAACCAGATCGCTGCCGGCATCAGCGCCGGGATCGAGCAGCAGGGGTCCGCCGTCCGCGAGATCGTCGTGAACATGGAGCAGGCAGCCGCCGGCACCCGTGCTGTGTCCGACGATATCCAGGACGTGACCGACGCCGCCGGTCGCACCAGCGGCACCGCGCACGAGGTGTTCGCCGCCTCCGAACGCATGGCCGCCGAAGCGGACCGGCTGACCCGTGAGGTCCAGCACTTCCTCGACGAGATGCACCGAGTCGCCTGACGGCATTTCGCCGGTGCAGGAATGACCAGCTCATCAACTGCCTGGCGAATGTGCACGGGATGTGGATGGCTTTTCTGCAATGCGGAAGCGATCTGACGTCTTGCTCGGCAAATGTGAATTTTTATTGCGAAATTGCGATGAATTTGTGTTACGTGTCGGCAACAAGATCGCCGCGCCTATGGCAAGTTCGCAACCTGTTGAGCAACCCGACGCCAGCATGCCTGCTGTTTCAGCAGCTTAACCGTACACCACCCCTCATGGGCCGGGGATCGGCATGATATCCGCGGCCAAGTGCCGCGGAAACCGGGAGGGAAGGTGGTTCACGGAGCGCCGGTGACCGTTGGCACGGCTTTTGATTTGGAGGATGCAGGGACGGTCATGACGGGGGACAAGACGATGAGCATGGCGGGCACCGATCTGTTCGAGCTGTCGCGGGGCGTGCTGGATGTTGCCTCGAAAAAGGTGTCCTTGATCGAGGACATCACCCGGCGCACCAAGATGCTGGCCATGAATGCCCTGATCGAGGCGGCGCGGGCCGGCGATGCCGGGCGCGGCTTCGCCGTCGTCGCCAACGAGGTGTCGGAGATCTCGACCCAGGTCAACAGCATCACCAAGGAGCTGCGGTCGGAGATCGTCGCCCGCGTCGACCACCTGACCACCACCGGCAGCGCCATGGTGCAGGAGATGCACGGCAAGCGTCTGGCCGACCTCTCGCTCAACATGATCGAGATCATCGACCGCAACCTGTATGAGCGGTCCTGCGACGTACGCTGGTGGGCGACCGACAGCGCGGTGGTCGATTGCGCCGCCGACCCGACGGAGGAGGCGCGCCGCCATGCCTCGCGCCGGCTGGGCGTGATCCTGGAATCCTACACCGTCTATCTCGACCTCTGGATCGCCGACCGCAACGGCAATGTCATCGCCAACGGCCGGCCGGACCGCTATCCCGGCGCCCGCGGCGCCAACGTGTCGGACGAGCCGTGGTTCCGGCAGGCGCTGGCCACCCGCAACGGCGGCGAGTTCACCGTCGGCGATGTCGCCCGCAACCGCAGCCTGGACGACCGCGTCGTCGCCACCTATGCCACCGCCATCCGCCGCGACGGCGAGGCGGACGGCGACGCCATCGGCGTGCTCGGCATCTTCTTCGACTGGGAACCGCAGGCCGCCGCGGTGGTCGAAGGTGTGCGGCTGGAGGCCGGGGAGCGCGAGAAGTCGCGCTGCCTGCTGCTCGACGCCCGTCACCGGGTCATCGCCTCGTCCGATGGCCGCGGGCTGCTGACCGAGGCGGTGCCGCTGCGCCGCACCGTGGGCACCATGGGTCACTATATCGACGACAAGAACCGTCTGGTCGGCTACGCCCTGACCCCCGGTTACGAGACCTACAAGGGGCTGGGTTGGTACGGGGTCATCATTCAGGAGCGGTGATCCTGCCGTCTTGAGGGTCGCCTTCGGGAACAGGGCCGGGATACACTCCCGGCCCTGTTCCGTTTCGGGGTTCCAGAGCATGTCCGCCCAGCAGCTGACCGTCCGTCGGGAAATTTTTCCAATCCGCGGCGCCTTCCGCATCTCGCGCGGAGCCAAGACCGAAGCCGCGGTGGTGGTGGCGGAGGTGGCCGATGGTCCCCATCGCGGCCGTGGCGAATGCGTGCCCTACGCCCGCTACGGTGAGAGCGTCGACGGGGTCGTCGCCGCGCTGGAGACGATGGCCGATGCCGTTGCCAGCGGGCTTGATCGCGCCGCGCTGGCCCGGCAGATGCCGCCCGGTGCCGCCCGCAACGCGCTGGACTGCGCCCTGTGGGATCTGGAGGCCAAGCGCAGCGGCGTGCCGGTCTGGAAGCTCGCCGGTCTGACCGAGCCGCCGGGGCCGCTTGTCACCTGCTACACGCTGAGCGTCGATGAACCGGAAATCATGGCCGCCGCGGCCCGCGAGCGGGCGCCGCGCCACCCGCTGCTGAAGATGAAGCTGACGGGGGAGGGCGATCTCGATCGCGTCCGGGCGGTTCGCGCCGCTGCCCCTGCCGCCCGGCTGGTGGTGGACGCCAACGAGGGCTGGACGCTGGACCAACTGCACGGTTTCGCCCCCGTGCTCGCCGGTCTGGGTGTCGAGATGATCGAGCAGCCGCTGCCCGCCGGCCAGGACGAGGCGTTGCGCGGCGTCGACTGCCCGGTGCCGCTCGGCGCCGACGAGTCCTGCCATGGGCTGGAGTCGCTGGAGCGGCTGCGCGGGCTCTACCGGGTGGTGAACGTCAAGCTGGACAAGACCGGCGGCCTGACCGAGGCGCTGGCGATGACCCGGGCGGCGCACGCCATGGGTTTCGAGGTGATGGTCGGCTGCATGGTGGCGACGTCGCTGGCCATGGCGCCGGCGATGCTGGTGGGGCAGGGCGCGCGCTACGTCGATCTGGACGGCCCGCTGCTGCTGGCCCGCGACCGCGAGCCGGGGCTGGTCTATGACGGCGCGGTGGTTCAGCCGCCGGTCGCGGCGTTGTGGGGGTAGGAGCGGTACTTTGCCGCCTCACGCCCCCTGCACATAAGGCGGCGGCGGAGTCCCCACCGATGCCGGGACATAGGGCGCATCGGCCAGCCCGTTGACCTTTGCCGCCATCACGAAGTCGTTCTCGTGCAGGCCCCTGATCTTGTGGGTCCAAAAGGCGACCGAGCAGTGGCCCCAGCCGAAACGGATCTCCGCATGGTGCCCCTCCGCTTCGCACAGGTCGCCTACCTGATTGGCGAAGGCCTGGGCCTGGACGAAGTCGGGGAACTTGAAGTCGCGTTCGATGCGGTCGGGATCCTCCTTCAGGACCCATCCCGGCACCTGCACCAGATAGGAGGCGGCCATCGCGCGGTCCATTGGCGGTATCCCGCCGCGGCAGGGCTCGCAGGTCTTGCCGGCCAACTCCTGCGTCGTCGGCGCTTGCGGTGTCATCCCGGTCTCTCCCCTGTTGGACGGTTGGGCGGTCTGGGCTAGAAGCCTATCGCCTACAAGCTTGGGGTCGGGCCGCCGCTTCGGCAAGCCCGGCGCCTTGCCTGCATTCGCCAGATGCACTTATGGAAGCGATCCGATGACCGACCTGCGCACCGACCTGCCCTTCGCCGACTACCAGTATCCGACCAAGCCGGTGGACGGGCCGCGGCTCGCCATCGTCGGCGAGGCGCCGGGGGCGGAGGAAGCGCGGCAGGGCACCCCCTTCGTCGGGCGCAGCGGCAAGCTGCTGGACGAATCGCTGGCAGCCGTCGGGATCGAGCGGGCGGAATGTCTCGTCGCCAACGTCTTCCGCTATCAGCCGCCCGGCAACAAGGTCGGGCACTTCTTCTCCTCGCGCGCCCGCGCCCGCAAGGAGGGCCGCGAGATCGACGAGAGCTGGGGCGCCTTCGGCACCTCGGACCGGCTGCTGGCCGAATTCGCCGGCGAGATCGAGCATCTGCGCGCCACCCTGGCCGACTACCGGCCGTCGGTGATCGTGGCGCTCGGCCGCACGCCCACCTGGGCGCTGACCGGGGAGAACGGCATCCTGCAACTGCGCGGCAAGGTGTTGCCCTGCCGCCTGCTGGAGGGGGTGGAGGTGGTGCCGACCTTCCACCCCAGCTATCTGCTGCGTGGCCAGCTGGTGGAGCAGCCGACCTTCCTGGCTGATCTGCGGCTGGCCGTGTCGCGCCTTACCCGTTAGGCAGCAGCCGCCAGATCGCCGTTTCGCGCGTCTCCCGATCCTCCAGCTCCAGCGAGGTGGGGACGGTGTAGCTGGCAACCTTCTCGACCCCGCTCCCGGGGAAATAGGCGCGGCCGGGATCGCCCAGCAGCACCAGCGTGCCGGTGGCAGCGATGTCGCGCAGCCATGCCGTCACCCGTTCCGCCATCGGCCGCTCGTAACAGACGTCGCCAGCCAGCACCACGTCGATGCCCGGCAGTGGCCGGTCGACCAGATCGGCGCTGACCGGCTTCACCTCCACTCCATTGGCCTCGGCATTCAGTGCGATGGCGGCCAGCGAGAAGCGGTCGATGTCGCAGGACTGCACCCGCGCCGCACCCGCCTTCATCGCCGCGATGCCGACCAGCCCGGTGCCTGCGGCAAAATCGAGCACCGACCTGCCGGCCACCAGCTCCGGCCGGTCGAGCAACAGCCGCGCCACAGCTTGCCCGCCCGGCCAAGCGAAAGCCCAGTATGGCGGTGGCAAATTTGTGGCGGCCAAGGTTTCCTCTGTCGCCTGCCAGAGTGGCGTTACTTCGGTGGCAAGATGAAGCTGGATTTCCGGCAACAGCGGGGTGGTCGTCAGCGTGGTGTTGTCGCGGACGAAATCTGACGGGGATGCGTTGTTCATACGAAGATTCCCAAGGGACGCCGCTGTTGCGGGGAAGGCGGGGGATGGCTTATGAATGTTACATAATTCAAACGGTGTAGACACAGCTGCGAACCCGTGTTACCCGTTTCCACCAGGGGAAAACAGAGGGATTGGGGGAGTCATGCGGCAGAGGGGAACCGCCATCGGCCTTTCGTTTGCGGCTTTGATCGCGCTGAGCCCCCTTACCGTTTCGACGGCTGCCGCGCAAGACGGCGACTGCGTTCGTACGGTCCGCTCCATCTCCGATTTTACGATTCGCGGCGACGCCTGGACCTGGTGGGACCATGCCGCCGGCCAGTATGACCGCGAACACCGCCCCGCCATCGGTTCCGTCCTCGTCTTCAAGCGCACCGGCCATATGCGCCGCGGCCACGTTTCGCTGGTCAGCGCGGTGATCGACCGCCGCACCATCGAGGTGGACCACAGCTGGCTGGACGGCGACGGGCTGCGCCGCGGCATGCGGGTGGTCGACGTGTCCCGCAACAACGACTGGTCCGCCGTCCGCGTCTGGCACGAGCCGACCGACCAGCTCGGCCTGCGCGTCTACGCCGCCTATGGCTTCATCATGCCGGAAGGCGAATCGGAGGCCCCGCGCGGCGGCCGGATGCTCGACGCCGGCGACCGCGGTATGGACCAGGGCTTCGCCAGCAGCCCGCGTGGCCGCGCCAAGGCCAATGGCCCACGCATGATGGAAGCCTCGCTCCAGCCGCAGAAGGGCCACAGCGTCTCGGTGCCGGGCCGCAAGCCGCAGAGCCTGTCGACCACCGCCGTCGCCTCCCACACCCCGCAGAAGCCGCAGCGTATGGACGTCGCCGTGCTGCCGTCGCGCAAGCCGGCCGGTGCGCATGCCACCCCGGTGACGGTCGCCGAGGCTCCCCGCACCGTCGCCCCCGGTCGCAAGCCCGGCTCCGGCAACTCCGTCGCCCAACTGGCCGACACCAGCGAACGCTGAGCGGGGCGGCTTTCAGGATTTCAGGAAGGGCGGGGCTTGGCTCCGCCCTTTTTGTTTGTACGGGAGTTTGTGCGGGAAGGTGTCGGCCTGGACAGCTTCCCGCAACGCCCCTAAATCTTCCCCGCCAGAATCGCCGCCAGCACCAGCCAGCCGAACCAGCGGTTGGACTTGAACTTGTCCAGGCAGTCGCCCTGGTCGTCCGGCCGCCAGGTCGCGACCTGCCAGGCCAGTTGCAGGGCGGCCAGCGACAGCACCGGCAGGAACAGCCCGCCCAAGCCCGCCAGACGGCCGGCGATGCCGATGCCGACATAGGTCAGAGTGTAGAAGCCGTAGATCCAGATCTTGCTCTGGTCACCCAGGCGCAGGGCGGTGGACTTCACGCCGATGCGGGCATCGTCTTCCTTGTCCTGGTGGGCGTAGATGGTGTCATAGCCCAGCGTCCAGGCGACGCCCGTCACATAGAGCACCACCGCCGGCCAGCCGACATTGTCCTGCACGGCCGCCCAGCCCATCAGGGCGCCCCAGTTGAAGGTCAGCCCCAGGAAGGCCTGTGGCCACCAGGTGATGCGCTTCATCAGCGGGTAGGTGAAGACCAGCAACAGCGACAGCACGCCGAGCCCGATGGCCGTCATGCCCAACTGGACCAGGACCAGCAGCGATATCAGAAGCTGGGCGACCAGGAAGGCCAGCGCCTGCCGCACCGACACCTGTCCCGATGGGATCGGACGGGAACGGGTGCGTTCCACCATCGCGTCGAACTTGCGGTCCAGGATGTCGTTGACGGTGCAGCCGGCACCGCGCATCAACACCGCGCCCACGCCGAACAGCGCAATCAGCCACAGCAGCGTCGGCCAGTCGCGGAAGGGCTGCGGCATGGCCAGCGCCACGCTCCACCAGCAGGGGAACAGTAGCAGCCATGTCCCAATCGGGCGATCGAGTCGCGCCAGCGTCACATAAGGGCGTAGGCGAGCGGGCACCCGGCGGGCAATCCAGCCATCCTGGCGGATGTCGGTGAAGCCCGAGTCGGGGAGAGTGGGGCCGGTGGAGGCAGTGGGCATGACGGCGGTGGTTCCGCTGTGCTATGAGGATGGCTGAACAGCCTATCGGGTCGACAATCAAGGCGACGATCTTGGGGAAAGTATCGGGCTGCCATCCTTGCGGCAAGCACGGTGCGGCGAAACAGCCGTGCTGAAGCCATGAGAAATTGCAGTTCCGGATCTTGCGCGCGTCAAAATCGTACCAATACTGTTTCTTTGTCATAACCTCAGCGGCTTGCAATCGCAAATGGACATAAGCGCGACATCGGACCGTTTCGCCGTCGTCATCGATGACGAGTCGATCATTCTGGCCGGCATGGAGATCATGCTGGACACCTGGGGCTATCAGGTGCTTGCCGCCGAGGATGTGGAAACCATCCTGGCGAAGTTGCCCGGCCGTCCCGTTCCGAGCGTGATCCTGTCCGATTACCGGCTGCGCGACGGCTGGTCGGGCATCACTGCGGTGCGGGCGGTGCGCGAGGCCGTGGGCATGACCGTCCCCGCCATCATCCTGACTGGTGATACCGGGGCCGAACTGCTGACTGCGGCCAGGACGGAGCAGATCAGCATCCTGCACAAGCCGGTTCAACCCAACGATCTGCGCCGCCAAATTGACGCCCTGATCGCCGCTGCCGCCTGACGCCCGTGTGCGGCCTTATGTCCCGGCCCGTACCCAGTCTTGCGCATACCCGCATGACTGGTTTCTGACCTGCTGACTTGCACGCCCGCGGCCGGCTATAGTCGGCGCCGCCCCGCGGAGACGAGAGCCATGGCCGACCCGATCAAGACCCGCCTGTATGTCGACAGCCCGCTGGCCGAAGGCCAGTCGGTCGGGCTGGACCATGAGCGTGCGCATTTCCTGCGCCATGTCCTGCGGCTGGACCGCGGCGACCCGGTTGCCGTTTTCAATGGCCGCGACGGCGAATGGCGGGCGGTGATCGACGGTTTCGGCAAGGGCTGGTGTTCGCTGACCGTGGCGGAACAGCGGCGGCGGCAGGACGTCACCCCTGATCTGTGGCTGCTGTTCGCGCCGCTCAAGAAGGGCCGCATCGACTTCGTCGCCGAAAAGGCCACCGAGATGGGGGTGTCCCGGCTGTGGCCGGTCTTCACCCGCCGCACCGACCCCAACCGCGTCAACATCGACCGGCTGCGTGCCAACGCGGTGGAGGCGGCCGAGCAGTGCGAGCGTCTCAGCGTGCCGGAGATGGGGGAGGCGGTGCCGCTCGACCGCGCGCTGGCCGACTGGCCGGCCGACCGCAAGCTCTATCTGTGCGCGGAGGCCGGCTCCGCCCGTCCGATCGCCGAGGTGCTGCGTGATGCACCCCCAGGCCCCGCAGCCCTGCTGGTCGGGCCGGAGGGCGGCTTCGACCAGTCGGAACTTGACGAACTCGCCAAACTTCCCTTTGTTGTTCCGGTGGGATTGGGTCCGCGCATCCTGCGGGCCGACACGGCGGTGGTGGCGGCGTTGGCTTGCTGGCAGTCCTTGACCGGGGATTGGACTGCCGGGGGAAGCGACCGGCGTCCGCCTTTCCGCGCGCCGATCCCGTAACCGGCCGTCACCCGGCCGATCCTCCGTCCACTTCCCGCGAGAGACTTCATGTCCGCACCCCCGACCACGCGCGGCGAACCCATCACCGACCGCCGCCAGCTTGCGGCCTATCTCGAATCCGGCTGCAAGCCGGCGCCCAACTGGCGCATCGGGACCGAGCACGAGAAATTCGCCTACCGCACCTCCGATCTGCGGCCGCTGCCCTATGAGGGGCCGGACGGCATCCGCGAACTGCTGACCCGCATGACCCGCTTCGGCTGGCAGCCGGTGGAGGAGAAGGGCAACATCATCGCGTTGGTCCAGGACATGGCCAACATCACTTTGGAGCCCGGCGGGCAGGTCGAGCTGTCCGGCGCCCCGCTGGAGACCCTGCACCAGACCTGCGCCGAGGTGCACCGCCACCTGCGCCAGGTGAAGGAGGTCGGGGCCGAACTGGGCATCGCCATGATGGGGCTGGGCTTCCAGCCGAAATGGACGCGCGACGACATCCCCTGGATGCCGAAGGGCCGCTACAAGATCATGCGCGACTACATGCCGAAGGTCGGCTCGCTCGGCCTCGACATGATGACGCGGACCTGCACGGTGCAGGTCAATCTGGACTTCGCGTCCGAAGCCGACATGGTGAAGAAGTTCCGGGTGTCGCTGGCCCTCCAGCCGATCGCGACTGCGCTGTTCGCGATGTCGCCCTTCACCGAAGGTAAGCCGAACGGTTTCCAGAGCTTCCGCAGCCACATCTGGACCGACACCGACCCGGACCGCACCGGCGACATTCCCTTCGTGTTCGAGGACGGCTTCGGCTTTGAACGCTACGTCGACTATCTGCTCGACACGCCGATGTACTTCGTCTACCGCGACGGCACCTATATCGACGCGGCCGGCCAGTCCTTCCGCGATTTCCTCGACGGCAAGCTGCCGGCGCTGCCGGGCGAGCTGCCGCTGATCACCGACTGGGCCGACCACACCACCACCGCCTTCCCGGAAGCGCGGCTGAAGAAGTATCTGGAGATGCGCGGCGCCGACGGCGGCCCGTGGCGCAGCCTCTGCGCTCTGCCGGCCCTGTGGGTCGGGCTGCTCTACGATCAGGTGGCGCTGGATGCGGCGTGGGATCTGGTGAAGAACTGGACGACGGCGGAGCGTGCGCATCTGCGTGCCGAGGTGCCGCGGTCCGGCCTGCGCACGACGTTCCGCAAGGGGACGGTGCGTGACGTGGCGCTGGAGATGGTGGCGATTGCCCGCGATGGTCTGGCCCGGCGCGCCCGCAACGACAATTGGGGCGACGACGAGACGCATTTCCTCGACACGCTTCAGGTCATCGCGGAGAGCGGCCGCAGCCCGGCAGACGAGCTTCTGGAGAAGTTCAACGGCCCCTGGGGAGGCAGCGTCGATCCGGTGTTCAAGGAATACGCTTACTGACGGAAATAGGGGCTGACGCCTGTGCGTCAGCCCCTGTTCTTATGCCGCCACCGGCGCATGGGTGATGCAGCTCTTCGAGCACACCTTTGAGCAGCTTTCGCAGCCGATGCAGTTGGCCGCTTCCTTGACCGTCATGATTTTCTTCTCGGCCTCATCGTCGAAGGCGTCGACGATGTCGCCGTCCTCGGTCAGGCCGATCATGTCGAGCACGCCGCGACCGCATACCTTGAAACAGCGGCCGCAGCCGATGCACTGCTTCTGGTCGATGGATTGGACGAATTTCGGGGTCCAGCTCTGACCACCGCGGGTGGTGCCGGTCAGGAACTCAGCCATGGGAATGCTCCTCTCGGGAAAGGCTGCGCCTAAGCTATTCTTTGGAAATGGAGGAATTACGCCGCCTCCAACGCCTTCAGCGCCGCCCGCTTCTCGGTAAGGGCCTTGAAGGCGTCATAGGTTTCCTGCGCCACCGTCAGGATGGACTGCCAGTTCTGCGGAAGCTCTTCCGACAGATCGTGCAAATCCATCTTCTTCTGGGTGGCGCGGGCGTTCAGCTTCTTGATCTCGTCCTTCAGGGCGTCGATATCACTCATGGTCGTGCTCCCGGTCGATCAGAGGTTGGCGACGTCGGGATATTCCCGGATCAGCGCCACCGCATCCTCGACCAGCTTGGCGCCGTCGGCGGCCAGCTTCTCGATGCTGGGGAAGCCGAAGCGGTGGACGTCGCGCAGTGACTTCGACAGCACCACCAGCCGGCCGGTGGTCAGGATCATGCGGCCGAAGCCCTCATGGCTCATCTTCATCATCGGCGACGCCATCAGGCCGGTCTGCTTTTCCACCATCAGCCCGACCGCCTTGTAGAACAGCTCCAGCCGCCACAGCGTGTCCGGGTCGGGGTCGCCGATGATCGGGATGGCGGCGCGGGCCTCCTTGTCCAGCACGAAGGGGGCGAGCAGGGCCTCGTCCGGCTTGCCTTCCCAGGCGCCATAGCTGTCCTCGGCACGGAACAGCAGGACCAGCGTCTTCACGAACTGGTCGGCGACGGACACTTCAGCCACATCAGCCATACTCAGACCTCCTCCTCGTCGAAATGGAATTCGGGCGTCTCGCCCATCGCCTTGCGCAGCCAGGGCGGCGGGTTGCCGTTCAGCGTCTGGACCAGCTTGTCGAGCAGGGCCGGGATGGACTCGGTGGCCTCGACCTTCACCGGATGGATCTTCTTCGCCACCACGCGGGCGGCGGCCGAGGCGCCGATGGCCGACAGGTAGAGGATGGCGACGTCGGCCAGCGCCTCCAGCTTGGGCACCAGCTTGTCCTCGTTGCCGTCCTCGAACATCGAGCCGCCGAACTGGAAGGTTTCCAGAAAGGCATGACCCTGGCGGTCGACCTGATAGACGGCGATGTTCTTGGCCCAGCCGAAATGCGCATCGACGTGCTGCATGTCCTGGGTGCAGAAAGCGACCTTCATCGATCCTCCTTTGGTCGGGCGTGGGGGCTGCACCACGCTCAGACGGCGTTGCATCCGCATGATCCGCCTCCGCAGCCGTGGGATTCCCCGTGGTCGTGGCTCTCGTGGTCCATCTCGCGGGCGAGGAACAGGTTGCCGATGTCGCACAGCAGTTCCCGCGTGCCGCGGTAGCCGACCTGGACGCGCAGGCCCGCCCCCAGCCGGTCGAACATCGGCAGGCCCATGCGGTGCAGCGGCACGCCGATCCGCGCCGCCCCCTGCCGCCCATGCGAGTTGGAGACGATCAGGTCGGCGTCGCGCGCCAGCGTCTCCACGTCGGAATGGTCGCCGACCATGATGGTGGCGGCCTTCAGCCGCTCCAGCACCGGGCTTTGCGTCGGCGACACCGCGGCCACCACCTCCGCCCCCATGTCGGCGAGGAAGCCGGTGACGGCGTAGAGCAGGTCGGGCTCCAGCGCGACAGCGATGCGCTTGCGGCTGTAGAAGAAATGTCCGTCCAGCATGGCGTCGACCAGGGCTTCGCGCTGGCGCCGCAGGCGGGCGGGCGACGGCTTGCCCGACAGCTCCATCAGCAGGCGGATCAGCTTGTCCGTCGCCTCCAGCCCGGTCAGCCGGCTGAAGAAGTGGCTGGGCACGTCGGTCTTCAGTTCCAGCGCATTGCCGGCAATCCGCATATGCTCACCGACCACGATGGTGGCGGCCGAGGCGCCCATGGCGCGGATCTGCTCCACCGTCACGCCGCCCAGCGAGGTGGCGGTGAAGTCGGTCGGCTGGCGGCCGGCCATCGACAGCGACAGGTCGGGCAGGAAGATCGGCGACAGGCCGAAGCCCTCAATGATGTCGCGCAGTTCCTCCACGTCGCCGGGCGACAGGTGGCTGCCGGCCAGCACATTGACCTGGGCCGGGATGCGCACCGGCGAGGGTTCGACCAACCGCTCGACGATGGCGGTGACAGCGGCGGCGAACCCATCCTCGAAACCGCCGGCGAAGTCGGGGGTGCTGGCGAAGACCAGCGCGGTATCGGCCATCTCGGGGTTGCGCTGGCGGAACAGCGTGTACTGGCCGCCCATGTCCTCGCCTTTGGTCTCGGTCACGCCGGTGGTGGCGACGCCGATCATGGCGGGCTTGTTGCGCTCGACGATGGTGCGGATCGCCTGTTCCAGATTGTCGTAGCCGCCGAGGATGGTGGAGACCTGATCCATCGCCGTGGTCTGCAGCGGGATCGCCTCGCGGAAATGGCGGACCAGCAGCACCAGCCCGAAGGCGGTGCAGCCCTGTGATCCATGGAACAGCGGCAGGCAGCGGTCGATTCCGAGATAGGCGAGCGCCGCACCCAGCGGCTGGCTCATCTTCAGCGGGTTGGTGGAAGCGGCCTTGGCGGCGGAGGGGAAGCGCTGGATGTGGGACATCGGCCTCACTCCGCCGCCAGAAGGGTGGAGGACGGGCCGGACTCCCACGGCGCCGGCTGGCGGACCTGCCGCCAGATCGGATTCGACAGCGTCTTGTCGATCTCCTCGCAGAGATTGACGATGCCGTCATAGCCGGCATAGGCGTGGTGGCGCTCCTGGTTGATGTCGAGCCAGGGAACCTTGGCCTTCAGCGAGATGAACTGCGAGCGGCCGCCGGACATCATGATGTCGGCCTGATTGTCGACCAGCATCTTGTAGATGTCGCGCGGCTTCAGGTCGTCCCACTGGTGGAACTCCTCGCCCTTCATCTTCTTGATGCGCTCCTTGTCCTCCTTGGTCGATTTCTTGGTGGAGGTGCCGAGGATGGTCAGCCCGGCGCCTTCCAGCGCGCTGACCATCGACCAGCTCTTGACCCCGCCGGTGAAGAGAAGGACGCGCTTGCCGTCGAAACGCGGCTTGTAGGGTTCCAGCCGGCGCCAGACGCGGCTTTCCTCCCGCGCGATCACGCCTTCCGCCCGGTCGATCAGGCCCTTGTCGGCGCCGCGCTCCACCAGCATGCGGGTCATGGTGCGCAGGGTGTCCGACATGTCGGAGACCCCGTAGAAGGAGCCCTCGAAATAGGGGATGCCGTAGCGCTCCTCCATCTTGCGGCCGACATTCACCAGCGCCTGGCTGCACACCATCATGGTGACGCGGGCACGGTGGGCCTGGGCGACCTCCTGGTAGCGGCCGTCGCCGGAGATGCAGGACAACAGGCGGATGCCGATCTCGTCCAGCAGTGGCTTGACCAGCCACAGCTCGCCGGCGAGGTTGTATTCGCCGATGATGCAGACGTCGGTGGGGGTGGTGTAGTCCGGTTCCACCGTGCCGATCACATGGTCGAGCAGGGCTTCGCCGGCCAGCTTGTTGCCGAGATTCTTCGATCCGACGAAGCCGGGGGCATCGACCGGGATCACCGGCTTGCCAAGCTTCTGCGCCGCGAACTTGCAGACCGCGGCGATGTCGTCGCCGGTCATGGCGGGCACGCAGGTCTGATAGACGAAGACGGCCGGCGGGTCGTATTGCTGAACGATCTCCTTGATGGCGCGATAGAGCTTCTTCTCGCCGCCGCCGATGACGTCCAGTTCGGACAGATCGGTGGTGAAGCCGGTGCGGTAGAGCTGCGAGCCGGAGGATTTGGAGCCGCGGTTGTCCCACGAGTTGCCGAGACAGGCGATCGGGCCATGCACCAGATGGGCGGCGTCGGCGATCGGTTGCAGCACGATCATCGCGCCGTCATAGGCGCAGCCGCCGGCCGCCGCTCCCGGCTTCAGCGACTTGGTGCAGCCCTTCTTCTTCTCCTTGGCCGATTTGGCTTGGTTGGTCGCGCAGCCCGGTTCGTTGAAGACGTCCTGGATCTTGTCCTGGAGCATGCCCGCTTCTCCCATCCTGGCGCCGGAAATGGCTCTGCGTTGGCGTATTGCAGGGGGCGTGCCATATAGTAAGGTCTTGAAAAGAATGGATTGTCTGATTCGTGGGTTCTGTCCGATAGATGACAATCGGGAAGGCGCCTGGGATGCTTGTCGGGTGTCGCACATCCCGCACAGGAACAGGGCGGAGCCGGCCGTATCAGAACGCTCGCAGGAATGGGACGGGGGACGATGGTGGTGATCGGACGGTGCTGTGCTGGGATGATCGCCGGGTGGCTGATGACGCTGCCGGTCATGGCCGCGCAAAAAGGGGCGGCGCAGGATGCCGCGGTGATCCGGCTGGCGCAGGAACCGGGGCACGAAATCGGGGTTGCCTGCCGCTACCTCGACCTCGATCAGCGACCGGCGCCGCCGGAGGCGGCTCAGCTGTGCGAGGATGCCGCTGATCTCGTGGTGCGGAAGGTGTCCGGACAGGACAGGTCCGTGGTGCGCCTCGGCCTGCGCACGGTGACCCCGGATGCCGAACCGGCGGAGGATAAGCCTCCCACGGTCGATGGCCCGATCCTGCTGGTGGTTCTGGAGGGCCGTCAGGATTGGAGCGGCACCGCCCGTCCCCGCCTGCTGCTGCGCGCCCGGCCGGTCCGCGACGGTGTCGCCGCCCCGTCGGTCGGCCTGCCGCCGGCTTCGGTCGAACTGGGCGGGGAGGGCTGGCGGGCAGCGGCCGATCGGGTGCTGGAACGGGTGGTAAGCTTCGCTCTGCGGGATGGCTGAGGCGCGGGGGACACGGAAAAACCCGGAGCGCGCCGTTACCGGCGCACTCCGGGCTGGGAAGGTTGCCGCCGAGCCGGGGGGATGGGAACCCCGGCCCGGCAGTTGGGCTGAACCGATGCCTGATGTGCTGCCGGCGAACCGGTCAGCGGATCAGGTCGAACGAGTAGTCGGTCTTGCCGACGATGTTGGTGTTGGCGTCGATGTCCTCGAAGATCCGGTCCAGGATCCGCACCAGCACGTTCAGCGCGCCCTGGTAGCCCCAGGTCGGATAGCGGTGGTGGTGGTGGCGGTCGAAGATCGGGTAGGTCAGGCGGATCAGCGGGATCTTGGTGTCACGCTCCAGATACTTGCCGTAGCTGTTGCCGATGATGTAGTCCACCTTGTCGGTGAAGATCAGCGAGCGCAGGTGCCACAGGTCCTTGCCGCCATGGGCCGCACCCGAGGCGCCGAAGGGCGAGCCGTCCAGAGCCTTCTGGACCTGCTTCTCCCACTTCTTGGAGCCGGACGTCGACAGGATGTGCACCGGCTCCGCACCCAGTTCCAGCAGGAAGCGGGTCATGCCCAGGCAGAAGTCCGGATCGCCGTAGACGGCGAAGCGCTTGCCATGCATGTGGGTGTGGCTGTCGGCGATGGCGTCGACCAGACGGCCGCGTTCCAGCTTCAGGCTGGCCGGCACCGGCTTGCCCGACAGTTCCGCCAGCTTCAGCAGCAGCTCGTCGGTGGCGGTGACGCCCATCGGGTAGTTGAACTTGGCGACCTGCTGGCCCTTTTCCTTGCAGAATTGTAGGGTCTGGGTCGTGTTGTACTCCTGCATGGAGAGGGTGGCCTTGGCGTGCAGGGCCTCCTTGGTCTCCTCGATGGTGGTGCCGCCGTCATACATGCGGTACTCGCCATCCATCGGCGTGTCGAAATTGTCGGACACGTCGGACAGGATCTGCAGCTTCACGCCGAATTCGCCGGCGATGCGCTTCAGTTCGCGGTTGTTGCCGACGGCGAAGCCGTCGAAGCCGGGGATCAGGTTGATCTGCTCGGTCTTGGGCGTGTCGAAATTCTCCGACGTCCCCCAGAAGTTGGTCAGGATCCCCTTGATCATGTTGTCGTAGCCGACGATGTGGCTGCCGACGAAGGCCGGGGTGTGGGCGTAGGGGACCGGGAAGTCGGCCGGGACGCTGTCCTTGTTCTTGGCGTTGGCGATGAAGCCCTGCAGGTCGTCGCCGATGACTTCGGCCATGCAGGTGGTCATCACCGCGATCATCTTCGGCTTGTAGAGCGCATAGGCGTTCGCCAGGCCGTCGATCATGTTGTTCAGGCCGCCGAACACCGCCGCGTCTTCCGTCATCGACGAGGAGACCGCGCTGTTCGGCTCCTTGAAGTGGCGGGTCAGGTGGGTGCGGTAATAGGCGACGCAGCCCTGGGAACCATGGACGAAGGGCAGGGTGCCCTCGAAGCCCTGGGCGGCGAACATCGCGCCGATCGGCTGGCAGGCCTTGGTCGGGTTGATGACCACCGCTTCACGGGCGAAGTTCTTCGCCTTGTAGTCCTCGGACTTGGTCCATTCGGAGACGCGGGCGACTTCCTCGTCCGAATGGCCGTACTCGAACTCGGTCTTCTTCTTCTCGAACATCGCCGCATATTCGGGCTGCCGGAAGAGGGTGTAATGGTCGAGGACCTTGTCGGCGCTCTGCGAAAGCTTGTCGGTCATTCTCAAATTCTCCTGTTCCAGAGGCCGATGGTCAGAACGGGGCCTTCATCACGCCCCAGACGGGGTTGTTGATGGCCAGGTCCATGTCGCGGGCGAAGATCGCGAAACCGTCATAGCCGTGGTACGGGCCGGAGTAGTCCCAGCTGTGCATCTGGCGGAACGGCAGGCCCATCTTCTGGAACACGTATTTTTCCTTGATGCCCGACGCGACGAGGTCGGGACGCATCGCCTCGACGAACTTCTCCAGTTCGAACGCGGTGACGTCGTCGTAGATCAGCGTGCCTTCCTTCACATAGTGGGGTGTGCGCTGATAATCGTCGTTGTGGGCGAACTCGTAACCGGTGCCGATGATCTCCATGCCGAGGTCATGGTAGGCATCGACGACGTGGCGGGGACGCAGGCCGCCGACATAGATCATGACCTTCTTGCCATTCAGCCGCGGCTTGTACTTGGCGATGACCGCATCGACCATCGGCTGGTAGCGGGCGATGACCTTCTCGGCGTTCTCCTTGATCTTGTCGTCGAAGAGTGCCGCGATCTTGCGCAGGGACTCGGCGATCTGGCTCGGGCCGAAGAAGTTGTATTCCATCCACGGAATATTGAACTTCTCTTCCATGTGGCGCGCGATGTAGTTCATCGAGCGGTAGCAGTGGATCAGGTTGACCTTGGCCTTCGGCGTGTTCTCCAGCTCCGCCAGCGTGCCGTCGCCCGACCACTGGGCGATCACGCGCAGGCCGATCTCCTCCAGCAGGATGCGGCTCGACCAGGCGTCGCCGCCGATGTTGTAGTCGCCGATGATGGTGACGTCGTAGGGGGTGGAGACGAAGCCGGCCTTGGGTTCCGTCTTCTCGAACACCCAGTCGCGGATGGCGTCGTTGGCGATGTGGTGGCCCAGCGACTGGGACACGCCGCGGAAGCCTTCGCAGCGCACGGGGATGACCGGCTTGCCGATTTCCGCCGACTTGGCGCGGGCGACAGCCTCGATGTCGTCGCCGATCAGACCGATCGGGCATTCCGACTGGATCGAGATGCCGTTCACCAGCGGGAACAGCTCGTTGATTTCCTCGATGACCTTGTGCAGCTTCTTGTCGCCGCCGAAGACGATGTCCTTCTCCTGGAAGTCGGAGGTGAAGTGCATCGTGCCCCAGCTGTCCACACCGGTGTCGCCGATGTAGTAGTTGCGGCGGCCGGACCAGGAGTAATAGCCGCAGCCCACGGGCCCGTGGGAGATGTGGATCATGTCCTTGATCGGACCCCACACCACGCCCTTGGAGCCGGCATAGGCGCAGCCGCGGATGGTCATGACGCCGGGGATGGACTTGACGTTCGACTTGACGCCGCAGTCCTTGGCCTCGGCCTCCAGCACGTTCAGGTGCTTGGCGCGGCGCTTGCGGGACTTTTCGGGATAGGCTTCGAGGACTTCGTTGACGAGGTTCTTGACGTCGACCGTGGTGTTCTCGGACAGGCTCATAGCCGGCCTCCTGCTTGAATATTCCGCGCCACTTCAGCGCGTGACCGAGCCCCTCCCTCCCACGCCGTCGCCCCTGGGCATGCCCCCCCTGGGAATGCCCATTGGGGATGTCTTGGGTCGGCGTTGTGCGGGGCTGGGGATGGGGCCAGTGTTCAGGCGGTCCCCCCTGCGCGGAAGGCGCAGGGGGGCCGGTAGGCAACCGTCGCTACGCCTGGGGTCAGGCGCCGGCCTTGGCCGCTTCCTTGGCGGCGAGCTCGGCGAGCTGCTGCTCCTCGGTCTTCATGATGCCGAAGTCCATCAGCATCTCTTCCAGCTCTTCCATGGTGATCGGGGTCGGGATGCAACCCTGGCCGGAATTCGCGTGGATCTTGTTGGCGAGCGAGCGGTACTCGCCGGCCTGCTTGCTGTCCGGGGCGTACTCGATGACCGTCATGCGGCGCAGTTCGGCGTGCTGCACGATGTTGTCGCGCGGCACGAAGTGGATCAGCTTGGAGCCCAGGCGCTTGGCCAGCGCGTCGGCCAGATCCCATTCCTTGTCCGTCTGACGCTCGTTGCAGATCAGGCCGCCGAGACGGACGCCACCGCTGTGTGCGTACTTCAGGATGCCCTTGGCGATGTTGTTGGCGGCGTAAAGCGCCATCATCTCGCCCGACATGACGATGTAGATTTCCTGGGCCTTGTTCTCGCGGATGGGCATGGCGAAACCGCCGCACACCACGTCGCCCAGCACGTCGTAGGACACATAGTCGACGTCGTCGTAGGCGCCGTTCTCTTCCAGGAAGTTGATCGAGGTGATGACGCCGCGGCCGGCGCAGCCGACCCCCGGCTCCGGACCGCCGGACTCGACGCACTTGATGTTCTTGTAGCCGACCTTGAGGACGTCCTCGAGTTCCAGATCCTCGACCGAGCCGGCCTCGGCGGCCAGATGCAGGACGGTGTCCTGGGCCTTTGCGTGCAGGATCAGGCGGGTCGAGTCGGCCTTCGGATCGCAGCCGACGATCAGGATCTTCTGATCCAGCTCGACCAGCGCGGCCAGCGTGTTCTGAGAGGTGGTGGACTTACCGATACCGCCCTTGCCGTAAAAGGCGATCTGACGCAGAGGCGCTTTGGCCATGTGGGTCGCTCCTGTGCTTGGGTCGTGGGATTTCGCTTCGATCCGGTGCGGCCGGTTCGTGGCCGCTTCGGATTTCATGGATTGCACGACCCGTGCCAGAGAGAAAAATATCAGTAACTATCTGATATTATTCGCATATTTTTTGAGATCGCGTTTCCCTCTCCTTTGTCGGGGTCCCGACACATACGACAAAGCCCGACATTTTGTCGGGACTCTTGCGAAGGTCGGATGCCTGCTGGGTGAAGAGGCAGCCGATGGCGGATTTTGGTGACTTTTCGACGGTTGCGACATTGGCCCACGACGGCGGCAACACCTTGTCAGGTGCGAAATGATCTTTTCGCGCGCCCGCATCCGGACTGCGGAGAGGACCGATCCGCGCAACCGAATCCACATATGACTGTGCACGCGAAACGTGAAAAACCTTCTTTGGCGGCGATCCGCCTGCGCACTAGAATGGGCGCGTCTGGGTAAAGGGGCGGTTATGGTGAACGGAATCGGCATCGACATTGTCATCATCAAGAAGAACGGCACTGCCGACGTTGGCGCCAGTGCTTTTGCGGAGGTTGCGGAAACGATGCGCTTTGCGTTGCGCCGTCTGGGGGCAGATGCGGAGATCGCCATCAACAAGCTCAACCGCCAGCGACGCGCCATCATTCTGGGCGCAATCGACCTGACGCCGGAGGAAGGCAGCCGCTTTCCCAGCACGTCCATCCTTTACAATCTGGAACAGATCCGCACGCTGCACCCGCGCAATGCCCATTACTTGGATCTCCTGCGCCGCTGCCCGGTTTGGGATTACAGCCATCGCAACATTGCCGATCTGGCCGGGATGGGCATCCATGCGCACTATGTTCCCATCGGGCATGTGGACGAGATGACCCGGATCCAGAACAGCCCATCCCCTGCCATCGATGTGCTGTTCTATGGCGCCGTGAACCCGCGCCGCAGCGCGATCCTCGACGCGCTGGGCAAGCGTGGCCTGACCGTGGTCAGCCTTGAACATTATTACGGAGCGCTCCGCGACCAGTTCGTCGCCGACGCGAAGCTGATTCTGAACCTGCATTACTACGAGGCGGGCATTTTCGAAATCGTACGCGTCTCCCACATGCTGTCAAACCGCAAGGCGGTGCTGACCGAACGCCATCCCGACACCGAGATCGACCCCGACCTGCTGGGCGGCCTGGCCTTCGCCCCTTACGAAGAGCTGGTCGAGGCGGCCTGTCGGCTGATTGCGGATGACGCGCGGCGGGAAGCCCTGGCGGAATCGGGATGGCGGTGCATGAGGCAACGGGACGCGGTGGAAGCCATGCGGAGGGTGGCGGGGGAATTGGGAATTGGGCGCGTTTGAAAGACGCCGGGAAGAGCGGTCGCTCATTCCCCGCCATGCCTTGCGTGAATGGGTTGACGTGCTGCGGTGGGAGCCGCGGTCCGGGCTGCCGATACCGGGCGTGTCAGCCGTTGTGCGCCAGGGCGTCGCGGGCCATGACAAGATGCATGGCCAACTCCTCCAACTCCCCGTCGAGGCCCATGTCGTGGAGAAGCTGGGCCAGCGACTGCCCCCGCCCTAGCAGGCGCCGTGCCGAGGCCGCATCGGTGGGGCGGCGGAGCATCGTTTCAATCAGCCGTTCTCCGGTCAGTTTCGCCAAAGCTTCCGTGCGCTCGACCAACCGCTGCTTCAGCGTGTCGAGCGTCGCCGGGCGGCCGGCATGGGTCAGGTCGGCGCAGAAATGGTGCAGGCTGCGCAACTGGCGCAGCAACGCCGCGAACAGCAGGTCGTCCAGCTCGCCACCGGCCGCGGCCTTGCCGACAAGATCGAACAATGTGTCGGAAAGCCGCCATGCCGCCGAAAGCCAGTCGTTCATCGCCTTGCGGTCGGCCGGCTCGACGAAGGGGCCGGATTCCTCCTTTGTCTCCTCCTGGTCGTCCAGATTGCGCAACGCGATGACGATCAGCCCGTCGGCCTGGGCCAGGGTGGCGAGGCTGGCGTGCAGAGTCTTCAGTCCGCGGTCGGCAACGAACCCCTCTATCGCCTCGGTGGCCCGGCGCAACGAATAGCGGGCAAGCCGCCGCGACTGATAGACGACCTCCTGCAAGGCGCTGGCGCCGCCAAGTGCCTCCAGCGCCATCCGCCGTACCTCGAAGCGCAGCAGGGCACGGGCCAGCCGGTCGATGCCGCCGACGTCAATAGGGCGGGTGTCCCTGGTCAGCGTGTCGGCGGTGGCGCGGGCATCGGCCTCGATGGCGGCGATGACGGCCTGGAGGTGCCCCTTGCCGGCGCCGCGCATCCGGCCGACCAGCGCCCGCATCGCTTCGGCGAGGTCGACGGCGCCCGGCAGGCTTTCCTCATGGTCGGTGCGGCCGGCCACCAGCCGGTCGATCAGATGGTCGCGCACCCCCGGCAGCAGTACGTCGGTGACAATCTGCCCGACCGGCCGCAGCAGCGCGTCGAGCATCTGGCCCTGTGGTTTGCCGGCCATCGCCGGCAACGGGTTGACCGGTTTGGGCACCAGCCGCGGCCGGTGCGGCTCCAGCAATTCCAGTACGGTGTCGCCGCGCAGTGGCGTGATGGTGCCGCGCAGAAGCTGGGCGAGCCGCAGAGCGGTGCGTGCCTCGGCGACGCCACGCGGCGGGCTGCCGACGGGCGTGCCAGGTGTGGAGGAGGTGGGGGTTTCGGCGGGCGTGCGGACAAGCGCCTGGGAAGGCACCGGCGGAGTGCGCCGGCGCCGGCTGTCGTCGTACTTGGTCGGCCAGAAGGCCATGCGGGTGCCGCCGGATCGTAAGCGTCGCTGTACTGAGTATGGGGATGGATCGTTAGGCTGCAAATGGACAATGTTGCGACATGCGGCGAGACGCCCCGCGGGTTCTACCGGTGAGGGCTTGGCACGCGCTGACTTATGCAATATCCATATAAAAACTAATGTCATTGTGGCGGGGCGGTTCGGCGTGGCGGACGGGGTGGCGATGGGCGATGCGACCGGTCGGACACCGGTGTCCGACTTGACAGCCGATTTGCCGCTGGCGTCGCGTGCCCACCGCACCAACCTCGTCAATGTCCCGGCCGCCGTCCTGTGCGGCGAAGCCTACAATGACGAGCCACGGCGCCTGCGCATCGGCGCCACCCGCAGCGAACACGCCGCCTTGTTCGAGGCGCTGGACGAAAGCCGCGACGCCCTGACCGCCTCCGACATCTTCCAGCGCCATATGGCGGAGGTGTTCGGGGTGAATCCCGACTTCTCCGGGACCGAAGGGCCGGATGGCAAACGACGTTTTCGCGCCAGCTACCTGCGCCTGCTGAAGGGCTGGATGTTCGACAGCAACGGGGCGGAGGGCGCGGTGCTGAAGGGCTGGGTGGAGAGCCGTTTCGGCCTGCTGCCGACCTTCCATGGCGAGCCGATCCGACGCTTCGCCTCCGACGCCTGGGCGGCCTATGGCGAGCAGAAGCAGTCGACCCGCTTCCATAACAACAACATCCATCTGCAACTCGACCTGCTGTACGAATTCTGTCAATGGACGATCCGCCGCGGCTGGCCCGACGCGCCGATGCCCAACTGGGCCTCGCATATCCGCCTTTTCCGTGGCGTCAACGATTTCGAGGAACACCACATCGTCGCCCGGCCGGACAAGCGCACCGCGGTGCTGCGGCTGAACAACCTGTGTTCCTTTTCCATCAACCGCGACATCGCCGGCCAGTTCGGCGACTACATCCTCGATGCCTGGGTGCCGCTGTCCAAGGTGGTCTTCTTCCGCGACATCCTGCCGCGCTACCCTTTCCAGGGCGAAGGAGAATATCTGGTGATCGGCGGGGACTATCGCGTGGGTGTGTCGCTTCTCTGACAACCTCACGTCCGGCGGCGGCTTGCGAGCCGTCTGCGGGACGCACCAGGAAGGGACGGACCCTGTGCCCGATGGCATGACCGATCCGACGAGTCTGACGCCTGAAATCCGCTCCAGGGCGCTCGGCGCCTATCTCGGCCTCGCCTGCGGCGACGCGCTGGGGGCGACGGTGGAGTTCCTGACCAAGGGCGAGATCGCCCATCAGTATGGCGTCCACAAGCACATCAAGGGCGGCGGCTGGCTGAAGCTGGTGGCGGGGCAGGTGACGGACGACACCGAGATGTCGCTCCATCTTGGCCGCGCCATCCTGTCCGGGCCGGAGTGGGAAGCCCGCCGCGCCGCGGAGGAGTTCGCCACCTGGCTGAAATCGGTGCCGGTCGATGTCGGCGACACGACACGGCGCGGCATCCGCCGCTTCATCATGCACGGCACGCTGGAGGAGCCGGAGTCGGAATACCATGCCGGCAACGGGGCGGCGATGCGCAACCTGCCGGTGGTGCTGGCGACGCTGGGCGACGATGCGGCCTTCGAACGCTGGTCGGTGGAGCAGTCGCACATCACCCACTGCAACCAGTTGTCCGATGCCGCAGTGATCGCGTTGGGCCGGATGGTGCGGCGGCTGGTGCTGGGCGGCGGCATCGTCGCCGCGCGGGAAGAGGCGAACGCCCTCATTGCCAAGCACCGCCAGTTCAAGTTCGCACCTTACCGTGGCCTGTCGACCGCTTTCATCGTCGATACGGTGCAGACCGTCTTCCACTATTATTTCCAGACCGATTCGGTCGAATCCTGCGTGGTGGAGACGGTCAACCAGGGCGGCGATGCCGACACCACCGGCGCCATCGCCGGCATGCTGGCCGGCGCCACCTATGGCGTGGAGTCGATCCCCTCTCGCTGGCTGCGCAAGCTGGACCGCAAGATCTATGACGAGATTTGTCAGCAAACCGACGCGCTGCTGGCCCGCGCGCCGCTGTTGCAGGGGAGATGAGCGATGGCCGACGTGATCTTCTTCGAAAAGCCCGGCTGCGGCGGCAACGCGCGGCAGAAATCCCTGCTGGAACAGGCCGGCCACCGGGTGATCGCCCGTGACCTGCTGAGCGAGCCCTGGACGCCGGAAATGTTGCGCCCCTTCTTTGGCGACCGTCCGGTGGCCGACTGGTTCAACCGCGCCGCCCCCGCGGTGAAGAGCGGCGAGGTGGTGCCGGAGGCGATGGACGAGGCCTCGGCGTTGGCCGCGATGGTCGAACGGCCGCTGCTGATCCGCCGCCCGCTGATGCAGGTCGGCGACCGCCGCGACTGCGGCTTCGAGACCGACCGGGTGGAGGCCTGGATCGGGCTGGGTGGTGCCGCTGCACAGGGGAAGATGGAGGGCTGCCTGCGGCCGGACATGCCGCCCTGTCCAAAGCGATAAGGACCAAAACCGTGAACGTCAAAGCGTGACCTTGCGCACCACCTGTCGTAGCTTGTCGCTCCCGAGGGCGACGACAAGCGGCAGACGAGGACACCATGTGCGAACTCCTGGGCATGAGTGCCAACGTGCCCACGGACATCTGTTTCAGCTTCGCCGGCCTGATGCGCCGCGGTGGCCAGACGGGGCCGCACCGAGACGGCTGGGGCATCGCCTTCTATGAGGGGAAGGGCTGCCGCACCTTCCACGACCCGGCCCCCAGCGCTGAGTCGGAGATCGCCCGGCTGGTCAGCCGGTACTCGATCAAGTCCTGCACGGTGATCTCGCACATCCGTCGAGCCAACCGGGGCCGGGTGTCGCTGGAAAACACCCATCCCTTCACCCGCGAACTCTGGGGCCGGGTGTGGACCTTCGCCCACAACGGCCAGTTGAAGGGGATCAAGGACCGCATCCTGACCTTCTACGAGCCGGTCGGCAGCACCGACAGCGAGCACGCCTTCTGCTGGCTGCTCGACCAGATCCGCATGCAGTATCCGGAGCCGCCCAAGACGACGGCCGGGCTCATGAAGCTGATCCGTCATCTCGCTGCCGATCTGGGGACGCTGGGCGTGTTCAACATGCTGCTCAGCGATGGGCGCTATCTGTGGTGCCACTGCGCCACCAACCTTGCCTGGCTGACCCGCAAGGCGCCGTTCGGCGCCGCCACCCTGCTCGATGCCGACATGAGCGTCGATTTTTCTCAGGAGACGACGCCCGACGACGTGGTCACCGTCATCGCCACCCGGCCGCTGACCAGCAACGAGGACTGGACGGTGATGCAGCCCGGCCAGATGGCGGTTTTCCGCAACGGGGCGCTGGTGAGGGGCTGATCCATCCGCGGCGATTGTTGCCTTGCCAGGAACGATCTTTCGCGCACAGCCCGGCTTAACCGCCGGAAAACAAAGGGGCATCTTGGGTGCCAGAAACCGGCCGATCCCCAAAGGCCGCAACAACCAAGAGGCTCCTTCCGTCATGACCACGATCCTGCATGTCGACTCCAGCCCGCTCGGCACCGCCTCGGTCACCCGCCAGCTGACCGCCTCCATCGTCGAGGCTCTGGTGAAGGCCGATCCGGCGGCCAGCGTCGTCACCCGCGACGTCGCCGCCAATCCGCCGGCCCACCTGGATGCGGAACTGCTGCCGGTCCTCAAGCTCGGCGTTCTGGATGGGCTGAGCGAGCGTCAGCGCGAAGAGCTGGCCCTGACCAACGCCCTGCTCGACGAGTTCCTGGCCGCCGACATCGTCGTGGTCGGCGCGCCGATGTACAATTTTTCCGTCCCGACCCAGTTGAAGGCCTGGATCGACCGCCTTGCCCAGGCCGGCCGTACCTTCCGCTATACCGAGAATGGCCCGCAGGGTCTGGCCGGCGGCAAGCGCGTGATCGTGGCCTCGGGCCGCGGCGGCGTCTATTCGACCAACCCGGCGCTGGCCGGTCTGGACCACCAGGAAGCCTATCTGCGCTCCGTCTTCGGCTTCTTCGGCATCACCGACGTCAGCTTCGTCCGTGCCGAGGGTGTCAGCATGGGGCCGGAGGCGAAGGACAAGGCGCTGGCCGGCGCCGCCAAGGTGATCGAAGAGCTGATTGCCGCCTGAGGTTGGGGTGGGGGCGGGTGCTGAACCAGCCCCCAAACTCTTTACTGGAACGCCACTTCCGCCAAGCTGCGCAGCTTGCGGGAGTGCAGCGTTTCCATCCCGTGCTCGCGCAGCAGTTCCATCGCCAGCACGCCGATCTTCAGATGCTGGTCGACCCGCTCACGGTAGAAGCGGTCGGCCATGCCCGGCAGTTTCAGCTGCCCATGCATCGGCTTGTCCGACACGCACAGCAACGTCCCATACGGCACGCGGAAGCGGAAGCCGTTGGCGGCGATCGTCGCGCTTTCCATGTCCAGCGCGATGGCGCGGCTCTGGCTGAAGCGCATCAGCGGCTCACGATGGTCGCGTAGTTCCCAGTTCCGGTTGTCGATGGTCGCGACCGTGCCGGTGCGCATGATGCTCTTCAGGTCGAAACCCGACAGCCCGGTCACCCGCTCCACCGCCGTTTCCAGCGCGCGCTGAACCTCGGCCAGCGCCGGCACCGGCACCCATAGCGGCAGATCGGCGTCCAGCACATGGTCCTCGCGGACATAGCCATGGGCCAGCACATAGTCGCCCAGGCGCTGGGTATGGCGCAGTCCGGCGCAATGGCCCAGCATCAGCCAGGCATGCGGGCGCAGCACCGCGATGTGGTCGGTGATGGTCTTGGCGTTCGACGGACCGACGCCGATGTTCACCAGCGTGATGCCGTTGCCGTCCGGGCGTTTCAGGTGATAGGCCGGCATCTGCGGCATGCGGGACAGCTTCGGTGCCGCGACATCCGCCCCGCCGCCCAGATTCTGGTTGGTGGTGACGATGTCACCTGGTTCGACGAAGCTGTCATACTGGGCGCGGTAGGCGGCCAGATCGGCATCGCCGGTTGGCTCCATGATCTCGCGCGACAGGCGGATGAACTCGTCCACGTAGAACTGGTAGTTGGTGAACAGGACGAAGTTCTGGAAATGCTCCGGCGCGGTCGCGGTGTAGTGGCGCAGCCGGTGCAGCGAGAAATCGACCCTGGGGGCGGTGAACAGCGCCAGCGGCTTCACCGCATCCTGACCGGTGTCGCAGGTACCGTTGACGATGGTGTCGTCCATCCGTGCCAGATCGGGCAGGTCGAACAGGTCCGGCAGCTTGGTCAGCCGGTCCGGCGGCAGGTCGCCCTCCACATACATGCCGTTTGGAAAGGCGAAATGGATCGGGATCGTCTCTTCGCTGACGCCGACCTCCAGCGGGACGTGGTGGTTGCGCAGCAGAAGCGTGAACTGTTCCAGCAGATAGCGCTCGAACAGGTCGGGCCGCGTCACCGTGGTGGAATGGACGCCGACCCCCTCGACGAAGCCGTAGGACAGCCGGGTGTCGACCGCGGCTCCCGACACGGCGGTCATCCGCACATAGGGGTAGTAGGCCCGGTTCCGCCCGCCTTCCTCCTCGCCCTGGGTATAGGCGGCGAAGCGGTCGCGCAGGTAGGCGGTGTTGCGCTCGTAAATGTCGCGCACACAGGCCAGCGCGGCTTTGGCATCGGTGAAGCGCCCGGCCGACCCGGGCTGGAGCGGGGCTTTATCAGTCATGCCGTCAAAGATGGAGTACGAACGACCGGCTGGGAAGGCCGAATTTCGGCCAACCCGCGGCATTCATCCATTCGGAGGGACTGGGTTGCCCTTCCTGGTCAGTCGGCGCTCAGCCCCATCAGCGACTTGGCGAAGGCATCCGCATCGAACGGACGCAGGTCGTAGACCCCCTCGCCGACACCGATGGCGTGGACCGGGATCTTGAACTTCTCGGCCAGCGAGACCAGCACACCGCCGCGGGCGGAGCCGTCCAGCTTGGTCAGGATCAGGCCGTTGACATTGACCATGTCGCGGAAGATCTCCACCTGGCTGTGCGCATTCTGGCCGGTGGTGGCGTCCAGCGTCAGCAGGGTGGTGTGCGGCGCCGTCTCGTCCAGCTTCTTGATGACGCGGACGATCTTGCGCAGCTCCTCCATCAGGCCGGTCTTGTTCTGCAAGCGGCCGGCGGTGTCGATCAGCAGCACGTCGACCTTCTCGGCCTTGGCACGCTCCAACGCGTCATAGGCCAGCCCGGCGGCATCCGCCCCGGTGTCTCGTGCGACCACCGGGCAGCCGGTACGCTCGCCCCAGATCTTCAGCTGGCTGACCGCGGCGGCGCGGAAGGTGTCGCCGGCCGCCAGCATCACGCTCTTGCCCTCCGCCTTGAACTGGCGGGCCAGCTTGCCGATGGTGGTGGTCTTGCCGGTGCCGTTGACGCCGACGACCAGGATCACATGCGGCTTCAGCGCCGGGTCGAGCACCAGCGGCTTGGCGACGGGGGTGACGATCTTCGACACCTCGGCCGCCAGCGTCGACTTGACCTCCTCAGGCGAGACCTCCTTGCCGAAGCGGGTACGCGCCAGCTCCGCCGTGACCTTCGCCGCGGTGGCGGGTCCGAGGTCGGCGGTGATCAGCAGCTCCTCCAGTTCCTCCAGCGCATCGTCGTCCAGCTTGCGCTTGGTGAAGATGCTGGTGATGCCGTCGGTCAGCTTGGACGAGGACTTGGACAGCCCTTCCTTCAGCTTTGCGAACCAGCCCTTCTTGGTCGGTGGCGCTTCCTCGGCAGCCACCGCGACAGGCGCCGGAGCAACCGGGACAGGGGCGAGCGGCGCGGTCGGCGCTACAGCGGCGGGAGGGGGCGCCGGGACCGGTGTGACCTGAGACGGTGCGACGGGGGCCGGCGGTTCGGCGCTCGGCGGCGCAGGCGCCAGTTCCGGTACCGGCTCGACCTCCGGCTTGGGAGCGGGCGGAGCTGCCGGCGGCTCCGGCGTCGCTTCAGCGTCCGGTTCCGGCGCGGGTGTTGCGGACTCCTGGATGACCGATTCGTCCTGTGCCGCCTCGTCCTTGGGCGCGGTCTCTTCGGGCTTCTTGCGGCCGAACCAGCGGAAAATCATGGAATGTCCACTATGAAAGGGGTCAGAGCGGGGTGCCGGTCAGCACGCCGTCCTTGACGCCGGTGATGGCGGCGGGCACCAGGGAGCCGGGCGGGAAGGGCTGGCCCAGGCGGATCGCGGCGAAATGCTCCGTGCGGCCCAAATCGTCCTTCTCCACCAGCACCGTCGCGGTGCGGCCGACGAGGCTTGCCAGTGTGCGGGCCTCCGCCGCTTCGCCGACGGCACGCAGGCGGGCGGCGCGCTCCTTGCGGACGGCGCCATCCACCTGCGGCATGCGGGCGGCCGGCGTGCCGGGGCGCGGGCTGTAGGGGAAGACATGCAGCCAAGTCAGGCCGCACTCTTCCACCAGCCGCATGGTGTTCTGGAACATCTCCTCGGTCTCGGTCGGGAAACCGGCGATGAAGTCGGCGCCGAACACCACGTCGGGCCGGACCGAGCGCACCCGTTCGCAGAAGGCGATGGAATCGGCGCGGCCATGACGGCGCTTCATCCGCTTCAGCACCATGTCGTCACCGGCCTGGAGCGACAGGTGCAGGTGCGGCATCAGGCGCGGCTCGTTCTCGATCAGGCGCCAGAGGTCGTCGTCCATCTCGATGCAGTCGATGGAGGACAGGCGCAGCCGCGGCAGCTCCGGAACCAGCGCCAGCAGCCGGCGCACCATCTGGCCCAGCGACGGCGAGCCCGGCAGGTCGGGGCCGTAGCTGGTGATGTCGACGCCGGACAGCACCACCTCGTTGTAGCCGGCCTTCACCAGCGCCTGCACCTGCTCGACGATGCCGCCGATCGGGACGGAGCGCGAGGGGCCGCGGCCATAGGGGATGATGCAGAAGGTGCAGCGGTGGTCGCAGCCCTGCTGGACTTGCACGAAGGCGCGGGCGCGGTCCTCGAAGCCGCCGATCAGGTGACCGGCGGTCTCCTTCACCGACATGATGTCGTTGACCAGCACCTTCTCGGCCGGCGGCAGGCCCCAGCTTTCGGGTTGCAGTTTCTCCTGGTTGCCCAGGACCTGATCGACCTCCGGCATCGCCGCGAAGCGCTGCGGGTCGATCTGCGCCGCGCAGCCGGTGACGACGATGCGGGCATCCGGCCGCTCGCGGCGCAGCTTGCGGATGGTCTGCCGCGCCTGCCGTTCGGCTTCCGACGTCACGGCGCAGGTGTTGACGATCACCACGTCGTCCAGCCCGGCGCTGCGCACATGGTTGCGCATCACCTCGGACTCGTAGGTGTTCAGGCGGCAGCCGAAGGTGACGATCTCGGGGCCGGTCTGCGTCGTGCTGTCAGCGCTGCCGCTCATACTGAGACCAGATCAGGCGACAGCCGGCCGCTGAAGGCGAGCGCCACCGGGCCGGTCATCAGGACGCGGTCGTCCTCCGTCCACTCGATGGTCAGCGTGCCGCCGTCCAGGATGATGTCGGCCTTGCGGCCGGTCAGGCCGCGGCGCACCGCGGCGACCAGCGTGGCGCAGGATCCCGACCCGCAGGCCTGGGTGATGCCGGCTCCCCGTTCCCACACCCGCATGCGGATGGCGGTGGGCGAGAGCACCTGGGCGAATTCGATGTTGGCGCGCTCGGGGAAGGCCGGGTGGTTCTCGAACACCGGACCGACCTCGTCCAGCGGCACCGCCTCGGCATCGTCGACGAAGAAGACGGCGTGCGGGTTGCCCATGTTCACCGCGACGGGCGCGGCGAATCCGCCATGCTCGACCGTCTCCACCCGCAGTGTATCGGCCGGCGCGGCCAGCGGAATCGCCGCCCAGTCGAGACGGGGCGGGCCCATGTCGACGGTGATGCGGCCGTTGTCGGCGCGATAGGCGTGCAGCAGACCCGCGGCGGTCTGGAAGCTGGCGCGATCGCGCCCGCTCTGCTCCATCAGCAGCCAGCCGACGCAGCGCGACGCATTGCCGCAGGCGGCCGCCTCGCTGCCGTCGGCATTGCGGATGCGCATGAAGGCATCGGCGCCCGGCGCATCGGTCTTCTCCAGCACGATGAGCTGGTCGCACCCGACACCGGTCCGGCGGTCGGCGATGGCGCGCACCTCCGCGCCCCCCATAACCATTTGGGGGCGGTAGGGTTCGGAACGGGCGTCGATCACGACGAAGTCGTTGCCGAGGCCGTGCATCTTCAGGAATTCGCGGGTCATGGCCGCCGTTATATGGCGAGCCGTGGGGATAAGTCCATAAGGCGCCGCGCAAGGCAGATTCGCGGGCGCCTCCGGCTCCCTACGCTCCCTTGAACACCAGATGCTTCGATGCCGCGAAGTTGAAGAACATGCCGGCGATGGAGCCTGCGGCAACCGCCAGGAAGGGATGTTCGGCGACCGTCTGCACGCTTGATTCCAGCCCGACGGAGACGCCGTAATTCACCACGCCGCCGATGGCGTTGGCGGCGATGAATTTCGCCCATTGCCGGTGCAGCGGCTCGTCCACAGCACCGCGGAAGGTGAAGGCGCGGTTCAGTGCCCAGGTCGCCGTCGCCGCCGCGAAGAAGGAGGGCACGCGGGCGGCGAAGAACTGCAAGCCCAGCGCAAGGCCGGCGTAGAGCACCACCGTGTCCACCACCAGCCCGATGATGCCCACCACGCCGAACTTGGCGAACTGCACTCCCAGCCGGCCGAGCCGGCTGTCCAGAAGGCTCGTGACCGATGCCATCACCGGCGCTCGTTCCCGCGGTCCGCCGCCAGCGGCCGATGGTTGCCCGGTGCGCGCAGCGACAGGTAGCTCATGCGCTTGGCCTCGCGGCGGCCGTGGGTGACGGTGTCCAAAATCAGGCCGCAGGTCAGGCTGAGGAAGGCCAGCAGCATCAGCCCGGTGGCGAGCAGGGCGGTGGGAAAGCGCGGGACCAGCCCGGTCTGGAAGTAGGTGGCGATCACCGGCACGCCCAGGATCACCGACAGCAGGGCCAGCAGCCCGAAGGCGGCGGAGAAGAAGGGCAGGGGACGCTCCTCCTTCACCAGGATGATGATGGTGCGCAGGATGCGGATGCCGTCGCGGATGGTGTTCAGCTTGCTGTGCGATCCGGGCGGACGGTCCTTGTAGGGGGTCTTCACCTCGGCGATCGGCATGCGCAGCTCCAGCGCATGGACGGTCAGCTCCGTTTCGGTCTCGAAACCGCTGGCAAGCGCCGGGAAGGACTTGACGAAGCGGCGGGAGAACACCCGGTAGCCCGACAGCATGTCGCCGATGCGGCTGCCGAAGATCTTGGCGACCATGCCGGTCAGCACGAGGTTGCCGAAACGGTGGCCGGGACGGTAGGCGGCGACGATCTCCGTCACCCGCGCGCCGTTGACCATGTCCAACTGCTCGTCCCACAGGCGCTTCACCAGTTCCGGGGCGCTGGCGGCGTGATAGGTGTCGTCGCCGTCGACCAGCACATACACGTCCGCCTCGATGTCGGCGAACATGCGGCGCATGACGTTGCCCTTGCCCTGCAACGGCTCGCTCCGGACCACGGCGCCTGCGGCGCGCGCGACTTCCACCGTCCGGTCCTTCGAGTTGTTGTCGTAGACATAGACGATGGCGTCGGGCAGGGCGGCGCGGAAGTCCTGCACCACCTTGCCGATTGCCGCCTCCTCGTTATAACAGGGGATCAGCACCGCGACGGTGGGGGCCGGGCCGGCCTCCGCAGCCGCCGACGGCGTTCCGGACGCGCCGGCATCCGGGGTGAGGGCGGGGCGGTCGGCAGGGCGGTCGAGGGTCGATACGGTCATGGCGCTGGCTTCTGGCTGTACGAGGGGTAGGCACGGGGGGCAGGCACGGCGGAATGGGCACGGCGTTCAGCGGCGATAAACAGCACAAACGCCGCGATTATTCCACTGTCTCCCTTTTGTCGCCCGCCCGGTCAACGGCGCATAGGTTCAGGGTCTCACCCAGATTGTTGGGGATCGGCCGGCAACGCTGCGGATCGAGCCTCAGGCCGAGCAGTTCTGCCGCCTTCGCCGCACCGGGGGTGTCGGGGATGGTGCTCAGCATCAGGAAGGGGCCGCGGTGGGATTCCACCTTGTCCTTCATGATGGCGAGATAGCCGTTGCCGACCGAGTCCGGTTGCAGGAAGTTCGACTGGATGCGCACGAAGGTGACCCGCGCCGGGAAGGACGGGATGACGTGCGCAATGGCCCAGTAACCGGCCATCAGCACCATGGTATCGTCCGGATTCGCGATCGGCGGCACCTCCGCCTTCACCCACTTGTCATCTGCGCCCCTTGGCCAGGCGACGCGTCCCCAGTCGGCCGGCTGCACCGTCAACTGCACCACGGCCAGCAGCGCCACCGCCAGCCCGGTGCGCAGCCGGCGCGCCAGCGGCAGCAGCCCGACCGCCATCACCAGTCCCAGGGGCGCCAGCATCTCCAGCGGCACCAGATAGCGGTAGATGCAGAACATCACCACCCACAGCGCGTAGGTGACGGTCATCGCCGCCAGCAGGAACCGTGTCGCCGGCACCGCCGTCAGCCAGTCGTTCCGCTTCCCCAACAGGCCCGTGACGACTGCACAGACGAAGCCGACCGGCACCAGGACGAACAGCGCCAGCACCCGCAGGTCGAAGAACGGCACCTCGCCCACCGTCATGGGAGAGAAGGTGAAGACGAAGGGGAAGAACAGCTGCTGCCACAGACCGGGCGGGAAGAAGCTGACATTGACGTAATCGGAGAGCGCGGCAAAAGGCGACTTGAAGATGTGGTTCATGTGCGGGAAGACCGGGTTCCCGTAATCGTGCCACAGATGCGCCATCCACAGGCCGCCGCCCAGCGCCAGCCCAACCAGCACGCCGATGCCGAAGAAGAAGGCCAGCCACAGCCGGCGCCACGGCCGGGCGGGCAGGGCCAGAAAGCCCAGACACAGCCCGACCGCATAGATCACCGTCGGGTTCTTCAGCCCCATCGCCGCCCCGGCCAGCAGCCCGGCCGCCGCGACCCGGGCGAAGCTGGGCAGCGCCCGGCCGTCGAGGATGCCGGGCAGGCTGCCGGCGACCACCGCCGCGGCGCCCAAAACCCCCAGGCTGACCACATTGTCCTGGAAGGTGGTGCCGATCAGCCCCAGCGTCCCGCCGCCCAGCCCGCCCATCACCGCGAGCGCCATGGCGATCAGCGTCCGTTTCAGCACCGGAACGTTCCGCAGGCAAAAGGATGCCAGCAGATACAGCAGCGACAGGTTGATGCCCTGTAACGTCCCCCACAGGAAGCCGGCCACCCGCGCCGGCAGATGGGTCGCCAGCCAATAGAAGGGCACGTCCAGGAAGGGGCTGTAGAAGGTCGGCATCTGTGCGGCCAGGAGATCGCGCCCGATCCGCCCGGTCAGCATCGCATAGCCGTTGTACCAATGGTAATTCCGCAGGTCCCAGTTCGCGTCCATCCCGAAGGTCAGCGTCAGCAGCCCATAGGCCGGCGGCGCCAACAGCAGGAAGGCGATGCCGATCAGGCGGGCGCGGTGGTCGTCGTCAGGTCTCGGCATCGGATCGGGCGGGCTTTCGTGAACTTGGATGGGGCTGGCGCCTTGGTATGCGGCCAAGCCGCCGGCTGCAAGGGGCGGTGCGGGTCAGCCCGGATTTGCCGGACCGTCCTGCCGGCGCAGCCAATCGGCCAGACCGGGCAGGGCGACATGGTCGCGGTGCCGATGTTCCAGCAGGAAATAGCGCCCGGTCTCCACCGCCGGACAGCCGGGGACCGGCACCAGACGTCCATCGGCCAACTGC
The DNA here is from genome assembly GCF_024170005.1 of Azospirillum lipoferum. Lineage (GTDB taxonomy): Bacteria > Pseudomonadota > Alphaproteobacteria > Azospirillales > Azospirillaceae > Azospirillum > Azospirillum lipoferum. The sequence continues at coordinate 216,959 of NZ_JALJXJ010000001.1, forward strand.
CGCTCGATGAACAGCAGCGGCACCAGGGCTATTCCCAACCCGTCCTCCGCTGCCTGGATGGCGACATAGGTGTGGTCGACTTCCAGCCGGCTGCCCAGCCGGTCGACGCCGATGTGGTTGGCGGCGCACCAGTGCGGCCACAGGTCCCGCCGGGCACGGATGGCGATGATCGTGCGGTCGGCCAGCCCGTCCGGCATCGCGGCACCGTCCAGTTCCGCCAACAGCCGCGGGCTGCACACCGGTGCCGACCGCTCCGACATCAGCGGGTGGGGCGTCAGTCCGGCAAAATGACCAGGATCGCGGCGGATGGCGTAATCGAGCGGACGTGACAGGTCGATGCGGTCGGGTGCGGTGAACAATGACAGTTCCACGTCCGGAAAGGCCACCTTGAAGACCGGCAGCCGCGGCAGCAGCCAATGCATGGCGAAGGTCGGGATGCAGTCCAGATGCAGAACCCGCCCGCCACCGGTCTCGCGCAAGCTGCCGGTGGCGGTCGCCAGCTGGTCGAACAGCTCCGCCACCCGCACGAAATAGCGGGCACCGACCGGTGTGAGGCGCACCTGCCGGCGCGACCGGTCGAACAGGTCCAGTCCCAGCCACTCCTCCAGCAGACGCACCTGCCGGCTGACCGCCCCGGTGGTGACGCACAGCTCCTCGGCGGCCGCGCGGAAGCTGCCATGGCGCGCGGCGGCGACGAAGGTACGCAGAGCGTTGAGCGGGGGAAGACGGCTGGCCATCCGTTGATCTTTTCTCAACGGTTGCTGCAGAACAAGTCGTTTTTCGCCGCATCGGTCCGCCGCTACGGTGGCGCCTCGTAGTGACTGGCAGAGAGTGGCGGGGCGTGGACGAAAAAGCGGTGCCGGCGCGGCTGGTGTGGGCGTTGGGCGTGTCGCAGTTGCTCTGCTGGGGCGTGTCCTATTACCTGATCGGCCTGTTCGGGGAGGCGATGGCCGCCGACCTGGGGCAGGGGTTGCCGGCGATCCATGGCGGCTTCACCCTGGCGCTGGTGGTGATGGGGCTGGTGTCGTCGGCCGTCGGCCGCGCCATCGACCGGCGGGGTGGCCGGGCGGTGATGGTCGCCGGCTCCCTCCTGATGGCGGCCGGCTGCGTCGGACTGGCTCTGGCCCATGGGTTGCTCCTTTATTATGCCGCCTGGGTGCTGCTCGGCCTCGCCATGCGGATGGCGCTGTACGATGCCGCCTTCGCCGCACTCGCCCGCATCGGCGGCCGGGCAGCGCGTACGCCGATCTCGCAGATCACGCTGCTGGGCGGGCTGGCCTCCAGCGTCATGTGGCCGGTCGGGCAATGGCTGGCGGAAGGGCTGGGCTGGCGCGGCGCGCTGTACGTGTACGCACTGCTGGCGTTGGCGACCATACCGCTTCACCTGCTGATCCCGCCGGATCGCCATGTCGAACTGGTGCCGTCGGCCGGCGGTGCAGCCGGAGCGCCGCCACCGTCACCGCCTTCGGCTCTGGCGGCCATCCTCTACGCGCTGATCGTGGCGCTGACCGGCATGCTGAACTCCGGCCTGTCGGCCCATATGATCGGCATGTTGACCGGTCTCGGCATGCTGCCGGCGCTGGCGGTCTGGGTATCCACCCTGCGCGGCGTCGGCCAGTCGGCGGCGCGGCTGGCGGAGATCCAGTTCGGCAAGCGGCTGTCGGCCTTCGGCCTTTCCATCCTGGCGACCGGGCTGATCGTGCCGTGCTTCCTGCTGCCGGTGGGGTTCGGCGCGGCGCCGGCGGCGGGCATCGGCTTCGCGTTGCTGTTCGGGGCCGGCAACGGGCTGGTCACCATCGTGCGCGGCGCCCTGCCGCTGTCCTTGTTCGACCCGGCCCGCTACGGCCAGATCGTCGGGCGGCTGATCACCCCAGGCTTCTTCGTCTCGGCCCTGGCGCCGCTGTTCTACGCGCTGGTGATCGAGCATTTCGGCGACGCGGCGGCGCTGTGGCTATCCTTCCTGCTGGCTTTGGCGGCGCTGGCGGCGGCTCTGGTTCTGGCGCTGCGTTTCGGCGGCCGAAACGGAGCCTGACCGGGACGATCCGCACCCATTCGCGCAACAAAGATGCGTGCCGGTGCATTCGCGCATGCCTGTTCGCTCATTGCGTGCCGGGAAAAGGGCAAGCTTCCTCTGGCAATGGCTTGTTCGGTCTGCTATTCACCACGCTCTGCATGCGCACGCTTGCGCCTTCTTGCGCGACAGGATTTCTGGCGATGGAAAAGTTCACGGTTCTCACCGGCGTTGCGGCGCCGCTGCCGATGATCAACGTCGATACCGACATGATCATCCCGAAGCAGTTCCTGAAGACCATCAAGCGGACGGGGCTTGGCAAGCATCTGTTCGACGAGATGCGTTACACCCCCGATGGGCAGGAGATCCCGGACTTCGTCCTGAACAAGCCGGCCTACCGCAAGGCCAGCATCATGGTGGCGGGCGACAATTTCGGCTGCGGCTCCTCGCGCGAGCATGCGCCGTGGGCGCTGGCCGATTTCGGCATCCGTTGCATCATCGCCCCCAGCTTCGCCGACATCTTCTACAACAACTGTTTCAAGAACGGCATCCTGCCGATCAAGTTGCCGAAGGAGCAGGTCGACCTGCTGCTCGACGACGCGTCGCGCGGGTCGAACGCCGTCATCACGGTCGACCTTGAGAAGCAGACCATCACCGGCCCGGACGGCGGCACCATCTCCTTCGAACTGGACCCCTTCCGCAAGCATTGCCTGCTGAACGGCCTGGACGACATCGGCCTGACGCTGCAGCAGTCGGCCCATATCGACGGGTACGAGGGCAAGCAGCGCGCCGGCCAGCCGTGGATGTGGGGCTGACCACCCTCGTCCTCCCCCGATCCTCTTCAACTTCTGTCTTCTTGACGTCTGACATTTGGGAGTGTGCCCGCCATGGCCGCCAATAAGAAGCTTCTGTTCCTCCCCGGTGACGGTATCGGCCCGGAGGTGATGCGCCAGGTTCGCCGGGTCATCGACTGGATGGACCGCAAGCGCAAGATCACCTTCGACGTGTCCGAAGGGCTGGTCGGCGGTGCGGCCATCGACGCCCATGGCGTTCCGCTGTCCGACGCCACCCTGGCCGAGGCGCTGGCGGTGGACGCGGTGATGCTGGGCGCGGTCGGCGGCCCGAAGTGGGACAACCCGACCGACTACACCAAGCGTCCGGAAGCCGGCCTGCTGGCCCTGCGCAAGGAACTGGGCCTGTTCGCCAACCTGCGTCCGGCCGTGGTGTTCGACGCGCTGGTCGATGCCTCGACCCTGAAGGCCGACGTCATTCGCGGACTGGACATCCTGATCGTCCGCGAGCTGACCGGCGGCGTCTATTTCGGTGAGCCGCGCGGCATCACCGACATCGGCAACGGCGAGCGCCGCGGCGTCAACACCCAGGTCTACACCACCCCGGAAATCCGCCGCGTCGCCCGCGTCGCGTTCGAGCTGGCCCGCAAGCGCGGCAACAAGCTCTGCTCGATGGAAAAGGCGAACGTCATGGAATCCGGCCTGCTGTGGCGGCAGGAAGTGACCAAGCTGCACCAGGAAGAGTTCCAGGACGTCGAGCTGAGCCACATGTACGCCGACAACGGCGCCATGCAGCTGCTGAAGAACCCGAAGCAGTTCGACGTGATCGTCACCGACAACCTGTTCGGCGACATCCTGTCGGACGAGGCGGCGATGATGACCGGCTCGCTCGGCATGCTGCCGTCGGCCTCGCTGGGTGCTCCGGATGCCAATGGCAACCGCAAGGCGCTCTACGAGCCGGTGCACGGCTCCGCCCCGGACATCGCCGGCCGTGATCTGGCCAACCCCTGCGCGACGCTGCTGTCCTTCGCGATGTGCCTGCGCTATTCGTTCAACCTGGACGAGGATGCCAAGCTGATCGAACGGGCCATCCAGAACGTGCTGGGCGGCGGCATGCGCACGTCCGACATCATGGCCCCGGGCATGGCGCGCTGCTCCACCACCGTCATGGGCGACTCGATCCTGCGCGAGCTGGACAAGCTGGCCTCCTGATCGGTCCTCTGAACGGCGTTCAAGAAAAAGCCCCCATCTGATAAGGATGGGGGCTTTTTCGTCTGCACCATTCACAACGTTTCAATCACCTCCGGCCGGGCGGTCGGCCGTACGGCCGCCATGGCTCGCCTGTCCGCCCTTGCGGCCAGCTTCCGCGGCCAGCGAGGGATTCTTGGAGAAGCTGCGCGAGGATGCGGGCACGCTGCGTCCGCCCTTGCGCCCGGCTTCCGCCGCAAGTTCCGGGTTCTTTGAAAAGCTGCGCTTGTCGGCTGGCACGCTTTCACCGCCTTTGCTGGCGATCTGGCGTTGCCGATCGGGGTCCATCGACGCGAAACCGCGACCCGACGTACGATTGCTCTCTTTCGAGGCCATAACCAACCTCCGACTGTGCCTTGTTGGTTTGACAACCGGCAGGCCGCAAAGTGGTTCCCGCCTTGCCCTATTAATTCATTCATGTAATCGGGGGGACTCGGCATGGTGTCCGCCGGCGACCGCTTTTCGAACGAATTGCCGGTTGCACATCCTAACCAAGCATGGGCTTTTTACTCGATATCTAAGAAGTTCCGCATCTCGTTCGGATTTGATTCGGCAAGTGATGCAAGGCCTGCCGAATGTGGTGCTGCTGTATAAATCAGAATAATTTCTTGAGAAATATGCAAAAAATCCGGAATTATCTCGGAAGGCTTGCAATTTATCCAAGGGCATTTCGTGTATGTTGGAATTAATTGTTCGAGTGACTGCAATATTTTCTGAAAAAAATACTTTAAGAGTATGGTGATTGTTCAGGAAAATATTGGGAATGGATATGGAGTTTTATGGAAACTTTAAGAAATTGGCAAGATTTCCCGGAGTGTCATTGACCCTGTCCGGAGTGTCGATGCTGGTCCGTATGCATATGGGCAGGGGGTGACGATGCCGACCGTGCTTGTGGTGGATGATGATCCTTCGATTCGCCTGATGCTCCGTCGACTTCTTGAAAATGCGGGGGCGGAGGTTGTCGAGGCGGGGGACGGCGACGAAGCCATGCGGCTGTTCAGGGCAAACAGGCCGGATCTGGTGATCTGCGATGTGGTGATGCCCTATGCCGATGGTCTCTGGACGATCAGGACCATGCGGCGGCTTGCCCCGGCGGCCAAGATCATCGCCATTTCCGGTGGCGGTCGCAGCAAGGCGATGGACCTGCTGACCGCTGCGCAGCGGATGGGGGCCGATCACGCGTTGGTGAAGCCGATCGAAAAAAGCCAGATTGCGCTGATCATCGATTTTTGCGGAGGCGGCCGCTCCGTTCCTTCATCACCGTCCACCTCCTGACGTCGCCGGAGTGCGGGTCCCGTGATGTCGATCGATTCCGTGCGGCGTTTGTTGCGCAGGTGGTTCAGGCAAGCGGAAGCGACCGTCCCTCCACGGGCGCCGGCCGCCGTTCAACGCCCCGCCGGCGATGGAAGGCCGGGAGCCTCCGTGCCGGAGCCGCACCGGTTGGAGCAGCGCCTGTGGCGGCTGCTGATGCAGCCGGCGATCGCGTCGACCGGCCGGGTTCATCTGATCGACCTCAGCATGATGCGGGAGTGTCTGGGGGTAAACTGGCCAATCCTGCGTCAACGGGTCTTCGCCGCAGCCGATACTCTCATCGACCGGTCCCTGACCCGCAACGACATCAGTTTCAGAACCTCGGCCGACGACTATGTCCTGGTGTTCGCCTCGCTCGACCGGCATGCCGCCGCCCTGGTGTGCGCCAGGATCGCCCAGGAATTGCTCCAGCTGTTTCTGGGTGACGACCGGTTGGCCGATATCCGCGTATCGACCGCCGTCGGCGTCGTGGACGGGCATATCCAGTTCGAACATTCCTTTGCCAAGGTGCTGATGGCCAGTGCACGGCCGCAAGCGGATCGACGGACCGGCGACCGGACGGTCTCGGCGACGACGGCCACGGCTGCCGGTGACGGATCTCCGCCGATGCCCGCCCCCCTGGCCTATGCGGGCGAGGGAGAGGGGAAAACCCCGCTCGTCCTGCGTCAGCTGAAGCTGTCGCCCGATGACTCCGGCCGGTTCGGCGTCAAATACCGGCCGGTCTGGGACATCGGCCAGATGGTGATCTCGACCTATATGGGCGTCCCGGTGCGCAGCTTTCCCGACGGTTCTTTCGCGGAAGGGGCGGCAGCCCTGAATTCCGTCACCGATGCCGTGGAGATCCTGAAGCTCGATGCCGATGCGCTGGTCGGCTCCGTCGAGATCCTGCACGGACTCTTCCGCAGCAAATCCCGGCTGCTGATGTCGGTGCCGGTCTGTTTCGATACGCTTGCGGCCCGCCGCACCCGGCAGCCCTTTCTTGAAATCTGCCAGTCGATTCCCGATTACCTGCGCCGCTTTCTGATTTTCGAGCTTCTGCGGTTCCCGCCGGGGGTGCCGACCGGCCGGCTGAGCGAACTGCTGCATGAGGTCAGGCCCTATTGCCGCTGGTCCTTCATGCAGATGGATTTCAGGCAGCAGAGCTTCTCCAGCCTTGCCGGCACCGGATTGAGCGGCATCACCATGGCGATGCCTGGCGACCGCTCCGCCGAACCGCGACTGATGGAGGAGATGAACGCCATCGTCACATTGGCGGAGCGGGCTGGCCTGATGATATGCGTCACCGGCCTGTCGACCACCAGCATGGTGGTGGCGGCAAGGGCGGCGGGGGTCAGGCTTGTCGCAGGCAACCGCATCGGCCTGCCGCAGGATCGACCGCGGGCAATGAAGCGCCTGGACTGGCCCAACCTGTACCGCGAGGACGACGAGGGTGACGGGCAGGGCGGTTCATAGTGCCGCGATCGCCTCGGCCAGCGTCACCAGCCGGCGGGCGTTCTCGACATGCAGGGTCTCCACCAGCTTGCCGTCGACCAGCACCACCCCCTTGCCGGATGCCGCAGCCTCCGCATGGGCGGCGATGATGCGGTGGGCCTGGGCGATTTCCTCGGCATCCGGGGCGAAGGCGGCGTTGCAGGCGGCGATCGTCTTCGGATGGATCAGCGTCTTCCCGTCGAAGCCCAACTCGCGCCCCTGCCGGCAGGAGGCGGCGAAGCCCTCGTCGTCGTTCAGGTCGAGATGCACCCCGTCCAGCACCGCCAGCCCATAGGCCCGGGCCGCCAGCAGGCACAGCCCCAGGCTGGTGATCATCGGCAGCCGCTGCGCCGTGTGAGCGGCGTGCAGGTCCTTGGCGAGGTCCGAGGTGCCGAGCACCAGCGCACCGACGGCGGGCGAGGCACCGGCGATCTCTTTGGCATTCAGGATGCCGAGCGGCGTCTCCATCATGCACCAGATCGTCTGCTTGGCCGGCGCACCGGCGGCGCGCAGCACCGCCTCGGCCTGCCGCACCGCGTCGGCGCTCTCCACCTTCGGCAGCAGCACGGCATCGGCACCGCTGGCTGCCGCCATGCGCAGATCGTCATAGCCCCAGGGGGTGTTCAGCCCGTTGACCCGGACGACCAGTTCCCGCCCGCCATAGCCGCCGGCGGCCAGCGCGGTGGCTATGGTGTCGCGCGCCGTCGCCTTGGCGTCGGGAGCGACCGCGTCCTCCAGATCCAGGATCAGCCCGTCGGCAGGCAGGCTGCGCCCCTTCTCCAGAGCGCGGGCGTTCGAGCCCGGCATGTAGAGCACGCTGCGACGGGGGCGGACGGTCGTGGCCATGGCGGTATCCTGGAAATGCTGAAGATGGAGGAGGCCAGCTTTAGCCGCGCGCCGTCACCCTGTCCATGGGCCAAGCCGCCACAGATGTGCCCTTGCACGGCCCAGTGCATGGCTGCCATGCCGCTCACCCCCGCTGTCGAGGTGGAGTCGGCCGCTTTACGGCCGGCGGACCGTCGCTTACGCTTCCACCCATGAAAAGCGTCCTCACCATCCAATCACACGTCGCCTATGGCTATGTCGGCAACCGCGCCGCGGTGTTTCCGTTGCAGCGGCTGGGTATCGACGCCACGGCGGTGAACACCGTCCAGTTCTCCAACCACACCGGCTATGGCGCCTGGACCGGGCAGGTCTTCACGGCGGAGCATATCGCCGACATCGTCGACGGCATCGCCGCCCGCGGCGTGCTGCCGGCGCAGGATGCGGTTCTGTCCGGCTATATGGGCGCGGTCGAACTTGGGCAGGTGATCGTGGAGACCGTGGCGCGGGTGAAGGCGGCCAATCCCAAGGCGGTCTATTGCTGCGATCCGGTGATGGGCGACGTCGGCCGCGGCTTCTTCGTGCGGCCCGGCCTGCCGGAGTTCATCCGTGACCATGCGGTGCCCGCCGCCGACCTGATGACGCCGAACCAGTTCGAGCTGGAATATCTGACCGACCGCAAGATTGCGACGCTGGACGACGCGCTGGCCGCCACCGCGGCATTGCGGGCGCGCGGGCCGCGATTGGTCCTGGTCACCAGCCTGACGCGCAGCGATGCCGATCCCGACAGCATCGAGATGCTGGTGGACGGCACCGACGGTGCCTGGCTGGTGGCGACGCCGCGCCTGACCTTCGATCCGCCGCCGAACGGCTCGGGTGACGCGGTGGCGGCGCTGTTCCTCGCCCATTACCTGACCGCCTTCGATCCGGCCGACGCGCTGGAAAAGGCGGCGGCGGCGATCTTCGCCATCTTCGAGACGACGCGGCGGATGGGCACGCGCGAGCTTCAGCTGATCGCCGCCCAGGACGATTTCGTCGACCCGCCCCGCCGGTTCATCGCAACGCGCCTGCGCTGAACGCCGGCGCGACAGCCACGTCACGCCGCGGGAATTTTCGCGTGGCTGCCGATATCGGTGGGCCGTTCGATCACCCGCCCGGCCGGCAGCCTCACCGTCATCTTGGTGCCGGTCCCGGGTGCGCTGCGGCAGGTCAGCGTCCCGCCATGCAGATCGACGAAGTTCTTTGAGATCGACAGCCCCAGCCCGGTGCCCTCGTACCGGCGGTTGGCGGCATTCTCCGCCTGACGGAAAGGCTGGAACAGATCGGCCATGAAGTCGGACGGAATGCCGATGCCGGTGTCGGTGACCGTCAGCACAAAGCCGCCATCCTCCGCCATCCCGGCGGCGATGGTGATGCTGCCGCCGCCGGGCGTGAACTTCACCGCATTGGACAGCAGGTTCAGGATCACTTGCTTGAAGGCCCGGCGGTCGACCCACAGGGCAGCGACGGCGGCCGTCACCTCGTTGTGGATGGCCACCCCGCCGGCGGCGGCGCGGTCGCGCACCATCATCAGGCATTGGCCGACCGCCTCATGCGCCTCCACCGCCTCCTCACACAGTTCGAACAGGCCGGAGTCCAGCTTGGACATGTCGAGAATGGCGTTGACGATGTCGAGCAGATGCCGGCCGCTGTCGTGGATGTCGGCGATGCAGGACTTCTGCCGCTCGTTGACGGCACCGAAGAACTCGCTGTCCAGCACCTCGGCGAAGCCGATGATGGCGTTCAACGGGGTACGCAGCTCGTGGCTCATGTTGGCGAGGAATTCGCTCTTCGCCCGGTTCGCCAGCTCCGCCTGGGTCTTGGAGGCGATCAACTCCGCCTCCTGCTGCTTGCGGCGGGTCATGTCTCGGATGACGCCGACATAGATACGCGGTTCGTCCGGACGCAGAGCGCCGACCCCGGTGGGATATGCAGGGGGGTAGGAGGCCGCGGCGCAGGGGCCGCCGCCCAGCCGCAGGTCGCTGACAGTGAAGCCGACCGGGAAGGCATGGCCGTCACGGCGCAGTGCCGTCAGGTCGCGGTCGTTGGCTCCGCCGCGCGCATCGGGGATCAGCGCCTCGATCGGCTGGCCGATCATCTCGTGCTCCCGCAAGCCGAACATCATTTCCGCCGCGCGGTTGAAGGTGACGATGCGCCCGGCCGTGTCGAAGGTCACCACCGCGTCCGGCATGGAATCGAGAATGCCGCGGATCCGCCGCGAGGCGCGGGCCAGCCGGGCCTGATCCTCCTCCCGCCGGGCATGCTGGCGGACGACGAAGGCGGTCAGCAGGGCGATGGCGATGGTCATGACCGTGCCGATGGCCGTCCAGGCCGCCGTGTCGCGCCGCCATTCGGCCAGTGCCGCGGCCACCGGCAGGGTCGCCACGATGACGAAGGGATAGCCCTGCACCCGCCGCACGCTGATCAGGCTGTCGGTGCCAGACTCTGGGCCGGCCCCCGGACCGGGGACGGTATCGCGGATGGTGGCCTCGTCATGCGCGGCGAGCGCAGTCCACACCGCCGGCCAATCGGTCAGCCGGGCAGGTCCGCTGTAGCCCTGTGGCCGTTCCAGCAGGATCGTGCCGTCTCCCAACGCCAGGATCACGCTGCCCTTGCGGTCGATGTCCCGCGATTCCAGTGTCGCGGCCAACCGTGTCGGATCGACCATGGCGACCAGCACGCCGCGGAATCCGCCATCGGTGTCCAGCCAACGCCGGCTGAACGGAATGACCTGGGTCCCCGGTCTGACACGGCTGGTGATGGCGCCGCCGACATGCAGCTCCTGGCTGCGACCGTCGCGCGGCCCGGTGAAGTAGCTGCGGTCGGTCAGCGAAACCGCGGGAAGCGGCAGCTCGGCCGAATGATGCAGGGCGAAGCCGTCGCCGCCGACCACCACCAGATCGGCCAGTTCGGCGAAGGAATCGCGCCGCTGGCGCAGATGGTCATGGATGGAAGTGCTGCCGCGGCGGGCACCGTCAGGAAGCATGTCGAGCGCGAAGGACAGGTCGCGCAGCATCTGGTCCACCGCGAAGGCCGTCCGCAGCGTCTGCGATTCCAGCATGCGAGCGAGGTCACGGGTGGCGCGTTCGCCGGCGTCCAGCGCCTCGCGCCGGCCCTGGACGATGCCGTAGCCGATCAGCGCGTTCACCACCAGGATGAAGGCAAGACCGGATGCGGTCATCAGGAAACGCACCGATCCCAACCGGCCACGCAACGCCCGCGCCAGACCGGCGGAGGAACGGGGCAGCGGCGGGGAGGCGGACCCGGGAACGGGCATCGGCGTGTCGATTTCCTGTGGGGCTGGCGGCCGTACGGCCTGTGTTGATTAGACGAACCAACACCCTAATGAAAGCGTAACCTCACGGAAATATGGGTCATTCCCGCTGCGCGCAGATGTCGCGCCGCCGCCGGCCGGTTCCGGGGCCGGCTCCGGGTGGCCGACGCCACCCTTATTCTCCACCCTGCCATTCCCACCTTGCCTTGCCGTCGGCGGTTGCCGGGAGCGGCGCCATCCGCTAGGTAAGGACCCATCTTGGCAGCCGGATCTCCCATAATCCCATGACCGACGGACCGCTTTCGCTCTACCGCGCCCGCCGCGGCAGCGGCACTCTTCGCCCCGATCCCGACCAGGAACTGGCGGCGGAGAAGTTCCAAAGCCTGTATCAGGCGCTGAAGGGCTATCAGCCGCGGCCCGCCGGCGACGACAAGCCTGCCGGGGGAGGCTGGCTGGAACGCTTCGGCCTAGGCCGCCGCCGTGCCGTCCCGCCGCCGCCGGACATCGCCTCCACCGCACCGCAAGGGCTGTACATCTACGGCAGCGTCGGTCGCGGCAAGTCGATGCTGATGGACCTGTTCTATGAGACGGCACCCGTCGACAAGAAGCGGCGGGTCCATTTCCACGAATTCATGCTGGAGATCCACCAGCGCATCCACGACCACCGCCAATCGGGCAAGGGCAAAGGCGACGGACCCGACGAGGCGCTGCCCGAACTGGCCCGCGCGCTGGCCGACGAGGCGTGGCTGCTCTGCTTCGACGAGTTCCACGTCACCAACATCGTCGACGCGATGATCCTGGGCCGGCTGTTCACCAACCTGTTCGATTTGGGCGTGGTGGTGGTGGCGACCTCCAACTGGCCGCCCGACATGCTGTACAAGGACGGGCTCCAGCGCGAACTGTTCCTGCCCTTCATAGCACTTCTGAAAGAGAAGCTGGACATCCTGTCGCTGGACGGCCCGACCGACTACCGGCTGGACCGCCTGAAGGGCGTGCCGATCTACCACCACCCGCTGGGCGCTGCCTCCGACGCCGCCCTTGCCAAGGCGTTCTCCGACCTGACCGGCGGTGCGGCGGGCGAGCCTTGCAGCCTGACGGTGCAGGGGCGCCGGGTCGAGATCGACCGGGCCGCCAAATGCGTGGCCTGGGTCGATTTCTGGAACCTGTGCGGCAAGCCGCTGGGGGCGGCCGACTATCTGGCGATCGCCACCCATTTCCACACGGTCCTGATCGACCATGTGCCGACGATGAAAGACGAACTGCGCAACGAGGCCAAGCGCTTCATGACGCTGATCGATGCCTTGTACGAGCACAAGGTCAACGTCGTCATCGCCGCCGAGGGTCCGCCGGAGCGGCTCTACCCGGAAGGCACCCATGCGTTCGAGTTCGAACGCACGGTGAGCCGCCTGATGGAGATGCAGAGCGAGGACTACCTGCAAAGGCAGCATCTGACATAAGCGCGGGTTTCCACGCAGCCTGAAAGCTGTAACCCGCTTCGGCTTGTCGCTTCCCAGGGGATCCATCACTGGGTTTGGTGCTGCCCTGGCGAAATCGGCCTATGGCGTGGATTATTTCGTATCGGCGTCCTGTTCGTGTCGATTGGAAGTAATCCACGGCGGGGCATCCACTATGATGACGCGTTTCATTGTACTCGGCTGCATGCTGGCGGCCGGGCTGGCCGGTTGTGTCCCAAGTCCACGCTTCGAGACGACGACGAACTATTTTTCGCCGGTCAGCGAGGCCGGAAAACTTTGCGTAGCCCAATGCAGGCAGGTGCAATCCATGTGCGAGTCCGCGAGAGAGTTGGCCCTTCAAACCTGCCGGGCCGAGGGCCTGACCCGCGCACATGCGGATTATCGTGCTTATCTCAAATCATTGCCCAAGGACTACAACAAGAAGAAGATGAAGACCCTCAGCGATTTCGAGCGGGAAATCAGCTGTTCCAGCAATCTTTATTGCTCATCCGATTACGATCAGTGCTTCAAATCCTGTGGCGGCCGGATCGAACAGCAGACCTTTTGCGTCAAGGATTGCAAGCTGATGAAGCCGCCGCAGCCGGACGGAGTTGCGGTCGGACCGAAGACCACGCTCTGATCCCAGCGGTCCCGTCGAAAACCGCAGGGATCAGGGCAACGCTCAATCCTTCGTCGCCGACCGCCGCCGCAGCTCTTCGAAATCGCGGCCGGCATGGTGGGAGGAGCGGGTCAGCGGCGTCGCCGACACCATCAGGAAGCCTCTGGCCCGCGCCACCGTCGCGTAGCGCTCGAACTCCTCGGGCGTGACGTGGCGGGCGACCGGATGGTGGTTGGAGGTGGGGCGGAGATACTGGCCGATGGTCAGGAAATCGACGCCCGCCGCCCGCAGATCGTCCATCACCTGCAACACCTCCGCCGGCTCCTCGCCCAGCCCGACCATGATGCCGGACTTGGTGAAGATGGTCGGATCGTGCTCCTTCACCCGCTCCAGCAGGCGCAGCGAACCGTAATAGCGCGCTCCCGGCCGCACATCGGCATAGAGCCGAGGCACGGTTTCCAGATTGTGGTTATAGACGTCGGGCTGGGCGTCCGCCACGGTCTCTACCGCCCCCGGCTTGTTGCGGAAGTCGGGGGTCAGCACCTCCACCGTCGTGGTGGGCGCCGTTTCGCGCAGGCGGCGGATGCAGCGGGCGAAATGCGCCGCACCGCCGTCGGGCAGGTCGTCGCGGTCGACCGAGGTGATGACGACGTGGGCGAGGCCCAGTTCGCCGACCGCCTCGGCCAGCCGGTCCGGCTCGTGGGGATCGAGCGCGTCCGGCCGGCCGGTGGCGACGTTGCAGAAGGCGCAGGCCCGCGTGCACACGCTGCCCAGGATCATCACCGTGGCGTGCCGCTTGCTCCAGCACTCGCCGATGTTGGGGCAGGCGGCCTCCTCGCAGACCGTGTTCAGGCCGTGGCGGCGGACGAGCGACTGCGTGTCCTCGAACGCCGCACCGGCGGGGGCGCGGGCGCGGAGCCAGGCCGGCTTCTCGGCCCGATGCTCGGGCCGGGGACTGTGCATCGCGGGCAGGGCCATCAGTGGACAAGCTCCGGCTGTTCGGCGGCAGCAGGAACCGCCTGTGGCTGCACGATGATCTTCACGTTGCGGTCCTTGTGGGCGACCAGTTCCTCGAAGCCGCCGCTGACGATGTCGTCCAGCGTGATGCGGCCGGTGATCAGCGGCTGCACGTCGATCCGACCATCGGCGATGAAGCGGATGACGTCGGCGAACTCGCCATTGTAGGCCAGCGAGCCGATGACCTGCTTTTCGGTGGCGACGATCTCGAAGAAGTTGAAGGAACTGGGCTCCTCGAAGATGCCGACCAGTACCGTCTTGCCCGCCTTGCGGATCACGTCGATGGCGAGCTTCGCCGTGTCGCGGTGGCCGATGCACTCGAACGACACGTCGGCGCCGTAACCGCCGGTCAACGCCTTCACCTCCGCCACCGCGTCGCATTCCTTGGGATCGAGCACGATGGAAGCGCCGACCTCCAGCGCCTTGGCCTTGCGGGCGGCGGACATCTCAAGGACGATGATCCGGCCGGCTCCCGCCGCCTTCGCGCACATGATGGTGCAGAGGCCGATGGTGCCGGCACCGACCACCACCACGGTCTCGCCGACGATGCTGCCGGCCTTCTTCACCGCATGCATGCCGACCGCTAGCGGCTCGATCAGGGCGCCGGCCTCGGTCGGGAAGCCGTTCGGCAGCTTGTAGAGCAGCTCGGCCGGGACGTTGACCAGACTGGCGAAGGCGCCGTTGTTCATCAGGCCGGTGAAGGCCAGCTTCTCGCAGATGTTGTACATGCCGTGCTTGCAGTAATAGCACTCGCCGCAATGCTGGCAGGCATCGGCCGCCACCCGGTCGCCGACTTTGAAGCCGGTGACGCCTTCGCCCAGCGTCGCGATCTCGCCGCTGAACTCGTGGCCGAGGATGCATTGTCCCTTCAGACCGGTCAGCGGGTGGGGGGTGTCGACGGGGATGAAGACCGGGCCGGCAACATACTCATGCAGGTCGGACCCGCAGATGCCGCACCAATGCACCTTGATCTGCACCCAGCCGGCGGGCGGGGCGCCCGGCAGCGGCACGTCCTCGACCCGGATGTCCTTGCGGCCATGCCAGACGGCGGCCTTCATCGAAGTGGCACTCATGGTGTTGTCCTCCGGTTTTATCGTTGTGAGGCGAGCGTTGATGGCGGTCAGGCGAACACCATCCCGCCATCGACCAGCAGGGACTGGCCGGTCATGAAGTCGCTGTCCGACGAGGCGAGGAAGCGGGCGACGCCGACCAGATCGTCGGGCCGCGACGGCCGGCCCAGCACGGCGCCGGCGGCGAACATGTCAAAGGCCTCGTTCTCCGACTTGGTGATGCCGGTGTCGCGGAAGCCCTGGTCGATGATCTTCCACATCTCGGTCGCCACCACGCCGGGGCAGATGGCGTTGGCGGTGATGCCGTCCTTGCCGAAGCCGCGGGCGGCGGCCTGGGTCAGCGCGACCACAGCGAATTTGCTGGCGGAGTAGTGGGCCAGCGGTTCGTAGCCCTGCTTGCCGGCGATGGAGGCGGTGTTGACGATCTTGCCGCCACCACCCTGCTTGCGGAACGTCTTGATAGCTTCCTGCATGCCGATCAGCACGCCGAGCGCGTTGACGTCGTTGACCGTGTGCCAGTCGTCCTCGGTGATGTCGAGGAAGGGCTTGGTCTGGGCGATGCCGGCATTGTTGAAGATGACGTCGAGCCGGCCATGGGCCTTCACCGCCTCGTCGATCATGCGGCGGACGGCGGCGCGGTCGCGGACATCGACGGTGACGGCGATAGCGCTGCCGCGGGCAGCACGGATGGCCTCGGCCACCTGCTGGGCGTCGGCCTCGGTGCGGTCGGCGATGGTCAGCTTGGCACCGTCGGCGGCCAGCGCCTTGGCGATGGTGGCGCCGATGCCGCGGCCGGCGCCGGTGACGATGATGCTCTTGTCCTTGAGATCAGGCATGAGCGGTCTCCTGCCGGCGCGCTGGTGGTCGTCGCGCGCCGGTTGCGGGTGGATCGGGATGAAGCGAAGGGGAGAGAGGCCGGCCTCTTTGTAAGTCGGGCCGCCTCAGCTCGCCTTGGCGATGTGCTCCTTCAGCAGCGCGTTCACTTTGCCGGCCGCCTCCATCTGCACCATATGGCCGGCGCCGGGGATGACGGCGACCTGTGCCGTGTTTGCCAGCGCCTGGGCGTGGTCGGCGGGGATGACGCGATCCTCTTCACCCCACACGACCAGCGTGGGCGTCCGGGCATCCGCGATTCCGGAGACGAGTACGCTGGCCTGCCGGCCCTCGGCGAACAGCGAGGCCGACAGCGCCCGCAGCGCCTCGTCCACGCCGTCCAGCCGCTTGTACTTCAAGAGGTCGTCAACCATCTGGCGGCTGACAAGGCCGCGGTCGGCGAACAGCGTCTCCAGGACCGGTTTCAGGTCGCGGCGCGATGTCGCACCGACGAAGCCCTGGATGTAGCCGCCGTCGATTTGCTCGCCGAGACCGGCCGACGCGATCAGCGACAGCGACGCCACCCGGCCCGGCGCGTCGAGCGCGGTGCGCATCGACACCGCACCGCCCATCGAATGACCGACGAAATGGGCGCGCTCCACCCCGACCGTGTCGAGGAAGCCCAGCACCGCCTGCGACAGGCCGGACAGGCTGGCGTCGGCGATCTGCTTGGTGGATTGGCCGTGGCCGGGCAGGTCGAGGGCGTAGACGGTGGCCTTCTCCGCCAGCGCGTCGATGGTGAACAGCCAGTTGTCGAGATCGCCGCCGAAGCCGTGGACCAGCAGGATGGTCGGCCCGCTTTCACCACGCTTTGCGTAGCGGATGGTGCCGGCCGGCGTCTCGGCGGTGTGGTACTGCGGGCCGGCCTCGGCCTCGCCATCCCCGTCTTCGCCGGCTGGGACGGCATAGGCGTTGATGAAGGCGTCGATGTCATCGTCGGGCACATCGGGTTCGGCCAGCACGGCGATCAGCGCCTTGACCGGATAGACGGTGCCGGGCTCGCCCAGCACACGGCGCAGCACGCCGGTTTCGCCGGCCTCGACCACGTTGGTGATCTTGTCGGTCTCGACCTCCAGCAGTTCATCGCCGATGGAGATGGTGGACCCCGGCCGCTTCAGCCAGCCGGTGACCTTGCCCTCCGACATGGACAGGCCCCATTTCGGCATGACGATGGGCTTGATGCGCTCGTTCAACATGGAACTCGGTCTCCTGGGAATGCTTTTTTGCTTGGCGCACACCCCTCCCGTCACTCCCGCGGAGGTGGGAATGTGGGAGAGGGCGCGGCTCGTGCGTACTGTGTGGTGATGCCGGTCTGTCAGGCCGCGATCCGCGGCGACGCCCCCTTGGGCGACAGGGTGCGCCGCACGGCGCTGGCGATGCTGTCGGCGCTGGGGACGTACAGATCCTCCAGCGAGGGCGCGAAGGGTACCGGCGTGTGCGGCGCCGTCACCATCTGGATGCCCGCCTTCAGCGCGCCGAAGGCGTTCTGGCCGACGAAGGCGGCGATGTCGGTGGCGAGGTTGCAGCGCGGGTGCGCCTCGTCCACTACCACCAGCCGGCCGGTGCGCTCGACGCTCTCGACGATGGTGTCCCAGTCGATCGGCGACAGGGTGCGCAGGTCGATCACCTCGGCCTCGGTGCCGTCCTTGGCCAGGGCCGTCGCCGCCTCCATCGCGCGGTGGACGGTCAGGCCGTAGCTGACGATAGTCACGTCATCGCCGTCGCGCAGGACGTTCGCCTCGCCGAAGGGGATGGCATAGCTCTCCGCCGGAACCTCGCATTCCAGTCCGTAGAGATTCTTGTGCTCGCAGAAGATGACGGGGTCGTTGTCGCGGATCGACTGGATCAGCAGGCCCTTGGCGTCATAGGCGTTGCTGGGGCAGACCACCTTCAGGCCGGGGATGTGGGTGAACAGCGGGGTGAGCATCTGCGAATGCTGGGCGGCGGCGCGGAAGCCGGCGCCGACCATGCCGCGGATCACCACCGGCGTCTCGGCCTTGCCGCCGAACATGTAGCGGAACTTGGCCGCCTGGTTGAAGATCTGGTCGAAGCAGACGCCCATGAAGTCCAGGAACATCAGCTCCGCCACCGGCCGCAGCCCGCAGGCGGCGGCACCGATGGCCGCCCCGATATAGGCGGATTCCGACAGTGGCGTGTCCATCAGCCGGTCGCCATGCTTGGCGTACAGACCCTTGGTGACGCCCAGCACGCCGCCCCAGGCGTCATCCTCGCCCTGGGCGCCGGTGCCGCCGACGATGTCCTCGCCCATGACGATGACGGTGGGGTCGCGGCGCATCTCCAGGTCCAGGGCCTCGTTGATCGCCTGCTTCATGCTGATCTTGCGGGACATGTGTTTCCTCCGCGTTTGGCGTTTCTTGAATGGGCTTAGTAGGAGACGTAGACGTCGCGCAGCAGGTCGTCGGCGACCGGCAGCGGGGCGGCCTTGGCGGCGCGCACGGCATCCTCGATCAGCGCGTTGACCTCGCGGTCGATGGCCTGAAGCTCGTCGCGGCCGATCACCCCGGCCTCGATCACCCGTTCCGACAGGATGGTCAGGCAGTCGCGCGAGGCGCGGATCGCCTCCAGTTCGCCCTTGGCGCGGTAGGTCTGGGCGTCGCCTTCGAAATGGCCGTAGAAGCGGACCATGTTGCATTCCAGCAGGGCCGGGCCGCCGCCGTCGCGGGCGCGGCGGATGATCTCGCCCGCCGCCTCGTACACCGCGAAGAAGTCGGTGCCGTCCACCGTGACGCCCGGCATGCCGAAGCCGGTGGCGCGGTCGACATAGCTGTCGCAGGACACCGCCCATTCCATCGCGGTGGATTCGGCATAGCCGTTGTTCTCCACCACGAAGACCACCGGCAGGTTCCACACCGCGGCGAGGTTCAGGCTTTCCAGGAAGGTGCCCTGGTTGGAGGCGCCGTCGCCGACGAAGGTGATGCCGACGCCGCGGTCGCCGCGTACCTTGGCCGCCAGCGCAGCGCCGCAGATCAGCGGAGCACCGGCCCCCAGGATGCCGTTGGCGCCCATCATGCCCTTGGACAGGTCGGCGATGTGCATCGACCCGCCCTTGCCCCGGCAGGCGCCGGTGCTGCGGCCGTAGATCTCCGCCATCATCGCGTGGACGTCGACGCCCTTGGCGATGCAGTGGCCGTGGCCGCGGTGGGTGGAGGCGATGCGGTCGTTGTCGTTCAGGTGCATCATGATGCCGGTGGCGCAGGCCTCCTCGCCGGCATAGAGGTGGACAAAGCCGGGGATGTCGCCCTTGGCGAAATCGACGTGCAGCCGCTCCTCGAACTCGCGGATCGTCCGCATGGTGCGGTAGGCCTTCAGCAGCTCGTCCTTGCCGAGGGGGAAGGGATTCTGGGCCATAAGGTGTTTGCTCCCTGGTTGATGTCTTTGGGGGTTGATTTGGGTTGTGGTTGTCAGAAGGCGGCGGTGACGGGCACGGGGGTACCGGTCAGCAGCCGGTTCTGGCCGGCGTGCCGCATGACTGCGGCGACGTTGACCGTGCGGAAGGCGTCGTCCCTTAAGGTCAGGGACAGACGGTCGCGTTCGGTGAAGGACAGCTCCCGCTCGCCATCCAGCGCGACCGAGCCGGCGGCGACCTCCGGCACGAAGGCCACGTCGGCCGGCATGCGGCGCCAGTCGGTGACGCCGACCTGGGCCATCATTCCCGGCGCGATGGGAGCGTTGAGGGTGGTGATGCCCTTGCGGCAGTCGCCGTCCGGCGACAGACGCACCATCAGGCCGCCGCTTTCGTCGCGGCCGACGGGTTCCAGCAGGCCGGCGATGGCCGACATGCCGATGACCTCCGGGTCGGCGAAGGTGACATAGAGTTCGCGGAAATTCTCGGTCCGCCACAGGGCGCGGGCGCCGATGTAGCGCTCCGTCACCAGCGCGACGTCGACCAGCGCCATGTCGGTGACGGCACCGCCGTTCAGCGAAACGTCGATGCGCTTGTTGGCGATGAAGGCGATGTGCGGCGGCACCCGGCCGGTCACCGCCAGCCCGGTGGCAAGCCCGGTGATCGTCGGCTCGCGATGTTCGGGGAAGGCGTTGTTGGTCCCGGTGGAGATGCCGGCGATCGGCACCGTCCCGCATTCGGCTGCCACCGCTCGGTGGGTGCCGTCGCCGCCCAGCACCACCAGTGCGGCCACCCCGGCTCGCCGCATCTCCGCTGTGGCGCGGTGGGTGTCGGCGACGGTGCCGGTGACCGGCATGGCGACCGGGTGAAGGGCAGGGTAGATATCCTCGCCTCTTGCCCTGGCCCGCATCATGCCGCGGTCTACATGGGCGCGGATGCCGCCATTCTCCGGCATCATCAGCACGTCGCGGACGCCGCACGCATGCAGCGCCGCCAGCACCCGCAGCAGGATGTTCGCCCGGTCGGCGATCTGCAGGCTGGTGGCGTTGGCGACGACCCGGCGGATGTCGCGGGCGGAAACCGGATTGGCGACGATGCCGACGACCGGAGCCAAGATGGCACCTCCCCCTCGTTGTGGTGCGTCGTTGATCGACGCGCGGTTCGAGGGGGTAAGAGCAACCGCCGTGCCAGATGGTCAGTTTGACGGATTTTCTTGATTTTCAACGGTTGAAGGTGATGCGGCAGGGTGGCGCGTTGCAACAGGTGTTGCATGGACTGTGGCGTTGCCGGTGCAACAGGTGTGGCGCCTCAGATGCTGAGTGGCGCCAAACTGTGGCAACCCGGCATTCCACCTCTGCGCATTGCCCGTCTTGCCAAGCACTTGCCCGCCGCCTTAGCCTCGCTTGGTCATACCAATGAACCATCCCAATGACTCATCGACCGGGGAGGACAACACCCATGACCGTCATCGCCACCACCCAGCCGCGCGCGGCCCTGACCGAGGAGGCTCGGGCCGAGCTGACGGCTCTGCTGGGCGACCGGTTCACCACCTCCCTGCCGGTGCGCGAGCATCACGGCAAGGACGAGTCCTATCACACGCCCTGTCCGCCGGACGGCGTCGCCTTCGCCAATTCGACCGAAGAGGTCAGCGCGATCGTGAAGATCTGCGCGAAGCACAAGCTGCCGATCATCCCCTTCGGCACCGGCACCTCGCTGGAGGGCGGCATCGCGGCGCTGGCCGGCGGCATCACCATCGATCTGTCGGGCATGCAGCAGATCCTGCGCGTCAGCCCGGAGGATCTCGACGTCACCGTCCAGGCCGGCGTGACCCGCAAGCAGTTGAACGAGCATCTGCGCGACACCGGCCTGTTCTTCCCCATCGATCCCGGTGCCAACGCTTCGCTGGGCGGCATGTCGGCGACCCGGGCCAGCGGCACCAACGCCGTGCGCTACGGCACCATGCGCGAAAACGTCCTGGGCCTGACCGTGGTGCTGGCCGACGGCCGCGTCATCAAGACTGGCGGACGCGCACGCAAGTCGGCGGCCGGCTATGACCTGACCCGGCTGTTCGTCGGCTCCGAAGGCACGCTCGGCATCATTACCGAGGTGACGCTGAAGCTCTACGGCATCCCGGAAGCCATCTCGTCCGCCGTCTGCGCCTTCCAGTCGATCAAGGGCGCTGTCGACACCGTGATCCAGACCATCCAGGTCGGCGTTCCGGTCGCCCGCATCGAGTTGCTGGACGAGGTGCAGATCGATGCCGTCAACAAATACTCAAAGCTCGACTATGCCGTGGCACCCACCCTGTTCTTCGAGTTCCACGGCACCGAGGCCGGGGTGAAGGAGCAGGCGGAGATGGTGGCGGCCATCGCGGCCGAGCATGGCGGGATGGAGTTTGCCTGGGCCACCCGGCCTGAGGACCGCTCGAAGCTGTGGCAGGCCCGGCACGATGCCTATTACGCCGCTCTTGCCCTGCGTCCGGGGTCGAAGGGCTGGCCGACCGACGTTTGCGTGCCGATCTCACGCCTCGCCGACTGCATCCTGGAGACCAAGCAGGATCTGGCCGAGTCCGACATGCTGGCCCCGATGGTCGGCCATGTCGGTGATGGCAATTTCCACCTTGTCTATGTCCTCGACCCCGACAACCCGGCCGAACTGGCCGAGGCTCAGCGGCTTGCCGACAAGATGGTGGGCCGCGCGCTGGCGATGGGCGGCACCTGCACCGGCGAACATGGGATTGGTTACGGCAAGATGGCGTTCCTGGAGCAGGAGACCGGCGAAGCCTTCAACGTCATGGGCGACCTGAAGCGGGCCTTCGATCCGGACAATCTGCTGAATCCGGGCAAGGTGGTGCGGGTTTAATCACTGGCAAGTATTTGTGCGCCTGTAGATTTGACGCCAACTCTTTCGGCGTAGTCTTTTGTTGTTGAGTACTTGTTATCGCTTCTACGATTGGGAATGCCGTCTGTCGGCACGGCGCAACGATCCCGTTGCGCCGCCCAATCTGGAGCCCGGTCATGAAGCATGCCGTTCTCGCTTTTGCGTTTGGTGTCCTGTCTTTCGGCGCTCTTTCGGTGGGATCGCCCGCCATGGCCGACGACAACGCCAAATGGGTGGCCCAGTGCATGAAGGACAATGCCGACGCCAAGGTGTCGGAGGCAGTCGTGAACAAGTATTGCGTCTGCATGAACGACAAGATGGACAACAACGAGACGCGCACCATCACCCAGTGGGAAAAGGCCAACCCCGAAGCCCGCAAGGCCTGCGAGAAGGTTGCCGGCTGGGAGTGATCGCCGGTCTCCGGCGATCCCGCAGGAAAGGCCCGGTTCCGTTTGGAGCCGGGCCTTTCTCTTTCATCTTCACCGTCTCACCGAAACCTCGGCCGCCGCCCAGCCTTCAGCGCCTGCACCGCCTGATCCAGCGTTTGCAGGAACTGCGACTTGTCGCGCTGGCTCATCGGGGCGTTGCCGCCGCTGACCATGCCCATGTCGCGCAGATCCTGCATCAGCGCGCGGGTCGCCAGCGCCGAACCGACGCTGTCGGGCGTGAAGGGCCGCCCGGTCGGGCCGATCACCACCGCGTTACGCTTCACGCAGCGGTCGGCCAGCGGGATGTCGGCCGTCACCACCACGTCGGTCGGACCGGCATGCTCGGCGATCCAGTTGTCGGCGGCGTCGAAGCCGTCGCTGACCACCACCAGTTCCGCCATGCATTCCGTCGGCAGGCGCAGCGGCGCGTTGGCGACCAGCCAGACCTTGCAGCCGGTGCGGCCGGCGACCTTGTAGATCTCGGCCTTGACCGGACAGGCGTCGGCATCGACGTAGATTTCGACCTTGGGACTGACCAATCCTTTTCCTCCTGTTGCCGGCCGATACCGCCCGATCCCGGCGGGGCGGCTCAACAAGGTTTCATGCAAGCCCCTTATGCGCTAAAACCAGACCCTAGCGACAGGGTGCCGTAGAACCGCAGGGATGGGGGCGGCGCCATTTCTCACATCTTTTCGGAAGGTCGGAGCGGCGCATGGCGTCCTACCAGTATGTCTATGTCATGAAGGGCCTGACCAAGGTCTATCCTGGCGGCAAGAAGGTTCTCGACAACGTCTGGCTCTCGTTCCTGCCGGGTGTGAAGATCGGCGTGCTCGGCGTCAACGGTTCCGGTAAGTCGACCCTGATGAAGATCATGGCCGGCCTGGACAAGGACTATTCCGGCGAGGCCTGGGCGGCCGAGGGCGCCAAGGTCGGCTACCTGCCGCAGGAGCCGCAGCTCGACCCGACCAAGACCGTCCACGAGAACGTCATGGAGGCGCTGGGCGAGACCAAGGCGCTGCTCGACCGCTTCAACGAAGTGTCGAACCTGATGGCCGATCCGGATGCCGACTTCGACGCGCTGCTGGCCGAACAGGGCGAGCTGCAGGAGAAGATCGACGCGGCAGACGCCTGGGACATCGACCGCACGGTCGAGATCGCCATGGACGCCCTGCGCTGCCCGCCGGGCGACGCCGACGTGACCAAGCTGTCGGGCGGTGAGAAGCGCCGCATCGCGCTGTGCAAGCTGCTGCTCGAGAAGCCCGACCTGCTGCTGCTCGACGAGCCGACCAACCACCTTGATGCCGAATCGGTCGCCTGGCTCCAGAAGCATCTGGAGGACTATAAGGGCACCGTCGTCCTGGTCACCCACGACCGCTACTTCCTGGACAGCGTCACCGGCTGGATCCTCGAACTCGACCGCGGGTCGGGGATTCCGTGGGAAGGCAACTACTCGTCCTGGCTGGAGCAGAAGCAGAAGCGCCTGGAGCAGGAAGGCCGCCAGGAAGAGTCGCGCCAGAAGCAGCTGGCCACCGAACTGGAGTGGATCCGGCAGTCGCCGCGCGCCCGTCAGGCCAAGAGCAAGGCGCGTATCACCGCCTACGAGACCTTGCTGGCCGAGAGCGGCAAGGAGCAGTCCGGCGAGACGCGGATCGTCATCCCGGTGCCGCCGCGTCTCGGCAACGTCGTCATCGAGGCGGAGAACATCGCCAAGGGCTTCGGCGACCGCCTGCTGATCGACGGCCTGTCCTTCCGTCTGCCGCCGGGCGGCATCGTTGGCGTCATCGGCCCGAACGGCGCCGGCAAGACCACGCTGTTCCGCATGATCACCGGGCAAGACGGGCCGGATTCCGGCACCTTCCGCGTCGGCGACACGGTGAAGCTCGGCTATGTCGACCAGAGCCGCGACAGCCTGGACGCCAAGAAGACGGTGTGGGAGGAGATCTCCGACGGGCTGGATCTGGTGGAACTGGGCAAGAAGACCATGCCCAGCCGCGCCTATGTCTCCAGCTTCAACTTCCGTGGCCCCGACCAGCAGAAGAAGGTCGGCCAGCTGTCGGGCGGTGAGCGCAACCGCGTCCACCTCGCCAAGATGCTGAAGTCCGGCGCCAACGTCCTGCTGCTCGACGAACCGACCAACGATCTGGACGTCGACACCCTGCGGGCGCTGGAAGACGCGTTGCAGAGCTTCGCCGGCTGCGCCGTGGTCATCAGCCACGATCGCTGGTTCCTCGACCGCATCGCCACCCACATCCTGGCCTTCGAGGGCGACAGCCACGTCGAATGGTTCGAAGGCAACTTCCAGGATTACGAGGTCGACAAGAAGCGCCGCCTGGGCGCCGACGCCGACCAGCCGCACCGCATCAAGTACAAGCCGCTGGTCCGCAGCTGATCCTGTTGCCTGAATGAAAAAGGCCGCCCCTTTCGACTGGAAGGGGCGGCCTTTTTCATGCCTGCGAACGGTGAAGTCCGGTCAGCGGGTCACGTCGTCATCTGTCCGGTCGGAGAGCGGCCGGTCGGACAGGGGATTGCGGGTGCTCTTGTCCCGCGTGTCCTCGATCTCGACCTCGGTGCGGCGGACGGTGTCGCGGACGCTCTGGGCGCGCTCCTCGACATCCTTGCGGACCACGACGGTCTCACGGACATGGGCGGTCTTGCTGACCACGGCCTCCTCGTCGGTCTCCGTCACCTCGATGGTGCGCTCGCGGAAGGCGTCGGCCGGAACCTCGGCGCTTCCCTCCACCAGACCGCCGGGGCGGCGTTCGACGGTGACGGTCTCGTCGCGCAGGCGGACCTGCTCCTCGACCGGCGTCTCGACGACGTAGCTGCGGACGCGGACGCCGCCGCGCTCGACGCTGCGCTTGCCGATGTTGACCTGTTCCTCGACGATCGGGATCTGCTCTTCCCGTTCGGCGGAGCCGGTGCGGGTGGCGTGGGTGCTGTCGGTGTTCACGTCGCGCATGGCGGCGGCGGCACCGGTCAGGCCCGTTCCGGCTGTCGTGCCGGTCGAGGTGTCGATGGCAGTGCGGCCCGGCGAATAGCGCAGACGCTCTTCCTCGGCCGACTGCTCGTCATAGTAATCGGCGGTCTCGTCGTAACCGGTCCAGCCGGATTCACGATAGGCGCTGCCGCGTTCCTCGACATCGACCACATTGCCGCGCTCCAGCACCTCCATGGCGCGGTCGACATCCTCCTCGTCCAGCCGGACCTTCAGCAGCGAGCCACCGCGGCGCACACCCTCGGCATAGACCTCCGCATCCCGGTTCGGAATGCCCCAGCCGGCCAGCCGGGTCAGCATGCCGCCGGAGCCGGTCGTGGTGCTGCCCAGCCCGCCCTCCAGGGCGCTTCCGGTGCCCGGCACCGTGTTGGGCGAGGCGACATAGCCGGTGGACAGGTCGGTCCGTGCCATGCCGCTCGCCGCGCCCAGCGAGGCGTCGCCGGTGGTGGTGCCGATCCCAGTGGTTCCAGCCCCGGTATAGGTGCCGCCGCTTCCGCTCCAGCCGCCGCTGGACAAGTCGCTATGCGACAGGATTTCGATGGCACTGGAGTCGAAACCGGCGGCCTGCAACTCGCGGGAGGCCGTTTCGGCTTCCGATCGGTGGTCGTAGAGGGCAACGATGGTCTTGGTCATCGGCTTTACTCCTCAGGCGGATTCTGGTTGGGGGATTGGGCGGGGGAGGGCGGGGACGTCACACGCTCCACCACCGCGTCTTCGGAACGCAGGGTGACGGGCTGCTCGACCTCGACGGTCCGCCGGCTCTTGCGGATGTGCAGTTCCTCGCGGAGCACCAGACGGCGTTCCACCACCAGCACCTCCTCCACCAGCGGGATCACGGTGACGTCGCCTTCCTGACGGATGCCGGGATGGGCGTCGATCTCGCGGTCGATAGGGACGCGGGTGACGGTGGCCTCTTCCTGCTCCAGCGCTTGGCGGACCATCTCCTCGCGTTCGGTGACGCGCGTGGTGACGCGGACGCGGCTTCGCTCCACCCGCTGCTTGCCGACGGTCACCGACTCGTCGTGCAGGGGAATGACCGCATCACCGTCTTCAAGGGGCGGTCCATTGTCGGCCGTCATGGCGGCGGGTACTGCCGGGTCAGCGGAACAGGAGATAGAGGACGATCGCGACCACGATCAGGCCGATGATGATCCACATCCAGTTCATGCCCGAACTGCCGGCCCCACCGTCGGAGCCGTCATACACACCAACTTTCCTGGGCTTCTGTTCGTCTGCCATGGGAGCCTCCATTCGGGGATCTACCGGCGGGTTGTACCCCCATCCGGCGTGCTCCCTTCAAACAGGAGGTCCTGTGGATCGTTCCGCGATCGTTTCGGGGATTCAACGATCCTGTGCAATCGAACGGTTCTGCGGCAGGCGGAGGAATCGCCAGCGTCAGCCGGCCATCTTCTGGTGTTCCAGGAAGGCGGTCTTCAGCAGCGCCTTCAGGTCGTCGCCATACTGATGGAAGCGGACGGACAGCTGTCCACGCTCCTCGTCGCGATGCAGGACGACGAGGTTGGCGACGGCCGCCACCTCCTGCCGGTCGGCCAGGACGACGCGGGCCTGAAAGGTCTGGCCGCGCTGGTAGGGCTGGTTGACCGCCAGCAGGCAGAGGCCGCCCACCGACCAGTTGCGCGCCGGGAAGCTGCCATGGTCGGTGTGGACGACCATGCCGGGCCGGACGAAGCGCTTCTGCCGCCGCCGCTCTTCCGGCGGAGGCGGGGGCAGAGGGCTGGAGGCGCCGGCAATGTCGATGCCGGACCGGTCGGTCAGTGCCTTGGTGAACACCGCCCCGCGCACAATCGCCGACCCCATGGTGGAGTCGCGCAGGTCGGCATCGGAGAAGTCGGCGCCCTCGAAATTGGCCGGCCAGTCGCGGCCGCCGGCCAGCGGCACCGGGCGGGCATCCACCCCGTTCATCAGCGTGTGGGCCAGATAGGCGCGGCGCAGGGTGGCCCCGCGTAGTACGGCGTCGCGCAGGTCGGCCTCGTCGAGGTCGATGTAGGACAGCTCCGCCATCTCCAGGCTGGCCTTGGTCAGGCGGGCGCCGGGCAGCCGGCAGCGGCGCAGCCGGGCCGCCGCCAGCGTGCGCCCATGCAAATCCGCCCCCGCCACCGACACGAGGTCGAGGTCGAGCCGCGCGCCCTCGGCCCCGCCGCTGTCGACCCAGCGCTCGTGCTTCTCCACCAGCTCCAGGAACTCGGCGACCGGCATCGCGGTATAGCTGGGCCGGACGATGGCGTCGGGGGGGAGGGCGAAGGGGATGAAGGTGCGGGTCAGGGTGGCGTGGTCCATCACCGTGTTGCCGAACACCGCTCCATCCAGGTTGGCGCCGCAGAAATCGGTGCCCATCAGCACGGCGGAGGTCAGTTCCGCCCCGGTCAGGTCGGCATCGTTCAGGTCGGCACCTGTCAGGTCGCAGCCGGCGAAATTGGCGCCGGCCAGGATCGAGCGCTCCATCTTCGCTTCGGTCAGCCGGGTGGTGCCGGTGCCGCGGGTCGTCTTCTGGCCGCCATCCTGCGGACCGCCGCTGTCCACCAGTTCGCCCGCGCGGAAATCGGCGCCGCGCAGGTTGGCGTCGGTCAGCACGGCGCGGTGCAGATTGGCGCCGCGCAGGTCGGCACCGGTCAGTACGGCGCCGGACAGGTTCACCGCCTCCATATCGGCGCCGAACAGGTCGGCCTGCGACAGGTCGGCCTTCACCATGCGGGTGTTGCTGAGATTGGCGCCGGCCAGCTTGGCGCCGGCCAGCGAAACCCGCTCCAGGTTCAGCCGCGACAGGTCGCGGAAGCTGAGGTCAGCCCGCCGGCCGCTGGACGGCCGTTTCAGCCAAGCCTGATGCGCCTGTATGATCGTCCGGAGTTCGTCGATCTCTTTCGGATCGCGTTCGGCCATGGCGTCGGGTTCCCGGATCCACCGTATGACGAAAGACAGCAGCGTCGCCGCAACGATAGCCCGTTCGGGCAGGCGCGTCACGGATTCTGAACGGCCGGACCCAAACGGCGCCGCCGCCGTTCTGCTGCCGGGCTGTCTTGCACAAAACCTCCGTACCGATCTTGGGTGACGAATGACCGACAACGCCGCGACCCACCGGTCGCTCGACCTGCTGAACTTCTTCCTGGCCGATGTGCGGGACGGGCTCGGCCCTTATCTGGCGATCTATCTGCTGACCGTCCAGCATTGGAACGAGGCCGACATCGGGCTGGTGATGACGCTCGCCGGGCTGGCGGGGATCGCCGCCCAGGTGCCGGCCGGCGCGCTCGTCGACGGCACCCGGTACAAGCGCGCGGTCATCATCGTCGCGGCGTTGCTGGTGACGGTGGGATCGCTGGCCTTGCCCTGGCTGAACGGCTTCACCGTCGTCGCCATTCTGCAATCGGCCGTCGGCGCCGCCGGTGCGGTCTTCCCGCCGGCCATCGCGGCGGTGACGCTGGGCCTGCTGGGGCCGCGCGCCTTCGTCCGCCGGGTCGGCCGCAACGAGTCCTTCAACCATGCCGGCAACGCGGTTGCGGCGCTGCTGGCGGGTGGTGCTGCCTATGCGTTCGGACCGGTCGCCGTGTTCTGGCTGATGACGGCGATGGCGCTGTGCAGCATCGCTGCGACCACCGGCATTCCCGCCGATGCCATCGACCATGCCGTCGCCCGCGGGTTGCATGCCTCCGCCCAGGGGGGCGGCCGCGAGGCGCCGTCCGGTCTGCGCGTCATCCTGAGCTGCCGGCCGCTGCTGATCTTCGGCGGCTGTGCCGCCCTGTTCCATTTCGCCAACGCCGCCATGCTGCCGCTGGTCGGGCAGAAGCTGGCGATGAAGGACCCGGCCCTGGGCACCAGCCTGATGTCCTTCTGCATCGTCGCGGCGCAGCTGGTCATGGTGCCGATGGCGATGCTGGTGGGGGCCAGGGCTGATCGCTGGGGGCGGAAGCCGCTGTTGCTGGCGGCGTTCCTGGTCCTGCCCCTGCGCGGCATCCTCTACACCCTTTCCGACCACTCCGGCTGGCTCGTCGGCGTCCAGCTGCTGGACGGGGTGGGGGCGGGGCTGTTCGGTGCCCTGTTCCCGCTGGTGGTCGCCGATCTGACCGAGGGCACCGGACGTTTCAACGTCAGCCAGGGCGCCATCGCCACCCTCCAGGGGATCGGCGCCTCGCTCAGCACCGCCGCCGCCGGACAGATGGTGGTGCGGGAGGGATACAGCGCGGCCTTTCTGATGCTGGCCGGGGCCGCCGGGGTGGCCCTGCTGCTCGCGGGGCTTCTCCTGCCGGAAACCCGCGGCGTCGCCACGACAGAGGCCGACAAGGATGAGGCTGCTGTACGGGCCAGCACCGCAAAGGCGGCGTCGGAGGCCTGAAACGACGAAGCCCGGCTCCTTTGCCGGGGCCGGGCTCGTGGGACAAGGAAAGCTGTCGTGGACCGGTCAGCCGGCGCGGCTGCCGACCTTCTGGCGTAGGGCCTGGATCAGGCCGTCGACGCGGCCGCCATTCTGTTCGATGACGGAGGCGAATTCCTGCCGCTGGGTCACGCCCATGCTGACATTCTCCACCACCACATCGATGATCTTGTAGTCGGCGCCGCTCTTGCGGACACGCCAGCTGACATTCACC
The DNA here is from genome assembly GCF_024170005.1 of Azospirillum lipoferum. GTDB lineage: Bacteria > Pseudomonadota > Alphaproteobacteria > Azospirillales > Azospirillaceae > Azospirillum > Azospirillum lipoferum. The sequence continues at coordinate 247,223 of NZ_JALJXJ010000001.1, forward strand.
GGAGGGCCGTTGGGACGGACGATCTGCGTCGTCACCATGCTGTCCGCCTCACCCGCGGCAGCAACGCCGGTAATCTTGAAGGTCTCGCCGGAATACTCGACGAAACGCTCGGCATAGGTGTTGACGATCAGCTGCTCGAACAGCTTCTGGTATTCGGCCCGCTGTGCCTCGTTGGCGCTGTTCCAGTAGCGGCCCAGCACCCAGCGCCCGATGTACGGCACGTCGAAGCCGGCGTACAGCAGCGTGCGGAAACGCTGGATCGCCTGATCGCGCGGCAGGCTCTTGTCCGAGAAGGTTGCGATGGCGTCGTTCCCCAATTTCTGGATGAACGCGCTTGCCCCCTGGTCCGCGGTCTGCGCCGCGGCGGGAGAGATGAAAGAGTGCCCGGCCCAACCGCTCACCGCGAGCAGGGCAGCGGACGCGACAAACTGGCGGCGTGTCAGCATGATAGGGCGAAAAGTGGCTGTTGCTCGGGCTTTGTCAATGGTCATTCGGCGGTCATCCGGCAGTCACCTGACAGTCATCTGGCCTTTGGAGTGCGACACGGACGCTTTCGGCCGAGCGTTCCGGTCCGCCTTCCACGCCGGGCTTTCGTGCCGGGAGCCGCCGCAGGTGTCCGGTCAGGACTGTCTGCGGCGGACCGGGAACGGTGTTCCATCGACGGCATCAGGCAGGGCGTCAGGGCTTCGGCGCGGTGGTGAAGTCCGGGAATTCCTGAGCCGATGGGCCCTTGCTGTTGGCGATCGCCGCCTGGCGCTGCTGCTGATACAGGCTGCGCACGGTGGCGTAGAAGTCCAGCGAGTTGCGGCGCAGGTCGTCCACCGATTGCAGCACTTCGGAGCGGCGGTCGACGGCGCTCACGCCGGCGCGGGTGTACATCAGGCCCTGGCCGTTGTGGGCGTAGGCCCATATGCGGACCGGATCGCCGACGGTGTCGACGCCATAGCCGACGGTGTCGCGCAGGTTCGACGGGCCCAGCAGCGGCAGGACCAGATAGGGGCCGTCGCCCACGCCCCAGACCGCCAGCGTCTGGCCGAAATCCTCCGACGCGTGCGGGATGGCTGCCTGGGAGGCGACATCGGCGATGCCGCCGGCGCCCAGGATGGTGTTGGTCAGGAAACGGCCGGTGGCGTCCGTAGCGCCATCGAAGTTGCCCTGAAGCAGGTTGTTGGCGATGTAGAGCGGCGCCATCAGGTTGTCGATGAAGTTGTGGATGGCATCGCGGATCGGATCGGGCACCACGGCGACATACACTTCGGCCGCCGGGCGCAACGCCACGGTGTCGACGGCGTCGTTCACGGCGAACACGACGCGGTTCGCACCTTCCAGCGGATCGTTGACCTGATAGGCCCCGTCCTTCGCGCCCGAGTCACCCGGGTTGGTCGCGCAGGCCGTGGCCGTCAGGGCGAAGGCCAACACGGTGGCCGTACGGAGGAGGGAGCGGGAAAGGCTGGCCAGCTTCATGTGCGACGGCTCATTATCTGTGGGCTCGACTCGGTGCGGGTCGCAGCATCTCCTGTCCACAACCGAAGATCCCGATGGCGGGAGTCCTCAACCCTGGCAAGGTGGCTACGCGGTCCGGAGGAAGATTGGGCGAGATATCGCAGAATTTCCACCGTTTCCTGACCTAACACAGGCTTCGCCTTTTGACCAGCATGTGCCGGTGCGGCGCCGGACGGGCGTCGGCGATTGTGTCGGCTTTGCCGCAATGTGGCCGGAAAGCTTGCCTCCCGCCGCTTTTCGCCACGGACCGCCTGCGTCAGGCAGACCCGGCGTGGCCCGGGCCAGGGTGTTGCTGCCGCCGGGCGCGAAAAGCGGTTTACGACGCATAAAGATATCTTTATATCTGTATTCGGATCGGCCGGGCATGGTGCGGCGGCCGGGCATCTCCTTTCCAGGCCCCTTTCCGGGCCCGAATCGGACGTGAGGCGATGGACGATCTGCTTGCGACGCTGAAGGCGGCGGCCGAAACGACACGGCTCAGGCTGCTCGCGCTCTGCGCGCATGGCGAGCTGACGGTGACGGAGCTGACCCAGATCCTGGGACAGAGCCAGCCGCGGGTCTCGCGCCATTTGAAGCTTCTGTGCGACGCCGGGCTGCTCGACCGTTTCCGCGAGGGCACCTTCGCCTTCTACCGCCTGGCCGAGAAGGGGCAGTCGGCCGAGCTGGCGCGTGTCCTGGTCGCCGCCATCCCTGCCGACGACGCCACCCTCATCCTCGATCTGGAGCGGCTGGACGCCATCAAGCGCTCCCGGTCGGAGACCGCTGCCGCCTATTTCCGTGAGAATGCCGCGCGCTGGCACGAAATACGCTCCCTTCACGTTGCGGAAGGCGAGGTCGAGGCCGCTCTGCTGCGCCTGTTCCCGAAAGGGGGGGTGGAGGAACTGCTGGATATCGGCACCGGCACCGGACGGATGCTGGAGGTGCTGGCCGGGCGCGTCCATCGCGCGATCGGGGTAGACCAGTCGCGCGAGATGCTGGCCGTCGCCCGCAACCGGCTGGAGGAGGCGGGGCTGCGCCATTGTCACGTCCGTCAGGCCGACATGTACCAGTTGCCGTTCCCGTCCGGCTCCTTCGACGCCGCGGTGATCCATCAGGTGCTGCATTACACCGAGTCACCGTCCGGCGTCCTGGCCGAGGCGGCGCGGGTCCTGCGCCCCGGCGGGTTGCTGCTGATCGTCGATTTCGCCCCCCATCATCTGGAAGCCCTGCGCGAGGAGCATGCGCACCGCCGCCTTGGCTTCGCCGATGCCGAGGTCGCCGGCTGGTGCCGCCAGTCCGGGCTGGACTGCGGTCCGGTGGTGCATCTGCCGGGCGAGCCGCTCACCGTTTCCATTTGGCCGGCCACCCGTCTTGCGGCCGGCGTGCAGATTCCTTCCCCGCAAATCCAAAAGCCTGCCCACTCGCTCAGCGGAGTTCCGTCATGACCGCGCCCACCTCTGCGCTGCCGTCCATCAGCTTCGAGTTCTTCCCGCCCAAGACGGAGAAGATGGAGCAGAGCCTGTGGCAGTCGATCCGGCGGCTGGCCCCGCTGTCGCCCAGCTTCGTGTCGGTGACCTACGGGGCGGGCGGCTCGACCCGCGAGCGTACCCATGCCACCGTCTGCCGCATCCAGGCGGAGACCGGCATCCCGGCCGCCGCCCATTTCACCTGCGTTGGCGCCACCCGCGACGAGATCGACGCGATTGCCCGCACCTATTGGGACGCCGGCATCCGCCATCTGGTGGCGCTGCGCGGCGACCCGCCGGAAACCGCGGGCGGCGTCGGTGGCAGGTACGAGCCCTTCCCCGGTGGCTACGCCTATGCCGCCGACCTGGTGGCGGGGATGAAGCGCATCGCCGACTTCGAGATCTCGGTCGCCGCCTACCCGGAAGCCCATCCGGAGGCACCGAGCGCCCAGTTCGACCTGGACAACCTGAAGCGGAAGGTCGATGCCGGCGCCACCCGCGCCATCACCCAGTTCTTCTTCGACAACGACGCTTATTTCCGCTTCCTCGACCGCTGTGCCGCCGCCGGCATCCATGTGCCGATCGTCCCCGGCATCCTGCCGATCACCAACTTCGCCCGCGCGGTGGAGTTCGCCGGCAAGTGCGGCGCCTCGATGCCGGCGAAACTGGCCGAGACCTTCGAGGGGCTGGACGACGACCCGGAGACCCGCCAGCTCGTCGCCGCGACGGTGGCGGCGGAGCAGTGCCAGGCGTTGCAGGCGCAAGGCGTGAACGACTTCCACTTCTACACTCTGAACCGGTCCGACCTGACCATCGCCATCTGCCGCATGCTGGGCGTAAAGGCGAAGGCGGCACCGGCCGCCGCGGTGGTGGCGGGGTAGGGCGCGGCCGTCACGGTTTCGTGTTAGAATTGCCGCACATCCGCGGAAGGGGGCATCGCGCCATGGACAGCCGGATCGGATACGACACGGACTTCCTCGCCTGGACCGAGGAGCAGGCCCGCCTGCTTCGCGAGGCGTCGCGCGAGCGCATCAACATGCCCATCGACTGGGAGAATGTCGCGGAGGAGATCGAAAGCATGGGCCGATCGGAATTGCGCGCGGTCGAAAGCGCGCTGGTCCGTGTGATCGAGCATCTGCTGAAGCTGGAATACTCCCCGGCCGCCGATCCGCGCGGAAACTGGCGTCGCACTGTCCGCGAGCAGCGCGACCAGGCAAAAGACGGTCTGGAGGACAGCCCCAGCCTGCTTGGCAAGATCGACCTTGCCAAGGCTTACCGGCGGGGCCGCGACTACGCGACGGAGGGACTGGAGCAGGACAGGTTGCCCGCTGACCTGCTTCCTGTCGACTGCCCCTATTGTTTGGAACAGCTTCTCGACGAGGACTGGTGGCCTGCCAACCGCCACGGCCTTGCTTAATTCCGCCTCTGCCCTGAATCCGCAAATACCCGAACCCGCCAAATAACGGACAAGACGCATTCCCATGGCCCACATCCTCGACACCCTGCGTGACCGCGTTCTGCTTTGCGACGGCGGGTTCGGCAGCCGCATCCAGGCGCTCGACCTCGACGTCGAGAAGGATTACTGGGGGCACGAGAACTGCACCGACATCCTGCCGCTGTCGCGCCCGGACATCGTCCGCGACATCCATCGCGGCTATTTCGAAGCCGGCGCCGACATGGTGGAGACCGACACCTTCGGCGCCTCGCCGGTGACGCTGGGCGAGTTCGGCATCTCCGAGAAGGCCTTCGAGATCAACCAGCGCGCCGTCGAGCTGGCGCGCGAGGCGGCTTCGACCTTCAAGGACGGCCAGCCGCGCTTCGTCATCGGTTCGATCGGGCCGGGCACCAAGCTGCCCAGCCTGGGCCACATCGCCTATCAGCCGGCGGAGGACAGCTTCTATGTCCAGGCCGCCGGCCTGATCGCCGGCGGGGCCGACGCCATCCTGGTCGAGACCTGCCAGGACCCCCTGCAGATCAAGGCTGCCGTCAATGGCATCAAGCGCGCCCGGCTGGAAGCGAAGTCCGACACCCCCGTCTTCGTCCAGGTGACGGTGGAGACCACCGGCACCCTGCTGGTCGGCACTGACATCGCCGCCGCCGCCACCGTCATCCAGGCGCTCGACGTGCCGCTGATGGGCCTGAACTGTGCCACCGGCCCGCTGGAGATGAGCGAGCATGTGCGCTGGCTGTCGCAGAACTGGCCGGGTCTGATCTCGGTCCAGCCCAATGCCGGCCTGCCAGAGCTGGTCGACGGCAAGACGCACTACCCGCTGCGTGCCGACGACTTCGCCCATTGGCTGGAGCGCTTCGTGTCGGAGGACGGGGTGAACCTCGTCGGCGGCTGCTGCGGCACCAACGTACCGCACATCGCCGCCGCCAACCAGATGCTGCGCAAGCTGGCCCCGGCCGGCGCGCACCGCCCGGCGCCGAAGGGCCGTACCGTCCATTGGGTGCCGGCGGTGGCCTCGCTCTACTCCCAGGTCACGCTGCGCCAGGAGAACGCCTTCTTCGCCATCGGCGAGCGCTGCAACGCCAACGGCTCCAAGAAGTGGCGCGAGTTGCAGGAGAAGAACGACTGGGACGGCTGCGTCGAGATGGCGCGCGAGCAGGTGAAGGAAGGCAGCCACTCGCTTGACGTCTGCACCGCCTTCGTCGGCCGCGACGAGGTGGCGGAGATGAACGCGGTGATCTCCCGCTTCTCCGGGTCGGTGACGGCGCCGCTGGTCATCGATTCCACCGAGTACAAGGTGCTGGAACAGGCGCTGGCGCTCTATGGCGGCAAGGCGATCCTCAACTCGATCAACTTCGAGGACGGCGAGGAGCCGGCGCGCAAGCGTCTGGCGCTGGCCAAGAAGTTCGGCGCCGCCGTCATCGCGCTGACCATCGACGAAGAGGGGATGGCGAAGACGCCCGACCGCAAGCTGGAGATTGCCAAGCGGCTCTACGATCTGGCGGTGAACGAGTATGGCCTCGCCCCGTCCGACCTGCTGTTCGACCCGCTCACCTTCACCATCGCCACCGGCAACGAGGACGACCGCAAGCTCGCCATCTGGACGCTGGAGGGGATCGAGGCGATCGCCCGCGAGATGCCCGGCTGTCAGATCATCCTGGGCCTGTCCAACGTCTCCTTCGGCCTGAACGCCGCGGCGCGCCATGTGCTGAACTCGGTCTTCCTCGACCATGCGGTGAAGAAGGGGATGACGGGCGCCATCGTCCATGTCTCCAAGATCCTGCCGCTGCACCAGATCCCCGAGAAGGAGGTCAAGACCGCCGAAGACCTGATCTTCGACCGCCGTGCGGAAGGTTATGACCCGCTTCAGGCCTTCATCGCCCTGTTCGAGGGCCGCAAGGCTGCCGACGCCAAGAAGAAGGCGCGCGCCGAAACCGTCGAAGAGCGGCTGAAGGAGCGCATCGTCGACGGCGACCGCACCGGGCTGGAGGACGACCTCGCCGAGGCGATGAAGACCCATCCGCCGCTGGAGATCATCAACACCTACCTGCTCGACGGCATGAAGGTGGTCGGCGAGCTGTTCGGCGCCGGCAAGATGCAGTTGCCCTTCGTTCTCCAGTCGGCGGAGACGATGAAGGCCGCCGTCGCTTGGCTGGAACCGCACATGGAGAAGGTGGAGGGCCAGCAGAAGGGCACGCTGGTGCTCGCCACCGTGAAGGGCGATGTCCACGACATCGGCAAGAACCTTGTCGACATCATCCTGACCAACAACGGCTACAAGGTGGTCAACCTCGGCATCAAGCAGCCGGTGACCGCCATCATCCAGGCCGCCAAGGAGCACAAGGCCACTGCCATCGGCATGTCCGGCCTGCTGGTCAAGTCCACCGTGGTGATGCGCGAGAACCTTGAGGAGATGACCCGCGAGGGGCTTGAGGTTCCGGTCCTGCTCGGCGGTGCGGCGCTGACCCGCGCCTATGTCGAGGGCGACTGCGTGGCGTCCTACGGCTCGGGCCGCGTCGCCTATGCTGGCGACGCCTTTGACGGCCTGACCCTGATGGACAAGGTGGTGGAGGGCAGCTTCGACCAGCAACTCGCCATCCAGCAGGCCAAGCGTGCCGGCAAGGCAACCAACCGCCGCCGCGTGCTGGGGCAGGCCACCAGTGCCGCCACCGGCCCGGTGGACAAGGACGCCGTCCGCGCCCGCCGCCACCGGCTGGCCGAGGGCGTTCCGGTGCCGACTCCGCCCTTCTGGGGGCCGAAGCTGATCGACCATGTGCCGCTGAAGACTCTGGTCACCTACCTGAACGAGCGGATGCTCTATCAGCTGCAATGGGGCTACCGGAAGGACGGCAAGTCCTTCGAGGAGTTCAAGGAATGGGCGAAGAAGGAGTTGCGGCCGGTGCTCGACCGCATCCTCCAGATCGCGGCGAAGGAGGAAATCCTGCGCCCGACCGCCGTCTACGGCTATTGGAAGGCGGCGGCCGACGGCAACGACGTCATCCTGTTCGATGAGGACGGCACCACCGAGGCCGCCCGCTTCTCGCTGCCCCGTCAGGCCAAGGAGGATGGCGAGTGCATCGCCGACTTCCTGCGCGATGTGACCGACCCGGAACGTGACGTGATCGGTCTCCAGGTCGTCACCATGGGCCAGCATTGTGCCGACGTGGCGCGGGAATGGTTCGCCGAGAACCGCTATCAGGACTATCTCTACCTGCACGGCCTGTCGGTGGAGATGACCGAGGCGATGGCGGAATATGTCCACGCCCGCATCCGTGCGGAACTGGGCTACGGCGCCGAGGATAGCCGCGACAAGGAAAAGCTGCTGCAGCAGTCCTACCGCGGCAGCCGCTACAGCTTCGGCTATCCGGCCTGCCCGAACCTGAAGGACCAGGAACAGCTGCTGAAGCTGCTGGACGCCGGCCGTATCGGCATCGAGATGTCGGACGAGGATCAGCTTCACCCGGAGCAGAGCACCTCGGCCATCGTCCTGCACCACCCGCGGGCCAAGTACTTCTCGGTGTGATGTCGTCTGTTTAAGCGATGATCCTCCGCCGCCCGTTCCGTGTTAGGATGTGCGGCGGAGGTCTTCATGGCTGTGGTCGACGCACGGAACGACGAGAAGCTGCAAATCCTGCTGGACCGGATCGTCCCGACCCCGGAGCCGGAAGCCGTCTACCTCTTCGGCAGCCGGGCGCGCGGCGACTTCCACGAGGACAGCGACTGCGACCTGCTGGTGATCGTCCCGGACGATGCGCCGAAGGAGCGGCGGTCGATCCGCTATGCTTATGCATCCAAGATCGGCACCGGCATCCGGCGGACGCGCTTCCCTGCTCCCGCGCCAATTTTGAGCGATACAAGGATTCCGTGGGGACGCTCTGTTACGAGGCCAACCACAACGGCGTACGGGTCTATGGACACTGACGTTGTCCGTACCTGGATCGCGGTAGCCGACCGCGACCTCGCAATGATCCGCAAGGCCATTGCTGGTCCTGATCCCGAGCCGGCAGGAGCTGCCTTCCATTGTCAGCAGGCAGCGGAAAAGCTGATCGAGGCGGTGCTGGTTGCAGCGGGAATCCACCCGCCGCGCAGCCATGATCTGCGCAGCCTGATCGACCGCTTGCCCGCCGACCATGGGTTGCGTGAGGTGCTGCTTCCGCTGCAGCGGTTCACCGCACTCGCCGTCGCCTATCGCTACCCCACCGCGCATCTTTTCGACGATCCGCCTGACGAACCTACCGTCGAGGAGGTCGCCGACTGGCTGGTGGAGATTGGGACGCTACGTACAGACGTCATCCGATTTCTTGGGATCCCATGACCGCTCCCGCTCCCACCACCCCCCTGGCCCTTCATCACGAGACCGTCCGCTCGGAGTGGATCGACTACAACGGGCACATGAACGTCGCCTATTACCTGTTGGCCTTCGACCATGCGACGGACGCCGTGCTGGACCGGTTCGGGATCGGCAAGGCCTATGTCGCGGCGGAGAACCGGTCGGTCTTCGTCGTCGATGCCCACCTGACCTATGCCCGCGAGGTGACGGAGGGTATGCCGCTGCGTTTCGAATCGCTGCTGCTCGGCGCCGATGCCAAGCGGCTGCACCTGTTCCACGAGATGCGGCATGCCGAGGAAGGGTGGTTGGCGGCGACGGCCGAGTTCATGCTGCTGCATGTTGATCTCGCCACCCGCAAGACCGGCCCTTACCCGCCGGCCGTCGCGGTGGCGCTGGCCGAACAGGCGGCGGCCCATGTCAGGCTTCCCAGGCCGCCACAGGCCGGGCGGGCGGTTGCCCGGCTGGATGGCTCCCGCGCCGACGGGTAAGGTCCCGATAGTTGAGTTGGCCGGTGGTGCCCCCATCTATTGAGGGATGAGAACCGCAACCGTCCCGCCGATTCGCTCCCATGTCCGTTCCGGCATCCTCGCCGCGGCCGCTATCGTGCTGACCATCCTGGCCGCCGGTCCGGCGCTGGCTGACTGCACCGAGGCGGCACAGCCGAAGGTCAACTGGCGGCGCTGCTCGCTGGAAGGGCAGACGCTGACCGGTGTCGATCTCAGCGGGGCCATGCTGCGCGACGCGAGCTTTCAGCGCGCCACGCTGGGCGAGGCGAAACTGGTGGATGCCGACGGCTACCGCGCAAAATTCATCAGCGCGACCGCACCCGGCGCGGTCTTCGACAGAGCCCGCCTGATCGAGGCGGATTTCACCCGTGCCGACCTGACCGGCGCCAGTTTCCGCGAGGCCGACCTGCGCAATGCCAAGATGGTCGGGGCGTCGCTGGCGCGTGCCGACCTGACAGGGGCGAAGCTGTCCGGCACCGACCTGCGCCATGCCGACCTTTCGGGTGCGCGATGGACCGACGGCAAGCATATCTGTGCGGAAAGCTCAGTCGGGCAATGCAACTAGACCGTTTGCAGCGTCTCATGACACTCCCAAAAACCTCCTTGCCGTAAGGGCTTGCACCGCGTACCGTTCGAAACCGAATGATTTTGGACGGACGGCGGCCGTGGCAACTGCGGAGGATTTCGAGCGTTCCAGCGGTCTCGCCGCGAAGGCCATGGAGCGGATGCAGTCCGACCGGCTGCCGCCCAGCCCGGAAAATTTCACGCTCTGGTACGTCTATTTCAGTGGCAACAACCCCGACCTGACCCGCGCCATCGATCTGGCGCGCCGCGACGGGCTGGCCGCCTCGCAGACGCTGTGCGACGAGCTGTACAAGCGCTTCTTCACCATGGATGCCGAAGCCCAGGCGATCCGTGAGATCTCCGACAAGGCCCGTTATGCCCTGGGGCGCATATTGGAGCAACTGGGCAATGTCGGATCGGAGACGGAGCGCTACGGCAACACCCTGTCCGGTTTCCGGGAGGAATTGGATCAGCCGCTCAGCCTGCCTGAATTGCGCGCCATGATCGCCGCCATCGCCGCGGAGACCAGGGAGATCGTCGACCGCCAGACGGCGCTCCAGCTCCAGCTTCAGGAATCGAGCCAGCAGTTGGCGGAGATGCGGGTCAGCCTGGACAGCGCGCGGCGCGAGGCGCTGACCGACGGGCTGACCGGCATCGGCAACCGCAAGGCTTTCGACCTGATGCTGGAGGAGGCGATGGAGGCCGCCGTGCGCGATGATCAGCCGTTGTCGCTGCTGATGGTCGACATCGATCATTTCAAGACCTTCAACGACACCCACGGCCATCTGGTCGGCGACCATGTGCTGAAGCTGGTCGCCCGTATGCTGACCGAATGCATCAAGGGCCGCGACACCGCCACCCGATACGGCGGGGAGGAATTTGCGATCATCCTGCCGCGCACCAGCCTGGAAAATGCCAGCAAGCTGGCGGATCAGGTGCGCGGCTTCGTCGGTGCCCGCCAGATTGTGAACAAGGCGCGCAATGCCAATTACGGCACCGTCGCCCTGTCGGTCGGTGTCGCCCAGTACCGTCCCGGCGAACCGGCCCTGTCGCTGGTCCGCCGCGCCGATCAGGCGCTCTACGCCGCCAAGCGCGGCGGGCGCAACCGCGTCTCGGTCGAGGTCGTCTGAACCGGCCGGTCAGCCTCCAGCCAGTCGATCAGCCGGCCAGCCCGCGACGCACCGCCTCCGTCCCGTGCAGCAACTCCGCCACCAGGTCGCCCGCCGGACGCCGTTGCGCCAGCCGCAGCCCCTGGCCGGCCCACAGCGACAGGAATTCCGCCCGTTCTGCCTTGCCGGCGGCGGTGCGCAGCGGCCGTGTCAGCGCGTTCTGCAAGGGGAAGGGCAGAACAGCGTCGGGAGCGTTCGGGTCCTCCACCACCTCCATGAAGCGGTTGAGGATGCCGCGCGCCGGCCGGCCGGAAAAGGCGCGGGTGATGCGGGTCTGGTCCTCGCGCGCGGCCAGGATGGCGGCCTTGTGCGCCTCCGGGATGCCGGCCTCGCCGGTGGTCAGGAAGACGGTGCCCATCTGCACCGCCGTGGCGCCCAGCGCCAGCGCGGCGGCGATGCCGCGCCCGTCCATGATGCCGCCCGACGCGATCACCGGCACGCCCACCGCATCGGCCACCTGCGGCACCAGCGCCATCGTGCCCACCAGATTGGCGGCCGGATCACCGATGAAACTGCCGCGATGCCCACCGGCCTCGCTGCCCTGGGCGATCACCGCGTCGACGCCAACCTGCTCCAGCGCCACCGCTTCGGCCACCGTGGTCGCAGTGCCCAGCACCCGCATGCCGCGCGCCTTGGCTGCGGTTACGCTCTCGGCCGGCGGCAGCCCGAAGGTGACGCTGTAGAAGGCGGCGCCGCTGTCCAGCACCGCCGCGATCTGCCGGTCGAACCCGTCGCCGGCGTAAGTCGGTTCCTCCGCCTTCGGCAGCCCAAGCTCGGCATGGAAGCCTGCCACGCGGGCCATCGCCTCGGCCATCATCGGTGCTGGTCCGGGGGCCGGCGTCGGTGCGAACAGGTTGATGCCGAAGGGCAGGGCAGTGCGGCTGCGGATGTCGTGCGCCCGCTCGGCGATCTGCGCTTCGGTCAGATAGGCGGCGCCGACGAAGCCCAGCCCGCCGGCCTCGTTGACCGCCGCCACCAGGGCCGCGGTATCGCCGCCCCCCGCCATCGGCGCCTGGATCACCGGCGACCGCAGTCCCAGCCGTTCAAGGGAGTCCGTGTGAGAGGGCATGTCCGCCTCCGTCGCTTCGACAACGGAGGCGATGCTACGCCCCGGCGGCCTTCACGACCAATGACTTGTTCTGAAGGGGGCGTTCACTTGGAGTGAAGGGAAGGGCGGGACTCAGCTCCGCAGCCCCGGTGCCTCCTGCCCGGTGCGTTCCACATACTCGGTGTAGCCGCCGCCATACTGATGGATCCCCTCCGGTGTCAGTTCCAGCACCCGGTTGGACAATGCTGCCAGGAAATGGCGGTCGTGCGACACGAACAGCATGGTGCCCTCATAGGCGGCCAGCGCCTGGATCAGCATCTGCTTGGTGTCGAGGTCCAGGTGGTTGGTCGGCTCGTCCAGCACCAGGAAGTTGGGCGGGTTGAACAGCATGATCGCCATCACCAGACGGGCCTTCTCGCCGCCCGACAGCACCCGGCACTTCTTCTCCACATCGTCGCCGGAAAAGCCGAAACAGCCGGCCAGCGCCCGCAGCGAGCCCTGGCTGGCCTGCGGGAAATGCGCCTCCAGCGATTCGAAGATGGTCTGGTCGCCGTCGAGCAGTTCCATCGCGTGCTGCGAGAAATAGCCCATCTTGACGCTGCCGCCGACGGTGACGGTGCCGCTGTCCGGCTCCGTGGCCCCGGCGATCAGCTTCAGCAGGGTCGATTTGCCGGCGCCGTTGACGCCCATCACGCACCAGCGCTCCTTGCGGCGGATGGTCAGGTCCAGCCCTTCATAGATGGACCGGCTGCCATAGCCCTTGTGGACGTTCTTCAGCACCGCCACGTCGTCGCCGGAGCGCGGGGCCGGCGGGAAGTCGAAGGTCACCACCTGACGGCGCTTGGGCGGCTCGAACCGCTCGATCTTGTCCAGCTTCTTCACCCGGCTCTGCACCTGGGACGCGTGCGAGGCGCGGGCCTTGAAGCGCTCGATGAACTTCAGTTCCTTCGCCAGCATCGCCTGCTGGCGCTCGAACTGCGCCTCCTGCTGCTTCTCCTTCAGCGCCCGCTGCTTCTCGTAGAAGCCGTAGTCGCCGGAATAGCTGGTCAGGGTTCCGTCATCGATCTCGATGATCTTGGTGACGATCCGGTTCATGAACTCGCGGTCGTGCGAGGTCATCAGCAGGGCGCCCTCATAGCCCTTCAGGAAACCTTCCAGCCAGATCAGGCTTTCGATGTCCAGATGGTTGCTCGGCTCGTCGAGCAGCATGGCGTCGGGGCGCATCAGCAGGATGCGGGCCAGCGCCACGCGCATCTTCCAGCCGCCCGACAGGCCGCCGACGTCGCCGTCCATCATCTCCTGGCTGAAGCTGAGGCCGGCCAGCACCTCGCGCGCCTTGCCCTCCAGCTCATAGCCGCCCAGCTCGTCGAAGCGGGCCTGCACCTCGCCATAGCGCTCGATGATGGCGTCCATCTCGTCGGCTCGGGTAGGGTCGGCCATGGCGGCTTCCAGTTCCGCCAGTTCGGCGGCGACAACGCTGACCGGGCCGGCACCGTCCATCACCTCGGCCACGGCGGAACGGCCTGACATCTCGCCGACATCCTGGTTGAAATAGCCGATGCTGACCTGCTTCTCGATCGCCACCTGACCGCCGTCCGGCTGCTCCTCTCCGGTGATCATGCGGAACAAGGTGGTCTTGCCGGCACCATTCGGACCGACCAGCCCGATCTTCTCACCCCGGTTGAGCGCCGCGGAGGCCTCCAGGAACAGGATGCGGTGGCCGTTCTGCTTGCTGACGTTATCGAAGCGGATCATGGGCGGCAGGGGTCCTTAGGGCGTGATGCGTGACGCGGCCCCTTATGCCACAGGATGTGCGTTGCGGCAGAGTCCTGATCGACTTGGACAGGCGGCAGCCGAAAACACGTCGGGCGCGGTCTTTCCTCCGCGCCCGACGCTACACTCTATAGAGCAGAATAAAGCCGACTCTCAGATCACGTAGGTCAGCTCTTTCTCCGACTTCAAGCTGTTCTTGCCCAAGGTCTCGTCGACATAGTCGAGCAGCTGGGCCAGCGCCTCGCTGCGGCTCAGCGTGTCGGTGTCGATCACCAGTTCGGGCTGGTCCGGCGCCTCGTAGGGGGCGGAGATGCCGGTGAACTCGGCGATCTCGCCGGCCCGCGCCTTCTTGTACAGGCCCTTCGGGTCGCGCTCCTCGCAGGTGGCGAGGTCGGCCGCCACATACACCTCGTGGAAGCGCTCGCCGCCGATCACCCGTGCCCGCGCCCGATCGGACTTCAGCGGCGAGATCAGCGAAGCGATCACCACCATGCCGGCATCGGCGAACAGCTTCGCCGTCTCGGCCACCCGGCGGATGTTCTCCGCCCGGTCATCCGACGAGAAGCCCAACCCGGCGTTCAGGCCGTTGCGGACATTGTCGCCGTCCAGCACGAAGGTCTGCCAGCCGCGGTCGAACAGCGCGCGTTCCAGCGCCATCGCCAGCGTCGACTTGCCGGCACCCGACAGGCCGGTCAGCCAGACGATGCCGCCCTTGTGGCCGTTGGCCTGGGCGCGCTCCTCCAGCGAGACGGTGTGCGACACCTCGGTGATGTTGGCCGCCGCGGCGTCCTCGATCTCCACCACCAGGCAACCGCCGACCACGTCGTTGCCGTCGATCAGGGCGCCGCGGCCGGTACGCGGCAGGTCCGACGCCAGATCGAGCGCGATCGGCGAACGGGAGCGCAGGACGACCTCGGCCACCTCGTTGCGGCGGACCGCCTTGCCGGGGGTGCTGGACAGATCCTCCACGTCGATGACCGCCGTCACCTGCTCCACCGTCACCCGGTGCTCGGCGGTGGCGATCTTCAGCGTGTAGGTCTTGCCGACCACCAACGGGTCCGACACCAGCCAGAACAGCCGCACGCTCAGCCGGTGGGCCAGGGTCGGGGCGTCGGCCTGATGGTGGGCGATGTGGCCGCGCTCGGCGAAGATGCGCTTGTCCAGCGTGATGCCGATGCTCTGCCCGGCCTGGGCCGACAGCACCGTCTCCGGATGGTTCCACGCCTCGATGCTGACCACCTTGGCGCTGGCGCCGGTCGGCGAGAAGTGCAGGGTGTCGCCGACGCGCAGGCGCCCGCTCTCGATGCGGCCGGCCAGGATGCGACGGTCGTCCGGCTTGTAGACGTCCTGAAGGGGCAGGCGCAGCGGCTGGTCGGGCGAGGTCTGCTGCGGACGGAAGGCGTCCAGCTGTTCGATCACCGTCGGGCCGAGATACCAGTCCGACTGCTCGCTGCGGCTGACGATGTTGTCGCCGTTGCGGGCGGAAACCGGGATCACCGCCTTGGGCTGGAGGCCCAGCTCGGCCAGATAGTCCTTGATCTCCTGCGCCACCACCTCGTAGCGGCGGCTGGAGAACTCGACCTTGTCCATCTTGTTGACGACGACCGCGACCTGACGCACGCCCAGCAGATGCAGCAGGAAGGCGTGACGGCGCGACTGTTCCAGCGCGCCCTCGTCGGCGTCGATCACCAGCAGGGCGGCGTCGGCCTGGGAGGCGCCGGTCACCATGTTCTTCAGGAACTCGGTGTGGCCCGGAGCGTCGATGATGACGTAGGGGCGCTGCTTGGTCTTGAAGTGGATCTGCGTGGTGTCGATGGTGATGCCCTGGTCGCGCTCGGCCTGGAGCGCGTCCATGACGAAGGCCCATTCGAACGGCATGCCGCGCTTGCGGCTCATCTCGCGGACCTGCTCCACCTTGCCGTCGGGCAGGCTGCCGGTGTCGTTCAGCAGGCGGCCGATCAGCGTGGACTTGCCATGGTCGACATGGCCGACGATGACGATGCGAAGTTGAGAATGCGGCATCTTACATGTACCCCACGCTGCGCAGGCGCTCGAAGCTGTCTTCGGATTCGTTGTCCATCGCGCGGCCGGCGCGTTCCGGCACGCGGGTCACCTGAAGCTCGGCGATGATCTCGTCGATGGTGGACGCGGTGCTGTCGACCGGGAAGGTGATGTTCTTCTCACCCAGCGAGCGGTAACGCTTGCCGTCCTTGGCGAAATACAGCGGAACGATGGGAATCCCCTCGCGCTGCGAATAGCGCCAGATGTCCAGTTCGGTCCAGGCCAGCAGCGGGTGGATGCGGACATGGACGCCTTCCGGGAAGCGCGTCTTGTAATGGTCCCAGAACTCCGCCGGCTGGTCCTTGACGTCCCAGTCGCCCTCCAGCGAGCGTGGCGAGAACACGCGCTCCTTGGCGCGGGTCGCCTGCTCGTCGCGGCGGATGCCGACCATCACGCCCTGATAGGCATGGTCGCGCAGCAGGTTCTTCAGACCTTCCGTCTTGCGCGCGGCGGCGCGGGTCAGCGGCGGCAGGGTCTGGTCCATCTCCTCTTCCGGCGGGCACTGCTCCACCTTCAGGTCGAGGTTCCATTCCTTGGTGATGCGGTCGCGGAACTCGTAGACCTCCGGCAGTTCCATGCCGGTGTCGAGTTGCACGACGGGGAAGGGGATGCGGCCGAAGAACGCCTTGCGGCAGAGCCAGAGCAGCGCATTGCTGTCCTTGCCGATCGACCAGAGCATCGCCAGCTTGTCGATGCGGTTGTAGGCCTCACGCAGAATATAGATGCTCTGGTTTTCGAGCTGGTCGAGATCGGCGCTCATCGAACGATTCCAATCATGGTGGTATGTATGCCGCATTCGGTCTTGGCGCTGCCGGCCCAGCGGCCGGAACGCGGGTCGGCACCGGGCGCCACTCGCTCGGTGCAAGTGTAACAGCCGATCGACAGGAATCCGTCGGCTTCCAGCGGGTGGCGCGGCAGGTCGCGCCGGGTGAATTCTTCCTCCAGCCGGGCCTTGTCCCAGTTCGCCAGCGGGTTGACCTTCACGCGGCCGCCTTCCGCCTCGAACAGGGGCAGGGCGGCGCGGGTCGCCGACTGGAAGCGCTTGCGCCCGGTGACCCAGGCCTCCAGTCCGGCGGTTGCCAGCGCGCGGTCCAGCGGCACCGTCTTGCGCAGATGGCAGCAGGCGTCGTAATCACGGTTGAACAGCAGGCCGTCCTTGTCGCCGGCGGCGAGGTCGTCGGCGGTGGGCCCGATCTCCCGCACGTCACGCAGGCCCAGCCGCTTCACCAGCTGGTCGCGGTAGCGCAGCGTCTCGCCGAACAGCTTGCCGGTATTCACAAACAGAACCGGGAAATCCGGTGTCGCTTCGGCGGCCAGTGCCAGCAGCACCGCGGATTCGGCGCCGAAGGACGACAGCAGTGCGATCCGCCCGCCGAACACCTCATGCATGGCGGCCAGCAGCGGCGCGCCTTCCAGCGTGCCGTAACTGTCGGTCAGATGCTTCACCCGTGCTTCCGCGTCCATCGTCAGCTGCCTTTCGCGGTGGCTCATTAAACCTATTCAATAGATAGGTTATTGGCTTGTGTTTGCACATTAACACCGGCGGAAAACCCGTGCAACGTAAATACATTCTCTACTTGTTTAATAGGCTTGTGCTGCGCTGCAACGCTTTGTGTGAAATATGTTGATTGTCGTGTGGCGGCTGGGCTAAATACCGCCATGCACAGGATCCTGGTCATAGGCGCCGCAATCGGCCGCTTGGTTTCGCCCGTCTCGGCGAGGCTGGCATGATTCCGCTGGCGCTCGACCCGGCGCGGGTGGTGATCGCGCTGGCCGGCAACGGCCCGCTTGCGGTGCGTCGCCTGACGCAACTGCGGGATGGCGGGGCGGATCCGCAGGTCTTTTCACCGGAACCGGATGGGGAATTGGCGGTACTCGCCGGCGACCGTCTGGTGCGGGCTTTGCCGGATGCCGCCGATCTGGACAAGGTCGGCGTGCTGTATGTGATGGGGCTGGGGCCGGAGACCGAGACGGCACTGGCCGAGCTGGCGCGGCAGCGCCGCGTGCTGGTGAATGTCGAGGACGTCATCCCCTTGTGTGATTTCCACTCCCCCTCGGTGGTGCGGCGTGGCGATCTGGTGATGACGGTCTCCACCGCCGGCCGCAGCCCGACGCTCGCCAGCCTGCTGCGCCAGCGGTTGGAGGCCCTGTTCCCGGCGGAGTGGGCGGAGCGGCTGCGCACCATTGCCGAGCTTCGCAACCGCCGCAGGGCGGAGGGAGCGTCGATGTCAGAGGTCGCCCGCGAGACCCGCGAGTTGATCGACCGGGAAAGATGGTTGCCGTAAGAACCCTCATCCCGCCGAATTCACTGCCGGACCGCTGACGGTTCGGGTTAAGACACCAAACGCGTTCGAGAACGACCAGCCAGGAGAGCCAGATGTCGGCCAAGGATCGATCGAAGGAAGGATCGATGAAAGCCATCACCGCCAACCGCCTGCGCGACGGAGAAGTCGTGTTCCTGGGCGAGGGCGGCCGGTGGGTCGAATCCTTCGCCGAGGCCGCGCTGTTCCAGCGCGCCGAGGCCGATGCCGTGCTGGCCGACGCCAAGGCGAAGGCCGAGCGCGAGCAGTTCGGCGTCGACATCTACGCCTTCGAGGTGGTGGAACAGGACGGCGTGCCGGTCCCGGCGACGATGCGCGAGCGCATCCGCACCGCCGGCCCGACCGTCCGCCTGGATCTGGGCAAGCAGGCCGCCTGACCATCTGGCTGATTTACTGATCGCTGGCCGTTCCGGCGGCCCTGAGGGTTTACCGACATGAACCACATCGCGCCCGGCGCCCGTGCCGGCATCTATCACTACGACGAGATCGACCGGCAGTTCGTCGCCGAGCGCGTCGAGCAGTTCCGCAAACAGGTCGACCGCCGCCTGTCCGGCGAGCTGACGGAGGAGGAGTTCAAGCCGATCCGGCTGATGAACGGTCTCTATCTCCAGCTTCACGCCTACATGCTGCGCATCGCCGTGCCCTATGGCGTGATGTCCGCCACCCAGCTGCGCAAGCTGGCCGCCATCGGGCGCAAGTACGACCGCGGCTACGGCCATTTCACCACCCGCCAGAACCTGCAGTACAACTGGATCAAGCTGGAGGACACCCCGGCGATCCTGCATGAGCTGGCCGAGGTCGACATGCACGCGCTGCAGACCAGCGGCAACTGCGTGCGCAACGTCACCACCGATCCCTTCGTCGGCGCTGCCCGGGATGAAGTCGTGGACGGCCGCGTCTATGCCGAGATCCTGCGGCAGTGGACGACGATGCACCCCGAGTTCACCTATCTGCCGCGCAAGTTCAAGATCGCCATCTCCGGCGCCGAGAGCGATCGTGCGGCGGTGCGCATCCACGATGTCGGCCTGCTGGCGCGCCGCAACGACAAGGGCGAGGCCGGCTTCTCCTTCTATGTCGGCGGCGGTCTCGGCCGTTCGCCCTTCGTCGGCAAGCTGGTGCGCGAGTGGGTGGCTCAGGAGGATTTTGTCGCCTATCTGGAAGCCATCCTGCGCGTCTACAACCAGTATGGCCGCCGCGACAACATCTATAAGGCGCGCATCAAGATCCTGGTCCACGAGCTGGGGCTGGAGAAGTTCACCCAGGAGGTGGAGGAGGAGTTCGCACGGCTGCGCGGGCCGAAGTACCGCCTGGATCCGGAGATCGTCGAGTCGATCCGCCAGCATTTCGCCCCGCCGCCCTTCGAGGAGCTGCCCGACCATTCGGAGGTTCTGGAGCGCGCCAAGGCCACCGATCCGGCCTTCGCCAACTGGCTGGCGGTGAATGTCGCCGAGCACAAGGCGCCAGGCTATGCCATCGCCACCATCTCGCTGAAGCCGGCCGGCGGCATCCCGGGCGACGCCACCTGCGACCAGATGGACCTCGTCGCCGATCTGGCCGAGCGTCACAGCTTCGGCGAGCTGCGTGTCACCCATGTCCAGAACCTCGTCCTCGCCCATGTGAAGAAGGACGAGCTGTACGACCTGTGGAAGCAGCTCGACGCGGCGGAGCTGGGCAGCGCCAATGCCGGGCTGATCGGCGACATCATCGCCTGCCCGGGTCTGGACTACTGCGCGCTGGCCAACGCCCGCTCGATCCCGCTGGCGCAGGCGATCTCCGCCCGCTTCGCCGACCCGGTCCGCCAGCGCACCATCGGCGAACTCGGCATCAAGATCAGCGGCTGCATCAACGCCTGCGGCCATCACCATGTCGGCGCCATCGGCATCCTGGGCGTCGACAAGAAGGGCACCGAGTACTACCAGATCACGGTCGGCGGCGACCCGACGCTGACCACGGCGATCGGCGACATCCTCGGCCCGGCGGTGACCGAGACCGAGGCGGTGGACGCCATCGAGGCGATCGTCGACGTCTATCTCGCCAACCGGGCCGACGGGAGCGAGCGCTTCATCGACACCCTCAAGCGCGTCGGCCATGCCCCGTTCAAGGAGAGAATCTATGCCGCTGATTGAGAATGGGCGCATCGGCGAGGACGCCTGGAGCTTCATCCCCGATGGCGAGCCGGTCCCCAACGACCGCCCGGTCATCATCAGCTTCGAGCGCTGGCAGGCGGAGCGCGACAGCTTCGAGGGCCGCAACGCCCGGCTTGGCGTGCGGCTGAAGAGCGGGACGCTGGCAGGATCCATCGCCGCCGATCTCGACCGCTTCTCGCTGGTGGCGCTGGAATTCCCGAAGTTCCGCGATGGCCGCGGCTTCTCCACCGCGCGCGAGCTGCGGGAGCGCTACGGGTACACCGGCGAGATCCGCGCGGTCGGCCATGTCATCCCCGACCAGTACCTGTTCCTGGTCCGCACCGGCTTCACCTCGGTGGAGGCGCCGGAAGGCACCAACCCGGACAGCTGGGCCGAGGCGCTGAAGGAGATCACCATCGCCTTCCAGCCGAGCCTGGACGACACCGCACCGCTGTCGCTGCTGCGCCGCAAGCTGAAGGTGGGGTAAGCAGGGATGGGGGAGGGTGGTCTCGCCCTCTTCGACATTCGACAACGAAAAAGGCGCCGTCCCGGTCGGGCGGCGCCTTTTTCGTTACCGACGGTCCAGCCGCTCACCAGTGGCGCAGCGGCCCCACGTCGACATGGACGAAGTTGCTGTCGGGGTAATAGCCGACGCCGCCGCCGCGCAGGCTCAGCGCCGCGCGCTGCAGCTGGCGGGTCGACAGACCCTCGACCCGCAGGTCGATCGCCATGCCGCGCATGTGGAAGCTGTTCTGCGCCACGCCGCTGCCATCGGCCTCGCGCAGCATCGCGTTGGTCTCCGGCGACCGGTAGCCCGAGATGATCTCAATCGGGCCGCGCCTGTTGATCTTGCGGCTCAGCGCATGGACCAGATCCAGCAGCTTCGGATCCATCGCATGGACCGAATTGTTGTGGTGATCGCGCAACACGCGGTTCAACGCCCGCATCGCGTCGCGGACATATTTGCCCTTCGACCAGTATTCGGCGTTGATCCGCTCGCCGGTGTGCAGATTCACCAGGGACAACACCCGCGGCGGTGCGCGGAGCGCCGCGGCCTCCGCCTCCTCGCTGGAGAACAGGGTTCCCCCGGCCGAAGCGACCGCCGCCAGGCCGAGGCCGGCGCGCAGAAGATGGCGGCGATCGAGATGGCAGCGATCAAGATGATGGCGTTCGGTGGCGTGGCTCTCGCCAGCGCTCGGGCGTGCGGTCGTGATCGACCGGGCGTCCGCATCCTTCATCGTTCTTCCTTCATATCCCGTTTTTCCGCTCCGGAAGCCGGAATCCGTCGTCTGGATCCCATCGTTCCGGTTACGGCCAAAGTCACACCCTGGCTAAGGTCAAGGCGCGCTGCGGTGCGTTAATCCGAAAGGTGGGACACTTTTAGGATGCCCGTGGCCTTTTCTGTCAAGAAACCATTGCTTAACCGATCCTGTTTTTTGGAGGAGTCCAAGGATTCCGCCCACTTGCCAGCCATTGGGGCGAATGGCCGAGTCGCAGCTGTTCGCGACTCGTTCGCAACTGGTTCGATTACAGAACCGTAACGCGCGCGACTCGGGGACGCTGCGGTAAAGTCACGGTGATGAAACGTCAGGGCCTATGGCCGTTGCTATGGCCAAGCTTCTGTTTTTCATAGCCGATCCGGCCGTATCGCCCTGTTGCCCGCCGCTGCGGCATGCCGGCGGGCCGCCGAACCGCATCCTCCGAAAGAGGGTGCGCAAAAGGGGGATTCATTCAGCCTTCGGTAAGGAATGAACCGCATGATTGTCGCGATGTAACCATTTCACGGCGTCGAGTTGTCCGTGCCCACTGCCACCACACCGACTGTCTCGTCCGTGTCCTTCTTTCGGCCCGACCAACTGGCCGAGGTGCTGGACCGGCACGCCCGCTGGATCAAGGGCCAGCCGGGCGGCGTCCGCGCCAACCTCGCCATGGCCGATCTGGAGGGGGCGGACCTGTCGCAGCGCGACCTGCGCGGCGCCCGTCTGGTGGGCGCGCGGCTGGCACGCGGGCGGCTGAACGGCACCAATCTGGCCGGCGCCGACCTCTTCGGCGTCGATCTGCGCGATGCCGACATCAGCCGGGCCAACCTGATGCAGACCGACCTGCGCGGCGCCCGTCTGCGCTCGGCCGATTTCTCCAACGCCAACCTCAAGGGCGCCGACCTGCGCGCGGGCACGCTGGAGCCGGGCGGCACCGCGCGGCGCGGCAACGGCCCCGATGCGCAGGACGCCGAGAGCGCCCGCCAGATCCACAAGGCCGCACTCGCCCGTCTCCAGAACGGCATGACGGCGGAGGGTGGCATTCCCACCGACCTTACCGGCGCGGTGCTGCGCGGCGCCAACCTCTCCGACGCTGACCTCAGCGGTGCGGTGCTGCAGAACGCCGACCTGTCGGGGGCGGTGCTGACCGGGGCGGACCTGACCGGCACGCGGCTGAACGGCGCCAACCTGTCGGGGGCGGCGCTGGACGGCACCCGGTTCGACCATGCCGACATGGTCGGGACGCGGATGGCCGACTGCGACCTGTCGACCACCCGGATCACCAGCGCGCAGATGACCCGCCCCATCGACAGCATGGGGTCGGAAATCCAGCGCGCCATCTTCGACCATGAACGCTGGATCGACAGCTTCGGCCAGCGCGGCCAGCGGGCCGATCTGGACGGCACCGACCTCAGCCGCGCCGACCTGCGCAACGTCAACCTCAGTGCCGCCTCGCTGCGCGGGGCCAACCTGTCGGCTGCGGCGCTGACCGGTGCGCGGCTGATGATGACCGACCTGTCCGGTGCCAATCTGGAGGGCGCCAACCTGATGGGCGCCGATCTGTCCGGCGCCAACCTCAGTTATGCCGTGCTGACCGGTGCCGACCTGACGCGGGTGCGGCTGGGTCCGGCGGCGATCAAGGACCCTTCGGGTCGTCCCACCGGCCGCTCCTGGGCCGCCAACCTGATGGGAGCCGATATGCGTGGCGCCCTGCTGGTCGGCACCTGTCTGGTGCAGGCGAATCTGTCCGACGCCAACCTCGACAGCGCCGATCTGGATGGTGCCGATCTTGCCGGCGCCAAGCTCCAGCGTGCCATGCTCCCCGGCCGCCCGCCCCGCCGGGGGTAGGGCATTCTCCGCTCCGGGCAACCGCCGCAACCCGTTTACGGCAGGATGATCATTACCGTGGTGCCGACTCCCGGCGTGCTGTCCAGGGTAAGGGTGCCGCCATGCGCCTCGACGAAGCGGCGGGCCAGCGGCAGACCCAGGCCGGTGCCGGCCTCCGCCTTGGTCAGGTAGTTGTGGATCTGACGGAACGGCTCCATCGCGATCACCAGTTCGTCCGCGTTCATGCCGACGCCGGTGTCGGCGATCACGATGACGGCACCGGTGCCGCCGGGGCCTGGGCCGGCCTGCACCCGCACCGTGCCGCCGGACGGGGTGAACTTGACGGCGTTGGACAGGACGTTCAGCACCGCCTGACGCAGGCGGACGCCATCCACCGTGACCTGCAGATCGGGGGCGATGGCGCCACTGGTCAGAACCACGCCTTTGCGCATGGCCAGCGCCTCCATCAGCCCCATGCAGTCCTCCAGCAGGTCGCTCAGGGTCACGCTGGTAGGGAACAGCTCCAGCCGGCCAGCCTCGATCTTGGCCATGTCCAGCAGTTCGTTGACCAGATCCAGCAGATGGCGCCCGGACTGGTGGATGGCGCTCAGATATTCGACATGCTTGGGCGGGGCGGGGCCGAAGATGCCGGACATCAGCGCTTCGGCGAAGCCGATGATCGCGTTCAGCGGTGTGCGCAGCTCGTGGCTCATGTTGGCCAGGAAGTCGCTCTTGGCCCGGTTCGCCGCCTCGGCATGTTCCTTTTCCGACTCCAGCCGGCGGCGCTGTTCGATCAGCACGGCTTCGCGGGCGCGGCGGACCTCCTCCTCGGCGCTGCTGCGGCGGCGGTAGGCGCGCGACACCAGCAAAGCCAGCATCAGCGTCGCCGCACAGGCGGCCGCCGCACCACCGATCACCGTCATCCGGGTGGCGTTCAGCTTCTGCTGCACGGTGGAGGACGGCACGCCCAGCACCACCGCCCAGCCGGTTTCGGGGGACCGGTGGATGACCGAGTGGACCTCTACCCCATCCCTGTTATGGCCGACGAACATGCGGTTGCTGCCGGACCGGACCCGCGTCTCCATCGACGCATAGACCTTCTGGCCCAGATAGGCGGCTGCATCGCGCGAGCGGGCGGCAATCAGCATGGTCGGATCGATCACGGTGACCGTCCATTCCGGCGGGGTATCGCGGGTCCGCAGCGCGCTGGCCAACCCCTCCAGCCCAAGCGCCAGCGACAGCACATAACGCACCCGGTCGGTCTGGCGCGTCGGGTCGAATTGGATGATCGGTGCCCGCAGGACCAGTGACGGCCGGCCCGGCGGACCGCCGGGCGGCAGCACCCCGCCGATCGTCGCGCGGCGGCTTTCGATGACGCGGCGGGTGATCTCGTCCAGCCGGGGGGGCGGCAACGGCTGGACGCCCAGCGGGTAATGGGTGTGGAAGACGAAGCGCCCGGTATCGGCATCGATCATTCCCATCGCCAGCCAGCCGGGCTGGCTGTGGGTGGCGGTTGTCGTCTCCTGGTACAGGGTGGGCAGATCATTGGCATTGGGCTGGAGCAGCGAGGCCAGCAGTTCCAGCGGCCGCAGCTGGCTCGCCAGTTCGCGGTCGACCGCCAGCGACAACGACTGCGCCACCGATTGCAGCGCGTCCTCCATCTCGGCTTGGTCGCGGGTGTCGAGCTGCCAGACCAAAATGGCGCCGAACAGCAACAGAGGCGCGGTCACGGCCAAGCCGATGGCAAGGATTGAACTGGGTAGATGGAACCTCAACCGATGATGCTCCATGCCGCCGGGCAATGTCCACGGGAGTGGCAAAAATGGATTAATGCGGGGCCGGTTGGGATTCCAGGCGCCCCCTTCATCCTCCGGGGTTTCCCCCTGTCGGGAGACACAATCATGACGCTCCGGTCAGCAACCGCGTCAACTCCACCGCCGTCTTCACCCGCATCTTCTCGAACACATGGCTGCGGTGGACCTCCACCGTGCGCATGCTGATGCCTAGCTCATCGGCGATCACCTTGTTCAGCCGGCCGGCGACGACCAGTTCCATCACCTGCCGCTCACGCTGGGTCAGGGTGGCCAGCCGGGCGGTCAGTCCGGCTTGGCCGGCTTCGCGCTCGCGCTGTTCGGCGTCGAAGGCCAGCGCATCGATCACCCGGTCGACCAGTTCGTTGTCGTTGAAGGGCTTTTCCACGAAATCGCGGGCACCTTTCTTCAAGGCGCCGACGGCGATCGGCACGTCGCCGTGGCCGGTCAGGAAGATCACCGGCATGCGGCATCCCTTGGACAGCAGCCGGTCGAACAGCTCAAGACCACTCATCCCCTCCATGCGGATGTCCAGCAGAAGGCAGCCAGTGGTGTCCGGCCGCCACGCCTCCAGGAAGGATTCGGCCGACGGCCAGCCCGCCACCGGAACATTGCGTGACTGGAACAGCCAGCCGAGCGCGTCGCGGATGGCCTCGTCGTCGTCGACGATGTGGAGCGTGGTCATTCGGCAGCCTCGGCACTGTGGTCGGGAATCGAGTTGGTCTTCTGGTCCGGCGTATGGGCATGAACGGGCAGGGTGAACAGGAAGCGGGTGCCGGGCACGGCTTCCGGACCGCCTCCCTCTGCCTCTCCCTCTGCCGTCGCCGTCTCGAACCACAGCCGGCCGCGGTGGTGTTCGACGATGGAGCGGCAGATGTTCAGGCCCATGCCCATACCTTCGCGCTTGGTGGTGAAGAAAGGGGAAAACAGGCGGTCGGCCACCTCGGGCGCGATGCCGCAGCCATGGTCGCGGATCTCCGTCAGCAGCAGGCGTCCACCCTCCTCGCCATTTTCGCCGCCCGTCTGGCGGACGGTGACGGTCAGGCGGCGGCCGGGGCGGGGGGTGCGCGCCATCGCCTCGATGCCGTTGCGCATCAGGTTCAGCACCACCTGTTGCAGCAGGATGCGGTCGCCGGTGACCAGCGGCAGGTCGGCCGGGGCGTCCAGTTCCACCCGCACGCCCAGCCGCGCGGCGTCGCTGCCGGCCAGCCCGACGCAGTCCTCCAGCACCTCCGCCAGCGAACAGGGGGCCACTTTCGGGTCACGCTTGCGCACGAAGTCGTGGATGCGGCGCACCACCAGCCCGGCCCGCTTGGCCTGGGCGGCCAGCTTCTCCAGCGCCGCCGCCACCTCTTGCGTGTCGCAGCGGTCGGAGCGCAGCCGGTTCAGGCAGCCGGTGCAATAGCTGGCGATGGCCGACAGCGGCTGGTTCAGCTCATGCGCCAGGGTGGAAGCCATCTCGCCCATGGTGATCAGGCGGGACGTCTGTTGCAGCCGCTCCTGCTGCTGGCGGGCCAGTTCTTCGGCGCGCTTGCGCTCGGTGATGTCGAGGACGGAGCCCATCCAGCCGGTCTGCCGGCCGTTGGCGTCGATCAGCGGAGCTTCGTAGATCAGGGCCTCGAACCGTTCGCCGTTGGCGCGCCGGAACCGCATCTCCAGCCCGCTTTCCGGCGCCCGGCCGGCCAGCACGTCCTGCAAGGCGGCCTCGGCCTGGTCGATCTCCTCCGGCAGCCAGTAGGGCATCGGCGGGCCGCGCCCGACCAGCTCCTCGGCCTCCAGCCCGACCATCCGGCAGAAGGCCGGGTTCACGTAGGTGATGCGCCCGTCCAGGTCGCGGGCGCGCATGCCCACGGTCAGGCTGTCCTCCATCGCCTTGCGGAAGGCATGCTCCTCGCGCAGGGCCTCCTCGGCGCGCAGGCGGCCGGCGATGTGTCGGCGCAGGGACCACAGGCTCCACAGCGCCGATCCGGTCAGTGCGAAGATCGCCGCCACCAGAACCGTGCGAGTGACGTTGGAGTCGGTGGGGTAGGCGGTGGCGACCAGCGCCAGCCCATGGCCGGGCGGATCGAACGGGATGACGTGGCTGCGTGCCGGGTCGGGCGCCGGCCCCGCCCCTGACCCTGTTGCCGATCCAGGGACCGACATCCGCGATTTCGACCCCAGCACCGTGCCCGTCGCGTCGATCACCTCCAGCTGGTAGCGCTGGGCGAACCACCAGGGAACATGGTGGGTCAGCATCGCCTCGAACGAGAAGACGCCGACCAGCGCACCGGCATAGACCCCGTCGCGGAACAGTGGGAAGGCGGCGTCGAAGCCGCGGTCGGTGGCATCGATCCGATAGGGTGCGCCATAGGCCCGCAAGCCGGTGGAACGGGCAATGCGCACCGCATCGTCGCGGGGCGTTCCATCGGGACTGCCCCCTTCCGCGTCAGCGCCCTCTGCTCCGCCGTTCCCCGGCCGATCTTTCCCGGTCAGCGGCGGCTCGGCCAGCAGGGTGCGTCCCTGGGCGTCCAGCCACAGCACCCGTTCGATCGCCGGGTTGGTGTTCACCACCAGCCGCGCCATCGCGGCGAACTGCCGCAGGTCCACCTCGGTCCGGCCCAGCGCCTCGGCCAGCCTTTCCAGCTTGTCCTCGTCCGACGCCAGCTGGAAGTGCAGGTTCTGCTCGATCCACAGCGCGTCCTTGATCAGGGCCAGCGCCTCCTCCTCGCGCTCGTTGCGCTGCAACAGCCACAGGAAGGCACCCAGCAGCACGACGACCAGCGCCATCGCCACCACCGGCATGGCATGCGGTACCGCGCGCCCGATGCGGGCGGTGGAACCGGACTGACGGGGCGGATTCGGCATCGGGTTGGACACGAAAGTGTGGGGACGGGGAATGGCGGCACCGGACGAAAGTGGGATGGGCCGACTCTGCGGATATCCACAATAGCCGCAATTCATCCGATCATGAACAATGCGCAACAAGTACGGGGCCGAACATTCCGTCCCGTCGACAATGAATACCAGAGGGGGACGCACCTATGAAACTCGTGAAGCTCCTGTGCGCGGCGGCGGTCGGCTGCATGATGTCGGCGCCGATGGCCATTTCGACGGCCTGGGCCCAGGACCAGATCGTCATCAAGTTCAGCCACGTCGTCGCGCCGGAGACGCCGAAGGGCAAGGGTGCCGAGAAGTTCAAGGAACTGGCCGAGAAGCTGACCGCCGGCAAGGTCAAGATCGAGGTCTATCCGAACAGCCAGCTCTACAAGGACAAGGAAGAGCTTGAGGCGCTTCAGCTGGGCGCCGTGCAGATGCTGGCCCCGTCGCTGGCCAAGTTCGGTCCACTGGGCGCCAAGGAATTCGAGGTCTTCGACCTGCCCTACATCTTCCCCAGCAAGGAAGTGCTCCAGCGCGTCACCAAGGGCGAGATCGGCAAGAGCCTGTTCAAGAAGCTGGAGTCCAAGGGCATCATCGGCCTGGCCTATTGGGACAACGGCTTCAAGATCATGAGCGCCAACAAGCCGCTCATCAAGCCGGAGGACGTGAAGGGCCTGAAGATGCGCATCCAGTCGTCCAAGGTGCTGGACGCCCAGATGCGTGCGCTGGGCGCCCTGCCGCAGGTGATGGCCTTCTCCGAAGTGTACCAGGCGCTGCAGACCGGCGTCGTCGACGGCACGGAGAACCCGCCGTCCAACATGTACACCCAGAAGATGCACGAGGTGCAGAAGAACGCCACCCTGACCGACCACGGCTATCTCGGCTATGCGGTCATCGTGAACAAGAAGTTCTGGGAAGGCCTGCCGGCGGACGTCCGCGGCAAGCTGGAAGAGGCGATGAAGGAGGCGACCGACTACGCCAACGACATCGCCCAGAACGAGAACGACGTCGCGCTGGCCCAGATGAAGGCGTCCGGCAAGACCGAGTTCCATACCCAGACCAAGGAAGAGCGCGAAGCCTGGATCAAGGCGCTGAAGCCGGTCCACAAGGACGCCGAATCCCGCGTCGGCAAGGATCTGATCGAAGCGATCTACAAGGAATCGGCGGCGGCCGGCTTCAAGATGTAAGGGCTTGCGGGCGGGTGGCTATTCCCTCTCCCTCTGGGGAGAGGGTCAGGGTGAGGGGCAGCACAGGCTTACGCCTGTGCTGCCCCTCACCCTCCCCACCGCTACGCGGCAGGTCCCCTCCCTCTCCCCGGGGGAGAGAGGGCTGGTCGCGGTTGCAGAATGTATGTGAATCCAGACCATCTCCGCCGACCGGGAGATCCCCCGACATGTTCATGAGAATACTCGACCGCCTTGAGGAGACGCTGATCGCGTCGCTCATGGCCGGGGCGACGCTTGTCATCTTCGCGTCCGTCGTCCACCGCTATTTCTCCAGCGTTCCCTACATCCAGGACTATGTGCTGCACTGGAACCTCGCCTGGGCGCAGGAGCTGTGCATCTACATGTTCGTGTGGATGGCCAAGTTCGGTGCCGCCTATGGCGTGCGCACCGGCATCCATGTGGGCGTCGACGTCATCATCAACCGGATGGAGCCGCACCTGCGTGCCAAGTTCGTGCTGTTCGGGCTGGGCGCCGGCGCGCTGTTCACCTTCATCGTCGGGTCGCTCGGCGCCCGCTTCGTCTACCACATCTCCGAGACCGAGCAGGTGTCGGCCGATCTGGAATGGCCGATGTGGATCATCTATCTGGCGGTGCCGCTCGGCTCCTACCTGATGTGCTTCCGCTTCCTTCAGGTCGCCTGGAATTTCGTCCGCACCGGCGAACTGCCCCACCACGACCATGCCCAGGTCGACGGCATCGACCCGGTCGAAGCCGCCAAGGAAGGAGGCCCGGCATGAACGCCGCCATCATCTTCGGGCTTCTGCTGGCCCTCATGCTCACCGGCATGCCGATCTCGATCTCGCTCGGCCTGACCGTTCTGTCCTTCCTGTTCTTCATGACCGACGTGCCGATCGACGCGGTGGCGCTGAAGCTGTTCACCGGCATCGAAAAGTTCGAGATCATGGCGATCCCGTTCTTCATCCTGGCCGGCAACTTCCTGACCCACGGCGGTGTGGCGCGCCGCATGATCAACTTCGCCACCTCCATGGTCGGCCATTGGCACGGCGGCCTGGGTCTGGCCGGCGTCATGGCCTGCGCCCTGTTCGCGGCGGTATCGGGGTCCAGCCCGGCGACGGTGGTCGCCATCGGCTCGATCATCCTGCCGGCCATGGTGGCGCAGGGCTTCCCGAAGAATTTCGGCGCCGGCATCATCACCACCTCGGGCGCGCTCGGCATCCTGATCCCGCCGTCCATCGTCATGGTGATGTACTGCGTCGCCACCACCGGCCATCCGCAGGCCGCCTCCATCGGCCAGATGTTCATCGCCGGCGTGGTGCCGGGCATCCTGCTGGCCTGCTTCCTCGGCTTCACCACCTGGTTCCGCGCCCGCAAGTTCGGCTATCCCCGCCTGCCCAAGGCGAGCTTCGCCCAGCGCATGCATGCCCTGCGCGAGAGCTTCTGGGGCCTGCTGCTGATCATCGTGGTGATGGGCGGCATCTACAGCGGCATCTTCACCCCGACCGAGGCGGCGGCGATGGCCGCGGTCTATGCCTTCTTCGTCGCCGTCTTCATCTACAAGGACATGCCGCTCAGCCGCGTGCCGAAGGTGCTGCTGGACAGCGCCAGCATGTCGGCGATGCTGCTCTACATCATCACCAACGCGGTGCTCTTCTCCTTCCTGATGACGTCGGAGCAGATCCCGCAGAACATGGCGGCCTGGATCCTCGACCAGAACATGGGCGTGTGGGTCTTCCTGCTGGTGGTGAACATCATCCTGCTGGCCGCCGGCAACTTCATGGAGCCGTCGTCCATCGTCCTGATCATGGCGCCCATCCTGTTCCCGGTCGCCATGAAGCTGGGCATCGATCCGGTGCATTTCGGCATCCTGATCATCGTCAACATGGAAGTCGGCATGTGCCACCCGCCGGTGGGCCTGAACCTCTACGTCGCGTCGGGCATCACCAAGATGGGCATCACCGAACTGACGGTGGCGGTGTGGCCGTGGCTGCTGACGATGCTGATCTTCCTCGGTCTCGTCACCTATGTCCCGGCAATCACCCTGTGGTTCCCGCGCATGCTGGGTTTCATGTAAAGCCACAAGTCGCCAGGGGATTTCCCGGTTAAAGCAGCGGGGCCGCGAAGTCCGGATAAGGGACTTCGCGGCCCCTTCGCTTGTGCGGGTGTCATTATTGTACCCATACATTGTTGCGCATTGATGCGGGCGCGCGGCCGGGCCTAAACTTGCGGCAATCCCGCCGCCAGCCAGACCAGAGGTTAGCCTTGTCGGCCCAGTTCCTGCCCACCGCCTGTCCGCACGATTGCCCCAGCACCTGTGCCTTGGAGGTGGAACGCCTCGCCCCCGACCGTATCGGCAAGGTGCGCGGCGCGGCGGAGAACAGCTACACCGCCGGCGTCATCTGCGCGAAGGTTAGCCGCTATGCCGAGCGGGTACACTCGCCGGACCGGCTGAAGACCCCGCTGCTGCGCAGCGGCCCCAAGGGCTCCGGCCAGTGGAAGGAAATCGGCTGGGACGAGGCGCTGGACCGCATCGCCGACGCTTTCCTGACCGCCGAGCGCACCTACGGCCCCGAAGCCGTCTGGCCCTATTTCTACGCCGGCACCATGGGTCTGGTGCAGCGCGGCGGCATCCAGCGCCTGCGCCACGCCAAGGGCTATTCGCGCCAGACCAGCACGGTGTGCGACACGCCGGCCAACATGGGCTGGCTCGCCGGCTATGGCGACATCCGCGGCGCCGACCCGCGCGAGATGGCGGAAAGCGACCTGATCGTCAACTGGGGCGGCAACCCGGTGGCGACCCAGGTCAACGTCATGACCCATGTCAGTCGCGCCCGGAAGGGCCGTGGCGCCAAGCTGGTCACCATCGACCCTTACCGCACCGGCACGGCCGAGGTTTCCGACCTGCACCTGATGCTGCGGCCGGGCACCGACGGGGCGCTGGCCTGCGCTGTGATGCATGTGCTGTTCCGCGACGGTCACGCCGACCGCGCCTATCTGGATCGCCTCGCCGCCGGCACCGACCGGCTGGTGGCGCATCTCGCCACCCGTACGCCGGAATGGGCAGCTGCGATCACTGGCCTGACGGTGCAGGAGATCGAGGAATTCGCCCGCCTCTACGGCACCACCAAGCGGTCCTACCTGCGCGTCGGCTACGGGCTGTCGCGCGCCCACAACGGGGCCGCCCAGGTCCATGCCGTCTCCTGCCTGCCGGTGGTCACCGGTTCCTGGCAGCACAAGGGCGGTGGCGCGCTCTACTGCTCGTCCGGCATCTACAAGCTGGACAGGACCCTGTCGGAGGGGCTGGACCGCCTCGACAAGTCGGTGCGCAGCTTCGACCAGTCGCGCATCGGCGCGGTGCTGACCGGCGACCCGCGCGACCTGACCAGCGGCCCGCCGGTGACGGCGATGCTGATCCAGAACACCAACCCGGTGACGATCTGCCCGGATTCCAACCGCGTTCGTCAGGGCTTCCTGCGCGACGATCTGTTCGTCGCCGTGCATGAGCAGTTCATGACCGACACGGCCAGGCTGGCCGATCTGGTGATCCCCGCCACCACCTTCCTGGAGCATGACGACATCTATCGCGGCGGCGGCCAGATGCACATCCTGATCGGCCGCAAGGTGATCGAGCCGCAATTCGAGGCGCGCGAGAACCACTGGGTGATCAGCGAACTCGCCCGCCGCGTCGGTGCCGAGCATCCCGGCTTCGGCATGACCGCGCTCGAGATCATCGACGCCATGCTGAAGGCATCCGATCTCGGCGACGCGGCGACACTGACCGCCGACCGCTGGATCGACGCCCAACCGGATTTCGAGACCTCGCATTTCCTCAACGGCTTCGCCCATCCGGACAGCAAGTTCCGCTTCGCCCCCGACTGGGCGGCGCTTGGCCCCTATGGCGGCATGCCGGAACTGCCCGACCATATGCCTCCCGCCCGCGACGCCGATGCCGAGCATCCGTTCCGCCTCGTCACCGCTCCGGCGCGCCAGTTCCTCAACACCTCCTTCACCGAGACGCTGACCGCACAGCGTCGCGAAGGCCGACCCACCGCGCTGATCCACCCGGACGATGCGACGGGGCTGGGTCTGGCCGACGGCGACGCGGTGCGGCTGGGCAACCCGCAGGGCAGCGTGGTGGTCCATGCCAAATCCTTTGCCGGCGTACCGCGCGGCGTGGTGATCGTCGAAGGCATCTGGCCGAACGGCGCCTTCGTCGAGGGTATCGGCATCAACAGCCTGACCTCGCCGGAGCCGGTGCCGCCGGCCGGCGGTGCGGCGTTCCATGATACGGCGGTGTGGATGCGGGCGGCGTAAGCCCCCGCACTCTCATCCCACCCCTGCCTATGCCCATCGTGCGCCGCGCGTCCATCTCTGCTATGGCTGTGCCCCCATCCCAGAGAGACCGTGCAGCACCGCCATGACCGAAGCCGCCGCCTTCCTCAACGTCGCCAACTCCCTGTCCGGCAAGCGCTGGCAGGCGCGGCCCTGCGACGAGCGGCAGGCGCAGGCTCTCACCCAGGGGCGTGGGCTGCCGGAGATCGTCGGCCGGGTGCTGGCCGCCCGCGGCGTCACCGACGAGACCTGCGACACCTTCCTGAACCCGACGCTGAAGGCCCTGCTGCCCGATCCCTCGCGCTTCCGCGACATGGACCCGGCGGCCGAACGCATCGCGCAGGCCATCCGCGACGGCGAGCCGGTGGCGGTCTTCGGCGACTATGACGTCGACGGCGCCACCTCCGCGGCCTTGCTGCGCCGCTTCTTCCGCGCGCTCGGCGCCGACATCCGCGTCTATGTCCCCGACCGCATCAAGGAAGGCTACGGCCCCAACGCCCCGGCACTGCTTCGTCTGAAAGGGGAGGGAGTGCGGCTGGTGGTGACGGTCGATTGCGGCATCTCCGCCTTCGCCGCCCTGGAAACCGCCGCCGAGGCCGGGCTGGATGTCGTCGTGCTCGACCACCATGCCGCCGAACCGCGCCTGCCGCCCGCCGTCGCCCTGGTAAACCCGAACCGGCTGGACGAGGACGGCGCCTACCGCACGCTCTGCGCCGCCGGGGTCACCTTCATCACCATCGTCGCCGTCAACCGCGCGCTGCGGACAACCGGATTCTACCGCGATCGGCCGGAACCCAACCTGATGGAATGGCTCGACATCGTGGCTCTGGGCACGGTGTGTGACGTGGTGCCCTTGACCGGCCTCAACCGCGCGCTGGTGGCGCAGGGGCTGAAGGTGATGGCCCGCCGTGCCAACCCTGGCCTCGCCGCCCTGTCCGACGTGGCAGGGGTGAAGGAGAAGCCGGACGCCTACCACGCCGGCTATGTCCTCGGCCCGCGTGTCAATGCCGGCGGCCGGGTCGGCGCGTCAGACCTTGGTGCCCGCCTGCTCTCCACCGACGATCCGGTCGAGGCGATGGAACTGGCCCAGCGGCTGGAAGGCCACAACGCCGAACGCCGCACCATTGAGCAGGCGGTCCTCGACGAGGCGCTGGAGCGTGTCGCCGCCGAGGCCGGGCGGGAAACCGATCTGGTCTTCGTTACCGGCGCCGGTTGGCACCCCGGCGTCATCGGCATTGTCGCCGCCCGGCTGAAGGAGCGCTACAGCCGCCCGGCCTGCGTCGTCGCCCTGGAGGAAACCGCCGACGGCACCGTCATCGGCAAGGCGTCCGGCCGTTCGGTGCGCGGTGTCGATCTCGGCGCCGCCGTGATCGCCGCCCGGCAGGAGGGGCTGCTGCTGGCCGGTGGTGGCCATCGCATGGCCGCCGGCTTCACCGTGGCCGGCGACAAGATCGATGCGTTGCGCGACTTCCTGCACCGCCGCATCTCCGAACAGGTGGCGTCCGCCCCGCTGGTGCCGACGCTGGAACTGGACGGCGCCCTATCGGTCGGCGGCGCCAGTGTCGGTCTGGTGACGATGCTCGACAAGCTCGGCCCTTACGGCACCGGCAACTCCGAACCGCGCTTCGCCATCACCGACGCCCGCGTCGTGCGTGCCGACGTGGTGGGCGCCAACCATGTCCGCTGCATCCTGCAAGGCAATGACGGCGCCCGGCTGAAGGCCATCGCCTTCCGCGCGCTCGACAGCGACATGGGCCAAGCCCTGCTGACCGGCCGCGGCACCCCGTTTCACCTCGCCGGTGTACTGCGCATCGACCGCTGGAATGGCTCGGAAGGCGTCCAACTGCTGATCGACGACGCCGCACCCGCGCGCTCGGCGTAGGGTGTCCAACGGTTCTGCGGGTCGGGGCGCAAAAAAGTACTGCTGGATGCGAAAAAGCGCTTGCGCTCTCAGGCTGCGATCTTTAGAAAGCGCGTCACCGCGAACGACGTCCCCGTCGTCTAGAGGCCTAGGACACCGCCCTTTCACGGCGGCGACACGGGTTCGACTCCCGTCGGGGACGCCACCTTCTCCAAGGTGCGCGACAAGCTTAGAAAGGCCCGGCTGCATAGCCGGGCCTTTTGCTTTTGGCGGAATTTGTGCCCGGCGATTGCCCGCCGGTCCTGTTTCGCCCATCCTGATTTTTCCGGCCGCAGCAGAGCTGACCGCTATGACCGTCCCGAACCTCGTCACCCCCGCCATCCCCCTCAGCGTCGCCCCGATGATGGACTGGACCGACCGGCATTGCCGGTACTTCCACCGTCTTCTGTCGCGCTCGACGCTGCTCTATACCGAGATGGTGACCACCGGCGCCGTGCTGCATGGCGACCGCGAGCGGTTGCTGGGCTTCGATGCGGCGGAACATCCGGTGGCGCTCCAGCTCGGCGGGTCGGACCCGGCGGACCTCGCCGCCTGCGCCCGTATCGCCGAGGAATGGGGCTATGACGAGGTCAACCTGAACGTCGGCTGCCCGAGCGACCGTGTGCAGTCCGGCCGCTTCGGCGCCTGCCTGATGGCGGAGCCCGATCTGGTGGCGCGGCTGGTCGGCGCCATGCGCGAGGCGGTGTCGATCCCCGTCACCGTCAAGTCGCGCATCGCCATCGACGAGATGGAGGAATGGCCGACGCTCGACCACTTCATCCGCACCGTTTCCGCCGCCGGCTGCACCCACTTCATCGTCCATGCCCGCAAGGCGTGGCTGAAGGGCCTCAGCCCCAAGGAGAACCGGGACATCCCGCCGCTGCGCTACGACCTCGTCCACCGGCTGAAGGCGGAATACCCGCAGCTGACCGTCGCCATCAACGGTGGCATCCGCACGTTGGACGAGGCGGAAGAGCATCTGGACAAGCTCGACAGCGTGATGATCGGCCGCGCCGCCTACGAGACTCCCTATCTGCTGGCCGACGCCGACCGCCGGCTGATGGGCGGGGAGCCCGGCCCCGACCGCCATGCGGTGATCGACGCCATGCTGCCCTACATCGAGGCGCGCATGGCGTTGGGCACGCCGCTGTCGGCCATCACCCGCCACATGCTTGGTCTGTTCCAAGGTCTGCCCGGCGCCCGTGCCTACCGCCGCCACATCGCCGAGAACGCCCACCGCCCCGGCGCCGGTCCGGAGGTGCTGGAACGTGCCGCTTCTCTGGTGCGCGGCCGCGGCGCGGGCGAGCCAGTGGAGGAGGCGGCGTAGGAAGTGCGGTTCGGATTGAACACTGAGCACCCCCCGGAAAACCGTTTCATGGTGTTTCAGACGTTTCATCCGAAGCCGCCTACCGCCCCAACCGGACGGAATATGCGCCGTGCGTCCCGCACCGCTTGCGTGCGGGCGGGCACCTCGCTAACTATGCCCACTTCATCGGACGGAGTGTAAGCGGTGCGGTACGTCAGCACGCGGGGCGCGGCCCCGGTCTTGGGTTTCGAGGACGTCCTTCTTGCCGGGCTGGCGCGCGACGGTGGTCTCTATGTGCCGGAGACCTGGCCGCAATTCACGGCCGACGACATCCGCGCCCTGCGCGGTCTGCCCTACAGCGAGATCGCTGTCCGGGTGATGCTGCCCTTCCTGGGGGGCTCGATCGCCGAGGACGAATTCCGCGCCATCGTCCGTGACGCCTATGCCAGCTTCGACCATGCCGCGGTGACCCCGCTGGTGCAGGTCGACCCGACCACATGGGTGCTGGAGCTGTTCCACGGTCCGACGCTGGCTTTCAAGGACGTGGCGCTGCAACTGCTCGGCCGCCTGTTCGACCATGTGCTGGCCAAGCGCGGGCAGCGGGTGACCATCGTCGGCGCCACCTCCGGCGACACCGGTTCGGCCGCCATCGAGGCCTGCCGCGACCGCCAGAACGTCGACATCTTCATCCTGCACCCCAAGGGCCGCACGTCCGAGGTGCAGCGCCGGCAGATGACCAGCGTGCTGTCGTCCAACGTCCACAACATCGCGCTGGACGGTACCTTCGACGATTGCCAGGACCTCGTGAAGGCGATGTTCAACGACGGCGCCTTCCGCGACCGGATGGGGCTGTCGGCGGTGAACTCGATCAACTGGGCGCGCATCATGGCCCAGATCGTCTATTACTTCACCGCCGCGGTGGCGCTGGGCGCGCCGGACCGCAAGCTCGCCTTCACCGTGCCGACCGGCAATTTCGGCAACGTCTATGCCGCCTACGGCGCCCGCGCCATGGGGCTGCCGGTGGAGACGCTGGTGGTGGGGTCCAACAGCAACGACATCCTGGCGCGCTTTTTCGCCAGTGGGAGCATGGTCGCGGCGCCCGTCGTGCCTACCTTGTCTCCCAGCATGGACATCCAGATCTCCTCCAACTTCGAACGGCTGCTGTTCGACCTGCTCGACCGCGACGGCACCGCGGTGACTGAGGCGCTGAACCGCTTCCGCACCGAGGGCAAATTCGCGGTGACCGACGCGCAGCTCGCCCGCGCGCTCGCCATCTTCTCCGGCCACCGGGTGGACGAGGCCGCCACCATGGCGACCATCGCCGACGTGTGGAAGGGCAGCCTCTATCTGCTCGACCCGCACACGGCAGTCGGCATCGGAGCGGCCAAGGCCGCTGTCGCGGCCGGCCGGGTCGATGCGACCGTTCCCATGGTGGTTCTCGCCACCGCCCATCCCGCCAAATTCCCCGACGCGGTGGAGAAGGCGACCGGCCGCCGGCCGGATCTGCCGCCGCGTCTGTCCGATCTTTATGTGCGCGAGGAGCGCCTGTCCGACCTGCCGAACGATCTGGCGGCGGTCCAGGACTTCGTCACCAAGCGCGCCCGCGCCGCCCAGGAGGCCGCATGAGTTCCATTCGTGTGACGACGTTGCCCAACGGGCTTCGCGTCGCGACCGACACCATGCCCGACGTGCAGTCCGTTTCGCTCGGCTGCTGGGTCGGGGTTGGTACCCGCAACGAGGCGGCGAGCGTCAACGGCGTCGCCCACCTCGTCGAGCATATGCTGTTCAAGGGCACCCGGCGCCGCTCGGCCTTCCGCATCTCCGAGGAGATCGAGAATGTCGGTGGCCAGCTGAACGCCTACACCACCCGCGAGCAGACGGCCTATTACGCCAAGGTCCTGCACGAGGATGCGCCGCTGGCGCTCGACATCCTCTCCGACATGATCCAGCACTCCACGCTGGACGCCGAGGAACTGGTGCGCGAACGCACGGTGGTGCTTCAGGAGATCGGCCAGAGTGCCGACACGCCCGACGACATCATCTTCGACCATTTCCAGTCCACCGCCTATCCGGGGCAGGCCATCGGCCGTCCGGTGCTGGGCTCCGCCGAGATCGTCGGCGCCCTGCCGCGCGAGGCGCTGGTCGACTACATCGCCGGCCATTATGGCGCCCCCGGCATGGTGCTGAGCGCCGCCGGCCGGATCGAGCATGACCGTATGGTCGATCTCGCATTCAAGGCCTTCGGCGATCTGCCGAGTGGGCCCCCGCCCAAGCCGGAGCCGGCCCGCTATACCGGCGGTGACTTCCGCGAGGACCGCGACCTGGAGCAGATGCACCTCGTGCTCGGCTTCGACGGGGTAGGGGTGCACGACCCGGACTTCTACGCCCATTCGGTGCTCTCCACCCTGCTCGGTGGTGGCATGTCGTCCCGCCTGTTCCAGGAGGTGCGGGAGAAGCGCGGGCTGGTCTATTCCATCTACACCTTCACCGGCGGCTACCATGACGGCGGGCTGTTCGGCGTCTATGCCGGCACCGGCGAGGACGAGGTGGCGGAACTGGTCCCCGTCGTCTGCGACGAGATCGCCAAGGTCGGCGCCGATGTCACCGAGGACGAGGTCGCCCGCGCCCGCGCCCAGTTGAAGGCCGGGACGCTGATGGCGCTGGAAAGCACCATGTCGCGTTGCGAGCAGTTGGGGCAGCAGATCCTGATCTACGACCGCCCGGTCCCGGTCGAGGAGATCGTGGCGAAGATCGACGGCGTCGACCGCGATGCCGTGGTCAAAGCCGCCAGTCGCCTGCGCGCCAGCCGCCCAACCGTCG
Source organism: Azospirillum lipoferum (assembly GCF_024170005.1). Lineage (GTDB taxonomy): Bacteria > Pseudomonadota > Alphaproteobacteria > Azospirillales > Azospirillaceae > Azospirillum > Azospirillum lipoferum. Next base: position 286,817 of record NZ_JALJXJ010000001.1, read on the forward strand.
CTGCTCTCGGTCCCATTGCCAAGCTGGAAAGCTACGACCGCATCGCGGAGCGTCTCGCCTGACGATGAAGACGGTGGCGGCTACCCCTCTCCCCCCACGCTTATCCCTCTCTCCCCCCCGGGGAGAGGGGCGGGGTGAGGGGGGGGCACTTCGTGGATCATCCGGCCAGCGGATCCCCCTCACCCTCCTCTCCCCGGGGGGGAGAGGGAATTGGGAAGCGGGAGAGGGGCTGCCACCATGATCCGCCTCCTCGGCAGCGGCCTCATCAGCCCACCTGCGATCCGGCTCGACGGGCCGCACTGCTATATCCGGCCACCGCTTCCGCGCGACTGGCGGGAGTGGGCCGACCTCCGCGCCGCGTCACGCGCCTTCCTGACCCCGTGGGAACCCACTTGGCCGGCCGATGCCCTGACCCGGACGGCCTTTGCCCGGCGGCTGCGGCGGCAGGCACAGGAGTGGCGGGACGATCTCGGCTACAGCTTCCTGATCTTCGACCGGGCGACCGACGCCCTGGTCGGCGGCCTCGGCCTGACCAACATCCGCCGCGGCGTGGCACAGATGGGCACGCTCGGCTACTGGGCCGGCCAGCCTTACGCCCGCAATGGCTATGTGTCGGGCGGTACCCGGCTGTCTCTTGAGTTCGCCTTCAACCAGCTTGGCCTGCATCGGGTCGAAGCCGCCTGCCTGCCCACCAACCTGCCGAGCCGTGGGCTGCTGGAAAAAGTCGGCTTCACCCACGAAGGCTACGCCCGCGGCTACCTGCGCATCGATGGCGCGTGGCGCGACCACGTCCTCTACGCCATCCTGCGGGAGGAGTGGAAGGGCTGAGCGCGCGGGCCGTTACCGCTGGTCCAGCTTGATCTCGATCCGGCGGTTCTTCGCCAGCGCTTCGTCGGAGGTACCAGGGTCGATGGGCTGGAACTCGCCGAAGGCGGCGGCAGCCAGCCGCTCTGCCGGAATGCCCTGATCGATCAGGAACTTGACCACCGACAGCGCGCGGGCAGAGGACAGTTCCCAGTTGGAGGCGAACTGGAAGCGCACCGGCTTGATGTCGGTATGGCCATCCACCCGCAAAACCCAGTTGATGTCGGAGGGGATCGCCTTGCCGATCTCGATCAGGGTGCGGGCGAGATCGGCCAAGCGCTGCTTGCCGGCATCCTCCAGCGTTGCCGAACCGGAGGGGAACAGCAGCTCCGACTGGAAGACGAAACGGTCGCCGACGATCCGCACGTCCGGCCGGCTGCCCAGAGCCTCGCGGACGCGGCCGAAGAACTCCGACTTGTAGCGGGCGAGGTCCTGGACCTTGGCGGCGAGCGCCTGATTCAATCGGGCGCCAAGCTCGGCGATCTGCACCTTCTGCTCGGCCGACGCCTTCTCTGACACCTCCAGTGCAGCCCCGATGCGGGCTAGTTGGTCGCGGAGCGCCAGGAGTTGCTGGTTCAGCAGATCGATCTGCTGCTTGCTCTTGGTTCCCTCCGCCTGCTCGCCGGTCAGGGAGGCCATCAGGTCGCGGATGCGCAGGTCGCGCTGCTCCAGATCCTTCTGCGCCTGGGTGCGGCTGTCGGCCAGCTGCGACTCCAGCCCCTTCAGGCGGATGTCGCGCTTATCGATCTCCTTCTGCGCCAGCATGGTCTTCTCGGCGGCCGACGCCAGTTCGGTTTCCAACGATTTGGCGCGGTCGCGGGTGGCGCCGAGTTCGGCCAGCAGGGCTTGACGCTGCTGCTCGGTCAGCTTGGTGGCGGCGACCGCCGCGGCCAGCTCGCCCTCCAGCGTCTGCCGGGCGTCGCGCAGTGCCTTGATATCGGCCTGGAGGCTGAGGATTTCCTTCAGCTTCAGCTCCAAAGACTCGCGATCGACGCGGACGTTTCGTTGAAGTTCTTCCAGCGTGCGGGTGGTGCGGTCGCGGTCCTCCTGAAGCTGGCTCAGCTTCAAAGTCATGTCGTCGCGTGCGGTGACGGAGGTCTGAAGCTCGGTCGACAGCTGGGTGATGTTGACGCGCAGGTCGGCGTTGGCATCGCGCTCCATCGCCAGGAGGTCGTTCATCTCCGCGATCTTGTGGTTCAGCGCAGTCAGCTGCTCGTCACGGCCAGTCAGGGCGGTGGCGAGGTAGAACTGCGCCACGACGAAGACCATCAGCAGGAAGATGACGACCATTACCAGCGAGGACAGGGCGTCGACCCAGCCGGGCCAGGCGCTGGCGTCGCGGTGGCCGTTGCGGCGGCTGATGCTGGCCATGGGGGCTCCCGGCGTTGGCCTTAGGTGTTAGCGCGGCTGCTGTTGGTCGGCTTCTTCGGCGAGTGCCGCGATGGTGCGGGCCAGCAGCTTGATCTCGCTACGGATTTCCTGCACCGCCTGGACCCGGCCGTTGGAGGACTCCTCGACGATGCGGGCGAGGTAGATGTCCATGTTGCGCAGGTGCTGGCGCGAGGCGTCGTCGAAGCCGGCGCCGGAATTCTCCGCCAGCCGGTCGAGCAGTCCCTTCACCTCCAGCTGGTTCTCGCCGAGACGCAGGAGAAGCTGCTGTTCGGCCCGCATATGGTCGGTCAGGCTCGACAGCCGCTCGGTCAGCGCCATCAGGTTGGCGTTGGCGGCACGCCGGCCCTCCTCGGCGGTGGCGACGGTGCGCTGGAGCGAGTCGAGGTTCTCGGCGGTCTGCTCCAGCAGGGCGGTCAGATAGGCGGAGGCGGCATGGTCGCCCGACTCGAGCCCGCCGGCGGCACCGCTCGATAGACGGGTGGCGCTGGACAGCCAGTCCTCAAGATCCTGGAAGAAGCGGTTGTGCGCCTGGCTGGCCTGGAGTTCGAGGAAGCCCAGCACCAGCGATCCGGCCAGACCGAACAGCGAGGAGGAGAAGGCGGTGCCCATGCCGACCAGCGGTGCTTCCAGCCCCTGTTGCAGGTGGGAGAACATGGTGCCGACGTCGCCGCCCTGCACCGACAGGCTGCCGATGACGCCGCCGACCGACTGCACCGTGTGCAGCAGGCCCCAGAAGGTGCCGAGCAGGCCGAGGAAGATCAACAGGCCGATCAGATAGCGCGACAGTTCCCGCGATTCGTCGAGACGCGAGGCGATGCCGTCCAGCAGGGAACGCATCGACAGCGCCGACAAGGTCAGCCGGCCGCGCCGCTCGCCCAGCATGCGGGCCATCGGTGCCAGTAGCACCGGCTCCTGCAAGGAGGCGGGGGCGACACCGCTCTGGTACTGCTCCAGCCACGCCACTTCGGGACGGAGCATCAGAACCTGACGAAAGATGAAGGCGATGCCGGCCAGCAACGTCGCCAGGATGACCCCGTTCAGCGGCGCGTTGTTGAGGAAGGCCGAGCGCAGGGCGGGGAACAGCAGGCCGGTCACCGCGCCGACCACGACCAGGAACAGGATCATCCGGGTCAGGAACCGCTCCGGGCGTGTCATGAGGGCGGATACCTCCAGCGGTCGGGTCGTCGGGATTATGGCGGTCATGATGCTCCGAAGGGTGTTCCGATCAGACCTCGCGCACGGGGTGGGCGCTATTCATTCAGAAAGACGACGTCGATGCGGTCAGGAACCCCACCGCCCTCATCCAGGCCCAGCGCACGCACATCGACGCGCGTGCTGCGGATCCCGAAGGCGGTCAGCCGCTCCCGCAATGCCAGCGCCCGGGCCAGCGCCCGCTGCCGCGCTTCGCGCGCCGTGTCGGGCGTGCCGCTGGCGTAGGAGCGAAGCTGGAGCCTCGCGGTATCGCTGGCGCGCAGGCGCTCGACAATCCGGTCGACCTCGGCGTCCGCCGCATCCGGCAGATTGGTGGCGTCGGCCGGGAACACAAGGCTCAAAACGCTCGAAGGTGGCAGGTTAGCCGCAGGGGGTGCCGCCTCCGGTGGAGGGGGTAGCGCCGCCGTGTCGGTCCGAGGCGCAGCCGGAACCGGAGCGGAAGGCGCCGGTTGGGCAATGGGCTGCTGCGGCTGGACCGGAGTCGCGGTTGGATTCTGGGCCGGCTGGTTGCGGGCGGTGGTGGTGGAGCGGGGCACCGGCTGGGCAGGGCCCTCGGTCAGTGCGGGCGGTGGCGGTGCTTCCAGCGGCTGCGGCAGGTTCAGGCGCGGCGGCGCCTTGACCGGTGGCGGGGTGCGCAGGCTGGGACGCGGTGGGACCGTCAGGGGAACTGCGTTCTCCAGCGTCAGTCCGGCCGGGGAACCGGCGGCGCTGTTGGCCGGGGCAGCCGCCGACAGGGCAGCCGGAGAGAGCGTCCAGACCGCGCACAGCGCGGCGGCGGCAAGGTGCTTGCGGTCGGCGTGTCCCCAGCGGCGCAAAACGATGTGTCCCGTTAAACCTTTGTCCCGCAAACCATAGCCTATCGATCGCTCCAGCCACAACCGCTCATCCGCCGTCCCCATTCGGGAGGCGACGGAGGAGCGGCAGGAACGTCAGCCTTTGGCGCCCTTTAGCAGGCGGGCGACCGGGACCTGGAGGTGGCTGTTGGCGGCGAGCACGTTGCCGGTGAAGACCGGGTTGCGCCCACCCTCGATCTCGCCGACGAAACCGCCGGCCTCGGTGACCATCAGTACGCCGGCCGCGCAGTCCCAGGGGGCCAGGCCGCGTTCCCAATAGGCGTCGAATCGGCCGGCGGCGGTGTAGGCGAGGTCGAGCGAGGCGGCGCCGAAGCGGCGGATGCCCGCGACCTCCTTCATCACCGCTTCCTGTTCCTTCAGGAAGGTGGCGTGATCGCCACGGCCCTTGAAGGGAATGCCGGTGGCGATGACGCAATCCTCCAGCCGGCGGCGTTCGGACACGCGCAGGCGGGTGTGGTTGACGAAGGCGCCGGCGCCCTTCTCGGCCCAGAACAGCTGGTCGCCGATGGGGGCGTAGATCACGCCGGCGACGATCTCGCCGTTGCGCTCGGCGCCGATGGAGATCGCCCAATGCGGCAGGCCGTGCAGGAAATTGGTGGTGCCGTCGAGCGGATCGACGATCCAGCGCGCCTCGGCATCGCTGCCCTTGGATGCGCCGCTCTCCTCCATCAGGAAGCCGAATTCGGGCCGCGCCTTCTGCAGTTCCTCGCGCAGGGTGCGTTCAGCCTTCAGATCGGCGGCGGACACGAAGTCCGCCGGCCCCTTGCGCGATACCTGGAGGTGTTCGACCTCGCCGAAGTCGCGGACGAGACCCCGGGCGGCCTTTTCGGCGGCGCGGACCATGACGTTGATGAGAGCGGAGCGGGTGGCCATGGGTGTGGGTGTACCGTTTCGTGCAGCAGGAACCAGAAAACAATACACCGGCCTCCGCGCGTGGCGAAGACCGGTGATGGCAGGACGGACCTGGGAAGGATCAGTCCTTCGCGCGCTCGACGTATTCGCCGGTGGCGGTATCGACGACGACGCGGGTCCCGGCCTCGATGTGCGGCGGAACCAGGATCGACACGCCGTTCTCCAGCTTGGCCGGCTTGTAGGAGGAAGAAGCCGTCTGGCCCTTCACCACCGGGTCGGATTCGGTGATCAGCAACGTGACCTTGCCGGGGATCTCGACGCCCAGCGGCGAGCCTTCATGGCTCTGCACAGTGACTTCCATGCCGTCCTGGAGGAAGACGGCCGGGTCGCCGATGATGTCGCGCGGGATGGCGACCTGCTCGAACGTTTCCTTGTCCATGAAGGTGAAGCTGTCACCTTCGGCGAAGAGGAAGGTCATCTCATGCTCGTCCAGGCGAGCGCGCTCAACGGTCTCCTGGGTGCGGAACCGCTCGATCGACTTGGTGCCGGTGCGAACGTCCTTCATTTCCAGCTGGATGAAGGCGCCGCCCTTGCCAGGCTGCACGATGGCGGTTTTGGTGATGACCCAGAGCTTTCCGTTGTGCTCCAGCACATGGCCGGGGCGCATCGTGTTGGCATTGACCTTCATGGCTTACTCGTGAATTCCAGAATACGGGCGGCGCGGACCCTACCAGCTTGACCGCCCATAGGCAACGGCGCGGAACGGTACCGACGTGCGATCCGGCCGATTGACGGGCGATTCTTCGCCGGACCGGCCCGCGCAGTTTAGAATGGCTCCAGCAAGGAGACGTTTGGAACGTTTGAAACGCTTTTTCCGACCCTGTTCACTGTTCCATTCGTCCCGTCGGCGCGGCTCGGCGGCGATGGCCCCGAGTTTACCACGGGTGGCCGCTGTGACCAATGCCAAGCCGGCTTGAGTACACCGGCCGTGGGTGCTCTGATGCATCCGCACCCCTTTCGACCGTCCATCAAGAGCGCACACCTCATGTCCGCCCCCATCCGCTCCGCAGAGCTTCCCCCCTGGCATCCCGAGGCGCTGGCCCGTCGCCGGCCCTATCTGGCGGCGCGTGGCCGGGTGCTGAACGCCGTCCGCCGGGTGTTCGAAGACCTCGCCTTCATCGAGGTCGACACGCCGGCCCTTCAGGTGTCGCCGGGGATGGAGCCGCACCTCCAGGCTTTCGCCACCGAACTGCGGGGGCCGCATCCGGACGACCGCCGGCCGCTCTACCTGCACACCAGCCCGGAATTCGCCATGAAGAAGCTGCTGGTCGCGGGCCTGCCGCGGCTGTGGCAACTGGCGCATGTCTACCGCAACGGTGAACGGTCGGGGACTCATGCTCCCGAATTCTCGATGCTGGAATGGTATCGGGCGGGGGAGGGCTATCGCACGCTGATCGACGACTGCCGGGAACTGCTGTGCGCCGGGGCCGAGGCCGGCGGGCGGCGGAGCTTCAGCTTCCGCGGCATGACCTGCGATCCCTTCGCGCCGTGGCGGGTGCTGACCGTGCCGGACGCCTTTCGGGAGTATGCCGGCATCGACCTGATGGCGACCTATGACGGCAGCCATGATCCCGACCCGGCGGCCCTGGCGGCGGAGGCGGCGCGCATCGGCATCACCCCCCATCATGGCGATCGTTGGGAGGACATCGTCTTCCGCATCATGTTCGACCGGATCGAGCCGCATCTGGGCGAGGGCGTGCCCTGTGTGCTGACCGACTATCCGCTGTGCATGGCGGCGCTGTCGCGGCCGAAGCCGGAGGACCCGCGGCTGGCGGAGCGGTTCGAGCTGTATGCCTGCGGGCTGGAACTGGCGAACGCCTTCGGCGAACTGACCGACCCGGCGGTGCAGCGCGCCCGCTTCGAGGCGGACATGGCGCTGAAGGAACGGCTCTATGGCGAGCGCTTTCCGGTGGATGAGGATTTCCTGGCGGCGCTGGAGCATGGCATGCCGCAGAGCAGCGGCATCGCCATGGGATTCGACCGGCTGGCGATGCTGTGCGGCGGGGCCGAGAGCATCGAACAGGTGCTGTGGCTGCCGGTCGCGGGGGTTTGAGGGGAATGTACTGCGTGCCTTCCGGGGCCTCGCCATGCGTCCCCCTCACCCTAACCCTCTCCCCGCTTTCGGCGGACCGGAGGTCCGCCTGTCGCGTCAGCGCAAACGGAGTTTGCGCGTGAGCCGGGGGAGAGGGGATTGTTAGGCGTGAGAGAGGGCAGGTCACATCAGAACGTAAACTTCGCTTGCAGGCCGATCAGGTCGATGCTGCTCTTGTAGTCGACGTTCAGGTTGCCGCGGCCGGCTTCGGGGCCGGTCAGGTCGTCGGTGAGGGCGACCGAGGTCTTCGGGATGAAGACGTGCGAGTAGGCCGCGTCGATGCGCAGGCTGTCGGTGACCTGATAGCCGGCACCGGCCGACAGCCAGTAGCGATTCTGTTCCGGAATGCGGGGCGTGCGGTATTCGACGTCGACCGAGCCCTTGTCGAAGGCGACGCCGGCGCGCAGCGTCAGCTTGTCGGTCACCTTGTAGGAGGTGCCGAGCGCGTAATACCAAGTGTCCTTCCAGTGCTCCTCCGTCACGGAGTTGAGCGCCGGGTTGGCGACATTGACCCGCAGCTCGCGGAAGCGCGACCAGTTGGTCCACTGCACGTCCGCCATCACCGCCCAGCGGTCGGTGACCTCATGGTACAGGCCGATGGAGGCGACGTCCGGCGTGGTCAGGTCGGCGTTGATGCTCTGGCTGGGCAGGGCGCCGGCGAGCGAGGCCGGCAGGCCGGTGAAGGAGATGGTGCCGGTCAACGTGTGCTTCACCGCCGAGCGGTAGGAGAGGCCGACGCGGGTGCCCTTCACCGGTTCGATCAGGGCGCCGAGCGTGAAGCCCCAGCCCCAGTCGTCGCCGGTCATGTCGCTCTTGACGTCGAGAGAGCCGGGGCGGCCGAGGCGGCTGGCGCCGAAGTCGGAAGCCTGGGACAGCTTGGCCTTCGCATACTGGATCTGGACGCCGCCGCCCAGCGTGATCATCGGGTTGATGCGGTAGGACACCGACGGCGAGAAATTGTAGGTGCGCAGGTCGGAGCGGATGCCGTGATAGCGGCCGATCCAGCTGTCGCCATAGTCGGTGACCAGACCCCAGGGGCCATTGGCCGACAGGCCGACCTTCAGGTCGTCATTGATCGAATAGACGAAATAGCCGGCCGGCACGATGGCGTCCTGGGCAATGTCGCCGGGCGCGGCATTGCCGCTGATCGACGTGCCGCCCAGCCGCCGGGCGCGGGTGGCGCTGGCGCCGTCGACCTTCGACTTCACGATGACGCCGGTGGCGGTCTGGACCGCTTCGATCCCGGTCACCAGCCCCATGGTGGCCGGATTGTAGAACATCGAACTGGCGTCGCCGTTGCCGCCGGCGGTCACACCGGCATAGGCGGTGCCCTGGGCGGATACGCTCTGCTCCTTCAACGCAAAACCGGCGGCGAAGGCCGTGGAGGCGGTCGCGATCGGCGCGGTCACCGCGATGGCGGCGGCGGCGGTCAGCAGGTGTGTCTTGAGCGTCGTCGGAGACATTCGTTCCTTCCCCAAATTGTGTTGTTGACGCAATGATACACGAACTGACGCTTACGTAAAGGGGCGCCCGCCACATTTTGTTGGCCGTACGGACAGCTTTGCGGAGCCTGTTACAAATCGGGAGGAAGGAAAGCGAGCGCGCACAGACCACATCCCCGGCCGAAGGGGTTGCTTCGGCCGGGGATGCGGTCTGTGGCAGAATGTCGCAGGAGATAAGCGGGAGGAGGGGCGGCGAACGCCGCCCGTCAGGCGATCCAGGCGGTTGCGGCGGTGAACAGCGCGCGCAGGATGTTGTGCTCGTCGGTCCAGACCAGCTTGGCGGTGATGACGATGGAGGCAACGACCAGCATCGGGCGCACGACCCGGGCGCCGTTGCGGATCACCATATGGGCGCCGGCCTGGGCGCCGATATACTGTGCGACACCCATCAGGAGGCCGACCGTCCACAGCACATGGCCGCCGGCGATGAAGAACAGCAGCGACGCCAGGTTGCTGGTCAGATTCAGCACCTTGGTGTGGGCGGTCGCCTTGCGCAGGTTGTAGCCGAGCAGGGAAACGAAGGCGATGGCGAAGAAGGTGCCGGTGCCCGGTCCGAAGAAGCCGTCATAGAAGCCGATGCCGGTGCCGACACTCAGCGCGAAGGCGTGCTCGCCGATGCGCTGATGGGCGTCGACATCACCGGCCTTGGGCGACAGCAGCAGATAAAGGGCGATACCGATCAGCAGGATCGGGATGACGTCGCGCAGGAAGCTGGGGTCGAGCATCTGCACCAGCGTCGCCCCGGCCCCGGCGCCGACGAAGGTGCAGAGAATCATGGTGCGCATCGCGCCGGGATGCACCTCGCCCCGGCGGACGAACTTGATGGTGGCGGACAGCGACCCGAAGCTGGATTGCAATTTGCCAGTTGCCAGCGCCTCGGCCGGGGACAAGCCGGCGGCCAGCAGGGCCGGGATGGTCAGCAGACCGCCACCGCCGGCGATCGAATCGACGAAGCCGGCCAGCAGGCCGACGGCGAACAGGATGCCCAGCGACTCGGGCGTCAGAAGGTCCATGATCTGTGGGAAATCCGCGTAGGTGTACCGCCGGCGGAGCCGGCGTATCCGTAAATCGGCGGAGCCGGCATACTATGATTCGCCGGAACCTGCATGCTGTGATTCAGCATGGCCGGTACACCCACGTCCGGCCGGTCTCTCGCTGTCAGCCGGCCGAACCGGCGAGGGCGGCCCCGATGGCAGCGTTCAGCGCCCGGACGCCGGCGCCCGGACCCTGGGGGTGGCCCCAGACGGCATTGACCACGGCCAGGAAATCGGCGCCGGCGGTGACCAGCGGCGCGCAGTTTTCGGCGGTGATGCCGCCGATGGCGACGCAGGGAACCTCCATCAGCTCCGACCACCAGCTCAGCAGCTCCGGCTCTGCCTTGTATTCGGCCGTCTTGGTGGTGGTGGGGAAGAAGGCGCCGAACGCGACATAGTCCGCCCCCTCCTCGCCGGCGATCATGGCGAGATGGCGGCTGTCGTGGCAGGTGACGCCGACGATGGCGTCGTTGCCGAGGATCTTGCGGGCGTCGCGATAGGGGGTATCGGTCTGGCCGACATGGACGCCGTCGCAGCCGGCCTCGCGCGCCAGGCGCGGATGGTCGTTCAGGATGAAGGCGACGTCACGCTCCTGCGCGATCGGTCGCAGGACATCGCAGGCGCGGCGGATGTCGTCCTCGGGGCAGTCCTTGAGGCGGAGCTGCACGCAGGCGACGTCGCCCGCATCCAGCGCTTCCGCCAGAAGCGGCGCGAACGCCGCCGGCTCCAGGGCCGGCGGCGTCACGAGGTACAGTCGGCAGGCAGGTTCCGCCTGCGTCGGCTTTCCCTTGGCCAAGTGTTACTCCCGGCCCTGGTAGATCTTCATGATCCGGTCGAGCAGCTTGAGGGCATCCTCGCGCGGGCGCTGGAAGGCGTTGCGGCCGATGATCGAGCCGTTGCCGCCGCCGTCACGGATGGCGCGGGCGTCCTCGAACACCGCGTCCTCGCCCTTGGTGGCGCCGCCGGAGAAGACCACGATGCGGCGGCCGTTGAAGGTGCACTGCATGATGTGCTTCACCCGCTCCGCCTGGGTGGCGATCGGGATGTTCTTCGACTCGTAGATCTTCTTGGCTTCCGGCTGCTCCAGCGTGGCCGACGGCAGCTTCACCTTGATGATGTGGGCGCCCAGCAGAGCGGCCATGTGGGCGGCATAGCCGATCACGTCGATCGCCAGCTCACCGTCCTTGGTGACGGCGCCGCCGCGCGGGTAGGACCACAGAACGGTGGCGAGGCCGTAGGACTTGGCTTCCTTCGACAGCTCGCGGAACTCCTCGTACTGGTTGTACATGGAGTCGGAGCCGGGATAGATGGTGAAGCCGATGGCCGAGCAGCCGAGGCGCAGAGCGTCCTGGACCGAGGCGGTGACGGCCTGGTCGGCGTTTTCCTTCTGGGTGGACAGCGAGTTGGCGCTGTTCATCTTCAGGATCAGCGGGATCGAACCGGCGAAGGTGCCGGCGCCGGCTTCCAGCGAGCCCAGGGGAGCGGCGTAGGCGTTGCAGCCCGCGTCGATGGCCAGCTGGTAATGGTAGTGCGGGTCATAGCCCGGCTCGTTCGGTCCGAAGCTGCGGGCCGGACCATGCTCGAAGCCCTGGTCGACCGGCAGGATCACCAGCTTGCCCGTACCGCCGAGCTTGCCTTCCATCAGGATGCGGGCGAGGTTCGCCTTGGTGCCGGGATTGTCGCTCTCGTAGTTGGCGAGAATGTCTTTGACGCGGCGCGTGAGCTTCATTGTGGCTCTTCCCCTGGGGCATTCTTGGAAATGGCGCCGTCTTAGCCCGGATCGGCCCGCTTTGCAACGGCGGGAGGGGCATAAAGCGGCCATTTGCCACGCCTGAACGGCCTAGGGCCTGCGGCCGGGGACGGCCCGGGCGGGTGGTCGCGCCCCATCCCAAAGGGTTAGGGCAGAAGAGAACCGACCAGCGTGTAGAGCCCGTAGCCGGCGCCGCCGAGAACAGCCCAGGACCCCGCGGTCAGCCCGACCCAGACGGCGATCAGCCGCAGGCCGCGCATCTTCTCCGGCCCGGGTGCCGGTCTGTGACCCATCCGTTCGGAGTGGCGGCCGCCGGTGGCCTGCCCCGGACGGTCAGATTGCGCGATCGTCCGGTCCGGCGTGGTGAGGGAGGTGATGCTCATGGGTGGCTCGTCCGGCATCGGGGGGAGGGCAGCGTGTCACAAAAATATCCTTAGGTGACGTTACACCACCTTTGCGCGGAGAGGCTGTGCGAAAAAGCGGTAGTCCGGGTCTAACCTTCGGACCGTATCAACCAAGCACGGCATAGCGCCTCCAGCCGTTCCGGATGGGTGCCGCCCCGGCTTTCGGCGGCGAGGTCCAGCCGTGGCGGGCAGGCCGTCAGCAGGGTGGCGCCGTGGGCTTTGGCGATGGCCGACAGACGGATCGCCGCCTCCGGGTGGCCGGTGAACAGCAAGGCCGGCACGCCGGCCGCCAGCGCGCCCTGTGCCTCCCCCGCGCGGTTGCCGCAATCGAGCAGGCCGGTCAGGTCGAGTGCGGGGTGGGACCGGCGCACCCGCTCCAGCACGCCGAGCAGCCACAGCGCGCCGGCCGCCGGTGGCGCCATCAGGGCGAGGTCCACCCCGGCCGATTCGGCCGCCTGCGCCGCAGCCAGTGCGTCGGCGAGGCTGCGGATCAGGATGGGGCGGGCCGGAATCGGAAGGGCGGATGGCGGAGCGGTCATGGTCGGAGTCGGCGGAGGGGCGGAGGTGGGCATCGTAGCCGGGCGCGCCGTGTGGCTCCACCCCGCAACCGGTTGAGAGAATTGAGGCAGGTCAAACCCTGCGATCGCGGTCCCGGAGTATGGTCAGTCACAGAGGGCGGAAGCCGGAGCGCCGGTGCCCGTTTCATTGGAATACCTCCTCCGGGAATGCCGCGATGATGGATTACAAGGGTTACAAGGCCCAGATCGACTTCGACAACGACGCGGGCGTCTTTGTCGGCGAGGTGATCAACACTCACGACGGCATCACCTTTTCCGGTCGCTCTGTGGACGAGTTGCGGGAGTCTTTCCGGCGGGCGGTGGACGATTACCTCGACCTGTCCTGCGACATGGGGGGCGACGGCGAACAGCCCTTTTCCGGACGGCTCGCCATCCGCATCAACCCGATCCTGCACCGCGCCGTCGCCGATTGCGCCGCACGGGAGGGTAAGAGCGTGTCGGCCTGGATCGCCGAATGTCTGGGTCGCGCCGCCGGCGTCGCCAACGTCAAGACGGGGTGAGGATTCGCAAAATGCGATGCTGATTGCGTATGTCGCGTGAGCCGATTGGCAGAATGGCGAGCAGTTTTTCCGCCAAACGTTTTACCTCTTCCGTTGGTGCTACACCCATAACTGGCATCGTCCTTGCTCAAAGCCCCTCGAACGATTTAGGGGGATGCCTCATGAGCGGACCTAAGATGACTTTGCGGGCGAAGCTGTGGGCACTCGTGGCGCTGGCCGGCGCCGTGTCCATCGCGATTGCCGCCGCCGCCCTTTGGCTCGACCAACGCAACATGCTGGAGGAGCGGAAGGAGACCTTGCGCTCCGTCGTGCATACCGCCCATGGACTGGCTACCGGATATGAGGCTGAGGTCAAGGCTGGACGCCTGACGCGCGAGCAGGCGTTCGAGCGCTTAAAGGCCAACCTCAACACCATGTTCTACAACGGCAAGGATTATCTGTTCGTCATCAACATGAGCTACCAGACGGTCGTGCATCCGGTCCGGCCAGAGTCGATCGGCAAGGACATGCGGGACCAGAAGGATGCCAACGGGGTCTACTTCTCGCGGGAACTGGTCGATACCGCCCGGACCAAGGGGGATGGCTTCGTCGAGTACATGTATCCCAAGCCGAACACGGAAGTGCCGCTGCCGAAGCTGAGCTACGTGAAGATGTTCGAGCCGTGGCAACTCGCCATCGGCACCGGTGTCTACATCGACGACCTGGGCGCCCGCTTCGCCCACAACATGTGGACCATGGCTGCCATCGTCGGCGGGTTGGCCCTGCCGGTGGTGGCGTTGATCGCGCTGGTCGGCAACTCGATCAGCCGGCGCATCCGCCGCCTGTCCGATGCGATGCGGGCACTCGCCGACGGCAACCTGTCCGCCACTGTCCCCGAGACCGAGAGCGGCGACGAATTGGGCGACATGGGCCGCGCGGTCCAGGTGTTCCGAGTCAATGCCGAGACCAGCCGCCGGCTCGAGGCGGAGCAGGCGGAAGCCAACCGGCGGGCGGAGGCGGAAAAACGGCAGTCGATGGACCGGCTGGCCGCACGCTTCGAAGGGACAGTCGGCGGCATGATCCGCTCCGTCTCCACCACCACCGACGCGCTGGGACAGAAGGTGCGGGCGATGTCGCACGCGGCCGAGCAGACCAGCCAGCTGGCCGGCATCGTGGCGAGCGCCAGCGACGGTACCGCCGCAAACGTGCAGACCGTCGCCGCCGCGTCGGAGCAGCTGTCCAGCTCCATCGTCGAGATCGGCCGGCAGGTGTCGGAAGCCAGCCGTGTCGCCGGCGAGGCGGTCGGCATGGCGCAGGAGGCCACCGGCCGCATCGGCAGCCTCGCCGAGGCGGTGAATCGGATCGGCACGGTGGTCGGGCTGATCAACTCCATCGCCGGCCAAACCAATCTGCTGGCGCTGAACGCGACCATTGAGGCGGCGCGCGCCGGGGAGGCCGGCAAGGGCTTTGCTGTCGTCGCCAGCGAGGTGAAGGCGCTGGCGAACCAGACGGCCAAGGCGACCGACGAGATCGGCGGCCAGATGAGCGGCATCCAGACGGTGACCGGTCAGGCGGTGACGGAAATCCAGAAGGTGGCGGCCGTCATCGAGCGGCTGAGCGCCATTGCCACGGCGATTTCCGCCGCCGTCGAACAGCAGAACGCCGCCACCGCGGAGATCACCCGCTCGGTCCAGCAGGCCTCCGCCGGCACCGGCGAGGTGTCGTCCAGCATCTCCGGCGTCACTGCGGCGTCCGACGAGAGCGGCCGCACCGCCCGCGAACTGGTCGAGGCGCTCGGCAAGCTGACCAGTGAAGCGGCTGGGCTGAATGCGCAGGTCGGCGACTTCCTGGCGACGGTGCGGGCAGCCTGAGGGTCTGATCTGAGCGTCTGATCGCTCCAAACGAAAAGGGCGCCTTCCTTGCGGAAGGCGCCCTTTTTCTGCCGAAGCGAAGCTTACTTGGCGTTTGCCATGGCGACGGCGGTGTCGCTCATGCGGTTGGAGAAGCCCCACTCGTTATCGTACCAGGTCATGATGCGGACGAAGTTGCCGTCGATGACCTTGGTCTCGTTCAGCGCGAAGATCGAGCTGTGCGGATCATGGTTGAAGTCGGTCGACACCAGATCCTCGGTGTAGGCGGCCAGCACGCCCTTCAGGGCGCCGTTGGCGGCGTCGGAGATCGCCTTGGTGATCTCCTCGACCGAAGTGGCGCGCTTGGCGGTGAACTTGAAGTCGACGACCGACACGTTCGGGGTCGGAACGCGCATGGCGGTGCCGTCCAGCTTGCCCTTCAGCTCCGGCAGGACCTTGCCGACGGCCTTGGCCGCACCGGTCGAGGTCGGGATCATGTTCAGGGCCGCCGCGCGGGCGCGGTGCAGGTCCTTGTGGTTGGTGTCGACGATCCGCTGGTCACCCGTGTAGGAGTGGATCGTGGTCATGAAGCCCTTCTCGATGCCGACGAGGTTGTTCAGCACGAAGGCGACCGGGGCCAGGCAGTTGGTGGTGCAGGAGGCGTTGGAAACGATCTTGTGCTCGGCGGTCAGCTTGTCGTGGTTGACGCCGTAGACGACGGTGATGTCCTCGTCGGTGGCCGGAGCCGAGATCAGCACCTTCTGCGCACCGGCTTCCAGATGCTTGGCGGCGTCGGCGCGCTTGGTGAAGATGCCCGAGCATTCCATGGCGATCTCGACGCCGAGATCCTTCCACGGCAGCTTGGCCGGGTCACGTTCCTGCACGACCTTGATGGAGTGGCCGTTGACGATCAGGACGCCGTCACCCGTCTCGATGGTGCCGGGGAAGCGGCCGTGGACGCTGTCGTACTTCAGCAGGTGCGCGTTGGCCTTCAGATCGGCGAGGTCGTTGATCGCCACGACCTCCACGTCCTTGCGGCCGCTCTCGTAGATGGCGCGCAGAACCAGACGGCCGATGCGGCCAAAACCGTTGATCGCTACCCGTACAGCCATGACTTCCTCCAGTTGGATATGGGGCGCCCGGAATAGGCTGGACGCCCCTTCGGCTTCTCTCAGAGACGCGCCTTAACGGCGTCCACGACCGCTTCGGCGGTGATGCCGAAGTGCTTGTACAGTTCCTGGTAGGGGGCGGATTCGCCGAAGCCGGCCATGCCGACGAAGGCACCCTTGTCGCCCAGCCAGCGGTCCCAGCCCAGACGGATCGCCGCCTCGACGCCGACGCGCACGCCGGTGCCCAGCACCGATGCCTTGTAGGCGTCGTCCTGGCGCTCGAACAGTTCCCAACTCGGCATAGACACAACGGCGGTGCCGATGCCCTGGGCCTGCAGGGCCTTGCGGGCTTCCATCGCCAGCGACACTTCCGAACCGGTGGCGAGGATGGTCGCCTTGCGCGCGCCCTCGGCCTCGGCCAGGACGTAGGCGCCGCGGGCCGACAGGTTCTCCGCGGTGTGCTCGGTGCGCAGCGTCGGCACGTTCTGGCGAGTCAGCGCCAGCACCGACGGGCTGCCGGTGGCCTCCAGCGCGATCTGCCAGCATTCGGCGGTCTCGACCGCGTCGGCCGGGCGCAGCACCAGCAGGTTGGGGATGGCGCGCAGGGCCGCCAGATGCTCGACCGGCTGGTGGGTCGGGCCGTCTTCGCCGAGGCCGATCGAGTCGTGGGTCATCACGAACACGGTGCGCTGCTTCATCAGCGCGGCCAGACGGATGGCCGGACGGCAATAGTCGGCGAACTGCATGAAGGTGCCGCCGTAGGGGATGATGCCGCCATGCAGCGTCATGCCGTTCATCAGCGTCGCCATGCCGTGCTCGCGCACGCCGTAGCGGACGTAACGGCCGGCGAACTCGCCCTTGCCCTTCACGTCGGCGGTGTTCTTGACCTTGGTGTTGTTCGACGGGGTCAGGTCGGCGGAGCCGCCGACCATCTCCGGGATCGCCGGGACCAGCACCTCCAGCGTGTTGCCGGAGGCGACGCGGGTCGCCCAGCTCGGCTTCTCGGCGCTGATCTTCTGCTTGAAGGCGACGATGGTGTCGGTCAGCGCGGAGGGCACGCCGTGGCTGAACGCCTCGTCGAAAGCCCTGCCGGCCTCGGCGCTCAGGGTGGCGCGGCGGCTGCTCCAGGCGGAGTAGGCGTCGACGCTGCGGGTCCCGGCGGCGCGCCAGGCGGACAGCACCTCGTCGGGAACGACGAAGGGCTCATGGGTCCAGCCGATGGCGGTCCGGGTCGCGGCGATCTCGTCGGCGCCCAGCGGCGAGCCGTGGCAGGCGTGGCTGTTGGCCTTGTTCGGGGCACCCTTGCCGATGATGGTGCGGCAGGCGATCAGCGTCGGCTTGTCGGTGGAGGTGCGGGCCTGGGCGATGGCTTTCGACACGGCGTCGGTGTCGTGGCCGTCGACGGCGATGGTGTTCCAGCCGTAGGAGCGGAAACGCGCCTGGGTGTCGTCGGTGAAGCTTAGGTCGGTCGTGCCGTCGATGGAGATGTGGTTGTCGTCCCACAGCACGATCAGGCGGTTCAGCCCGAGATGGCCGGCCAGCGAGCAGGCCTCGTGGCTGACGCCCTCCATCAGGTCGCCGTCAGAGGCAATGACGTAGGTGTAGTGGTCGATCAGCTCATCGCCGAAGCGGGCGTTGGTGATCCGCTCCGCCAGCGCCATGCCGACCGCGGTGGAGACGCCCTGGCCGAGCGGGCCGGTGGTCATCTCGATGCCCAGGCTGGGGTCGACTTCCGGGTGGCCGGGGGTCAGGCTGTGCAGTTGGCGGAAGCGCTTGATCTCGTCGATGGTCATGCGCTCGTAGCCGGTCAGGTAGGCCAGCGAGTAGAGCAGCATCGAGCCATGGCCGGCCGACAGCACGAAGCGGTCGCGGTCGGGCCAGCTCGGGTTCTTCGGATCGAACTTCAGGAACTGGGTGAACAGCACCGTGGCGACGTCGGCCATGCCCATCGGCATGCCGGGGTGGCCGGACTTCGCGGCCTCGACCGCGTCCATGGAGAGCGCGCGGATCGCGCTGGCCATCGTGTGGAGGGAGGGCTGGGCGGAGTCAGCGGGCATCTGGCGTTTCCTGCGGAGTCGGGCGCGGTTGCGGCGTCGGCAACGATCGTTGCGCGGTCACCTTAATAAGGCGCCGCGAAACGGGCGCACCATGCAGAACCGCTGTCCGCAGGTCAACATGGGAATGGGGTAGGAAATGGTATGGCAGTGGCCCCTCTTCCGTGTGGGATGCATCCCGCTCGAGACCGCCACCGGACTGGCGTGTTCGCTGCGGCCTTCCGTCACGCCCCTGTCTTCCGTATGGTCAATCAGTGGAAGAGTCCGTCGTTGTGGTTGACGAGGTCGGCGTACCGGCCCAACTCTAGACGCTTGGAACGGCAGCGGCTTGGCTTGGCGGACAGCCGGGGCGGGACCGATGCCCGGTGAACATGACGTGCCCACAGGTCGAGGTAGACGTCCATGGATTCCCTGAAAGCCGCTCTCGACCGTCTCGGCCGTGCCGTGGACCGGCTGGAACATGCCGCGATCGCCCGTGACGAACGGGTGGTCCGGCGCGAGCAGGACTTGTCGCAGGCCCTGGAAACCGCGCGGGCGGACCGGGCGACAGCCCAGGCCACCGCCGAGGCGGTGTCGCAGCGGCTGGAGGTCGCCATCGCCCGACTGCAACAAGTGCTGGAGAGCTGACGCCATGGCCCAGGTCGATATCGAGGTGAACGGCCGCTTCTATCGCATGCTGTGCGAGGACGGGCAGGAGTCGCGGCTGCGGGAGCTGGCGGCTTACGTCGATGACCGGCTGCGCCGGCTGACCGGCGGCGGGCGCAGCGGGTCGGAGGCGCAGATGATG
The DNA here is from genome assembly GCF_024170005.1 of Azospirillum lipoferum. Classification (GTDB taxonomy): domain Bacteria; phylum Pseudomonadota; class Alphaproteobacteria; order Azospirillales; family Azospirillaceae; genus Azospirillum; species Azospirillum lipoferum. The sequence continues at coordinate 305,690 of NZ_JALJXJ010000001.1, forward strand.
CTGATGACCTGTCTGGTGCTGGCCGACGAGCTGCAGGACGTGATGGCCGGCAAGGGCATCGCCCCCTCGGTGGACGAGGGCGCGGTGGTCGGTGAACTCGATCGTGTCGCAAAACGCATCGAAGAGGTTGCCGCGCGGCTCGAGCGCGCCTAGATTGGTACACGGAAGGACCGCTGCCTGGTTCGACAGGCTGCAATAATCCCCAGGGCCGATAACCTTGATCTCTAGGGAGCTGTCCCTGTCCGGCCCATCGGGCCGGGTACACGGCGCCCACCTGCTCATGCAGGCCATGGAGGATAGGCACATGGCCACCGGCCGAGGCGGCACCTTCCACCCTTTTCTTTCCCCCGCATGCAGTCCGCGATGACCGATCCGCAAGGCAAGGACGCCGCCCGACGCGAGGCGCGCGTCCGGCGCGACGCCATCGCCGACTCCGACCGCCCCACCGCATCGGCCGCCGTGCGCGACCGCATCGCCGAACTGGCGCGCGACGGCCACCTGCCGCGTGGTGCCGCCGGGGGATATTGGCCGCTCGGCTCGGAACTCGACGCGCGGCCAGCTTTGCTCCATCTTAAACAGCTTGGTCATCCGGTCGGTCTGCCGGTGTCGGGGCCGCGCGGCACGGCGCTGGTGTTCCGTGACTGGGACCCGCAGGCGCCGATGGCGGCCGGCCGCTACGGCATCCAGGAGCCGCCGGAGGGCCGCGCGGTCCTGCTGCCGTCGCTGCTGCTGGTGCCGTTGCTGGCCTTCGACCGCTCCGGCCACCGGCTGGGCTATGGCGCCGGCTATTACGATCGGACGCTGGACGCCTTGCGCGACAGTGGTGCCGTGGTTGCGGTAGGCGTGGCCTTCGCCGTGCAGGAGATACCGGCGGTGCCGGTGGACGGCCATGACGAGCGGCTGGACTGGATCGTGACGGAGCGCGAGACGCTCCGCATTCGTAAGTGAGCTTTGTGTTTGACGATCGGATTAACGCTTCAAATCGATGCCGATTTTACGCGATCCGATCTTATCGGGAAGGTTGGGGCGATGCGGATTCTGTTCTTCGGCGATGTGGTGGGCCGGGCCGGGCGCGAGGCGGTGCTGGCGCACATGCCGATGCTGCGCGAGAAGCTGGACCCCGACCTGACCGTGGTGAATGGCGAGAATTCCGCCGGCGGCTATGGCGTCACGGTCAAGATCGCCGAGGAGTTCTTCGAGGCTGGCATCGATGTGGTGACGCTGGGCAACCACACCTGGGATCAGAAGGAACTGGTTTCGACCATCGAACAGCAGCCGCGCATCATCCGCCCGCTGAACTACCCGGAGGGCACCCCCGGCCGTGGTTTCGTCCTGTTGCAGGCGCGTGGAGGGCGCAAGGTTCTGGTCGTCAACGTGCTGCTTCGCCTGTTCATGGAGCCGATGGACGATCCGTTCGCCGCGGTCGACCGGGTGCTGAAGGCGCATCGCCTCGGGCCGGGAGGCGTCGATGCCGTTCTGGTCGACATGCATGGTGAGGCGACCAGTGAGAAGATGATCATGGGCCATTTCTGCGACGGTCGCGCCTCGCTGGTGGTGGGCACCCACAGCCATGTGCCGACCGCCGACCACATGGTCCTGCCGAAGGGGACAGCGTACCAGTCGGACGCCGGCATGTGCGGCGATTACGACAGCGCCATCGGCATGAAGAAGGAGGTGGCGCTGGCCAAGATGGTGCGCAAGCTGCCGACCGAGCGGCTGTCGCCGGCGGAAGGCGAGGGCACCGTCTGCGGCTGCTATGTCGAAACCGACGACCGCACCGGGCTGGCGGTCCGCATCGAACCGTTGCGCATCGGTGGGCGGCTGAGCCAGACCTTGCCGGAACGGATGCAGTAGGGCGGTCACAAGATCGGGGGCACAGCTCGACCCCGGCCGCGCCGCAATCTCGCCATATTGACTTTCTAATCCCGTGGGTGTCGTCTCCCGCGCCGAAAAGGTGCGGTGGGGCGGCAGACCTGTTACATGTGTCGTGCGCTCACCCCGCCCGATTGACCATCTTCCGTTTCGAGGCTCGTTCGACCCATGGCCGGTCATTCCCAGTTCAAGAACATCATGCACCGCAAAGGCGCGCAGGACGCCAAGCGGTCCAAGATCTTCAACAAGCTCGCCCGCGAGATCACCGTCGCCGCCAAGAGCGGCCTGCCTGACCCGGCGGCCAACCCGCGCCTGCGCGCCGCCATCCTGGCCGGACGCGCGCAGAACATGCCGCGCGACCGCATCGACCGCGCCATCAAGCAGGGCACGCCCGGCGGCGGCGACGACGCGAACTATGAAGAGGTGCGGTACGAGGGCTACGGCCCCGGCGGCGTCGCGCTGATCGTCGAGGCGCTGACCGACAACCGCAACCGCACCGCTGCGGAAGTGCGCTCCAGCTTCACCAAGTATGGCGGCAGCCTGGGCGAGACCAACTCGGTCAGCTTCATGTTCAGCCGCATCGGCGCGATCTATTACCCGGCCGCCGCGGCGGATGCCGACGCCGTGTTCGAGGTGGCGTTGGAGGCCGGTGCCGACAATGTCGAATCCGACGAGAACGGCCATGAGGTCACCACGACCGTCGAGAATTTCGGCGCCGTGCGCGATGCGCTGGAGGCCAAGTTCGGCGGTGCGGAGAGCGCGCGGCTGACCTGGCGTCCGCTGAACACCGTCGCGCCGAGCGAGGATGCCGCGGCCAGCCTGCTGAAGCTGCTGGACGTGCTGGAGGACAATGACGACGTCCAGGTGGTCGAAGGCAACTTCGACATCTCCGACGAGCTGATGCAGAAGCTGACCGCGTAAGCTGAACGCGGTCGTTGCGAGCGGAGTGCGGGTGCCGTGTTTGCCCACGCCGGACGGGCCGGACGGACTGATGCGACGGTGCCTTCGCCGGTGCGGCTGCTGGGGATCGACCCCGGCCTGCGCCACACCGGCTGGGGCATCATCGACGTGGCGGGCAACCGCCTGAGCCACGTCGCCGACGGCGCGGTGCATTCCGACGACCGCTGCCCGCTGGCCGAGCGTCTGCTGCAACTCCACGATGCCCTGTCGGCGGTGGTGGAGCGCTACCGCCCCGACGAGGCGGCGGTGGAGGAGACCTTCGTCAACAGCAACGCGGTCTCGACGCTCAAGCTGGGGCAGGCCCGCGCCGTGGCCCTGCTCGTGCCGGCCCAGGCCGGGCTGGCGGTGGCGGAATACGCCAACAACATGGTGAAGAAGGCGGTCGTCGGGCAGGGCCGCGCCGAGAAGGCGCAGGTCCAGACGATGGTGCGCCTGCTGCTGCCCGGCTGCGAGATCGGCTCGCCGGATGCCGCCGACGCGCTGGCCGTGGCGATCTGCCACGCGCATCACCGTGCCAGCTGGACGATGTGGCGGCGGGGAGGCGACACCACGGGGAAGCAAACCCTCTCCCCCCCGGGGAGAGGGGAGGGTGAGGGGGACGCACAGCGTTCCTTCACCAAGACTCCACGTAGCGCTTCCCCCTCACCCCGACCCTCTCCCCGGGGGGGAGAGGGGGATAGGCCCCTTGGAAGAGCGGGGGAAATGGCGCGGGTTGCGCAAGCGAAGCCCACTGACTACATAACCGGGCGCGCGCGAGACCTGCGGATGAACGCCACGGACGTGGAAAAGATCGTCTGGCAGAAGCTGCGCAATGCCCAGCTCGGCGCGAAATTTAGGCGGCAAGAGCCGATCCTCGGCTTCGTCGCCGACTTCGTCGCTCATGACCACCGCCTGATCATCGAACTGGACGGCGGCCAGCATGCCGAGCAGCGCGCCGCCCATGATGAACGGCGGGCGCGCATGCTGGAGCAGGCGGGCTTCCGCATCCTGCGCTTCTGGAACACCGACGTGATCGACAATCTTGACGGCGTGCTGGAGACCATCCGCGCGCGTCTCGAAGAGACCTCCATTCTTCGCAGCCAGCCCTCGGGCCGGGAGTTCCCATGATCGCCAAGCTGACCGGCATCGTCGATTCCACCGGCACCGACTGGGTCGTGCTCGACGTGAACGGTGTCGGTTACCTGCTGTCCTGTTCCAACCGCACGCTGTCGCGCATGGCGGTGGGGGAGCGGGTCTCGCTGGTGGTGGAGACCTTCATCCGCGAGGAACGCATCGTCCTGCACGGCTTCGGCGATCAGGCGGACCGGGAGTGGTTCAAGCTGCTGACCACCATCCAGGGCGTCGGCGCCCGGCTGGCGCTATCGATCCTGGGCGTGCTCGACCCCGACCAGCTGACCCGCGCCATCGCCTCGCAGGACAAGACCGCCCTGGTGCGAGCGGACGGCGTCGGGCCGAAGGTGGCGGCGCGCATCCTCAACGAACTGAAGGACAAGGTCGGCAATCTGGCGCTCGGCCCGGCGGCGACCGTCGGCGCGCCGGCCGGCAAGGGCGCCCCCACCGCCGTTCCGGGCGCCAGCCCGGCGCTGGCCGATGCGGTGTCGGCGCTGGTCAATCTCGGCTATGGCCGGTCGGAGGCCTTCGGCGCGGTCGTCGCCGCCGGGCGGGTGCTGGGCGATGACGCCGGCGTTTCCGATCTGATCCGCCAGGGCCTCAAGGAACTGAGCCAATGAGCGACCCCAATAGCGACCGTCTGGTCCAGCCGGGCCAGGGCCACGGCGATTCGGCCGAGGCGTCGATCCGTCCGCTGTCGCTCGCCGAGTTCATCGGCCAGCGGCAGGCGCGCGAGAACCTGTCGATCTTCATCCAGGCCGCCCGCTCCCGCAACGAGGCGCTGGATCATGTGCTGCTGTTCGGCCCGCCCGGCCTGGGCAAGACCACGCTGGCGCAGATCGTCGCCCGCGAGCTGGGCGTCGGCTTCCGCGCCACCTCGGGGCCGGTCATCGCGCGGGCCGGCGATCTGGCGGCGCTGCTGACCAACCTCCAGCCGCACGACGTCCTCTTCATCGACGAGATTCATCGCCTTAATCCCGCCGTGGAAGAGGTGCTCTATCCCGCCATGGAGGATTTCCAGCTCGACCTCATCATCGGCGAAGGCCCGTCGGCGCGGTCCATCCGGATCGATTTGCCGCCCTTCACCCTCGTCGGCGCCACGACGCGCAGCGGCCTGATCACGCGCCCCTTGCGCGAACGCTTCGGCATTCCCGTGCGCCTGCAATTCTATGAGCCGGACGAGCTGGAGCTGATCGTGCGCCGCGCCGCCGGCGTGCTCGGCATGGGCATCACGCCGGAGGGTGCCCGCGAGATCGCCAACCGGTCGCGCGGTACGCCGCGCGTGTCGGGGCGGCTGCTGCGCCGGGTGCGTGATTTCGCCGCAGTGGCTGGCGTCGAGGAAGTCGACAAGCGCGTCGCCGATGCCGCGCTGACCCGGCTGGAGGTCGACCGGCTGGGACTCGACAGCATGGACCGCCGCTATCTGGGACTGGTCGCCAACAATTACAGCGGCGGGCCGGTCGGCGTCGAGACGCTGGGGGCCGCGCTGGGCGAGCAGCGCGACGTGCTGGAGGAGGTGGTCGAACCCTACCTGATCCAGCAGGGCTTCCTGCAACGCACGCCGCGCGGGCGCATGCTGACCGACCAGGGCTTCCGTTATCTCGGCCTCAACCCGCCGAACGCGCCGCTCCGGCAGCTCGATCTGCTGGACCGGGTTCCGGATCCGACGGACGGGGATGGCGATGAGTGAGGCGATGTCCTCCCTCTCCGGCCGGTTTGCGGAGGACGGCACGCACCGTTATCCGCTGCGGGTCTATTACGAGGATACCGACGCCGGCGGCATCGTCTATCACGCCAACTACCTGCGGTTCGCCGAGCGGGCGCGGACGGAGATGCTGTACCTGATGGGCTTCCGTCAGAAGGCGATGGCGGAGGGCTCGGGCGATGTCACAGGTGTGTCATTTGCGGTACGGCGCCTGACCATCGATTTTGACGCCCCTGCCAAGCTGGAGGACACGCTTGAAGTGGAAACCCGAATCGTCGATATCCGCGGTGCCTCCTTCGCAGTTGCACAAGTCATCCGCCGCGACGGTCGCGTGCTGGCGCGCGCCGACCTGCAACTGGTGACGATAAACCGGACCGGGCGGGCCGTGCGCCTTCCCGAACCGGTGAAAGCGGCGATGGAGACGCTGCATGCAAAGCAAAGCTCCTCGACGCCTGCCTGATCCGCCTCCCTGACCCTATCGACCGTTTTTCCCTCCACTCCCCGTGCCAACAGCGCAAACGCGAGACTGACTGCGATGGACGCCCTGCAAACCGCCCAGCTGGCCGGCAATGCCGCCGCCACGACGGCACATGAGATCACGATCCTCGGCCTGTTCTGGCAGGCCGACGCGGTCGTCAAGATCGTGATGTTGATGCTCGTCGTCGCCTCGATCTGGTGCTGGGCGATCATCATCGAGAAGCTGATGCGCATCCGCCGTCTGAACGCCCAGGCCGATGCCTTCGAGGAGGCCTTCTGGTCCGGCGGGTCGCTCGACGCGCTGTACGACCGCATCGGCCAGACCCCGGCCGATCCGATGGCCGCGACCTTCTCCGCCGGCATGCGCGAGTGGCGCCACGCCGCCGACCGCGGCATCGGCGGCACCATGAAAAGCTCGCTGCAGCAGCGGGTGGAGCGGGTGATGGCGGTGACCATCGGCCGCGAGATGGCGCGGGCCGAACGCTACATGACCTTCCTGGCCTCGGTCGGCTCGACGGCCCCCTTCATCGGCCTGTTCGGCACGGTGTGGGGCATCATGAACTCCTTCACCTCGATCGCCGGATCGGGCAACACCAGCCTCGCCGTGGTGGCGCCGGGCATCGCCGAGGCGCTGTTCGCCACCGCCATGGGCCTGCTGGCCGCCATCCCGGCCGTGCTCTCCTACAACAAGTTCTCCACCGACCTCGGCCGCTACGCCGACCGGCTGGACACCTTCTCGGGCGAGTTCTCGGCGATTCTGTCCCGCCACCTCGAGGAGCGGGGAGCCGCCTGAATCATGGCCGGACAACTCGCAGGCAAGTCCCACGGGCGCGGCAAGCGCCGGGGCTATCGCGCGATGGCCGAGATCAACATGACGCCCTTCATCGACGTCATGCTGGTCCTGCTGATCGTCTTCATGGTCGCCGCCCCGATGCTGACCGTCGGCGTGCCGGTCGACCTGCCCAAGACCAACGCCGCTCCGCTGGAGCAGCAGAAGGATCCGCTGTTCGTCACGGTGCAGACCGACGGCCGCGTCTTCGTCCAGGAGACGCCGGTCGAGCTGACCAATATGGTGCCGCTGCTGATCGCGGTGACCAACAACAACCCCGAGGCCCGCATCCTGGTCCGCGGCGACGCCAAGATCGCCTACGGCAAGATGCTGGAGGTGATGGGCACCATGAGCGCCGCCGGCTTCAAGAAGGTCGGCCTGGTCGCCGAGATGCCGAACGGCCCGACCGCGTCCAGCGCGCGGGTCGGCGCCCCCAAACCGGCGCGTTGAGGCGGGCGGAACTCCCATGCGCAAGCCCCTGATCGCCTCGGCGGTGCTGCACGTCGCGCTGGTCGCGCTGATGGTGCTCGGCATGCCGCCCAGCGATCGCAAGCTCGAAATCGCCTCCTCGATTCCGATCGAGATCGTCGACGTCGGCGAGGTCACCCAGGCCGCCCGCGTCGAGAAGGGCGAGCCGAAGCCGGCCAACGCCGCGCGTCCGCCGATGCCCGAGGCCAAGCCCGCCCCGCCGGCGCCCGAGCCGCCGGACGAAGAGGACGAACCGCCGCCCCCGCCCCCGCCGCCTGCCAAGACGCCGGAGCCGCCGAAGGTCGCCCAGGTGCCGCCGCCCCCGCGCGAGCCGACGCCGCCGCCCAAGCCTGCTCCGACGCCCCCGCCGCCTCCTCCGCCGCCTCCGCCCCCGGATCCGGCGCCGTCGCCGACTCCGAAGCCGCCCGAGCCGCCGAAGCCGGAACCGCCAAAACCGGAACCGCCGAAGCACGAGCCCAAGCCTGAGCCTCCGAAGCCGGAGCCGAAGAAGCCTGAGCCTCCCAAGCCGGAACCGCCGAAACCGGAACCGCCCAAGGCGGAACCGAAGAAGCCGGAGCCCGCGAAGGAGCAGCCGAAGGAGGTCGCCAAGGCCGAGCCGAAGAAGGCGGACACTCCGGCCAAGCAGCCGGAGAAGCCGTCGGCCAAGACCGACCCGCTGTCCGACCTGCTGTCGAACGTCGGGAAGATCAAGCCGTCGGACAACCCGAAGGCGGACGGCAAGGCCTCGGCCAGCGCCAACAGCGACGCCAAGCCGAGCCAGAAGACCGCATCCGCGGCTCCGGCGGGGGCCGCGAAGGCGACGAACGGCCCCGACAAGCCGTTCAAGCCGTCGGGCCGTGCGCTGGACGCCATCCGCGGCCAGTTGAGCAAGAACTGGAACTTCGACAGCGGCCGCAAGGACGCCGGTTCGATGCAGATCGAGATCCACGTCGAGGTCGGCCGCGACCACAGCGTGGTCCGCGCCTGGATCGACGACAAGTACCGGTCGCGCTACATGTCGGATGCCGCCTTCCGGGCGTCGGCCGACGCGGCGGTGCGCGCGGTCAAGCGGTCCAGCCCGCTGGAATTGCTTGCCAGCGAGTTCACGCCGCAGACTTATGAAGATTGGCGCTTCATCGTGTTCAATTTCGACCCGAGGGACATGTTCTGACCATGACGACGAAGACGAGGCTTCTGTTGAAGCTGGCCGGGGCCACCGGCGCGCTTCTCCTCTCCCTCGGCGTTGCCGCTCCGCAGGAGGCGCGCGCCGAGTTGCGCATCGACATCACGCGGGGCGTGTCCGAGCCGCTGCCCATCGCCATCACCAGTTTCGCCGGATCGGGCGGGCGTGATGCGCAGATGGGCGCCGACATCTCCAAGGTCATCTCCGACGACCTGGAGCGGTCCGGCCTGTTCAAGCCGCTCGACCCGCGCGGCTTCCTCCAGACCCCCGACCAACTGCGCAGCGGTGAGCCGCGCTACCAGGACTGGAAGGCGCTGGGCGCCCAGGCGCTGGTCGCCGGCAACACCACGACGGGTGGCGACGGCCGCATGAAGGTCGATTTCCGTCTGTGGGACGTCGCCGCCGGCCAGTACATGCAGGGGCTGAGCTACAGCGCCTCGCCGCAGGAATGGCGCCGCATCGCCCACATCGTGGCCGACGCCATCTACAAGCGCCTGACCGGCGAGGACGGCTATTTCGACACGCGCATCGTCTATGTCGCCGAATCCGGCCCGGCGAACGCGCGCAAGAAGCAGCTTGCCATCATGGACCAGGACAGCGCCAACCATCAGTTCCTGACCGACGGCCAGACCCTGGTCCTGACGCCGCGCTTCTCGCCGACGTCGCAGGAAATCACGTACATGTCGTACTTCAACAAGAAGCCGCGCGTGTACCTGTTCAACATCGACACCGGCCGCCAGGAGGTCCTGGGCGACTTTCCCGGCATGACCTTCGCCCCGCGCTTCTCGCCGGACGGCAACAAGGTCATCATGTCGATGGCCCAGAACGGCAACACCGACATCTACACGCTGGACCTGCGCACCCGCCGCCAGACCCAGTTGACCGACGCGCCGGGCATCGATACCGCCCCCAGCTATTCGCCGGACGGCCAGCGGATCGTCTTCGAGTCGGACCGCGGCGGCACGCAGCAGCTCTACGTCATGGGTGCCGACGGGTCGGGCGTGAAGCGGCTGACCTTCGGCGAGGGCCGCTACGGTACGCCGGTGTGGTCGCCGCGCGGCGACCTGATCGCCTTCACGCGCCAACGTGGTAGCAGCTTTGCAGTGGGCGTAATCCGTCCGGATGGGTCGGGGGAACGAATCCTGACCGAAGCCTTCCATGTCGAAGGCCCGACCTGGGCACCGAACGGCCGAGTCATCATGTTCTTCAAGGACTTGCCGTCGGGTGACGGCCGTGGCCGCAACGCGAAGCTGTACAGCATCGACATCACCGGCGCCAACGAGCGTCGCGTGAGCACCCCGGTCGATGCGTCGGATCCTGCGTGGTCGCCCTTGATTCCCTAGTGGAGTAGCCCTATTTTGCGGCCACGCGGGAGCAATGCTCAAGACAAAGGTCGGACGTCGTCTTTTCGTCGGGGATTGGCGGAAAGAAGCGGCTCCCGCGCAGACAATGTTCGACCATCCAACAAGTTTCGTTCAAGGGGTCCCTGAACATGCGCATGAAGTTCCTCGCTCTCGCCGCGGTCGCTCTGCTCGCCGCTTGCGAATCCACTCCGAACGACGCCGCCAACGGCGCCAACACCGGTGCCCAGCAGTCGTCGGTCCGTCCGGGCTCGGCGGAAGATTTCGTCGTCAACGTCGGCGACCGCGTCTTCTTCGGTCTCGACCGCTTCGACCTGTCGCCGGAGGCTCGCGCCACCCTCGACCGTCAGGCCAAGTGGCTGCAGACCTACGGCTCGGTCACCGTCACCGTCGAGGGCCATGCCGACGAGCGCGGCACCCGCGAGTACAACCTCGCCCTGGGTGAGCGCCGCGCCAACTCGGTGAAGAACTACCTGGCTGCCAAGGGCATCCCGGCCAACCGCGTCAACGTCGTCTCCTACGGCAAGGAGCGTCCGGCCGTGGTTGGTTCGAACGAGGCCGCCTGGTCGCAGAACCGCCGTGGCGTGACCGTCGTCAACTAATGACGCCGGTCCCCGCCTGACGGGGAACAGGGAAGGGCGCCGCCGCCGGGCAACCGGGGGCGGCGCCCTTTCTTTTTGGCGGGCGGCAACGTCCGGTAAGGTCGGTTCTTTGCGCCGACGCGCAAGTTCTGCTAAACAGCGGCCATCGCGTCGCCTTTTTCGTTCGCCATGGTCGCCGTGGGTGCTCCCCCGGCATCAGATCTCCTCAGGATCCCACGCGCATGACCAACATCCGTCCCGTCGCCGCCCTGCTGCTGGGTGGCATGCTCGCGGCAAACCCCGTCCCGGGCTCCGCCCTGGCCCAGTCCAAGGGGCAGATCGAGCGGTTGCAATCGCTGGAAACCCAGGTCGCGGCGTTGGGCGGTCCGGTGGAGGTGGCGCAGCTGTCGCCCTCCGTCGCCGCCGATTTCGAGATCCGCCTGCAGAACCTCGAACGCACCATCCAGGATCTGACCGGCAAGTACGAGGAATCGACCTATCAGGTCACGCAATTGCGCGAGCGCCTGGAGAAGGTGAATGCCGACGTCGATTTCCGCCTGAAGGAGCTGGAGAAGGGCGGTGGGGCGACCGGCGGCGCGATGGGCGGCGCCATGTCCGATGCCGCGCCGAGCAAGCCGTCGAAGGCTGCGGCCTCCGACGAGAAGAAGGCCGACAAGCCGGCGCAGACCGCTTCGGCCAACCCGCCCTCCACCGCCGGCCTGTCGCCGGAAAAGCAGTATGAGCAGGCGTTCGAACTGCTGCGCAACTCCGACTATGACCGGGCGGAGAAGGCGTTGCAGGACTTCATCGCCAAGAACAAGTCGCACGCCTATGCCGGCAACGCGCAATATTGGCTGGGCGAGAGCTATTACGTCCGCAACAAGTTCCCGGAAGCGGCCCAGGCCTTCGCCGAGGTGCTGTCCAAGTACCGCACCAACCCCAAGGCGGCCGACAGCCTGCTGAAGCTGGGCATGACCTTGCAGCAGATGAACAAGAAGTCGGACGCCTGCACTGCCTTCGGCCAGCTGCTGACCAAGTTCCCCGAAGCCTCAGCCAGCGTGAAGCGCCGCGCCGATACGGAGCGCAAGCGCATCAATTGTCCGGCCTGATGGGGGGCGACTCCGGAAACGGGTCTGCCGATGATCGGCCAGTCTTTCCGGAGGAGTTCGCCCGTGCCTTGGCGGCGCTGGGCGGATTCGAGGCGACACCGGCCATTGCGGTTGGGGTTTCCGGTGGCGGCGACAGCGTGGCGCTGGTCCTGCTGCTGCGGCATTGGGTCGCGGAGCGGGGCGGAAGCCTGCTGGCGCTGACCGTCGATCATGGACTGCGGCCCGAGTCCACCAACGAGGCGGCGGCGGTCGGGCAGGCGATGGCCCGGCTTGGCGTTCCCCATCGAATCCTGCGCTGGGAGGGGGCAAAGCCGTCTGCCGGGCTTCAGGCGGCGGCGCGGGCGGCGCGGCACCGGTTGCTCGGCGCGGCCTGCGCTGAGGTGGGCATCCTGCATCTGGCGCTTGCCCACCATCGCGACGATCAGGCGGAAACCGTTCTGCTGCGGCTGGCCCGCGGCTCCGGCATCGACGGGCTGGCCGGGATGGCGCCTGTCCGTACAGATGGCGCGGTGCGGGTGATCCGGCCGTTGTTGAGTTTTTCCCACGACCGGCTGCTGGCGACCTGCCGCGCCGAAGGCGTGGACTGGATCGAGGATCCCTCCAACCATAATCCCCGCTTTGCCCGCGCCCGCCTGCGCGCCGCCCGCGCCCTGCTGGGCGGGGAGGGGCTCGATGGCGAGCGGTTGGGCGAGGTCGCCCGCCGGGCCGGGCGTGCCCGTGCGGCGCTGGAACAGGCGACGGCTGGGCTGCTGGCGGAGACCGCGACCATTCATCCGGAGGGCTGGATCACGCTGACGCCCGCTCCTCTGCTGGCCGCGCCGGCAGAGATTGGGTTGCGGGCGCTGGGCCGTGCGCTGGCGGTGGTCGGGGGACCGCATCCGGTGCGCGACGAGGCGCTGGAGCGGCTGCTCGGCGGGCTGGCGCACGGGCAGGGTGGGACGTTGGGTGGCTGCGTCGTGCGGATGCGGCGAGGCGCCGTCATGATCGCGCGCGAACCCGTGGCGGTGACCGAGCGGCTGACCGTGACGCCCGGTGCGTCGATTCTGTGGGACGGCCGATTCGACCTGCGGGTGTCGTCGCGGTGGAAACAGCCCGTCACGGTCGCGGCGCTGGGAGCTGCCGGCTGGCGCAAATGGGCAGGTCGGCTGGCGCCGGAGAGGCTTCCCGACCTGCCGGTTCCGGTGCGGGAATCGCTGCCAAGCCTTTGGTCGGCCGCGGATTTGCTTGGTGTGCCGATGATTGGCATGTGCTACGGGTTGGTCGCGGATGGACAGGAGCCGGTGGACCGCGCGAAGTTTCGTCCGCTTTCGTCGTTGGGAAGACCAGCTTTTACGGTTGTTTCGGACCAGGACGGCATTATTTAATCAGGGAACGTGCCCGTAGGAGTCCGGGGTGCGGCCTTGTCGGCGCACCGCATGGCGATGGGTTCGCAGAAAGGCGTGTGACGTGAACAATTTCGGCAAGAACCTCGCGCTCTGGATCATCATAGGGCTGCTCCTCGTAGCCCTGTTCAACCTGTTCCAGAGTTCCTCCACCCGCAGCCCGCAAACGACCGTTCCGTTCAGCGAGCTTCTCGCCGAAGTGGACCGGGGCCAGGTCGCCGACGTGACGATCAAGGGCAACCAGGTTTCGGGCCATTTCTCCGACGGCCGCTCCTTCAGCACCTATGTCCCGCCCGAAGCGGGTCTGGTGGAGCGCCTGACCAACAAGAACGTCCGGATCAACGCGGTCCCCGACGATAGCAACGTGCCGTCGCTGTTCTCGGTGCTGCTGTCCTGGTTCCCGATGCTTCTGCTGATCGGCGTCTGGATCTTCTTCATGCGCCAGATGCAGTCCGGCGGCGGCAAGGCCATGGGCTTCGGCAAGTCGCGGGCCCGCCTGCTGACCGAGAAGGTCGGGCGCGTGACCTTCGACGACGTCGCCGGCATCGACGAGGCCAAGCAGGAGCTGACGGAAATCGTCGAGTTCCTGAAGGACCCGCAGAAGTTCCAGCGGCTGGGCGGCAAGATCCCGAAGGGCTGCCTGCTTGTCGGCCCGCCGGGTACCGGCAAGACGCTGACCGCCCGTGCGGTGGCTGGCGAAGCCAATGTGCCGTTCTTCACCATCTCCGGTTCGGACTTCGTCGAAATGTTCGTCGGCGTGGGTGCGTCCCGTGTCCGCGACATGTTCGAGCAGGGCAAGAAAAACGCCCCCTGCATCATCTTCATCGACGAGATCGACGCTGTCGGCCGCCATCGCGGCGCCGGCCTGGGCGGTGGCAACGACGAGCGCGAGCAGACCCTCAACCAGCTGCTGGTCGAGATGGACGGCTTCGAGGCGAACGAGGGCGTGATCCTGATCGCCGCGACCAACCGTCCGGACGTTCTCGACCCGGCGCTGCTGCGTCCGGGCCGCTTCGACCGTCAGGTCGTGGTGCCGAACCCCGACGTGCTGGGCCGCGAGAAGATCCTCAAGGTCCACATGCGGAAGGTCCCGCTGTCGCCGGACGTCGACGCCAAGGTCATCGCCCGCGGCACCCCCGGCTTCTCCGGCGCCGATCTGGCCAACCTGGTGAACGAGGCCGCCCTGCTGGCCGCCCGCATCGGCAAGCGCGTCGTCGGCATGTCCGAGTTCGAGGCCGCCAAGGACAAGGTCATGATGGGTGCGGAACGCCGCTCCATGGTCATGACCGAGGACGAGAAGAAGCTGACCGCCTACCACGAGGCCGGCCACGCCATCTGCGCCATCCACTGCGCCGACAGCGACCCGGTCCACAAGGCGACCATCATCCCGCGCGGCCGTGCGCTGGGCATGGTGATGCGCCTGCCGGAAGGCGACCGCATCAGCCTGTCGCAGGCCAAGCTGCTGGCCGACCTGACCGTCGCCATGGGCGGCCGCATCGCCGAGGAGCTGATCTTCGGCAAGGAGCGGGTGACCACCGGCGCCTCGGGCGACATCAAGATGGCGACCGAGATGTCGCGCCGGATGGTGACGGAGTGGGGCATGAGCGACAAGCTCGGCCCGCTGCTCTACGGCGAGCCGACGCAGGAGGTGTTCCTGGGTCATTCGGTGACCCAGCACAAGAACATGTCCGATCGCACCGCCCAGCTGGTCGACGAGGAAATCCGCCGCATTGTGGACGAAGCCTACGACCGCGCCCGGACCATCCTGACCGAGAACATCGATCAGCTGCACACCCTGGCCAAGGGCCTGCTGGAGTACGAGACGCTGAGCGGCGACGAGATCAACCGTCTGCTGCGCGGCGAACCGATCCTGCGCGACGACGAGCGCGAGACGATGGCCGTCCCGCCGCGTCCGACCACCGGCACCGGCCGCCGCTCCTCCGTCCCGCCCAGCACCGGGCAGGAGAGCGGCGGCATGGGTCCGGAACCGCAGGGCACCTGACGGGTTCCGAGCTTCCGAAATGAAGAAGGCGGCGCTGCGAGGCGCCGCCTTTTTTATTTGGTAGATTTCGATTCGGACAGGAACTGCTCAGAGCGCCCCCTTCTGTTCGCGGCGGCGGTCCAGCGCCACGTCGAACTGGCGCAGCAGCTTTTGCATGCCTTCGAAGTACAGCTTGCGCGACGGCGTGTTCTTCATGCAGCGGGCGTCCAGATGGGCGACGCTGGTCAGGGCCGATACGCAGTAGCCGAGCAGCCAGTAGCGTGAGCGGATGCTGCGCAGATAGTCGCGGAAGGGCTCCGGCTGGCCGTTCATGAAGCTGCTGAAGGAGGTCTCGTAGTCCGACAGGATGGTGCGGATGTCGAGCAGCGTGGTTTCCAGCAGCTTGCCCACCTTTTCGATGTGCATCAGCAGCTGGGTCTCGTAGGGTTTGTGCATGCGGATGTCGACCGGGATGCACTCGCGCGACTTCAGCCACGTCAGGATGGTGCGGGCGCGCGGGGCGATGCGGCGCAGCTGGTACTCGTAGAAGGTGGTGCCCTTCCACGCGCTGAAGATGGTGTCGGCTTCCGACCGTTCGATGCCGAAGGCGGAGACGAACAGGCCGGCCTCTTCCAGGTTGGGGTTCCAGATCGCTTCCAGGAAGCGCTCGATGCTCTGGGCGCTGCCCTGGCTGCCCGACAGCGCCTTGCGGACGATCGGCTCGATGCGGGCGCGGATCAACCGGCGGAGCTGGTGGTCTTCCTCGTTGGAGATCAACCAGTGGCGCGGATCGACGGCGATCTTCTCCGCCTCGAAGCAGGTCTTCAGCAGGAAGGCGTCGAGCGACGGCACGTCGTCGATCATCTGCAGCATCTTCATGTCGCCGATGATGCCGTTTTCCTGTGGCCCATGCTTGATGCCGAACTGCTCCTCCAGAAGCGATTCGGCGTTGCGGCCACGCAGATAGATGGCGATGCCGCCGGCTTCCGGCGCGCGGGCGTTGTGCGGCACATAGATGCCGGTCTCCACCGGGCGCTCGCCGCCTTCCAGATCCTCGTCCTCGGCGATGGGATCGCCACCGTCGTCGTCGCGGTCATCGAAGTTCGGGTACTTGAACAGGATGCAGTTGTTCAGGCCCTGCGCCTTGAACATGCGCTGCTCTTCGGGGATCTCCCGCGTGATGGCGATGAGATTCATCGACACGCTGGACCCGCCATAAAGGATCTGCTCAAGGATCGGAGAAACCGAGTCCATTTTCTTGCGAGCGCGCATGAATATTACCCAATCCCGCGAATATTGCTCAAATCATAAACGCCGCTTTCGCAAACGCAAAGAGGGATCGGCGGACCGATCCCTCTCTTCATCATGCGATTGCCGGCATTGTCGGCCGTCCAGCCGGCAGGCCCTCAGCCGGCCTTCGGGGTGCCGCCCAGCGAGCCGAGCAGGCTGGCGACTTCGGCCGCCTCATCCACCGCGACCATGCCGACGGTGTGATAGCCGCTGTCGACATGCATCACCTCGCCGGTGACGCCGCTGCCAAGATCGGACATCAGGAACAGGCCGGCGCCGCCGACCTCCTGGATGGTGACGTTGCGCTTCAGCGGGGCGTTCAGCTCGTTCCACTTCAGGATATAGCGGAAGTCGCCGATACCGCTGGCGGCCAGAGTCTTGATCGGACCGGCGGAGATGGCGTTGACACGGATGTTGCGGCCACCCAGATCGACTGCCAGATAGCGCACGCTGGCCTCCAGCGCCGCCTTGGCGACACCCATCACATTGTAATGGGGCATGACGCGCTCGGCGCCATAGTAGGATAGAGTGAGCAGGCTGCCGCCGTCCTTCATCAGCGGCACGGCGCGCTGCGCCACCGCGGTGAAGGAGTAGCAGGAGATGTCCATGGTGCGCAGGAAGTTGGCCCGCGTCGTGTCCAGGTACAGCCCGTCCAGCTCGTTCTTGTCGGAAAAGGCGATGGCATGAACCACGAAGTCCAGCCCGCCCCATTCCTGTTCGATGGCGGCGAAGGTCGCGTCGATGCTGGCCTCGTCCGTCACGTCGCAGGGCAGGACCAGCTTGGCGCCGACCTGCTCGGCCAGCGGCTTCACCCGCTTCAGCAGCGCGTCACCCTGGTAGGTGAAGGCAAGCTCCGCCCCGTGCTGGGCCAGGGTGGAGGCGATCCCCCAGGCGATCGAACGATCGTTGGCCACGCCCATGATCAGGCCACGCTTGCCGGCCATGAGCGGCATCGGATTGGACATCGGAACCTCGTGAACGACGGATGTGCTGCGGCTCCAGCCGCGAAAAGTGCCGCGCATCCTACACGAAAGCGCCCAACGGTCAAACCGACGCGGGCTGTCCTGCCGCAGGAGGCGACGCATGGCTCCCCCTAAGGACAGTGCCGGACGCGAGGAGGATGAGCGCAGCCGCATCCTGACCGGCCTGCGGGAGCTCGGTGGCTTCTTCGGCCACTCGATGCTGCGCTTCTACAACGACAACTGCTTCCAGACCGCGGCGGCGCTGACCTACACCTCGCTGCTGGCCATCGTGCCGATGATGACCATCGGCTTCGCCATCTTCTCCGCCTTTCCGGCCTTCAGCGCCTTGCAGTCGCGCATCCAGACCGCGCTGGTGAAGAATCTGGTGCCGGAGATCGGCGACGCGATCCTGGAATATCTCGGCCGCTTCATGGCGAATGCCGGGCAGATGCCGATCTTCGGCGTGATCGGGCTGGCGGTGTCGGCGGTGCTGCTGATCTGGACCATCGAAGGGTCCTTCGCCACCGTCTGGCGCGTGCGCGAGCCGCGGTCCTACGTGACGCGCATCCTGTCCTTCTGGGCGGTGGTGTCGCTGACCCCGCTGTTCGCCGGCGCCAGCCTGTCCCTGTCCAGCACGCTGTGGACGGCGCTGGAGGTGGCGCATCTGGAGGGCGTCGTCCATCCGCTGGCGGGGATCGGCATGCTGCTGCCCTTCGCCTTGCAGCTGGTCGGCTGTTCGCTGCTGTATCTAGTGATCCCGAATCGGGACGTGTTCTGGCTGGATGCGCTGTGCGGCGGGGCGATCGGCTCGATCCTGCTGGAAGGGTCGAAGGCGATCTTCGGCTGGTACATGCGGGAATACCCGGCCTACCAGACCATCTACGGCGCCCTGTCGGTGGTGCCGATCTTCCTGTTCTGGCTCTACATCGCCTGGTCGACGGTGCTGTTCGGTGCGGTGGTCACCGCGTCGCTGCCGGAATGGCGGGCGGGCAAGGTCACCCGTGGCGGCATGGAGGGGCTGCTGCCGGCCCAGCGGCTGGCGCTGGCGCTGGCCGTTCTGCATGAACTGATGGAGGCGAGCCGGCTGGGAGTCGGCATGCGCCGCCGCACCCTGGTCGGGCGGGTACCGGTGGGCACGCTGCTGATCGATGGCATCCTGGAACAGTTGCGCGACGCCCATTGGGTCGCCCACACCACCCGCGACGCCTGGGTGGTCACACGCGACATGGGCGAGGCGACCCTGCTGGAACTGATGAAGGCGTTGGGGATCGGCATGCGCGGCTCCGTCCACGGCCTGGGCGGACTGGATCTGCCCTGGCAGGAACGCACCGCCCGCCTGCTGGACGCCGCCGAAGCGCGGCAGAGCGACCTGCTGAACGTGCCGTTGAAGCTGCTGCTGAACGACGATCTGCCGCCCGAAGGGCAGCCGATGGGGCAGGGGACTGCCGGGCCGGTCCCGCTGCGGGCGGTGAAGAAGTAACGGTCAGGCCGTGGCGGATAGGGCGATTGGTGGCAGTGGCGGCGGGCCGAAGCGGTTCTCCGTCGCATCGCCCTTGGTCGCGGCCCAGATGATGAGGACGAGCCAGCCGATCAGCGGAACCACGCCCAGCAGCAGCCACCAGCCGGACCGCCCGATGTCGTGCAGGCGGCGGACCGACACGGCCAGGCCCGGTAGCAGGAGCACCAGATTGACGATGGAGTTCAGCGGGCTGGCGCCGTCGAAGCCGACGAGAATGGCGTCGAGGATGCTGGTGATGATGCTGACCAGCACGCTGAACAGGACCCAGTACCAGTATTCCGACCGCATGGCGCGGCCGGAGAATCCGACATATTGGGAAAACACCGATTTGATAGCGTCGACGAATCCCATAGCCCTCTCCCCGGTGGATCGCCCGTGATTGGATGGGGCTACGGTCGACAGGCAATCATCGGGGTGCAACATGCTGCTACGGGATCGGCGCACTGTGTCGCAGGATATAGCCCCCTCTTCCGGGGCGGGAGAGGGCGAATATCGCCGAGGAAGTGGTGCCCTTACTCCAGCCCGGCCTTCTTGCGGACGTCGTAGCTGCGGGTCTTGGCCCATTGTTCGACGAACTTGACCAGTTCGGCGTCCGGCGGGTCGGGCAGGACGACCTTCAGCTTCACATACTGGTCGCCCGGCTGCTTGGTGGCCTGATTGACCACGCCCTTGCCGCGCAGTCGCAGGACGGAGCCGGTGTTGGCGCCCGGCGGTACCTTCACCGCGACCTTGCCGCTGATCGTCGGGACATTGACGGTCGCCCCCAGAACTGCCTCGTTCAGGGTGATCGGCACCTCAACATGGATGTCGCTGTCCTGCCGGGTGAAGAAGGGGTGGGATTCGACATGCACCTCGACGATGGCGTCCCCGTTGGGCATGCCGCCCATGCCGGGCAGGCCCTGGCCCTTCAGGCGCAGCTTCGACTCGTTCTCCGTCCCCGGCGGGATGGCGACGTCGATGCTCTTGCCGTTGGACAGGTTGATGCGGCGCTTCGACCCGTTCGCCGCCTCCACGAAGGGGACGGTGACGGAATAGGAGATGTCGCTGCCCCGCACCTTCGGGCCGGTGGAGCCGCCGCCCGCACCTGCACCCGCTCCACCTCCTGCCCCCGGCCCGCCGGGGCGGCGCCGGCCGCCGCCGAACAGGTCGGAGAACCAGTCGTCACCGCCGCCGAAGAAGCTGTCGTCGGCGGTGCTGCTATAGGCCCGGCCGCGGCTGCCGGCGGTCCGGCCGCGCGAGCCGAAGCCCGCGTGCCGTTCCTGCCCCGACGGGTCGATCTCGCCGCGGTCGTAGCGGGCGCGCTTCTCGGCATCCGACAGCAGCGTGTAGGCGGCCGAGATTTCCTTGAACCGTTCCTCGTTGGCGGCATCGCCCGGCTTCAGATCCGGATGATGCTGCTTGGCGAGCTTGCGGTACGCCTTCTTGATGTCGTCGGCACTGGCGGACCGGCTGACGCCGAGAACGCTGTAGGGATCGCGCGTAGCCACGGGCAGAGGGTTCCCGCCCCAAGGGGGCCTTAAAGGTTGCGGGTCGGTGATGTTACGAGTTGCCGATGATCTTCCACGTACCGTCGGCCTGTTTGCAAGCGGTTCCGTACGCCTGCTCCGTCCGGCCCTTGACGACGATGGTCTGCTGGAACTCGCGGCAATAGGTGCCGGCGTTGCTGTAGCCGTCGCGGGTGGTCACGATCGTGCCGGAATTGCCCGACTGCGGGTTGTTCCAGTTGATGCGGTCGCCCACCGGAGCGGCATAGGCCTGCCGGGCCGCGGTCTCGGCATAGCCGGCATCGGCCTTGTCGAGCGAGCTGCCGACCTCGCGGCCGATGAAGGCGCCCAGCAGCGTGCCGACGCCGGTCGCCACCAGCTTGCCCGTTCCGCCGCCGATCTGCGAACCGATCAGGCCGCCGGCGACCGCACCGCCGACCGTGCCGACCGTTTCCTTCTGACCGCCCGTCTGGCACCCGGCCAGCAGGCCCACGACGATCACGGCCGGAACGACTTTCTTCACGAACATCCTTGCGCCTCGAAAAGGTTGGTTGCCGCGGCGGCCAATCGGTGGCTTCGCGGTGGACAGTGATATAAGCGACCCTATGCTTGCTGTGAATTGTGATGAGGCTGTGACCCTTACGCTTTTGCACGGAAGCCCGTCCCCGCGCCCACCTTCCGGCGGCCGGGGACTCATCGGAACAGGACCACAGGCATGACGGACAGCAACGACCGCGATCCATATAATCTCTTCGCCGAATGGATGAAGGAGGCGGAGCAGAGCGAACCCAACGACCCCAACGCCATGGCGCTGGCCACCGCCGACGCCAGCGGCATCCCGTCGGTGCGGATGGTGCTGCTGAAGGGGATCGATCCGCGCGGCTTCGTCTTCTACACCAACACCGAAAGCCGCAAGGGCGCGCAGCTGCTGGCGAATCGGAACGCCGCCCTGTGCTTCCACTGGAAGAGCCTGCGCCGTCAGGTGCGGGTGGAAGGGCCGGTGGAAATCGTCACCGACGCCGAGGCCGACGCCTATTTCGAAAGCCGCCCGCGCGAAAGCCGGATCGGCGCCTGGGCGTCGTTGCAGTCGCGCCCGCTGGAGGGCCGGTGGGAGCTGGAGAAACGGGTGGCGCAGTTCGCCGCGAAATACGCCATCGGCACCGTGCCGCGGCCGCCGCACTGGACCGGCTTCCGTGTCCTGCCGTCGCGGATCGAGTTCTGGCGCGACCGTCCGTTCCGCCTGCACGACCGGCTGGTGTTCCAGCGCGCGGAAGGAACGGACGCCAATGCGCCAAGTTGGACCACCGAGCATCTTTATCCGTAAAGGCGGAACTGTACCGGACGCCGACCGTAAGCGACCTGTAAGGATGCGCCGCTACGGTCGCGCGCCGGCCAGGATGGCCCTGGGAGCGGCCAAGTGATTCGATCGGGGGACCGTGTGAACGACAATGCGGGAAACGCGGCATCGGCGGACCGCCTGCGCCGCTATGCCACCTATGCCAGCGTGGCAGTGGCCTCCACCCTCATCGCGGCGAAGCTGGGCGCCTATCTGCTGACCGAATCGGTCAGCATCCTGTCGTCGCTGATCGATTCCTGCACCGACCTGATGGCCTCGGTGGTGACGCTGCTGGGGGTGCGCCACGCCCTGCGCCCGGCCGATGCCAACCACCGGTTCGGCCATGGCAAGGCGGAGGCGCTGGCAGCCCTGGCCCAGGCCGCCTTCATCGGCGGTTCGGCGGTCCTGCTGAGCGTCGAGGCGGTGCGGCGGCTGGTCCGGCCGGAACCGATCGCCGAGGGGACGATGGGCATCGCCGTGATGCTGCTGTCGATCCTGCTGACCGCCGGGCTGATCACCTTTCAGCGCCGGGTGCAGGCCACCACCGGCTCCGTCGCCATCGGGGCGGACCGGCTGCATTATTCCGGCGACCTGCTGATGAACGGGGCAGTCATCGTCGCCATCCTGCTGACCGAGGCGACCGGGCTGACCGTGGTCGATCCGCTGTTCGGCATCGGCATCGCCCTGTTCCTGCTGAACGGCGCCCGCGGGGTGGCGCGTGATGCCCTGGACGTGCTGATGGACCGCGAACTGGCCGAGGAGGACCGCGGCCGGATCGTCGAACTGGCACGGGCCGAGCCGGGAGTGCGCGGCCTGCATGACCTGCGCACCCGCAACGCCGGGACCGGCTGTTTCATCGAACTGCATCTGGAACTGGACGGCGGCCTGACCCTGACTGCCGCGCACGAGATCGCCGACCGGGTCGAGATGCGGCTGCGCGGAGCCTTCGCCAACTCGGAAGTGATCGTCCATCAGGAGCCGGCCGGTCTGGCCGACGAGCGGCTGGACCACCGGATCGCCGGCTGACGGCTGGCCGGACGGGTGCGCCGGGTGTCCTGTGATACGGATCCGTATTGCGGGATAACCCGCATATCGCGTCCAAGCTGGGTTGCTGCACAATCAACAGGCGTGGCTTCTCCTTAAGGTATCCTACCAAAGGACAGGGGTGCCGGGACCGACTCGGTCGCCCCATTCGTTGCGATTCTGTATCAAAAGCGCAATAATAGTTCTCGGGAGAAAGCGCTCGGTTACATAACAGCAAAAATGGGTGACGTATATGGATGGCGGCTTTGGGCTTCGTCCGCATCTGATCGCGGACATTGCGGAAGAGGCAGGCAATCTCGGCATCGAGATCGCGGATATCGCCGGCCACATCGAGGATGTGAACGCCCGCGTCACCCACCAGTCGGAGGTGTTCACCCAACTGCGCGACACCGGTGCCAAGATGTCGCGCAGCACCGAGCGGATTTCCCAGGCATCGGCCATCGCGCGCTCGGTCACCGAGCAGGCGCGGCAGGAGGTCGACAGCTCCCACGACCGGGTGCAGCAGTCGCTGTCCGACATCCATGCGCTGGTGTCGTCGGTGACGGGGATCGAGGGGCAGATCGCCGGCCTGCGCGACGCGCTGGAGCGCGTCGGCAAGGTCGCCAAGGAAATCTTCACCATCGCCAAGCAGACCAACCTGCTGGCGCTGAACGCCACCATCGAGGCGGCGCGGGCCGGCGATGCCGGGCGCGGCTTCGCCGTGGTGGCGAACGAGGTGAAGTCGCTGTCGACCAAGACCAGCGAGGCAACGACGGAGATCGACGCGACGCTGAAGGTGCTGAACGAACAGGCCCAGCGCCTGATGGTGGAGAGTGCCGCCAGCGCCACCAAGGCCCGCGCGGTCAGCGAGGGCACCACCGCCATCGGCACAGTGATCGAGACGGTCGGCCGCGCCATGCGCGAGCTGAACGGCGAGACCGACAAGATCGATGCCGCGTCGGCCGAGATCGGCGGCAATTGCGGGGAACTGGAGCGCGAGATCGCCGATCTGGCGGTGGGCGTGAAGCTGTCCAGCGAGAATCTGGCCCAGGCGCGCGACCGGGTGAACAATCTGGTCGGCATGAGTGAGCGGTTGATCGGCATCACCGCAGAGTTGAACATCGAGACGGTCGACACCCCCTTCGTCGTCGCCGTCAAGGAGGCTGCCGCCAAGGTATCGGCCGCCTTCGAGGAGGCGCTGTCGCGTGGCGACATCAGTGAATCCGACCTGTTCGACCGCAACTACCAGCCGGTCGCCGGGTCGGACCCGCAGCAGGTGATGACCCGCTACACCCAGCTGTGCGACCGCATCCTGCCCGGCATTCAGGAGCCGGTGCTGTCGGCCAACAGCCGCATCGTCTTCTGCGTTGCGGTGGATGAGAACGGCTATCTGCCCACCCACAACCGGCAGTTCAGCCAGCCCCAGGGTCGCGACCCGGTCTGGAACGCCGCCAACTGCCGCAACCGCCGCATCTTCAACGACCGCGTCGGTCTGGCCGCCGGCCGCAACACCAAGCCCTTCCTGCTGCAGACCTACCGACGCGACATGGGCGGCGGGAAATTCGCCCTGATGAAGGACGTCTCGGCCCCCGTCACCGTGCGGGGCCGCCATTGGGGCGGGCTGCGGCTGGCCTATAAGGTGTGATTGGGCAAGGTGTCATGACGGGACGGTTTCCCGGACTTCCCTCTTGATCCGCATCAACGCATGGGATCAGCCTTGCGGGTGAAATGGCGGGGCAGAGGGAGCGACCATGAAATACGTCGAAGAGTTCCGCGATCCGGTTCTTGCCCGCAACGTCGCCGCCGCCATTGCGCGGGAGGTGCGGCCTGACCGCTCCTATCACCTGATGGAGTTCTGCGGCGGCCATACCCACGCCATTTCGCGCTACGGCATCCCCGACCTGCTGCCCGGCAATGTGCGGATGGTCCATGGGCCGGGCTGCCCGGTCTGTGTCCTGCCGGTTGGGCGGATCGACGACGCCATCGCGCTCGCCCGCCGGCCGGAGGTGACGCTGTGCACCTATGGCGACGTGATGCGGGTGCCGGGGTCGGGCCGGCTCAGCCTGCTGAAGGCCAAGGCGCAGGGGGCCGACGTCCGCATGGTGGTGTCGGCCGACGCCGCCGTGCGCATCGCCGCGGAGAATCCGGACCGGCAGGTGGTGTTCCTCGCCATCGGCTTCGAGACGACGACCCCGCCCACGGCGCTGGCCGTCCGCGCCGCCGCGGCGCAGGGGCTGACCAACTTCTCCGTCTTCTGCAACCATGTGCTTACCCCCTCGGCCATCCAGGGCATCCTGTCCGGGGCCGATGAGGGGCTGTCGCTCGACGGATTCGTCGGGCCGGCCCATGTCTCCGTCGTCATCGGGTCCGAAGCCTACGCCCCGGCCGCGGTGGAGCATGGCAAGCCGGTGGTGATCTCCGGTTTCGAGCCGCTCGACGTGCTGCAATCCATCCTGATGCTGGTCCGCCAGATCAATGACGGGCGGGCGGAGGTCGAGAACCAGTTCACCCGCGCCGTCACCGCCGAGGGCAACCGCAAGGCCCAGGCGCTGGTGCTGGAGATCTTCGAGACCCGGCCATCCTTCGAATGGCGCGGCCTGGGCAGCATCCCGCACAGCGGGCTGAAGCTGCGCGAGGCCTATGCCGCTTTCGACGCGGAACAGCGCTTTTCCATCGCCGGGGCCAGCGTGCCCGATCACAAGGGCTGCGATTGCGGCGCCATCCTGCGTGGGGTGAAGCGGCCGGTCGACTGCAAGCTGTTCGACACCGTCTGCACCCCGGAAAACCCGATGGGGTCCTGCATGGTGTCGGCCGAGGGCGCCTGTGCCGCGCACTACACCTACGGACGGTTCCGCGACGCCTGATCGGTTCCGGGCGGTCGGCCTACCCTTTGCGACCTTTCGCCGCAGGCTGGGCGAAGGCTGCTGGACGAGCGACGCCCGGTTAAACATGATGCATATGAAACAATCCGCCGTGCCGCTGATCGGCTTCGCGGAGAACGGCAGACGTCGCAAGACATCGCATTTCACACCGGGAGGGCCCGCATGACCTACAAGCACATCCTCGTCCATCTCGACAGCAGCCCGCATGTCGAGGCGAGGCTCGATGCCGCCATCGCGCTGGCGCAGCGTCACGGCGCCTTCCTACGCGGCCTGTTCGCGCAGGGCGACCGCAACGCCACCAGCGTGATCGCCCGCCGGTCGAGCGACCATCTGGTGGAGGCGGCATCCCGCAGTGAGGCGCTGTTCAAGGAAAAGCTCGCCGCCGCCGGACTCCAGGGCCATTGGCACGGCCTGACCCACGGCGAATACAACCACGTCATCCGTGAGGTCATCATCTGGTCGCGCTTCGCCGACCTGACGGTGCTGGGCCAGTATGACCGCGACGCCGGATCTCAGGCGGCGCCGGAGGAACTGAACGAGCAGGTGGTGCTGAATTCCGGCCGCCCGGTTCTGGTCATCCCCTATGCCGGCCGCTTCGCCGCCATCGGCAAGCGCGTCGCCGTCGCCTGGAATGCCGAGCGCGAGGCCGCCCGCGCCCTGTCGGACGCCATGCCGATGCTGGAGAAGGCCGACGCGGTGACGGTCATCACCGTGCTGACCCAGGCCTCGTCGTCTTCGCCGGAGGCGCCGCGGGTCGGCGTGCTCGACCATCTCGCCTTCCATGGCGTGACGGCGGAGCAGACCCATTTCACCGTGACCGACATCGGTGCGATGGACGCCCTGCTGGCCCGCGCCATGGACACCGGCGCCGACCTGCTGGTGATGGGCGCCCATGGCCATTATGGCTTCCCGTTCCTGCACCGCGGCAGTGGGACCCGGCATGTCCTGCGCACCTGCCCGGTGCCGCTGCTGCTGTCGCACTGAGGTTGAGGAGGGGGCGTCGGCTTCGATACCCCCTCCCATCCCTTACGCCGCCTTCACCCCGCTTAGGAAATTCTCCACCTCCTGGCGCAGGCGGGTGGATTCAGTGCTCAGATGGTCGGCGACGCTGCGGACTTTGCCAGCGGCACGGCCGGTGTCGCCGGCGGCGCGGGTGACGCCGACGATGTTGCTGGTGACCTGCTGCGTGCCCTGCGCCGCTTCCTGGACGTTGCGGCTGATCTCCTGCGTCGCCGCACTCTGCTGTTCCACCGCCGAGGCGATGGTGGCGGAGATCTGGCTGATCTCGGTGATGATGCGGCCGATCTCCTCGATGGCGGAAACGGCTTCGCGCGTCGCACCCTGGATGGTGGCGATCTGGCCGGTGATGTCCTCGGTCGCCTTGGCCGTCTGGTTGGCCAGACTCTTCACCTCGCTCGCCACGACGGCGAAGCCCTTGCCGGCCTCCCCGGCGCGCGCCGCTTCGATGGTGGCGTTCAGCGCCAGCAGGTTGGTCTGCGCCGCGATGTTGTTGATGAGGTCCACCACCTCGCCGATCTTCTGCGCGCCTTCGGCAAGGCCGGAAACCACGCCGTTGGCGCGGCTGGCGCCGCTGACCGCCTGTTCGGCAACACGGGTCGACTGGGTGACCTGACGGCCGATCTCGGCGATGGAGGACGACAGTTCCTCCGCGGCGGCGGCGACGGTCTGGACGTTGGCGGATGCCTGTTCAGCGGCCGACGCCACCGTGGTGCTCTGTTGGTTGGTCTCGTCGGCGGTGCTGCTCAGCGTGCCTGCCGACTGCTGCATCTGGGTTGCCGCACCCGACAGGCTTTGCACCACCGCGGTGACATTGCCTTCGAAGGCGTGCATCAGTTCCTCCAACCGGGCAGTGCGGCGGGCCTTGGCCTCCTCCTCGGCGCGCTGGACGGCGGCGAGGCGGTCGGCTTCGAGGGCGTTGCGCTTGAAGACATCCACCGCGTCGGCCATGGCTCCGACCTCGTCCCGGCGGCCGACGCCGGGCACCTCGACCGTGCGGTCGCCGCCGGCATATCCGGTCGAAAATCCATAGAATAAAACTTATAGTTGCTGATTCGACGATGGGCATCCGCCAAGTTCAGCAACATTTGCATGTGAAGAGGCATTGTGTTGCATCCCTGTGCGGGCGATGCGCGGACGGCGATGGATAGACGATTGAGAGCGGTCGGCGGCGCAGGATCAGCGGCGCAGCCGCATGTCGATGTGGGGAATGCCGAAATCGTCGTAGGGCTCGGTGTCGCGAACCAATCCGAAGCTGCCGTAGAAGCGTTCCAGGTAAAGCTGCGCGCCGATCACCACGTCACGGCCGGGCCAGCGGTCCGCCAGCACCGCCAGCGATTCCGCCACCAGCGCCCGTCCCAGTCCGGTCGAGCGTTGCGACGGATCGACCGCCAGCCGGCCGAAGGAGACCGGTGAGTCCGGGCCATCGCCTTCGGGGTCCAGGCAGCGGGCGCAGCCGACGATGGCACCGTCGGCATCCGTCGCGATCAGGTGAAGCGCCCCGGGGTCGCGTCCGTCGATGTCGGGATAGGGGCACCTCTGTTCCACAACGAACACCCGGCTGCGCAAGGCCAGCAGGTCGTGCAGTTCGGTCAGCGTCAGGGTGTGGAATTCGACAGGGCGGATGGCGGGCGGGAAGTTCGTCACGGGAGGCTCAGGCGATGGCGTTGCGGATCATGTAGTCGGCGATGTCCTTGGGCTTCACCTTGACTTCGGTCAGCGGCTCGTCGGCGGTCATCGCTTTGGCGACCAGCAGGCTGTTCTGCACGTTGGTCAGGGTGATGCGGAACACGCCGGCCGCGCCCTTCAGACGCGGGTAGTAGGTGGGGTCGATCACCTTCTCGCGCCGGCCGAGCCGGGTCAGCGCGGTTTCCTCGTCCAGATCCTCGACCGGCTTGGATTGGACGAGCTTCCAGTCGGATTCCCCGCCCCAGCCGGCGGCGATGGCGGCCTTGGCTGCGGCCTCGTCCTCTGCCACGCCCAATTTGTAGATGTGTTTCCCCTGTCCGACGTCGGACGCCCATTTGGTCAGGGCGGCACTGCGCGCGACATAGACGAGGGCCATGACGACTCGATCCTTCCGGCGGAACCGTTGAGTTTATTGCGGAGTTTATTGCAGCGAAGACTGCCGCGCGATGGGCGTGATGAGGATGCGGGTGACCACGTCCTTACCGAACATGGCGATCACCGATTCATCGATGCGGCGGCGCAGGGCGGGGACGTTGGCGATGTTGCCGCGGACGATCCATCCCTCGTCCACCCCCTTGTAGATGGCGGTCAGGATGGCGTCATGCAGGCGGGGAATGCTGAGCTGCACCTCGCCCAGCTTCAGGGCATCGCCGACCTCGAGGTTCACTTCGACCTGGGTGTATTTCTCGATCCGGCCGGCATTCACCACCGGGACCATCAGCGGCTTGATCCGCACCGACGGCGGCAGGGCGCCCGCCGCCCCCTCGTTCGCTGCGGCCGGCAGCGCCGAGGGCAGCGTCAGAAACAGGGCAAGGCAGAGGGCAGACAGAAAGCCACGCATGGCAGGACACCGCGAAGGACCGGATGGCGGGGATGCTACCGGTCCGACGCGGCGCTTGCAACCGGGGCCCAGCCCCTATGCGGGGCCGGGGGCGATTGGTCACGGGGGATTAGAGGGCTTGCGCGATCAGGCGGCCTTCTTGCCGCTGGCCGCCATCGCCTTCTTGTTGACGTCGCCGATCGCCAGCTTGTTCAGCAGGGTGTCGGTGTCTTTTTCCTCCTGCAATGTCTCGTCCAGCAGCTGGGCGACCTTGTCGAGACCGCAGGCGGTGGCGTAGGCGTGCAGCGTGCCGTAGCTGGCGATTTCGTAATGCTCGACCTTCTGGGCGGCGGCGATCAGCGCGGCATCCTGCACCTCGGGCGCCAGACCCATTTCCAGGATTTCCTGGGCCTCGCTGATCAGCCCTTCCATCGCATCGCAATGCTTGCCGCGCGGGCGGGTGTCCAGTTCCTCGAACACCTGCTGAAGCCGTTCGATCTGGCCGTTGGTCTGTTCCAGATGGGTTTCGAACGCTTGGCGCAGCTGGTCGGAGCTGGCGGCCTTGGCCATCTTGGGCAGGGCCTTCGCGATCTGCTTCTCGGCGTGGTAAATGTCGCGAAGATCCTCGATCAGCAGATCCTGCATCGTCTTGGCGGCCATTGTGGTGGTCCTTCCTCGCTGTGGGTGTTGGCGGAGCGGGGCTCCTGCGCGCCGGATGGCAGCGTGGACAACAGCGATCGCCGCCTTTGTGTTGCGGTCTCGAACGGGGATTGGCCTTCGGGCAGGGGAGGGCGTGGAACATGACCGGTGGAGACGTGCTGTTCGAATTCCAGCGGGTCGGCAGCTACCTGCGGGTGACAGCGATCGACGCGAAGACCGGCGTCGAAGTGACGGTGGCCGGCCCGGCGACCGGCAGCCAGGAGTTGCTGAAGCGGACGGCGATCAACAAGCTGCGCTTTGTCCAGAACAAGGGCGCCGGCCCGGCGTCGCCGGCCAAGCCGGAGCCGCCGAAATCGGTGCCGCCCAAGCCTGGAGCGAAGCGGGGCGGCGGGCTCTATTGACCCGGCGTCGCGCAAAGAAAACGCGCCGCCGGACGGGGCCGGGCGGCGCGGATCGAAGTCTGGCTTTTGCTGATGGTGAGCGCCGGCATGCCTCCGCCGGCAATACCGGCACTGGGCCGGACCACCGGTCGTAGAGCGAACCGCTCGACCCCGACAGTAGACCTATGCCTGCTCGTTGACACTGGCGCAGGGGGTGTAACGCTTGTAGAACCGCGCATCTCTGAACGAATGGCGCATAAGAAAAGCCCCCTTTTCTGCGCCAATCGGCTGCTTAGGCGGGGGTGTCGGCTGGACCATGTTCCGTGCCGGCCTTCGGGCAGAGGAACGAAACACCAGAGGATTGAGGCCATGGTGGGTGTCAGGGTGGTGGATGTGACGGCGTTTCTGCGCGTGTCGTTGATGTCTGCGGCGGTAACGGCGACCGCTTTGGTTACGGGCCTGCCGGTGCTGGCGACTCCGCAGGCGGCGCTGGCCGCTTCATCCCAGACAACCCAGAAGCCGGACCATGGAGCCAAGGAGCATGGCAGCCGCCAGTCGGCACCCGGTGCGGGCTCTTCCGCCGGGACGGCCGGAGGAGCGACCTCGACCGCCCCTCAACCGACGACGCCGGCTGCGGGCTGCCTGAAGCCGGGTGTGCCGCTGTGCATGGACGATCAGGCGACCTTCCTCAGTGCCGATAAGATGTCGTCCTGTCAGGGTGAGGTGAAGGAGTATGTCGACAAGTCGATGGCTTATCTGACCTGTTTGAATGAAGAGAATGTGGCGACCGGTCGGGAATTGAGCCGCAACGTCGACCGTTTCAACTGCCGACTGTCAGGCCGGAAGGGCTGCGCCAACTGAAGCCGGCTGTTTTCAGGATGCTGCCAGGGTAGTTCGGGCGGCAGTTCGACCGCGACCGATTCGCATCTTCAACCAATTCGATGGTTTTGCCGTCGACCGGACACGCATACGGGCCGATTCCCTGAGGGATCGGCCCGTATTGCATACGGACTTTTCTCGATCAACCAGCCTTGCGGCGGGTCTGGCGGCCGGAGCTGCGGCCCAGACCGATGCGCTTGGCGAATTCCGAACGCTGTGCCGCATAATTCGGCGCGACCATCGGATAGTCGGGCGGAAGTCCCCAGCGGGCGCGATATTCGTCCGGCGACATGTTGTAGGTCGAACGAAGATGCCGCTTCAGCATCTTCAACTTCTTCCCATCTTCCAGGCAGACGATGTATTCGGGCGTCACCGATTTGCGAATCGGAACGGCCGGCTTCAGCGGTTCCGCCGCGACCTCACGAGGCTGACCATTCAGACCGGTCAGCGACGAGTAGACCGTATTGATCACGTCGGGGATTTGCTGAGCAGGCAACACGTTCTTGCTGACATACGCCGATACGATGTCGGCGGTCATCCGCAGCAGCGCATTGTCCGGTACATCGGCGCGAAGCTGGTCGCTCATTGCACTGTGTCCTGGTTTTTCATTTGTCCGTACGAACCAAGTTGCATACCGTGATTTGGGTGTCAATATAATTTCGGCAAGCAGCAAATTAGTTGCTCTTGCCCGCCAGAACAAAGGAACGCCGTGCAAATCAGCTTTCGCTGAAAATCGTTGCGCGGTTGTGGCTGTGTCGCAGCTTTAAGGGACGTCTAGTAAGTGCCGGCTTGCGATTTTCCCCCGACCCCGCTGCGGCAATTGACCGATTTCCCGCTCCTATAACGAATCGGCTATCTCCCTTGCTTCCGCCCTTCGGCAACGAAGAGGTGAAAATCGATACCGAACTTTCGCGGTGGTAGGGGCGGTGGCCCCGCTGCCGGTGGACCGGTTCAGGAATCGCCATGCGGGCTCCGTAGGGGCCAAGGGGGCTGTTGCCGGAAACCGCCTGCCGGGCGGGCGGTGCCGGATTTAGCTATGCATCCACGTCATGGTGTGGCTGTGGCGGTTGGCACCGACATCTGGTAGGGTGCCGGCGTCTTTCGCCGCATTGCCGGCCCAGTTGCGCATCGTGCATCCGTTACCGCCCGCACCGGAGTTTCCGCCGTCATGACCGTCCGCACCGTGGCACTCGCTTCCGATCACGCCGGCTATGAGCTGAAGGCTCAGATCGCCCGGCAGCTTGAGGGCGCCGGCTACACCGTCCTCGATCTTGGCACCGACGGGCCGGCCTCGGTCGATTACCCGGACTTCGCCGCGGCGCTGGCCGCCGCCGTCACCGACGGCCGGGCGCAACGCGGCGTGCTGATCTGCGGCAGCGGCATCGGCATCAGCATCGCCGCCAACCGCCATCCCGGCATCCGTGCCGCGCTGGTGCATGACGTGACCACCGCGCGGCTGTCGCGCGAGCACAATGACGCCAACGTGATCGCGCTGGGTGCCCGCGTCATCGGGCCGGAGATCGCCAAGGATTGCGTCGAAATGTTCCTGAAGACCGGTTTCGAAGGCGGCGAGCGCCACAGCCGCCGCATCGCCAAGATGGGCTGAGCGCGTATCCGCGCCGCCAATCCTTGGCCCATATTCGGCCGCCGAGGCCCGCAACCGGGATGCGACAGTTCCCGGAACGACCTGTCCGGGCTTCCGACCGGCTTTGCGCCCTTCGATCCTAAGGAATCTTCCGCCATGACCAGCAGCAACACCGCCGAGATCGGCCGCTTCTTCGCCGCCTCGCTTGCCGAGACCGATCCCGAACTGGCCCGCGCGGTGCGCGACGAGCTGGTGCGCCAGCAGGAGCAGATCGAGCTGATCGCGTCCGAAAACATCGTCTCCCAGGCGGTGCTGGAGGCGCAGGGCTCGGTCCTGACCAACAAATATGCCGAGGGCTATCCGGGCAAGCGCTATTACGGCGGCTGCGAGTTCGTCGATGTCGCCGAGACTCTGGCGATCGAGCGCGCCTGCAAGCTGTTCAACTGCGACTTCGCCAATGTTCAGCCGAACTCCGGCTCCCAGGCCAACCAGGCGGTTCTGCTGGCTCTGCTGCAGCCGGGCGACTGCGTGCTGGGCATGTCGCTGGCCGCCGGCGGCCATCTGACCCACGGTGCCGCCCCGAACATGTCGGGCAAGTGGTTCAAGGCCGTGCAGTATGGCGTCCGCAAGGACGATCATCTGATCGACTTCGATCAGGTCGAGGCGCTGGCCCGCGAGCACAAGCCGAAGCTGATCATCGCCGGCGGTTCCGCCTATCCGCGCGTTCTGGACTATGAGCGCTTCCGCGCCATCGCGGACGAGGTCGGTGCGATCTTCATGGTCGACATCGCCCACTATGCCGGCCTGATCGCCGGCGGCGTCTATCCGAACCCGTTCCCCTATGCCGACGTGGTCACCACCACCACCCACAAGACCCTGCGCGGTCCGCGCGGCGGCATGGTGCTGACCAACAAGGAAGACATCGCCAAGAAGATCAACTCGGCGGTGTTCCCCGGCCTGCAGGGCGGCCCGCTGATGCATGTCATCGCCGCCAAGGCGGTGGCTTTCGCCGAGGCGCTGCGTCCGGAGTTCAAGACCTACGCCCAGGCGGTGGTCGACAACGCCCAGATCCTGGCCAAGACGCTGATCGCGGGCGGGCTGGACATCGTGTCGGGCGGCACCGACAGCCACATCGTGCTGGTCGATCTGCGTCCGAAGAACCTGACCGGCAAGGCGGCGGAAGCGAGCCTGGAGCATGCCGGCATGACCTGCAACAAGAACGGCGTGCCGTTCGACCCGCAGAAGCCGATGATCACCTCCGGCGTCCGTCTGGGCAGCCCGGCGGCGACCACCCGCGGCTTCGGCGTCGCCGAGTTCAAACAGGTCGGCGAGATGATCGTCGAGACGCTGGACGGTCTGGCCGCCAGCAACTCCGGCGACAACACGGCGGTCGAGGCGTCGGTGCGCGAGCGCGTCCGCGGTCTGTGCCGTCAGTTCCCGATTTATCCGACCCTCTGATCCGATAAGGTGATCGACAGATGCGCTGCCCGTTCTGCGGAAACGAGGACACCCAGGTCAAGGACTCGCGCCCGACCGAAGACAACTCGGCAATCCGCCGGCGGCGCTTCTGTCCCAGTTGCAGCGCCCGCTTCACCACCTTCGAACGCGTCCAACTGCGCGAGCTGACGGTGGTGAAAAGCAACGGCCAGCGCGAACCCTTCGACCGCGAGAAGTTGCTGCGGTCGATGAAGATCGCGCTGCGCAAACGCCCGATCGACGCCGACCGCATCGATCGGGTGGTGAACAGCATGGTCCGTCAGCTCGAATCTTCAGGCGAGAGCGAAATCCCGTCGAAGCAGATCGGCGAGAAGATCATGGAAGCGCTGCAGACGATGGATCAGGTAGCGTATATCCGCTACGCCTCGGTCTACAAGGACTTCCGCGAAGCCTCCGACTTCAACGAGTTCGTCGAGCAGCTGGCTCCGGAAGCGTCGCCGGGGATGTGAGTGTTCTGATGCGGGGCAGGTGGTTGCCCTGCCCCGCATCAATGCCTCACCCGAACTGGGCCAGGATCGCCAGCAGCAGGATCGCCACGATGTTGGTGATCTTGATCATCGGGTTCACCGCCGGGCCGGCGGTGTCCTTGTAGGGGTCGCCGACGGTGTCGCCGGTCACCGCCGCCTTGTGGGCGTCGGATCCCTTGCCGCCGTGGTTGCCCTCCTCGATGTATTTCTTGGCATTGTCCCAGGCACCGCCGCCCGACGTCATCGAGATGGCGACGAACACGCCGGTGACGATGGTGCCGAGCAGCATGGCGCCCAGCGATGCGAAGCCGGCCGCCCGCCCGCCGATGGCGGCGATCACCACATAGAGAACCACCGGGGCCAGCACCGGCAGCAGCGAGGGGATGACCATCTCCTTGATCGCCGCCTTGGTCAGCATATCCACCGCGCGGCCGTAATCGGGCTTGGCGGTGCCCTCCATGATGCCGGGGATCTCGCGGAACTGGCGCCGCACTTCCACCACCACCGACCCGGCGGCGCGGCCGACGGCGGTCATGCCCATGGCGCCGAACAGGTAGGGCAGCAGGCCGCCCACCAGCAGCCCGACCACGACATAGGGATCGTTCAGCCGGAACTCGACCGAAATGTTCGGGAAGTAATGGCCCAAATCCTGGACGTAGGCGGCGAAGAGAACCAGTGCGGCCAGACCGGCCGAGCCGATGGCGTAGCCCTTGGTCACCGCCTTGGTGGTGTTGCCGACGGCGTCCAGTGCGTCGGTGGTGACGCGGATGTTGGCGGGCATGTCCGACATCTCGGCGATGCCGCCGGCATTGTCGGTGACCGGGCCGTAGGCGTCGAGCGCCACCACCATGCCGGCCAGCGCCAGCATCGTCGTCGCGGCGATGCCGATGCCGAAGACGCCGGCCTGCCCATGGGCGATCAGGATGCCGGCGCAGATGACGATCACCGGCAGGGCGGTCGATTCCATCGACACGGCGAGGCCCTGGATGACGTTGGTGCCGTGCCCGGTCTCCGACGCCTTGGCGACGCTGCGCACCGGGCGGAAGGAGGTGGAGGTGTAGAACTCGGTAATCCAGACCAGCAGACCGGTGACGCCCAGCCCGACCAGGGCCGAGACGAACAGGTTGAAGCCGGTGATCGACACGCCGTCGGTCATGGTGATGGCGCGGGTGAAGCCGAACAGGATCGCCGTGACGATCAGGATCAGCACCAGCGAGATGCCGGCCGCGACGATCAGCCCCTTGTAGAGCGCCTTCATGATGGCGTTGTCGGGGCCGAGCTTCACCGCGAAGGTGCCGGCGACCGAGGCCAGGATGCAGACGGCGCCGATCAGCAGCGGATAGACCAGCATCATCCGCAAGACACCGCCGGAAAAGAAAATCGCCGCCAACAGCATGGTGGCGACGATGGTGACGGCGTAGGTTTCGAACAGGTCGGCGGCCATACCGGCGCAGTCGCCGACATTGTCGCCGACATTGTCGGCGATGACCGCTGGGTTGCGCGGGTCGTCCTCCGGGATGCCGGCCTCCACCTTGCCGACCAGATCGGCGCCGACGTCGGCGCCCTTGGTGAAGATGCCGCCGCCCAGCCGGGCGAAGATGGAGATCAGCGAGGCGCCGAAGCTGAGCGCCACCAGCGCCTCCAGCACGGTGCGGACCTCGACGGGATCGCTGACATGGTAGACCAGCGTCAGGATGCCGAAATAGCCGCCGACACCCAGCAGCCCCAGCCCGACCACCAGCATGCCGGTGATCGCCCCCGATTTGAAGGCGATGTCGAGCGCCGGAGCCAGCCCGCGGGTGGCGGCCTCCGCCGTGCGGACGTTGGCGCGGACCGAGACGTTCATGCCGACATAGCCGGCGCTGCCCGACAGCACGGCGCCGATCAGGAAGCCGAGCGCCACCGGAAAGCCCAGCGTCACCCACAGGATGACCAGCAGGACGACTCCGGCGATGGCGATGGTGGTGTATTGGCGGTTCAGATAGGCGCGTGCCCCTTCCTGCACCGCGGCGGCGATGGCCTGCATCCGGTCGGACCCAGGCGATGCGGCCATGACTTCTTTTCCGGTACGAAAACCGTAGGCCAGCGCGAGCAGGCCGGCGGCGATGATGACGATGAACGCTAGAGCCATCGCATCCCCCGATTGCTTTTAAGGACGCGCCCCGGAAAGGCTGGTCCCACCACGCATTCAAGTGGGGGAGAAGTCGGGCGCAAGTATTATCGGGAAAAGCATGCGCCCGGTCCCGCCGCTTTGCAACCGCTGGACGGGCGGACGCGACGCGGCGAAATGGCCGAGGGTGACCCTGGCCTTTGTGGGTAGTGGTGGGATTCTGCACCGCAAAATGGGCGCGAATTGCGGAGGGTGCAGGACGCGTTCAGAGATTGCGCTGCGTAACCGCCTGGACCAGCACATCGTAGACCGCGTCCTTGCCCACGACTTTGGCGGCGGCCTCGACCAATTTGGTCTTTACGGCAGGAATATTGACCAAAGCCCCGCTCAGGATCGACTGATCGGCAATGCCGCCGTAAAGCGCGGTCAGGAAGGCGTCGGTCAGGCGTGGCTGGTTGGCCTGCACGATCGGCTGCTTTTCCAGATGCACCTCCACCGCGACCACGACGGTCACGAACTGCTCGACTCGGGACGGGCCGATCATCGGCACCACCAGCGGCGGCAGGCGGACGAAGGCGGTCGGCGGCTTGGGCGGCGGTTCGACCTTCTTGGGCTCTTCCGGGTGCGGGACGAAGTATTTCTGATAGACGAACCAGCCGCCGAAGCTGGCACCGCCCAGCAGCACGATGCCGAGCACGAGGACGATCAGAGCCTTGACCACGGCAACACACCTTACGCAGACGGCGACCCGCCGAACCCTGCGCCGCGTATGCTTTCGATTGTCTTAAATGGACGGCACCGGGCACGGCCGGTCAGAAATGGTCCCAGCCGCGCCGGGTGAGCGGCAGAAGCGAACCGGCGGCGTCCAGCACGGAAACCTCGCCGGGCGTGCCGGAGCGGAGTTCGCCGATCTCGGCGATCGCCACCCCACAGTCGGCGGACAGGGTTTCCAAGGCCTCGCGGGCTGCGGGCGGGGCGGTGAACAGAAGCTCGTAATCGTCGCCGCCGGTGATGGCGAGCGCCAGCCGCACCGGATCGCCGTCGATGGCGCCGCGGGCGGCGTCCGACAGGGGGACCGCAGCGGCGTGGAGCAGGGCGGCGCAGCCCGATTCCTCGCAGAGATGGCCGAGGTCGGCGACCAACCCGTCGGACACGTCCATCGCACCGCTGGCCAGCCCGATCAGGCGCGGCCCGACGGTCGTGCGCGGGTCGGGCCGGCGCATGCGGCGCAGCAGATGGGCGCGGGTTTGCTCGTCCGGGATGTCGAGGCGGCCATAGGCGATCTCCAACCCCAGGGCGGCATCGCCGATGCTGCCGGTAACGAAGACCCGGTCGCCGGATCGGCCGCCCCAGCGCGGCAGGGCGCGACCGGTGGGGACAAGCCCGAAGGCGGTTACCGAGAGTGTGATGGGGCCGCTGGTGGAGACCGAATCGCCACCGGCCAGCGCGATGCCGAACTGGTGCTGGTCTTCGCCGAGGCCGGCGGCGAAACCCTCCAGCCAGGATTCGTCCAGCCCGCGGGGCAGGGCGGTCACCAACGTGTAGGCCAGCGGCTCCGCCCCCATGGCGGCTAGATCGGACAGGTTGCTGCGCATCAGCTTGGCGGCGATGTCGGCCGGTGCGTCATCGGGGAAGAAATGCACCCCGGCGACCATTGCGTCGGTGGTGACGACCAGTTCCCGCCCTTCCGGCACACCGAACACGGCGGCGTCGTCGCGCAGGCCGCGGGCACCCGGGAAGCCGGCGGCCAGCGGCTTGAAGAAACGGGTGATGCGGCCGAACTCGCCGAGGGGGCGATTCCCCCTCTCCCCCCCGGGGAGAGGGTCGGGGTGAGGGGGATGCACGGGGTGGATTTTCGTGAAAGGCACGCTGTGCGATCCCCTCACCCTAACCCTCTCCCCAGGGGGGAGAGGGGATTTCTTCGAGTTTTAGTTCACTCCTCGGCCGCGCTGCGGCCGGGGTCGGGCTTGGCGAGGTCGTCGGCGCGGAGCGCGCGGGCGACATGGTCGAGCACGCCGTTCACCATCGCCGGCTCGCGGCCGGAGAAGAAGGCGCGGGCGACGTCGACATACTCGCTGATGAGGATGCGCGGGTGGGTGTCCGTGTGGACCGCGATCTCATAGGCGCCGGCGCGCAGGATGGCGCGCAGCAGCAACTCCAGCCGGTCGAGCGGGAAACGCGGGTCGAGTGCCGCGCCCAGCACCCCGTCGACCTCGGCCCGGCGATGGATCGCGCCGCGGACGATGTCGGCGAACAGCTGCGGATCGCCGGAAACGAACTTGTCGCCGTCGATCTCCTCGCCCAGCCGGTGGGCGACGAACTCGCCGACGACATTCTCAACCGGGGCCTGGGCCAGATCGATCTGGTACAGCGCCTGGGCCGCGGCCAGACGGGCGGCCTTGCGGCGCGCCTTGGCGGAGCCGCCGCCGGTCTTGTTCTTGCGGGACTTCGATTTGCCCTTGGAAGCGCTACCCTTGGGGGCGTGGTCGGGTGTCACGGGGCTGCCCGCGTCGTCGTTGCTCATGATCTGCAGTCGCTAAAAGAGAGGAGATGTCGGGGTCAGCGCGGATAGAGGCGGAATTTGCGCTTCAGGTCAATCATGTCAAGACAGGCCCGCGCGGCACGCCCGCCGGTATTGACCGATCCGACATTGGCCCGCGCCCAGGCCTGCTCGCGATTTTCCACCGTCAGGATGCCGTTTCCGACCGCCAGACTGTAGCGCAGGGCCAGATCCTGCAAGCCGCGGGCGCTTTCGGCGCAGATGGTGTCGTACCGCGTCGTCTCGCCCCGGATCACGCAGCCCAACGCCACGTAGCCGTCGAAGCGTTTGCGCGCGGTGAAGAAATCCATGGAGCGGATGGCGTACATGATCGCCGCCGGAAGCTCCAGACAGCCGGGCACGCCATAGCGGATGTGCGTGGCGCCGGCGCGGTCCAGTTCCGCAACGGCACCACGCGCCAGCTCGTCAGCGATGTCCTCGTGGACGCGGGCGTCCACGACCATGATGTGGGGCGTATCGGTCATCCGGCGGGGACCAGTCCCTTCTCAGTCGTCACCGGGATCGGCGGCACCCGGAGAGATGGCGCGGTGGCCGACCACGGTCAGGCCGTAGCCCTCCAGCCCGATGATCGGCTTCTTGCGGTTGGAAATCAGGACCATCTTGCGTACGCCGAGATCCAGCAGGATCTGGGCGCCGATGCCGTAGTCGCGCAGTTCCGGGACGCTGCCGGCCTGACCCTCCAGCCGGGCCTTCAGCGTGACCGACAGACCGTTCGGGTTCGGCTCCCGCAGCAGCACGACGACGCCACGGCCTTCCTTGGCGATCAGCTCCATCGAGGCATGCAGGTCGTTGTCGCGGCCGGAATTGCGGTCGCCCAGCACGTCGTCCAGCACCGACTGGGCATGCATGCGCACCAGCACCGGCTCGTCACCGGAGATGTCGCCGCGGACCAGCGCGATGTGTTCGGCGTACTGAATCTTGTTGACGTAGACGTAGGACTGGAAGCGGCCGCCGTAACGGCTGTCCAGCGTACCGGCCAGAACCTGTTCGACGATGGTCTCGGTGCGGCGGCGGTAGGCGATCAGGTCGGCTATGGTGCCCACCTTCAGCCCGTGGAACTGGGCGAACTGCACCAGATCCGGCAGGCGGGCCATGGTGCCGTCGTCGTTCATGATCTCGCAGATCACGGCCGAGTTGGAATGGCCGGACAGGCGGGCGATATCGACCGACGCCTCCGTATGGCCGGCGCGGACCAGCACGCCGCCGTCACGCGCCAGCAGCGGGAAGATGTGGCCGGGGGTGGCGAGGTCCTGCGGGCCGGATGCCGGGTCGATGGCGACGGCGATGGTGCGGGCGCGGTCGGCGGCGGAGATGCCGGTGGTCACGCCCTCGCGCGCCTCGATCGAGACGGTGAAGGCGGTCTGGTGGCGCGACGCGTTCTGCTGCGCCATCAGGGGCAGGCGCAGCCGCTCGATGTTCGGCCGGTCCATGGTCAGGCAGATCAGGCCGCGCCCGTGCTTGGCCATGAAGTTCACCGCTTCCGGCGTGGCGCAGGAGGCGGGGATCACCAGATCGCCTTCGTTCTCCCGGTCCTCGTCATCGACCAGGATGAACATCCTGCCCTGACGCGCCTCTTCGATGATCTCTTCGGCGGTCGACAGGTATTGGTGAAACTCGGACGTCATTCCTGCCCCGCGAGCCGGGCGACGTAGCGCGCCAGCATATCGATTTCGAGATTGACCGCATCGCCCTCCTTCAGCCCGCCGAAGGTCGTGGCGGTCTGGGTGTGGGGGATGATGTTGACGCCGAAGCGCTTGCCGTCGACCTCGTTGACGGTCAGCGACACGCCGTCGATGGCGACCGAGCCCTTGGGCGCGATGTATTTGGCGAGGCTGGCCGGCGCCTCGAAGGTCAGGCGCAGCGATTCGCCTTCGGGGCGGATCGACAGCAGCCGGCCGACGCCGTCGACATGGCCGGACACGATGTGGCCGCCCAGCTCGTCGCCGACCTTCAGCGCGCGTTCCAGGTTGACGCGGGTGCCGGGTTCCCAGCCGCCGAGCGTCGTCTTCGACAGGGTCTCGCCAGAGGCCTGGATGACGTACGACCCCGGCCCCTTTTCGATGACCGTCAGGCAGACGCCGTTATGGGCGATGGACGCCCCGATCGCGATCGTCTCCGTGTCGAAGGCGGTCTCGATGGTGAACCGGGTGTCGCCCTGCCGCTCCACGGCCCGGACGCGCCCGACATCGGTGATGATTCCGGTGAACATGCGGGGAATTTAGCAGGTTTCGCGGCCAGGGGAAGCGCGCGCGACAGCGCGGGCGGCGCAACGGTCTGTTGCGTGGGTGGGACCGGTGGCGATGCCGGTCGTCAGGGGGCGATTCGGCGGTAGCTTTCGGCCAGATCGGTGCCGGCGCTGCGGACCGTGGTGCGTTCGAAGCGCGCCATAGCGGCCAGCGCCTCGACTCCGAAGCCGGCGACCGCCGGCAAACCGTCGCCGCCGATCAGCGAGGCGGCGCGGAACCACTCCAACCGGTCGACCAGCCCGGCACCGAGTAGGGCACCGGCCAGCGCCGCGCCGCCTTCCACCAGCATGCGGGTAATGCCGCGGGAGGCGAGAGCCGCCATCGCGGCGGCGGGATCGACCCGCCCATCAGCGGTGGCCGCGACCGGGATCACTTCGACGCCCAGTGCGGTCAGGGACTCCGCAAGCGCGGAGTCGGGGGAGGGGCCGGTGACGATCCAGGTCGGGATGCGGCGGGCACCGGTGGCGAGCCTGGCCGTGGGAGGCAGGCGCAGGCTGCTGTCCACCACCACGCGCACGGGGCTGCGGTCTTCCAGGCCTGGCAGGCGGCAGGTCAGTTCGGGATCGTCGGCCAGGGCGGTGCCGATGCCGACCAGGATGGTGTCGTGACTAGCGCGCAGACGGTGGCCCCAGGCACGGGCGGTGGGGCCGGTGATCCACTGCGACTCGCCGGTGGCGGTGGCGATGCGGCCGTCCAGCGTGCTGGCCACTTTCAGCGTGACCAGGGGACGGCCCAACGTGATCCGGTTGAAGAAACCCTCGTTCAGGGCCAGCGCCTCGGCTTCGCAGACACCGGTCGTCACCGCGATGCCGGCATCGCGCAGCCGGGTCAGTCCGCCACCGGCAACCCGCGGGTCCGGATCCTGACAGGCGACGACGACACGCGCCACCTTCGCCTCGACCAGCGCCAGGGCGCAGGGCGGCGTCTTGCCGTAGTGATTGCAGGGTTCCAGCGTGACGTAGGCGGTGGCGCCTTCCGCTCCACCGGAAAAGGAGCGGGCCTGGGCCAGCGCCTCGGTCTCGGCATGCGGACGGCCGCCGGGCTGGGTCCAGCCGCGACCGATCACGGCACCGTCGCGGACCAGAACACAGCCGACCGCCGGATTGGGCCAAGTCCGCCCCAGCCCGCGCACGGCGAGCGATAGGGCGGTGCGCATGTGGCGCAGGTCGGTGTCGGTATCGGGCAGAACGTGCACGGAAGGCCGGCCTAGCGACTCAGCGATCAGCTGCCGGGGCCCTTGCCCTTGGTGTCCTTGGCGGAGAAGCGGCCGACGTTGCCCATCATCTGTTCCAGGAAGCCCATCTCGCGGCCGGCGGTCGGCGTCGTGCGCTCGACCAGATCGATGTCCTGGCCGTTCGACTTGTCGAGCGTCTTGATCTCGCGCAGGACGCCGCCGTCGTCGAAGCGGGCGACGACGACGCGGCGTTCCGTCACTTCCGGCTCGAAGAAGGCGGTCTTCTCGGTCTTCTGGCCGATATAGTACCAGACGTTCGGATCGAAGGTCCCGACCGAGGTCGGCGTGCCCAGTACGGCGGCGACGTCGTCGCGCCGGCTCTGGCCCGGTTGAAGCTCCGCCACCAGCTGCGGGTCCGTCAGGTTGCCGCGGGTGGCGACGATGGGCGAGCAGCCGGTCGCGGCGAGGCCGGCGAGCAGGAGGCTGCCCAGCAGGGCGGCGCGAATGACGGTGCGGGGGGCGGAAATGTTCGATCTGGTCATGGTGCTCGGGCTATGATGGAGCCGGCGGGGCAAAGAGGCCGTCCACGGCTGTGGATAGTCTCCGGGCGGGACAATCGCACCGGCTGCTTCGCCCTGTCAACGAGACTCCGAGTCGGGGAAGGGCTGCCGTTCGTGTCAGGAAGCTTTATCGGCCGTCTGCTGGCCCCTTTGCTGGGCAATCTGGACGGCGGATCCCGTGCCCGCACTGCTACCGCGGTGGGTGGGCTGTTCACCGCCATCGTCGGGCAAGCCCGTGAACCGGGCTTCTACAGGGCGCTCGCCGTGCCCGACACGCTGGACGGACGGTTCGAGATGGTGGCGCTGCATCTGCTGCTGGTGATGCGCCGGCTGAAGGGGCAGGGGGCCGAGGCGGGCAAACTGTCGCAGCGCCTCTATGAGACGATGGTCGACGATTTCGAGAAGTCGCTGCTGGAGATGGGGGCCGGCGACAGCGGCATCGCCCGGCGGGTGAAGACGATGGCGCGCGGCATGGCCGGGCGAATCCGCGCCTATGACGAGGCGTTGGCCGATTCCGACGGCGGCAGGCTGGAGGTGGCGCTGGACAACAACCTCTATGGCACGGTCGATCCGGTGCCGGAGGGGGCGTTGGCGGCCATGGCCGCCTATGTCCGCGCCTGCGCCGGGGCGCTGGACGCGCAGCCGCTTGAGTCGCTGATGGCGGGCGAGGTCCGCTTCGCGCCGGTGCCGGCCTGAGCGCTTCACTATATATGTAGAGTGTCGCCTGTGCCTGACGCCGTGCCTGAGGGCTTGCCTTTCCGGCGCGGCGGCTGCATGTGACTCGGGAGAATGCCGGGCGCCCGCCGCGCCGGCCATCTTGTTTTTCGATCAGAGAGTCTTTCGCCATGAGCCCTGCCAACGGCGCCCTGCCGGCCCCGGAATTCTCGCGCGTCGTCCATGCCGACACGGTGCGTCGCGCCGACGTGACCGAGACCATCGAAGCGACCGAAGCGGAGCGACGCGCGCTCGCCGAACGGCTGGAGCTGGAGTCGATCGGCAGCCTGACCGCCACGGTCAAGCTGCGTGCGGTGCGCGGTGGCCAGATGATCCGGGTTTCCGGACAGCTGGAGGCCGACGTGGTCCAGACC
The DNA here is from genome assembly GCF_024170005.1 of Azospirillum lipoferum. Taxonomy (GTDB): domain Bacteria; phylum Pseudomonadota; class Alphaproteobacteria; order Azospirillales; family Azospirillaceae; genus Azospirillum; species Azospirillum lipoferum. The sequence goes on from NZ_JALJXJ010000001.1 coordinate 349,936, forward strand.
TGCGTCGTCACGCTGGAGCCGGTGCCCGCCCATGTCAGCGAGCGCTTCGAGGCGCTGTTTGCCCCGCCGTCGATGATCGAGGACCCGGGGCTGGAGGTCGATTTCGACGCCTCGCTGTCGGACGAGGACATCCCTGAGCCGATGGAGAACAACCGAATCGACATCGGCGAGCTGACGGCGCAGCACCTGTCTCTGGGCCTCGACCCTTATCCGCATGCCGAAGGGGCGGAATTCGAGGACCATCGCGAGCATGAGGACGGGGAGACGGGGGAGGAAGAGGCCGCGGGGGAGCCTGAAAAACCCAATCCCTTCGCCGTCCTGCAGCAGTTGAAGTCGCGGAACTGATCCTGCTGTTGCTTTCCCCGCCGCTCCTTGTATAAGGGCCGGCATTTCCACCCCCACCAATGAGCGGCGCGGGGTTGCGAAATGGGGGTTGTTCGGGCTTGCCCTTTGGGGGCATTTGCCTTATTGAATGCCGCTCGCGCTGGGCGGCCCCTGTTCGGGCCGCCCTTTCCAATGAAGAGAGTTTACGGTCATGGCTGTTCCGAAGAAGAAGACCTCCAAGTCGCGGCGCAACATGCGTCGTTCGCACCACGCTCTGCCCACCTCGGCCTACAACGAGTGCCCGAACTGCGGCGAGCTGAAGCGTCCGCACCATGTCTGCGGGTCTTGCGGCCACTACGACCAGCGTGAAGTGGTTCAGAGCGGCACCGCGGCCGCTTGATCCGCATCGCGTTGTCTGAGGTCCCGTTGATCGGGGGTGCTGGTCGCCCCTGCCGGGGTCCTAGCCGGGGAGCCTGTTCGCGGTGAGCCAGCGCCTGACCATCGCCCTGGATGCCATGGGTGGCGATCACGGTCCCGACATGGTCATTGCCGGGGCGGACATCGCGCGGGAACGTCATCCCGACGTGCGTTTTCTGCTGTATGGCGACCAGCAGCGGATCGAACCGCTGCTGAATCAGCGGCCCGCGTTGAAGGCGGTGGCGGAGATCCGCCATACCGCCGACTTCGTGGCCGGTGACGCCAAGCCGGCGGTGGCACTGCGCGCGGGGCGCCAGTCCAGCATGAGGCTTGCCATCGATGCCGTCGCGGCGGGCGAGGCTGCCTGCGTGGTGTCGGCCGGCAACACCGGCGCCCTGATGGCGATGGCGAAGTTCGTGTTGAAGACGCTGCCGGGCATCGACCGGCCGGCGATGGCCTCCTTCTTCCCGACGCAACGGGGCGAGAGCGTGATGCTGGACCTCGGTGCCAACGCCGAATGCCAGCCGGAAAACCTCGTCCAGTTCGCCGTGATGGGGGCCGTCTTCGCGCGTGCCATCCTGGGGCTGCCGCAGCCGTCGATCGGTGTGCTGAACATCGGTTCGGAAGACATGAAGGGCAACGAGGTGGTGCGTGCCGCGGCGGCCAGCCTGCGCGACATGCCGCTGCCCGGCCGTTTCCATGGCTTCGTCGAGGGCACGGACATCGGTCTGGGCACGGTGGACGTCATCGTCACCGACGGCTTCACCGGCAATGTCGCGCTGAAGACGGCGGAGGGGACGGCGAAGCTGTTCTCCGAATTCCTGCGCCGCACCTTCGCGACCTCGTTTCTGGCGCGGATCGGCTATCTGCTGGCGCGCGGCGCCTTCAAGCGTTTCCGCGAAAGGATCGACCCGCGCCGCTACAACGGCGCGATGTTCCTGGGCCTGCGCGGCGTCTGCGTGAAGAGCCATGGCGGCACCGACGCCGTCGGCTTCGCCAATGCCGTGGCGGTCGCCATCAATCTGGCGACGCACGGTTTCAACGAACGCATCAAGGAAGAGATGGGGCGCATAGCCGACGCGAACCCTCTTCCCGACACGAAGGCGGCGGCGGGCTGAACAATGGTCATGCGTTCCCGAGTTCTGGGTTGCGGTATCTTCCTGCCGTCCAACGTCGTCACCAATCAGGATCTGGAACAGCGGGTCGACACGTCGGACGAATGGATCGTCCAGCGCACCGGCATCAAGTCCCGCCACATCGCCGCGGAGGGGGAGAAGACCTCCGACCTCGCGATCGCGGCGGCGACGCGCGCGCTTGAGCATGCCGGCGTGCCCGCCGGAAGCATCGACTGCATCATCCTGGCCACCACCACGCCGGACAACACCTTCCCGGCCACCGCCACCAGGGTGCAGGCGGCGCTGGGGACCACCGGCTTCGCCATGGACATCCAGGCGGTCTGCGCCGGCTTCGTCTATGCCATGTCGGTGGCCGACAATTTCCTGCGCAATGGTCAGGCGCGCCGCGCCCTGGTGATCGGGGCGGAGACCTTCTCCCGCCTGCTGGACTGGAACGACCGCACCACCTGCGTGCTGTTCGGCGACGGCGCCGGCGCCATCGTCCTGGAAGCCTATGAGGCCAAGGGCGATTCGAACGACCGCGGCGTGCTGTCCACCCACCTGCATTCCGACGGCACCCAGTATGACCTGCTCTATGTCGATGGCGGCGCCTCGTCGACCGGCACCATCGGCCATGTCCGCATGCATGGGCAGGAGATCTTCCGCCACGCCGTGTCGAAGCTGTCGGCGGTGGTGGAGGAGGCGCTGGCCGCCAATGGTCTTGAGTCGACCGACATCGACTGGATGGTTCCGCATCAGGCAAACCGCCGCATCATCGACGGGCTGGCCCGCAAGATGAAGCTGTCGCCGGAAAAGGTCGTGCTGACGGTCGACCGTCACGGCAACACCTCGGCCGCGTCGATTCCGCTGGCGCTGGGCGAGGCGGTGGCCGACGGCCGCATCAAGCGTGGCGACCTGATCCTGATGGAAGCCATCGGCGGCGGCCTGACCTGGGGGTCGGCGCTGATCCGCTGGTAAGGCGGCAGTTCCCTCCGCCCGCGTCTCTCCTTCATGCTGCGCTGCACGCCCGGCCGGGCTTCGGCAGGGCCGTATGCGCCTGCCAAGCTTTTGAATTGACGGACCTTCTTTCGCCGGATTACCGTCTTTGCAACGGTTGCGGGGGGAGGTCGAACAATGTCGCAAAATACCGTAACGCGCGCCCAATTGAGCGAAGCGGTCTACCAGGAAGTCGGGCTTTCGCGCAACGAATCGGCCGATCTGGTCGAAACCGTCCTGGATGAGATTTCCGACGCGCTGGCCCGGGGAGAGATGGTGAAGATCTCCTCCTTCGGCAGTTTCCAGGTTCGCCAGAAGGGCGAGCGGGTCGGCCGCAATCCCAAGACCGGGGAAGAGGTGCCGATCCTGCCGCGCCGTGTCCTGGTCTTCCGCGCCAGCCATGTGCTGAAGAACCGTATCAACGAGGTCCAGGAGGGTGGGGCACCGACGCCCGCGCGGGCGCTGTCCTGACGCCGGCCGCCATTCATCCGGCCGCTGTCGATAATGCGGATGCCTTGCCCATCGCCGTGCCGTGCCTTCCCGCGGTGCCGTGTCTGTCTGCCGCCTGCCGCCCGCGGTCACCGGCGGATGGCCTGATCGTGCCATGAAATCCGCCACGGCCTATCGCACCATCAGCGAGGTGTCGACCGATCTCAACGTGCCTCAGCATGTGCTGCGGTTCTGGGAGACGAAATTCCCCCAAATCCGCCCGCTGAAGCGGGGCGGCGGTCGGCGTTATTACCGGCCGGAGGATGTCGAGCTTTTGCGGCACATCCAGGCGCTGCTGTATGAGGATCGCTACACCATCAAGGGCGTGCAGCGCCTGCTGAAGGAAGGACGCATGTCCGACCCGACCCCACCGCTGCTGGAAGATGCCGACGATGGCGGCGGACCGGCGGAAGGCGAGGGGTTTGCAGGGGACGAGGCCCGGGACGGCGGGGCAGGCGATGAGGATCATCCCCCCCTCTCGGACGCGGTCCGGCACGAGATCACCATGGTGCTGGACGAGCTGAAATCGCTGCGATCGGTGCTGTCCCGCCTGTCCGAAATAGGGAGCAAAAAAAGCTGAAAAAACATCACGGGAGATGTTGCATCGGCAAAAGCCCGCGGCTATAGTCCCGTTCCCTTCCGGAGCCAAGCCGCAAGCACTGCGGTGAAGTTGACGGAGCGTAGCGCAGCCTGGTAGCGCATCAGACTGGGGGTCTGGGGGTCGCAGGTTCAAATCCTGTCGCTCCGACCAGTTTCGGAGGGAGATAAGGCCTTGAAACCTAACGGTTTCGAGGCCTTTTTCTTTGACGGTCTGGCAGGCCCGATTTTCGGCCCTTCCGCAGAGCGGACCCCCAGCGGACCCCGCGAAACGCCGCTTCCTGGCACGTCATGGCATGGCTGCCCTACCGGGTCCGCTGTGGGTCCGCTCCGTCAGCGCGACGAGATCCCCAGGCGCCTAAGTCGCAGCTTCCCTCTTCTCACGCGCGATTTGATAGGCCATTCTTCAACCGTCCCGTCTATGCTGGGAGGGGAAAATACGGTGCTGGAAGATGCGTTACGGTCAGCCGATGAACACCGGGGTTTCCACGGCGCTGGAGCGCCCACCGGGACGATCACCGACTTCTGGCGGTGGGCCTACAGCGACCTCATGAGCAACACTACCCGTGGCGTCTTCGCGGAATGGATGGTCGCCCGACTGCTGGGCTTATCGACGCCCCAGCGGTTCGAATGGGACGCCTGCGACTTGGTCACGCCTGAAGGCGTTCGGATCGAAGTGAAGTGTGGCGCCTATCGGCAGAGATGGCACACCCACCACCCGAGTTCGAGAATTGTGTTCTCGGGGCTTAGGGCGCGGACTTGGTCCGCTGACACGGGCATCTTCACCAGTAAGCGATCGTTCAACGCCGACCTCTACGTCTTCTGCGTCCAGACCGAGACCGATATGGCTCGGTGGGACGCCTTCGACCTCGACCAATGGCGCTTCTACCTCCTGCGGCGGGATGAAGTCATGAAGCTCAATCAGGACTCGGTGGGACTGGTGACGCTGCGCCGGTTAGCGGAGGAGAGAGAAGCTATTGTCCTTCGAGCAAGGATCAACCGCGAAATAGTTAACATTAAGTACAAATCGGGAAAACAGTAGGAGCAAAAATGTTCAAACCCGTTGCGATAGATGTAAGGTGGACTGGTCCGTATCCAATTCTTAATGCTTTTGATCCATCAACTGCTCATAATCTAAATGCAAATTGGCCTGGCGTTTATCTCCACGTTACAAGAGATGCGATCGGAGGTGTAGCCGCCACTTATGTGGGGAAACATCGACAATCAGTTATTGATCGGCAAAGTGAACATCTTTCGAACTATGCTGACGGAAAATACCACCTCATCGATGGTTCCGGAAACATTGTGTTTTTAGCAAAATCAATAATTCCAGCAAATTTCCATGACTTATTATCAAACCACCTATGCGCCACAGAAATCTATTTTGGTAATGTCTCGCTCCCTTCATATGGTTCAGTCGATCATTGGGTGGATATGACTGAGAGCTTGCTTTTAGCCTCACCAAGCTGGCGAAGCTCCGGAGGTAAAATTCTGAATTATCGGCAAGAAGATCAGAAATACATGATGCATGATAAATGTGAGATTAGGCATCAAGGGGCTAGCGTTCCAATTGGTTTTTTTGGAAATACGACCACATGGGATCGATCCACTTGGAAAGTCGTGTGATTTTTAACGGCGAGATCGAAAATGTAGGCGCACTATGGTGATAACGAGTGCGTTACTTTAAGGGAGGTGGCACAGGAAGGGCACTAGAACCGGCAGCCCGTACCAGTCCTGGCTGGAGTCGAGCACGGGGCCGTCGTGGGGCTGAAGGATGGTCACCTGCACACCGCCGCTGGTCAGGGCCTGCCCATGATGGAACAGGCCGGTGATGCCAGCGGCCCGGTCGCCGCGGATCAGGGCGGCGCGGGCCTCCACCTGGGACGGGCCGACGCCGGCCGGCGACCAGAGGGTGACGTGCAGCGTGCCGGTCCACTCCTCCCCGGGGTTCACCCCCATCCCCAGCGGCGCTGTCTCGGCGACCAGCAGCTTGACACGCTGCCAGGGCTGCCCGGTCGGCGCGGTGAACGGCGCGTTCTCCCAGGCGGTCGGCCAAGCCGGCGACAGGGCGGCGAGCTGGGTCTCGAGGGCGGCACGGATCGCGGCGCGGCTCACCTCACACCACCTTGCCGGATCCGGCCGGCGATGTTGGCGACGATGCGCGGCGCCTCTCGGGCGGTGACGCTGACCATGCCGTTCGGCGCCCGATCCGACCAACCGTGTTCCAACGGGATGATGTGCGGGACCGAGTTCGTGATGAAGATGGTGTCGCCGACCTTCGCGGTCGCCGCGACGGCGGCGATCTGCTCCATCGTCGCCCCGCCACCAGGATCCAGGCGACCGGTGCCGGCGGCGGAATAGCCATTGATGCTCGCGTTCCAGCCTCCCCGTGCTTCGCCCTCTTCCACGGGCGTGCGCTTCACGAGTCGGCCCCCGATCTCGGTGGCGACCTGCTGCACCACCTGGTCGGCGGAGTTGACCGCCTTGTTGGAGAATTTCGCGATTGCGTCGGCGAAGCCCATTCCGACCTCCTACCCTCTCAAGCCGGCGGCGCGGCAGGCCGCACGAAGTGACACGAACTCGCCGGCTGCCGCACGGCTTGCGATTTCCGGGTGCTCGCACATCAGTCGCTTCACCCAATACGGCGTTCCGGTTGCCGCGTGTGCTGGGATACCGGCGGCGAACAGCGCAGCTGTTTCCACTGCAGGATCCGCGCGTGGCGCAGACTTGGATGCCACTGCGTCGGCAGCGTTGACGGTCAGACGGCCTGTGGCGACGTCCTCCAACAGCTCTGGCCGGGTACGCTCGATTCGGCGGAGCTGCTTGACCACCGCCTTGGTGATCCCGAACTGGTGCATGATCTCGCCATAGCTGGCCGGCCATCGACTGAGGACCAGTTCACCGGCGGCCACTTGAATTCGGGCGCGCCCTTCAGCGCGAGCCGCCAGAACGGCCGGGTCGACCTCCTTCTTCACTCTGGGCTCTTGCGACGCCGGGTGCGGCTTCTTCGGCGGCTTGGCCGGTTTGTCGCCAGCGGGCTTCCGAATACGGGGTGGCGGGGGCGCCTCGTTCGCCGGCATGCCGCCCGACTCGATCAAGTCGGCGACCGCGCCAAGGGCGAGACGCAGGGCGGCAAGCTCCAGCCGCGCCAGCTCATCGCGGGGGTGATGCAGGGCATCAGGGAGCTCTCCCGCGCCAGCGATTCGCCACGCGACATGGCTCGGCAGCGGCATGCGGCGTCGGCGGATGTCCGGGTGCCCGTCGGCGGCGCGCAGGGCCGCCCACATCGCCCGCAGCCGGGCCGGCCATGCGGCCAATAGCCCGCCGTCCGGTTCCAGCCCCGGCCACGCCCAGCGCCGGGCAACTGCCTCCAGCGCCCGGCCGGCCTCGATCTCGCGGGCCGTCAGCAGCCCGCGCCGCGCCAGCTTCGCGAACAGGTCGGGCAACGGCAGGTTTGCAGGTCCGACCTCAACGCCCAGCACCCGGCGGGCCGCCGCGATGACAATGGCCTCGCGCGCTGGCGACGTCCTGCCAGCGAGCGCCACCACGGCGGCCTGCTTCGGCAAACCAGCCGCGCGCTCGAAGGCATGCAGCGTGCCGAATGTCGCGGCGATGGCTGTGCGCACGGTTTCGACCTCGGACGGGGTGAGAATCGCCATGGTCACCGCACTAGCAGCTCGAAGGTGGCCCCAGCCGGGTCGGACGTCACCGACAAGACGGTGTGATCCCGTCCGCCGGCGGTCAGCACGTCACCAGGTGCCGGGACGGTTGCCATGCCGAAAGCCAGCAAGGTCGCCTTCCTGTCCCCCTCGCGGACGATGGAGCCGTCCAACCAAGCTTGGCTGCGCTGAAGGCTGCCGACGCCGAAATCCTCGAGCATGCCCTTGACGGTCCAGGTGGTGGTGGTGCCCGGACCGACAGTGCCGGTGCTCGGGTCGTAACTGCCGCGGACGGTGCGGGAGAGCGTCAGGGGGCCCATCACGCCGGCGAGCGCGCCGGCGATCGTTCGGGCCAACTGGCCGTCGTCGAGAAGTGCCATCGTGTCACCTCCTACAGGATGAGCAACCCGCCGGGGCGGGCGTCAGCGTCGTCGTAGATCGAGCGGGTGGACTCGCCGGCGGCGGCCCTGCCCAGCGCCATGCAGGCGGCCACCGCGCCGTCGATCCGGCCGCGCGAGCGAGCCTTCGTCAGCTTCTCGTTTTCGGCTGGATCCTTGTCGGCAACTGCATTGGCGAAGCACAGCCTCAGAAGCGGATTGCCGCCGTGCCGGAACTTGCCTCCCAGCAGCGCTCCCTTCAGCGCCTTCATCGGCGCGGACATGCCGGCGAAGCCCTGCCCATGCTCGGCGACGGTGATGTCCTCGTCCGCCAGCGCGGTGGTGACGGCGGTGCTGTTCCAGCGATCGATCGCTACTTCCTGAATGTCGTGCCGCTCCGCCAGCGCGATGATGTGGTCGGTCACAACGCGATAATCGACGCGGTTCCCTTCCGTGAGCACCAGGTGTCCGGCTTCGGCCCATTTCAGGTAGCTGGCGCGGTCCTCCTCAGACTTTCGGGCGATGTTGTCGGAAGGCAGGAAGAACTTGGCGCGCACGTCGTAGGCCGGCTCAGGCCCATCGTCATCTCGGAAGACGGCGACCACTGCTGTCAGGTCTTCAACGCTGGACAGGTCCACGCCGACCCAGCATGGTTCACCCACCAGATCGTCATCATCGCGGGTCGGTTCCGCTTGGTCGTAGATGTCCAGGGACACCCAAGGTTCGGCAGCCCCCTCCGTCCAGATGTTGAGGTGGAACCGCTTGAAGTCGGCGACTTCGGCGGGGAAATGCTCGATCCGCCGGGCCTTGATGCGCAGCTCGTCGATGGAACAGAACCCGTCGGCGATAGCCGGATTGCAGGCGGTCCACACGGCTTCATCCCGCCAATCCGCATCCGGTGGGGCGGCGAAAATGATCGGCACGAAGGTGGGATCGACAATCTCGCCACGCGCCACCTTGTGCGAGTAGTCCCACCAGTCCCAGGCTAGCCCACCTTGCCCTGCCCCGGCGGTTGAGATCATGAAGGTAAGCGGCTGCTCGCGCTTTACCATCGAATCGGTCACGGTCTTGAACAGGGGTCGGGCTTCCGCCGGTGACCAGCTATGGATCTCGTCAGCGAGGAAGAACGAGACGTTCAACCCGTGCTTGCTGTACGCCTCGCTGCTGATGGCCTTCAGCGTGCTGGCGTTGTGCAGGTGCGTGAGCTTCTTCCGGCTTGCCATCGGCCGAACCCGTGCCGCCGCTCGCGGGCTGGTCTGGATCATCTTCCAGCAGGAATTGAAGGCGATCCCAGCGTTCTCTTGATCGGCTGCGGCCATGACAACCTGTCCGCCGGCCTCACTCTCCGGCCCGACGAAATGAGCGGCCCCCAGGCCGGCGCACAGCGTCGTCTTGCCGTTGCCGCGCGGTATCCACATGGCGACCGTCCGCACCAGCCGCTTGCCGTTGGGCGCGGTCGGGCCGTAAACGGCGCGGATGACGGCGCGCTGCCAGGGGCGCAGCGGGAACCGCTCCCCGGCGTGCTTGCCCTCCCATAGCCGCAGGCACTCGAGGAAGCGGCAGATCCGCTCCGCCCGTCCGGTGGGATCGGGATAGCTGTCGGGGTCAGCCGAGAAGGTCGGCAGGGACGTCATTGTCCTCCTCCTTCTCCGCGTTGGTGCCGGAGTAACGGCGATGTGGCGTCAGGCCCAACTCGGCGGCCAGTAGGCGGGCTTCGCGCATGGCGCCCTGCTGCATCCTGAAGGCGGGGTGCGGCTTCGGGCCGGTCTCGGTCTTGACGATGCGGCCTTCCGTCGCCATCAGCTCTTCGCACTCGCGAACCTGCCCGACGGCGACGCAATAACTCTCAAGCGTTGCAAGCACATCGTCTGCCAGCAGCTTCCGTCCGTGCAACTCTTTCGCCGCACGCTTCCATTCCTTTTTCGCGTTCTGGGGGAGCCAGGACGGCGGCGACGGGCAGCGGTCGGCGACCGCCCCTTCCATCACACCTGCCAGCTTCGGTTTCCGACCCTTCACCGCGAATCCCCAATTTCCCCGTGTTTTCGCGCAAGCCCCCCCGCCCGCATTGGCCCCCATCCGGCCAAATTCCCGATCCCCCCTCCCCCTACCGCTGGCCGGCGGCGGCCTTCACGGGATTGCCGAAGCCGCCGTCCTGCCTGTTCGTCTTCTGGTCGTGATGGGGCTTGCACATGCTCGCCAAGTTGGACGGGTCCAAGAACAGGCGGCGGTCGTTCTTCCAAGGCCGGACATGATCGACGATGGTCGCCCTACACCCACAGACGATACAGCGCGGGTTCGCTGCAAGGTGGGCAGCCCTCAACGCCCGCCATTCGGGCGAGCTGTAGGGCTTCCACCGAGCATCTCGGTTCGGATCCGGTGCCCGTGGCGTGCAGGCGCAGCGCTGGCCGGCGGGGGCCAGATTGCGGCATCGTGGGCAGACACGGGGCGGGCGGAAGGGCATGACGGATCACCCAACCGCCGGAACGCGGTAACGATCAAGCAGCGGTGCGACGCTGGCGATGCCGGGCAGCGCGTCGGCGCCGAAATAGCCGAGATTGATGCTGCCGATCCCGATGCTCTTCAGGCCCGGATCGCGACCACGTTGCGACCACGCGGCGCTCACCAGCTCGAGCACGGCCTGCTCGATGTCGGGCGGACAGGTGGCGTAGCCGGCGCTGTAGCTCACCTCGACGACGGCGCCGCATTCCCAGGGGCGTGACCGGCCGGCGGAGTCGGTCCGCAGCAGAAGGCCGGCGTCGGCGTCCAGGCGGAAGCCGGAAGGCAGCTCGCTGCCGTCCACCTCGACGCTGGTCACGGTCGTCACCGGGTAGCGTGACAGGGCAATCACCGCTTGCCCGCCCCCGGTCTCGAGGGTCTCGCGGTAGGTGCCGGCCAAGATCGGGGCGCCGATGTAGGAGGTGATGGCCGCGCTGGCGCGGGCAATGAGCGCGCCGATGATGGCGTCGTCGTCGGTCCCGACGATGCCGAGATGGGACTTCACCATCGCCAGATCGACCAGATCGCTGGCCGGGGCCTCAATCACCTCGAGCATCGTCGCCGTCCTTATCGTCTGAGCGCATCCGGCGGATGCCGAGAGCGATACCGAGCAGCAAGGTCACGGTGGTCAGCAGGACGTTGACGTTCTGGAGCGCAGCCACCCAAGCCGGGCTACTGACCAGCCCAGCAATCAAGGCGTCCCCCTTCAGCTTTTCCATCGAAGTTCCTCTACCAAGGGGGGCGCAGGTGGCGAGGGCTGTAGGGCAACCCTCGCCGCCTACTTGCACCGCGGCCGTCCGGGGCCAGCCGCGGGCCATCAGGGGGCCGGTTGGGGCGGCCCGGTTCGTCACGCCACCGGGGCGGTCGCGGGGTGGCCCAGCACCCAGGCACCGGCGATGAAGATGTTGCCCGAGTTGTTGCCCGCCGGCGTGATGGTCACGCGGCAGTAGCGCTTCGGGCCGGCGTAGCCGATCTTTCGAACCTCGTTGTCGTCCGAGTAGTCGAACGACGCGGCAGCCTCGGTACCGAGCAGGTACTCGTCTGCGACGGCGGCGTGGTCGGACAGGTTGGCGGCGTCGCCGTCCTCGAAGAGCACACTGAAGGTGACGTCTGCGTCGGTGTTGGCACCGATCAGGATGATGAACTCGCACGAGCCGAAGCCCTGCGTGTCGACGATCTCGGAGACGTAGGCGGTATTGTCGGTGCCGGCGGCAACCGGAGACAGGCCCCGGCGCACGGCGATGTTGTTGTGCAGGTCACGCATGATGAGGATCCTTCTCGCGAGCGCCGCTTACGAAGTCGCGCACTTGATCTTGCGCAGGGCGGCCGGCTGCACCACGGCACCGCCGACGCGGCGCGTGGCATGGATGCGGGTGATGCCCCTCGTGGCCAGCAGGTACGGATTCACCAGGATCGACATATCCAGGCGATCGACGATCCGGTACGCGGTGGCGATGTCGCCGAAGGCAATGGGGGTGGCGCCGCTGCCGACGTCGTCCATGTCGGGAACCTCGACCACCGGGCGCCCGAGAATGGTTTCCGGCTGGCCGGCGGCATAGGCCGGCTGCCACAGATAGGTGCCGGTGGCACCATCCTTCAGCTTGCGGATCGCAGCCAGCGTGGAGCCGTTCATGAGCCAGGTGCCGCGGGCACGGTAGGCCGCCGGCAGCGCGTACATGGCGGTGATGAGCAGGTCGGCCGGAGCGGAACCAAGCGTCGAGGCGTTGCCCGTCGCGGTGTAGCCGACGCCCGAAGCGGTCAGCAGGCCCTCAGGCTGAAGGGGGCCGGAACCGGAGACGAACGCCAGCCCCTCCTTCTGGCCGAAATCCTCGGCCAGGGCTCGGCGCACCTCGGCCTCGGCCGTGCCGCTGCTGTCAGCGAGGAGCTGATTCGAGATGTCGACGAAGGTGGAGAGGTTCCGTGCTGGGATGTCCACCTGCCCGAACGGCACGGTGCTCTCGGCATGATCGTCACCTTCGCCCTCCCACTGCGCATTGGTGACGCCGGTGCGTCGGGGATACTTCACGCTGGGCGCGGCAGTCTGGCGGACGGTCGCCATCGCGCGGATGGGCGAGAACTCCACCAGATCGCGGATGAACTCGGTGCTGATTTCGGCCGGCGCGAGATAGCCGCCCTGGGGATCATTGGAGACGGTAAGCGCACGCATTTCGTCGGCCGGCGCGCGGTCGCCGTGGCGCAGATAGCTCTCATAGGCGCGCCGCTCCAGTTCGCCCTCGCCCCGCTGTTCGCCACCGGCCAGCCCGGCGCGGCCGGCGCGGGCTTCGATCTTGTCCAGACGCTTGTTGATCGCGTCGATCGCGCCGCGCGTCTCGGCGGTCGTATCGGTGCGGGTCTCGGTGTTCTCCGCGCTGTTCGGCGCGGCCTCGTTGTCGAGGGCCATTGCGGCCTCCTTCTGCTGTGCCGGCGGCGCGGCGGGTGAAGCGGCGCGAACCTCGAGGATCCGCGCCTTGGGATTCGATGCGATGCTGACGACGCTGACTTCCGCCAGCCGGGCTTCCGTGATGATCCGTCCGCCACCGGGACGGGGCTCGTCGCGCAGGCGGCGAAAGCCAACCGACAAAGAAACCGCGCCGACTTTGGCCAGATCATGGGCCTCACGCCCGTCGGGCGTGGTCAGCAGGAACCGACCGGTGATGTGCAGCCCGTCTGGCGCATCGCGCAGTTCCTCGACAACGCCGCAAGGACGTTCGGGATCGTGATGCAGCAGCAGCGGAACCTTCTGACCCGCAGCCCGACGCTCCGCGATGCTGGCTGCGAAGGCTCCTGCCCGGAACTCGGTACGATGGGCGTCGAGAACCCCATAGGCGTTGGCGATACCGGTGAAGGTGCCGGCCCCGTCCAGCGACGGCGCGAACCGCAGCTCGAGCCGCTCGTCGTCCGCCCGTCCTTCCGCAGCGGCAGCCTTCTCCGCCGCCGCCTTCGCCTCTCGCTGCAATCTCCGATAGATCGCAAAGTTTTGGCGGTAGACTTCAGCGTCAGTCGCACGCGGCTTGCGCTTAGCAGTCGTGATCGCACGCAGATAGCTGCGGCAATTGGCGTGAAAAGGCGGCGTTGGCACCGGACGTTTCGGGTCGAATACTGCACCTGACATGTTGGTGCAGACCTCCGACCGCTTGGCGTCAGCAACGGTGATGACCTTAACCTTCTGGACGATGTCGCTGTTCTGGCGGAAAACTTCCATCCGCGACTCGTTCACGGTCCTGGCCGTCATCGTGTCCACCAGAGCAGAAACCGCAGCCGAAATCTCGGAATCCAGCTCGGCCATGACTGCGGCGGATAGCTCGCCGGCAGTTGCGGTGGGGACTTGGGCAGCCGGTTCCACCCTCTTGCGGATAGATGCGATCAAGGCCGCGACGGCGGTCGTGCACCAGGACGAGGCGTCACCGACAGGCGGCGGGGTGACTGGCGGAAAGGGCTGCCCGGACTCCGCGCGGGCGTCGGCAATCTCGACTTCGGCCGCAGTCATCGCCTGATCGGCGATCCGGGGCAACTCGTCGGTGATGGTGGCGGCCAGGGCGGCCGGCAGTGTATCGACCAGCCCTTGGAGCAGGTTGAGCACGTCGGCGACGGTCGCCGGCCGCCCGGCGTCCAGGGCATCCCGCACCGTCTGCTGCGCGACGTCGACCAGCCGGCGAGTCAGGTCGGCGCCGGCCTCGGCGATCATGGTGGCCGGATCCAAGCTTGGCAGGTTCTCAGCCATCGGCCTTGCCTCCCTGGCCGGCGGCATTGGTCATGTTCAACGGCTGGCGCAGCACGTCGCCACCCGGCAGCGGGGGACGAGATTCCAGCGCCCGGATCTCGTTCACGGTCAAGATCCCGGCGTTTGCGGCGGCGGTGTAGGCGTTGAACCGAGCGGACAGGTCGGCACGGGCCAAGTCAGCAGTGACAAATTCGATGTAGAAGTCCTCGCGCTCTCCCTCGTCCAGAAGGTCGCGCATCATCGCCTGCTCCCAAATCTTGATCCACGGCATCATGGTCAAGGTCAGGAATGACTGGGACATGTGCTCGGAATTGCTCCAAGTCGCCCGCTCCCAGTCTTGCGCCAAATGGACCGGCACGCGGAAACCACGGCAGATTTCCGAAGTCAGGCGGCGCCATGTTTCGAGATACTGGGCATCCACCGAACTGAACTGCATCTGCTCGAAGCTCAAACCCTCTTCGAGGACGATCAGCTTCCCGGCTTCGGCCCCGGAATGCGCTGCCTGCACTGAAGTCTGAAGGCGCTTGATCGCCTCGGGAGTGAGGCGGCCGGACGCTTTCAAGGCGCCGCTCGGCCGGCATCCTTTGGCGAACAGCTTTGCGGCGTAGCCGGCCATCGCGATGTCGAGGGCGATGCTTTCGCGCAGCAGGTGGACCAAGGAAAGATCGCGGTTCGGGTCGGCACCGGGCAGGCGGATCACCAGTAGGTCGCGGCGATCGACTTCGCGCCGTCCGCCGTCCGTGGTGGTGGCGAAGAAGCGCGGCTCCCCGGTGAGCCGGTCGGTTTCGCGGGTAATGACGCCTGGGGCGATGGGGACAATCTCGACGACACGACCGCCGGCACGACCGACCCAGGCGTAGGCCGCGCCGTGCAACAGGGCGGAAGTCATCATGCTCTGCCGGAACTCGACCGAGGTCATCCAGTCGATGGGGCAGCCCGAAATCAACTTCTCGACAGGATGATCCCCAGCTCGGTCCTTCTCGCCGTTGGGGCCGCGCCGGAAAACGTGAACGGGGATTTGCGAAATGCTTTCGCTCAGGACGCGGACGCAGGCGAGGCAGGTCGGGGACTGAAGGGCGCCATCGGGGCTGACACTCAACCCGCTTGCGGTGGTATTCGCGAGCGCAAAAAGACGTTCCAAATCGCCCAGCGATCCGGAACGCCGCTCAAGCCCCACCAACCGTCGGAAGAAACCCATTGCCCACCTCGCGATGAAGGTGGCTTAACCTCGTGTGACCGTCAAGAGAAAATCAGAACTATACGCATCGTGTACTATGAGTATTGCTCATCTATACTGTCGCAAGCTACGAGGCAATTTCTGCTTTCCTCAATGACGTGTCTGATTTTTACTTTCCTCTACCTGAAGGATCGCCCCGCCGATGGCCGCGAGCAGCCCCTCGAGTGCGTCGCCAATCCCAAAGGCCGTCTCCGGCCGGTCGGCAATCGCCTGCCGCAAGAAGTCGAGCATGAGGATCACCCCGGCGCCGGGTCCGGCTTCCCGGTCCGCCAGGGCCGTCACTCCGGATAGGGCCGCGCCGATGCGCCCCTCGACAGGCAGCTCAGCGGCGCTGGCCGTCCGGTCGATCTCGCGGGCGACGTCGCGATAGAGATCGACCTGTTCGGCGGTGAGTCGGTGGTCGGTCACAGGGCACCTTCCCGGCGATCTGACGCACCGCCATCGCGGTTGGTGGGATCGGTCGGGCAGGCGCCCGCCAGCGCGTCGCGAACGCGGTGTAGAGCCAGGTAGGCGTCGCACGCGGCGTCCATAGCCGGCCGCTCCAGGCCGCCGTACAGCACCAGCCGGCTGGCGGCGGAGATGGCAGCATCGAGATATTGGTGGGGGGTGTCGTTCATTGTCGTCTCCATGGGGTTCAGGTCTCCGGTCCCGCTTCCACGCGGGGGGCGGGGCACTCTCCCCGTAGGGGAGAGGGGGCGCGGAAGGAGCGTGGAACGTTGAAAACAAAGGGCTTTTCGGGCGCGGAAGGGCGCGGAAGGAGGCGTGAAAGGTCATTCCTCGCTCTCCTGCTTGACCATCACCAGCCGAGAGCGAGGCTTCGACGGAGGGCCCTCGGTCACCTCCCGGATGGCGCGAGCGTCCAAGAGACGGCGCATGGCGGCGGTGAGGTCGCGTTCTGTCAGCCCGGTCATATCCTCGCCCTGCGCCAGATACCGCGGGGCGTAGCGGCTGGTATTGGCGCTGGCATTGAGCGTGATGCCGGCGGCCGTGGCGCGTGCCAGCGCGTCCAGGAACATTCTGTCCACCTGCCGTTTATGAATGGCACCGAACGCGCCGGTGGGTGCGGCGTCCTTGAGGCGCAGCACACCATCCATCCAGATCAGCTCCAGCTTATCGCCGGTGCGAGCATGGTTCGCCTTCGCTACCCGCAGCGTCACCCGGTCGGGGTTGGTCTCATCCGGCTTCACCACCAGAACGGAGCGGCTGGCATTGACCCACGCCGTGGATCCGCTGGCGAGCCTGTTGCCGCTGTCCTCCGTGCTCTTGGACGTGTGTGTGCAGAGGATCAGTCCGGCGTTCAGGCGGGAGGCCATGCCGTTCAAGGCGTTGACGAACCCCGATACAGGGATGCGGTCATTCTCGTTATCGGCATAGACAAGCGCCACGTTGTCGATGACGATCAGGCGAAGATCAGCGATATGGCGGAGGTCGGTTTCCAGCCGATCAAAAACGGGGGTGGTCTTTCCGGCACGCCACAAGCATGCATCCACTCCGGCATAGGATTTGGGGAATGACCGACCAACCAGCGCCTCCATATCGACGTTGAGATAACTGTTGATGCGAACTTGGCGGGCATGAAGGACGACGTCCGGGTCTTCTGCGAACATGCCCGCGGTGGTGCCGCCTTCGGTGGTCCGGCCCAGGAAGTCATTGCCGGTGGGGATGCAGGTCATAGCTACCTGTGCGAGCATCGACTTGCCGGCGCCGCCATGCCCGACCAGAAGCGTCGTCATGCCGCGCGGCACCAAGCCACCGATGACGAAAGGGACGTCCTCCGGCTCCTTGCCCAACCAACGCGCGCAGTCCCCGTCCAGGATTGAGGGCGGCGCCGCGGCGAAGCGAGGGTTGGGCTCGCTCCGCACCCTGTTGTCGATAAAGGGGCGGCGCTGAGATTGCTGCCGTCGCTCTGCCTCCTCCAGGCTGGAGTATCCGCGGGGCACAGTCATGCTGCCCGCCGGTCGGCGTCCGCCGAAACGAGGATCGGAGGCAGCGCCGGCCTGGACGCTTCCAAAAGGTCGCGCACCTCGCGACCGTGTTCGACGTCGTCGACGATCAGGGCGGGCATGTCCCTGAGGTGTAGCCACCCGGCCATTGCCGGGGCGACGATCACCGCGCCGGGAAACTCACCATAGACGTCGCCGCCAGCCGCGGCGAATCGCTCGACGGAGCGATGGATCCGCAACGGGCTTGCGCTCACCAGCGCCTGCCGCACGCCGTCGGCACCGACGAAGATCGCGTCGCCGCGACGCAGGAATAGGGTGCCTGGGTCGGACGGGCGCCAAGCGACCAGATCTTCAATTTCCGAAAGCCCCGCCTGCCCGACCCAGGCGGCGGCGATCAGCACGCTCACGCCGACAGGGTTCGGCTCGAAGGTGCGACTGACACGCGACAGCGTCGCCCTGGAGATACCGACCCCGCCGACCCAAGCCCGAGTGCGAGCGCTCAGCCCGCGGGCGGCCAGCCATTCGCCGATCCGGCCGGCGTCGTTCGGCGGCACCGCGGAAACGGCGGCATCGAACTCGGTGTCCAGGTCGATTACCGCCATGACGAGAAAGCCCCTGCGGTGGCAGCTTGCGCGAGGATGTGTAGACCCTCGCACAATGCCGCCCGCCTCTCTTCATGCGAGAGCTTGCGATCGGCAGCCTTACTGGAATGGAATTTGAAACAGCGAAGGGCGAATGCGCCCAGATCAAAAGCGGAAGAAACTTGGAGCATGTTCGCACCTTTTACAGGGCGTGAATCGAGATGCTCTGTGGTAGGGGAATGGTTTTTGACGCTGTTCGACATAATCCGCCCCAATCATTCGAGAATGTTGGGGTTTCAAAATGAAAGGGGCGGATTACTGACGACCAGGGGCAGGACGGCGCCGCGAGTTCAGCCAGACGTCGAAGTCCTCGTTGAGGACACCGCGGCGGCGCTCCGAAAGAGATACCGTCGCCGGTCCCTCGCCAACTTCGAGCAACCGGTAGAGCGTCCTCAGGCCGATTCCGGCATCTCGCGCCGTTTCTTTCAGCGTCCTAACCCGTGGGGTATTGATAATACTCATGTCGCACCTGCATGCCATTCGGTGCCAGGAAATGTATTGATGCGCCGTATCCCCGTCTACGCTACGCGAGACGTACAATTGCACTGAAAATAAATCGGCGCTCACTTTTGATGAGCGCCGTTCATATTCTGGCCTATTTTCACTTCATTTATCAGCATGGCTCATAAGATGACTTCTACTGGTGTTGCATGTCAGACACATTATTAGCTTTGCTCATTTCTGGTTGGCACGCTTTATGCTGATGCCCGCAGCGGCACGACATTGTGCGGTGTCTTCTTTCCGGATACGACGGCCATGACATGGGCTGCCCAAGCATCTAGTGCCGCCGTCTTCTCATCTCGCCAGTCGTGGCGCTGGTATACTCCGACGATTCCACCACGAGAACCAGAAGTATGATTCAGAATACTTTCGGTTACTTCCAATCGGACACCAAGCCGTTGAAGGCCGGTTGCCAGGGTCCGCCGCAAGTCGTGCAGCACCCAGGGCGCCATCGGCTTCACCGCTTTCGGGTCTTCACCAGCTTCTTCGGCAGCTTTAAGCCGCGCCGCGTGGATGGCGGCGTCGAGACGCTCCTTGCATCTCGACCACCCGCTGAACTGCCCGACGCGGCCGGAGAAGACGAAATCAGGTTCGCCGTCCTTTCTCGTGAGACGGGGTTGCGTGGCGATCAACTCGCGAACCGGAGCGGGCAGGGGAACCAGGTGGGGATTGGAGTTCTTCACTCGGTCGGCCGGCAGCATCCAGGTCGAAAGATCCGGTGCCAGTTCGCCCCAGACCATCCCTGCTACTTCGTCGCGCCGTTGGCCGGTCAGCATGAGCATTCGGACGATCGCCCCGAACGTTGTGTCGGCGGCGGTCTGGGTCCAGATTTCAGCCAGTTCGGAATCCGATAGGACGCGATCGCGCTCCCGCGGTGCCTGCACCGGCTGCCCGATGAACGGATTCGCGGTCAGCGTCCCCCGCTTGACGGCCCAGCTATAGGCGGCTTTGCCGTAGGCGACCACTCGGGCGGCGGTGGTGGCCTTCCCGGCAGCTACCATTTTGTCGTGGACCTTCAGCACGGTTTTGCGGTCGATCTCGGCCGCCGGCTTATTCAGAAGGTCGGCGTAGGCTTTTCGAAGTGCGCGTGTCGCCTCTGCGGCGTAGGCGGGCTTGTTTCCTGCCAAGCCGAGCCGCTCCCAATCCCCAATTAGGACATCCAGGGTCAAGGCGTCGCGCTCCTTCTTCGCCTTCGCGGCGGCAGTGGCGGCTTTGCGTTCGGTCGCGGGGTCTTTACCTTTCGCCACCTCACCAAGGATCGCCTGCGCCGCTTCGCGTGCGGCGGCCAGAGATATGGCGCCGACGGAGCCGAGCGGTACCCGCTTCTTTCCGCCCGCGACGGTGAATTGAGCCAGGTACGTCCTGCTGCCCCCCGCGGTCACGCGGACGGCCAGTCCCTTCTGGACGTCATCGAAGAACAACTTGTCCTTCTTCCCGTCCGGACACTCCAGCCCGTCGATCAGACGTTGCGTGAACCTCATCATCTCCCCCTTTCCAGCGCATCAGACTTGCGGACCTTTTCCCAGGTCTGAAGGTCGCGTGCGGACCCCCAGCGGACCCAGAGAAACGACATTCTCTGACATTTCGTGGCACGCTGAGTCAGATGCTATTCGCTGAAAGCGGCATATATCAAGGGTATTTCAGGGGTCCGCGCGCGGTCTGACATTTCATGACACGTCTGACTATCAGACTGGGGGTCTGGGGGTCGCAGGTTCAAATCCTGTCGCTCCGACCAGTTCCGGAGGGAGCAAAGAAGCCCTGGAACCCAACGGTTCCGGGGCTTTTTCTTTGGCCGCGTCCTGGGTTCCCTTCTCTGCCGCCATTCCCTCTGTTTGCGCCTCTTGTTTGCGACTTGGTGAGGTTGCCGCGTTGGCGAAGGCCTTCATCGGGATCGCCTCCACCGCGTTGCGCGCCGCTTCGTCGGCCACCCGCAGATACCGCTTCGTCGTCTCGTAACTTCGGTGACGTCTCAATTGCTGGGTGACGGTAGCGGTCGCCACGTGGGCCACGGCGGTCACCTAGCTGGCCTTGGTGTCGTGGAACCGGTAACGCCTTCATGGCGGTCTACAACGCCCGCTTCGGGTTCTTCACCGGCTGGCGCCTGCCCTTCTCCCCGCTCTTGTAGGTCAGCAGGTGCTGCTGCTTCCAACCACGCGCCTGAGCCAGGACTGACGGGGGCTGCACCGCCTTCCGTCCGATCTACACCAGCCGGGGCGATGCGCTTACCGACGGCACGGCCGAGCAACTGCTGGCGCATAATCTGACCGGCGCCTGCCTGCGTGGGTGGGTGCCGGTCCGCTGAGACGGGAGGCCAAAATGTTCACAAGTGAACACTTTGGCCGCCACAGTTTTTGGAGACTAGGATCGATTTGAACTAAGCACCGGTCTGCATCCCGGAAAATACACGCTGTCCTGTCAAGCGGTGATCTGCCATCCTGTCAAATCACTGGAGGCAGGCTGACAGACCGTGTGTTTGATCGTCCAGTTGTTCACTTCTCTCGCTCCGCTTACGATGGAAGCCAGTTCTCCGATAAGGCTGGGCGTCTTGTCTACGATACGCCGTATAGTCACGTCGCGACAGTTGTTGCCGCCACGATTGTACCGTTCGCCTGCCCGGATAATGCCGCCGACGGCCTCAACCATGAGCCAGCCCGATTGACCCTCTGGGTTCGTCACGGCCTCGTGAATGCCCCTTGCGATCTGCTGCCGCTCCGCCTCGACAAGGCCGGAAAGGACCGGCGATCCCGTCATCTGGGCGGCTATGGCGTCATACTGGGCGAACAACTCCTTGGTGGCTTTGGCTTTCGGCTGGGCGAATCGGACCGGCTTCAGCATTAGCGACAGAGGGGCAACTTCAGTGAGGAATGCTTCGTTGTCCGTGCCCGTGTTGACGAAAAGGTCGACCCCGACGAAGTCATGCACCAGCGATGGCTTCCGCTGGCTCTGGGTCGAGAAAATGTCCACGATGAACAGGATGCGGTCTCCTTCACTGCAGATCCCGTAGCCGTATCGGCCACGCTGTTTTGCACAGAAGGCAGCAAAATCCCGATGGAAGGCCGCAATCCCGCCGGCTGCTGAGGCCACGTCCTTCTGAACGCGTTGATATGTTTGCCCCTTTAGCTCGTTAGCACTCCCCATCACCTTGCTGAGACCGGTCGTGTGATCGACGAACCGGACCTTGGCGAAGGACGCCACGTCACTAGAGTTGGCTAATGCGAGGGCCGGGTCGGCGTTCGCGAGGATTCCGCCCCCGCCGCCGCTGGTTTGACAACCAGATATCATCAGGGTCATCGCGACAGCTACCGATAGAACGACTCTCATCCACCACTCCCATAAAAGAAACCTGAAACTGTGATCGCCCTCGGTAATTTGGATACCGGCACTCGGCAGTTTAATTACTCTGTACCCGTTTGAGGTACTACGTTTGTCAGAAATGCTCAACCGCTGACGAGTGAGTGTGACGATTGGTCTGCAAGTAAGGTACGGTGCATACCGTGATATACACTCACAACGGTGCCGGCGAGAGAAGGCGCCCATGCTCAGTTGAGTCGTAAAGCTATAAAAGTATAGTGATTATCATTGCTCCATCGATCACAAGGAGAACGACGCGATGGTCATCAGCTGTCTATACAGATGGTAAAGCGGTTTTCGATGGATATGGCGTAGTGTGAGCCGAACAAAGTAATCATGCGGCAGAATATTTTAGTTTGAGATTTCTCGTGTTTAACTCTCTGTATAATTCGAGAAAGACCCCTGTACATTTTCGCCTACGTTCAGAATCGCGCGTTATTGTGATTTAATACCTTGGTGGGCAATCCCTTTCCCGGGGGCTGCGACATCCTGCTGGCGCTGCGGAGCAACGGCGCGACCAGTGGAGCCGGGACCAAGGCGAGGCATGCCGTCTTTCATCCGACCTACACAAGCCGGGCCGACTCGCTGACCGAAGGCGCGGCCGAGCAGCTGCTTGCGCATACCGTAACCGGTGCCCGCCTGTGCGAGTGGGTATTGGTCTATAAGCCCTTAAAGTATTCCGATGGGCGTCATTCCGTCTCTCGTGCTTGGCTTGGATTGCAGAGAATAATTTGCAAGAGTGATTGCGAGACGTGGCAATGTAACACTGAATCAGTCCTTGAGATTGGTATTATTTCCGTTGAATACAAATATATCGGAATGGGAGTTTCCTTCTATGGTCTTGGGAGTGCAGGTTCGAATCCTGTTGCTCTGACCAGTACCGGAAGGATTTTTCTTTTCCTGGATCATCGGGTGCCGCCGCGTCATCCAGTCGCCGGACCTTGAACATTGCGAGGGCCGGGCACAGTATCGCGAACTGACATCAGAAACCGCTGTTCTGTCGATCGCTTGCGGTGTGCATCGGTTCTTGCTTCGGTATCCTTGCTCGAGACCTTCCTATTGCCCTCCGGCTTTCGGAAATGAGGGCGCGGGCCATATCCACCTGTTCTTGTTGTCTGGCGATGATGGTCCGCCGGACCTCCATGTCGAGACGGAACTGGTCCAGCAGTGATGCGAAATCAGGATGTAGTGATTTTTCTCTCATCCCTTGAATTATTGGTTGTGCGCTCGTGCCTGCAATTCCCTCAAAGCCGAATGCCGGAAGACGAGCTTGAACGTGGCAGCATTGACCGTCTTTCTTGCTGACTACGTCCTCCACATCGTTGCACTCCCCTGCATAAAGCCTAGGAAACAACATTCTTGTCTCCTCAACCACCGGCGTGGTGACGCTGATGCGTCGGCGCCGGTTCGTCTGCGGCCGGGGGAACTCGCGTCGAAATCCTGTGCCATGCGCCAGACGCATTGCGCACAATCGAGTAGCACACGATCAAATGTGTTGCGCGCAATCGAATTGTGCACAATAGTCCTTCTTGCGAGATCGATGGGCGCCGGCCGAAGCCGCCGCCCTAGAAGCCAAAATCCTCTACTCCCGAAAATCACCACCCAACGAAGGAGCACACGCCATGAAGACCCTGTATTCGACCAAGGTGACCGCCACCGGTGGCCGCGATGGCAAGGCTGTCAGCGAGGATGGTCTGCTGTCGGTCGCGCTGGCCGCGCCGAAGGAACTCGGCGGCCAGGGTGGCGCCACCAACCCCGAGCAGCTGTTCGCCGCCGGCTATTCCGCCTGCTTCATCGGCGCCATCAAGTTCGTCGGCAACCGCGACAAGATCGCCGTCCCGGCCGATCTGACGGTGAACGCCAAGGTCGGCATCGGTGCCCGCGACGACGGCGAGGGTTTCGGGCTGACGGTCGACTTCGTGGTCTCGCTGCCGGGCATGGACAAGGCCGCCGCCGAGGATCTGCTGGCCCGCGCCCACAAGGTCTGCCCCTACAGCCACGCCACCAAGGGCAACATCCCGGTCACCACGACCGTTGCTTAAGGATGGGACCTGAGAATATCGCCTGAGGCGAAAAGTCTTCGGCATTGCGCCGCCGGGCTGTTGCGCGCGATTGTGCAGGGCGCACGATCGACACGCGGCATTCCGGCGGCGCGCCGCTTTCCAAGGGTCTGACATCATGGCAGCCGACAAGGACGACCCGCTTCTGCTCTCCAACCAAGCCTGCTTCGCGCTCTATTCGGCAAATCTGGCGATGAGCCGGGTTTATCGGCCGATGCTGGAGAAGCTTGGCCTGACCTATCCGCAGTATCTGATCATGCTGCTGCTGTGGGAGGAAGACGGGCAGTCGATGAAGCTGCTCGGCGAGCGGCTGGGGCTGGACAGCGGCACGCTGACTCCGCTGTTGAAGCGGATGGAAGGGCAGAGGCTGGTGACCCGCAGCCGTGATCCGCAGGACGAGCGGCTGGTGCGCATCGGCCTGACCGCCGAAGGGGCGGCTCTGCGGGCACAGGCGGAATGTCTGCCGACGCACATCGCCGCCGCTGCCGGCAGCTCGGCTGGCGAGTTGATGTCGCTCCGCGAAGCGCTGCTGCGGCTGCGCGATGACCTGAATCGGGCCGCGGATCAGAACTGAAGGGGGCCGATCCCCGCGAAAGGGGCTGGAAATCGGCGGCGGGAGAGCCTTTTCTATCCGGCAGCTCTTCCGATCGAAGGTTTCTGCCGTGAGCCCTGCCCTGAATGACGACCGTCTCCGCCTTCGTTCGGCCGATGCCGACGACGCGCCGGAACTGGCGCGGCTGATCGATATTGCCGGGGGCGGGGTCTATGAATTTCTGCTCGACGGGCTGATGCCGGGAATGACGGCAGCGGAGATGCTGGTGCCGGGGCTGGCCGGGCGCAGCGGGTCGCTGTCGCACCGGCAGAGCGGCGTGGCGGAGCTGGATGGGCGGGTGGTCGGCATCGCCCACGGCTATCCAACCGACTGGATCCGAACGGAGGATTACAGCGGCCTGCCGCCCGACCGTGTTGCCCATATGGCTGAATTCTCCGAAACGCTGGATTGGGGAAGCTATTTCCTGTCGGCCATTGCGGTCGATCCCGACATGCGGCGGCAGGGGATCGCCGGGCGGCTGCTCGGCTGGTTCTATGACCGGGCACGTACCGGCGGCTTCGACCGCGTCACCCTGCATGTCTGGGCCGACAATGAACCGGCCCTCCGCCTTTATGCCGGCGAGGGATTCGAGGAGATCGGCCGCGCCGCCATCCCCTGGCACCCCCGGCTGCCGCACCAGGGTGGCAGCATCCTGATGCGGCGTTACCTGTGAGCGGCGATCTGGCGGGCGGCCTTTTCGGCTGACAGCTCGTCGATCCGGCGCACCACCAGTTCCGGATCGGCGTAATGCACCATATGGCCGGACTCCGGCACCCAGTGCAGCGTGCTGTCGGGCAGAACGTGGTGAAGCCGGCCGCTCTGTTCCTCCTGCTCCACCACGCGGTCGTGATGGCCGGCGAAGATCGCCACCGGGACCGCCACCTCGGCATAGCGGTGCTGCAAGCGCTCGGCGGCGGGTACCATCGTGATGCCGTCCTGGGCATTGGCACGCAGCTGGCCCGGGCGGGTGGTCAGGGCGGCGGGGAAACTCTCTGTCAGGTGATCCGGCACCGGGCGCGGCGAGAACAGCGTCTTCAGCAGTCCCGGCATCATCGCCTTGGAAACGGGCGGTGACAGGGTGTGGCGCAGCAGGTTGCCCAGCACCGGCGTCGCCAATGGCGACACCAGAACTGCGTCCACCCGCTTGGTCGGGAAATAATAGCCGGCCAGCAGTACCAGCCCCTTCACCGTACGGGGATGGTCGAGCGCCAGGGCCAGGGCCACCAGGGTGGCATAGGAATGGCCGACCACCACGGCCTTCTCAATGTTCAGCGCGGCGAAGGCTTGGGCCAGCAGATCGGCCTGATCCTCCGGCGTCCAATCCCGATCATGCGGGCGGTCGCTGTGGCCCATGCCAGGGCGGTCGAAGGCGATTACCCGATGGCTCTGCGCGAGCCGCTGGAACAGTCCGCTCGCCAGCGAATCGCCAAGGGCGGAGACGTTGCCGTGCACAAGCACGACCGGCGGGCCTTCGCCGGCCTCCATGTAATGCAGGCGAACACCGTCAACGATGAGGAAACGGCCTTCCGGGGGGTAGCGGCGCTCGGCTGCCCGCGCCGCCAGGGTGTTGGCGACGGCCAGCCCGCCCAGGGTCAGCGCGGTGAGGCCCAGGGTCCTGAGGATGGTGGAGCGGCGGTCGGTCATGGCAGTGGTCCTCTCAGGCTGCTGCTGCGGCGCAGCATCGTGAGGGGACAACCGGGGGCGGGGGGAAGGGTTCCCAGGATGGGGCTTTTTGCCCTCTCCCCAACCCTTCCCCACACCTTCACTTACCCGCCTTCAACTGCTCCCGCGTCAGCCAGAACACCTCACCAAAGCTGTTGGCGGTTTGCAGCCACAGGAAGTCGAGATGCGGATACTCCGCCTCCAGGATTTCACGGCCGGTGCCGAACTCGCACAGCAGGCCGCCTTCCGGGGTCAGGTGCTTGGGTGCTTCCTTCAGGATGCGGCGGACGATGTCCAGCCCGTCGGCGCCGCCGGCCAGCGCCATCTCCGGCTCGGCACGGAATTCCAGCGGCAGCAGGTCCATCGATTCGGCGTCGACATAGGGCGGGTTGGTGATGATGACGTCGTACTTGCGCGTCTTCAACGGGGCGAACAGGTCGCCGTGATGCAGGGTGATGCGGTCCTCGAAGCCGCTGTCGGCGACGTTGCGCTTCGCCACCTCAAGCGCGTCGGGCGACAGGTCGACAGCGTCGACCTGGGCTTCGGGGAAGATGCGGGCGGCGAGGATGGCGAGGCAGCCGGAGCCGGTGCACAGGTCCAGCACCCGCTCGACCGAGGTCGGATCCTCCACCAGCGTGAAGTCGTCGCCGCCGAACAGGTCGGAGAACAGCAGCTCGCCGATGTAGGAGCGGGGAACGATCACCCGCTCGTCCACATAGAAGGGGATGCCCTGGATATAGGCCTTGTTCAGCAGGTAGGGCGCCGGTTTGCGGGTATCGATTCGGGCATGGAGGATCCCCGCCACCGCCTCGCGCTCCGCCGCGGTCAGCCGGGCATCCAGATAGGGGTCGAGCTGGTCGACCGGCAGGTGCAGCGTCTCCAGCACCAGGAACACCGCCTCGTCGAAGGCCGTGGTGGTGCCGTGGCCGTAATCCAGATCGGCCTCGTTGAAGCGGCTGACGCCGTAGCGCAGGAAATCGCGGATCGTCTTCAGCTCGGCGGCCGCGGCTGCTGCGGTGTGTTTGGTGGTCACGGGCGGCGGACTCCGGTCAGGGGCGGGGAGGTGGGGGGTCAGAGCAGGTCCAGGACCGACTCCGGCGGGCGGCCGACGCGGGCGCGGTCGCCCTTGACCACGATGGGGCGCTCGATGGCGGCTGGGTTGGCGGACAGGGCGGCGACCAGCGCCTCGCCGTCCAGATCCTTGGCGATGCCGGCCTCGGCCGCTTCCTTGGCGCGGGTGATGTCGCGCGGACCCTTGCCCAGCTTGGCGAGGATGGCTGACAGCTCCGCCGCGCTGGGCGGGGTCTTCAGATACTCGATCACCGTCGGCTCGACGCCGCGGGAGCGCAGAAGCTCCAGCGTCTCGCGCGATTTGCTGCAACGCGGGTTGTGATAGATCGTCACGTCGCTCATGGCAGGCTTTCCAGGTTTGAAGAGCGGTCAGACTGATACACCCAACCCGCGTTGCGCGCCAATCCGGCATGCGGAAACGGACGCCGCGGCGCAACATCCCTCAGGTGACAAGGGCCGGCTTTGGTATTATTTTGCGCGCTCGCTTTTCCGAAGGGCCCAAACGCGCCGTATCCCGGTGGGCGGGCCTTCACGGAACAGAACCGATGCCCAGATACGGAAGCCGGCCGTGACCAAGCTCTCGCTCTCCAAGGACAAGATCAACATCCTTCTTCTGGAAGGTGTCCACGACAACGCCATCGACGAGCTGGCCCGCGGCGGCTACGCCTCCGTCGAGCGGCTGCCGCGCGCGCTGGACGAGTCCGAGTTGCTGGAGCGCATCGGCTCGGTCCACATCCTGGGCATCCGCTCGCGCACCCATCTGACCGCCAAGGTGTTCGAGGCGGCGCAGAAGCTGATCACCGTCGGCTGCTTCTGCATCGGCACCAACCAGGTCGACCTGAAGGCGGCGCGTCGCAGCGGCATCCCGGTGTTCAACGCCCCCTATTCCAACACCCGGTCGGTGGCGGAACTGGTGATCGGCGAGATCATCATGCTGATGCGCGGCATCTTCGAGAAGTCGCAGCTGGTCCATGGCGGCGGCTGGATGAAGTCGGCCAAGGACTCCTACGAGATCCGTGGCAAGACGCTGGGTATCGTCGGCTACGGCCATATCGGCACCCAGGTGTCGATCCTGGCCGAAGCGATGGGCATGCAGGTCCGCTTCTACGACACCGTGCGCAAGCTGGCGCTCGGCAATGCACGCGCCTGCGACTCGCTGGAAGAGCTGCTGTCGGTGTCCGACGTGGTGACCCTGCATGTGCCGGACACCCCGCAGACCCGCAACATGATCGGCGAGCGTGAGCTGGCGGCCATGAAGAAGGGCAGCCACCTGATCAACGCCGCCCGCGGGCAGGTGGTGGAGATCGAGGCGCTGGCCGCCGCGATGAACTCCGGCCACATCCTGGGTGCGGCCATCGACGTCTTCCCGGTCGAGCCCGGCTCGGACAAGGAAGAGTTCCAGAGCGCGCTGCGCGGCATCAAGACCGCCATCCTGACCCCGCACATCGGCGGGTCGACGATGGAGGCGCAGGCCAACATCGGCACCGAGGTGGCGCAGAAGCTGATCGAGTATTCGGACAACGGCTCCACCGTCGGCGCGGTCAACTTCCCGCAGGTGGCGCTGCCGGTACAGGCCGGCTGCACCCGCTTCCTGCACGTCCACGAGAATCGTCCGGGCATCCTGCGCAAGGTGAACGAGGTGTTCTCCGGCCGCGACCTGAATATCGCCGCCCAATATCTCCAGACCGATCCGGAGCTGGGCTATGTGGTGGTGGACGTCAACGGCGACGTCGACGAGATGGAGGTCGCCAACGACCTGCGCGCCATCGAAGGCACGCTGAAGGCGCGCTTCCTGTTCCCTTCTCAGCATTGAGGGGGCGGGGCGCCACCGGCAACTCGCGGTGGCGCCTCCTCCATATCTCCCGCCGCCAAATCTCTTGTGGGCGAACGGTTTCCCGGTAACAGTGCTGGAATGACCGTTCGCCTCCTGTTCCTCGCCCTTCTGGGTATGCTGCTGGCAGCCTCGCCGGCTGCGGCTCAATCCAATGGCTGCGCCGGCTTTCCGCCGGCCAAGCTGGACCTCGACACCGTGCTGGTGCCGATTCAGCGCGATGACGCGCTGACGATCGCGCAGCTCACCCGGTTGCCGGGACGCACACCGGGACCGGTCAGCGCGGCCGACAGCCATGTGCTGGGGCTGACCCAGGCGCGCTATGGCGAACAGTCCCAGGTATCGGCCCTGTTCAAGGCGATGGGCGACGGAACCTATTGCGCATCGGCCAGTGCGCTGACCATCAGCTTCGGTTTCCAGCAGCGCATCGTCCATGTCGCCAGGGAGATCCCAGCCAATTCCTGCCTGTATGGCGAGGTTCTGGCGCATGAGATGCGTCACGTCGCGGTGGACGAGGCTCTGCTGCGCGAGACGATGCCGCAGGTCCGTAGCCGGCTTGAACAGGTGATCGCGGAGATGACGCCGGTCCGCTCCCGCAGCCAGTCGCAGGCAATGGCGGCGATCCGCCGGCCGCTCGAATCGGCGATGCGGCGGATCATGCAGGATTTCGGCCGCGAGCGCGACCGCCGGCAGGCCCAGGTCGACACGGTGGAGGAGTACGAGCGGGTCAGCCGGGTCTGCAATGGCGAAGCCCGCAACTATCTACCGAAACCCGCCACGCGGCGGACCGTTCGCCAGGGCTGAAGAGTCCTCAGCGCTTGCGCCGCCGCCGGTCGGTGGCGTGGCCGTCGATAAACTCCGGCGGCTTGCGGCGGACCCAGCCGATGAAGGCGGCGATGTCGGGATGGCCGCGCAGGGCGTCGATCTCGTGATACTGGTCGCGCAGTTGCTGTTCGGTCAGCACCGCGTGGATCTTCGCATGGCAGATGCGGTGCATCGTCACCGTATCCCGCCCGCCATAGGTGCGGGGGACGAGATGGTGTTCGTTCAGACTGGCGCCCGGCACCATCGGCCGGCCGCAGAGCGGGCAGGCGGGATGATCCTCTTCCTGTCGGGTGCCGGCGATGGTGATGGGCGGGGGTGGCAGGCGGCGCATGGTGTCCGGGGCAGGGTGCGTGCCGAGCGACATGATGATATGGCGCGATCCCGCCATCCGGAAAGCCGCTGCCGGGAAGCCGCCTTCAGCCCCGCGCGTTTGCCGTCGCCGGTGCCGGCGCAGCCTGTGCGCGCTGGCCGCCCCAGACGCTGCCGAGCGCCAGTGCCATGCCGGCGATCTGATAGCCGGTCAGCGACTGGCCGAGGAGCGCCCAGCCCAGCACCACCGCCATCACCGGGCTGAGGAAACCCAGCGGCGCCACCACCGAGGGCTCCAGCCGCGACAGGCCGCGGAACCACAGGATATAGGTCATCGCGGCGCCGATCAGGCCGAGATAGACGAAGCCCAGCAGGTTGGCCGCCGTCGGCACCGGCAGCGCCGGTTCCAGCAGGAGAGCCACCGGCACCAGCAGAACGCCGCCCGCCGTCAGTTGCCAGGCGGTGAAGGTCAGGGGCGACACCGGCGGGCGCCAGCGCCGGCTGAGCACGGTTCCGGCCGCCATCGACCCGGCGCCGGCCAGTGCCGCCAGCACCCCGATGCCATCCAGCGCGGCGCTGGGCTTCAGTACCAGCAGGGCGACGCCGCAGATGCCGGCCATGGCGGCGGCGACCGCCAATGGACGAATCGGCGCCCCCAGAAGCGGGCGCGACAGGGCGATGACGATCAGCGGCTGCACCGCGCCCACGGTGGCGGCGACGCCGCCCGGCAGGCGATAAGCCGAGACGAACAGCATCGCCCAGAAGAAGGAGAAGTTCAGCGCTCCCAGGATCAGCGAGCGTCCCCACCAGCAGCCCGACGGCAGTCGGCGGACCAGCAGCAGCAACAGCAACCCGGCCGGCAGGGCGCGGAGCAGCGCGACCGTCATCGGGTAGCCCTGCGGCAGCAGTTCCGTGGTGGCGATGTAGGTGCTGCCCCAGATCGCCGGGGCGATTGCGGTCAGCAGCAGGTCGGTGGACCGGGCCATGTTCCGGTTTTCCCTATTCGGATATGGAATGTCGGGTGTCAGGTCGCGGATGCCGGTAAAGAAAAAGGGCGCCCCGCCGGGACGCCCTTTTCAGCGTGACTGCTTTTCGTGACCGTCAGGCCGCCTTCTTCTCGGCGATCAACTGGACGAAGCGGTCGAACAGATAGTGGCTGTCCTGCGGGCCGGGCGAGGCTTCCGGGTGGTACTGCACCGAGAAGACCGGCTTGCCCTTCAGGCGGATGCCCTCGTTGGTGCCGTCGAACAGGCTGACATGGGTGACCTCGGCATCGGCCGGCAGGGTTTCCGGCACCACGACGAAGCCGTGATTCTGGCTGGTGATCTCCACCCGGCCGCTGGCGAGGTCCTTGACCGGATGATTGGCGCCGCGGTGGCCCTGCTGCATCTTGGTGGTCTTGGCGCCAAGCGCCAGCGACAGCATCTGGTGGCCGAGGCAGATGCCGAACATCGGCACGCCGGTGTCGAGCAGGCCCTTGATGGTGGGCACGGCATATTCGCCGGTGGCGGCGGGGTCGCCGGGGCCGT
This sequence comes from Azospirillum lipoferum, assembly GCF_024170005.1. GTDB lineage: Bacteria > Pseudomonadota > Alphaproteobacteria > Azospirillales > Azospirillaceae > Azospirillum > Azospirillum lipoferum. Next base: position 381,679 of record NZ_JALJXJ010000001.1, read on the forward strand.
TGGACAGGAAGACGCCGTCCGGCTGGTGGCGCATCACGTCCTCGACCGTGGCGGTGGAGGGAACCACCGTCACCTTGCAGCCGGCGGCGGCGAGGCAGCGCAGGATGTTGCGCTTGGCGCCGTAGTCGATGGCGACGACATGATACTGCGGCTTGTCCTGGGTGGCGTAGCCGCCGCCGATGGTCCAGCCGGCCTCGGTCCAGTCGTAGGTCTGGCGGCAGGACACGTCCTTGGCCAGATCCATGCCCTCCAGACCCGGCCAGCCCTTGGCCTTGGCGACCAGCGCGTTGATATCGAACTTGCCGTCCGGGGAATGGGCGACGACGCCGTTGGGGGCGCCCAGGTCGCGGATGCGGCGGGTCAGACGGCGGGTGTCGATGCCGGCCAGACCGACGAGGCCGTAGCTCTTCAGCCAGTCGTCCAGGTGGCGGGTGGCGCGCCAGTTCGACGGATCGGTGATGTCGGCGCGCAGGATCAGGCCGCGGGCGGCGGGCGTGATCGTCTCGATGTCTTCGACGTTGGCGCCGGTGTTGCCGATGTGCGGGAAGGTGAAGGTGATGATCTGGCCGGCATAGCTGGGATCGGTCAGGATCTCCTGGTAGCCGGTCATGGAGGTGTTGAAGCACACCTCGCCCACCGAATCCCCCGCGGCGCCGATGCCTCGGCCGCGGAACACGGTGCCGTCGGCCAGGACCAGGACGCCGGTGTGAACCGCATTGTCGGAGGGGGGAGTGGCGAGAGTCATTCCTGTGAACCTTCCCAAAAACCGCGGCCGGCGACGGATCGGGTGATCGGCGGAACGGCGACGGCCTAGCGTCCCGCCGGGCGCGCACACGTAGCCGCTCGCACCCCACCTCCGCTGGAATCAAGCGGTTATGTGGGATCGAGTGGGCTGATCGGATGGGCCGGACATCCTATATGACGATTGGACGCCCGATTTCCAGCAATAGCTTTGCAAGGCGGCCCTGATCCGCCGACAAAGTCGGACGGTTCCGGGGTGGCCGTTTGGCGGCCGGGGCTTTTGCCATGGCAATCGGCGGCCATTTTCGGAATAGTCGACTGTCCGGCCGGGGCCTTCCATCCCGGCCCGACGAACCAAGGAAGACGCGACATGATGCTGCGCACGCAGTTCAACGACGGCCTCAAGGATGCGATGCGCGCGAAGGACCAGCGCGCGGTGTCCACCCTGCGCCTGATTCTCACCGAGCTGAAGAACCGTGACATCGACGCCCGGGGCCGCGGCGTGACCGACGGCATCGACGAGGCGGGCATCCTGTCGATGCTGCAGTCCATGGTGAAGCAGCGCAACGAATCGGCGGGGATGTACGAGCAGGGCGGCCGCCCCGAACTGGCCCAGCAGGAGCGCGAGGAGATCGCGGTCATCGAACGCTTCCTGCCCAGGCAGATGAGCGACGAGGAAGCCGGCGCCGCCATCGATGCCATCGTGAGCGAACTGGGCGCCGCCAGCATCAAGGACATGGGCAAGGTGATGGCCGAGCTGAAGGCCCGCCATGCCGGCCAGATGGACTTCGCCAAGGCCGGCGGTCTGGTGAAGGCGCGGCTGTCCGGGAAGTAAGGCCGGGCGGAAGGGGCGTTGGCCGCAGCGGGGCGTCAAGGCTAGGCTTGGCCCCCATAAAGCAGACGGCAGGCCGGTGCAGCAGTCGGGAGGACGGTGGAATGGTTGCGGTCCGCAGGCCCACTTTCTCAGGCATGACCGTCTCGGAGTTGCTGGACTGGAATGGCGACGGCACCGACACGCGGTACGAACTGGTGAATGGCGAACCGCGCGCCATGGCACGGGCGAACATCACGCACGGGATTCTGCAAAGCACGGTCGCCCGCCTGATCGGCAACCATCTGGCCGACCGTGCCCCCGGCTGTCATGTCGTGACAGCTCCGGGCGTGCAGCCCCGCGTCTGCTCCAGCCACAACCTGCGCATCCCCGACCTGGGCGTGACCTGCACGCCCGACGAACGGGGGCTGCGCACGCTGCCCGATCCGGTCCTGCTGATCGAGATCCTCTCGCCCAGCAACGAGGCTGAGACCTGGGAGAATGTCTGGACCTACACCACGCTGCCGTCGGTCCGCGAAATCCTTGTGTTGTGGACGGCCGGGGTCGGTGCGGAGCTTCTGCGCCGGCAGGCGGACGGAAGCTGGCCGGAGAGCCCATTGGTGATCATGGTGGATGGCGTGCTGGGTCTGGACAGCATCGGCTACGAGGCCCCTCTGCGCACGCTCTATGCCGGGACGCATCTCGTCAGGCAGCCTGACTGAGCAGCACCATCTGCGCCCTTGGGGGCGGCTGTGCTGGTTCCCATACTATGCCTCTGCTATAGCCTAGCGCCCATCGCCCCTGCCCATGCCCTCCGTACCCCGGTGACCGTTCGACCATGGCTTTTCCGCCCCAATTCCTGGAAGAACTGCGCACCCGGCTGACCTTGTCGGAAGTGGTCTCCAAACGGCTGCGGCTGATCCGCGCCGGCCGCGAGTACAAGGCGCCCTGTCCTTTCCACAATGAGAAATCGCCGTCCTTCTACGTCAACGACCAGAAGGGCTTTTTCCATTGCTTCGGCTGCGGCGCCCATGGCGACATCATCGGTTTCGTCATGCGCCACGACAATCTCGGCTTCCCCGAGGCGGTCGAGCATCTGGCCGGCGAGGCCGGGCTGCCGGTGCCGCGCCCGACCGAGGAGGACCGCCAGCGCTACGAGCGGCGCAAGACCCTGCACGACCTCGTCGAGCAGGCGGCGCGCTGGTTCGAGCAGCAGCTGCACACATCCGCCGGGCGGCCGGGGCTGGATTACTTCATGCGGCGCGGGCTGGACGGCGAGACCATCGCCCGCTTCCGGTTGGGCTACGCGCCCGGCGATTCGAACGCGTTGCGGACATATCTCGGCAAGCAGGGCTTTTCCGACGAGGACATGGTCAACGCCGGGCTGCTGAAGCGGCCGGACGACGGCCGGGCGCCCTACAGCTTCTTCCGCAACCGCGTCATGTTCCCGGTCACCGACCGCCGCGGGCAGGTTGTGGCCTTCGGCGGACGCATCCTGGAGGGCGACGGGCCGAAATACGTCAACACCGCCGACACCCCGCTCTTCCACAAGGGCACGCTTCTCTACGGCCTGTCGCGGGCACGGCAGGCGGCGGCGGACGGCAAGCCGGTGATCGTCGCCGAAGGCTATATGGACGTGATCGCGCTGGTCCGCGCCGGCTTCGAGGGGGCGGTGGCCCCACTGGGGACCGCGCTGACCGAAACGCAGGTGCAGGAACTGTGGAAGCTGATCCCGGCGGCGGAGAAGGTGCCCTTTCTGTGCTTCGACGGCGACAATGCCGGCCGGCGCGCGGCGTGGCGGGCGGTGGAGCGCATTCTGCCGCACCTCGCCCCCGGCCAGTCGGCCCGCGTCGCCTTCCTGCCGGAGGGGGAGGACCCCGACAGCCTGATCCGCGCCCATGGGCCGAAGGCGATGGGGGCGGTGCTGGAGGCGGCGATCCCATTGTCCGACGCCCTGTGGCGGATGGAGAGCGAAGGCCGGCCGACCGACACGCCGGAGGCCAAGGCCGCGGTGAAGGCGGCGGTGGAGGCCCGCGTCGCCACTATCGCCGACCGCGATGTCCAGAGCTTCTACCGCACCGAGATGCGGCGCCGCGTCGACGAGGCCTTCGCCCCGGTGCGGCAGGGCTATAGCCGGGGGCCATGGGTGCCGGGGCAGGGGCGGGGCCGTTTCGGCGAGGCGCCGCGCCGCCATGTTCCGGGCACGCCGGGACGCCTGACCTCCAAGCCGGTGGGGGAGGGGCGTGGCCGGGCATCGCGCCTCGCCTCGATGCGGGAGCGCATCCTGCTGGCCTCCCTGATCAATCATCCGGAATTGTTCGGCGAACTGGCCGAGCCGCTGGGGCTGTTGCCATTCGGTGACCCGGAGCTGGAAAAACTGCGCTGGGCGGTCATCGAATGCCTTTCCGACGACCGCAACCACGACTCGACACTTGACGCCGCTGCGCTTTGTCGCCACTTGTCATCCGCCGGCCATGAGACGATGGTCGGTGCTTTGCTAAGCGAGTCGACCTATGTCCATGCCGGCTTCGCCCGTCCGGACGCCTCCACGGAGGATGCTCGGAAGGGATGGTGGCCTGCGTGGCGGCATCTGCATCACGAGCGGGTGCTCGACGATCTTAGGGAAGCGAAGGCGGCTTTGACCCGTGACAACAGCGAGGCCAACTTCGCGAGGGTCGTGGCTCTTCAGCAGGAGGTCATCAAGTCCGGTCTGGGTATCGCGGACGACAGTGACTTTGACGATGTCTGACGGTTGATGATGCGTGTCATCGGCAATCGGGTGTCGGTTGATGGGTACAGGGCAACAGGACGGGGCCGCATGACAGGTTCTGTGATGGCGGGTTCTGGGTAGATACATGGTTTGGGGGTGGGGCGGACGGGCCGGGCAACCGGGACCGGGCGCTCCTTTCGTCTTTATTCACTGGGGTAATGCGGGGGCACCGATCGCATGGCCACGAAAGCTGCGAACAGCGTGGAAGTTTCCGAAACGCGGGAGGAATCCGCAGACGGTCCTCTGATGGACGGCATGGGTTTGGCCGTCAAGAAGATGATCGCCCGCGGCAAGGAGCGCGGGTATGTCACCTATGACGAGCTGAACGCAGCGCTGCCGCAGGATTCGTCCTCGTCCGAGCAGATCGAAGACACGATGGCGATGCTGTCCGAGATGGGCATCAACATCGTCGAATCGGAAGAGCAGGATTCGGAGAACAGCGGCGAGGCCGGCGGCGAGGGCGAAGGCCGTTCGTCGGGCAATCTCGACGACGACGACATCGGCCGCACCGACGACCCCGTGCGCATGTATCTGCGCGAGATGGGGTCGGTGGAGCTGCTGTCGCGCGAGGGCGAAATCGCCATCGCCAAGCGGATCGAAGCCGGCCGCGAGATGATGATCGGCGCGATCTGCGAATCGCCCCTGACCATCCGCGCCATCCTGGAGTGGCATGATTCCCTGATGGAAGGGAAGATGCTGCTGCGCGACATCATCGATCTGGACGCCACCTATGGCGGCGGCCCGGACGGCGAGGAGATGCCGGAGGGCTTGGCCGAGGCGGTTGAGTCCGCCGGCACTGCCGGCACCCCCGGTGCCGCTCCCGCCGCCGATGCGCCGGCCGACGAGGAAGGCGACGAGCCGCGCCCGCCGCGCGCCGAAGGCGAGGGTGAAGAGGGCGAGGAAGGCGAAGAAGGCGAGAACAGCCTGTCGCTGTCCGCGATGGAAGCCGCGCTGAAGCCGCAGGTCATCGAGACCTTCGAGAACATCAAGGCGACCTACGACAAGCTGCACAAGCTGCACGAGTCCCGCATGGCGGCGATGCAGCGCGGTGAGGACGTCGGCAAGCAGACGGACAAGAAGTACGACAAGCTGAAGCTCGAAATGGTCGAGCTGATGAACACCGTCCGCCTGAACAACCAGCGCATCGAACAGCTGGTCGAGCAGCTCTATGGCCTGAACCGCAAGCTGACCGGCTTCGAAGGCCGTCTGCTGCGCATGGCCACCGAGTGCCGGGTGAAGCGCGAGGACTTCCTGAACCAGTATTTCGGCCATGAGCTGGACCCGAACTGGCTGGAACGCATCCGCGGCCTGAACCCCAAGACCTGGGGCAAGTTCGCGGAGAAGTACGACGGCGACATCCGCAAGACGCGCGAGGCGATCTCCAACGTCGCCGAGGAAGCGCGCCTGCCGATCAACGAGTTCCGCCGCATCGTCTCCACCGTCCAGAAGGGCGAGAAGGAAGCGAGCCGCGCCAAGAAGGAGATGGTCGAGGCCAACCTGCGTCTCGTCATCTCCATCGCCAAGAAGTATACGAACCGCGGCCTGCAGTTCCTGGACCTGATCCAGGAGGGCAACATCGGCCTGATGAAGGCGGTGGACAAGTTCGAGTACCGGCGCGGCTACAAGTTCTCGACCTACGCCACTTGGTGGATTCGTCAGGCCATCACCCGTTCCATCGCGGACCAGGCGCGGACCATCCGCATCCCGGTCCACATGATCGAGACGATCAACAAGCTGGTCCGCACCAGCCGCCAGATGCTGCACGAGATCGGCCGCGAGCCGACCCCGGAAGAACTGGCCGAGCGTCTGATGATGCCGCTGGAGAAGGTCCGCAAGGTCCTGAAGATCGCCAAGGAGCCGATCTCCCTCGAAACACCGATCGGCGACGAGGAGGATTCGCATCTCGGCGATTTCATCGAGGACAAGAACGCGGTCCTGCCGCTGGACGCCGCCATCCAGGCGAACCTGCGCGAGACGACGACCCGCGTCCTGGCCTCGCTGACGCCGCGCGAAGAGCGTGTGCTGCGCATGCGCTTCGGCATCGGCATGAACACCGACCACACGCTGGAAGAGGTCGGCCAGCAGTTCAACGTGACCCGCGAGCGTATCCGGCAGATCGAGGCGAAGGCGCTGCGCAAGCTGAAGCACCCGTCGCGGTCGCGCAAGCTGCGCAGCTTCCTGGATACCTGATCCGGGAGAGTTGTTTTTCGAGACGGAGCGGGGGCTTTTCGGCCCCCGTTTTCGTTTTCGGCTTCCTGTGTCGGAACGGTGAACGAGGGGTTGCATTTCCCCAAAGCTTTGTCGCAAAGTGCGCCCCGCGGTAGGGCCTGTAGTTCAGCGGTTAGAACGCGCCGCTCATAACGGTGTTGTCGTCGGTTCGAATCCGGCCGGGCCCACCAACCTTTCCAAAGGTTTCCGACAGGCTGTCGGCGTCCTCGTCACTATCGCGGCACGCAAGCGGCACGCAAGCGGCACGCAATCGCCGAACTCCGTGTTCCGGTAGAGCGGCATGGCCGCCTTCAGCTCCTGCCGGATCGCGCTCACCGTGCCACTCGACACGCCCGTCCGTCGGACCACTTCGGCATGCGGCAGGCCGGACAAGATGAGTTGCCGGACCTCCTGCCGCTTGTCTTCGCCGATCCCGTGCCGGCGCGCGCGGCCTGTGAGGCTGATCATGGGATCGGAACCGAGCGCCGCCTGTGGGTGGTCGATCTGGACGCGCTTCAGGTGCTTGCGCACCTCTCCCATGGCCTCTTCAATGGCCTTCAGAGCATCGGCTAGAGTCTCGAGCGTTTAATCTGCCGCATATCCTGCGTGCCTGAGGTAGTTCCAGCATTCCTCGGGTGTGTAGAGGTCGCAGATTGAACCGACGGCTTTCACAGTTCGTCGATGGTGCGGGCGCCGATGCGCCGGAGATGGGCCTTGAGCTTGGAGAAAGCGATCTCGAGGGGATCGAGGTCGGGACTGTAAGGCGGCAGGAAGAGAAACCAAGCGCCACGCTGCTTGAGGGCGGCCTTGGCCTTTTCGCTCTTGTGGCAAGACAGGTTGTCGAGAATGACGACGCCGCCCGGCCGCAAGGTCGGGGCGAGTTGGGTCTCGACATAGGTCTCGAAGAGCACTCGGTTCATCGCGCCCTTGATGATCCAGGGGGCGGTCAGGCCATCGCAGCGCAGGGCGGCGATGAAGGTCTATGATCGTAAGAAGCTGATGGACAAGGCTGCCTTCCTCGACTTCACCGTCGAAGTGGTTCGGCGAACCGATACCGAACCGGGGTTCAAGGTCGTGCCACGGCGCTGGCTGGTTGAACGGACCTTCGGATGGATGACCCGCTGGAGACGTCTGGTTCGAGACTATGAAGCCCGGATCGACGTCTCCGGTGGCATGATAAAGCTCGCCATGGCAAGTCTGCTGCTCCGACGAGGCTGTCACTGAAGCGGTTGTCAAACAGGCTCTAAACCATGCCCTGGTAGCCAAGTCAGTATATTCCCAATAAAAACAAGGATAGCAAATCAAGCTGGCATGAGAGACCATAGATATGTAAAATATCCTCATTTCATGATTAGAAACGAAAATATCTTGGCATCTCTCTCTGAAGCACTCTCAGCCGCTCTCAATCTCCATATGAATGGCCGGCTGACCGAAGCTGAAACCCTGTACGGGCGTATTTTGGACGCAGTACCGGACCAAGCCGATGCCTTGCATCTTCTTGGCCTGCTATTGGCTCAGACCGGCCGAATGACGGAAGGCTTGGCTCGGATTAAGGAAGCCATTTCCATCAATCCTGCTCCGGCTCCATATCATTTGAACTGCGGAAAGATTGCTGACGCGCTTGGCCGGCATGAAGATGCTCTGATTAGTTATGGTCACGCTCTGCTTCGCCAGGCGGGACAGGCTGAAGCTGAGGAGCGAATCGCTTTGATGGCTCGTCTGCTGGCCGAACGGTCATTTGATGCGGCCCGGTTCGACGAGGCTGTTCTGCGGTATCGACGAGCCCTGGCCTTGGCTCCGAGCGATCTTGCCGCGTCCTTTGATCACGCCATCGCCTTGAAACGGTGTGGCCGTCTCAAGGATGCGGCCCATATGCTGATGCGAACTGGTGTTCTCGAGCCAGCTCTCGAGCGGGTTCATGTCGAACTTGCAGGGATCTTGGAGGCGATCGGAGACTTTGCAGGCGCTGCTGAGGCATTCACCGCCGCGGCTGCGGTGAATCCGGCTGACCCCTCACTTTTCTGGGCCGCAGCGGTGATGTTGCAACGAAGCGGTGCTGTGCATCGCCATGTTATCACCGCATACCGCTATTTTTTGTCTTTCGAGCCTGGGAACCCCGACGGTTGGAGCAACCTTTGCCTGATCCTGCGATGCGCAGGCGACCGCGCCCAATCGGTTCAGGCCGGACGGCGCGCGGTCACCTGCGCACCGGTGGATATGGCTGCTCTGGTGAACCTTGGGGCGGCACAGCTCGCTGCCGAGGATCCTAAAGCAGCAGTCGCCACTGGCCGCTTCGGTGTTATCTCGGATCCGGGGTCCGCCATGCCGCTGATCAATCTGGGTGCCGCTTTGACCGAGACCGGCGCCTTGACTTCCGCAGAACTGCCGCTGGTGCGCGCCCTGCGCCTGACCCCCGGCGAGCCGCTCGCCCTGGCCCAATTGGGCCGGGTTCGCGATGCTTTGGGAAAGACGCAATCAGCCATCCAAGTCCTACGACTCGCCCTTGCCACCCTGCCAACGGATGAGGAAGGCTGGGCATCGCTGAGCCGGGCAAGGCTTCAAGCCGGGGATTCAGCAACTGCCTTGGCCTGCGCCCGGCGGGTGTTGTGTCTCGTTCCAGGCCACCCCCGTGGAGCACTCGGCGAGGCTATGGCATTGGAAGCCGAGGGGGAGCCCGTGTTGGCACTGGCTTCCTACGACAGAGCGATTGCTGCTGCTCCGGGACTCGGAACCTCTTTCACCCGGCGGGCTCTGTTGCTGTTGCGGCCGGTCGCCTCACCCCCGGCCCCCCGCATCTCGGTGGGGCGTCCCCGGCTGATGGCGAGTCGGATCGGCAACGCTGGCCGGTTCGGTAATCAACTGCTGCAATACGCCTTCTTGCGGGCTTACGCCGAGCGGACCGGGCTGGAACTGGAAACACCGGAATGGATCGGGCGGTCGATCTATGGCTTTGACGACCCACTGACCGGCCCCATACTGCCGACCCTGCATGAGGATGATTGTCAGTTCGCCGCGGCACTTGCAGGACACGCACCGGATCGGTGCGCCGGACACGATATCGTTGGCTATTTCTGTGGGGACACGACGCCATTTGCGGCGTTCCGCGAGCGTATCCGGAATTGGTTCCAACCGGTCGGCGCGGTCGCAGCTCACGCTGATGCTGCACTGGCCGCGGTCCGGGAACGTGGGCAGACAGTGGTGGCCATCCATTTGCGCAGGGGCGATTTTGGTGGCGGACGGTTCTGGATAGCACCGGAAAGCTGGTATCTTGACTGGCTGGAGCGAATCTGGTCGGGGCTCGACCGCCCTGTGCTCTACATCGCGACCGATGCGCCTCACCTTGTCGACCGTTTCACCCGTTATGCCCCCCTCCAGGCGGCCGACCTGACAACTCCGCTCCCGGGAGCGGAATTCTTCACCGACCACTGGATCCTGTCCCAGTCGGACGCATTGGCGGTATCCAACAGCTCCTTCTCCGTTACCGCCGCGATGCTCAATGCGCGGGCAACCATAACGGTCCGGCCCCACCGCCAAAAGAGACGGTTGGTTTCCTTCGATCCCTGGGCCGGGCCGGTCCTATGGGATTGAGTGCCGGTGGCGCACATAGAACGCATCGCCCCAGCTATGGTGATGCGGACTGATCTCTTCGACCCGCTCGAAGCCATGCGGGACCAACAGATCGTCCAGATCTGCAAGACGCCCGCATCCTTCGTACAGTTCGGCGTAGTTCGCCTCGGTCACCACCGCGTCGAACTGCGCCAGTAGCGTGCCGCAGCCGGAAAGGATCATCCGTTCCGCTCCCTGGGTATCCATTGCCAACACGTTGTAATCCGCCGGATCCACCTCATGCGCCGCCAGGATTGCGGGAAGCGTGTCGGTTGTTACCTCAATGGTGCCGTTGAGGGAGATGTGCGGATAAAGGACCAGATGATCGCGGGGATTTAGCAGGGAACTCGACATGCCGCCGCTCATCCGGGAGAAAGTGGCACGGCCGGGACGATCCGATGCCGCGCCCTCAATGCATATGACATCCGGGTTGCCGGCAAAGCGTTCCTGCAACCGTGCGAAAGTGTCCGGATCGGCTTCGATAAAGATGACGCGGCGACAGCCAGCCTCGACATAGCCGTCATACTCCTGGCCCTCGTTGGCACCAACGTGGACGATTCCGCGCGGTTCCACGCCGTGGCGTGGAAACAGTTCGGCATAGCGAAACATGCTTTGATCGCGTGCGAACAGCCGCTTCCAATGGCGGGGAGCCACTGCCAAGTGGGTAGCAGGATTTCCGTCGACCGGCGCCGTGCGGCAGAATTCGAGGTTCCGATTGGCGAACCGGAACAGGCTGTAGCCGTAACCCTGCAACACGGCGTAGATCCGTTCCAGGTCCAGACCTGCCTCTTCCTGATCGAACTGGATGAAGTCGATCCTGCGCAAGCGCAGCAGGTCTTCAGCGCCCTTCAGCATCTGCAGAGCACCGCCGGCGCGATGCACGAACAGCCAGTCAATGTGCCGCAAGGACCGGTCGGTTGCCCAGCGGTCGAGCGCATCTGGCGGCGACAGCACTTCCACCACCCGGTCGGCGGACAAGTTGCCAATCCAATCTTCAGCCTTCGTCCCAGCGGCGACGATCAGAGTTCCCAAGGGCAGAAACCGCTTCTGCAAGAGGTCCTCGGGCGGCTGGTTCGTCATTGTCCGATCCTCCATTCTGGGGTTTCAGGAAACGCGGGCAGCCAATAGACGGGCGTGATGTTCTCGTGTCCGCTCCTGCCAATAGCTGGAAAAAAACAGTCCGGTCCGGTTGGCAAAGCATTGCAAGGCATAGGCGCGCAACGGCTCGCCGGTCGGAACCGACCGGGCTGCATCGGCCGCCTGTTCCCATTCCTGAACGATGATCGCGCCGAAGCTGCTGTAAATCGGGTCGAGGATCCCGGTGCGTGTGATCGGTACAGCCCCCACCGCCAGCGCCTCCCACAGGCGGATGGAGTCGGGTGCGTTGCCGCGCGGGCAGATAACGAACTTCGACCGGGCCATCAGTTGAAGATAGTCGCGATAGGGCAGTCGATCGCGCAAAACATGAGCACCGTCCACGACGATATCCTGTCGTTCCGGTGAAGTGGGGGACATCGGTGTCATCAGAATGTCGATCGGTCGCTCCCTCCAGGGCATTCCCCCGACCGCGTCGAGGATCGCCTGCTGGTCTCCGCAGTCCCTTTCCCTCTCGGCGAATCCCGAAGGGTACTGTAGAATCTTCTCCGACCACTGGGGCAGGAACTGCCCGCACCAGGAAACGATACGATCGTCTTCAATCAGGAACCGGTAATCGAGCGGGCAGATGTCGCTGACACCGGTGATCAATCCGATCGGAACCTTCAGCTTCGGCAAGACTTGGCAGAAGGCCGAAAGCGCATTGGTTTTGATGAAAACTAGATCTCCCGGCCGAATTCCATCCAGATCAAGACGATCATGCGTATGCATCCGGCTTACCCCCGCCCGCCGATAATAATCTTCGTTGTAATCGAGTGCGTGGCTGCAAAAAGTCGGCGGGGTGTTGTAGCGGAACAGTCCGATATCCATGGTCGCACTCGGCTTTGTTTGGGTGTTTGGATCGCCGAAGCTGACGCCCGATTCTGTTAACATCCGCCTCCAGCTCCTCAACGGCCTCAGAACTTCAGGGGAACGGTATGATTGATGCCGATATCATTAACAATCGATTGACGATTCGGTATTAGGGTTAACGCGTTTCGAATAGGCGGGTTTCCTCTTTTGAAAGCGAGTATAAGACGACATGCCCCGTTTTCTGCAGCGAGCGGAAGCGATCAACCAGGGAGCACGACCCAGTTCCGTCGCCTTGGTGATTCCACCCTCCGCATTCCTGTTGGACGAACGGGTCTTCGTCAGCCTAGGCATCCTTAAAGTAGCTGCGGTCCTGGAGCAGCATGGCCACAAGGTCAGCGTGCTCGACCTTTCCGGCGTTGCAAATTTCGAGTTGGCATTGCGGATTTTTCTCGCCGATGCAGAAATCGAAATCCTCGGCATCACAGCAACCACCCCGCAATTGCCGGCAGTTGCCATCATCGCCGGTATCGTACGGACGGAACGGCCGGACGTCAGAACTATATTAGGAGGCCCCCACGTCACGCTCACCTATTCGGCGCTGAAACTGGAAAGCAAAGCCGGACGACAGGACGGCCGGGCGGCTGAATCGGCACGCCGGTTGGAGGCGATGGTTGACATCCTATGTGCTGGTGACGGCGAGTTGGCGATCCTGCGGGCCATTCAACCCGATGCTCCGAAGCTGGTCGACGGTGACGACATGGCGGGAGAGTATTTTCTGGACGACGAGACTTACGAGGGTACGCCCTTGCCCGCGCGGCATCTGGTCGATCTGGACAGTTACCGCTACCGGATCGAGGGCCACCCCGCCACCAGCTTGATCGCACAGCTCGGCTGCCCGTTCGGATGCGGGTTCTGCGGCGGTCGCAACAGCCGGAGCCTGCGGGTCATCCGCACACGGACGGTCGGATCGATTGTCGATGAAGTCGAGTTTCTACACCGGACCCATGGCTATACGGGGTTCATGTTCTACGACGACGAATTGAATGTCAGTCGCACCATGGTCGAGTTGATGAGACAGTTGTCGGCTCTGCAGGAGCGGCTGGGAGTCGAATTCCGTCTGCGCGGTTTCGTCAAGGCAGAACTGCTAACCGACCAGCAGGCAGCCGAAATGTACCGTGCTGGTTTCCGGTGGCTTCTTTGCGGATTCGAGGCGGCACATCCCCGTATCCTGACCAATATCCAGAAAAAGGCAACCCTGGCCGACAATACCCGAGCCGTGGAGATCGCCAAGCGACACGGACTGAAGACTAAGGCACTGATGTCGATTGGCCATCCGGGCGAAACGGCAGAAAGTGCGTTGGCGGTGCGTGATTGGCTGATCCGCATGGAGGTCGAGGATTTCGACTGTACCATCATTACGACCTATCCCGGCACGCCATACTACGATCATGCAAGGCCCCATCCGGAACTGCCGGATGTCTGGACTTATACTCAACCGCAAACCGGCGACCGACTTCACAGTATCAAGGTCGATTTCACTCAAACCGCTGATTATTATAAAGGAGCGCCCAATGGCGGGTATAAGTCATATGTCTTCACTGATTACATTACGGATACCGAAATAATTTTTCTACGAGATAAGATCGAGACGGATGTCCGTAAGGCACTTCGCATTGCCTTTAACCCGTCCCGTTCCGCTATTCTTTATGAGCATTCAATGGGACAGCGACTATCCAGCTCGATTATGAGGTCTAGCTATCCGAGGACAGCGCGATAGGTGTCAGCTAAACAACGCCAAGAGACCCTTGTCGGCGGTTGTTTTCTTGACGCCGCCGCCCCCCGCGGCGACCCTGTCGCACCCGCTTCCCCCTGCTCGAGACGCCGCCCGTGCCGCTTCCCGCCCCGCTGCCCTCTCGGGACGATTGCGCGCTTGCTCACCATCGGACGCGAGGTTCTGACCAAAGCAGAGACGGTGACGGTCGCAGCGATTGAGGGCGGAGTGCCGCTGCTGGTCGCGGCGCGTGAAATCGTTGCGGCGTTCCAATCGATGATCCGGAAGAAAAGTGCCGAGGAACTTGAGCCCTGGCTGCAGCGGGCCAAGGCAAGTTTAGTGGCGTCCTTCGCCAATGGGATGGCCAAGGACCGGAACGCCGTCATCGCGGCAATCACTCTGCCGTGGTCCAACGGCCAGACCGAGGGGCAGATCACCAAGCTCAAGCTGGTGAAGCGGCAGATGTATGGCCGCGGCAAACTCGACATCCTTCAGGCACGCGTCATCGGCCCCTGATGAGGTCCGCACCATCAAATCTGCGACAGAGCCCTTATTCAATGCCGATTCACATCTTGAGCGCTACGTTGAGAAACCCTGGCGTTTCCGGCGCTGTCCGGGTACTTTGCCGCCGCTCATAACGGTGTTGTCGTCGGTTCAAATCCGGCCGGGCCCACCAACCTCTCCCGACCGGCTCAATACTCTGATCGGGGGTCTTGGTCGTGGGTGACGTTCTTCCCCTCATTCAATCGGCTGCGGCGGCGTTGCAGCGGCGGGAACCGGCGGCGGCGCGCAGGGCGCTGCGGCAGGCTCTGGCGCTCGACCCGGCGTGCGGCGACGGGTGGAGCATCCTGGGCGTGGCGGCCATCGGCAGCGGCGATGCGGTGGGTGCGCTGGCGCCATTTCGCCGATCACTGTGCTGTGCGCCGGGCAACCCCGCCTATGCCCGCAATCTCGCAGCCTGCCTGAAGCGGCTGGGCCGGGCCGGGGAGGCGGCGGCCGTGCTGCATCTTGCGGCGCAGGCTGGTGCGCTGACGCCCGACCTGCTGTGCGATCTTGCCGACCTGCGGCTTGGGGATGGCGATATTCCGGCGGCGCTGCCGCTTTACCGGATGTCACTGCTGCTGGCGCCCGACCATGGGCGCAGCCTGAACAATCTGGCGGAAACCCTGCGCCGGCAGGCTATGCCGGAGGCGGCGACGGAACTGACCCGGCTGGCACGGCTTCGCGGCACGGCGCCGGCCTGGGCCGCTGCGGGGGCGGAACTGGTCGAGGCGGGGCGGATCGAGGAGGCGCAACCGGCGCTCTGCCGGTCGCTGGTGCTCGACCCGGCCGATCCGGCGAGCTGGAGCAATCTGGGATTTGCACACCTGCAACGGCATCGGGCGGAAGCGGCAGTGGCGGCATTTGCCCATGCCCGCAGTCTCGACCCGGCATTGGCCGAGGCGCCGGTCGGGCAGGGCAGTGCGCTGATGCTGATGGGCCGCGTTCGCGAGGGCGCGGCGCTCTATGAGGAGAGGTTGCGGTTGCCGCTGTTCCAGCCGCCGCGTCGTTTCGACCGACCGGACTGGGATGGCCGGATCCGGCCGGGGGCGACCTTGCTGATCCATGCCGACCGTGGAATAGGGGATGCGATCCAGTTCATCCGGTACGCGCCGATTCTGCGGGCACAGGGAATGAGGGTGCTGTTCTGCGGTCAGGAAAGCCTGCTGGGGCTGCTCCGGTCGTCCGGGATCGTCGACGCCGCCTTCGGCTATGACGAGGAGTTGCCACCCTACGACATGCACGCCCATGTGATGAGCCTTGTCCATCGGATGGGAACCGATCTGGACAGCATTCCCGGAGACATTCCCTATCTGCGCGCCTCGCAGGCGGCGAGGGATCTTTGGGCCGGGAGAGCCGCCGGGCTGAGGGGGCTGAAGATCGGCATCGTCTGGGCCGGTTCCGTGCACTTCCGGTATGACCGCGTCCGCTCCCCCAGGCTGGAGCCGTTGCTGCCGCTATTCGGTATTCCGGGAACGACAGCGGTGGTGCTCCAGTTCGGGCAGGGGCGCGACGACATGGCCAAGTTTCCGCTGCCCGCCGCTACGGTCGATTGGGGTGACAGTTTGCAGGGCATGGACAACACCGCGGCGGCCCTGGGAGAGCTGGATGTGGTGGTCAGCTCCTGCACCTTCATGGCCCATCTGGCCGGTGCGCTGGGACGGCCGGTGTCGGTGCTGCTGCATGCCGGGTCGGAATGGCGCTGGCTGCGCGAGCGGGAGGAGTCGCCCTGGTATCCGACGGCGCGGCTCTACCGCCAGACGGCTCCCGGCGACTGGTCGGGGCCTGTGGAGCGGCTGCGGGCAGATCTGGCTGCGCTGGCGGAGCGACGGATTGTGCTGGCGGACAACTGACGGAGCCGCTCTGAAGCCTTTTCGGCACAAGCCTGACCGTACCGCACAAATTTTGCTGCAAGCCTCATAAAGTCTGGAATAAAGGATGCGCGGCGCGCGTTCGCACCCATATGCATCGGGTCTCCCCATCGGCCGCAGGGCCGAATGAGCCGGCCCGGCCCTGGAGTTGCGGCGCCGTGTCGTCCCGTCCGTCCTTTCGGGAGGAGGGGGGAGGCCATGGCGTGAGCCGTGGCGTGATCGGTAAGGATCGGGTGCGCGGTTGAGCAAATTCGGGGTCGATCTGGAAGTCCACATCGCGTCCTTGCGGCGCTACGCGCGTGCGTTGCTGCGCAACAGCGCGGATGCGGAGGATCTGGTGCAGGAAGCGCTGACGCGCGCGGTGGCGCGTGCCGACAGCTTCCAGGCGGGGACGAACCTGCGGGCATGGCTTTTCACCATCCTGCACAACGTCCACGTCAATCAGGTCCGTTCCAAGGCCGCCCGGCCGCAGGAGGTCGACGTTGACGACGTCGAATCCAAGCTGGTCAGCCCGGCCCGGCAGGAAGAGCGTGTCGAACTGCGCGAGATGATGCGCGCGGTCGACGAGTTGCCGGAGGAACAGCGCAAGGTGCTGCTTCTGGTGGCGCTGGAGGGCCTGAAATATGACGAGGTCGCCGACATGCTCGGCGTGCCGATCGGGACCGTCATGTCGCGCCTGTCCAGGGCACGCGAGGCGGTGCGGGCGAAACTGGCGAACGAGGGTGGCGTCACCCTCCGGCGGGTGAAGTGATGAACGCGCATCAAGGAATGGGACGGGTCACGGAGGACGAACTCCACGCCTATGTCGATGGGCAGCTGGACGGCAACCGCCGTCTGGCGGTGGAGCGATGGCTGGTCGAGGATCCGGAGGCATCGCGCCGGGCGGAGGATTACCGCGCCCAGGCGATGCTGCTGCACGAGATGTTCGACACCGTCCTGCGCGAGCCGCCGAGCGACAGGGTCCAGGAGCTGTCCGACCGGCTGAAGGGGCGCATCGCCTTCAACGACAACCGTCCGGCTTGGCATGCCCGCCCGCTGGTGCGCTTCGCCGCGGCGGTGATGCTGGTGGTCGCCGGTGCGGCCGGCGGCTGGATGGGCCGCGGCGTCGACCAGCAGGCCGGTACCCCCGTCGCCCAGCAGCGCCAGACGCTTGCCACCTTTGCCCAGGAGGCGACGCAGGCCCACCGCTTCTACACCTCCGACGAACGCTTCCAGGTGGAGCTTGGCGCCGATAATCAGGACGAACTGAACGGCTGGCTGTCCAAGCGGATGGGCCGCGACGTGTTCGGTCCGGACCTGGGCCGCGTCGGCTATCGCCTGATCGGTGGCCGGTCGCTGCCGACCGACCTCGGTGCCGGCGCGCAGTACATGTACGCCAACGACGCCAACAAGCGGATCACCCTGTTCGTCGGCGCCCCCCAGAGCGGCAACCAGTCCAACTTCAGCTTCACCCAGAACGGCGACGTCGCCACCTTCTACTGGGTCGAGGGGCCGCTGGCCTATGCGCTGGCCGGCCGTCTGTCGAAGGAGGAGCTGCTGGAGATCGCCAAGGCGGTCTATCAGGACGTGAAGGCCGGCCCGCCGCGCCGCGAGGCTCCGCCGGAACCGCAGCAACAGCAACAGCAACCTCAACAGCAGCAGCAGGACCATCCTGCCGGCGTGCAGCCGATCAGCGACACGCAGAAGGCGAAGGAGAGCTGAGGGGAAGTAGGGGGGCGCCGGTGGCGCCCCTTATCGTTGCAGCAAATACGCTTTCAACCAATCGCGCACCTCGCGGCAGACCGCCTCCGACGCCTCTTCCAGTGCGTGGCCGGTGCCGGGAACCAGGACCAGCTTCTTCGGGTCGCGCGCCTTGCGGTGGACGTGTATGGAACAACTGGCCGGCAGGATCTCGTCCGCCTCGCCGTGGACCAGCAGGATCGGACAGGACAGGTCGCCGACTGGGTCGGTGCCGTAGCCCTGGGTCGCCAGCGTGACCACGGTGCAGACCGCCCCGCGGTTCGACGCCGCCGCCTGGATCACCACCGCGCCGCCGAAGGAATGGCCGACCAGCGCCACATGGTGGATGCCCTGGTGGCCGAGGAAGCTCAGCCCGCACAGCACGTCGTACACCGCCTCTTCCAGGTCGCGCGGATCGCGGAAGCGCAGGCGCAGCGAGGCGACGCCGTCGGCGGTGAGATCCGCGGCGAGGCGGGGATAGAGCCCGCGTGCCGGCGAGTCGAAGCCGCCGCCGACCCCGCCGACCCACAGCACCGCCAGTTCGCCGCCCGGCACGACGTAGTAGCGCGACTGGACCGGGCCGCGGTCGGTCTCCAGCGTCACCGGCCGAATGCCTTCGGCGTCGGCGATGCCCATGGTGGCATCCAGAAGAGGCACGGCCATTCTCCCTTCCGATCTTTGCTGCTGGAAAGGCTAACAGCGCAGACGCCCTGCGGTTGCCGCTTACCACGGTCGGTGAGGCAACGAAGCCGCAACCCGGCTGTTCTTCGTCCATGGTCTTTGCACAGACGGGAAAGGAGCGGCGATGGCGTCGAACAGTTTGACCGGGCGGGGCCGCTGGCCGCAGCCGGACTCTTTTCCTTCCGGGATCGGATCGGGCGATGCCGCGACCGGTGGCCGCTGGCTCGCCATGGTCGGCGGCACGGCGCTCGGCGTGCTGGGATTGCGGCGGTCGGGATGGGGCGGGGCGATGATGGCGCTGGGTGGTGCAGGCCTGTTCGCCGCCGGTGCGCTGGGGCTGCGGCCCTTCGGCGAGCGGTCGCTGGCTGCGACGCCCAATCCCGGCGCATGGCGCAGCCATGGTTCGGCCACCCGCCGCCGGTCGCTGACGCCGGAACGGACGCAGGCGGTGGTCACCATCGCATCGGATGCCGGGACGATCTTCCGCTTCTGGCGCAACTTCGCCAACCTGCCGAAGCTGATGCCGCAGCTGGAGCGGGTCGACGTGCTGTCGGCGACCGAAAGCAACTGGATCGCCAAATCCAGAGGTGAGTTGCTGAACTGGCGTTGCGTGCTGGACCGCGTCGACGAGGACCGGCTGCTGACCTGGCATACGGTGGGCGAGACAGCGCTGCCGCACCGAGCCTCGCTGATGCTGAGCCCGGCGCCGGGCGACCGTGGGACCGAGGTGCGGCTGACCCTGGTCTACCGCGTGCCGGCGACCGAGGTGGCGACACTCCTGGGCACCACGCCGGCAGGGCAGGCAGAAGAGGCGTTGCGCCGGCTGAAGCAGCGGGTGGAGACGGGCGAGCTGTCCACCATCGAACGCCAGCCGCGCGGAGGAACCTCCGGCTCTTTCCGGGAGGCGACGGAATGAAGGCGCTCTGCTGGAACGGAACCAACGACCTGCGGGTGGAGCGCGTGCCCGACCCGGTGCTGGTCAATCCGCATGACGTGATCGTCAAGGTGGCGCTGTCGTCGGTCTGCGGGTCGGACCTGCATCTGATCGACGGCTATGTGCCGACCATGCGACCCGGCGACATCATCGGCCACGAGTTTCTGGGCGAGATCGTGGAGAAGGGGCCGGAGGTCCGCTATTTGAACCGCGGGGACCGGGTCATCACCGTGTCGATCATCGGCTGCGGCCATTGCGGGCACTGCCGGCACGGCGAAAGCTCGCTGTGCGACAACTCCAACCCGAACCCGGACTATGCCCGCACCGCCTACGGCCATTGCGGGGCCGGGATCTTCGGCTATAGCCATGCCTTCGGCGGCTATGCCGGCAGCCATGCCGAATACATCCGCGTACCCTATGCCGACTTCAACGCCTTCCGGGTGCCGGAGGGGATCAGCGACGAGAAGGCGGTCTTCGTGTCCGATGCGGTTCCGACCGGCTACATGGCTGCCGACATGGCCGGCATCAGGCCGGGCGACGTGGTGGCGGTATGGGGCTGCGGCGGCGTCGGCCAGATGGCGATCCGCAGCGCCTACCTGCTGGGGGCGGAGCGGGTGATCGCCATCGACCGTTTCCCCGACCGGTTGCGCGCCGCCCAGATGAAGGCGGGGGCGGAGACGCTGGATTACAGCCGCGTCGACATCTTCGACGCGCTTCAGGCGATGACCGGCGGGCGCGGTCCCGACGTGTGCATCGACGCCGTCGGCATGGAGGCCGACAGCGCGTCGAACGCGGTGGAGGATCTGTATGACCGGGCGAAACAGGCTGTCGGTTTGCAGACCGACCGGCCGGCGGTGCTGCGCCAGATGATCGAGAGCTGCCGCAAGGGGGGTACCCTGTCGATCGTCGGCGTCTATGGCGGGCTGATCGACAGATTCCCGATGGGGGCGGCGATGAACAAGGGGCTGACCTTCCGGATGGGCCAGCAGAACGGCCAGCGCTATGCCGAGCGGCTGTTCGAGCACATCCGCAACGGCGACCTGGACCCGTCCTATCTGATGACGCACCGGCTGCCGCTGGACGACGGTCCGCAGGCCTACCGCATGTTCAAGGAGAAGGCCGACGACTGCCTGCGCGTCGTCTTCGCCCCCCAAAGTTAGCGAGAAAGGGAGAGCCGCCATGGAACTGGTCTATGCCTATCCCGCCGAACGGGGCCGGGGCGTGGAGGCCGAGATCGTCGGCAACCTGCGCGACCGCTTCGGCAACGTCGTGCAGCGGGGGCGGGAGGAGCGGGATGCCGAGCGTGGCGACCGCTCCGACGTCGTGGTGACTCTGGAGGTCACCGACGACAAGGTCGAAGCGGCGCTGACTGCGCTGCGCGCCCATCCGTTGGTGATCGACGCCGCGGCGCGGAGCTTCGGCGAGCGCGTCTGAAGGGGCGAGCTTACCCCACGATGTTACCCCCATGGGGTCTCTTCCCAGGGAAAGCGGCATATCGTCCGCTTTCCCTTTTCGTGCTTTGGGAGAGGAAGGTGGGATGAGGAAGCTTCTGAGTGCCATGGCGCTGGCCGTCGCGCTGGGCGGGAGCGACGTGGCCGCCGAGCAGTTCATCAGCGACGGGTGGTCATGGACCATCCTTGTTCCGTCCGTCGCCCAGACCGACATCCTCGGCAGCCATCTGCGTGAACTCAGGAATGAGGACGCGCGGCGCAAAATGCCGCCGCTGGACGTCTCTCGGCTGGGCTACACGCCCTCGAAGGCGCGGCGCAGCGCCAACCTCGCCGCGTTCGTCGAACGGACGCGGGCGGTCGATCCGAACGGCGCCGCCGATCTGCAACGGCTGTTCGCGGAGGGCGACGTCATCGAGCGGATCAGGGCTCTGATCGCCCCCGTCGGCCTGCGGATCGACAATCTTGCGGACGCCTATGCGCTGTGGTGGATCACCGCGTGGCAGGCGACGCGTGGCGAGAACGATACGCTGGGCCGCGACATGTACGCCGCCGTCCGCGCCCAAGCCGCCCGTGCACTGAACGGCGCCGGCAGTCCCACCAGAGCATCCGATGCCGAGAAGCAGGAGCTTGCCGAAGCTTTGCTGGTCCAGACGGCGCTGATCGACGGCGCGGTGGAGCAGGCCAAGCGCAATCCCGCGCGGATGCGGCAGGTCCGCGCCGCCGTTGCCAAGGGGGCGCAGCGCATGGGGCTCGACATGGCCAAAATGGAGATCACCGGGGGCGGCTTCGTCCTCAACGGCAAGCGGTGAGGGTGGGTGGCATCACCCCACGGCCTGCCAAATCCATAGGCTTCGAAACAATTTTCCGAACCCGCGTGACCACGCCGCCCCGCCTCTGTTGACCATACCCGCAGGGTAAGTCCGCATCACTCACCGGGGGCCAGACGCTGTGAAGATCACCGCCGCAGTCCCGCCTGTCGAACAGGCGCAGGCCACCGTCAAACGCCGTTGGCCCATCGGGGTGGAATTGCTGCCCGGTGGCGCCCACGCGCGGGTTTGGGCGCCCAAAGCCAGGCGGGTGGACCTCGTCGCCGAACCGGATGGACGGGCGACGGCGCTGGAGGGGGAGGGGAACGGCTATTTCTCCGCCGCCGTGCCGGGGTTGGAGGCGGGTGGACTTTACCGTTTCCGGCTGGACGGCAAGGAGATGCTCTATCCCGATCCGACGGCGCGTTTCCAGCCGGAGGGGCCGCATGGACCGTCGCAACTGGTCGATCCGCATCGCTTCGCCTGGACCGACCAGGGTTGGCAGGGTCGCGCCATCCGGGGGCAGGTGATCTATGAGATGCACATCGGCACCTTCACGCCGGAAGGCACCTGGGACGCCGCGCTGATGGAACTGCCGGCGCTGGCCGAACTGGGCGTGACGGTGCTGGAAGTGATGCCGGTGTCGGAGTTTCCCGGCCGATTCGGTTGGGGCTATGACGGGGTGAACCTGTTCGCACCGACGCGGCTCTACGGCGATGCCGACGCCATGCGGCGCTTCGTGGACGGGGCGCACGGGCTGGGGCTCGCCGTCATCCTCGACGTCGTCTACAACCATTTCGGTCCGGACGGCAATTACCTGAAATGCTTCGCCGAGGATTACTTCACTGACCGCTACAAGAACGAGTGGGGCGAGGCGATCAACTTCGACGGTCCCAATTCGGAACCGGTGCGGGAGTTCTTCCTGACCAACGCCGCCTTCTGGATCGAGGAGTATCATCTCGACGGGCTGCGGCTGGATGCCACCCAGTCGATCCATGACGGCAGCGAAGCGCAGGGCAAGCCGCACATCCTGACTGAGATCTCGCATGCCGTGCGCAAGGCCGCCGGCGGACGCGCCACCATTCTGGTGGGAGAGAACGAGCCGCAGCAGGCCAGCATGGTGAAGCCGGCCGAGCAGGGCGGCTGCGGCCTTTGCGCCATCTGGAACGACGACCTGCACCATTCGGCGATGGTGGCGCTGACCGGGCGGACGGAGGCCTACTACACCGACTATCGCGGCACGCCGCAGGAATTCGTGTCGGCGATGAAGCACGGCTTCCTCTATCAGGGGCAGTGGTATCGCTGGCAGGGCAAGCGGCGCGGCATGCCGGCCTTCGGGATGTCGCGGTCGGCCTTCGTCAACTTCCTGCAGAACCACGACCAGATCGCCAACTCCGCCCGTGGCCTGCGGCTGCATGCACTGACCACGCCCGGGCGGCTGCGGGCGATGACGGCGCTGATCCTGCTGGGTCCCGGCACGCCGATGCTGTTCCAGGGGCAGGAGTTCGCCGCCAGCGCCCCCTTCCTCTATTTCGCCGACCACAAGCCGGAGCTGGCAGACCTGGTCGAGAAGGGCAGGGCGGAGTTCCTGGCGCAGTTCCCCAGCATTGCCGAACCGTCGATGCGAGCGGGGCTTGCCAAGCCGCATGCGGAGGAAAGCTTCACCCGCTGCAAGCTCGACCACCGGGAGCGGGAGGTGAATGCACCTGTCCGGGCGCTGCACCGCGACCTGCTGCGCCTGCGCCGCGAGGATGCGGTCTTCGCCGCCCAGCGCGTCGGCGGGCTGGACGGTGCGGTGCTGGGTGAGGAAGCCTTCGTCCTGCGCTTCTTCGGGGAAGAGGAGGGCGACGACCGGCTGGTGCTGGTCAATCTGGGGCGCGATTTGACTCTGCGCGCGCTGGCCGATCCGCTGCTGGCGCCGCCACTGAATGGGGCTTGGACGGTGCTGTGGTCCAGCGAGGATCCTGCCTATGGCGGTTGCGGCACCGCGCCGGTGGAGCGGCCGGACGGATCCTGGCGGCTGCCCGGCCATGCGGCGCTGGTTCTGGGGCCGGCGCATGATTTTCCGACGAAAAGCGACGATGCCGGAGGCAACACAACCCCGGTCATCATGGTTTCCCAAAGGTCGGAAACCGATAGCTGAGCGTAGGTCACCATGGCTGATTTCGTCCGCACCCTGTCGCGCGAGGTCCTGAACACCGGTCCGAACGGCGCCGAAACCCGCGAATGGCTGGTCGCCAACGGGCTTGGCGGCTATGCCTCCGGATCGGTGTCGGGGGCGGTGACGCGGCGCTATCACGGGCTGCTGATCGCCGCATTGCCGGCGCCGCTCGGCCGCGTGCTGATGCTGAGCCAGCTAAGCGACGTGGTCATCGACGCTGACGGTCACCATTACCGGCTGAGTTGCCGCGATACGGGTGGCGACCCGTCGGGTGGCGAAGCGGGGGAGGAGGGGCAGACCGCTGCCTTGCAGGAGTTCCGCATGGAGACCGGGCTGCCGGTCTGGCGCTTCCGCGCCGGCGGGGCGGTGATCGAAAAGCAGGTCGTCCTGCCGCACGGCCAGAACATCGTCCATGTCACCTACCGGGTGATGGAGGCGAAGGCGCCGGTTCAACTGCGGCTGCGTCCTGTGCTGGCCTTCCGCACGCTGGAATCGGCGGTGGACCGGCCGCTGGCCGGCGCCTATCGCATCACCGCGGCGGAGCAGCGCTACGAGGTGTCGGCCGGACCCGACCTGCCGGTGCTGCGCATGGCGATCGAGGGGGGCGATTTCCCGATGACACTCGACGGCGGCATCCGCCGCGACGTCTATTACCGGGTGGAGGACGAGCGCGGCTATCAATCGCGCGGGTCGCTGTGGACGCCCGGCTATTTCAGCGGCGAGGTAGGGGCGGGCCAGAGCATTACCTTCGCCGCCGCGACCGAGGATTGGTGGCGGCTGGAAGCCCTGCCGCCCGCCGATGTGCTGGGGTTCGAGGCCGAACGCCGCCGCCGCATCATCCAGAACGCCCACCCATCCTTGCGCGACGGCGCGATGGCCGAGCTGGTGCTGTCCGCCGACAGCTTTCTGTTCGTGCCGGCCGGCCGGGTCGCTGACCAGATGCGGGCGCGGGCGGAGGGCGACGAGGTGCGGACGGTCATCGCCGGCTACCACTGGTTCACCGACTGGGGCCGCGATACCATGATCGCGCTGGAAGGGCTGACGCTCGCCACCGGGCGGCATCTGGAGGCCGGCTGGATCCTGCACACCTTCGGCCATTACATCCGAGACGGCCTGATCCCCAACATGTTCCCCGACGGCAAGGACCGCGGGCTGTACCACACCGCCGACGCCACACTGTGGTTCTTCCACGCGCTGCACCGCTATCTGGGCGCCACGGGAGAGCGCGACACGCTGCGCCTGCTGCTGCCCAAGCTGCGAGAGGTGATCGACTTCCACCGCCGCGGTACCCGTTTCGGCATCGGCGTCGATCCCAGGGACGGGCTGCTGCGCCAGGGGCAGGAGGGCTACCAGCTGACCTGGATGGACGCCAAGGTCGACGACTGGGTGGTGACGCCGCGCCGGGGCAAGGCGGTGGAGATCAACGCGCTGTGGCACAATGCCTTGCGGCTGATGGCCGGCTGGCTGCGCGAGGAGGATGGCGAGGCCGCCGCCCGCCCGCTGGTCGAACTGGCCGACCAGGCGCGCGCCTCCTTCAACGCGCGCTTCTGGTGTCCGTCGGCCGGGCATCTGTTCGACGTGGTGGACGGCGAGCATGGCGACGACATCGCCTGCCGGCCCAACCAGATCTTCGCCGTCTCGCTGGATCATCCGGTGCTGGAGCGCGAGCGGTGGGAGCCGGTGGTGGAGACGGTGCGCAGCCGCCTGCTGACCCCGGTCGGGCTGCGGTCGCTGGCGCCGGGCTGCCGCGACTACAAGGCCAAGTATTTCGGCGATCTGCGGGCACGCGACGCCGCCTATCACCAGGGCACCGTCTGGGGCTGGCTGATCGGCCCCTATGTCGATGCGTGGCTGAAGCTGCACCCGGAGGACAAGGAGGGGGCGCGCCGGTTGCTGGAGGGGTTCCTGCCGCATCTCGACGAGGCTGGCATCGGCACCATCAGCGAGATTTTCGACGCCGAGGCGCCCTTTACCCCGCGCGGCTGCATCTCCCAGGCCTGGAGCGTGGCGGAGGTCCTGCGCTGCTGGGTGAAGACGGAAAGCTAAGCAGCGCGGGCGGTTGCGGAGGTGGCCTCCTCGAAGGTCATAGGGCGGCCGACGGATGTCACCCCACCCGCAACGATGGTGCAATGCCCTTGGGGGCAGTTGTCAACAGGGCACAACAGGGTGTGAAATCGAAGCGTCGGGCAGAATGTGACAGATTTCAGTTGACACGCTGCCGGAGCCTTGGCAGCTGGGAGAACGCGATTTTTCTTATAAATCAGGTGGTTGCGCCTATTGCCTGATTTTTGGGCAAACACAGTGGGCCCCTTGAATCGCCTAGAGCGAATCGGGACTGCCAATGGCTTGCCCACACAGTTATCCACAACCTCTGTGGAGACTGCGGGTTTGACCCGCGGCCATAGCCTCCGCCGTGCCCAGCCCCCAAACCTGTACGTTCGGTGCCTGTACTTTGGGTGGAGAGTCGGGAGGTGGTCTGCGCAAGGGGGTAACCGTATTGGATTTTAGCCAGACCGGAGAAAGCATCCTATAGTTCCAGCACCGATTCCTTCGGTAACCCCACTGAGTCGCCAAATGCACCGGTTCAATGCGACCGTACGGAGTTGCGGGGAAACAGCCAGAGCGGAGGTGCCAATGCGGAGCGTAGTGCGAGGCGTCGCCGGCATGCCGTATCCGGCGGTGCGGTCCGGATGGGTGGACGGCGATGTCGCCGCCAAGTCAGCCGAAGGCCCACCCCGCGGCTTCCTGGGCGGGTTGCCTGGGGTGGTCGGTCCGCTGCTGGGTGCGTCGGTGCTGGGGGCGCTGATCCTGCATCTTCTGGCCGGTCTGATGGCGCGGCTTCCGGCCTCCGATGCGCTGGGGGCTTTGTCGGTGATGGTCGGCATGGCGGTGGTCCTCGTCACCCTGCTGCCATTCACCCTGCTGTCCGTCAGGCGGGCGCAACGGGCCTGGGCCGCCATGCAGAGCGGTGCGCAGGGGGGTGGACAGGGCTCCCGCCGCCGCTGAAATAAAGGATTCCGTTGCTACGCGGAGCGTGCCTGCGTTTAATCGCGGGTGAGGGCGGCGTTCGCCCTTCCGTCTGCCGGTCGGCGGCGGCTTTCCGGGAGCACGGAATGGGGCTTTTCGATTTCCTGAAGGTGGCGGTGGCCGACAAGAAGGCGGCCAAGCCGGCCGGCCGCACGCCGGTCAGCGTGATCCAGTGCGACGGAAAGAGCTTTCCCATCCTGTCGCTGACACCCAAGGGCTTCGTCGCCCGCGGCTTCGACGGGTCTCTAGTAGTCGGACAGAACGCCAAGGTGTCGGTGCGCGTCGACGATGCCGCCGGCAAATTCACCTTCAACGCGACCGTTTCGGTGGTGGAGATCAAGGGTGACACAGTCGGTGCAGCCTGGAGCATCCTGCCGACGGAGGTCGAGGCAGTGATCCGCCAGTACGCCCAGAACCGCAAGAAGCAGGACGGCAAGGCCGCACGGTAAGCTTTACTGGCGACCGGCCGCTTCGTCCACGGCCGGCGAGGGCATGCCGGCATTGACGATCTTCGGCAGCGCCAGGACGCGCGCCCGCTCCAGCCATTCCGACAGGGTGACGAATTCGCAGCCCTTGGCCTTCAGTTCCGCGATGACGCGGGGCAGGGCCTGTGCCGTGCTGGGATAGGTGGAGTGCATCAGGAAGACGTTGCCGGGCAGGCCGCCCAGCTTGATCTGGCTGACGATCTTGTCGGCGTTGCGCACCTGCCAGTCGCGCGTGTCGATCGACCACAGGACGGAGCCCATATGCTCCTCCCGCGCGATGGTCAGCAGCTCGTCCGAATAGCGACCGTAAGGTGGGCGGAACAGCACGGGGTTGGCGCCGAAGCTGCGCAGGATGCGGTTGGTCTCGGCGATCTCATAGCGGGCGCCGGCCGCGTCCATCTTGCGCAGATCGGAATGGGTCAGGCTGTGGTTGCCGATCTCGTGTCCGCTGGCGACGAAATCATGGATCAGGTCGCCCTGTCGCTCGGCGATGCGGCCGACCGGGAAATAGGTGGCGCGCACGCCTTCCTGGTTCAGGATGTCCAGGATCTGACGGGTCACCGTGCGGTGCGGCCCGTCGTCGAAGGTCAGGGCGCAGAGGTTCCAGTTCTCCCGTTTCAATGTCGCCGGCATCACGTCATAGCGCGAATCCGGCATCACCGAGCGCAGCCGGCCCTTGCGGCGGCTGTGCTGCTCGATGTCTGCCATCGTGCGGGCGTCTTCCTCGTTGTAGATGATCAGCCCGTCCACCGGCGGCGTGGCGGCCGCCACCGACGGCGGTGGCGGGGGGGCCAGCGGAGCGGCGACGGCCGAACCGATCGGCGCCAGGACGGAGGAGGTGGTGGTCGTCACCATCTCGCGGTTGCCGGCCGGTTGCTGCGCCTTGGCATCGGCCGGCGCCCGGGGTGATGCTGGGGGTGATGCGGGGACTGATGCGGGAACCGACGCGGGGGCGGTGCCGACAGCCGCCGCCGGCGGCTTCGCTGCTGCGGGGGATGCCGCCGGAGTGGTCGCGGAAGCTGCCGCTGGTGCGGCTGGGGCGGCGACGCTGGCTGTTGCCCCTTTCTCCGCCAGCTTTTCGGCCGGTGCCGGGCGGTCGACGATGAGGCAGCCGAAACCGGCGCCGACGATCCGCCGGCACAGCGCTCGTGCGTCCGTGCCCTTGGCGACCTGGGCGTAGAGCGCAACGCCGGCGCCGGTCTTCCCGTCCAACGGCATGACCGAAGCGGTCAGCCCGGCCGTCAGGTCACGTTCGCGCTGCTGCAAATTCTTCCAGCTCAGCCAGGCGTCGCCGTCGCCGGAATAGATGCCCAGTTGCAGAAGCGGGCTGTTGGGCGCCGGGGCAGCGGCCGTGGCCGGAGTGGCAGCGGCAGGGGAGGTGGTTCGCGCCGGAGTGGCCGGCTTCGTCTCCACCTTCGCAGCGGGCGGGCGCTTGGCAGCAGGTTCGGCAGCGACGGAGGGCAGTGCACTCAGGCCGAGGACGCAGGCCAGCAACGCGCCCTTGAGCACGCTCGCGCGACGACCCAGCGAGACCAGGGCGTCGCCGTGGCCTCCGACGGTATCGGCCGCCCTGGGGCGGGTGCTGGTGGAAGCGGCATTCGGCCAGAAAATGCGCAACATATCGGTCCCGTCGCTTGGCCCAGCCACTATCTGCGGACCGCCGGTTGATGGCGGTGCAATATCATCACGATAGGGCTAATTCAAACGACAAGCGGCGGAATTGTGGCAGCTCCGCCGCTTTTCACAGGGGCGTTGCCGTTCGGAAACGGTGGCGGGCGAGAGTGGCCCGGAGGTTAAGAGCGGACGCGCTCCGGAACCGGCGGGGGAGCGGCGGGGTTCATTAGGGAACCGGCGGGACGGACCGGGGCGGCCATTGCTGCCGCGCGCCGCCGCTGCCGCCCTCTGCAAGGCCCACCCGTGAAGGAGAAGACCCGTATGGCCGAGGATTTGGAAAGCCGCATCCGTCGGCGCGCACATGAGATCTGGGAACACGAAGGCCGGCCGGAGGGCCGTTCCGAAGCCCATTGGGAACTGGCCAGCGAGGAGATCGCGATCCAGGACAATTACCGCGACACGTTGAAACCCAACCCGGCCGGCGGTCCGGAAGCGACTGCGATGCGCACCGAACCGGTCGAGCCGGTGCTGAGCATTGCGAACCAGGGCGAACAGCCGGGGCTGGCCGACCAGGGCGACGAGATGGGCATTCCGATGCGTGGCGACCGCGACGTCTGGCCGACGCCGGAAGAGGCAGCCTCCACCGCCGTGCCGCCCAACCGCAGCAAGAAGACCCGGCGCCGGGCTTAAGGCGGGCGCCGGGTCTTCTCTCCCGTCAGACGCTGGACTTGTCGGCTGCCTTATCCGCCGTGCTCCTGTTCAGCGGCATGGCGGCACGGCCGGCGTCGGGCTGCCCGACGGCAGGCGGTGCTGCAACCGGCGCCGTGGCCGGCGTAGTGGTTGGAGCGGCGGCAGGCATGGCGGCTGGAACGGTATTGGGCAGCGGGGCCGGAGCGGATACGGCGGCCGGCGCGTCGTCCAACCGGTCATAGATGTCCGGATGCAGCCGGACCGCACCATCGGCCTCCACCGTCGCGATCCAATAGACGAACTGCACCGGCATCGGCGTCGGCAGCTTGATCCACTGCGGCTGCGGCTTGTCCAGCATGCGGTCGATCCGCGCCGGAGTGACCGTGCTGCCCTGCAACAGCAGTTCGGCCAGCCGGCGCGGATCCTCCAGACGGACGCAGCCGGAACTGATAGAGCGCAACTCGCGGGCGAACAGCCGCGGCTCGTTGGTGCCGTGCAGGTAGATGTCGTAGGGATTGGTCAGGTTGAAGCGGAAGCGGCCGAGCGCATTGTGGTCGCCCGGCTGCTGGACGATGCGGACTCGGCCCGGCGTGACGTCGTGCCAGTCGACCGTTTCCGGCGCCACCTCCTGCCCGTCGAGATAGACGATGGCGTTCTGGATGCCGGGCGTGCCCTTGGCACGCAGGTTGGGCAGCTTGTCTTCCTTCAGGACGGTGGGCGGCACCGTCCAGGTCGGGTTGACGATGACGTGGGTGATGCGGTCGGTCAGCAGCGGCGTCTCGCGCGACGGCCGGCCGACGATGGCGCGCATCGTCAGTTCCTCCTCCCCGCCGCGGACCAGGGTGGTGGTCTGGTTGGTCAGGTTCACCACCAGGACATTGTCGGGTGCCGTGTCGCGGAAGCTGCGCATGGCGGTGGCGCTCTGCCGCATCAGCGCCGCGGCTTCCGTCGGCGTGCGGTCGAGTGCCGCCCGGGTGCCGGCGCCGATCAGCCCGTCGGGTTTCATCCGCTGGGCGATCTGGAAGGCCTTCACCGCGTGGTCGATGTCGGTGGTGAAGATCTCCGACACCTTGTCGGCCGGCAGCAGGCCGAGTTCGACCAACCGCTGCGCCAGCCGACCGACACGCTCGCCGCTGCTGCCCAGCTTCATCAGCCCGCCTTCGCCAATCCGGGTGGAGGTTTGCACCGGCGCGCGGTCCAGTTCCACCGCGGCGGCATCCAGCCGGTCGGCCCACTGGGTCAAGGTGTCGCGGTAGGGCAGGGCGTCCGCCGGCCCGGCTCCAAACAGCGCCAGCGCCGATGCGGCGGTCAGCGCCAGCATGGCCAGCTTGCGGGGCTTGCGGAGGTCGGTGGATGCGGTCATGACGGAACCCTCTGTCTCTCGTGGGCTGGCGAACCATCGGAATGGAAGAACGGCTGCCCTTCCGATCAATTTATGCAACGCAATAATGGAAGGCGAGGCGCGCGGCGCGAAATCCCGTCGATCATTCTTCCGGTGTGATTTTCCTGCCGCCGTCCTATGACCTGCCTATGCAAGAAGGTCACACTGCGAAATTTTTTGATTGCCTCGGCCGATGACCTTCCCTATACGAATATCCGTCCGGAGACGATTCACACCAGACGGGACGCTTCGGATCAGCGTTGGTCATAAGGTTCATAATACCACCGCGGGCGCTGCGCGACCCGCCAAACGCCGAACGGCCACAGCGTAGAACGGCCAAAAACGTAAGACGACGAGGTTCGGGGATGCATTTGGGGGATGAAGAGCGTGCCGCTCCGGCCATCGGGCGGCGCGGGTTCCTGGGTTTTGCCGCGGCGGCGGTATCGGCGGCTCTTCCGGCCGCATCCGGGATGATGACGGGAGTCGCCACCAGCGTGGTGACGGGTGTGGCGACGGCGCCAGTCCTTCTGGGATCGGGATCTGTCGAGGCCGCCCCTCTGGCCGGCAGCATCCGGCGCATCAGCCTGCATAACATCAACACGCAGGAACGGTTCGATGGCGTCTATTGGGCCGACGGCAATTACAAGCCGGACGCGCTGCGGAAGCTGGACGTGCTTCTGCGCGACCACCGCGCCAAACAGGTCTGCCACTACGATCCGCGCCTGTTCGATCTGCTCGCCCGTGTTCACCAGAGCGTCGGCTCCGATGATCCGTTCGAGGTGATCTGCGGCTACCGCTCCCGCCGTACCAACGCGATGGCGCGACGCCGGTCGCGTGGCGTCGCGAAGGAGAGCTATCACACCCGCGGCATGGCCATCGACATCCGCCTGCCCGATACGCAGCTGCGTGCCATCTCCGACACGGCGAAGGCGATGCAGTCCGGTGGCGTCGGCTATTACCCGCGCAGTGGCTTCGTCCATCTCGACGTCGGTCCGGTCCGCAGCTGGTAAGCTGCGGGCGTCCGTCAGGGCGCGGTGAAGCGAACGGCAAAGCAAAGGCTCCGCATTGTCCGATGCGGAGCCTTTTCATGTGCGCCTTGCCAAACCGCAGCATCGTCGATGCTGATCTGGTGGCAACGGCCAGAATCAGTTTCCGGGGTCAGTTCCGGGGGGACGGCTTCGATGCGCGCAGGATGTCGGTCGGGTCCCAAACCGCGCCGTGACGGCGGCGCGCCTTGTTCTGGCTGGAGGGATCGGCCGCCTTCACCGGCTTAACCCGCGGAGAATCGCTGCGTACCGGACGACCGGGTTTGCGGATGTTTTCCCCATCCAGACCGGCGGCGACGATCTCGCTGCCCGCGAGGCTGCTTCCGCTCCCGGCGGATGACTGCGGGCTTCCCGACGACGGGGAGGCGTCGGGTTCGCCGTCTTCACCCTCGCCGGGGCCTTCGGGCGGTTCCTTGATTTCGGGCGAGAGGGCCGACAGCAGAGACAGCATCTCGTCCGACACATGGGACGGAGCGGCACGCCACAAGCGCAGCAACCGCGCTTCGCGTCGGCTGATCTGGCTGTCGATATCGTCCGACTCCTCGAAGCCGCCGCGCGGACGGCGGGTGCTGTCGGCGTCGTTGTAGGTGTCGAAAAAGAAACTTACAGGAACGTCCAGAACCTGGCTCAGGCGATACAAGGTCCCTGCCGAAATGCGGTTGGAACCGCGTTCGTATTTCTGGACCTGCTGAAAGGTCAGGCCGATCGCCTCGCCCAGTTTTTCCTGGCTCATGCCCAGAAGGGTCCGGCGCATCCGCACGCGCTGCCCGACATGGGCGTCCACAGACCAGGATTCCGGCGATCCGCGTCGTCCTCTTTTGCGCGCCGTCGGCTCACTCATGTCCATTGGTCTCCGATGCCCAGTCTTTCGCAGCCTCTCTTTGCGAGAATGAAAAGATTGTTTACACATTCTTTGATGCGATTCAAGAGAAAACTTTCGAATATTGACGTGTGGCTGTCATATTCCGATAGGCATTGGTGCTGTCTCAGCATTCGTAGGAGTTGTCCTGTTACAGCTTTGTATTAATTGACCAATGGCGGGGGCCAATTGCGACAAGGCTCTATCCGATCCCTGCCCTCATCGTTTTGTGGAAATCTCCGAGTCTTTCGACTCACCCATTGGTTGGGTCGACAGCTTTTTGTTTACAGAAATTCCGCATTCGAGAACGGATGGGGTTTGCACCGCCACAAATGGTAGTCAAGAAGCTTCTGGTTGTAATTAATATTCGACTGAGCCTTGCAAATCTTTCTGTTCGTAAGGTCGATACACCAAGTCACGCGCCGCCCACCCGATCACGCCGGGCGGTATCGTTGGCCAGACGATCATTAATACATAATTAACCTTATCGGCCGGCCGTTAACTGACCCCAGGCAAGGGGGAATCAGGGTCTGGGTGGCCGTGGTGCGTGACTATCCGTATCGGCCTTCCCGGTGTTCCTCGTTCGGGCAGCGCCGGACGGGTGGGAAGTCGCCATGGCCCAGGGACCACCGGCGGCGGCGAAGCCCTCAACATGGTCGCGCAGCTTCTGGACCTGGGACGGGGTGACATTGCGGCCGAAGCGGGATTTCAGCAGGGCGGCCAATGCCCCGCGGGTCGGGCGGACGCCGCCGGCCGACAAGGTGCGATAGGCGACGAAGGCCTCGGCATAGAGCCGGATGCGGTCGGGCCGTCCGCGCAGCTGTGCCGCCCGGGCGGAGGGGCTGCGATCGAGATGATCGGTCAGCCGGGCAGCCGCCTGCGCTTCAGTCAGGTCGGGTAGGGGAATGGCCGGCGGTTCCGGCGCCTCGGGCCGGCCAATGGAGTCGCGGCGGCGGCGGCGACGCTGGCGTTCGCGCTCTCCGGCCCGCAGTTGCTCGGCATAGGCGGGGTCTGCCGCCCGCCGTTCGGTCCGGCGGCGATTGGAACGGGCGGCACGCTCCGCCTCCCGCGCCCGCAGCATCGGGTCACGCAGCAGGAAGGCCAACTCCTCCGCAGTCAGCCGAAGCGCCTGATTGGAGGCGGCAGGATCGGAGGTGGTTGGCCGGGAGCTTTCGTCTTTGCCGTCGGCGTCGTCCATCGTGGGGGAACGTCCCGCCACCCCATCCTGTTCCCGCGGTCCGCCGTCGAAGCCCTTGGCCGGAGTCCCCTCACGGATGATGAGGGAGATTTCATGTCCGGTGCCGGTCCCGCCCGTGCTAGAGAGGGGCCGTCCTTTTCGGCCCGTGCAACAGTGGAATTCCCCCGCCCATGACCCCCCGGCAAGCCCTTCAGCAGCGCCTTGCGGCTTTGGATGCCCATCTGCGCGCGGAAAATCCCAACCTGCTGCCGGTCCTCCCGACCTTCC
The DNA here is from genome assembly GCF_024170005.1 of Azospirillum lipoferum. GTDB lineage: Bacteria > Pseudomonadota > Alphaproteobacteria > Azospirillales > Azospirillaceae > Azospirillum > Azospirillum lipoferum. The sequence continues at coordinate 416,263 of NZ_JALJXJ010000001.1, forward strand.
GCGCCTTCGACCGCATCCTGGCCGGGCTGGGGTTGATCGACCGCCATGAATCCCTGACCACCCGCATTCCGTGGTGGCCGATGGTCGCGGTGCTCGGCACCTTCTCGGCCGGCAAGTCGACCTTCCTCAACGGTTATCTGGGCGAAGTGCTGCAGAACACCGGCAATCAGGCGGTCGACGACAAGTTCACCGTCATCTGCCACGGTCCGGAAACCCGCAAGGAGGCGTTGCCCGGCACCGCGCTGAACGCCGACCCGCGCTTTCCCTTCTACCGGATCGCCGACGAGATCGAGAAGGTCGCCGCCGGCGAGGGCAAGCGGATCGACAATTACCTGCAGCTGAAGACGCTGGCCGGCTCTCGGACCAAGGGCAAGATCTTCATCGATTCGCCGGGCTTCGACGCCGACGACCAGCGCCGGTCCGTCCTGCGGCTGGTCGACCATATCGTCGAGCTGTCCGACCTCGTGCTGGTCTTCTTCGACGCCCGCCATCCGGAACCGGGCGCCATGCAGGACACGCTGCGCCATCTGGTCGCTAAGACGGTCAACCGCGCCGACGCCCGCAAGGTCTGCTACATCCTCAATCAGGTCGACACCACCGCCAAGGAGGACAATCTGGAGGCGGTGTTCGGCGCCTGGCAGCGCGCCATCGCCCAGGCCGGGCTGGTGTCGGGCCGCTTCTATGCCATCTACGACCAGCGCTCCGCCGTCGACATCGAGGATGACGGCCGCCGCGCCCGCTACGAGGCGCGCCGCGACCATGATCTGGCCGAAATCCAGACCCGCATCAACGAGGTGGAGGTCGCCCGCGCCTATCGCATCATCGGATCCATCGACAGCCTGACCAAGGAGCTGGAGGGGGAGGTGCTGCCCAAGCTGCGCGAGGCGATGGCGATGTGGCGCCGCCGCGTGCTGACCGGCGACGCGGTGTGGGGCGTGCTGCTGCTGGCGCTGCTGGGGACGGTGGTGCAGACGCTGGGGGGCGGCTTCGGCGCCTTCCTGGGCTGGCTGTCCGAGTCCGGCGACAACGGGCTGCCGCTGCATCTGATCGGCACCGCGGTGCTGCTGGGCGGTCTTTTCCTGGCCGGGCATTTCAAGGTCCGGCAGTTTTTTGCCCGCCGCATCGCCGCGGGCCTGAGCGACCGCTTCGGCGACGTCGACCTGAATCTGCGGCAGGCCTTTCTTCGCAACACACGCTTCTTCCGCTCGATCTTCGCCAAGCAGCCGGCCGGCTGGGGCGGGCGGGCGCGCAAGGCGATCTTCGCCATCCGTGAGGCGACGGCGGTGCATGTCCAGCGCATCAACGACCTCTACACCGATCCGGCCGGCCGCCGTGCCAGGGAGACCGCCCCCGCCGCGGCGGAATGACTGGAGGCTGCCGGAAGGGCCGGCAGCTCTTTACAGGGCAACGGATAGGCCGTTAGATCTCAGGCGACGCCGCGGGGGAGCGGCGCCGGAACCACTCAGCGGGCGGCCAGTGGACGTGCGGCAAGCGGCAGGCAGGGCGGCGGAGAGGACGGTGGGCAGGGCGAGATCGGCAGCGCTGGGCGCCGCCGTGGCCGGACTGCTGCTGTGCGCGGCTTCGGCCCAGCCACGGGCTATGGAAACCGGCTCGGAAGCGACCCCCAGCACCGCACCGGCTCCCGCTCCTTACACCGGGCTGGATCTGGTGACCGGCAGCGACTACGCCCCCTACACCGGCGATGACCTGCCGGAAGGCGGGCTGGTGACCGACCTGGTCCGCCGGGCCTTCGCGGTCGGCGGGCGCCGGTACGATGTGCGCTTCATGCCGTGGAAACGCGGCTATGACGGCGTGGTGGCCGGCCGCTTCCTCGCCACCTTTCCCTATGTCCGCACGCCCGAGCGCGAGCGGGAGGTGCTGTTCTCCGACCCGGTGATCGAGGTGCGGCAGTTCGTCTATCTGTCGAACCGATCGGGGATGGAATTCCATGGACGTACGGGACCCGGCGACTCCGACCAACTGCCGGATTTCCAGGGGCGCACGGTCTGCCAGCCGGTCGGCTATGCCCTGCCGGCGGAACTGGAGGCGATGGTCGGCCAGGGCCGCCTGACCCGGCAGACTCCGTCCGACCTGGGCGCCTGCGTGCGCATGGTGGCGACCGCCCGGGCCGACGCGCTGGTGATCGACGAGTTCAGCGGTGCGGCGGCCATCGCGAAGTCCGGTCTGGCCGACGACATCCGGGTGGCGGAGCGGCCCTTCGCGGTGGTGACGTTGCATCTGGTGGTCGGGCGCGCCACGCCGGGGGCGGAAGCGACGGTCGCCGCCTTCAACGGCGGGCTGAAGACTTTGAAGCGGCAGGGCGTTTACAGTCAGCTTCTGGCAAACCACACGCTTCAGCCTCCCCCCTGATTGCCCTGTGCCTATTCCCTGCGTTTCGCACGGTCTTTCGGTCCGGCCGAGCCGATTTTCCAGCCTTGGACGCGCTTTTCCGCGCGGCAGGCCCCCGTTGCCATGGACAGGACGGCGCTTCGTGCTATAAACGCGCGGTTTCGATCATGGAAAAGGGGCGCGGGCTGTGGCCATCGACGCGTCGATTCTGGTCCTCAATGGGCCGAACCTCAACATGCTGGGCGTGCGGGAGCCGCAAATCTACGGGTCGATGACCCTGGACGACCTGGAGGCCGCTTGCCACGAGCGTGCCGACACGCTGGGTCTGACCGTGGATTTCCGGCAGTCGAACCACGAAGGCGAACTGGTTTCGTGGATCCAGCAGGCCCGCACGGAGAATGACGGCATCGTCATCAACGCCGGCGCCTACACCCACACCTCGGTCGCGATCATGGACAGCCTGATCCTGTCGGAGCTGCCGGTGATCGAGGTCCATCTGTCGAACATCTTCAAGCGCGAGCCGGTCCGCCATCACTCCTACATCTCGCCGGTGGCGAGGGGGATGATCTGCGGGTTCGGGCCGCACGGGTATCTTCTGGCGCTGGACGCCATCGCGAACATCATCGACCGCGATTAAGGAAACGGGAACGACTGACATCATGGCGAGCTTCGACATCGACGGCGATCTGGTCCGCAAGCTGGCGGACCTCCTGCGTGAGACGGGCTTGAGCGAGATCGAGTTCGCCGAGGGCGAAAAGCGCATCCGCGTCACCCGCCCGACCGCCGCCCAGACGGTCGCCGTCCAGGCCGCCCCGGTCCTGGCGGCCGCCCCGGCTGCCGCGGCGGCGCCGGCTGCCGCCAAGCCGGCCAGCCATCCGGGTGCGGTGACCTCGCCGATGGTCGGCACCGCCTATCTGGCGGCCGAGCCGGGCGGCACGCCCTTCGTCCGTCCGGGCGACGTGGTCAAGGCCGGCCAGACCATCATGATCATCGAGGCGATGAAGGTCATGAACCCGATCAAGGCACCGCGCGGCGGCACGGTCGCCGAGGTGCTGGTGTCCGACGCCCAGCCGGTCGAATTCGGCGAAGTTCTCCTCATCATCGAGTAAGCGGGGCATTCCCTTGGCGATGTTCGAAAAGGTCCTGATCGCGAACCGTGGCGAGATCGCTCTGCGCATCCACCGCGCCTGCCGCGAGATGGGGATCCAGACCGTGGCGGTGCATTCCACCGCCGACGCCGACGCCATGCACGTCCGCCTCGCCGACGAAAGTGTGTGCATCGGCCCGGCGTCCGCGCGCGACAGCTACCTCAACATTCCGGCTATCTTGTCGGCGGCGTCGATCACCAATGTCGACGCCATCCATCCCGGCATCGGCTTCCTGTCGGAAAACGCCCAGTTCGCGGAGATGGTGGAGGAGCACGGCTTCACCTTCATCGGCCCGACGCCGGAGCATATCCGGATCATGGGCGACAAGGTCACCGCCAAGAAGACGGTGATGGAGCAGGGGCTGCCGGTGGTGCCCGGCTCCGACGGCCCGGTGGCGACGCTGGAAGAGGCGGAGAAGGTCGCCCACGAGACCGGCTATCCGGTGCTGATCAAGGCGGCGGCCGGCGGCGGCGGCAAGGGCATGAAGGTCGCCCGCAACCCCGACCAGCTGAAGGAAGCCTACCAGTTCGCCCGCGCCGAGGCCCGCGCCGCCTTCGGCAACGACGAGGTCTATCTGGAGAAGTTCCTCGGCCGCCCGCGGCACATCGAGATCCAGCTGCTGGGCGATTCCCACGGCACCTGCGTGCATTTCGGCGAGCGCGACTGCTCGGTCCAGCGCCGGCACCAGAAGGTGATCGAGGAGGCGCCGAGCCCGGCGCTGAACGCCGAACAGCGTGCCTTCATCGGCGAGCTGGCGGCGAAGACGGCGGCGGCCATCGGCTACCGCGGCGTCGGCACGATGGAGTTCCTCTACGAGGACGGGCAGTTCTATTTCATCGAAATGAACACCCGCCTGCAGGTCGAGCACACCATCACCGAGATGATCACCGGCATCGATCTGGTGCGCGAGCAGATCCGCGTCGCCGCCGGTGCACCGCTGGGCTACGGCCAGTCGGACATCCGCTTCGAAGGCCATGCCATCGAATGCCGCGTGAACGCCGAGAATCCGGAAACCTTCATCCCGTCGCCGGGCAAGATCGACGGCTATCACGCGCCGGGTGGCCTGGGCGTGCGCGTCGATTCGGCGCTCTATGACGGCTACCGCGTGCCGCCGCATTACGACAGCCTGATCGCCAAGCTGGTCGTCCACGGCACCACCCGCAACGAGTGCCTGATGCGCCTGCGCCGCTCCATCGAGGAGTATGTGATCGGCGGCATCCAGACGACGCTGCCGCTGCATGACCGCATCATAGCCCAGCAGGCTTTCATCGACGGCAATTACGATATCCATTGGCTGGAACAGCTGATGGCGAACTCCTGATCCACTGCGGTCTATTCTTCATGTCTAAGAGTGCTGCGGCTAAATATCGCAGTGCTGGCACCCCTCTCTCCAAGTCGAGAGAGGGGTTTTCTTTTATAAAAATTTCCTTATGCAAATGACTGTTCTTGTCTTTGGCGGGTGGATCTTTTGCAATTTTGTGCTCTTTCCCCTTGAATCCCGCTTTTATTTGTAAACTGCAATGCTGGATGCGGCGTGCCCGCATGGCAGATCGTAAGTCCGTGGAATGCCGGACGCTGCTGTCCATAAGGGTTTAGCCGGAACGGCTGTTTCCGAAGATTTTATTGTGCATGGCATGCGGCTTGCCGACTTGATCTGTATCAGTGCGGAGGAGGTCTACTCAGGGTAGACGAAGCCCCATTCCGCTATCCGTGCCGAACCATCGCTTTTTCCCGGCGGTGGACTGTCTGTCTGTCCGAAGTCCAGTTGCGCCCGCTCGCGCTGCCGGTCGTGCCCCGAATGTGCCCATTGTCTGACGAGGCCCCCGTCCATGCGTCTCAACGAACCGATCACCGACCGCGAAATCGTGATGGAGGACGGCGTCCTGCTGGTGTCGCGTACCGACACGGGCGGGCGCATCACCTTCGTCAACAAGGCCTTCGTCGACATCAGCGGCTATGCCGAATCCGAGCTGATCGGGGCCCCGCACAATCTGATCCGCCATCCCCACATGCCGAGGGAGGCCTTCGCCGACCTGTGGGCGACGATCAAGGACGGCCGGCCGTGGGAAGGGCTGGTGAAGAACCGGACCAAGACGGGCGACTTTTACTGGGTCCGCGCCAACGTCACGCCGGTGATGGAGGATGGGGCAGTGACCGGCTTCATTTCCATCCGCACGAAGCCATCGCGGGAGCAGGTGGCGGCGGCCGACCGGCTCTATGCCGACATCCGCGAGGGCCGGGCGCGCCATCTGACGGTGCGTGACGGGCAGGGGGTCGGGCGCGGAGCGGGGGCAGCGCTCCGGCGCTGGATGACGACGGTGACGGGGCGGCTGACGGTGATCTTCGCCTTCATGATCCTGTCGATGCTGGTTGTCGGCGGCGTCACGCTGCGCGGCATGTCCGACAGCAACGCCTCGCTGAGGACGGTGTACGAGGACCGGACGGTGCCGGCGGTGCAGATCGGCGAGATCCTGGACAATATGCGCGACACTGTGCAGACGTTGCAGCGCCTGATCATCGACACCCGCGACGGCACCGATCCCAAGGTGATGACGCAGCGCGAGGAACGGATCACCGGCAACAACGGCACCATCGACCGGCTGTGGGCGGATTATCTTGCGACTTATCTGACGCCGGAGGAGAAGATGCTGGCGGAGCGCTTCGCCAAGCAGCGCGCCGCCTTCCTGAACGAAGGCCTGAGGCCGGCGGTGGAACTGGCGCGACAGGGTGATTCGCTGCGGCTTGAGGTGCTGGTCCGCGACCGCATCGATCCGCTGTTCCAGGCTGCCTTCCAGACCAACAAGGATCTGCTGCAACTGCAGCTGACGGTCGCCAGGGCCGAGTATGAGGGAGCACTGGAGGATTTCCAGTGGCATCTGGTGTTCGCCGTGGCGGCCGGTCTGGCCGTTCTGCTGGCCGCCGTGTTCTGCGGGCTGCTGCTGCTGCGCACCGTCCGCCGTCCGCTGGCCACCTTCTCGTCCGATTTCGACGCCATCGCCCGCAACGACCAGACCCACATCATCGACCTGCCGGCGGCGGCCGAATTCCATCTCATCGCCGGGCAACTGCGCGGGCTGAAGGCCCGGCTCTGCTATGCCGTGCAGGAGCGTGTCGAGCGCGCCCGGCATGCCGACGAGGAGCGGCGCCGCGCCCTGGAAACCATGGCTTCGACCGTAGAGCGTGAGGCCGGCCGCGCGGTGGAGGAGGTGGCTCAGCGCACCGGCGCCATGGCTGACGACGCCGAAGGCATGTCCGGCTCGGCCGAGCGGGTCAGCGTCAACGCCCAGACCGTGGCGTCGGCCGCCGGCCAGGCGCTGGCCAACGCCCAGACCGTCGCCGCCGCCAGCGAGGAACTGGCCGCCTCGATCCGGGAGATCTCCTCGCAGGTCGCCCATTCCAGCGCGGTGACCCGCCGCGCGGTGGAGAGCGGCCACCACACCCAGGCCACCATCCGCTCGCTGTCTGAAACGGTGGCGAAGGTGGGCGAGGTGGTGAACCTGATCCAGTCGATCGCCGGCCAGACCAACCTGCTGGCGCTGAACGCCACCATCGAGGCGGCGCGGGCGGGCGAGGCGGGCAAGGGCTTCGCCGTCGTGGCGCAGGAGGTGAAGAACCTCGCCAACCAGACCGCGTCCTCGACCGAGGAGATCACCCGCCAGATCACCGCCATCCAGGCCGTGACCGACGAGGCGGTGCAGGCGGTGGAGGAGATCGGCCGGACCATCGCCGAGATCGACCACATCGCCGGTTCCATCGCGTCGGCGATGGAAGAACAGTCGGCCGCCACCCAGGAGATCAGCCGCAACGTGGTCGAGACTTCCACTGCGGCACAGGAAGTGTCGCACCGCATCGCCGCGGTGTCGGAGGAGGCCGACCGCACCGGCGAACAGGCGACCCATGTCAAGAACGGCTCCGGCGATGTCGCCCGCTCCATAGAGAGCCTGCGGCAGGTGCTGGTCCGCATCGTCCGCACCTCCACCGGCGATGCCGACCGGCGGCGCAAGCCGCGCTTCCAGGTGGAAGAGACGGGAACCCTGCTGATCGGCGGCGACCGTCTGGCGGTGACCGTGCGCAACCTGTCCATCGGTGGCGCCATGATCGACCCGGTGACGGCGACCGACGGCCGTTCGCTGGCGGGGGCCACCGGCCATCTGCGGCTCGACCGCTATGGCGCGGAAGCGGTGGTCGTGGTGAAGGCCGGGGAGCAAAACCGCATCCACCTGGCCTTCGAGGCTGAGAAGATGGCGGCGGACTTCGCGCGGGCCGTGGAAATCGCCACCAGGGACCGGCCGCCGGTCGACGTGGCGGCCTGACCCGGGGCGGGTGGTGATGCAGGCCCGGGTCCGGCCATGACGGTGCAGCCATTGACCGCGCCGCGCCGGCCGGTGCCGGCCGTCCTGCGCCGCCTGTTGTCCGGCGGACTGCGCATCTGGAAGCCCGTCGCCGTCCAGGCGGCGGTGACGCTGGTGTTGGCGCTGGGTTATGTCTGGCTGGGCGACGTCTGTGTCCGCGTCCTGGTGGCCGAACACCGGGCCGATGCGGCGCTGACCGCCTCGTCGCTCGCCAGCACCCTGTCGAGCGCGTTGAACGAGCGGTTCGCCCTGGTCCGCGGCCTGACCGCCTTCGTCGAGGTCGCATCCGGCAGCGGTAACCTTGCCGATCAGTTCCCGCGCTATGCGGAGGGGTTGCGGCGATCGGTGGTGGGGGTGCGCAACATCGCCGCCGCGCCCGACTTCGTCGTCCGCATCGTCTATCCGGTGGAAGGCAACGAGAAGGTCCTGGGCAACGACCTGTTGCGGGATTCCCGGCCCGGCTTCGCCGAGACGGTGCGGCGCGCCATCATCAGCCGTGACGTCACCGTCCATGGCCCGGTCAACCTGTTGCAGGGTGGGCAGGGGCTGATTGCCCGCCAGATCGTCAATGGGCCGGGCAAGCCCTGGGGCGCCGTCGGGCTGGTGTTCGACGTCGGGGCGATCCTGAACGAGGTGCGGTTCGACCGGGTGCCGGCGCATCTGGGATTTGCCGTGGTGACCGACACCGGGCAGCAGGTGGCGGGCGATGCCCTGGCCTGGAAGAGCGATCCGCTGGTCGAGCGGATCAACCTGCCCGACGGCTATTGGCATCTGGCGCTGGCCCCACGCACCAGCTGGGAGGTGCTTACCCATGACGACCCGGCCTATCGCGGCTTCCAGATCGCCTTTCTGTTGCTGTCGCTGCTGATCGAGGCGGTCACCCTCATGGCGATCGGCCGCCGCCACGCATTGGAGCGGCAGGTCGACCTGCGTACCGCCGAGCTTGGCCGCGCCAAGAACGAGCTGGAGCAGTTCGCCTATGCCACCGCCCACGATCTGCAGGAGCCGCTGCGCGTCATCGCCAGCTATGCCCAACTGCTGGAACGGCAGCAGAAGGGCAAGCTGGACGAGGAGAGCGAGGGTTTCATCCGCGAGATCGCCGACGGCGCCGGGCGGCTGAAGATGCTGCTGCGCGACGTCCAGCTTTTCCTGGCGGAAGACCGGGTGCCGCTCAGCTGCGGTGTCATTTCGGCCAGTGACGCGCTCCAGGCCGCGCTGGCCGCGCTGAAGCGGCGGATCGCCGATGCCGGCGCCTGCGTGACCGTGGCGGAGCTGCCCTCGGTGCAGGCGGACGAGCGGCTGCTGCGCAAGATCTTCGTCGTGCTGATCGACAACGCCGTCGAATACCGCCATCCCTACCGCGCGGCGGAGGTGGAGATCTCCCACCGGCGGGTCGAGGGCCATGACATGATCGATGTGCGCGACAACGGCATCGGCATCGAGCCGCGCTATCGCAACCAGATTTTCGAGGTGTTCCGCCGCCTGCATTCGCGTGACGAACATCCTGGCACCGGCATGGGGCTGGCCATCGCCCGCAAGATGGTGGAGCGGCTGGGCGGCCGAATCACGGTCGTTTCCAGCCCCGGTGTCGGCAGCACCTTTTCCATCCATCTGCCCTATTCCGCCTTCCGGGGATCCCCCTGATGCAGGGCGGGGCGGGAGAGGAGTTCACCGGCCGGGTGCAGGTCGACGGATGAAGGCAGGCAACACAAATTGTAGATAATTTTACAGAGTTAAAACCATATTCCACACGCCGGTAACCGACCTTCGGTTGCCCGCCGCCGGTTCGGACTGTATCTGTGGAATGCGGCGATTTGGCTGGAGGATCGGGAATGGATATGCAGGCGACGGACTATTCCCAGCGTCGGATCCTGGTCGTGGAAGACCAGCCCTTCGTCCGCCGCACCATCGTCCAGATCCTGAGCCAGATCGGCTTCCGCGATGTGGCGGAGGCCGATAATGGGGAGTCGGCGATGTACGAATGCATCCGTGTCGATCCCGACCTGATCGTCTGCGACATCGACATGAAGCCGGTCTCCGGCTTGCAGTTTCTGGCCCGCCTGCGCGCCAGCACAGAGGCCGCCAATCCCCGCGCCCCGGTGGTGTTCCTGACGAACCACACCGAATCGGAGATCGTGAAGCAGGCGATGGCACTGGGCGTCAACGGCTTCGTGGTCAAGCCGCCCTCCTTCGCCGCGCTGAAGGAGCGGGTGGACCGGCTTTTGGGGGGACGGTGAGGCGTCTGGTCCTGCTCGCCGCGCTGCTGCTCGCCGCCTGTTCGGGCGAACCGTCGGAGGGCGATATGCGCAAGTTGGTGGAGGCGCACACCCGCCGCACGCTGGAGCGGCAGGGCAACGCGACTTTCCGCGGCTTCGACAATTTCCGCAAGCAGGGCTGCGTCGAGGCGAAGCCGAAGGGCGGGCCGATAGAGAGCGGCCAGCATGACTGCTATTACGCCGCCACCTTCGTGCCGCAGCCGGGGCAGCCGCCGCTGACCGTCAATGGCAAGGGCCGCTTCCGCCACACCGACAAGGGCATTACCTTCGAGGATCTGGGCGCCCAGCCGCGCTGAAGTGTCTTATCCGCCGCGGGCGAGGCGGGAAAGGGTGGACAGCGGATCGCCGGCCTCCTCGCCGAAGCAGACCTCCACGTCGTCGCAGACTTCGCAGTTGGGGGATTTGCACAGCATCAGCCCCTCGCGCTCACAAAGCTGGCGGTAGAAGAACTTCTTCCACTTCATGTCGCCGGAATTCATCGCCACCAGCGTCGGGAAATGCCGCCGGAACATGGTGTTGAGTTCGCCACGGTCGTGGAAGCCCATGTCCTGCCACAGATGGTTGGGCTCCAGCGACCGGCGCGCCAGGATGGCGGCCAGCCAGCGCTCCTCGTCGGCTCCCTTTGCACCATGCTCGACCAGAAAGGCGCGCAGGTCCGCTTCCTCGATGGCGTCCTCGCCCGCCTCATCGTCATCGGGCAGGGCGGCGACGGCATTGGTGAAGTGGGGGGCGTGGCGTGCGGCAAGCTCCGCGAGGTCCGTCCTGGCCAATGCCAGCGCCTGGACCATGGTCCGCACCGGATCGGTGGCGGCGAGCGCCAGGATGCGGCCGAAGATCATGCGATCGGCGTCGGGGTCAGGTCGGGCAGGGGGGTGGGCAAGGGGCTGGGCAGTGGGCTGGGACAGGACCACTCGGCATCTCCACCGGCAAAGAGCACCCGCGACGCCGATATCCTGACCTAAGGTGCTGCACCTGCGAAAGGCACTGATTGGCGGTCCGGCCTGCGGCATTACGCCGCATCACTCCCCGTGGACGTCGACCTCCTCAGCGAAACGCTCGAAGAAGCCAGCGAGCACGCGGTCGGTCTTGGCCTGCACCAGTTTCACCGCCAGCCGGCCGACGGCACCGCCCAGCGCCACCGACAGGCTGTAGGTCAGCCGGGTACGCCCGTCCTCCTCCTCCAGCACCACCAGCGCCTCGCCCTTCACCGCGCCGGCCAGTCCGCCATTGCCCTGGGCGATCAGCCGGTAGCGGTGGGCGCCATCCTCCGGCTCCAGCCGCAGGCGGCCGGAGAAGCGCGCCTTCATCGGGCCGAGGGTGGTGCGCACCCGCGCGGCATAGTCAGTGGCCGACAGCCGCTCCATCTCTTCCAGCACGGGGATGCAGCGCATCAGGACCGCCGGGTCGCAGAGTGCCGCGAACACGCGGTCGCGCGGTCCGGGAACGCTGTGGGTGCCGGTGATGTCCATGCGCCGTTTTCCTCCATTGCGGTTCCGGTACAACAGCGTACCTGCCGATCCGTCCGGGCAGACACATCTGGTATTGCCTGATCCCGGAACCAAGCCAGCGAAAAATGCCACCGAAAACTGAAGGAGACCGAACGCCATGCGACAAGCCGCCACGATGCTGACCGTCCCCACCCGAGGCGCCGGGCTGGTCGAGGTGACCGCACCGGTGCGGCGCTGGGTGGCGGAGCAGGGGATGGAGACCGGGCTGCTGACGGTGTTCTGCCGCCACACCTCTGCATCGTTGACCATTCAGGAAAATGCCGATCCCGACGTGCAGACCGACCTGCTGCGCTTCTTCCGCCGGCTGGTGGCAGAGGATCCGTCGCTCTACGTCCACACCACCGAAGGACCGGACGACATGCCCGCCCACATCCGTTCCGCCCTGACCGGTGTCAACCTGTCGATTCCAGTGATCGAGGGGGAGCCGGCGCTGGGCACCTGGCAGGGGATCTACCTGTTCGAACACCGCGCCCGGCCGCACCGGCGCGAGATCGCGCTGCATCTGATCGGGGAGTAGGGCCGCGCGGCCGATCCGACCGGCCAGCCTGAAATTTCTTTCATCCGGTCGCAAGGCGGCGGTCAAGGGTGGGTTCCTATGTTGGGAACAACAGCGGTGAGGTGCTGCGGCGGTCGGATCGCCGGCACCACCTCCCCACAGTCGGAATCGCCTGATTGGAGTGTCGCCGTCATGACCACCCTTCCTCCCGCCAATTCGCAGTCGAAGCCCCAGCGCGAGATCGGTCGTGCGGGCCGTTTTCGCCGGACCGTCGCGGCCCTGCTGCTGGGCTCCACATTGCTGACGGCTCCGGCGCTGGCCGGCTGGGCGGTGTCGCAGGCACAGCAGAACGCCACGCCGTCGGCCATTTCCCCAGCCGTTTCCATGGTGCAGGACACGCCGGCCAGCTTCGCCGACCTCGCGGCCAAGGTCAGCCCGGCTGTCGTCAACATTGCCGCCACCCAGGAGGCCAAGGCCGAAACCCGGGCGCAACGCGGCCCGGCCATCCCCGGCTTCCCGCCGGGCACCCCGTTCGAGGAGTTCTTCCGCCAGTTCCAGGACCAGATGGGCCGGAATGGCGGACCCAACGGTGGGCCGGACGGTGACCAGGATCAGGACCAGGGGCCGCGCGGCAAGACCGGGGCGCTCGGTTCCGGCTTCATCATCGATCCCGCCGGCTATGTCGTGACCAACAACCACGTCATCGACGGCGCCAGCGAGATCACCGTCACCCTCCAGGACGGCACCGCAATGCCGGCCAAGCTGATCGGCCGCGACGCCAAGACCGACCTTGCCCTGCTGAAGGTGAAGTCCGACAAGCCGCTGCCCTCGGTCGACTGGGCCGACAGCGACAAGACCCGCGTCGGCGACTGGGTGATGGCGGTCGGCAACCCGTTCGGGCTGGGCGGCACCGTCACCAAGGGCATCGTGTCGGCCCGAGGCCGCGACATCCACAGCGGTCCCTATGACGATTACTTCCAGCTCGACGCCGCCATCAACCGCGGCAACTCTGGCGGCCCGACCTTCGACCTCAGCGGCCGGGTGATCGGTATCAACACCGCCATCTACTCGCCGAATGGCGGGTCGGTCGGCATCGGCTTCGCCATTCCGTCCAACCTCGCCAAGGAGGTGGTGGCTCAGCTGAAGGAGAGCGGCAAGGTAGAGCGCGGCTGGCTCGGCGTGAAGATCCAGGAGGTGACTCCGGACATCGCCGACAGCGTTGGCCTGCCTGGCGCCAAGGGCGCCCTGGTGGCGGAGGTGACCGCCGACAGCCCGGCCCAGCGTGCCGGCCTGCATCAGGGCGACGTGGTGCTGTCCTATGCCGGCAAGCCGGTCAACAACCTGCGCGACCTGACCCGCCACGTCGCGGATACCAAGGCCGGCGACACGGTGGAGCTGAAGATCCTGCGCGACGGCCGGGAGAAGACGGTGCCGGTGCGCATTGACCGCCTGTCCGAACAGCAGCAGATGGCGTCGGCCGACAGCGACACCGGCAAGGGGTCCGCCGAGCATGAGGAGGTGGCGCCGGTGAAGGGGCTGAAGCTCGCTCCGCTGGACCGGGCGGCGCGCAAGCGGCTTGGCATCGGCGAAGACGTGCAGGGCGTGGTGGTGACCGGCCTGTCCTCCAGCGTCGACGTGCCGGTCCGCCCCGGCGACGTGATCGAGCGGGTCGGCGACACCGAGGTGAAGAGCCCGGCCGATGTCCGCCAGCAGGTGACGCAGGCCGAGAAGGCGGGGCAGAAGGCGCTGCTGATGCTGATCAACCGGCAGGGCAACGAGTCGTTCGTCGCGCTGAAGCTGAAGGCGTGAGGCAACGCGCTCTCCGGGTGACGGAAAGTCCGGCCGGGCACGACACCCTCGTGCTTGGCCGGGCTGTTTTGGGAGGCTACACTCGTGCTCATGAAGATTCTCGTCATCGAAGATGATCGTCAGGCCGCCAGCTACCTTGCCAAGGGGCTGAAGGAGGCCGGCCATGTGGTGGACGTCGCCAACGACGGGAAGGAAGGCCTGTTCCTGGCCGGAGCCGAGCATTACGACGTGATGATCGTCGACCGCATGCTGCCGGGACGCGACGGGCTGTCGCTGGTCCAGGTGCTGCGGGCGGCCGGCAACGACACGCCGGTGCTGTTCCTGTCGGCTCTGGGCAGCGTCGACGACCGGGTGAAGGGGCTGAAGGCCGGCGGCGACGATTACCTGACCAAGCCCTTCGCCTTTTCCGAGCTGCTGGCGCGGATCGAGGTGCTGGTGCGCCGGCGCGGCGCCGCCCAGCCGCAGACCCGCCTGTCGGTGGGGGACCTGGAACTGGACCTGCTGTCGCGCAGCGTCAAGCGGGCCGGCAAGCCGATCGACCTGCTGCCGCGCGAGTTCTCGCTGCTGGAGTATCTGATGCGCAACGCCGGCAGCGTGGTGACCCGCACCATGATGCTGGAGAATGTGTGGGACTATCACTTCGATCCGCAGACCAACGTGATCGATGTGCACATCGCCCGTCTGCGCCAGAAGATCGACAAGGACTTTCCCACCCCCCTGATCCACACCGTGCGCGGCGCCGGTTACAGCCTGCGCGCGGCGGAGACGCAAGGGGCTTGATGGGGGCTTGATGGACTTGCGTGACGTATGAAGCATGATGGCGCGGCCGCCAGCGGCCTGCACGGCTTCGTCGCCGCCGGGTCGCGGCTGGTGCGAACCACGACGTTCCGGCTGGCGCTGCTCTATCTGGCGATGTTCGTCCTGTCGGTCGGGCTGATCCTGGGCGTCGTCTATCGCACCACCGCGGGATTCCTGGAGCAGGAGATCGGCGAGACCATCGCGCTGGAGGTCGCCGGCCTTCAGGACCATTACCACAACTATGGATTGCCCGGCCTCGTCGATGTGGTGCGGACGCGCAGCGCGGTGGCCAACAACAACTCCATCTATCTGCTGACGACGGCGGCAGGGGTGATCCTGGCCGGAAACCTGTCGGGCTGGCCGGCAGCGGTGCCGAATGCCAGCGGCTGGACCCATTTCAAGGTCGCCGATTATGGCGGGGTCAACGACCGGCCCTCGACCGCGCAGGCCGTGACCTTCACGCTGCCGGGACAGTTCCGCCTGCTGGTCGGCCGCGACATGAGCGAGATCGACCAGCTGCGCACCCGCATGTTCCGCTCGCTGGGCTGGATCCTGGGGGCGACCGCCCTGCTGGGGCTGGGCGGCGGGCTGCTGATGAGCCGCGGCGCTATGCGGCGTATCGAAGCCATCAACCGCACCACCCGCCAGATCATGAGCGGCGACCTGAGCGACCGCGTGCCGCGCTTCGGCGGCGGCGACGAGATGGACCGGCTGGCCGGCAACCTCAATGCCATGCTCGACCGCATCGAACGGCTGATGACCGGCATGAAGCAGGTGACCGACAGCGTCGCCCACGACCTGCGCACACCGCTGACCCGCCTGCGCTCCCGCATCGAGCTGGCTCTGCTGCATGAGACGGAGGATCCGGAAGTCTACCGCAGCGTCTTGCAGGATACGATCGTCGAGGCCGACCGGCTGCTCGCCACCTTCACCGCCCTGCTGTCGATCGCCGAGGCCGAGTCGGGGGCCAAGCGGCAGGACTTCGTGCCGGTCGATCTGGCAGAGGTGGTGGAGCTTGCCGCCGACCTCTATGAACCGGTGGCGGAGGAGCGTGGGCAGCGCCTATCGGTCGATATCCGCGGCAAGCCTATGGTGCATGGTAACGGCCAGCTTCTGGCCCAGCTGGTGTCGAACTTGCTGGACAACGCGATCAAATACACGCCCGACGGTGGCAGCATCATGCTGGTTCTCGACGGCCCGGCCCCCGGCCGGGCAGCCTGCATCGAGGTTGCCGACAGCGGTCCCGGCATTCCGCCGGAGATGCGCGACAAGGTCCTGCAACGCTTCGTCCGGCTGGACACCGCCCGCGCCTCGCCGGGCAACGGGCTGGGATTGAGCCTTGTGGATGCGGTCGCGACGCTGCACGGCGCAAAACTGGAATTGAGCGACAACCAGCCGGGGTTGAAGGTCAGTCTTGTTTTCCCGCCGGAGGCGCGCCGGTAAGCGGTTCCGGCACCGTCGGCAAAAGCCACGGACAAAAAAAAGCCCGCCGGTGGGCGGGCTCTTCAAGTGACATCAGCGAGAATGACTCCTTGGCGTCATGACTGATATGGGGCGGGCCGGAGCATCTTCCATACCGATCTTCGGACTACCGCCGACGGCCTAGCCTGCTGAGGTTCCGCAACGTCTGGTGACCCGCTGCGTTCTTGCCCCAAGGCCGCCCGTCCGGCGGCCGCGAGTGCGGGAGTTTGAAGAGATGGCGACACCCAGCCGGCCCACCGCCTATCACGCCGCCACGCATGCTCCCACGCCGGGCGGCGGGGCGGCGCAGACCGCGCCGCCCGCAAGGGCCGGACGCGGGGAACTGGCGGTTTTCACCTGGAAGGTGCTGATCGTCGCCGGGGTGGCTGCGCTGAGCGTCTTCCTGTGGCGGATATCCGGCACGCTGCTGCTGATCTTCACCGGCGTGCTGTTCGCCATCCTGTTGCAGCGCCTGACCGGCTATGTGCAGCGGGGGACCAGGCTGGGCCATGGCTGGTCGCTGGCCATCGTGCTGCTGGTGCTGGTTCTGCTGGTCGGCGGCGGCGTCTGGCTGATGGGCACCTCGATGGCGGCACAGCTCGGCCAGTTGCAGGAGCAGGTGACCAAGGCGATGGGCATGCTGCCCGACGGCTGGCGCGACCGCATCATGGAACAGGGCAAGGAATGGCCCTGGATGAACCAGCTAAGCAGTTTCGCTTCCGGCCTCGTCTATGTCGTCGGCGATGCGGTGGTGGTGATGTTCGCAGCACTCTATCTGGCGGCGTCGCCGGGGGTCTATCAGCGCGGCGTGGTCCTGCTGGTGCCGCCGCGCGGGCAGAAGCGGGCCTGCGAGGTGATGGAGGTGGCCGGCGACAGCCTGTGGAAATGGCTGATCGGGCAACTGGTGGCGATGGCGGCGGTGGGGACGATGATCGCGGTCGGGCTGTGGCTGATCGGCATCCCGTCGGCGCTGGCGCTCGGCATCGTCGCCGGATTGCTGGAGTTCATTCCGCTGGTCGGCCCCTTCCTGGCGGCGGTGCCGG
Organism: Azospirillum lipoferum; assembly: GCF_024170005.1. Lineage (GTDB taxonomy): Bacteria > Pseudomonadota > Alphaproteobacteria > Azospirillales > Azospirillaceae > Azospirillum > Azospirillum lipoferum. Next base: position 433,503 of record NZ_JALJXJ010000001.1, read on the forward strand.
CGATTCTGATCGGCTTCGCCCAGTCACCGCAGGATGCTCTTTGGGTCGCCGGGCTCTATCTGGTCATCCAGCAGGTGGAGGGAAACCTGATCACGCCGCTGTTGCAGAAGCGGGTTGTCGACCTGCCGCCGGTGGTTACCATCGGGGCGATCGCCGCCGGTGGCGTGCTGTTCGGCATCATGGGCATGTTCCTGGCGACGCCGCTCGCCGTGGTCGTGCTGGTGCTGGTCAACCTGCTCTACATCGAGGACAAGCTTGGAGAGCCCAGGCACTTTCCCAGCGATCATTCCTGACGGCTGACCGGTCAGCCTTCCGCCGCCGGCGCAGCCTCCGGCCGGCCAGGGTTGGCGGAGCGCAGCGGCAGCTCCTTCAGGAACAGGGTCATGGCAAAGGAGACGACCGCCAGCGCCGCTGCCAGCAGGAACAGGGTGGCGAAGCCGTGCTCCAGCGTCGCCACCACCCCGCCGCGGGCGGCGGCGGGCAGGTTGGCGAGGGCCGCCGCGCCATGTTCCAGAACCGCGCGGCCGGACAGGCCGGCGCCTTCCAGCCGGTCCGACACCACGCCGTTGAAGACGGCGCCGAACACCGCGACGCCGACCGACCCGCCGAGCGAACGGAAGAAGCCGACCGACGCGGTGGCGGCCCCCAGGTCGCGTTGCTCCACCGCATTCTGCACGGCGACCGTCATCACCGGCATCACCAGCCCCAGCCCCATGCCCAGCGGCACCAGGATCAGCGTCGACCACAGCCCGTCGGCCGTCAGCGCCGGCAGAGTACCGAGCAGCGCATACATCAGGCCGGACAGGGCCAGCCCGGCGAGCGGGAAGGCCTTGTAGCGCCCGGTCTTCGCGATCAGCCGGCCGCCGCCGACCGACCCGAAGGTCATGCCCAGCACCAGCGGAAGCAGCAGCAGGCCGGACACCGTGGCGCTGGCCCCCTGCACCAGCTGGAGATGCAGCGGCAGATAGACGATGCCGGCGAACAGGACCATCGCCGACACCGCAACCACCGGCGTCGCCACCGCCACCACCGGGCGGCGGAACAGGTGCAGCGGCAGGATCGGCTCCTCGATCCGGCGTTCGTGCCACAGGAAGACCACCAGCATGACGAGACCGGCCGCCAGCAGGCCCAGCGCCGCCGGGCTGCCCCAGCCCATGGCTTCGCCGCGGGTGGCGACGATCAGCAGGCTGGTCACCGCCCCGGTCAGCAGTGCCGCCCCGGCCAGATCGATGCGCGGCCTGGCCCGGCCGGCGGGCAGGCGCGACAGGGTGCGGCGGGTCATGGCGAACGCTGCGATGCCCAGCGGCAGGTTGATCAGGAAGATCCAATGCCAGCCGATGGTTTCGGTGAAGATGCCGCCCAGCAGCGGCCCGGCGACGCTGGCCAGCGCGAAGACGCCGCCGATCATGCCCTGATAGCGCCCACGTTCGCGCGGAGCCACAACGTCGCCGATGATGGTGAAGGCCAGCGACATCAGCCCGCCGCCGCCCAGCCCCTGCAAGCCGCGGAACAGGATCAGCTGGGTCATGCTCTGCGCCGCCGCGCACAGCACCGAGCCGGCCAGGAACAGGAGGATCGCCGTTTGCAGCACCCGCTTGCGGCCGTAGAGGTCCGACAGCTTGCCGTAGATCGGCGTAGTGGTGGTGGAGGTCAGCAGATAGGCGGTGACCACCCAGGGCAGCATCTCCAGTCCGCCGAACTGGCTCGCCATCGTCGGCAGTGCCGTGGCGACGATGGTCTGGTCCATCGCCGCCATCAGCATCGCCAGCGCCACCCCGCTGAACACCCGCAGGATCTCCTGGTGGGTGAAGACGGGGTGGGCCGGATTGGGCCGGGTGGAGTGGACGGCGGTCTCGGTCATGGTCGGACGTCTCGGACGTTGAGGTCTTTGAACGGAGTGCCGGAAGCGGCCACACCATAGACCCGGAACTGTTCTATGCAAGTCCGCTGGATCGGATCACCGCCCCAGCGACATCGACGGCATGCGGGCCTGGACGCCGTCACTCTGGGTGAGGGCGAGCAAGGGGCGGAGCTGGGTCAGCAGGGGGCGCAACTCCGCCGCGGCTGCCAGGGCGCCGACCAGTTCGCCTTTGCGGGATACCAGATCCAGGATCTGATCGGTCACCGATTTCGGCGGCGGGTAGGGCGCCAGGGTCACCGGGGCGTCCGGCGACAGGCCGGCGGCGGTGCGGGCGAGCGTCAGCGCCTGCTCCTGGCCGCCGAGATCGTCGACGAGGCCGAGTTCGCGGGCCTGGGCGCCGGTCCAGACGCGGCCCTTGGCGATGCCGCGTGCCTGTTCCGGCGTCATCCGCCGGGCCTCGGCAACGCGCTGGAGGAAGTTGGCGTAGGTATCGTCGATGATGGCGTTCAGCCGTTCGGATTCGCTGTCGTCGAAGGGGCGCAGTGGCGACCACATGCCGGCGTTGCGGGCACCCCGCACCCCGTCCCAATGGATACCCAGCTTGTCGGACAGCCCGCCGATGGCGAACTTGCCGGCGACGACGCCGATGGAGCCGGTGACGGTGGCGGGGGAGGCGACGATGCGGTCGGCGGCCAGCGCGATCCAATAGCCACCCGACGCGGCGGTGTCGCCCATGCTGGCGATCACAGGCTTGCCGCTCTGCCGAGCCTTGACCAGGGCCCGCCGGATCGCCTCCGAGGCAGACACGGCACCGCCACCGCTGTCGATGCGGAACAGGATGGCGCGCACGTCGGGATCCTCGGCAGCCTCCTCGATCGCCTTGACGATGGTCTCCGACCCGGCGGACACCCCGACCGGGGTCGGCTTGCCGCTCTCGCCGCCGGTGATGGTGCCGACGGCGTGGATCAGGGCGATGGTCGGCCCGGTGTCGTTGGGGCTGCCGGCGACCGACAGGTAATCGGCCGGATCCACCATCTCCGCCCCGGCGCCAGCCCGTTTCAGCGCTTCGTCCCGCGCCTCGTCGGCGTAACCGAGCCGGTCGACGAACTTCTGCTCCAGCGCCTCCCTGCTCAGCAGCGGCGCCTTGTCCATGGCAGTGCGTACCGCGGCGGGGGCGAGGCGGCGGCTCTTGGCGATGCCGTCGACCAGCTGGTTGCCGAGGTCGGCGACCAGCGCCTCCATCATTTCGCGGTTGGCCGGGGTCATGCCGGACTTGGTGAAGGTCTCGGCGAAGCTCTTGTATTCCTCGCGCTGGGCGAAGCTGGGCTGCACACCCAGCTGGTCGAAGGCGTCGCGGGCGAAGGGCAGCTCCGCCGACAGGCCGGTGATGCCCAGCGTGCCCAGCGGCTGGAGCCAGACCTCGTCGAAAGCGCTGGCCAGCAGGTAGGAGCGGTTGCCGGCCCCGGCCCCGCCATACTCCTCGGCGAAGGCGACGGTGAAGCGGCCGGAGGCACGGAAGCGCTCGATGGCGGTACGCAGCTCCTGTGTCTGGGCGAAGCCGATGCTGTCGTCGCCGAAGCGGGCCAGCACGCCCTTCACCTTCGGGTCACGCCGGCCGCCGTCGAGCGCGTCCAGCACCTCGCGCAACGTGGGCTGGTGTTCGAACAGGCTGCCGAACTTGCCGTCGTCGCTCTCGGCCAGCGGCTTGGTCAGGTCGAGTTCCAGCACCACCGCATCGGGCAGAGTGGGTTCATGTCGGACCGCCAGCACCACCACCGTCACCGCACCGGCCACCAGCAGCAGGCCGATGAGCGCGAACAGACGGACGAAGAAACGGACGATCGCCATGATTCCTACCCTGTGTGGCCTCGACTGTACCGTTGAAAGCCTGGGAATATCCGGGCCTTAACGATCCTGGCTGTGGTACTCGCGGTTGGGGATCATGTCCACCGCGGTCGCCACGCGGTTGGACATGTTGTAGAAGCCGACCGTATCGGCAATGTCGAAGATGTCCTCCGCGCTGAATCCGGCGGCACGCAACGCCTCACGGTCGGGCTCGCCCACCGACATCGGCTCCTTGGTCAGCTTCCAGGCGAAGTCGAGCATGGCGCGCTGGCGCGGTTCCAGCGGGGCGACGCGGTAATTGGCGACCAGCATCTCGCCCAGTTCCGGATCGCCGGACAGCTTGCGCACCGCCTGCCCATGGGCCACCAGACAGTAATAGCAATGGTTGGCGGAGGAAACGACCACCGCGATCATCTCGCGCTCAAGCTTGCTGAGGCCGCTCTCGCCCAGCATCAGCTCGTTGTAGAACATGGCGAAGTTGCGCAGCTTCTTCGGCCGCAGGCTGTAGGCCTGGAGCACGTTGGGCACGAAGCCCAGCTTTTCCACGCACTTGTCGAACAGCGCCTGCATGTCGGGGTCGAGGTCCGGTTTCTCCGGCAGGGGCAGGGCCATGACGTGATCGGGTTGCGGCATCGGGCGGTTCCTCTCCTTTTTGCTTGGCGGGCCTCGGCGGCCGGGGGAGGGTAACCGCGCCCACACGGTTTGTCTTCCGTTCCGCTTGTCTCTCGCCAATCGGGGCAGGCTGTGCCAGAAGTGGAGGAATGAATGCGGGGATATGGCCCGGTTGGTGGAACAGAGGGCGATGACCCAGCCGAAGCTCGATCTGTTGACGGTCCTGGTGGTGGAGGACAGCGGCTTCATCCGTTCGGTCCTGACCGCGACGTTGCGCACCATCGGCATCGGCCGGGTGGAAGGGGTGGCGAGCGGCGCCGACGCCATCCGCTGGCTGGACGAGCGCCGCGCAGCGCTGCCGCCGGGGACCGCCCCGGTCGACCTGATCCTGTCCGATCTGGTGATGCCCGAGGTGAACGGGCTGATGCTGCTGCGCTGGATCCGTTCCAGCCCCAAGAGCCCCGACAAGTTCCTGCCGGTGCTGATGCTGTCGGGTGCGGCCGACCGGCAATATGTGGAGCAGGCGCGGGATCTCGGCGCCTCCGACTTCATCGCCAAACCTTTTTCCGCCCAGACCATCGCCAGCCGGCTGCTGTTCGCCATCGCCCGGCCGCGCCGCTTCGTGCTGGCCAAGGGCTATTTCGGTCCCGACCGACGCCGCGCCGACAAGCCGGTGGCGATGGATTGCCGGATGACCTCTCCATCGGAAATCCTGGTGGTGCACAGCGCGTCGAAGGCGCGCGGCATCGACCGTTTTCCGGTCATCTATTTCGACCTGCCCAACCGGCTGGGCGCCAAGGTCGGCCTCGCCCCGCGCGATCCGGTTCCGACCCTGCCGCCGGAGGTTCTGGCCGCCGCTGAGGAGGAGATCCTGAACCGCGCAGGCGACTATGCCGTCTGGATCGGTGCGGAGGTGGAGGAGATGGGCCGCAGCGTCGACCGCCTGCCGCGCGAGCCCGAGGCGGTGCCCGGCCTGTTGGCCCAGGTCAACCGTTCCGCCCACGAGATGCGGGGGCAGGGCGGCATCTTCGGCTATCCGCTGATCACCCACATCGCCAAGTCGCTGTATGAGGCCACCCGCAGCGGCCTGACCACGGTGACCGCCAACGAGCATCTGCTGTTCAAGGCCCACGTCGACGCGATCAAGGCGGTGATGACCGGCCGCATCAGCGGCGACGGCGGAGCGACCGGGCAGCAACTTCTGGCATCGCTGGAGGTGGCGAAGCGGAAATACGCGAAGGCGACCGGGCTGGGGTAAGGGAAGCTATTCGCGAGTGGATCTCGCGATGAATGGCAACTCTCTACCTTGCACCTCACGCTGCCCGGATTTTCCCGATGAAGTCGGCGACGTCGCTGCGCAGGCCGTCGGCGTTCTGCTTCAGGGCGTCGGCCATCCACAGCACTTCCTTCGCCATGGCGCCGGCGCGGCTGGCTTCGGTGCCGACGAGGGCGGCGTTGTGGGAGACCTGGTCGGTGCCGTCGGCGGCCTGACGGACGTTGCGGCCGATCTCGGCGGTGGCGGCGTTCTGCTCCTCCACCGCGGCGGCGACGGCGGAGATGTTCTCCTCGATCCGGGTGACGATGGTGCCGATGCCGCCGATCGCGGTGACGGTGCGGCTGGTCGCCGACTGGATTTCGGCCACCTTGGCGGTGATGTCCTCCGTCGCCTTGGCGGTCTGGCTGGCGAGTTGCTTCACCTCGCTCGCCACGACGGCGAAGCCCTTGCCGGCCTCACCGGCGCGGGCGGCCTCGATGGTGGCGTTCAGCGCCAGCAGGTTGGTCTGGCCTGCGATGTCGGTGATCATCCGCACGATCTCGTCCACCTGCTGGGCGGCGCCGCTGAGATCGGCGATGACGTCGGCGGTGCGCCGGACGTCGCCGACCGCCCGTTCCGCCATCTCGGTCGAGCCCGCCATCTGGCGCCCGATCTCGGCGATGGAGGCGGTCAGCTCCTCCGTCGCGGCGGCGACGGCCTGGACGTTGTCGGATGCTCCCTCCGAGGCGCGGGCGACGGAGAGCACGTGCGATTCGGTGTCGGACGCGATGCAGCTCATCTGCTCGGCGTTGCCGCGCAGGCCGCTGGCGGCGCCCGCCAACTGTTCGGCGACCGCTTCGATGTGACGGTCGAAATCCGCCACCAGACCTTCCAGGCGTTCGGCCTCGCGCAGGCGCTCCTCCTGATGCCGCTGCTGTTCGGCGGCGAGGCGGTCCGCTTCGGCGAGGCTGAGGCGGAAATGGTCGAGGCTGCGCGCCATGGCGCCCAACTCGTCGGCGCGCTCGGCACCGTGGATGGTCAGCGCGCGTTCCCCGGCTTCCAGACGTGCCATGGCGCCGTTCAGGCGGGAGATCGGCCGGGTGATGTTGCGGGCGACCAGCACCGCGATCAGCGTCATCGTCACCAGCAGAACGACCAGTGCGGCTGCCATCCCGATCAGCCGGTTCATCGAATCCCGTGCGTCGCGGTTGGCAAGCCCGATCAGGTCGTCGGCCACGCGGGTTTCGACGCTGCGCAGCATGTCGATGGTGGTGGTGATGGTGTCGAACCACTTTCCGGCATCGACACCCTGGTTGTCGGCCCCATAGGCGGAGGCGACACCGATCCGCCGCATCCGCTCCACCTCGGCGATGGCCGATCCGGCAACGGTCTGGTCGTAATAGCGGGTTTGCTCCGCCGTCAGCTTGTTCTTGAGGCCGTCCATCAGCGCCTTGTACTCGCCCGACAGTTCGATGAAGCGTTCATGCGCGTCGGCGGGGAAGCGGTCCTTGCGGAAGGCGCCGCCACCCACCGCACGTTGCTGGCCCAGCCGCTCCTTCCCCTCCGACAGGGAAGCCAGGGCATCGGCGGCGCGCAGTTGGTCGCTGCCGTCGGACAGGGATCGGGCCTGCCCGGCGGCGTCGAGCAGCCTGCGGATCATCGCGGTGTAGCTCGCCACCACCTCCATCGAGGATTGCGTCATGCCGTCGACGCCGGTGCGCAGGCCGGACAGCTGCGACAGTGCGTCACGGGCGCTGCCGATCGCCGCAGCCACCTGGGGATCGCGGATCCGGGGCCCGACGATGTCCCGGGCCAGTTCGCCCAGCCGGGCGTCGGCAGCGGTCCGCACCGTCTCCATGCGCTTGCGGTCTTCAGCGAGCTTGCCGCTGAGGAAGATGGAGGAGGAGCCGCGCTCCTTCTGAAGTTCGTGCACAAGGCTGGTCATGCCCACCGACAGACGGGTGACGGAGGCGAGATCGGAAGCCCGGCGGGTGGATTCGACCTGCTCCCACACCAGCAACGACGACAGCACAACCACCCCCGCCATCGGGACCGACAGGGCAAGTGCCAATTTCCGCGTGAAGCGCATGTCGCCGAGCAGCCGGTCAGCAACCTTCAAAAGCGAGACCATCTTACAACTCCAACAGCCCTGACCGTTGCGGCATGGCGACGAAAGTTCCAAGCCGAAGGTATGAAAGCTAATGGGTTAAAGCACAGTTAGGTTTAACCACGACGTTGGTAGGGAGATTGTTAAGTCACCCCATTAATGGATCCTCACGGGCTTGTCCGGCCAAAGCGCCGTGCCGGACGGTCCAGACGCGAAATTTGCCTCGCTTCCGTCGCGTCAGGGCGGTAGAACGTCAGTCCCGGTCCGCAGGTCTCTTGGGTTCGTGGCGTGACCGGAGCGGTCTTCCGGAGCGTCCATGTCCAACACCGAATTCCATCGCATCAAGCGCCTGCCGCCCTACGTCTTCGCCGAAGTGAACGCGATGAAGGCGCGAGCTAGGGCCAACGGCGCCGACATCATCGACCTCGGCATGGGCAATCCCGACCAGGCGACCCCGCAGCACATCGTCGACAAGCTGGTCGAGGCCGTGCGCGATCCGAAGACGCACCGCTACTCGAACTCCCGCGGCATCCCCGGCCTGCGCAAGGCCCATGCCGCCTATTACAAGCGCCGCTTCAACGTCGACGTCGACCCCGAGACCGAGTGCATCGTCACCATCGGCTCGAAGGAAGGGCTGGCGAACCTCGCCCAGGCGATCACCAGCCCAGGCGACATCATCCTGGTGCCGAACCCCAGCTATCCGATCCACCCGTTCGGTTTCATCCTGGCCGGCGCCTCGGTGCGCCACCTGCCGGTGGGCATGGAGAACGGGGCGTCGACCGACATCGACAGCTTTATGATCATGCTGGAGCGCGCCGTGCGCCACAGCGTGCCGAAGCCGCTGGCACTGGTGCTGAACTACCCGTCGAACCCGACGGCCGAGGTGGTCGGGCTGGACTTCTACCGCCCGATCGTCGAGTTCTGCCGCAAGCACGGCATCTATATCCTGTCTGATCTGGCCTATGCCGAGATCTTCTTCGACAACGACCCGCCGCCGTCGATCCTGGAGATCCCGGAAGCGCGGGAGATCGCGGTCGAGTTCACCTCGATGTCGAAGACCTATTCGATGGCCGGCTGGCGCATCGGCTTCGCCACCGGCAACAAGACGCTGATCACTGCGCTGGCCCGCATCAAGTCGTATCTCGACTATGGCGCCTTCACGCCGATCCAGGTCGCTGCCGCCGCCGCGCTGAACGGTCCGCAGGACTGCGTGCAGCAGGTGCGCGACATGTACAAGCAGCGCCGCGACGTGATGATCGAGGGTCTGGCCGCCGCCGGCTGGGAGGTCCCCAGCCCGAAGGCGTCGATGTTCGCCTGGGCGCCGATCCCGCCGCAGTTCGCCCATCTGGGTTCTCTGGAGTTCTCCAAGCTGCTGTTGCAGCAGGCGGAGGTCGCGGTGGCGCCGGGCATCGGCTTCGGTGAATACGGCGACGGTCATGTCCGTCTGGCGATGGTGGAGAACGTCCACCGCATCCGTCAGGCGACCCGCAACATCAAGGAGTTCTTCCGCTCCAACGCCGGTGGCGTGGCGGCGAGCAAGGACCCTGCGGCCCGCGCCGCCCTTCTGGAATCCGAGAAAGCGAAAGCCTGATGTCCGACGCCCGGCAAGCCCCCCTGAAAATCGCCGTCGCCGGCCTCGGTACCGTCGGCGCCAGCGTCCTGAAGCTGCTGGACGCCCAAGCCTCGCTGATCGAACAGCGCTGCGGCCGCCGCATCGAGGTGGTCGCGGTCAGTGCCCGTTCCAAGGGCAAGGACCGCGGCGTCGATCTGTCGAAGGTCCAATGGTTCGACGATCCCGTCGCCATGGCCGCTCAATCCGGTGCCGATCTGGTGGTGGAACTGATCGGCGGGTCGGAAGGCCCGGCGCGCGACACCGTCGCCACGGCGCTGGAGACCGGCAAGCACGTTGTCACCGCCAACAAGGCGCTGCTGGCCGTCCATGGCACCGAGATCGCCCAGAAGGCCGAATCCCGTGGCCTGACCGTCGCCTTCGAGGCGGCGGTGGCCGGCGGCATCCCGATCATCAAGGGGCTGCGCGAGGGTCTTGCCGCCAATTCCGTCTCGGAAATCCACGGCATCCTCAACGGCACCTGCAACTACATCCTGACGGAGATGCGGACCACCGGCCGCGACTTCGCCGATGTTCTGGCCGATGCCCAGGCTCTTGGCTATGCCGAGGCCGATCCCAGCTTCGACATCGACGGCGTCGATGCCGCCCATAAGCTGGCGATCCTGGCCTCGGTCGCCTTCGGCACCCCGGTCGATTTTTCCTCGGTCTATATCGAGGGCATCCGGCAGGTTTCGGCGGTCGATTTCGACTATGCCGACCAGCTGGGCTTCCGCATCAAGCTGCTGGGGATCGCACGGCGCACCGAGGCCGGCGTCGAGCAGCGCGTGCATCCCTGCATGGTGCCGAAGACCGCCCCGATCGCCTCGGTGGACGGCGTGTTCAACGCCGTGGTGGCGCAGGCCGACTTCGCCGACCGCGTGCTGTTCGTCGGCCGCGGCGCCGGAGCCGGCCCGACCGCCTCGGCGGTGGTCGCCGACTTGGTCGACATTGCCCGCGGGCGGTCTACGCCGACTTTCGGCGTTCCGTCCGACCGGCTGGGTGCGGCAACCCCGTCGCCGATGGAAGCGCGCCGCGGGTCGTACTACGTCCGCCTGATGGTCGTGGACCGCCCTGGTGTGATAGCGGATATCGCAGCGGCGATGCGTGACCAGAACGTCTCCATGGAGCAGTTCCTGCAGCGCGGCCGCTCGCCGGACGAAGGTGTTCCGGTGGTCCTGACCACCCACGACACCGAAGAGGCGGCGATGCAGCGTGCGCTCGCGACCATCGCGGCCAGCGACAGCGTGCTGGAGCCGCCGCGGATGATCCGGATCGAGCAGTTCTGATCGGGGCCGTTTCCCACAATAACCAAGCACAGCCTGACCAAACACAGCCTGATACGACCGAAGAGTCGGGGGGAGCACACGATGTCTACGCCGTCTACGCATGTCGACCTGTCCCACATGGACCGCAACCTCGCGCTGGAGGCCGTCCGCGTGACCGAGGCCGCCGCCCTGTCGGCCTCGCTGCTGATGGGTCGCGGCGACGAGAAGCTGGCCGACCAGGCCGCCGTCGATGCCATGCGCCAGGCGCTCAACACGCTCTACATCGACGGCACCGTCGTGATCGGCGAGGGTGAGCGCGACGAGGCCCCGATGCTGTACATCGGCGAAAAGGTCGGCGCCGGCATCGGCTCCGGCCCGAAGGTCGACATCGCGCTCGACCCGCTGGAAGGCACCACCATCTGCGCCACCGGCGGCCCGAACTCGCTGGCCGTCATCGCCATGGCGGAGGAGGGCGGCTTCCTGAACGCCCCCGACGTCTACATGGACAAGATCGCCGTCGGCGCCGGCCTGCCGGACAATGTCGTCGATCTGGACGAGACGCCGGCGAACAACCTGAAGGCGCTGGCCGCCGCCAAGGGCACCGAGGTGCAGGAACTGCTCGTCTGCATCCTGAACCGTCCGCGCCATGCCGAGCTGATCGCCCGCGTCCGTGAAGCCGGCGCCCGCATCATGCTGATCAACGACGGCGACGTGTCGGGCGTCATCGCCACCAGCCAGGCCGGCACCGGCGTCGACATGTATGTCGGTTCCGGCGGTGCGCCGGAAGGCGTGCTGGCCGCCGCGGCCCTGCGCTGCATCGGCGGCCAGTTCCAGGGCCGTCTGCTGTTCCGCAACGACGACGAGAAGGCCCGCGCCGCCAAGTGGGGCGTCACCGACCTGGATAAGAAGTACAGCCTGCACGAGCTGGCGCGCGGCAACGTCATGTTCGCCGCCACCGGCGTCACCGACGGCGCCATGCTGAAGGGCGTCCGCCGCTTCCCCGGCGGTGCCTACACCCACTCGGTGATCATGCGCTCCAAGTCGGGTACCGTCCGCTACATCGAGGCGCACCACAACCTGTCGCGCAAGTCGAGCGTGAAGTAAGCGGATCAGCGGCCAAGCCGTTGTTCCGGAAGACGCGCGGGGGGAAACCTCCGCGCGTTTTTTTGTGTCCGCGTTGATCTGCGTACGAATGTTCTATCGAATCCGTGCAGGTCTGCCGCCGCCGGACCGCAGAGGGTGGATCATTGATTTCGCGACTGCAAAAGGCAAAATAGGCTCATGTAATCAGCGCCAAGCGCAGGAGATCACCATGGCCTACTCTTCGATGCAGTCTTCGTCCGGTGAATTGTTTGCGGCCGGAACAAAGGAAAACACCCTCTTTCAACGTGCCGTTCATTGGGTCCGCGAACGGATTGCACTTTACCGTGCGGAAAATGAGCTGAACCATATGTCCGATGCCGAACTGTCCGACATCGGACTGACCCGTGGCGAGATCCACATGGCGGTCCGTCGGGGTTTCTGACGGACTGCGTCTCGAAAGGTTTGCCCACGGCGGTTGGCGCAGCTTCGCCAATCGAGTCCCGAATGCGGAAAGCCCCGGAAAATTGCCGGGGCTTTCGCATATGAACCGGCATTAACCTTTTCTTCATGGACCCTGCCCATGCGGCACATATGCCTGGGAGGGGTTGCGCGCTGCAGCATGATTATGGTTAATGCAGTTTAACATTAACCCCGGTTCTGTTCAAAAATGGAAACGGGGCGCCTTCGGGACCCCCATCATCCTCCGTGAGAGCCGTGGTCGAAGCATGAGTCTCATTCATCGCCTTCAGTCGCTGGAAGCGGAGCGCGATGCCGCCCGGGAGGAAGCCGAGCGCGCAAACCTCGCCAAGTCCAAGTTCCTCGCCGCTGCCAGCCACGACCTCCGCCAGCCTCTCCAGGCCTTGTTCTTCCTGTCCGCCGCACTCGCCCGTCATGTCGGCGACCATAACGGTCGCGATCTGCTATCCCGGCTCGACCAGGGGCTGGACACCATGAAGGGCCTGCTGGACGGGTTGCTGGAGGTGTCGCGTCTGGAGGCCGGCGTGGTGACGCCGGTGCTGGACACCTTTGAGGTCAGCGAACTCACTGACGCGCTGGACACCGCCTATGGCGAGCAGGCGACCGCCAAGGGTCTGGTCTGGCGGGTGGAGAGCTGCGAGGCGGTGCTGCGCAGCGACCGCGGCCTGCTGATGCAACTGCTGCGCAATCTGGTCGACAATGCGTTGCGCTATACCGAGGCCGGGGCCATCCGCATCCGCTGCCGCATCGATGCCGGGCCGGAGGGCGACCGGCTGGCCATCGAGGTGCAGGACACCGGCATCGGTATCCCGCCCGAACATCTCGACCGCATCTTCGAAGAATTCCATCAGGTCGGCAATCCGGAGCGTGACCGGCTGCGCGGGCTGGGTCTTGGGCTCGCCATTGTGCGGCGGCTGTCGCAGCTGCTCGACCATCCGGTGCAGGTGCGGTCGGTGCAGGGGCAGGGCTCGGCCTTCCGTGTGCTGGTGCCGCTGGCTCCGGCTCGCTTCCTGGCCGGACGGGCAGGGGGGCCGGAACGGCCGCCGGCCATTGACCGGCCGCGGCTGGCTGTGCTGGTCGATGACGACGCGGTGGTGCTGCTGGGCTTGCAGACGGTGCTGACCGAATGGGGCTTCCGCGTCGTCGCCGCTGACAGCGCCGACCGGGCGATGGACCGGCTGGAGTCGCTGGGGCGGGTGCCGGACATCGTCATTGCCGATTACCGGCTGCGCGAGGGACGCGTCGGCACCGAGGTGATCCGCCGCGTACGCGGGCGCTACGGTGAGGAGGTTCCCGCGCTGATCCTGACCGGGGAAACCGGCGCCGACACGTTGGCCGATGCCTCGGCCCATGGCGTCGCGGTACTGCATAAGCCGGTGACGCCGCGCCAGCTCCAGGCCGAGGTCGACCGCCAACTGCGGATCAAGCGCGAAAACGGCATTGCGCAGGCGGCGCAGTAGACCGACCTGAGAAGCCCCTTAAATCAGTGCGCCTTGCCGCGCATCCTCCTCCGCCTCGCCGGCCGGGGCGGCGTCGCTGCGGCTATGACCCTCCAGAGCTGTGCGGCCAGCCTCCGTCAGGCGGCAGACCAGCCAGTCCGGCTTCAGCGGGTTGTCGAACCAGCGCTCCGCCCATCCCGCCTTCAGGCAGGCTTCCACTGTCGGCTTCTTCACCCGCTGCCCACGCTCGTCGAACAGGGGCAGCTTGCCGCCCGGCTGGTCCAGACCGCGGCGCAGCCACGCCCCCTGGACGTCGGACGGGGTGCTGCGGGACGAGGAACGGCGGGGCTTGGCCATGGGACGGGCTGCTCTTGCGGATACGGGATCGGACAGAGGGTTGCCGGCCCCGGCAGGGGCTGTGGCAAAGTGCGGGCATCCTACGCGAAAGCGCAGCACAGGTGCATCGAAAAGGAGGGAGCCTTCCCCATGCCGGAAACCAATCCGGATGACAGCAAGGACGATCTGGTCTTCGCCTACATCACCGCCGCTTCGAAGGAGGAAGCCCTGCGCATCGGCCGCAGTCTGGTCGAGGAGCGGCTGGCCGCCTGTGCCAACGTGCTGGACGGCATGACCTCCGTCTATCGCTGGAACGGTGCCGTGGAGCAGGCCGAGGAAGCGGTGCTGATCGCCAAGACCCGATCCTCCCTGTTCGACCGCCTGACCGTCCGCGTGCGCGAACTGCACAGCTTTGACACGCCCTGCGTCGTCGAACTGGCGCTGGGGCGCGGCAACCCGGCTTATCTGGACTGGCTGCGGGTGGAGACGGCCTAAGGCGCCGAAATACGGGAATATCCAAACAGAGCCTTGACGCCGATCAAAGGCCTGGGCTGCATTTGACGATAGGAAGGCCGCCAACCTGCCTCATCCTGGCCCGCCCCATCCCGGCCCATTCATCAAGGACATCGAGATCATGGACGACTGCTCCGCACACGGCCCCATTCCCCTGTCGTTGGACGAGGCGGTCGCGCGCATCGCGCAGGGCTATGGTGCGGTGACCGGGACGGAGGAGGTGCCGCTGCGACAGGCGCTCGGCCGCGTGCTGGCGGAGGAGGTGGTGGCGCCGGTCAATGTGCCGCCGGCCGACGTTTCCGCCATGGACGGTTGGGCCTTCGCCGCCGAGGCGGGGGAGAGCTTCCGGCGGTTGGAGGTCGTCGGACGGGTGCCGGCCGGATCCAAGTTCGACGGCGCGGTCGTGGCGGGGCAGGCGGTGCGCATCTTCACCGGCGCGCCGGTCCCGGCCGGCGTCGACACCATTGCGATGCAGGAGGATTGCCGGTCCGACGGCGATGCGGTGCTGGTCCCGGCATCGCTGAAGCGCGGCGCCAACGTCCGGCTCGCGGGGGAGGACATGGTGGCGGGTGCGGTGGTGCTGCATCCCGGCCAGCGCATGCGCGCGCAGGAAGTCGGGCTGGCCGCTGCGGTCGGCCGCTCCAGCCTGACGGTGCGCAAGCGGCTGTCCGTGGTGCTGTTCTCCACCGGCGACGAGCTGCGGGAGCCGGGAATGCCCAAGCCCGACCACGCCATCTATGACGCCAACCGCTACACGCTGGCCGCCCAGCTCGACGCGTTGGGAGTGGAGGTGCGCGACCTCGGCATCCTGCCCGACCGGCCGGACGCCACCCGCGCCGCGCTGGCGGAGGCCGCCGGCACCGCCGACCTGATCGTCACCAGCGGCGGCGTGTCGGTCGGCGAGGAGGACCATGTCAAGGCGGCGGTCAATGCGCTCGGCTCCATCGATTTGTGGACGCTGGCGATCAAGCCGGGCAAGCCGCTGGCGCTCGGCCGGGTTGGCGACACGCCCTTCCTGGGGTTGCCCGGCAATCCGGTGTCGGCGATGGTCACCTTCCTGCTGGTCGGCCGGCCGCTGGTTCTGCGCCTGTCGGGGGCCAGCAGCATCGCCACGCCCCGCAGTCTGGTGGTCGCCGACTTCACCTTCACCAAGAAGCCCGGTCGCCGCGAGTTCCTGCGCGCCCGGCTGGAGCGGGGCGAAGATGGCCGTCCGGTCGCGATCAAATTCCCCAGCAACAGCTCCGGCGTGCTGACCTCCATGGTGGAGGCCGATGGGCTGGTCGACATGCCGGCCGAGGCCACCGTGGTGAATCCTGGCGATCTGGTCGATTTCCTGCCCTTCACCGGGCTGTTCGCGTGACGCTGGAGCAACTGCGCATCTTCGCCACGGTGGCGGAGATGCTGCACTTCACCCGCGCGGCGGAGGTTTTGCACCTGTCGCAGCCGGCGGTCAGCGCCGCCATCGCCGCCCTGGAGGCGGAGCATGGCCTGCGCCTGTTCGACCGCATCGGCCGCCGGGTGGAACTGACCGCCGCCGGGCAACTGCTCCATGGGCAGGCCCGCGCCATCCTGGCGAAGGTGGAAGAGGCCGGCACCATGCTGGCCGAGCTGTCCGGCCTGTCGCGCGGCGCGCTGCGGCTGGCGGCGAGCCAGACGGTCGGCAATCACTGGCTGCCGCCGCGGCTGCTGCGCTTCGCCGAGGCCTATCCCGGCATCCGCGTGGATCTGTCCATCGGCAACACCGAACAGGTGGCTGAGGCGGTGCGCGACGGCCGTGCCGAACTGGGCATCGCCGAGGGGGTGGTGACCGATTCGGCCTTGGTCAGCGAGCCGATCGACGGTGACCGGCTGCGGCTGGTGGTCGGAGCCCGGCATCCCTGGGCATCGCTCGGACGGGTGGATCGCGACACCCTGATGGCCGGCCGTTGGATCCTGCGCGAGTCCGGCTCCGGCACGCGCGCGCTGTTCGAGGCGGCGATTCGCGGTGTGGGGCTCGACCCCGGCGGGCTGGAGGTTGCGATGACGCTGCCGGGCGGCGGTATCATCCGGTCCGCACTGCTGGCCGGGGTTGGGGTGGGTGTGCTGTCCGACCTGATCCTGGCGGAGGATTTGGCGGCCGGCCGCATCGTCGCGCTGGAGGGGCTGGACCTGCCGTCCCGCCCCTTCCATCTGGTCCGTCACCGCGACCGCCATCGCAGTCTGGCGGAGCGGGCCTTCGTCCGCTCCGCGCTGGAGGCCGCTCAGGCCATGCGAAGTGAGCGGACGCCGTAGGCGGCGGCTTCGATGGCGGCGAAGGCAAGCATCGAAATCCCCACCATCGGGAAGAACAGGCCGGCCGCGACCGTCATAAGGATCAGCGTCTTCGGAACCGTGGTTCCGGCGGGCAGGCGCGGGGCGGCAAGGCTGCCCGCCGGGCGGCGCTTCCACCACATCACCGTTCCCGAAACCACCAACCCCACCATCGCCATCAGTGAAGCCAGCAGGATCAACTGGTTGGCAAGCCCGAAGGCCTGGCCCATGTGGATGCTGATGCCCCATTCCGCCAGCCTGCCGAATAGGCCGAGATCCTTCAGCCGCATGTCGAACAGCACCTTGCCCGAATACTGGTCGAGATGGACCACCCGCTCTCCGGTGATGTCGTTGGGATAGACGGATGCGGTGAAGACGCCATCGGGCGTGGCCGGGAAGACGATGGCATAGCCCGGCGCCATCCCCAGCCCGTCGACCGTGCGTACCACGTCGTCCAGCTTCGCCGGAACCCCGGACGTTGTCGTGGACAGCGGCGTCGGCTGATTCTCGACGATCCAGGGGGCATGGTCGATGGTGTCCTTCAGCGGGACGGTGGAGACCGGGTACTTGTCCCAATAGCCGTCCGGCATTCCCATGCCGACTGCATAGGAGAAGCTGTAGAAGGACTTGCCCCAGTAACCCGACCAGGGCAGGCCGGTCATCGCCAGGAAAACGATGGCGACGCTGACGAAGATGCCGGTGACGGCATGCAGGTCGCGCCAGAACAGGCGCTTGCCCGGCCGTCCGCGCACCGTGACGATACCGCCCTTCTGCTGACCGCGCGGCCACCAGAGATAGATGCCGGAGGCGGTCATCAGCACCATCCAGCCGGCGACGCCCTCGACGATGCGTTCCGCGAACCAGCCGACATATTGCAGGCTGTGCAGCTTGCGCACCACATACATGGACGGCGATCCAGCGAATCCGCCATCCCACAGGCTGCCCAGCACCCGGCCGTCATAGGGATCGATATAGACGATGTCCTTCAACCCGTCGGATCCGAGGATCCTCACCTCGGCGGCGCGGTCCGGTGCCGCCGGCGGGGCATAGCCCTTGAGCGTCCCCGGATGGGCCTCCAGCGCCCTGGCGACCAGGGCGGAGGGCGCCAGCCGCTCGGTGCTTCGGGGGGAAACGATGCGCAGGTCGGCATGCAGGCTGTCGTTGATCTGGTCCTTGAACAGATAGATGCCGCCGGTGACGGCGAGCAGGATGACGATGGGGGCGCAGATCAGCCCGGCGAAGAAATGCCAGCGCCAAATAGTACGATAGAGGGCAGAGCCGATCGCTCCGCCTTGCAGAGTTTGAGTCATGATTTGCCCAGTCGGTCGTCGCGACAAAGATCGCCCGGCGAGCGGGCGGTTCAGTGCTTCGGATGGCGATCAGATGGCGGGGCCTGGGAGTGGAAGGGCTTCAGACTCTGCGGGCGATATGTCTCGTCCGGCTTCGGCTGTTCCGGAGGCAGCAGGCCCTCGGTGGGCAGGAGGAGCAGCTGGAGGACCGGCAACACGACGACATACTGCCCGAGCCAGTTGCAGGGCAGATGAAGCGGGGAGAGGTCGGGCTGGTCGGGCGCCTTGCCGTCCGGCAACGGGACGCCGTCCTGGTCCACCGGCAGATAGACGAGTTCGCTGCCGGTACAGATCGCGACGTAGCCGTCATGGTCAGCCGCGCCGGCATAGGGTGCGGCAAGGCGGACGAACAGGCTCAGGGTCAGCGCGATCGCAAGCGCCAGCCCCCACCGTTCCTGCAGCCTGCGGCACCGTGCCAGCATCGGTTTGGATCATTATGCAGCCCCGAGGATCGGATCGTTACCCGATCCACCGGCTGTGGACAAGTGTTGGTGGAAAGGAATTAGCCGGCAAGCGTCCCGGGACCTATACGTTCGAACGGTGCATCGGCGGTTCGGCCTATCGCAACCCACTGATTATCGGCGTTATAACCGGAGCGCTCCTGCTTACGGTTGTAAGGCGATAAAATGGCACGGCTGCTGACGCTCTTCTGGGTTCTGGTGGTGATGGCTATCGCAGCCGGTCCGGTGCGGGCCGACTACACCCCGCCGGGGGCGCTGGCCGATGCCTCCGCCTATGCCAACAGTTTGCTGCTGAAATCGCCGCCACAGCCGAAGCCGCAGGTGATCGCCGATCTGCTGAAGCAGGCCCGCGCCGCCCGCGACCGCAAGGACATGGCCGGCGCCATCCAGGCCTATGAGAAGACCATCACCCAGGGTGGCGGATCGCCGTCGGTCTGGCTGGAACTGAGCGCCGCCTGGCAGGCCGCCACCCCGCCGAACAAGGACCGCGCGCTGCAAAGCGCCGTGATGGCCGGGCAGTTCAACCCGAAGGACGAAGAACGCGTCGCAATTCTCTGGCGCATCGCCACCCTGATGGACGAGGCGTTCGGCAAGCCGGACGAGGCGGTGAAGGCGCTGAAGGCGATCCAGGAAATCGCACCGAAGATGGAAGCGGCGACGCTGGACACCCAGGCGCCGAAGCTGGAGGAGCGCATCGTCGCGCTCCGCCGCAAGGCCGGGCTGGTGATGACCGGCGTCACCGTCAACCCGGAAGGCAGCAGCCCGCGGGTCTGCTTCCAGTTCAACGACCGGCTGAGCGGCAAGCAGGGCGTGCGATTCGACGACTATATCCGCATCGAGCCGCCGACCAAGATCGCGATCGAGACGCGCGAGAACAGCCTGTGCCTGCGTGGCGTCACCCATGGCGCCGGCTATGCCGTCACCTTGCGCCAGGGACTGCCCGGCGAGGACGGCGTGAACCTGAAGGCCGACGAGACCCAGCGCGTGCGCGTGCCCGACCGGCCGTCGATGGCTGCCTTCCGCGGCTCCGCCTACATCCTGCCGCGCAAGGGCGCCGATGGTATCCCGGTGGTCAGCGTCAATACCGACCGGTTGGACGTGTCGGTCTACCGCATCGGCGATAGGGCTCTGGTCTCCAACAAGTATGAAGGCAACATCTTCAACGAGCTGACCAGCTATTCCGCCGACCGGCTCGCCCAGGAGAATGGCGAGTTGGTCTGGTCCGGCTCGCTGGACGTGAAGGGGGAGCGCAACCGCGACACCACTGCGGCGATCCCGTTCCGCCAAGCCGTGGGCGACGATCCCAAGGCCGGCCTGTATGTCGTCACCGCCCGTCCGCATGATGTGGAGGACGCTGACCGCTGGGAGGCGCTGGCGACCCAGTGGGTCCTGCTGTCCGACATCGGCCTGACCAGCTTCCGTGGCGCCGACGGGCTGACCGTGTTCGCCCGCTCCTTCGGCAGCGCCAAGCCGCTGCCGGGGGTGGATGTCGCTCTGGTTGCCCGCAACAATTCCGAACTGGCCCGTGCCAAGACCGACGAGTTCGGCCGCGCCCGCTTCGCGCCCGGCCTGCTGAAGACCGGCGGCAACGCGCCCGAGATGGTGATGGCCTATCTCGGCACCGATTTCGCCATGCAGGATCTGACCGGCGCCGCCTTCGACCTCAGCGATCGCGGGGTTGGCGGTCGTCCGGCGCCGGGGCCGATGGACGCCTTCGTCTATGCCGACCGCGGCGTCTACCGTCAGGGCGAGACGGTGAACCTGTCGATCCTGCTGCGCGACGACAAGACCGAGGCGGTCGACAACTTCCCGCTGACGGTGAAGGTCCTGCGCCCCAGCGGCACCGAATATTTCAGCGGCGCCCTGAAAGGTCAGGAGGCCGGCGGCTTCTTCCTGCCGCTGAGCCTGACCCGCACCGCGCCGCTCGGCGGCTGGGAGGTGCTGGTCTACAGCGACCCGAAGGGCGAGCCGATCGGTCGCGGATCCTTCCAGGTCGAGGATTTCGTGCCGATCAAGCTGGCGCTCGACGTGACGGCCAGCGCGCCGATCCTGGTGCCGGGCCAGCCCTTCGAGGTGACGGCGCAGGGCCGCTTCCTCTACGGCCCGCCGGCTGCCGGTCTGGACGGCACCGCCGAGGTGGCGCTGAAGACGGACCCGATGCCCTATCCGGCCTTCAAGGACTATCGCTTCGGCCGGGTGCAGGACAATCCGACCGAGCGGCTCGACCCGCTGGAATTCCCGACCACCGACGAGCAGGGCGTGTCGCACGTCGCCGTGACCCTGCCGGAGGTGCCGGATACCAGCAAGCCGCTGCGTGCCGATATCCGCGTTACCCTGTCGGAGCCGGGCGGGCGCCCGGTTCGCAAGTCGGTCAGCGTGCCGGTGCGGCCGAAGACCCATGCGCTGGGTCTGCGCCCGCGCTTCTCCGATGGGCGCGTCGGCGAGGGCGGCGACGCCGCGTTCGATCTGGTTGCCGTGGCGCCGGACGGCAGCGCCATCGCCAAGCCTGGCATCAAGTGGGAACTGGTGGAGGAGCGGGTTTCCTTCGTCTGGTTCCGCCGCGATGGCCGCTACAGCTACAACGCCACGGTGCGTGACGTGCCGCTGGCCTCCGGCACTGTCGATGTCGGGGCTGACAAGCCGGCGCTGGTGGCGCTGGGCAAGCGCGACTTCGGCCGCTACCGGCTGGAGGTGACGGACAAGGCGGCGGGCGTCGCCAGTTCCTACCGCTTCTATTCCGGCTGGGCGAGCGGCGACGAGACCGCCGATATCCCGGACAAGCTGGAGGTTTCGACCGACAAGCAGTCCTACAGGCCAGGTGAGACCGCCCGTATCCGCGTGGCGCCGCCCTTCGCCGGCGAGATGCTGGTGACGGTGGCGACCGACCGCATCTTCGACGTGCGGACCATCTCGGTTCCGGCCGAGGGGGCGACGGTGGAAATCCCGGTCGATGCCGCCTGGGGGCCCGGCGCCTATGTCACCGCCACCGCTTACCGTCCGCCGGTCAAGGGCCGCGAGCGTCAGCCGGTGCGCGCCATGGGCGTCGCCTGGGTCGGCGTCGATCCGTCGGTGCGCACGATGACGGTGTCGCTCGACGCACCGCAGGTGATGCGGCCGCGCAGCCGGCTGGAGGTCGGGGTGAAGGTCGCCGCCGCCGATGGCGGATCGATTGAAGACACTTATGTCACGCTGGCCGCGGTGGACGAGGGCATCCTGCGCCTGACCGACTTTGTCAGCCCGCAGCCGGAGAAGCATTATTTCGGCAAGCGCCGGCTGGGGCTGGACATCCGTGACGATTACGGCCGGCTGATCGACCCGCTGGACGGCCCCTATGGCGCCATGCGCCAGGGCGGCGATTCCAGCGGCGCCGGGCTGCCGGTGGTGCCCTTCACCGTGGTCTCGCTGTTCCATGGGCCGGTGAAGGTCGGCGCCGACGGCACCGCCCGCATCGGCTTCGACGTGCCGGACTTCAACGGTGAGCTTCGGCTGATGGCGGTCGCCTACAGCCGCGGCCGGGTCGGTTCCGCCGCCGGGCCGGTGACGGTGCGTGATCCGCTGGTGGCTGATGCCATTCTGCCGCGCTTCCTCGCCCCCGGCGACGACAGCCGGGTCACCCTGTCCCTGCACAATGTCGAGGCGGCGGCCGGCACCTATGAGGTCGCCGTCACCGCCCAGGACGCAGTGGCGGTGGAGGGAGGCAACCTGTCCGTCCCGTTGGCGAAGGGCGAACGCAAGACGCTGATCGTGCCGCTGAAGGGCGTTGCCGCCGGCATCGGCCATGTCGCCGTGGCGGTGAAGGGACCGGAAAATCTGGCGCTGAACCATGACTACGGCATCACCGTGCGCCCGGCGCGCGCGGTGGAGACGCAGTTTGTCACCCGCCAGATCGCACCGGGCGAGAGCGTCCGTTTCGACGGGGCGGAGCTTGCCACCTATCTGCCGGGTACCACCAGCTGGTCAGCAAGCTTCACCACAGCACCACCCTTCGATGTCGCCGGCATCCTGCGGGCGCTCGACCGCTATCCGTTCGGCTGCCTGGAACAGACGGTCAGCCGCGCCCTGCCGCTGCTGGTGGTGCGCGACGTGGAACTGGCGCTGGGCAAGGACCGCAAGCCCGACGACGGGCTGGAGGCCCGCGTCCAGCAGGCGATCTCCCGCACGCTGGACAAGCAGCGCTTCGACGGCGCCTTCGGCCTGTGGGGCGCCAATGACGAGGCCGACGGCTGGCTGAGCGCCTACGCCACCGAGTTCCTGGTCCGCGCCAAGCAGAAGGGCGAGGCGGTTCCCGACAAGCCGCTGACCGACGCCCTGAACTGGCTGCGTCAGCGCGCGATCGCCAGCGCGTCGGAGCCGAACGAACTGGCGGTGCGCGCCTATGCTCTGCACACGCTGGCGCTGGCCGGCGTGTCGCTGCCGGGGCCGGCGCGCTACCTGCACGACACGGCATTGGAGAAGCTGCCGACGCCGCTCGCCAAGGGGCAGCTGGGGGCGGCACTGGCCCGCATGGGCGACCAGGAACGGGCGGCCAGCGCCTTCGACAGCGCGGTCGGCCATCTGGCGCGCGAGGAATGGCATGTCGATTACGGCTCCACCGTCCGCGATGCCGCGGCGCTGGTGGCGCTGATGACCGAGGTCAACATGGCCGGCAACCGCATTCCGGCCCTGATCGACCGCCTGCCGGCCTCGGCTACCGCCGCCAACCGCACCAATACGCAGGAAAAGGCGTGGTCGGTGCTGGCCGCCGATGCGCTGCTGCGCGGCGCGCCGGCCAAGGCGGAGATGACGCTGGGCGGTGCGAAGAAGGACGGCGCGCGGGTCGATCTGACCCCGACGCTGGCCCAGCTGAAGGCCGGCATCCCGGTCGCCAATTCCGGCAAGGCGGCGGTCTGGCAGGCGGTGTCGCTGTCCGGCGTGCCGGTGGCGCCGCAGCCGGCGGCGCGCGAAGGGCTGCGCATCAAGCGCAACTTCTTCACCCGCAAGGGCGAGGTGCTGAACCTCGACACCATCAAGCAGAACGACGTGTTCGTCGTCGTGCTGGAGGGCGAGGCCAACACCAAACTGTTCCACCAGGGCATGGTGACCCATGCGCTGCCCGCCGGCTGGGAGATCGAGAACGCCAAGCTGGGCGGCGGCACGCCGGAGGAGATGGCGTGGCTGGGCGACCTGAGCTACACCCGCACGACCGAGGCGCGCGACGACCGCTATGTCGCCGCGGTGGACCTGACGGAGGACCAGCAGACCTTCAAGCTGGCCTTCATCGTCCGCGCCATCACCCCCGGCACCTATGAACTGCCGGGTGCGACGGTGGAGGACATGTACAAGCCGCGCTTCTTCGCCCGCCAGACCACCGGGCGGATCACCGTCCGTCCGGCGGAGTGACGATTGGCGCGGGTTTGGGTGCGTAACGTCTGGGTAAGGCGGGTGGGACTGGCGGCGGCAGGTGTCGCCGCCCTGATGGGGACGGCGCTGCTGCTCGACCGGCTGTTCCCGCCGCCGCTCGACCGGCTGGCCGACCTGTCGGTGACGGTCACCGACCGCAAGGGCCAGCCGCTGCGCGTCTTCACCAACGGGGCGGGCGTATGGCGGCTGCCGGCGACGGTGGACGATGTCTCGCCGCTGTTCGTCGAGCTGCTGCTGGCTTATGAGGACCGGCGGTTCGAAAGCCATGCCGGCGTCGATCCGCTGGCGGTGCTGCGGGCGGCGGGGCAGAATCTGGGGGCGGGGCGGGTGGTCTCCGGTGCCTCCACCATCACGATGCAGGTCGCCCGCCTGCTGGAGCCGCGACCGCGTACCTTCGGCGCCAAACTGATCGAGGCGGCGCGAGCGGCGCAGCTGGAATGGCGTTACAGCAAGCGCGACATCCTCGGCATGTATCTGACGCTCGCCCCTTATGGCGGGAACATCGAGGGCATCCGTGCCGCCTCGCTGATGCTGTTGGGCAAGGCGCCGACGGAGCTGGACGCGGCGGAGGCGGCGCTGCTGGTCTCATTGCCGCAGTCACCCTCGCACCTGCGGCCTGACCGCTACCCGGAGCGGGCGCAGGCGGCGCGCGACAAGGTGCTGGACCGGGTGGCAGAGGCGAGCGCGCTGTCGCCCAAGGCGGTAGCGGAGGCCAAGACGCTGCCGGTTCCCTCGGCCCGCCTGCCGCTGCCGGCCTCCGCCCCGCATCTGGCCGACCGGTTGCGCAGTGCGACCCCCGGCCGGGCGGAGATCGCCACCACCATCGACGGCACCCTGCAACAGGCGGTCGAGGCGTTGGGGCGGCGTGCGGCGGAGACGCTGAACCCGCAGGCCGGGCTGGCGGTGCTGGTGGTCGACAACCGCGACCGCTCGGTGCTGGCCTATCTCGGCAGTCCGAATGCGCTGGACGAGACGCGGCAGGGTCCGATCGACATGGTGCGGGCGGTGCGCTCGCCGGGCTCGGCGCTGAAACCCTTCATCTATGGGCTGGGCTTCGACGATGGCATCATTCATCCGCTGACCCAGATCGCCGACGTCTCCACCCGCTTCGGCGACTGGGCGCCACGCAACTTCGACCGCAGCTTCACCGGCGACCTGACGGTGATGGAGGCCTTGCAGCGCTCGCTGAACGTGCCGGCGGTGCTGGTGCTCGACCGGGTCGGGCCGCTGCGCTTCGCCGAGGCTCTGCGCAAGGCCGGCGCCCGGCTGGTGCTGCCGGGCCGGACGGCGCTGCCGGGGCTGCCGGTGGCGCTGGGCGGGGCGTCGATCAGCCTGTGGGACATAACCATGCTCTACAGCGGGCTGGCGCGCGACGGGCTGGTGGCGCCGCTGCGCACCAGGCTTGACGAAGCCGGCGGGATGGAGCAGCGGTTGCTGTCGGCGACCGCGGCGCAGCAGGTGAGGGCGATCCTGGAGGGTTCCCCGCCTCCGCCGGGGGTGGTGCAGGCGCAGGAACTGCGCGGTAGCGGTCCGGTGGCGCTGAAGACCGGTACCAGCTATGGCTTCCGCGATGCCTGGGCCTTCGGCGTCACCGGGCGCTACACGGTCGGCGTGTGGGTCGGACGGCCGGACGGCACGCCCAGCCCCGACCATTACGGCCGCAATACCGCGGCGCCGTTGCTGTTCGAGGTGTTCGACCGGCTGCCGGCCGAGCGTGGCCGTCCCGCCGGCCCGGTCAGGAACGAGGCGCCGCCGGAACTGCTGCGCCGCCTGCGGCCCGGCGAGCTGGAGCTGGCCGGGCCGCGCCAGACCGACAGGCTGCACCTGACATTTCCGGTCAGCGACATGGTGCTGGAGGCGCTGGGACCGGACGGCAAGGGAGAGCCGATGACCCTGACCGCCAGCGGCGGGCGGCGTCCGCTTTCCTGGCTGATCGATGGGCGTCGCATCGCCCAATCGCCGATCGCGCGGGAAGTCGTGTGGCGTCCGGACGGGCCGGGGGTGGTGAGGGTCACCGTGCTGGACGCCGACGGCCGCAGCGACAGCGCGACCGTCGAGATACGCTAAGGACTAAGAAGCGCGGCGCAGGCCGAAGGGGGAGTCGTCGCGCTGGCTCCACACCCGCGTGCGGACGCGCATCTGCTTCTGGCAATCCACCGAGCAATAGAGCGGTGCCGGCCCCCGCGTGGATGGGCGGACGAAGGGGCGGCCGCAGCAGGCGCAATGCAGCTGGCGGGTCGCGGTGTGCGGGGTGGTTGCCGGACGGGCGGAGGCGGACATCTCGGAAACGGTCTGTTGGTTTCAGGTGAGCGCCAATATAGGGGCGGTGTGTTGCAGTTCCATGTTCGGGAAAACGCCTAGGACTGAATGGTTAGTGGCTCTGTCCGGCGGTTGGAAGCGGTTGACCGGCCCCACCCGAGGACCTATCTGAAAAGGCTGAGAACTAGCGGGAGCGGTGCGGGGCAGATGTGCGTCGTCGACTGGATGCGGAGGCTGAGCGGGATTGCGGGGGCGCTGGTCCTCGTGATGCTTGGCGTTCTGCTGTGGTCGGGGGACACCGCTGCTGCCTGTCCGCATGACGCGCCGGCTGCCGTCGCGATGCACGGCGTGTCGCACGCGACCGACATGGATGGAATGGATCACGGCCGTCGTCACACGCCGGGCCGGACGCATCATGCGATGCAGCCCTGCTGCGCCGGCATGGCCTGCGCCACCATGGTTGTCGGTTTGCCGAGTGCCGGGCTGTTGACGCCGGCCGGCTCTCTGGGGCTGCTGTTGCGCTGGGCAACCGGGCCTCTGCGTGAGGGGCTGGGGGTGCGGCCCGACCTGCCGCCGCCGCGTCTGGGATGATGCTTTTGCGCCGCTGAGCGTTCGCGGCGCCGTCCACCGTCCCCTCTGCATTCGATCATCCGGAGTCCGTCATGACTCTCGCGCTTTCGCGCCGTCATTTGCTGTCGACGGCGGTTGCCGGTGGCTGTGCCGCCTTGCTTCCCGCCTTTCCCCGCTCCGTCATTGCCGCCAACCCGGTGGACGAGACGGTCCGCCTGACCGTCGACCGCCGCACGCTTGAGGTGAACGGCAAGGCGGCCAGCGTGTTCGGCATCCGCCAGCCCGACGGCACCCCCGGACTGACCCTCGACCCCGGCCGGCGCTTTGTGGTCGATCTCGCCAACCGCGCGGGAGAGGATGCGGTCATCCACTGGCACGGCCAGACTCCGCCCTATGTCCAGGACGGCGTCATCGACCGGAATCGTCCGGCGATCCGCAACGGCGAGTCGGTCCGCTACGACTTCACGCCGCGCAGCGGAACCCATTGGATGCACTCCCACCATGGGATGCAGGAACAGCTTCTGATGGCGGCCCCGCTGGTGGTCCGCAGCGCCGAGGATCTGCGCGCCGACGAGCAGGAGGTGACCATCCTGCTGCATGACCTTACATTTCGCGACCCGGCTGAACTGCTGGCATCCCTGGGCGCGCCGGCCGGCGGAATGGCGCATGGCGGGCATGGCCAAATGGAGCATGGCCAGATGGGCCATGGTTCCATGGATCACGGCTCCATGGGCACGGGTTCGATGGACCATGGCGGGATGAACCACGGCTCCGCTCATGATATGTCCGGCGGTATGGCGATGGACCTGAACGACGTGGATTACGACGCCTATCTCGCCAATGACCGCACGCTCGCCGACCCGGAGGTGTTGCGGGTGGAGCGGGGCGGGCGGGTGCGGCTGCGCGTCATCAACGGCGCCACCTCGACCGCCTTCCATCTCGATCTCGGGCGGATGAGCGGGCAGGTGATCGCCGCCGACGGCAATCCGGTGCAACCGGTGACGGGCAGCCGCTTCGGGATGAGCATGGGCCAGCGGCTGGACATCCGCCTGACCATCCCGGCGGAGGGTGGCGCCTTCCCGATCCTGGCCTTGCGCGAGGGGGCGGTACAGCGCACCGGCATCATCCTCGCCACCCCCGGTGCCACGGTGGAGAAAATCGCCGCGACCGGACAGGCGGCGACCGAGCCGCTGGACCTGTCGCTGGAACGGCAACTGGTCGCCGTGACCCCGCTGGCGGCGCGGCCGACCGACCTGACGCGGCGGATGCAGCTGACCGGGTCGATGATGCCCTATGTCTGGAGCCTGGACGGACTGACCTTCGGCTCGCATCGGCCCCTGGTGGTCCGCCAGGGCCAGCGGGTCGAGCTGACCTTCGAGAATGCGTCGATGATGGCGCATCCCATGCACCTGCACGGCCATCATTTCCAGGTGCTGGCCATCGACGGACGGCCGGTGACGGGGGCGGTGCGCGACACCGTCCTGGTGCCGATGATGGGCAACGTCACCGTCGCCTTCGACGCCGACAACCCCGGCCGCTGGCCGCTGCACTGCCACAACCTGCTGCACATGGCGACAGGCATGATGACGGAGGTGGTCTATGAGGGGTTCGTCTGAAGGCTGACGTGGCGGGGGGCGCTCGCAACGCCCCCGTCCGGACCGTCGTCAGTAATGCGGCGGGGGCCGGTCGTCCTGCGGGGAGGCGATGGCATATTCAGCCGCTTCCATCCGGTCGCGCATGCGCCTCAACTGGGCGGTCAGGCGGTCGATGGTCTGGCCCTGGGCGAAGATGACTTCCGACATCTCCTCTGCCATGCGCTCGTGATGGGCAAGGCGGCTTTCCAGGTCGGCCAGACGCTCTTCGAAAAGGCGTTGTTCGGGGGCGGGATCCATAACGGTACCGATCACATGAGGGAAAGCGGGGAATGGCCCGCAAGATGGACCATTCCCCGCTCCGGGTCGAGGTGCCTTTCCGCTCACACCATCGCAGTGGTGCCGGCCAACCAGCCGGACAGGCCGGTCAGGACCAGAACGGTCAGGCTCGCCAGCCGCAGGGTCAGCGGTGCCATCGCCAGCCGGCCCATCAGCTTGTCATTGCGCAGCAGCAACAGCATCGGGATCAGGATGAAGGGCAGGGTCAGGGCCAGCACCACCTGGCTCAGCACCAGCAGCCCGTCCACCGCCCCGTCGCCGGCGCTGCCCAGCACCGCCAGCGCCGGGATCAGCGAGGCACCGCGGGTGATCAGCGCGCGGGTGACCGGACGCAGCCGCAGGTTCAGGAAGCCCTCCGTCACCATCTGCCCGGCCATCGTGCCGGTGGTGGTGGAGCTTTGGCCGGCAGCCAGCAGGGCGACGGCGAAGACCAGGGCGGCGACCCCGCCGATGCTGCTGCCCAGCAGGGCGTGGGCGTCCTCGATGCCGGGAGACGTGCTGGCCGCCGCTCCCTGGAATGCCACGGCGGCGACCGCCAGGATGGCGCCGTTGACCAGACCGGCCAGCGCCAGGGCGGTCGACAGGTCGATGGTCAGCCAGCGGGCGGCCTGCCGGCGCTCCTCCATCGTCTTCACCTCGGCCAGCCGGGCCTGCACCAGACCGGAATGGAGAAACAGGTTGTGCGGCATGACGGTGGCGCCGATGATGCCCAGCGACAGGTACAGCATCTCCGGATCGCGGGCCAACTCGACGCTCGGCATCAGGCCGGCCAGCAGGGCGGTGGGGTCGGGGCGGGCGATCACCAGTTCCCAGGCGAAGCAGATAACGACCACGCTCATCAGCGCGCCGACCACCAGTTCGGGGGCGCGGCCACGGGCGCCGGGCAGGGCCAGGATGCCGAAGGTCAGCACGGCGGAGATCACCACGCCGGCCATGATCGGGATGCCGAACAACAGCTTCAGCGCGATGGCGCTGCCCAGCAGCTCTGCCAGATCGGTGGCGATCATCGCCAGTTCCGACACCGCCCACACCAGCATCGCCACCGGCCGTGGGAAGCGCTGGCGGATCAGCCGAGCCAGATCAGTGCCGGTCGCGAGCGTCAGCCGGACGATCAGCCCCTGCAGAAAGATGCCAGCGAGACTGGCGATCAGCACCGCCGACAGCAGAGCGAAACCGAAGCTGGAGCCTGCCGCGATATCCGTCGCCCAATTGCCTGGGTCCATGTAGCCGACCGCCACTACGAAACCAGGGCCGAGCATGGTCCAGAATCGGCGTCCCACTGCAGAAGTGCGGGTGGGTGCAGGGGTGGGGACGGTGTCGGCCATGGTAGGGGATGCGGTCTTCACGCCGGTTGCTCCTGAACGGGACGGCCAGAGGCTTGGCCGCTGATGCAACAATGGCAGGGTCGTTTGATAGTGTCCAATCGACGTTTCCGAACGTCTCAATAGACAGTGGCTATCGATATGGTGGCGCTGCCAGGGCAGGTCCAGTTCAGAACAGCATGGCCCTCACTTCGTTCGCAGTGCAGCAGTGCCATGCGGACAAATTTCGCCGGGAACCAATTCTGCGCCCTCAGCGGCGACGCGGGCCGAAGCGCTTGCGGGGTGCGCCGCGGAAGCCGGCGGCGGGTGGAGGCTCGCGTCGGCGGGCGCGGGAGGCGAGCGCTTCTGACAGGCGCTGGCCGATGGCATCGCGGGCATTGCGTACATGGTCGCGGTCGGGCAGGGCATCGGGAAACTTGCGCGAGGCCCAGAAATAGAGGTCACAGGCCCGCGATGCGGCTTCCAGCACATCGGCCGCCAGCCCGTCGAAGCGCGCCGGGATCAGCCGGGCGAGCGGCAGGACCTCCCCGGCCTCCACCGCATCGAGGATGGCGGCAAAGACCTTGGCGTCCTCCGCATCCTCCAGGTCGGCGGGGGCGAGCAGCAGGTCGAGCCTGGCGGCCAGCGCCAGCCGGCGGGCGTCGAGCATCGGGGCGGCACGGCGCAACGCCGACAGGTCGGCCAGCCGGAAGGGGGAGCCACCGGTGGCGGCGCTGCCGAAGCACTCCACCAGCAGACGGGTTTCGTCGCTATCGATGTGGCTGGCGAGGCGGGCCAGCATGGCGCGGCTCGGGCGGACGGGCAGGGGAGCGTCGGCGCGCAGCCGCAGATCGGGCGCCTCCAGCAGGCGTTTCAGGGCGGCGGGAGTGCCGCGGGCGACGACGCCGAAATACCCCTCCTCGAACTGGCCGAAGCGACCGGCGCGGCCGGCGATCTGCTTCACCTCGGTCGCGGTCAGCGGGCGGACGCCGCTGCCGTCGAACTTCTCCAGGGCGGTGAACAGCACACGGCGGCAGGGCAGGTTCAGCCCCATGCCGATGGCGTCGGTCGCCACCACCACGTCGGCCTCGCCGGACAGGAAACGCGCCGCCTCACGCCGCCTTACCGCCGGGGCCAGCGCGCCATAGATGGCGGCGACCGACAGGCCATGGGCCAGCAGCGTGTCGCGGACGCTGTGGACCTCGCGGCGGGAGAAGGCGATCAGGGCGTCGCCCCGTTCCACCTCCGCCCACTCCAGTCGGCGGTCGAGCATCGACAGCGGGGTCTTACGGTCCAGCTCCACCACCTCCAGCGCTTCGCCGAGATGGGCGGCGGCACGCTCCACCAGAGGACGGACCTCCGGGGCGCCGAGGATATAGACGGTCTCGGCTGGGACGCCCATGAGGGCGGCGGTCCAGGCCCAGCCGCGTGCCGGGTCGGCCAGCATCTGGATCTCGTCGATCACCGCGACCTCGACCGGGCGGTCGGGGTCCATCACCTCGATGGTGGAGGCGGTGTGGCGTGCGCCGGAGATGCGGATTTCCTCTTCGCCGGTGATGAGCGTGGTGGGGGTGCCCTCGGCGTTCAGCCGCTCCATTACCTCCAACGCCAGCAGGCGCAAGGGAGCCAGATAGACGCCGTCGCGCGCCTCCCGCAAGGCGCTGATGGCGCGGTGGGTCTTGCCGGAGTTGGTCGGGCCGATCACCAGCACCAGCCTGCGGTTCATGCCGCGCGCTACCGGAAACAGCCGTTCGAAGCGGGAAAAGTCGAAATGGCGGTCGACATACAGCCGGCCGCGCGACTCCGCCCGGTCGCGGCGCCACTGGTCGTACTCGCGGTCCCAGCGGTCGAGCAACTCATCGGCGTCGGTCCGGTTGCGGGCGGCCTTGTTCAGGCGCTCGGTGAGGCTGGCGAAGCCCCAGTCGGGGTCGTCGCCGGCCCACTCCGCCAGATCGCGCAACCGGGCTGCGACGCGCGACAGCGCCTCGTCCAGGGCGGTGCGCAGGGCGGGGTCATGGTCAAGCCGCGACGACAGCTCGGCATCGGACAGGTCCGACAACTCCAGTGCGTCGAAGGTACGCGACACCTGCAAGCGGACGGCCGGGGACAAGCCGGACCAGGGCAGTTCGTCGCTGCGGACGGCACGGACTCGGGTGCGGTCCTCGCAGGACAGCAAGGCGGTGTGGCTGCCGGCCAGCGCCCGGCGGCCCTGGGCGAGCAGTTCGTCACGGCGCCGGGCGCGGTCGATGCGGCCGGTGATCTCCAGCAGAATGGCCTCGCGCCGCTCTGCCGGAACCAGCAGGTCGCGCTTGCCCTTCGGCAGCGGCAGGCCGAGCGGCACCAGACCGCGTGCCTCGGCGTCGGGCATCCGCAGCAGGCCGGCGGCCCCCAGCGTCGTTACCTCCGGATGGGCAACGGCGAGGTCGTGAACCAGATGCGGGTCGGCGGCAGGCGTGTCGGTATCGTCTGTCATGAAGCCTGTCCGGAGGCGATGTGGTGCAGCACGATGCCGCTGGTGGTCGCCACGTTGAGGGAATCGAAGCCGCCCGCCATCGGGATGCGCACGCCGCGGGCGCGGGCCAGCAGGGCCGGCGGCAGGCCCGGCCCCTCCGATCCGAACAACAGGGCGGCGCGGCGGGGCGGGGACAGGGCGGCCAGAGTCTCGGCACCGGCGGGGCTGAGCGCCACCGCCTCGAACCCGAACCGGTCGAGCAAGGCGAGCGGGTCGTCGTCCGGGGCGAGCCTTGCCGTCGGCACCAGCAGGGTTGCTCCCACCGAAACGCGGATCGCCTTGCGGTAGAGTGGATCGCAGCAGCCGGGATCGAGGATCACCGCATCGGCGCCGAAGGCGGCGGCGTTGCGGAAGATGCCGCCCATGTTGTCGTGGTTGCCGATGCCGAACAGCATCACCACGCGGGCGACCGGGCCGCAGGCGTCCAAGAGGTTGGCGACGGTCGGCACGGCAGTCTTCTCGCCCACAGCCAGGATGCCGCGGTGCAGGGGAAAGCCGGCGATGCGGTCGAGCACCGCTTGAGTGGCGGTGTAGACGGGGGTGTTCGCAGGCAAGGCGGTCAGCATCGGCTCCAGCGCCGCCAGCCGCTTGTCGGCGATCAGCAGGGAGCGGGGGCGATAGCGGGGGGACTGGACGAGACTGCGGATCACCACCGCCCCTTCGGCGATGAACAGCCCGTCACGGCCGACGAGGTCGCGCTCCCGCACCTCGCGGTAGGGTTCGATGCGGGGATCCTCGGGGTCGGTGATCGGGATGACTTGATAGAGGGGGGTGGGCAAGGGGCGGCTCGGCATTCGGGATGTGCGCCTAATTAGTGCACGTGGCCGCGGCTTTCCAATGCCGTTCCCTGCTTGCCTCCATGGATATAGCCCCTTGCCGATGCACAAGGCCCTGCTCATGTTGCGATGCAGCATCAGAAAGTTGGAGACGTGCCGGCCATGACCATGATCCGAAAGCTGTGGAACCGCATGCGCGGCAGGGTGACGCCGGCCCCGCGTGCTCTGCCGGCGGAACCGCTGGAACTGTCGGGGCCGGGGCCGATGCTGGCCCTGCCGCCGCCCAAGCCGACGCTGGCGCTGGCGTTGCAGGGCGGCGGTGCGCATGGCGCCTTCACCTGGGGCGTACTCGACCGGCTGCTGGAGGAGGATATCCGGCTGGTCGGGGTCAGCGGCGCCAGCGCCGGGGCGATGAATGCCGCCATGCTGGTGCAGGGCTGGGCACGGGGTGGCTCCCTGGGAGGACGAGAGGGAGCGCGTGCTGAACTGGCGAATTTCTGGGAGCGGGTCAGCGCCGCCGGGAGGCTGGGACCGATCCGGCCGAGCCTGACCGACCGGCTGCTCGGGCGCTGGAACGTTGACCATGCGCCGGGAACCCATCTGGTGGATTGGGCGCGGCGCTGGATCAGCCCCTATCGGACGCAGTCGGCGGACTTCCACCCGCTGCGTGGGCTGCTGGGCGAGATGGTCGAGCCGGAACTGATCCGGCGGAGCGGGCTGCGACTGTTCGTCAGCGCCACCAATGTGCGGACCGGAGCCCTGCGGCTTTTCGATGAGACCGAGGTGGAGGTCGATCACCTGTTGGCCTCGGCCTGTTTGCCGAACCTGTTCCGGGCGGTGCGGATCGACGGGCAGGACTATTGGGACGGCGGCTATCTCGCCAACCCGCCGCTGTCGCCGTTGGCGGAGGCCTGTCCCGGCACCGATCTGATGGTGGTGGCGATCAATCCGTTCACCTGCGCCACCACGCCGGAGGACCCGGCCGGCATCGCCGCCCGGCTGAACCAGATCACCTTCAATGCCGCCCTGTTGCAGGAGATGCGCTGCCTGTCCGCCCGCGCCGACGCCCCCCGCCTGCACCTGATCGGTGCCGACGAGCATTTGCAGGATCTGGGGCTCTATTCGAAGCTGATGACCGACTGGAGCTTCCTGAACTGGCTGCGCGACGCCGGGCGCGAGGCGGCGGGGCGCTGGGTCGAGGAGAACATGTGGGCCGTCGGCATCGGGAGTTCGGTGCGGTCGCCGGCCCTGGCCTGACGCTCACTCCGCCGGATGCTGCCCCGTCGGGTGTCGTTGGGCGTCGGGGTCGGTGCGGGCGAACCAGCGCTTCATCCGACGCGACAGCCCGTCGAGATAGGTCAGCGCCACCGGCACCACCAGCAGCGTCAGGATGGTGGAGGACAAAAGGCCGCCGATCACGGCATGGGCCATGGGCGCGCGCTGCTGAGCCCCCTCGCCGATGCCGAGCGCCAGCGGCAGCATGCCGAAGATCATGGCGGCGGTGGTCATCACGATGGGGCGCAGGCGGATGATGCCGGCCTCGACCAAGGCGTCGTGCAGGCCGGCGCCGCGCTTGCGCGCCTGGTTGGCGAAATCGACCAGCAGGATGGCGTTCTTGGTCACCAGACCCATCAGCATGATGAAACCGATGGCGCTGAAGATGTTCAGCGTCGATCCCGCCGCCAGCAGCCCCAGAAACACCCCGACCAGCGACAGGGGCAGCGAGGCCATGATGGCGAGCGGTTGCAGGAAGCTGCCGAACTGCGAGGCCAGGATCAGGTAGATCAGGATGACGGCCAGCGCCAGGGCCTGCGCGGCATAGCCGCTGGTCTCGGCGATGTCCTTGGTCGAGCCGCCGAAGACGATGCGGTAGCCGGGCGGCAGCTCGATCTTCGCGAGCGCCGCCTGCAGGTCGCGGCCGGCATCGCCGGCGGCTCGGCCCTGGACGTTGGCCTGGACGTTCACCTCGCGTTGCAGATCGCGCCGGTTGATCTGCGAGGCGCCGAGGGTGGTCACCACCTCCGCCACCTGGGAGAGCGGGACCATGCGCGGCGTGCCGTTGGCGTCCACCCCGCCGGAGAAATAGATGCGGTCGAGGTCGGCGCGGCCGGCGCGGTCGCCTTCCGGCAGGCGGACCAGCACATCGTAGCTCTCGCCGTCCGGCGCCTTCCAGCTCGACACCGTGTCGCCGGCGAACAGCGGGCGCAGCGTGTCGGCCACTTTGGCGGTGCCGATACCGAGATCGCTGGCGAGGTCGCGCTCCAGCCGCACAGCCAGCGTCGGCTTGGCTGCCTTCAATGTGCTGTCGACATCGACGAAGCCGGGGATGGCGCGCATGGCGCCGATGACCGTCTGCGACAGCCGGTCCAGTTCCGCGATGTCGCGGCCCTGGACCGAGACCTGGATCTGTTTCTGCACGCCACCGACGCCGGGGATGGCGATGCCGATGGTGACGCCGGGGATCGCCGACAGCCGTTGCCGCAGCAGCGGAGCGAGGTCGTTGGGGGAGCGCTTGCGCTGGTCGATCGGGGTGTAGCGCAGATAGATGCTGCCGCGGTTGTGGCCGATCGACACGCCGGTGTTGACGGTGCTGTAGGTGTAGGCGATCTCCGGAAACTCGCGGATCGCCGCCTCCACTTGCCGGGTCTTGGCGGTGGTGGTGGCAAGCGACGAGCCGACGGGAACCTCCACCTCCACGATCTGCTCGCCCAGGTCGGCGGCGGGCACGAACTCCACGCCGATGCGCGGCACCAGCAGGAAGCTGCCGAAGAAGATCGCCAGTGCCGCGATGACCACCAGCCAGCGCCGGCGCAGCCCCCAGCGCAGCAGGCGGCCGTAGCCGTGGGAGACGGCGTCGAACCCGCGTTCAAACCCCGCGGCGAAGCGGCCGAAGATGGAGCGGCCGTGCCTGCCGTGGGCGGCCGGGTCGTACCACAGGCTGGACAGCATCGGGTCGAGCGTGAAGGAGACGAACAGCGAGATCAGCACCGCCGCGGAGACGGTGATGCCGAATTGCAGGAAGAAGCGGCCGATGATGCCGCCCATGAAGGCGACCGGCAGGAACACCGCGACGATGGTCAGCGTGGTCGCCAGTACCGCCAGCCCGATCTCCGCCGTGCCGTCCAGCGCGGCCTGCCGGTGGCCCTGGCCGCGGGCGAGGTGGCGCATGATGTTCTCGCGCACGACGATGGCGTCGTCGATCAGGATGCCGATGGCGAGCGACAGCGCCATCAGCGTCATCATGTTCAGCGTGAAGCCCATCGCCGCCAGCATGCCGAAGGTGCCGAGCACCGCCACCGGCAGGGTCAGCGCGGTGATGACCGTGCTGCGCCAGGATCCCAGGAAGACCATGACGATCAGGATGGTCAGGATGCCGCCCTCGACCAGCGTTTCCTGCACGTTGCTGAGCGAGTTGGTAATGCCGCGGGAACTGTCGCGCACCACCGCCAGCGTCACGTCCGGCGGCAGGGAGCCGTTGGTCCGCAGATCCTGGATCGCCGTATGAAGGCCGCGGGCGACCTCCACCGTGTTGGCGCCCTGGACCTTCACCACATCGACGGCGAGCGCCGGATTGCCGTTCAGCAGGGCGGCCGAGTCCTGCTCCTCCTGCCCGTCGATCACCTCGGCGACCTGGGAGAGGCGCACCGGGCTGTTGCCACGCCGTGCGACGATCAGGTCCAAAAGGTCGCGTGGGTTGCGCACGCGGCCTTCCACCTGCACCACGCGCTCCCGCCCCTGACCGGTGACGGTGCCGGCGGGGACGTCCTGGTTCTCACCGGAGACGGTGGCGATCACCTCGTCGACGCCGATGGTCAGAGCCTCCAG
Source organism: Azospirillum lipoferum (assembly GCF_024170005.1). Classification (GTDB taxonomy): domain Bacteria; phylum Pseudomonadota; class Alphaproteobacteria; order Azospirillales; family Azospirillaceae; genus Azospirillum; species Azospirillum lipoferum. Next base: position 470,578 of record NZ_JALJXJ010000001.1, read on the forward strand.
CTTTTCCGGCTTCAGGCGAACCAGAATCTGCCGCTTCACCCCGCCGGCGATGGTCGCCTTGCCGACGCCGCGGACATTCTGCAGCCGCTTCAGGATGATCTGGTCGGTCAGCGTGGTGAGGTCGCGCAGACTGCGCAGGTCGGATGTGACGGCGATGGACAGGATCGGCTGGTCGTCCGGGTTGAAGCGGGTGATCTGCGGGTCCTTCACCTCGTCGCGGAAGGTGGCGCGGATGGCCGAGACCTTCTCGCGCACGTCCTGAAGCGCCTGGACGGAGGAGGTCTTCAGGTCGAACTCGGCGATCACCACCGACTGCCCCTCGTATGAGCGCGAGGTCAGCGTCTTGATGCCGGCGATGGTGTTGATCGCATCCTCGACCGGGCGGGTGATGTCGGTCTCCACCGTCTCCGGGCTGGCGCCGGAATAGGCGGTGCTGACCACCACCACCGGGAAATCGACGTCGGGAAACAGGTCGACGCCCAGCCGGTTGTAGGAAAAGAGGCCGAGCACCATCAGCGCCACCATCATCATGGTGGCAAAGACCGGATTGTCGACGCTGATGCGGGTGATCGGCATGGGGCTGGTCCGGGTCAACTGCCGGCAATCGAGACGCTGCGGCCGGCGGTCAGGCCGGGCAGGTTGCCGGTGACGACACGGTCGCCCGGCGCCAACCCCTCCACCTGCACCAGATCGCCGCGCGCCCATTGCGCCACCCGCGTAACCGGCTGCCGAACGGTATGTCCGTCGGCGATCACCAGGACGAAGTCGCCTTGGTCGTCATGGCGCACGGCGACCGGCGGCACGGCGATGGCGTTTGCCGCCTGCGCTACCAGAACTTCGCCGCTGGCGAACATGCCGCCGCGCAAGGCGCCGTCCCTGTTGTCGATCGTCACATAGACCGGGATGGCGCGCGATCCCGTTCGCGCCATGGGGTTGATGCGGGCGACGCGGCCGGCGAACTCCCGCTCGCCGAAGCCCTCCACCCGGAGGGCGGCGGTCTGGCCGACGGCGAGGCGCGCCACCTGCTCCGCCGGGACGGTTGCTTCCACCTCCACCCGCGACAGGTCGACGATGGTGAACATGGCGGCGTTCACCGCCAGATTCTCTCCCGGATTGACCGAACGCGTGGCGACCATGCCGTCGATCGGGCTGACCACCACCGCGTCACGCAGGGCCTTGCGCGCCAGTTCCACCTGCGCCGCCAGCGCATCGACCTGGGCGCGCTGGAAGCCGAAGCTGCTTTCGGCCTGATCCAGGCTGGTGTCGGAAACGATGTTGCTGCGGTTCAGCGTGCGGTTCTTGGTCAGCGTCTTTTCGGCCAGCACCAGCTGGGCGCGAGCCCCTTCCAGATTGGCCTGCTTCTCGTTCAGGCGGGCGGTCAGCTCCACTGTGTCGAAGCGGGCCAGTACATCGCCGCGGCGGACCGCCTGACCCTCGCGCACCAGCACCTCGGCCAACCTTGCCGCCACCTCGGCCTTCACCGCCGACTGTTCCATCGGCGAGACGGAGCCACTGAGCCGGACCGTTTCCGTCAGCGCGCGCGGGGCGACCGCCGTGACCTCCAGCGCCGTCAGTTCCACGGGACGCTCCGCCACCGGGACGGCCGGGGCGGAGGGGGCCGCCGGGCCGCGGACGCGCCACAGGGCGATCCCACCGCCAGCCACGAGCAGAACCAGCAGGACCAGCACCAGCCGGCCGATCCGCCGGTGCTGGCGGGGCGGGGGCGGTGCGTCGTCCTGCGGAGAGGGCCGCGGCGGCTGCACCGGCTCGGCCGGCTGAGGGGCCTGAGGGAAGGTCCGTTGTGGGGCGGTCATGATCGTCGATCCAGTTCGGCCGGCCCTGCGGAAACGGAGCGGCGTCGGTTGAGGGCGCAGCCGGCGCCTTCCATTAGGGGTGGCGTGGATGTTCCGTCAAGGTTCTCAGTGTCGCGCTTTGAGACGGCGGGATGATGCTCAGATGGGCAGCGAGGATTGGCATAGGGACATTTGACGAAAATCCTAATTGCCGACCTCTTCACAAGAGATAAATCGGGCAACTTTAGGGCATCTTCGGGACAGGAATCAGCAAACGGCCGTGATGTCGCTTGACAGGCGTGGCCTATACATTGAAAAGCGATCCATCTCTTGTCCCGCCTGCACCAACTGCACGGAAATCCCCTCGTGGTCAAACGGAACCTCGCGACGATCCACGCCGCCGGAGCAATGCTGTGCCTGGCTCTTGGTCTGGCCGGCTGCGCCTCCGAAGCGCCGCAGGTGCAGACGGCTCCACCGGTCGAAGCCGCCTATGTCCCGGACCCCAACGATCCGCTGTCGCGCTGGGTCCCGCATATCCGCGAGGCCTCCCAGAAATACGACATGCCGGAGAAATGGATCCGCGCGGTGATGATGCGCGAGAGCAATGGCCGGGCAACGACCAACAGCGGCAAGGTGCTGACCAGTTCCGCCGGGGCCATCGGCCTGATGCAGGTGATGCCCGGCACCTATGAGCTGATGCGGGTGCAATATGGCCTCGGCCCCAACCCGGCCGACCCGCATGACAACATCATGGCCGGCACGGCCTATCTGCGCGAGATGTACGACCTGTTCGGCGCTCCCGGATTCCTGGCGGCCTACAATTGCGGCCCGGCCTGCTATGCCCAGCATCTGGCTGGTAAACAGCGGCTGCCGCGCGAGACGAAGATGTATCTGGCCGCCCTGACGCCGGTGCTGCGCGGCACCGGTCCGCGCGAACCGTCGCAGGCGGCCGGCGCCTCTGCCATCGAGGTCGCGGTCGTGCCGGATGACGCGCCGAAGCCGCGCGGCGGCCAGCCGGCCGCCCCGGCGCCGCAGCGGTCGGAACCGGCGCCGATGGTCGTAGCTTCCGCCGCGCCGGAAACCCGCGCTCCCGAATCCCGAGCGGTCGAGCCGCGGCGGATGGAGCCACGTCCGGCCGAGCCGAAGGCCGCCGAACCGGCCCCGGCCCCTGCTCCGGTGGTCATGGCTTCGCTGCCTGAACCCGCCCCTGTTCCGGCCCCGGCTGTTGCTCCCGCCAAGCCGGTTCAGGTCGCCAGCCTCGAACCGCCAGCGACGACGCATCGGGTCAACCCGCAATTCACCACCCAGGTCGCCGAGGCGCTGCTTCCCCCACAGTCGGTCGGCAAGGGTGAGCGCGTGGTGATGCGCTTCGTTTCCCAGCGCGCAGACGGATGCGGCAGCCTTGCCGGCCGCGATCGCGCCTGCGTCACGCTGGCCGACGCGCGGTAGGAAGGACCGGCAACGGGCCCCATTCCCCGACCTGCAAGGGATGGGGCCGTCACCTTCCGTCGTTCCAGCTTGAGCGGAACAATTTTTTCTGCTCCTGCGGTCCGATTTGATCCGCATCACTTACGGATCGCCTCACCACTGGCATAATGGTGGGATGGACCGGTTCGAACACACATCCAGCCCATATCCGCCCTGCACCTGCTGCGGCGAAGAGGTTCTGCTCGGCGAGCCCATGTATTGGACGCCAGAGCGGCCCGGCCACGTCTGGCACGACCTGTGCGCGCAGAGGGAGGGCCTTCTGCCTGCCAGCCCCAAAGCTGTCCGCGGCAAACAGCGCAAACCCAAGACGCAGGCGGTTGAGTCACTGTTCTGAGCGGTCGCTGAATGGACAAAAGAAAAGGGGCGGTTTCCCGCCCCTTCGTCTTTGATCAGCGAAGCTTTTTCCCTGCCTCATTCCCACTCGATCGTTCCCGGCGGCTTCGACGTGATGTCGTAGACCACCCGGTTGACGCCGCGGACTTCGTTGACGATGCGGTTGGACACACGTGCCAGGAAGTCGTGGGGGAAGGGGTACCAGTCGGCGGTCATGCCGTCGGTGGAGGTCACGGCGCGGAGCGCCAGCACATGGTCATAGGTGCGGCCGTCACCCATCACGCCGACGGTGCGGACCGGCAGCAGCACGGCGAAGGCCTGCCAGATCGCGTCATAGAGGCCGGCGTTGCGGATTTCCTCCAGATAGATCGTATCGGCCTTGCGCAGGATCTCCAGCTTCTCCGGGGTGATCTCGCCGGGAACGCGGATGGCGAGACCCGGGCCGGGGAAGGGATGGCGGCCGATGAAGGCTGGCGGCAGGCCGAGTTCGCGGCCAAGCGCGCGGACCTCGTCCTTGAACAGCTCGCGCAGCGGCTCGACCAGCTTCAGCTTCATCCGTTCCGGCAGGCCGCCAACATTGTGGTGCGACTTGATGGTGACCGACGGACCGCCGGTGAAGGACACGCTCTCGATCACGTCGGGATAAAGGGTGCCCTGGGCCAGGAACTCCGCACCGCCGACCTTGGCGCTCTCCTCGTCGAAGACCTCGATGAACAGGCCGCCGATGATCTTGCGCTTCTGCTCCGGGTCGGTGACGCCGGCCAGCTTGCCCAGGAACAGGTCGGCCGCTTCACGGTGGACCAGCGGGATGTTGTAATGGTCGCGGAACAGCCGCACGACCTCTTCCGACTCGCCGGCGCGCATCAGGCCGGTGTCGACGAAGATGCAGGTCAGCTGGTCGCCGATGGCCTCGTGGATCAGCACGGCCGCAACCGACGAATCGACGCCGCCCGACAGACCGCAGATCACCTTGCCCTTGCCGACCTGGGCGCGGATCTTCTCGATCGCTTGGCTCTTGAAGGCGGCCATGGTCCAGTCGCCCTTGATGCCGGCGACGTGGTGGACGAAGTTCGCCAGCAGCTGGGCGCCATGCGGGGTGTGGACCACCTCCGGGTGGAACTGCACGCCGTACATGCGGCGGCTGTCGTTGGCGATGGCGGCGAAAGGTGCGCCGTCGCTGACCGCCACGGCACGGAAGCCGTCGGGCAGGGCGGTGACGCGGTCGCCGTGGCTCATCCAAACCTGTTCCTTCGACCCGACCTCCCACAGCCCGTCGAACAGGGCGCAGGGCTCCTTGATCTCGATGAAGGCGCGGCCGAATTCGCGATGGTCGGAGCCGGAGACGTTGCCGCCCAGCTGATGGCACATCGTCTGCTGGCCGTAGCAGATGCCGAGCACCGGGACCTTCAGGTCGAACACCGCCTGCGGCGCGCGCGGGCCGTTCGCCTCGGTGACGGAGGCCGGGCTGCCCGACAGGATGATCGCCTTCGGGTCATACTCGCGGATGCGCTCGTTGCTCATGCCGAAGGGGTGGATTTCGCAATAGACCCCGCTCTCGCGCACACGGCGGGCGATGAGCTGGGTCACCTGCGACCCGAAATCGAGAATGAGGACGCGTTCGGCGGAAAGGGAGGCGGCGCTGGACATCGGCGAATCCTGATGCGTGGGGACTCAGGGCCCCTCACTACCGCACCTCCGGCCCCGCCGACAAGCGTGCAAGCGGCGTCAGGTCGCGCCAGCCATAGGCGATCTCCACCAGATCGCTGCCGGCGAAGCGGATCGGACGTTCCGCCACCTTGATTCCGCCCAGCCGTTCATAGAACCAGCGTGACGGGTTGTCGCGCAGGCACCATACCGCGGCGGAGCGGATTCCATCCGCCAGGAAACGGTCGGCCATTGCCGCCATCAGCCGCCGGCCGATACCGTAACCCTTTGCATCATCTAGCAGATAGAGCGCGTGGAACTCCCCCGCATGGCCTTCCACCGCGACCCGTCGCGTGCCGAAGGAGGCGATGCCGACGATCGCGCCGGGACCTGCGATCCGGCCGGCGACATCCTCGGCGACGAAGGCACCCTGGCCGGGGCCGCGCGTCTCGGCGATGGCTGCCCAGCGCTGGGCGGCGGGCGGTTCTGACAGGTTGACCAGGAATTGCGCCGGGATCAGGCCGGGGTAGGTGGAGCGCCAGCTCTGCACATGGACTCGCGCCATGCCGGCGGCGTCCGACGCGCGCGCCTGGCGGATTGCGACCGTGGTGTCCGTCATCGACCGACCCTCCCGTGCAGCCTCTCCCCAACAGTTTGGAGTGCCGGCGCAGGAAGTCCAGACGGAAAAGGAGGGAGAGGTCCGACGCCGTCGATCCGCCGGAGGGTGGATGGGTGGGCGCTCTGCCACGGCTCCGGTCGCGGCTCCGGTTGTCATCGCGCCGCAACAGAGGTAAACAGCGGGACTTGTTCCGGCGGGGGCCCGCACCGATCCTATCGGGCGGGGCCGCGCCAGTCCGTCCCAGGCGCCATGGCGGCGCCGCGGGCGGGGCTCCGGAGACCGGACACCGCATGTATTCCTCGCCTACGCTTTCCCGTTACATCGGCCGGCAGTTCGTCGTCTGGTTCTGCCTGCTGATGGTGATCCTGCTCGCCATCGTGCTGCTGCTGGACACGGTGGAACTTCTGCGCCGAGCCGGCACCAAGCCCCACGTCACCTTCGGACTGGTGGTGGAGATGGCTCTGCTGAAACTGCCGGAGATCGGGCAGCAGATCTTTCCCTTCGTCATCCTGTTCGCGGGCATGTTCACCTTCTGGCGGCTGACTCGCAGCGCCGAACTGGTGGTGGCCCGCGCGGTCGGCGTATCGGCCTGGCAGTTCCTGATGCCGGTGATGTTCGCCGCCGCCGCCATCGGCGTGGTGAAGGTGACGCTGATCAACCCGGTCGGCGCCGTGTTCATCGCCAAGTACGAACAGTTGCAGGACCGGTACCTGAAGCTTCAGTCCAGCACGCTGAACATCTCCCGCTCCGGCCTGTGGCTGCGCCAGACCAACGAGACGGAGCAGTTCTTCATCCATTCGGAACTGGTGAACCCAGTGACCTTCGAGCTGTCGAACGTCATCGTCTTCCTGTTCGACGCCGACCAGAATTATCTCGGCCGCGTCGATGCGCCCAGCGCCGTTCTGAAGGACCGCAAATGGGAGTTGCAGGAAGCGATCCTGAACCGGGCCAAGAAGGATCCGGAGAAGCTGGACAGCTACACCATCCCGACCGAACTGGACATGGCGACCATCGAGGAGAGCTTCGCCCCGCCGGAGACGATCTCCTTCTGGGAACTGCCGCGTTTCATCCACACGCTGGAGACCACCGGCTTTCCGGCCGTGCGCCACCGGCTGCATTACCAGTCGCTGCTGGCCCAGCCCTTCCTGTTCCTGGCGATGGTGCTGTTCGCCGCCGCCTTCTCGCTGCGGTTGCCGCGCCGGGGCGGGACGATGGCGATGGTCACCGGCGGCGTGCTGACCGGCTTCGTGCTGTTCGTGATGACCGACGTCGTCCGCACCTTCGGCATGTCGGAGACCATCCCGATCCTCATGGCCGCCTGGAGTCCGGCCGGCATAAGCCTGCTGCTGGGTACCGCAGCGCTTCTGCATCTTGAGGATGGTTGAGGGAAAATAGCGGGGCGGGGTGAGGCCATTCGCCGCAAAGCAGGCGGTTATCCCCATCGGTCATAATTCCGCCCTCTTGGTTTAGCACTGGATTGCAGGGTCCGATTCCGTTTGCAAGGGGCACCGGCCCCACCGTAATAACGGGCGACCCGTTTTTGGAGCTTGAGCACCATGTCGAGTTTGCGAGCCGTCCGGACCACCGTCGCCGTGGCGACCGCCTGCGCGCTTCTGGCCCTGCCCGCCGTGGCGCAGTCGAGCAAGGCTGCCGCCGGTGCCGCCGCGCCGCGGACGGGGGACGAGGCCACGCGTCCGGCCCGTGCACCGGGGTCGGAGGGCATCGCCGCGGTGGTGAACGACGAGGTCGTCTCGGTTTCGGACGTCAATGCCCGCATCCGCATGGCGCTGCTGAACGCCGGCGCCGCAGCCAATCCGGAGACGGCCCAACGGCTTATGCCGCAGGTGATGCGGCTCCTGATCGACGAGCGCCTGCAGATGCAGGAAGCCAAGCGCCAGGGCGTCACGGTCTCGGCATCCGAGATCGACGATGCCGTCAAGCGTATCGCCGAGCAGAACCGGATGAACGGCCAGCAGCTTCAGGACATGTTGAAGCGCCAGAATGTGCCGTTTTCCACCCTGAAGGACCAGATCCGCGCCCTGCTCGCCTGGCAGAAGGTGATGCAGCGTCGCATCCGTCAGGAGGTCGTGGTCGGAGAGGACGAGGTCGACGCCGCGATGGAGCGGCTGAAGGCCAACATCGGCAAGCCCGAATATCTGGTCGCCGAGATCTTCCTGGCGGTGGACAGCCCCGACCAGGACGACGAGGTGCGCCGCAATGCCGAGCGTCTGGTGGAAGAGGTGAAGCGCGGCGGCAACTTCGCAGCGCTGGCCCGCCAGTTCTCGCAATCCGCCGGTGCCGCCTCGGGTGGCGACCTCGGCTGGGTGCGCAGCGGTGAGTTGTCGCCGGAAGTGGACAAGGCGCTGTCGGGCATGCGCGGCGGCCAGCTTTCCATGCCGGTCCGCACGGCCACCGGCTATCACATCCTGCTGGTGCGCGGTCAGCGGCCCTTCGGCAGCAGCGGCGGCGAGGTGCCGATGCCGGCGGCCCAGCCGGTGGCCCCTCGTCCGCAGCCTCGGCCCGACTTGGCCAAGGCCACGGTCAACATGAAGCAGATCATCCTGCCGATCGAATCCAAGGAGCAGGCCAAGGCCGTCAAGGAACAGGCCGAGAAGCTGCGCAAGTCGATCAAGAGCTGTGGCGACTTCCAGGCCCGCGCCAAGGAAAGCGGCATGCCGGAATCGGGCGACATGGGCACCATGCGCGTCAAGGACATGGCGCCCGGCCTGCAGAACCTAGCGCTGGGCATCCCGCTGGGGCAGGCCAGCCCGGTGCTGATGAGCCCGGCCGCGGCGGTCATCCTGATCGTCTGCAAGCGTGACGTGCCGATGATCCAGCCGCCGCCGGAAGCCCAGCCGGCTCCGCCGCCGCCACCGGCCCCGACACCGATCAAGGAAGCCAAGCTGCCCGGCCGCGACGAGATCGAGCGCGAGCTGGTCAACGAGCGGTCGGAACTGCTGTCGCGCCGTTACCTGCGTGACCTGCGCCGAACGGCCTTCATCGAGACCCGCCTGTGACCGCCGCCCCGCCGGACAGTCTGCCGCTGGCCCTCACCATGGGGGAGCCGGCAGGTGTCGGCGGGGACATCACCTTGAAAGCCTGGGCAGCCCGGCGCGAGGCCGCCCTGCCGCCCTTCGTCGTCCTGGACGATCCCGCAAGACTGGCTGCGCTGGCCGTTTCGCTTGGGCTGGCGGTGCCGGTGCAAACTGTTTCCTCTCCACAGGAAGGGGCGGCGCTGTTCGTCCGTGCCCTCCCGGTCCTGCCGGTCGCACTCGGCAACCCGGTCGCCGCCGGGCGCCCCGACCCGGCCAACGGTGCGGCTGTGATCGCCAGCATCGACCGGGCGGTGGCTCTGGTGCAGGGGGGACAAGCCGCCGCCGTGGTCACCAATCCGATCCAGAAATCCTCGCTCTACGCCGCCGGCTTCCGCCACCCCGGCCATACAGAATATCTGGCGCATCTGGCCGGTCTGACCGACGAACCGATCATGATGCTGGCTGCGGCCGATCTGCGGGTGGTGCCGGTGACGATCCATGTGTCGGTGCGCGACGCGGTGAACCAACTGACCACCGAAGCCATCATCCATGCCGGCCGCGTCACTGCGGCATCGCTGACGCGAGACTTCGGCATCGAGCGGCCGCGTCTGGCCGTTGCCGGTCTCAATCCCCATGCGGGGGAGGGAGGGGCGATGGGACGCGAGGAGATCGACATCATCGAGCCGGCTATCGCGGTTCTGCGCGCCGATGGCATCGATGTGTCCGGGCCGCGCCCGCCCGACACCATGTTCCATGCCGCCGCCCGTCGCGGCTATGACGCCGCGCTGTGCATGTACCATGACCAGGCGTTGATCCCGGTGAAGACGGTGGACTTCGACGGCGGCGTGAACATTACGCTGGGCTTGCCCTTTGTCCGCACCTCGCCCGACCATGGCACCGCGCTGGACATCGCCGGCACGGGCAAGGCCAACGCGACCAGTCTGATCGCGGCGCTGAAGACCGCCGACCATATGACGCGGAACCGGCAGCGGACCTCCGCTTCTTAAGGCGGGCATCCCCTGAAATGAAAAAGGAGCGTCAGTGCGCTCCCTTTTTCATGCCGGCTTCCTGTACGCTCAGCCCCGGTCATCGGGGTCGTACATGGTCGGGCCACTCTGATGGTCGTGGTGAGAGGGCGCCTGTTCGCGGTGATGGTGGGCACGGGCGATGAAGGGCGCCAGCTCCTGCAACTCGATGAAGTTGTCGGCCTGCCGGCGCAGTTCGTCGGCGACCATCGGCGGCTGCGAACGGACAGTGCTGACGACGCTGAAGCGCACGCCCTTGCGCTGAACCGCTTCCACCAGCCGTCGGAAGTCGCCGTCGCCGGAAAAGAGCAGGATATGGTCGACATGGTCGGCCATTTCCATCACGTCGATGGCAAGCTCGATGTCCATGTTGCCCTTGATCTTGCGCCGGCCAGAGGCGTCGGTGAACTCCTTGGTCGGCTTGGTCACCATGGTGTAGCCATTGTAGTCGAGCCAGTCGACCAGTGGGCGGATCGGGGAATATTCCTGATCCTCGACCAGGGCGGTGTAGTAGAAGGCCCGCACAAGCCGGCCTTCCCCGGCAAAGCCGTCACGCAACCTTTTGTAATCGATGTCGAAGCCCAATGAGCGTGCAGCGGCGTAAAGGTTGGCGCCATCGATAAAAAGGGCGAGACGCTCTTCTTTGTAAAACAACTTGCTGACATCACGCGGCAAAGTCGAACTGCGGTCCAATGTGAGGATCCTTTCGTCGCTGCTTGGTAAAAATTGACGGAACAAGCGCAAATGCCCGCGTTCCAATTTTGAAATCTAGTGTATCATGGGCAAACATACAAGAGGGCAACAGTTGCCTACTGTCCGCGAGGGGCATGCCGTCACGGATGGGAAAGCTTCTCGCGGCTTTCCCCTGGCGCAATGCAGCAACGCTGTGGTTCGCGCTTGCACCTATCGGGCCACATCCATATAGTCTAGAGCCTCCTTTGAATCCGGAGTTCGTCTGGCATGGCCCGCGTTACCGTTGAAGATTGCGTCCTGAAGGTTCCGAACCGTTTCGAGCTGGTCATGATGGCCGCCCAGCGCGCCCGCGAGGTTGCGAGCGGCGCTCCGCTGTCGATCGACCGCGACAACGACAAGAACCCGGTCGTGGCGCTCCGCGAAATCGCGGATGAAACGGTGTCGCTGGAGTATCTGAAGAACGCCCTGATCAAGGGCCATCAGAAGCATGTCGAGCCGGACGAGCCTGAGGAAGAGATCGTCGAGCTGATGGCCGGCGAGAATGACTGGGCTGCCCGCGGCAACAACTCGCTGGGCGACGAAGACGGCATGAGCGAGAGCGACGGCGAGGAGCTGGGCGAGGAAGACGACATCGCCGCCGACATGGATGCGGAGCCGGGCGCCGGTTTCGCCATGACCGAGGATCCCGACGGAGACCTCTAATTCTGGACAACGACCGCAGGACCCGGAGGGGGCGCAACGCCCCCTCGCCGAACAAAAGGGTGGGGAGCATCCTGCTCCGCTTTGGTTCGCTGAGAACCGCCCAGAATACTGCCACGCACACATTTGAGGCGCCGCGCGCGCCGGGTCGGGCTGCATGATCCGGCAGTATGAGCTTGTCGAGCGCGTCAAGGCGTATGATCCGTCCGCCGACGAGGATCTGCTCAACCGCGCCTATGTCTTCTCGATGAAGGCGCATGGGTCGCAGACGCGCGCGTCGGGCGATCCCTATTTCCTCCACCCGCTGGAGGTCGCCGGCATCCTGACCCAGATGAAGCTGGACGCCGGCACCATCGCCACGGCACTGCTTCACGACACGGTCGAGGACACCGTCGCCACGCTCGAAGACATCGAGCGGGTATTCGGCAAGGAAATCGCGCGGCTGGTCGACGGCGTCACCAAGCTGTCGCGGCTGGAATTGAACAGCGAGCAGGCCAAGCAGGCGGAGAATTTCCGCAAGCTGGTCATCGCCATGTCGGAGGATATCCGCGTCCTGCTGGTGAAGCTGGCCGACCGGCTTCACAACATGCGCACGCTGTTCCACCTGAAAAAGCCGGAAAAGCGCCGCCGCATCGCCCGCGAAACCATCGAAATCTACTCGCCCCTGGCCGAACGCATCGGCATGCACAAGATCAAGGACGAGTTGGACGATCTTGCCTTCGCGGAACTGAACCCCGACGCGCGCGACAGCATCCTGGCCCAGCTGGCCCGCCTGCGCAGCGAGGGCGAGAACCGCGTCCAGACCATCATCACCGAACTGCGCGAACTGCTGGCGTCTGAAGGGCTGCCCGACGTATCGGTGTCGGGGCGCGAGAAGTCCGCCTATTCGATCTGGCGCAAGCTTCAGCGCAAGAATGTAAGCTTCGAACAGCTGTCCGACATCATGGCCTTCCGCATCACGGTTGGCTCGGTCGGCGAATGCTATCAGGCGCTGGGCATCGTGCATGCCCATTATCCGGTCGTGCCGGGGCGTTTCAAGGACTACATCTCCACGCCCAAGCCCAACGGCTACCGCAGCCTGCACACCGGCGTGATCGGTCCCGGCCGCAACCGGATCGAGGTGCAGATCCGCACCCAGGACATGCACGAGATCGCCGAATTGGGTGTGGCCGCCCACTGGGCCTACAAGCAGGACCACCAGCCGCGTCCGAACGGCGGCGAATACCGCTGGCTGCGCGAACTGCTGGACATCCTGGAGCATGCGCAGAAGCCGGAAGAGTTCCTGGAACACACCAAGCTGGAGCTGTTCCAGGACCAGGTGTTCTGCTTCACGCCGAAGGGCGACCTGATCGCGCTGCCGCGCGGTGCCACGCCGGTCGACTTCGCCTATGCGGTGCACTCACAGGTCGGCGACCATTGCGTCGGTGCGAAGATCAACGGCCGCATGCTGCCGCTGCGCACGCAGTTGCAGAACGGCGATCAGGTCGACATCGTCACCTCCAAGGCGCAGACGCCGGTCCCGGGCTGGGAGCGCTTCGTCGTCACCGGCAAGGCGCGCGCCCGCATCCGCAAGTTCCTGCGCACCCAGCAGCGCGCCCAGTATATGGAACTGGGCCGCGGCATGCTGATGCGGCAGTTCAAGTCGGAAGGCTACGAGTTCGCTGAAAAGGCGCTGGAAAACGCCGCCAAGATTTTCCAGCAGCCGACCGTCGATGATCTGATGGCGGGTGTCGGCTCCGGCCTGCATTCGGTGCGCGAAGTCTTCCACGCCGTCTTCCCCGGCCATAAGGCCCAGGCCGCCCCCGCCGTCCGCGAGGCGGAGGAGAGCGCGCCGAAGCCGAAGGCGAAGGCCCGCAAGGAATCGGCCCTGCCGATCCGCGGCCTAATCCCGGGCATGGCCGTGCATTACGCCCGCTGCTGCCATCCGCTGCCCGGCGACCGCATCGTCGGTATCGTCACCACCGGCAAGGGCGTGACGATCCACACCATCGATTGCGAGACGCTGGAGAGCTTCCACGAATCGCCGGAACGCTGGATCGACGTGTCGTGGGAGACCGGTCCGGATTCGCCGGAGGAGCATGTCGGCCGCATCAGCGTCGTCATAGCCAATGAACAGGGCTCGCTCGGCACGCTGTTCACGGTGATCGGCAAGAATCAGGGCAACGTCATCCATCAGAAGATCACGAACCGCAGCACCGATTATTTCGAGCTGCTGATCGACATCGACGTGAAGGATGCCAAGCACCTGACCAACATCATGGCCGCCTTGCGCGCCACTCCGGCCATCCACTCGGTGGAGCGGGCGCGGGGGCGGTGATGCTCCCGCAGGCACGGAACAGGTTCGCAGCGCCAGGACACCCCATGGTGGTGTGCGATGGGAGAAGAGGACATGCAGCTCGATAAGCTGCTCCTGCGGTTTTCGGTTGCCGCCTTATGCTTGACGCCACTTCATGGTGCCCACGCGGACAACGGGGAAAGGTTGTTCGTGGAGAGATGCGCCATGTGCCACGGGGCGGATGCGAAGGGCTCGGGCCCGCTGGCGCACAAGAGCAACCCCCCGACTCCCGATTTGACGACGCCGGCCTTCAGGAAGCGCTTGGCGGACTATCCCGGCGTTATCGTGTCGTCGGTCATACTCCGCCCCAACGGGGATCTGATCCCGAAGACGCTGAAGGAAAACGGTTATCGGGTGCCGCCGCATGCATGGACCGTCAAGGATTTCCGCGATCTGAACGACTACATGAACAACCTGATCCGCAAATCCAGGTAAGGAAATCCGCCACCACCTGGGCTGCCTTTCCTGTCCGGCCATTCGGCCGGGTGGGTGTTGGGACGGTAAATTCCCTGTCATCCGCGATTGCGTCGGTCGGTTCGGCGTGACGGATGGCGGACGCACCGCTATATAGACGGAATCGCCCCCGCCCGTTCCGGCGGGCGGCGGCGCTTTGGAGTCCTTGCATGTCCCGTCTTCTCCGCCTCGGCGTGAACATCGACCATGTGGCGACCGTCCGCAACGCACGCGGCGGGACGCATCCCGATCCGGTGCGCGCGGCGCGGCTGGCCGTCGAGGCCGGGGCCGACGGGATCACCGCCCATCTGCGCGAGGACCGGCGCCACATCGTGGATCGCGACATCGAACGGCTGATGGCCGAGATCGACCGTCCGCTGAACTTCGAGATGGCGGCGACCGACGAGATGCTCGCCATTGCTCTGCGCCATAAGCCGCATGCCGCTTGCCTTGTCCCGGAAAAGCGCACCGAGGTCACCACCGAAGGCGGGCTGGACGTGATCGGCCAGTACGACCATCTGGTGCGCCGGGTGGGGGATCTCGGCTCCGCCGGCATCCGCGTCTCGCTGTTCATCGATCCAGAACCGGCGCAGCTTGATGCCGCCAAGCGTCTTGGTGCGCCGGTGGTAGAATTGCACACCGGCGCCTATTGCGATGCCCATGACCCAGCGGAGCGCGAAGTGGAACTGGCGCGCATCATCCGCGCAGCTGCCCATGCCGAGGCGATCGGGCTGGAATGCCATGCCGGCCACGGCCTGGGCTATGACACGGTCGGTCCGGTGGCGGCGATCCAGACCATCGTCGAACTGAACATCGGCCATTTCCTGATCGGCGAGGCAATCTTCGTCGGTCTGACCAACTCGATCGCCCGTATGCGCAAGGCGATGGACACGGCGCGAAACGCCGCTGCCTCCGCATGATGATATCCGGCACCATCCTTGGCATCGGCAACGACCTGATCGATATCCGGCGGGTCGAGAAGTCGCTGGAGCGCTTCGGCAAGCGTTTCATCGATCGTATCTTCACCGATGTCGAACAGGCCAAGTCCGAACGCCGCGCCGGCTCTGCCGCGAAGAACAATGCTCGCGCCTCCACCTATGCCAAGCGCTTCGCCGCCAAGGAGGCCTGCTCCAAGGCGCTGGGCACCGGCTTCCGCGACGGGGTGTTCTGGCGCGACATGGGGGTGGTGAACCTGCCGTCCGGCCAGCCGACGATGCGCCTGACCGGCGGGGCGCTGGCCCGGCTGGAGGCGATTACGCCGCCGGGCATGCGCGCCAGAATCCATGTGACGCTGACCGACGAATACCCGATGGCCGAGGCGTTCGTCGTCATCAGCGCCGAGCCGATCGAGCCCGCCTCCATCCAGTCCGAAATGCCCACCAAGACGGCGACCCCAGAATGACCTTTCAGAAAGAAGCGGCGCCCGGCGCCAAGACCAAGGAATCCGGGTTCGCCGAAACCGTCAAGACGGTGATCTTCGCCGTGCTGATCGCCTTCGGCGTACGGACTTTCGCCTTCGAGCCGTTCAACATCCCGTCGGGGTCGATGATCCCGACCCTGCTGATCGGCGATTACCTGTTCGTGTCGAAGTTCAGCTACGGCTACAGCAAATATACGGTCGGCTTCGGCCTGCCGCTCTTCGATGGCCGCATCCTGGGCTCCGAGCCGGAGCGCGGCGACGTGGCGGTGTTCAAGCTGCCGCGCGACAACAAGACCGACTACATCAAGCGCGTGATCGGCCTGCCGGGCGACAGCATTCAGATGATCGGCGGCATCCTGCATATCAACGGCCAGCCGGTGAAGCGGGAGCGGATCGAGGATTATGTGACCACGGATTCGCTGGGCCGCAGCATCCGCACCGCGCAGTTCATCGAAACGCTTCCCAACGGCCGCACCCACCGGATCATCGAGGAGTCGGACAACGGCCCGCTCGACAACACGCCGGTGTTCAAAGTGCCGCCGGGCCATCTGTTCATGATGGGCGACAACCGCGACAACTCGCTGGACAGCCGCGTGCCGTCGCAGGTCGGTTTCGTTCCCATCGAGAATCTGGTCGGCCGCGCCGAGTTCCTGTTCTTCTCGCTCGACGAGGGCACGCGCTTCTACGAGATCTGGCGCTGGCCGGTCGACCTGCGCTTCAGCCGCCTGTTCAACGGAGTCCGGTAAGTGTCCACCGTCACCAAGGCGCCTGCCGATCCGGGTGCTGGCTCTGATCCCCAGCCCGACGGTGCCGTCCAATCCGCGGACGTTGCCGGGCTTGCGCATGCACTGGGCTACGGGTTTTCCGACCTGTCGCTGCTGCGCGATGCCGTGACCCACCCCAGCCTGATGGGGCTGGAGCGGACCGGCCGCAAGTCGCACAAGGGGCCGGGCATCGCCTATGAGCGGCTGGAGTTCCTGGGCGACCGCGTCGTCGGGCTGGTCGTCGCGCAGTGGCTGCTGGAGCGCTATCCGAACGAACGCGAGGGGGCGCTGGCCAAGCGGCACGCCGCGCTGGTGCGCCGGGAGTCGCTCGGCCGCGTCGCCGACGCCATCGGGCTGGGCGCCTATCTGCGCCTGTCGCCGGCGGAAGCGCAGAGCGGCGGACGCGAGAACCGCACCATCCTGGGCGACGCCTGCGAGGCGGTGCTGGGGGCCATGTATCTTGATGGCGGTCTGGAGCCGGTGACGCGCTTCGTCCGGCAGGCGCTGGCCGGCGAGATCGACAAGGCGACGCCGCCGCCGCTGGACAGCAAGACGACCTTGCAGGAATGGGCGCAGGGGCGTGGCAAGCCGCTGCCCCGTTATGAACTGATCGAACGCAGCGGCCCGGCGCACGAGCCGCTGTTCGTGGTTGCGGTGCATGTGGCGGGCATGGAGCCGGTCTCCGGGTCGGGCTCGTCCAAGCGCATCGCGGAAAAGAAGGCGGCCAGCGCTTTGCTGCGCCAGGTGGGAGTGCAAGTCGATGACTGACGGTCGCGACGACATCGACAAGAACAAGATTCAGCCTGGATCCGAGGCTGCGGAGCCGACTCCGGAGTCCGTGACGGACGACGAGGCGCTTGAAAATGAGGAAGCCGATCTCGAAGGCGAGGACGCCGAAGAGGGCGACTTCGACGACGAAGACGGCGAGTACGAGGACGAGGAGTTCGACGATGAGGATGTCCCGCGCGGGCAGTCCATCTCCGTCCTGCCGCCCCTGCCTGCGATGCCGGAGCATCCGCGCTGCGGCTTCATCGCCCTGGTGGGGGCGCCGAATGCCGGCAAGTCGACGCTGCTGAACGCGATGATCGGCAGCAAGGTGTCGATCGTCAGCCCGAAGGTGCAGACCACGCGCACCCGCGTGCTGGGCATCACCATCCAGGGCGACGCCCAGATGATCTTCGTCGACACCCCCGGCATCTTCAAGCCGAAGCGCCGGCTGGATCGGGCCATGGTGGCGGCGGCCTGGCAGGGTGCCGAGGACGCCGACGTGATCGGCGTGCTCTATGACGTGTCGCGCCGCTCCATCGATGAGGACACCCGCAGCATCGTCGCCCGCCTGAAGGAGCAGGGGCGTGAGGCGATCCTGATCCTGAACAAGATCGATCTGGTGAAGCGCGACGTCCTGCTGGGTATCGCCGACGCCTTCCGGCAGGAAGGCATCTTCTCCGACATCTTCATGGTGTCGGCCTTCACCGAGGACGGCGTCGCCGATCTGAAGCAGTTCCTGGCCGACCGGCTGCCGGAAGGGCCGTGGCATTTCCCGGAGGACCAGATCTCCGACATGCCGATGCGCCTGCTGGCGGCGGAGATCACCCGCGAGAAGCTGTTCCTGCAGCTTCACCAAGAGCTTCCCTATTCCGCCACGGTCGAAACCGAGGTGTGGGAGGAGTTCGAGGACGGCTCGGTCAAGATCTCGCAGGTCATCTTCGTGCAGCGCGAGAGCCAAAAGGCCATCGTGCTGGGCAAGGGCGGCCAGCGGATCAAGGCTCTCGGTTCCGCCGCGCGGAAAGAGCTGACGGAGATGCTGGAACGCCGCGTCCACCTGATCCTGTTCGTGAAGGTGCGCGAAGGCTGGGTCGATGATCCGGAACGTTATTCGGCCTGGGGGCTGGATTTCGGGGCGTCTTGACAACGAAAAGGCCCTCTCCCGCGGGAGAGGGCCTTTCACTTTTGAAGGGCTTCGCCGGCCTTATGCGGCCAGCAGGCGCAGATGGCCGTCGAAATCGTCGAGCGCACGCATCAGGTCCATCATCGCCTGATCGGCCTGGGCACGGGCGAAGGGCCAGGCGTCGTCGTCGGCCAGATGGGCGGCCTCGATGCGGGCGATGGCGCGATTGTTCAGGCCGCGAAGACGGTCGAGCGTGCGTTCCCACGTCTCTCGCCGGTCGCTGTCCGCACGTTCCACCATGGACCGCAGGGTTTCCATGCGGTCGGTGGCGCGCAGCACCAGATCACGGCTCAGCGTGTCGAAGGCTTGCCGGTTGCGGCGGCTCATGAAGTGTCCTCCTTTGATCCTCAACCGTTTTTGACCTCTCGGCCGATTGGCAGGATAGCCCCGTGCCGATACTGCGAAAACGCACCCGAAGCGCAGTTGGCACAGCCCGATTGGGAGATGCCGTCCTGTTCTTGCAGTGCGATTTAGCAATTGCGGAATGCCAGCCTGAATCCAAATCCCGCCGGGCTGCCCGATCCGTCAAGGACAAGGCAAACCCGGAGGCCAAGGAAGTCTTCCTGGTTGGATTGCGTTTCCTCCAGGGCTGGTTTCACCCGGCCCATTGGCGTTCTTATACGCCGTCATTTTGACGGCGTTCTTTTGTTTTGGTGACGCTTTTGTGCCGGATTGGCGGGGCCGGGTCAATCCGCCCAAAAATCATAGACGGCGCGCAATCTGTCGCAGCCTAAAGGCGAGGTTGTAGACCCGATATTGAGCGGAAAGTCGGAAGTGGTAGAGCCGGAGGAGAGCAGTCCTAGACTGATGTGCGCGCGGTCACTCGGCCGCGACGGCATAGGCGGGAATGGCCTCGGCGTTGGCGGCTTCCGGGATCGCGGTGGTGCAGCAGGGGGCTGACACCGGTGTCGCAGTGACGGTGGCGGCGGCCTGCTGGGCGCAGACGGCGCGGTGTTCGCTGGCCATGCTGCGCATGGTGGACACGCATTTGCCGCACTGAACCTGGCAATTGTGATGGCGGAACACCGAGGCCGGGGTCGTGGCGCCCTGATCGAACGCAGCCTTGATCTTCTTATCGTTCAACGCGTGGCAGATGCAGACGTACATAAGCCCTCGGCGACGGTCGGTTTCAGAAAGATGTCCCGAGCCCAGCAATAGCTGAGAGTGAGAATCGTTGTCAATGCAGCAATTGCGAGCCAATCGCATATAAGAGTTTCCGAGACGCTTTGTCACAGCCCCCTTCGCGTGACGCCGAAAGGGGTGGTCGGGGAAGGCGGTCGCATCCTTGCGCTTGCATTCGCCGGCCGGCGGCGGTAGCCCGTGTGGCATGGACGACAGCAGCCCCCAAAACGCACCCGGTACCGCTCCGCAAGCCCCTCCCGGCGCGGCGGTGACCCCGCTCGGCCAGACGGTCTATCTGGCGGCGGACGGCTTCCTCGACGATCTGGTGGCGGAACTGGGGGACGTCGCGACGGTCGACGGCCGGCTGGTCTTCGTCGACGGGCCGGCGCGGCCGGCGGCCTGGGCGCAGAACATCTGGTACGACCCGGTGCGCATCGAATTCGCCTCGATCAAGGGCGGGGCCAAGGCCTTGCGCGGGATCCAGCGCAATTGGGCGCTGTGGTCGCAACGGTATCACCGTCGCGCGGCTCTCATTCAGGAAAATCTGCCGCACGTCTCGGCAAAGCCGGTGGTCTTCCCGTCGCCGCTGCCGACCGCGCCTCTGGGGTCCTGGACGCTGACCGACGAGTCCACCATCATCGCCGCAGCGCGCTGCTCCAGCCCCTTCCGCAACGGTGAGGTGACCTTCGTCGAGAACCGCACCGCCCCGCCCAACCGTGCCTATCTGAAGCTGTGGGAGGCGCTGACCCTGTTCGGGGAGCAGCCGGGGCCGGGCGACCGCTGCCTCGACCTCGGTGCCTGCCCAGGTGGCTGGACCTGGGTGCTGCACGAGCTGGGGGCGTCGGTGGTCAGCGTCGACAAGGCGCCGCTTGATCCGGCCATCGCGGCCTTGCCGCGGGTGGAAATCCGCCAGGAGAGCGCCTTCGGCCTTAAGCCGGCGACGGTCGGGCCGGTGGATTGGCTGTGCTGCGACGTGATCTGTTATCCGACCCGGTTGCTGCGGCTGGTGAAGGAGTGGATGGACAGCGGGTTCGCCAAGCGCTTCATCTGCACGCTGAAGTTCCAGGCGGAAACCGACCATGAGACCGCCCGAGCCTTCGCCGAGATCCCCGGCGGCCGGGTGCTCCACCTGCACCACAACAAGCACGAGTTGACCTGGATATGGCCGGCGAAGTGACCGGCGCTCAGGCCCGTCTGTTCAGGCCACCGCCCGTCCCTCGGCATAGCCGAAGCTGACGTAATGCTGCTTGGCGGCGGTCAGGTTGCCGCCGACGGCCGTGTTGACGTCCGGGTTGGCGGCCAGATAGGCGGCGGCGTTGAAGCGGGTCAGCGAGCGGCCCTCCAGTCGGCCGCTGACGATGTAATGCAGCTCCGCCGCCTCGCGGTTGCTGCCGAAGGCGGCGATCAGGTCGGGGTTGCTGGCCTGGTAGGACAGTGTGTCGAACAGGGAGGAACTGCGGCCTTCGCGGTTGCCGACCTCGATGTAATGGCGGGTCGCGGCGGTGACGTCGCTGCCGAAGCTGCTCAGCAGGTCGCCATAGCCGGCGAGATAATTGTAGGGGTCGAAGCCGGTCAGGCTGCGCCCCTCATAGACGCCGGCGCCGACGAGATGCTGCGTTGCCGCTGCCGCGTTGGTGCCCAATGCCGCGATCAGGTCGGTGTTGGAGGCGACGTAGCGCAGCGCGTCGAAGCTGCCCGACACCATGGACGACAGCGCGGTGCTGCCGTCGGAGAAGCGTAGATACTCGATGTTGGTCAGCAGGTCGTTGCCGTCGGCGCCGCTGACGATATAGCGGCCGGCGTCCAGCAGTTGGACGCGGTACTGCGCCCGGCTGCCGCTGAAAACGGCGGTGTCGGTTCCGGCGCCGCCATCCAGGACATTGCCCAGATTGTTGACGGTGAAGCTGTCGTTCCCGCTGCCGCCGGTCGCCAGCTGTACCCTGGTGCCATAGGCCAGCGCCAGGAAGGTGGTGCTGCCGGCGCTGCTGAACTGGCCGGTGCGGAGGTCCAGCGACAGGGACAGCGTCTGGGCGCTGCCGTTCAGGCTGTTGTGGCC
The DNA here is from genome assembly GCF_024170005.1 of Azospirillum lipoferum. Lineage (GTDB taxonomy): Bacteria > Pseudomonadota > Alphaproteobacteria > Azospirillales > Azospirillaceae > Azospirillum > Azospirillum lipoferum. The sequence goes on from NZ_JALJXJ010000001.1 coordinate 492,005, forward strand.
GTTGGGGTCCCACAGGGTGGTGAAGGTTCCGGTGTTCAGCGTGTAGCCGGTGTCGCCGGCTCCGGTCGCCATGTTGGCGCCGTAGAGATACTGGATCGCGGCGATGTCGTAGAGGCTGGGGCCGGTCAGGTAGGTGCCCGAGGGCAGCGCGTCGTTCTCGTTGTAGGACATGATGCTGTAGGCATAATTGTCCGTCGCTGCCGGCAGATAGGGGCCCTCCGTCCCGTCGTCGCTGCCGGCATTGTAGTCGCCGGGATGCTTCAGGCCCAACGCATGGCCGATTTCATGGATGACGGTCATGTAGCTGTAGCTGCCGACCGTCGGGTTGGCGTTGCCCGCGCTGTCGTTGGCCAGGAACACCTGACCGCCCTGGGTGCTGGTGGACGGATAATAGGCGTAGGCCGCCGACTGGCCGCTTTGCCGGTTGGTTCCGAAGGCAACCGCGGCGCTGGCGGCGTCGGAGATCTCCACGAAGCTGATGTTGGCGACGGCACTCCAGGCCGCCAGCGCCTGCCGGACGGCGGTGCGCTGGGCGGTGTTCATGGCGGCGAAGCCGGTAGAGTCGGTGGAGGAAACCTGCCGCGAACTCGTCAGGAACCCATAGGTGACGGTAACGGCGCCGCCGACGGAACTGCCGTCCAACACCGTGCCGTTGCTGCCCCAATGCGGCGTCCCGCTGGCGAGAAGGGTGGCGACGGTGTCGGACGGCGCAGATTGGCTCATGGGCGCTGGCTCTCGCGGCAGTCGGGGAGGGTGCCCGGGCGGACGCCGGGTCACTGCGGATATCGGACTGATACGGAAGACCAGAACGGTCTCCAGCGCAACCGGTCAGGCGCGGCGCAGGGCCAGTTCGATGGAGGGGCGCAGCATGGAGGCGGCGGCATGGCCGATCTCCACCGCTTCGGCGGCGCGGTCGAATTCCAGGATGCCGATATGGGCCAGCCGCGGCGCGATCAGCACGTCCGGCGGTTCGCCGGCCAAACGGGACCGGGTGATGCGGTCCTGCATGATATCGATGGAACCGGCCATCACCTCCAGCGCGTTGGGCATCTGCTTGTGGGCCTGGGCGTCGTCGATCTGGTCGGCCAGGAACTGGGTGCGCCGGCTGGGCTTGCGGCCGAGCCAGGTGGAGATCTGGCTGGTCAGGTGCGACAGGGCGGGGGAGGTGGCATCGCCGCCGGCCACCACCGGCTCCGGGGCCTTGGCCGTCACTGTCTTGCCATTGCCGCGGCCATTCGGCCGGCCCAGCGGCGACAGTTCGCTGTTCAGGTTGACCGCGACCACCACATCGGCGCCCAGCGCCCGGCAGAGCGAAACCGGCACCGGGTTGACCAGCGCGCCGTCCACCAGCAGGTGGTGGTCGCGCCGCACCGCCGGGAACAGGCCGGGCATTGCGGCCGACGCCAGCACCGCCGACATCAGGGGCCCGTCGCGCAGCCAGATCTCGCGCCCGGTCGACAGGTCGGTGGCGACCGTGGCGAAGGGGAAGGGCAGATCCTCGATCAGGACGTTGCTGCGCTCGTTGTCGAAACGCCCGAACGCCTTCTCCGCCGCCACCAGACCGCCGCGGCGGAAGGTGAGGTCGATGATGCCCAGCATGCCGAGCCAGCCCATCTTCTGTGCCCAGGCCTGAAGCTCGTCCAATTGGTCGGTCAGATAGGCCGCCCCCACCGCAGCGCCGATGGAGGTGCCGCAGATGACGTCGGGCCTGATCCCGATCTCCTCGAGCGCGCGCAGGACGCCGATATGCGCCCAGCCGCGCGCCGCACCGCTGCCCAGCGCAAGCCCGATCTTCAGGTCGGTTCCCTTCGCCATCCGCATCTCCCATCGGCGCCCCCGGCATCGGAGGCCAGATGCCTCCGGCATCGGAGGCTTGATCTAGAGCTTATCATCTAGGCATCGCCGCCCGGTATCGGAAGCGGCCGTAAGTGGCACGCCGCCGGAGACGGGCTCATCGCCGCCCGCGAGATGGGAAATATAAAAAATTTGACCGATGTTTGACCTGGATCAGGAGTCTCACCCCCGTGACTGTGGCATTTCTGTGCCAGTGGTCAGGGATGATCGCACCGGATGGCGATTTTAACCATGCGTCAACTGGACCCGATGCAGTTTCGTTGCGTTGCAATGTAGTTCTCGAACCCCGGAAGGTTTGTCATGGCCGACGAACTGAAAAGCTTCAGAAAGGACTGGAAACGCTGGTCGACGACGGAGCGGCTGATTGCCGTCACCGTGCTGGTCCTGATCGCGCTTCTTGGTGCGCCGGCCGCCGCCGGTCTGTTCTGATCCAGGTCCCCGGCGATGCCCGCGCCGATGCGGTCGCGCGGGCCACAGTGTGACGCGCTGGCAACTCAGGCGCTGTGACAGGACCATCGGCAGGGTCATCTTTACGGGCTCTTAACCCTCCCGCCATAGGCTTGGACGGCTCGGACAGTTCCTGGGACGGTTGGGCGCCACAAGCGGTCGGAGCATCGAACCTCCGGCCACGAAAGGCACCGACGGTGCGCTCGCTGGAGGGCGCGGACCGGGGAGGTTCCGGCATATTCCGCCAAGGCTTTGCCCCTCTCGCTGGACACGCCCGATGACCTTCTCCGCCCAATCCGCCGTGACGGAACAGAAGCTCCTGAGACAGCGCCTCGACACCGCTTTCGCCGAGGCTGCGCAGCCGCTGTCGCGTGAGGAGGTGACGGACATCGTCCGCAACATCCTGGGCAGCCTGGACGGCGACATCTCCGCCACCGACCTGCGCCTGTACAAGGAGGTCGTCGACCTCGCCAAGTACATCGAGACGGCCAAGCAGGAGATCGCGGCGCTCCAGCCGGCCGAAATCCGCGACGAGCACATCCGCACTGCGACGGACGAGCTGGACGCAGTGATCGGTGCGACGGAGAAGGCGACCTTCGCCATCTTCGATGCCTGCGACGCCATCGGTGCCATCGCCGGCCAGTCGGACGCCGACACCTCGGCGAAGCTGAACGAGCAGATCACCGCGATCTACGAAGCCTGCAACTTCCAGGATATTACCGGCCAGCGCATCAGCAAGGTGGTGCGCACGCTGAAGCACATCGAATCGAAGGTCGACATGATCGTCGCCGCCTTCGGCAGCGAGGTGCGGCAGAACCACGCCCCGCGGCTGGCCAAGCTGGCGGCGGAAGAGGCGGAGGCCGCTGCCCATTTCGAGCCGATGAGTGCGGAGGAAGCGGATCAGCAGCTTCTGCACGGCCCGCAGCTGCCCGGCAACGCCATGGACCAGGACGAGATCGACCGTCTGCTGGCCAGCTTCGACTGACGCCATGCTGCCCGGCTCCCTCATCAGCAGGTCCGGCGGCCACGCGGCCCAAGGTGCTGGAACCGGCACCGGGACCACCGCTGGCCCGGGGGCGGGGAATGCCGGGCTGCCGCTGCCGCTACGGGCCGGGCGTGCCGCAGGTGCGGATGGGCATGCCAACCCGAACAACGGCAGCATTCTCCTTCTGCTGTCGCTGTTCCTGCTGCTTCTGGTCTTCTTCATCGTGCTGAACGCCCATTCGGTGCAGACGGTGCAGAAGGTGAAGGCGGTCGCCGCCTCGCTGGAGCGGACCTTCCCCAGCTTCGTCATCGATCCGCGCCTGCGCGAGGGATCCGAACCGGTGGCCTCGCGTGCCGGGACCGTCTTCGCCGTACAGCGGCTGGAGGATGTCGGGACCCTGTTCGCCACGACCGTCGCGGTGTCCAAGGTGGAGGTGGTCGCCCCCGGCCAGTTGCTGGAGGTACGTCTGCCCGCGGACGACCTGTTCCTTCCCGGTACCATGACCCTGCGGGCGGACCGCCAGGGGCTGATCGACCGCATCGCCGATGCGTTGCGCCAGTCGCGCCAGGGCGAGCGGGTGGAACTGGACGCGCTGCTCGGCATCGGCCCGACGGGAACGCCGAGCCAGCCGCCGGGGCCGGTCGCCCGTGCCGGCGTGCTGGCCCGCGCGCTGGTCGAGGATGGGGCGCCGGCCCGCAACGTCACCGTCGGGATCGAACGTGGCGAGCCCGGGGGGGTACGGCTGCTGTTCTCCCTGCGCTGGGACGATGAGGGGGCAACCCGGCCGGCCGCAAAGCCGGCAGCGGCGAAGATGGCTGCGGCGAAGACGGCACCGACTGGTGGCGAGGTGCGGAAATGATCCGTGTTCCCGGGATCGCCGGCAAGGCAGGATCGGATGATCGCGGTGGCCATCGCAAGACGCTGTGGCTGATCAGCTTCACCGACCTGATCTCCTTGATGCTCGCCTTCTTCGTGCTGATGTATTCGATGAGCGAGCCGGAGGCCGAGCGCTGGACCCGTCTGGCGAAGGGCGTGTCGGAGGCGATCCCCGCCGCGCGGTCCACCGCCAGCACGCCGTCCGACCGGCCGAACGACCCCGGTGCCGCCTTCAACGCCATGGCGGTGGAGGCAAGGGCGGCCATCGACCTGCATTATCTGGCGGCCTTGTTGGGAAGTCACCTGCGGTCGAATGCGGAGCTGGCGGTGGTCGATGTCCGGCGCGAGGATGACCGGGTCGTCATCCGCCTGCCCGGCGAGCGGATGTTCGATCCCACCGGCGCCGCCTTCACCGAGGAGGGGCGACGGGTTCTGTTCCTGCTGGGCGCCGTCATCGGCCGCATCGGAAACCGCATCGAGCTGGTCGGCCATGCCGAGCACGAGGATGCGACCGGTGGCGTCGCCTGGGAACGGGCTCTGACCCGGGCGGTGGCGGTATCCGCGGCTCTGCGCGAGACCGGCTATCGCCGCGATCTGGTGGCGCGGGCGGTGATGATGCCGGTGGACAGGGCGGGAATTGCCGGTGGTGGGCGCCTGCCGGTGGACATCGTGGTGCGAGAGGAAGGAGCTGATTGAGGTGACGGACCGGTCGGCCCATCGAAGGAAGCGCTGGCTGCGCGGCTGTGCCGCCGCGGTGGCGCTGCTGGCCGTGCCGGTTTTGCTGTCGCCCATGGCTGCTGACGCCGCCTCCGTGCCGGTGCGGGGCGGCACCCACAAGGATTTTGGCCGCTTGGTCTTCGACTGGCCGGGCAAGGTCGATTTCACTGCGGCGGTAGAGGGCGACCGGCTGGTCATCAGCTTCACCGAGCCGATCGACGCCCCGCTGGACCGGCTGGTGCGGGCGCTGCCCGACTATCTCGCCTCCGGACGGGTGGAGGCCGACGGCAAGACCGTCTCCTTCGACCTGAAGCGTCCGGTCGCACTGAAGAGTTTCCGCAACGGCAACGCCGTCGCCATCGACCTGTCGCCCGCGGCGGCGGGAGCCGCGTCGCAACAGGCCGCGGCGGCCGCCAAGAGTGAGAGTGCGACACCCGCGCCTGCGCCTGCGAAGGCGGATTCCGCGAAGCCGGTGGCGTCCGCCGGCCGGCTGCGGGTGCAGGGGACCGACCAGCCCGACCAGAGCCGCCTGAGCTTCGATTGGCCGGCACCGGTCGGATACAAGGTGAGCCGTGACGGCGCCGCGGTGACGGTCGCATTCGAGAAGGGCGGCACCGCCGACCTGTCGGCCCTGTCGAAGGCGCCGCTGCGCAACATCCGGAACATCGAATCCTACCGCCAGCCCGACGGGTCGCTGGCGGTGACGCTCGCCGTGCCGCAAGACGCCGAGGTGGCCGACAGCGTGTCCGGCAAGTCGATGGTGCTGTCCGTCGGCAATCCGGGCTCCCGCGCCGGGTTGCCCAAGAGCGAAGGGGCGTCCTCCCAGGGCGCTCCGACCGGGCCGGGGAATGCCGGGGGGAACGCTGGGGCAAGCCAGGGGACCAGCCAGCCGGTCCCGGCGAAGGATGTGGTTAAGGAAGGTGGCAAGGACGCACCGACGGTGGCGTCGGCGACTTCCGGCCGCTCGGCCGCAACGGCGAATGCCGCCGCAGCCACCCCGGCCGCCACCCCGGCAACTCCGCCCGCCGCCGCGCCGCCGGCCGACGTCAAGGCGGCGCCCGCGGTGTCTGCGGATGCGAAGGCCCAGCCGGCGGCCGGTCTGAAGGGGCCGGTTCTGACCTTCGACACCGGGGGGCCGGCCTCCATTGCCGTCTATCCGCGGGCGGGGCAGCTGTATATCGCGTTCGACCGGCCGATGCCGATCGGCGCCGGCAAGCTCAGCGGCCCCGGTTCCGAACTGATGGGGGCGGTGGAGCCGGTTCCAGCGACCGGCGGCAGTGTCTTCCGCACCAAGATCGGCCCGATGGTATGGCCGACGGTGGAGCGGCAGGGTACCACGTGGCGCATCCTGTCCTCCGCCCGCCCCGCCAACATGGGCAGCGCCGGCGATCTGCGGGTGGAGCCCGACCCCGATTTCCTGCTGGGTGCCCGGCTGCTGGTACGGGCGCCCGACGCAGCCAACGTGGTGCAGTTCGCCGATCCCGACGTCGGCGACCGCATCCAGGTGGTGCCGCTGCCCAGCCCGGGGCAGGGTGTGCCCGAACCCCACCGCTACCCCGATCTGGAGGTCATGGCTTCCTATCAGGGCGTGGTGGTGCGGCCGATCTCCGACAATGTGACGGTGCGGGCGATCAAGGAGGGGGTGGAACTGACCACTGCCGGCGGCCTGCACATCTCGCCTGCCGCCGATGCCGGCAACCCGGCCGTTGCACCGCCGCCCGCCCAGGCGTCCGCTCCGCCGCAGGCGGCGCCCCAGCCGGTTCCGGCGCAACTGGCTGCGGCTCCGGTTCCGGTCCCGCCGACCGGCGGCGCATCGGCCGCGATGGAACCGCCCAAGGCGCAGCCGGCCCAGATGCAGGGCCGCCGGCTGTTCAACCTGCCGGCCTGGAAGCGCGGCGACCTCGACCATTTCACCGAGGCGCGGCAGGATCTTCAGCTTGCCGTCGTCAATGCCCCGGAATCGGAGCGGGCCAAGGCGCAGCTCGACCTCGCACGCTTCTATTTCGCCAACGGGTTCGGGCAGGAGACGCTCGGCCTGCTGGACGTGCTGCAACAGAACCAGCCCGACCTGGAAGGCTGGCCGGAGTTCCGGGCGTTGCGCGGTGCCGCCCGCGTGCTGACCGGCGATCTGGATGGCGGCGAGGCCGACCTGTCGATCTCCGCGCTGGCCGGCAATCCGGAGGCCAACCTGTGGCGCGCCGCCATCGCCGCCGACCGCCGCGACTGGCCCAAGGCGATGGCTGGATTCAAGGCGTCCGGCCAGATCCTGAACAGCTACCCCGACCCGATGCTCGGCAAGCTCGGGCTGCGGGCGGCGGAGGCGGCGCTGGAAACGCGCGATACCGCCACCGCCAAACGGCTGTTCGACCGCGTCATCGAGCATGGCGGCCCCGATCAGGAGGAGAACCCGCAGACCCAGTATCTGCGCGGCCTGCTCTATGCCCAGACCGGCGAGATCGATCAGGCGCGCCAGCAACTGACTGCCGCCTATAACAGCTATGACCGGCTGTACCGCGCCAAGGCCGGGCTGGCGCTGACCAATCTGGAACTGTCGGAAGGCAAGATGTCGCCGACGGCGGCGGCGGAGCAGCTGGCCGGTCTGACCTTCACCTGGCGCGGCGATGATCTGGAGATGCAGATCCGCTCGCGCATGGGCGAGGTGCTGATCGCCGGTGGCGAATATGCCAAGGGCTTCAACACGATGAAGGAAACGGCGGCCCTGGTCGCCGACACGCCCAGGGCGGAGGCGATCACCAAGGAGATGTCGCGCATCTTTGCCGACCTGTTCAAGGATGGAGCGCAGCGCCTGCCGACGCTGGACGCCATGCAGCTCTACGACCAGTTCCGCGAGCTGACCCCGGTGGGCGAGGCCGGCGACGAGATCATCCGGCAGCTGGCCGAACGGCTGATTTCCATCGACCTGCTGAACCGGGCGGCCGACCTGCTGCAGCATCAGGTGGAATACCGGCTGTCCGGGCTGGACAAGGCGCGGGTCGGCACACGGCTGGCCTCCGTTCGGCTGCTCGACAACAAGCCTGATGAGGCGTTGAAGGCGCTGGAGCTGTCGAACGTCGCCGGACTGCCGGCCGATCTGGCGGCCGAACGCCGGCTGATGCAGGCCAAGGCGCTGGCGGAGCTGAACCGCGGTGACGAGGCGATGCAGCTTCTGGCCCAGGACGACAGCACCAACGCCAACCTGCTGCGCGTCGACATCGCCTGGAAGGGGCAGAAGTGGGATGCGGCGGCACTGGCGCTGAACAAGGTGATCGGGCCGCCGCCTTCGCCCGGCAAGCCGCTCGACCCCAACATGTCGCAGCTGGTGCTGAACCGGGCCGTGGCGCTGGCGCTGGCCGGCGACGGCAACGGGTTGAACCTGTTGAAGAAGGACTTCGAAGGGTCGATGAAGGGCGGGCCGAACGAGGATGCTTTCCGCATTCTGACCCGCCCCGAACAGGCGATGGGCCTGATCGACGTCGGCACGATCCGCTCCCGCGTCGCGGAAGTGGATATGTTCAAGAAGTTCTTGAAGCAGTATCGCGGCGGCAAGCAGTCAGCCGACAAGCCGACTTCATAAGGCAGCGGCATGCCAAGCGGGGGATTGCTGCACCCTGCCGCCCGCTCGCCGTAACGCGCCTTGGGCCGTCACTTCGGCAGCAGAACCTTGTCGATGACATGGACGACGCCGTTGGACTGCTGGACGTCGGCGATGGTCACGCGGGCGGTGTTGCCCGACGCATCGGCGACCGTCACGGTGTCGCCGGACTGGGTGAAGGTCAGCGGCATCCCTTCCACCGTCTTCAACATCGCCTTGCCGTTGCCCTTCCTGATGTCCGCCACGATGTCCTTGGCGTCCAGCTTGCCGGGAATGACGTGGTAGGTCAGCACCTTGGTCAGCTGGCCCTTGTTCTCCGGCTTCAGCAGGGTGTCGACCGTGCCGGCGGGCAATGCAGCGAAGGCCTCGTTGGTCGGGGCGAAGACGGTGAAGGGACCCTTGCCGCTCAGCGTGTCGACCAGCCCGGCGGCCTTTACGGCGGCGACGAGCGTGGTGTGGTCCTTCGACTGGGACGCGTTCTCCACGATGGTCTTGCTGGGGTACATCGGCGCGCCTCCGACCATCTTTTCCATGGCGGCATTGGCGCAACCGGCAAAAAGAAGGGTGGCGATCGCCACGGTGGCAACCTTCTTCATAGCATTCCCTCTTGTCGGTGAAGGTCCGCTTCCCGCGGACACATCACCGTTACGGGGGAGCCTTTCGTTCAGATCACCACCGTTTCTGTGCAGGACACCAATTTTTGCCTGCTCGGAGGGGCTAATTCCTCAGTGGTAGCGTGAGACGACCACTACAGCTGTACCTGTGTGCCGAGTTCCACCACGCGGTTAGGCGGCAGCTTGAAGAAGTCGGTGGCGCTGACCGAGGTGCGGGACATCACCACGAACAGTTTCTCCCGCCACAGTGCCATCTGGGAGTTCATCTGCGGGATCAGCGTCTCGCGGCCCAGGAAGAAGGAGGTCGCCATCACGTCGAACTCCAGGCCGAACGCCTTGCACAGGCGTAGCGCCTTGGGAATGTTCGGCTCCTGCGAGAAGCCGTAGCGCACGGTGATGCGGTAGAAACCATCGGCCAGCCCCTCCACCAGCACGCGGTCCTTGGCGGGAACGCGCGGCACGTCGTCGACCACCACGGTGACGAAGACGACGCGTTCGTGCAGGACCTGATTGTGCTTGAGGTTGTGCAGCAGGGCGATCGGCACGGTGTTGGAACTGGAGGTCATGAAGACCGCGGTTCCCTTCACGCGATGGATCTCGCCTTTTTTCGCCTGCCGCTGGATGAAGGCGTCGAGCGGCAACGATTCCTCGGCCAGCCGCCTGGTCAGCACGGCGCGGCCGCGGCGCCAAGTGGACATCAGGCCCAGCGTGATGCAGGCGATCACCAGCGGCACCCAGCCGCCATGGGGGATCTTCACCGCATTGGCGGCGAAGAAGGAGATTTCCACCGTCAGGAAGGAGGCGCCGACGGCGAAGCAGAGCGGCAGGCTCCAGTTCCAGCGGCGGCGCGCCACCACCAGGAACAGGCTGGTGGTGATGATCATGTCGCCGGTTACCGCGATGCCATAAGCGGCGGCAAGGCGGCTGGAGGATTGGAAGACCAGCACCAGTCCCAGCACCGCGGCCAGCAGGCCCCAGTTGGCGCGGGGGATGTAGATCTGCCCCTCCTCCTCGTTGGAGGTGTGGCGGATGTCAAGCCGTGGGCAAAGCCCGAGCTGAACCGCCTGCCGGGTCAGGGAGAACACGCCGGAGATCACCGCCTGGCTGGCGATGACGGCCGCTGCGGTGGACAAGCCGATCAGTGGATAGAGCGCCCAGTCCGGAGCCAGCAGGTAGAAAGGGCTGCGCACCGCCGTCGGGTCGTTCAGCAGAAGCGCGCACTGGCCCAGATAGTTCAGCAGCAGCGCCGGAAGCACGACCGCCAGCCAGGCCACCTGGATGGGGCGGCGGCCGAAATGCCCCATATCGGCATAGAGCGCCTCGCCGCCGGTCACCGCCAGCACCACCGCGCCCAAAACCAGGAAACCGGCAACGCCATGATTCCCGAAGAAGGAGATGGCGTAGAAGGGGTTGAAGGCGACCAGCACGCTCGGCTGTTCGATCACTTCCAGCAGCCCCAGGACGCCGAGCGTGGTGAACCAGGCCAGCATGATCGGACCGAACAACGCCCCGACACGCGAGGTGCCGTGGCTCTGGATGGCGAACAGGGCGATCACGATGGCAACGGTCAGCGGCACCACCGCCGATTCCAGCGCCGGTTCCGCCACGCCCAGGCCCTCCACCGCCGACAGCACGGACATCGCCGGGGTGATCATGCCGTCGCCGTAGAACAGCGAGGCACCGAAAAGCCCCAGTGCGGTCAGCAGGGTCAGCCGGCCGGACGCATCCGGCCGCGTCTTGGACGCCAGCGCCAGCAGGGAGAGGATGCCGCCCTCGCCCTTGTTGTCTGCCCGCATGACGAAGCCCACATATTTGACGGTGACGACCATGACCAGCGCCCAGAACACCAGGGACATGATGCCGAGCACGTTGTCATGGGTCAGCGGCAGCCCATGTTCGCCGCCGAAGCATTCGCGCAGCGTGTAGAGCGGGCTGGTGCCGATGTCGCCAAAGACGACGCCCAGCGCACCCAGGGTCAGCGTCGCGAGCTTGCCGGTGTCGGGCTGCGCGGCCTTCAAAGCGGTATCAGTCATGCAGTGGTTGCGGTCCGAAGTTGGTCCGTCGTTCGATAACGCGCCGTTCGATGGCGCCCGTCGATGACGCCCGACGGGCCGCGATGTCCCGGGCTGCTCATCCCGTCGACGCGCATCGTCTTTCCTCATACGCGTTTACGGCGCCCAACGCCAGCGTGGGCTTGCACCCCTGTCCGCCGGCCTGGGGGATGCGACGAAGTGCGCAGGGCTTTTCGCGTCCGGCGTGTGGTGTCAGAGCGTTCCGAAGCTGCGGGCCAGCGATCCGGCGATCAGATACCACCCGTCGACCAGAACGAAGAAGATGATCTTGAACGGGATGGCGACCATGGTCGGCGGCAACATCATCATGCCCATCGACATCAGGATCGACGACACCACCATGTCGATGATCAGGAACGGCAGGAACAGCAGGAAGCCGATCTCGAAGCCGCGCTTGATCTCCGAGATCATGAAGGCCGGGACCAGCACGTGCAGCGGCATGTCGTTCGCCTCGGGCACGGACTGGATGCGGGCCATGTCCATGAACAGGCGGAGGTCCTTCTCGGCCGTGTGATGCAGCATGAAGTCGCGAAGCGGGGCCACCGTGCGGCGGAACGCCTCCATCTCGTCGATTTCCTGGTTCATCAGCGGCTGGATGCCCTGGGTGTAGCTGCGTTCGAACACCGGAGCCATGACGAAGAAGGTCAGGAAGAGGGCCAGCGACATCATCACCGTGGTCGGCGGCACCTGCTGCACGCCCAGCGCGTTGCGCAGGAAAGACAGCACGATGACGATGCGGGTGAAGGCGGTCATCATGATCAGGATCGACGGCGCCAGCGACAGAACCGTGATCAGCCCGATGGTCTGAACGATTCGGCCGGTGGCGGTGCCGCCGGCATCGCCCAGGTCGAAGGTCAGGCTCTGCGCCAGCGCCGGCCCGGCGCTCAGGCCCAGCGCCACGCCGACGGCGAGCGCCAACGCCAAGCCGGCGGCGGCCGGCTTCCAGAAGGATCCGAGACGGCGGAGGATGACCCGCATCATCGCGGCTCGCTCCCCACCGCAGCGGTATCGGCGGGTGCAGCCTCGGCTCCGGCGAGTGCGGTGTCGAACCCGCCGGCCGGGGCGCTGTCGACCAGCAGGTCGCCATTGGCGCTCAGCAGGATCAGATGCTCGCGATCGTCGCGGCGGACCAGGACCAGCCGGCGCTTGGCGTCGATCGGCAGAGCCTCCACCATGCTCAGCCGGCGCTGACGGGCGCGTCCACGCACCGCGCCGCCGGCCATGCCGACCCGGCGCATCACCCAGGCGACGACCATGATCAGCGCCACCACGAAGATGAGCGCCATCAGGAACCGGATATACTGGTCGAGATCCATGGAAACGGCAGGCTTTCTCTAGATTAAGGCGTGTCGTCCGGCAGGGCCGGAGCGGCCGGACCAGCGGTGCGGCCATAGGCGACAGCCGCACGCTGGCGGGCGGTGTGCGGATCGTCGCGGCCGGCCAGCGCGGCGGCGATGGCGTCCTCCCGCCGGTTCTTCTGGTCGGTCAGGGCGGCGGCCAGCGGACCCAGGGCCGCGGCCAGATCGCCGAGCGGGCCGAGCAGGGTGCGCGCCTCTCCCCGCGGCAGAGCCTCGGCGGCGAGGCAGAGATGGGCGACGCGGTCCTCCAGCCCGGCGAGGTCGATCAGGATGCCGGCCTCCGCCTGCGCCCGAGCATCGTCGAGCGTGCCAGCCAGCGCTGTCGCCCGTTCCGCAATCCGGGCGACCGATTCGGCGCCGTCTGAGACAAGGGGCGGGGATGGCGGACGGGTCACGGCTTGTCCTCCTCCGGAATGTCATCGGATCGCGGCTCCGGCGGCAGGGTGCCGTTGGCGCGGTAGACATGGGCCAGGACCTCCGCCACCGCGGCGATGGCCTCGACCGGGATGTCGCTGTCGACCTCGATGGCGGACAGGATTTCGACCAGATCGGCGTCCTCGCGCACCTTTACGCCGTTGGCGAAGGCAAGCTCCAGGATCTGCTCGGCCACCGTGCCCTTGCCGGTGGCGACGATCCGCGGCAGAGTCTCCGTTCCCAACGCGTACTTCAGCGCGACCGCGACCGGGCGCCGGGCGGCAGGCGGCCTCTTGCCGGCAGGTGAGCCAGCAGGTGGCGGGGCGGGAGGGCGTGCTTGCGCGGACAACAGGCGGCCTTGGTCAGAGGGTCCTTCCTGCGCCGCATCCTGGACCGGTAGGCTTAACGAACTGTAAAGGCGGGCCTGTCAGCCGACTTCCGTCGGCAGGGATTCATCCTTCGTTAACGCAAACGGGCGACCATTGGACACTATAGAAATGCCCGGATCGGGCGGCGTTCAGCGATATCGCGGACTCAAGGGCGGCGGGATCAGGGCGATGGACCTCGGAAATCTCGGACTCTTCAAACTGATGTCGCGCAAGATGGACTGGCTGACCCAACGCCAGGAAGTCCTGTCGCAGAACATCGCCAATGCCGACACGCCGGAGTACAAGAGCCGGGACCTGAAGCCGTTCAGCTTCCGCGATGCGCTCAGCGACAGCCGGCGGCTGACTCCGGTGGCGACCAACGCGTCCCATCTGGCCGGCACCCGCGGGGCCGGCGGCATGACCCAGGAACAGAAGGTGCGCGACCCGTACGAGACGGCGCCGGACGGCAACAACGTCGTCCTGGAAGACCAGATGATGCGGATGAGCCAGAGTTCGATGGATTACCAGACCATCACCAACCTGTATAAAAAGCAGGTGGCGATGATCAAGTCGGCGATCCGCTCGGGCAGCTGAATGTCTTCGGGGTGCCGGTCGGCTTTCAGGCTGGTTTGTGAGGAGGTGGTGCGATGGATCTCTATAAATCGATGGCGGTTTCCGCATCGGGCATGAAGGCGCAGGGCACGCGCCTGAAGGTCATTTCGGAGAATCTGGCCAACGCCAACACCACCGCCGAAACGCCGGGCGATCTGCCCTATCGCCGCAAGACGGTCATCTTCAAGAACGAGTTGGACCGGGCGATGGACGTCGACAAGGTCCGCGTCGCCAAGGTCGACGTGGACAAGAGCGACTTCCAGCGCAAGTACGACCCGTCCCACCCGTCGGCCGATGCCGACGGCTATGTCCTGCTGCCCAACGTCAATTCGGTGGTGGAGGCGATGGACATGCGCGAGGCCCAGCGCAGCTACGAAGCCAACCTGTCGGCGATCGACACCGCGCGGCAGATGCTGACCCGCACCATCGACATCCTGCGCGGCTGACGCCCGCAACTTCCATCGCCATCATCCCTTCTGACCGACCGGAACCGCCGCCATGATCAATCCGCTGAACGCCGCCGCGGCCTATGCCACCACCGCCGCCAAGACGACCGGCCCCGGCATGGCCGCCCGCGACGGTGTCTCCTTCGGTGATGTGCTGGAACAGGCGGCCAAGGAGAGCATCGGCACCCTGAAGAAGAGCGAGGACATGTCGGCGCTGGCCGCCGTCGGCAAGGCCGACCTGAACGACGTCGTCCAGGCGGTGACCAACGCCGAGGTGACGCTGCAGACCGTCACCGCTGTGCGTGACAAGGTGCTGAACGCCTATCAGGAAATCCTGCGCATGCCGATGTGACGGCGTTCGCCCGCGTCCACACATCGTCCTGCACCGTCTGCGATCATGAACGAGACCGAAGTCATCGAGCTTTGCCGCACCTCGATCGTCACGCTGGTGATTGTCTGCGGGCCGATTCTGGTCATCATGATGGCGGTGGGCACCATCATCTCGATCTTCCAGGCCGTCACCCAGATCAGCGAGCAGACGCTCGCCATGGTGCCGAAGGTGCTGCTGGTCTTCGGGCTCAGCATTCTGCTGATGCCCTTCATGCTGGGCAAGCTGACCGAGTTCTTCGAGCATGAGGTGGCCGACCGCATCGTCGCCATCGGCGTCGGCGCCACCGACAATGGCGGCGCCCCCTTCACGCCCGGCACCGGCGTGACGCCCCCGCCGGCTCCCACCGCCGCCGCGGCGGGTCAATGAATATCCTGCAACAGCTTCTGGGCGAGCAGATCTTCGTCTGGATGTTGGTCTTCATGCGGGTAGGTACCGCCTTCAGCGTGATGCCAACCATCGGCGACGCCTTCGTTCCCACCCGCACGCGCCTGCTGTTCGCGCTGGCGGTCAGCATGCTGGTGGCGCCGGCGATCCGGCCGATGCTGCCGCCGATGCCGGGCAACCCGTTCCAACTGCTGGTTCTGGCCGCCGGGGAGATGACCATCGGCATCTTTATGGGCACCATCGCCCGACTGCTGATGGGCGCGCTGGAGGTGGCCGGAACCATCATCAGTCTGCAGAGCGGTCTGGCCAACGCGCAGATCTTCAACCCGGCGCTGGCCACATCCGGATCGCTGCCCGGTTCGCTGATGGGCTGGCTGGGGTTGCTTCTGCTGTTCGTCACCGACCTGCACCATCTGCTGATCATGGCGGTGGTCGACAGTTATTCCACCTTCACGCCCGGTGCCGCCATCCCGATCGACGACATGGCGAATGTGATCGGGCAACTCGTGTCGAAGAGCTTCATGATGGGGGTGCAGATGTCCGCACCCTTCCTGATCACCGGCATCCTGTTCGCTTTGGCGCTGGGGTTGCTGAACAAGCTGGCGCCGCAGGTGCAGGTGTTCCAGCTGTTCACCTCGGTCCAGGTGCTGCTGGGGCTGTTCATGTTCGCGCTGACGCTGGGTGCGATGATGCTGTTCTGGCTCTCGCGCTTCGAATCGACCTTCGTCGAATTCCTGAAGCCGCTGTAGAAGGGGGACGCCGGTGTCGGAAGAGGCGGACGAGTCCTCCAAAACAGAGGACCCGACATCCAAAAAGCTCGACGAGGCCCACAAACAGGGCCAGTTCGCAATGACCCGCGAGGCCGCGAACTGGTTGATGGTCGCGGCGATGCTGGTGGTTCTGGTCTCCATCCTGCCCGGCACGATGAAGGGGCTGGTCTTCCGCCTGAACTATTATTTCGAAAACCTGGACCGCCTCACCTTCGACCGGGCCGGGGTTGGCGCCTTGCTGTTTCGGGTGATGAGCGACACCATGTGGGCGCTGTGGCTGCCCATCCTGCTGTTCGTGGTGGCCGGCGTTCTGTCGACCATCGGGCAGACGGGGTTCCACATCTCGTGGGAACTGATCTCGCCCAAGTTCGGCAAGCTGAACCCGCTGCCCGGCCTGATGAACATGTTCAAGGCCAACCAGGGCGTGGAGCTGCTGAAGAGCATCGTCAAGCTGGGGGTGGTCGGCGGCGTTGCCTATATGGCGCTGGTCCCGATGTTCGGCGGCATCGAGGCTTATATCGGCATCGACATCGTCGCCATGCTGCTGCAGATGGACGGGCTGGCCCACCGGCTGCTGGTCTGGGTTCTGGTCGTCCTCACCTTCATCGCTGCCGGCGACTTCATCTGGCAGAAGCAGCAATTCGACAAGAAGATGAAGATGACCAAGCAGGAGGTGAAGGACGAGCATAAGCAGCAGGAAGGCGACCCCGTGGTCAAGGGCCGCATCCGCCAGATCCGGTTCGAGCGCGCGCGCAAGCGCATGATGGCGGCGGTACCCAACGCCGACGTGGTGGTCACCAACCCGACCCACTTCGCCGTCGCGCTGAAATACGACCCCAGTCAGATGGGCGCACCGATGGTGCTGGCGAAGGGCGTCGATCAGGTGGCCTTCAAGATCCGCGAGATCGCCGAATCGAACAATGTTCCGGTCATAGAAAACCCACCTCTTGCCCGTGCGCTCTATGCCGCTTGCGATATCGACGAAGAAGTTCCATCCGAGCATTATCGGGCGGTCGCCGAAGTCATCACCTATGTCTTCAAGCTGAAAGGGCGGGCGCTGCGTAACTGACCTGGGCGCAACTGACCCGGCTCCGCAACGGTTGACGGGATCGGGTGTGCCGGCCGACGATCCGGGCGGTGCGATGGGCATGTCCGGACCGGGGCATTTCCCGGCGGGACCGTGTGGGGTTTGGAGTATTGGTGGACGAGACAACTTCCCTTTCCGACACCGCGCGCAATGCAGTGAACCGTCGGGCTTCGTCCGGCGGGGTGCTGATGATGGCCCAATATGCGCTGGCGCCCGCCGGGCTTCTGGTGCTGGCCGCCGGGTTGCTGGTGGACCGCGACTCGGTCGTCTGGTTGGGGGCGGCACTGGCGACCGCGGGCGTGGCCCTGCTGATCGCCCGCAGCGTCTCGGTGGTGCGGCGGTCGGCGCACATTGGCGCGCTTCTCGGCGGGGCGCTGGAAGGGATGCCAGCCGGACAGCTGGTCTGCGACGGGGCCGGCGACGTGGTGTTCGTCAACGCAGCCTTCCGTGAACTGGCGGGCTGGCGCCGCGGCGAACGGCCGCTGGACGCCCTGGCCCGCCAATTCTCCGGCGACCCCGACAGCGCGCGCGAGTTCCGCCGCCTGCGCGAGCGGGTGAAGGCAGGGGCCGCCGCCTCCGCGGAGCTGGCGATCCCGGCCCTGGACCACAACCCGCCGGAATGGCGCAAGGTGCAAGGCCAGCCGGTGGGCGGCTTTCCCGGCTCCGTCCACTGGCGGATCGAGGACATCACCGCCCGGCGCGAGCTGGAACATGTCATGTTGCGCGAGCAGGCCAAGCTTGCCGACTTTATGGAGCATGCGCCGGTCGGCTTCTTCTCGGTCGACCAGAACGGCAATTTCCTGTTCGTGAACGCCACGCTGGCCCAATGGCTGGAGGCCGCTCCCGGCGACCTGACGGACGGCGAATCGCAGCTGCACGGGATCCTGGCGGCACCGCCGCTCTCAGCCGCCCCTTATGACCTGTTCGACCATGGCGGGAGCGAGCAGCGCGGCGAGCTGACCATGGTGGGGCTGCGCGGACGGCGGTTCCAGGTCGCGGTGGCGCAGAGCGTGGTGCATGCCGACGACGGCACCATCCACACGCGGTCGGTGGTGCGCGACCTGTCCCCCGAGCGGGAATGGCAGGAGGCATTGCGTCAGTCGGAGCAGCGGTTCCAGCGCTTCTTCGAAGATGCGCCGATCGGCATCGCGCTGGTCGACGAGACCGGGCAGCTGACCGAATGCAACGAGGCCTTCCTGGCGCTGATCGGCAGCGAGGCGGGCAGCGTCATCAACCGTCCGATGGCCGACCTGATCGTCCCGGCGGAGCGTGAGGCGGTGATCGCCCGGCTGAAGTCGGTGCAGGGCGGCGCCGATCCGGCCCACCCGCTGGAGGTGCGGCTGTCCGGCGGGCGGGAACTGACCGCCCAGCTCTATGCCCGGCGCCTCGCCAACCCGGTGCGCACCGACGGCCGGGGAGACGGAACGCGCGGCGACGGTGTCGGCCTGATCCTGCACTTCATCGACATG
Source organism: Azospirillum lipoferum (assembly GCF_024170005.1). GTDB lineage: Bacteria > Pseudomonadota > Alphaproteobacteria > Azospirillales > Azospirillaceae > Azospirillum > Azospirillum lipoferum. The sequence continues at coordinate 510,461 of NZ_JALJXJ010000001.1, forward strand.
ACCGAGCGCAAGAGTCTGGAGGCCCAGTTCGCCCAGTCGCAGAAGATGCAGGCGGTCGGCCAGCTGGCCGGCGGCGTGGCGCACGACTTCAACAACCTGCTGACGGCGATGATCGGCTTTTGCGACCTGCTGCTGCTGCGGCACAAGCCGGGCGACCAGTCCTTCAGCGACATCATGCAGATCAAGCAGAACGCCAACCGCGCCGCCAACCTCGTGCGGCAGCTGCTGGCCTTCTCGCGCCAGCAGACCTTGCAGCCGCGCGTCATCAACGTGACCGACGTGCTGGCGGAACTGGCAAACCTGCTGCGCCGGCTGATCGGCGAGAACATCGAACTGAAGATGATTCATGGCCGCGACCTGGGGCTGGTCAAGGTCGACCAGAACCAGCTGGAGCAGGTCATCATCAATCTGGTGGTCAATGCCCGCGACGCCATGGCCGGCGGCGGCAAACTGACCATCAATACCACCAACTACGTCGTCACCCAGCCGGAACGGCGGGAGCATGAAACGGTGCCGTCCGGCAGCTATGTCTCGATCGAGGTGATCGACACCGGCTGCGGCATCGCGCGCGAGAACCTCCAGCGTATCTTCGAGCCGTTCTACACGACCAAGGAGGTCGGGTCGGGCACCGGGCTCGGCCTGTCGACGGTCTATGGCATCGTCCGGCAGACCGGCGGTTTTGTGCTGGTCGATTCGGCGGTGGGGGAGGGGACGACCTTCACCATCCTGCTGCCGCACCACCAGGGTGAACTGCGCCCGGTCGATACGGCGGAGCCGCGCGAACGCCGTGGCAGCGACCTGACCGGCACCGGTACCATCCTGCTGGTGGAGGACGAGGACGCCGTGCGTGTCTTCTCCGCCCGCGCCTTGCGCAACAAGGGCTATCAGGTGCTGGAGGCCAAGAATGGCGAGGCGGCCTTGCAGCAGATCGAGACCAACGGCGCGTCCATCGACCTGCTGATCACCGACGTGGTGATGCCGCAGATGGACGGCCCGACGCTGGCCCGCCATGTCCGCAGACTGCGCCCGGAGATGCGGGTGATCTTCATCTCCGGCTATGCCGAGGATCGGCTGGGCGAGATCGACGGCGTCGAAGTCGCCCATTTCCTGCCCAAGCCCTTCTCGCTGAAGCAGCTGGCGTCCAAGGTGAAGGAGGTCATCCGTGACGGGCGGTGAGCGGCAAATCCGCCCGCAAAAGCGTGCCCGGATATACCCCGTAAAATAGGAACGTACAGGCAACATCATCCCTTGCAAATGGGAACGAAGAGAGTACATTCAGCCTCGTTGCAAGCGCGCCGACCGTGTGTTCTAAGAGAGGGGTACCGGGCATGTCGTCCGCACAGCTTCGTTTGGTCGAGAAGGATTCCATGGACAAGCAGAAGGCGCTCGATGCCGCCCTGAGCCAGATCGAACGCGCGTTCGGCAAGGGCTCGATCATGAAGCTCGGCGCCAAGGAGAACTTGGTCGAGACGGAGGTCATTTCCACCGGCTCACTGGGTCTCGACATCGCGCTGGGCATCGGCGGTTTGCCGAAGGGCCGCATCATCGAAATCTACGGGCCGGAAAGCTCGGGCAAGACCACGCTGGCGCTGCACGCCATCGCCCAGGCCCAGAAGGCCGGTGGCACCTGCGCCTTCGTCGATGCCGAGCATGCGCTTGATCCGTCCTATGCCCGCAAGCTCGGCGTCAACATCGACGAGCTGCTGATCTCCCAGCCGGATGCCGGCGAGCAGGCGCTGGAGATCGCCGACACGCTGGTGCGCTCCGGCGCCATCGACGTTCTGGTTGTCGACTCGGTTGCCGCCCTGGTTCCGCGCGCCGAACTGGAAGGCGAGATGGGGGACAGCCATGTCGGCCTGCATGCCCGCCTGATGAGCCAGGCGCTGCGCAAGCTGACCGGTTCGATCTCCAAGTCGAACTGTCTGGTGATCTTCATCAACCAGATCCGCCTGAAGATCGGCGTGATGTTCGGCAACCCGGAGACGACGACCGGCGGCAACGCGCTGAAGTTCTACGCGTCCGTCCGTCTCGACATCCGTCGCATCGGTTCGATCAAGGACCGCGAGACCGTGGTCGGCAACCAGACCCGCGTCAAGGTGGTGAAGAACAAGATGGCCCCGCCGTTCCGCGTGGTCGAGTTCGACATCATGTATGGCGAAGGCGTGTCGAAGGTGGGCGAATTGCTCGACCTTGGCATCCAGGCCGGCGTGGTCGACAAGTCAGGCGCATGGTTCAGCTATGAGGGTACCCGGATCGGCCAGGGCCGCGAGAACGCCAAGAACTACCTGCGCAACAACCCCGAGGTCGCTGATGCGATCGAGGCCAAGATCCGCGGCAATGCCGGTCTGGTCGCCGACGCGATGATGGGCACCCCGGAAGCCGATGGCGAGTCCTCCACTCCGGAGTGAGGCCAAGGTAAATGAAATGAAAAGCCCCGCCTTCCTTAAGGAAGGCGGGGCTTTTTGCTTTTGGGAAATGTTGGCTGGCGAATGTTTCCTACACATCCACCACCATGTGCGGCCGGAACGCTCCCTCCAGCGTCAGCAGCAGATGCAGGTAGACCGCCACCTTGCGTGCGCGGTCGGTGTTGCGGGTGAGGCAGTCGCGCAGTTGCTCGGCCAGGCGGGCGGTTTCCGGGTCTTGCGCGGGTGCGACGGCGGTAACGGCCTGGACGATGTGCTCGGGGTCGACGGGGATCGGCGCCGCAGGATCCTTTAGCAGCGCTTCGGCCAGCGCTTCCTCGTCATGATGGACCGGCGGATTGGGCGGCGCGGGTGGAGCGGCGCGGGACAGGTGACTGCGGAGATTGTCCTTCAGCCGGGCCCGCTGCCGTTCGTCCAGCCCGTCGAACTGGTCGACCTCGTCGAACAGAAGATCGTACAGGCGGCGGCGCTGCGGGTTGGGTGGGTTGTGGTCGCGCCGTTCCTGCTCGCGCTCTTGCTGCTCGCGCCGCGGGTTGCGGCGGTGGTTGCGGTCGGTGGCGCTGCCGGCCCGCTCGACGCCCGTGGTGGTGCGGACGCTGAACTCCGGCGGACCGATGCCGCGCCCGGAGGTGAGATTACCGGACATGAGCCGCCTCCCGGGACTGGTAACCCTGACGGTCAAGTCTGGCAGAGCCGGCGCTTTCGTCAATGCGAAAGCGCCGGCTTGTCGCAGGTCAGTCGCCGGCCCCGGCGCTGACGGTGTCGTCGGTGGTTTCCGGCTTGCTCTTGCCGAAACCGATGGTGGGGAAGACGTTGATCAGCGCGGTGATGAAGGCGGCCAGATAGGGCAGCGATTGCACCACCAGCAGGCCCGACCACATGAAGGCGTCGCGGTTCTCATGGCCGAAGACCATGACGATCGCCAGCGCCGCCCCCCACAGCGACACCAGCAGCACCAGTTCCTCCCGCGCCATCAGGAAGGCCTGCATCAGCGCCGGCTGGTTCTCGCATTTCGGCGTGCGGACGAAGGGTCTGCCAGAGGTGAACATGCCGAGCCACATGGCGCGGCCGACCGTGTGGGTCAGCGCCATGCCGGCTACCGCCGCGCCGACCTTGTCCCAGAATCCGCACTTCACCCGCGCCTCGTAGAGCCAGAGCGAGGCACCGACCTTGAAGGCGAAGACGCTGAGCGTCGGGATCATGAAGACGTTGGGTGGGAACTCGAAATATTTGGGGAAGGCCATCAGGCCGATGGACCACAGGATGCCGGCGATACCGAACACCATGTGGGCGGCGTCGGCGAACCAGGGCAACCAGCCGGTGATGAAATGATACTTCTGGCCGGCGGTCAGCTCCTTGGCTCCCGGCGACAGCTGACGCCAATGATGCTTCAGGATCTGCACGGCGCCATAGGCCCAGCGGAAACGCTGCGTCTTGTAGGCGGAGAAGCTGTCGGGAACCAGGCCCTTGCCGTAGCTCTCCGGCATGTAGACGGCCTCATAGCCATGCTCGAACAGGCGCAGGCCGAGGTCGGCATCCTCGGTGATGCACCATTCACCCCAGCGGCCGACCTTTTCCAGGGCCGACTTGCGGATGATGGTCATGGTGCCGTGCTGGATGATCGCGTTGCGCTCGTTGCGCTGGATCATGCCGATGTGGAAGAAGCCAGCATATTCCCAGTTGGTCATGCGCTGGAACAGGTCGTGTTCCCATTCGCGGTAGTCCTGCGGCGACTGGACGAAGCCGACCTCCGGCCGGTTGAAGTGCGGGATGGTCGCCTTCAGCCAGTCGGGATGGACCTGATAGTCGCTGTCGATGACGGCAATGTGTTCGGCGTCGGGTGCCGTTTGCGCCAGACCGAAGTTCAGCGCACCTGCCTTGAAGCCCGGCCAGTTGTCGAGGTGGAAGAAGCGGAACTTCGGCCCCAGCTTCTTGCAGTATTCCTCGATCGGCCGCCAGACCGCCGGATCCTTGGTGTTGTTGTCCAGCAGCAGGACTTCGTAATTCGGGTAGTCGAGACGGGCCAGCGCGTCCAGCGTCTGCATGACCATGTGCGGCGGTTCGTTGTAGCAGGGCACATGGATCGACACCTTCGCGGCATTGGGCAGCGGGGCGGCGGAGCAGGGGACGAACTTGCGCTTGAACTTGTGCTGCCAGACGACCTCGGTCAGTTCCATGCCGTCGATCAGCATGACCGCGAACAGCACGAGCTGGCAGAAGATCAGCAGGCCCCAGGCGATTTCGGTGGTCAGTGCGAGGCCGGCGGCGGACGCTGCGCTGACGGTGAAGACCAGGACGGAGGCAACCGCCTGGATCAGCCCGCCGTAGAAGATCTGGCCGCCGATCTTCAGGTCGCTGCGGCGCCACAGGAAGAACACCAGCGGCAGGAAACCCAACGCCACGGCGGTGGCGCACTTGATCTCCCAGTTGCGGATCTCGTGCACCCCGCCGATCATCGGGAACTTCGGGTTGCGCTGATAGTCCCACAAGCCCCAGCTGGTGCCGGCCGTGCCCTCGATCTCCCGCTTCCAGGGCTGATCGAAGGCCTCCATGATGAAGTAGTCGAGCTTGTTCTGGGCGGCGACGTTCAGGAAGTTGCGGATGAACTTGGCCTGGTTGACCTGGCTGGCCTCGGCGCCGCGGCGCCATGGGCCGTCGGCCGGCCAGCCGATCTCGCCGATCAGGATGTGCTTGTTGGGGTATTTCTGCTTCAGCTCGTTGAAGCGGAACATGGCGTAATCGACCGACTGGTCGACCGGCACGCCTTCCCAGTAGGGCAGCAGATGGACGGCGAGGAAATCGACCGCCTCCACCAGTTCCGGATGCTTCAGCCAGACGTGCCACGGTTCGGCGATGGAGACCGGGACGTTGACCTTCTTCTTCACCCGCTTGATGTAGTCGATGGCCTGCGGGACGGTCAGGTCGGCGCGCAGGATCGCCTCGTTGCCGACCAGCACGCGGCGGACGTTGCTGTTGGCGCGGGCGAGCTTGATCAGGCCGGCCAGTTCGGGCTCGTCGATCTCGGGCTTGCCGGTCGTCCAGGCGCCGGCAGTGACCGGCAGGCCATGCTTGCCGGCGATGGCCGCCACCATTTCCGAACCGTCGGTGGTCGAATAGGTGCGGACCGCCTTTACCGCGCCATCCAGCGCATCCATGTCCTTTTCGATGTCGTCGGCGGATGCCTTGTCACCCTTCGACGGGCTCTTGTCCGAATGGAAGGGGGTATAGGCGACGCCGGTGATGGCGCCGGCCCAGGACCGCTCGTCCACCGGACGGTTCCACAGCGCCCAGAAGGCGATGTTGCCGAGGATCACCAGGATCAGAACCGCAAAGGCCGATTTGCGCATGTGGGTCGTTCTCGCTCGCCGCACCAGAAAACATGGATGCGGCCCGCGGAAATGGCGCAAGGGGATCGTTGCCGCCCCGACCATTGCCTCGGACCGAACTCTATAATCGTCCAACGAATGCCGCTGCGCCGTATGGCCGGCGCGCACAGCCTTCTATACAAGCTTCGCGGTTGCCCCGCCACTGCCGGCTACAACAGAGCAGCCTCCGGATTATTCCGGGATGATGCTTCCGGGCAGCGCCAGAGAGGAGTGAAGCATGTTTTCCCTTAACGAACGGCTACAGGCAGATACCCGCCTTGTGACCGATCTGCGGCTCTGCCGGGTCCTGCTGATGAACAACCGGCTGTGGCCGTGGCTGATCCTGGTGCCGATGCGGGAGGATGCGGTGGAGATCCACCGGCTGGGGGAGGCCGATCAATTGACGCTGATGCGGGAAATCGCTCTGGCGTCCCGCGTGGTGGAGCGGCTGTTCGCGCCGGACAAGATGAATGTCGGGGCTTTGGGCAACATGGTGCCGCAGTTGCACGTCCATGTGATCGGGCGGACGCGCGGAGATCCGGCATGGCCGGGTCCGGTCTGGGGCTCCGGCCATGCAGAGCCGTATGAACCGGCGGAGGCTGCGGCACTCGTTGATCAGCTGGCGGAAGCATTGCGGGCCAACGAGTGAATTTGGCGCGTGAACTTTGCCGAGGCTGGGGTGTTTGTGTGGTCAACCAGCTTTACGGGAGACCGCTGCCATGGCCGATCAGGATCGCTCCAAATCCGTAACCTCCGACGCTTCGTCGGACGCCGCACAGCGAATCGAGGACAAGCTGGTCGACAAGACCGGCAAGGCCTCCGGCGATCCCGATAAGCCCGTCCAAAAGAAATGGGAGGAGATGGGCGAGCGGGAGGAGATCATCGAGCAGACCCAGCGGGAGGGTGGCAGGGACTGAGCCGTCCCGGAGGTGCCTGCGCCATGTCCACTTCCTGACCCTCTCCCTTCTTCCGGCGGGGGAGGGTCGGTGGCGCTCGCCCCTACCGCTTCACAGTGCAGGTCAGCGCCAGCACGTCCGCCGCCTTGTCCAGGTCGTCGGCGCGGACCAGCACATAGTCGGTGTTGTAGGTGGAGATTGCGAAGATCGGCAGATGGGCCTGGGCCAGCGGCACGGCGATGCGGGCCAGGACGCCGAACAGGGAGAAATCGAGGACGCCCTCCACCCGGAAGGCGCGCCAGCCGCGTTCGGCCTTCACGCCATCGGGCACACGCTCCTCGCGGCAGAGGATCGACAGTTCCTCGCCGCTGCGGGTGGCGCCGACCAGCGGGTCGGTCCAATCGAGCCAATCGGGCAGTCCGCCGCCCGGCGGTAACTGGGCCACTGCCAGACGATCGGGCAGGATCGTCAGGGTAAGACCGGTCTGTTCGCGCACCAGGGCGGCGGTCAGCGTCGCCTCGTCCACCTCGAAGGGTTTCAGGATGCGCCGGGCACGGGCGACGAGCGACGGTACGCCGGAGCGCATGGCGCGGCCCAGCATCTCCGCCGAGGTGGCGCGCAGGCCGGCGTCAGATTCGGCAAGATCGACCACGGCTTGCAACGCGCTGGTCTGGACGATGCGGCTGGGGCTGTTCTCGAACCAGTCGGCCAGCAGGACGGCGGCGCGGTGGCGCTGCTCCTCGGTCATGGTCAGGCGCGGCACGATCTGGGCGATGTGCCAGCGGACTTCCGCCTGTTCGATGGCGACGGCGTCGGTCAGCAGATGCTCGACGTAAGAGTCGAGCCAACCGGGATTGCCGCGTGACACCCGTTCCAGCGCATCGGCGGCGCGCATGCGCACGCTGGCATTGTGGTCGAACAGGCAGCCTACCAATTCGGCCAGCTTGCCGCGGTCGGCGGATACTTCGTCGGCAACGGAGGGAGCGTCGCCGACCGCCCGCCGGTCGCCAATCGCCAGCCGGCGAGCGAGCGAGGCGTTGCGGATCAGGTCATCCATCTCAACGCCGTCCGGTTGGACGGCCGAAGCGCGACGGCGTGCCGAAACGCGACGCGATCTTGGCACCGGTCGGCTTCGGCGGCGGCGGAGGAGGGGGCGGCGGGGTTTCGCCGCGCGGCACGCCACCGCCGGACGCCATCTCTGCCAGATCCTTCACCAGTTTCTGGACGCTGCGGACGCGGGCCTGCGGATCGGGCCATTCGCGGCTGTAGACCAGCTTATGGTCGGGCCGAAGCTTCATCAGCGTCAGATGCTGGGCGATGTAGGTGAGCAGCTTGGCCGGCTCCGCATAGAAATTGTCGTGGAATGCCAGCACCAGCCCCTTCGGCCCTGCATCGACCCGGTCGATGTTGGCCTGTTTGCACCAGCGCTTGATGGTGACGACGTCCAGCAGGTTCTCCACCTCCTCCGGCAGCTTGCCGAAGCGGTCGATCAGCTCGGCGGCGAAGCCGTCGACCTCGGCCCGGTCGACCAGATCGGCGATGCGGCGGTAGAGCGACAGCCGCACCGTCAGGTCGGGGACGTAGCTTTCCGGGATCAGAACCGGCGTGCCCAGGTTGATCTGCGGCACCCACTCCTGCGCCGCCGCCGCGGCGACCGCACCCTCCTGCATCGCGGCGCGGGCGTTGGCGACGGCCTCCTCCAGCATCTGCTGGTAAAGCTCGACACCGACCTCGCGCACCTGACCCGATTGTTCCTCGCCCAGCAGGTTGCCGGCACCGCGGATGTCCATGTCGTGGCTGGCGAGCTGGAAGCCGGCGCCCAGGCTGTCCAGCGTTTCGATGACGTGCAGGCGCTGCTGGGCCGTGGCGTTCAGCGGCTTGTTGGGCGCGTAGGTCAGATAGGCGTAGCCGCGCTTCTTCGACCGGCCGACGCGGCCGCGGATCTGGTAGAGCTGCGCCAGACCGAACAGGTCGGCACGGTGGACGATCAGCGTGTTGGCGTTGGGGATGTCGAGGCCGCTTTCGATGATGTTGGTGGCGAGCAGCACCTCGAACTTGCCCTCGTCGAAGGCGGTCATCACATCTTCCAGTTCGCTGGCCGGCATCTGGCCGTGGGCGGTGACGATCTTGACCTCCGGCACCAAGTCGCGCACCCGCTCCGCCACCTTCGTCAGATCCTCGATGCGCGGACAGACATAGAAGGTCTGGCCGCCGCGATAATGCTCGCGCAGGATCGCCTCGCGGATTACCACCGGGTCGTAGGGCAGGACGAAGGTGCGCACGGCCAGACGGTCGACCGGCGGGGTGGCGATCAGCGACAGCTCGCGAACGCCGGACAGCGCCATCTGCAGGGTGCGCGGGATCGGCGTGGCGGTCAGCGTCAGCACATGGATGTCGGCGCGCAGTTCCTTCAGCCGCTCCTTCTGCTTCACGCCGAAATGCTGCTCCTCGTCGACGATGACCATGCCGAGCCGCTTGAAGTCGAGGCCCTTGGCGAGCAGGGCATGGGTGCCGACGACGATGTCGGCCGTGCCCTCCGCCAACTCCTTCTTGACCAGCGTCTGTTCGCGGGCGGTGACCATGCGCGACAGCTGCACGACGCGCACCGGCAAGCCATTGAAACGGGTGGAGAAGGTGCGGAAATGCTGGCGGGCGAGCAGGGTGGTCGGCACGACGACGGCGACCTGCTTGCCGCTCATCGCCACCATGAAGGCGGCACGGAGCGCCACCTCGGTCTTGCCGAAGCCGACATCGCCGCAGACCAGCCGGTCCATCGGTCGGCCGCTGCCGAGGTCGGTAAAGATGTCCTCGATGGCCTTCAGCTGGTCGTCGGTCTCGGGGTAGGGGAAGCGGGCGGCGAATTCCTGATAGACCCCCTCCGGTGTCAGCACCGGGTCGGCCTTCTTCAGCATGCGCTCCGCTGCGATCTTCAGCAGAGCCTCGGCCATATCCTTCAGGCGCTTCTTGACCCGCGCCTTGCGGCCCTGCCAGCCGGCGCCGCCCAGCTTGTCGAGCTGGACATTGGCGTCCTCCGAGCCGTAGCGGGAGAGCACCTCGATGTTCTCGACCGGGACATACAGCTTGTCGCCGCCCTCATAGATCAGGCGCAGGCAGTCGTGCGGCGCGCCGGTGACCTCCAGCGTCTCCAGCCCGTCATAGCGGCCAATGCCGTGATCCATGTGGACGACGATGTCGCCCTCATGCAGGGCCGAATGCTCGGCGATGAAGTTGGCAGCCTTGCGTTTCTTCTTGGCCGGGCGGACCAGACGGTCGCCGAGGATGTCCTGTTCGGTGATGACGGCGAGATCGGCGGAAATGAAGCCGTGCTCCATCCCCAGCACGATGGTGCCGATGATGCCGCGGTCGAAGCGGCGGACATCCTCCATGCTCTCCGCCGGCTCCAGGCCGGGGATGCCATGGTCGGCCAGCACATTGGACAGGCGGTCGCGCGATCCGGCGGAATAGCCGGCGATCAGCACCCGGCGCCCGTCGGCGCGCAGCGCGCGGATATGGTCCTTCACCGAGTCGAAGACGTTCACGTCGGGGCGGTTGCGCTCCTCGGCGAAGTCGTGGCCGCGCCTGCCGCCGGCGTCGACCGTCCCCTTGATGCCGGGGGGTGTCGAAAAGATCTGGAGTTGCGCCACCGCACGCTCCGCCATCAGGGCATCCCAACCGGTGGAGTCGAGGAACATCGAGGAGACTGGCACCGGCTTGTAGACCGGCGATCCCGCCCGCTTCTCGATGGCCATCATCGAATCGCGCGAGGTATGGAAATCGACGATCTGGGCGATGCGGGCGTCGCGCGCCTCGTTGGCCTGATGGTCCAGGCTGACGATGCCGCGTGGCAGATAGTCCAGCACCGTGTCCATGCTCTCGTGGAACAGCGGCAGCCAATGCTCCATCCCGCCATAGGAGCGGCCGGCGGAGATCGCCTCGTAGAGCGGATCGTCGTCGGTGACCGCACCGAACAGCTCGCGGTAGCCGGAGCGGAAGCGGGCGATCCCGGCATCGTCGAGGAAGACCTCCGACATCGGCTTCAGCTCGACCTTGTCGCGCTTGTCGGTGGTGCGCTGGGTCATCGGATCGAAGGCGCGCACCCCCTCCAGCTCGTCGCCGAACAGGTCGAGGCGTAGCGGTTCCTCCGTCCCCGGCGGGAACAGGTCGACGATGCCGCCGCGCACCGCGAACTCGCCCGGCTCCCGCACCGTCTGGGCGCGGGTATAGCCGTTGCCGGCGAGGTAGCGTTGCAGCTTCTCCAGGTCGATCCGGTCGCGCAGCTTGGCGGTGAAGACCGCATCCTTGAAGGCGCTGCGCGGCGGCACCTTCTGCACCACGGCGTTGACCGTGGTCAGCACGATCAGCGGGGCCAGACCGTCGCGGTTCGCCGCCGCGTCGCGCCGGGCGATCAGGCGGGTCAGCGTGTCGATGCGCCGGGCGACGATGCCGCCGTTCGGCGACACCCGGTCATAGGGCAGGCAGTCCCAGGCCGGGAAGGTCATCACCTCCAGCTTCGGCGCGAAGAAGGCCAGCGCTTCCGCCAGCAGGGCGCAACGCGTGTCGTCCAGCGCCACATGCAACAGGCCGTAGCCGCCGGCCTTCTGCGCAAGCTCCGCCAGGATGCGGGCATCATGACCCTCGGGCGCGCCGCCGATCAGGAGACGGCCGGCGCGGCCGGGCTGGAGATCGTAACTGACCAAAGGAGGATGCCTCGGAGATGCGGGGGACAGGCTGGGAACGTCGGGGGCCTTGACCGGCTCCGTCAGGAGCCCTGACGTGGTGTGTATCGGAACGCCGTCAACAGGCGCATCACGTCAGTGTCATGCTCCGCCGGGACAGGCTCGCGCCCGGACATCCAGTCATAGAGGTCAGGATCGCCAAGTTCCAGCAACGCCTCGAAGCGGTCGAGCATGGCGTGGTCGAACCCGCCGACATGGGCGTCGGCGAAGCTGCCCATCAGCAGGTCCATTTCCCGTGTGCCGCGGTGCCAGGAGCGGAAGCGCAGCCGCTTGCGCCGGTTTTCGAGCGATTCGGCCTTCTCGGGAGCCGACTGGATGCCGTTTTCGGTCATTGCTGTCCAACGTCAAAAGCCCCCAGCGCCACCAGCGGCGAAGGGGGAACCATTCAGGAACCCCATCCTGCACGGGCCGGCGCGGCGATGCAACCTTGGCTGCCTGCCTTGCCCCCGGCTTGACCCTGCGCAGGGGATGTCCTATCTGCCCAATGGCCCGCGGGGACGGCCCCGCCAATTGAAAGAGGGTACCGGGTGGGGACGACCCCGCCATTCCAGGACGGAGGCACCGTCATGGCGTGGGTCACGCTGTTCATCGCCGGTCTTTTCGAAATTGGCTGGGCTATCGGCCTGAAATACACCGAAGGCTTCACCCGCCTCATCCCGAGCGTGCTGACCGCCACGGCGATGCTTGCGAGCATCCTGCTGCTGGGGGCGGCGCTGAAGAGCCTGCCGTTGGGCACGGCTTACGCGGTGTGGACGGGGATCGGCACGGTCGGCACGGCCCTGCTGGGCATGATGCTGTTCGGCGAACCCGCCGGCGCGCTGCGTCTGCTGTGTATCGCGGCGATCGTCGGCGGGATCGTGGGACTGAAGGTTCTGCATGGGTGAGGGGAGGTCACCCCTCTCAGAGCGCCTCGGTCCGGCAGGTCAGGCCCAGGGTTTCCGCGGTGTTCGCCACCGCTGACAGGCAAACATCCGCCCGCTCCGCCGGAATCGACACCGAGAAACGCAGGACATAGCGCTCGCCGACCCGGTCGGGCAGGGTCTGCGCGTCCAGCCGCACGATGTTGGCGTCGAACTGGGTGAAGATCTCGGACAGCCGTGCGACGAGGCCGGGCTGGTCGCCGCCCGACACTTCGACGCGGTGGGTGACCATGGCCTGCGGCCCCGGCTGGGGATCGAAGGCGAAGGGGGTGACCTTCACCTCGGCGCCGGCGAGGACGGGCAGCGACGACAAGCTGGCCTGTACCTCCGCCACCGTCAGGCCGGCGGGCAGTTCGCAAACGGCGGAAAACTCGGCCCCGGTGCCCAGCGAGGCGAAGGTGGCGTCGCGCAGGTTGATGCCCTGTTCGAACAGGTGGCTGGTGATGCCGGAAACCAGCCCGACCCGGTCCGGGCAGAAGGTGGAAACCAGGGCCAAGCCCGCAGTCGATTCCGTCGCCATCGCACATCTCCCGTATTGGCTTTTTTCGACGGGCACAGCGTGCCGTGCCGTTTCATTGGGCGATCATCGAAGCCGGGGGCCAGGAACGCCAGTGGAAAATCATCCCTCAGCCGCCCTCTGGCCACCCACTGGGTTCTGTCGCTAAACCGTATAGCCAATCATGACGGAAGGGATCTGGACGATGCCGACCTTGGGCATCGGTACCGTTGAGGTGGGGCATCATGAGATTGAATAGCTTCAGCTTTCCCACCAATTGCTCGCCGAGCTTTCGCCGTGCGATAAACGATCCTGTTAGTAAGGAGCCCAGGTGGTGTGAAGTGATAGAATCCCCAATCTATATTGTGACGGACGTTGAGTTAAACGGCCTTGTTCCAGGTCGCCACTCGATGCTGTCCTTCGGATCTGTCGCCGTAAGGCCAGACGGCCATCGTTGTGGCGAATTCGAGGCCGTCTTGGACACACTTGATAATGCGACGGTTGATCCGAACGTCATGGCCTTCTGGCAGACGCAGCCTGAAGCATATGCCGCCGCGACCAGAAATCCCGAAGCGCCAACAGCAGTAATGGGGCGTTTTGTTGATTGGGTAAGGCAAATGCCCGGTGATGCGATATTCGCTGCGCATCCGCTTGCGCTTGATGGACCGTGGATCGATTTTTACATGCGGACGTTCGCTTCCGAGTGTCTCTTTGAAGGGTCATGGCGACCCAACCGCTTGTTCAAGAGCGCACCATTGTGCTTGGCGTCCTTTGCTGCCGGAAGGCTGGGTTGGCCATCATGGACGTGCGATGTCGATCAATATCCCGCCGACTGGCTGGGTGACCATGAACACACGCACCGAGCTATCGACGATGCAAGGGGTTATGCTCACCTTCTCGTGACTCTCATGCGCGAGATCAGCCCGGCATGAGCTTGCTCTTTGGTTACACCGCCGACCCGCCGAACAGCCGGCGGGTGGCGGCGCTGATGGCGTGCAACTCCGCCGCCAGCGCCGGGTCGATGTCGTCGACATAGTGGGAAGCGAGCAGGCCGAAATTCAGGTCGTCGGCGCGGTCCAACCGTGTGGCTCCATCCCGCGCCGCGCCGTCGACATACTCAAGCTGGCGCTGGATGCTGGTCAGCCAAATGTTCTCCGGCTCCCGCCGTGCCAGCGCGGCAATCCCGGACTGAGCCAGCGCGATGCGGCGGCGCAGGTCATCAGTGGTGGCGATATCTGGCATGGCGGGACTCCGGTGCGATGGGGGCGGGGAGTTACTGTACCAGCCCACCGTTGGAGACACCCGCCTTAACGCTGTTGGGCACGACGACCTGGGTACAGCCGCCCTTGGTCTGCACGCTGGTGCCGGGGGTGGTCCAGCTGTCGACGATCGGGGCGGCGATCGACTTCAGGCCTTGGCCGCCGGGCAGAACCGCCTTGTATTCGGCCCGGCCAGCGCCGGAGATGCCGAGGCAGTCGGGCGTCGCCGTCGCCACGGGCGAGAAGAAGTTGCCGAAGCGGATGCTGTCATAGCCGGTGCGGACGAACTGGAACCAAGTGGTCCCGGTCGGCACCTCGATCACCTCCAGCGGCTTGGAGAAATCGATCCCCTTGGAATCATCGGCGTAGCGGGCGGAGGTAAGGTCGGTCGAGGCATAGAAATAGCTCGCCACCACCACGCGGGCGTTCAGTTGATCGGCGCTGGAGCCCGGAGCCTTGGCGACGGTCACCTGCTCGGCCGTCGGGGCCGTCTGCGCCAGCCCGGGAAGAGCCGAGGCCAGCGTCAGGCCGAGTGCGAGGGTTGCGGCCTTCAAAATGCGGGAAAACGAATTCATTGGCGATCATCCATCCGGAAAATTGAAAAACTCCGGCGCAACGATACCAATGCAATCGACCTGTCCAAGCACCAAATAGCGCGAGGGGCCGGACCGCCTACCCGGTCCGGCCCCATATTCAACGTACCGTGATCACGTCAACCCATGGCGTCAGGCGGCCGTGCCGCCGACCGTCAGGCCTTCCAGCTTCAGCGTCGGCTGGCCGACGCCGACCGGCACGCCCTGGCCGTCCTTGCCGCAGGTGCCGACGCCAGGGTCGAGTCGGCTGTCGTTGCCGATCATCGACACCCTGGTCAGGCTGTCCGGACCGTTGCCGATCAGGGTGGCGCCCTTCACCGCAGGGCCCAGCTTGCCGTCTTCGATCAGATAGGCCTCGCTGGCGGAGAAGACGAACTTGCCGTTGGTGATGTCCACCTGACCGCCGCCGAAGTTCTTGGCATAGATGCCCTTCTTGACCGAGGCGATGATCTCGTCCGGCGTGTGGTTGCCGTTGCGCATCACCGTGTTGGTCATGCGCGGCATCGGGTTGTAGGCGAAGCTCTGGCGCCGGCCGTTGCCGGTGGGGCGCATGCCCATCAGGCGGGCGTTCATGCGGTCCTGCATGAAGCCGACCAGGATGCCGTCCTCGATCAGGGTCGTGCACTGGCCGGGCGTGCCTTCGTCATCGACGCTGATCGAGCCGCGCGAGTTCTCGATGGTGCCGTCGTCGACGATGGTGACGCCGGGGGCGGCGATGCGCTGGCCCATCAGGCCGGAGAAGGCCGAAGTCTTCTTGCGGTTGAAGTCCCCCTCCAGCCCGTGACCGATGGCCTCGTGCAGCAGGATGCCGGGCCAGCCGCTGCCCAGAACCACCGTCATCTCGCCGGCCGGGGCGGGGACGGAGGACAGATTGACCAGTGCCTGCCGCAGCGCCTCGTCGACGAAGCCGCGCCAGGTTTCCGGCTGGATGTAGTGTTCATAGGTGACGCGGCCGCCGCCGCCATAGCCGCCGGTCTCCATCCGGTCGCCCTCGGCCACCACGACGGAGACGTTCAGGCGCACCAGCGGGCGCAGGTCGGCGACGCGGACGCCATCGGCGCGGATGATCTGCACCGCCTGCCATTCGCCGCTGATCGAGCAGCTGACCTGCCGCACCCGCTCGTCCTTGGCTCGGGCGTAGGCGTCGATATCGGCCAGCAGCTTCACCTTCTCTTCGAAGGGAACGAGGTGCAGCGGGTTGTCGGGGATATAGAGCGCGCGGTTGGTGCCGGCCGGCGGCTCCGCCAAAGTGCCGGTGTGGCCGGCCTGCACGGCGCGCACGGTGGCCGCCGCACGGCGGATGGCCTCCTCCGACAGGTTGCTGGCATGGGCGTAGCCGGTCGCCTCGCCGGCAATGGCGCGCAGGCCGAAGCCCTGGGTGGTGTCGAAGCTGGCGGACTTCAGCTTCCCATCGTCCCAGCCCAGCGACTCGCTCTGGGCGTATTCGAGGTAAAGCTCCCCATCGTCGGCACTGTGCAGGGCGTCCTGCACGACGCCTTCCACGCGGGCGCGGTCCATGCCGGCGCGGTTGAAGAAGAGATCGTCGGTGACGGCAAGCGCGCTCATGAAAACTCCGAACCTGTGATGGGGCGGAACCCGGTTTGAGGCGATTGCCGGCCGGATTCCATCGCCTGATTCCACGGTAGGACACAGTGTCATAGCGGGCGATCTCGCGCCCAGCCGTACGATGTGTTCTAACGGACAGACTATAGTGTGGCGACGCTGGCGCGATCCGGCAAGTTCGCCGATGCCGGATTGTGTAACCTGACGGCGGACGGGCCGGGGGGCGGTGCTGAGATGGCGGAGGGGATCATGACGGACGGAGCGGCGCGGACGATCACGGATACACTGAACCGCGCCGGCGCGCCTGGAGCCGGTGCCGCCATGGCCGGTCCACGCCCGTTGCGCGACCATCCGCTGCGCCAAACGCTGACCAACGAAGTCCATGCCCGACCACCCGAAGCGCTGACCTCGCCGGTGCGCGCCACCATGCTGGCGATGCTATCGGGCGAAGGGGCGGCGGAGGCCGACCGCCGGCATCTGGAGGCGCTGTGCGACTGGGCCGGCGTGGTCCGCCCGCCGCAGGGCGCCACCCACCACAGCGCATCCTTCGGCAGCTTCCACCTCAAGTGGGAACGGCATACCGAATTCTCGACCTGGACCGTCTTCCGTCCCAGCGCCATGCCGGCCAACGCCGTGGTCGACCCCTTCGTGGAGCCGGCGCTGCATGCCCTGCCGCGCGACTGGCTGGCCGGGCTGCCGGGTGAGTTGCTGGTCGGCATCCATGTCGCCGTGCTGTCCCCCGACACGCCGGAACCGTCGCCGAACATGATGGCGGCGATGTTCGGGTCGGAAAGCTATGTCGGGTCGCGAATCGCCGGTCGGTCGGCCACCGCCTGGACCGATTTCCGCATCCATGGCGACGGCTTCTCCCGCATGCTGGTCGCAGACCATTCAATGACGCCTCGCCAGACCGGCCGCGTCGTCCAGCGCCTGCTGGAGATCGAGACCTACCGTGTGCTGGCCCTGCTGGCCTTGCCGATGGCCCGCGGCGTGCTGCCGCGCATCGGCCCGATCGAGGCCGGGCTGTCCGAGGTGACAACGCGAATCGCCAGCCTGCGCGGCCTACAGGACGAGCGCGACCTGCTGGACCGCCTGACGCTGCTGGCGGCGCAGACCGAGCAGATCGCCGCCGAGACCGCCTACCGATTCGGCGCCGCCCGCGCCTATCACGAGCTGGTGGAGCGGCGAATTGAGGAACTGCGTGAAATCCGGATCGAGGGGTTGCAGACCGTCCAGGAATTCATGGACCGCCGCCTGACACCGGCGATCCGCACCTGCGAGGCGGTGGAGGAGCGGCTCGATTCGCTGTCACAGCGCGTCGCGCGGGCCAGCACGCTGCTGCGCACCCGCGTCGAGATCGCGGTGGAGGGACAGAACGCCGAACTGCTCCAGTCGATGGACCGCCGCGCGCAACTGCAGCTGCGCTTGCAGGAAACGGTCGAGGGGCTGTCGGTGGTGGCGATCAGCTACTATCTGGTCGGGATCGTCGGCTATGCAGCCAAAGGGCTGAAAGGTTTCGGGTTCAAGGTCGATCCCGACATGCTGGTGGGGGTGATGATCCCCATCGTCATCGCTTTCGTCTGGTCGGGCGTGCGGCGGATTCGCAAGGTATTGGTCGGGCGGCATTGAGGGGTAGGGTGGCGGTTTCGCTCCGTCTTCGAAGAGGAAAGCTGGTCACCCCGTCCAACCTCCCCCGCCCAGCGGAGGAGGTTGGACGGGTGCAAGCGCCTATAACCTTCGCCCATCTGGCCCGAGGCCCAGGCCTCACCCATTCTGATCACCTGAGTCGCGCCCACGCACCGCAACAATCCTGCATCTAACTCGGCGAGCCTCCTCATATCCTTTCCCAACTTCATCGCCGCAAAACTCAGCTAGTCCAACGGACTGCGGCGGAATGTCGCATGGCATGACCCCTGTGTCCGCTCAACCTCTGTTCCTACGGCTCATCGGAATGTGAGGAAAAGTCTATGCGAACAGTGGGAGAGAGGAAAGGCTTGTAACCCAGCGTGGCGCGGGGATAAGCTCCGGCTGCGGGTATATGTCACGCTAAGATGGCGTGATCCCTGCATAAACTGACGTTCGCTGATAAGCCCAACCATGGACCGCGCGAACAGAAACCGGTCCGGACCAACAGGGCGGAGGGAGCGTCGGCGGGAAGAGACGACCGCGGGCCATGACGAGCGTCGCGGCTAAGAAGGGGTTGGGGATGAGAAGGCAAAGCCTGTACGCCGCCGGCCTGGCGGCGGTCCTGTCGATGGTGGGCGGCTGGAGCACGGCCGTCCTGGCGAACGAGCCGCGGCCGTGGGAGATGGGCATGCAGCCCTCCGCCTCGCCGGTCAAACACCTGATGACCTCGTTCAACGACCTGCTGACCGTCATCATCACGCTGATCGTGATCCTGGTGGCGGGCCTGCTGGCCTACTGCGTCGTCCGCTTCAACGCGAAGAGGAACCCGGTCCCGTCGAAGACTTCGCACCATACGCTGCTCGAGGTCGCCTGGACCGTGGTCCCGGTCATCATCCTGATCGTGATCGCCGTTCCATCGTTCAAGCTGCTCTACGCGGCGGAGCGCATTCCGCAGGCCGACATGACCATCAAGGTCACCGGCCACCAGTGGTACTGGGATTACGAATATCCCGACCACGGCAACATCACCTTCTCCAGCTACATGATCGCCGACGCCGACCTGAAGCCCGGCCAGAAGCGCCTGCTGGAGGTCGACAACCGCGTGGTCGTGCCGGTCAACACCACCGTGCGCGTGCTGGTGACCGCCGGCGATGTGATCCATTCCTGGGCGGTTCCCGCCTTTGGCCTGAAGAAGGACGGCGTTCCCGGCCGCATCAACGAGACCTGGTTCAAGGCCGAGCGTGAAGGCGTCTATTACGGCCAGTGCTCCGAAATCTGCGGCACCAATCACGGCTTCATGCCGATCGCGGTCGAAGCCGTGTCGAAGGAGGCGTTTGACGCCTGGGTCGCCAAGGCCAAGACCGCGTTCGCGCCGAAGGACGGCGACCGCGACGTGGCTCAACGCCCGACCGGTACGCTGGTCGAATAAGCGGACTTCGCACAGCCCGCCAGCGGGAAGACGCGATAAGAAGAACCTAACCCAGTTGCCGCCGGTGCTTCGAAAAGACGGCATGGACGGCGCCCAGGGACAGCGACAAAGGGTAGAGACATGGCAAACGCCACACCGGGACATGGGGAGCATGGGGGAGACCATGCGCACGGGCATGACGATCATCACGTCCCCGGCTTCGTCCAGCGCTGGTTCTATTCGACCAACCACAAGGACATCGGCACGCTCTATCTGATCTTCTCGGTCATCGCCGGGCTGATCGGTGGTCTGTTCTCCGTCATCATGCGGGCGGAGCTTCAGTCGCCGGGGCTGCAGTTCGTTTCCGACGGCCAGATGTGGAACGTGCTGATCACGGCGCACGGCCTGATCATGGTGTTCTTCGTGGTGATGCCGGCGCTGATCGGCGGTTTCGGCAACTGGTTCGTGCCGCTCATGATCGGGGCGCCCGACATGGCCTTCCCGCGCATGAACAACATCAGCTTCTGGCTGATCGTGCCGGCCTTCCTGTTGCTGCTGGGCTCGGCCTTCGTCGGCACCGGCGCCGGCACCGGCTGGACGATCTACCCGCCGCTGTCCTCGCCATTGGGGCATAGCGGGCCGTCGGTCGACATGGCGATCTTCGCCCTGCATCTGGCCGGTGCCAGTTCGATCCTCGGTGCGGTGAACTTCATCACCACCATCTTCAACATGCGCGCCCCGGGCATGACGCTGCACAAGATGCCGCTGTTCGTCTGGGCGATGCTGGTGACCGCCTTCCTGCTGCTGCTGGCTGTGCCGGTGCTGGGCGGCGCCATCACCATGCTGCTGACCGACCGCAATTTCGGCACCACCTTCTTCAATCCCGAAGGCGGCGGCGACCCGATCCTGTTCCAGCATCTGTTCTGGTTCTTCGGCCACCCCGAAGTCTACATCATGATCCTGCCGGCCTTCGGCATCATCAGCCACATCATCTCGACCTTCTCCAAGAAGCCGGTGTTCGGCTATCTCGGCATGGCCTACGCCATGGTCGCCATCGGCGTGGTCGGCTTCGTCGTGTGGGCGCACCACATGTACACGGTCGGTCTGGACGTCAACACCAAGGCTTACTTCACCGCCGCCACCATGATCATCGCGGTGCCGACCGGCGTGAAGATCTTCTCCTGGATCGCCACAATGTGGGGCGGCTCGATCGACTTCAAGGTGCCGATGCTGTGGGCGATCGGCTTCATCTTCCTGTTCACCGTCGGCGGCGTCACCGGCGTGGTGCTGGCGAACGGCGGCCTCGACAACTATATGCACGACACCTACTACGTCGTGGCGCACTTCCACTATGTGCTGTCGCTGGGGGCGGTGTTCTCGATCTTCGCCGGCTGGTATTACTGGATCGGCAAGATGTCGGGGCGGCAGTATCCGGAGTTCTGGGGCAAGGTCCATTTCTACACGACCTTCATCGGCGTCAATCTGGTATTCTTCCCGCAGCACTTCCTGGGCCTGTCGGGCATGCCGCGCCGCATCCCGGACTATCCGGATGCCTTCTGGGGCTGGAACATGATCTCGTCGCTGGGCGCCTATATCTCCTTCGCCTCCACGCTGCTGTTCGTCTGGATCGCCTGGAAGACCCTGCGCAGCGGCGAACGTGTGCCGGGCGCCTATTGGGGTCCGCAGGCCGGCACGCTGGAGTGGACGGTCAGCTCGCCGCCTCCGTTCCATGCGTTCGAGACGTTGCCCCAGGTGAAGTAAGCGTGCTAACGGGCGGGCGTCGCCGAGAAGGAGGCGCCCGCCCGATACAGAGGACCAAGCCGAGCAGCCCGAAAATGGGCGCCGGCGTGGAGGGTGCCGGGGTGACGACCCGGGGTTAGAAGACAAGGACCTGACATGACGGACGTGACGAACGAACTGACGCTCAACCACACCGGAGGGGCGTCGGCCGGTGACTTCATCGAGTTGCTCAAGCCGCGGGTCATGTCGCTTGTGGTCTTCACTGGGCTGGCCGGCATCGTGCTGGCGCCCGGCCACATCCACCCCTTCCTGGCTGTGGTCGCCGTGCTGTGCATCGCCGTCGGTGCCGGCGCATCGGGTGCCATCAACATGTGGTACGACCGCGACATCGACGCGGTGATGACCCGCACGGTGAAGCGTCCGATCCCGTCGGGCCGGGTGGAGCCGGCGGAGGCTCTCGGCTTCGGCGTCACCCTGTCGGTTCTGTCCGTTGTGGTGATGGGGCTGGCGGTGAACTGGACGGCGGCGGCTCTGCTGGCGCTCACCATCGGCTTCTATGTCTTCGTATACACCATGTGGCTGAAGCGCCGGACTCCGCAGAACATCGTGATCGGTGGGGCCGCCGGCGCCTTCCCGCCGATGATCGGCTGGGCCGCGGTGACCGGCACGGTCGACCTGCCGTCCGTCCTGCTGTTCCTGCTGATCTTCCTGTGGACGCCGCCGCATTTCTGGGCTCTGGCGCTGTTCCGCAACGGCGACTACACCCGCGCCGGCGTGCCGATGATGCCGGTGGTGGCGGGGGAGGCGGCGACCAAGCGGCAGATGCTGCTCTACACGCTGATCCTGCTGCCGGTGGCTGCGGCACCGTATTTCGTCGGCATCGCCGGGCCGGTCTATCTGGCGGCGTCGGCCATCCTAGGGCTGATGTTCGTCGGTTGCGCCGTTCGTGTCCTGCGGGCCTCCGACGACAAGCCGGCCAAGAAGATGTTCGGCTTCTCGATCCTGTACCTGTTCCTGCAGTTCGCCGTGATGATGGGCGAGCGGTTGATCCTTGGAGGGTGGGCATGACGGTGATGGAACGCGAAGACCTATCCGATACCCGCAACTCCGTCGAAGAGCAGCGTCGGCAGGAGGCCGACCTGCGGGCCAGGAAGCTGCGCGGCCGCAATCTGGCTGTGCTGGCGGCACTGCTGGCGCTGGTTGTCCTGTTCTATGCGATCACCGTCGTGCGGATGGGCGGGGCGCACTGATGGCCGGGCGAGACGACAGGCTGCGCCGCCGCAACCGCCTCGTCCTCGGCTCCCTGTTCGGGCTGGTGGCGGGGATGATCGGGCTGACCTACGCGTCGGTCCCGCTCTACAACCTGTTCTGCGCGGTGACGGGGTTCGGCGGCACGACCCAGCGGGCGGAGCAGGCCGCGGCGCGTGTCGTCGACCGCAAGGTGACCGTCCGCTTCAACGCCGACACCAACGCCGCCCTTCCCTGGTCCTTCAAGCCGGAGCAGAAGGATCTGGAGCTGAAGCTGGGCGAGACCGGCTTCGCCGCCTACCGGGCGGAGAACCGGGGGAAGACCGCCACCGTCGGGACGGCGGTCTACAACGTCACGCCGGAAAAAGTGGGCGCCTATTTCAACAAGCTGCAGTGCTTCTGCTTCACCGAGCAGATCCTGGAGCCCGGCCAGACCGTCGACATGCCGGTGACCTTCTTCGTCGACCCGTCGATGGCCGACGATCCGAACATGGACGACGTGAGCACCATCACGCTGTCCTACACCTTCTTCCGCGCCAAGGACAGCGAGGCCAGGCTGGCACAGCATACGGTCGCCGCACCCGTGTCCGGGGCACCGGGGGCAAGCAAACAAAAGGCGGAGCCGGGGGCGACCGCCACAAACTGAACCATATGGGGTAGTGAGACGATGGCCGACATCACCCACGGGCAAATGCCGCACGCCGAACCATCAGCCCATGAACCGGGCGCCGGCATCCCGCATCCCTACCATCTGCTGAAGCCCAGTCCCTGGCCGCTGATCGGCGCCTTTTCCGGCGGGCTGCTGGCGACGGGGCTGGTCATCTTCATGCATGGCGGCGGCAAGCTGCTGATGATCCTGGGCGTGCTGGCCATCCTGGTGACGATGTTCGGCTGGTGGCGGTCGGTCATCCGGGAATCGGTGGTGGAGCATGCCCACACCCCGGTGGTGAAGATCGGTTTGCGCTATGGCATGGCGCTGTTCATCGCGTCGGAGGTGATGTTCTTCGCCGCCTTCTTCTGGGCCTTCTTCCATGCGGCGCTGGAACCGAAGGTGTCGCCGATCAACCCTGACGCCGTCTGGCCGCCACCCAACGTGCATGTCATCGATCCGTTCGACATGCCGCTGATGATGACGCTGACTCTGCTGCTGTCGGGTGTCACCGTGACCTGGGCGCACCATGCCATCCTGGAGGGGCAGAACCGCACGGCAGCCAAGGCGCTGGGCCTGACCGTGCTGCTGGGCGCGCTGTTCACCTTCTTCCAGGGCTATGAGTACGTCCACGCCGCCTTCAAGTTCACCGACGGCATCTTCCCGTCGACCTTCTACATGGCAACCGGCTTCCACGGCTTCCATGTGCTGGTCGGCACCATCTTCCTCGCCGTCTGCTGGGTGCGGACGGTGAAGGGCCATTTCACCCCGCAAAGCCATTTCGGTTTCGAGGCGGCGGCCTGGTACTGGCATTTCGTCGACGTGGTCTGGCTGTTCCTGTTCGTGTCGGTTTACTGGTGGGGTGGGCATGGTGGCGTGATCGCTGCCCACTGACGCCATCGATGCCGTGCCGTTCCGGCGGCCCATATGTCTGCCGGAACGGTCCGAACGGGAGGTGATGGCGTGATCGATCTGTATCCGAGAGTTTCCCCGTTATCGGCGGGGCTTCGCTCCGTCTGCCCGCGTTGCGGCAAGGGGCGTCTGTTCGACGGCTACCTGACGGTGGCGGAGCGCTGCAATGTCTGCGATCTGGATTTCTCCCAGGTCGACAGCGGCGATGGGCCGGCGGTCTTCCTGATCTTCATTCTGGGTTTCCTGGTGGTGCCGGTGGCGCTCTGGGTTTCCATGACGGTCGACTGGCCGTTATGGCTTCATGCCATCGTCTGGAGCATCGTGGTGTTGGGTTTGACGCTGGGCATGCTTCGGCCGGCCAAGGCTTATGTGGTCGCTCTCCAGTACCGTTATCGTCGAAGCGAAGTGGAGAAAGGCTCTTGAGTGCCACTGCCGTGGAACCGGCGGAGCGGAAGCGTTTCCGCCCTTCGCTGGGGGCGACGGTGTTTACGCTGGCCGGGCTGGCGGTGACCATCGGGCTTGGCACGTGGCAGTTGGAACGGCTGTACTGGAAACAGGAGCTGATCGCCCGGATCGCCCGGCAGATGGCCGAAGCGCCGGTCCCGTTGCCCGCCCGTATCGACGATCCCACCGCGTGGGAGTTCCGGCCGGTGACGATCACCGGGCGTTTCCTGAACGACAAGGACATGCTGCTGATCGCCCGCCCGCATCAGGGGCAGGTCGGCTATGAGGCGCTGACGCCGCTTCAGCGTGCCGACGGGGCCGGCGTCGTGTTGGTCAACCGCGGTTTCGTGCCGATGGACCGCCGCGATCCGGCCACCCGGGCCGCCGCGCGGGTGGAGGGGGAGGTGAGCGTCAAAGGCATCGTCCGCGTGCCGCAGCCGCCCGGCTTTTTCCAGCCCGGCAACGGCAACCCGGCGCCCGGTTCCGCCTGGATGCGCGCCGACCCGCCGGCCATGGCGGCGGCACTGTCACTGAGCAGCGTGGCTCCTGTGGTGATTGAGATGTTGCCGGGGCAGGGGAGCGGGCTGGCTGGGGCGCCCGCCGGAACCCTGGCTGGAATCGAGCCGCGGGTGGAATTGCCGAACAACCACCTCCAGTATGCCTTGACCTGGTATGGGCTTGCGGTGACGCTCGCCGGGATCTACGTGCTGTCACAGCGCAAGCGCGCCGACACCGGAACCGACGGACGACCCGATGACCGCATATCAGGAGCTTGAACGCCGCCACGCCCGCATCGCCGCCATCGGCGATGCGCTGGGCATTCTCGGCTGGGACACCCAGACGATCATGCCGGAGGGTGCCAATGACAGCCGGGCGGAGCAGACCGCGACCCTGTCGGTGATCGCGCACGAACTGGCGACCGACCCGCGTATGGGTGACCTGCTGGCGGAGGCGGAGAGTGACGACAGCCTCGACGCCTGGCAGCGCGCCAACCTGCGCGAGATGCGCCGTCATCACATCCAGGCCACCGCCGTTCCCGCCGATCTGGTGGAGGCGACCAGCAAGGCGGTGTCGGTCTGCGAGATGACTTGGCGCGTCGCGCGGGCGGAGAGCGACTATGCCAAGCTGCTGCCTTCGCTGACCGAGGTTCTGGCCCGCGTGCGCGAGGGGGCGGAGGCGCTGGGCTCCGTGATGGGGATCAGCGCCTATGACGCACTGCTCGACAGCCACGATCCCGGCGCGCGGGCGGAGCGCATCGACGTGCTTTTCGCCGATCTGTCCAGCTTCCTGCCCGATCTGATCGGCCGTGTGCTCGACCAACAGGCGGCGGCTCCTGCGGTGATGGAACCGCAGGGGCCGTTCCCGGTGGAAAAGCAGCGCGAGCTTGGCGTCCGCATGATGGAGCGGCTGGGCTTTGACTTCCGCCGCGGCCGGCTGGACGTATCGCTGCACCCCTTCTGTGGCGGGGCGACCGGCGATGTGCGCATCACCACCCGCTATGATGAGGCGAACTTCACCGACGCGTTGATGGGTATCCTGCACGAGACCGGCCATGCGCTGTACGAGCAGAACCGCCCGCGCACGCGGCTGAGCCAGCCAGTGGGCCAGTCGCGCGGCATGGCGGTGCACGAGAGCCAATCGTTGCTGATGGAGATGCAGGCCTGCCGCTCGGCGGAGTTCATCACGTGGCTGGCGCCGGTGGTGCGCGAGACCTTCGGCGGAGAGGGCGCAGCCTGGGAGGCCGACAATCTGCGCCGCCTCTACAGCCGGGTGGAGCGCGGATTCATCCGCGTCAATGCCGATGAGGTCACCTATCCCGCCCACATCATCCTGCGCTATCGCCTGGAGAAGGCGCTTGTCGCCGGTGACCTGACGCTGCCGGATCTGCCGGGCGCCTGGAATGACGGCATGGCGGAACTGGTCGGGGTGGTGCCGCCGAACGACCGGCTGGGCTGTTTGCAGGACATCCACTGGCCGGGCGGCGGCTGGGGCTATTTCCCCAGCTACACACTGGGGGCCATGACGGCGGCGCAGCTGTTTGACAGTGCCCGCAGCGCCGATCCGGAGATCGTCCCGGCCCTGTCGCGCGGCGAGTTCGCGCCACTGGTGAATTGGCTGCGGGTGAACGTGCATGAGACGGGCTGCTTCCACGCCTCTGGCGACGAACTGCTGAGGGCGGCGACCGGCCGGCCATTGGATGCGTCGGTGTTCAAGCGGCATCTGGAGCGGCGGTATCTCTGACCGCCTGTTCGCGGGAGTCGCTCCGTTCGCTCGCAACCGTCCCTGCACGAAAAAGGCCGCCCATGAGGCGGCCCTTTTCGTGCAGCGTAAATGTGGAGATTACCCCCGCGCGGTGGTGCGCAGGGTCTCTTCGGCGGCGCGGATCAAGGCCATCGACTTGTTGACCGTCTCCTGATATTCGGCCTCCGGGTCGCTGTCGGCAACGACGCCGCCGCCAGCCTGGACATACATCATGCCGTCCTTCAGCACGGCGGTGCGCAGCGCAATGCAGGTGTCCATGGCGCCAGACGCGCCGAAATAGCCGACGCAGCCGGCATAGACGCCGCGACGGGCCTTCTCCAGCTCGTCGATGATCTCCATGGCGCGGACCTTGGGCGCGCCGGACACCGTGCCGGCGGGGAAGCCGGCGACCAGCGCGTCGAGCGCGTCGAACTTCGGGTCGAGTTCACCCTCGACGTTGGAGACGATGTGCATGACGTGGCTGTAAAGCTCCACGATCATCTTGGCTGTGACCTTGACCGTACCAACCTTCGCCACCCGGCCGACATCGTTGCGGCCGAGGTCGAGCAGCATCAGATGTTCGGCCAGTTCTTTGGGGTCGCTCAGCAGATCGGCGGCCAGCGCCTCGTCCTCCGCCGTGGTGGCGCCGCGCTTGCGGGTGCCGGCGATCGGACGGACTGTCACCTTGCCGTCGCGCACGCGCACCAGGATTTCCGGGCTGGAGCCGACGACGGTCAACTCGCCGAAGTCGCAGTGGAACAGGAAAGGCGACGGATTCAGGCGACGCAGCGTGCGGTACAGCGCCAGAGGCGACGGCTTGAAGGGGAAGCGGATGCGCTGGGACGGCACGACCTGGAAGATGTCGCCGGCGCGGATGTACTCCTTCGCCTTCTCCACGATCGCGTGATACTCCTCGCGCGTCGTGTTGGAAGTCCATGCCAAGGGCAGACCGTTCTCCGCCCGAGGCTCCCGCCGGTAGGGCAGGGGACGTTCCAGGTCGGCCAGCGCGTCGGTCAGCCGTTCCCGGGCGTCGGCATAGGCGGTGGCGGCATCCTTGCCGGCCTTCGGCCACACCGGCGTCACCAGCGTAATCGAATCGGTGTGGCTGTCGAAGATGGCGACGATGCTGGGCCGGGTCAGGATCGCGTCCGGGATGTTCAGCTCGTCCGGATTGTTGTCCGGCAGCCGCTCCATCAGGCGCACCATGTCGTAGGTCATGTAGCCGAACAGGCCGGCCGCCATCGGCGGCAGTTCTTCCGGCAGTGGAATCCGGCTTTCGTTGATCAGCGCGCGCAACTCATCCAGCGGCGCCCGGCCGAGAGGCCGGAAGGCGTCGCGGTCGTGCAGGGCGTCGCGGTTGATCTCTGCCTTGTTGCCGCGCGACCGCCACACCACGTCCGGCTTGAAGCCGATCACCGAATAGCGGTCGCGCCGCGACCCCGCCCCGCGTTCCGCCGATTCCAGCAGGAAACCAAATGGACGCCCGTCCGCCAGCTTCATGTAGGCGGAGACCGGGGTCTCCAGATCGCTGACCAGCGTGGTCCACACCACCTGCGGCCGACCGGCGGCGTAAGCGGCATCGAAGCTGGTGATATCGGGCTGGACCTTCACGGCACGAGACCTCTTGGATTGCTGTCGGCTAAGCCGAAGCCTCAGTTGCTGGCGAAGAACTGGTCGATGCGCTGGCGATGGATGCGGACCGGATACTTATCACGCAGCGCGTTGGTGAACTCAGCCAGCAGATCGTTCTGCATCCCCTGTTCGACCGAGGCACGGACCGGGGCCAGATCGGCATCGGCGGCCTTCGGATCGGCCGGGATGACCTCCTTCAGGCGGGTGACCACCTGGGCATCGGCGGTGTTGCCGGTGACGACCTCGTTCGGCTTGGCGGCAAACAGCTTGGCGACCATCTCGGCCGGCAGGCCCTGCACCGACTGGGTGTCGCGGGTGAAGGGGCTGGTCATGGCGAAACTGGCGCCGGCCTGGGTGGCGACGTCCTGGGCGGCGGCCTCGGCCCCCTGCTTCAGGCGGGCGGCGATCTCTTCCGCCTTCTTGGCGGCGCGCTCGGCGCGCTGTTCCTGCTGCCAGTCGGCGATGACCTGATCGCGCACGTCGGCCAGCGGGCGGACGGCGGCGGGGATCACGCTGTCGACGCGGACAGCGGTGAAATTGCTGCCCTCGCCCTCGGTCAGGTTGGAGGTGGCGCCGGTCTTGAGCTGGAAGGCGTTGGGGAGCAGCGCCTTCAGACCGGGCAGGTCAGGGGCGGCGTCCTTGCCGTCCGGAGCCTTTCCGGTGCTGTCGATGGCGGCGACCTTGCTCAGCACCAGACCCTGGGCCTGGGCGACCTCGTCCAGCGACGCGCCGCTGGCCAGTTGGTCCTCGACACGGTTGGCGATGGAGAAGACGGAGTCGAGCGCCTGCTCCTTCTTCAACTCGGCAGCCAGCTGGTCCTTCACATCCTCGAAGCTCTTGGTCGAGGCCGGGGTGACGCCGGTGACGGCCATGACGTGCCAGCCGAGCGCGCTCTTGATCGGGTCGGAGGTCTTGCCGGCCTCCATCGCGAAGGCGGCATCGCCGATTTCCGGCAGGTCGGACTTGGCGATGTTATCCAGAGTGACCGGCTCGACGCCGGCGTCCTTGGCGGCTTCGGCCAGACCCTTGGTCTTGGCGGCCTCGGCGATCTGCTTGGCCTTCGCCTCGTCGTCGATCACCACCATCTGCACGTTGCGCTTTTCCGGGGCGCCGAACTCGTTCGCACGCTCCTCATACGCTTTGCGGAGTTGGGCATCGTCGATCTTGATGTCCTTCGCCAGCGCATCGGGTGACAGGCGGGCGACCGTCAGGGCGCGGTATTCCGGGGCGGTGAAGCGGACCTGATGGTCCTCGTAAGCCTGCTTGATCGTCGCATCGTCCGGCACGCCGACATCGCCGATGGAGGCGTTGGGCAGCGTCACCACCTCGGCCACGCGCTTTTCGCCACGGTACCGGTAGAGGTCCTGCACCAGCGGCTGCGGCGGAGTCAGGCCGGCGGACACCGCACCGGCGACCAGCTGGCGGGCGGTCTCGCGCTGGACCATCGCGACATAGCCGTCCTCGGTCAGCTGGTTGTTACGCAGCACCGACCGGAAGACGTTGGGATCGAATTGGCCCTGCTGGTTGCGGAAGGCCGGCTCGTCGGCGATGCGCATGCGGACCACCTCCGGCCCTACGGCGATGCCCATGTCGGTCGCGGCGAGGTCGAACAGGGTGCGCTGGATCAGCGACTGCAGCGACTGCTCCAGCAGGCCGAAGCGCTTGGCCTGCTCGGCGGTCAGGTTGCCGCCCAGCATCGGGCGCAGCCGTTCCATCTGCCGGCGGAATTCCTGGTCCAGCGCCTGCTGCCCGATCTCCACCTTGCCGACTTCGGCGACGGTGGTGGGGGTAGTGGAGCGGAACACGTCGCCGATCCCCCAGATGCCGAAGCTGAGGATCAACAGCACGAACAGGATCTTGACGACCCAGGAGCCGGCGAAATTGCGGATGAACTGGAGCATGGGACCCGAATCTAAGCGCGTCGTTCGGCCATCCGGCCGGGGCGGCGCATCATAGATAGGGGAGGGTGGGGCGGCAACAGCCCATTTCCGGGTCGGCGAACTCCGCCGGTGTCCGGCCCGCAGGTGACTTACAGACGAATGCCCCGGCCCTGCACGCGAATGCGGGGCCGGGGCGTCCGATGGTCACGTCACCTCAGCGAACCCTTGCGGGTGCCGGGGTTCCGTCGGCGATCACTTCAGCGCGTCGCGCACCGAGTCCTTGGCGCCGCCAATGGTGTTCTGAACCTTGCCGGCGGCCTTCTCGCCGCGGCCTTCGGCTTCGGTCTTGGTGTCGCCGGTCAGCTTGCCTGCCGCTTCCTTGATGGAACCCTTGATGGAGCGGGCAGCGCCCTCGATCCGGTCCTTGTCCATGCTGGCAACCTCCTGTGTGTTGGTTATGCCGGGACAACAGGACGGAAGACGAAAGGGTCCATTAATAATATTACACGAAAGACAAACAGGCCGCCGTCGCGCTCACGCCCGGCGCGGTCCGTCGATTCCACGGTCGGGCCTGCGTGCGGGCACGCCTCCGTCACCTCCCATATTCGAGCTCATCGGTCCGGCGCTGTGACGGTGCAGGGCAGCCAGTTGCAGGGCATGGTGGGTGATCTGGCTACGGAAATCGCGATCGACGCGGCTGAAGGCGCTGAAGGCCAGTCTCACCGCCGCCGGGGATCGGGTGCGCAGCGCCTCTTTCAGGGCATCGCGCAAGGTGCGCAGTTCCAGGATGCCGGGGACGAAGGCCATCTCGACCGCCTCCGCCAAAATCCCCACAGAACACAGTGTGGCTTCGTCATCGAGCGTCAGGCTCAATCCGCGTATTCTCCAGCCGTGATCAGGAACCCAGCAGATCCACCACTGCCGTCAGGCAACGGCTATGGGACAGGCAGGCCTCGCAACGGCCGGCCATCGGACGCGGATCCGGGCAGTGCTTGTTCCGCAACGCTTCCAGCCCCTGGAACAGGATGTGCTTCTTCGCGTCCGAAATCACGTCGGTGGCCCGGATCGTTTCGATGGCATCCCGCATCGGGTTGGTCGCGTCTATGAACATCGCAGTATGCCTCCCTCAGGGCGAATTTATGCCGCACCCCCGTCCAAGTCCATGAATGTACTGTAATATTAGGGCGTCAAATTGAAACGAGCTGTGGCGCATTTCAGCGGCGCGCGACGCATTGACGCCGGAAGATGCGGCCGGCAGCATCCTGCCGCAGATGACGGGCGCGAAACGGAGCGAGAATGGAGCGGACGCTGGGTGTGACGCTGGCGGTGTATGGCGTGGCGGCGCTGGCGGAAATCGCCGGCTGCTTCGCCTTCTGGGCCTGGATCAGACTGGGGCGGAGCACATGGTGGGCTCTCCCCGGCATGGCCAGCCTGTGCCTGTTCGCCTGGCTGCTGACGCGGGCCGACGCTGATTTCGCGGGGCGGGCCTATGCTGCTTACGGCGGCGTCTACGTCGCAGCGTCGCTGCTGTGGCTCTGGCTGGTCGAGGGGGCGCCGCCGGACCGCTGGGACGCGGTCGGCGCGCTGATCTGTCTGGCCGGTGCGGTGCTTATTCTGGCCGGCCCGCGCGGGGGGTGAGCGCGGACGATACCGGCCGGAAGACCGAACGTTGCAGAGCCGGGCCGTTCACCAGCACCAGCCGGCCGCCGTCCACCCGCAGATAGGCGCCGACACGCACCCGGCGGCGAAGGATATCGTCGTTGAGCATGATCTGCGCATCGGCCAGAGACAGCGGGCTGCCCTGGTAGTACGCACGGCCATCGGCGTGTCGGATCTGGCTGAATGCGCTGGTCATGACGGAATGCTCCCAATCGTTTTTTCTCGAACCGTGGACCGTTGGCGGATCCGACGTGCGGCCGCCAACCGACCTGCTGTCGGTCGTTGCAGCCGTTGTCGGGAAAACGCCTGGGACCTCCGGTTTATTCCTCCATCAGGCACAAAGAGGCGGGGCAGGCGAAAAATGGCGGGACGAAGCCGGTATCTGGGCCGGTATCAGGGGGTACCGTGCGGGGCTGTCGGCGAACATCTTGAGGGGAATACCGCCTCAGGTCCAGAATGCCGCGCCCAATGCCTCCGAATTGTCGCAGGGCGTACGCGCAAAAGCTGTAGTGGTGCGCCGTATGGCGGCAGTCTGTCTCCGAAACCGCGGCATGCATTGAACCATGTCAATCGCGCTTCGGACTCCAACCGTTAGAGTGTGGACGCGTCACGGCAAGCCGGTTGCGGAAATGTCCTGCATTTACGCGTTCGCTTGGCGTTGGAAAAGATACCGGACGGGGTCATAATACCACCATCGGGTATCCGCTTCTGCCGCCAGGACATCCTGCGGTGCATCATCAGCCCAGCCATCCCGGCGGGACAGAGAAAAGCGGATCGTTTCGTGGACCTACAACCGGCGGATCAGATGAACGGTTCCGAGTGCAGCGGTTCCGATGTGGCGCAAGCCGCCGGAATGCCGCGCGATCCGGCCTTTCTGGCCTCGCTGGCCGCCAGCCTGCTCGACGATGGCGGGATGGCTCTCGTCTATCTCGACCGCAACCGCGTCTGCCGCCATGCCGACCCGCATTTCGCCGCGGCGCTCGACCGGTCGCCGGCGGACCTGATCGGCCGCCCGCTGGCCGGCATCGATCACCCGGTCATCGTGGCGCTGGCAACTGCCATTGCGGCCATCGGCGAGTCGCCGGCGCACGGCTCCGCCCCGGTCGATTGCCCGACGGTCGACTGTGACGGCCGCCGTTCGATCCTCAGCGGCAGCGTGATCGCCCATCGCGACGAGGCCGGGACGACGCTCGGCTATCTCGGCACCTTTCACCGGACCGGCGATCCCGACCGCATCGCCGAATTCGTGACCTGCCGCGACTCCTTCATTGCCACTCTGCTGGATGCGGCGGTCGACGGCATCATCGTGTCCGACCGCAGCGGCATCATCCGTTCCGTCAATCGCGCCTGTTGCCGTCTGTTCGGCTATGAGGACAGCGAACTGATCGGGCGGAACATGGCCATCCTGATGCCGCCGCCCTTTTCGCGCGACCACAACCGCTACATCGATACCTATATGCGGACCGACCGGGCCAAGATCATCGGCATCGGCCGCGACACGCTGGGCCAGCGCAAGGACGGCACGGTGTTCCCCATCCATCTCAGCGTCGGCGAGGCGCGGCTGGGGGAAGAGGTCACCTTCGTCGGCATCATCCGCGACATTTCCGAACGTCTGGCGGCGGAACAGCGGGCCTCCTACCTCGCGCGGCACGACCCGCTGACCGGCGTGCTGACCCGCACCGCCTTCCTGGAGGATTGCGAGGTCCTGTTCGCCGGCCACCGTGGCGATGGAGCGGCTAGGGGGGCGGATGGCGGAATGTTCGCGCTGTTCTCGCTGGACGTCGACCAGTTCAGCGACGTGAACGAAGCCTTCGGCTTCCATGTCGGCGACGCCGCGCTGAAGGCGATGGTCAGCCGGGTGACAGAGGTGCTGCCGCCCAACACCATCATCTGCCGCATTGCCGCCGATGAATTCGCAGCGCTGTCACGGGTGACCGACGCCGATCATGCCTGCACGCTGGCGGGCGTTCTGCACGACCGGTTGACCGCCTCGATCTATGCCGACCGCCATTGGGTGCGGCTACGCCTGTCGGTCGGTGCCGCGATGCAGGACGATGCGGTCGGCACGCTGGAGGATCTGAACGCCAAGGCCAAGCTGGCCTTGCAGGCGGTGCAGCACAATGGCGGCAATGCCGTCTGTTTCTACACGCCGGAAATGGCGGCGGCGGCGACGCGGCGGATGATGCTGACCATGCATCTGACCCACGCCATCGAACGCAACGAACTGCGCCTCGTCTACCAGCCCATCGTCGACAAGGCCGGACGGGTCCGTTCGGCGGAGGCGTTGCTGCGCTGGGACCATCACGCGCTGGGGCCGGTTTCGCCCGGGGAGTTCATTCCGGTCGCCGAGGAAAGCGGCCTGATCGTTCCGATCACCGACTGGGTACTGTCCACCGCCATCGCCCAGATGTCGGCGTGGGAGACGGAGGGCGTGCTGCCCGACCGCGTCTTCCTTAACATCTCCGGCCAGCAGTTCCTGCGCGGCAATCTGACCCTCCGGCTGGAGGAGTTGCTGGGCGAGCATCCGTCTCTGCGCAGGCATCTGGGTCTGGAGATTACCGAACAGGCGGCGGTGCGCGACCTGAAGGTGGCGGTGCGAACGCTTGGCGAACTTGCCCAACTGGGCATCCAGGCGGCCATTGACGATTTCGGTTCCGGCTATTCCTCGCTCAGCTATGTGCAGCAGTTGCCGGTGGCGAAGCTGAAGATCGACCGCGCCTTCGTCATCGACGTGCCGGAAAACCCCAAGAGCAACGCGCTGGTCCGCGCCGCCGTCGGCATGGCACACGGCCTCGGCCTGACCACCGTGGCGGAAGGGGTGGAGACGGCGGAGCAGCGCGATTTCCTGGTATCTGTCGGCTGCGACATGATGCAGGGCTATCTGTTCGGCCGGCCGATGGTGCC
This sequence comes from Azospirillum lipoferum, assembly GCF_024170005.1. Classification (GTDB taxonomy): domain Bacteria; phylum Pseudomonadota; class Alphaproteobacteria; order Azospirillales; family Azospirillaceae; genus Azospirillum; species Azospirillum lipoferum. The sequence goes on from NZ_JALJXJ010000001.1 coordinate 545,055, forward strand.
CGAGGCGCTGGCCGACATGGTGCGTGCACAGGCTGCTCCGCTCGCCGGCTGATCCCTTCCCAAAGTGAATCCCGTCTCGACAGCATCGGCTGCAACTGATATCCATTCTCATGGATTTGAGAGCTGTTCGCAGTCCGGGAGTGATGGATGTTCATCGACAAGATCGCTGGAGTTGCTTTTGCCGTCTGCGCCTTGACCGCCTTTTCGGTTCAGGCACAGGAAGTCAATATCTACAACTCGCGGCATTACAATACCGACCGAGTGATCTATGAGACCTTCACGAAGTCGACCGGAATCAAGGTCAACATCATTGAAGGCAACCACGATGAACTGATCCAGCGCATGAAGTCGGAGGGCGCCAGCAGCCCGGCCGACCTGTTCATCACCGTCGATGCCGGCCGTCTGGCCGCCGCCGCGAAGGAAGGGCTGCTTGCCCCGGTCAGCTCGCCGCAGTTGGATTCGGTGAAGGTGCCGGCGAACCTGCGTGACCCGAACGGTGCCTGGTGGGGGCTGTCCAGCCGCGCCCGCGTCGTCGTCTATGCCCGCGACCGGGTGAAGCCGGAGCAGATCAAGGATTACGAGGACCTCGCCAAGCCGGACTGGAAGCACCGCGTCCTGACCCGCAGCGGCACCCATCCCTACAGCCTGGCCCTGACCGCTTCGATGATCGAAGCACTGGGCGAGGAGAAGGCGGAGGAGTGGGTGAAGGGCCTCGTCGCCAATCTTGCCCGTCCGCCGCAGGGCGGCGACACCGACCAGATCAAGGCGGTGGCGGTGGGCGAGGGCGACGTCGCCATTGCAAACACTTATTACGTCGGCAAGATGATCACCTCGACCAAGCAGGAGGACCGTGAGGTCGCGTCCAAGGTCGGCGTGATCTTTCCCAACCAGGGCAACCGCGGCACCCATGTGAACCTCAGCGGCGCCGGCGTGGTGAAGACCTCCAAGAATCAGGAGAATGCCCGCAAGCTGCTGGAATATCTGCTGAGCCCGGAGGCCCAGCGGCAGTTCGCCGACGGCAACATGGAATATCCGGTCAACCCGGCGGTCCAGCCGCATCCAGAGCTGGTGAAGCTCGGCAGCTTCAAGGCGGCCGAGGTGAATGCGGCCTCCTTCGCGGCCCACACGCCGCAGGCGTTGCGCATCATGGACCGTGCCGGCTGGAAGTAAGATGACCGACGCGCTTCTTCCTTCCGTCGTCCTATCCGGCATCACCCACCGCTATGGACAACTGACCGCGGTCGACGACATCTCGCTGTCGGTGGCGCCAAAAGAGGTGGTGTGCATCGTCGGCCCGTCCGGCTGCGGCAAGTCGACCCTGCTGCGCCTGATCAGCGGGCTGGAGACGGTCCAGACGGGCGAGATCGCCGTGGATGGGCAGGCGCTCGCCACCGTTAACCGGTCGCTGCCGCCGGAAAAGCGGCCGGTCGGCATGATGTTCCAGGACTTCGCCCTGTTTCCCCACCTGACGGTGGCGGGCAACATCGCCTTCGGCCAGACCGACCGTCCGCGCGCCGAACGCAGGCGCCGGGTGGAGGAACTGCTGGAGATGATGGCGCTGACCCGCTATGCCGACGCCTACCCGCACACCCTGTCGGGTGGCCAGCAGCAGCGGGTGGCGCTGGCCCGTGCCATGGCGCGCGACCCGAAGGTCCTGCTGCTCGACGAGCCGTTCTCCGCGCTGGACGAGCAGCTTCGCCGGTCGGTGCGGGAAGAGGTGGTGCGGATCATCCGTGCCAGCGGCATCGCCACCATCGTGGTCACTCACGACCCGGAAGAGGCAATGGAGATGGGCAACCGCGTGGTGGTGATGGAGGCCGGACGCATCGTCCAGGCCGACACGCCGGTTACCCTCTATCGGCGCCCGGCCAACAGCTTCGTCGCCCGCCTGTTCGGTGAGGTGAACCGCTTCGAGGCGACGGTGCGCGACGGTCAGATCGTCACCCCGCTTGGCCGGATCATGGCGCCCGGCCTGCCCGGCGGCACCAAGGTCGAGGTCGCCTGCCGGGTGGAGGATCTGGAACTGGTGCCGCTGGGCGCCCGACCCGACGCCGTGCCGGTGCGGGTGCGGCATTCCAGCTTCCTGGGGCCGGCGACGCGGGTCTGCCTGGACCTTGGTGGGGCTGAGGTCCACGTGCGCCTGCCGGGCCATGTCGACGTGCGCGCCGGCGAGGAACTGTCCGCCGCGATGGCGGCCGAACGGGTGATGGTGTTTCCGGCGGGGTGAGGCAGCGTCGGGCGGAACGCCTCACGCTTCCGCCCGCACCTCGTCCTCGCCGAACTGCAACCGGCACAGCCGGGCATAGGCGCCGTCGGTGGCCAGCAGCGCCTCGTGGGTGCCCTGCTCGATGATGCGGCCGCCTTCCATCACAACGATGCGGTCGGCATTGCGCACGGTGGCCAGCCGGTGGGCGATCACCAGCGTGGTGCGCCCTTCGGTCAGCCGCTCCAGCGCCGCCTGCACCAGACGTTCCGATTCGCTGTCGAGCGCGCTGGTCGCCTCGTCCAGCAGCAGGATCGGCGCGTCCTTCAGGAAGGCGCGGGCCAGCGCCAGACGCTGGCGCTCGCCGCCCGACAGCTTGACGCCGCGGTCGCCGATCACCGTGTCGTAGCCCTCCGGCAGCTTCGACACGAAGTCATGCGCGGCGGCGGCCTTCGCGGCGGCGATCACGTCGTCCATCCCGGCATCGAGACGGCCGAAGCAGATGTTCGCCCGCACCGTGTCGTTGAACAGCACCGTGTCCTGGCTGACGATCGACACAGCACCGCGCAGGCTGCGCATCGTGGCGCCGCGGACATCCTGTCCGTCGATCAGCACCTCGCCCCCCGTCACATCATAGAGGCGCGGGATCAGATTGAAGACGGTCGACTTGCCGGCGCCGCTACGCCCGACCAGCGCTACCGTGCTGCCGGCCGGCACGTCCAGGTCGATGCCCTTCAGCGTGTCGGCCCCGGCCTCATAGGAGAAGCGGACGCCACGAAGGGCGACGGAACCCTTGGAGATGGAAAGCGGCTTGGCGCCCGGCTGCTCGACGATGGTCGGCTGCTGGTCCAGCAGTTCGAAGATGCGCTGGGCGGCGGCCAACCCTTCCTGCAAGGCGGCGTTCAGCGTGCCGATGGCGCGCACCGGCTGGGCCGCCATCAAAAGCGCGCCGACGAAGCCGGAAAAGGCGCCGACCGATCCTTCGCCCAGCGTCATGCGATAGCCGGCGAAGGCGATCACCCCCGCCACCGCGACGCCGCCCAGCACCTCCATCATCGGGTCGATGCGCGAGCGGGCGCGCACCGCCTTCATGGTCAGCAAGTAGTTGTCGTGGAAGGCGCGTCCGGCGCGGGCGCGCTCATAGTCTTCGAGGTTGTAGGTCTTGACCATGCGCGCGCCCGAAAGGCTTTCGGTCAGCAGCGAGGTCATGTCGCCCATCTGTGCCTGGGTGTCGCGCGACACGCGGCGCAGGCGCTTGCCGATGCGCACGATGGGCACGGCCGCGATGGGGTAGATGATGAAGACGATCAGCGACAGCAGCCAGTCCAGATAGAACATCGACCCGACCAGCGCGATCACCGTCAGGATGTCGCGCACCAGCCCGGTCAGTGTACGGGACAGCGCATTGCGGATCAGGTCGACGTCGTTGATGAAGCGGGAGGTCAGCGATCCGGTGGGCGTGGCATGCAGCTGCGCCATGTCGGCGGTTTGCAGATGCGCGAACATCGCCAGCCGGATGTCGGCGATGATCCGCTGGACGATGTCGCTGGTCACCACCGTTTGGGAATAGAGCGACGCGCCCTTGATGATCGTCACCGCGACGATGGCGAGCGGAATCGCCAGGAGCATGCCGCGATCCTGGGCGGAGAACATGGCATAGGACTGGTCGATCAGCAGCGGATAGGCGCCGGTGGTCGCCGCCACCACCGCCATCAGCACGAAGGACAGCAGCAGCTTGCCGCGATAGGGGCGCACCCATTCGCGCCACATCCGGGCCGCCAGCCGTTCGGTCGCCGCATCCAGGCGCAGGGGCTTGCCGCTCTTGTTCGTCACGGTCGCATCCGATCTCTTGTCCGATGGGGATGGCTTAGCCCATGGGCTTCGGCTTTGTCCACCGGTCGAGATGATGGCCCCGGCGCTGGTTACAAGCTTCGTTTACCGGTTCCGTGGAAAGCTGCGGATGATCAGGGCGGCGAACACGTGCCGCCGGGGGAGAGGGAGAAGGCGCATGCCGAACGGATTTAGCCCCAATGTCGGACTTAACGGCGGTTCACGGCGTCCGCGCATCGGTCTGGCGCTGGGCGGCGGGGTGGCGCGCGGCTGGGCCCATATCGGGGTGCTGCGGGCGCTGAAGCGCTATGGCATCGAGGCCGATATCGTCTGCGGTTCATCGGTCGGGGCGCTGGTCGGTGGCGTCCATCTGGCGGGCAAGCTCGACACGCTGGAAGAGTGGGTGCGCACGCTGACCCGGATGAAGATCGTCGGCTATCTGGATCTGCGGTTGCGCCAGGGCGGCGGGCTGATCGGCGGCGACCGGCTGCTGGCGGAGCTGCGAATGCATCTCGGCGACGTGCGGATCGAGGAACTGCCATGCCCTTATGCCGCCGTCACCACTGATCTGGTGACCGGCCACGAGGTGTGGCTGCAACGGGGCGAACTGGTCGATGCCATGCGGGCGTCCTTCTCGCTGCCAGGGGTGTTTCCGCCGGTGTCGATCGACGGGCGCTGGATGATCGACGGCGCGCTGGTCAACCCGGTGCCGGTGTCGGCCTGCCGGGCGCTGGGCGCGCAGATGGTGATCGCCGTCAATCTGGCCGGAGACATTTTGGGCAAGGCGCGCAAGCCCGGATCGAGCGTGCCGACCGCCGCCGGCTTCGACCTGCTGCGGCTGGTCGAAGACGAGGCGCCGGACCACCGCCCACCAAGCGGCATCGGCGCCCTGACGCGCCGGATCTTCCGCCGCGACTATGAGGGGCCGAGCCTGTTCGGCGTGATGGTCTCCTCGCTGGGCATCGTCACCGACCGCATCACGCGGTCGCGGCTTGCCGGCGATCCGCCCGACGTGCACATCGTGCCGCGGCTGGGCCATATCGGGCTGACCGAGTTCGACCGTGCCGATGATTGCATCCGCGAGGGCGAGGCGGCGGTGGAGCGCGTCCTGCCGGACCTGCACGACGCGCTCGCCGTCTTCGCGACCGGCCCGCGCGAATCGACGCGCACGCCGGTGCGGGACTGACGGGTTCCTTAGTGGTCGATTGCGGTGCCCAGCGCCGCACCACCCAGGCCGCCGATCACGGCGCCGCGGGTGCCATCAATCGCGTAACCACCGGCCGCACCGGCCGCACCGCCGACCACGCCGCCAGTCGAGCAGGCGGTGATGGAAAGAAGCGCGAACACCGCACCGATCAGACGCAAACGGGACATCATGCTACCCTCCACGTGTTGACTGTTCGGTCTCTAAACACGCGGGATCGCATTTTGCTTCCATCCTCCCCTGATCTTTTGGCTCTGCCCCTTGGGAGGAACTTCTTCACCTCTTAAGCGTTGACCCGACTTTGACCGTGAAACGTTGATACGGGGGAGCCGTCATGCGAACCATCACCAAAAATCTGCGCGCGACCGCGATCGCTGCCACCGCGGCGCTGTCGCTCACCGCCTGTCAGACCGGCAACAGCGGCAGCGGCATCGGCGGCATGAACACGTCGGAGACCGTCGGGACGCTGGGCGGTGCCGTCGCCGGCGGCCTGCTCGGCTCGCGCTTCGGCGGCGGGGCGGGCAAGCTGGCGACCACGGCCATCGGAACGCTGGTCGGCGCCTATGCCGGCCAGCAGCTGGCTCGCCACTTCACCGCCGCTGACCAGAACCGGGCATCGGATGCGGAGGAGCGTGCCGTCGCCAACAACCAGACCATCACCTGGAACAACCCGCAGTCCGGCAACAGCGGCACCATCCAGCCGGTAAGGACGTATCAGGGCACCGATGGACAGACCTGCCGGGACTACAACCACACGGTCGTGATCGAGGGCAGGACGGAGGTGGCGCGCGGCACCGCCTGCCGTCAGGCTGACGGAAGCTGGAAGCTGGTATCGTAAGCGTACAGCCTATCCGAATGACCGCCTCCGGGTCCTACTCCTTGCGGATGTGGGGACTTGCCGTCAAAATCAAGGAGTTCCGCCGGATGGCGGCCCGATAAGAACGGCGTACGGGGCTTATGGAGGCGGTCAGCTATATCATCCTCATCGGATCAACTCTGCTGATCGTCAGCGTGCTGACCAGCTACCTCGCTCTGCGGGTCGGTGCGCCGCTGCTGCTGATCTTCCTCGGCATCGGCCTGCTGGCCGGCGAGGACGGGATCGGTCAAATTTCCTTCAACGATGCTGGTTCCGCCTTCCTGATTGGATCGATGGCGCTGGCGGTGATCCTGTTCGAAAGCGGGTTCGACACCAAGCTCGCCAGCTACAAGGCGGCGGCCTGGCCGGCGATGACGCTGGCGACCCTGGGGGTGGCCATCACCACCGGCGTGGTCGGCGTCGCCGCCCATTACCTGATGGGGCTGGGATGGGGGGAGGCTCTGCTGGTCGGTGCGGCGTGCAGTTCCACCGATGCGGCGGCGGTCTTCTTCCTGTTGCGCGTCGGCGGCATCACGCTGCGTGATCGCGTCCGCTCCACACTGGAAATCGAATCGGGCAGCAACGACCCGGTCGCCATCATGCTGACCATCCTGCTGGTCGAGGCCGCGACCCATGGTCTGGCTTCTCCGGTCGCCATCGTGGGGGAACTGCTGCTGGCCTTCGCGTTGGGTGGGGTGATGGGGCTGGCCGGCGGCTGGCTGCTGGTGACCTTCATCAACAAGGCGAATTTCGAGGCCGGGCTGAACCCGGTGGTGACGCTGACCTTCGCCCTGTTCATCTTTGCCGTCACCAACGTCATGGGCGGCAGCGGCTATCTGGCGGTCTATGCCGCCGGCCTTTATGCCGGGAACGTCAAGTTGCGCGGCGCGCTGGAACTGCGGCGTTTCCATTCCGGGCTCACCTGGCTCAGCCAGATCGTCATGTTCGTGATGCTGGGCCTGCTCGCCACGCCAAGGGAGTTCGCCGGCATGATCCTGCCGGCGCTGGGGGTTGCCTTCGTCCTCATTGTGGTCGCCCGTCCGGTCGCGGTGTGGATGTGCCTGCTCCCCTTCCGATTCTCGGTGCGGGAGACCAGCTTCATCGCCTGGGTGGGCTTGCGCGGGGCGGTGTCGCTTCTGCTGGCGCTGGTGCCGGTGCTGGGTGAACTGGAAAACGGGCAGCTGATCTTCAACACCGCCTTCATCGTCGTGGTCGTCTCGCTGCTGGTGCAGGGCTGGACCATCGGCACGATGGCGCGGGCGCTGGAGCTGATCGTCCCGCCCCGCCGCGGACCGGTGGAGCGCGTGGAACTGGAGCTTCCCGGCAACGCCGACCAGGAACTGGTCGCCTACACCGTCCACGCCAAGAGCCCGGCCGCCCGGGGGCAGCGTATGCCGCGCTGGGCCAAGCCGTCACTGGTCATCCGCTCCGGCGCGGTGGTTCCACTGCACAAGGCCAAGCCGCTTCAGTCCGGTGACCATATCTATCTGTTCACTCCGCAGCACCGGCTGCCGCTGATCGACAAGCTCTATGGCGGCAGCCGGGCGCTCGACCAGAACGACCGGGAGTTCTACGGCGATCTGGTGCTGAGCCCCGACGCGACGGTGGAGCAGATCGCCGAGATGTACGGCCTACCTCTGTCGATGTCCAATGCCCGGCTGACGCTGAGCGACCTGCTGCGCAACGAGTTCGGCGGCTCCTGCGAATTGGGCGACCGGGTTCGCATGGGCGGGGTCGAGCTGATCGTGCGCGATATGGAGGACAACACCATCACCTCAGTCGGCATGGCGCTGGAACCGGCCCGAGTCACCAGCCGGCGCCGGCCGCTCTACCAGCGGGTCGCCGACATTGGCGGACGGCTGCACGGCTGGTGGAACGAGCATGCCTTCCGCCGCTGGAAGGAGCGGGAGAAGCTGCGGGCGCGGCGTCCCACCGATGCTCTGCCGGCCGCGGATGCCAAGCACGAGGAGCGGTTGGAAAGCTGACCTTAACCGCGGTGTCCCGGTCGTGACGCGGCGATGGTACGGCTGAGATAGATGACCGGCGCCAGCCCGACCAGCACGATCACCAGGGCGGGCAGGGCGGCATCGTCCAGCCGCTCGGTCGAGGCCATGCGGAAGGCCTCGATCGCCAGCGTGTCGAAGTTGAAGGGCCGCAGGATCATCGTTGCCGGCAACTCCTTCGTGATGTCGACGAAGACCAGCATGGCGGCGCTGAGCAGGCTGGGGCGCAGAAGCGGCAGATGAACCCGGCGCAGCACCTGCAACGGCGTGTGGCCCAGCGAGCGTGCAGCCCCTTCCAGATTGGGGCCGATCTTGGCGAAGCCGGACTCCAGCGGCCCGTAGGCGACGACGAAGAAGCGGATCAGGTAGCCATAGAGGATGCCGGCGATGGTGGTGCCGAGGATCACACCCATCGGCCAGCCGGTCCAGTCGCGCGTCAGCCCAACGGTGATGAGGATGCCGACGGCAATCACCGTGCCCGGCGTGGCATAGCCGAGCGAGGCGAGACGGGCCGCTCCGGTGGCGAGACCGCTGCGGTCATGACGCACGCCGTGTATTACCATCAGCGCCACCGCGACGACCAGCAGCGCACCACTGGCGCCGAGGATGAAGGTATTGACCGTCAGATCGGTGAAGCGGGACAGCGTCAGTTCGGTGCCGCCGCGCAGGATCATGCGGATCAGCACGGCACCGGGCAGCAGGAAACCGAACAGAACCGGCGTCAGGCAGACGATCCATGCCACCACCGTGCCGCGGGCCGACAGGCGTGGGGCGGGCAGGGCGCGATAACGGCCGGTGGTCTGGTGGAAGCGCATCCTGCCGCGAGACAGCCGCTCCAGCCCGACCAGTGCCAGCACCACCAGCAGCAGGACGGCGGCAAGCTGCGCCGCCGCGGCCGGGTCGCCCAGCGCGAACCAGGTGCGGTAGATGCCGACGGTAAAGGTGTCGATGCCGAAATAGCGGACCGCGCCGAAGTCGGCCAGCGTTTCCATCAGCGCATAGCCGACGCCGGCCACCAGCGCCGGACGGGCCAGCGGCAGCGCCACGCGGCGGAAGGCGCCGAACTGGGTGCAGCCCAGCGTACGGCTGGCCTCCAGCACGCAGACCGACTGTTCGAGGAAGGCGGCGCGGGTCAGCACATAGACGTAGGGATACAGCACCGACGACAGCACCAGACCGGCGCCCCAGGCAGTGTGGATCTCCGGAAACCAATAGTCTCCGCGCCGCCAGCCGAAGGTGGCGCGCAGGAAGGATTGCAGCAGCCCGGCGAACTGGAGGAAATCGGTGTAGGTGTAGGCCAGCACATAGGCCGGCATGGCCAGCGGCAGAAGCAGCAGCCATTGCAGAACCCCGCGCCCGCGGAAGTCGTGCATGGTGACGGTCCAGGCGCAGGCGACACCGGTCACCAGCGTGACGACGCCGACGATGCCCAACAGGATCAGCGTGTTGAGGATATAGCCGGGCAGCACCGTCCGTGCCATGTGCCCCCACAGGTCGGTGGAGACGCCGGCGGACTGGACGAAGACGGCAAGGATCGGCAGGGCGATCAGCAGCGCGAGGATCAGGGCGAACAGGCCGGTGAAGCCGATACACACCCACAGCCGGCGGAGAGAGAAGGACGGAGAGCCGGGAGACTTCGCGTCGGTCGCCATCGCCATGCGGAAACATCCTCGCGGTGGTTCAAAAAAAGCGGTCCAAAAAGAAGGCGGCGCTTGCTCCCTGTCAGGGGGCAAACGCCGCCGGTACTCTAGCCTATATGCGAACCGTTATCAGCTCGCTTCGGCAGCGCGCTGGTGACGCTTGCGCTCGTTCGGGTCGAGGTAGCGCTTGCGCAGGCGGATCGACTTCGGCGTCACCTCCACCAGCTCGTCGTCGGAGATGTAGGACAGCGCCTTTTCCAGCGTCATCTGGATCGGCGGAGTCAAGCGGACCGCCTCGTCCTTGCTGGTGGTGCGGATGTTCGTCAGCTGCTTGCCCTTGATGACATTGACCTCAAGGTCGTTGCCGCGGGTGTGCTCGCCGATGATCATGCCCTGGTAGACCGGCACGCCCGGATCGATCAGCATCGGACCACGGTCTTCCAGGTTCCACAGGGCGTAGGCCACCGCGGTGCCGTCGCTGTTGGAGATCAGCACGCCGGTGCGCCGCGCCGCGATGGTGCCCTTGAACGGGGCATAGCCGTGGAACAGGCGGTTCATGATGCCGGTGCCGCGGGTGTCCGTCAGGAACTCGCTCTGGTAACCGATCAGGCCGCGCGACGGGGCGTGGAAGACGATGCGGGTCTTGTCGCCGCCGCTCGGGCGCATCTCGATCAGGTCGGCCTTGCGCTCCGACATCTTCTGAACGACGGTGCCCGAGAACTCCTCGTCGACGTCGACGACGACTTCCTCGATCGGCTCCAGGCGCTGGCCGTTCAGCGGATCGGTCTTGAACAGCACGCGCGGACGGCTGATCGCCAGCTCATAGCCTTCGCGGCGCATGGTCTCGATCAGGATGCCGAGCTGCAGTTCGCCGCGGCCGGCCACCTCGAAGGCGTCGCCGCCCTCGGTGTCGGTGACGCGCAGGGCGACGTTGCCTTCGGCCTCGCGCATCAGGCGGTCACGGATCATGCGGCTGGTGACCTTGTCGCCTTCACGACCGGCCAGCGGGCTGTCGTTGACCGAGAAGGTCATCGCCAGGGTCGGCGGGTCGATCGGCTGGGCGGCCAGCGGCTCGGTCACTTCCGGCGCGCAGATGGTGTCGGCCACGGTGGTGTTGGTCAGGCCGGCCAGGGCGACGATGTCGCCGGCATGCGCCTCGTCCACCGGAACGCGTTCCAGGCCACGGAAGGCCAGCACCTTGCTGATGCGGGCGTTCTCGACCAGCTTGCCGTCGCGGCTCATCGACTTGACGGCCATGTTGACCTTGACCGAGCCGGTCAGGATGCGGCCGGTCAGGATGCGGCCCAGATACGGGTTCGCTTCCAGCGTGGTCGCCAGCATGCTGAAGGGCAGGTTCTCCTCGACCTTCGGCGCCGGGACATGGTCGCGGATCAGTTCGAACAGCGGGGTCAGCGTCTCGCGGGCGCCGTTCTCCAGATCCGTGGTCGCCCAGCCGTTGCGGCCCGAGGCGAACAGGGTCGGGAAGTCCAGCTGCTCGTTCGAGGCGTCGAGCGAGGCGAACAGGTCGAACACCTCGTCATGCACCTCGTGCGGACGGCCGTCGGGACGGTCCACCTTGTTGATGACGACGATCGGGCGCAGGCCGAGCTTCAGGGCCTTGCCCAGCACGAACTTGGTCTGCGGCAGCGGACCTTCGGCCGCGTCGCAGAGCAGGACGACGCCATCGACCATGGAGAGGATGCGCTCCACCTCGCCGCCGAAATCGGCGTGGCCGGGGGTGTCGACGATGTTGATGCGCAGGTCGTTCCACAGAACGGATGTGCACTTGGCCAGGATGGTGATGCCGCGCTCGCGCTCCAGGTCGTTGGAGTCCATGGCGCGTTCGGCGACCTGCTGGTTCTCGCGGAACGAGCCGGCCTGCTTGAGGAGTTGGTCGACCAGCGTGGTCTTGCCGTGGTCGACGTGGGCGATGATGGCGACGTTACGGAGATTCATGGAGCCTTGGTCTCGCAATGGCACCCCCGACACGCAGCACCTCGCCGCAAACAACAAAAAGGCCCGCCGAAAGAAATCGGTGGGCGCTGTCGGGGAAACTGTTGCGGCGCAATATATGGATCTGTGGAAAAAACGCAAGCACTGTACCCTTTGGTCTAGGGCGAATTTCCGGGATGGAGCCATGCGTCAATGGGCCCTACATTGGGGGCGATGATCCGCTTCGCTTCCGCTTCCCGCCGCCGGGCTGCCGCCGCAACCAGGATTGCAGCCGTGCCGCTCAAGGCTCCGATCGCCGTACCGCTGGTCGCCGCCCTGCTGATGCTGGGGCCGGCCGACGCCGGCCATGCCCAGGATTCGCCCCCCGACAGCATCCCCGGCGCCGTGCCCGCGGCGCCTTCGGAGGCTGTTCCGCCGGATGAGGAGGTGCGGCCGGCCGGCATCACCTATGACGTGGACATCACCGGCGTGGAGGATGACGGCCTGCGCGGCACGCTGCGCGACGCCTCCACCCTGGTGGAGCTGAAGGACGATCATCCGCCCTCGCTGATCGGGCTGGAGCGTCGTGCCGACAGCGACCGCGACCGTCTGCAGACGGCGCTGCGGTCGGCCGGATATTATGATGCCAAGCTGGACATCCGCATCGAGGACCCGGCGGCGGCCGGCACGCTGCCCGCGGGTGGGGAGGCGCCGCCGGTCAAGGTCACCGTCGCGGTGACGCCTGGGCCGCTCTATCACATCAAGACGGTGACGGTGCGCGGCGCCAACGGGTCGACCTTGCCGAAGGAGGTTGCGACCGACGATCTCGGCCTCGCCGCCGGCGCGCCTGCCGTGGCGCAGAAGGTGCTGGATGCCGAATCGGAGCTGGTCGGTCGGCTGAGCAAGCGCGGCTATGCCTTCGCCAAGGCGTCCGACCGCGAGGTGGTGGTCGACCATTCCGACCGGACGATGGATGTCGCCTATACCGTCGATCCCGGCCCGCTCACCCGCTATGGCGCCACCCGCATCGAAGGACTGGAGAAAGTCGACGAGGATCTGGTGCGCGGACGCCTCGCCTGGAAGGAGGGGCAGGTCTTCGACCCTGCCGCCACCGACAAGGCGCGCCAGGACATCGCCGCCCTTCAGGTCTTCGACACCGTCCGGGTGCGGATGGCGGACGAGCCGGGACCGGACGGCGTCACCCCGGTGATCGTCACGGTCAATGAGCGCAAGCGCCGTTTCATCGGCAGTGGCGTCACCTATTCGACCCAGGACGGGCTGGGCGCCAATGCCTATTGGGGTCACCGCAACCTGTTCGGCGGGGCGGAGCAACTGCGGGTCGGTGTCGATGTCGGGCGAGTCGCCGGCTCAAGTGGCGGCACGTCGAGCAAGAGCAACGACCTGCCGGACCTGCGCTTCAGCGTCAATTTCCGCAAACCCGACTTCCTGGCGGTGAAGCAGTCGCTGCTGGTCAACTTCGCCGTGGTCAACGATCAGCCGCCGGCCTACAGCCGTGTCGCGTCGGAACTGACGGTGAAACTGGAACGGCCGCTGACCGACCAGCTGACCGTCAGCTACGGCCTGACCGGCGAGCGTGGGCGGGTCCGGACGGAGGACACCACCTATCAGACCTCCTTCATCGGTGTGCCGTTGGGCGCGGCCTGGAACGGCACCGACAATCTGCTGAACCCGACATCCGGTCAGCGGGCATCCTTGCAGGTGACGCCTTGGTTCCCGGTCGGCGGTGATACCAAGTCGCCCTTCACCTCGGTGCTGCTGAACGGCTCCACCTATTACGATCTCGGCAAGGACGGGCGCTATGTCGCCGCGGCGCGGATCGGGCTGGGAAGCATCCTCGGCACATCGCTGACCGATATACCGCCGGATCACCGCTTCTATGCGGGTGGGGGCGGGTCGGTGCGCGGTTACGGCTTCCAGAAGGCGGGGCCGCGCGACCGCTATGACGATCCTGTCGGCGGCCGGTCGCTGTTCGAGATCGGGGCGGAGCTGCGCATCAAGGTCACGGAAAGCATCGGCGTGGTGCCCTTCGTCGATGCCGGCACGGTCTATGACAAGGCCTATCCCGACTTCAGCGAGCCTTTGCGCGTCGGTGCCGGGCTGGGGCTGCGCTACTACACCGACTTCGGCCCGCTGCGCGTCGATGTCGGCGTTCCGCTGAACCCCGCCAGCGGCGATGCGCGCTGGCAGTTGTATCTGAGTTTGGGGCAGGCGTTCTGATGGCGCAATTTCGTCTCAATCATTCGGGACGATGACCATTTATTGCGGTTAGGACTTGGGTGGCTGGTGAAAGGGTATGGTGTGACGGCGGTTCGCTTCCTTCTGGTCGGTCTGACGATCCTTGGCGGCCTGCTGGCCGGTCCGCAGCCCGCTCGGGCCTTCTCGCTGTTCGCCGGCGATACCGCCCGTGAATGGCTGACGGAGAAGATCGAGGGCGCGGTCGAATCGCCGGACATGCATCTGAAGCTGGGCACCATCGACGGCAGTATCCCCACCGACTTCACCATCGCCACCGTCACGCTGGCTGACAGCCAGGGCGTCTGGCTGACCATCGACCGGCTGCATGTGGTGCTGTCGCCGTCCGCTCTCTTCATGCGTAGCGCCAGAATCGACGCGCTGGAGGCGGCCTCCATCAAGGTGACCCGCGCGCCGGTCAGCACCCAGCCGGCGGCGCCCTCCGACCCCAATGCTCCGCTTTTGCCCAGCCTGCCGGTCGACATCGACCTGAAGAAGCTGCTGGTGGAGCGGCTGGAACTGGCGCCGGGGCTGTTGGGCGAGCAGGCGGTGCTGCGTATCGCCGGTGCCCTGGCGCTGGAGCACAGCGGCGGGGCGGTGAACGCCAACCTGTCGGTGGCGCGCATCGACGACAAGCCCGGCAAGGCCGATCTGGTCGCCGCCTTTGATCCCGGCAAGAACGCGCTGACCCTGTCGGTCAACGCGTCGGAACCAGCTGGCGGCGTCATGGCCCGCACGCTGTCGATCCCCGGCCTGCCGCCCGTCGAGCTGGCGCTGAAGGGCGATGGCACGCTGGACGACTGGACCGGCAAGCTGACCGCCATGGCCGGCGAGGCGGCTTCACCCGCCGGCACGCTGAACGCAGACGCCGCCATCAAGAAGCTGCCGGAGGGGCACGTCCTGACGCTGGCAGCCGGCGGCAACTTTGCGCCGCTGATCGCCGGGCTGGCAGGCGATACGGTGACGCCGCTGATCGGCCCCAGCCCGACGCTGAACGCCACTGTGTTGCGGGCACCATCCGGCGCCATCAGCCTGCGTCCGCTGGCGCTGACCGTCGCCGCTGCGAACGCTACGGTGAATGGCGATGTCGCCGCCGATTACAAGAGCCTGAACCTGCACTGGCGCTTGCAGGCCGGACCGGACTCCACCCTGCACCCGCTGGTGCCGCTGTCCTGGCGCGAGGGAGTGGTGGAGGGTTCCGCCGAAGGAACGCTGAATGCGCTGAACGTCGCGGTGAACGCCACCCTGCGTGACCTTGCCGCTGACGATCCGGCGCTATCCAGCCTTACCGGGTCGGAAACCATCCTGACTGCCAAGGCGCAGATCGACACCGGTAGCGGCCGGATCGGGCTGGAGACGTTGGCGCTGACCGCTGCCGCCGCGCGGGCCGAGGCGAAGGGAAATGTCGACGGCTGGGGCCAGACTGTCGATCTGACGCTGAGCGCGAGTGCCGACGATCTTGCTCCCCTGTCGGGACTCGCCGGCCGGCCGCTGGCCGGTGCGGTGGTGTTGAGCGGGCCGGTGAAGCGCGTTGCCGACGGCACGCTGACCGCCGACCTGACCGGCAGCCTCGACCGCCTGTCCACCGGCACGCCGGCCGACGCGATGCTGGGTGACAAGGCGACGCTGGCGCTGGCGGCGCGGATGGAGCCGGGCGGCGCCATGCGGCTGAGCAATCTGTCGGTTGATGGCCGCAACGGCAAGCTGAGCGGCAACGCGGCTCTCGTGGACAACAAGGTCGATGCCCGCACCACCCTGACCGTAGCGAAGCTGGAGCCGCTGGGAAGCGCGCTCGGCACGCTGATGTCGGGGGCAGCGACGCTGGAAGCGACCGCCCGCGGCCCGCTCGACGCCATCGAGGCGCAGGCGACGCTGAATGCCCGCGACCTCGTGGTGCAGGGGCGCCGGCTGGGTGCCACCGAGGCGAAGGCGACCGCCGCCGGGCTGCCGGCCACGCCGAATGGCATGGTCTCGGCACGGACCAGCCTGGACAATACGCCGCTGTCGGTGGATGGACGCTATGCCCTGCGCGAGCAGGCGTTGCGGCTGGACGGGCTAACCATCGCCAATGGGACCAACCGCATCACCGGACAGGCGCAAGTGGCGCTCGACACACTGCTTGCCACCGGACGGCTGGAGGGCAAGCTGCCCAACCTGAACGGCCTGTCGGAACTGGCCGGGATGCCGCTCGGCGGCGGGGCAAGCTTCACCTTGGCACTGGACGGCAAGGGCGGCAAGCAGGCGGCCAACCTGAGCGCCGACGCCAGCAACCTGCGGGTGGAGGGGCAAGCTGGACCGCTGCTCACTGCCCGCCGGCTGACCGCCAAGGCCGATGTCGCCGATGCGCTCGGCATTCCCAGCGGCAAGGCGCGGGTGGAGATGACCGAAGGCAACGCTGCCGGCAATGATCTGCGCAGCGTCACCGCATCCGTCGACGGGTCGCTGACCAAGGCATCTTTCCAGGCCAATGCCGCGGGAGCGGGTGCGCAGCCGATCTCGCTGGATCTCGCCGGCGGGATGACGCGCGAGGGCGAGGCAACTCGCATCCGGCTCGACCGGTTGCAGGCGCGCTATGCCGGGCAGGATCTGCGGACGACGGCGCCAGCCACCATCCTGCTGGCCGAGCGCCGGTACGAGGTGAAGGAACTGCGGCTGTCGTCGGGCAACGCCCGTCTTGCCGCCGACCTCGGCTTGAACGGCGATCGGCTGAGCGGCGAACTGACGGTCGACCGCTTGCCGCTGGCGCTGGCGAAGCTGGCCAGCCCGACGCTGGCGTTGGATGGAATCGCCAATGCGCGGGCGTCGCTCGGTGGAACGCTGCGCAACCCGCGTGCCGATGCCACCTTGCGGGTCAGTGGCCTGAAGGCACAACAGACCACCCAGGCTGGGCTGCCGGGCATCGATGCGATGCTGGACGCCCAATGGCGTGACCGTCGGCTGGCGCTGAACGGCCGGATCGCCATGCCGAAGAATGCCGGCACGCTGACCGCCACCGCCGCCCTTCCCCTGGTGATGGATCCCGACAGCTATGCCGTCAGCGTGCCGCCCAAGGGCGCGATCGAGGCGGCGGTGAACGGCACGGTGGATCTGTCGCTGGCGAACGACCTGCTTTCCGCATCTGGCGACCGGGCGCGCGGATCGCTGCGGCTGGATGTGCGCGCTGGCGGGACGGTGGAAAAGCCGTCGCTCGGCGGATCGGTGGTGCTGGCGAACGGGCGCTACGAGAATCGGGCGTCGGGAGCGGTCATCACCAACATCGAAGCGCGGCTGGCCGGCGACGGCGACGTCTTCACCATCCAGAGCTTCCGTGGTCGGACCCGCAATGGCGGTGCCATCAGCGCCAGTGGCGTCATCCGTCCGGGTGCTGCCGCCGACCGGCAACTCGACATCGCACTTCAGGCCGACAATGCCCGGCTGGTGGAGATCGATCTGGTGACGGCGGAGATCGGAGCGAACCTGACCCTGACCGGCGGGTTCGCCAACGCCCGGCTGGCCGGGCCGGTCGACATCCGCCGAGCCGAAATCCAGGTGCCCGACCGCATGCCGGCCAACGTCGTCGACCTGAAGGTGACGGAGGTCGGCAAGAGCCGCCGTGCCCGCGGGACGACGCAGGTGTCGACCGCCGGCGGTACCCGCCGCGTGCCGCAGCCGGCGGAGACACCACCAGCCGCGACACCGTTCGTGCTGGCGCTGGACATGACGGTCAATGCGCCGAACCAGATCTTCGTGCGAGGCCGTGGGCTGGATGCGGAACTCGCCGGCAGTCTGCGCGTCAAGGGCACCGCCGCGGCGCCGGAGGTGACCGGCCGCTTCAACATCCTGAAGGGTAGCCTGAACCTGCTGGCGAAGAATTTCGAGTTCAAGCGCGGCGTCTTCGATTTCGACGGTACCCAGCCGATCGACCCGCGGCTCGATCTCCTGGCGGAGGCGACGGCCAACGGCATCACCGCCGATGTCGTGGTCAGCGGCACCGCCCGCCAGCCGAAGATCGAACTGACCTCCCCCCAGGGACTGCCGCAGGACGAGGTCCTGGCCGGCGTGCTGTTCGGCAAGTCGGTCGGCGACCTGAGTGCGGCGGAAGCGGTGCAGCTTGCCCAGTCGGCGGCGTCGCTGGCGGGGGTCGGCGGCGGAGGAGGCGGCATCCTGGACAAGGTGCGCCGCGGCCTTGGCGTCGACCGTTTGGACTTCACCCAGGGTGAGAACGGCAAGGGCGGGGCGGTGCAGGCCGGCCGCTATGTCAGCGACCGCGTCTATGTTGGCGTCGAACAGGGCATCGGTGCCAACCAAAGCCGCGCCAAGGTCGAGGTCGACATCACCAAGAATCTGAAGGGCACCGCCTCGGTCGGGGCCAATTCGGAGACGAAGTTCGGGGTGGTGTATGAGAAGGATTATTGAGGGAGAGGGCCGGGGCTAGCTGGTCCAGATATGATGCGGCATCGGCAATGGCGGTGACGGTCAATGGAGAAGCCTTGCCGTGCCGGTCACGCGCTGGACCGTATCGGCGTCGCTCAACCGTTCGCCCAGCGCCAACAACTCGTCGGACAGCTTGCGGTTGGCGTCGGTCAATTCTTGGATGCGGGTCTGCGCCGCCTGCTGCTGCTGGGACAGGGTCGCCACCGTCTCCGTCAGCTTGCGGATTTGCTGGGACTGGCGAGCTGCCGCCTCGTTCTGGCTGCGGCGGATCGATCCGACGGCCACCAGCACGACAAGGCTGATGGTCACGCCGGCCGCAATGGCGACGATGCTGACCCCGGTGAACCAGTCCATGGGCGCAAAGCTTCCGCCCATTTCACTTATTGGTCAAGCAGCCTGGCAATCCATAAACGCAACGGACCCGGCGCCGCGCCGGGTGCCGGGTCCGTTGCGATAAAAACTATTGGTGGCGTCAGCCCACTGAGCCGCTGACCGGACGCTCCGCCTTCATGCGCAGTTCCTTCAGGTGATCGCCGAAGGCGCGCAGGACCGGCATGATCCGCTGGGTCTGGTCGGTGGTGACGTGGGCGTCCGTCTTCAGCACGATGGTCGGCGCCTCGGCCATCAGGCGCTTGGCGCGCATCGGACCGACCTTGTCGTCGAGGAACATGGCCATGCCCATCAGGATGCCCAGCGTAACGTCGTCCGGAGCCTTGGGCAGGGCCAGGACTTCATGAAGTTCGTTCAACAGCGTGTAGGCGACGATGGAGGTGCGTTCGATGGTGTCGACGTCGGCGGCCATGGGCATCGGGCGGGTCCTCGGGAAACGTTCGGAAGAAACGTTGCGGGTGAGACGCTGGCGGGTGACGCGGGAAGGCGTCCCGTGGGGCGCCAGCGCTTGCGAAATCCGTCGTGTCCCGAGGGTAATCGTCAGTTTATAACCAAAGTGTTAACCAAACGCCGCCCGAGTCGCCCGAGTCGCATTTTTCCGAGTCGCAATCTTCCGTTCTCATCGTTTTCCGCTGCTGCGCGCCTTGGTCGAAAGCGACAGTTCTGCAACCTCCTCTCGCGCGCTGCTGACGAGGCCGGCCGACTGGACGACGTCACGGTTGAACGGATGATAGGTCTGCGCATAGACGCCGCGGATCTTGGTCACATAGTCCTGCGTCTCGCGATAGGGGGGGATGCCCTTGTACTGAAGCACCGCCCCCTCGCCGGCGTTGTAGCCGGCCAGCGCATAGGCGACGTTGCCGTCGAAATAGGCCAGCAGCCAGCGCAGATACTTCATGCCGCCGCGCAGGTTCTGTTCCGCGTTGAAGGGATCGGACACGCCGAAGCGTTCCGCCGTCTCCGGGATCAACTGCATCAGCCCTTGGGCGTTTTTGTTCGACACGACGTCGATGCGATAGCCGGATTCGACCGCAATGACCGCCAGCACCAGATCAGGGTCGAGGCCATAGGTCGGCGCCATCTTCTGCACCATGGCGCGGATTTCGGCCGGCGGCTTGCGGATGATGCCCCAGCGCAGGTTGGGCGGTTCGCAGCGGTCGGGTGTCTTAACCGTTCCGCCGGCGCTGCCGACCAGACGTTCCGCCTGCTCGTTGCCCAATGCGGCGGCCTTGCGTAGCCAGGCTCGGCCCAAGTCGGCATCCTTGGACACGCCGCCCAACCCTCCCATGTGCATGCGCCCCGCCATCAGCGCGGCGTCGGCGTAATCCTGCCGGGCGGCCCTGCAATAGAGCGATAAGGCCAGTCGCTGGTCGGCCTTCACTCCGTCGGCGCGTTCGTAATGCTGCGCCAGTTCGTACTGGGCGCGGGCGCTGCCCTTGCTCGCCAGGGCTTCCAGTGCTGCGACGGTCTTTTCGGCGATGCTGGCGCTGGCCGGTACCGAGGCCAACAGACCGGGCAGGAGTGCCGCCGCCGCGAGTGCCGCCATGCGCGTGTTGCAGATTGGGCGTTTGGTATTGCGCCGTGAAGTTGTCGAAGCGTGCGGCGCGGACGATGTACCGCAAAGGTTCGTGTGGCCTTCCACCGGACCCCCCTGTATGATTTTCTTCAAGCTTTCGGAGACCATCAAAAGGTTGGGAGCAGATCTCTCTGGGAGGACGCCGTTGCACCCAACTGGCTGAGTGACGGGCATGGCGGCATAAGCCGAAACGGAACGCCGGTTGCCGGGAAATACATCGCCGTAACTGGTTGATGTGGCGCTGCCAATAAAAAATATATAGGCCGATCGACTGGTGTCGGTCGGTCTTTTTCTTTTCATGTTGGTCATGCGTCCTCCAATCGACTTGGAGAAATAACCAACGACCAAGTTTTAAGCCAATGCCCGAACGGTGATTGGACTGGGATAGCCGGGGTACTCTAGGGGTTAATTGTCTCCATTGTATGACCCACTAGCCTTTTTCCCAACTGGCAGCTCCTTTGTGCGCTCATTACGTACGGATCGGGCCAGATAATCGGCTGCGAAATTCGACGGCCCCGGACGATGGAAACTCTCCGTTGTCCGGGGCCGTCGCGCCGGAGGCCCCGGCAAAGCCATCCGCACCCACGATGCGGGCGGCGGCGCCGTGGCGAACGGCATTGAAGGAGGCATCGTTTTACCGATGGCGAACCACGTCGCGACCACCTTGAGCCACCGACTGCGCGTTCCGGCCGAGCCGGTGCCCTTCGGCGCCGAGGCCGTTGGCCGGACCCGTTCGGATGGCCTGCCGACGTACCTTGACCAAGACACTGCTGATGCCAGGGCCGATGCCAGGATGGAGACCCATTTGACTGTCCATGCGGAGGCCAGGAGGGCCAAGGCCAGCAGCGAGATCGACGAGGCCCCGGCCGATGTCGATGCCCCTGATGCTGAAGTTGCCAACGTTGACGTTGCTATCGAAGCTGCTGAGGAAGAAGAGTTCCACCCCGATCCCAACGCTCCGCCGGATCCGGCGGTAATCCGTCAGATCGAGGAGGAGATCCCGCGCCTTCGCCGTTTCGCCCGCGCTATGGTGCGCGACGCCACGCTGGCCGACGATCTGGTGCAGGAATGCCTGGAGCGCGCGCTGTCGCGGCTGCATCTGTGGCGCCCCGGCACCAACCTCCGCGCTTGGCTGTTCACCATCCTGCGCAACCTGCACATCAACGGCGTGCGCCGCCGCCAGCCGGTGGTCGACATCGATGCGGAGGCACAGGCCGCCATCGGCGCCGCTCCCGGTTCGCAATTCGTGCGGATGGAACTGCGCGACCTGCGCCGCGCGCTGGCCCTGCTGCCGAACGAGCAGCGCGAGGTGGTTCTGCTGATTGGGCTGGAGGGCATCTCCTACAACGAGGCGGCCGACATCCTGGGGATTTCCATCGGTACCGTGAAATCGCGCCTGTCCCGCGGTCGCCGCGCCCTGCGGCTGCTGATGGAGGGGCAGAACCCATCGGACGACACGGACGCCTGAATTCGATCGCCTGGTGAAATTCGTGGGGTGTCCGGTCGCCGGGCACCCCTTTTCATGATTGTCGACGACGGCCACAGGCGAAGAAGAAAGGCGGCGTCCACGTCGGATGCCGCCGGAGGCAGGGACAATCGAGATTCCGCCCGGGCTCGCCGGCGCTGACGTCGTCTCTGGAGGAGAGCGTGTTGCAGTGTCAGGAGATGCTGCGATCAACCGGCCGGTTTGCCGCTTCCCTACCGTCGCCGAACCAGACCCATGATCAGGCTGATGGCGAACAGGACCAGGAACAGGAAGAACAGGATCTGCGCGATGCCGGAGCTGGCCGACGCGATCCCACCGAACCCGAGCGCGCCGGCGATCAGCGCGATGACGAAGAAAACGAGAGCCCAATAAAGCATCATATCCTCCTTCGCTTGGCCGAATAGTCACCAAGGACTGCCGGCGTCACGCATGAGACAAGTCGTGACCGCACCCGCCGTCCCGTCGTCTCCGTCCCTCGGCCTCCTGGGTCATGCAAGTCGGGCCAAGGTGACGGTAAGCACAGCCGGTGAGGCGGCATTCGAAGACCAGAACAACGCCATGGGCATGATGTTCCCGGCTCCTGACCGGTCGGAGTATCGGGGTGCCGTAGGGCTGGTGCGGACTGGCATTTATGCAACAACGGGGCTGCCGGAGCGTTTCCGCTTCCTGAGAGGCCTGGCATCCGCCGGCCACAAGGGACGACAACGAGTGAGGACGCTATGAGGAATGGATTGATCCTGACGGCCATGGTCGCGTCATTGGCGGTGGCTCCGGCGGCGATGGCACAGCAGACCTATTCGCAAAGCTATTCCACCTATTCAGGAAGCACCGGTGGCGATGTCTCCGGGGTGACGGGCTCCGCCAGTGGATCGGCGTCCGATCTCGCCGGGCGTCGTGGCCGGGGGCAGAAGCCGATCGAATTGCAACAGACGACGCTGCTGAACCAGCTCAGCGCCGCCGGCTATGTCTCGGTTCGCGACTTCCGCAAGGAGGGGGACCGCTACGTCGCCAGTGCCATGACCCCGCAAGGCCAATGGACGACCGTGGTGCTCGACCCGCGCAATTCCTCGACGACGCCCGCCAAATCTTCGGTGATCAACTCTTCGGTGATCACGCCGGGTACCAAGCCGATCCGCTGAGTCAATTCAGCAGTCGCGACCATGTGCCGGTGAGGCGGCCGACGCTTCCCGGCACGCGGAGGTCGTAGAGCGGCAGGGGCTGCTGCAAACGCTGCCCGGCATCGCGGCCCAGGGTGCGGACAGCCGTTTCCACCGTTCCGCCGACCGGCAACCAACCCGACGCGGCGATCGGCACCACCAGCGCCACTCCCCAGTCCATCCGCCCGCCGAAGCGGCTTTGGGCTCCATCCGGCCCCTCGGTCCAGGTGGCATGGGCGGTCAGACCGATGCCGCCGTCGAAACGCCGCATCACCTCCACCGTGCCGCCCCAATCGCCACCGAGATAGCGGCCGAGTCGAAGCGCGGTCGTCGTGTCGGCGCCGGGGGATTCCCAATAGAGGCTGGCATGGCCGGTGCCGCGGGCATCGCCACGGTCGATGGCAAACAGGCCATCCGGCCGCCGTTTCCACACCTGATTGACGTCGAGTCCGATCGCCCAGCGTGCCGAGAGCGGCTGCACGAGAGCCTCCGCGCCGATCCCGCCGTACATTTCCTCCAGATGGCCGGCGGACAGCCGGGTGGTCAGTCCATCCATTGGCCGGGCAAGCCACGCCGCATAGGCATGCTCGAGGGCAATTGGACGGTCGGTGTAGCGGGGCAGATCACTGCGCACCGGCTGCGCCGCCGGCAGGGCATTGGTGTCCAGCAACTCCAGATCGCTCGGCGCGTTGATGCGCAGCCCGCCGCCCAGCACCAATCCACGTAGCGGCTCCGCCCGCAGCATCACGTCGGTGTGGGTGCGCTGGGCCAGGGTGGTTCCCAACTCCGCCAGATCGAAGGTGGCGACCAGCCGCGTCGACAGGTCGAGGTGCGGGCGCCAGTCCGGCGGCGGCTCGGCCGCGGAGGCGAGTTGGGTGGTGCGCCAGATCTCCTCGGAGCTGCCACGGTGGCCGGCTGCCCGTTCCAGATCACGGCGCAGCAGGGTCACGGAAGCGGTGTCAAGACCCGCAACACCGGTAACGACGCGCAGCCGCTCGACCTGCGGCGGGGCGAGGTCGGCGAGCAGGCGGGCGGCGTCGCCGACCTCGCGCGCCAGCGGCATGCGCCCGCTGCCGGCCGGGTCGAGCCAGAGCGTGACCATCTCACCTTCGATCCGGGCTGAGCGGACGGGCAGGCCGCGGCTGCGGGCCACCAGGGCGATGGCATCAGCCGACAGCGCCGATCCGGCGGAGGGGCGCGGACCGATGGCCGGGGGAGGGTGATCGGGGCGGTCGGCATCCACTGCGGGATCGAAGCGGACCGACAGCCGCAGCATCAGCCGCCGTCCCTGCTCGTAGGCCGCCCCCAGATCGGCCCAGGATGTCGGGCGCCAGGACAGGCCGAGGTTGTAGCGGCTGCCGGGATCGAAGCCGGGTTCGTCCTGCCGCTGGGCACGGAAACGATCGCCGGAGGATTCCAGCTTCAGGCTCAGCCCGTCGACCGGCGTGTGCCATTCGGCACCGCCGAACAAAGCCACACGCTCGCCGCTGAACCATGCCTTGGGACCACGGGTGGTTGGCCAGGCGGAAGGATCGCGGTCGCGGCGGAACCGGCCGCCCAGGAAGCGCAGCGGGTTGCGCAACTGCCCGGCCTCTCCCAGCGTGCCCCATCCCATGCCGAGGGTCAGGTCCAGGTCCCACCAACGGCGCGATAAGGCGATGTATTCGCCGGCGAAGCGCCCCTTGCCCGGCAGGTCCAGCCCCGATCCGGTGACGTCGCGTCCACCGACCACGATCGCCGGCCCATGCTCGTTCTCCCGCCTCAAGCGGAGCTTCAGGTCGAGCCCAGGTTCGCTAAGGCCGTAATAGCCGGGATAGACGCTGTTGCGCGCGGTGACCTCCAGCCAGGGCAGCGGCTGGGCCGAGATCGTAAAGTGGCGGTGCAAGTCGCCGAGCGCGGTCAGCCCGCCGCTCATCGAGCCGTCTGGCGCCATCCGCGCGGTCGGCGCCTGCAACAGCCCGATCCCGCCCCAGTCGGACAGGCTGACACGCGCCTCTTCGGCGAACGCAGGGGCGGACGATGCCGCGAGAAGAACAAGGAGAGCAAATGGATGCACGCGGTGATCGCGAAAAATCGGAGCTGCCGCCTGATTTTTCGCGAGTCATGCGTATGGATGCAATTGAAAAGTTGTGCTGGTTGCCGTTTTACTGCGCTTCGACCACTTCGAAGTCGTGGGTGATGGTGGCGGTCTGGCCCAGCATGATGGAGGCGGAGCAGTATTTCTCGGCCGACAGGGCGATGGCGCGCTCCACCTTCGCTGGGTCGAGCTTGCGGCCGGTCACCGTGAAATGGACGTGGATCTTGGTGAAGACCTTCGGATCGGTGTCCGCCCGCTCCGCTTCGATGGCAGCGACGCAGTCGGTGATCTGCTGCCGCCCCTTCTCCAGGATCATCACCACGTCGAAACAGGTGCAGCCGCCCATGCCGATCAGCAGCATTTCCATCGGGCGGATGCCGGCGTTGCGGCCGCCGGCTTCCACGGCGCCATCCATCACCACGGCATGGCCGCTGCCGGATTCGCCGACGAACATCTTGCCGTCCACCCAGGTGACGCGCGCCTTCATGACCATTTCCTTCGTTCACTGTTGATCGTGAGTGACCGCGCGAAGCTAGGCGTGGCGGCGGATCGGCGCAAGGGGGGCGCTACGCCCTTCGGCGCAAGGGAGCGCTGCGCCCTTCAATGTCGGACTTGTCCAACCGCGTCCGCGCGCCCAAAGTCGGGGGCGCTGCGACGCACCATCCGATGACGAGACCCACCACCATGCCGCACGGCCATTCCCATGGCGGTTCCAGCCATGCCGGTCACGACCATGCTGAACATGACCATGCCGGCCATCACCATCACGGTCCGGTGCGTTACGACCGCTCCTTCGCACTGGGGGCGCTGCTGAACATCGGCTTCGTGGCAGTGGAGGCGGTCTATGGGCTGATTGCCAACTCCACCGCCCTGCTGGCCGATGCCGGGCACAATCTCAGCGACGTGATGGGACTGCTGCTGGCCTGGGGTGCCGCTTGGATGGGGCGACGAATCCCGCAAGGTCGCTATACCTACGGCTTCGGCAACGCCTCGATCCTGGCGTCGCTGCTGAACGCGATGATCCTGCTGATCGCCGTCGGGGCCATCCTGCTGGAGGCGGCCAACCGCCTTGCCGCTCCCGAGCCGGTGGGGGAGACCACGGTGATGGTGGTGGCGGTGATCGGCATCGTCATCAATGCCTGGACCGCCTGGCTGTTCATGGGCGGTCAGAAGCAGGACATCAACCTGCGCGGCGCCTATCTGCATATGGCGGCCGATGCGGCGGTGTCGCTGGGCGTGGTGGTAGCGGCGCTGGCGATCCGCTTCACCGGCTGGCTATGGCTGGATCCGGTGACCAGCATCGTGATTGCCCTGGTCATCGTCGCCGGTACCTGGGGCTTGCTGCGCGATTCGATACGGCTGGCGATGGACGCAGTGCCCGACGGCGTCGACCGGGCGGGGGTGGAGCGTTATCTGGCAGGGCTGCCCGGCGTCGTTGCCGTGCACGACCTCCATATCTGGCCGATCAGCACGGTGGAAACCGCCCTGACCGCCCATCTCGTCCGGCCCGGCATGAACCAGGACGACACGCTTCTGCTGGAGATCTCGACGGTGCTGAAGGACCGCTTCGGCATCGGCCACGCCACCATCCAAGTGGAGCATGACGGCAGCTGCTGCCGCCTTGCTCCGGCGGACGTGGTCTGACCCTTTACGCCTGTTCGCGGGCGAGGCGGCGTGCGTTGGCGCGCACCTTGCGGTAGGCGGGATTCATGCCGGCGGCGGCAAGGGCGGCCGTCGCCTCGATCAGGCGCAGGTTGGCGTGGATGCCGGCATCGACGGCATCGGCCAGCAGGCGTTGCTGGACGTCGACGATCTCCACCGGGTTCTTGCAGGTGGCGAGGCCGCCGATGGTGGTGGCGACCGCCTGGGTCTGCTTGGTGATCATGGTGATCCAGGCCTGCCCGAACTCGCCGAGGCCCGTGGCGACGGCATGGAAGGCTTCCACCGCAGCCTCCACCTTCTCCGCACCCATGCGGATGAACTCCGGATTGGCGAAGTCGATCGGGTTCGACAGGGCCGCCGTCATCATCGCGGTGCGATAACCGATGGTCTGCGCCGCCGCGACGCCCATTTCGCTACTGCGAAGGCCGGTCTTGGTGAGCTGGCCCGCCACCGCCATGAGCCTGTCGGTGGGATGGCCGTTGCCGGCGTTCTGTCGTGCCATGGGCGTCGCCTCTCTCAAAAAATCGTTGCCGTAACCTGACTGCAGGGTCAACGCTGCACTGCAACATAGGTTCCGGCACGATCTTTACGCCTCGGCGAGCGCGCGGTCGAGATCTTCGATGATGTCCCGGGGATCCTCTAGACCAACGGACAGGCGCAGCAGGCCGGGTTCGATCCGGGCGGCGACCTTCTCCTCGTCCGTCAGCTTGGAATGGGTGGTGGTGGAGGGGTGGGTGACGAGGCTCTTCGAATCGCCGAGATTGTTGGAGATCATCACCATGCGCAGGCCGTTCAGCGTATTGAACGCCTCGGTCTTGCCGCCCTTCAGGAAGATCGACAGCATATTGCCGCCGCCGGTCATCTGCTTGCGCACCAGATCATATTGCGGGTGGCTGGGCAGCAGCGGGTACAGAACCTGGGCGACCTTCGGATGGCTTTCCAGGAACTCTGCGACCTGGAGGCCGGCCGCCGACTGGGCCTGGACGCGCAGTTCCAGCGTCTCCATGCCCTTCAGCAGAAGCCAGGAATTGAAGGGGGAGATGGTCGGGCCGGTGTTGCGCAGGAAGGGGTGGATGACCTCCGAAGCGTACTTCTTGTCCTTGGCCAGGATGACGCCGCCCAGGCAGCGGCCCTGGCCGTCGATGTGCTTGGTCGCCGAATAGATGATGACATCGGCACCGAAGTCGAACGGGCGCTGGAGCACCGGCGTCGCGAAGGCATTGTCGACCACCACCACGGCACCCGCCTTGTGGGCGAGATCGCAGACCGCCTGAAGGTCGACGACCTCCAGGCCGGGGTTCGACGGGGTTTCCAGGAAGACCGCCTTGGTCGGCTTGGACAGCGCTTCTTCCCATTCCGTCAGGTTGGTGCCATCGACGAACACCGTCTCGATGCCGTAGCGGCTACATAGATCCTTCAGGATCCAGTAGCAGGAGATGAACAGCGCCCGCGGCGCCACCACCCGGTCGCCGGTGCGCAGGCCGCTCATCAACGCGCCATGCACCGCCGCCATGCCGCTGGCGGTGGCATAGGCCCATTCCGCGCCCTCATACTCGGCCAGTCGGTCCTCGAACATCGCCGAGGTCGGGTTGCGGAAGCGGGAATAGACGTGACGCGAACCGTCGTTGGCGAAGGCGTTCTCCGCCTCCTCCGCGGAGCCGTAGACGAAGCCTGAGGTCTGGTACAGAGCCTCGCAGGTTTCGTCGAACTGCGAACGGCGGATGCCGCCATGGACCAGCTTGGACCGCGGGCGCAGACCCGCGACGTTCGGATTGCGATGATCGGTGCGCGACATTCCGCGACTCTCCCCTGATGATCGCCGGTGGGGCAAGGCCGGCCGCAAACAAAAAACGCCCCGACCGATCGGGTCGAGGCGCGGACGCGGCTCGGACCTTTTTAGCGGATTGTTTTACGTGGCCCGCAAGCCGGTCGACCAAATCACCACGTGGGTCCGCTTGTACGACTGCCTATGACCGCCGTCAAGAGGGGTAGCGCCGCATTCCCCTCTTCCGGATCCATCCAGCCTGCCGATCCGCAATCGTGGCCGATATTCAGCAAGATGCGCCAGGACGGCTGCCGGACCCCGGCTTATGGTTCCCCTCATCAACCGTGCAGGCCAGACCGACGATGAGCAGGAAAGTATATGACGAAAGGTTTTCCCGGTTGTTCGAGTATATCGATCAGAATCTGGAAGGAGACCTGTCGCTCGACAGGTTGAGCGATGTCGCCTGCCTCTCGAAATTCCACTTCCATCGTCTTTTTTCGGCTCATTTCGATGTCAGTGTTGGGAAATACATCCAGCTGGCACGGTTGAAGCGGGCATCGTTCCGGCTGGCCTTCTATCCGGCCGACAAGGTCATCGACATTGCCTTGGACGCCGGTTTTGAAACGCCGGAATCCTTCTCCCGCGCCTTCAGGAAGGCGTTCGGCCAGACCCCGTCCGAGTTCAGGAAAACTCCGGAATGGCGGCGGTGGCACGACCGCTATCGTCACATCAAAAGAAAAAGGATCAGGACCATGGATGTTTCGATCGTCGACTTCGCGCCGGTCCAGGTGGCGGCCTACTGTCATCGCGGACCGATCGAAGGCGTGAATGACTCGGTTCGCATCTTCATCGACTGGCGCAAGAGCAGCGGGCTGTCGCCACGCGAGCGCTGCCGGACCTTCGGCGTCGCCTACGACAACCCGGAAATCATCGAGCCGGCCGACTTCCGGTTCGACATCTGTGGGGAGATCGACGGGGAGGTGCCCGAGAACCCCCAAGGTGTGGTGAAGAAGCTCATCCCCGGTGGGCGCTGCGCCGTGGTCAGGCACCGTGGAGCGCACGAGCAGATCGGGGAGTTCGTGAGATTTCTCTATGGCCGATGGCTTCCGGAAAGCGGCGAGGAGCTTCGTGATTTCCCGGTCTATTTCCACTATCTGAACTTCATCGGAGAAACGCCGGAGCATAATTTGCTGACCGACGTCTATCTGCCGCTGAAGTGAAGCCAGGGCACGGAAGTGGCGCCGCTTCCGTTGGCCGCTGGTTCAGCCGACCTGCTCCTTGCTTGGTTGCACCTTTTTCGACAGCATCCCCTTCACGTCTCCCAAATTTGCCCCGCCCAGCAGCGCCGCCAGCGCTCCGAAGGCCGCGGCGCCGCCTGACACCAGCAAGGCCAGTGCGACGAACCGCACCGCGGTGGAGGGTGCAGCCAGCCAGGGCGCCAGCACACGCTCGCCCACCAGGAGCGCCGCCCCCATGCCGGCTGCCGCCACGGCGATGCGCGGCGCGCGGCGCTTCAACCGGCCGTCCAGGTCGAACAGGCCGCGCTTGCGCATCGCCGCCACCAGCAGCCCGACATCCAGCCAGGCGGTCAGGCCGGTGGAAAGCGCAATGCCGACATGCCCCAGCCAGGGCATCAGAAGCAGTGCCAGCAGGGCGGTGGCGACCGTCACGATGACGGCGACGCGCACCGGCGTCACCGTATCGTGGCGGGCGAAGAAGGCGGCGTTCAGCGACTTCACGATCACATAGGCCGGGATGCCGACGGCATAGGCGGCGAGTGCCATCGCGGTGGCGTGCGCCTCCTCCGGACCAAAGGCACCGCGCTGGAACAGCACCGAGACGATGGGCGTGCCCGCCACGCCGAGGGCGACCGCCGCCGGCAGGCCGAGCAGCAGGCTGAACTCCAGCGCCCGGCTCAGGTAGTGGCGGGCCATCCGCTCGTCCCCGGCAGCGACATGGCGCGCCAGCACCGGCAGAAGGGCGGTGCCGATGGCGATGCCGATGACGCCCAGCGGCATCTGGTTCAGCCGGTCGGCGTAATAGAGGAAAGACACCGCACCCGACGGCAGCAGCGAGGCCAGCACGATGTTCAGGAACAGGTTGATCTGCATGACCCCGGCGCCGACGGCACCCGGGCCGATCAACCGGAACAGCCGCCGCATTCCCTCCGTCATCCGCGGCGGACGCAGCCTCAGCACCACCCCGGCCTTTGCGCAGGCCCAGGCCATCCAGGCGACCTGCACAACTCCCGACAGCGTGACCGCCGCCGCCATGGCGGTGCCGGGCGCCAACCCCAGCCGCGGGGCGATCAGCAGGGCGGCGACCAACGTCAGGTTGAAGGCGATCGGGGCCGCGGCGAAGGGGCCGAAACGGTCGAGCGCGTTCAGCACTCCGCCGAGCAGCGCCACCAGCGAGATCAGCGCCAGATAGGGAAAGGTCAGCCGCGCCATGTCCACCGCCAGGGCGAACTTGGCCGGCTCGTCGACGAAGCCGGGGGCGAGGCCATGCATCAGCCAGGGCATGGCGACGATGGCGGCCAGCGTGAAGGGCAGCAGCATCGCCAGCAGCATTGTCAACGCCTCTTCCGCGAAGCGGATAGCGGCACTGCGGCCACGGGTCTGAAGCTCGGCGGCGAACAGCGGGACGAAGGCGACGCCGAAGGCGCCTTCCGCGAACAGCCGACGGAACAGGTTGGGCAGTTTCAGCGCGACGAAGAAGGCGTCGGCAACCGGGCCGGCGCCGAGCACGGCCGCTGTCAGAATGTCGCGTGCGAAGCCGGCCAGCCGGCTCAGCAGGGTCAGGCCGCCGACGGTGGCGATGGCGCGTGCGAAGTTCATCGGCGCGGTATAGCCGGCCGTGAAGGCGCGGCAAAGCCGGCTTTTCGGCGCGGTTCCCACCTGCCCGCCGTCATCCGGCGCCATCCGGTGCGCCGCAGCACCGCTCGAAACGCGATGGCTGCGATTCCAGTGCCGGCAGTCTGCCCGGGTGGAGCAACTGTCGTCGGCTGCCACCTTGCCGGTTGCGGCGTTGCGCCGGCATCTGCGTTGCGGCATGCTTGCGTCCGCCTGCCGCTGCCGTCCGCTTCCTGCCGATGGGCGCGGTCGGCGGACGATCCACTGCGTTCGGGGTTTACGTGAAGCGGGCGCTCTGGCTTTTCTCCGGTTTCGGCGGGCGTCTGGTTCTGCCCGCTCTGGCGGTTGCGCTGGCCATCGCTGCCCTGTGGTGGATTCTGCTCGACCGGCTTCACCGGGAAGAGCGGCTGCTTGATCTGACCGCCCATGAGAAGACCGCCGTCATCGCCCGTCTGGTGGAGGAGCATGCGGTCTCCACCTTCCGCCGTGTCGACGACCTGCTGCTGGACCTGATCGCCAACACCGAGCGCAACCGTTCCATGCGCCTGGATACCCGCCGCGCCTTCGAAGAGGGGCTGGTGGTGGGCGTCCGCGTCTATGACGCCTCCGGCATGCTGACCATGGGCGGGGGGCGCGCCACCTTCCAGGGCACGGTCACCGATCGCGACGAGTTCCGCATCGCCCGCGACGGCACGCCGCGCGGGCTGGTGATCGGCATTCCCTATGCCTCGTCGGAGGCGCAGGATCTGCTGATCCCGGTGTCGCGGCGGCTGGAAAACACTGATGGCACCTTTGCCGGCATCGCGGTCGCCGACATTCCGGTCGAATCCTTCGCCCGCTATTACCGCGTTCTCGGTCTGCCGTCCGATGGGGTAGCGACGCTGCTGCGCTTCGACGGCGTCATTATTGCCCGCAACACAGGGCTCACTGCCGTCACCGGCCGCGGAGTGGCCAACAGCGAGCTGTGGCAGGCGATCCGGCAGCATCCCGTCGGCCACATGCGGATGGTCAGTCCGGTCGATGGGGTGGAGCGGATCACCGCCTTCCGGTCGGCACCCGACTATCCGGTCATCGCCATCGTCGGCGAATCGGTCGAGACGGTGTTCGGCCCTTGGCGCGACAACGCCCGCCTTTACATCGGCTGGGCAGTCGTCACCACGGTGGTGATCCTGCTGTTCGTCATCGCCTTTATCGTCGAACTGCAATGGCGCCGCCACACCGATCGGGCGCTCAGGGTGCGCAACCGGGCGCTGGCCTGGAGCAACGACGGCATCATGATCGCCGACGCCACCCAACCGGGAATGCCCATCGTCTATGTCAATCCGGCGCTTGAACGGCTGCTGGGTACGCCGACATCCGATCTGATGGGCAGCGGCGCCCTGACCGCGCTGGAACGGGCGACGAACGACCGGGCGGCCTTGCAGCCCCTGCGCGACGCCATCGTTGTCGGCCGCGATGCCCGGGTGGAACTGACCCGTCCCGATCCGGTGACGGATGGGCCAGACTTGAAATGGCCGCGCTGTCTGGAGCTGAGCGCCTCGCCGGTGCGCGACCATGACAACCGGCTGGTTAGCCTGATCGCCACCGTCCGTGACATCTCCGAACACAAGCGGGTCCAGTCGGCTCTGGCCGAGGCGAGGCGGGAGGCCGACCGGGCGAACGTCGCCAAGTCGAAATTCCTGGCGGCCGCCAGCCACGACCTGCGCCAGCCGGTTCAGTCGCTGATGCTGCTGATGGAGGTGCTGTCCAGCCGCGTCAGCGACGGCATGAGCCGCAATGTGCTGGGCACGATGGAGCGGGCGCTCGGCGCCTTGAAGATGCTGCTGGACGGGCTGCTCGACGTCTCCCGGCTGGAGGCCGGTGCGGTGGTGCCGGAGGTCGAGGTTTTCCCGTTGTCCGAGGTGATGGAGCGCGTCGCCGCCAACAGCCGCCCGGTCGCCGTCCAGAAGGGGCTGATCCTGCACATCGTGCCGTGCAGTACCCATGTGCGCAGCGATCCGATGCTGCTGGGCCGGATCCTGCAGAATCTGGTGGAGAACGCGCTACGCTACACCGACAAGGGACGGATCCTGATCGGCTGCCGCCGTCGCGGCGAGGCGTTGCGAATCGAGGTATGGGACACCGGCATCGGCATTCCCGCCGACCAGCAGGAGGACATCTTCCAGGAGTTCGTGCAGGTCGGCAATGCCAGCCGCAACCGTGACCAGGGCCTGGGCCTTGGGCTGGCGGTGGTGCGGCGGCTGTCGGTCATGCTGGGGCATCAGGTGACGGTGCGGTCGACGCCCGGCGAAGGGTCGGTCTTCGCGGTCGAGGTCCCGGTCGCCGACCCGCCGGCGGTGAAGCCGTTGCCCGCTCCGTATTCTTCCCGTCCGGCTTTCGCCACCACCGTGCTGGTGATCGAGGATGATCCAATCGTCCGTGAAGGGCTGCGCGCCATGCTGTCGGAGTGGGGCTATACCGTTCTGG
Organism: Azospirillum lipoferum; assembly: GCF_024170005.1. Taxonomy (GTDB): domain Bacteria; phylum Pseudomonadota; class Alphaproteobacteria; order Azospirillales; family Azospirillaceae; genus Azospirillum; species Azospirillum lipoferum. The sequence goes on from NZ_JALJXJ010000001.1 coordinate 578,820, forward strand.
CCGCCGAGTCCTGCACCGAGGCGCTGGACCTCGCCAACCGCGGGCCGGCTCCCGACCTGATCGTCGCCGATTACCGCCTGCGCGAGGGCCGCACCGGGACGGAGGCGATCCGCGAGGTTCGGCTGGCCCTGGGCCGCATCCTGCCGGGGATCCTGGTCACCGGTGATACCGCCCCCGCCCGCACGCAGGAGGCGGAGGCCGGCAATTTCCGCGTGATGCACAAGCCGGTGATCGCCGCCGACCTGCGCCGCGCGGTGGCGGAGGCGCTGGAACCGCTGCTGCGAGAACGCCAGACGGTCGCCTGACCGGCACCGGGCGGTCGCGGGAGGTCAGCCGAGATCCGGCGCCTGCCGCGGCACCCGCAGGATGAAGACGGCGCCCTGGCCGGGGCTGTTGCGGACGCTCAGCTGCCCGCCCAGCGTCTGAGTCGCCAGATTGTAGGCGATGTGCAGCCCGAGGCCGACGCAGCCGGCATGGCGCGCGGTGGTGAAGAAGGGGTCGAAGATCCGCGGGAGATCGGCTTCGAGGATGCCCTGGCCGTCGTCCTCGTGCACCACCTCAATCCAGTCGTCGCCGTCGGCATGGATGTCGATGACGATCAGGCCGCTCTGCTCGGGCCGGAAGGCGTGGGTCAGCGAGTTGCGCACCAGATGGGTCAGCACGCGGGCGAAGGCGCCGGGGAAGCTTTCCAGCTGAAGCGCCTCCGGGCAGGCCAGCTCCACCCGGTGGCCGGAGGAGCCGATCTGCGTGTGCAGGCTCAGCAGCACGTCCTCGGTGTATTCGCGCAGGTAGAAGGTACGGCGCTCGTCGCCGGTCTGGTCGGCTGCCACCTGCTTGAACATATGGACCAGCGTGGCGATCCGCTCGGTGTTGCCGACCAGCAGTTGCCCGGCCTCCTGTGCCACCTCAAGGAAGCCGGCCAGCGCCGAGCGGGTCAGGGCGTTGGCGGCGAACTGGCGCTTCACGTCCTCCGCCCGGCTCAGCAGGTGTGAGGCGGTGGTGAGCGCCACGCCGACCGGCCCGTTCACCTCATGCGCCACCCCGGCGACGAGCTGGCCGAGGGACGCCATCTTCTCGGTCTGGACCAGGCTGTCCTGGGCCGACTGCAATTCGCGATAGGCCTGCTCCACGCGGTCCTTGGCGGCGCGCAGGGCGTCGGCGGCGCGCGCCCGCTCGGTGGTGTCCAGCATGACGCCGAACAGGTGGGTCAGCCGCCCATCCAGATCGAATCGGGGGGCACAGGAAGAGGAGACGTAGCGGACCTCGCCCACCGGATCGATCACCCGGTATTCAACATAGACGCGGCGCGAGTTGCCGATAACGCTTTCCAGCATGTTGCCGAAGGACATCCGATCGTCGGGGTGGAGGATGCCCAGCAGATTGTCGAAGGTCGGTTCGAACCGGTCCGGATCCTGGCCGTAGATGCCGAAGGCTTCGCGGTTCCACACCAGTGCGCCGCTGTGGATGCCGTACTCCCAGTAGCCGAGATGACCGGTGCGGTAGGCCTCCTCCAGCCGTTGCTTGGCAGCTTCCAGCTGGGCCGCGGCCTCTGCCCGTTCGGTGCTGTCCATCAGCACGCCGAAGAGGTGGGTCAGCCGTCCGTCGGCATCCAGCCGCGGCGCGCAGGAGGAGGAGACGTAGCGGGCCCGGCCGTCCCGGTCATGGACGCGGTATTCGACGTAGACGCGCTGAGGGTTGCCGACGACGCTCTCCAGCATGTTGCCGAATCGCGGCCGGTCGTCCGGGTGCAGGATGCCGAGCAAGGCATCGAAGCCGCCGGCGAAGCGGTCGCGGTCATGACCCAGCACGGTCAGTCCGGCGTCGCTCAGCACCAGCTCGCCGGTATGGATGCCGTATTCCCAGTAACCAAGCTTGGCGGTGTGATAGGCCTCCTCCAGCTTCTCGGTCGCCAGCGCCAGCCCACGGGCGGCGTGACGCTGGTCGGTGACATCCTCCATCGTCGCGATCCAGGGCGGGCCGCCGATACGCACCAGCAAGTCGCGGATGTCGCCGGAGATGGACGGCGCGGTCACCTCCCGCTCGGCACCCGGCGCGGCATCGGCAAGGTCGGCCGGAAAGGCGTCGATGCTGCCGTAACGGTCGAGAAAACGGCGGTTTCCCCGTAACCGCCCGTCTGCTTCGCGCATCAGGGCCGGAATGGGCAGGGCATCGAAGAGCGGGGCGAAGGATGCCGGTGCGGGTCCGGTCTCCTGCCCCGGAGCCCCCGTCACATCCATCGTCTGACCCGCTGCCGTCATGTGCATCTCCACAGTCTGCACCCGTTCACGGGCGCAACTGTCGGGGGACACTACACAAGCAACTCAACGGCTCCTATGCCCAATTCGGTGCAAATCGTCGCGAATTTCAGGGTATCAGGCTGTCGAGGTCGAAGTCCTGGGCGAAGGCGACCATGGCACCGCAGGCGCTGCCCGACCCGACCCGCATCACGCCGCCGCCGACCACGGTCGGGAATTTGCTTTTCTGCAAAGCCTGCTGGGTCTTCACCGGGTCGGCGACGCGCAGCACGAAGCCGGCGAAGAAGGGCAGGGTGGCCTTGGCGAAGGCCGGATCGGCGGTCCAGGCCCAGTGCAGCCGGTCCGGCGTGGCGACCAGCACGGGGACCTGACCGTCGCCCCGTTGCGCCGGCTCCACCACGCGGGCGGAGCCGCGGTCGGTGACGGTGCTGCCGAGCAGCCGCGCATAGGTCGCAGCCACCGCATCGGGATCGGCGGCGGCGACCACCAGCGCTTCCAGCCCGATGGCGCTGTTGGCATGCTCCAACTGGTCGGGGCGCCAGACCAGATCGGGCGTGTGGTGCTGGCACAGGAAGACGCGGCCAGCCGGGGTGGCCGCCGGGTCGATCTGGGTGATGGTGAAGGTTGCGTCACGACTGCCGCCCGGCAGCTCCACCGGCCGGCCGAAATCGACGGGGTCCGACGACGGGAAGCCGGCGGCGGTCAGCGGCCCGGCGGCGGCGCGGGCGTCCGGCGTCTTCAGCGCGATGGCAGCGATCCCCTCGCGCTTACGCAGAAAGGCGGCGTAATGGGCGTTGACCGGCCGCTGTTCCTCGATGCCCAGCAGTTCCAGATAGGTGCCGGTCGGGAAAAGGATGGTGTGGTTGGCCGACTTCAGTTGGGTGTGGTGGCCGCGCGGCGTTACGGTGAAGCCGAGCCGGGCGTAGGCGTCGCGCGCCGCGTCGAGGTCGCGGGTCGCGATGACCAGATGGTCCAGTCCGGTGATGCCGTCGATGCTCATGGCGTCCTGCCGCTGTCGGGTTGCTATGTCGCCAGCGATAGAACAGCCGGCCCGCCGCGGCAAGCGCGAAGCGGCCGGGCCTCCGCGCGGGGAAGGCCCGGCCTTACCGGTCAAAGCGCCTGCTGGAGTTCCGGCAGGGCCTTGAACAGGTCGGCGACGAGGCCGTAGTCGGCGACCTGGAAGATCGGTGCCTCTTCGTCCTTGTTGATGGCGACGATGATCTTGCTGTCCTTCATGCCGGCGAGGTGCTGGATGGCACCCGAGATGCCGACGGCGACATAGAGGTCCGGGGCGACGATCTTGCCGGTCTGACCGACCTGATAGTCGTTCGGCACGAAGCCGGCATCGACCGCCGCACGGCTGGCGCCAACCGCAGCGCCCAGCTTGTCGGCGATCGCTTCCAGCAGGGGAAAGTTGTCGCCCGACTGCATGCCGCGCCCGCCGGAGATGACGATGCGGGCCGAGGTCAGTTCCGGACGCTCCGATTTCGACAACTCGGCCGAGACGAAGCTCGACAGGGCGGGGTCGGCGACGGCGGCGACACTCTCGACCGGGGCGTTACCGGTGATGGCGGCAGCCTCGAAGGCGGTGGTGCGGACGGTGATCACCTTCACCGTATCGGCCGACTGCACGGTGGCGATGGCGTTGCCGGCGTAGATCGGCCGCTCGAAGCTGTCGGCGGAGACCACGGCGGTGATGTCGGAGATCATCGCCACGTCGAGCAAGGCGGCGACGCGCGGCAGCACGTTCTTGCCCACCGAGGTGGCGGCGGCCAGGATATGGCTGTAGCCGGGGGCGAGCGAGACCAGGAGGGCCGTAACCGGCTCGGCCAGCGCGTGCTCGTAGGCGGCATCGTCGGCGAGCAGCACCTTGGCGACGCCGGCCAGCTTGGCGGCCTGCTCCGCGGCGGGGGCGGCGTTGCGGCCGGCGACCAGGACATGAACGTCGCTGCCGAGCTTCCCGGCGGCGGTCACCGCGTGGGCGGTGGCGGGCTTGAGGGTGACGTTGTCGTGATCGGCGAGGATCAGGATGGGCATGGGAGATTCCTGTGTCGGGCGGGATGTAGGACTTGGGACACCGAGGCCAGTCCTCAGATTACCCGCGCCTCGTTCTTCAGCTTGTCGACCAGGGTGGCGACGTCCGGCACCTTGATGCCGGCCTGACGCTTCGGCGGTTCGGTGACCTTCAGCGTCTTCAGCCGCGGCGTCACGTCGACGCCCAGGCTGTCCGACGTGATGGTCTCCAGCGGCTTCTTCTTGGCCTTCATGATGTTGGGCAGCGAGGCATAGCGCGGCTCGTTCAGGCGCAGGTCGGCGGTGACCACTGCCGGCAGCTTGAGGTCCACCGTCTCCAGGCCGCCGTCGATCTCGCGGGTGACCGCGACCTTGCCGTCGCCGGCAGCGATCTTGGAGGCGAAGGTGCCCTGGCCCCAGCCGAGCAGCGCCGCCAGCATCTGGCCGGTCTGGTTGCAGTCGTCGTCGATCGCCTGCTTGCCGAGGATGACGAGGCCGGGGGCCTCCTTCTCGACCAGTGCCTTCAGCACCTTGGCGACGGCCAGCGGTTCGGTCGTCACATCGGTCTGGACCAGGATGGCGCGGTCGGCACCCATGGCAAGAGCGGTGCGCAGGGTTTCCTGCGCCTGCGCCGGGCCGATGGAAACCACCACGATCTCGGTCGCCTTGCCGGCTTCCTTCAGGCGCACGGCCTCTTCGACGGCGATCTCGTCGAAGGGGTTCATGCTCATCTTCACGTTGGCGGTCTCGACGCCGCTGCCATCCGCCTTGACACGGATCTTCACGTTGTAGTCGACTACTCGCTTAACCGGCACCAGAACCTTCATGACGGCGTGTCTCCTCTCTGATGGTTTCTTGTACGATTCACGCGGCGGACAGGGTCTGTCCGCGCAGGCCAGCGACAGCATCGGGGATCGGCGGGGAGGCGGTGGTGGTGCCGAGGGCCGCCAGAACCTCGGCCGGGGCGACCACCCCCTTGGCGCTGACGAAAGCGCCCTGAACGACGGCCAGCGCCGCCAGCCCGTCCCGCGTCTCCATGCGGTGTTCGATGAAGATGTATTTGTCGTCCCAGCACAGCACCCGGCTGGCCAGGGTGAAGCGCTGGAATGGCCGCAGCGAACGGCGGTAGCGGATGGTCGCTCCGCCCAGAACCGGTTGCCAGCGGTTGCGCAGGATCGCCGGACCCAGGCCGACGCGGATCATAAGGTCGGTGCGACCCAGATCCATCACGCTGAAATAGCGCGCGTTGGTCATGTGCAGGTTGATGTCCAGGTCTGTCGGCCAGACCCGGAAGCGCAGCGTCGATGGCTCCAGCAACCCGGCACGGCGACCACGCCATGCGGAGACTGTGGCGGCGACGGCAACGGCCAGCAGACGGAAGATCAGGTTCATGCCCGATCTCCCGGCCATATGGCTTTATCGGCGGCCCGCGGCTGTCGCTGTCCCATCATGCTCCGATCTCCCCTCGCCAGGCCGATCGGAGCGCTTTCGGGGGCGCCCGACCGGTCAGCTGTCCTTCGCGGCGGATTTCAGCTCCGCCAGGGTGCTGTTGACCTGCTGTTCGATGTCGCGCAGCTCCTGCACGGTGGCTTCCAAGTCCTCTCGCTGCTGGGCGAGGTCCTTCAGCCGCTTCTGCACGCGCTTCAACAGGTTCTTCTGCTGTTCGACCCCGCCATTGACGTTGTAGAGGTCGAGATATTCGCGGATTTCCGCCAGCGAGAAGCCCAGGCGCTTGCCCCGCAGGATCAGCTTCAGCCGGGCGCGGTCGCGTTTCGTATAAACCCGGTTGTTGCCGACGCGGTTGGGCGCCAGCAACCCCTTGACCTCGTAGAAGCGCAGAGCCCGCGGCGTGATGCCCAGCTCTTCCGCAAGCTGGTTGACCGTGTAGAGCTGTTCCATCCCTGGGAAGACCTTTTGTTCGTGTCCGGCACAATGCGCCTTCCGTCTGGTAGCACAGCTGCCGTCGCGTGATAAGGCTTCCCTTTACGTCCGGGTCAACGCGGTGACTTCGGGTCATCCTCCGTTCGATAGCGCCTGCTGCGCCTCGGCGATCAGCTCCTTCTTCGACAGCTTGCCGACGGCGGTCTTCGGCAGTTCCTCGCGGAACTCGATGGCCGTCGGCATCTCGATTCGGGAGATCTTGTCGCGCAGGAAGTCGCGCAGAGCGTCCGCCGTTAGGCTGGCGCCGGGCTTCAACTGCACGAAGGCCTTCGGCGTCTGGCCGCGGTAATCATCGGGCAGGCCGATGACGCAGGCGGCGACCACGTCGGGATGCTGGTAGATCGCCTCCTCGATCATGCGCGGATAAACGTTGTAGCCGCTGCAGATGATGAGATCCTTCAGCCGGTCGAGCAGGAAGACATAGCCGTCCTCGTCCATCGTCCCGACGTCGCCGGTCAGCAGGAAGCCGTCGACCACGGTGCGGTCGCTCTCCTCTGCCCGGCCCCAGTATCCGGCCATTACGTTGGGTCCGGTGATTGCCACCTGTCCTTTCTCGCCGATGCCGAGCTTGCGGGTCGGGTCCTCCAGGTCGCGGATCTCGATGGCGATGCCGGGCAGCGGCAAGCCGATCGACCCTTCCTTGTTGATGCCGTTCAATGGGTTGGCGGCGCAGACGGGAGAGGCTTCCGACAGGCCGTAGCCTTCGATCAGCACGCAGCCGGTCGCCGTCTCGAACTGGCGCTTCAACTCCATCGGCAGTGGCGCGCCGCCGGAGATGCAGTAGCGGATCGAGGTCATCGGATAGCGGCCGACCTGCGGGTGACCCAGCAGCGCCTTGTACATGGTCGGCACGCCGGGAACGAGGGTCGGCCTGCGCTTGGCAATGGTCTTCAGCACCTGTTCGGTCTCGAAGCGCGGCAGCATGATCAGCTCCGCCCCGCAGGCCAGCCCCATGTTCAGCACCACGGTCATGGCGAAGACATGGAAGAAGGGCAGCACGGCGAGTACCCGCTCCTTGCCCAGGGCAACGTCGGGGAACCATGCCTGCACCTGCCGCGCGTTGGACAGCAGGTTGTGGTGGGTCAGCATCGCCCCCTTGGGGACGCCGGTGGTGCCGCCGGTGTATTGCAGCACGGCGACATCACGCAGCCCGTCGATGCGCACCGGGCGCAGCGTCCCGTCATTGGCCAGCAGGCTGCTGAAATCGACATGGCGGTCGTCGCGCGGCACGGCGGCAAGCTCGCCGCGCTTCAGCACGCTGAACAGCGCTTTCTTCACCGCGGGCAGGATGGTCCCCATGCGGCAGACGACGATGCGCTTCATCGGCGTGCGCGCCAGCATCGCGGCGACGCGCGGATAGATCTGCTTCAGGTCCAGCGTCACCATGATCTCGGTCTGCGAGTCGGTGATCTGGTGCTCCAACTCCCGCTCGACATAGAGCGGGTTGTAGTTGACGACGGTCCCACCGACCTTCAGCACCGCGAAATAGGAGATGACGTAGGTCGGGCAGTTCGGCAGGCACAGGCCCACCCGCACCCCCGGCCCGACACCCAGATCCTGGAAGCCGCGGGCGGCGCGGTTCACCAGATCCAGAACCTCGGCGTAGCTGTAGCGGCGGCCCATGAAGTCCAGGCAGGGACGGTCGGCATAGCGCGCGGCCGCTTCCTCGAACAGCATGTGCAGCGGCATCGGCGCGAACGGCTGGTCCCAGGCGACCCCCTTGGGGTAATGCGCCAGCCAGGGATGGGCGGCGTCTTGTGCAGCGTCGTTTATGGCGGTGGTGGGCGGGTTGGCGCTCTGCGCAAGCGGCTCGGGCATGGTTCGCTCCCCTTGGCGGTGGCGCGTTCCGGATCACCTGACAGCCGGCTTCAGGGGCGGCGGGCGTCTGAAACGCTTTCGTTATGACGTTGACGTAAACGTAATGCGAGCCTACTGTCAAGACCAGTCCTACGAACAATCCTGAGGGCACGCTTTCATGGTCGACGACATTCTGCAGGAACTGCGCAGCCGCAGCGGCGATCTGCGCTCGCTCAACGCCTCGGTCCGCTTTCTGCTGGGCAAGGAGGGGGAGGTGATCCGGGTCGATGGCCGTGCCAGCCCGATCAGCATCAGCCGTGAGGATGCCGAGTCCGACTGCACCATCCGCATCTCGCCGGAAAACCTGCAGAAGCTGATCAACGGCAAACTGAACCCGATGCTGGCCTTCACCATGGGCAAGCTGAAGGTTGAAGGATCGATGGGCGTCGCGATGAAGCTGGCGCAGCTGCTGGACGATTGATCGAGCGGCCGGAAGAGCCGCCAAACACACTCAACCGGGAGGAAAAGACTATGACGACGATGCGCAGCAAATGCGCCACCCTGTCCGCTGCCCTGATGGCGACCACGCTGCTGACCGGCCTGTCGGGAACGGCTTCAGCGCAGGCGACCGCGCGGACACTGAATTACCAGATCCTGATGGGCGAGGACCCCATTGGCAGCGAGCAGGTGAAGATCGAGCCGCAGGGCGATCGCACCAAGGTCACCGTCACTGCCACCACGCGGGTGAAGGTGCTGTTCATTAACTTCCGCTACGACCACAAGCGGGAGGAGATGTGGAAGGGCGGGGTGCTCGAATCGATGAGCGCCACCACCGACGATGACGGCACTCCGCACAAGATCGAGATGGCGCGCGATGCCGGCGGCTACCGCCTGACGGTGGACGGCAAGGCCCAGCAGGCGGCGGCGAACGTTCTGCCGCTGACGCTGTGGACGCCGGAGGTGTTGAAACACCGCGAGCTGCTGTCGGTGATCGACGCGGCCCCCTACAAGGTGGCGGTGCGCAAGGTCGGGGCGGAGACGGTTGAGGCCGGCGGCAAGGCGCTGGAAGCTGCGCATCACCGCATCGAGGGCGATGTGGAACGCGACCTGTGGTATGCGGCGGACGGCACGCTGCTGAAGACGCGCTTCAAACGCAGCGGCTATGATATCACCTATGTCCTGAAGTGATTTCTGCCTATTGAGGACCCGATGCCCATCTTCCTGTTTCCCGACGATCCCTTCTGGAACGAGGAGGCCGACGCCGTGGAGTTCGCGGTGCAGGTCGGGGAATATCAGGGCCGGGTCTTCGTCACCCGCCGCACCTTGCAGGGCATCGTCGGCCATACGCCCAAACCGGACGAGGCGGTTCAGCAGGTCTGCATGAACCGCCCCCTGTTCGAACGCGCAACCGAACAGCGCATCATGGCCCGCGCGCTCGACCCTGACGCCAACATCCACCTGACCGGCCGCGACCTGCACCGCGCGGCCGGCTGAGGAACACGATCAGCCCAGCCGGGCGTAGCGGCCGCGGAAATACAGCAGCGGGTCGCCGCTTTCGCGCGAGGTCAGCTTGCGGACGCGCCCCACCACGATGACATGGTCGCCGCCGTCCAGCAGATGCTCGCGGTCGCACTCCAGCGTGGCGAGGCAGCCGGGCAGCAGACGGACGCCGCCGCGGCCGGTGACGACCTCAAGCCCGGTCCACCGCTCCTGCAGATCGCGGCGGGAGAAGCGGTTGGACAGTTCCTCCTGATCGGCGGCCAGGATGTTCACCGCGAAATGCGGGGCGGAGTTGAAGGCCTCGAAGGACATCGCGGCACGGCCCAGGCAGAACTGCACCAGCGGTGGATCGAGCGACACCGACGAGAAGGAGTTCACCGTAACCCCCAGCGGCAGCCCGTCGGGTGCGATGGTGGTGATGACGGCGATCCCGGTGGCGAAGCAGCCGAGGGCGGAGCGGAACGCAAGGGGATCGATCGGCTGGTCGGTGATCATGACGTCCTGTGGTGTGGGCCTGCGTGGAGGGGAACTGCTCTGAACAGCCTTTGGAGGGGCCGAAGGTGACACACAAGGTAGGAAATACCGGGAATTAATCCAGCACGCCACCCGGCGCAAGCCGCATCTCCGCCCCATCCCCGACCCGGACAACGTCGTTAAACGGATCTTAATGAAACCCGGTCAGGGTTTTGCCGCGGCAGTCGGCCGCCGCGTCCACCGCGGCGCGGCGCGCGAAAATCGGCCTTGAGGGCCGCGAACCATTCGCCACGGCCAGGGCATGAGCGGGAATTCCGGCGGCAACGAGCAGCCGATCATCATCAAGAAGAAGAAGGGCGGGCACGGCGGCCACCATGGTGGCGCCTGGAAGGTGGCCTATGCCGACTTCGTGACCGCGATGATGGCCTTCTTCCTGCTGCTGTGGCTGCTGAACGTCACCACCTCGGACCAGCGCAAGGGCATCGCCGACTATTTCTCGCCGGTATCGGTCAGCCGTGAGCAGTCGGGTTCCGGCGGCATGCTGGGCGGCAAGACCATCACCGTGCCGGGTGCGCAGGTCTCTCCCAGTTCGCCGATGTCAGCCGACGTGCCGGTGTCGGGACCGCCCGGCTATTCGGCGCAGCAGACCGAGGATGCCGACGACCCGACCGAGACCACCGCCGGCCCTGGCCAGGGCACGGGTCCCGGAAAGTCGGCCAGCGGCACTGCCTCCAATGCCGACGTCGCCGACCAGAAGCCGAGCGAAACCCGCGCCGAGTTCCAGAAGCGGATGGAGGAGATGGCCAAGCAGCTGGGCATCCCCGGCCAGAAGCCCGGCGAGAAGCTGTCCGACTTCGGCGAGCGGGTGAAGGAAGCGATGGACAGCCTCCAGGGTGCCGCCAAGGAGGCCCGCCAGTTCCAGCAGGCCGCCACCGAGATCCGTCAGGCCATCCAGTCGGTGCCGGAATTGGAGCCGCTGGCCCAGAACCTGATGATCGACCAGACGCCGGAGGGCTTGCGCATCCAGATCGTCGATCAGGACCGCGTGTCGATGTTCCCCGGCGGTTCGGGCCAGATGTATCCGCAGACCCGCCAACTGGTGCAGCAGGTGGCGAAGGCGCTGTCCAAGCTCCCCAACAAGCTGTCGATCAGCGGCCACACCGATTCTTCGCCGTTCCCGGCCGGATCCGGCCGCGACAACTGGGATCTGTCGACCGAGCGGGCCAATGCCACCCGCCGCGCCCTGCTGGCCGGCGGCATCGACCCGACGCGAATCCAGGACGTGGTGGGCAAGGCCGATCGCGACCCGCTGGTCGCCGACCAGCCCAACAGCCCGCGCAACCGCCGCATCACCATGGTCCTGCTGCGCGAAACCCAGGCGGCACCCGCGGCCGGCGGCCAGTCCGGGGGCGGCGGTGCTCCCACCAAAGCACGATAGCGCCTCCACGCTACCGGTACTTTGGCGCTATTTTCCGCAAGCGCCCGCATCCGAATTCTTGCTTTGTCGTCGCGTTGCACAACGGCACGCGCGTTTGCCCTGTTCAAAGCGCGCGGCGATGGGTCATACTTCCTACACAATGCGACATGGCCGGGGCGATGCCGCCCGGCCCGCGATGATCGGTCAGATACAAGCGCGGGGGAGTCTGTGAGCGTACCCGAGGGCAAACCGTCCGACCTTTTGTCATCCTACAATCCTGGCCTGTACTTCGACGAGCTGTTCGGAGCCATGGATTTGCCGGCCGAACATACGGCGCTCATACGCCAGAGGCTGGCCGCACTCGATTTCGATGAGCTGCGCCGCCGCGCGCAGGATGCGGAACGGGAGCTGTACAATCTCGGCATCACCTTCATCGTCTATTCCGACAAGGACGCCGTCGACCGCATCCTGCCGTTCGACGTCATCCCGCGGGTGATCTCCGCACCGGAATGGAAGCATCTGGAGGCGGGCGTCACGCAGCGGGTCGCCGCGCTGAACCTGTTCCTGCACGACATCTATCACGACCAGAAGATCCTGAAGGACGGGGTGATCCCGCGGGATCTGGTCGAAGGGAACCACAATTTCCGTCCGCAGATGATCGGGCTGGACGTTCCCTTCAACACCTACATCCACATCATGGGCACCGATCTGGTGCGCGACCGCCATGGCACCTTCCGCGTGCTGGAAGACAACGGCCGCGTTCCGTCGGGCGTCTCCTATGTCGTGGAAAACCGCCACATGATGCAGCGGGTCTTCCCCGACCTGATGCAGGACATCGGCATCCGGCCGGTCGACAATTACGGCCACAAGCTGCTCGATGCGATGGTGGAGATCGCGCCGGTCGACGACCCGCAGGTCGTGCTGCTGTCACCGGGCACCTACAACTCCGCCTACTTCGAGCACATCTTCCTGGCGCGCGAGATGGGCGTGCCGCTGGTGGAAGGGCGCGATCTGGTGGTGGATAACGACCGCGTCTTCATGAAGACGACCAATGGTCTGGCCCCGGTCCATTCGATCTACCGCCGTCTGGACGACGCCTTCCTTGATCCCAAGGCCTTCAACCCGGACAGCCTGCTGGGCGTGCCCGGCATTCTGGAGGCCTATCGCAAGGGCAACGTCGCGCTGGCGAACGCCATCGGCACCGGTGTGGCCGACGACAAGGCGGTCTACTGCTACGTTCCGCGAATGATCAAATACTACCTGGACCAGGAACCGATCATCCCCAACGTCGACACCCGCATCTGCCGCGAGCCGGACGCTCTGCAATACACGCTGGACAATCTGGCCGATCTGGTGGTGAAGCCGGTTGGCGAGGCCGGTGGCTACGGCATCACCATCGGCCCGCGCGCCAGCAAGGCGGAGTTGGAGGATTGCCGGGCCAAGCTGCTGGCCGATCCGTCCAACTACATCAGCCAGCCGGTCGTCGACCTGTCGGTCTGCCCGACCGTCTGCGACGACGCCATCGAGCCTCGGCATGTCGATCTGCGCCCCTTCGCCATCACCGGCAAGAGCACCTGGGTCCTGCCCGGCGGCCTGTCGCGCGTGGCGCTGAAGAAGGGCACGCTGATCGTCAATTCGTCCCAGGGCGGCGGCTCGAAGGACACCTGGGTTCTGGAAGGTGGTGCGGCATGAACCTGCTGTCCCGTTACGCCGAGTGCATTTTCTGGATGGCCCGCTACATGGAGCGGGCCGAGAATCTGGCCCGCATCCTGGACGTGCACGAAACCTTCGCGCGCGACACCCGCGGGGCCACCAACTGGTTCTCCATCGTCCAGCTGAACGCCGACGAGAAGGACTTCTTCAGCCGCCACGACCGCCCGACGGCGGAGGCGGTGATCCATTATTACATGTTCGACGGGCAGAACCAGAATTCGCTGCTGTCAATGCTGCGGATGGCGCGGGAGAATGCGCGGACGCTGCGCCCCTGGATCTCGACGGAGATGTGGACGCAGATCAACGTGTTCCACAACAAGCTTTTGGAGATGTCGGTCAAGGATGTGGCGACTCAGAACCTGTCCAAGGTCTGCACCTGGATCAAGGAGGAGTGCCAGACCCACACCGGCATCACCGAGGGCACCTTCTACCGCGACCAGGGCTGGTACTTCTACCAGATGGGCAAGTATATCGAGCGGGCGGACCAGACCACGCGCCTGCTCGACATCAAGTATCACACGCTGTTGCCGTCGCCGGTCGAAGTAGGATCCACCCTGGACGTCAGCCAGTGGACGACGGTCTTGCGTTGCACCGCCGGCTATCACGCCTTCCGCCGCGTCTATCCCCGCGGCATGTCGCCGGCTACCGTCGCCGGATTCATGCTGTTCAACGAGGGCTTCCCGCGCTCGGTCGTGATGTGCGTGCGGCAGATCGACGGCGTGCTGACGCGGATGCGCTCGCGCTATGACCTGCGCGGCGGCTCCGCGGCGATGGAGCGGGTGGACGAGTTGCTGGCCGCCCTGCTGTCGCGTCCGATCGACGCGGTTCTGCGCGACGGTCTGCACGAGTACCTCGACTGGATCCAGCAGCAACTGAACATCGTGACCACGGAGATCGCGCAGGCCTTCTTCGGGGTCCAGCCTCCTCTGGCGGTTCAGAGCCAGTCGCAGTAAGCTTGCGGCGGCGGAGGGGGCTGGCACTCCTCCGCCTCCTCGTCATTGTCGTGGTGGTTGTCGCTCAGAATGTCGGTCATCCAGCCGCCGCAGCGTCCATTGCAGCAATTCTTCCGGTCGGGGCCGATGCCCTGCCCCTATCTGCCCGGACGTGTGGAGCGCAAGCTGTTCACCCGCCTCATCGGTCCCTTTGCGACCGAGGTGAACTCCACCCTGTCACGGGCTGGTTTCCGCCGCAGCCACGATATCGTCTACCGCCCGGTCTGCCCCAACTGCCAGGCCTGCGTGCCGGTGCGCGTGCCGGTCGCGGAGTTCGAGCCGACCCGGTCGCAGCGCCGCGTGCTGAAACTGAACGAGGGGGTGACGCTGACCGAGCGGCCGGCCTATGCCACGTCGGAGCAGTACCGGCTTTTCTCGCTCTATCAGAATTCCCGCCACGGCGATTCGGACATGGCCCGCATGGCGATGGGCGATTTCGCCGCCATGGTCGACGAGGGCAGGGCGGACACCAACCTGCTGGAGGCACGCGACGAGCGCGGTCAGCTGGTCGGCTGCATGCTGACCGACCGGCTGTCGGATGGCTATTCGGCGGTCTACAGCTTCTATGATGCGGCCCAGGACCGCCGCAGCCTGGGCACCTTCATGATCCTCGGCCTGATCGAACGGGCGCGGCTGGCCGGCATGCCCTATGTCTATCTGGGCTACTGGATCGCCCACAGCCGCAAGATGGCCTACAAGGCGAAGTTCCACCCGCTGGAATGCCTTGGCGAAGACGGCTGGCGCCGCGTGGATATCGTGTCCGACGGCGACGCGGAGTAGGGGCATCGGGGCCGCCTGTCCCGTTCGCGATGCCTTCCCCACCGTCCGCCTACGTGATTCTACGTAGCTCCAACGTAGCCCTTGCCGCTGTGGGGCGGGAAAGGAATAGTCCCTTCAAATCCTATCTTTTGGTATACCCTCCGAACGAGAGAGGGTTGCGACCTGCCGCGGCTATGCGGCTGCAACAAAAGCAAAAGGGGACGGCCAAGGCCGCGCCCCCGCAACAGGGAGGTTTCTCCTTTGACAGGTCTGCTCAGACTAAGCGGGCTGATCGATGCCGTGAATGAAGGCATCGGCAAGCTTGCCTACTGGCTCGTGCTGGTCGCCGTCGTGGTCAGTTCGGTCAACGCGGTCATCCGCTATGCCTTCAATATCAGCTCCAACGCCTGGCTGGAGCTGCAATGGTACCTTTTCGCGGCGGTGTTCCTGCTGTGCGCCGGCTACACCTTCCTGCGCAACGAACATATCCGCATCGACATCGTTCTGGGCCGCTTCTCTCGGCGTGTGCAGGCCTGGGTCGACATCTTCGGCATCCTGGTCTTCATGTTCCCGATGTCGATCCTGATCCTGAAGCTGTCGCTCCCGATGTTCTGGGACAGCTTCCACACCAATGAAATGTCGAGCGATGCCGGCGGCCTGATCCGTTGGCCCGCGAAGCTTCTGATCCCGGTCGGCTTCTTCCTGCTCACCGCACAGGGTGTGTCGGAACTGATCAAGCGCATCGCCTTCCTCACCGGCCATCGTGACGAGCCGGGTGAGAAGATGCACAGCCATTCCTAAGGACCGGGAGCGCTCCCCAGATGGTAGAGTTCGTATCCGCCAATATGGCGCCGCTCATGTTCGGCGCCCTGGTGATTTTCCTGTTGATGGGCTTCCCGGTCGCCTTCGCCCTGGCGGCCAACGGTCTGGTGTTCGGCCTGATCGGCATTGAGCTGGGCCTGCTGACCCCGGCGCTGTTGCAGGCGTTGCCGGAACGCGTGTTCGGCATCATGCGCAACGACACGTTGCTGGCGATCCCGTTCTTCACCTTCATGGGCCTGATCCTCGAGCGATCCGGCATGGCCGAGGATCTGCTCGACACCATCGGGCAGCTGTTCGGTCCGATCCGCGGCGGTCTGGCCTATGCGGTGATCTTCGTCGGTGCGCTGTTGGCGGCGACCACCGGCGTGGTCGCGGCCTCGGTCATCTCCATGGGCCTGATCTCGCTGCCGATCATGCTGCGCTACGGCTATGACCGTAGGGTGGCCTCGGGCGTCATCGCGGCGTCGGGCACGCTGGCCCAGATCATCCCGCCGTCGCTGGTGCTGATCGTGCTGGCCGACCAGCTCGGCCGGTCGGTCGGCGACATGTATGCCGGCGCACTGATCCCCGGTCTGGTACTGACCGCGCTCTATGCCGGCTACATCCTGCTGACCAGCATCATCAAGCCGGAGATGGTGCCGGCCCTGCCGCCGGAGGCCCGCACGCTGCGCGGGGGCAAGCTGCTGCTGCGCGTCATTACCTCGCTGGTGCCGCCGCTGGTGCTGATCTTCCTGGTGCTGGGCACCATCTTCATCGGCATCGCCACCCCGACGGAGGGCGGCGCCATGGGTGCCGCCGGCGCCATCCTGCTGGCGCTGGCCAAGCGGCAGTTGAGTTGGAGCCTGATGCGTCAGGCGATGGACTCGACCGCCAAGCTGTCGTCCTTCGTGGTGTTCATCCTGATCGGCTCGACCGTCTTCGGTCTGGTGTTCCGCGCCGTCAACGGCGACCTGTGGGTGGAGCATCTGCTGATCGGCCTGCCGGGCGGCGAGCTGGGCTTCCTGATCGTCTGCAACATCCTGGTCTTCGTCCTGGCCTTCTTCCTCGATTTCTTCGAGCTGGCCTTCATCATCGTTCCCCTGCTGGGGCCGGTGGCGGACAAGCTGGGCATCGACCTGATCTGGTTTGGAGTGCTGCTGGGCGTCAACATGCAGACCAGCTTCATGCACCCGCCCTTCGGCTTCGCCCTGTTCTTCCTGCGGTCGGTGGCACCGAAGACCGACTATCTCGACAAGATCACCGGCAAGAAGATCGCGAAGATCACCACCGGCCAGATCTATTGGGGGGCGGTTCCCTTCGTGGTCATCCAGATCATCATGGTCGGTCTCGTCATCGGCTTCCCGCAGCTCGTCGATGCCGGCCGCGACAAGGGGCCGGCGATCAACCTGAACGACGTGAAGATCGAGATCCCGGCCTTCGACAACCAGGATGTGGCCCCGCCCTTTGGCGCCCCGGGTCAGCCGGAACAGAACCCGGCGGACGACATCATGAAGCAGCTTCAGGGCAAGTGACGGATTCCATCACGAAAGCTGGACAGGAAAAGGGGGGCCGGTTCGTCCGGCCCCCTTTGTTTTTGGTGCGTTTCCAGTTGGGAAAGGGTCAGCGTGTCGGGGTCGTCGCCCCGGCCCAGTTGGTCGGGGCATTGCCCGCCGGCAGAACCACTCCGCCATTGCCGAGCGATACCATGCGGTCGCTTCCGGCAACCGGCGGCAGGTCGGCGAACTGCTCCGCCGTCATGCCGGTGAGGATCACGGCCTGCCGGTTGCGGGCGTAGCGCAGATTGTCGCTGGCGACCGTCACCTTGTGCTCGTTCGGGAAGCGGGGGGCGCCCACGGTAATGATCGCCTGCTCCACCTGGTTGGCGGGCCCGATCACGAGGTCAGTAACGTTGCCAAGGATGCGGCGTCCGTCCGGCGTCTGCACGGTCAGTCCGACCAGTTCGACCGGCGGCTGGGTCGACACCTCCGCCGACGGGACGCCGCCCATATCGGAACTGGCGCAGGCACCCAATGTCAGAACCGGCAGGAGAGCAAGGACCGGCAGGGTGGGAAGCAGCGTGCGCTGGGAAAGGCGGCGATGGTCCATCGGTGTTGGCCCTTTTGCTGACGGCGCGGAAATATCCGCTTCCACAACAGCACGAGCGTGGCCGGAGGTCCCCCGCGCCGATGGAGTGATCCCATCGTCCGCGAGTGACCACCTCTTCCGGACAGGTCAGGTGAAGATATAATCGTGGCCGGCGGTCAGCCCGACCTGATCCACGGTCAGCGACGAGCCGTCGGCGAAGGTGAAGACCGATTGGAAGCCGCTGGTGGTCAGCGACATCTGGCCTGCGGTGTAGCCGTGGAACTCGATCTGATCGATTCCCCGCTCGAAGTAGTTGATGGAGTCCTGGCCAAAGCCGCCGGTGGCCTGCTCCATCAGGAAACGGTCGACCTGCCCGTCGGTGTAGCTGACCATCTGGTCGTTGCCGGTGCCGGGCCGGAACAGGTCGGCGCCGCCGTCGCGATAGCTGTCATAGAGCGTGTCGTTGCCGGAACCGCCGATCATGGTGTCGTCGCCGCGCATCCCCTTCAGGATGTCGTCGCCGGTACCGCCGTCCAGCCAGTCGTTGCCCTCTCCGCCGAACAGCTGGTCGTTGCCGCTGTCGCCCCACATCGAATCATTGCCGGCTTCGTTCCCGCCATAGGGGTCGCCGAGCCAGTCGTTGCCATCACCGCCATGCAGTTGGTCGTTGCCCAGCCCGCCGATCAGCGAATCATTCCCCCGTTCGCCGAACAGCTGATCGTTTCCGCCGGCGCCGTTGATACGGTCGTCCCCATCCAGACCGTCGAGACGATCGTCAAAGGCGGTGCCGGTCATGGTGTCGTTGTTCGAAGTCCCCCAAAACTGGCGCATGGCGTCTCTCCATCAGTGCCGTTAACGTGCTGTTAACGATTAACCAGATGTTAACCATGGCCCCGGGGCGGTCGAAAAGCGATAAAGGGGCAATACAAAGGGGGGCGGGCGAGATGACACAGATAATTGAAACTTGATCGAATTAAAAAAATGAAGTGTTTCTTTATTCGGTGCTTTTGTGGCCGAAAGCGGGAAATTTTTGTGATTGAATGAAGACTTTCTCTCCCATCCGGGCAGGTTTTGACCGGCGGAAGGGCACAAGTGCGGCTGACGAAGGCGATGCGCAGGCAGGCAAGGCGGTAGACCACAGGCCAAAGGCACTGTCGGAACGGATCGACCGGAAGAGGTGCAGCGGCGCGAACGGGTGCAGGGATCTCCGAATTTGCGGATTCCGGTGCTCGTGCAAAAAATAACCGGGCGTCCAAGGGGGCGCCCGGTGCAGTCATATACAGGGAGGGTTAGAGACAAGAAGGTGTGTATACCCTTCGGCGGGGGTGCGGCGTTGATGTGGATCAACAAACACTCCCGCGGCGGCGAATCACCTTACTCCCGGCCTGTCCGTCAGCCGTGGCTGTGTGAATGGCCACCATAGAGAATGGCGGGATCGGTCTCGACCTCCTGGATCGTCTCCAGTCGTCCTTCGCGCCAAGCGCGATAGAAGCAGCTGCGCCGGCCGGTATGGCAGGCGACGCCGTCCTGCTCGACGATCAGCAGCAGGGTATCGCCGTCGCAATCGACGCGGAAATCCTTCAGCCGCTGCATCTGGCCGGAGGTTTCGCCCTTGCGCCACAGACCGCTGCGCGAGCGCGACCAGTAGCAGACGCGGCCGGTGGACAAGGTCTCTACCACCGCGTCGCGGTTCATCCAGGCCATCATCAGAATCTCGCCGCTGCCCTCGGCCTGGGCGATGGCAGGTACCAACCCGTCGGCGGTGAAGTGGATGGTGTCCAGCACCTCTTCATAGGGGGCTGAATCGATCGACGGTGCGTCCGTCATGGCAAATCACTCCTCAACTGACCCGCCGCCTAGAGGGCGGCGGCCATCCGGCGGAAGCCGGCTTCGAGATCGCGGATCAGGTCGTCGGGGCTCTCCAGCCCGGCATGCAGACGCAGCACCTGTCCCGGATCGGTCCAGCGGGTGGCGGAGCGCACGGCCGCCGGCCGGGTCGGCAGGATCAGGCTTTCGAAGCCGCCCCAGCTATAGCCCATGCCGAACAGCTCCATCCCGTCCAGCATCGCCGCCAGCGCCTTGCGTGGCACCTGATCGATGACGATGGAGAACAGGCCGCTGGAGCCGGCGAAGTCGCGCTTCCACAGTTCGTGGCCGGGGAAGTCGGGGCGGGCAGGGTGCAGGACCCGCGTCACCTCCGGCCGGGCGGCCAGCCAGTCGGCGAGCGCCAGCGCGCTTTCCTGATGCTGGCGCATGCGCACCGACAGGGTGCGCAGGCCGCGCAGGCCGAGGTAAAGGTCGTCCGGTCCGCCGCAGACGCCGAAGCGGGTGGCGGTCTTCTTCACCACGGTCCAGCTTGCTTCGTCGCGGCAGGTGACGACGCCCAGCATGGCGTCGGCATGGCCGACCATGTATTTGGTCGCGGCATGGATCGACAGGTCGACGCCATGGTCAAAGGGGCGGAAGAACAGCGGAGTCGCCCAGGTGTTGTCGATCATCACCGTGGCGCCGACCGCCTTGGCCGCGGCGGCGATGGCCGGCACGTCCTGCACCTCGAAGGTCAGGGAGCCAGGCGATTCGAGGAAGACGACGCTGGTGTTCGGCCGCAGCAGCGCCGAAATGCCGGCGCCGATGCATGGGTCGTAGAACTCGACCTCCACCCCATAGGGGGCCAGCGTTTCCTTGGCGAAACGGCGGGTCGGGCCATAGGCGCTGTCGGTGATCAGCACATGGTCGCCGGCCTTGGTGAAGGAGGACAGCGCGATGGCGATGGCGGCGAGACCGGAACCGGTGTTCACCGCCCGGTACCCGCCCTCCAGCGCCGCCGCCGCCTCTTCGAATGCGAAGGTGGTGGGCGTGCCCATGCGACCGTAGTTCACGCTTGTCAGCATGTTCCGGTCGCTTTCCTCCAGCGCGTCCAGGGTTGGGAACAGCACGGTCGAACAATGATAAACCGGCGGATTGACGATGCCGTGGTTGTTCCGCGGATCGCGGCCGGCATGAACGAGAATCGTGTCCTTCGTGACGTCCTTCATCGACTGTCCGTTTGGCTGGAGCGGCAATCCGGCCCGTCCGATTCCGTCACCTGCGGAGCAAGCCCACAGGCGGCGGTGCGGGCGCGGCCGAACATTGTGTCATCCCGGACGCCCTGCCGCCATCGCGGATTGCGCGCAGCGACCATCAGGGGTTGGTATGTTCTGGTAACACCACCAATGCACAGAGGATTCGACAAGTCGGATCAAGTTGATACACTCTTGTCCCACGCGCATGGCTGCGTCGCGATCCTCACAGGACCGATCCAGGGGGATTGTCCTGCCGGATCACAAGGTGGATCAAATCCAACTTGGATCACGGGGCCGGCGTGACCAAGCGCGTCATCAGACCGCTCAAATGCGAAGAACGCAAGAACAGGGTGGAGTTCATAATATGAAGTCAGGGTTCCTGGCCGCCGCCGCTGCGGCCGTGGTCGTTTCCGCCAGCGCCGTCGCCGGTGCTGCCACGCTCGACACCGTCAAGCAGCGCGGCTTCGTGCAGTGCGGCGTGAACGCCGGCCTTCCGGGCTTCGGCAACCCCGACAGCGCCGGCAACTGGACCGGCCTGGACGTCGATTACTGCCGTGCCGTCGCCGTCGCCATCTTCGGCGATGCGAACAAGGTCAAGTTCACCCCGCTGTCCGCCCAGCAGCGCTTCCCGGCCATCCAGTCAGGCGAAGTCGACCTGCTGTCGCGCAACACCACCGCCACGCTGACCCGCGACACCTCGGTCGGCCTCAACTTCGCCCCCGTCACCTATTATGACGGCCAGGGCTTCATGGTTCCGAAGAAGCTGGGCGTGAAGAGCGCCAAGGAGCTGAACGGTGCCACCGTCTGCGTCCAGTCCGGCACCACGACCGAACTGAACCTCGCGGACTATTTCCGCGCCAACAACATGACCTACAACCCGGTCGTCATCGAGTCGAACGACGAGGTGAATGCCGCCTACTTCGCCGGCCGCTGCGACGTGCTGACGACCGACGTGTCCGGTCTGGCCGGCACCCGCGCCGGCGTCGCCCCGGTTCCGGACGACCATGTCATCCTGCCGGAAGTCATCTCCAAGGAGCCGCTGGCCCCGGCCGTGCGCCATGGCGACGACCAGTGGTTCGACATCGTGAAGTGGACGGTCTACGCGACCATCCAGGCGGAAGAGTTCGGCATCACCTCCAAGAACATCGACGAGTTCGCCAACTCCAAGAACCCGGACATCCAGCGCTTCCTCGGCACCTCGCCGGGCATGGGCAAGGCTCTGGGCCTGGACGAGAAGTGGGCCTACAACGTCGTGAAGAAGGTCGGCAACTACGCCGAGATCTTCGACCGCAACGTTGGCCCGGGCACCCCGCTGAAGCTGGAGCGCGGCCTGAACGCCCTGTGGACCAAGGGCGGCCTGATGTACGCGCAGCCGTTCCGGTAAGGCACGTTACCGTTCGAAGCGCCGCCCGCAGGCCCATTGCCGGGGGCGGCCTTCCGGTTCTTTAAGGAGCGGTCGCGAAGGGTGCCGGTGAAGCGCCCGCGCAGGGGACCGC
The DNA here is from genome assembly GCF_024170005.1 of Azospirillum lipoferum. Classification (GTDB taxonomy): domain Bacteria; phylum Pseudomonadota; class Alphaproteobacteria; order Azospirillales; family Azospirillaceae; genus Azospirillum; species Azospirillum lipoferum. The sequence continues at coordinate 601,125 of NZ_JALJXJ010000001.1, forward strand.
ATTGGGAGACATGTCGCATCCCCTACGGTGTGGGAAATGCCCGGAAGAACGTCCGGGACCGCGTGGGCACCGTATGGGGCGCGATGGTTGGGGGAGAGTAGTCCGTGGCGACCGAGACCCGGACCACCCAAGGCGCTCCGCCGCCGGGTGGCGTATCGTTTTCCCTCAGCGACCCGACGTTCCGCGCCATCGTCTACCAGATCCTGGTGGTCGGCGCGGTCGTCCTGGTCGGCTGGTTCCTGATATCAAACACGCTCGACAACCTCGCGCGGCGCTCGATCGCGACCGGGTATCATTTCCTGGAGCGTGAAGCGGCCTTCGGCATCGGCGAGTCGCTGATCGACTATTCGCCGAAGGACACCTATGGCCGGGCTTTCCTGGTCGGCGTGCTGAACACGCTGAAGGTGTCGATCATCGGCGTCATCCTGGCGACGATCATCGGCACGATCATCGGCGTCGCCCGCCTGTCCAGCAACTGGCTGATCGCCAAGCTGGCCTCGACCTATGTCGAGATCATCCGCAACATCCCGCCGCTGCTGCAGCTGTTCTTCTGGTACGCGCTGGTGTCGGACGGCCTGCCGCCGGTGCGTCAGGCGCTGAACCCGATCCCGGGCGTGTTCCTGTCGCAGCGCGGCCTGCGCGTGCCGGTCCCTGCCCCAGATCCGGTCTGGGCCAACATGGGCATCGCACTGCTGGTCGCCATCGTCGCCGCTTGGGGCGTGTCGCGCTGGGCGCGGGCGCGGCAAGCCCGCACCGGGCAGCCGTTCCCCGCGGGCTGGACCGGGCTCGGCCTGATCGTCGGCCTGCCGATCCTGACCTGGCTCGCCGGCGGCGCGCCGCTCGCGATGGACGTGCCGAAGTTGACCGGCTTCAACTTCACCGGCGGCGGTGCCATCTCGCCCGAATTCTTCGCCATCCTGACCGGCCTGACGCTCTACACCGCGGCCTTCATTGCCGAGGTTGTGCGTAGCGGCATCAAGGCGGTCAACTGGGGCCAGACCGAGGCCGCCCGCGCTCTCGGCTTGCCGAGCAGCCCGACCCTGCGTCTGGTGATCCTGCCGCAGGCGCTGCGGGTGATCGTGCCGCCGCTGACCAGCCAGTATCTGAACCTGACGAAGAACAGCTCTCTGGCGCTGGCCATCGGCTATCCCGATCTGGTGTCGATCGCCAACACGACCCTGAACCAGACCGGTCAGGCGATCGAAGGCGTGACGATGATCATGGGCACCTATCTGGTCATCAGCCTCAGCATCTCGATCTTCATGAACTGGTACAACAAGCGCATTGCGCTGGTGGAGCGGTAACGGCCATGACCGACAACGTGCAAAGCGTCGGCCTGCCGGACGAGCGTCCGCCGGCCAACACCGTGGGCCCGATCGCTTGGCTGCGGAACAACCTGTTCAACAGCTGGTACAACGCCATCCTGACCATTCTGGTCCTGGGGCTTCTGGCGTCGGCGATCCCGCCCTTCCTCAACTGGCTGCTGTTCCGCGCCCACGGCTTCGATGCGACCTCCACCGTCTGCCGGCAGGATGCCGGCGGCGCCTGCTGGGGCTTCATCAGCGAGAAGCTGCGCTTCATCATGTTCGGCATGTTCCCCTGGGAACAGCAGTGGCGGCCGCTGGTGACCATCGCCGTCTTCATCGCCCTGCTGGTCGCCAGCTGCGACCGTCGCTTCTGGAAGCCGTGGTTCGGGCTGGTCTGGGCGGCCGGGCTGGCGCTGGTGGCGGTTCTGATGTGGGGCGGCGTGTTCGGTCTGACCTATGTCGAGAACACGCTGTGGGGCGGTCTGCCGCTGACCATCATCCTGTCGGTGATCGGTCTGGCCGTGGCCTTCCCGGTGTCGATCCTGCTGGCGCTGGGCCGGCGGTCGAACATGCCTGCGGTGAAGGTGCTGTGCGTCACCTACATCGAGCTGATCCGCGGCGTGCCGCTGATCAGCCTGCTGTTCATGGCGTCGGTTATGCTGCCGCTGTTCCTGCCGAACGGGGTGTCGATCGACAAGCTGCTGCGCGCGCAGATCGCCTTCATCATGTTCGCCGCCGCCTATATGGCGGAAGCGATCCGCGGCGGTTTGCAGGCGATCCCGAAGGGGCAGTATGAGGCGGCGGACGGGCTGGGGCTCGGCTATTGGCAGAAGATGCGGAAGATCATCCTGCCGCAGGCACTGGCCATCGCCATCCCGCCGCTGGTGAATACCTTCATCAGCTTCTTCAAGGACACCTCGCTCGTCATCATCATCGGCCTGTACGACCTGCTCGGCACTGCGAAGGCCGCGCTGTCCGATCCGTCCTGGCGCGGTTTCTACCGCGAGGCCTATCTGTTCATCGGCGTGATCTACTGGATCTTCTGCTTCAGCATGTCGAAATACAGCCAGAAGCTCGAACGCGATCTCAATCGCGGCCATCGCCGCTAGATCCTCGCCGTCAAGGGAGATACGAGACCCATGTCCCAGGCCATGTCCCAGGGCACCAAGCCGAAGCACACCCTGAGCGGCGAGGAGATCATCCGCTGCACGGGCGTCAACAAGTGGTACGGCGAGTTCCACGTCCTGAAGAACGTCAACCTCAGCGTCCAGAAGGGCGAGCGCATCGTCGTCTGCGGCCCCTCGGGGTCGGGCAAATCGACGATGATCCGCTGCCTGAACCGGCTTGAAGAGCATCAGAAGGGCACGATCGTCATCGACGGGATCGAGCTGACCAACAACCTGAAGAACATCGAATTGGTCCGCCGCGAAGTCGGCATGGTGTTCCAGCACTTCAACCTGTTCCCGCACCTGACCGTGCTGGAGAACTGCACGCTGGCCCCCATCTGGGTCCGCAAGATGCCGAAGGCCGAAGCGGAAGAGCGGGCGATGAGCTACCTGAAGCGGGTGCGCATCGCTGAGCAGGCCAAGAAGTATCCCGGCCAGCTGTCCGGCGGCCAGCAGCAGCGCGTCGCCATCGCGCGGTCGCTGTGCATGAGCCCGAAGGTGATGCTGTTCGACGAGCCGACCTCCGCCCTCGACCCCGAAATGGTCAAGGAGGTGCTGGACGTCATGATCGGGCTGGCCGAGGACGGCATGACCATGCTGTGCGTGACGCACGAGATGGGCTTCGCCAAGTCGGTCGCCGACCGGGTCATCTTCATGGACCGCGGTGAAATTGTGGAGCAGGACACGCCGGACGCGTTCTTCTCCAACCCGAAGTCGGAGCGCACGCGCCTCTTCCTCAGCCAGATTCTGAACCACTGATCGCCAAGGCGGATCGACAGTTCCATTCGATCCGTCATATGGAAATAAAACACCTCGACTCATGGTGCGCGACGCAATGTCCTGTGGCGTCGCGCACCGGTTTGCGGTTCAATCGGTCGCCTGACGTGCTGTTCGACCGATCCGCTTACGGAGACCGAGGTTATGGACCTGCTCAGCCCCCGTCCCAGCGTTGGCCAGATCAAGCCGTACCGTCCCGCTCGCCCGCCCCGCGACGGTCGCCGGTGGATCGACCTGTCCCTTACCCATAATCCGCTCGGCCCCAGTCCGCTGGCGCTGGACGCCTATTGCGAGGCGGCGACCCGCATCCACTGTTATCCCGACTGGGATCAGGAACCGCTTCGCCACGCGATCGCGCGCCGACATTCCATCGACGTCGACCACATCGTCTGCACCGCCGGATCGGAGGAGCTGATCCATCTGGTTGCCCAGGCCTTCGCCGGCCCCGGTGACGAGGTGCTGTGCCACGAGCGTGGCTATCGCGGATTCCTGAAGGCGATCCGCGCCGCTGGCGCGACCGCGGTCATCGCGGCGGAGCGCGACATGGTGGTGGATGTCGAGGCGCTGATCGACCGTGCCAGCGAGCGTACGAAGATCTGCTTCCTCGCCAACCCCAACAACCCGACTGGCACCTACATCCCGGCCGATGCGGTGCAGCGTCTGCGCGCCGGGCTGCCGCCGCACACGCTGCTGGTGCTCGATTCGGCCTATGCCGATTACTGCCGGCTGCCGGACTACAGCGATGGGACGGAGATCGTCGAGAACTCCGACAACGTCATGCTGATCCGAACCTTTTCCAAGATGCATGGGCTGGCGGGCCTGCGGGTGGGCTGGGGCTATGGTCCCGCCACGGTGATCGAGGCGGTGAATGCCATCCGCGGCACCTTCAACGTCTCGCTGCCGGCCCAGCTGACCGCCGCCGCCGCGCTGAGCGATGCCGAGCATGAGGAGGCGACCTTCGCCCACAATGCGCAATGGCTGCCCTGGCTGTCGCGTGAACTGGAGCGGGTGGGGCTGCGTGTCTATCCCAGCGTCTGCAACTTCGTGCTGGCCCGGGTGCCGACCGATCCGTCGCTGGGCATCCAGGCGGTTATCGACCATCTCGCCCGCCGCGGTATCCTGGTGAAGGCGGTGACCGAATACGGCCTGTCCGACTGTCTGCGCATCACCGTCGGCCGCGAAGAAGAGAACAAGGCGCTGGTGGTGGCGCTGGCGGAGATTCTCGGTTGAGGATTGCGGCAGAACGGTGCAAAGGAATCGCCGGGATTTCCATCGCTCTTGATACAGATCAACGAACGACCTATGCGCTTCGGTGTAAGGTCCGTCTTGTCTCTAACCCTCCCTATATCACTGAGCCGGAGCATCCGCATGGATGGCTCCGGCTTTTTCTTTTCGGGAAGAAGAGAGAGAGCCGGGGGCGGAAAGTGCCGGTCCTTTGACATGCATCAACGCAGGGAACGGCAGACGGGCGTAGACCTATGACTGTCTCTAACCCTCCCTGTTTTACAGGAGGCTCCGGTTTCGGTGCCTCCTGTTTTTTTGTCCGCAATCAGGCTGGGGTCAGGAGGGCGGTCGCGAGCGGTTCCAGCGCATGACCAGCCCGATCAGCGACAGCGGCACCACCACGACGGCACCGATCAGGATATAGGGCAGGGCCCAGCGTCCGGCGTCGATCACCAGTGCGGCAATGTCCTGCACCGTCTGCCAGCTGTTCGTCAGGATGCTGGCCGGGTCGATGTGCAGGAACGACAGCACGAAGCCGACGATGAAGCACAACACCAACGTCCGAATGATCCAACCCACCAAGGCCCCACCTCGCGCTCGTCATGGCGTAGTTCGGTAGATGGGGCGGGATGGATGGAATGGTCAAGGGGGAGGTGCCGGTCGGTGACGCTCCCGGTCATTACCCCGCCAGCGGGATATGGTCCCCTGCGTTGCGGGGCAGTACGCCGTCCAGACGCGGGTCGCGGACCTCGCGGGCGACGTGGCGGGTGGGGACGAAGCCCATGCTCTGATAGAGCGGCAGCGCCTTCGGATGGTCGAAGGTGCAGGTGTTGACGACCAGTTTCGAGGCGCCGCCCTCCCAGGCCTTGCGGATGATGGTGTCGAGCAGCCAGGGACCAAGCTTGTGGCCGATGAAGTCGGGAATCAGCCCGAAATAGGCGAGGTCGGTCTCCTGAGCCCGCCGGTCCAACTCGCCAAAGCCGGCCGGCGTGCCATCGACATACAGCACCCAGACCTCTACCCGCGGGTCGAGGATTGAGCGCTCCAGCTCCTTGCGCGGCATGCGGCGGCGTTCGTGCCACAGCCAGGGCTCGCCCACCGTGTCGTAAAGATAGCGGTAGAAGGACCAGCTCGGCGGGTTGGCCCGCACCAGCGAAAGGTTGCCGGATGGCTGGCGCACAGGCGCATGGGCCGGTGGGGCGGTCATCTCCAGATAGGTGACGATCACCGGAAGATGGCCCGGCCGGCTGGCGGCGGACAGGGGCGGGCGGATCAGGGAGAAGGGTTGGTCAGCCATTTCTGCATCATCGTGACGGGCGATCTGGCATAGCCCAACCTTTCATAGAAGGCCAGCACCCGTTGGTTGGTCTCACGGACGAGCAGCTGGACCTTCGGCATGCCAGCCGCCGTCAGCCAGCCTTCGGCCTCCGCCACCATCCGGCGGCCGAGGCCCTGGCCCTGCAATGCCGGGTCGACGGCGACGTAATAGATCCAGCCACGGTGCCCGTCCTGCCCGACCATGGCGGTGCCGACGATTCGCCCGCCATCGTCAATGGCGGCCAGCACTGTCGAACTGCTCTTCGACAATGCCAGCGTGAAATCGGCGGCCGGGTTGTTCCACGGCACCACCAGCCCGCAGGCGGTCCACAGCGCAACGACGGCGTCGCAGTCTTCCGCCGTGCAGGGCCGGATGGTGACGGCCGCGGTCATGGTTGCCGAGGCCCGGTTTCCATAGGCAGATCTTCGCGCAGCCCCCATTCGGCCCAGGACCCGTCATAGATCGCCACGTCCGGCTTGCCGGCGGTGGCGAGGCCCAGCGCGATGACACAGGCGGTGATGCCGCTGCCGCAGGACGCCACCATCGGCTGGTCGAGGTCCAGCCCGGCGGCCTGGGCTTTCTGCACGATAACGTCAGGAGGCAGCAGGGTCTTGGCTTCCGCGTCGATCAGGTCGGTGTGGGGCAGGTTGAAGCTGCCGGGAATGCGGCCGCTGCGCCGGCCGGGCCAGGGCTCCGCAACCGCACCTTCGAAACGTGGTTGGGCGCGGGCGTCGGTCACCTGATCGGCGCAGACCTCGATGTTGGCGAGCACCTGATCGGCGCTACGGATCAGCTCTGGCCGCTTGCGTGCGGTGAAAGTCGTGGGCTGGACCGGGGCGGCTTGACCCGATTCGGTCGGGCGTCCTTCCGCCAGCCATTTCGGCAGGCCGCCGTCCAGAACCGCCACCCGGTCGAAGCCGAACAGCCGGAACAGCCACCAGACGCGCGCCGCCGCGGTCGCCATTCCGGCACTGTCATAGACCACCACGGTATCGCCGTCGGCAATACCCAGCGCGCCGATCTTGGCGGCGAAGGTGGCCTCGTCCGGGGCCATGTGGGGTAGGGGAGCGGTGTTTGGTGCCGCCACCTCGTCGACGTCGCACAGGCGGGCGCCGGGAATGTGACAGGCTGCGAACTCCGCCCGAATGTCTCGCTTCAGGGCCGGCATATGCCAGGACCCGTCGAGAATCTTCAACCCCGGCCGGCCGAGATTGCGGGCCAGCCAGTCGGTGGAGACGACGGGGCCGGTCAGCGCTTCAACAATGCTGTCGCTCATGCTGCGCGTCCTTGGAATGAGGGGCTGTCGGGAACGGATCGGTGAAAGGGGTTCAGTCCTTTAGCGCGATGACGACGCGCCGGTTCTGCTTGCCCTTGTTTTCGATCTTCGTCACCTCGATTCCGCCGATCTCGCCGGTGCGGGCGACATGGGTGCCGCCGCAGGGCTGCAGATCGACGCCCTCGACATTCAGCAGGCGGACCCGGCCGCTGCCGGTCGGCGGCTTTACCGACATGGTGCGAACCAGTTCCGGCTGTGCCGCCATCTCGTCGTCGGTGATCCACCGGGTGCCGATGGGCGTATCGGCGGCGATCAGCCGGTTCACCGCCTCGGTGATGGCGTCCTTATCGAGGGACTCGGCCGGGACATTGAAGTCCAGCCTGCTCTTGTCGGCGCCGATCTGGCCGCCGGTGACCGACCCCGGCACCACCGCGCACAGCAGATGCAGGGCGGTGTGCATGCGCATGTGGCGGTAGCGGCGGTCCCAGTCGATCTCCGCCTCAACCGCGGTGCCGGGGCTGGGCAGTTCCTGCCCGTCGTCGGGCACATGGATGACGTCGTCGGGGCCGCCGTCGCCTTTCACCGTGTCCTTGATGCGGACTTCGAACCCGTCGAAGCGCAGGACCCCGCTGTCGCCCGGCTGGCCGCCGCCGGTCGGGTAGAAGACGGTGCGGTCGAGCCGGATGCCGCGCTCGTCCACCGCCGTGACGGTGGCGACGCAATTGCGGGCGTAGGCGTCCTCGCGGAAAAGCGCGTCCATATCCCCCTCAGGAAGAATCAGGCCAGCCAGTCTGGCACCGGAAGATTCTTCTCACGGAGGAAGTCAGGATTGAAGAGCTTCGATTGGTAACGCTGCCCTCCGTCGCACAGGATGGTCACCACCGTGTGGCCGGGACCGAGGTCGCGCGCCACCCGCATCGCCGCGGCGATGTTGATGCCGCTCGATCCGCCCAGTACCAGACCCTGGGTTTTGATCAGGTCGAAGATGATCGGCAGCGCCTCTTCGTCCGGGATTTGCAGCGCATCGTCGATCGGGGCGTCTTCCAGGTTGGCCGTGACGCGGCCCTGGCCGATGCCTTCGGTGATGGAACTGCCTTCCGACTTCAGCTCACCCTTGGTGTAGTAGCTGAACAGGGCGGCGCCCATCGGGTCGGCCAGAGTGATGCGGATGTTCGGGTTCCGCTCCTTCAGGGCCAGCGCGATGCCGGCCAGCGTGCCGCCGCTGCCCACCGCACAGGTGAAGGCGTCGAGCTTGCCGCCGGTCTGCTCCCAGATCTCCGGGCCGGTGGTGGTGCGGTGGCCTTCGCGGTTCGCCGTGTTGTCGAACTGGTTGGCCCACACGACACCGTTGGGTTCGGTTTTCGCCATCTCCTCGGCCAGACGGCCGGAATAGCGGACGTAATTGTCGGGGTTGGAATAGGGAACCGCCGGGACCAGCCGCAGGTCGGCGCCGATCAGGCGCAGCATGTCCTTCTTTTCCTGGCTCTGCGTTTCCGGCATCACGATGACGGTGCGATAGCCCAGCGCGTTGCCGACCAGCGCCAGCCCGATGCCGGTATTTCCGGCCGTGCCTTCGACGATGGTGCCGCCGGGACGCAGCAGCCCACGCTTTTCGGCGTCACGCACGATGGCGAGCGCCGCCCGGTCCTTGACCGATCCGCCGGGGTTCAGGAACTCCGCCTTGCCCAGGATCTCGCAGCCAGTCGCCTTCGATGGCCCTTCCAGGCGAATCAGCGGCGTGTTGCCGATGGCGCCGATGAAGCCGTTGCGGATGTCCAAGGCGGGTACTCCCAAAGTCAGGTGTGGATTGCTGCCGATACTATCAGGGCAGGGAGGGCTGGTTTCAAGGTGGGGGTGTGGAATGCTGCATTGAACGTGTAGTGAATGTGGAATTTGAGGGTTAGGGGCGATTGCCCCGACCACACCTTACCCCTGCCCCAGCCAGCGCTTGCGCAGAGCCTCGCGGTGACGGGCCAGCCAGCCGATGGCGATGATGGCGACGGAGTTGCGCAGGCGGTTCTCGTCCATCATGCGGATCGCCTCGTCGGCCGGCAGCGCCATGATGCGGATGTCCTCATGCTCTTCCTCCAGCCCGCCGGTGGCGGCGAGGTTTCTGCTGTCGACCCTGCCGCAGAAGACGGTGACCATCTCGGTGAAGGCGCCCGGGCTGACGTAATAGTCGCAGATCTGCTCGATCTCCTGGATGGCGCAGCCGGCCTCCTCCATCGATTCGCGCCGTGCCACCTCTTCCGGCGTTTCGCCCTCGCCGACCATGCCGGCGACGATCTCGGTCATCCAGGCCGGGCCGCCGGCCGCGGCGGAGCCGACACGGAACTGCTCGATCATCACGACGGTGTCGAGATCGGGGTCGTACAGCAGCACGCCCACAGCGGCGCCGCGGTCGCACACCTCGCGCGGGGGCAGCACGTCGGTCCAGGTGCCGTCGAACTTCTTGTGGCGCAGGCGATAGACGTCGATGGTCAGAAAGCCCTTGTAGGGGGTCTTCTTGTCGAGAATCTCGATATCGGGATGGTTCATGGTCGGTGCGGTTCCATGGATGGCTGTTTTTCACAGGGTGCTACGCCGGCGCGCCGTCCACAAGCGCCCGGGAAGACAACCAAATCCGAGGTAAGGGTCACAGCGTCGGGTTCAGCCGCAGGAACCGCACGCGGTCGGCCGAGGTCACCGGGACCGGGGTCAAGGTGGAACCGCGCATCACCTCGAGCGGAACGACGACGCCGGCCGGACCCAGGCCCCAGAGCTTGCGGTAAAAATCAGCCAGTCCGCTGAAACGCTGTCCGCCGACGCCGACGATCCAGTCGCCTTGGCGGAGGCCGGCCGACTCGGCTGGGCTGCGCGGCGACACCTTTTCCACCAGCAGCCGCCCCATCTCCTCGCGCAGCGTGACGCCCAGCCATGGCCGGGCCGGTTCCTGCCGCCGGCCGTAGGCGAGAAGGTCGGCCAGGATGGGCTCCAGCGCCGAAACCGGAACGAACATGTTGCCGGGCAGGCTGCGGCCCTCCACGGCCTCCGCCACCAGCAGCGATCCGATTCCGACCAGCCGGCCTTCGCGGTTGACCAGGGCCGCACCGTTGAAAGCGCGGATCGGCGGGAAGGTGAACAGCGCCTCGTCCAGCAGATATTCCCAATAGCCGGCAAACTCCCGCTTGCCGACCACTTTCACGGCGGCGGCCCCGCGATTGTCGCCGCCGCTGAGCGCCAGCAGAGTATCGCCCTCCTTCACCGCGTCGGAATTGGCCAGCCGCAGCCAGGGGGCTGAAAACCCCATTTCCGCTCGAAGCAGTCCGAAGCCGCTGACGGGGTCGTAGGCGACCATGTTGGCGGGATAGCTGCGCCCTTCAGAGGTGGTGACCTGAATCTGCGAAGCCTCCATCACCGTATAGCCGATGGTCAGGATCAGGCCCGAGCCGTCGATGACGACGCCGCTGCCCTCGCGGTCGGTGCCCAGCGTCCGGGCGCTCTGGCTGTCGGCCGGCACGGTGGCGCTGATGCCGACGATGGAGCGGACGACGCGCTCCGGATCCAGTTGTGCCGGCTCCGCCGCACTGGTGGAAACGGCGCCGGGCACGGCCAGATGCAGGCCGATCAGCAGAAGGATGGCGGCGGCCAGACGCGGCACGACCGGTGTAGAGACGACCCGCATGACGCCGCACTCCCGCGCAGGGCAGGGCCAAGAGCACCCCCGGGGCCGCGCGGCCCTGTCCGTCGCGACTCGGGTGACACAAGCATGACATTGCGCTCGAGTCGCGGCTCATCAAGCCGTCATCACGTAGTCACCGACCGCAAGCGCGACGGTAGCATCGGAAACATACCGGCGACGGCCGCTGTTGTCTTGTCCGTGTCCCGAAATCCAACCTGAAATCCAAGGGGAAAGGAGACAGCATGCCCATTGAGAGCGAACGGGAGCTGGAACAGGCCGTCCAGGAGTTCCAACGCCTGCGCGACGCGCCGGAGGGATCGGAGGAGGGACGCCGCCGCAGCGTTCTGGACGCGGACATCAAGGCGTATTACGCCAGATGCGCCAACACGATGCGGCCGGCCAAGCCGCCCTCTACCGGCTGAGCGGAGGGTGGCGAGCGGGGCCGGGCGACTGACCATCGTAAAGACGGCCATCAGAAGGAGACCGGTCCGCGATGAAGCGACTCGACACCTGCTATACCTGCCGCTTCTGGGAGGGGCAGGGCCTCCGCCAGCGCGGACCGAAGGGAACCTGCCGGCGTTATCCGCCGGTGGTGACTCCGCGCAGCCCCGAAGGCGACTTCCCGATCACCCTGTCCACCGACTGGTGCGGTGAATGGAAACGGGTGGCGGTCGCCGCGGTGGGCGGCGATCCATCGGATTCCGACGAAACCATCTACGATGATCTGGTGGAGTAGGGCGTCCCGCCACCGGCGCCTTACCCCGGCCCCCTTGGTGCCTTACCGCGGGTGGGGCGGGATCACCAGAACCGGCGTGTTCTCGTAGGCCTGCGGCCTGCGGTCGGCGACGGGCCCGGTCCAGTCGGTACTGAAGGCCAGCAGGGCGATCATCACCGCCGCCAGGAACAGCAAGGCCGCGGTGACGCAATCCACCGTCCGGACCGGATGGTCCTCGGGTTCGCTGGAGCGATGACCGGCGCTGTTGACCGGTGGGGCGGTGCGAAGATGTTCGGACTGGAACGGCAGAAGCACGGCGATCCTCCATCGGCTGGAGACGCCCGGCCCAAGACTAGGGCCCGGAATTTCATCAAGTCTAACCCCGCGCAGACGCGCGCGGCATTTCGCTTCCGGCAAGTCAGGATCGTCTTTTGGGACTAGTTCATGCTGCGACGGGCGACCGTCAGTCCTAGCCCAACTGCTTTAAACCGAATTCGGTTACTTAAGCGCCACAGTCAAGCAGCAATAGGGCTGAAAGAAGAAAAGACCGGATGCGCTTGGCATCCGGTCTTTTCGATCTGGCTCCCGGTGCTGGACTCGAACCAGCGACAAGCGGATTAACAGTCCGCTGCTCTACCAACTGAGCTAACCGGGATCGGTGACTGACCTTTCGGCCGCCGCCGTTGTTGGCGTGGCGGGTGTATAGCCGAACCATTCGACCCTGCCAAGCCAATTCCGACAGGAAAATGAATTTTCCTTCGGCAGGTAGGGCAGGGTGGGCGAAGAGGCATTTTACCAATAAAAACAAAGCTCAAACGAAAAAACCCCGCCGGGGGCGGGGCTGCGTTCAGACCGGTTGGTCAACTTTTATAATGTCGTCAGGTATGGAGGCACGGGCGGGAATCGAACCCACGTACACGGATTTGCAGTCCGCTGCATCACCACTCTGCCACCGCGCCATCCTGACCGGCACCGGCGCGCCGTTTCCGGTGCGCCCTCGGTGTGGAGCGGTGGTATAGCGGCCCGGAACGGAGCGGTCAAGGCGAATGGTGACGATTTTTGAACATCTCCGACCGGCCGGTCCGGACTGCTTGGCCTTCGCACCGCCGCCGACCATTTTCCCGGCCTTCGGCAAAGCCCACGCACACATCGCTCGTGACGTTGTGTTCGCCAAGCCTTTGCGGCTATATACCGCCATGGCAGGAAGCCGTTCGCTGTTCGGCTTGGTGCCGGTGTCGTCACAACACATCAATAAGCGACCGCCATGACCGATTTCGCCGCCGCACGCTATTTCATGGTCGAGGGACAGATCCGCCCCAACAAGGTGACCGATCACCGTCTCGTCGATGTCCTGTCGGAGCTTCCGCGCGAAGCCTTCGTTCCTCCGTCGGCGCGCGGCGTCGCTTATGTCGACGACGATCTCCCCATCGGCAAGGGCCGTTTCCTGCTGGAACCGATGGTCTTCGCCCGCATGCTCCAGGCCGCCGCCGTTCAGGAGACCGACCGCGTGCTCGACGTCGGCGCCGCCGGCGGCTACTCCACCGCGGTGCTGGCCCGGCTCGCCTCTTCGGTGGTCGGCGTGGATTGTGACGAAGCACTCACCGCCGCCGCGACCGCGGCGCTGGCAGGGCAGGGGATCGCCAACGCCAAGGCCGTCACTGGTCAGCTGGCGGAGGGGTACGTCCAAAACGCCCCTTACGATGTCATCGTCGTCGAAGGTACCGTTCCGGAGGTGCCGGCTTCGCTGGTCGACCAACTGGCGGAAGGTGGGCGTCTGGTCGCCATCGTCCAGGGCAAGGGCAGCGTCGGCGAGGTCCGCTTGTTCCAGCGCACCGCCGGCGTGGTGTCGAGCCGTATCCTGTTCGAGGCCCAGCCGCACGCACTGCCGGGCTTCGAGAAGAAGGCGTCCTTCGTGTTCTGACCGGATTCACCGGTCTGACAGGTCTTGAACTGAACCGTGCAGTTTACCTCTGCGCGGTTCTGCGCTACCGTCGCCTTCGCCCTTGCACGAAAGTGAGCACCCATGGCCGCACCGTTTGAGATCGAGGTGGAAGAGCTGGACCGCCGCCGCAAGGCCGGCGACGAACCGGTCGTCCTCGACGTGCGCGAACCGTGGGAGTTCGCGCTGTGCGCCATCGACGGCAGCCTGCACATCCCGATGAACGGGCTTCCCGGTCGGGTGGGCGAATTGCCGAAGGACCGCGATGTCGTCGTCGTGTGTCATCACGGTGGCCGCAGCGCGCAGGTCACCATGTGGCTGCGTTCCAAGGGCTTCGACCGCGCCATCAACCTGGATGGCGGTGTCGATGCCTGGGCGCGCCGAATCGACCCGAACATGAAGGTCTACTGAACATGACCGTGCGAAGCCGTTTTGCGCGCCGCTGGCTGCTGGCGACGGCCCTGACCCTGACCGCCACGATGGGCACAGCAGTGACCGGCGGTGCTACGGCCCAGGCCCAGTCGCTTGAACAGGCCCTCGCCCAGGCCTATGCCAACAACCCGACCATCGGCGCCCAGCGCGCCCGCCTGCGCGCCGTCGACGAAGGCGTGCCCCAGGCGCTGTCCGGCTACCGTCCGACGGCCCGCGTGACTGCCGGCATCTCCCGCTCGACGGGCGAGAGCAAGTTCGACGGCGGCTCGACGGGGTCCGAAAGCAATCCCAAAAGCGTCGGCGTCACCGCCACCCAGCCGATTTACGACGCCACCGTCGCCCCGGCTGTCCGCCGCGCCGAGCGGTTGGTCGAAGCGCAGCGCGCCACCCTGATCGCGTCGGAACAGTCGGTCCTGCTGGCCGCGGCCCAGGCCTATCTGGACATCGTCCAGAACCAGGCCATCCTGCAGCTCCAGACCAACAACGAGCAGGTGCTGCGCCGCCAGCTGGACGCTGCCCGTGACCGCTTCCGCGTCGGCGAATACACCCGCACCGACGTCAGCCAGTCCGAGTCGCGTCTGTCGGCCGCCATCGCTTCCAAGATCTCGGCCGAAGGCACGCTGCGCGCCTCCCGCGCGACTTATGAGCGTCTGGTCGGCGCCGCTCCCGGTGAACTGAAGGCGCCGAAGCCGGCCTTCCGCCTGCCGAAGAACCTGGACGAGCTGGTCGAGCTGGCCCGTGCCAACAACCCGAACGTCCTCTCCGCCTCCTACACCGAGGCGGCGCAGCGCGAGGCGGTCGATCAGCAGTACGGCCGCCTGCTGCCGTCGGTGAACCTGTCTGCCAGCGGCACCCGCACCTATGATCCCGGCCGTTCCTCCGGTGTCGAGCTAAACCGGAGCGACAGTGCGCAGATCACCGCCCAGGTGACCATCCCGCTCTATCAGGCTGGCCAGCCGGAAGCCCTGGTCCGCGAAGCCAAGCAGACGGCCAACCAGGCCCGCCTGCAGATCGAGGAGTCCCGCCGTCAGGTGACCGAATCGGCGGTCAGCGCCTGGCAGGCGCTGCAGACCGCCCGTGCCAGCATCGAGTCCTACACGGCGCAGATCAAGGCGGCGCAGATCGCTCTGGAAGGCGTCCGTCAGGAAGCCCAGGTCGGCTCGCGCACCGTGCTCGACGTGCTGAACCAGGAACAGGAACTGCTGAACGCCCGCGTCTTCCTCGTTCGTGCCCAGCACGACGAAATGGTCGCGGCCTTCAATGTTCTGTCGGCCAGCGGACAGTTGACGGCCGACCGGCTCAATCTGCCGGTCCAGAAATACGACCCGCAAGCGAATTACGACAAGACGCGGGGCAAGTGGTTCGGAACTTCGGTGACCGAATGAACGAAACGGCCCGCGAAAGCGGGCCGTTTTTGCATTATGGCTTTTTTGCCAGCCCTGCCCTAGGTTTGGGGCAGGTTGACGTCTCGGGTTGCCAAGATGAGCGATAAGGGCCAGCAAGAACCTTCGATGGAGGAAATCCTCGCCTCCATCCGGCGGATCATTTCCGAGGACGGCGAGCCGGCCAAGTCGGAAACCCAGGCGCCACCTCCGCCTCCGCCTCCACCTCCGCCGCCCCCTCCGCCACCCCCTCCACCCCCGATGGTGGAGGAGGATGACGACGTTCTGGAACTGACCCAGATGGTGGAGGATGAACCGGACGAGCGGCCCGATTTTGGCCAGCCCGACCCCTGGCCGGAGGAAC
This sequence comes from Azospirillum lipoferum, assembly GCF_024170005.1. Taxonomy (GTDB): domain Bacteria; phylum Pseudomonadota; class Alphaproteobacteria; order Azospirillales; family Azospirillaceae; genus Azospirillum; species Azospirillum lipoferum. Next base: position 616,686 of record NZ_JALJXJ010000001.1, read on the forward strand.
CGTCTTTTCCGGAGCCGTCCCCGCCCCCTCCGCCTCCGCCGCCCCGCTGGGATGAGCCGGAGCCCGAACCGATGCCGCCGCCGCGCCCCGCTGCCCGGCGGCCGATGCCGGCCTTCGACGATTTCGAGGATGATGAGCCGCCGCCTCCACCGCGCCCGCGCCGCCGTGCGGTCGATCCCGATGACGGGCTGATCTCACGCCGGACGGCGGAGGATGCTTCGCACCATCTGACCCATCTGGCGCGCGAACTGGGCGACGACTTGTCCATCGGTCCAATGCCCATCGGCATCCGAACGGTGGAAGAGGTGGTGCGCGAACTGCTGAAGCCGCTGTTGAAGGAATGGCTGGACGAGAATCTGCCGACGGTGGTCGAGCGGCTGGTCCAGCAGGAGATCGACCGGATGATCCGGCGGTCGCAGAAGTTCTGATCCTACCTATTTGAGCCCCGCCTTTTGAGCCCTGGTTGAGACGTTTCTAGCGAAAGTTCGTGGTGATGTTGGAAAAGACGTACCGGCCCGCCGAGGTCGAGGAGAAGCACTACCGCCTGTGGGAAGAGTCGGGCGCCTTCGCCGCTCAGCCGCAGGGGAACGGCAAGCCCTACACCATCATGATGCCGCCGCCGAACGTAACCGGCAGCCTGCACATGGGCCATGCGCTGACCTTCACCATCCAGGACGTGCTGACCCGTTACAACCGGATGCGCGGCCGCGACGCCCTGTGGCAGCCCGGCACCGACCATGCCGGCATCGCCACCCAGATGGTGGTGGAGCGCAATCTGGCGAAGGACGGCAAGACGCGCCACGATTTCGGCCGCGATGCCTTCATCGACAAGGTTTGGGAATGGAAGGCGGAATCGGGTGGCACGATTACCCGCCAGCTGCGTCGCCTGGGCGCCTCGCCGGACTGGCCGCGCGAGCGCTTCACCATGGACGAGGGGCTGAGCCGCGCCGTCCGCAAGGTGTTCGTGGAGCTTCACCGCCAGGGCCTGATCTACAAGGACAAGCGGCTGGTCAACTGGGATCCGAAGCTGCACACCGCCATCTCCGATCTCGAGGTCGAGCAGAAGGAGATCAAGGGCAACCTCTGGCACTTCCGCTATCCGATTGACGGGGAGGAGGGGCGCTTCATCGTGGTCGCCACCACCCGTCCGGAAACCATGCTGGGCGACACCGGCGTTGCGGTGCATCCGGAGGACGAGCGCTACAAGGACCTGATCGGCAGGATGGTCCGCCTGCCGCTGGTCGGCCGCCTGATCCCGATCGTCGGCGACGAATATGCCGATCCGGAGACCGGATCGGGTGCTGTCAAGATCACGCCGGCCCACGACTTCAACGATTTCGAGGTCGGGAAGCGCTGCGGGCTTGAGCAGATCAACATCATGGATCGCGATGCCCGGCTGAACGACAATGTTCCCGAGGCCTATCGCGGGCTGGATCGCTACGAGGCGCGCAAGAAGATCGTCGCCGAGCTGGAAGCGCTGGAGCTTCTGGAGAAGATTGAGCCGCACACCCACATGGTCCCGCACGGCGACCGCTCCGGCGTCGCGATCGAGCCGTGGCTGACCGACCAGTGGTATGTCGACGCTGCGACCCTGGCCAAGCCGGCCATCGAGGCGGTGGAGACGGGCAAGACCGTGTTCGTGCCCAAGCAGTGGGAGAACACCTATTTCGAGTGGATGCGCAACATCCAGCCCTGGTGCATCAGCCGCCAGATCTGGTGGGGCCATCAGATCCCGGCCTGGTATGGACCGGACGGCATCTTCTTCGTCGAGGAAAGCGAGGAGGAGGCGCACGCCGCCGCCTGTAAGCACTACGGCAAGGATGTCGAACTGACGCGTGATGCCGACGTGCTCGACACTTGGTTCTCGTCGGCGCTCTGGCCCTTCTCGACGCTCGGCTGGCCCGACCAGACGCCGGAGCTGGACCGTTACTACCCGACCGATGTGCTGGTCACTGGCTTCGACATCATCTTCTTCTGGGTTGCCCGGATGATGATGATGGGCCTGCACTTCATGAAGGATGTGCCCTTCCGTACCGTCTACATCCATGCCCTCGTCCGTGACGAGAAGGGGCAGAAGATGTCGAAGTCGAAGGGCAACGTCATCGACCCGCTGGAGATCATCGACCAGTATGGCACCGATGCGCTGCGCTTCACCCTGTCGGCGATGGCCGCCCAGGGCCGTGACATCAAGCTGGCGGTCAACCGGGTCGAGGGCTACCGCAACTTCGCGACCAAGCTGTGGAACGCCGCCCGCTATTGCCAGATGAATGGCTGCGAGCCGGTCGCCGGCTACAAGCCGGTTAGGCTGACGCAGACGGTCAACCGCTGGATCGTTGGCGCGCTGGCCGATGCGGCGAAGAAGGTCGCCGAGTCGATCGACGCCTACAAGTTCAACGAGGCCGCCGGCGCTGCCTACCAGTTCACCTGGGGCACCTTCTGCGACTGGTACATGGAATTCACCAAGCCGATCCTGGCTGGTACCGACGAGGCGGCGAAGGCGGAGACGCGGGCGACCACCGCCTGGGTGCTTGACCAGATCCTGCATATCCTGCATCCGCTGATGCCCTTCATCACCGAAGAACTGTGGGAGCAGCTGTCGCCGGCCCGTGCCAACCGCCTGATTTCGGCAGAGTGGCCGGAGTTCGCCGCCGACGTTGTCGATCCGGCGTCGCGCGACGAGATGGATTGGGTGGTGCGGCTGATTACCTCGGTTCGCTCGATGCGGTCGGAGATGAACGTCCCGCCGGCGGCGCAGATCGAGCTGAAGCTGAAGGACCCGAACGCGGTCAGCCTGAAGCGGTTGGACACCCACCGTGACCTGATCCTGCGGATGGCCCGCCTGTCGAGTGTCGAGCCGCTGCAAGGCGACGTGCCGAAGAGCAGCGTCCAGGCCGTTCTGGACGAGACTACGTTGGTTCTGCCGCTGGAAGGCATCGTCGATCTCGACAAGGAGAAGGCGCGCTTGTCCAAGGAAATCGACAAGCTCACCGGCGAGATCAAGAAGATCGACGCCAAGCTGTCGAACGAGCAGTTTGTCGCCAAGGCTCCGGAAGAGGTGATTGAGGAACAGCGCGACCGCCGCGAGGCCGCCGACCAGGCTCGCGACAAGCTGCAGAAGGCGCTGGAGATGCTGGCAGGGTGATCCGTCGGGGGTGAGGGGGCGGCTGTTGCCCCCTCCCTAACCCTACAGCGTAAAGATCGCCAGCAGCACCAGCACCGCAATAACCCCGGCGATGCTGAGCTTCATGAATTTGGTGAAGGCGATCCAGGTCGCCTGATGGGAGCGGACGGTCTCCTCACTGACCGGGTTCGGGCTCACGGCCGCCATATCGATCAACCCTCCAACAGTTTCTTTTGCCCGCAAATTTTGACGCGGACGCGTGGAAACGCAACAGATTCCGAGCGGAACCGTCAACGATGCCGGAAGGGTGGGTGGTCGGAAGGGAAGGCGCGTCTAAAGCGGCGGGTTTACCATAGCCGCCAATTCCAGAATCGGACCGTCGATCCGCACCAGATCGCCGTCGACTTGGGCCCGGCCTTCGGCGATCAGGCGGACGGCGTGGGGGTAGAGCTTGTGCTCCGACTCCAGGATGCGGTCGGCAAGGCTGTGGGCGTCATCGCCGGGCAGGACCGGGACGGCCGCCTGGGCAATGATTGGACCCTCGTCCATCTCCGGACGCACATAATGGACCGTGCAGCCATGGAAGCGGACGCCGGTTGCCAGTGCCCGCTCATGGGTGTCCAGCCCCTTGAAGGAGGGCAGCAGGGACGGGTGGATGTTGATGAGCGCATTGTGCCACTGCCCGACGAACCAGGGTGACAGCAGGCGCATGAAGCCGGCAAGGCAGACCAGCTCGACTCCGGCCTCGCGCAGGGCGGCGTCCATCGCCGCCTCGAAGGCCGGCTTGTCGCCGGGATAGTCGCGGTGGTTGACCACCGCGGTGGCGATCCCGGCCTTGGCCGCCCGCTCGAGGCCGAAGGCGTCGGCCTTGTTGGACAGCACCAGCGCGATCTCGGCCGGGAAACCCGGCGCGGCGCAGGCGTCGATCAACGCCTGCAGATTGCTGCCGCGCCCCGAGATCAGGACGCCGAGCTTCAACTTGCTCATCAAACGATCCTTAGGCGTCCCTTACGCGGTCCAGGCCGCGTCCATGCCGTTGACGGTCACGCGGGCATCGCCGTTCCTGAGGGCGGTGACGGTGCCGACGGTGAAGACCGTCTCGCCGCCATCGCGCAGGATGTCGGTTGCCTCGGCAGCCTTGTCGGCCGAAACCACGACGACCATGCCGAGGCCGACGTTGAAGGTGCGGGCCATCTCGTACGGAGCGATGCCGCCGGTCTTCATCAGCCAGGAGAAGACGGGGGGCAGGGTCCAGGTCGAGGCATCGAGCACGACACCCAGCCCATCGGGCAGGACGCGCGGAATATTCTCGATCAGGCCGCCGCCGGTGATATGGGCCATGGCGCGGACCGTGCCGGCGCGCACCGCCTTCAGCGTGCTCTTCACATAGATGCGGGTCGGGGTCAGCAGCGCTTCGCCCAGAGTCTTCGACGCATCCCACGGGCAGGCGGAGTCGTAGCCGAGGCCTGACTTCTCCACCAGCTTGCGGACCAGCGAATAACCGTTGGAATGCACGCCGGTGGAGGCGAGGCCGAGGACCACGTCGCCCGCCTGCACGGCGGAGCCGGTCAGGGCGTGCTGGCGTTCTACCGCACCTACGGAGAAGCCGGCGAGATCGTAATCGCCTTCGGAATACATGCCCGGCATTTCGGCGGTCTCGCCGCCGACCAGCGCGCAGCCGGCCTGACGGCAGCCTTCGGCGATGCCGGCGACGATGTCGCGGCCGGCGGCCACGTCCAGCTTGCCGGTGGCGTAGTAATCGAGGAACAGCAGCGGCTCGGCGCCCTGGACCACCAGATCGTTGACGCACATGGCGACGAGGTCGATGCCGACCGTGTCGTGGCGGTTGGCGAGAATCGCCACCTTCAGCTTGGTGCCGACGCCGTCGGTCGTCGCGACCAGAAGCGGATCCTGGTAGCCGGCAGCGCGCAGATCGAACAGCGCGCCGAAACCGCCCAGGCCCGCGTCGGAGCCTGAACGCGCGGTGGAGCGGGCAAGCGGCTTGATCGCTTCGACAAGCGCGTTGCCCGCATCGATGTCCACACCGGCCTGCTTGTAGGCGTCGGACATGTTATAGGACTGGGTGCTGATGGTATCCTCGCTTGGGCTGAGCTATATACCGGGCCTTGGGCTCGGGCCGAACATACTCGAATCGGAAGGCTTTGCAATGCTCCACCGCCGCCGTGCGCCGCTCCTCGCCGGTCTTGCTGCCATGTCCACCGCTCTGGTCGTGACCATGACCGGGCCGGCCGGGGCACAGACCGGTTCCCCGCCGCCGGCCGCCGCGTCCGCCCCGTCCGCTGCCACTCCGTCCTCCGCGGATGCGTTCGCGGTGACCGGCGTCAAGGTTGATATCAACGGCAGCAACCCGACCACCGTGCGTGATCAGGCAATCCGCGAGGCGCAGGCCAAGGCCTGGGCGGAGCTTTACCGTCGTTTGGTCCCCGGCGGCGGCAACCCGCCGCGGTTGTCGGACGGCGAGATCGCCAAGCTGGTTCAGGGCTTCGAGATCGACGATGAGAAGGTATCGGCCAGCCGCTATGTCGGCGCCATCACCGTGCGGTTCCGTCCCAATGCGGTGCGCGACGCGCTGGGCCAGAGCGGCGGTGCCGCCCAGTATGTCGAGCCGCCGTCGCGGCCCTTCGTCATCCTGCCGGTGACCCAGACCGACGGGCGCACCATCCTGTGGCAGGACCGTACCCCCTGGCGTGCGGCGTGGGAGGCGCGGCAGCCCGCCGCCTCGCTGGTGCCGCTGATGGTTCCCGACGGCGAGTTGTCCGATGCCCAGGCGATCAGCGGCGAGGATGCGGTCGCCGGCAATGCCGACGCGCTCGCCCGCATTGCCCAGGCCTACAAGGCCGGTGGAGTCGTCGTCGCCCGCACCGATCTGCCGGCGAACGGCCCCGATCCGGCGCGCGGCCTGACGGTCGATGTCACCCGCTACGGCCTGGACGGCACGCGCGATAACCAGACGGTCCAGGTGAAGGGTGGCGGCACCGCCGACGAACTGCTGAATCGCGCAGTCGCCTCGGTCGGTACCCAGTTGGACGACTCGTGGCGGCGCGAGCATACCACCGCCACCGGACCCGAGCAGAACACCCTCGTCCGCGTGCCGCTGACCGCAGTGAACGACTGGGTGGAGACGCGCAAGCGCCTGTCCGCCGTCAATTCGGTGGCCCGTACCAACCTGATGTCGATCAGCCGCAGCGAGGCACTGATCACCCTGACCTATCGCGGTGCGCCGGAGCAACTGGCCCAGGCACTCGCCCGCCAGGATCTGGGCTTCGCGCAGGCCGCCCCTGCTGCTGCCGCGTATCCCGGGGCGCCGTTGCCGGTGCAGTCGGCCGACTGGCAGCTGACGCTGCTGCCGCGCGGGTCGGGTACCGCGTCGGCCGGTGCCGTTCCAGGTTCCGCCACGCCGATGGCCGCCCCCACCTCACTGGCGCCGTCGGCACCACTGGACGGCAGCACCGCCACCATGGGCGCCCCGCCTCGCAATTTGGGTACGCTGCCGGCCAAGAGTGCGCCGTGAGCGTTCCCAACATCATCACGTTCCTGCGCATCGTGGCGGTTCCGGCCGCGATGTACATGATCCTGACCGGCAGGATGGAGTGGGCCTTCGCCCTCTTCGTCGCCGCCGGTCTGTCCGATGCGCTGGACGGTGCCATCGCCCGCATGTTCCGCGCGCGCACGGTGCTGGGTGGCTATCTCGATCCGCTGGCCGACAAGGCTCTGATCGTTGGAGTGTACGTCGCCTTGGCGTGGATCGGCGCGATCCCGCTGTGGCTGGCGATGATGGTGGTGTTCCGCGACATCATGATCATTGGCGGCGTCATCCTGCTGTTCACGCTGAAGGAGACGCTGGCGATGCAGCCGCTCTACATCAGCAAGGTGAACACGGTGGTGCAGATCGCGCTGGCCGCCGCGGTGCTGGCCCCACCGGCTCTCGGCCTGCCGGACGTCCACCTGCATGGCTGGGAACTGGTCGACCTGCTGGTGTACGCCTGTACGGTGACGACCGTGCTGTCCGGCGTGCTGTACGCACGGCGCGGCGCCCTGTTGTTCAATCGGCTCGGCGGCGTTCCGTGACGCCGGCCAAGCAGCTCCGATTCTGGCTGATCGGGCTAGGGCTGTTCGTCCTGGCGCTGTGGCTGCTGGCGGACATGCTGCTGCCCTTCGTGGTCGGGCTGGCCATCGCCTATCTGCTCGACCCGGCGGTCGACCGGCTGGAGGCGGCAGGGCTGCCGCGCTGGCTCGGCACCACACTGGTGCTGCTGGGTTTCGTCCTGGTCATGGTGCTGATGGCGCTGCTCCTGCTGCCGCTGGTGCAGGGGCAGGTCTCCCATCTGCTGGAGGTGCTGCCGAGCTATGCGACCCTGGCGAAGGAGAGGCTGATCCCGGCGCTGAATCGCTTCATCCACCGTCTGCCGGCTGACGATGTGGAGCGGCTGCGCGCCGCCGCCGGCAATTATGCCGGCGAGCTGGCGGGGCTGGTCGGCCGCATCGTCACCCGCATCCTGTCGGGCGGGCTGGCGCTGTTCGACATCGTTACCTTGATGTTCATCACCCCCGTCGTCGCCTTCTATATGATGCGCGATTGGGACCTGATGGTGGGCAAGGTCGATTCGTGGCTGCCGCGCCAGCATGCCGAGACGGTGCGCGAACAGGCCCGCGAGGTGAACGTCACGCTGTCCGGCTTCGTGCGCGGGCAGGCGACGGTCTGCGTCGTGCTGGGCGTCTTCTATGCGCTGGCGCTGTCGGCGGCGGGGCTGGATTTCGGGCTGGTGATCGGTCTGATGGCCGGTTTGCTGTCCTTCATCCCCTATGTCGGCACCCTGTTCGGCTTCGTCGCCAGCACCGGCCTCGCCCTGTTGCAGTTCGACGAGTTCTGGCGCGTCGCCATCGTCGTCGGCATCTTCCTGTTCGGACAGGCGGTGGAGGGCAACGTCCTGACACCAAAGCTGGTGGGTGACAAGGTCGGGCTCCATGCGGTGTGGGTGATGTTCGCGCTGCTGGCCGGCGGCAGCCTGTTCGGATTCGTCGGCGTGCTGCTGGCGGTGCCGGTGGCAGCGGTGATCGGTGTGTTGACCCGCTTCGCATTGCGACAGTATCTCTCAAGCCCGTACTACCGCGGCACCGACGCGGAACGCTGATGGGTGTGTCCGCATGAGCTTGCCGGCGCAGATACCGCTCGACCTCGGGCACCGGACGGCGATGGGATGCGAGGATTTCCTCGTGGCGCCCAGCAACGCCGACGCCGTGGCGTGGCTCGATCGCTGGCCGTCCTGGCCCGCCCCGGCATTGACGCTGTTCGGCCCGGCCGGCTGCGGCAAGACCCATCTGTCCCAGGTCTGGCGTGCCCGCAGCCACGCGGTGGTGACGCGCGGAGATGCTCTCGAGTCGGGTGTCGTGCCGTCGCTGTTGGCACCCGCCAATGCCGTGGTGGTCGAGGATGCCGATCTGGTCGCCGGCAAGCCCGAGCGGGAAGAGGCGCTGTTCCATCTCTACAACCTTGCCCGCGAACAGCGGGGCCATCTGCTTCTGCTGTCGCGCAAGGCGCCGTCGCGCTGGCGGACGAAGCTTCCCGACCTGCGGTCGCGCATCAAGGGTGCCCCCGCGGTGGAGGTCCGGCCGCCGGACGATGCGCTGCTGGCCGCAGTGCTGGTGAAGCTGTTCGCCGACCGACAGTTGCGGCCGGGGATGGAGGTCATCACCTATCTGCTGGCGCGGATGGAACGGTCGCTGGATTTCGCCCGCCGTCTGGTGGCGGCACTGGACCATGCATCGCTGGCCGCCCATCGCGGCGTCACCGTGCCGCTGGCGCGCGAGGTCCTTTCGGAGCTGCAACGGACTGAACCGCAACGATCCGGTTCCAAAACGACCCCCTGAACACAAAAAGGAAGAGACGATCATGGATTTGGGCATTGCCGGCCGCCGCGCCATCGTCTGCGCCGCCAGCAAGGGGCTGGGCCGCGCCTGTGCTTTCGCGCTGGCCAGTGAGGGTGTGCATGTCACCCTGACCGCCCGCAACGCCGAGGCACTGGAGGCGACCGCCGAGGAGATCCGCAAGGCGACCGGTGTCACGGTCACCATCGCGCCCGGCGACATTTCGACGGAGGAGGGGCGGGCCGCGGCGCTGGCCGCCTGTCCGGAGCCGGACATCCTCATCAACAATGCCGGTGGTCCGCCGCCGGGTGACTTCCACGATTGGGATCGCGAAGACTGGATTCGCGCTCTGGACGCCAACATGCTGGCGCCGATCTTCCTGATCAAGGCGACGGTGGACGGCATGATGTCCCGCCGCTTCGGTCGCATTGTCAACATCACCTCGGCCGCGGTGAAGGCGCCTATCCCGATTCTCGGCCTGTCGAACGGTGCGCGCACCGGCCTGACCGGCTTCGTCGCCGGACTGTCGCGCCAGACGGTGAAACACAACGTCACCATCAACAACCTGCTGCCCGGTCCCTTCGAAACCGACCGCTTGCGCAAGACGATGGAAGGCGGGGCCAAGGCCGCCGGGCGCAGTATCGATGAAGAGATGGAACTGCGCCGCAAGACGAACCCGTCCGGCCGATTCGGCGATCCGGAGGAATTCGGGGCGACCTGCGCCTTCCTTTGTGCCGCCCGATCCGGTTTCATGACCGGCCAGAACATTCTTTTGGATGGCGGAGCCTTCCCCGGCACGATGTGAACCGCCGAACCGGGGACTGGAAAGCCCCGCGTCTCAAGTTTGTCTCTCCAATTCGCAATAAAATCCGCCCATCGTCACAGGCCATTAAGAAACGGCAACGGGAAGGGGGGCTCCAGCATCGGCTTGGGCGCCACTTCCCCGGTCCGCCGGTCGGACTACGCGGCAGTGCCGCGACGACCGGAAAACGGCTTTTGCTAGCCACTGGCACAGGAATGATGAGCATGCAGCAGAGTGTGGCGGCCCCCGCGGTCTACACCGACCTTGGCCGCGTCATGGAGAGCATCACCCGGCGCTTCCTTGACGTGCTTCGGATGGAACTGGCCCGCATCGGCGTGACCGACCTCAGCCCGACACAGGCGCTGATGCTGCTGCACATCGGCACCGAGGAACTGTCGGTTCGCGACCTGCTGGAGCGCGGCTATTACCTGGGCTCCAACGCCTCCTACAATTTGAAGCATCTGGTGGAGGCCGGTTATGTCGACCGCAGCCCGTCCCAGCGCGACCGCCGGGCGGCCCGCCTCAAGCTGTCCGACCAAGGGCTGGCCACCTGCGAGGCGCTGAAGAAGCTGGAAGCGATGCGTGCCGACAGCCTGCTGCGCACCGACAGCGACGGTGCGGATTTCGAAACCACCTACCGCACCCTGCGCCGCTTGGAACGCGCATGGACCGACCTGATCCGCTATGACGACGCCGATCCGGCCTGACCGTTTCCCGCTTTCGACACATAACTTTCCAACCTCCTGTCCGTTCGATCTGTGTCCGGAATGGAACACTTGAGCCCTTAACTGGAACATAGACAGAACTGTCTGGTTGCTGTTCCGCGTCCGTTCTGATAGCTCTATCGGAACAAGACGCGAACAGTGGAGGTTGGCATGTCGGTTTTGGCTTTCCTGCGTGAATGCATGACCCTCGCCTTTTTCCTGGCGGTGCTCTATGGCTGGGCCACGGTTGGGCCGATTCTGATCGGTTGAGAGCGGCCGGGAAGCGCCAGCAGGGTTCCGGCGCGTATCCCTTCGAAAGAGGTCCCCAAAGGGGGAGCGCCGCGTCGGTATTATATCCGAAATCCCAGCCCACCCCGGCCGGCGCAGCGCTTACATCGGGAACACGCGGAGCCGTCCCTGGCCCATCCGAGAAGCCGAAAGGGGGCCGGTTCCGCGAACGCCGACAACGCGTGGGGATTGGGACGGATGCGGAATTTCTTTCGAAAGCGTCGTTCGGCCGCCGTGGCGGACGAGCGCATACCGGCCGCCGGCGGCACCGGTCCGGGTAATCCGGGCATCACCGGCGGCGGACTTGGCTCTGGCCCACTCACGGGCGGACCGGGCGTGGCTGGTCCCGGAATGGGCAATGTCGGGGCCGGCGGCTTTCCCAATGCGCCGGGATTCGCCCGGCCAGGTGGAGGTCATCTGCGCCCGGTGGATGGCAGCATGGGCGCCGGAATTGGTGGGCGGGCCGGATTCGAGGCAATGCGTGGACCGGCGGCTCCGCGGCTGCCCGACATCATCGACAACGAGGCCACCGGTGACCGGCGCGGCCATATGTTCCCGCAGCCGGGTGGCCAGGATGCCGACGGCGATCATGATCTGCCGCGTTTCACCATGTCGGTCAACGGCGGCTACCGCGGTGGCATGGGGGCTAATGGCGGCGCGAATGCGCCGGCCATGCTGAAGGGCCTGACGCCGGAGCTGAACGGTCTCCTCCGCGAAGCCTTCACGCCGACGCGGCCGAAGCAGCAGTTGAACGGTCTGTTCATTGGACGCAACGACACGCTGCGCCGCATCATCTCGGCGATCGAGGAGGAGCGGGCGCACGTCATCCTCTACGGTGACCGTGGCCGTGGAAAGACCTCCGTCGCCAACGCGATCGAGAAGATCGCCGGGCAGGCCGGCTACCTGTCGCTGAAGCTGACCTGTAGCGGCGAGCTGAGCTTCGAGGACATCTTCAGGCACTTCCTGAAGAAAATCCCGTCGACCTATTACCGCTCCGCGCTCGACAACCCGTTCGCGGCGCGCCGCAACTTCGCCAGCTTCAACGAGCTTCTGCCGGACGGCACCTTCAGCGTCACCGAACTGAACGAGGTGCTGGCGGGCATCCATGCCACCCACGTCCTGTTGATCCTGGACGAGTATGACCGCGTCCTGGACGAGGATTTCCGCAACAAGCTGGCGGAGCTGTTCAAGAACCTGACCGACAGCTCGATCCCGGTCACCCTGCTGGTGGTCGGCGTCGCCGAGAATCTCGACCAGCTTCTGGGCAAGCATCCGTCGATCCAGCGCTCGCTGGTGCCGGTGCATCTTCCGCTGATGACCGATCAGGAGATCGGCCGGCTGATCCAGGCCGGTGCGCAGAATGCCGGCATCGAGTTCGCCCCCGACGTGGTCCGGCGAATCGCCGAGTTTGTGCGCGGCCTGCCTTACTACGCGCAGCTTCTCGGCCTGCACGCGGCGCGCAGCGCCGTCAGCCGCGGCAGCAAGCTGGTGGAGCGGCCGGACCTTGCCTATGCCGTCGCCCGCTGCCTGCAGGAGGCCGAGCGCGGCATCGTCGAGAGCTATGCCCGCGCGCTGGCCGCCGACCGGCGGGCCGAGCTGGAGGATGCGCTGCTGGCGGCGGCGCTGTGCCCGGCCGACGCCTATGGCGTCTTCGATCCGAAGGATCTGGCGGGCGACAGCGGCGAGCTGCCAAGCGCCGCGACGCTCGACCTGCTGAAACGCCTGACGCGGGAGGATCATGGCGGCGTCCTGGCCCCGGTGGTGGAACCGGGATTGGAGCGCTACCGCTTCCGCAACCAGATGATGCGCCAATACGTCCTGATGCGTCAGGCGAGCGAGCGCGGCCAGATCTGATCCATCCCCGATCAGGCCGTCCTTCGGCCCTTCCCCGGCGACGGGGGAGGGCCATTCTTTCGTGGTGGCTCTGCCGTAAAGCGGTGGGGCGTTACAGGAATGCGGCCCGCCGCTGCCCGCTGGCCTTCTGCCAAGCCCATTCGATCACCACGCTCAGCAACCGTTCCAGCGACGGCTTCACCTCCGCCGCCAGGGCGGAGTGAAAGTGATAGGGGGCGTCCTCGTCCATATAGGTGGACTGGGTCAGTTCCAGCTGGATGGCGTGGATGTTCTCTTCCGGCTGGCCATAGCTGCGGATGATGAAGCCGCCGCGCAGGCGGCCGTTCAGTGCCGCGGAATAGCGTTCCGATGCCGAAAGGACATTCATCAGCCGCACGACCAGCGGTTGGGCGGCGCTGCTGCCATCGCCGGTGCCGAGATTGAAGTCGGGCAGGGTGCCGTCGAAGAAGCGGGGAACGCTGCTGCGCACCGAATGGGCGTCGAACAGGATTGCGACACCGTAACGGTCGCGCAGAGCGTGCAGCTCGCTGCGAAGCTGTTCATGGTAGGGACGCCAATAGGCGCCGACCCGCCGGTCGATCTCGGCACGGTCGGGCTCCTGTCCGGGCTGGTAGATCGGTGTGCGGTCGAAGGTGGTCAGCGGACAGATTTCGGTGGGGTCCAGCCCCGGCTGCGGCACGACGCCATCGGGATCGCGGTTCAGGTCGATCACGTAGCGTGAATAGAGCGGTGTCAGAAAACCGATTCCGAGTGCCGGCGCGAAGTGGTACAACCGGTCCAGATGCCGATCGACGTCGGGCTGCGCCAGCCCCGCCGGTGTCATCGTCGCGGCGATGTCCGGCGGAATCATGGTCCCGACATGCGGAATGCTGAGCAGAACCGGGGTTTCGCCCGGCTGGAAGCGGAAGGTTTCCATGGCTCGTCTCGTCATCGGAACGGCTTGCACCGGACTGTGTGCAGTGCGGCAAGGCCTGCGGTGGGACTATGAAGCGCGCTGCGGCACCCCGTCAAACAGATTGCGTTTTTTTGAAAGAGTCGGAATGGCGTGCGGACGAAAGCCTGTCCTTTCGCGTCGCATTCCCTACTGCACTGCGCTGAATTGCCGGTTGACCTCGATCTGCGCTTGCCGGAGACTTCCGCGCAATCGGCGACTGCCCGCCAGAAGGCGTCGCCCCGCACCGGACAATGCTATTCCCTGGCGACCGGACGAAAGACCTCTACAACATACGGCGCCCCGATTTCGCAGCCCCGGTGACGAAGCAACGCAGCAGGGGAGAAGCGACCATGAGCACCGCCACCCGTCTTGGCGCAGCCCTTGGCACGGGCATGCCTGCCCGGCGCCAGATTCTGTTGCCGCTTGCGCTCGCCCCCATCGCCGGCTGGGCGGTTTGGGCCGCCGGAACGCCGGAGGCGCCGAGCCATCCCGCCGGCCCCTTCCATCTGCCGCTGGACGAAACCACGGCGATCTGGCGCGACCTGGGCACCGTGCGGATGGGCGGACTTGCCGGCGACCCGCAATTCCCGGTGAAGGTCTCGGCGATGGACGGCCGGCCGGTCACGGTCCGCGGTTTCATGGTGCCGTTGACCGACGGTGCCACCCACAATCGATTCATCCTGTCCGCCAACCCGATCGGCTGCCCCGCCTGCCAGAGCCCAGGGCCGGCGACCATGATGCATGTCCACACCGCCATCACTCTGGCGGCCACACGGGAACCGCTGACTCTCGCCGGCACCTTGCGGCTGCGTCCGCAGGAAGGGCTGTACTACCGGCTGGACAGTGCCGAACTGCGCTGGGCCTGAGCCGTAGGGCGGGTTTCCGTGGGGGAAGAAGGTGACGGCGGCGGCCGGCAGGGTTGGCGCGATGGCGATGGCGGGGGCGCTGCTTCTCTACGGCGGCCTCAGCGTGCCGGCACCGCCGGCCCTGCGCGGGGCGGAACTGTCCATCGGCATGCTGATCCTGCTGTCGATAGGCTGGAAATGGCCATTGGCGGTGGCTAGTGGCCATGCCCTGCGGGCGCGGTCCGGCATCGGGTGGATGCCGATGGCCGTCGCGGCGTTCGCCTGGCTGCTGTGGGCGCCGCTGCTGCGCGGAGCGGCGCTGGGCTGGGAGGCGGCCGACATCCTGCGCGACGTTGTGCCCCTGTTGTTCCTGTTCCTCCCCGTGCTTCTGGTGCCGGCGCTGTGCAGTGCCGGGCAGACCGCCGTGCGCGCGCTGACAGGTGGGTTGGCCATGGCCGGTCTGCTGCTCGCTCTGCGCTGGTGGCGGCAGGCGGAGTGGGGATTCGGTGCCATTGGACAACGGGCGATGGCGGATGGCGGCGTCTATCTGCTCAATGCGCCGTCGGTGCTGTTCGCCGCCGTGGCCCTGCCGGCGGTGGCGCTGTCGCTGATCGCCGTTGGCGGGCAACTCCGCCATTGGCTGGCGGCGGTGCCTTTTGCCGTTGGCGGGGCGCTCTGCCTTGCCGCATTGGCAGGAGCGGTCCACCGCACTGCGCTGGGGCTTGCGCTGTTGTCGTTGACGTTGATTGCCCTGTGGTGGGCGCGGCAGCGGGCATGGCTGGTCTTGCCGCTGCTGGTCGGTCTGGGGCTGTTGATTGCTGTTGGTGGAGATGCCTTGGTCGGTGCCTGGCAGCAGGCGGCTGAGAAGACCCGGTTGACCGGGGTCAACGCCCGCTGGGAGGAGGCAATGGCGGTGATCGACCATGCCGTTGTCACGCCTTGGGCGCTGCTGTTGGGTGACGGCTGGGGTGCGCGGATCGCCAATCCGGCGGTGGGCGGCTGGCGGGTCAGCTATACCCACACGCTGGCAAGCTACAGCCTGCTGAAGACAGGGGTATTCGGCATGGTTGCGCTGGCGGCCTATCTCGGTGCGCTGGTCAGGCCCTGGTACCGGCTGCTGGCGGCCGATCCGCCGCTGGCTCTGGCGGTGGTGCCGCCGCTGCTGATGGCGCTCTGCCTCCACACAAGCTTCAAGTATCTCGACACCGGCGTCATCCTGTCGCTGACGCTTTTGGCGGTGGAGTGCAGGAAAGGGTTGTCGACGCCCTAACGGTTCATCATACTTTCGCGTGCAATTCACGCCGTGGTGCCCCGTGACGCTCGACCATCCGTCCATCCTGTTCGTCAACCGGGTGTTCCCGCCGGACCGTGGGGCTACCGGCCGTTGCCTGTCCGACTTGGCGGGACGAATCGCGGCTGCCGGCTGGCGAGTGACGGTGGTGGCGGATGGGAAACAGTCCGATGCCGAGGCCGGAGAGTGTGCTGCTTCGGCCGGCATCACCCTTGTCCGCACAGGCCACACGCTGGCCGAGGGGAACCGTCCCGATGCCCGAACCTATCTCGATTCGTTGCGGCGGCTGACCGGTCATTCCCTGCGACTGCCGCGCCAGGACCTTATCGTGACGATGACCGATCCGCCGATGCTGGCACTGGCCGGTCCCATTCTGGCCGCGCGACATGGAGCGGCGTCGCTGCACTGGTGCCAGGATCTCTACCCGGACCTGCTTCCGGTGCTGGGCGTGCGGATGCCGGCCCTGCTCCGCCGGGGTGCCGGTTATGGCATGGCATGGGCATTGCGGCGGCATGATGGGGTGGCCGCCATCGGGCGCTGCATGCGCGAACGCATCGTCGCGGCCGGCGTGGCGGCGGACCGGGTCAGCCTGTTGCCGAACTGGCCGGATCCGGCGATCCGCCCCATGGCGAAAGTCGACAACGGCTTTCGCCGCTCGCTTGGGCTCCAGGATGGCGACGGCCGATTCCTGGTGGTCTATTCCGGAACTCTGGGGCTCGCCCATCCGATGGATGGCGTGCTGGCGGCCGCCGCCCGCCTGCAGGACAGCGACCCGGCCGTGCTGTTCCTTCTGGTCGGCGAGGGCAGGGGCTTCGCCGCCGTGGAGGAGGGGGCGCGCCGCCTCGGCTTGCGCAACCTGCGTCGGCTTCCCTGGCAGCCGGCCGACCGGCTGGCCGAGTGCCTGTCAGCCGCCGACCTGCATCTGGTGGCGATGGCCCCGGCGGCGAAGGGAATGCTGGTGCCGAGCAAGCTGGCGGGTGTGCAGGCGGCCGGCCGGCCCTGCCTGTTCCTGGGGCCGACGGGAAGCGAGGCGGCGGTGCGGGTGGAAGGCTGCGGTGTGGTGATCGACCCGTTCGATGGCACGGCCATCGCCGACGCAGTGCGTGCCTATGCCGCCGATCCCGGCCGCTGCGCTCTGGAAGGCGACCGCGCGGTCAGAATGGCGCAGGCCTGGAACGCCGACTGTGCTGCTGCGGCCTTCATCGGGCTGGCCGAACGTCTGGTCGAGGCACGCCGTGCTGTCCGGCCGTTGTGGGGGAGGCCGCTGCCCAATGCCTGACGGCGCCATTGCCCAGCCGCACAGCCGGCCTCAACAGCAGGCCATGACCCTGGTCCTGCCCGCGGTGGACGGGGAGAGCGACCTGCGTTCCTTCGTTCGCACCTTGCGGACGGGTTGGCGCTGGCTGCTCGGTGGGTGGTCGGGCGGGCTGGTTCTGGCGGTGGCGGCCTTGTGGCTGGTGACGCCGGCCTATACCGCGACGATGGTCATCGGGCCGACGGCGCGGGTGGGGTCCGCCGCGATGGGGGCCCGGGTGCCGACGCTTAACGGCCGCGACTCCGCCGGCGTTGCCGAACCCGGCGCCGGGGACGAATCACTGTCCGACTTTGCCCGCTATCTGGAACTGTTCGGTTCGGGACCGGTTGCAGACCGTCTGGCCACCGATCCCGCCATCCTGCACGCCCTGTTCCCAGAGCACTGGGATGCGGATGCCGGGCGCTGGCGTCGGCCGCCGGGACTGTTGCCGACCGTGAAGCGGGCTCTGCTGGCTCTGGTCGGGCGCGAGGATTGGGTCGAGCCGGACGGCGACCGCGTCGCGCGTGCCCTGCGCGATCGGCTGGTGATCGACATGCTGCGGTCTGGTCCAATGCGGCGCATCACCGTCCGCCATGCCGATCGGGCAACCGCGATCGAACTGCTCGGCCGGATCGCCGCGGCTACCGACGCTCATCTGCGCGCGGAGGCCGCCCGGCGCAGCGCCGCACAGATCGCCCACATCAAGCTGCGCCTGGGAGCCGTCACGGTGGCGGAACACCGGCAGGCATTGAGCGACCTGCTGCTGGATCAGGAGCGGGTGGCGATGATGATCGGCGTCGATCTGCCTTTCGCTGCCGACATGATCCAGCCGCCCAGTGCCGGCGCCCTGCCGGACTGGCCGAACCCGGCTGTGCTGGTTCCGTTGGCCGGGTTGGTCGGGCTGGTCGTTGCCGGATTCGGTCTGTCTGCGTCCCATGCCCTGAGGGAGCGGGGGGCGGGTATGGAGGCTGTCCCATGACCCCTCACGAAGTGACTGCCCATGACGTGACGGTCATTCCCGTCTCCGTGGTGGTGATGACGCGCAACGAGGCGGCAAACCTGCCGCGCTGCTTGCCGGCGCTCGCCCGATTCGCCGAGTGTTTTGTGGTCGACAGCGGCAGTGACGACGGATCGCCGGACATCGCACGGTCCCATGGTGCCCGGCTGATACCTTTCCGTTGGAACGGCCGCTACCCCAAGAAGAAACAATGGTGTCTGGATGCACTGCCCTTCGCCCATGACTGGGTTCTGTTCGTCGATGCGGACGAGCGGCCGACGGTGGAATTGGTCGAGGAGATCGCCCGGCTGACGGCAGAGACCGGGTCGAATGGACCTGCCCATGCCGCATACTGGATCGACGGCCGTCCGGTCGTGCATGGCCGACCGCTACGCTTCGGCTGCTGGAACCGCAAGCTGGCCTTGCTCCATCGCCGACATGTGCGCTTTCCCGACCAGCCCGACCTGGATGTCGCCGCGATGTGGGAGGTGGAGGGGCATTACCAGCCTCAGGTTGCCGGCACGACCGGCCGGCTTCGCCACCCGATGGACCATGAGGATGCAAAACCGCCATCGGCGTGGTTCGACCGTCACAACCGCTATTCCGACTGGGAAGCGGCATTGCGTGCCGACGGCCGGATGGAGCGGCTGATCAAGGGAGAACCGGATGGTGGCTTCGGTGTCATTCCCCACATCCGTGCTTTCTTCGGCCGGCAGGCGCAGAAGCGGCTTTTCCAGCGCTTGCCGGGCCGGCCGCTCTGGGCATTCCTGCATGCCTATGTGCTGCGCCTTGGCGTCTTCGATGGCACAGCAGGGCTGGATCACGCGCTGGCGCGCGCGTTCTACTACTGGCAGGTCGGATTCAAGATGCGATCGGCTGCAAGGGCACCGGGGGAGTTTTCCCGTGTCCCGTCAATCCGAACTGTTTCCGACTCCGTCCGGTCCGTCCGTCCGGCCGGCGACCCTTATTCTTCGAGCAGCGCGATCCGGTCGCCGCCCAGCGCCTTCAGCAGGTCGAAGGTGCGCTTGCGCACGCCCGGATCCTCGATCCGGTAATAAGCGCGCACCAGTTCCAGCGTCTCGCGGCGCGCCATCGATTCGAACTCGTCCGTCTCGCTCATGGTCTCGGCCGGAGTTTCGGCGGCGATCTGGTCGGACGACGGCATGTCGTCGAAGAAGTAGCTGACCGGCACGCCGAGAACCTGCGAGAGGTTGTAGAGGCGGCTGGCACTGATGCGGTTCGACCCGCGCTCGTACTTCTGGAGCTGCTGAAAGGTGATCCCAACCGCTTCGCCCAGCTTCTCCTGGCTCAAGCCAAGCAGGGTCCGGCGAAGCCGCAGGCGGGCTCCAACATGGATGTCGATGGGGTTGGGACCTTCGCCGCGGCGCGACAGGGTGTGGGCGGGGGCGAGTTTGGTTTTGGTCGCGCTCATAAGTCGTACCTCGAAGGGAAAGCCGGAGGGAAGGCGCCGCAAGAATGCTTAGTTCAGAAAGTAAATTCTATGCAACCATTTGTGCGTATCAACGGTCCGTTTGGGTGGAAGCGGAAGGGAAGAAGCGAAAGACATTAAGTTTCCGGGCATCGGAAACGTAATTTCGCGTATGCTGCGGGGAAGTGCTGGCGTAGTGCCAGCGCGACTCGTTGAACCGCGGTGATTATCGCTGCCTGTGCCGCTCCATGACGGAAATGCAGCCGCCGAATTGCCGCTTGTTCGCGCCTGCCTGCAGTCGGGTCGCGTTGCGACAGGCCGCCGGGCGCGAACTGGCAGACCGGCCAGTGCAGCCGCACCGCCTGTCCGCGCTTCAGCACGGCCAACGTGAAGGCATAGTCGGCCGCGATCCGGTATCTGGAGTCGAACCGAAGCCCTGTCAGGGCGGAAAGGCTGTAGATCATCGCCTGATGGTGGGTGAACATGCCAAGCGATGCCCAGCGGTGGGATCGGGCGCGCTTCAGCAGGATACGTCCATCACCCTGCCTTTCCAGCGCATCGCCATAGAGAAGGGCGCAGTCGGGATGCCGGGCGATGGCGTGCAGCAGCCGTATCCCGCTGTCCGTCGCCGCCAGCCGGTCGCCGGCATTCAGGAACAGCACGTGGCTGCAGCCGAGCCTGAATGCGGCGTCGAGCGCATCGTTCATCGCATCGTACAGCCCCGAGTCGCGGGCCGAGCGCCACCACACCGGGACATTGGCATGATCCGCCAGCCAGTCTGCCGTACCGTCGGTCGAGGCGCCGTCGGCGACCAGCCAGACGATGTCGGGACCGAGCTGCCCGCGCAGGCTGTCGCAGGTGTCGGCCAGTCCGGCGCGGTCATCGCGGACAACGGTCAGGATGGCGAGGCTGAACCGGCCGGGTGCCGTCATCGCGTGATCACCGAAATCGAGGCCGCGGTGATCGCCAGCTGGCTCAGGATGTTGCCGATCGCCTTGGTGGCGTCGAGCCCATCGAAGGGGCGGGGATCGCGCGGCACCACCAGGATCGTTCCCGGCGGGATCGTCTCCACCCGATGATTCCAGGAGGACAGCGCCAACGGCCGGGCCCGACCGTCCGGCAGAACCAGGAAGCTGCGGCCTGTATCGGCGTCTCGAGTCGGGCCGCCAGCCTCGTTCATATAGTCTTCGGCAGTCTTGCCGCTGACGAACTGCGCGGTGGTCGGATGCAGGACCTCGCCCGAAACAGCGACGGTCAGCGGACGCTTTGGAATCTGGATCCGGTCGTCGGGTTCCAGCAGCGGGTCGAGATCAGGCCGGCTGCGTAGGATTGCCGGGTCCGCCTCCACCACCACGCGGCCGAGCGGCTCGGCGCCGCGGAGCTGTGCGGCGAGTTGGCGGGCCAGCGCGACATTCTCCGCCTTCACCGGTTCGCCCTTCTCCACCTCCAGCGCCAGCGTGCGTTCCAGTTCGCGCGCCTGGCGCTGGAACTGCTCCCTTTCCCGCCGGCGTTCGCTTTCACGTGTCAGCACGGCCCCGGCGGGATAGGCATCGTCGATCAGGCCACCGGCCCGCGCGATCAGGGAGGACAGCGTCTCGCCACGACCGATGTCGTAGCGGCCGGGACGGCGCACCGCCCCCTCGATGGCGACGGCGCGCGACTCCAGCGCCTGCGGGCGAGGATTGATACGCAGCGCGTCGCCAGGCCCGACTGCGCGAGTGCCGTCGCGGGTCAGGTCAACTCTGCTGCGCGTGCCGGTCACCGTCGTCAGTTCCGCCACTGTCGGATCAGCTTCGGCAGACAGGCCGCCCGCCGCAGCGACCAGGGCCGTCAGCGGCGTGCGATCGGCGACCGGATAGCCGCCGGGATCGCGCACGGCGCCGCGCACCTGGACGGTCCGCTCGCCGATGACCGCGACGATGGTGGGATCGAGCAATGCCGCCAGCATCGACGATTCCGTTTCATTCTCCGCCTTGCTCTCCGTTGCGGATTCGTCGGGCTTCACCAAGTTGCGGATGTCTTCGGTGGCGAACAGGTGGATACGGTCGCCGTCACTCAGGCTGCGGTCGGCACGCCCGGCGGAGATCTCCTGTGGAGAAAATGGTAGATAGATGCGCGTCAGGGTCCGGCGGTCATAGCGTTCGACGATGCCCAGCAGCGGATAGACGTCGCGCTTCAGTGCCTTCCCCTCTGCCAGAGCTTGGCGCAGCGTGGTTCCGGCCGACAGCCGACGGGTGCCAGGGCGGCGGACATGGCCGATCAGTTCGTAGTGGGGCGCCTCCGGCTCGACGATGGTCTCGCGGGCGCCGGAGGTGGCATCGGTGCTCTCAGCCCCATCGGCGACGGGATAGAAACCGGGACGCGGCACGCCGGTCAGGCGCAGCACCGAATGGCGCAGTGCCAGCGGCAGCAGGTCCGGCACCGTGGTGAACAGCGGCGGGCAGGGAGCGCGGGACCCGGTCAGCGTGGCGGCGGCGCGCGCCTGCGGACCGGTGGCGAGCGGGCCGGCCGGCTCCGCCGCCAGGATGCGGGCGAGCGCGACCAAGCCGGGACAGGCGTCCTGCGGCGGTTGACGTTCGCCGCGCAACAGGGCAAGCACCGGCTCCGACGTCAGGAAATCGACGTCGGCGGTTCCAAGGACGTGCAGCGTGTCGCCCTCAGCCAGCTGGCGGCGGTCGCGCCCGTTCAGGACGGCCAACGGATCGACCGGCCGCAGGCGGCGCGCCTCCGTGGTGGCGGTGGGGCTTTCCAGGATGGCGAAGGCCAAGTAGGCCGTCGGGCTCAGATCGGCGCGGGAAAGCAATCCCGACAGGGATTTGACCTGTGCCAGCGCGCGCGGACCGGGACGAAGGACATGCCCCTCCAGCCGGATCTCGCCCCGGCGGTCTTCCCGTTCCGGAGCAATCAGCAGCAGGTCGCCATCGCCGAACCGCTTGGCCCCAGCGTCCGCGATCTCCTCCATCGTTTCCTCGCCCGCCGGACCGATGCCGAACCGCAGAAGCCGGCTGCGGCCGGGCCGCAGCGCGCCACCGGCCAGGTCGCGCAGTTCCGCCACCGAGAGCGGGCCGCCACCCGGCGGCAGCTCATAGATGCCCGGCCGCTTCACCGGTCCGGCGACTGCGACGGTGTCGCCCAGCGGCGGGACGAACAGGCGGTCGCCATCGCGCAATGGGATATCGGCATTGCCGGTGGCACCAGCAATCTGGAGGGCGTAGAGGTCGACCGTTGCAGCGCCGCCGGTCCGCATCAGCCTGACGGCGCGCAGACTGCCGCCGCGGTCCACGCCGCCGGCCGCCGAAAGCGCGTCGAGTACCGTGGCGAAGGCGCTGATCTCCTGCCGGCCAGGGCGGCGGACGGCGCCGGTGACCAGCACGCCGATCCGCCGCACTTCCGCTAGCGAAGCGAAGGCTTCGGTGCTGGGCCACGTGGCGGCGACCGTGGCGGCGAGATCCCGCCGCAAGGCATCCAGCGTCAGGCCGGCCGCGGTCAGCGGGCGCAGGTCGTCCACCACCAGTTGGCCGTTGCGGTCGACGATGAAGCGTTTGCTGAAGGATTTCTGGCCGCGCAGGGTCACCAGCACCGCGTCGCCGGTGTTCAGCACATAGTCGCCCTGGATGGCGCCGGGTGCGGCGTCGGTTGCTGGGGCCACGTCCGTGGTGGAGGCAAACAGATCATAGCCGAACTGACGCAACGGTTCTCCGGCACGGGCCGAGAATGCTGCTTCCAGGGCAGAGCCGGAGGACACCACCGGCTGACTGGGCAATGGCGGATCGCTCCGCGTCGGTCCGGCGGCCGACACGGCGCACACCCACAGAATCAGCGCCGCCCCGGGCGCGAGTCGGGCGAATATCCTGCACGTAGCAGCTAGCATCAGTGTCAAAAAACCCCATCCAACACCCGCACGGCGCGAGTATCAGGCAATGAACACTATCGCGTGTGTTAGGTTGAAAGGCAATGGTCAGCATCCGGGGCGCCATGCAAAAGCACGGCATCCACGGACGTCGTGGCGAAGCTATGATGCGGTTTCCTGCCGTCCACCCGCGCGGCTCGGCGGTAAAGCAGTCGCAGCTGAACAATCTAAGGAAGCCAACAGCGTGATCGTCATCCATAGTGAAGAGCATAGGCTGCAGGCCGGGCGGTCCGAACTCAACGATGGTCAACTCGTCCCCTGCTACGAAAAGCCGGCGCGCGCCGACATCGTCAGGGCGCGAATCGAGGCGATTGGGCTGGGGCCGATTATGGAGCCCACCCGTCATGGCATCACCCCGCTGGAGCGCGTGCATGACACCGGCTATCTCGGCTTCCTCCAGACCGCCTGGGACGAGTGGGTGGTGGAGCATGGCGCCGACATCGACGCGCTGCCTCTGAACTGGGTGGCGCCGGGCATGTCGCGGCGGCGGGTGCCGCGCTCCATCGATGGGCGGCTCGGCTACTATTCCTTCGATGCGGGCACGCCAATCACCGCCGGCACTTGGCGGGCCGCCACCGCCGCGGCAGACAGCGCGCTGACGGGTGCCGCCCGCCTGCGGGCCGGCGACCGCAGCGCCTTCGCGTTGTGCCGCCCACCGGGCCACCATGCCGGCCGCGCTTTCTATGGCGGCTATTGCTTCCTGAACAACGCGGCCATCGCGGCACAGTCCCTGCGGGACGGCGGGGCGGGGCGGGTGGCGGTGCTCGACGTCGACTATCACCACGGCAACGGCACCCAGGAAATTTTCTGGGAGCGCGGCGACGTACTGTTCGTCTCGATCCATGCCGATCCGACCGACGAGTTCCCCTATTTCTGCGGCCATGCCGACGAGACCGGGGCAGGTGCTGGGGAGGGGGCGAATCTGAACCTGACGCTCCCCTGGGGAACCGATTGGAGCATTTACGCGCAGGCGCTGGCTGCCGCGGCGGAACGCATCCGCGATTTCGGTGCCGATGCGCTGGTGCTGTCGCTGGGGGCGGACACCTATGGTGGCGACCCGATCTCCCGCTTCCGCCTGCTGTCGGAGGATTTTCTGCGCATGGGTGCCGCCATCGCCGGCATCGGCTTGCCGACGCTGTTCGTGATGGAAGGCGGCTATGCCGTAGACGACCTCGGCGTGAATGTCGCGAACGTCCTGACAGGCTTCGAGCAAGGCTGAGGCGAAGAGTCGGGCATAAGCGTGGCCGCAGCGTTGCCGGTGCGGCCGAATCATCCTAAATTGATGGGAAGTTCGGCATCTGATTGAGGATGCAGGCGGTGGCTGCTGACCTTTCCATCTCCGGTCTGTCGATCGGGTCCTATTCCACCTCGCGCAGCCTGCCGCTGCGGCGGGACGGGAAGGACACGGCCGGTGCACAGGATGGGAAAAGCGGCTCCACCGACAGCGTGACGCTGTCCGATGCGGCCCAGCAGCAGGTTCAGAAGCTAAAGCAGGCCGACACCAGCGTCCGCCAGCACGAAGCGGCGCATCAGGCTGCCGGCGGCGCCCATGCCGGCGGCGCCTCCTTCACCTTCACACGTGGTCCGGACGGCAAGAACTACGCCACCGCCGGCGAGGTGCCGATCGACGTCAGCCCCGAATCGGAGCCGGCGGCCACCGTCGCCAAGATGGAGCAGGTGAAGGCCGCAGCCCTCGCTCCGGCTGACCCTTCTCCGCAGGATTTGCGCGTCGCCGCGCAGGCCAATGCGGCGAAGCTGCAAGCTCAATCGGAACAGCGACGGCAAGGCGGAGATACCGCATCCGGACGTGCTGCGGCGGCCTACGGCGCGGCACAGGCCCTTGGCGGTATTGGGGGCGGTATCGGGGGCAATGCCGGAAGGGGGAGAGGACTGACAGTCTGATGCCGCGGCGGCAGCTCTGGCCGGTCCACTCCCGATCAGGTCAACGATGCGGAGTCGTTTCGCCATCCAGCGTCAGCAGGGCTCCGTACAGTTCCGGCCGGCGGTCGCGGAAGATGCCCCAGGACGCGCGCTGGGCCGCAATGCGGTCGAGGTCGAAACTGGCGGTCAGGACCGTACGGCTTTCGCGGTCGGCCTGCGCCACGATCTCCCCCTGAGGCCCGGCGATGAAGGAGGAGCCGTAGAAGGTCAGCGCGCAGCTTTCCCCCTGCTCCACCCCGACACGGTTGGAGGCGATCAGCGGCATCAGGTTGGCACCGGCGTGGCCCTGCATCACCCGTGTCCAATGGCCCTGGCTGTCGATGGTGGAGTCCTGCGGTTCCGATCCTATGGCGGTGGGATAGAGCAGGATCTCCGCCCCTTTCAGTGCCATGACGCGGGCGGTTTCCGGAAACCACTGGTCCCAGCAGATGGCGCAGCCGACCGTGGCGTAGCGGGTCTTGAACACAGGGATACCGGTGTCGCCTGGGCTGAAATAGAACTTCTCCTGGTAGCCGGGTCCGTCGGGGATGTGGGACTTGCGGTAGATACCTAGCAGGCTGCCGTCCGCATCGACCATGGCCATCGAGTTGTAATAGGCGTTGCGCGCCTTCTCGAAGAAGCTGACGGGGATGACCACCGACAGCTCCCGCGCCAGGGCTTGCATACGTTCGATCACCGGATGCCCCTCGGCCGGGGCGGCCAGTTCGAACAGCGACTGCTTCTGGTCCTTGCAGAAATAGGGGGTCTCGAACAGTTCCTGCGGCAGGATGATCTGCGCGCCCATGGCCGCAGCCTCGCGAATCAGCGATTCGACGCCATCGACGTTGGCGGCACGGTCCCAGCTGCAGGCCATCTGAGTGGCGGCGACGGTGACGGTACGAGACGAAAGGACGGTCGGCGAGGCTGTCATTGCGGGCTCACGGCTCCTGTAAAGGGCGGTTCGGGATTTGTGTGACCAAAGGTCGCGGCGGTGACAAGAGGGCGGAAGGGAATTATAAGAAATTTAACGAAATAATCATTTTTCCGGTTAAGTGCGGTACGAATTGCCAAATAAAACCGATCCAACCCGCAATCATCATAACGTTCATCATATGCGGATATGGCGTATGCCGAGGGCGCTAAAAAAGATGGATGTGGCACAAGGTGACCTTGCGACGAGTGAAGAGGCGTCTTCTGCTTCAGCGTGAGCCGATTCGGCGATCCTGAGGTGACATATCATTGCATGTCGGCGACCGGCGGCCACGCAATTGATTTGCGCTTTGCACACAACACGTTATGATTGGATGACGCAGCCATACCCCTTCGTGTCAAGGTGGTGTTACCAGATAGGCATAAACCCGGCGGATGCAATGCGGCGGTGTCGCCCCAAAAGGCGGTCGTTCGACGCTTACAAACGGTGGGCTGGGCTGGTTGTGGGCATGGGAACGACGGCAGAGAGATTGTCGGTATGGAGGCGTCTGTCAAGGGGTGGGAGCCGGAACGCCCCGGCGAGTCGGAGGGCGCGGCCGGTTCGGCCGACGGTGCTTTATCGTTCGTCGTCCGGGAAGTGAATCGTGCTTTTGCCCGCGCACTTCAGACGCGCATCGCGCGTTCCGGTGTCAACATGGGCCAATGGTTCTTTCTACGCGCCCTTTGGGAGGAGGACGGCCTGACCCAGCGGGAACTGAGCCACCGCGTTGGTATGATGGAGCCGACCACCGTCACTGCCGTCAACGTGATGGAAGGCCAGGGGCTGGTGCAGCGCGTGCGCAACAGCCATGACCGTCGCAAGATGAACGTCTTCCTGACCGACAAGGGGCGAGCGCTGCGTCAGACGATGATGCCCAGCGCATCGGAGATCGCCCAGATCGCCATCGAAGGCATTGCGCCGGAGGACCTGGACCTGACGCTGGACGTGTTGCGTCGCGTCGGCGCCAATCTCAACGCCGCCTGCGCCGCCGCCCGCGACGGCGAAGAGGGTTAGTGGGGTAGGAATGTAAATCAAAGCGGGCAGCGCTATGCCGCCCACGCCATATCGCGTGTGCGATGGTTGGGATCAGCCATCCGGATCAGTCGTCATCCGGGTCCGGCGGCGGGGGCAGGCTGGCGCCGGTCAGGTTGGCGCCGGTGAACTTGGCGTCGCGGATGTTGGCGTCGCTCAGGATCGCGCCGGTCAGATTGGCATTGCTGAAATCGCAGTCGGACAGGTTGGCGCCCCGCAGATTGGTACGGACGCAGGAACTGCCGGTCAGTCGGGCGCCGGTCAGGTTCGCCGCCCACAGCCGCCCGGTCGGTTGGCCGTCCGGTCCCTTTATATCGACCCAGCCGACGCCGGCCCCGTCCAACCGCACCCCGTCCATGTTGGCGCCGCGCAGGTTGGCGCCGTCCAGGATCGCCCCGCTGAAATCCGCCTCGGCGAGCACCGCTTCGGAGATGTCGCACATGATCAGCAGCGCCTCGCGCATCTTGGCGCCGCTGAGATTGGCCCGCTTCAGGTTGGCGCCCGACAGGTTCACTCCCGTCAGATCGATGTGGCTGAGATCGGCGCCGGTCAAATCGGCCCGCGCGCCCATCGTCCCGTTGGTGTTGATCCAGGTGTAGTGGCTGTGCAGCGCCTGCTGGATCTGGACCGAGAAATTGTCGGCCGACCGTGCCAGATTGGCGCCGGTGGTGTCGGCCCCGGCCAGATCGGCGCCCTCCAGCTTCGCCCCCTGCAGGTCGGCGTTGCGTAGGTTGGCCCCGGCCAGCATCGCGCCGGTCAGGTTGGCATCGCGCAATACCGCCCCCTGCAGGTTCACGCCCGACAGGTTGCTGCCGCGCAGGTCGGCGCGGGCGAGATTGCAGCTTTTCATGCTGGCGCGCATCAGCGTGGCGCCGGTCAGCAGCGCGCCTTCGCAATCGGCTCCGTTCATCGACACGTCGGTCAGGTCGGCGCCCGACAGGTTGGCGTTGTTCAGCGACGCATCGTCGAAATCCGTTCCCGACAGGTCGGAGCGGACGAAGTCCAGCCCCTTGCCGCCCTTCCCCCCCTGTCCGCCGTAGAGCAGGGCGCCGCCGCGCAGGTCGGCTTCCTTCAGGATGGCGCGCTTCAACTTGGCGCCGCGCATGTGGGCGCCGCGCAGGTCGGCGCGGTACAGGTTGCAGCCGGACATATCCGCCTTTGTCAGATGGGCGGCGAACAGGTCGGCGGTGCTGAGATTGGCGTTGGACAGGTCGCAATGGGACAGGTTGGCACCGGACAGCTTGCCCTGTGCCAGATTGACCCCGGACAGGTTCGACCCTTCCATGTTGGCCATGGTCAGGTTCGCGCGCGAACCGCCCGACTTGTTCTTCAGCCAGCGCTCGTGCTTTTCCAGCACGGCAACCAACTCGTGCGGTGTCATCGGTCCTGTCCGGTCTGCATGGTTGCGTGGTCCATCGATAGACCAGTGTCCCGAAATAATCTATGCCAAAGGTTAATGCGGCTTCCAGTGCGGGGCAGCTTGGCGCGGGTGGCGTCACGCCCCATCTGCGGGGCGCCGGGCGCCGAATTGCCAGTCACGGCCCAGTGACAACAAGGAGTTGGGATCATGTCGGGTGGACATACGCTTGCGGCTTTCGACACCGAGTTGGCGGCCCTGCGCACAGCCATTGACCGGATGGGCGAGTTGGTGGAGCGGCAGGTCGGGCTGGCGCTCGATTCGCTGGCCGGTCCCGATGCCGACCTCGCCGGCGAGGTGCTGAAGGGCGACGCCGAGATCGATCGCTTGGAAGCGGAGGTGGAGGCGATGACCGTCCGCCTGCTGGCCCTGCGCCAGCCGATGGCGAAGGACCTGCGCGAGATCGTCGCGGCGCTGAAGATCGCCTCCAACCTGGAGCGCATGGGTGATTTTGCCGGATCGGTCGCCAAGCGGGCGGTCACGCTGGCGACCCTGCCGGCGGCGCCGCCGGTGGCCTCGTTGATTCGCATGGGGCGGATGGTGCAGGCGATGATCGGCGACATGCGGCGCGCCTACACCGAACAGGATGCGGACCTCGCCACTTCCGTCCGTGATCGCGATGGCGAGGTCGATGCCGCATATACCGCGCTGTTCCGGGAATTCCTGACCTACATGATGGAGACGCCGGCGCAGATCAGCGGTGGAACCCATCTGCTGTTCGCCGCCAAGTCGATTGAGCGCATCGGCGACCATGTCACCAACGTGGCGGAGAACATCAGCTTCCTGGTCAAGGGCCGCCTGCCGTCGGACGAGCGCCGCAAGGAGGATCTCAGCAGCTACGCCGTCGCCCCGCCGCGGGACGGGGCGTGACACGGAATCCTTGACAGGTCGCCCCACCCTGTGTTGCGGTTGCAGCCATGACCAAGTCCTCGCCCCTTCTGTCGCAGCATTGGTGGTGGCCCGTCTCCAACGGGCCGGCCTGGCAACGCGCATGAGCGTGGATTGAGAACGAAAGGCCGCCCGGTGCATCCGGAGCGGCCTTTTTCCTGACCCGACGCAGCGGGTCACCCAGCGGAAGAATGGACAGGCAGGCGGAAGCACCGGGCGGCGTCACCGACAAGACGACCGAACCGGAGCAGTTCCGCCATGATCCCGTCCCATCTGTTCCTTGCCGATCCCGCTTTCCTCGAACCGTTCGCCGCGAGGACCGGCGGGGGCATTGGCCTGTGTCGCACCGCCGAACCGGTGGGACTGGCCGAGGCTGTCGATGCAGTGGTCACCGCACTCGACGAGCGGCGCGGCCTGCTGCTGTCCGGCGGGGTGGAGGCGCCCGGCCGGTACCGCCGGCAGGCACTGGGCTTCGTCGATCCGCCGCTGTCGGTGACTGCGCGCGGCCGTACCGTGCGCATCGATGCGCTGAACCCGCGTGGCCGGCTGCTGCTGCCCGCCGTGGCCGCCGCGCTGGACGGATACGAGGCGCTCGTCGGGCTGGAGATCACCGCTGGCCGCGTTACCGCCCTGGTGCGCCGCCCCGCCGGCATCTTCGCCGAGGAGGAGCGCAGCCGCCAGCCCTCCGTCTTCAGCGTGCTGCGGGCGCTGATGGCGCTGTTCGCCTGTCCGGACGAGCCGTTCCTGGGGCTCTACGGCGCCTTCGGCTATGATCTCGCTTTCCAGTTCGAACCGATCCGCCGCCGGCTGGAACGGCCGGACGACCAGCGCGACCTTTTGCTGTATCTGCCTGACCGGCTGCTGGTGGTCGACCATGCCGCCGGGGTGGCGCGCCGCTTCACGTACGAGTTCATGGTGGACGACGTCTCTACCGAGGGCGTTGCCGGTGGCGGGCGTGGCCATGCCTATCGCTCCGACACCAACGCCGCCGCCGAGTGCGACCATGCCCCCGGCGAGTACCAGCAGGTGGTGCGGGCGGCGAAGGAGGCCTTCAACCGCGGCGACCTGTTCGAGGTGGTTCCCGGCCAGACCTTCGCCGAGCCCTGCGCCGACAGCCCCGCCACCATTTTCCGCCGACTGCGCGCCGCCAACCCGGCCCCCTATGAGGCACTGATCAACCTCGGCGACGGTGAGTTTCTGGTTGCCGCCAGTCCCGAAATGTATGTGCGCGTCGGTCAGGGGCGGGTGGAGACCTGCCCGATTTCCGGCACCGTGGCGCGCGGGAGCAATGCGCTGGCCGACGCTACGCAGATCCTGACGCTGCTGAACTCGGCCAAGGACGCGGCGGAGCTGACCATGTGCACCGATGTCGACCGCAACGACAAGGCGCGGGTGTGCGAGCCCGGCTCCGTCCGCGTGGTCGGCCGGCGGATGATCGAACTTTACTCCCGCCTGATCCACACCGTCGATCATGTGGAAGGCCGGCTGCGCGAGGGCTTCGATGCGCTCGACGCCTTCCTCACCCACACCTGGGCGGTGACGGTGACCGGCGCGCCGAAGCGCTGGGCCATGCAGTTCCTGGAGGACACCGAGCGGTCGCCGCGCCGCTGGTACGGCGGGGCCTTCGGCCGCATCGGCTTTGACGGCGGGATGGACACCGGGCTGACCCTGCGCACCATCCGCATGAAGGACGGTGTCGCCTTTGTCCGCGCCGGCGCCACCCTTCTGGCCGACAGCGACCCGGATGCCGAGGATGCCGAATGCCGGCTGAAGGCGTCGGCTTTCCTCGACGCGGTGCGCTGCGCCAGTCCGCGGCTGTCGGTGGTCCAGAGTGTCGCCCGGCAGAGCGGCGAGGGCAGGCGGGTGCTGCTGATCGACCATGACGACAGCTTCGTCCACACGCTGGCCGACTATTTCCGCCAAACCGGTGCCACCGTCATCACCCTGCGCCACACCCATGCGCGCGCCGTGCTGCGCAGCGATCCGCCCGACCTGCTGGTGCTGTCCCCGGGACCGGGGCGGCCGGCCGACTTCGACGTCGGCGGCAGCGTGCAGGCGGCCCTCGACCTCGGCGTGTCGGTGTTCGGCGTCTGCCTGGGGCTCCAGGGCATGGCCGAGCATTTCGGCGCGGTGCTGGACCGCTTGCCGGAGCCGATGCACGGCAAGGCCTCTCCCCTGCGCCATCAGGGCAGCGGGCTGTTCGACGGGTTGCCTGAGGGAATGCAGGCCGGCCGCTATCATTCGCTGGTGGCTCGGCGCGACAGCCTGCCGCCGGACCTGCGGGTGACGGCGGAGACGGAGGACGGGACAGTGATGGCGATCGAACACCGGACGTTGCCGCTGGCCGCGGTGCAGTTCCATCCCGAATCGATTCTGACGCTGGACGGTGACGCCGGTGGTGGCGCCAATGGAGGGGCCAATGGAGGAACTGGGCTGGCTCTGATCGCCAACGTCATGGAGAAGCTGGCCGGACGCATCGGCAGCGTACCGGAACGCGAAGCGGCGGCCTGAAGGGGCCGCCGCATTCGTAAATCCAGTGATGGGGAGTGACGGGGAAACCCGTTACTCCACCATGCCCAGCGCTTCCTTGTAGAGTTCCAGAATGGCTTCCTGCTCCTGGCGATCGGCCTTGTCCATCTTCCGAAGGCGAATGATCTGCCGGATGATCTTGGTATCGAACCCGGTGCCCTTCGCCTCGGCGTAGACCTCCTTGATGTCTTCCTGCAGACCGCGCTTTTCCTCTTCGAGACGCTCGATGCGCTCGACGAAGGACTTCAGGCGATCCGCCGCGATGCCGCCGACGTCGGACATGGCAAAACCTCAAACGATGGGGGTGTTCGTGAACGGGGCGGGACAATATCGGCGGGCGGAGGGAATGGCAAGCCGACGATGTGCCGCTGGCGCGCACGACAGAGGTCCGGCTGCGTCATCCGGTCGCGGCAATGCCTTTGTACAAGCTCGACCGCCGCCAGGATTTGAACAGCTCGTGGCTGATTTGTCTTGTTGCATGAAACAATCGTACGATGGACTTACTCAGCCATTCCCTTTGTTGCGGCGCACCCAATAGGCTGGTATTACCATCGGTGGGTTCGGCTTCACAAAGTCACATGGATCCGGCATGTATGCGCGTCGTCTGTGCCGATAACCCATGGGGGATGCCGGGATCGGCGTATTTGAGGCAGGGGAGTTTTATCTAATGAAAGTCGCCATTCCAAAGGAGCGACGTGCGGGCGAACTTCGCGTGGCCGCCTCACCGGAAACGGTGAAGAAACTGAAGGGTTTGGGACTGGACGTGGTGGTGGAGAGCGGGGCCGGTCTCGGCTCCAGCCTTCCTGACGCGGCCTATGAGGCGGCGGGGGCCGCCATCGCCGCCGATGCGGCGTCCGCGCTGGCCGATGCCGACATCGTGCTGAAGGTGCAGCGGCCGCTGATCGCCGCGGAAGGCGGCGTCGACGAACTGGCGCTGCTCCGCAAGGGCGCGCTGCTGTTCGCCATCCTCAACCCCTACAACAGCCGCGACCATGTGAAGGCCTACGCCGATGCCGGTGTCAACGCCTTCGCCATGGAGTTCATGCCGCGCATCACCCGCGCCCAGGTCATGGACGTGCTGTCCTCCCAGGCCAACCTCGCCGGCTACAAGGCCGTCGTCGATGCCGCCTCGGAATATGGCCGCGCCTTTCCGATGATGATGACCGCCGCCGGCACCGTGCCGCCGGCCCGCGCCTTCATCATGGGCGTCGGCGTCGCCGGTCTCCAGGCCATCGCCACCGCCAAGCGTCTCGGCGCCATCGTCTCGGCCACCGACGTGCGTCCGGCGGTGAAGGAGCAGGTCCAGTCCTTGGGCGGCAGCTTCGTCGCGGTCGAGAACGACGAGTTCAAGCAGGCCGAGACCGCCGGCGGCTACGCCAAGGAGATGTCGGACGACTACAAGCGCCAGCAGGCAGCCCTGGTCGCCGAGCACATCAAGAAGCAGGACATCGTCATCACCACGGCACTGATCCCCGGCCGCAAGGCGCCGATCCTGGTGACGGCGGAGCATGTCGCGTCGATGAAGCCGGGTTCGGTGATCGTCGATCTGGCGGTTGAGCAGGGTGGCAACGTCGAGGGCGCCAGGCTGGGCGAGGTGGTGACCACGGCCAACGGCGTGAAGATCGTCGGCCATGCCAACTACGCCAGCCGCATCGCCGAGAGCGCCTCGCTGCTCTACGCCAAGAACCTGCTGGCGCTGCTGACGTCGCTGCACGGGAAAGACACCGGCGTGGCCGTCAACTGGGACGACGAGATCGTCAAGGCCATCGCGCTGACCCGCGACGGCGCCGTCGTCCATCCCGCCTTCGCCGGCTGACCGGGCGCCCGAGGAGACTTACCGCAATGGATCAGACCCAACTGTCCGCCCGTATTGCCGAGCTGAAGGCGAACCTCGCGGCGCTCGGCCAGCAGGCCGACCAACTGGCCGCCCAGGTCGCACACGCCGCCCAGCCCGCCGCCGAGGCGGCTGGCGGCCACGGCAACTTCTTCGTCACCGGCCTGACCGTGCTCGTGCTCGCCTGCTTCGTCGGCTACTACGTCGTCTGGCGCGTCACCCCGGCCCTGCATTCGCCGCTGATGGCCGTCACCAATGCCGTGTCCTCGGTCATCATCGTCGGCGCCCTGGTCGCCGCCGGACCCGTCGGCCTCGATTTCTCCAAGGTCCTCGGCTTCCTCGCCGTCATCCTGGCGTCCGTCAACATCTTCGGCGGCTTCCTGGTGACCCAGCGCATGCTCTCCATGTTCAAGAAGAAGGGCAAGTAAGACCATGGAAACCTTGTCGGCCCTTCTCTATCTCGTCGCCTCCATCTGCTTCATCATGGCGTTGCGCGGGCTGTCCAGCCCGGAAACCTCGCGCCAGGGCAACATCTACGGCATGGTCGGCATGACCATCGCCATCCTGACCACGCTGGCCTCGCCCATCGTCCAGTCCTACTGGATGATCGTGCTCGGCATCGCCATCGGCGGCGCCATCGGCTACGTCGTCGCCAAGAAGATCGAGATGACGGCGCTGCCGCAGCTGGTTGCCGCCTTCCACTCGCTGGTCGGCCTCGCTGCCGTCTTCGTGGCGCTCGCCGCCTTCTACTCGCCGGAGGCCTACGGCATCGGCCTGCCCGGCGCCATCGCCAAGGGCTCGCTGGTCGAAATGGCGCTGGGCACCGCGGTCGGTGCGATCACCTTCACCGGCTCCATCGTCGCCTTCGCCAAGCTCCAGGGGCTGGTCACCGGCAAGCCGCTGGTCTTCCCGATGCAGCATCCGCTGAATGCGGCACTGGGCGTGCTGACCGTCATCCTGATCATCTGGCTGGTGCAATCGAACTCGACCGCCGCCATGTGGCTGATCATTCTGGTGGCGCTGGCACTGGGCTTCCTGCTGATCCTGCCGATCGGCGGTGCCGACATGCCAGTGGTGATCTCGATGCTGAACAGCTACTCCGGCTGGGCGGCCTGCGGCATCGGCTTCACGTTGCAGAACAACCTGCTGATCATCACCGGCGCACTGGTAGGCTCGTCGGGCGCGATCCTGTCCTACATCATGTGCAAGGGCATGAACCGCTCGATCTTCAACGTCATCCTCGGTGGCTTCGGTGGCGAGGCTGCCGCGGCGGGTGGTCCTGCCAAGGGTCCGCAGGGCTCGGTCAAGGCCGGCTCGGCCGAAGATGCCGCCTACATCATGAAGAATGCCCAGTCGGTCATCATCGTCCCCGGCTACGGCATGGCGGTCGCCCAGGCGCAGCACGCGTTGCGTGAAATGGCCGACGTGCTGAAGCATGAAGGCGTGGACGTGAAGTACGCCATCCACCCGGTGGCGGGCCGCATGCCCGGTCACATGAACGTGCTGCTGGCCGAAGCCAATGTGCCCTACGACGAGGTGTTCGAGTTGGAGGACATCAACCGCGACTTCGGTACGGCGGATGTGGCCTTCGTCATCGGCGCCAACGACGTGACCAACCCGGCGGCCAAGACCGACCCGTCGAGCCCGATCTACGGCATGCCGATCCTGGATGTGGAGAAGGCCAAGACGGTGTTCTTCATCAAGCGCGGCATGGCCGCCGGCTATGCCGGTGTCGAGAACGAACTGTTCTTCCGCCCCAACACGATGATGCTGTTCGGCGACGCCAAGAAGGTCACCGAAGAGGTCGTCAAGGCGATGGAAGCCTGATCGGTTTTCACGAGCAGTTGACCGAAACGGGCGCGGGAGGCGAGGCTTCCCGCGCCTGATTCTTTTGGGCCGATAACGACAAGAGAGGATACGGAAGCCATGGCCGCCTACATCATCGCCGACGTGCGCGTGACCGACCCGGTCGCCTATGAGGTCTACAAGTCGCTGACCCCCGACGCGATCGCCAGGAACGGCGGGCGTTTCCTCAGCCGCGGCGGCGAGACGGCGGTGCTGGAAGGCGATTGGCAGCCCAACCGCATCGTCATCCTGGAGTTTCCCGACATGGCGACCGCCAAGGCCTTCTACGACAGTCCGGAATACCGCAAGGCGCGCGAGGCCCGGCGCGACGCAGCCGATTTCAAGATGATTGTCGTGGAAGGCCTGTAACATCCAGCCTGCGACGTCTGGCGGGCATGGTTACCAAGCGTTACACAAGCCCGTCCGAGGGACACACCGCTGCAACATGGCGCCGTTAACGCTTACCGTCACAAAGAGCCAGCCGTTGCCCTCCGCCGGCTCATCCACAGTGACGAAGGCCAAGCCATGGACGATGATGATCTCTCCGACCCGTTCGATTCGCACATCACGCTCTGGACACGCATCGCCATGGCGATCCTGATGGTCGGAGTTTCGCTCTGCGGTGTATCCCTCTACCTGCTGACGGAAACCTGAGGTCGAACCATCCTGGCCGCGCCGAACCCACAGTTTCCGCGGCTTTTCAGTGGCTTTCGCACTACAGTAAAACAAA
Organism: Azospirillum lipoferum; assembly: GCF_024170005.1. Lineage (GTDB taxonomy): Bacteria > Pseudomonadota > Alphaproteobacteria > Azospirillales > Azospirillaceae > Azospirillum > Azospirillum lipoferum. Next base: position 653,206 of record NZ_JALJXJ010000001.1, read on the forward strand.
AAATAATCGTTAAACGGCGAATTCCCTTTTCCTGTTATGTGGAAATCGCTCTTCTCCATCCGTGCAACCGTGCTAAATAGCGTCGGAACCTTAGCCGAGGACGATCCGATGCTCCGCCTGACCCGTCGCTCCACCCTTGCCGCCCTGGTCGCCCTTGGAACGGCTGCCGCCGCCATGCCCGGCACCGTGCGTGCCGCCGATCCGGTGAAGCTGGAAATCGGCTATATCCCGATCCTGGCGGCGTCGCCGCTGTTCATCGTCGACGGGCAGGGTTGGGCCAAGGACGCCGGGATCACGCTGAAGCTGACCCGTTTCGAATCCGGGCCGCACGCCATCCAGGCGATGGCTGCCGGCCAGATCGATTTGCTCTATGCCGGCGTGGCTCCCGTGCTGGTCGCCCGCACCAAGGGCGCCGACATCTCGGTCATCGCCAATTCGGCGGTGGAGGAGATGGTGGTCGCCGCCCGCGGCCCGTTCGCCAAGTCGATCGGCGCCACCCCGACCGCGGAGTCCTTCAAGAAGTTCACTGCCGACACCGGCCGCAAGCCGAAGATCGGCACCCAGCCGCCGGGCTCGGTTCCCGACACCGTGCTGAAGCACTGGCTGTTCAAGGTGGTGAAGGTCGATCCGGCCGATGTCGAACTGGTGCCGATGGGCATCGAGAAGACGCAGCAGGCCCTGCTGGCCGGCGCGCTCGATGCTGCTACCATCCGCGAGCCGACGGTGACGGTCACCCAGCAGATGGACCCGAATGTCGTGTTGGTCGCCACCGGCGCCCAGATGTTCCCGGACCAGCCCGGCACCGTGGTCTCCGCCCGTGCCGAGGTGCTGAAGAAGAACCCGGACGCTATCAAAGCGCTGGTCAAGGCCCACATCCGCGCGGTCGAGCTGATCGCCAAGGACCCGGCTGGTTCCGCCAAGATCGTGAACAACTATCTCGGCAAGGGCCTGATGGAGCCGGCGACGCTGGAAGCCGCCTTCAAGGGACCGGGGTCGAAGTTCGTCGCCGATCCGCATTCCGTGGTGCCGGCGGTGGAGAAGATGATGGCCTTCACCAAGGAGATCGGATCGGCCGGGGAGACCATTCCGGTGGCCGAGGCCTTCGACTTCAGCTTCTACGACGCCGTCGCCAAGTAAGACGGCCGGTCCAGGGACATCGACAAGCCGATGAAGACCTATAACAAGATCGCCCTGTCGGCGCTGGGCGTCATCGTCTTCCTGCTGGCGTGGGAAGCGGTGGCACGCAGCGGCGTGGTGCCGGCCCGGCTGTTGCCGTCGCCGAGCGCCGTGCCCGCCGCCTTCCTGACCGAGTTCAACAGCGGCACCTGGCAGGCGATGGTGCTGGCCAGTCTGTCGCATTATCTGGTCGGGCTGTCGCTGGGGACCTTCCTCGGCGTGTCGTTCGGGACGGCGGCGGCGCTGTGGGGCAAGTGGGACGCCTTCCAGGCCTGGGTCGTGCGCATGCTGCGCCCGATCCCGGCCATCGCCTGGATCCCCTTCGCCATCATCTGGTTCGGCGTCAGCGAAGGGGCGGCGTCCTTTCTGATCGCGCTGACGGTGTTCTGGATCAACTATTATGCCAGCTATGCCGCGGTACGCGGGGTGGATAAGGACCTGATCGAGCTTGGCTATGCCTTCGGTCAGGGCGGTCTGATCCCGCGCCTGTTCAAGATCATCCTGCCGGGCGCCCTGCCGGGCATCCTGTCGGGCCTGCGCGCCGGGCTGGGGCAGGGCTGGATGACCGTGGTCGCGGCCGAACTGTTCGGCATCTCCGGCCTCGGCATGCGGATGATGGAGGCGTCGGGCCTGCTGGCGACCCACATCGTCGTGCTCTACATGGTCACCATCGCGCTGCTCTACGGCGTGTCGGATTTCCTGTTCATGCAAGTTCAGTCGCGGGTGCTTTCATGGCAGCGGTGACCCTCTCCAAGACCGCAATCGCGTCGGTCATCGACCTTGAGGATGTGTCCATCGGTTACGGCAAGGACGCGCCGCCGGTTCTGGTCGACGTCAATCTGTCGATCGAGCGCGGCAGCTTCGTCGCCATCGTCGGCCCGTCTGGCGTCGGCAAGTCGACGCTGCTGCGCGTCGTTGCCGGCCTGCACACCGCACGTAGCGGCGGCGTCACCATCCACCAGGACCAGCGCCCCGGCCATCGTCCGGTCGGGCTGGTGTTCCAGGATGCCCGCCTGTTGCCTTGGCGCCGGGTGATCCGCAATGTGGAGTTCGGGCTGGAGGGGCTGCCGGTCAGCCGTGACGAGCGCCGCCGTCGGGCCGAGGCCGCGCTGAAGCTGGTCCGGCTGGACGGCTATGCCCGCCGCTGGCCCTATGAACTGTCGGGCGGCCAGCGCCAGCGTATCGGCATCGCCCGCGCCATGGCGGTGGACCCGGACATCCTGTTGATGGACGAGCCGTTCGGCGCGCTCGACGCGATCACCCGCCACAACTTGCAGGACGAGCTTCGCCGCATCCATCAGGAGACCGGCAAGACCGTGCTGTTCGTCACCCACGATCTGGAAGAGGCGGTGCATCTGGCCGACCGCATCATCGTGCTGGGCGGCACCCCGGCCCGCGTGGTGCGCGACGTGCGCAACAGCGCCGGCCGGGATGGGGCGGTGTTCCGCGATCAGGTGGAACAGCTGCGCTCCGAGATCGCGGACAATTACAGCATCTGAGGGGTGGGGCTTTTACCCCACCTCCATCATCAGGCTGGTCGGATAGCCGGCGTCCTTCATCCGGCCGATCAGCGTGTCGACATGGGTCTGGTTGCGGGTTTCCAGCACGACGTCGACCTCGGCCATCTTCACCGGCACATTGTGGAACAGGCGCTGGTGGTGGACCTCGACGATGTTGGCGCCGGCCTCGCCCAGCAGGCGGGTGACGCGGGCCAGCGCGCCGGGGGCGTCGGTGATGCCGATGCGCAGGCGGACGATGCGGCCCTCATAGACGAGTCCGCGCATCAGCACCTGCGCCATGATGCGGGAATCGATGTTGCCGCCGGACAGCAGGATGCCGACCTTGCGGCCGCGGTAGCGCTCCGGTTCCTCCAGTACGGCGGCGAGCGCCGCCGCACCGGCCCCCTCGGCGACCTGCTTCTGCACGGTGGCGAGGCGGTAGACCGCTTCCTCCAGCCGGGCTTCGCCCACCTCGACCACGTCATCGACCAGGGTGCGGATGATCGGCAACGTCAGGGCGCCCGGCGCCTTCACCGCGATGCCTTCCGCCACCGTCGCGCCGCCGCAGGTGATCGGCTGGCCGGCCAGCGCCTGCCGCACCGCCGGATAGAGGCTGCATTGCACCCCGACGATCTCCAGGTCCGGGCGCAGCGCCTTGGCCGCGGTCGCCATGCCGGCGATCAGCCCGCCACCGCCGATGGGAATCACCAGCACGTCGAGGTCCGGCACATCCTCCAGCAGTTCCAGTGCGGCGGTGCCCTGGCCAGCGGCGACCAGCGGGTCGTCGTAGGGATGGACGAAGGTCAGCCCGTCGCGCGTCGCCAAGTCATGAGCGAAGGCGGCGGCCTCGCTCAGCGTTTCACCATGCAGTTCGACGGTGGCGCCGAGATTCTCCGTCCGCTCCACCTTGGTGAAGGGGGTGAAGGCCGGCATGACGATGGTGGAGCGGATGCCCAGCCGCGTGGCATGGCAGGCCACCGCCTGGGCATGGTTGCCGGCGGACATGGCGATGACGCCGGCGTGGCGCTCCGTCTCGCCCAGCGACAGCAGCTTGTTCAGCGCGCCCCGCTCCTTGAACGAGGAGGTGGCGTGCAGGTTCTCCAGCTTCACGTGCATCCGGCAACCCGCCATGTCCCCCAGGCGGGGAGCCGGAACCGTGGGCGTTCGGGACAGGTGCCCCGCGATGCGCGCCGCCGCAGCGCGCACGTCCTCCAGAGTTATGGTCATTTCGTGTTTGTCCCGGTGTTGCGTGGTGTGAGTGTCAGCACCTCCGCCCCTGCCGAGACCAGCGTGCCACGGTCGCCGGCCAGACGCAACGAACCGCCGTCGCGCCACAGCTCAACCAGATCGCCCCAATGGCGGGACCAGATGTTGCCGGACTGGCCGGTGGCGATCACGAAACGGGAGTTGTCGAGGTCGGCCAGATCATAGACCGCGCGGAACCCGGCGCCCTGGACATGACGGAACGGATTTCCGGGATCACGGATGGTGGTCGATCCGCGGTTCACCGTGAAGAAATCACCATCGGTCTCCACCGACAGGTCGGCCTTGCCGCCGATCAGCGGCACGCGACTCAGCATCCGGTGGACCAGAGCCACCGTGTGGTCATCGCCCCAGCGCCAGCTTTTCGGGCTTGAGCCGTGACGCTCGGCCAGTTGCTTGACCGCCGTTTCCAGCGAGCGGCCGATCATGTCGGCGCAGCTTTCCTTCTGCGGCGTGGTGACATCGTCGCACCACTCCGGCCGCTCCTTCAGGACATGGCGCAGAGGCTCCGGCCGCAGGTCCCAGTAGGAGGCGAAGTCGGGGCCCAGCTCGTCGGCGAAGACCGCGCGGACCAGCTCGCGCAGCCAGGCGGTGAAGATCAGCGGTTCCGGCCGGTTGCGGTCCATCCGCCCGTCCCAGCCGCGCAGCAGGGCTGCGGCGTCGCTGGCAAGGCCGGGCGGGGTCGGGTACTTCAGCAACTCCGGCAGGAAATCGCGGGCGGGCAGGGAGACGATGTCCATCTGCTGCCGTGCCACATCCTCGACCGAATGGCGCCCGTTGCCCAGCATCTCGACGATGCGTTTGGCGCGGGAGGGATCCGGCCATTCGGTGGCGAGGCGATAGGGATAATCGCGCCCGACCACCGCGTTGTTGGCGTTGACGAACTGGCCGGTCGGCGGGTTCACCGCCTGCGGCAGGGCGTAATAGGGCAGGAAGCCGGTCCAGTCATACTCGCCGGCCCAGCCCGGAACCGGCACGCGGCCGTCGCCCTTGCGGCGAATCGGCACCCGGCCGGCGGTGATGAAGCCGACCTCGCCGGTCACGTCGGCATAGACGATGTTCTGCTGCGGGGCGACATGCAGGCGCAGCGCGTCGCGCACGCCCTCCGCCGATCCGGCATGGTTCAGGCGGTAGAGCGCCTCGGCGCTGGTGTCGTCGTCGGCGAGGCCGGGGAAGGAGAGCGCCAGCACCGGCGCGGTTCCCCCCGCCGGTGCGACGTCGAGGTCGGAGATGACCGGGCCATGCCGTGTGCTGCGCACGGTCAGCGTCTGCGGAGCCTCGCCGGCGATGGCGATGGTTTCGGCCCGCGTCTCGAATTGCTGGCTGCCGTCCGGCGTCAGGTAGCGGGCGGGGTCCTGCGGGTCCGGCTTCTCGACAAACAGATCCTGGGTATCGCTGTGGGTGGTGGTGAAGCCCCAGGCGACCTTGCCGTTATGGCCCAGGATCGTCAGCGGAACGCCCGGCACGGTCGCGCCGGTGACGGTGAAGCCGGGCGTCACGATGCGGGCGAGGTACCAGAGGATCGGCGCCTCAAGCGCCAGATGCGGATCGTTGGCCAGGATCGGCTTGCCGGTCGTGGTCCGCGCACCGGTCAGGACCCATTCGTTCGACGCGGTGTCGAAGCCCATCTGCGGCAGGGCCGCCAGGGTGCGGCGCACGGTTTCCCGCATATCCATTCCACGCAGGTCGCTCGCCAGCGTGGTGGGAGACCCAGGGGCGTCGGGCGGGAACAGGTCGTCGAGCTGTTGCGGCGACAGCCGCTCCAGCACGCGGGAACGGAACAGCTCGTCGCGGTAGTTGGCGGACAGCTGCAACGCCATCAGCTTCGCCCAGACCAGACTGTCGGCGACGGTCCAGGGCTCCGGCGTGTGGCGCAGAAGCTGGAATTCGACCGGCAGCGCCTCCGACCGGGTGGCAAGATAGGCATTCACGCCCTCGGCATAGGCCTCGAAGGCGGTGCGGGCGTCGGGCGACAGGGTGGCTGCCATCGCCTCCGCCGCGCGGCGGATGCCCAGCATGCGCATCAGCCGGTCGGTGCGCAGCGCGAAGTCACCGTATTTGGTGCCGATCAGCTCGGCCAGCCGGCCGGCGCCGGCCCGGCGCATCGTCTCCATCTGCCACAGCCGATCCTGGGCGTGAGCGTAGCCCAGCGCGCGGTAGGCGTCACGCTCGGTCGCGGCAAAGATATGGACCACACCCTGCTTGTCGCGGACGACCTCCGCCGGAGCGCCGTCGCCGGGGATGGCGACCGAGCCGCTGGTCTGCGGCTGCTGTGCCCGCATCCACCAATACGCACCGAGCAGAGCCACCGGGGGCACCAGCACCAGCACGCCTGCGACGGCTGCAACCTTGCCCCAGCGCCCGCGCGGCAGGCGCATGCGTGGGCGATAGGAGGGGCGATAGAAGGGGCGACCGGGCGGTGCCGATTGCGGCGGCACACCATAGGGCTGCTGCTGGGGATAGGGCTGGCCGGGCGGTTGCGCACCCGTGGGATGGACGGCGGGAGGATAGGTTCCCGGCGGATAGGCATGAGGCGGATAGACCGGTTGTTGCTGCGTCTGGTGGGGAGCCGCCGGATAGCCGGTGTAAGGCGGAGCAGCGGGGGGAGCCGGGCGGGACAACGCACGCGCCAAGGCGGCGCGGAGGTGGAAAGCGCAGGTCTCGCCGGCGCGGATCAGGGAACGGCGCAGCATCACGGTCCGTGAGAGAGAAGGGGAGGCGGCGACGGGCGGGGGTCGCCAGGGGGGCTCGTTCGGGTGGCGGATGCTAGTCTGCCGGCCGCCGGCCCGTCCAGGGTTGCATCGGTGGAGTCGGGCGCTTTTTCGTCCCGCTGCCCCCTTATGCCGCCGTGTTCAGAATCTCGCGCAGCATCGGGGCGGAGACCGGCTTGTGGATCAGGCGGTGTCCACTGCGCTGGACCTCGGCGATACGGGCAGGGTCGGTGTCGCCGGTCAGCACCACGGCGGGGACGCGCACGCCGCAGACGCCGTAGATGTCGCGGATCGCCTCTACCCCCGTCCGTCCTTCGCGCAGGCGATAGTCGGCGACGATCATCGCCGGCTGACGGCCGAGATTCAGCAGCGAAGCGATCGCCTCGTCGGCGGACACCGCGGCGACGACCTCGTAGCCCCATTCCTCCAGCATCGCCCGCATGCTGAGAAGGATGATGGTGTCGTCGTCGACGACCACGATCAATCCCTTGGCGTCCGGCAGTTCGGCCGGGATGCGAACCGGCTTCGGGATCGGGCGCGGCAGCGCCACCGGCAGGTCGAGGAAGAAGCCGCTTCCCCGGCCAGGAGTGGAGCGCACCGTCACCCCATGCTCCAGCAGACCGGCCAGCCGCCTCACGATGGCAAGGCCGAGGCCGAGGCCCTTGCGCCGGTCGCGCTCCGGGTTGGCGAGCTGGGTGAACTCCTGGAAGATGTCCTGCGTCTTGTCGGCGGGAATGCCGATGCCCTGGTCCAGCACCGCCAGCCGCAGCACGCCGCGACGGCGTAGGCAGCCGACCAGAATGTCGCCGCGTTCGGTGTAGCGGATGGCGTTCTCGATCAGGTTGCGCAGGATGCGCTCCAGCAGGGCGGGATCGCTGCGGGTCCAGGCGGAGGTCGGGACATGGCGCAGCGTCAACCCCGACTCGGCGGCGCGGATGCGGTATTCCTCCGCCAGCCGGTCCAGCAGGGGGCCGAGCGCGAAGTCGGTGACGCTCGGCTTCACCACGCCGGCATCCAGCCGGGAGACGTCCAGCAGGCTGTCCAGCATCACCCGAAGCCCGTTCAGCGAGTCGGTCATGCTGGCCAGCAGCGGAGCCGTCGGATGGTTCTCCAGCTTGTCCGACAGGGCGTGGGCGAAGAAGAACAACGATTGCAGCGGCTGACGCAGATCGTGGCTGGCAGCGGCCAGGAACTTGGTCTTGGCACGGTCGGCGCGCTGGGCGTCGTCGCGGGCCTGCAGCGCCTCGACCCTGGCCGCCTCCGCCTCGTCGCGGGCGCGCAGGATCGCTTCCTCCGCCGCCTTGCGGGCGGTGATGTCGCGCATGATGCCGGTGTACATACGGCGTCTGCCGACATGCCATTCGCCGACCGACAGGTCGAGCGGGAAGGTGGATCCATCCTTGCGCAGCCCCATCACCTCGCGGCCGATGCCGACGATCCGCCGCTCTCCCGTCCGGTGGTAACGGTCGAGATAGCCGTCATGGGCGCTACGGTAGGGTTCCGGCATCAGCATGTTGACGTTGCGTCCGATCACCTCGTCGGCCTGATAGCCGAAGGTCTTCTCCGCCGCATGGTTGAAGGACTCCACGGTGCCGTGGTCGTCGATCAGGATGATGGGGTCGACCGCAGTATCGACGATGGCGCGATAGCGTGCCTCCTGCTCCGCCGACCGCTCTGCCTGTTGCCGGCGGTCGAGCAGCGACGACAGCATCGCCAGCGACAGCAGAAGCAGCGTCCCGGCGCCGGTCATGATCGCCAGCAGGGAAGAGGACAGGGCGATTCCCTGGCCGGAGTGTGTTGCTGCATGGGGTAGGACTGCCCGGTTGGCGTCGGCTCCCCCAATGGTCGCAGTGCTCAGCTCCGTCACCGGCTCCATACCGGCGGCGGCCATGCCGGTATAGTGCATCGTCACCACCCCCAGGCCCAGCAGGACGGCGCCGGCGGCCCGCTGCATCGGGCGGCTGGTGCGGAAGGCCAGCCACAATGCCGCCGTCGAGGCGACGATGGCGACGATCACCGAAACGGCGACCAGAGCCACGTCATAGGACAGGTCCATGTCCATGCGCATGCCCGCCATTCCCACATAATGCATGCTGACAATGCCGAGCCCGGTCAGCGTTCCAGCAATGGGCAATCTAAAATAGTTGGTATCGCGGCTTCGCGCTACCGCGAACAGGCCGGCCCCCGATACTCCGACAGCCAGCAGAAAGGACAGCGCGGTCAATCCGGCGTCATAGCCGATGGGCATGTCGCTGCGGTAGGCAAGCATGCCGATGAAATGCATCGACCAAATACCGGCGCCCAGCGCCAGTGCTGCACCGGCAAGCCGCCGATTGTCGCCCGAACCTTTGCCGGTCTCGCCCCGCAGGCCCGATGCAAGCGGTTGGCCCGCCACGCCGTTGCGGGAATAGTGGGCGAGATCCAGCGCCACATAACCGCCGAATACGGCGATCACATAGGACAGTGCGACGAGAAGGGGGTCGTAGTGGCCGGGCACGGTGGATTGACTGTTGTGAGGAGGCGTTCGGGGAAGGAGCAGAATCGATTGTGTGTGTACAGGAACAATTTGGGTCAAGGTGCCAGCCCCGTCCCACGAACGAAAGGCTCGCCTTGGTGGTAGACAGGGACCTAGAACCTCCGGCGGACTATTTCCAATGAACAGCACTCTCCCTCCTGGGGCGCAAAGCCACCCCGCCTCGTCCGGACGGCCATCCCAGCCGCGTCGGCTGCTGTCCCGGTTGTTTCGGCCGCTCGCGATCCTGTTCGCCGTCGGGTATTTCCTTCTGGACGCGCTGGCCTACTGGGTCGTGCGGCCGGTGGTCGGCCGATTCGCCCGCCTGCCGCTGTTCACGCGGTTCGGACGGTGGGTGGCCGGGCTGGGACCTTATCCGTCGCTGGTCCTGGTCCTGGTGCCGCTGGCCCTGCTGGAGCCGGCGAAGCCGGTCGGCGCATGGCTGTTCGCTACCGGCCGGCCGATGACCGGCGCCGCCGTGATCGTCGGGGCGGAACTGGTCAAGATCACCCTGGTGGAGCGGCTGTTCCACATCGCCAAGCCGAAGCTGCTGACCATCGGCTGGTTCGTCTGGGGTTATGTGCGGGTGACGGCTTGGCTCACCTGGCTGAAGGACGCCCCTCCGCTGCGTACCGCCCGCCGCATGCTGGGCGCAGTCCGGGAGTTCGCGCGCCGCGTGGGTCAGCGACTGTCGCTGATGGTACGGCGGGCGGGGAGGGGGTGAGCGGTCAGCCCAGCACGGCCAGCACCAGCGCTCCGGCGATCAGCAGCGCACAGGCGCGGCGGTAGAGCACCAACGCCCGGCCGATATCGTCCGGCGTCGCGGCGGTGCGGCCGGGGCCGAGCCAGACATCCTCGATGCGCGTGTCGCCATAGACGCGCGGTCCGCCCAGCCGCAGGTCGAGCGCGCCGGCCATCGCCGCCTCCGGCCAGCCGGCATTGGGGGAGCGATGGCGGTGGGCGTCCCGCCGGACCGATGCCCAGGCCTGCCGTGCGTCGGCCCCGCCGGTCATCCAGGCGGCTCCCACCAGCAGCAGGGCGGTCAGGCGTGATCCTGGAAGGTTGACCAGATCGTCCAGCCGCGCAGCCGCCCAGCCGAAGGCCTCGTGCCGCGGTGTGCGGTGGCCGATCATGCTGTCCGCCGTGTTGATCGCCTTGTAGAGCGCCAGACCGGGCAGCCCGCCGACCAGCAGCCAGAAGGCCGGCGCCACCACCCCATCGGAGAAGTTCTCGGCAAGGCTTTCGATGGCGGCGCGGGCGACGGCCGGTTCGTCGAGCGTCGCCGGGTTGCGGCCGACAATCATCGACACCGCCTTGCGCGCACCCTCCAGCCCACCGGTGCGGAAGCCTTTGGCGACGGCCGCCACATGGTCGTGCAGGCTGCGCTGAGCCAGCAGGGTGGAGGCAAGCGCCGCCTCGATCAGCCAGCCGAAGGGCAGAAGCCGACAGGCCCAGGCCACCGCCACCGCGACCCCGCCCACCGTCAGCAGAAGGACCACGACCGCTAGAACGCCGAATGCCTTGCGACGGTCGAAGCCATCCGTCTCATGGTTGAGTGCGCTGTCCAACTGGGCGATAAGCGCTCCGATCCATACGACCGGGTGACGGATGCGGGCGTAGAGTGGATCGGGATAGCCGACCGCCGCTTCGATGACGAGCGCTGTGGCGAGCAGGAAGGGATGCAGCGGCACGGGGGGACGTTCCAGGAAATGGGGCGGCCCGCTGGCCGCGCGACGGTGGAAATGAGGAGCGTGATCATGGCCGAAGACAGTCCGGCGACCAAGCCGCACGTGGCAGAGCAATGCGGGCGGGAGGGCATCGTTCACGGCCCCCTTCTGCATGGCGGCGATCTGGACGGTGCCCGTGCTGCTTTTCCCGGTGCGCCGGAGCCGTGGATCGATCTGTCCACTGGCATCAACCCGTGGCCCTATCCGCTGCCGCCGGTGCCGCGGGATGCCTGGACCCGGCTTCCCGGCCGGAGGGCGGAGGCGGCGTTGCGCACGGCGGCGGCCGATTGCTATGGGGTGCCCTCGGCGGAACTGGTGGCCGCGGCCTCGGGCTCGCAGGCGCTGATTCAACTGCTGCCCCGGCTGCGTGCGCCGGGCAGCGTTGCCGTGTTGGGGCCGACCTATGCCGAACATGCCCGCTGCTGGGCGCTGGCCGGTCATGATGTCCGGATGGTGGGTGAGGTGGCGTCGGCCGACGGGCTGACCGACGTGCTGGTCGTCGTCAGCCCCAACAACCCCGATGGCCGGCGCTGGCCTGTCGCCCGGTTGCTGGAGCTTGGCGCGGCGCAGGCCGCGCGTGGCGGCTGGCTGGTGGTGGACGAGGCCTTCGCCGATATGCGGCCGGAGGACAGTCTTGCCCCCCATGCCGGCCGGCCGGGGCTGGTGATTCTGCGGTCCTTCGGCAAGTTCTTCGGGTTGGCGGGGCTACGGCTCGGCATTGCGCTTGCCCCGGCCGATCTGGCGGCGGCGCTGCGCGAGGCCATCGGACCATGGTCGGTATCAGGGCCGGGGCTGAGTATCGCAACGGCTGCGCTGGGTGATCGCGGCTGGATCGCGTCGACGCGCGACCGGCTTGCGGGCGCCGCGGCGGAGCTGGACCGACTGTTGGAGGATGCCGGCTTGCGGGTGGCCGGCGGGACCGAGCTGTTCCGCCTTGTCGAGGACGCGCGGGCGCCGGCACTTTATCATGCCCTGGGCGCGGCCGGGATCCTGGTGCGCCGGTTCGAACACCGGCCGGATTGGCTGCGCTTCGGATTGCCGGGAGACGACGCGGCATGGCAGCGGCTCGGCGACGCCTTGGGGCGGCGGCAGGCTTGGGCGGCGCAACCTCAACAAATGTCCGCGTCTTGAACAATCTCTGAAAATTTTATACACTCAACCGCTTCTAGAATTCCGGCCCCTTGAGTTCGACCCTGTCGGAAACCGCCGGCGTTGCGGGGAATAAATAATCAATGGACCATTCTCAGCCATGCCGATTCCGGGTTGCATGGCAATGATCTCAAGCCGCGATGCGCATGACGGACACGATGGCGCGTTCTCGATCCTCGATCGTCTTCCGGTCGGAGTGTGCGTCGTTGCAGCTTCAGGGATCATCCATCATGCGAATCCGGTTCTGCATGAGCTGCTGGGCTGCGAAGCCGGCGGCTTGCCGGGGCGGAGCCTGTGCGAGTTCGGGCTGGACAGCTGCGATGGCGGCGGACTGGTTGCCGATCCGGCGCCGGCGCACCGGGTGCTGCGGAACGATGGCTCCGCCCGCTGGGTGACGGTGGCGGTGACGCCCTGGCCCATGCCCCGTTCCGGTGTGGAAGCCGGGCACGAGATGGACGGGTTGCGGCTGGTGACGGTGACCGACGTCGATTCGCTGTACCGGCAGGTCCATGCTGACCAAGGTGCTGTGCGGGACGGTTCCGTGCAGGATGGTGCTCTTTGCGGCGAGATGCCGGCGGACCAGATGCAGATGGTCGATGCCCTGCTGGAGGCGTCGCCGGTTCCGCTGTTCGTCAAGGACGTGGCCGGCCAATACATCGCGGTCAACCGTGCCTTCTCGCGCCTGACCGGAATTGCGCGGGAGGAGATACTGCGGCGGACCACTCTGGCGCTGACCACCCCGGAAAGGGCCAAGGAACATATCGACCACGACCGTGCCCTGCTGGAGCGCGACGGCAGCGTCCAGTACGAGACACCGATCTGCACGGCCGAGGGCGCGATGCGCCTGGTCAACCTGACCAAGGCCGCTTTCCGTGATGGATCGGGCAAGCCCGCCGGCATTGTCGGCGCCATCCATGAGCTGAGGGACTCGCGGCCGAGCCAGGAGCGGCTGGAGGCCATCCTGGAGCAGAGCCCGATCGGCGTTTCAGTGTCCCGCCGGGACGACGGCCGGATCATCTTCGTCAACACCCGCTTCGCCGAGCTGATCGGCCTGCCGCGCGAGAAGCTGATCGGCAGCCGCGCCCGCGACTATTACCTGGACAGCCATCAGCGCCTGCGCGTGCTGGAGCAGCTGCGCGGCGGTAGCGGCGTCACCAACATGGAGGTTCAGTTCAAGCGGGCGGACGGATCGCCCTTCTGGACCCTGTTCACGGTGAATCAGGCGGTGATCCAGGGCACGGCGGTCAATCTGGCCTGGATCTACGACTACACCGAACGCCGTAGCATGGAAGAGGCGTTGCGCGACATGGCCTCGCGGGATCCGCTGACCGGCATCTACAACCGGCGTTCCTTCATGGAAATGGCGCGCGCCCAACTGGCCCGCGCCCATCGCTTCCACGAGCCGTTGTCGGTCTTCGTTCTGGATGTCGACCACTTCAAGCGTATCAACGACACCTTCGGCCACGCCACCGGCGACGATGCGCTGCGGATGGTGGCGGCCGGCTGTCAGGCCATCCTGCGGGAATATGATATCCTCGGCCGGCTGGGCGGGGAGGAGTTCGTGGTGGTCCTGCCCGGGGCGACGGCCGACGAAAGCCGCGTGGTGGCCGAGCGGGTGCGCCGCCATCTGGCCCGCATGCCGATCGAGGCACCGGACGGCACCTTCCGCCTGACCGCCAGCATCGGCATTGCCGGGCTGGAGGGCGCCACCGACACCCTGGAGCGGGCGATCCACCGGGCCGACCTCGCGCTTTATCGGGCAAAGCATATGGGACGCAACCGTGTCGCGGTGTTCGAGCCTGGAATGTAAGCGAACGGTTGGTGTTGGTTCCGCCGTTTGCTAGCTTGGGCGGGAATGGGCTCCACCGTGGACGGAGCGTCGGTATGACGGCTTGCAACGTGGGAAGCGGCGATGGACTACACGGTGCACGACAGCGGCAACCTGCGCGAACTGGAACTGCGCGGGCAGATTACATTCGAGGCCGATGGCGACTTCCGGACAATTCTGGCGGAATGGCAGCAGGGCGGCATCGGCGACTGTGTCCTCAACCTGTCCGCCGTCGATTACATGGACTCCGCCGGCCTGGGGCTGCTGGTGATGGCGAACAACGCTGCCAAGCAGGCAGGTGTTACCTTCCGCCTGAAGCATCCGCGCGGCCAGGTCCGTGAACTGATCGAGATATCGGAGTTCCACACCATCATCCCCTGCGAGTTCTAGCCGGTGAGCGGCAGCCCGCGGGTCGTCATCGGCCATCCGCGCCCATCGGCGGCCGGGCCGCTGCGTGATGTCCTGGGCCGTCTGGGGATTCGGCACGTCACGGTCGTGGATAGGGACGGGCTGGCCGGTGCGGCTGCAGAGGCACCGCATCTGCTCCTTCTGCATGCCGGGTTGCCCGGTTTCGGCCCCGGTCTGCTGGCGGGACTGCGGGCGGAGGCACATCTGTGCGACGTGCCGATCCTGGTGCTTGGCCGCTTTGCCGGCAGTCACCATCGGCGGGCACTGATGCAGGCGGGGGCGAGCGACCTGTTGGCTCGCCCGCTGACCCTGGCGGAGCTGTCAGCCCGCCTGTCGGTGCATCTTGAGAACCGCCGGCTCGACCGCTCCCTGCAGGAGGTCATCCTCAGCCTGCGCACCTACCATCATGGTGCCATGCAGCGGATGGCGCTGGCGCGCGAGATGCAGCTTGGGCTGCTGCCCGATGCCACGGCCTGCCGGTTGCTGGAGAGCCGTTACGGCATCACGTTGGACAGCCATTTCGAATCGAGTTCGGAATTGGGCGGCGACCTGTGGGGGGCGCGTCCGCTCGACGACCAGCGCTTCGGGCTGTTCCTGTGCGATTTCACCGGTCATGGGGTGGCTGCTGCGCTGAACACCTTCCGACTGCACGCGCTGCTGGCCCGCACCGACCTGCCGGCTGATGATCCGGCCGAAACCCTGGCTGCGCTGAACGCCCTGCTCGTCGGGCTGCTGCCGGAGGCGCAGTTCGCCGCGATGATCTATGCCGTGGTCGATGTGGGCGCCGACCGGCTGGTCTACGCGACCGCCGGCGCACCCAGGCCGCTGATCCGCCACGCGGACAGTCGGCTGGAGGTGGGGCCGAGCTGCGGTCTGCCCCTGGGTGTGGCGAGTGGCGCGCGATACCGCAACCACTGCCTGGATTTCCCGTCCGGCTCCACCCTGCTCCTGTTCAGCGATGCGTTGTATGAGGCGCGTGGATGGGACGGCGAGATGTTCGGCTATGGCGGCGTGACCGATCTGGTGCGGTGTCTTGGCGACGGCGCGCCGGATCGCCCGCTGGATCGTCTGCTCGACCGTTATTTCACGACGATGCCCCGGCTGCTGGCCGACGACCTGACTTTGGTGTGGATCAGTCGGACCGGCCGTTCGCCGTCCGGTCCAGATTGACGATACCGACCACACGGTTGCCATTGCCGACATAGGTCAGCTGGTCGAAACCGACCATGCGGGCCAGTGCGATGCCGCGGCCATGGGTCGCGTCCGACTGCGAGGCGTCGACCGACAGGTAGCGGTTGAAATCGAAGCCCAAACCCATGTCAGTGACGGTGAAGATCACCCGGCTGTCGCTGCGCTCCACATGCAAGGTGGCATATTTGCCGCAATGCTCGGCGGAGGCCAGCCGCGCTTCGATCTCGCGCGCCAGCATGCCGCTCGCCTTCAATCGGCCTTTGGCTTCGAAGCCGATGCCGAGATTGCCGTGCTCGACCGCGTTCACCAGGATTTCCGACAGACCGAAGGTCAGGCTGTGGGCGGTTGCGGCGACGGACGACAGGGTGATGGCGAGGTTCTGAGCTTCCTGCGGCGTGCGGAAGCGGAAACGCCCGTCGCGCAGCAGTCCGATCGCGTCGGAACGGGAGCGCAGGTCGCCTTGCAGACTCTTCAGCCGCCCGGTCGTTTCCTCCGCCGCCCGCACGACGGAACGCAGCAGGGCACCGTCATAGGGTTTGATCAGATAATAGAAGACGCCGGCCCGGATCGCCGCGGCGATTTCGGAACTGCTGTCGGAAATGGTCTGGACGATGACGGGGATGTCGGCCAGATGTGGCTCCCGCTTCATCCGCTCGTACAGTTCCAGCCCGTCGCCGTCGGTCAGCCGTCGGTCGAGCAGCACGACATGGATCGCCGATCCGCTGGTCGACAGGATCTCCCAAGCCTGCGCCTTGGTCTCCGCCTCCAGCGTCCGATAGCCGATGCGTGACAGATAGCCGGCGACGATGGCGCGGGTCATTTCCTCGTCGTCGACGACCAGTGCGGTGACGGCATCGGCCATGGTCGGCGTGTACTCCAGAGGTTCGGGATGAGGGATCAGGAAATCCCGGACATTTTACAGAAACTGTGTCGATCGCACAATCACCGGCGGCACTGCGTCGCAGCATTGCCAGTCGCGGACATCAGCCGGCCGCCGCCTCCAGCGTCGCCGCGGCCTTCCGCGCCATCGACAGCTCGGCGGCGACGCGTTCGCCGGCGGTGGCGGTCAGGGCGTCGATGTCGCCGCGTCGGGTGGCGGCCACCAGATAATGGGCGGTGGCGGCCAGCCGGTCGAAGCCGACATTGGCGGCTGAGCCCTTCAGGATATGCGCTTCCCGCTCGATGCCGGTGCGGTCGCCGCGTGCGATGGCGGCGCGCAGCAGGTCGAGGTGCCGCGGGCTGTCGCTGAAGAAGGTTTCCAGCAGCAGGGCAAAACCGTCCTTGCCCAGGGCGTCGCGCAGTTCCTCGATCTTCTCCGTATTGACGGTGGCGGGTTCTGGATCCGCCTTCGGCGGCGGTGGGGCAACCTGCCCGGTGGCTTCGCCCCCCTCGTCGGTGGCCGGGCGGACGAAGCGGCCAATGGTGTCCAGCAGTTTGCGGGCGTTGATCGGCTTAGACAGATAGTCGTCCATGCCTGCTTCCAGGCAGATGGCGGCGTCGCCTTGCATGGCGTTGGCGGTCAGCGCCACGACGGGAATGCGGGCCACCGGTCCGGACAACCGGCGAATCCGCCGCGTCGCCGTCAGCCCGTCCATCACCGGCATCTGGACGTCCATCAGGACAAGATCGTAGGGCCGGGCGGTCACCGCCTCTACCGCCTCCTCGCCGTTCGACACCGCTTCCGCGCTGTGACCGGCGCGGCGCAGCAGGGCGAGCGTCAGCTGCTGGTTGACCGGATTATCCTCAGCCACCAGTACGCGGGCGCGCGGCGTCGGTTCCGGCTGGTTGCCGGGAGCGGGGTCAGTCTTCGCATCGGCGGTCACGGCTGCTGGGGCACGGATGGGCAGAGGGACGACGTTGTCTGCCGGCGTGCCGCTTCCTGGTGTACCGTTCAGCCAGGACGCAGCAGGCGGCCCCGCCAGCGGCAGCGCATGAGGCTCCAGCAGGCGGGCGAGGCACTGGCACAGGGTGCTGAAGCGGATCGGTTTCGGCAGGTGGATGTCCACCGGCGCCTGTTCCGGCTCCAGCCCCTCCAGCCTCTGCGAGGAGGCGAGTGCCAGCCGGATACCGGCCAGTTCAGGGATGGCGCGGATGCGTTGCGCCACCTCCGGACCGGTCAGGCCGGGCATGCGGTGGTCTAGGATGGCGGCGTCGAAGGGAGTGCCGAGGCGGACTGCGGCGACCAGCCGGTCGAGCGCCTGCTCCCCATTTTCCGTCGTTTCGACAATGATGCCGAAGCCGTCGATCTGCCGGGTCAGCAGGTCGCGGTTGACGGCGATGTCATCGACCAGAAGCAGGCGGCACCCGGCCCAATCGCCGATGGGGGCGGGAGGATGGGCGCTGCCGGCACCGCGTTTCAGCGGGACGGCCACCCAGAAGACGCTACCCGCACCCGCCTGGCTGTCGACGCCGATCCGGCCGCCCATCAGCTCCGCCAGCCGCTTGCAGATCGCCAGCCCAAGACCGGTGCCGCCATGGCGGCGGGCGGGAGACGAATCGACCTGGGTGAACATGGCGAACAGACGGGGACGCTCCTCTTCCGGGATACCGATGCCGGTGTCGCGCACCTCGAAGCGGACGCAGACGGTATCGCCTGCATTGCCAGTGGCCGGAGCGCCGGCAACCGGCGGTTCCTCGCTCAGCAGAATGGTGACGCTGCCGGAGTCGGTGAACTTCACGGCGTTGCCGGCGAGGTTCAGCAGGATCTGCCGCAGCCGCCCGGCATCGCCCAGCAGGGTTCCGCGCAGCTCCGTCGGCACGAAGCTGGCAAGGTCCAGCCCCTTGGCCGCGGCGCGCGGCGCCAGGATCTCCGCCACACTTTCAACCATCGGGACCAGTTCGAATTCCCCGATCTCCAGATCCAGCCGGCCGGCATCGATCTTGGAGAAGTCGAGGATGTCGTTGATGATCACCAGCAGTGATTCGGCGGAATCGCGGATCGTCTCGGCATAGGCACGCTGGTCCGTCTTCATCGGTGTGTCGAGCAGCAGCCCGGCCATGCCGATCACCCCGTTCATCGGCGTGCGGATCTCGTGACTCATGGTCGCGAGGAATTCCATCTTGATGCGCTGGCCATCCTCCGCCCGCTCCTTGGCGTCGCGCAGGGTGTGTTCCAGCCGCTTTTCCTCGGTCAGGTCGCGCAGGATGGCTGCGTAAAGCGGGCCTGCGGCGGTCTTCACCAGCGCCATGGAATAGGCCAGCGGGAAGCTCTCCGTTTGCTCCCCGTTCCTGTCACCGTCCGGTGCCGGCCGCAGGGCGATGGTCTCGCCGCGGGCGGTGGGGTCCATGGCGCGTCGGCCACGTGCAATCTCCTCCAGCGCGCGGATGGCATTGGCCCGCTTGTCCGTCGGCAACAAATCCACCACCGATCGGCCGACGAGTTCGCCCGGTGCGCAGCGGAAGATGGCATGGGCGGCCGGATTCGCCGCTTCGATCACGCCGTCCGGCCGCGCAGTGACGATGCCTTCCGCCGCGGTGTCGACGATGGCGGACAAGCGGGCGTTGGCCTCTTCCAGTTCTTTCCCCTGTTCGCGCTGCGCTGCAAGGGAGCGGGCCAGCAGCAAACCGAACAGGCCCAGCAGCAGGATCATGCCGCCGGACAGCAGCGACGCCGTCCGAAGATTTTCGTGCCATGCCGCCAGCACGGTGTCGCCGCGTACGCTGACCGTCAGGACCAGCGGCCAGACCGGCGTCGTCCGGTAGGCGACCATGCGCATTTCCGGGCCGGCCCCGACATCCGTCCCGGATTGGCGGAACACGCCATATTCAGCCTGCGGCAGATAATGGCGGAACAGCGGGGTTGCGGCGAAGGATTTGGCGATCTCCCCCGCCGTCTGCGGCTGGACGGTCAGCAAGGTCCCGTCATAGCGGTACAAGGCGATCCGGTCGCCGATGCCCGCACCCGTGCCGCCCTGCACTGCCTGGTACAGGCCCTGGAAGTAATCCGGGTTGACGGTGGCGACGACCACCGCCTGCAGCGTGCCGTCGGCCTCGCGCAGGGCGCGGCTCATCGGCAGCAACCAGCGGCCCGACCGCTCGCCCCCGGCGGTGCGGTCGATCAGGCTGCGTCCGGGACGCGGGTCGCCGATCAGCAACCCGCTGCCCTGGCCGGCGGCCTGGAGACGGAACACGTCCAGTTCCGTCAGGTAGGTGCCGGCGGGGTGTGCGCCTTCGGTGGTGGCGATGACGCGGCCGGTGCGGTCGAGCAGGGTCAGCCCGCGCAGGTGTGGCGACCGGCGCAGCCGGTCCGTCAGCATGGCCATCAGGTCGGGATCGGATGAAGCGTCCGCCCCGGTCCAGTTGGCGTCCAACAGCGCATCGATGATGGAGGACAGGGTGACATCCACCGACTGTACCGTGCGGGTGGTCGACACCTCCAGCGCAGCGACAAGGCTGGAGAGGCTGGCCTCGGCCGAGTCCAGGGCCGCCTGACGCGCGGCGATCAGCTGCTGGCCCTGGTTGATCAGCAGGGCGAAGACTGCAAGAAGGGCGAAGGCGATGACGCCGCCCCGCTTTTCGAAGAGACCCTTCAGATCCGCTTTGGCTGGAGACGGGGGCAGGGCTTTCGTTCCGGACAATCAGATGTGATGGTGCGACCAAGCCGCGGGTTGCAAGAGCCCGAACCCGTCCTACGATTGCGCTCCGCCATCGGATCACAGTCGAATTAACGCGCTGAGCCCTGAGTCTCGGTCGAAGTTTGCGTCTGAGACAATAGCAGGTGCACACACCGTACGCCAAGCATTCGCTGCTGTCTCCGCCCGGTCGATGCTAAGATGCCGTTGCTGCTTTGCGATCTTGCGCTCAGCATGTGAAGAACAGTGGTGGTTGGTTAACGAAAGGTATGACATGGAGATGCGGGTCCTTTGGGCAGTTGGCCTCTCAATTCTGTCGGTTCTATCAGCCGGGTTCGCGACGCCCGTCGCTGCGGCGGACGAGAGACTTCAGAAAATTGCAGAGCAGAAGCAACTTCGTGTCTGCTCTTGGCCCGATTACTATGCAATTTCGTTCCGCAATCCGCGCACCGGCGCGCTGGAGGGGTTGGATGCCGAACTGGCGCAGGCCTTCGCCGGTGATCTGGGTGTTCGCCTGACGGTGGTGGAGAGCAGTTTCCCCCGCTTCATTGAGGACCTGTTGGCCGACCGCTGCGACGTCGGCATGTTCGCCATCGGCGCCACCCCGGCGCGGGCGCAGCATGTCGCCTTCAGCCAGCCTTATCTGCGCAGCGGCATCTATGCCGTGACTAGCCAGACCAATGACGGCATCCGGCGGTGGGAGGATCTGGATCGTGCCGGCAACGTCGTGGCGGTGCAGAAGGACACCTACATGGACGGCTATGCCCGCTCTGCCATGAAGGCCGCGCGCATCGTCGCCGTGAACCGACCGCAGGAACGGGAGGAGGAAGTGCAATCCGGCCGAGCCGACGCCTTCCTGACCGACTATCCCTATGGACAGCGCATGCTGGCCTTCCACCCCTGGGCGCGGCTGATCGTGCCGGACGTCCCGGTGCAGCCGACCCCCTACGCCTATGCGGTGGTGCCGGGCGATGCCGCGTGGTTGGAGCGGGTCAACGCCTTCGTCTCGGCGATCAAGGCCGACGGCCGGCTGGAGAGCATCGCCGCCCTTTACAACCTGACCCCGATCGTGGCGCGGGACTGAGCCGCGTTGCACGAATGCGGCGGTGGGATAAATCCGGTCTAGGATGGATAGCGTCTTTCACCAATCGGCAGGGAAATCCCGATGATCCTGATCGGACAGTATGACTCGCCCTTCGTGCGCCGTGTCGCCGTCGCTCTGCGTCTTTACGGCATGGCTTACGAGCATCGGCCCTGGTCGGTCTTCTCCGATGCGGCGGAGGTCGCGCGCTTCAACCCGCTGAAGCGGGTGCCGACGCTGGTGCTGGCGGATGGCGAGGCGCTGATCGAAAGTGGCGCAATCCTCGACCATCTGGACGAGGTCGCCGGGCCGGACCGCGCGCTGATCGCCCGTCAGGGGCCGGACCGCCGCCGGGCGCTGAAGCTATGTGCACTGTCGACCGGATTGGCCGACAAGGCGGTCAGCCTCGTCTACGAACGCGTCCTGCACAAGGAGCGGTCCGACCTGTGGGTGGAGCGCTGCACCGGCCAGATCGGCGCTGTTCTCGACACGCTGGAGGCCGACCGTGCCGCCGCCCCCGGTCCCTGGTGGTTCGGTGAGCGCATCGGCCATGCCGACATCGCCGCCGGCTGCGCCCTGCGCTTTGTCGGCGAGGCCCACCCCGGGGTATTCGACCGCTCCCGCTGGCCGGCGCTCGCCGCCCATTCCGACGCCTGCGAGGCAATGGCGGAGTTCCAGGCCGTGGTGCAGCCCTTTTCGGTGAACGCCTGAGGCGGAGCCCCCTTCCCGTGCATCAGCGTGGGAAGGGGACATGGTGCCTTGGTGGCGCCTTACCGATGCCCGCTGATCTCGGCGTGCAGTGGCTTGGTGTCCTCGAACGTCTTCTGCTGTTCGGGGGTGGCTTCCTTCTGGTGTTTCTGCTTCCATTCGGAATAGGGCATGCCGTAGACGGCGATACGGGCGTCCTCGTCGGACAGTTGGACGCCACGTTCCTTGGCGGCTGCCGCGTACCATTTCGACAGGCAGTTGCGGCAGAAGCCGGCGAGATTCATCAGGTCGATGTTCTGCACGTCGGTGCGCTTGCGCAGATGTTCGACCAGCCCGCGGAAGGCGGCGGCTTCCAGTTCGATGCGGGTCTGGTGGTCCAGATCGGCCATGGGGTCTCAACTCCTCCGGTTTTCTTGTTCAGTTAAGAGTGGGGTGGCCGGTGCAGCGTGACCATCCGGCCATAGGGGTGAAAATCGCGCGATCCGCCGCCGCCGGCGATGGTGCGCGCCACCGCTTCGCGATCGACGGCGACGAAGCCGGCCAGCGATTGGATGCCGTAGTCGAACAGGCGAGGGGTCAGCGGCGTGCCGGGACCGATCATCGCCACCGTGGCACCGGCCGACACCCGCAGCAGGCGGGGCAGGGTGCGGTTGGCGAAGGCCGAGGCGGTAACCGCCACCGCATCGGCGCCGGGCAGAAGCCAGTCGCAGGCAGCTTCCGGATACTCGCCGTCCTGCGGGTTCATGTCGATCACCTGGGCGCGCGGCAGGCGGCGGGCAATCTGGGGGAAGCCACCGACCACCACCACCCGACCCTCCACCGAGGCGAACAGGTCCAACCCGTTGCCGGTAACGCCGGTCAGGTCGGGCCGGTTGTAATGCGCATTCAGCGCGGCGACGCCAACGGCGATTTCCAGCGGGTCCCAAGACTGAGCGGCCATGGCGGCGAGATCGCGCAAAGACCGGCAGGTCCAGCGCCTCGGATCGTCCTCACCCGCCGGGGCCTGCCGCGCGGCAACGCCGAGTCCGCCGTCGGTTTCCACCAGAACCCATTTATCGCCGGTGACGACGCGGTGCACCTCGGCGTCGGTGATACCCTGGACGAGATCCTGGTACATCCGCTGCGGACCCCACCAGCGCCACAGGGCGTCCGCCACCGGCGACAGCAGGTCGCAGAAGCCGCCGGTCGCGGTCTGCCATTCGTTGAGGTAGCGGCTGCCGACGCTGGTCAGCACCGGAATGCCTTCGGCAATGGCGGCCAGCATCTCGTCCGACAGGCCGTCGCCGTGCGATTCCAGCCCGGCGAACTTGTTGACCACCAGCAGATCGACGCCTGACGAGACGGCGTTGCGGATCGCTTGGCTGGCCTCAGCCACCCCGGTCGGATCGACGCGGCAGGACTGCGATTCCCGCCCCAGCTTCTGGGTGATGTCATAGGCGTGGCCGGTGGCGATATCCACCAGTTCCATCCGCTCGGCGCAATCGTCGCCCGGCCCGTGGTTGCGCTGCACCAGTCCGCCGATACGGAAGCCGCGCCGCTTCAGCTCCGCCGAAAAGCCGTCCAGCAGCGTGTCGACGCCGTAGGACCCCGGCCCATGGATGACGGCACCGGGACGCAGTGGCGGAAGGGAGGCGGGGGGGAGCGGCATCGGGGATGGACCTTTCGCGGGACGGCAGGCGGGCGGCGACGGGCGCCTCAGCCGCCGCGGCGGATGCGGTAGATGAAGACCGTCTTGTGGACCTCGTCCGGCTGGGTCTCGTGCGACAGCAGCGCATTGTCGGTCGTGTTGCAGAAATGCTTGAAGTCGATCACCGAGGCCGGATCGGTCGCATAGACCACCAGTTCCTCCCCAACCTCCATCCCGTTCAGCAGAGCGCGGGTACGCAGGATGGGCAACGGGCAATGCAGCCCCTTCACGTCAAGCTCTCTCGCCGGCACCGCGCCCGCTCCACACTGGTTGAGGACGAATTCCTTAACAAGGACGTATGACTGTAGCGGGTTCGTGCCCGCTTCTCCATACCGGCGGCCGAAAGGTCGCATGCGCGATGAGTTCCCCTGAGCCGCGATTTTCCGCTGCCGGCGCTGTTGTACGGCGCAATCGCAAGGAATTTTCCCCGAGAAACTTGCCCCGAGAAATCTGGACGAAAGGACGGCGATCATGGCGAAGCGGCCCGGCGACGATATGAGCGACAAGGTGGTGGTCATCACCGGCGCCTCCAGCGGCATCGGCCGGGCGACCGCCTTGGAGTTCGCCAGCCAGGGGGCGGCGGTGGTCCTGGCCGCCCGGCGGATGGCTGCATTGCACGAAGTGGCGGAGGAGTGTATCGAGGCCGGCGGCCGGGCCATGGTGGTGCCGACCGACGTGACCGACCAGCGCGCGATGCAGGCTCTGGCCGACCGCGCCGTCCAAGCCTTTGGCGGTATCGATGTCTGGGTGAACAATGCCGGCGTCATCGCCTTCGGCCGTTTCGAGGACATCCCCGACGAGGTGTTCGAGCAGGTGGTGCGCACCGACTTCTTCGGCATGGTCCATGGTTGCCGCGCCGTGCTGCCCCATTTCCTCGACCGCGGCGAGGGGATCATCATCAATACCGCGTCGATGGTGTCCAACATCGGCCAGCGCTATGCCACCCCCTACACCGCGGCGAAGTTCGCCGTGCGCGGCTTCTCCGAATCCCTGCGGCAGGAGCTGGTGGACGAGCCGGACATCCATGTCTGCATGGTCATGCCGGCTTCCATCGACACGCCGCTGTGGCAGCATGCCGCCAACTACACCGGCCGGGCGATCAAGCCGCTGAACCCGATCCATCCGCCGGAGGAGGTCGCCGCGGCCATCCTGTCGCTGGCGGCCAATCCCCAGCGCGAACTGTTCGTCGGCGCCGAGGGACGCCTTGCCGCCGTCGGCAACGCCATGGCGCCGCAGATGACCGAACGGGCGCTGGCCCACACCATCGAGCGCGACATGTTTCAGAACCGCTCGGCCCCCGACACCTCGGGCGGGGTGTTGATCGCAATGCCGGAATATCAGGGGGCCAGCGGCGGCTGGATGGACCGGCGACCGGGGCGCGGCCGGGGCAGGGAAGAGGGGCGGAAGCGCCCCTTCTCCTGGACCAACCTGACCCTGTTCCTGCTGCCGGTGGTACTGGCAAGCCGTCCCCTGGGCAACGGCCGGATGCGCCACGTTTGGTGATCCTTCGGCAGCACGCTTGATCCTTCGGTCCGGAGCCGTTATACGCTCGCCCCTTTTCCGGTGCGGCAGGTGGCCGCATCGGTCATCCGGGCAGGAGGCGGGACATGACGGCGTGCGGGCTCGATTTCGGCACCTCGAACACGACGCTCGGCGTGCAGGACGCCGACGGCTTCCGGCTGCTGGCGCTTGACGGCACGCGCACGACCCTGCCGACTGCGGTGTTCTTCGATTTTGAACATGACCGGACCACCATCGGACAGGCCGCCATTGACGGTTATGTGTCGGGGGTGGAGGGGCGGCTGATGCGTTCGATCAAGTCGATGCTCGGCACCGACCTGATTGACGCCGACACAGCACTCCGCAAGGGCCGCATCAGCTTCCGCGCAGTGATCGGCACCTTCCTCGATCTGGTGAAGAAGCGGGCGGAGGATGCGCTGGGCGGTGAGCTTGGCGACGTGGTGGTCGGCCGTCCGGTCCATTTCGTCGACGGCGACCCGGCCGGCGATGCGGCGGCGGAAGAGACGCTGGGGCAGATCGCGCGGGCCGCTGGCTTCCGCAACGTCTCCTTCCAGTTCGAGCCCATCGCCGCCGCGCTCGATTACGAGCAGCAGGTGGCGGGGGAGGAACTGGCGCTGATCGCCGATATCGGTGGCGGCACCTCGGACTTCTCCGTCGTGCGCATCGGGCCGGCGCGGCGCGGCAAGGCGGACCGGGCCGGCGACATCCTGGCCAACGACGGCATCCGCGTCGGCGGCACCGATTTCGACCGCGACCTCAGCCTTGCCACCGCCATGCCGGAATTGGGGCTGGGCAGCGCCATGAAGCGCGCCGGGCTGCTGGCGCCGAAGAGCATCTATTTCGATCTGGCGACCTGGTCGAAGATCAACTTCCTCTACACCGCCAAGGCGATGGCCGAGTTGGAGCGCCTGCAGCGCGATTCCGCCGAGCCGGAGAAGATCGAACGCCTGATCGGCGTGGTCGAGCATCGCCAGGGCCATGCGCTGGCGATGGCGGTGGAGCGCACCAAGATCGCCCTGTCCGATCATGAGGCTACGGAACTGGCGCTGGACTGGGGCGATGGCGATCTGGCGCTGGCTGTGGACCGGGGGGCGCTGAACCGCGCGACCGGCTCGCTGGCGGCGCGGATCGGAACCCGCATCCGCGATTGTCTGGCCGACGCCGGGGTGACTGCCGACCGCATCGACGCGGTGTTCCTGACCGGCGGATCCACCCTGCTGCCCCAGGTCCGCGCGGCGATCCTGGCCGAGGCGCCGGATGCACGGGTGGTGGAAGGCAACATCTTCGGTTCCGTGGGCCTGGGGCTGACGGTGGAGGCGTTGCGCCGGTACGGCTGAAAGGACGGGGTGGGAGGTAACCTCCCACCCCTGACTGGTCACTGCACCACGATGCGCGGCGCCGCACGACCGCCGGTGCCGCCGCCGATCTTCTCCCACAGGCGCGTCGCGATCCGGCGGTAGGCCTGGGCATGCTCGGAGTCCGGCTGCGACACCACGATCGGCTGGCCCTGGTCGGAGGTCTCACGGATTGACAGGTGAAGCGGGATCTCGCCCAGGAACTCCATCCCCAGATCGTCGGCTTCCTTGCGGGCGCCGCCGTGGCTGAAGATGTCGGTGCGGTGGCCGCAGTTGGGGCAGCAGAAATAGCTCATGTTCTCGATGATGCCCAACACCGGCACATCGACGCGGCGGAACATGTTCAGCCCCTTGCGGGCGTCCAGCAGGGCGATGTCCTGCGGGGTCGAGACGATCACCGCACCGGCCAGCGGAACCTGCTGCGCCATGGTCAGCTGGGCGTCGCCGGTACCCGGCGGCATGTCCACCACCAGCACGTCGAGCGTGCCCCAATTCACGTCGCGCAGCATCTGCTGCAACGCGCTCATCACCATCGGACCGCGCCAGATCATCGGCGTGTCCTCGGCCACCAGGAAGCCCATGGACATCACCTTGACGCCGTAATTCTCCATCGGCTCCAGGCGCTTGCCGTCGGGGCTGTTGGGCCGGCCGGCAATGCCCATCATCCGCGGCATCGACGGGCCGTAGATGTCGGCGTCGAGCAGCCCGACCTTCAGCCCGTTGGCGGCGAGCGCCAGTGCGAGGTTGGCGGATGTGGTCGATTTGCCGACGCCACCCTTGCCGGACGCCACCGCGACGATGGCCTTCACGCCGGGGACCAGGGGTTTCTGCGGATCGTTCTGTGGTGCAGCCTGGGGGGCGCTGCCATGGGAATGCCCGTGTGAATGGCCGTGGCCACCGTGCGAGTGGCCCTGCTGCGGCGCGGCCTGCGGCGCCGCGCGATGGGCGGTCAGCACGGCGGTGACCGAAAGGACACCGGGCAGGGCGTCGACAGCCTTCTCCGCCGCGTGGCGCAGGGGCTCCGCCTGGGCACCGCGTTTGGGGTCGACCTCGATCGAAAAAGCGACATGCCCGTCGCGCACCACGAGGCCCGACAACATGCCCAAGCTGACGATGTCGCCGCCCCGGTCCGGGTCGATGACGGTCTTCAGCGCCTGCATGACTTGAGCTTCGCTGATCTGCGCCATGGTTGAAAACTCCGCTGTCTTCCCGATATTGGCGGATATCCGTTGGTGGAATCCTTGCCGAAGGGTATGGGGGACTATAGGACCGACGGACGAGATCGGTAAAGGGATGCGCGGGGCTTAAGCCATTGCGCTTCCACATGATGGGACGAATCGCAGAAGGGGACTGAGTCGGATGCCGTGGAACAATCAAGGTGGGGGCGGCGGTGGCGGCCCCTGGGGTCCCCCGCCGGGCAACAACGGCCCGGGCAACCCGTGGGGGCGTCCCCAGGGCGGGGGAAACGGCGGCGGTGGCGGCGGCCCGCAGCCTCCCGACCTTGAGGATCTTCTGCGGCGCAGCCAGGACCGCCTGCGTCGCGCCATGCCCGGCGGCTTTGGCAGCGGTCGGGGCGTTGCGTTGGTCGTCGGCGTGCTCGGCCTGATCTGGCTCGCCAGTGGCATCTATCGCGTCGAGGCGGACGAGCAGGGCGTCGTCATGCGCTTCGGCCAGTGGACCCGCACCGAACAGCCCGGCCTGCGCTACCGCCTGCCGTCGCCGATCGAGACTGTGCTGCTGCCCAAGGTGACGCGCGTCAACCGGATCGAGGTCGGCTACCGCTCCTCCGTCGGCGGCGGGCGCACCGACCGCGACGTGCCGGACGAATCGCTGATGCTGACCGGCGACGAGAACATCATCGACATCGACTTCACGGTGTTCTGGGTCATCAAGGACGCAGGCAACTTCCTGTTCAAGATCCGCGAACCGGAAGTGACGGTGAAGAAGGCCGCGGAAAGCGCCATGCGCGAGGTCATCGGCCGCACCGACCTGCAACCGGCATTGACCGAGGCCCGCCAGCAGATCGAAACATCGACCCGCCAGCTTCTCCAGGCCATGCTGGACGAGTATCAGGCCGGCATCGAGATCACCCAGGTCCAGTTGCAGAAGGCCGATCCGCCGCAGCCGGTCATCGACGCCTTCAACGACGTGCAGCGTGCCCGCGCCGACCGCGAACGCGCCCGCAACGAGGCCGAAGCCTACCGCAACGATATCATCCCGCGTGCCCGCGGTGAGGCGGAGCGTCTGGTGCAGGAAGCGTCGGCCTACCGCGAGCAGGTGGTCAGCCTGGCGCAGGGCGATGCCGACCGCTTCCGCAAGGTGTACGAGGCCTATGCGCTGAACAAGGACGTCACCGCCAAGCGCATGTATCTGGAAACCATGGAGGAGATCCTCCGCGGCCGTAACAAGATCATTGTGGAAGGGGCGGCGCAGAATGTCGTGCCCTACCTGCCGCTGAACCAACTGGCCCCGAACGCCACGCCGGTCCCGCAGCAGCAGGCGCCGCGTCAGGCGCCGGCCAGCCCGAGCAGCAACCAGGGGGGCGCACGGTCCGGTACGCAGACGCAGCCGCTGTCCTCGCTGCCCCAGAACTCTTCCCAAAATTCGTCAATGTCCGGCCAGTGAGGAGGATCGCATCATGAACCGCACCCTCGCCATCGCCGGTATCGCGATCGTCGCCCTCGGCGTCGTCGCGTCGTCCGCCCTGTTCACCGTCAATGAGGCCCAGCAGGCGCTCGTCCTGCAATTCGGCGAACCGCGCCGGGTGATCCAGGATCCAGGCCTGAAGGTGAAGATCCCCTTCATCCAGGAGGTCCGGCTGCTCGACCGCCGTGTCCTCGACCTCGACCCGCCGGTGGAGCAGGTCATACTGGCCGACCAGAAGCGCCTGGACGTTGATGCCTTCGCCCGCTACCGCATCCATGACCCGCTGCGCTTCTACCAGACTGCCGGGACCGAAGCGGTGGCCGAAACCCGCCTGAACTCCATCGTCAACTCGTCGCTGCGCCGCGTGCTCGGCAACGTGACGGTGCTGGCCGTGCTGTCGGACGAGCGCGCCCGCATCATGACCGACATCAAGGGGCAGGTGAACGACGAGGCCAAGCGCTTCGGCATCGAGATCGTCGACGTCCGCATCCGCCGCGCCGACCTGCCGGAAGAGACCAGCCAGTCGATCTTCGCTCGTATGCGGTCCGAACGTGAACGCGAAGCGGCCGAAGCCCGCGCCCAGGGCCAGGAGCAGTCGCAGCAGATCAAGTCGCGCGCCGAACGCGAACGGACGGTCATCATCGCCGAGGCTCAGCGCGACGCGCAGATCCTGCGCGGCGAAGGCGACAACAGTGCGCTGAAGCTGATTGCCGAGGCGACCTCCCAGGACCCCGGCTTCTACGGCTTCTACCGGTCGCTCGAAGCCTATCGGAAGTCGCTGAACGGCAACGACACTACCATGGTGCTGTCGCCGACCGGAGAGTTCTTCCGCTACTTCAACGGCGTCGGTCCGCAGGCCGGAGGCGGCGCGCCCGCACCGGCAGTTCCGGCACCTGCGCCGGCCCCGGCGCAGTAAGGTCGCGTCCAAAGATGAAAGAGGCTTGGGGCCGGGTCGGGTTTGCCCCTGACCCGGCCGCAGCCATATCCGGCTCCCATGGTCCGCAGAAATGGTTCGAAAGAAGTCCCCGGGCTTAAGATTTCCACTGGTGCCGACTGGACCGGCACGCCATCTTGCGGCCATACTCTTGGCCCAACACCTATATGGCCCAGAACTGGGCGGCCGCTCCCGTCCATGGAATCGGCCGGACGTCTGGTAGGGAGAGCACGTTGATTCGCATACCCAACTTCGAACCCGCCACGCGCGGCGCCGTGGCCGAGGCCCGGCCTCGCAAGGCGGGCGTCCGGCCGCTGGTCGCCGCCATCGTCTGGGGCATGACGTCGGTCCTGGCCGGCGGCGCGGTGATGGGCGGATTCGCCGCCGCGCCGGCCCAGGCCCAGGCGGCGACGCCGAACCGCAACGCGCCCGGCAGCTTCGCCGATCTGGCGGAAAAGCTGCTGCCGGCGGTCGTCAACATCTCCACCAGCCAGAATGCGCCGCAGCGCCCGCAGGGCCAGCGCCCGGAGATCCCGCAATTCCCGCCGGGCTCGCCCTTCGAAGATTTCTTCAAGGACTTCTTCGACCGCCAGCAGCAGCAGGACCAGCCGCAGCGCAAGGCGACGTCGCTGGGATCCGGCTTCATCATCGACGCCAAGAACGGCTATGTGGTCACCAACAACCATGTCGTTCAGGACGCCGACGAGATCACCGTTATCCTGCAGGACGACACCAACATCAAGGCGGAGCTGGTCGGCAAGGACAGCAAGACCGATCTTGCCCTGCTGAAGATCAAGACCAGCCATCCGCTGGTCGCCGTGCCCTTCGGCGACAGTGACGCCATGCGCGTTGGCGACTGGGTTCTGGCCATCGGCAACCCGTTCGGCCTGGGTGGGTCGGTCACTGCCGGTATCATCTCTGCGCGCCAGCGCAACATCGACGCCGGCCCGTATGACGACTTCCTGCAGACGGACGCCTCGATCAACCGCGGCAATTCCGGTGGCCCGATGTTCAACCTGAACGGCGAGGTCATCGGCATCAACACCGCCATCTTCTCGCCATCGGGCGGGTCGGTCGGCATCGGCTTCGCCATTCCGTCCAACCTCGCCAAGCAGGTGGTGGCGCAGCTGAAGGACTATGGCAAGACCCGCCGCGGCTGGCTGGGCGTGCGCATCCAGGCGGTGACGCCGGAGATCGCCGAGAGCCTTGGCCTGCCGGGGGGGCACAAGGGCGCGCTGGTCGCCTCCGTCACGCCGGACGGCCCGGCCGCCAAGGGCGGCATCCAGGCCGGCGACGTGGTGACCAAGTTCGACGGCAAGGAAATCGACGAGATGCGCCGCCTGCCGCGCGTCGTCGCCGAGACCTCCATCGACAAGGCCGTCCCGGTCGAGGTGTGGCGCAAGGGCAAGGCTCAGACCGTCCAGGTCAAGGTCGGCGAGCTTGAGGCCGCCGAGGAGCAGGGCCTGCTCGCCGCCGGTCCGGACGAGAAGCAGCAGCCGAAGGACAAGGCCCCGGCGCAGAAGCCGACCGAATCGCTGGGCATGAAGCTGACCGCCATTACCCCGGAACTGCGCCAGCAGTACGAGATCAAGCCCGACATGAAGGGCGTGGTCATCACCGATGTGGCCGGCAACTCCACCGCGGCGGAAAAGGGCCTGCGCGCGGGCGACGTCATCATCGAGGTCGGCCAGGAAGAGGTCCGCAAGCCCGAGGACGTGACTGCCAAGGTCCAGAAGGCCAAGGAGCAGAGCAAGAAGTCCGTCCTGCTTCTGGTCGACCGCAAGGGCGACCTGCGCTTCGTGGCGATCCCGCTCAGCTGACTGGCTGCGGTAAAGGAACAAGGGCGTCGGCGGGAGACCACCGGCGCCCTTTTTGTTTGCGTACTGTGGGAGGAGCGGGGGGCTGAACGCTTATTGCGCCCCGTCCAGCAGCATTGCCAGCGCAACGGCGCCGGCCAGCAGGGCGCACAGGGTGGCGACGATGGCGAGGCTGCGTAGATACTGGCGGAACTCGCCCTGCTTCCAGGCGCTGCGCCCCAGCAGCATCAGATAGCCGATCATAGCGGCGGCGATGATCTGCCAGCCCATTCCGCCCTCATCCTGTTTCCGCCGGATGCGGAAGCCGGCAGAAATGCGCATGAGCGGCTTGGCGGGGTCAAGCCTAAGCCGATGGCTGAAAGCTTTTCTATATCGAAAGTGCAGCCTCTCCATTCGGGTTATCTAATGGCATCACCCCACTGGCGGCAGTTGGCGCAACTCGGTGTGAGAAAAATGCGGCATGACTTGCTTATGAGATACTCTCATACGCAAATAAGTGGTGGTTAACAAAACAGTTAATGCCTTTGCGCATAACAATGTTCGCTGCTGTGATATCTTTGGATCCGGAAATCTTGGAGAGGCTTTGCGCATATGCCCAATGCGTTCTTCTTTTAACTCCGGAGAGTGGTACCGTAGGACACGACACGGGGGTAACCTCCCCCTAAATAACGGCCTGCCGAAGCTATCGAGGGGTAATCGCCGAATCGCCAAAGCGTCGGGACCTTCCTCTGTACAACGGCCTTCATCCTGGCCACGACGTCATGACGATCGACCAAAATCGCGGGAGCGGACGATGGACTCAGTGCGCGCTTTTCTAATCGACTCGAACAAGCTGTTTCGCGAGGGGCTGAAGCGCCTGCTCGATGATTCGCCTTTCCAAATCGTTGCCGAGGCGGGAAACCTGCGGGAGGCGCTGGGGTCGGTTGAAAGCGGCTTGCGGCCGCAGCTGGTCCTTCTGGACCTGCAGAATGGCGGTGACGAGGAAGCGGACGGGATGCGCCGCCTGCGCGCCTTTCTGCCGGAAACCCGCATGGTCATCCTGACCAGCGACCTGTGCACCCGCCGCCTCGCCAACGCGCTGGAAGCCGGTGCCGACGGCTACCTGATGAAGGACCTGTCGTCCGACGCGCTGGCCCAGTCGCTGAAGCTGGTGATGATGGGTGAGAAGGTGTTCCCGACCCATCTGGCGGCTCTGCTGATCTCCGGCCGTGTCAATGGCAACGGTACCGAGATGCCGGTGTCGCGCAAGGGCCTGTCGCAGCGTGAGGTGCAGATCCTGCGCTGCCTGCTGAACGGCGACAGCAACAAGATGATCGCCAACCACCTGAACATCACGGAAGCCACCGTGAAGGTTCACCTGAAGAGCCTGCTGCGCAAGATCAACGCTTCCAACCGCACCCAGGCGGCCATCTGGGCGCTGAACAACGGAATTGGTGGCGAACTGGCCGGTGCCAATGTGGTTGCCGCTGCGGCGAACCAGTAACCACGCGCCTGTCCATTGCCCCAACCCCACCTTGCCCGCTTGCGGGAAGGTGGGGGGACGAGGCAGTCCTTGCATGACATGAATTGCCCGCCTGAATGAAGGCGGGCTTTTTCATGGGATTACTTCATTGGATCAGACCGGAAGCCGGATCACCGCGCGCAGGCCGCCATAGGGGCTGTCGTCCAGCGTGATGTCGCCGCCATGGCTGCGCGCCACGTCCCGAGCGATGGTCAGGCCGAGGCCGGAACCCCCGGTGTCGAGATTGCGGCTGCTGTCGACGCGGAAGAAGGGCTTGAACACGTCGTCGCGCAGATAGGCGGGGATGCCGGGGCCGTCGTCGTCCACCGTGATCTCGATTACGCCGTCCTTGCGTTCGGCCTTGACCCAGGCCGTACCGGCATGCCGACCGGCATTGACCAGCAAGTTGGCGATGCAACGGCGCACCGCATTGGGGCGCAGCGGCAGGGTCAGCCCCTCCGGTGCGGTCAGCGTTACCTCGGTGCCCTCGCGGCGGGCACCGGCAGCGACCTCATTCAGCAGGCGGGTCAGGTCGGTCGGTTGCACTGCCTCCGTCCCCTCGCCGCGGGCGAAGGCGAGATAGCCTTCGATCATCTCCTCCATCTCGGCGACGTCGGCCTTCAGTTCCTCCACTTCGGGGTCGAGGTCGGGATCCTCGATCATGTCGAGCGCCAGCTTCATCCTGGTCAGCGGCGTGCGCAAATCGTGGCTGACGCCAGCCAGCATCTCGGTGCGCTGATTGATCTGGCGCTGGATGCGTTCGCGCATCAGCAGGAAGGCCGAGGCCGCCTGCCGCACCTCCGTCGCCCCTTCCATCTTGAAGTTGGAGACGTCGCGGCCTTTGCCGAGCGCGTCAGCGGCGATCGCCAGCCGCTTGATCGGCCGGATCTGGTTGCGCATGAACAGGATGGCGACAGCGAACAGCACGATGGCCGACCCGACCATCCACAGGATGAAGATGTAGCTGGTGGGCGTGAACAGCCGGCGCTCCGGC
This sequence comes from Azospirillum lipoferum, assembly GCF_024170005.1. Taxonomy (GTDB): domain Bacteria; phylum Pseudomonadota; class Alphaproteobacteria; order Azospirillales; family Azospirillaceae; genus Azospirillum; species Azospirillum lipoferum. The sequence goes on from NZ_JALJXJ010000001.1 coordinate 687,485, forward strand.
GACATCACCGACAGCACGCCATCGGCCATCTGCACCCGGATCTCGTACCATTCATGGGCGACGCGGGTGTTGATGGTGAAGGGGCGGCCGACCCGGTCGTCCAGCGCCTTGCCCAACGTGCGCTCCAGCAGGCCGCTCAACGCACGGCGCTTGTCCGGCAGGATCTGATCCGGTTCCACCGTGACGATCAGGTCGGTGGTGCGGGCGGCGGTGGCGAGCGTCCAGTCGCGCCCGTCCTGTGATGGGTCGCGCTCCAGCATGGCGATCACGGTGGCGATGTCGCCGGCGACCGCATAGGCCAGCCGGTTGGTCACCGTGTCCCAGTGGCGGTCGTAGAAAATCCAGGTCGCCACCGCCTGCGCCAGGATCACCGGCGTGACGATGATCAGCAGGGAGCGCCCGAACAGGGTGCGCGGCAGGAAGCGTTTCAGGAACGGCGTGCGCCGCCGCCGTTCGGCCCGGCGGGCCGCCGCCCGGCCGGCCGCGGCACCATCGGTTCCGGCCTGTCCGCTCGCCGTCACGGATCGGGCCTCAGCACGTAACCCTCACCGCGGACCGTGTGGAGATAGCGCGGCTCGCGTGGGTCTGCCTCGATCTTGCGGCGCAGGCGGGTGACCTGGACGTCAACGGTGCGGGCGTTGCCGGCGACCTTGCTGCGCTCCGTCAGTTCGTCGCGCGTGAAGGTTACGCCGGGGGAGGCGGCGAGGATGCGCAGCAGGCTGGCTTCCGCCGTGGTCAGGCGGATCACCTCGTCGCCCTGGCGCAGTTCGTCACGATCGGGCAGGTAGGTGAGGGGGCCGAGCCGCACCGGGGCGGCGGGTGGGGACGTCGGTTCCGGCGGGCGCGCGGCCTGACGGCGCAGGATGGAGTTGATGCGCAGCAGAAGCTCGCGCGGGTTGAAGGGCTTGGCGAGATAGTCGTCGGCCCCGGCCTCCAGCCCGGCGATGCGGTCATCCGGCTCGTCGCGGGCGGTCAGCAGCAGGATCGGCAGGTCGCGCTCGCGCCGCAGCGATTCGGTCAGCGATAGCCCCGATTCGCCCGGCATCATGATGTCGAGCACCAGCAGGTCGAAGGCCAGCCCGCCCAGCTGCGCCCGCGCGTCGGTGGCGTCGCGGGCGGTGCTGACCAGAAAGCCGTTGCTGGTGAGGTATTTGCGCAAGAGTTCGCGCAGGCGGGTGTCGTCGTCGACGACCAGGATGTGGGGCTGATCTTCGGTCATGGCCGGACTATAACGCGGCTCCCCGCAATCGACATAGAGCGGCCTTGCAGGACATTTCCTGGGTATGCATGGCGGGCAGGCGTGTAAGCGCTTGGCCGTTTCGGCCCCGATCCGTGTTAATCTCCATATGCCCTCCGCTGAGGGCCGAGAGACACGAGGAGCGATCACGATGGCCTATGACCACAGGTCCAACGACCCCCGGGACCTGGACGCCCAAGACCTCGCCGAAATGACCCGCGCCTTCCTGGCGAAGGGCGGGAACATTGTCCAATGCCCGCCGGGCGCTTCCGAAAACGTGGTGTATCGCAAGGGCGGCTTCCGCCGTCGCAATCCCAACGACGCGAAGCCGGCCGGGGAGAAGCCGGCCGACACGACCGCCGCCGCTCCGGCGGCACCCGAATCGAAAGCCGGCTGATCCGCTTCAGCGTTTATCCGTTCAGCGTTTGACGGCAAGACGGGCAGGGGGAACGGGCGGAGCGAACTTCGCCCGGTCCTCCTCGTCCAGCATGCCCATCATCACCTTGCGGAATCCCTCCACCGCTTCCGCCCCCGCCATGCGATAGGCGCGGGCGATGCGCTGACGCTGGGTTTCGGACAGCTGGCGTTCCAGTTCCACTCCCTTTTCCGTCAGCTCCAGCAAGCGCTGCCGCCGGTCGCGGGCGCCGGTCTGCTGGTCGATGAAACCCTGGCGCACCAGTTCGCCCAGCACGCGCGACAGGCTCTGCTTGGTGATCTTCAGAATCGCCAGCAGTTCCGACACCGTAATCTTGGGATAACGGCCGACGAAGTAGATCACGCGGTGATGCGCGCGGCCGAAGCCGATCTCCGCCAGAATTTCGTCCGGTTCGGCGGTAAATTCGCGGTAGGCGTAGAAAAGCAGCTCCATCCCGGTGCGGAGTTCCTCCTCGCGGAGGAAGAGCTGGTTCACGCCCGCTTTAAGGTCAGCCATGGCGACGCGATTGGTTCGATTTGTTCTAATTAGGACAGCAACTCAGACATAAACAATCGTGCGCCCGGTTACAAGGATAAGCTCGTTCCCGCAAACGGCTTTTCCTCCGCGCCTCAGGCGCTGCCGATCAGGATGCCGGTGCCGAAAACCAGCAGCCCGCCGACCACCACCTGGAAGGCGGCGGACAGCAGTGGCGTGTCCATGTAGCGGTTGCGGATCCAGGCGATGACGGCCAGTTCAACCGCCACCACGGCGATGGCGATGGCAGTCGCCGTCCAGAAATGCGGGATCAGGTAGGGCAGGGCGTGGCCCAGCCCGCCCAGCGTGGTCATGGCGCCGCAGACCAGCCCGCGCAGCCATGGGCTGCCACGCCCGGTCAGCGACCCGTTGTCGGACAGTGCCTCGGCGAAGCCCATCGAGATGCCGGCGCCGATGGAGGCGGCGAGGCCGACCAGGAAGGTTTCGTGGCTGTCCTGGGTGGCGAAGGCGGCAGCGAACAGCGGGGCGAGGGTAGACACCGAGCCGTCCATCAGCCCGGCTAGCCCCGGTTGCACGACCTGAAGGAGGAACAGGCGGCGTTCCGATTCGTGCTCCTGTTCCCGCACCTTTGGCGAGACGTATTTCGCCTCCAGCCGTTCGGCCTTGGCCTCGTGCCGCCGCTCCTCCTCGGCCAGATCGCCCAGAAGCTGGCGGATGGCGGCGTCCTGCGACCTCTCCGCAGCGCGGTTGTAGAAGCGCTTGGTTTCCGCCTCCATCAGTTCGGCCTGCCGGCGCACGGTGTCGAGCCCGAGCGGTCGGGTCAGCCAGACAGGCTTGCGCTCTACGAAGCCTTTCACGTCCTGGCGGCGGATCAGCGGGATATGGTCGCCGAATCGTGACTGGAACAGTTCCAGCAGGCGGTGCCGGTGCCCGCTTTCCTCCGATGCCATGGCGCGGAACAGCTTCGCCGTGTCGGGGTAATTGTCGGTAAGGCCGTGGGCGAACTCGTCATAGATGCGGTTGTCCTCCTCCTCCAGGGCAATGGCGAGTGCCAGCAGCTCCTTTTCCGTCAGGTCCGAGAAGTTCTTCATGGGGGCCAAGCCTTCGCCGCGTCTGGATGGTGCGTTGCGAATGATCCTATTCCGTATGGGGGCATCTTCAACATGGCACTTCGTCTGATGAGGCTCCGCCGTGGGGCTGCTACAAGATGTCTCTTATGGTAGCCGGCGGCCGATGCGCCGGTCGGGTGAGTGGAAATTCCGCGGCGGGCTTGCTATGGGCTTGGGTTACGAGAGGCCAAGAACGTTCCACAAGTTCCCATATAAAGCCGAGACAAGAAGGAAACGACCATGACCGCCAACCGGAAGCTGATCGCCGGAAACTGGAAGATGAACGGGTTGAAGGCCGACGGGCTGGATCTCGCCTCCGACCTCGCCGGGCGGCTGAAGGGCGCCGGACCGGTCGCCTTCGACATGCTGGTCTGCCCGCCCTTCCCGCTGCTGTTCCTGGTGGGTGAGGCGATCGCCGACAGCCCGTTGGCGCTGGGTGGCCAGGATTGCGCGCCGAAGACCTCCGGCGCCCACACCGGTGACGTGGCGCCGACGATGCTGAAGGACGCCGGCTGCCGTTTCGTCATCCTGGGCCACTCGGAGCGCCGCGCCGACCATGGCGAGAGCGACGCCGTGGTGAACGCCAAGGCGGTTGCCGCTCACAAGGAAGGCCTCGTCGCCATCATCTGTGTCGGCGAGACCGAGGCGCAACGCGACACCGGCCAAGCCAACACCGTGGTGTCGGGCCAACTTGCCGGCTCCATTCCCGCGGGCGCGACGGCCGGGAACACCGTCATCGCCTATGAGCCGGTCTGGGCGATCGGCACCGGCAAGACCGCGACTCCGGACGACGTGAAGGCGATGCACGCCCATATCCGCGCCGAGCTGGAGGGCAAGATCGCCGAATCCGCGAAGGTCCGTATCCTCTATGGCGGTTCGGTCAAGCCGAACAACGCGGCGGAGCTGATGGTGGTGGAGAATGTCGACGGCGCGCTGGTCGGCGGTGCGTCGCTGAAGGCTGACGATTTCTGGGCCATCGCGACCGCCTGCCGTTGATGCCGGCCTTCCCAAGCGGCATGGCGCCCATCGGTGTCAGCCATGCCGCCAACGGATATGGCATAGGTATTTTGGCGCTGGCATATCGCGCCATGGCGCGGTACAAACAGTGGGCGCGCGCCACGGGCCCTTGAGACGGCCTGTGGCGCGCTATTCGATTTTTGGGATGGTGTGGGGTGAGCATCGCATGGAATCGGTGATTCTGGTCATTCACCTGCTGATCGCCGTCGGGCTGGTCGGTGTGATCCTGATCCAGCGGTCGGAAGGCGGCGGGCTCGGTATCGGCGGCGGCACCATGGGCGGCATGATGAGCACCCGTGGCACGGCCAACCTGCTGACGCGGACCACCGGCATTCTGGCGGGCTGTTTCTTCGCAACCAGCATCGTGTTGGCGATCCTGGCCGGCGGCCATTCGCGCCCGGCGTCGATCATCGACACGCTGCCGGCGGCTCCGACGGCCCCGGCCCAGCCGACCGCTCCGGCACAACCCGCGCCGCCGGTGTCCCAGTAACGGGGACAACTCCCAGCGCACGGGTACGAAGCGGACAGCGAGGCGGCCTCCCCGAAGCCGCCTCTTTCTTTTGAGGGTCGAATGCGGCGTGACGTCGCTGCGGCTCTCCGGGGACTGGAACATTCGCCCCCCAACGGGGACATGGCACATCCGTCCCCTTCGGGGACATGGAACAGCTCTCAAGCTCTTCGGACGGACATGACTCGCTACATCTTCATCACCGGTGGCGTCGTTTCTTCGCTGGGCAAAGGTCTGGCATCGGCGGCGCTTGGGGCGCTTCTCCAGGCGCGCGGCTACAAGGTGCGGCTGCGCAAGCTGGACCCGTACCTGAACGTCGATCCCGGCACGATGAGCCCCTATCAGCACGGCGAGGTCTTCGTGACCGACGACGGGGCCGAGACGGACCTTGACCTGGGCCATTACGAGCGCTTCACCGGCGTGTCGGCCCGCAAGGGCGACAACATCACCACCGGACGCATCTATTCCACCGTGATCGCGAAGGAACGTCGCGGCGACTACCTGGGCGGCACCGTCCAGGTCATTCCGCACATCACCGACGAGATCAAGGAGTTCATCCGCGCCGACGCGACCGATGAGGACTTCGTCCTGATCGAGATCGGCGGCACGGTGGGCGATATCGAGTCGCTGCCCTTCCTGGAGGCGATCCGCCAGTTCGGCAACGAAGTCGGCCAGGAGAATGTCCTCTACATTCACCTGACGCTGCTGCCCTACATCCCGACCGCAGGCGAGCTGAAGACCAAGCCGACCCAGCATTCGGTGAAGGAATTGCTGAGCGTCGGAATCCAGGCCAACATCCTGCTGTGCCGCGCCGACCGCCCGATTCCGGAGAACGAGCGCAAGAAGATCGCGCTGTTCTGCAACATCCGTCCGGAGCGGGTGATTGCGGCGCTGGACGTCGAGTCGATCTATCAGGTGCCGATCAGCTACCACGAGGAAGGCTTCGACACCCAGGTCCTGAACTATTTCGGCCTGCCGACCGACAAGGAGCCGGACCTGTCGCGCTGGACCCGCATCATGGAGCGGGTGCGCAAGCCGCAGGGCGAGGTTACCATCGCGGTGGTCGGCAAGTACATCAGCCTGCTCGACAGCTACAAGTCGCTGGCCGAGGCGCTGACCCACGGCGGCATCGCCAACAACGTCAAGGTCAACCTCGACTGGATCGATTCGGAAATCTTCGAGGACGATGATGCGGCGGTGAAGCGGCTGGAGAATGTCCATGGCATCCTGGTGCCGGGCGGCTTCGGTTCGCGCGGTACGGAAGGCAAGATCCGGGCGGCGCAGTTCGCGCGTGAACGTAAGGTCCCCTATTTCGGCATCTGCTTCGGCATGCAGATGGCGGTGATCGAAGCCGCCCGCAACATGGCGAAGATCGAGGATGCCGGTTCTACCGAACTGGGCAAGCCGGGCAATCCGGTCGTCGGCCTGATGACCGAATGGATGCGCGGCAACACGCTGGAGCGTCGCGCCGAGGTCGGCGACCTGGGCGGCACCATGCGGCTCGGCGCCTATCCGGCCAAGCTGCTGGACGGCAGCAAGGTCGCCGAGGTCTACGGCACCACCGACATCTCCGAACGGCACCGTCACCGCTATGAGGTGAATGTATACTACAAGGAACGTCTGGAGCGCTGCGGCATGAAGTTCAGCGGCCTGTCGCCCGACGGGGAACTGCCGGAGATCGTGGAGATCCCCGATCATCCCTGGTTCATCGGCGTGCAGTTCCACCCGGAACTGAAGTCCAAACCCTTTGAGCCGCACCCGCTGTTCACCGCCTTCATCAAGGCAGCGATCGACCAGAGCCGACTGGTCTGAGGAATCGGGAGGTGAATTCAACCTCCCGCATAGGAAGCCGTTCATGGAAGCCCCGCCCCCAAAAAGGTGGGGCTTTTTCATTTCCAGTACATTCCCCTTACGTCAACTTCCTTGCGTGCTGGATACCTGTATGCCACGATCCTCAGAAAATCGCATAACCAAACAATCGGATCGGGGAAGGACCATGAATCGCGTCAGGATCGCTGCGCTTGCCACTTGCCTCACCACACTCGCCTCGGTCCCGGCCGGCGCGGCGGATTATTCCTCCACCATCTTCTTCGGCGACAGCCTGACCGACAGCGGCGCGTTCCAGTCGTTGCTGCCGGTCGGTGGCAAGTTCACAACCAATCCCGGTCCGGTGTGGTCGGAGAATCTTGCCGGTGCGCTCGGCACCTCGGCCACCACGGCGGCGCGGGGCGGCACCGATTATGCGGTCGGCGGTGCGCGGGTGAACACCTCGGTCGGCGTTCCGGCAACCGGTCCGACGGCGCTGGCCCCAAGCGTGGCAACACAGATCTCCGGCTACTTGGCCTCCACCGGCGGGCGGGCCGATCCGAACGCGCTCTATACCGTCTGGGGCGGTGCCAACGACATCTTCGCCGCACTCAACACCCCCTCCACCGCACAGGCGACGGTAACCCAGGCGGCGACCGATCTGGTGACCCAGGTGGCGCGGCTGCGCGCCGCTGGCGCCCGCACCATACTGGTTCCGACGGTGCCGGACATCGGATCGACACCGTTCGGGCTGGCGCAGGGCGCCACGGCTGCGGCGCAGATCACGCAGCTGGTCAGCGGCTACAACCAGCTGGTCACGCTGGGGCTGGCGAATGCCGGCATCTCGGTCATTCCGATCGACACCTATTCCCTTCTGCGGGCGGCGGTGGCCAACCCCACGGCCTTCGGCTTCACCAACGTGACCGGCACCGCCTGCACCACCAGCAGTTCGCTGCTCTGCACCTCCGGGACATTGGTGGCGCCGAACGCGGCGCAGAGCTACCTGTTCGCCGATGGCGTCCACCCGACCACGGCCGGGCACCGCGCGGTGTCGGACTTCGTGCTGAACGCGCTGACCGCCCCCGGCAATGTGGCGCAGCTTGCCGAATCGCCGATCCACACCCGTGACCGGCTGACGTCCACCATCCTGGCTCAGGCGGCGAGCAGCCTGTGGAGTCGCAAGCCCGGCACCAGCGGTGCCTGGATCAGCGGCGGGGTTGGCCGGCTGACCAGTGACCGCACCGGCGACCCCGGTGCTGGCGGACAGGCGGAGGTACGCGGCACGCCGCTGTCGGTCAGCGTCGGCATCGACAAGCGCTTCACCGAGAACCTCCTGCTGGGCGTGGCCGGCACGGTGTCGCATTACCGTGGCAGCTTCTCCACCGGCGGCGATTACAAGCAGCGGGAATATGTGCTGAGCGGCTACGGCGTCTACCGCATGGGCGGCGCCTTCGTGAACGGCGTCGGGTCCATCGGCTTCACCGATTACGACCTGCGGCGCGGCGTGACCATCAACGGCACCGACCATTCGACCGGCGGCAACACCGAGGGCATCAACGCGTCCATCGGTGCCGAGGGCGGCTATGAGTTCATGACCGGCGGGCTGACCCATGGTCCGGTGCTGGGCCTGCGCTATCAGCATGTTGAGGTGGAGGGGTTCAGCGAGGACAACAGCCTGTTCGGCTTCACCTACCGCTCGCAGACCCGCAATTCGCTGGTCGGCAGCATCGGCTATCAGGCCTCCTATGATTTCGGCGGTGTCCTACCTTATGCCAAGGTGACACTGAACCGGGAGTTCAAGGACGACCAGCGGAACATCACGGTGGAAAGCCGCAGCATCTCCACACTGGCCTACGACGTGGCGGTGGCGAAACCTGATCGCAGCTATGTCGACCTGACGGCCGGTGCCTCCTTCAAGCTGGCGGAGTCGGTGACCGGCACGCTGGGCCTGAATGCCCGGCTGGGTGAGGAAAATCGCCGTGATTACGGCGGCTTCGTTGGCGTCAGCGTCGGTTTCTGACGAAAGGCGGGGTGACCGGGGGCAAGTCCACTCCATATCAGGGGCGGATTTGCCAACGGGAGGTTAAGAGCGCTATGTCCGAAGTGATGATTGATGCCGCCGACGGCGGCCGCTTTTCCGCTTATGTCGCCAAGCCCACGGTAACCCCGGCGGGTGGATTGGTGGTGATCCAGGAGATCTTCGGCGTCAATCCGGTGATGCGCGAGCAGTGCGACTGGTACGCCGCGCAGGGCTTCCTGGTGGTATGCCCCGACCTGTTCTGGCGCCAGCAGCCCGGCGTGCAACTGACCGACAAGACGCAGGAGGAGTGGAACCAGGCCTTCGCGCTGTTGAACGGCATGGATCAGGACAAGGCCATCGAGGATCTGAGGGCGGCGCTGGCCTGGGTGCGCGGGCAGGACGGCTGCACCGGCAAGGCCGGAACCGTCGGCTACTGCCTGGGCGGCCGGCTGGCCTTCATGATGGCGACGCGGTCCGATGCCGAGGCCAATGTCGGCTATTACGGCGTCGGACTGGAGGGGCTGCTGGGTGAGGCCGACAAGATCGCCAAGCCCCTGATGCTGCACATCGCCGAGAACGACAAATTCTCCAGCCCCGACAAGCGCGATGCGGTGGTGGCCGGGGTGAAGGACAACGAATGGGTGACCGCCAAAGTTTATCCGGGCATGGACCACGCCTTCGCCCGGCCGGGCGGCGAGCATTACGACCGGGACGCGGCCGACGAGGCGAACCGGCTGACGGTGGAGTTCTTCCGGACACATCTGGGGTGAGGGAAGAAGGGCGTCGCTTCAGGCAGAATGAATACTGCAAGGACTTCGAACGACGCCGGGACATCCGGGTGGGCTTCAAAATCGCAGAGAACCGATGAGTCCACAGGCTGTTAAGCGGGGTTGCCCGGAATGAGCCGCGTGTGGCCCGAACCGGACAAATCCGCGGACACTGTGTTTTTCAGAATCTCCGAGCTCCGCCATCGGTGGGCGGAGTTCGGAATTTCTGCTTGGGCTCCGTGGCCCAGCCCGAAAACGCCTACGCCCTTTTTGCTCCCGCCATCACGCATGACCGTGGGCTATGCATGCGGTGGCGCGGTCATGCCATTCCGAGCGGTTTGCATGATAAGCGAATTTCAACAAAAAAAAGCGGTTTGGAGCCAAAATACAATAAGTGTATCTCTTATATAGTTTTACAATTTTTCATCTTAAGTAAGGCCGGATATGCGTATATATTGATTTGCGTTGAGAGTAAAATATCTCTCTGAAATAGCAGGAGGCGTGATATGGCAGCCAATCCGGCACTTGTTCCTATTTCCGGAAACTTTGTGACGACTCACACAGCCAATGTAGGAAAGTTTAACGTAACGGCAGATGTTATCGTTTCTGCAACAATACCTGTTGGAGATGGCGACTTCTCTTCAGGTATTACCATTAACCTGGGAGGAGAAATCGATACAGCTCTGGGAAAGCAGGTTCTCTCGGTGGTGACGAGTTCGCTGTCTTCTGCCAGTCCAACCGGAACCATTTCCTCCGATAAGGTGTTCGGCTACTATTTTACTGTTTCATTGACTTATACGGCGCCGGGCGATGATGCGCCGGGTAGCCTTGAGCTCAATTCGGTGACCATTTGCCACGACGTTCAAGGCACTGTGACCACGGTGTGGAGCCAAGAGTTTGACACGGTTGTGCTCTCTTGGACGTCGGCCGGAAATGTTGTTATGTGATAAACATCAATATCTACGTGGTTTTCTTAACTGAAAAAGATAATTTACCTGATTCGGCCGGAAAACAGGAAAACTTCCGATGTTTTCAATAAAATCCGGCCGAACTTTAAAAAATTTCAAGTGGAAATTTTTTTTAAACAAAATTCTTCATACGAAATGAATAGATAGGCAGAATAAGTATGGTGAAAATTTGATCCCTAGTAAAATTCTAACACATGTCCCCCGGTTCCATGCTGACAGGGCATGGTTGAGTAGAGGCGGCTTTGCCGGTGGCCGTGAAGGGCGGGAACGAAAAGGGATGGGGAAGGAGCGTGCCGCAACAGCCCCGAACAGCGCTCGGCTTTCGGCACGTTGCCCAGCATTGACGTCCCATGCGTTGACCATTCAGGCATTTAGTGGGATGCAAGGGACTGCGGGCGCCCTCTCGCCCGTTTTCGTTCCGGAGCACTCCAATGACCACGCCGCGCACCGTCCAGATCGGCGACCTGTCGATCGCCAACGACCGTCCTTTCGTCCTGATCGCCGGCCCCTGCCAGATGGAAAGCCGCGACCATGCGATGGAGACCGCGTCCGCGCTGGTGGAGATGACCCGCGCGCTGGGCATGGGGCTGATCTACAAGTCCAGTTTCGACAAGGCCAACCGCACCTCGATCACAACTGCGCGCGGCCTGGGCATGGACAAGGCGCTGCCGATCTTCGCGGAAATCCGCGAGCGGTTCGGCTGCCCGGTCATCACCGACGTGCATGAATCGACCCAGTGCGCCCCGGTCGCCGAGGCGGTGGACGTGCTGCAGATTCCCGCCTTCCTCTGCCGCCAGACCGACCTGCTGATCGCCGCCGCCGAAACCGGCCGCGCGGTGAACGTCAAGAAGGGCCAGTTCCTGGCACCGTGGGACATGAAGAACGTCGCCGCCAAGCTGGTTGCGTCGGGCAACGAGCGCGTCCTGCTGTGCGAGCGTGGCGCCAGCTTCGGCTACAACACGCTGGTGTCGGACATGCGGTCCCTGCCGATCATGGCGGAGACCGGCTTCCCGGTCGTGTTCGACGCCACCCACTCGGTCCAGCAGCCGGGCGGGCAGGGCACCACCTCGGGCGGCCAGCGGGAGTTCGTCCCGGTTCTGGCCCGTGCCGCCATCGCGGTCGGCGTCGCCGCCGTCTTCATGGAGACGCATGAAAACCCGGACTGCGCCCCCAGCGACGGCCCCAACATGGTGCCGCTGAAGGACATGCCGGCGCTGTTGGCGAAGCTCCAGGCCTTCGACCGTCTGGCGAAGTCCTAAACAGGCTTAATTTGGCTGGGGCGGGGCGCCGTGCTTCACTGACGCCTCTCCCGTATCCACGGGTCGAATCAGCCTTCGGGGACGAGCATGATGGTCGGTCGGAGTTTTCGGGGTGTTGTCGCGACGCTCCTGCTGCTGGTGGTCGCCTTCCCGGCGCTGGCGCTGGAGAGTTTCCAGAAGTCCAAGCTGACCATCGAGACAACGGGCGGCGGCAAGTTCCGCTTCGACGTCGAACTGGCGCTGACCCCCGGCCAGCAGGCCCAGGGGCTGATGTTCCGCCAATCGATGGCGGCCGATGCTGGAATGCTGTTCGTCTATGACCGGGTGCAACCGGCCAGCTTCTGGATGAAGAACACGCTGATCCCGCTGGACATGCTGTTCATCGCCGCCGATGGCCGCATCGTGAACATTCACGAGCGTGCCGTGCCGGAATCGCTGGACTCGGTCAACTCCGACGGGCCGGTGAAGGCAATCCTGGAACTGAACGGTGGCATGGCCTCGCGGCTCGGCATCCGTCCCGGCGACCGGGTGGTCTCGCCGGACATCGCCAAGCCTTGAGGCGCCAAAACCCTGTCGTTGAAAGAGGGCTCGCAGCCCATGACTTTCGCGTAAACTCCCCCAGATTCATCGCGCGGGTGGCGCGGTGCGGAGGGGCGCGATGGGCAGGCGGGTGGCGATCTTTCTCGGACTGGCGCTCAGCGCTGCGGCCGGACTGTCCGCCTATGTCGTGCTGGCGCGGGCGGAGCCGGGACCGGCCTATCGCTTGGCGCGGGTCGAACAGGGTCCGCTGGTCAGCGCCATCACCGCCACCGGCACCATGAGCGCCCTGGTGACGGTCGAGGTCAGTTCCCAACTGTCCGGCCAGATCGCCGAGCTTTATGCCGATTTCAACAGCCGTGTCACCAGCGGGCAGATCCTCGCCCGGCTGAATGGCGACCAGCTTGCCGCGCGGCTGGCCCAGGCCGGCGCCGATGTCGATTCGGCCAAGGCATCGCTGATCCAGCAGCAGGCGCTGCTCGACAAGGCGCGGGCCGATCTTGCCAATGCCAAGGCCAGCATCGCCAATGCCGACGCCCAGATCGTCCGCGCCGACCTCGCCCAGCGCGATGCGGAGCGCGACCTGCGGCGGCGACGCGATCTGCAGGGCCGCGGCGTGGTCGCCGCCGCCGATCTTGAGAAGGCGGAGACTGCAGCCCACAGCGCCCAGGCCCAGTTGATCGCCGCCCGCGCGCAGAAGCGGCAGGCGGAGGCGGCGGAGGCATCCGCCGACGCTTCGCTGGCGGTTGCCGCTGCCCAGGTGGAGGTCGCCCGTGCCCAGGTGGCCCAGCGGGAGGCCGCCCTGCAGTTGGTCCGCGTCGATTTGAACCGTTCCGTCATCCGATCGCCCATCGACGGCGTGGTGGTGAACCGTGCGGTGAGCACCGGCCAGACGGTGGCGGCCAGCCTGTCGGCCCCCACCCTGTTCACCATCGCCCAGGATCTGCGGCAGATGGAGGTACTGGCCAACATCGACGAGGCTGACATCGGCCGGGTGCGCGAAGGCATGCCGGTGCGCTTCACCGTCAATGCCTTCCCCGGCGACAGCTTCGCCGGCCGGGTGGCGCAGGTGCGGCTGGCGCCGAAGGAGGACCAGACCGTCGTCACCTACATCGTCGTCATCACGGTGGAGAATCCGGAACTGCGGCTTCTGCCCGGCATGACGGCCAACTTGCGGATCACCGTGGATGAGCGGCCGGCGGCGGTGAAGCTTCCCAATGCCGCTCTGCGCTTCCGCCCACCGGGTGTGGAAGGGGCTGCCGATGCCCCGACCCCGACCACCGGTGGCCTGAACGGCGGGCGGGGAGCTGCGGCGCTGGAGGCGGCGGCCAAGCGGGTGATGGACGGACTGAAACTGGACGAGACGAGGCGGCGCGACATCGCCGCCCTGGTCGCCGAGGCCCGGGAACGCTTCATCGCGCTGGATGCGGAAGGCGGCGATCCTGAACGCCGCCGGGTGGAGGCCAATGCCATTCGCACCGCGACACTGGAGCGGATCGCCGGGCTGATCGAGCCGGCACAGCGCGACCGCTTCGACTCGCTGGTCGATCCCGGCCGAGCGATCGAAGCGACACGAACCGTCTGGGTGCCTGGCTCCGGCAATGGGAGTCCTGTCGGCGTAGCGGTGCGCCTCGGTATCGGCGACGGCAGCTTCACGGAAGTGGTGGCGGGCGACCTGCGGGCGGGGCAGGAGGTCATCACCGGCATCCTCGCCCCCGACCGCGACAGCCACCGGGGGCCGCGCCTTGGTTTCTGAACCGGCTCATTCCCTGATAACGGTCGAACGGCTCACCCGCCATTACCGCATGGGGCCGCAGATCGTCCATGCGCTCGACGACGTTTCCGTCACCGTCCGCCCTGGCGAGTTTGTCGCGGTGATGGGGCCGTCGGGGTCGGGAAAATCCACCTTCATGAACCTGCTAGGCTGTCTGGACCGTCCCGATTCCGGGCGGTACTGGTTGGACGGGCAGGAGGTTGCCGGCCTGTCCTCCGACGCGCTGGCGGCGGTGCGGAACCGCAGCATCGGCTTCGTCTTCCAGTCCTTCAACCTGCTGCCGCGCCAGTCCGCACTCGACAACGTCATGCTGCCGATGGTCTATGCCGGCGTCAGCCATGCCCAGCGTATCGAGCGGGCGTTGGCCGCGCTCGACGCGGTGGGGCTGCTGGAACGCGCAGGTCACCGGCCGACCCAGCTCTCCGGTGGGCAGCAGCAGCGCGTCGCCATCGCCCGCGCGCTGGTCAACGACCCGCTGTTGCTGCTGGCCGACGAACCGACCGGCGCGCTCGACACCGCCACCAGCCTGGAGATCATCGGTCTGTTCCAGCGGCTGAACCGGCGCGGCATCACGATCGTCCTGGTGACGCACGAACCGGAGGTGGCACGCTTCGCGTCCCGTGTCCTGCACTTCCGCGACGGCCGCCTGATCGATGACCTGAGCCAGGATGCGGAGGTCGCGGCATGACCGCCTGGGATGCGCTGCGCGCCGCGCTCGATTCGCTGCGGGCCAACCCGTTGCGCAGTGCGCTGACCATGCTGGGCATCGTCATCGGCGTTGCTGCGGTGATCGCCATGGTGGCGGTCGGGGCCGGCGCGCGCGAGCAGGTGCTGCGTCAGATCGCCAGCCTGGGCACCAACCTGATCATGGTCGGGCAGGGCAGCATCGTCCGCGGCGGGGTGAAGCTGGGCGCCGGCACCGCCTCCTCCCTGACGGAGGACGACGCGCTGGCGGTGCTGTCGGAAATCCCCGGCGTGGTGGTGACGGCGCCATCGGTGCGCTGGGGATTACAGATCGTCGCAGGCAACCAGAACTGGGGCACCGTGCTGTTCGGCATCACCCCCGACTATATGGATGCCCGCGACTGGAGCATTGCGGCCGGGCACGGCCTGTCGGACGTGGATGTGGCGCAGGCCAACAAGGTGGTCGTGCTGGGGCAGACGGTGGTGCGCAACCTGTTCGGCGGCGGCGATCCGATCGGGGAGCCGGTGCGGGTGTTCTCCACCCCGCTGACCGTCGTCGGCGTGCTGGCGGAGAAGGGGCAGAACACCCAGGGGCAGGACCAGGACGACGTCATCTTCGTGCCGCTGTCCACCGCCAAGCGCAACATCCCGGGTATGGCGAAGAGCAACCCGCGCTTCATCCACACCATGGTGGTGAAGATGCGTGACGGCGCCGACATGGCCGACGCCCAGGCCCAGATCCGTGACCTGCTGCGTCAGCGCCACCGGCTGATTCCTGGCCAGGACGACGATTTCTGGATGCGCGACCTGTCGGAGGTGTCGGCGACCCGCGATGCCTCCTCCCGTGCCCTGTCCTTCCTGCTGGCCGCCGTCGCGGCGGTCTCTCTGCTGGTCGGCGGTATCGGCATCATGAACATCATGCTGGTTTCGGTGACCGAGCGCACACGGGAGATCGGCCTGCGGCTCGCCATCGGGGCGCGGCGGCGCGACATCCTGGTGCAGTTCTTGATCGAATCGACCACCCTGTCGCTGATCGGCGCTGCGGTGGGGGTCGCGCTGGGTATCGGCACCGCTATGGGGGTCGCGGAACTGGCTGGATGGCCGACGCTGATCCAGATCGACTCGGTGGTTTTGGCGGTGGTGGTCAGTGGCCTGATCGGTGTGTTCTTCGGCCTTTACCCCGCCCGCCGCGCGGCCCGCCTCAACCCCATCGAGGCGCTGCGGCACGAATAGCTGCAAGGTCCGCGTCCCGATCGCCCGCCAGCACGATCAACCGTGCATCGCTGCGCGCCAGCCGCAGCGCCAGCTGCCCGACCCACGCCACTTCCTGCGGGATCGCCAGCAGCGTTGGCTGCCGTTCCGACACCACGCGGGCCAGCGCCAGAGCGGAGGTCGCGGCATGGCGCTTGGCGAGGTCGATCTGCCCGATGGCCGGGTCCAGGGTCGCGCGCAGCGGTCCTCCGCCCATCGGCGCCACCACGTCCACCGCCACGCCGGCGTGCAGCACCCCGTGGGCGAGATCGACGGCGGCACGCCGGTCGGGCCGGTCGGCAAGGTCGGGCAGGAAGAGGGCGATGGAGAGCGGGGCAGGGGTGAGGGATGGCAACGAAACGGATCCGGAACGGTGTTGAACACAGGCTGTTGAGCGACCGAACGCCGCACAATCGACCAGCGCGGCAGGCGGGATGGCGAAAGTCCGCGAAAACGGTGCGCCGTCCGCTTGCCGTGGGCGTGGCGTTCGTGTATCTCACAACGCGGCGACGGGGCGTAGCGCAGTCTGGTCAGCGCGCCAGTTTTGGGTACTGGAGGCCCCCGGTTCGAATCCGGGCGCCCCGACCATCGCCAGGGGACAAAACCGCGTCCAAGCCATAGGTGCCAGGACGCAACTGTAGGCATTTGAGGAGACGAGCGAGCCATGAACGTCCGGATCTATCAGCCGAGCAAGACGGCCATGCAATCCGGCCGGGCCAAGACTCACCGTTGGATGCTGGATTACGAGATCGAGACTCCGCGCCGTCCGGAACCGCTGATGGGCTGGACCAGTTCCGGCGACACGCTGAACCAGGTGCGCCTGTCCTTCGAGACGAAGGAAGAGGCGATCGCCTTCGCCGAGCGTGAAGGCTGGAACTACACCGTTCAGGAAGCTCCGGTCCGTCGCGTCCGTCCGCGCAACTATGCCGACAATTTCCGCACCGACCGTCCGCGCTTCTGATCGCTTTCGTTTCTGATTGCGAAGAGTGCGCTCAACCGGGACAAGGCCCCATAGCTCAGTTGGATAGAGCAGCCGCCTTCTAAGCGGCAGGTCGCTGGTTCGAATCCAGCTGGGGTCGCCATCTCGGCCAAGCCGGTACACAACAAGGAAGAGCCCCGCTTCAGCGGGGCTTTTTTCATTCATCCGTGGGCACCGGCCGACGATGCGAAAGCGTGCCCGGAACCGTGCCCCAGATACAAAAAGGGGCCGCGGAAGCGACCCCTTGAAGAAGGCTAAAACCTTGAATTGGTTTGGTGATCCGGGTGGGATTCGAACCCACGGCCACATGATTAAAAGTCACGTGCTCTACCGACTGAGCTACCGGATCATCCTTTCGCGGCGGTGCAAAACTGGCGCCCGCCGGAAGTGGGCGCACCATAGAAAGACGCGCATGAAAGGTCAACCATGGGCTTGATGGAAAACGCAGGATTTTGTCATCAAGCCCACAGTCGCACAGATCAGGTCTGGCTGGTTGTTGGAGCTGTGCCGTTGCCGGCCTCCAGTGCGAAGCGCTCGGCCAGCCGTTCGGCGACGCGGGCGGAGACGAAATGGCGGATGTCGCCGCCCAGACGTCCGATTTCCTTGACGAATCGCGAGGAGATGAACTGGTGCTTCTCCGACGACATCAGGAAGATCGTCTCGACCTTCGGGTTCAGCCGCGCGTTCATGCCCGCCATCTGGAACTCATATTCGAAGTCCGAGACGGCCCGCAGACCGCGGATGATGACGCGGGCGTTCATCTCGATGGCGAAATGCATCAGCAGATTGTCGAACGCCCGCACCTCGATGCTGGCCCCGCCGGCATTCAGCGCGGCCACATCCTCGCGAACCATGGCGACCCGCTCGTCCGTGGAGTAGAGCGGGCCTTTGCCGGCATTCCTGGCGACGCCGATGATCAGGTGGTCGACCTGACGGGCAGCGCGCTGGATGATGTCCATGTGACCGTTGGTGATCGGATCGAAGGTGCCGGGATAGACACCGATTCGACGACCCTTGCTGGTCTCGGCCTTGCTGGTCTCGGTCTGGCTGGTCGCCATGGGTTCCCCTTTAGGCCCGTCCGTTATTCGTTCGGCGTGGCGGTGCCGCCGGCATCGCCGACCGACCCGACCGAACCGTTGGCGTCACCGCCATCCTCAATACCATTCTCGCCTTCTTCCTCGGCGATGGTGGCGACGGACACCACGCGCTCATCCGCCCCCACGCGGAACAGCGTGACGCCCAGCGTCTTGCGGCCGGCAACCCGCACATCGTGCAGCGGCATGCGGATTACTTGGCCGCCGTTGGTGACCATCATCACCTGATGGTTCGATTCGACCGGGAAGGCGGCGACGATGGAGCCGTTGCGCTCGCCCATCTCCATGTTCCAGATGCCCTGGCCCCCGCGTCCGGCGGTGCGGTACTCGTAGGACGAGCTGCGCTTGCCATAGCCGCGGTCGGAGACGGTGAGAATATACTGCTCCTTCTGTTTCAGTTCTTCATATCGCTCCTGCGTCAGGGTGACGCTGTCCGTCGGCACCTCGTCCGCTTCCGGAGCGGCCTCGCCTTCCATCTCCAGCCCTTCATCGCGCTTCATCTTGAAGAAGGCGGCGCGTTCCTCGGGCGTGGCATCGACATGGGTCAGGATCGACAGCGACACCACCTCGTCCCCATCGGCCAGCTTGATGCCGCGGACACCGGTTGAGGTGCGGCCGGCGAAGACGCGCACATCGTCCACCGGGAAGCGGATGCACTTGCCACCGCGGGTCGCCAGCAGGACGTCGTCGGTTTCCGAGCAGGTGTGGACGCCGATCAGCCGCTCGCCTTCCTCCTCCAGCTTCATGGCGATCAGGCCGTTGGAGCGGATGTTGGCGAAGTCCGACATGCGGTTGCGGCGCACGTTGCCTTTCGACGTGGCGAAAACGACGTGCAGATCGGCCCAGGCGGCCTCGTCCTCCGGCAACGGCAGGACGGTGGTGATGGTCTCTCCGTCGATCAGCGGCAGCAGGTTGACGAAGGCCTTCCCGCGCGCCTGCGGGTTGCCCAGCGGCAGGCGGTAGACCTTCAGCTTGTAGACCATGCCGCGGTTCGAGAAGAGCAGCAGCGGCGTATGGGTGTTGGCGACGAACAGGTCGCTGACCGCGTCCTCCGCCTTCATCGACATGCCGGAACGGCCCTTGCCGCCGCGCTTCTGCGCGCGGTAGGTCGACAGCGGCACCCGCTTCACGTAACCGGACTGGCTGACGGTGACGACCATGTCCTCGCGCTGGATCAGGTCTTCGATGTCGGCTTCGAATTCCAGATCCTGGATTTCGGTGCGGCGCGGATTCCCAAACCGCTCCTTCATCTCCACCAGCTCGTCGCGCAGGATTCCCATCAGCTTCGGACGATTGGCCAGCGTGGCGAGGAAGTCGGCGATCTGGTCGGTGACGTCCTTCAGCTCGGCGCCGATCTTGTCGCGCTCCAACCCGGTCAGGCGGTGCAGGCGCAGATCAAGGATAGCGCGGGCCTGGACTTCGGACAGGCGATAGGTGCCCTGCGCGCTGACACCACGGCCCGGCTCGTCGATCAGCTCGATCAACGGGCCGACGTCATGGACCGGCCATTCGCGGTTCATCATCTCCTCGCGCGCCCAGACCGGATCGGGGGCGCTGCGGATCAACTCGATCATCGCATCCAGGTTGGCGACGGCGACCGCCAGACCGACCAAGGTGTGTGCCCGCTCGCGGGCCTTGCCCAGCAGGAACTCGGTCCGCCGGGTGATGACCTGCTCGCGGAAGCGGACGAACGCGGTGATAACGTTCAGGAGATTCATCAGCTCCGGACGGCCGCCGTTCAGCGCCAGCATATTGACGCCGAAGGAGGTCTGGAGTTGGGTGTGGCGGAACAGCTGCGCCAGCACGACATCCGGAACGGCATCGCGCTTCAGCTCGATCACCACGCGGACGCCGTCGCGGTCCGACTCGTCGCGCAGGTCGGCGATGCCTTCGATCGTCTTGTCGTTCACGACCTCGCCGATGCGTTCCATCAGCTTGGCCTTGTTGACCTGATAGGGGATCTCGGTCGCGACGATGGCGGTGCGATCCTTGCGCACCTCCTCGAAATGGGTCTTGGCGCGCAGGATGACCGAGCCCCGCCCGGTCTGGAGTGCCGCCCTGCTGCCCGAGCGGCCTAGGATCAGGCCGCCCGTCGGGAAATCGGGGCCGGGCACATGCTCCATTAGTTCGTCGAGCGTGACGTCGGGATTGTCGATGTAGGCGCAGCAGGCGTCGATCACCTCGCCCAGATTGTGGGTCGGGATGTTGGTCGCCATACCGACGGCGATGCCGCCGGCGCCGTTCACCAGCAGGTTCGGGAAACGGGCCGGCACGACGGTGGGCTCGCGGCCCGAATCGTCGTAGCTGGCCTGGAAGTCGATGGTGTCCTTGTCGATGTCGTCCAGCAGTGCTTCCGCCGCCTTGGCCAGACGCGCTTCGGTGTAGCGCATCGCCGCCGGCGGATCGCCGTCCATTGAACCGAAATTGCCCTGGCCGTCGATCAGCGGCAGGCGCATGGAGAAGTCCTGCGCCATGCGGACCATGGCATCGTAGATCGCACTGTCGCCGTGCGGGTGGTATTTACCCATCACGTCGCCGACGATGCGTGCCGACTTCTTATAGGGCTTGGTCGAGTCGTACCCGCCCTCCTTCATCGCGTAGAGGATGCGCCGGTGCACCGGCTTCAGCCCGTCGCGGACGTCGGGCAGGGCACGGCTCACGATCACGCTCATCGCGTAGTCGAGATACGATTTCCGCATCTCGTCTTCGATGTTGATCGGCGCGATGTCGGAGGCGGGAGGAAGGGGCGTATTGCTCAAGCGGACACTCATTTTTCGAAGGTGCCGCCGCTTGCGGATCCGCGGCAGTCACTGGCCTTGCGGGCCGAAGTTTAGCCGGGGAAATATAGCAACTCTCGCAATTGCACACAATGATTCGGGGCCAAAAAGGCCAGTTCAGTGCCGGCTCAAAAGCGCGAATCGCAGCGAGAGGATGGTGACGGATACCAGGCTGGCGATCAGGATTCCCTCGAACAGCCCATGCGCGCCGTGGCCGAGGCCGAAGACAAGGAAGGCCGACACCGGGATCATCACCACCGCGTAGGAGAAGAAGTGGAGTGCGGTCGGAATCCAGGCGTCGTGCCGGCCGCGCAGGGCGTTCGCCATCACCGTCTGGCCGCCGTCGGCGATCAGAATCCAGGCGGCGAAGGCGATCAGCGGCACCACCGCCTCCAGCAATTCCGGGTCGCCGGTATAGATGGCCCCCAGCGCCTCGGGCAGGCTGCGATAGAGGATGCCGACGCAGGCCAGAATGGCGCTGGTGACGCCGAGACCGGTCCAGCCGGCCAGCGCCATATCGCTGCGGTCGCCGCGGCCATAGGCCACGCCCACCCGTACCGCGGTCGCCGATGCCAGCCCGACTGCCGCCATGAAGGGCAGGGCGGTCAGGTTCAGCCCGACCGTGTAGGCACCCAATGCCAGCGGAGAGATCATGCCGGCGAACAGGCCGAGACCGCCGAAGGCTCCGCTCTCCACCCCGATGCTGAGCCCGGCGGCATAGCCCAGGTGACGCTGGCGCGCCGCCCCGCTCCACCAGTCGGCGACCGGCCGGCGCACCTGCCAGCGCTCATGGTCGTGCATCCACCAGACATAGGCGACCAGTCCCAACCCCATGCCCCAGCGCACGATGCTGGTGGCCCAGGCGGAACCAACGGCGCCGAGCGGCTCCAGCCCGACATGGCCCCACACCAGTGCCCAGGCGAGTGCGGCGTTGACGATGTTGCCGATCACCATGGCGACCATACCCGGCAGCGGGCGCTTGATGCCCTCCAGGAAGAAGCCGGTGGTGATGTACAGCATCATGCCCGGCGCGCCGAGGCCCAGCACCGCCAGCACATGGGCGCCGCCCGCCGCCATCTCTGCCGTCTGGCCGCCGGCCTGGAACAGCAGGTCGCCCAGCAGCGAGACCAGGGCGAACAACACCCCCAGCAACAATGCGTAAGGGACGGACCGCCGCCATGCCCGTCCACAGTCGGCGTCGTTGCCGGCACCGAAGGCGTGGGCGGTGATCATCACAGTGCCCATCAGCAGCCCGACGCCGGTACCGACCATGATGTTGCCGGGGAGGTGGGCCAGCCCGTAAAAGGCCAGTTCCTGGGCCGAGAAACGGCCGACTATGGCGGTGTCGACCGCCATCATCACCATCAGCCCGGCGCGGGAGACGATGACCGGCGCCGCCAGCCGCAGCAGCTCGCCGATATGGGTGACAAGGCGCGCGCGCAACGGCTCCGGGGCGGGCAGGGTGGCGGTGCTCATGATGAAGCCTGTGGTGGAAAAGGAGTGGTAGCGGCCGGTGCCGCGCCGCCGGACGGTAAGACTTGACCGGAAAGCGAGCAGACTGCGCAAAAGCCGGTCATTCTGCCCGGTGGGTGTACCGCGTCAAGGCTTTCGGGCGCCCCGAAAGGACGGTTGCATTCTCTGCATGGCAGCGAGGGCCTGTGTGGAACCAAGCCGCCGCCGACCCGTTGTCAGAAGCAGAGACGAGCGACGCACCTGATCGGAACCCCCAGCCCCAGACCGGAGAGACACCATGCAGCACGCCAAGAACCGCCGGCAGCGCGCCACCGCCCGTGCCATCCCGTTCCCCGCGCGCGAAGTGGTGATCCTGACATTCCTGATGGCGCTGGCCGCCATGCTGACCGGTTGCAACACGGTCGAAGGAGCCGGGCAGGACGTCCGGGCCGGGGGCCGGGCGATTGAACGGACGGTCGACTGAGGCGTTACACCAGGGCACAGCCTAGAGAGGAGTTCCCGCATGAGCGATCAGCAGAAGCCGTCCACTCCCGGAGAGATTCCGCCGCCGTCGAATCCGAATCCGCCGCAGCCTGACCGGCCGACGACGCCCGATCCCTATCCGGTACCCGACAATCCCGGCATCCTGCCGGAAGTCCCCCCGCCGGCTGACGAGCCGATGCCGGGCATGCCCAATCCGACGACGGCGTGATGGCGGCGTGATGGCGGCGGTGTGATGCGCTAACCGGGGGAGGGGCTTTCCCGTGATTGCCCCTCTTCACCACCCGTAAGCTTACCGCCGCAGATCCCGGTCCAGATTTGGTTCCGCCCGGTCGCCGTTCAGGCGGGCGCGGTAGACCTGGACGGCCTCCAGCACGCGCTGGACATAGTTGCGGGTCTCGGAGATTGGGATCAGCTCGATCCAGTCGACCACGTCGACGGTTCCGCTACGCGGATCGCCATAGGTCTGGAGCCACTGGCTCACGCGGTTCGGGCCGGCATTGTAGCCGGCGATGGCCAGTACCCAAGAGCCGTTGAACCGGTCGATCAGATCAGCCAGATAGGACGAACCGAGGGTAACGTTATAGCCGGGGTCGGAGGTCAGCCGGGCATTTGTGTGCTTCAGCCCCAGCTTTCCCGCCACCTGCTGTGCCGTTGCCGGCATCAGCTGCATCAGCCCGCGCGCACCGGCGGACGACACGATGGCGGGATTGAAGGTGCTCTCCTGGCGGATGATGCCGTGGATCAGGGCCAGTTCTGGTGCCGCTGGCCGGGAGTCGATCATCGGATAGCCGGCCTCGACCAGGAACACCTCGTTCTGGGCGGCATCCTTGGCGGCGGCGACGGCCAGATCGCGGCGGCCGACGTCGCTCGCCAGCCGGGCGGCCAGCACATAGTCGGCTGGCGTCTTGGCATCCAGGCTGACGCGGCGGACGAAGCCGGTCACCTGATCCGCTGCATTCCCGCCGATCTCGGCCAGCAGGCGGGCGACCCGCACCACTTCGCGCTTGTTGAAGGCGGCCGTTTCGGCGCTGGAGACCGTTGGCGGCGTCGGCAGGGTGACCGCCCCGCCGGAGACATGGCGGAACGCGAGCTGTCCATAGAAGGTGGTGGGGTAGGTCGCCGCCTTGGCGTACCAGTCGCGCGCCGGCCCTGTCTGCCCCAGCGCCTCCGCCGCCCGGCCGCACCAATAGGCGCCGCGCGCCTTGCTGATCGGAGCGGTGACGGACCGGTAGAGCTTGTGGAAATGGGTGAAGGCCTCCGACGGTTTATCGAGGAAGCGCAGCGCCAGGAAACCGGACAGGAACTCCGCATCGGCGAAAGCGCTGCCCTCGCTCATGCCGTTGGTGCTGACCAGCCGGTAGGCGAGATTGTAGTCGCCGCGCTCCATCGCCCGGCGGGCCAGCAGATGGCGTTCCGACCACCAGGATTGCGGACGGCCCAAATCGGTGCCGGCCTGGGCGATGATCTCCAGGGCACCGGCATCGTTGCCCTTGCGCCGCAGATAACGGGCGCGGTCGTACATCAGGCCGGGATCGTTCAGCAGGCTGGGTGGCACGCGCGCCAGGGCCGCCTCCGCACCGGCGCTGTCGCCGTCCAGCGCGATGCGCGCCTCGATCAGCGTGTCGTATGCCTCATCGAAGAAAGGCAGCATCCGGCGGACCGGCGCCTCCTGCTTGGCCCACAGCAGCCGGTCGATGCGCGCCTTGTGGTCCTGCTGACGCAGATAAGGCGTATAGTGGGACAGGAAGGTCGCTTCCTCGTCAGCGGTGAAGGTGGCGTCGGCCCACTGCTTGCGGATCAGCGTGGTCGCGCGCTCCACGCTGCCGGTGGCGATCAGCGCGTCGGCATAGCGGACGAAGCCGTCGTTGGTCTGCGGCGGGCTCTGGCGGAACCACTCCACCACCTCGGCCGGCGGGATGTCGGGCATCGCCATTTCCGCCTGACGGCGCAATGCCCCCATGTTTGGCCAGTCCGGATTCTCGCGGATGAAGGTGGTGATGTCGCTGAAGCTGCCGCCCCCGGGATTGGCGAGCGCGATCCAGCGCAGAACCTTCGCCGGTAGCGGGTCCTGGGCGCGGGAGGCTGCCGCCAGCGCTTCGGCCAGCCGCTCGTCGTCGGCGAGCTTGAAAGCCTCGCGGTAGATGGCGATGTCCTGCGGGCTCAGCGCCGCGGCGGGAAGGGCGCCGGGAAGTGCCGCGAAAAGGGTGAGGAGACCCGCGAAAACAGAGGTCCGGGCGCTCTTGCCGAGGGCGGCGGGGAGGGATAATGTGCGCAACTCTTTTTTCCAGCTAAGCCGACTGAGGAGGCAGCCATGTTCCACGGTTCCATTGTCGCCCTTCTGACTCCGTTCAAGGGCGGGAAAGTGGACGAGAAGGCCTTCCAGTCCTTCGTGGAGTGGCAGGTCGCCCAGGGGACGCACGGTCTGGTGCCCTGCGGCACCACGGGCGAGTCGCCGACCCTGTCCCACGAAGAACACAACCGCGTCGTGGAGCTTTGCATCGAGGCTGCCGGCGGCAAGGTGCCGGTGATGGCCGGCAGCGGCTCCAACTCGACCGACGAAGCCATCGCCCTGACCCGCCACGCCAGACAAGCGGGCGCGCAGGCGGCGCTCGTGGTCACGCCCTACTACAACAAGCCGTCTCAAGAGGGTCTGTACCAGCATTTCAAGGCGATCCATGACGCGGCGGATTTGCCGATCTTCATTTACAACATTCCGGGCCGCAGTGTCGTGGATATGTCTGTGGCGACGATGGCCCGGCTTGCAAAGCTGCCCAACATCGTCGGCGTGAAGGATGCGACCGCCGACCTGTCCCGCCCGTCCCGCCTGCTGCAGGAGGTCGGCCCCGACTTCATCCAGCTGTCGGGCGAGGATGCCACGGCGCTGGCCTTCAACGCGCAGGGTGGGGTGGGTTGCATCTCCGTCACCGCGAACATCGCGCCGGCGCTGTGCTCTGCCATGCAGACCGCCTGGGCGAAGGGTGACCTGAAGGAGGCCTTCCGCCTGCGCGACGTGCTGTCGCCGCTGCACGACTCGATGTTCGTCGAGACCAGCCCGGCCCCGGTGAAGTTCGCCGCCAGCCTGCTTGGTCTCGGCACTGACGAGGTGCGCCTGCCGCTGGTTCCGGCATCCGACACCGCCCGCGCCGCCGTGCGCGCGGCCATGACCAAAGCCGGCCTGCTGTCCTGACGGGCAGCGGGTCCGCAAGGAGAGAGATTTGGCGACGCGCGAGGAAGCAAAAAAATACGCGGCGCAGAACCGCCGCGCGCGGTTCGACTTCTTCATCGATGATGTCCTCGAAGCCGGGATCATGCTGACCGGGTCCGAGGTGAAGTCGCTGCGCGGCGGCCGCGCCAGTGTGAACGAGGCCTATGCCGGCCTGAAGGGCGGGGAGCTGTACCTGTTCAACGCGTACATCCCCGAATATCTCCAAGCCGGCCGCATCGATCAGCACGAGCCGAAGCGTCCGCGCAAGCTGCTGGTCCGCCGCCGCGAGCTGGACAAGCTCGCGGCCGGCATCAAGCAGAAGGGCGTCACACTGGTGCCGATGTCGGTCTATTTCAACGATCGCGGCTATGCCAAGGTCGAGATCGGTCTCGCCACCGGCAAGAAGAAGCACGACAAGCGCGAGAGCGAGAAGGAGCGCAGCTGGCAGCGCGACAAGGCGCGGCTGATGCGAGACAAGGGTTAATTCGTTGGCACGTCTCGATAATCGGGCCACGGACCGCGACCAGACGGTCGCCGCTGTGGCCGCCGAAGCCCTGTCTGAAATCCGGCCGCAGGGCCGGATTCTCGTTGCGTTCGACAGCGATGGCGCCATCGCCGACGCGCTCCGCGACGGCGGGGCGGACGTGGTGGTGTGGAATCGTCTTGCCATGGCTGGGCAGGCCGCCACGCCCTGGCCTGCCGAAGGGCCGTTCGACGGCGCCGTGTTGCGCCTGCCGCGCGGCTGGGCCGGGTTCGAAATGGCGCTGCATGCGCTGGCCTCGCGCCTTGCCCCCGGTGCCCCGCTATGGATCGCCGGCGGCAACGACGAAGGGGTGACCAGCGCGCCCAAGCATCTGGACGGTCTAGCGGAAGAGCCGGAAACGCTGATCATCAAGCGGCGTGCCCGGCTGCTGCTGACCCGCCGTACCGGCGCGCCAGCCAAGGGGGCGCTGGAGGACTGGCGACAGACCGTCACCCTGACACTGCCGGACCAGACGCTGGACCTGGTGTCCTATCCTGGCCTGTTCGCCCACGGCCATCTGGATGCCGGCACCGAATGCCTGCTGAAGGTTCTGCCGGAGGTCGCGGCCGGCACCCGCGTGCTGGATTTCGGCTGCGGCGCCGGGGTGATCGCCCGCGCCGTGCGCGAGCGCCGGCCCGACGCGCCGCTGACCCTGTTGGACATCGACGCGGTGGCCCTGCATGCCGCCCGCCAGAATGTGCCGGACGCCGAACTGGTGCTGAGCGACGGCTTGGCCGGGCTCGGCACCCGTGAACGCTTCGGCCTGATCCTGTCCAATCCGCCGCTTCATCGTGGCAAGGACGAGGATTTCGGCATGCTCGACGCGCTGGTGGCGGGCACGAAGCAGTATCTGAAGCTGCGTGGCACGCTGGTGGCCGTTACCCAGCGGACGGCCGGGGTGGGCAAGCTGTTCAAGACCGCCTTCGGGCACAGCGACATGCTGATGGAGACCACGCAGTTCCAGGTCTGGGCGGGCACGCCGAAGTAGCTGACGCAGTGGGGAGACGTCGACGAGCGACGACTCCCCACCTCGACTTCACACATTCACTCCCCGCATTCCCTCCGCCGTGTAGCGGTCCCCCGCAGCCACTCCCGGCGGCAGCGCATCACTCAGCGCCTTCACCTCCGCCTCGGTAAGAGCAACCACCGCCGCACCCACATTTTCCTCCAGATACTTGATCCGCTTGGTCCCTGGGATCGGCAGGATGTCCGGCCCCTGCGCCAGTAGCCAGGCCAGCGCCACCTGACCCGGCGTGCAGCCCTTCTGCGCCGCCAGTGTCTTCACCTGCTCCACCAGCGCGAGATTGTGGTCAAAATTGTCCCCGGCGAAGCGGGGCGCGATGCGGCGGAAGTCGTTCTCGGCGAATTGGTCGGGGCTGCTGACCGCACCGGTCAGCATGCCACGGCCGAGTGGGGCGTAGGCGACCAGCGAGATGCCCAGTTCGCGGCAAGCCGGCAAAACTGCAGCTTCCACGTCGCGTGTCCACAGCGAATACTCGCTCTGCACCGCGGCGATGGGGTGGACGGCATGGGCGCGGCGCAGGGTGCCGGCCGACACCTCCGACAGGCCGAGCGTACGAACCTTCCCCGCCTTCACCAGATCGGCCATGGCGCCAACCGTCTCTTCCACCGGGATTTCCGGGTTCAGGCGGTGGGCGTAGTAGAGGTCGATGGTCTCCACACCCAGCCGTTTCAGCGAGGCGTCGCAGGCCTGCCGCACATAAGCCGGGCTGGTATCGACCCGGCGGGCATACTCACCGGGCTGGCGAACGATGCCGAACTTGGTGGCGACTGTTACTCGGCCGCGCTTGCCGTCCAGGAAGCGGGCGAGCAGCGACTCGTTGTGGCCGCTGCCGTACATGTCGGCGGTGTCGTAATGGGTGACGCCAAGCTCCAATGCCCGCTCCAGCGTAGCGAGCGACTGGGCGTCGTCGGTGGGGCCGTAGAACTCCGACATGCCCATGCAGCCGAGGCCGATTTCGGAAACCGAGAGAATGCCGCCGATGTTGCGCTGTTTCATCGCTTTACCCCTCCCGTGCCGCGGCCGGGCGGATTACCCTGGTAGCCTGCGGCAACAAATACACTACACTGTGCAGTGTACTTAGAGGGTGGAGAATGTCAACGTCTCAGGCGGGGTCTCACGCTGGAGGTGCCGCGCGCGGCTCGGTCAAGCGGGATGCGGTGGTGGAGGCGGCGACCCGCGCCTTCCTGACCCATGGCTACGAGGCATCGTCGATGGACGCCATCGCCGCCGACGCCAACGTGTCGAAGCGCACTGTCTACAACCACTTCCCCGGCAAGCGGGAGCTGTTCCAGGCCGTGGTATCCGGCCTGTACGAGGGCTTCCGCAGCGAGGATGGCCAGAGCCTGCTGCGCCATGACCGACCGCCGGAGCAGGCTCTTCCGGCCTTCCTGCGATCCCTGCTGGTCCATACGGGCCGGCCGGAGGTGCGCGGCCTGCTGCGCCTCGTGATCGCCGAGCATCAGCGCTTCCCCGAACTGTCGCAGGACTATCTGGAGGGCGGAAAGAGCCAGGCCTACGCGTTGCTGGACGACTATATCGCCGCGCAGCATGTGCGCGGCCGGCTGAATGCGCCGGACCCGCATGTGGTGGCGACACAATTGCTAGGTGGCATGAAGGAGGTGCTGTTCTGGCCGACCATGCTCGGCCTGCCGGTCACCGCCGACCCGGAGCGGGTGATCGCCGACTCGGTCGCAGCGCTGCTTCGCGCCTACGGCACCGCGCCGGTCAGCGTCCCCGCAAGTCCGACGGATTGACGCCCACCGCCGCCCGGATGCGGCGGGCGAAGTGGGAGCGGTTGGCATAGCCGCAGGCTTCCGCAGCCTCTTGCACGCTCAGCCCTTCGCCTTCCAGCAGGGCGCGGGCATGGGCCACCCGCTCCTCCGTCAGGATGCTGCGGACGGAGCAGCCCTCCTCGGTCAGGCGCCGGCGCAGCGTGCCGGTGCTGAGGTTGAGCGCACCGGCCACGCGCTCGGCCGTCCAGGGGATGTCCGGCTGGGTGCGCAGCAACTGACGCACCGCGTCGGCTGTCCCGGTCGGCGCCACCGGACCCAGCCACCAGACGCCGTCCTCAAGCAGGGCCAGCAGCACCTCCATGCAGCGATGCTCCGCCAGCTTGGCAGGCAGCGGCGGATCGGCGGTCAGGCCGCCGGCGGCATGGTGGATGGCATCCGTCATGGCCGGCGTCAGGGTGACATGCCAGTCGCCCGGTCGGGTGCGTTGGGTCAGTCCCTCGGTCCCATGGGCACGCAGAAGCCGCCGCACCATCTCCGCCGGGAATTCCAGCACCAGCGCTCGGTAGCGTCCACCGGCACTGGGGTCATTCACTACCGCACCGCACCAGCCCGGCGGCAGCAGCATGGCGCTGCCGGTCGGGAAGCGGCGGGTGGTGCCGGATTGGTCGGTCAGTTCCTTGGTGCCTTCCAGGACTGCGATCAATGCCGTGCGCTCGATCCGCACTTCCGCCAGCCGCTCGCGGTCATGGGCGACGAAGGCCCAAAGCTCCGGTCGATGTGGACGGTCACCGCCGTTGGGGCGCAGGTCGCGGGCGGCGAACCGGGACAGGCGGGCGAGCAGATCCGGACCCATGGCGTTCATCCTTTGGCCTTGGCAATATCCTAGAACCGGCAAGCGCGGGCGATCAACGGCCGTAGCGCGCCGTCAAAGTCGCCGTGCCCAGGCTGGCGGCGTTCAGGTTGAAGCCGACCATGGCGCCCGATGCTTCAGCCGGCAGCGGCAGGCTGTCGACCTTCAGCGCATGGACGGTCACGACATAGCGGTGCGGTTTGTCGCCCTGCGGCGGACAGGGGCCGCCATAACCGGGGGTGCCATAATCCGTGCGGCTCTGCACGGCACCGGCGGGCAGGTTGGGCTTCGCTGCATCGCCGGCTCCGGCGGGTAAGCTGCGGGTGTCGGCCGGCAGGTTGAACAGGACCCAATGCCACCAGCCGCTGCCGGTCGGCGCATCGGGATCGTAAATGGTGACGGCGAGGCTGCGCGTGCCGGCCGGCGGTGTCGACCAGTTCAGGGCTGGCGACTGGTTGCCGCCGGTGCAGCCGAAGCCGGCGAAGACATTGCGCGCAGGGATATGCGCCTTATCGGTGAAGTCGGGACTGTGCAGCTCGAACGCTGCAGCGGGGGAGGCTGCCAGCAGCAGGGTGGCCATCAGGGCCAGGCGGAAGGGGGATTTGGCAGGCATCAGGGGGGCTCCATCGATTGGGATACCCTGACGATAAAGGGCCGCGGATTGCTCCGCGGCCCCGGACGGCTCAAAGATGGTCCCGAACTGCTCAGCCCTGCTTCAGCAGCTTCGCCGCGTCCACCGCGCCGTAGGTCAGGATGGCGTCGCAGCCGGCGCGCTTGAAGCCCATCAGCGTTTCCAGCAGAGCCTTGTCGTAGTTCAGCCACCCGTTGGCCGACGCGGCACGGAGCATCGCGTATTCGCCCGATACGTGGTAGGCGAAGGTCGGGACCGCGAACTGGTCCTTTACCCGGCGGATGACGTCGAGATAGGGCAGGCCCGGCTTCACCATCACCATGTCGGCCCCCTCCTGCAGGTCGCAGGCGACTTCGCGCAGGGCTTCGTCGGTGTTGGCGGGGTCCATCTGGTAGGTGGTCTTGTCGCCCTTCAGGAAGCCGCCGGAATTCACCGCGTCGCGGAACGGTCCGTAGAAGGCGGAGGCATACTTAGCCGCATAGGAACAGACGCGGGTCAGTTGATAGCCCTCGGCGTCCAGCTTGTCGCGGATAGCGCCGATGCGGCCGTCCATCATGTCGGACGGGGCGACGATGTCGACACCGGCTTCCGCCTGCGACAGCGCCTGGCGGATCAGCACCTCGACCGTCTCGTCATTCTGGATATAGCCATCGCGCAGCAGGCCGTCATGGCCATGGATGGTGTAGGGGTCGAGCGCCACGTCGCCCAGAATGCCGACATCGGGGGTGGCGGCTTTCACCGCGCGGATGGCGCGGTTCATCAGGTTTTCGGGATTGTAGGCCTCCGCCGCATCCTCCGATTTGCCCTCGGAACCGACGACCGGAAACAGCGCGATGCAGGGAATGCCCAGCGATCCGGCCTGTGCCACCGCCTCGCAGAGCAGGTCAATGGTCATGCGCTCCACGCCCGGCATGGAGGCGACGGGTTCCCGCTGGTTCTCGCCCTCGATCACGAAGACCGGCCAGATCAGGTCGTCGACGGTCAGCATGTTCTCGGCGACCAGACGGCGGGTCCAGGCGTCGGCGCGGTTGCGGCGCAGACGGGTACGCGGGAAAGCGGCAGGCAGGGTGATCGGCATCGGGGGGAACCATGCACTTAGAACGAGTGCGGCGATCCTACGCCTTCCCTCCTGGTGAACTCAAGCCGCGGCGCCCGATCCAGTTCTTTGGGACCGGGCCGGCTGCCTTGCGCAGCTCTCATGACCCGCCGCTGGCGTTCCCGCTTGCATGTCGGGCAACCTGGTCCCATCGGGCGGCCAGCGGATCGGCAGTGGCGAGGTCGCTGCCGACGGGCCGGAAGCCGGTGTCCTGGGCCTGAAGCGTCCAGCGGTTGCCTTCCTTGCGGTAACCGGACACCAGCCCGCCGGTGAAGGCGGCACCCTCCCAGGACCGCACTTCGAAGGTTACGGTGGGATGGGCGACGGTGATCAGGTTGTAGGCGTTCGCCTCATTCCGCAAGCGGGTGGATGTGGCGGTGGAGGCCTGGGCAACCAGGATGGAGCGGGCAACCTGGGTGTGGAAGCTCATGATGTCGCCGGAATAGGCCTTGTGCAGATGGCCGGCAAGCAGCAGATCGACACCGCAGCTTTCCAGTGCCGGCAGGGCCAGCTTGTGGCGGCCGACCAGCTGGGTCTTCGGCAGGTCGGGCGGCGGCAGGAAGGGGTGGTGGGTGAACAGCACCTTGAACATGGTGTCCGGCATACCGCAGAAGACCTCGCGTACCCGGGCGATCTGCCTCTTGTTCATCCGGCCTTCGGAAAAATCCACGATGACCGGGCGGGCGGTGTTGATGCCAAGCACCGCGATCTCGTCGTCGATGTGCAGCGGGCTGAAATCGCTGCTGATATAGCGCCGGTAATGGCCGAACGGGTCGGTGAAGCGCTTGAACACGTTGTAAACCGGAATGTCATGATTTCCCGGTACAGCCATGTAAGGAAAGGGCAATTTCTGAAGGAAGGCCCGCGCTTCCTCGAAGTGTCGTACTTTCGCCCGCTGCACGAAGTCGCCGGAGATGACGATCAGGTCGGGAGCCTGTGCTGTCAGGTCAGCCAGCAGACCGTCCACCACGCGCTGGTCGATCCGCCCGAAATGCAGGTCGGAAATGTGAGCAAGCCGTTTCACGCCATCTTCATCCTTTCTCTCAGCTAGGGGCCAGAACCTTCAATGCACCGGGGAGAATCCGATAATGCAGTGGGGCATGCAGCTTCCGGATCTCGCCATCGTTGACCATCTTCAGGTGGTGCCTTCGGCTGTGGACCGTCAGGCTGGTCACCGCATAGGTCTCCAGCCCCTCGTCCTGCTTCCAGGAACCGGCAACCAGCCGTCCCATCAACCGCAGCATCGCCAAGGCGTTCCGTTCGCGGGCCACATACACGCCGAGTTTTCCGGCATCGAGCGCCTCTCGTGTCAGGACGAGACCAAATCCGTCGTCATAAACATTGTTGGAGACCACCAGGATCGGCGTGCGCATCCGCCGCGGACCCTCGCCCCAGTCCAGCCGCACATCCAGCATGGGCAGCCGGTACAGCGTCTTGGCCAGGGCGATGGCGGCACCAGGCCATTTCAGCAACCGGTGCTGCTTGCGCTGGCGTTCGCGTTCCTGGACGACCTGCGGATAGAAGCCGAGGACGGAGCTGTTGGTGTAGGGCTCCCCATTCACCTCAGCGATATCGATCGCTCGGACCCGCCCGGCGGCCAGCGCTTCCGCCGCTTCCTCAAGCTCAAGCGGAATATGAAGATCACGGGCCAGTAGGTTGAGAGTACCGAGAGGAATCACGCCAAGCGTCTTGGACTTCGGCAGCGCCAGCTTCACCGCGCTATGCAGCGTGCCGTCGCCACCGCCGACCACCACCGTCTCCGCATCGGAGTCCAGCACGCGCTGGATCGTATCGGTGCATTGCGCGCCGTCGACAGTGTGCAGGTCCACGGTGGCGCCATGCCGCTCGAACGCCGCACGGATGGCCGCCTCCGCGCGGCCGATGGGGCGGTCGACCAGCGAGCCAGCTTGGCGGTTCAGGATGATTCCGACCTTCATGGGCAACCCGGCAGGATGTGGAGCGGCATCGGCATCTGACTTTTCCTGAGCAGTCGAATTGGGGTTCGCCTTCAGATGAGAGCGTGAGCGCAACGGTCCAAGAGGGGGGATGTTCCTGGTTGGCTTGCGCGGACCGTGAGGGATGAACATCCGGATCCGTATGGTTGATTTGACAGTGCCGCAGGGTCCCGTATCATCGCTGGCGGTTGCTCCTGTCTCCCTGACGCACAGCGGGGCTGGCGAGGACAGCCCGCCACCGCCCGATTCGCAACGATAATTGAGAAAACACAAGACGATGAGCGACGCTGCTGAGATTCTGTTCGAACGTCGGGGCGCCATCGGCCTCGTCACGCTCAACCGGCCCAAGGCGCTGAACGCGCTTACACTGGGGATGATCAGGCTGTTCGATCCGCAGCTGCGGGCCTGGAACGCCGATCCGGAGGTCAAGGCGGTCGTGATTCGGGGTGCCGGCGAAAAGGCCTTCTGTGCCGGCGGTGACGTTGTCAGCCTGTATGAGGCCGGCAAGGCCGCGAAGGAGGGGCATGGCGACACGGGACCGGTCCGCGCCTTCTTCAGCGAGGAATATGTGTTGAACCGGATGATCAAGCGCCTGTCGAAGCCCTACATTGCGCTGATCGACGGCATTTCCATGGGCGGCGGTGTCGGCCTGTCGGTGCACGGCACCCATCGCGTCGTCACGGAGCGCACGCTGTTCGCCATGCCGGAGACTGGCATCGGCCTCTATCCCGATGTCGGCGGTACCTATTTCCTGCCGCGTCTGCCAGGTCAGGTCGGTATCTGGCTGGGCCTGACCGGTGATCGGTTGAAGGCTGCCGACCTGCTGGCCATCGGTGCAGCCGACGTCTTCGTGCCGAGCGCGAAGATTGATGCGCTCATCGACGATCTGGCCGCAGGCATCCCGGCGGACGAGGCGGTCGCAGTCCATCGCGGCAAGGCGGGGGAGGCGGCTGTAACCGCGACTCGCGCGGCGGTCGACCGCTGCTATGCCTTCGACAGCGTCGAGTCCATCGTCAAGGCTCTGGAGGCCGAGGGGACCGAATGGGCGGCCGGCCAGCTTGCCACCCTGCGCCGGGTGTCGCCGACCAGCCTCAAGGTGACGCTGGCTGCCCTCCGCCGCGGGGCCAAGCTGGATTTCGAAGGCTGCATGGTGCAGGAACTGCGCCTCAGCCTCGCCTGCTTGGCCGGCGACGATTTCTACGAGGGTATCCGTGCCGTCCTGGTCGACAAGGACAAGAACCCGAGATGGAAGCCGGCGGAACTGGCTGACGTCGGCCCGTCCGACGTCGAGCGGCACTTCGCCGAACCGGCCGACGGCGATCTTGTGTTCCGGGACTGAGAACATTGCCATCCGCAAGGGCATGGTCGCGTGGCCATGCCTTTTTGCTTATGACGGGGTAACGCCCGGCAGAAGAGCTTTCCCTTGGGGCACTCGGCGAAAGGGACCTGTACAGACGGGTTGTGCCAGACTTTTTCTGGAATTATTAGGATGATTGCCGACGAATGATCGGCTAATCTCGCTTTAAGGTCCCGGTATCGTCCTTGCGCGGGGAACGGCCGGTTAGAGCCAAAGGAGACCGCGGTGCGCAAACCCTATTACGAGAGCATTCTGTTGATCGAGCGGCTTCACCGCCACTTTCTTGAAGTGCTCAAGACTGAGTTGGACCGGCTTGGCATCCAGGACATCAATAACGTCCAGAGCCTGATCCTGTACAACATCGGCGAAGACGAGATGACGGTCGGTGAACTGACCGCGCGCGGTTACTATCTGGGCTCCAACGTCTCCTATAACGTCAAGAAGATGGTCGAGAACGGCTATCTCGGTCAGGAACGCTCTCCGCACGACCGCCGCTCGGTCCGTGTCCGCCTGTCGGAGAAGGGGCTGGATCTGCGCGAGAAGATCAGCGTCATGTTCGAACGTCATCTGACCGCCTTGGAAAAGGCCGGTTTCAGCGACGAGGAACTGACCAAGGCAAACGAGACTCTGCGCAAGCTGGAACGCTTCTGGTCGGCATCGCTCGACTACAGCGGCTTTCCGATGACCTCCGCGGCCTGATCGGCCGATTTTGCGACGGCCCCCGCGGTTCCGGCTCCCGCGGGCGGCATCGGGTTCAAGCTTCCCAATTTCGGTCCCATTTCAGGCGGGCTGATAGTCCCGGCGTCAAGGGTGGGTAGGGAAGCATGACCGAAAAACGAGCCGGCACCCTCATCATCAATTCCTCAGCCTTATTGCGCCTGGCCTGAACCCATCAGCGTCTTCGCGTGTTGTCGTGGATTGGCCTTCGCGCGGTGGCATCGCCGTGCCGAAGCGATCCCGGCAATGGGCTGCGCATGTCTTATACCGTCATGATGGTGGGGGTGGGGTTCCTGATCCTGTTGGTGGCTTGGCTGCCGATGGTGCTGAAGGAGTTGCCGCTTTCCCTGCCGATCATCTGCGTCGGCCTGGGCTTTGCGGTATTCGGGGCGCTGGAACTGGAAAACCCTGAACCGCTGGCTTTCCCGGAAGCGACGGAACGGCTGACTGAACTGATCGTCATCATCTCCCTGATGGGGGCGGGCCTGAAGCTGGACCGCCGCATCGGCTGGCGGCGCTGGATCATCACATGGCGTCTGCTGGGCATCACCATGCCGCTGTCGATCCTGATGATCGCGCTGATCGGCTGGTACTGGCTTGATTTTCCTTTGCCGGCTTCGATCCTGCTGGGGGCGGCGCTGGCGCCGACCGATCCGGTCCTTGCCTCCGACATCCAGGTCGGCCCGCCGCAATCAGGGGAGGAGGACGAGATCCGTTTCAGCCTGACTTCCGAAGCCGGGCTGAATGATGGGCTGGCCTTCCCCTTCGTCCATCTCGCCATCGGTGTTGCGCTGTTGAACGGCAACCCGCCCTGGGATCTGCTGGAACATTGGGTTCTGCTGGACGTGGTGTGGAAGCTGGCCGCCGGAGTCGGGGTGGGCTGGCTGGTGGGCCGGCTTCTCGGCTATGTCACCTTCCGGGTGCCGAACCGGGCCAACCTGTCGCGAACCGGTGACGGCTTCGTGTCGCTCGGCATCACGATGGTCGCCTATGGCCTGACGGAACTTGCCAGTGGCTATGGATTCGTCGCCGTCTTCGTTGCCGCACTGGCCCTGCGCGATGCGGAACGCAACAGCGAGTACCACGAGCGCCTGCACGACTTCGTCGAACAGACCGAGCGGCTGATGATGATGGTGATGCTGGTGTTGTTTGGCGGGACCCTGGCGCATGGGCTGATCGACGCGCTGTCCTGGAGCGCGGTGGGGGCCGCGGCGGCCATCCTGCTTCTGGTGCGGCCGGTTGCCGGGGTGATTGGGCTGACAGGTGTGGCGATGCCGTTGGGCGAGAAGCTGGCCATCGGCTTTTTCGGCATCCGCGGCATGGGCAGCATCTATTACATCGCCTACGCGCTGAACGCGGCGGAGTTCGACGTGCCGAATGCGCTGTGGGCGGTCGCCGGCTTGATCGTGCTGCTCTCGATTCTCGTTCACGGCACCACGGTGACGCCGATCATGCGGCGGATCGATCGGCGCCGGCAGGTCGTGGACCCGTTGCCGGATGCCTCCATACACCGCCGAATGGAAAAAGCCGATGTCTAGGTCGACCCTTGATGAAAATTGTTTGTGAAGCTGAAATTCAGCTTTCCGCACAAGGTGATGCGCCTGCATAGTGGATCGGAAGGGACGGCGTCGACGGCCTGACGGTTTCCAATGAAACCAATTGAGCAGGCCGACACGACCGTCCGGGAGCCGCCGGACGAGCCGATCCGCAAGATCCGATCCGGATGCGCGCCCGCAACATGCGCAACGCAACGCTGAGGGGGAGGAATTCACGCATGATCGCACGTCTTTTGGCCGGTGCCGCCCTGGCTGCCTTGACGATTGGTGTTCTGTCCACCGGGCCTGCCGCGGCCCAGCAGGGCAAGCTGTCCGGCGACATGGTCAAGATCGGTGTGCTGAATGACCGCTCGGGCCTCTATGCCGATCTTGGCGGCGAGGGGTCGGTCATTGCCGCCCGCATGGCGGCCGAGGAGTTCGGCAACAAGATCCTGGGCAAGCCCATCGAGATCATTTCCGCCGACCACCAGAACAAACCCGACATCGGCGCCAATCTCGCCCGCCAGTGGATCGACCAGGATGGCGTCGACGTGATCGTTGACGTGCCGAATTCGGGCGTCGCGCTTGCCGTGCAGGAGGTGACGAAGGAGAAGAAGAAGATCTTCCTGATGGAAGGTCCGGCCACCTCCCGCCTGACCGGCGACGCCTGCTCCCCCACCGGCTTCCACTGGCCCTACGACACCCATGCGCTGGCGGTCGGCACCGGTCAGGCAATGGTGAAGGAAGGCGGCGACAGCTGGTTCTTCATCACCGCCGACTATGCCTTTGGCCACCAGTTGGAGGCCGACACCTCGGTCGAGGTGAAGAAGGCCGGCGGCAAGGTCGTCGGTTCGGTGAAGGCGCCGCTGAACACCGCCGACTTCTCCTCCTTCCTGCTGCAGGCCCAGGCGTCGGGCGCCAAGATCGTCGGCCTCGCCAATGCGGGCGGCGATACCATCACCTCGATCAAGCAGGCCTCCGAATTCGGCCTGACGCAGAGCGGGCAGCAGAAGCTCGCCGGCCTGCTGATCTTCCTGTCGGACGTGCATGCGCTGGGTCTTCAAGTTGCCCAGGATCTGGTGCTGACCACCGGATTCTACTGGGACCGCGATGACGAATCGCGAGCCTGGTCCAAGAAGTTCTTCGACCGCTACGGCAAGATGCCGACCATGGTGCAGGCCGGCAGTTATTCCGCTGTCCGTCATTATCTGAAAGCGATCGAGGCCGCCGGGACCGATGACGGGCCGACCGTCGCCGCCAAGATGAAGGAGATGCCGGTCAACGACATGTTCGCCAAGAACGGCACGATTCTGCCCAACGGCCGCATGGTCCACGACATGTATCTGGCCCGCGTGAAGAAGCCGTCGGAGTCCAAGGGGGCCTGGGACTATTACCAGATCCTGCGCACCATTCCCGGCAAGGAAGCCTTTGCCAGCTTCGAGGAAAGCGGCTGCAAGCTGCCGAAGTGATGAACCGGCGGCACGAGCCGTGACGTGACGGAGCGGCATTCCCGGACGTAGCGATTCCTTGAACGGGCGCTACGGCCGGGATGCCGTCGTGGAGAGCGACGCTCATGATGGGAACGATTTTCGGCATTCCACCCCAGGCGCTGTTCGGCCAGCTCCTGCTGGGGTTGATCAACGGATCGTTTTACGCGCTGCTTAGTCTTGGGCTGGCGGTGATCTTCGGCATGTTGAACGTCATCAACTTCGCCCATGGCGCGCTTTACATGATGGGAGCCTTCGTCGCCTGGCTGATGCTGACTCAGCTTGGTATCGGTTACTGGTGGGCGTTGCTGCTGTCGCCGCTGATCGTCGGGCTGTTCGGGGTGGTGCTGGAAAAGACGCTGCTGTCGCGGCTCTACAAGCTGGACCATCTCTATGGCCTGCTGCTGACCTTCGGGCTGGCGCTGATCGTCGAGGGGGCGTTCCGCCACCAGTATGGCGTCTCCGGCCAGCCCTATCCGATCCCCGATGCGCTGAAGGGCGGGCAGAATCTCGGCTTCATGTTCCTGCCCAATTACCGCGGCTGGGTGGTGGTGGCCTCTCTGGTCGTCTGCATCAGCACCTGGATCGCGATCGAAAAGACCAAATTGGGTGCGTATCTGCGTGCGGCGACGGAGAACCCGGTTCTGGTGCAGGCCTTCGGTATCAACGTACCGCGGATGATAACCCTGACCTATGCCTTCGGCGTGGCGCTGGCCGGTCTGGCCGGTGTGCTGGCGGCACCGATCTATCAGGTATCTCCGCTGATGGGATCGAACCTGATCATCGTGGTGTTTGCGGTGGTAGTGATCGGTGGCATGGGATCGATTCTGGGCGCCGTGCTGACCGGCTATGGGCTTGGCCTGCTGGAAGGGCTGACCAAGGTGTTTTACCCCGAGGCCTCCAATATCGTGGTGTTCGTCATCATGGTGGTGGTGCTGATGATCAAGCCCGCCGGTCTGTTTGGACGTGAGAGGTAAGCGCATGAGCCTTCATTCGCAGAGCAGCGGCCGCGCATCGGCAAAGGCCGCCCAAGCATCGGCGACGGGGCCGACCGCAACCAGGATCGGCGCGCTGGTGGCGCTGGCCGCCCTGCTGGCGGTGCCCTTCCTGCTCTATCCTGTCTTTCTGATGAAGGTGCTGTGCTTTGCGCTGTTCGCCTGCGCTTTCAATCTACTGATCGGGTTCGGTGGTCTCCTGAGTTTCGGCCACGCTGCCTTCTTCGGCAGCGCCGCCTATGTCACCGCCCATACGGTTAAGGTTTGGGGGCTGCCGCCAGAACTGGGGATCCTGCTGGGCACCGCAGCCTCGGCCCTCCTCGGCATCCTGTTCGGCAGTATCGCCATCCGTCGGCAGGGCATCTATTTCGCAATGATCACGCTGGCGCTGAGTCAGATGGTGTTCTTCCTCGCTTTGCAATTGCCCTTCACCCATGGTGAGGACGGCATCCAGGCGGTGCCGCGCGGTGTGTTGTTCGGAGTCTTCGACCTGAACAACCCGCTGGCGATGTACTACACGGTGCTGGGCGTTTTCCTGATCGGCTTCGCCATCATCTGGCGGACGGTGCATTCGCCATTCGGACAGGTTTTGAAGGCGATCCGCGAAAATGAGCCGCGCGCCATTTCGCTGGGGTACCGTACCGACCGTTACAAGCTGCTGGCCTTCGTTCTGTCGGCGTCGCTCGCCGGGCTGGCCGGCGGCACCAAGGCGATCGTCTTCCAACTGGCGACGCTGACCGATGTGACTTGGCAGATGTCGGGCGAGGTGGTGCTGATGACGCTGCTGGGCGGCATGGGTACGCTGACCGGGCCGGTGATCGGTGCTGCCCTTGTGGTGACGCTGGAGAATTATCTGGCGGCGACCAGCTTGCCGGTGCCGGTGGTGATCGGCTGTATCTTCGTCGCCTGTGTTCTTGTTTTCCGCCGCGGCATTGCGGGGGAAATCCAAGCGCGTCTTGGAAAGAAGAGCCGGGAAAGCTAAGATACCGGACGATAAAGTGGCAGATATTTTAAGAATTATTTCGTGCAGAAGACAGTATGGTTTCAAAATACCACATACCTCGAAAGAAGGGGTGTGGTGCTATTATTTTGCGTCCTGGAACGTTCTGCTTGCCGGGTGTTATAGGACTAAACTCGTTCGGCGGTGCAGCAAAATGGCCGACGCGAGATTTGGGAAGAGGCGTCCTCCCGGACGAACGTATTCGAGGAGCATCCCGCATGGCTATGGACAAGGACATCACGACCGGTGTGCGTGAGCCCGCCGACCGGGCAAAGGGCACGGTTGAGGAGATGACGCGCGCCGGCGAGGCCACCACCCGCCGCGCCGCCGATGCCGCACGCTCCATCGGTGGGGCCGCGGCTGAAACCGGGATTCATACTGCCGAGAGCGGTCTGGATGCCGGCCAGAAGGCGATGGGTGCCGGTGCCGACATGACCCGCCGCGGCACCGAAGCTGCCAACTCCGTGATGGGCTCCGCGACCGACGTTGCCGGCCGCACGACGGAACAGCTTCAACGCGTGCTGGGTCTGTCCAAGGAAGCACAGGGTGAGGTCGCCAGCCAGACCCGCGAGACGATGGACGTCATGGTCCAATGCGGCAGCGTGCTTGTCGACGGTCTGCAGAACGCCTGGCGCGAGTGGCTGGGACTGGCGCAGGATGTCGCGTCGCGCAACGCGGAGGGCGTGAACGCCCTGATGCGCAGCCGGAGCGTCCCCGACTTTTACGCGGCGCAGAGCCGTATGCTGAAGGACAACATGCAACTGGTCCTCAGCCGAAGCGTCAAGATCTCCGAGCTGTCGGCGAGCACCGCCAACACTGCCATCGGTAAGCTGAACGCTCGCCTGGAAGGCGCCGCCCAGCAGACGGAGCGCCGGTTCTGACCACCGCGCAACCGATGACGATCCGTCATCGATAACGAACGGTCTCCATCCTGACTGAACCCCGGCCCGCAGGGGCCGGGGTTTTTCTGTGTCCGATGGCTGCTGCTATGACACTTCGGGACTCAGCCAGCTTACCGCCGTCCCGCCGCCGGTGGAGGGCAGGGCGTCGTGCAGGGCCGGCAGCATTTCCTTCAGCGTCTCGTCCAGCTTCCAGGGCGGGTTGACGATCAGCAGGCCGGAGCCGTTCAGCCGCAGGTGGGTGTCTTCGGGGTGCCAGGTCAATTCGGCGATCAGCACCTTTGGAATACCGGTCTTCTCCACCGCATCCTGGAAGCGCCAGACCGCGGCGCGTTCCTTGATCGGGTACCACAGGGCGAAGATGCCGGTGGACCAGCGCCGGTGAGCCAGCGCCAGCCCTTCCGCCATGCGGGCGAACTCGTCAGGCTGCTCGAAAGGCGGATCGATCAGCACCAGCCCGCGCTTCTCCCTCGGCGGCAGGTGGGCCTTCAGCGCGGTGTAGGCATCCGACTGATGGACTGCGACGGCGCGGTCACCCGCAAACTCGGCCTTCAGGCTGTGGGCGTCGTCCGGATGCAGTTCGACCAGCACCATGCGATCCTGCGGGCGCAGGGCCGCACGGGCGATGCGGGGGGAGCCAGGATACCAGCGCAGCGACCCCTCGGGATTTAGCGCCTGGACAGCGTCCATATAGGGCGCCAGTGACGGGTGCGGCAGGGGACGGCCGAACAGCCGGCCGATGCCCTCGTCGCTCTCCGCCGTCTTGCGGGCCGCTTCGGAGGTCAGATTGTAGCGGCCTATGCCGGCATGGGTATCGATCACGCAGAACGGTGCCGGCTTAGCGCGCAGATGACCCAGGATCAGCGCCAGCACGGCGTGCTTCATGACGTCGGCCGGGTTCCCGG
The DNA here is from genome assembly GCF_024170005.1 of Azospirillum lipoferum. Classification (GTDB taxonomy): domain Bacteria; phylum Pseudomonadota; class Alphaproteobacteria; order Azospirillales; family Azospirillaceae; genus Azospirillum; species Azospirillum lipoferum. The sequence goes on from NZ_JALJXJ010000001.1 coordinate 730,050, forward strand.
CATGGAAGATGTGGCGATAGTTCATGCGTCGGGATTTACCCGATCATGCAACGCTAAGCCAGTGCGGTCGAGCGTCAGGCCGATCAGTTGATCGCCGCGACCTGTTGGGCATTGCGGAAGCTGCGCCGGGTGTTCGGCGCGACGCTGACGGGATCGCTATCCTCGCAGCGGGAAGAGGCCAGCAGCTTGGCGCTCTGCGCGTCCAGTTCCGACAGGCTCTGCCAGATTTTGCAGACATAAGCCTGCGCGCGGCGGCCCGAGCTGCCGTTGTAGCGGGTCAGCGCGGTCTTCCAGTTGCCTTCCTCGCCATGGAAACGGACGAGGAGCTGGCCAGCGTAGAACACGTTGTCGCGCGGTTCGACGATCTTTTCCACCGGCTGGAACTCGCCCCGGTGGGTGGCGACCGACAACTGCATGCAGCCTACATAGGTGTTGCTGCGAAGCTGGCCGCGGTGGTCGCGCAGATGGCGGGCGGCATCGCTGACGTTACGCGCATAATAAGGACGGCCTGCGACGCTCATCGCGAAGGGGTGTGGCGCGCCGTCCTGGCCGCTTTCCACCAGAGCGATAGCCACCAGCATGCCGGACGGAATGCCAAGTTTCTGTTCAGCTTCCACCGCGTGGGTGACGCAGCTTTCCTTGGAAGATGCCTGGGGTACGGTTTGGGCCTGTGCGGTGCCGGATACGGTCAACGCAACCATGGAAGCCGTCAGCAGTCCCGCAGCCAGTGCGAAGCGTCCACACGCTGTGGCGCCTACGCGCTGATTTCGTCCCCGCATTCCAAACCTCCTTCTGCTGTCGCCCCGTGTTCCACGGCGGCTGTTTGACCCCCCGCGCGGGGCCGTTGTTCCGGTCACCGAGTCGCTTACGGCGACCGCCTCCTACCCAGATGTTCAGCGCCTCCCAATCGGGCGCCGGGGCCACATTTCCAAAAATTTGATCCATCGTCAACCCGCTTGCACCCTGGTAATACCACAGCTTTCGTCCGTCAGATGTCACGCGGAGCCCCAAGGCGGATGGTTTAGGCCCTTCGGCAGGGGGCTTAAGCCATTGAATCGCCACATTTGCCGACGATAACGATTGGGTTAGCCCACCGCCCCTCATTGTCCTTTCGGACAGGGGTCAAAAAAGGGGCTACTGCGACCGCGTGTCGCCGGAATCACACTTCGGAAGGATTTTCGCTACCCCCTTGCGCGTTGCAGCATGTTGGGGCAGTAAAATCCGCCGCCCTGTTTCCCCTCGATTCCCTAGGACTCGGATTTCGGGGTCTGGGTGGTGCCGCAGCGACGCCCGGGATGGCCCGATGGCGGGCGGAGGCGGGTTCTCCGGGCCGGCGGCATTTCCCTGGCCGAAGCCTGACACCAGAGGAAAATCATCCGTGTCCGCGGATCCCTCCTTCGGCAATGAGCCGCAAATCTACAATCTCGATCAAATGTTCCGGATTGGATACGACCGGCTCTACACCGGGGATCCTAGCGGGGCTGGGCGTGCATTCGGTACTGCCGTCATCCTCGATCCCGGCAATGGAGAGGCTTGGTTCGCGCTGGCCGAAGCTGACGGCGGGACCAGATCGGCAGGGCAGGCAGTGGCGTGTTTCCGACGGGCGGTCGCTCTGGAACCGGACAATTGGTCCTGGCGGCTGATGTTGGCCGACGCCCTGCGGCAGTGCGGCGAAAACGATGCTGCATATGCGCTTTTCCGGGCAGTGGCGACGGAACGGAGCGATTCGGCTCATGCGCGACTCGGGCTTGCCCGCTGCCTCGCAGCGCTCGGCCGAGCGGAGGACGCCTTGGGAGAGTTCCGGGAGGCGGTGGCCCTGCGGCCCGACGATCGCGATGCCGTCCTTGCGCTGGCCGACGCGCTGACCGCATCCGGTGACGCGCTGGCGGCGGTCGAACTGCTTCAGCCGCTCGCCCGCCGGTACGAGGACGATGCGACCGTTCACCATGCGCTGGGCCGCAGCTGGCTTGCTTTACGCGAACCGGTGAAGGCGCTTGCCGCCCTCCGTCGGGCTCGGGACGCTGCAGAGGGGGATGAGGCGGCAGCTATCGACAGGCTGATCACCGCCCTGGAAGCCGGGGAGGGCGCCGACCTGTCAGCCGCTTATGTCCGCGCGCTGTTCGACCGCTATGCCGACCGTTTCGACCAGGATCTGGTCGGCAAACTTGGCTATGCGGCGCCGGATCTGCTGCGCTCGGCGGTCGACCGGGTGATGCCCGGCGCCACGGGCTTGCGGATTCTCGATCTCGGCTGCGGCACCGGACTGGCGGGGGTGACCTTCAAGCCGCTGGCGGCGCATCTTGCCGGTGTCGATCTGTCGCCGCGGATGGTCGAGAAGGCGCGCCAGCGTACGCTCCATGATCGCCCACTCTATGATGAGTTGGATGTCGGCGATGTGGTGGAGGCGATGGAGCGGACGCCCGGCGGCTGGGACCTGCTGGTGGCCGCCGACGTCCTTGTCTATATCGGCGACCTCGTTGCCATCTTTGCGGCGGCGGCTCGCGCCCTTCCGCCCGGCGGCCGGTTCGCCGCGACGGTGGAGCGGCTACCCTCAGGGGCGGCGGCCGAAGCGTTGGCGGAGCCTTTCGTCCTCGGCGCCACCCGGCGCTATGCCCATGCCGAGAGCTATGTCCGGCAGACTGCGGAGGCCGCAGGCTTTACCATCCGCCTGATGGAACCTTGCACACCTCGCCGGGAAAAGGGCATGCCGGTTCCCGGTCTGCTGTTCGTGGTGGAACTGGCGGCGCCGTAACGGGTCAGACGCTGCAGGCTTCGACGAAGGACTTGGCGAAGGCGCTCCAGGTCCGTTCGCCTTGGATGAAGGCGACCGCCCGGCCAGCGCGGCGCTTCGCCTCCTCGCGGTCGGAATAGAGCGCCTCCAGATGGGCGATGATCTCGCTGACGGACGACTCCTTCCAGCCCTTGCGGTCGCCGCCATGGAACAGCTGGGTCTGTTTCATCAGCGGCCAGCAATGCGGATCGTCGGCCGGGCCGATCAGGTCGAGATGGCCGGTGTTGGCCGAGAGCACCACGGGAACGCCGCAGCCCATCGCTTCCATGGCGACGAGATTGGTCGCCCCTTCGCACCGGTTGGGGAATACCGCCGCATGACAGTCTGACAGGATCGAGGCAAGCTCGCCCCGCCCGACCACGCCGAGATCGATCATCGAACCAGGGGGAAGGCCGTAGCGCGCACCCCATTCAACCACCTGCAACCGCCCATTGGCGCCAATGTCCGGCGCGGTGGCGGTCAGGTGGGATTGGGCGATGTTCTGCGCGATCTCCGGCCACGGGCTCTGCCATGCCGTGACCAGCAGGGCGTCCGGATGGCGCTGCTGGAAGGCGCGGAAGGCCATCAGCACGATGTCCTGGCCCTTGCGGAACTCCAGCTTTCCGCCGGAGAACACGACAAACCGGTCGCCATAGCGCCCCGTCGGCGGTAGGGGCCGGATCTCGGTCGGGTCGATGCCCTGAAAAGCGAGGCCGACATTGGTGAAGCCTTGCTCCACCAGCAGGTCGCGGTTGTAGCTGGAATGGACGATGATCCGGTCGAAAGCCCGCGCCCGCTCCAGGACCGCCGCGTCGAAGCGCGTGTCCTCGAAGGCGATAACGCCGATATTGCGGTGTCCGCGGAAACGATGGGACGGCTCTCCGGCAATGAAGCCGTTGCCCAGCGCATGCAGGACGTCGGCGTCCGGAATGACAATGATGCTGCCGCCATAGGGAGCGGCCATCGCCATGTAGGCGCGATGCTGGTCCTCCAGCCCCTGCAATACGGCGCGATTCTCCGGCCGCAGGCTGTCCATCATCGGCGCGTCGAGCAGAAGCGGCGGCATGCCCTGCGCCGTCAGATATAGTGCCGTGTGCACGCCGACCAGTCCCCAGCCATGAATTTCGGACAAGGGCCAGGTCAATGCGAAACGGCGGGTCATGGCGGCCTGTGGGGCAGGGGGTGTGAGGGCGCCACCCTAAACGCGCGCAGGCAGGGTTTTCAACCGGCTTTGCACGCGAAGCGCGGGGGACTGTAAGGCTATCGTCTCAATTGGTTGCGGGGCGGCACTGACCTGACCTGTCAAAGGGCCTGTCATCAGATGGCCTGGGTGTAGCGGCCGCCATCGCCCGGCAGGCACCAGCGCGCATGCAACTGTCCCTTGGCGTCGAAGCTGCAGGCAATCCAGCCGGGGCCGTGCAGCAGGCGCCGCCCGTTCTCGGCGAAGGCCGGCATCTCGAACCGGTGGGCGGGGAGGGGATGGTCGGGGCGGAGCGCCAGCGGCTCAGCCAGACGGGCGCGCCAGCGGCCCGGTTGTTCGGCTGCGGTGAAATTGGGAGCGTAGAGCTGCCACATTTCCAGTCCGCCGCCGCGCAATACCCCCCGCGCCCCCGCTCCACCGGCAAGGCCGCGCGAGGCGACGGTGATGCGGCAGCCGCTGCGCCGGGAAAAGTCGCCCAGCGTCCGCACCATCCGCTCCCATTCGGCATGGCGCCCCGGCGACGACCGGTGGTCGCCCAGCCGGTTGCGCAGCCGTGACGGGAGCACGCCCCCCAACCGGTCGAGCAAGGCGGCGGCTGGGGTCAGCAGCGGTCTGCCGCTGACCAGAATCAGGTGACGGCAGGCGGCGAAACGGTCGAGCCAGTCCGGCAGCAGGCTCCAATCCCGTTCGGACAGCAGGCGCCGGCCATTGCGGTCGGTCCAGAGATCGAGAGCGAGAAGGCCGGCCTCGCCCAGGACGAAACCCTGCGCCAGCGTCCCGCTGGCCGCCCCCCACAGGCAGTCCGGCGGGCTGTCGGCCACCGATCCGGTCTGGAACAGCTGGACCTGCCGCCGCGTCGCCATCAGCAATGGGCGCAGGCTGCGCGACGCGGCATCGCCCTCTTCCCGGTTGCCCCAGGCAGCGGCGAGGAGACGGCCGAGATCGGCGCCGTCCCACATCATCACAGATGGAATGGTGGCCAGAGCCGACGCGGTGGCGGCACCGCTCCAGACCCTCAGCAAGCGGTCGAAGCCGGCGGCCATCAGTTCCTCCGCCACGCCGGGCAGGGCAGGGCCGAGCCGACGGGAGGCATCGGACAGCAGGGCGCGGGCCTGGAGGGAGACCGACATCACTGCATCGCCGTCGATCTGCCCGCCGGCCTGAACCAGCAGGTGATAGCGGTCGGCGGTATGCTGGGCGAGCAGGTCGGGCCAGAGCGCGGTCGGGGGGGCGCCATCTGGACCGGCATCGCCAGTCATTCCGCTTCCGTAAAGAATGGCAATTCGTGGAAATGAATGACGACCCGGAATGACTACGTTCCAGCGGGGGCCGTCAGGGAAGCCGTAGGTGACATCGGTGTCGCGCATGCCGCGGGGAACGGCGAAGTCGAAGCGCCAGACATGGCGGCGGCGCCAGACTGTCAGGTGGCGCGGTGGAACGGGCAGGGTGACGCCATCCACCCGCAGATCATCGGGTTCTACTTCCCCGTCCAGGACGAACAGCGCCGACAGCCACCAACGATCGCGCTGTTCACCACGGAAATACAGGATAGGGCCGAGCAGGATGCTCGGCTCCGCTCGTCTGGGTGCCATGCTTCATCCGTCCGAACCGGCCCCTCCCCCAAAGATGGGCCTGCTGCATGCAATAGCGCAATGTGTCGTCGGACGGAGAAAAAATCATGCGGTCCAAAGCGGACCATCAGCCGTTCCGCTTGCGCAACAGCTCAAGCATGCGAGGGGGCACCTCTTCGGTCAGGACCGGGTCGTACAGGCGATGAAGTTCCTCGACATGCTGGCGATGCTGGGCGAGCAGGGCCTTCGCGTCGGGGTCGCTCTCTACCACGTTTTCGAATTCGGCACGCTCCCGCTCGTCCAGGGCGCCGTCCAGATAGGCGTTGATATCTGTCATCGTCACACGCTTCATCTCTGTCGTTCCCGGATGGGTCGCCGGGGTTCTCCCCTGGGACACGATCAACCGTGACACGTCCGGTGGCTCCGCCATTGGCGGACAGATCGGCCGAAAGGACGCCTACCCCATCTTATGGGCATGATCCTCGGCCATACCAGTCCGACAAAGGGCGCGATCACTGCTCACTTTCGAGGCGAGCAAACCGGCACCGCCATCCTCTTTCGCGTCGCCCGGGCAAATAACAGAGCGATGTTGCCGATTGTTCCGGCGGACTTTCGTGCGGAACGCCGGGCATTGGGGGCTGTTGTGATTGTGCAACTGCCCCCGTCGGCGCCCCAACCGGGTTGCCAAAGAAGGAGTATGCCAATGGCTCAGCAGGAGAGCAGGCAGCCGCCCCAGCATCAGGACACCCAGCCGGGCCGTCAGGCTCCGATGAACCCGCAGCCTTCCGAAACCTGGCCTGGGTATCGCGGCAGCGGCAAGCTGCGCGACAAGGTGGCGCTGATCACCGGGGGAGACAGCGGCATCGGCCGGGCCATCGCCGTGCTGTATGCGCGCGAGGGCGCCAAGGTCGGCATCCTCTACCTGAACGAGGACCACGACGCGCGCGAGACCCGCCGGCTGGTCGAAGCGGAGGGACAGCCCTGCACCATCCTGAGCGGTGATGTCGGCAGTGAGGAGACCTGTCGCAAGGCGGTGCAGCAGGTCATCGGCGAGCATGGCCGACTCGATATCCTGATCAACAACGCGGCTGAACAGCATCCGCAGAAATCAATCGAGGACATCACCGCCGACCAGTTGGAGCGGACCTTCCGCACCAATATCTTCGGCCAGTTCTATATGGTGAAGGCAGCACTGCCCCATATGCAAGAGGGAGCCTGTATCATCAACACCACCTCGGTCACCGCCTACAAAGGCAGTCCGGAACTGCTGGATTATTCGGCAACCAAGGGCGCCATCGTCGCCTTCACGCGATCGCTGTCGATGGCGCTGGCCGACCGTGGCATCCGCGTCAACGGAGTGGCGCCGGGGCCAATCTGGACCCCGCTGATCCCGTCTACCTTCGACGAGGAGAAGGTGGAGAGCTTCGGCGGCAACGTGCCGATGAAACGCGCCGGCCAGCCGGACGAGGTGGCGCCGGCCTATGTGTTCCTGGCATGCGACGATTCTTCTTATATGTCGGGCCAGGTGCTGCATCCCAACGGCGGCACCGTGGTGAATGGCTGACGGGGCTTGGCCGATCGTTTCGGCAAAGAGGAAGGCCCCGGCACACCTGCACCAGGGGCCTTTCGGCTAAGCGGCGGGGAGGGCGTCAGGGAGGGCGTCAGGCCGCGCGGATGCGGGTAATGAAGGCGTTTCACTGACTCTCGCAGGCTCTGCACCTGGGTCCCGAGGCCGTCGGCGGCTTGCGGGACTTCGCGGGCAGACCGCCAGGCCTCCTGCGAGGCGTCGTTCACACCCATGATGTTGCGCGACACCTTCGCCGTGCCCTGGGCGGTCTGCTGGACATTACGCGAGATCTCGCCGGTGGCGGCGGTTTGTTCCTCCACAGCCGAGGCGATGGAGGTGGCGATCTGGTTCACCTGCTGAACCGTATCGGCAATGCCGCGGATAGCGCCGACGGCTCCCTGGATTTCCCGCTGGATTGCCAGGGTCTGGCCGGAGATCTCTTCGGTCGCCTTTTCTTTCTGGTTGGCGAGGCTCTTCACCTCGCTGGCGCCGACGGCGAAACCCTTGCCTGCTTCCCCGGCGCGGGCCTTTGTTGGCAATGCGCACGTCACCAAATTCGCGATTCCAAAGGCAATAAGGGCAACAGGCATTAGTAAAATCTAACGCGACGGTGTGGTTGTATCCAATTGCTATTATTTGCGAAATCCCGCAATGAATCAGGGATTTTTGTTATAGTGAAACTAATATCCATATTTTCTATGGCAGATCTTGGTAAGGAGCTGAAAGGACCACGTCTGATCTCATGTGCAGGGCCAGCTTGATCGATGTTAAGAAACCGAGCATGCAAATGCGCACGCCCCTCGCAACGGATTGCGAAGGGCACATGCGGTTGATATCGAGTCGACGTGGAGGGAATGGGGCGATCAGGCGGTCATCAGGTTGTTCAGCCGTTCCCGCGCCCGGCACAGGCGCGAGCGGATGGTGCCGATCGACACGTTCAGCGTCTCCGCCGCTTCCTGGTAGGGGCGGCCTTCGATGGCGACGAGCTTCACGACCTTGCGCTGACTGGGGGTGAGCGAGGAAAAGGCGCGGTCGACATCGCGGAAGACCAACCGTGACATCTGTGCCGCGTCGACCGACATGGCGCCGTCCCACAGTTCCACCTTCGTCACATGGCGATCGCGTTGCAGGTTGTTGAAATGCAGGTTTTTCAGCATCGTGGTCAGCCATGCCTGCATGTTCGTGCCGGGTTCGAAACGATGCTGGCGCGACAGGGCGCGGGCTAGGCAGTCCTGCAGCAGGTCCTCCGCGGCGTTGGCGTCACGGGTTAGCTTGCAGGCATAGCGCTGCAGGTTTGGCATGCAGCGGATCAGTTCGTTTTCGAACGAGTACGCCATGGTCTTTCTTTCCTCCACGGTCTGTGTACGTCTCCCGCCGGCCGGGGCGGCGGCGCCTCATCGCCGTACGGGCGAGGCGCGGAGCGGGGACGGCGTTGGGCTTTCCGGCGCGCACAAAAAAAGCGGCGCCACCGGTTCGAAGGGCTGACAGTGTTTTTTGGGTCTTTGAGCGTTAGGACGCCCCGGAAATGGTCACCGGAGTGTCCGCGGGCCGGCCCGTCATCTGCTGCGGGATCTGCCGCGGGTGGGCGGCCCCTGCGGGGGGGTGCGGAACGATCCGGTCGGCGGTGGCGTCATTGCGGCGGTCCCGTTGTTGCCCGTCGTTGATCGTGTCGGGAGCTAAACGCGCCACGGGCCGTAGATGTTCCACCACAGGATTCGGAAAGAGTGACATCGGTGGCAGATCGCGGCGATTCCGGTCCAGGCTCCGCTTGCCGGGCTTACCACCATCGAACGCACCTCGCGGTGCGCTATGGCAACAGTCAGCCGTTCGAAATCAGCGGTTTTTCCAGGCGCAACGCCGCCATCCCGTCTTCGTAATAATCGGCGTATTCGGCGAAGCGGCGATAGCCGGCGGCGGTGTAGAGGGCAATGGCGGCGGCATTGTCCGCCCGCACCTCCAGCCTCATGCCGTGGCAGCCGTGGTCGGCGGCGGCCTGTTCCAAGGCCGTCAGCAGGCGGCGGCCGATTCCCTGCCCACGGTCACCCGGCGCCACCGCGAAGGAGGTCAGGCGGGCGAATGGGGTCCCGGCATGAAAGCCGACCACTCCATAAGCAGTGGGTCCGCAGGCGAGTGGCGGTCCCTGCACGTTTGGTACTTGGTGGTATGCCACAAGCACCACACCTTTTGCTTGGCGGATTGCATAACGGAAGTTGCGCCGAGTCATACGGTCGGTGGGGAAGCTCCGCTCTTCGATCGCCAGCAGCGTCGGAATATCGGCCATTTCGGCTTGGCGGATGCCGATGCATGCTGCATCGCAGTGGACAGGATCGGATTCGTGAAGCATCGTTGACGGGTAAAAGGGAAGGGGATGACAGCCTACTCCCTTTTACCACAGCGAAACGATGGCGCATTCCTTCTGGGGAAAGCTTTGCTTAACCAACAGGGCAGACACTTCCCCCGAGTATGGAGCGCCGTCCTTCCAGCCGCCCGCTCCCATAGGCCTTTCACGCAGAAAGTCAGGACATGGACGCTCGGTTCAAATCTCGCGACATCGAACGCCGCAGCCTTGATGTCGATGGCCTCAAACGGTCGTTCCTGGAATGGCTGGTCTATTCGGTCGGCAAGGATGCCCGCGCCGCCACGCGCCGCGACTGGTTCCACACCGTGGCGCTGGCCGTGCGCGACCGCGTCGTCGACCGCTGGATGGACACGACGCGCAGCTACTACCAGGAAGACGCCAAGCGCGTTTACTACCTCTCCCTGGAATTCCTGATCGGACGCCTGCTGACCAACAGCCTGTCGAACCTGGGCATCGTCGACGAATGCCGTCAGGCGCTCGACCGCCTGGGCCTGTCGATGGAGGACGTGGTCGATGCCGAGCCGGACGCGGCGCTGGGCAACGGCGGTCTCGGCCGTTTGGCCGCCTGCTTCCTGGACAGCATGGCCTCGCAGGGGCTGCCAGGCTACGGCTATGGCATCCGTTACGAGTTCGGCCTGTTCGAGCAGCGCTTCGAGAATGGCTGGCAGGTCGAGTATCCCGAGCAGTGGCTGCAATTCGGCAACCCGTGGGAATTCGCCCGTCCGGAGGTGCTGTACCCGGTCCAGTTCTATGGCCGTGTCGAGGAGTTCCGCGACAGCGTCGGCGAGCGCGCCTATCGCTGGGTCGATGCCGACCGCGTGCTGGCGATGGCTTATGACACGCCCGTCGTCGGCTATGGCGGCGAGACGATCAACACGCTGCGCCTGTGGTCGGCCCGCGCCACCCGCGACTTCAACTTCGGCCACTTCAACGACGGCGCCTATATGAAGGCGGTCGAGCAGAAGATCCTGTCGGAGAATCTCAGCCGCGTCCTCTATCCCAACGACGCGACGGAGACAGGCAAGGAGCTGCGGCTGAAGCAGGAGTATTTCTTCACCTCAGCCTCGCTGCAGGACATCCTGCGCCGCTATCTCCAGCACCACACCACCTTCGACAACCTGCCTAACAAGGCGGCGATCCAGCTCAACGATACCCACCCGGCCATCGGCATCGCCGAACTGATGCGCCTGCTGGTCGATCAGCATGCGCTGCGCTGGGACAATGCGTGGGAGATCACCCGCGCCACCTTCGCCTACACCAACCATACCTTGCTGCCCGAGGCGCTGGAGGCCTGGCCGGTGCGGATGATCGAGCGGGTGCTGCCGCGCCACATGCAGATCATCTACGAGATCAACGCCAAGTTCCTGAACCGCACCAAGGCGAAGGCTGCCGGTGACAACGCCAGGCTGTCGCGCCTGTCGCTGATCGACGAGCGTGGCGAGCGGCGCGTGCGCATGGGTAATCTGGCCTTCCTCGGCTCGCACAAGGTCAACGGCGTGTCGGCCCTGCACACCGACCTGATGAAGCAGACGGTGTTCGCCGACTTCCACGAGGAATTCCCGGACCGCATCAACAACAAGACCAACGGCATCACTCCGCGCCGCTGGCTGAAGCAGGCCAACCCGGCCCTGTCGGAGCTGATCACCACCCGCATCGGCGAGGGTTGGATCTCTGACCTGTCGCAGATCGCGGCCCTGCGCGAGAAGGCCGACGACGTGGTGTTCCGCGAGGAGTTCCGCCGGGCCAAGCGCAAGAACAAGAAGCGTCTGGCCGCCTACATCGCCCGCCAGACCGGCGAGGAGGTGCTGGTCGACAGCATCTTCGACGTGCAGGTCAAGCGCATGCACGAGTACAAGCGCCAGCTGCTGAACGTGCTGCACACCATCGCGCTGTACAACGAAATGCGTGACAACCCGACGGTCAGCTGGGTCCCGGTGACCAAGGTCTTCGCCGGCAAGGCGGCACCATCCTACCACATGGCCAAGCTGATCATCAAACTGATCAACGACGTCGCCAAGGTGGTGAACCACGACCCGTCGGTGCACGACAACCTGAAGGTCGTGCTGCTGCCGAACTACAATGTCACCGCGGCGGAGATCATCATCCCGGCCGCCGACCTGTCGGAGCAGATCTCCACTGCCGGAATGGAGGCGTCGGGCACCGGCAATATGAAGCTTGCGCTGAACGGTGCGCTCACCATCGGCACGCTGGACGGCGCCAACGTCGAAATCCGCGAGCATGTCGGACCGGACAACATCTTCATCTTCGGCATGACCGCGGACGAGGTGAACGACCTGCGTGCCAGCGGCGGCTTCAACCCGCGCGAGGTGATCGCGTCGAATCCCAGCCTGAAGCGGGCGCTCGACATGATCTCCACCGGTGCCTTCTCGCCGGACGACCGCAACCGTTACCACCCGATCGTCCAGGCGCTGACCGATGGCGGCGATCATTTCCTGGTGACGGCGGACTTCGCCGACTATTGCCGGGCGCAGGAAGCGGCGATGCAGCTGTACCGCGATCCGGAGGAATGGACCCGCAAGGCCATCCTGAACACCGCCAGCATGGGCTGGTTCTCGTCCGACCGTACGGTCAACGAGTACGCCGAAGAGGTCTGGGACGTACACCCGGTAAAGCCCAGCCACGACGGCGAGGGGTTCCGGTAATCTTCCATCAGACGAATGCGCAGGCGCTTTACAATGCCTGCGCATTCGGATAAGAAGGCACCATGAACCGCAAGGCCATCATCACCACTACGACCAAAAAAGCGACTCGCTTCGGCGGGAAGCGTCGTGGTGTGTGCTGATCGGATCGACCAGCGTTTCTTCCACGAGGCAGGCCCCGCCGGACAACGGACGGGGCCTCGTCGTATCCGGGGTCCGCTGTCCGAACGACCGATAGGCCGGTCCGATCAACAGTGCGATAGACAGGACGGAACCCCGCTATGAGCAGCAACAACGCCTCCGCTTCTTCCAAGTCCCTCCGCGTCGCCGTGGTCGGCGCCACCGGCGCCGTTGGCCGCGAGATGGTCAAGGTCCTGCACGACCGCAACTTCCCGGTCGCCGAACTTGGCCTGTTCGCCTCCGAACGCTCTGCCGGCAAGGTGCAGGACACCCCCTACGGCGCGCTGACCCTGACGGCCTTCGACGCCGCGGTGGTGAAGGGCTATGACGTTGTCCTGCTGGCGGTGTCGGGCGACTTCGCCAAGGCGCATGCCAAGGATCTGGCCTCGGCCGGCGCGCTGGTGATCGACAACAGCTCCGCCTTCCGCTACGACGCCGACATCCCGCTGATCGTTCCAGAAATCAACGCCCATGTCTTCCGCGAGGCGTACGCCGCCGGTTCCCGCCTGATCGCCAACCCGAACTGCACCACGGCCATCGCCGTTGTGGCGCTCGGCCCGCTGCACAAGGCCTTCGGCATCAAGCGCGCCATCGTCTCCACCTATCAGGCCACCAGCGGCGCCGGCGCCGAGGGCATGGCCGAGCTGGAGGAGCAGACGCGCAACCAGCTGGACGGCAAGCCGGTCACCAACAGCGTGTTCCGCCATCCGATCCCCTTCAACCTGATCCCCCAGATCGATGCCTTCCAGGAGAACGGCTACACGAAGGAGGAGATGAAGGTGACGTGGGAGACGCGGAAGATCATGGAGGTCCCGGACCTGCCGGTCAGCTGCACCGCCGTCCGCATCCCGACCTACCGCGCCCATTCCGAAGCCATCACGCTGGAGACGATCCAGCCGGTCACGCCCGACGCCGCCCGTGCCGTGCTGGCCGATGCCGCCGGCGTGAAGGTGGTGGACGATCCCGCCAATGGCGTCTACCCGATGCCGCTGAACGCCACCGGCCAGTATGATGTCGAGGTCGGCCGCATCCGCAACAACATCGTCTTCGGCGACCATGGCCTGGACCTGTTCGTCTGCGGCGACCAGCTGCTGAAGGGCGCCGCCCTGAACGCCGTGCAGATCGCCGAGCTGGCCCTGTAAGCCGAAAGGCAAGGCTCTGGAATCCTGGGGCCTCCACTGCTATGTAATGCGACGGGGGCCGATGGGCGTGTTTCGCCTGTCGGCCCCTTTCGCCGTTCGCACCGTATAACGCCTTCAAGTCACGGGACTTAGCGCATGTCCGAACTTCAGGACGCCGTTTCCCGCCGTCGGACCTTTGCCATCATCGCGCACCCCGACGCCGGTAAGACCACGCTCACGGAAAAGCTGCTGCTGTTCGGCGGCGCCATCCAGATGGCCGGCGCCGTTAAGGCGCGCGGCGAGCAGCGGCGCGCCAAGTCGGACTGGATGAAGGTGGAGCGCGAGCGCGGCATCTCGGTGACCGCCTCCGTCATGACCTTCGATTTCGACGGGCGCACCTTCAACCTGCTCGACACGCCGGGCCACGAGGACTTCTCGGAGGACACCTACCGCACGCTGACCGCGGTCGACAGTGCGGTGATGGTGATCGACGGTGCGAAGGGCATCGAGGCGCAGACGCTGAAGCTGTTCGAGGTCTGCCGTCTGCGCGACGTGCCGATCATGACCTTCTGCAACAAGATGGACCGCGAGGCGCGCGATCCCTTTGACCTGATCTCGGAGATCGAGAGCGCCCTGGCTCTGGAGGTCACGCCGGCCAGCTGGCCGATCGGCATGGGCCGTGATTTCCTCGGCTGCTACGACCTGATCCGCGACCGGCTGATCCTGATGGACCGCAGCAAGGGCGACGAGATCGACGAAGGCATCGAGTGCAACGGCCTGGACGATCCCCGTCTGGACGAACTGCTGCCTGCCCACGCCGTCGCCAAGCTGCGCGAAGAGGTGGAGATGGCGCGCGGCCTCATGCCTGCCTTCGATCTGGAGGCCTATCGCGCCGGCCATCTGACGCCGATCTATTTCGGCTCCGCCATCAACAATTTCGGCGTGCGCGAACTGCTGTCCGGTCTGGCGGAGAATGCCCCACCGCCGCGTCCGCAGCCGGCCGATCCACGTACCGTCCAGCCGGACGAGGACAAGGTCACCGGCTTCGTGTTCAAGGTCCAGGCCAACATGGACCCCAACCATCGCGACCGCATTGCCTTTGTCCGTCTCTGCTCCGGCCGTTACAAGCGCGGCGCCAAGCTGAAGCACATCCGCTCCGGCAAGCTGATGGCGGTGAACAACGCCGTGCTGTTCCTGGCCCGCGACCGCGAGGTGGCGGAAGAGGCGTGGCCGGGTGATATCATGGGCATCCCCAACCACGGCAGCCTTCGCATCGGCGACACGCTGACGGAGGGCGAGGATCTGCGCTTCACCGGCGTACCGAGCTTCGCGCCGGAGCTGTTGCAGCGCGTCCGTCCGGACGACCCGATGCGGGTGAAGCACCTGCGCAAGGCGCTGGAGCATTTCGCCGAAGAGGGCGCCTCCCAGGTGTTCAAACCGCTGACCGGCGCCGACTGGGTCGTCGGCGTCGTCGGCCAGCTGCAGTTCGAGGTTCTGGCCTCGCGCATCGAGGCGGAATACGGAATCGCCGCCCGTTTCGAAGGGGCCGGGCTGGATGCAGCTCGCTGGGTCGAGACCGACGACAAGATCCAGCTGGAGAAATTCATCGAACTGAACCGCTCGGCGTTGGCGGAGGATCATGACGGCGCCCTGGTGTTCCTGGCTCGCAATGCCTGGCACCTGAACCGCGCGCAGGAGGATTTCCCGGCGCTGCGCTTCCTGAAGACACGCGAGCAGAACCGCAAGGTCCACACCGCCGCGTGACATGAACGCCCGCAACTGTGCCCCGGCCATTCGGCCGTTGCCATGGGGCGGGCGTCCTTTCAGTAGAGAAACCTCACAGACCTGCCTTAAGGGATTGACGGCTTGACGGAGTCGGCCCGCTGGCGGAACGTGTGCAGATGCGTCTGACAGTTTCGACGCATAACTAATGGCCTCCGTCGGGCGGATGCGGTCGGAAAAGAGGCGGACATGGCGGTGGGATTGGAAGAGTTTCTGGACACCGGCGGTTTCGTGCCTCATGGCGTCTGCCTCCTCTGGCGTCCCGACATCCTGATGCTGCATGTCGCGTCCGACGTGCTGATCGGCCTCTCCTATTTCTCCATCCCGGTGGCTCTGACCTATTTCGTCATCCGTCGCCGCGACGTTGCCTTTGGCTGGATGGCACTGCTGTTCGCGCTGTTCATCATCGCCTGCGGGACCACGCATTTCCTGTCCATCTGGACCCTGTGGACCCCCGACTATGTGCTGGAAGGGCTGGTGAAGCTCGTCACGGCGTTCGCCTCGCTGGCCACGGCGGCGGCCCTCTGGTGGTTGATGCCGCGCCTGCTGGCCCTGCCCAGCCCACGGGAACTGGAAGCCAGCAACCGTGCGCTGGCGTTGGAGGTCGCGACCCGGCGGGAGATGGAAGCCCGCTATTCTAGCTTTTTCAACAATCTAGGCGAGGCGTTGTTCATCGTCCAGGTGCTGCCCGACGGTGACTTCGCCTATGAGGCGATCAATCCGGCACTGGCGCGGATCGGTGGCCTGGACCCCGAGCAGTTGCGCGACCGCCGTGTCCGGGATGCCGTGGCGCCGGAGTTGGCCGATCTGGTCATTCCCCGCTACACCGCCTGCCGCGACAGCGGCGAGACCATCGATTACGAAGAGACGCTGGACATGCCGGCCGGCCAGCGCGTCTTCCACACCATGCTGGTCCCGGTCAAGGACGCCGCCGGCCGGGTCATCCAGATCCTCGGCAGCGGCCGCGACGTCACCGAGCGCAAGCGGCTGCAGGAGGAGGTGGTCCAGACATCCAAGTTGGCGACGCTGGGCACGCTGGCCGCCGGCATGGCGCATGAGATGAGCCAGCCGCTGAACGTCATCCGCCTGTGGACGGAAAACACCCTGACCCGCCTGCACGAGAATCTGCTCGATCCCGCCCGTGCCGAGCGGGCGCTGAAGCTGGTGATCGAGCAGACCGACCGCATGGGCAAGCTGATCGACCATGTCCGCACCTTCGGGCGACGGGACGGTGGTGGCATGCGGGCCTTTCATCCTGCCCATTGCGTCGAGAGCGCGGTTGAACTGGTCCGTCATCAATATGCCCTGGAAGACATCGAGATCGTCGAGCATGCCGGCTTGGCACAACTGCCGGTGACTGGTCGCCCTCTTGAATTGGAGCAGGTGATACTCAACCTTTTTTCGAACGCACGGGATGCGATCGTCGCGCGTCGTGCATCCGGCGAAGCGGCAGGGCGCATCATGGTGGCTGTCAGCGACGATCCGGACAGGCAGAGCGTGGTCATCCAGGTGACCGATGACGGCGGCGGCATCGATCCGTCGGTGCTGCCCCAGATTTTCGACCCCTTCTTCACAACCAAGGAGGTCGGAAAGGGCTCCGGCCTCGGCCTGTCGATCGGCTACGGCATCATCGACGGTATGGGTGGACGGATCGAGGCGCGCAATGTCGAGTTGGAGAGCGGGAGCCGAGGCGTCCGCTTCACCATCACTCTGCCAAGTCAGCCGGTCTCCTCATCCGACAGGGAGTTCTCGCATGCCTGATCCGTTCCACATCCTGATCGCGGAGGACGAGGTGCTGGCGGCGATGGCGCTGGAGGATTTTCTGTCCTTCAAGGGCTTCCGCGTGACCGTCGCCGCCAATGGGGTGGAAGCACTGGAACGCTATGCCAGCGAGCGGGTGCACGCGCTGGTGACCGATCTGCGCATGCCGCGCATGGACGGCCAGACGCTGATCCGGGAAATCCGCGAACGGGACGCCGCCCTGCCGGTGGTGGTGATGACCGGCTACCTGACCCAGGACAGCGACCTGACGCACGAACGCTGGAAGCCGCTGGAAATCTTCAGCAAGCCGGTGAACCCCCGTACCATCTGCAACACGCTGAACCGGATGCTGGGCTTGCCGCAGGAGGTATGAGGGCGTTTTCCTCAATCCTCCAGCGGTTCGACATCCACGCTGACGGTCAGTCCATGGCCGGCCCCGCCCAGCAGCACGCCGCGGGCCGGGCTGACATCGTCGTAATCGCGCCCCCAGGCCACGGTGATGAAGTCGCGGTTCGCAACGCAGGCGTTGGTCGGGCAGATGTCGAGCCAGCCGGCGGCTGCCCCACACCAGACCGACGCCCAGGCATGGCTGACGTCGGCGCCCACCAGCCGCGGCTTGCCCGGGGGCGGCAGGGTGCGCAGATAGCCCGACACATAGCGTGCCGGCAGACCGATGGCGCGGACGCAGCCAACGGCGATGTGGGCGAAGTCCTGGCAGACGCCGCGGCGGTTGCGCATCACGGCCGCCAGCGGCGTTGCCACCGTGGTCGCCGTCGGATCGAAGGCGAATTCACGATTGATGCGGTTCATCAGGTCGATGGCCGCCGCTACCACCGGGCGGCCCGGCATGAAGCTGCCCCGGACATAGTCCAGCAGATCCGGGCTGGAGGCCACGAGCGCGCTGTCGAAGCAGTATTGCGTGATCTCCGCCCCGTCATCCGGCCCGGACAGGCCGCGCAGGCTGTCGCGCACATGCTCCCAAGGCAGCGAGTCCTCCGGCTTCAGTGCTGGCGGTTCGAACACCTCCACCTCGCTTTCGGCGATCACGGAGAAGGTCCGGTGCGGCTCCTGCACGGTGACATAGGTAACGGTGTTGCCGAAATAGTCCACCCGTTCCGTCCGCACCGCCGGGATTGGATCGATGGTCAACAGGCTGCGCCGGATGCGCTGGCGCGGATGCGGCCGGGCCGTCAGGTGCAGCAGATGGTGGGAGATCGGCACATCCTCGCCATAGTCGTAGGCGGTGGCGTGGCGCACGCGATAGCGGGTGGAAAGACCGCTGCTGCTGGAGGTGGGAACGGAAGGCGGAGGCGTCATCGCGTCAGGCCGATCTTGCGAAGGCATGGCTGAAATAGGCATGCGCCAGGAAATTCGACACGTCCGGCAGCGTCATCGCCAATGTGTCCAGCAGCGTCCGCAATGCCTCGCTGGAGGCCATGGCGTCGGTGCGCTCCAAGCTGTTGCGCGCAGCGGCGACGATGGCCAGCGCGCCGCCAGTCGGGTCCGTACCTGTGCCGACACCCTGGCTGGGCAGCGCCCGCATGTGCCGGTCGAGTGCGGCCAGCTGGAAGGCCAGCGCTCGGGGGTTGGCCTCCTCCCCCAGCAGCAGGTCCAGTACGGGGAGGCGCAGCACGCTGGTCAGGTGGCGCGAGCGGTAGGTCATCACGCTCTCACCCAGTTCCAGCAGCACCGATAGGGTGGCGGCCTGCATCGGCTCTTCCTGGCGGTCGAGATCGGCGACATGGACCCCGCGCATCAGCGCCACCATATGCAGCGACCGCTCGATCCGCCGGCCGATGTCGAGGAAGCGCCAGCCGGCGCCCCGGGTCATGCTTTCCTGCTCAAGCCCCGAGAAGGCGGCGAGCGTGATCATCACGTCGTCCAGCCGCAGCAGCAGAGAGGCTGCGTCCATCCGCCCCTTGGGCGGCTGGGTCTGGCGGTCGATCGCCGACACCACCCGCCACATGTCCATCGACAGGCGGTCGCGCACCGAATAGGCGGTGCGGTGCAGGCGCAGAACCTGGGAACGCAGGCTGTTGGGGTGGTCCGGGTCGGTCACCGCCGCGTGCAGCGCCTCGCGCAGGCCGCGGTTGGCACTGCTCTCCGTCACCCGCGCCATCTCCGCCGGGATCATGGCGAGCGAGCAGAGCAGGTCGAGCAGCGGACGCAGCTGCAAGGTGGCGCCCGGCATGTTGCTGTCGATCAGCCGGCTCTGCGTCGCACGCAGCAGGCGCAGCGCCCCTTCGGCCCGTTCGGCATAGCGGCCAAGCCAATAGAGCCCGTCGGCGACGCGGCTGGGCAGGTCGTTGGCGGAAGGACGGGCCCCGCTGGCCGTAGGCTCCGTCGCCAGTGCCGGACGCGGCTGGGTCGAGGTCACGTCGGCACGCCGCGGCGCCAGGATCCAGGTGTCCTTGCTGCCGCCGCCGCTCTGCATCGACACGACCAGACGGCCCGACTCGCTGGACACGCGGGTCAGACCGCCGGGCATCACCGCATAGCCGCCATTGGGGGTGGCGCAGAGGAAGGCGCGCAACACCAGGGGGCGCGGCTGAAGCCGTCCGTCCTGCCAGACCGGGGCGGTGGAGAGCGCCATCTGCTCCTGCGCCACGAAATACCACGGGCGACGCTTGATCCGCTCGACGAGGGCGGAACGTTCGGCGGCGGACAGCTGGGCGCCGAAGATCGGTTCGAAGGACAGCGACGGGAAGGCCGGCTTGACGACCAGGCCGTCAAGATGGTCGATGACGTAGGCGCGCTCCGCATCGTTGCCGCACCACCAGCTGGCGACGCCGGGCAGCCGCAGCTCTTCTCCCAGCAGATGGCGGCAGAGCGTCGGCAGCGACGACTTCATCGCCATCGATTCCATCAGGCCGGAGCCCAGTGCGTTGGCCATCACCACATTGCCGGCCCGCACCGCTTCGATCAGCCCGGCGACGCCGAGCGAGCTGTCGGCGCGCATCTCCAGCGGGTCGGCGAAATCGGCGTCGAGCCGGCGCAGGATCACATCCACCTGCTCCAGGCCAGACAGGGTCTTCAGATAGACCGTCCGGTCGCGCACCGTGAGGTCCGCCCCCTCCACCAGCGTCAGGCCGAGGTAGCGGGCGAGATAGACGTGCTCGAAATAGGTTTCGTTGTAGGGCCCGGGAGTCAGCAGCACCACGCGCGGCAAACGGCCAGTGCCGACGGTGCCGTTCCGCGGCGCGATGGACAGCAGCGTTTCCTTGAAGGTGTCGAAGAAGCCGGTCAGCCGCTCCACTTGGCAATGGCGGAAGCTGTCGGGCAGCACCTTGGCGATCACCGCGCGGTTTTCCAGCGCATAGCCGCTGCCGCTCGGTGCCTGGGTACGGTCGGACAGCACCCACCAGCGCCCATCGGGCGCGCGGGCGAGGTCGACGGCGTAGAAATGCAGATGAACGTCGTTCGGTACGCGGATGCCGTGGACCGCCCGGCGGAAACCCGGGTCGGCATGGATCACCGACGGCGGTAGCCGGCCGTAGCGGGTCAACGTCTGCGGCCCGTAGATGTCGGTCAGGATGGCGTTCAGCAGCGAGGCTCGCTGGATCAGCCCCGATTCGATGGCCTTCCACTCATGCGCCGGCAACAGAAGCGGCATCATGTCGAGTGGCCAGGGTCGCTCCATCCCGTTTGGATCGCCGTAGATGTTGTAGGTGACGCCGTTCTGGTGCAGCAGCCGCCGCGCCTCCTCCCAGCGCTGCGCCATCTGTTCGGCGTCGAGCGGACCCAGCGTGCTCATGAAGGTCTGCCAGTGCGGCCGCAGCCGGCCCTGGCCGTTCACCATCTCGTCATAGACCTGTCCGGAGCCATAGCCGATGGCGTCGGCCTCGCCGAACAGCGATCCCTGGGTGAAGGGGACCGGCGGCATCCCGGATGGGACCACGGATGCCGGCGCGCGGAATGGCTGATCGGGCTGGGACAAGGTCGGGCTGGTGCGTATTGCCTATGAAGGAAGCAACAGTCTGAACGTCCCTGCCCGGCGATGCAAGGCCGCCGGCCGCATGATCCATCCGAAAGAGGAAAGATTCCGTGGCGATCCTGTTGCGGGCGGACGGATCGGAGACCGATGTCTTGAAACGAAAAAACCGGAGCGTCGCGCGAGGCGACGCTCCGGCTTGCCGGAAATTGCCGGGATATCGGAAGCCGTCAGAGCGTCTTCAGGTATTCCAGCAACTGCCAGCGCTGCGTGTCGGTCAGGCTGGCACCAAACTCGTGACCGGTGTTGTGGTTGCCGGGCTTCGTCGTGTCGTAGACGAAGGTGGCACCCGCGGCGGACGAATCCACGCCGACCTTGACCGGGTCGATGGCGGTGCTGCCCATGCGGAAGGTCGCCGACCGCTGGGACACCGGCAGCAGCATCTCATACAGGTTGGGGACCGAGCCGTTGTGCATGAAAGGCGCCGTCGCCCAAACGCCGTCCAGCGGACGGGCCTTGTAGGCCAGCAGCTGTTTGATGGTGGCGGCCAGAGCCTCCTCGTCGGAGGTCGCCCCGCCCGTCGCCGGAGCGGCAGAAACGGCGGCCTTCGCCTGCGCCTTCGTCGCACTGCCGCCGGCCGGAACGGCGCCGACGGTCGGCTTGGTCTGGCCACGGCCGGTCAGGGCGGCGATCACCTTCTGGTGGTCGGCGGTCATCTTGGCACCCTGCTTCACGAAGGGCGTGGTGTCGAGCGTGCCGCCCTTCGTCAGCGACTCCGGCGACCAGCCGGCGGGTGCGCTGGCGGTCAGCCACGGCGCCGGAGCATTGTCGCCCTTCAGCAGGTCGAGCAGCAGGCCCGGTTCACGCACCAGATCGCCGAAGATGGCGCCGATCACCGCATTGGACAGCAGGTTCGCCGCCAGATCCGGATTCTTCAGTGGCTTGCCACCCAGCAGTTGCGGCGGCATGGCGACATTGGCGATGGCGCCGGTGTCGACCTGACGGCAGAGCGCGTCGACCGCCATCTTCGGATCGGCGCCATAGTTGACGGTGACCATCTTGGCGGCGACGGCGGCGTCGACACCCTTGGTGCAGATCGTGCCGAAGGCCGCGATCACCGCCTTGGCGTTGTCCGGCTGCGCCCAGTTGAACAGCGGCACCATCTGGATCGGGGCGGTGGTGTAGGTCTCGCCGCGCGGCAGGATGGCGTGGCAGCTCTCGCAGTTTTCCTTATAGATCGGCTCGCCGGCCGCCGCCTTGACGATATCGACATTGCCGGCGAGGCTGTCCGGCCACACGGGCGACCGCAGCTTGCGCAGCTGGTTTTCCATGTCGACCAGATTCCGGCCGCGGACCGTCGAGTTGTAATAATAGTGCGCGGCGTCGGCCGGCGGCTTCAGCGTCACCTTGCCGAACACGCCGAGAACCTCGCCGGCGTTGCGGCCCAGCGCGTCGAAGGCGGTGGCGTTCGGCAGCAGGCCGTTCCACTGCACCCGCGGCTGATGGGGCGCATCCCACAGGAAAGGATAGCTGACCGGGGCGTTCGGCGCGCGGTTGTTCTTCGGCAGGTTCAGGTCGATGGCCGACACCCGGTTGAAGATCATGCCGAAAGCGTCGGTCCGCATCGATCCCCAGGGCGTATCCGGGGTGCTGGCCGCAACGAAGGCGGCGAAAGTCTTGTCGAAGGCTGTCAGCTGGTCATAGAGCGCCAGCTTCTGCTGGTCGGTCGCGGTGGCGCCCAGCACGCGGGTGGCAAAGGGCTGGAAGGCCGCATCGCTGGCGACGGTGGCGTGGACCGCGTTGCTCAGGCCGCTGATGAAGCCATAGAGGTCGCCGGTCGTGACGGCGCCATCGATGCGCATCGTCTTGCCGTTGACCGTCACGTCGCCGGTGTGGCAGGCGGCGCAGGTCATGCCGAACCAGGTGGTCTTGTCGGGGTCGGTGTCCTTGACGAAGCCGACCGGCAGCAGATCGGGGTTCCAACTGCCGGGGGTGCCGGCGGCATAGCCGTAGCGGGTGATGCTCTTGACGAAGGGCTGCTTGGTCTGCGGATCCTCCAGCGCCATGAACCAGTCATAGCGCATGATCTGCGAACCCTGGGTGGTGTTGTAATACCACTGCCGGGCTTCTTCCGACCACCCCTGGTCCAGGTACCACAGTCCGTTGACCTGAACCGGCGGTTTCACCGGTACCGGACGTGGCGGCTGCGGCGGCTCCGCACAGGCGCTGAGTAGCAGCGCAGTGGCCGCCAGGGCGGCATACAAGGGCAGCTTCATCCCCATCATTCCCTCATCTGGTGTATGGCGCTTTGGCCTTCGACCTTGGAGGGTAGTGCGGATAACCGTTATGCGTGTAGCATTATCGTGTTTTACCGCTGAAAAATAGATGACGGTGTGGTCATGAGGGGCTTCCCCTCTCCCGGAGGAGAGGGGAAGGGAAGCCGAAAGCTACCGGCGCCTCACCCGCGCCGCAGGTCCAGGGTCATCGGGAACTGCGGGTTGCGTTCTTCCACCGGGGTATCCATCGGGCCGGGGGTGTGGCCGAACGGGAAGAAGCGGGCCAGACGGCGTCCTTCCGCCTCGTTGGCATTGACCGGGAAGGTCTCGTAATTGCGCCCGCCCGGATGCATGACGTGATAGGTGCAGCCACCGATCGACCGGCCGGCCCAGCTGTCGACGATGTCGAAGATCAGCGGCGTATGGACGGGAATCGTCGGATGCAGGCAGGACGGTGGCTGCCACGCGCGGTAACGTACGCTGCCGACGAACTCGCCCTCAACCCCGGTTGGGATCAGTGGAACGCGCCGGCCTTTGCAGGTGATGACGTGGCGGGCGTCGATCAGGCCGGTGACGCGCACCTGCACCCGCTCCACCGAGCTGTCGACATAACGCACCGTGCCGCCGCCGCCCGGCTCCTCGCCCAGGACATGCCAGGGCTCCAGAGCCATGCGCAGCTCCATGGTGATGCCGCGCTGGCTGACATGGCCGTAGACCGGGAAGCGGAAGTTGAAGTGTGGCGCGAACCAGCTGTCCTCCAGCGGATAGCCGTGGTCGCGCAGGTCCTGCAGTACGTCGGCCATGTCCTGCTGGAGGAAATGCGGCAGCATGAAGCGGTCGTGCAGATCCGTACCCCAGCGCACCAGCCGGCCCTTGTAGGGATGCTTCCAGAAGCGGGCGACCAGCGCCCGCATCAGCAACTGCTGGGTCAGGCTCATCTCCGCATGAGGCGGCATCTCGAAGGCACGGAACTCGACCAAGCCGAGGCGGCCGGTGGAACTGTCCGGCGAATAGAGCTTGTCGATGCAGAACTCCGCCCGGTGGGTGTTGCCCTGCACGTCGACCAGCAGGTTGCGCAGCACCCGGTCGACCAGCCAGGGCGGACAGTTCCCGGTCGCCGCCGCCTGATCGATCTGGTTGAAGGCAATCTCCAGCTCATAGAGCTGGTCGTCGCGCGCCTCGTCGACACGGGGAGCCTGACTGGTCGGACCGATGAACAGGCCGGAGAAGACATAGGACAGGGCAGGGTGATTCTGCCAGAAGGTGATCAGGCTGCGCAGCAGGTCGGGCCGGCGCAGGAAGGGGCTGTCGGCCGCGGTGGCGCCGCCCATCACCACATGATTGCCGCCGCCGGTGCCGCAATGGCGCCCGTCGATCATGAACTTCTCGGCCCCCAGGCGGGACTGGCGGGCATCCTCGTACAGCGTGATGGTGTTGCGCACCAGATCGTCCCAGCTATGGGCCGGGTGGATGTTCACCTCGATCACGCCCGGGTCGGGAGTGACGGCCAGCGAGTTCAGGCGCGGGTCCTTCGGCGGCTGGTAGCCTTCGATGACCACCGGCATCTCCAGTTCGACCGCCGTCGCTTCGATCTCCGCCAGCATCGCCAGATAGTCTTCCAGGGTGCTCATCGGCGGCATGAACAGGTGCAGGCGCCCGTTGCGCGCCTCGCAGGTCAGGGCGGTGCGGACGATCCACCACGCCGACTTGCCCTCTTCCGGCAATTCGTCACGGATTTCCGCCATGATGCGCTGGCGCTGGGCGATCCGCTTGTCGGTGTGGACGCCGCGGTCGGATTCCTGGACGGCACCACGGATTTCGTGCCGGCGTTGCACGGGGTGCGGCGGCAGAGGGCCGCGCTCCTCGAATGGGTCGGTCTCCCAGCTATAGGGATAGTCGGCCTTCGATACCCAGGGCAGCGACCCGATGGGCAGGCGGTAGCCGACCGGGCTGTCGCCGGGGATTAGCAGCAGCCTCTCCTGGCGCAACGGCCAGGTGCTGGACAGCCAGATCGGACCCTGCTGGGTCATGCGGCGGTTGATCGGCAAGGCGAAGCCCACCGGCTCGGCCAGGCCGCGGGTGAAGACGCGGGCCAGGCGGTCTCGCTCCTCCTTGTCCTCCAGCTTGCTGTCCAGCGGGTCGACATTGATGGGGAGCTGCGATTCCTTGCGCAGGTAATGCCAGGGGTCCTCATAGGCGCCGAGCACCAGATTCGGGTCGAGGCCCAGCCGCTTCGCCAGCGCCATCAGGAAGACGCCGGCGTCCTGGGCGGTGTGGCCGTAATCGGTGTCCTCGCGCGCCAGCAGGTCGCTGTTGGCCCACAGCGCCTCGCCGTCGCGGCGCCAGTAGACGGTCATCGCCCAGCGCGGCAGCGATTCGCCAGGATACCATTTACCCTGGCCGAAATGCAGCAGTCCGCCGGGTGCGAACCGCGCCATCAGCCTGTGGATCAGATCGGCGGCCAGCTTCCGCTTCTGCGGGCCGAGTGCCGTCGTGTTCCATTCGGCCCCCTCCATGTCGTCGATGGACACGAAGGTCGGCTCGCCGCCCATGGTCAGGCGAACGTCCCCGGCCTTCAGATCCTCGTCGACGCGATGGCCCAGCGCCTCGATCGCCGTCCATTGCTGCGGGCTGTAGGGCTTGGTGACGCGCGGTGCCTCGTAGATGCGGGTGACCGACATCTCATGGCCGAACTCGACCTCCGCCTCGTCGACCATGCCGGAGATGGGAGCGGCAGAGGAGGCGTCGGGCGTGCAGGCCAACGGAATGTGGCCCTCGCCCGCCAGCAGACCGGAGGTCGGATCCAGCCCGACCCAGCCGGCGCCGGGCAGGAACACCTCCGTCCAGGCATGGAGGTCGGTGAAGTCGCTTTCCGGACCGGACGGACCGTCCAGCGCCTTCTGATCGGCGGTCAACTGGATCAGGTAGCCGGAGACGAAACGGGCGGCGAGGCCCAGATTGCGCAGGATCTGAACCAGCAGCCATGCCGAATCGCGGCAGGACCCGGTGCGCTTGGTCAGCGTCTCCGCGCAGGTCTGGATGCCCGGCTCCATCCGGATGACGTAGCCGATGTCCTGTTGCAGCCGCTGGTTCACCGCAACCAGGAAGTCGATGGTCGGGGTCTTGTCCCGCGGGATGTCCTTGAGGTAGGCCGACAGCTCCGGCCCCGGCTCCTCCGTCTCCAGATAGGGACGCAGCTCGCGCTCAAGCCAGCCGTCGTAGGTGAAGGGGATATGGTTCGCCTTCTCCTCCAGGAAGAAGTCGAACGGGTTGATCGCGGCGATCTCGGCGACCAGATCGACCTCGACGATGAACTCGCGAGTCTTTTCCGGGAAGACGAAGCGGGCCTGGAAGTTCGATTGCGGGTCCTGCTGCCAGTTCAGGAAATGCTGCTTGGGCGTGACCTTCAGGGAATAGCTGAGGATCGGTGTCCGGCAATGGGGCGCCGGGCGCAGCCGGATGATCTGCGGGCCGAGGGACACCGGCCGGTCGTAGCGATAGATCGTCTTGTGGTTCAGCGCGACGTGGATCGCCATGGAAAACCCCGCCTCATGCCTGTTCGATGATGTTCGCGCCCCGGTTAGGTCCAGGATCGCCGCTGCAACGGTAACACCGATAAATCCGCCCCGACAGAGTGCCTGGCCGTCGATCCTACCGCAGTTGCGAAAAAGTCACGAAGTTGCCTGTGACGCGCGCTGCGGCTTTCTTCCGTTCGCGTTACCCATTATATCCTAAGCGACCGGGGTATCGCTGCGGCTGGGATTCGCGTCTGGATGGTGTCGGTGGCGGCTTCTTCACTAATGGGCGGCAACCAGGGGGCCGGCGGGCGCGGTTCCGGCGGCATGGGTGACGCCGGACGGGGCGTCGTCACCGGAAAGTATTTCAATTTCAAGCCGCTGCCGCCGCCGGCCGACATCCTGGGCAATCCGCTGGTCGTTCCCAACCTGCCGACTCACAAGCTGCCGAGGGAGACGTTCGGCAGCCGGGTGAAACGGTTCCTGGCCCGGATGAACCTGGGCAGCCAGTCGGCCGACACCCGGCTGCGCTGGAAGCTGTACGACACGATCCAGGCCACCATGGCGTCGCTGTCGCCCACCGTCACGCTGGTGGCGGAAAAGCGGGCGCCGGCGAAGAAAAGGAAGCTGTCGGTCCCGGTCGTCGTCGTGCGCCACCCCTATCACCTGCGCCATGTGTTCGAGATGATGCCGAACATCCCCGACACGCTTGCGGCGGAGCGGCGCTTTCTCGAACTGCTGATGACCCGCGCGCTGAAGCGTTATGGCGAGCAGATGGCGCTGATCAAAGGCAGCGCCTTCTCCTTCGAGCATGAGGCGCGCGAGTATTTCTTCGCCGGTTTTCGGCTGGAAAAGCAGATCAAGAAGGTCAACAATCCGGACGAGCGATTCGCGGCTTTGCAGGCAATTCACACCAACTATTTCCATGGCCGCAACTATTATTATTTCGCTTTGCTGCGGCGGGAAAAACTGGCGCCCGACAACAAGTTGTTCATGCTTTATGCACGCGCGGTCTATTTCATGGCGCGCATCGACTGGAACGGCGAACTGTTGGACAAGCCCAACCCGCGCATGCTGCCCAGCCGCGACGACATGCTGTTTTTCGTGGAACGTGACAAGTCGGTCGTGACGCGCTATCGCACCGACCAGGATTTCCAGCGTCAGGTCAAGTCCGTGCTGGAGGCTTTCCCCGCTTCGTGACGTTCCGTTTCCTCATCCAAGGTTTCCTGCGATGCGCGCCCTGTCCCTGGTTGGCGGTTTTCTGGCTGCCGGCTCCCTGCTTGCGGTGCTGACCGCGGTCCCGGCCCTGTCGGCTCCGGCGGACGCCCCTTCGCCCGAGGCGTCGGCTCCCGCGGAGCCCGTTTGTGATGCGGCGGAGACGCCGGCAGCGCAGCTGACATGCCGTGATCCGAAGCTGACGGCGGCCGCCGCACAGCTGGATGCGGCACTGGCGGCGCTGGGGGCGACCACCGACGACACCGGGCGCACGGCGATCGAGGACGCTCAAACCGTCTGGCGGGCGCGGCGGGACGAAGCCTGTCCGGTGAGCACGACCGATCTTGCCGACGCCAAGGCGACCAAGACGCGCAGCGATTGCCTGCTGCGCGTCATCCGCCAGCGCACGATGGCGCTGGAGACGGAGCGTCAGGCGCGCTCGCGCCCAATCGCCGACCTGCCGCTGTCGGTCACCGGTGCCGCTGCCCGCCGCTTCGACGCACCCGAACCGCATGTGCCGGCGTTCAACCGCAAGGTGGCGCTGTCGACGCTGGCCGGCCGCTGGGCCAAAGCCGATCCGACCGACCGCGCCGCCATAGACGATTGTCGCAGCTCCTACCTGGAAATCGGGACCGACCGTGCCCTGCATGCGGTCGATTCACGGCTACCGCTGTTCCCCCTGAACGGAACGCTGGCGGCCGATGGCGATCCGGTACAGGGGGTGGTGCTGCTGCCTGCCAGCTCAGCAGAGGGAACGCCTGCCCCGCTGGCGATCCTGCGGCTTCTGCCCGCCGATTCGCCGCGCCTCGACCGGCTGGTGCTGCGCATGGAGCCGCCGGCGACCTTCGCCGCGGAGTTCGTACGCTGCCGCTAGCCCGGCTAAAGAGGGCGTTACGCAAGGGCTATGCGGTGGGAACGGTACCGCCATCGATGACATATTCGGTGCCGGTTATGGTTCTGGCACGGTCGGACGCGAGAAAGGCAATCAGATTGGCGATATCTTCCGGCTTCGAAGGCCCGCCGATGGGAATGCCGCCAAGCGAGTCCATGATGATCCGCTTGCCGCCTTCATAATCGGTGCCGGCGTCCCTCGCCAGCCGCTCCGCCAGCCGAACCGCCGCCTCGGTCTCGATCCAGCCGGGCGAGACGCGCACCACACGCACGCCCTTGGGCGAAACCTCCTTCGACAGGCTCTTGCTGTAGGTCGAGAGCGCGGCCTTCGCGGCAGCGTAGGCAGTCGTTGCCTCCGGCAACGGCAGCTGACGCTGGATCGAGGTCACATGGATGACCACTCCATGGCCTTGCGCCACCATCGCCGGGACGAGTTCCCGGTCGAGCCTGACGGCCGGCATCAGATTGAGGTTCAGTTCCCTGCTCCATTCTGCATCGCCCAGCGTTGCAAAGCCTCCTGCAGGGGCGGACGAGCCGCCCAGCATGTGAACGATGACGTCGACCCCGCCCAGACGCTCCCGTACAGCGGCGGCGAGTGTTGCGCACCCTTCCGGCGTGGTCAGGTCGGCCGAGACGAACATCCTGTTGTCGAGCGTGTCCGGGCGGGACCGGGCCACGGTCAGTACCAAGGCGCCGAGTTCGCGAAACAGGGCGACCGTTGCTGCACCCGCGCCTCGCGTGCCCGAGGTGATCAGTACCCGCTTGCCGTCGAGAGTGATGAACGGGGTCATGGGTTGACCTCCAACGCAGTGATCCGACTGCTTCCGAGTTCAAATGCGAATGTTATGGTGGCAGGGCTGCCAGGGAATTGCCCCATCACCTTTGCGAGAGGTTCGATAACATCACTCTTCTCGATGATTTCGAACGGTTCGATACTGTGCTTGTATGCGAACTTGGATGTGCGCCACCACGTGCCGATTGCGATGCTGCCGACGTAGGTCTGACCTTCATCCTTCACGACTGCATCAGGTGCGAAGCTGGCGATCACAGCCGCACCATCGTTCCTCCCGTCTGCGTCGATGTAGTCCTGAATTGGTGGGGGGAGTTTCATTGCACCGTGCCTTCTGATCGGTAGGGGCTTTCGTCTCCCCAACGTAGGCCTGGACAAACGTTCCGATAATCAGGATAAAACGGAATGTGGAATTCCGATAAACGGGACAATGTATCGGCCTGAACTGAATGATCTGGATGCGGTCATTGCCATTGCCCGTCGGGGCTCCTTTCGGGCCGCGGCTCTGGATTTGGGCATGTCGACGACCGCGCTCAGCAATGCCATTGGAAAACTCGAAGCGGGCCTAGGTGTCCGTTTGTTCAATCGGACAACGCGGAGCGTCTCTCTCACCGATGCAGGCCGCGTATTCGTCGAGCAGGTCGGTCCCGCGTTGCAGGATATCCACGGTGCTCTGGATGCCGTGCGGTCGCAGCAGGCGATTCCGTCGGGCACGCTGCGCATCAACGCCTTTGCCATGGCGGCACGCGAGATCCTGTCGCCGCTCGTGCTGGAGTTTCTCCGCCGTCATCCACAGGTGCATATCGACCTCGTCACCGAAGGGCGGCTGGTGGATATCGTCGCTGAGGGCTTTGATCTCGGCGTGCGGGTGGCGGACCTCGTGCCCAGCGACATGATCGCGATTTCCCTCGGACGCCCGCAGCGATATGCCGTGGTCGGATCTCCAGCCTTCTTCGGAAAGCGTGACAGGCCGCGTGTCCCGCCCGACCTCCTGAATTATCCTTGTATTCGAGTTCGCCTGCCGAACGGAGCCCTTTACCGGTGGCAGTTCCAGAAGGACGGACAGGCGACACAGATTGATGTCGACGGACCGATCACCTTGGACGAGGCCAGCCTTGTGCGAATCGCCGTCCTTGAAGGCATCGGATTGGGCTTCTTTATGGAACAGGACGTGCGGACCGACATCGAGGCGGGCCGTCTCATTCGCGTGCTCGACGACTGGACGCCGCCACGAGCCGGGCTCTGCCTCTACTACCCGGGACGGCGCAACCCCTCCGCCGCCTTCAGTGCGTTCATCGGCTTGGCTCGCGAATTCGGTGCCAAGCCGGTTCCGTGATCCTCGATGTCCGAGGTGGTGGCGGGGACATCAGGTTCTTGAAAGCAGAAAGCGGACAGTAATCGACAGCCGTTCGCCCGCAGGAAGGGCGATGATGCCGGAGCCGGGTTCCTGCGGGCGGTTCAGTGCATCGGTCATGTGGGTGACCGGCTCCAGGCACAGATAGGGCTCGCCCGGTGGGGCGTAGACGATCAGATGTCCGACCGGCCCGTCGGCAAGCATGGTCAGGCGCAGCCGCTCCTGCGGCCGTTCCAGTACCGCCGAACCGCTCCAACCGGTGAAGCCGTTGTCCAGCGTCACATGGTCCATGGTCACGCCGTGGCGAAAGTTCCAAGCTGGGGGCAGCGGCCGGTTGCGGCAGGGCAGGATGGTCGCGTCATTTTCCCACACCGTCTGGACATCGGCGGTCACGCGGGTGCCCGGCGTGCGGACGAAATAGGGGTGCAGCCCCAGCCCGGCCGGCATGTCGCAGTCCGACTCGTTGACGAGGTCCAGCGTGACGGTCAGCCCCTCGCCGTCGAGCCCAATCATCTGCGCCGCGCGGTAGCTCCAGGGCCAGTCGTCCGCCCGGTGGCTGAAGCTCATGTGCAGGGCATCATCGGTGGCGGCCTCCACGCTCCATGGGTTGGACCAGCCATGACCGTGGATGCGGTGCGGCGATCCGGGGTCGGTGGCCAGCACCACCTCCCGCCCCTGGAAGACGAAGCGGCCACCGCCGATGCGGTTGGAAAAGGGCACCAGCGGGAAGCAGGCCATGTCCGGGGAGAAATCACCTGCCAGCGCGCGATCGGACGCCCGCCGGAACAGCTCCACCGGACCGTCGGGAGTTGACAGGCTCCAACTCGCTAGCGAACCGCCGCAGTGCGGGGTCGCGGTGAGGCTCATCGGCCCGTGCTGCAACGCGATGATGGTGCCGGTCCGGATCATGCGTTTCTCCCATCGTCAGCGTCCCGATTTTTATCGCACATGCGAAGGCTGAAGGGAACGGCCGCTGCCGCCGACGGGCGGAATGGCGCAACGCCGACACGCCTCATATGCTTTTGATGAAAAATCTGGGTATCGTACACCCGTCATTTACCCTCGCTGCGCAAGAATGATCCACCGGCGGTGTGCCCTGGCGATATGCCATGGCCGGCGCGGTATGCTGGTTCGATCGACAACGCAGGCGGAGCGCCGTTGTTGCAGCCCGGTTGCACCATCCGCCACCCTGATGGAAAGGCCCGGAGTGTCCATTCCCCAGCTCAGCCGTGCGACGCCGACGCCCCAGGCGGCCATAAATACGCTCGACGAGGCGGAGCTGTGCGGCGCGCTGCCGGACTACCATGCGCTGTCGGCGCGTCTGGTGATCGGGGCGGTGATGCGATCGTTTCTGGACCCGCTGCTCCTGACCCCGACGGAGCTGATCCACCTCGCGAAGCCGCTGAAATCCTGTCTGGACCAGGGTTCCCTCATCGAAGCGGCCATCACCAGGATCGCGACGATCCAGGCCCGCGCGCCGGGTCAGGATCTGCAGGTGCGCCGCCGCGCCATCCGTGCCGCGGTGGACGAAAGCTGGGCCAAGGCACGGGTTGCCCAAGTCGCCTTCGCTGCCATGCCGCGTGGCCGCATGCCCGTGGACTGGCTGCTGTCCCAGGGGGCCAAGTCTCCCACCGGCGATGCCGATTACGACCTGCGCGTCGCCACCAGCCTCGAATTGGTCGACCTCAAGAACTGGAACGGCAAGCTGGACCGGCTGCTGGAACTGCATCAGTGGGACAGGGATGAGCGGCTGGCCGCGGCCGTCGACGGGGTGATCGGCGATATCCTGGCCTCCACCGCTGCGGGGGCGGAGCTGTTCGGGGCCAATCTGCTGCCTGGCACGCTGCTGTCGACCCTATGCGACCTGCTGTTCGGCCGCATCGGCATGGACGCCATCGGACCGAATCGTGTGGGCGTGCTGAACGCTTTGTTCCGCCAGGGCAAGCTGCCGCAGGCGAAGGCTGCTGTGCTCGACCGCATCCGCCGACAGTTGAAGGGGCCCCAGCCGCTGGGCCGCGGCGCCTTCGACCAGGAAGCGGAGATGCTGAAGACGCTGGTCGGCCATCTGCTGACCCGCGACGGGCTGGTTGGCGGTGCTGCCATGGCCGATGCGCTGACCGTGCGCTATTCGCGCCGGCTGGAGCAGGGTGGGGCCAGCGCCTATCGCCGGTCGATCGTCGGGCTTGGCGAGGGGCAGTCGGATCTGATCTGCCGCATTCATTACCTGATCCGCGTGGCGGCGGTCCCTGCCGCCGAACGCCATGCCGACGAGATACTTGCCTCGCTGGAGGCCGCCGTCTGCAACGAACTGCTGATTGAGAACATGCTGGTGCAGACGCCGGACACTGCCCTGCTGGAGCGTGACTTCGCCCGCGCGCTTGCGGGTATACGCTCCGCTCCGCTGCCGGCCGGCGCCTGCGAGCGGATCGCCGCAAGAGCGGAACGGGCGGTGGACGATTATGTGAAGACCGGCCAGCTCGCAGTCCGCCTTCGGCAGGTGGAGCCGGTCCTGCGCCGCCGCACCATCCGGCTGGCGGAGGTCGCCTGCTCCGGCCTGATCCGTGAGGATGGCGCGTTGCCGCTGATGCGCCAGCACATCCTGGAGATCGTCCGCCAGCCGCAGTTCCAGGCGGAGCTTGCCCAGCCGGAAAGCGAGGTCGCACAGGCGGAGGTCCGCCGGCTGCTGGAACTGCTCGACCGGCTGCGCCAGATGGCCACGGCGCCCGCACCGCCACCGGTTCTGCCCGCTGTTTCGCCTGCGGCGATGCAGCCCACCGTGGATGTGGCCTCGCTTCCGCCCCAGGCGACCCCGCCAAAGGGCATGCCCAGGGACAATCGCGGTGCGGAAACTATCCTTCACCCGGTCAGCCGGCAGCCGGCAGGGTCGGCAGGGTCGAAGCCGGTGTCCGTGGTGACAGCCTGTCTTTGCCCCAGCTGCTATGCCACCCTAGGTGAGGCTGGAGCCTGCGCCGCCTGTGGTTTCCCTGCGAAGTCCGAGAACCGGCCGGGCGTGCATCTGGTGCCGGGCACGTTGCTGCACGGCCGCTATCGCTCCGGACGGGTGCTGGGGCAGGGCGGGTTTGGCGCCACCTATCTGGGCTGGGACGACCGCCTGCGGGTGAAGGTGGCGATCAAGGAATATTACCCCGCCAACCTGATCGCCCGGGTTCCCAACGCTGCTGCCGTCTCTCCCTTCTCCGACGAGCATGCGGAGACCTTCGCCGCCGGGCTGGAGAAATTCCTGGAGGAGGCGCGGACGCTGGCCCGTCTGCGCGACGTGCGCGAGATCGTCGGCGTCCAGGACTTCTTCGAGGAGAACGGCACCGCCTATCTGGTCATGGAACTGCTGGAAGGCCGCACCATGAAGAAGTACCTGACCGACTGCGGCGGGCGGATCGACGTGAAGCGGACATTGTCGGTGGTGATGCCGATCGCCAAGGCGTTGCAGGTCATCCACGATCAGGGGCTGATCCATCGCGACATCAGCCCGGACAATATTTTTCTGACCAACGGCGGCGACCGCAAGCTGCTGGATTTCGGTGCCGCCCGGCAGACAGCCCGTCCAGGTGCCGGCATGACCGTGATCCTCAAACCGGGCTATGCCCCGCCGGAGCAATATTCCAACGAAGGGCGGCAGGGTCCCTGGTCCGATGTCTATGCGCTCTGCGCCACCATCTATCTGGCGCTGACCGGCCGCACCCCGCCCGACGCCACCGCCCGCTTCATGAACGACAAGGTGCCGAAACCGTCGGAACTGGGTGTCGCGCTGTCTCCCGGTTTCGAGAAGGTGCTTCTGTCGGGGCTCGCCATGCGCTGGCAGGACCGGCCGCAGTCGATGAAGGATCTCCTGCGGGCGATGACCAACGCCCTCTCCGGCGGCTGAAACCGAAGACCCTCGCGCACGAAAAAAGGGACCGGCGAACCGGTCCCTTTTTGCTGGTCGGCTGATGCGGCGACGTTACTTCACGTCGGCAGCGACCTGCATCTTGATGATCTTATCCGGGTTCGAGACCTGACCGTTGCGGGCCTGATCGCCCTTCTTGATCATGTCGACGAACTCCATGCCTTCGACCACGCGGCCCCAGACGGTGTACTGGCGGTCCAGGAACTGGGACGGGGCGAAGCAGATGAAGAACTGGCTGTCGGCGCTGTTCGGATCCTGCGCGCGGGCCATCGACAGGGTGCCGCGGATGTGCGGGGCGCTGGAGAACTCTGCCTTCAGCTTCTGGCCGGAGCCGCCCATGCCGGTGCCGGTCGGATCGCCGGTCTGGGCCATGAAGCCGTCGATGACACGGTGGAAGACGACGCCGTTGTAGAAGCCCTGGCGGGTCAGTTCCTTGATGCGGGCGACGTGGTTCGGCGCCAGGTCGGGCCGCAGTTCGATCACCACGCGACCGTCCTTCAGGTCGAGGTAAATGGTGTTTTCCGGATCCAAGGCCTTCGCCTCCCCTTGAGAAACTGTAAAGAACGAGACAGTGAAGATTGTGGCGAAAAGCGCCGCCAGCAATGCGCGGGTCCACCGCTTCATGCGAAACACTCCGATGAGCCGAAATCCGCGCACCGGACCATAGGGGAAAAGTGCTGGAATGCAAAGCCGTGCTGGCGGGGAGGCCGATCGGTCGAACAATCCGCCAAAAGTCACGGATGACGGCCGGTCGTCCGGGTGTTCATCCGGGCATGGACGTGGCATGCCGGTCCTGACGGACATGCGGGAAGGGAAGGCGGGCTTTGAGGCTGGGACGGGCGATCGCGGGGACGGTGGCTGTTGCGGTGACGCTTGGCGTCATTGGGCTGGGCGGGGTGATCCTGGCCGGACCGGCCCTGATCGGCGTGACGGCGACGGAGACGCTGCGCGGAGCCGGCTTCACCAGTGCCGCGGTGACCGTCACCGGGATGCGTATCGCCGATGGCTGGGAAGGGTTGCGGCTGGAGTTCACCGGCGACAGCGGCCCGCTGGAGACCGCGGCCCAAACGCTGGATTTGCCGATGGCCGGCCGGCTGACCCTGTCCGGTGCGCTGGTTGTCGGGATCGAAGGCGGTGCCGTATCCGCCACATCCGCTGGTTGCCTGACTGCCAAGGTGGAACGGCTGACTGTTTCCGGTCAGCCGCTGGATCTGCCGCAAGGGGCGACGATCTGTCCGGTGAAGGACGTTCCACTTGTGCGCTGGTCACCCGACGCCATGGCCGTGGCAGCCGAAGTGCAGGCACTGCGGCTCGACGCTCCCGCCAGCGCCCTGCGTGCCGAGCAACTCGTGCTGCAACTGCGGCAGGATGGAACTGGAGGGCGGGCGGATGCCACCATCGCGCGGCTGATCAACACCGCCAAGCCGGCGCCGGTTGTCCCGCTCGCCATCACGATGCAGGCGGTCCAGGCGGGGGAGGGGCCATGGGACATCGACGGTACAGCCAGGAGCGCCAACGGCCTTCTCACCGTCACCCTCGACGGCACCTACGATCAGACCGCCGGGACAGGACGGCTGGAGGCGGCGGCGAAGCCGATCCGCCTTGCCGAGAATGGTCCCGGTCTTGCCGCCATTTCGCCGCTGGCAGCGACCTTCCTTGAAAAGGCGTCCGGCACGCTGTCGGGCAAGGCGACGCTGACCCTGACGCCAAAGGGCCTGACCACGGCCGGCCAAGCGGTGGTGAAGGGGCTTGCCGGCGCTGCCGGGCCGGTGACGGTCGCCGGGGTCAGCGGTACCATCGCCCTGTCCAGCCTGTCGCCCCCGATCATCCCGGACGGGCAGAAGCTGTCGATCGGTCTGCTGGATGTCGGCATTCCTTTGACCGACGGCACGCTGCTGTTCGGTTATGGCCGCGATGGGCGGCTGGATGTCGACCGGGCGGAATGGCGCTGGGCCGGCGGCATGCTCCATGCCGATCCGTTCGAACTGGCGCCTGACAAGCCCAAGGGGACGGTTACTCTGCACGCCGACGGCATCGACGCCGGCAGGCTGCTGGAACTGATCGCCGTGGATGGCCTGGAGGCGACCGGCAAGCTGGCCGGCACCCTGCCGGTGGTCTTCGCCAGCGATACGGTCACATTGAACGGAGGCGTCCTCGAATCGGCCGGATCGGGAACCCTGCGCTATGATCCCGCTCAACCGCCGTCCGGCCTGAAGGGGGAGGAGGGGAGCCCGACCGCCATGCTGATGGGGGCGCTGACCGACTTCCGGTACGAAACCCTGCGGATCACCATCGATGGGCAGGCTGGCGGCGAGCTTAGCGCCGGCTTCTCCCTGCGCGGGGCGAACCCGTCATTCTACGATGGCTATCCGGTTGCGCTTAACCTTAAGCTGTCCGGCGCGCTCGACCGGATTCTGCGCCAGAACCTCGACGTCTACCGGATCCCCGACACGCTGCGGGACCGCATGACCGGCTCCGACCAGAAGGACCATTGACCGCCACCATGGATATCAAGTTTCCGCCAAACGGCCTGACGGCCGTCCTGCTGATTTCGGTCACGCTTGCCGCCTGCGCCCCGACGGTGAAGATCCAAGCGCCCGACAAGCCCATCGAGATCAATCTGAACGTCCGGATCGAGCAGGAGGTGCGGGTCAAGCTGGAACGCGACGTCGACGACGCCATTCGCAACGATCCCGCTCTGTTCGGTCTTCCCACCGACTCCGTGCCCTCTTCGGCGAAGGGGAAAAAGTGATGACGAAAAGCCTCATCAGCCGCCGGCATTTCAACCGGCTTGCCCTGTACGCCCTGGCGGCCGGGATGCTGACCGCTGCGCTGCCGCAACTGGCACTGGCCCAGGATGCTCTGGCCACCGCCAAGGCTGCCGGCCAACTGGGTGAGCGTCCGGACGGGATGGTCGGCGTGGTTCCCGGCGCGCCGGATACCGCCCAGGTGCTGGCGCAGCAGGTGAACGCCCAGCGCCTCGCCCGCTATCAGGAGATCGCCAAAGGCAACGGCACGGCGCTGGACAAGGTCCAGGCGGTCGCCGGCCAGCAGTTGATCGAACGAACCCCGGCCGGGCAGTACGTGATGACCGCCGCGGGCCAGTGGCAACGCAAGTGATCTCGTCATCCGCACCCGGTAAGGGCCCGATCGCCGACCTGCGCCGCCGTCTGGCCGGCAAGCCCGGCGACGGCGCGCTGCTGTCTGCGCTGTTCTCGGCGCTCGACATGCTGGGGCAGACGGGCACGCCGGAGGAGGCGGTCGCCCGCTCGAACCTC
This sequence comes from Azospirillum lipoferum, assembly GCF_024170005.1. Taxonomy (GTDB): domain Bacteria; phylum Pseudomonadota; class Alphaproteobacteria; order Azospirillales; family Azospirillaceae; genus Azospirillum; species Azospirillum lipoferum. Next base: position 768,176 of record NZ_JALJXJ010000001.1, read on the forward strand.
GGCGAGGCCATGCGGCGCCAGGGCCGCCTTGTCGAGGCGGAAGCGCATCACCGCAAGGCACTGGCATGGCTGCCCGACTTCGGCGGCAACCACTACAATTGGGGCGTGACCCTCCAGGCGCTCGGTCGCCCGGCGGAGGCCGCCGCGGCTTATGGCGAGGCGGCAAGGCTGATGCCGAACTTCGCCCCGGCGCCCTGCAACCAGGGAGTCCTGCTGCGCGATCTCGGCCGGCTGGACGAAGCGGAATTTGTGCTGGATCGCGCGCTGGAACTCGATCCCACGCTGGTCCCCGCCCGGCTGGCTCTGGCCGCCCTGTATCGCGACCGCGGTGACCTGGACCGCGCCGCCGCCGGCTTCCGTGCGTGCCTTTGCCTGCGCCCCGATCTGGCGGAAGGGCAGGCGAATCTTGCCCTGACGCTAAAGGAACGGGGGCAGCGCGGCGGTCCGGCGGAGGACGCCGCGGCAAGCATCCTTGGCTTCGAACGCGCCCTGCGCATCGGCCTGCCCGATGCCGGTGGAGTGCTGGCGCAGCTGGTGCAGCAGCACCGCCATCTCTGCCGCTGGAACGGGTTGAACGCTTTATCCACCCGGCTGGTCGAACTGGTGCGGGAAGGGCGCACACAGCAGGCTCACCCCTGGATCTTCCTCGGCGAAGGGGCGGGGCCGGCGCTGGAGCGTGCCTGCGCCGAGCGCTATTCCGATTGGAAGATGCGCGGCATCCGAACCTCCTTTCCAAATCGCAGCGGACGTGGGCCCAAGCTGCGCATCGGCTATCTTTCCGCTGATTTCCACGAGCATGCGACGGCGGTGCTGATCGCCGAGCTGATCGAACGGCACGACCGCGGCCGGTTCGAGATCGTCGGTTGTTCCTATGGCGCAGACGATGGTGGGCCGTTGCGCCGGCGGTTGGTCACCGGATTCGACCGTTTCCTGGACCTGTCGGCCCTGACCGACGACTCGGCTGCGCGGCTGATCCACGAGGCGGGTATCGACATCCTGGTCGATCTGAAGGGCCATACCCAGAACGCCCGGCCGGGCATTGCCGTCCACCGCCCCGCGCCGATCCAGGCGCAATGGCTCGGCTATCCGGGCACCCTGGGCAGTGCGGCCATCGACTATGTCATCGCCGACCGGGTGGTGGCGCCTGCCGATCACCAACGCTTCTATAGCGAGCGGATCGTCCATCTGCCCGACAGCTACCAGCCGAACGACCGCAAGCGCGCCATCGGTCTGACGCCGCACCGGGCCGGCTGCGGTCTGCCGGAAAGCGGCACGGTATTCTGCGCCTTCAACGCATCCTACAAGATCGGGCCGGATTTGTTCGGCCGCTGGTGCCGGATTCTGCAGCGCGTGCCGGAGTCGGTCCTGTGGTTGCTGGACGGTCCGGCCGAGGTCGCGGACAACCTTCGGCACGCGGCTGTGGAGCGGGGTGTCGCGGCGGAGCGTCTGGTCTTCGCTCCGCGTCTGCCGGGACCGGCGCACTTGGCGCGCCACCGGCTGGCCGACCTGTTCCTGGATTCAGGCCCCGTCGGTGCCCATACCACGGCGAGCGACGCGCTGTGGGCCGGGCTGCCGGTGCTGACGGTTGCCGGCCGTTCTTTCGCGGGGCGGGTTGCCGCCAGCCTGCTGCATGCCGTCGGGCTGCCCGAACTGGTGGTGCCTGATTGGGATGCCTATGAGGCGACGGCAAAGCGTCTGGCTGAACAGCCCGCCGAACTGGCGGCGCTAAAGCTGCGGCTGGAGCAGGCGCGCGCCACCGCCCCCCTGTTCGACACCGACCGATTCGCCCGCTCGATCGAAACCGCCTATGCCACGATGTGGGACATTCACGCGGCGGGGGAACCGCCGCGCGGGTTCGCCGTTCCGCCTCAGGGATAGGGGCTCAGGGATAGGCGCAACGGTCGGCCGTGACCTCGACGAAGGAGCGCTGGGAGGCGGCGATGGTGAAGCGGTACTCGCTGTTGTCGACGACCAGCGACTGATGCAGCGGCAGCACGCCGCTGACCGTGGTGCCCTTGCCGCCCATGCCGGTGATGCGGATGGTCACCGGCTGGCCCGGATCGAACCAGCTTTCTGCGTTGCCCTGCGGATTGTGGGCCGACTGCCCCTCACCGGTGACGGTGACGGTGCCGTTGCCGAAGGTGACACCGCGCGCCCCGCCCTTCAGCAGTGGCGTGCTCAGCGTGAAGCGTTTGGTGTCGGTCGGCTGGCAATTGCGCGGAACCTGGGCCTGCGAGATGACGAAGGCAAGGCGGTTGGCATCCAGCCCACCCTTCAGCCGTTCCGCCACCAGCTGCGTCAGCTTGGCGAGGTCGCCGGTCGGAACTTCGCGCTGAAGGCGTCCGTCGAGTTCGGCCACGCGGGCCTCTGCGGTGCGGGCGGCGTGCTGCATCTGGCTGGCCAGCAGTTCCAGCTCCGCCTTCTGGCGCGACAGGGTGGCGATCTCCTCGCGCAGGGTCACGTCGCGACCCTTCAGCTGCTCGATGCCCATCTGGTAGGAAAAAAGTCCGATTCCCAGAACGAATGCTGCCAGCAGGGCGAACTTGATTACGCCGGCCCGCATGCGCTTGCGGTACCGTCTTTCGTAGTCGTAACGTCCCAGGGTCATGATTTCAGTCGCGGCGGGCTGTCTTGTCGGGCCTTAATGGCTAATGGCAACGGCCAAGGGATGCAACCCCCTGGCCGTTGGTTTCCGCCAGCTTTTGCCGCGATCTTTCGCCCGCCCCGCCGTGATTACTGGTTGGCCGACCCGCCGCCCAGGAAGTTGGCGCTGATGCCGGGGCTCTTGAACTCGCCGACATTCTTGAAGACCAGACGGAAGAAGATGGTGTTGCCGTCCTTCTCGCCGGTGGTGCTGATCGTGTAGTCGCGCCGGGCGATGGTCTGGAACAGCAGGCATTCGTCGCCATAGGTCAGCACGGCAAGACTGGAGCGCGGACCCGGCTGAGGCTCCATCGCCTGAGTATGGGCGATGCCGATGTTCCAGTGGTCGGTGAACTGCGACGAAACGCCGAAATTCGCCTGTTCCACCCGGTTGCGGGTAACCGCAGTGCGGGAGGTCGTCTGGTCGACATAGGTGTAGGAGGTCGACAGCCGAAGCAGCGGGACGCCGGCCGACGCGTTCAGCGAATGGCGGCGGGGACGGAAGGTCTCGTGATCGACGCGGAAGCCGTAATTGACGTCCAGCCAGTCGGCAGGTTGCAGGTCAAGCCGGCCAACATAGTCGGACACCCGCTCTTCCAGGCCCGAATCGCCGGTGAAGCCGGCGCTGCTGTCGCTCAGGCGGATGCTCTGGCCCAGGAACAGGCTGGCCGATCCCTGGTTATAGCCATAGATTGCACCGCGCATGCCGTAGGTGACGCGCATGCCGTCGTCCAGCCGGTCGATGCCGGTAAAGCGGTTGGGCTGCAGCAGGTTCACATCGTCGAATTCGACGTCCAGGCTGTCTTCGTTGGGGAAGAGGCGGTTGTTCGGCAGCTTCGGCGCGAAGGTCAGCTGGCCGATCGGCTCGATCAGCTGGGATGAGCTTTCGCCATAGCGGACGAACGGATAGCGGACGGTCGCCTGTCCCTGCGGGAAGAAGCGGAAGCGGCTGATGTTGTCGTTCCCGCGGACCGTCGGATCGTTGTAGTTAAATTGCTGCGCCTTGTAGCCGGCGACCAGCACGCTGCCCGACAGGGTGGTGACGAAACCGGCGTTGGAGACGATGTTCCGCTCCCAACCCGGCTGGGCCATGACGCGCTGCGTGTCGGGACCGGCATTCTTGAAGCGCGACACCGCCAGCAGGCTGGTGTCGAACGACCAGCGGCCGCCCAGCAGGCTGCCCGGCTCGCCCAGTGCGTTGTACTGCGCATAGGGGAGGGTGACCGGTTCCGGGATCGAGTTCCCGTACCGCATGTCCTGGAAGCTGTAGCCGGTGATCGCCGCATAGTTCCGGCCGCGGAAGCCTTCGACGAAGACCTTGCTGGTCAGGTAATCCTCGCGGAAGTCGTAATAGCGCCGCAGGAAGGTCGGGTCGCTGGCCCGCTTGATGTCGAAGCCGGCGCGCCAGGTCTCGTCGATGTCGAACAGGCCGCGCGCCGCGACGTAACCACGGGTGCGTGTTTCCTTCGGTACGATGGTGGTGTTGGCCACGTCGCCGCGGGTGATGGCGCCCTCCAGCTCCAGGCGCCCGCTTTCGAACCGCTTGCGGTACTGACCGCCGAGCAGCGGCCCCTGCTGCGAGTAGTAATGCAGGTCGAAGGTGGCGTCCTGGTCCGGCGCGATGTCCCAGTAATAATGGGTCTTGAGGATCGCGCCGAGATTGGAGTTGTTGCCGAAGGACGGCGTCAGGAACCCGCTCTTGCGGTCGACCGACGGATCGGGATGCGACAGATAGGGCGTGTAGGCGACGGGGATGCCGAAAATCTCCATCGTCGCGTCGCGATAGCGGACCTCGTGCTCCTCGTTGTCGTGCACGATGCGCACGGCGCGGATCTGCCACAGCGGCGGACGGGTCGGGTCTTCCTTGCACAGGTCGCAAGGGCTGTAGACGCCGCGGTTGACGCGCGTCAGCCGGCCCTCGCGCCGCTCGCCCTCATTGCCGGCCATGCGGCCGTTGTCGGTCATCAGGACGCGGATGTTCTCGATAAACACGTCCTTCAGATCGTCGGTCAGCTCGGCGTAATCGGCGAAGACAATGTCGCCCGACGGCTCCACCAGCCGGATCTTGCCGGTGGCGGTGACAACCTTTGTCTTCTGGTTGTAGGTGATCTTGTCGGCGCGGACGCTGCGCTTGCCCTGGGCGAGTTCCACGTTGCCGCTGGCGGTGACGACGCTGTTCACCTCGTCGAAGGTGACCTGATCGGCCGTCAGCAGCACTGGTTCCTGCTTGGATTCGGTGCCGTTGGCGCCGGTCTGCGTGGCCGGGGCGGCAGGCTTGCTGCCCGGAAGCGGCCCTTGGGAGGGCTTCGCGGTCGGCGTCTGCTTGGACGGCGATTGGGCGTTGGCCGAATCCGGAAGAGCCAGATCCACGGCGGCGACCCCACACGCCACCATCAGCCCGACGATGCCGGAGCGCAGGATGGGGTTGGCGGCGGTCGGAGCTTTGGCGCGGGCGCGCCGGGAGACGTGCTTGGGCATATCGGAACGATTGGGGGAAGCGAAAGCCCAAGTCAACGGTTTCAAGGCCCGTCCGCGGGCAATGTCACCGTGTCGCCGCGCCCCCTGTGGCAGCACTGCCGCAGCCGCCGCGCCGGAACCGGCTTTGAGGGCTGCGGCACTTCATCCAACCTCTCTCAAACCACCCGGAAGTTCTTGAACTGCCAGGGATCGTCCTCGTCGATGTCCTCCGGAAACAGGACATTGCGGTCCTGCAGCGGAGTCCAGTCGCCATAGGCACCGACGACCTCGCCGAGATAGGGGGTGGCGATGTCCAACACCCGGCGGAAGTCCACCTCGTCCGGTTCCACCACGCCCCGATTCGGGTTCTCCAGCGTCCAGACGATCCCACCGAGAACGGTCGAGGTCACCTGCATCGAGGTGGCGTTGTTGTAGGGGGCCAGCGACCGCGCCTCGTCGATTCCCAGGCGGGAGCCGTACCAGTAGGCGCCCTTGGGATGGCCCATCAGCAGCACGCCCAGTTCGTCCATGCCGCCGGTGATCTCATGCATCATCAGCCGCTGTTCGGCCTGCATGTTGAAGTTCTTGCCGGCCAGTTCGTGCAGCGACATCACCGCGTCGTCGCAGGGGTGATAGGCATAGTGGCAGGTCGGCCGGTAGACGACCTTGCCGCCCTCGCGCACGGTGAAATAGTCGGAGATGGAGATCGCCTCGCTGTGGGTGATGAGGAAGCCGTGGAACGGCCCCTCCAGCGGGGTCCAGGTGCGCACACGGGTGGCGGCACCGGGGCGCATCAGATAAATGGCTGCGTCGCAGCCGAATTCATGGCGGCGGCCATCGGGCGGCAGTGCCTTCTCATGCGTGCCCCAGCCCAGTTCGGCCGGCTGGCAGCCTTCGCTGACGAAGCCGTCGATCGACCAGGTATTGACGAACTCGCCGATCTGCTTGGGCTGGTTCGACACCTGGGTGTCGCGTTCCGCCACGTGGATGGTCTTGATGCCCAGCTTCTGCGCCAGCCGGCCCCAGCCGTCGCGGTCGGTCGGGACATCAGTCGCGACGCCGGTGTCGGCGGCGATGTTCAGCAACGCCTGCTTGACAAAATGCGACACCAGACCCGGATTCGCCCCGTGGGTGATCAACGCGGTCGGGCCGCCGTCAAAGCGGCTGCGCAGCGCCAGCGCCGATTCGCGTAGCGCATAGTTGGAGCGCAGCGACGGCGACAGGCTGGAATCGGTATAGCCGCCTGCCCACGGTTCGGTGCAGGTGTCGGTGTAGAAGGCGCCGACCCGCTGGCAGAACTCGATCAACGCGATCGACGACACGTCGACCGACAGGTTGACCAGGAAATCGCCCTTGTCGATCAGCGGTTTCAGAACCTGGAAGAAATTGTCGTTGTCGAGCGGGTTGTTGTGGAAGGCGACGCCGTAAAGCTCCGCTTCCTCGCGCCCGCGTTCCTCGGCGGTGACGATGGTGATCCGGTCAGCCGTAAGTCCGTCGATGTGACGGAGAAGCAGCGGCAAAACACCCTGGCCAATCGAACCGAATCCAACGATGACCATGCGGCCTGTGAACGTGCAGAGCTTCGTGTCCAGGGCCATGATTTTTTGTCTCCCCGAGGTAGTTTAGGCCAACGACATAACCCGGCGCTCCCGCCCACTTCGGAGAAGCGGAAACGGGACGCGCCGGACCACTGAATGTTACGGATGTCTTTACGCTTTATCCACAGAATCCGGCTTCGCCTTCAGGCGGCACAGGAGCGAAGCTCGTAACCGGGGGTGGCGAGCAGCGGGGCGTCCGACACCTCGACGACCCGCGCCTGATCAAAGCCGTTGAAAGCCGTGCGCAGGCAGGAGCCATAGGCGCCGAGCTGTCCCAGCTCGATCCAGTCGCCGGCCTTCACGTCGGCCGGCAGGTGGAAGGGGCCGGCCATCTTGTCGGCGCTGTCGCAGGTCGGGCCGTAGAAGCTGAAGGCCTCGTCTCCGGCATCGGTCATCGCCTCGAACGGCCGGATCAGCCGCGCCGGGAAACGGAAGCCGGGCACGCCGGCATCCGACAGGGCGCCATAGACGCCATCGTTGATGAACAGTTCCGTGCCGCGCCGCTTCACCACCTGCACGACCAGCGAGACGCCGGGGGCGACCAGCGCGCGGCCCGGTTCGCACCACAGGCGGCAGTGCGCCGGCAGCTCGATGGCGGCGACGCCGCGGGCGATGGCGGCCATGAACTCGCCGAGCGGCGGCGGGGTGACGCCGGGATAGGACACCGGGAAGCCGCCGCCGACATCCAGAACGTCGATGGCGACGCCGCTCTCGGCGATGACATAGCCGGCAAGCGCGATGGCACGCTCATAGGCCGACGGGTCGAGCATCTGCGAGCCGACATGGAAGGACAGCCCGACCTTCGGCGCCACCGCGCGGGCAGCACGCAGCAGGTCCATCGCATCGGTGACGGCGGCGCCGAACTTGCCGGACAGGTCGTAGACGGCGTTGCCCTTCGGCAGCGACAACCGCACGACGAGGCCGAGGTCAGCGGCGCGGTCGGTCTCCTCCAGGATCTTGTCCAACTCTTCCCGGCTGTCGAGTACGAAGTCGCGCACGCCATATTGGTGATAGGCGTTGCGAATCGCCTGACGACCTTTGACCGGGTGCATGTAATGCAGGACGGCGTCCGGGAACATCTGACGAATCAGCCGGATCTCACCGGGGGAGGCGACGTCGAAATGGCGCACGCCGCCGGCCCACAGGGCGCGCAGCACCGCCGGTTCCGGATTGCACTTGACGGCATAGAGCACGTCGCCGCCACGGCCGACGCCATCGGTCGCGCCGGCGAAGGCCTTCAGGAAGCTGTCGGCGGTGTCGGCCAGCACGCCCGGACGGATGCAGTGCATCGGCTCTTCCGGGCGATGCAGCGCGACGGCCTGCGCCACGGTCGAGCGGCGGCCGGAGGCCAGCGAAACGGCGCTGCTGTCGTTCAGGCCGACGCGGCGGAGGGGGGTGACGGCGGAACGGGAACGCAGGAAACCCATGGCGCACTCCTATCCCCGGACAGCGGCGTGCAGGCCGGCCCGGTGAGCAGACGGCAATCCCCAGCCGCACCACGAACCGGCCAGCACAAGGCTGGCGTACGGGTGGCGCAGCGGGATTGGCGATTGATCGGATTTTGGAAGGGGGGAGACGGAAAAAGCCGGTGCGAGCAGCGGCCCCGGGCTGTGAAGCTCCAGGCAACAGCGCGTCGTTTACCGGCTAGAGGGCTACCGTCTCACAGCCCCACCGTGGGCAGCGTACATACTGACCTCCCTCTCGGGACCGACCCACTGGAATGGTCGGTTCTGCCAAAAAGGACGCGGTACGTCGTAGCATAACCACAGAGGGCCATAGGCACGTGCGGGTGCGTCGTGCCGATTGATTTACGCTTTTCCGCCCGTGATTCAAGTGAATTTTTTGAGGCGGGAATAGGGCGGAATCAGGCTGCCCGCGCAGCGTCGGGCTGGAAGAACGGAAAGCGCGCGGCGATGGCGTCGCCGGTCGGGGTGGCCACCCAGCCGTCGGGGCGGCTGAAGAAACGGATGGTGGTGAAGCGCGGCTTCGCCCCCATGTCGAACCAGTGCGGCGTTCCGGCGGGAATGCTCAGCAGGTCGCCAGCCCCGCACACCACGCGGAAGACCCGGCTGTCGAGGTGGATATAGAAGGCGCCGGTACCCTCGACGAAGAAACGCGCCTCGTCCTCTTCATGGATATGCTCGTCCAGGAACTTGGCGCGCAGGGCAGCAACGCCATCCGTCTGCAGGGTTATGCGCACCACGTCGACGGTGCAGAAGCGCCGCGCCTCCTTCAGCCGCTCGATGGAGGCGGCATAGGCTGCCAACACGGCGTCAGCATCAGCGGAGGCGGGCAGGGGAGCTTCGGCGGTCCAGCGTTCGAACAGGATGCCGGCATGGGCCAGATGCCCCGTTATCAACGCCGGATCGGCGGTGCGGAGTTCCGGCCTGCGGGCGTCGCTTTCCAGATAGACGGTCAGGTCACTCACCGGGCGCACTCCTGACGAACGGACCCGGACAGCGTGAAGTATCGTTCAGAGCAATGCAACAAGCCGAATCGCACAAGCGACCGTTCGCCGCGCCGTCAGCGGCTGCGCAGCAACCCGGCGGTGACCCCTACAGCGATGGCCAGCAACAACCCGACGAAAGCGGCCACTCCGGTCCAGCCATAACTGTGCCAGAACAGCCCGCCCAATGTCCCGGCGAGCGTCGAGCCCAGATAGTAGCAGAACAGATAAATGGAGGAGGCCTGCCCCCGCGCCACCGCCGCCCGCCGGCCGATCCAGGCCGAGACGATGGAATGGGCGCCGAAGAAGGCGAAGGTGAACAGGGCGATGCCGGAGGCGATGGCGAGCAGGCTGTCGATCTCCATCAGCACCAGCCCGGCCACCATCAGCGCCACCGCCACTGCCAGCGTGCGGTTCGAGCCGAAGCGCCCCGACCAGCCGCCGAACAGTGGCGAACTGACGACGCCGAAGCTGTAGACGAGGAATACCGCGCCGACGATGGCCGGCCGCAACTCGAACGGCGGTTCGCTCAGGCGGAAGCCGATATAGTTGAAGACGGTGACGAAGCCGCCCATCAGCAGGAAACCCAGCGAAAACAGCCCGAGCAGCGCCGGGTCGGTCAGCAGCCCGCGCCACGCCCGCACCAGCGCCGGCAGCCCGGCGGCGCGGCGGACGAAGTGGCGCGACGGCGGCAAGGCGAACCAGACGGTGACGGCCGCCGCCACCGCCAGCGCGCCGACCACTCCCACCGCCAGCCGCCAGCTGCCGAGGTCGGTGACGATTGCGGTCAGCACCCGGCCGGACATGCCGCCGATGGCGGTGCCGCCGATATAGAGCCCCATGGCGACGCCGGCCGATTTCGGATCGACCTCTTCGGAGACATAGGCCATCGCCACCGCCGGCAGGCCGCTCAGCGCCAGCCCCTCCAGCGCCCGCACCGCCAGGAAACCGTGCCAGCCCGGCATCAGCGCGCCGACGATCCCGAGGATGCCGGCGCCGAGCAGGGCCGTGACCATCACCGGCTTGCGTCCGATCCCGTCGGAGATGGCGCCCGCCACCAGCAGGGCCACCGCCAGGATGCCGGTGGTCAGCGACAGTGACAGGCTCGATTCCGCTGGCGTCACCCCGAACTCCCGCACGAAGTCGGGCAGCAGCGGCTGGACGCAGTAAAGCGTGGCGAAGGTGGAGAATCCGGCGACGAACAGGATTCGGCTGGCGCGGCGATAGGCGGGTGTGCCGGCCTGAAGATAGGCGGATTCACCACCGGTCTCGATCTCGTCGCGCACGCGCTCGGCTCCTGTTTCGGTCTTGGAGCGACATTGCCTTGCCGCAACCGTGCATTCCAACATTTGCCGGGGCGCAGCCGCCATGCCGTCCGCGCAAGTCACCTTCATATCCTTATCAGGAGAGGTGCGGAGGCGGCCTTGCACTGGACCTTGGCGGGGGCGCGCCGTATAACCAGTGCCCCACACAATTCGTTGATTGTTCGAGCCATGCACGACCTTCGCGCCATCCGTGAGAATCCCGAAGCCTTCGACCGCGGCCTTGGCCGTCGGGGACTGGCGCCGATGTCGTCCTCCGTGCTCGATCTCGACGGCCGCCGCCGCGCCGCGCAGACCCAGATGCAGGAGATGCAGGCCCGCCGGAACGAAGCGGCGAAGGAAATCGGCCTCGCCAAGCGCGAAGGCCGCGATGTCCAGCCGATCCTGGACGAAATGGCGACCCTGAAGGACCGCCTGCCCCAGGCCGAGGAGGAGGAACGCGCGCTCGGCGCCGAACTCGACGCGATCCTGGCCGGCCTGCCCAATATCCCGGCCGACGATGTGCCGGACGGGCCTGACGAGACCGCCAATGTCGAGGTGCGCCGCTGGGGCAGCCCGGCCGACATCGCCAACCCCAAGCAGCATTACGAGCTGGGCGAAGCGCTGGGCCTGATGGATTTCGAGGCGGCGGCCCGCATGTCCGGCGCCCGCTTCACCGTGCTGAAGGGCGGGCTGGCCCGTCTGGAGCGCGCGCTTGCCGACTTCATGCTGGACATCCACACCGGCGAGCACGGATTCACCGAGATCGCCCCGCCGTTGATGGTGCGCGACAATGCCCTGTTCGGCACCGGCCAGCTGCCGAAGTTCGAGGAGGATCTGTTCAAGACCACCTCGTCCGACCATTACCTGATCCCGACCAGCGAGGTGCCGCTCACCAATCTGGTCAACGACCAGATCGTGGCGTCGGAGGAACTGCCGTTGCGCTACACCGCGCTGACCCCCTGCTTCCGCGCGGAAGCGGGATCGGCCGGGCGCGACACCCGCGGCATGATCCGCCAGCACCAGTTCTGGAAGGTGGAGATGGTCGCCATCACCACGCCGGAACAGTCGGAGGACGAGCACCAGCGCATGACCCGCTGTGCCGAGACGATCCTGGAGCGGCTGGGCCTGCCTTACCGCACCATCGTGCTGTGTACCGGCGACATGGGCTTCTCCTCGCGCAAGACCTATGACGTCGAGGTCTGGCTGCCGGGCCAGAACGCCTACCGCGAGATCTCCAGCATTTCCAATTGCGGCGATTTCCAGGCGCGGCGGATGAAGGCCCGTTGCCGCGCCAAGGGAGAGAAGCAAACTCAATTCGTCCATACCCTCAACGGATCGGGTGTGGCGGTCGGGCGCTGCCTGATCGCGGTGCTGGAGAACTACCAGCAGCCCGACGGTTCGATCCTGGTTCCCGAAGCGCTCCGCCCCTACATGCGCGGAGTGGAGAGGATTTCCATCTGATGTTCGACCTGCCGCTCGACCTGTCCCGCACGCGCATCCTCGTCACCAACGACGACGGCATCCATGCGCAGGGATTGAAGGTCCTGGAAGCCATCGCGCGCGAGCTGTCCGACGACGTCTGGGTCGTCGCGCCGGAGATGGAGCAGTCGGCGGCCAGCCATTCGCTGACCATCAACCGGCCGCTGCGCCTGCGCAAGCTGGACGAGCGCCGCTTCACCGTCGACGGCACGCCGACCGACTGCGTGCTGCTGGCGGTCAACCATGTGATGAAGGATGCCCGTCCGACGCTGGTGCTGTCCGGTGTCAACCAGGGCTCCAACATCGGCGAGGACGTGACCTATTCCGGCACCATCGCCGCGGCGATGGAGGCGACCCTGCTGAACGTGCCGGCCATCGCCATGAGCCAGCATTACGAGCCGGGCCAGCCCATCGACTGGTCCGCCGCCGCCGCCCATGGTGCCGACGTGGTGCGCAAGGCGGTTACGGTGGCCTGGCCGAAGAACGTGCTGCTGAACGTCAACTTCCCGGCCCGCCCGGCCGCGGAGGTCACGGGCATCCAGGTGGTGCGCCACGGCAAGCGCAAGATCGGCGACGAGCTGTTCGAGCGCATTGACCCGCGCGGCAAGCCCTATATCTGGATCGGCACACTGCGCGGCGAGGCCGATGTGGCGGACGACACCGACATCCATGTCGTGTTCAACGGCGGCATCTCGGTGACGCCCGTCTATCTCGACCTCACCCATACGCCGACGTTGCAGACGTTGAGGCAGGCCTTCGTGTGACATACAACCCGCGCAAGATCCGCTTGCTGATGGCCCTTCGCGGGGCCGGCGTCACCGACACCAAGGTGTTGGCGGCGATCGAGCGGATCCCGCGCGAGTTGTTCGTCCCGGAGGCCTTCCAGGACCGGGCGTGGGAGGATACGGCCCTGCCGATCGACCTGGGCCAGACCATCAGCCAGCCGCTGGTGGTCGGCCTGATGACCCAGGCGCTGGAGTTGCACCCGCGGCATCTTGTCCTGGAGGTCGGCACCGGCTCCGGTTATCAGGCGGCGGTGCTGTCGCGGCTCTGCCGCCGGGTCTTCACGATCGAGCGGCTCAAACCGCTCCTGCGCGAGGCGGAGGAGCGGTTCAGGGCACTCGGCATCCACACGATCACCACGCGGCTCGGCGACGGGACGCGGGGCTGGCCGGAGCAGGCGCCCTTCGCCCGCATACTGGTCACAGCCGCCGGCGGGCCGGAGCCGCCAAAAGACTTGACGGATCAACTCGCCGTTGGTGGTGTCTTGCTCATTCCGTTGGGGACCGATCACCGCGACCAGAGGGTCGTGCGTTTCCGGCGCTCCGAAGCTGGCCTTATCCGGGAGGACCTGTGGCCCGTCCGTTTCGTTCCGCTGCTGTCCGACCCGCCGCAATCGGTCCGTTCCGCATGAAACCCGCATTTTCCAAGCGCGTCCTGTCCGTACTGGTCCTGTCCACCGCCGTCCTGGCGCTCGGCGCCTGCGAGCGGGTGGGCGGGCTGGCGCCCTTTACCCATGTCTCCGAGGTGCCGGAATCGGCCGGGGGCGCCATCACCGTGCAGAAGGGCGACAGCGCCTATACCCTGTCGCGCCGTTACAATGTGCCGTTGCGTGACCTGATCGAGGCGAACAAGCTGGCGCCGCCCTACCGGCTGGAGGTCGGTCAGCGGCTGGTGCTGCCCACGTCGCGTCAGTACATTGTGCAGAAGGGCGACAGCCTCTACAGCATCTCCCGGATGCACAATGTCGACGTCAGTGAACTGACGCGGCTGAACAACCTGACGCCGCCCTATGCGGTCCAGGTCGGCCAGCCGTTGCGCCTGCCCGGCAGCAACGACGGCAGCGGGACCATGATGGCCTCTTCCGGTGCGGCAACCGGCGGAGCCGTACCGCTGACGCCTCAGGGTTCGCCCACCGGCCGCGGGTCGGTGCAGGCCGCCGAACTGCCACCGCCGGGTGCATCCTCGTCCTCCGGTTCGGTTTCCTCGGGCAGCATCGCCGCCACGCCGCTGCCGCCGCCGTCCAAGCCCGGTGCCGCATCTGAACCGGCTCCGACCGCCGCACCGCCGGCCGCTGCGGGCGACACCGCCTATCAGCCGGGGCAGGCCCCCACCATGCTGCGGCCGCCCGGCAGCAAGCCGGCGCCGACGCCGATTCCGGCCCCTGCCGTGCAACCAACACCCGCTCCGCAGTCGGCTCCCCCGCAGCAGGAGGTCGCCGCGGCGGCTCCGCCGCCCAAGCCGGAACCGAAGGCGGAGGTCGGCGCCCCGCCGCCGCGCGGCGGCGCCCGTTTCCTGTGGCCGGTAAAGGGCAAGCTGATCTCCGGCTATGGTCCGAAGCCGGACGGGCTGCACAATGACGGGCTGAACATCGCCGCCCCCAAGGGCACCGCGGTGGTCGCGGCCGACAACGGTGTGGTCGCCTATGCCGGCAACGAGCTGCGCGGCTTCGGCAATCTGCTGCTGCTGAAGCATTCCGACGGCTGGATCACCGCCTACGCCCACCTCGACAAGATCGAGGTGGAGCGTGGGGCTTCGGTGAAGCGGGGGCAGGTGGTCGCCCGGGTCGGACAGACCGGCGGCGTGTCCTCGCCCCAGCTGCATTTCGAGCTGCGCAAGGGCAGCCAGGCCGTCGACCCGAGCGACCAGATGGACCGCAAGGTCAGCGAAGGGGCTTCCCGAGGCGGCCAGCCAAGTCCTGGATGAACTGCCAGGCCACCCGGCCCGACCGGCTTCCGCGCGTGACCGACCATTCGACGGCCTCGGCGCGCAGCCGGTCCTCCGGGATCTCCAGGCCGAAATGGCGGACGTATCCCTCGATCATCGCGAAGTAGGTGTCCTGGTCGCAGTTGTGGAAGCCCAGCCACAGCCCGAAGCGATCGGACAGCGACACCTTCTCCTCCACTGCTTCCGCCGGGTTGATGGCGGTCGACCGCTCGTTTTCGATCATGTCGCGCGGCATCAGGTGGCGGCGATTGGAGGTGGCGTAGAACACCACATTGTCCGGCCGCCCTTCGATCCCGCCGTCCAGCACCGCCTTCAGCGACTTGTAATGGGCGTCGTCATGGTCGAAGGACAGATCATCGCAGAACAGGATGAAACGGCGCGCCTCCCCCTTCAGCCGGGTCAGCAGACGGGGCAGGGTGGGGATGTCCTCCCGGTGGATTTCCACCAGTGCCAGTTCGCCCGGCCGTTCCAGGCAGATGGCGGCGTGGGCGGCCTTGACCAGCGAGCTTTTGCCGGTGCCGCGGGCACCCCACAGCAGGGCGTTGTTGGCCGGCAGCCCGGCGGCGAAGCGGCGCGTGTTGTCCAGCAGGATCTCCCGCTGCCGCTCGATGCCCTGAAGAAGCATGATGTCGACACGGTTGACCACCGGAACCGCTTCCAGCCGGTCGGGATCGGGGTGCCAGACGAAGGCGTCCGCAGCACCGAAATCCAGCGGCCGGTCCGGCGGCGGAGCCAGACGTTCGAGCGCTTCGGCGATGCGGGTCAGCAGGGGGACGAGCGCCTGATCGGCACCGGAAGTACTGGTGGATTGCGACATAATTTTCCGGAAATTTTTTCTGAATGTTCCATGGAAAGTGGGTGCCCGCGCAGCCATCTTTCCGACGCCTTCGCACCGTAACACAGCAGGGCAAGCACACAAGCTGTGGCCACCCCACGGATCGTGGCGCATCACCATTGCATCCCGGTCATGGGCGGCTATAGTCGCGGCGTCCCGGCGGAACGCCGATCCGGTGCCGAGACCAAACCTGTAAGGAGCTTCCAGATGTTCGTTTCGACGGCTTATGCACAGACGGCGGCCCCGGCTGGCGGCGGCGGTGACATGCTCGTCCAGTTCGCGCCGCTGATCCTGATCTTCGTCGTCTTCTACTTCCTGCTGATCCGTCCGCAGCAGAAGAAGATGAAGGAGCATAAGGCGATGCTGTCGGCCATTCGCCGCGGCGACCGTGTCGTGACCGGCGGCGGCATCATCGGCGTCGTCACCAAGGTCGGCACCGACGACGAGATCACCGTCGAAATCGCGGAGAACGTGCGCGTGCGCTGCCTGCGCTCCACCGTGAATCTGGTGCTCGCCAAGACCGAGCCGGCCGGCAAGTCCGGCGGCGACGCCGCCCCGGCCGCCGAAGGCGAGGCGAAGCCGGCCGACACCACCGCCACCGGCGGGATCGGCAAGCTGTTCGGCCGCAAGTAAGCCGCAGCCGGGCCCCTCTTCCGCGGGTCGGCCCGAAGGCGCTTCCCGTCCGGCCCGGCCGGTCGCCTCCTGTATGTGGCGGACCGGTCGCCCGGACCGGGTGTCTGATCGGATTCGAGTGACGCATGCTCTATTTTTCGCGCTGGAAGATTTACCTGATCCTGGCGACCTGCCTCGCCGGGTTCATCCTGATGCTGCCCAACTTCCTGGGCCGCGACACGCTGGCGGCGCTGCCGTCCTGGTATGCCAACACCCGGGTGTCGCTGGGTCTCGACCTGCGCGGCGGATCGCATCTGTTGCTTGAAGTCGACATGGCCACCGTCATCCGCGACCGGGTGGAAGGTCTGGTCGATGGCGCGCGGCAGCAGTTGCGCACCGCCAACGTCGGCTACACCGCGCTGAACGCCGGGGAGCGCTCGCTCACCGTCCAGCTGCGCGACCCGGCCCAGGCGGATGAGTCGGTGAAGGCCCTGCGCCAGCTCTCCAGCCCGGTGGGCCGTACGGCGCTCGGCGTCGGGCAGCCGGACCTCGACGTGACCGTCAACGGCGGCACGGTGACCGTGGCGCTGAGCGAGGTCGCCCTGCGCGACCGCGCGACCCAGGCCATCGAACAGTCGATCGAAATCGTCCGCCGCCGCATCGACGAGACCGGCGTGAACGAGCCGACGATCGCCCGCCAGGGCAACGACCGCATCCTGGTCCAGCTTCCCGGCGTCGAAGATCCGGACCGCATCAAGCGCCTGCTCGGCACTACCGCCAAGATGACCTTCCGTCTGGTCGACGTGAACGCCGATCCCAATACCGGCCGCGCTCCTCCGGGGTCGGAGATCCTGCCGTCGGCCGAAGGCGACCGCTACCAGTCCAAATACGTCATCCGCAAGAAGGTCGAGGTGGACGGTGCCACGCTGCAGAACGCGTCGGCCGGCACCAACCCGCAGACCGGCGAGTGGGTGGTGAATTTCGAGTTCAACACGGCGGGCGCCAACCGCTTCGCCGAGGTGACCAAGCAGAATGTCGGTCGCCCCTTCGCCATCGTGCTCGACAACAAGGTCATCAGCGCCCCCGTCATCCGCGAGCCGATCACCGGCGGCCGCGGCCAGATCAGCGGTAACTTCACCGCCGCCAACGCCAACGACCTCGCCGTGCTGCTGCGCGCCGGCGCCCTGCCGGCCCCGCTGAAGGTGATCGAGGAACGGACGGTCGGCCCCGACCTGGGCGCCGATTCGATCCGGGCCGGCCTGACCGCCGTCGTCGTTGGCTTCCTCATGGTCTGCGTCTACATGATCGCCTGCTACGGGCTGTTCGGCGCCTTCGCCTGCTTCGCCCTGCTGGTGAACATCGTGCTGACCATCGCGGCGCTGTCGCTGCTGCACGCCACGCTGACGCTGCCGGGCATCGCCGGCATCCTGCTGACGCTGGGTCTGGCGGTCGACGCCAACATCCTGATCAACGAGCGCATCCGCGAAGAGACGAAGAAGGGCCGCGGGGTCTTCGCGTCGATGGAGGCTGGCTTCAGCCGGGCCTACAGCACCATCGTCGACAGCAACCTGACGACGGCCATCAAGATGGCGCTGCTGTTCGTCTTCGGCACTGGCACCATCAAGGGCTTCGCCGTCACCATCACCTTCGGCATCCTCATCTCCATGTTCACCGCCACGGTGCTTGTGCGCCTGATGATGGTGACGTGGCTGCGCCGGACCCGTCCGGCTGTGTTGCCGGTCTGAGAGGTCATACGATGTTCCATCTCCGCCTCGTCCCCGACAACACCAAGATCCCCTTCATGAACGGCCGCATCGCCGGCCTCGTCGTGTCGGCGGTCCTGTCCATCGCGTCCGTCATCCTGTTCTTCCACCCCGGCCTGAACTACGGCATCGACTTCCGTGGCGGCATCGTCATCGAAGCCCGCACGCCACAGGCCGCGGACTTCGCCTCGCTGCGTCACACCCTGTCCGGCCTTGGCATGGGACAGGTGGCGTTGCAGGAGTTCGGGTCGCCGCAGGATGTGCTGATCCGCCTGGAACGGCAGCCCGGCGACGACGCCGCCCAGCAGGTCGCCGCCGACAAGGTGCGCAACACGCTGGCGCAATCAATCCCCGGCACCCAGGTCCGCCGTGTCGAGGCGGTCGGCGCGTCGGTCAGCGGCGAGCTGTTCGCCAACGGCATGCTGGCGCTCGGCCTCGCCATGCTGGCGATGCTGGTCTACATCTGGTTCCGCTTCGAATGGCAGTTCGGCTTCGGCGCGGTGGTGACGCTGATTCTCGACATCACCAAGATCGTCGGCTTCTATGCCATCACCGACATCCAGTTCAACCTGACGGCCGTGGCGGCGATCCTGACCGTCATGGGTTATTCGGTGAACGACAAGGTCGTGGTCTATGACCGCATGCGCGAGAACCTGCGCATTTACAAGAAGATGCCGTTGCGCGACCTGATCGACATGTCGATCAACGAGACGCTGAACCGTACGGTCGGCACGTCGGTCTGTACGCTGTTGTCGATCATCCCGCTGGCGCTCTTCGGCGGCGAGGCGCTGCAGGACTTCGGCATCGTGCTGATCTTCGGCGTTATCCTTGCGACCAGCTCGTCGGTGTTCATCGCGGCACCCATCTTGCTGTTCCTGGGCGAGAACCGGTTGCGGCGCGGCGCTCCCGATTCAGCCTCGGCGGGCAACACCCCGGCGACCACGCCGTAAGACCGGGCGTTTAGCAGAGGAGAGGGCAGCATGGCCGACATCATGCCGATGATCCCGTCGGACCGTCAGGTCATCGACGGCTACGGTCCGGGGCAGTTCTGCATTTCCGGCCAGTGGCGTGTCGGCGCGGTGATCGTGTTGCCCGACCGCACCCTGCCGTGGGAGGCGACCGACGTCGCCTCCCTGTCGGTGGAGGACTTCGGACCGGTGCTGGCGGCCGAGCCGAAGGTGGAAATCCTTCTGCTCGGCACCGGTGCCACCATGCGCATGATCCCGAGGGCGCTACGCCTCGGCCTGCGCGAGCAGGGCGTGGTGGTGGAGCTGATGGACAGCCGGGCGGTGTGCCGGACCTATAACGTCCTGCTGGCCGAGGGCCGGCGGGTAGCTGCGGCGATGCTGCCGGTTTGATAGGCATTGAAGCCGTAACGGCTAGGCACCAATGTAAGGATATTCCTTACTATGGTGCTCCATGATCACCAGCAAGCTGACCAGCAAGGCCCAGACGACCATTCCGCAACCGGTGCGGGCAGCCCTGGGCCTGCATGAGGGCGACGAGATCGCCTATCGTATCGAAGATGACCGTGTTATCCTGACCCGAGTCGCTCCGGCTCCCACAGACGATCCCTTCCACTGCTTTACGGAATGGGACAGTGAAGCGGATCGGCAGGCCTATGCCAGCCTTTGAAACCTGGAACGTCGTCAAGGTCCCGTTCCCTTACGCCAACCGCCCGGTTCGCCAGCGTCGACCGGCATTGGTCATTGCCGCAGACGATCTGCAAGCAAGCCATAGCTTGATCTGGGTGTTGATGATCACCAGTGCCGAGAATCGGAGCTGGCCGTCCGATGTGCCTGTCAGCGACCTTGTTGTCGCAGGGTTGCCCGCTCCATCCGTCGTGCGGACGGCAAAGGTGGCCGTGATCGACGCGCGTGACGCTGAAATGCTTGGTACTCTTGCCGACAGCGACCGTCAGACGGTCAGCCGCCAAGTTGGTCACCATCTTGAAGAGATGCTGAAGGTCGGTCGAAACGCGTAGCACCCAAACGACAAAGGCGCCCATTCGGGCGCCTTTGCGTTTTCAACCCGCTACTAAACCTTACGCAGCCAGCTGCTCGGCGGCGAAGTCCCAGTTGGCGAGGTTGTCGATGACCGCCTTCACGAAGTCGGCGCGGCGGTTCTGGAAATCGACGTAATAGGCATGCTCCCAAACGTCGATCGTGAACAGCGGCTTCTGGCCGTGGGCCAGCGGGGTGTCGGCGTTGCCGGTCTTGCCGACCTTCAGCTTGCCGCCGTCCAGGTACAGCCAGGCCCAGCCCGAGCCGAACTGGGTCAGGGCGGCCTGGGTCAGCTCTTCCTTGAACTTCTCGACGCTGCCGAAGTCGGCGACGATGCGCTGTTCCAGGGCGGCCGGCATCTTGCCGCCGTCCTTCTTCAGGCACTGCCAGAAGAAGGTGTGATTCCACACCTGGGCGGCGTTGTTGAAGATGCCGACCTTGGACGCATCGCCGACCGAGGCCTTGATGACCTCCTCCAGGCTGGCGTTGGCCAGCGGGGTGTCCTTGGTCAGGTTGTTCAGGTTGGTGACGTAGGTCTGGTGGTGCTTGTCATGGTGCAGGTGCAGGGTCTCCGACGAGATGTACGGAGCCAGAGCGTCGTATGCATACGGAAGCGGCGGAAGTTCGAACGCCATTTGATTTACCCTCTCTTCTTTGATTGTCCTTCCGGGCCGCGCCTTGCGAGCACGGCACCTCCGTCCGTCCAAATAGGCCGATGACGGAAGCTTGTGAAGGCCGGAAACAGTCCCGAACGTCGTATAGGGTTATTTCCATTCGACAAAGTGGCCTCGGCCGCCCGGCTTCCCGAGCGCACGGCAGCCTCCAACGTGGCGGGAAGCCCCGTTTCGGTCCAGTCACCGGCCAGAGTCAGGTTGTTCCAGTGGGTGCGCGTCTTCGGGCGGCGAGCGACCGATTCGGGAGACTGGTCAGGGGTTGCCCGCCGCTCCTTCACCACGCGGAAGGGCGGAATCTGCCCTTCGAGTCGCGGCACCGGGTTCAGGTGGGGAGCGATCTCCGCCCACAGCCGGCCGGCGATCACCTCGGCCGGCAGGTCGGCCAGGGCATCTGCGTCGCTGATGGTGACAGACAGCAGGTCGTCGCGGGCGAACAGCCATTCCGCCGTGCCGCCGACCAGCCCGACGAATGGCAAACCGCCCGGCAGCCGCACTGGCATGTCCAACCGGAAATGCAGGTTGACGATGGCGGGCCCGGGAGGCGGCACGGTAAGTCCCGGCACCAGCCGTTCCGCCACCCAGGCTGGCGTGGCGAGGATCACGCCGTCGTCCGCGCCGAGCGCCACGGCACTGCCGCCGGCGGCGAAGCCGGTCAAGCGGTCTCCTTCGTAGGTCAGCCCGTCGACCCGTGCACCGAGATGCAGCACCGCACCAGCCGACCTCAGCCGGGCCAAGGCCGGGTCGACGAAGGCGGCGGAGAGGCCCCGTGGCGCCAGCACCGGCCGGCAGGCCGCCTCGCCGCGCAGCAGCGTCTCGCGCAGTACCGCACCGAACAGACGGGCGGAGACCCGCTCCACCGGCCCATTCAGGGCGGACACCGCCAGGGGGCGCCATAGCCGCTCGAACAGGGCTCCGGATGGAGACAGGCGGTCGGCAACGGAATGATGCCGGCCAGCTGTCAGACAGAGTAGGGAGGCAAGATAGTCGAGCGGCCGGCTGCCCGGCACCCGGCGCGCGGGGTCGAACAGCCACAGCCCTCCGGGACGCAGGGTCCAGGTGGTGCCGTCATGCAGGTCGAGGAAGGGAAAAGCCGCCGGTCGCAGTTCCTCCAGCGCATCGGCTCCGCCGGTCCGCCGGGCATAGTCGAGCAGCGTGCGGTTGCCACTGAGCACCATGTGGTTGCCGTTGTCGATCGACCGGCCCAGCGTGGCGTCATGGAAGCTGCGGCAGCGTCCGCCGGCCTGCGGAGCCTGATCATAGACGGCGACACGCCGGCCTGCCTCGGCCAGCCGAACGGCGGCTGCCAGCCCGGCGAGCCCGGCACCGATGACATGGACGATGCCCGGTGCGCTCATCAGGCGGCCGGGGGAATGCCGAGCATGCAGCGCACCGCCACCCAGGCGCTTTCACGCCGACCAACCCGCACGCGCGCTGTCAGGTCGCGCCAGCCGGCCGCGCGCAGGCGCTTCAGCAGCCGGTGATACAGCACCATCATCGCGGTGGCCGCCCACAGCGATCCGCGTGCCTGACCGGCGATGGCGGAGCGTGCCTCGGCGAAGCGGGTCTCGGCGAGCGCGGCGAGCGCCTCACAGGCCCGGGGCAGGGCCGGGTGAGCCAGGACTGCGTCCGGATCGTTGCCGTCGATGCCAGCCGCCAGCAGCAGCTCGCGCGGCAGATAGAGCCGCCCCAGCTCCGCATCCTCGGCCAGATCGCGCAGGATGTTGGTCAGTTGCAACGCCTCGCCCAGCGCCAGGGCAAACCGTTCGGTTGCCGGATCGGCGCGGTCGAAGACGCGGATCGCCAGCATGCCGACGGCCCCGGCGACACGCCGGCAATAGAGTCGCAAGGTGTCGAGATCGGGAGCCTGCATACCGCCGGAACCAGATTCCTCTCCGGCGACATCCATCGCCATGCCATCGATCAGCGCCTCCAGCTCAGCCCGTGGCAGGCTGTACCGTTCGATGGCGCCCTTCAAGGCGGCCGTCAGCGGCCCGTTGGGAGCACCACCGATATAAAGATCGCGGATATCGCGGCGCCAGGCGTCCAGAGCGGCCCGCTTGGCGGCAGGCTCGCCCGGTTCGTCGGCGATGTCATCGATGCAGCGGCAGAAGGCGTAGATGGCGAACATCGCCGCCCGCTTGGAGGCAGGCAGAAGACGCATCGGCCAATAGAAGGTGCTGCCCGACTTGGCGGTGACGGCGGTCGCCGTGTCGGGCGCTTTCTTGTCCGGCGCCTGCTTGTCCAGCGACGTCATGGATACCGGTTCCAGCGGGGCCGTCTCCAGCGGCGGAGGGGTCATCTGTAGCATCCTGGGCATTGCACGTCGCGACGTGCCTGTCGGTGCACGTCGCGACATGCGGCCCCGGAGTTTATGCGGCGGAGAAGCTCCGCGCCAGCCCCCGCGCCACGGCGGCCAGCTTGTGGTGCGCCCCCAGCGTCACCCGCGCCTTCATCGGGTCGCGGGCCTTCAGCCGCCGCGACAGCGATTCGGCGAGGCTGAGGATCACCGCCGCCTCCATCCGCAGCCCGCGATGCTGGATCAGGCCGGGCAGGGCGGATGCACGTTCCAGCAGCCGGTCGGTATGTTCCAGTGCCTGATCAAAGATGGTGCGCAGGCGGGCATCGCTTTCGACCTCCACCAGACGTTCGACGCTGATCCCGGCCTCGTCGAACCAGCCCAGCGGGATATAGCAGCGGCCGAGCTGGGTCCAGTCCTCCCGCGCGTCCTGGAGATGGTTCAGCACCTGCAAGGCGGAGCACAGCGCATCCGACGCCGGCCCGGCCGCCACCCCTTCGCCATGCAGCTCCAGCAGGTAGCGGCCCACCGGGTTGGCGGAGAAGCGGCAGTAGAGAAGCAAATCGCTCCAGCTGTGGCAGCGGGCGCCGACCGAATCGCGGCGGAAGGCGCGCAGGATTTGCCGGGCGTGACGATCGCTGACGCCCGTCTTCTGCAAGCTCTCCCGCAGGTCGGTGGCCGGCTTCAGATAGGCATGCTTGGCTTGGCCGGAGGTCAGCGCCCGTTCCAGCGCTTCCAGATAGGCCAGCTTGGTCTCCGGTTCGAGATCCGGATCGTCGGCGATGTCGTCGGCCAGACGGACGAAACGGTAGAAGGCGATCACATGCGGACGCAGGTGCTTCGGCAGCAGGCGCGACGCGACGGGGAAATTCTCTCCCGATTCGTCCTTGCGTGCGACCGGACCGGTCTTGCGGGGTTTCGTCGGAGCGATGTTGAAATCCGTCATGGGATCCCTGCCTGCTGCGCGTCGGGGCTGGCGGTGCGACCGTGTGTGCTTCATATAGGCGTGGCAACAGGCTTTGGCCCGTCCTTCCATCACTCCTCCCCTCTTTTTCCAATCGGGCATCCCATGGTGAAGGCTGCGACCGACCTGTCCTATTGCGGACGGGAGGTTCGGAAATATGACAACGACCACTTTCTGGCAGGTCTGTTCACCCCCGCCGATAGGCGGGAGGCGACCTTCGCGCTTTACGCCTTCAACCTGGAGATCGCGAAAACGCGCGAGGTGGTCAGCGAACCGATCCTGGGCCAGATGAGATTGCAATTCTGGCGCGATGGCATCGAAGCCGTCTATGAGGATGGACCCGTACCGCGCCACGAGGTGATGGAGCCGCTGGCTCAGGCGGCCCATGGGCTGGGGCTGAGCCGTCCCCTGTTCGACCGGCTGATCGACGCGCGCGAAGCCGACCTGGACGACACCCCACCGGCCGATCTGGCCTGTCTCGTCAACTATGCCGAGGTCACGGGTTCGCCACTGGTCCAGTTGGCGCTGGAGATCCTGGGTGTGCGGGATGCGGCGGCGGCGGCGGCGGGGCGCCATGTCGGCATCGCCTATGCCCTGTCCGGCATCCTGCGCGCGGTTCCGTTCCTTGCGCGTCAGCACCGGCAACGACTGCCGGACGATCTGATGCAGCGCCACGGCGCCAAGAGCGAGGATCTGTTCGCCGGCCGCTCGACGTCCGAACTGCGACCGGTGGTGGGCGAGATCGCCGATGTGGCGCGCAAGCATCTGAACGAGGCTCGTGCCCTGCGCCGTGAAGTGCCGAAGGCCGCCGTTCCGGCGCTGCTGCCGGCGACGCTGGCCGACCTGCATCTGGGCGTCATCGCGCGGGAGGGCAACGACGTGTTCGCCCCACGCGTGATGCTGACCAACCCCTTCCGTCAGCTTCGGCTGGGCTGGGCGGCGATGCGCGGGCGCTACTGACGCCCGCGCTTCCCTGCCGATCATCAGCCTTTCAGCCAGCCGTCCAGGTCGGCCAACGCCCGGCGGGTGTAGGCCAGCTTGCGGTCACGTCCGCGGATCTTGTCGTCGACCGGCGGGAACAGTCCGAAATTGACGTTCATCGGCTGGTAGGTCTCCGCCTCCGCTCCACCGGTGATGTGGCCGAGGATGGCACCGAGCGCCGTCGTCACCGGCGGCGTGCTGATCTCCTGTCCCAGACGCTCCGCCGCGGCGAAGCGGCCGGCGAGCAGGCCGACGGCAGCACTTTCCACATAGCCCTCGCAGCCCGTGACCTGACCGGCGAAACGCAGCCGGGGCAGCGACTTCAGCCGCAGGGCGGCGTCCAGGATGCGCGGGCTGTTCAGGAAGGTGTTGCGGTGCATGCCGCCCAGCCGCGCGAACTCGGCATTCTCCAGGCCGGGGATCATGCGGAAGATGCGCGCCTGTTCGGCATGGCGCAGCTTGGTCTGGAAGCCGACGAGGTTGTACAGCGTGCCCAGTGCATTGTCCTGGCGCAGCTGGACCACGGCGTAGGGACGGCGTTCCGGCTTGTGCGGGTTGGTCAGGCCGACCGGCTTCATCGGTCCATAGCGCAGGGTGTCGACTCCGCGCTCCGCCATCACCTCGATGGGCAGGCAGCCTTCGAAGTAGGGGGTGTTCTTCTCCCACTCCTTGAAGTCGAGCTTCTCGCCCTCGATCAGCGCGGCGATGAAGGCGCGGTACTCGTCCTTCTCGAAGGCGCAGTTGATGTAGTCCTTGCCGGTGCCACCGGGACCCGGCTTGTCGTAGCGCGACTGGAACCACGCCTTCGACAGGTCGATGCTCTCCAGATAGACGATGGGGGCGATGGCGTCGAAGAAGGCCAGCGAGTCCTCGCCGGTCTGGGTGCGCACCGCATCTGCCAGGGCCGGAGAGGTGAGGGGACCGGTGGCGACGATGACGCTGTCCCACTCCTCCGGCGGCAGGCCCGCGACCTCCTCGCGCTGGATGGTGATGAGAGGATGGGTGGAGACGGCTTCCGTCACCGCGTCGGCGAAACCGTCGCGGTCCATGGCCAGCGCACCGCCGGCCGGCACCTTGTGCGCGTCGGCGCAACGCAGGATCAGCGAGCCGCAACGCCGCATCTCCTCGTGCAGCAGTCCGACCGCATTGTATTCGGCATCGTCCGACCGGAAGGAGTTGGAGCAGACCAGCTCCGCCAGCTTCTCCGTGCTGTGGGCCTCGGTCTTGCGGACCGGCCGCATCTCGTGCAGCACGACGGGCACGCCGCGGGAGGCGAGCTGCCAGGCGGCTTCCGAGCCGGCGAGACCGCCGCCGATGACATGAACGGGGCGAAGGGTGTCGGTCATAGAGCTGATGTTCCAAACAAAAGACTGCGGACGATTCGCGCGCAATCTAGGCTGTCCGCTCCAAAAACGACAGTCCTCAAACGGCATTGGTCAAACACAGATCAGCCGGCCTCCGCAAGGAAGGCCGGCTGCAAGTCGTTCAGGAGTCAGTCAGAACATCGATCCAGGCAAAACAGAGGCCTGAGGCGTCAACCAGGGCTGCGGCTCACTCGCTCTTCGTCGTCGTGCTGCGCTCGATGGTGGTGGAGCCGGTCGGGGCCGGCGTCACAGTGGTCGAACCGTAGCTGGGGGTGGTCGTCGTCGTGGTCGTCGTGCTGGTGGTGGATTTGTCGGACCCGCAGGCCGCCAGCAGCAGGGCCGCACCCAGGGCGGCCCCCACACCGGTCAGAAGCGTCTTGCTCATGCCTCTCGTCTCCCATGCAGTGCGAATTCTCTGGGGAGAACGCGGCGCAGCTTGCGTTTGTTCACGCCCTCTTTCGGGTTGCCGATTTCCGTACCGCCGGCTTCGCCTTCAGGTAGGGGGCGAGATAACGTCCGGTGTAGCTGCGCTCCACCTTCGCGACATCTTCCGGGGTGCCTTCGGCGACGATCTCGCCGCCACCGGTGCCACCCTCCGGACCCAGGTCGATGATCCAGTCGGCGGTCTTGATGACCTCCAGATTGTGTTCGATCACCAACACCGTGTTGCCCTGGTCGACCAGCGCATGCAGCACCTCCATAAGCTTTTCGACGTCGGCGAAATGCAGGCCGGTGGTCGGTTCGTCGAGGATGTACAGCGTGCGGCCGGTGGCGCGGCGGCTCAGTTCCTTGGACAGCTTGACGCGCTGCGCCTCGCCGCCCGACAGGGTGGTCGCCGCCTGCCCGATGTGGATGTAGCTCAGCCCGACACGGTCCAATGTGTCCATCTTGTCGCGGATACCGGGGACCGCCTTGAAGAACTCCTTGCCCTCCTCGACCGTCATGTCCAGCACGTCGGCAATGGTCTTGTCACGGTAGGTGACTTCCAGCGTCTCGCGGTTGTAGCGCTTGCCGTGGCAGACGTCGCAGGTGACATAGACGTCGGGCAGGAAGTGCATCTCGATCTTGATGACGCCGTCGCCCTGGCAGGCCTCGCAACGTCCGCCCTTGACGTTGAAGGAGAAACGACCGGGGCCGTAACCGCGCGCCTTGGCTTCCGGAAGGCCGGCGAACCAGTCGCGGATCGGCGTGAAGGCGCCGGTGTAGGTCGCGGGGTTGGAGCGCGGGGTGCGGCCGATCGGCGACTGGTCGATGTCGATGACCTTGTCCAGATGCTCCAGGCCAAGCACCGCGTCATGTTCGGCCGGATGCTCGCGCGCACCCATCAGCTTGCGCGCCACCGCCTTGTACAGCGTCTCGATGATCAGCGTCGACTTGCCGCCGCCGGACACGCCGGTCACACAGGTGAAGGTGCCCAGCGGAATCCTGGTCGAGACATTCTGCAGGTTGTTGGCGCGCGCGCCCTGTACCTCCAGGAACTGGCCGGGATGGCCGGGCCGGCGGGTGTCAGGCACGGGTACGAAGCGGGTGCCGTTCAGATACTGGGCGGTGATGCTGTCGGGGTTCTTCTGAACCTCCTCCGGCGTTCCCTGCGCGATCACCGTACCGCCATGCTGGCCGGCGCCGGGCCCCATGTCGACCAGATAGTCGGCGTTGCGGATCGCGTCCTCATCATGCTCGACGACGACCACCGTGTTGCCGATGTCGCGCAGACGCTTCAGCGTCTCGAGCAGCCGGTCGTTGTCGCGCTGGTGCAGGCCGATGGACGGTTCGTCCAACACATAGAGCACGCCGGTCAGGCCGGAACCGATCTGCGAGGCCAAGCGGATCCGCTGGCTTTCACCGCCAGACAGAGTGCCGGACCCGCGGCTGAGCGTCAGATACTCAAGGCCGACGGCATTGAGGAAGCCAAGTCGCTCGTTGATCTCCTTGAGGATCCGATAGGCGATCTCACGGTCCTTCGGCCGCAGATGCTCGTTCAGTTCGCTGAACCAGGCACCGGCGCCGGCGATGGACAGTTCCGCCGCCTCGGAGATGTTGCGGCCGCGGATCTTGACCGCCAGCGCCTCCGGTTTCAGGCGCGCGCCCTTGCAGACCTCGCAGGGCTGGGAGGACTGGTACTTCGACAGCTCGTCGCGGGTCCAGGCGCTGTCGGTCTCGCGGAACCGCCGCTCCAGATTGTTGACGATGCCCTCGAACGCCTTGTTGGTCTGGTAGCGCCGCAGGCCGTCGTCATAGGTCATGGTGATCGCCGACCCACCGGATCCGAACAGGATGGTCTGGCGCACCTTCTCCGGCAGATCCTGCCAGGGCGTGGTCATCGACACGCTGAAATGCTCAGCTATGCTCTCCAGCGTCTGGTCGTAATATTTGGAGGTCGATCCGGCCCACGGCGCGATGGCGCCTTTCGACAGCGACAGCCGCTCGTCCGGCACCACCAGCATCGGATCGAAATAGATCTTGCTGCCAAGCCCGTCGCAGGCCGGACAGGCGCCGAACGGGTTGTTGAATGAAAACAGCCGCGGCTCGATCTCCGGAATGGTGAAGCCGCTGACCGGACAGGCGAACTTCTGCGAGAAGACGGTCTGATCGTTGGTCTCGGCATTCTCGACCCAGACGATGCCATCGGCCAGCCCCAGCGCGGTTTCCAGCGAATCGGCCAGACGGTTGCCCAGCCCCTCGCGCACCACGATGCGGTCGACCACCACCTCGATGTCGTGCTTCAGCTTCTTGTTGAGCGCCGGCACCTCGTCGATCTCGTACATGGTGCCGTCGATCCGCACGCGCTGGAAGCCGCGCTTTCGCAGATCCTGGATTTCCTTCTTGTACTCGCCCTTGCGGCCGCGCACGAAGGGGGCCAGCAGCAGCAGGCGGGTGCCCTCCGGCATCGCCATGATGCGATCGACCATCTGGCTGACCGTCTGGCTTTCGATCGGCAGGCCGGTGGCCGGCGAATAGGGGATGCCGACGCGCGCCCACAGAAGGCGCATGTAGTCGTAGATCTCCGTCACCGTGCCGACGGTGGAGCGCGGATTCTTCGAGGTCGTCTTCTGTTCGATGGAGATGGCCGGCGACAGCCCCTCGATCGAATCGACGTCCGGCTTCTGCATCAATTCCAGGAACTGGCGTGCGTAGGCCGACAGACTCTCCACATACCGGCGCTGCCCCTCGGCATAGATCGTGTCGAAGGCGAGCGACGACTTGCCCGATCCCGATAGGCCGGTGATGACGATCAGCTCGTCGCGCGGCAGATCCACATCGACGTTCTTCAGGTTATGTTCCCGCGCGCCGCGGACGCTGATGTATTTGTTCATGGAGTGTTCTTTTACCCGAAGCTCATCCGGATGGAAAGCGGCAAGGCGCCGCGACGCATGACGAAAATTGCCTGGCCCGGGATCCGGGATCTTCAGGAACCGGAAGCCTGCGGCCGGCCGGCTGACGATATATGCGCTGGGTGCGGTTTTGCCACCGGTGTGCCGCGCGGGTCGGTCATGACCAGAAGGGCGGCACCGCGCGGAAACGCTTCCACAGATCCGGGACCGCCTTGCGGCGCTTGTCGGACTGACGGTCGATCCAGGCAGCCACCGCGCCAACCACTTTCGGGTCGGCACCGGTCAGCGATCCCAGCATGCGGGCGCCGGTGACGGCGTCCTGATCGGCGTCCAGCGCCGCCTGCAACGGTTCCAGCGCCGCGAAGAAGGGCAGGGTGCCGGTCTCCGGATAGAGCCCGCGGAAGAAGTCGGCGGTGTAGCGCAGTGTGCGCAGCCGGCGCCGCAGCTTGTCGCGTCCCTTGGCATCTTCCGGTGGCTTCGCGGTCTTGCCAAGCTTCACCATCCGCGCCGACAGCCATCCGCCGGCGAGCGTCGTAACCGATGCCGACAACGTAGCCCGACGATCGCCGTCGGCTTCCGACATCCAGCGCCCATGCTCCAGCCACGCGGCAAGGCCGAGGACCATGGCGGTGCAGCCGGGTGCCAGGATCGCCGCCATCGCCTCCCGCGCCGGACCGGCTCCGGCAGACCGGGCAAGCGAAGCCAACCGCTCCAGCGCCGCGCGGTCGATGTCCGATGCCGCCTTCGGGTCGGCGAGAAGCGGGTCGATGACGCCGGATATCAGCACGTCCCAGCCCCGCGCCGGCCCCAGCCGCTTGGCGAGCCCCCGGCTTTCCTCCACCAGCCTGTCGGCCTCCGGTGAGGCGACCAGCGGTGCGAAGAGGCGGTGGGCGATGCGCAGCCGGCGGAGCGCCACGCGCATGCGGTGCAGCCCCTCCACATCGCCACCCGCCAGCGCGCAGGATTCATTGGCAAGGAACTGGCGCAACGCCTGCCGCAGGATGTGGCGATAGGCCTCCGCCACCGTGGTCAGGGGCGACAGGCCGAGCGGTTCCGCGTCCACCGGTCCCGGCGCCCTGCCGGTGACCAGCCGCAGCCCGGCCTCCGCCTTGCTTTCGGTGCCGATGCGCATGGGAATGGCGGTTTGCAGGGTCAGCGCCAGATCGAACAGGCTGGCAACCTTCCCGGCTTTCAGCTCCAACTCCACCTCGCTGACCGGCAGGGAGTTGCCACCGGCATAGACGCCACCGTCATCCACCGCCAGTTCGACCGCGGTCAGCGGATCGGGGCGAAGCAGCAGGGTGGTGCGGCGGAAATCGGTGATGAACAGGCAGTCCAGCGCATCGAGTGCCGTGGCCGGAACCAGCCCGGCAACGCTTGGATCGGCCAGCGCGCCCACATCGACCGCTTCGCCGCCAACGATCCAGTCCCATTCCCGTCGCACCGCGACCGCGGCCGAATCGCCGGGGCTGGCGCTGTTGACGGTCTTCAGGGTCTGGATGAAGCGCTCCCCTTCCTGCCGCACGCGCAACGCCACACCGTTGGCGGCGAGCTTCAGGTCGGGCGTGTCGAAATAGGCGGTGCGCAGCCTTTGTGTCGACGCCGGACCGTCGGCGATCGCCAGCAGCCCCGGCAGCAGCGCCACCCGCGCCAGATCCGCCGGCGCCGCATGCAGCTTCAGCTCGACCTCGCGGAAGGTGGAGGCGGTGGAATGCGCCTCGGGGCCGGGCTGCTGGCTGTTGGGCGGTGCCGTGGGTGGGCTGACGGGGGTCAAAGGTCGGCTTCCTCCCGAATCCGGCCGGGGAACGGCCTGGAATTGATCAGGTGGATCCGTGGATACCCCAACCGCCGCCGCAGGTTAAGAGAGTTTACGCGGCTGCACAAAATCCGCCAGCCGACCGGCTCCGAGCTCCAGGTCGGCCCAATGCAGCGTCTCGAAGACCAGAACGGCACAGGCGCCGGTCGGGAACTTGTCGGCCAGATCCTGGCGCAGGCCATGGTCGCCACTGCCGGTCAGGGCGTTCGCCAACTCATGCAGGTCGGGGTTGTGCGCCACCAGCATCAGGCCGGTCGCCGAATCCGGCACGTCGCGCAGCCGTTCCAGCAGCGTGCGGGCGCCGCACAGATACAGGCCGCGCTCGTGCTCGACCGGCGGGTAAGGGACACCCATCGCCGTCATTACCCGCTTGCGCGTCTCCACCGCCCGAACGGCGGTCGAACAGAGTACGAGGTCGATGTGCGCGTGATGCTTGCCCAGATAAGAGCCGACCAGGGTTGCCGCCTTCTCGCCGCGGGCGTTCAGCGGACGGTCATGGTCGCCCAGCGACGGATCGTCCCAGGAGGATTTGGCGTGGCGCAGCAGGAACAGCGTCTTCATGGCGGGTGTCGGCCGGCAGGGTAGGGGGCGGGGAGAGGTCGCAGTCTTTAACCAAATGGGAGTCCTGAAACCGTAACGCATATGGGATACTCTGTCTGCCCACCATATAACCGTTGTCGGCGCCGCTCCAAGGCAGGTGCCGGCGTTCGGGGATTCAAGATTTCAGAGGTCGACGTGACGCATCTCCAGGAACTCGATTCGGTCGGTATCGAGCCAAACGCTCCGGAACGCTTCATCAACCGGGAGCTTTCGTGGCTGGCCTTCAACCAGCGCGTTCTGGACGAGGCGGCCAATCCGAACCACCCGCTTCTGGAGCGGCTGCGCTTCCTGTCGATCTCCGCCAGCAACCTCGACGAATTCTACATGGTCCGCGTCGCCGGCCTGAAAGGGCAGGTGGCCGCCGGCGTCAAGGCGCCAAGTCCCGAGAATCTCACGCCCGCCCAGCAGCTGGTCGCGGTGAAACAGCGCATCGCGGCGCTGATGGACAGCCAGCAGACCATGTGGCGCTCGCTGAAGGGCGAACTGCGCGATGCCGGCATCGCTGTCGTCGATCCAGCCGATCTCAGCGAGGGCGAACTGGACTGGCTGGAAGCCAAGTTCCTGGACGACATCTTCCCGATTCTGACGCCGATCGCCGTCGACCCGGCCCACCCCTTCCCGTTCCTGCCGAATTTGGGCTTCTCGCTGGCGCTTCAGCTGCACGATCCGGTCAAGGGCCGGCACATCGATGCGCTGGTGCCGCTGCCGACGCAGTTGGAGCGGTTCCTGCGCCTGCCGGGTTCGGACATCCGCTTCATCCAGCTGGAAAAGGTGGTGATGCAGTTCATCGACCGCCTGTTCCCTCCGTTCCAGGTCAAGGCGCACGGCGTCTTCCGCGTGCTGCGCGACAGCGAAATCGAAATCGAGGAAGAGGCGGAAGACCTCGTCCGCACCTTCGAGAGCGCCCTGAAGCGCCGCCGCCGCGGCAGCGTCATCCGGCTGGCCACCGACAGCGGCATGGCGGCCGATCTGCGCGAGTTCCTGCGGCATGAGCTGAACGTCGCGTCCGACGATGTCTTCATCCTGGACGGGCTGATCGGCCTGACCGACACCAAGCTGCTGATCGTCGACGAGCGGCCCGATCTGGTCTTCCGACCTTTCAACGCCCGCTTTCCGGAACGGATTCGCGATTTCGGCGGCGATTGCTTCGCTGCGATTCGCCACAAGGACATCGTCGTCCACCACCCGTACGAGTCCTTCGACGTGGTGGTGCAGTTCATCCGTCAGGCGGCGCGCGATCCGCAGGTGGTCGCCATCAAGCAGACACTCTACCGCACCAGCAAGGACAGCCCGATCGTTGCCGCGCTGATCGAGGCGGCGGAGGCCGGCAAGTCGGTGACGGCGCTGGTCGAGTTGAAGGCCCGCTTCGACGAGGAGGCGAACATCCGCTGGGCGCGTGACCTGGAACGCGCCGGCGCCCAGGTGGTCTACGGCTTCGTCGACCTGAAGACGCACGCCAAGGTGTCGCTGGTGGTGCGGCGCGAGAAGAAGGCGCTGCGCAGCTATGTCCATTTCGGGACCGGCAACTATCACCCGATCACCGCGAAGGTCTACACCGACCTGTCCTTCTTCACCTGCGACCCGGCGCTGTGCCACGACGCCGCCGTCATGTTCAACTTCATGACCGGCTACGCCACGCCCAAGGTGCTGGAAAAGATCGCCATCGCACCGATCACGCTGCGCCAGCGCCTGTCCGACCTGATCGAGGCGGAGATCGCCCACGCCGTCGCCGGTCGTCCGGCGTCGATCTGGGTGAAGCTGAACTCCCTGGTGGATCCGGTCATCATCGACAAGCTGTACAAGGCCTCGCAGGCCGGCGTGCAGATCGACATGATCATCCGCGGCATCTGCTGCCTGCGGCCGGGAGTGAAGGGGTTGTCGGAGAACATCCGGGTGCGCAGCATCGTCGGCCGTTTCCTGGAACATGGCCGCGTCATCTGCTTCGGCAACGGCCATCCCATGCCCAGTAACCAGGCCAAGATCTTCATCTCCTCGGCCGACTGGATGACCCGCAACCTGGATCGGCGCATCGAAACCCTGGTTCCCATCGAGAATCCGACGGTGCACGAACAGGTGCTTGACCAGATCATGGTCGCCAACATGAAGGACGACGCAAGCACCTGGAAGCTGGGACCCGATGGCGTGTACCATCGTGTCAAGGCTGGCCCGGACGCATTCAGCGCCCATAATTACTTCATGACCAACCCCAGCCTGTCCGGTCGGGGCAGCGCGCTCGCCAGCAAGCGCACGCCGCCGCGGCTGATGCTGCACACGGTGTCCTGAGGGCGGGTGACGGGAGCGAGAGTATGAGCAAGGACAAACGCGCCGCCGCCAACCCGGGCGACCTGGGGCAGGCGGGCATCGGCGGAATCGGCATTGCTGCTTCCGCCGAGCGTGTCGGCGTGATCGACATCGGATCGAACTCCATCCGTCTCGTCGTCTATGACGGGCTGACCCGGTCGCCGCTCGCCCTGTTCAACGAGAAGGTATTGTGCGGTCTTGGCCGAGGCGTGGAGAAGGCTGGTCTGCTGAACCCCGACGGCGTCGCCCAGGGGCTGACCGCGCTGGAACGCTTCGCCACGCTCGCCCAGGGCATGCGCGTCGGCCGGCTGGATGTGATCGCCACCGCCGCGGTGCGCGATGCCCGCGACGGTGCGGCCTTCGTCGACGCCATCCGCCGCCGGGCCGGCCTGACCGTCCGCGTCATCAGCGGCGAGGAGG
Source organism: Azospirillum lipoferum (assembly GCF_024170005.1). GTDB lineage: Bacteria > Pseudomonadota > Alphaproteobacteria > Azospirillales > Azospirillaceae > Azospirillum > Azospirillum lipoferum. The sequence continues at coordinate 802,791 of NZ_JALJXJ010000001.1, forward strand.
AGGCGCGACTGTCGGCCATGGGCGTCCTGTCCGGCACCCCCGGCGCCGACGGCCTCGTCGGCGATCTCGGTGGCGGCAGCCTGGAACTGGTGACACTCGACCGTGGTGTGATCGGCAAGCAGGTGACCCTGCCGCTTGGCCCCCTGCGGTTGATGGAGGTCGGCTCGACCAAGGGCGGTCCGGCCAAGCTGATCGACCAGCATCTGGAATCGCTGCCCTGGCTGCCGGCCATGAAGGGGCGGCCCTTCTATCCGGTCGGCGGAAGCTGGCGCGCCATCGCCAAGCTGCATATGGAGCAGTCCGGCCACCCTCTGCACATCATCCACCACTACACTATCCCGTCGGCCGACGCGCGGGAGTTCACCGGGTTGATCGGCCGGCAGAGCCGCTCGTCTCTGGAGAAGATGGCGGGATCGCGCCGCCGGCTCGATACGCTGCCGTTTGCCGGGCTGGTGCTGGAACGGCTGCTGCGCATCGCTCAGCCGTCGAAGCTGGTCTTTTCCGCCTATGGCCTGCGTGAAGGGCATCTTTATTCGTTGCTGTCACCGGAGGGCCAGCGCGAAGATCCACTGATGGCGTCGGCCGCCGATTGGGCACGGCGCTTCGTACGGATGGGCGACCCGGCCCTGCTGATGTCCTGGACCGCCGGGCTGTTCGCTGGTGAGGACGATAATTCCATCCGCCTGCGCCACGCCGCCTGCCTGCTGAGCGACGTCGGCTGGGCCGACCATCCCGACTATCGGGCGGAGCATGCCTTCCTGCGCGTGCTGCGCTATCCGTTCCCGGCGCTGGACCATGACGAGCGTGCCTTCCTGGCGCTCGCCGCTCATGCCCGCTATGCCGGCACCATTGACACGCCTCAGACAGCACCGGTGCGGACGCTGGTGACCGAAGGGCAGGGGATGAAGGCGCTGGTACTGGGCTTGGCACTCCGCCTTGCCCATACGCTGTCCGGTGGCGCTACGGCGCTGCTGGAGCGCACCAGTCTGAAGGTCGGCGATGGGCGCGTCGTGCTGACCCTGCCCGACGACGGTAGCGTTCCATCCGGTGAAGCGGTTCAGCGCCGTATCGATGCGCTGGCCAAGGCGATGAATCTCAAGGGCGACGTGGTTCAGCCGCTGCGTCCGCAAGCGGCGGAGTAGGGCAGGTGGGCCGCAAGCCGCAGAGTGGCAGGCGGCCCTGCCCCTTTTAGGTTCGAGTAATCGAGACGCCGCCATCCACCAGCAGTGCGGTTCCCGTAGTGAAGCTGGACGCATCGGATGCCAGGTAAAGCGCCGATTGCGCGATCTCCCGTGGTTTGGCGAGGCGTTTCAGCGCGTGCAGATTCTGGACGAAAGCCAGCGCTTCCGGCGTGTTCGACACGGCCCGTCCCATTGGCGTGTCGGTGCCGCCCGGAAGCAAGGCATTGGCGCGGATGCCCTGCGGCCCATATTCCGCTGCGATCACCTGCGTCAAGCCGATCAGTCCGGCCTTGCTCGCCGCATAGGCCGCCATTCCGGGAAAACCTACGGTGTGACCGACGAAAGTCGAAGTGAAGATCAGCGACCCACCACCACGGACGAGCATCGCTGGGATCTGATGTTTGGCGGCGTGGAAGGCACTGGTCAGGTTGGTATCGATCACCTCATGCCACATCTCCGCCGTCATTTCCGAAATCGGAATCTGAGCACCGGTGGTCCCGGCATTGTTGAAGGCGATATCCAGGCCGCCGAATTGGTGCCTCGCGGCCTGCACGGCTTCGCTTGCGGTTGCAGCATCCACGACGCTACCAGGTACGGCGAAGGCAGTTCCACCTGTGTCCCGGATCTCGTCGGCTACTCTTTCCAACTCGTCGCGCCGCCGGGCCACAAGCACGAGCTTCGCGCCATGCTCGGCGAACAGCAGTGCGGCCTCACGCCCGATCCCGGAACTGGCGCCCGTGACGATTGCAGTCTTTCCATCGAGCTGTCTCATTACCATTCTCCCTTGCGATGAACGGCCCGAGAGTCGCGAAGACGGTGCGGTCCAGGCTATCCGGTTCTTGCTTTCGAATTCGCAAGGCTCGAGTGGTTGGGATCGGATTTAATTTCCATAACCTAACTTATGTGCTTTAAGCTTGTAAGCGCAATGTCAGAATGTCAGTTCCTCGCAACATAGAACTGTCAGTCTTCCGCCAGGTTTTCGACGGCTGGGAGGCTGGCGATGGGCTGGATTACGATGAGCGAACGGGACTTGCAACGGGTCGAGGTTCTCGGCGAGGTGCTGAGCGGTCGTCGCGGGGTCGGATCGGCGGCGTCGGTTCTGGCTTTGAGTGAGCGGCAGGTATGGCGGCTTCTGGCGCGCTACAAGGCGGGTGGCGGCGGTGCTCTGGTTCACCGGGGTCGCGGCCGTTTGTCGAACCGGCGGCTTGGCGATGAGGTGCGGGAACAGGCGCTGGAGCTGGTTCGCAGCCGGTATGGCGATTTCGGACCGACCTTGGCGGCGGAAATGCTGCGGGACAAGCATGGCCTGACGGTCTCGCGCGAGACGTTGCGCCAGTGGATGGCGGCGGCTGGCCTTTGGCTGTCGCGTCGACAGCGCCGGCAGTTCCACCCTCCCCGGCTGCGCCGCGAGCGGTTCGGCGAGTTGATCCAGATCGACGGCAGCGAGCACCGCTGGTTCGAGGATCGCGCCGATCCCTGCACGCTTCTGGTGTTCATCGACGATGCGACGGGTCGGTTGATGCAGCTTCGCTTCGCC
>NZ_JALJXJ010000002.1 GCF_024170005.1 Azospirillum lipoferum
GAGGTGCGGTGGAAGGGGGTGGTGCTGTCGTATCGGGCCTTCGACAAGGACCAGCGGGTCACCCAGGCCGACGTCGTGGAGAACAAGCGGCTGAGCGCGGTGCTGGCTGAGGTGAAGGAAATGCAGGAGAGCCGGTAGCAACATTGTCTGTCCGCCCTCACCGAGCGCATCCCTTAAGCATGCATGGCTGGGTCTTTGTGGGGGTGGCCGGTTGCGGCATGGCGGACGGTCGATATGTTGCCCATTTCCGGCGTCGCACCTTCTGACCCGGATGGATGATGTCGTCGAAGAACCAGCCCACCCCGCCCGATCAGCGTCAGGCCGTCCTGTCCCAGCGCCGCAATCTCAAGATGGCCGAATCCGCCCACGCCTATGTGCGTGGCAGCACGGTGAAGTTCTATGAATGGCTGGAGCAATCCGGCGGCAAGGTGCCGGACGGTCCGCCGGTCTGGATCTGCGGCGACTGCCATGTCGGCAATCTGGGGCCGGTCGCCAACGCCAAGGGCCGCATCGACATCCAAATCCGCGACGTCGACCAGACGGTGATCGGGAATCCCGCCCATGACCTGATCCGCCTTGGATTGTCGCTCGCCACCGCGGCGCGCGGCTCCGACCTGCCCGGCGTCACCACGGCGCTGATGCTGGAGCAGATGATCGAGGGTTACATGATGACGCTCGACGGCGATCTTGGTGGCGATGCGGTGCGCAGGAAGCCGTCGGTTGTCCGTGTCGGCATACGCCAAGCCGTCGGCCGCACCTGGAAGCATCTGGCCAGAGACCGCATCAAGGACATCCGCCCCACCATTCCGCTCGGCAAACGCTTCTGGCCGCTGACCACCGAGGAACGCACGGCAGTGGAGGAACTGTTCGCCAAGGATCAGGTGCGCCGTCTGGTGACCACCCTGCACTCCCGCGACGACAAAGACCGGATCGAGCTTCTGGACGCCGCCTATTGGGTCAAGGGCTGCAGTTCACTGGGCCGGCTGCGGGTGGCGGTGCTGCTCGGCGTGGGTGAGGGCCATTACGACGAAGGCGGTCTCAGCCTGATCGACATCAAGGAAGCGGTACAGGCCGCGGCGCCGCGCGCCAAAAAGAACGGCATGCCGCGCGACAATGCCGAGCGGGTCGTGACCGGCGCTCAGCATCTCTCGCCCTATCTCGGCGACCGCATGCGCCCTGCCCGCTTGCTCGACCGCGCCGTCTTCCTGCGCGAGCTGCTTCCGCAGGACATCAAGCTCGATTTCGACCATCTGACGCAGGAGGAAGCGACCCGCGCCGCTTTCTTCCTGGCCGCCGTGGTCGGCAAGGCGCATGCACGCCAGATGGATGAGGAGACGCGCAAATCATGGCGCGGTGAGCTGGCGCGCAACCGCACCAAGAGCCTGGATGCCCCGTCCTGGCTGTGGTCCAGCATCGTCGATCTGATCGTCGGTCACGAAGCGGCCTATCTGGAGCATTGCCGCCGCTATGCGGAACGGCCGGGCGGCTGATCGAGAAGGCCGCGCGCCATCTCCAGGCAGGCGTCGCGGCTGGGCTGAAAATCCGCGGCGATCCACCAAGCCTCAATCCGCTTCAGCAGTTCGCCGACCGCCGGGCCGCGCGGAACGCCAAGCTCCAGCAGGTCGCGGCCGGCGATGGGCAGCTTCAATCCCGGCAGATCATCGGCCACCGTCATCACCCTGCGCAGTACCGTCAGGTCCAACGGTCCGTCGTGGATGGCGGCAGCGATCAGCAGCAGGTCGCCGAACAGCTCGGCCTCTCCAAGGCGGTAGAGCGCCTGACGCAGGGCCTTGCGGTCGTCGGAGGGTGCCACTGCCACCGGCGGTTCGACCAGCGCCAGCAGCCGGTCCCGTTCGTGATTGGACAGGCGCAGAGCTTCGACGGCCCGCAGTGCGCCCGGCCGGTCGCCGTCCAGCACCGCCGCCAGCCGGCGTGTCGGATCGGGCGTCACCCCCAGATCGCGTTCCACCGCGATCAACCGCTCCAGCCGGTCGGTATCCATGGCTTCCGGCAAAAGATGGACCATGATCCCCTGCCCCATCATCAGCCGCCAGACCGAAGCGGCACAGGGCGCGGTCAGCAGGCGGAACAGCTCGCCCCTTACACGCTCGCCCGATAAAGTCGGCAGACGCGGCGCCAGTTCGCGGCAGGCGGCGAGTGCCTCGGCATCCGGCTCACCCCGACCGTAATGGGCGTAGAAGCGGAAGAAGCGCAGCAGGCGCAGCACGTCTTCTTCGATCCGACGGCGGGCTTCGCCGACGAAGCGGACACGTCCGGCGGCTAGATCCGCGAGACCGCCGAACGGGTCGAACATCGCGCCATCCGGCGTGCAGCTCAGCGCGTTCATGGTCAGGTCACGGCGCGCGGCGTCCTCGATCCAGTCGTCGGTGAATTCGACGCGGGCATGACGGCCGAAATTCTCCACATCGCGCCGCAGCGTGGTGATCTCATAGGGCTTGCCGCCGCACAGCGCGGTGACGGTGCCATGGGCGATGCCGGTCGGGATGACACGGATTCCGGCGGCCTCCAGCAGTTCAATCACCCGCTCCGGCGGCGCATGGGTGGCGATGTCGATGTCCTTGACTGGCCGGCCGAGCCACGCATCGCGCACGCAGCCGCCGACGAATCGCGCGTCGGCGCCGCCCGACGCCAGGGCATCGAACACTGCCAGGCTTTCGGGCGCGGTCATCCAGGGCTGGGGAGACAGGCGTGCGGCAACGGTCATGGCGCGCGACGCTATCCGATTCCCGTTCCCCATGCCACCGCCGTCAAATTTGGGCGCCAATTTGGGGCCGTCAGTCCGCCCCCTCCCCCGTCTCACGAGCGGCGGCACCCAGTACGTCACGCAGGTTCACCAGCATGCCGGCGGTTGCCCCCCAGATGTAGCGCTGCTGATAGGGGAAGGCGTAGAACCAGCGCGGCTTGCCAAGGAATTCCCGGCTGTGGCGTTGCGGGTTCGATGGGTCAAGGATGAAGGACAGCGGCACCTCGAACACTTCCGCCACCTCGGTCGGGTCGGGCGTCAGGATGAAAGGCGGCGTCACCACCCCCACCACCGGAGTCACCCGGAAGCCAGTGCGCGTGACATAGGTGTCCAGCCGGCCGACGATCTCGATCCGGCTGCGCTCCAGCCCGATCTCCTCCGCGGTTTCACGCAGCGCCGTTTCCTCCGGGCTGCCGTCCTCCGGCTCCCTCCGGCCGCCGGGAAAGCTGATTTGACCCGCATGGGCGCTCAGCGTCGCGGTGCGCTGGGTGAAGATGACGGTCAACTCCTCCGGCCGGTCGACCAGCGGGACCAATACCGCCGCCTCGCGTAGGGTCGACGGGGGCCCCATCTCCGGATTCAGGTCGTGGTCGCCCCGGATCTTGGCCAGGTGCTTCGGCGCCGTCCTGTTGGACTGGACCGCACTCTCCACCGCCGCATCAAACGTCTCATCGGGGCTCATCGCCGGGAAGCGCCGACGGACCTCCTCCAGACTCAGTCGCCAGACAGCCTGCCCAGCGCGAAGAAGACCTTGTTGCTCCATAGACCCACCTCGGACTCGCCGGTTTCGGTGCGGCGCGTCTCGCTGCGCTCGACCATGTCATAGAACACGGACCGCAGGATCAGCGCCTCCAGCCGGCTTCTGATTTCGATGTAGGGTGCCGGCTCCCCGGTTTCAGGGTTCACGGCGACGCGGATCGGGTGTTCGGGGCCGGCCTCCACCCAATGATCGAGGTTGGTGCGGAAGGACAGGACCTGTCCGGTCCCGCTGCCTGCCACCGCCATCTCCACCGCGACGAAAGGGGCGTCCTCCACCACGATCCGGCCGCGCTCGACCGGCGTGACCAGCCAGTAATCGCCGTCGTCGTCGCGCTTCAGGACGGTGGAGAACAGCTTCGCCAGCTCGATCCGGCGGATGGGATCGCCATTGTGGAACCAGGTGCCGTCGCGCGCAATGCGGATGTCGTACTGCTCCAGCGTCGGCGTCCGTCCCAGCGCTGACGGCAGGTCAGACGGTCGGTCCTGCGGCGCCTCCGAAACGGTTTGCCCATCTGAGCGCTTGTCATTCGCCATCGCGTTACCGACTTTCATGGAATTGGGAACCGTTTTGTCCCCGGACATGCGCATTTTCGCCACACTCGGCCGCTAGGTCCACACCAATGGTCCGGCGGCACCACCCGTCCGGCGGCACATCCGGCGGCGGGATTCGGAAAATGGGTGTCGACAAGGCGCCGGAACAGGGCCAACCATGCGGATCCCGTGTTTCGCGTCGCGGAATCCTGCGACCATGACACCGATAGGCCCACCATCGGGGAGCAGCAGCTTGAGCGCACAGGACATCCTGAGGGGGCAGCCTCCCGTGCCGGAGGACCCGCAACGGCTGATGGAGGAGATCGAGGCGCTGGGCGACCGCCTGGCCTCGGTCCGCGACCGCATCGGCCGCGTCATCTTCGGCCAGCAGGAGGTGATCGACCGCACGCTGGTCACGCTTCTGGCCGGCGGCCATGTCCTGCTGATCGGCGTTCCCGGCCTTGCCAAGACGCGGCTGGTGGAAACGCTGGGCACCGTTCTGGGCCTCGCCGAGAAGCGAATCCAGTGCACGCCGGACCTGATGCCCGCCGACATCCTGGGTTCGGAAGTGCTGGAGGAAGGCGACAACGGCCGCCGGTCCTTCCGCTTCCTGCCCGGCCCGGTGTTCAGCCAGTTGCTGATGGCCGACGAGATCAACCGCGCCAGCCCGCGTACACAGTCCGCCCTGCTCCAGGCGATGCAGGAGCACCGGGTTTCGGTCGCCGGCCAGTATCATCCACTGCCCCAGCCCTTCCATGTTCTGGCCACCCAGAACCCGCTGGAGCAGGAAGGCACCTATCCGCTGCCGGAAGCCCAGCTCGACCGCTTCCTGATGCAGATCGACGTCGATTATCCGGACCGCGAGGCCGAACGGCGGATGATGATCGCCACCACCGGCGCTACCGACGAGCGTGCGGTGACGGTGCTGTCGGCCGCCGATCTGCAGACGGCACAACGTCTCGTCCGCCGCGTCCCGGTCGGCGAAGGGGTGGTGGACGGCATCCTCGACCTCGTCCGCCGCGGTCGGCCGGAGATGTCGGAGCTGATGGAGGTTCGCCAGCATGTCGCCTGGGGGCCTGGCCCGCGCGCCAGCCAGGCGCTGATGCTGGCCGCCCGCGCCCGTGCGGTGCTGGATGGCCGGCTTTCGCCGTCGCTGGACGATGTCGTGGCGCTCGCCAAGCCGATCCTGAAGCATCGCATGGCGCTGAACTTCGCCGCGCGCGCCGACGGGGTGACGCTGGACGACGTCATCGACCGTCTCTGCGCGCCCCTGACCTGACCACCCGCAGCGGAGCCGCAATGCCGCGAAGCACAACCTCCCCGCAGACGAGTCAGCTGTCGAACACCCTGCTGGCGCGGCATCGCGCGGAGGAGTTGGCATCCGCCCTGCCGCCGCTTCTGGTCGCGGCGGAGCGGGTGGCGGCGACCGTCGCCCAGGGCGTCCATGGTCGGCGCCGTGTCGGGCTGGGCGAGACCTTCTGGCAATTCCGTCGCTACCAGCCGGGCGACGCGCCGTCGATGATCGACTGGCGCCAGTCGGCGAAGACCCAGCCGGTCTATGTCCGCGAGAATGAATGGGAGGCGGCGCAGAGCGTCTGGTTGTGGCGCGACCGCTCCGCCTCCATGGATTTCCGCTCCGCCGCCGGGCTGCCGACCAAGCGGGAGCGCGCCGACCTGCTGACGCTCGCCACCGCCGTTCTGCTGGCGCGTGGCGGCGAGCGGGTGGCGCTGCTGAACAGCGGCGTGCGCCCCGACCATGGCAAGACTGCCATCGACCGCATCGCCCGGCTGATGACCGACCCGCGCGCCGCTGCCGCACCCGACCCGCTGCCGCGGGTGGAGCCCCTGCCCCGCCATGCCCAAACGGTTCTCTTCGGCGACCTGCTGTCCCCCCTGTCGGAGATACACACCACCGTCGCCGGTCTGACCGGCCGCGGCCTGCGCGGCCATCTGGTCCAGATCCTCGATCCGGCGGAAGAGACTCTGCCCTATGACGGCCGCGTCGATTTCCGCGGGATGGAGGGAGAGCAGAATCTGCTGGTCCCGCGCGTTGAGGCCGTCCGCGAAGCCTACCGCGAGCGCCTGAAGGCGCAGCAGGACGGACTTGCGGCACTGGCCCGCACCGCCGGCTGGAGCTTCGCCGTCCACCGCACCGACCGTTCCCCGCAATCCGCGCTGCTCACCCTGTGGGGTGCGATGGCGATGGAGGCGGTGTGACGAGGCCCGACTATTTCCTCCTCCTCGTGAAGACGCGCCAATGCTGGGTCTAGGACCGATCGCCTTCGCCGCCCCTTGGGTCTTGACCGCACTGGCAGCCCTGCCGGTCCTGTGGTGGCTGCTGCGTGTCACGCCGCCGGCGCCGCGCGCGATCCAGTTCCCCGCCATCCGCCTGCTGCGCGACCTGACGGCGCGGGAGGAAACGCCGGCCCGTACGCCCTGGTGGCTGCTGCTTCTGCGGCTGATCGTGGCGGCGCTGATCATCCTGGCATTGGCCGGGCCCCTGCTGAACCCACGCGCTGCCCTGCCCGGCGGCGGGCCGCTGTTGCTGGTGGTCGACAATGGCTGGGCCGCCGGGCGCGACTGGCCGACCCGCAAGCGCACGATGGACGAACTGATCGCCCAGGCCGACCGCCAGCAACGCCCGGTAATCCTGTTGCCCACAGCTTCGGCCGCGGACGGCCAACCCATCCATGCCAGTGCCGTCCTGCCGGCGCCGGAAGCCCGCCGTCTGGCCCAGGCGATGGTTCCCCTTCCCTGGCCGACCGACCGCGCGGCGGCGCTGGAAGCCTTGAAGGCGGTGGCGGTGCAGGCCAACGGTCGCGGCTCCATCCACGCGGTTTGGTTGAGTGATGGGGTCGGCGACAAACAGGCCGTCGCCCTCGCCGCCGGTCTTCAACGGCTGGGTTCCGCCGACGTTCTCGATGACTCAGCCGAGCATCCGCCCCACCTGCTCCTACCACCCGCCAGCGAGGGCACGGCGCTGACCGCCCGTGTCGTCCGCGCCGACCCGTCCAAGCCGGAGCCGGTGACCGTCCGCCTCGCCGCCGCCGACGGCCGGCTGCTGACCCGCCAGACCGTCACCTTCGAGCCGGGCCAGAAGGTGCGGGAGGTGCGGCTGGATGTGCCGACCGAACTGCGCAACGACGCAGCCAGCCTGCGGGTGGAGGGCGACACCACCGCCGGCGCCACCGTCCTGCTGGATGAACGCTGGCGGCGCCGCCCGGTCGGCCTTGCCTCCGGTAGGTCGGAGGGGGAAAGCCAGCCACTGCTGTCGGACCTCTATTACCTCGAACGCGCGCTGTCGCCCTACAATGAAGTGCGGCGCGGCGAGACGCTGGACCTGCTGAAACGCGATCTGGCCGTGCTGATCCTGTCCGACATCGGCGCTCTGACCGGCACCGAGGTTCAGGACATCGAGGATTGGGTGAAGAAGGGCGGCGTGCTGGTCCGCTTCGCCGGCCCGCGCCTGGCCCAGCATGCCGACACGCTGGTGCCGGTGCGGCTGCGCATCGGCGATCGTGCGTTGGGCGGCGCCCTGTCCTGGTCGGAGCCGGCGCGGCTCCAGCCCTTCCCGCCCAAATCGCCCTTCGAAGGGCTGACCATCCCGCCCGACGTGCAGGTGAACCGGCAGGTGCTTGCCGAACCGGCCCTGGATCTGGCCGACCGTACCTGGGCGAGGCTGGCCGACGGCACGCCGCTGGTCACCTCTCAGAAGCGCGGCGACGGCTGGATCGTGCTGGTCCATACCACTGCCAGCCCGGACTGGTCGAACCTGCCGCTGTCCGGCCTGTTCGTCGACATGCTGCGCCGGCTGGTGGCGCTCAGCGGCGGCGTGACGGGAACGGCGGCGACCGCCTCGCTGGACCCGGTCGAGGTGCTGGACGGCACCGGCCGGCTGGTTCCGCCGCCGCCGACCGCCTTCCCGATTCCAGGCAATGCCGGCGCCGACGTGATCGGGCCGCGCCACCCGCCGGGCTTCTACGGCACCGACGATGCGCGCCGCGCGCTGAACCTGTCCGCTGCCGTCACCACCATCGACCCGCTGCCGGCGATGCCGACGGGTGTGGGTCGAGACGGCTATGGCGGCCGCGGCGAGGTTCCGCTGAAGCCGTCGCTGCTGGCGGCGGCCCTGGCGCTGTTGTCCATCGACCTGCTGATCGCGCTTGCCCTGCGCGGCCTGCTGCGCCCGCCGAACCTGCGGCGTGGTACCGGGGGGGCGGCGGCCGGCCTGCTGCTCGCGCTGGCTCTATCCTCCGCACCTCAGCCGGCCCGTGCGCTCGATCAGGACAAGGCGGTCAAGGTGACGGCGGAGACCTACCTCGCCTATGTCCAGACCGGCGACAGCAGCGTCGACGACACCGCCCGCGCCGGGCTGGAGGGGCTGGTCAGCGTGCTCGGCCTGCGCACGGCGGTGGAGGCCGCCGGGGCGGTCGGTGTCGATCCCGAACAGGACGAGCTGGCTTTCTACCCCCTGCTCTACTGGCCGGTGTCCGACCGCCAGAAGGCGCTGTCCGATCAGGCGCGCCAGCGGGTGAACGAGTACATGCGCAACGGCGGCACCATCCTGTTCGATACCCGCGATCAGGCGCCGGGCGGCGGCCCGGCCGTGCTGCAACGGCTGGTGCAGGGGCTGGACATCCCGCCGCTCGCTCCGGTCCCGCAGGACCATGTGCTGCGCAAATCCTTCTACCTGCTGACCGATTTCCCCGGCCGCTATGCCGGCGGGCAGCTGTGGATCGAAGCGCGGGAGGGGCCGGCCAATGACGGCGTGTCCTCCGTCGTCATCGGCGGCAATGACTGGGCGTCCGCCTGGGCGGTCGGCCGCAACGGCCAGCCGATGTTCGCGGTGATCCCCGGCGGCGAGCGCCAGCGCGAGATCGCCTATCGCTTCGGCGTCAACCTCGTGATGTACGCCCTGACCGGCAACTACAAAGCCGATCAAGTCCATGTGCCCGCCATCCTGGAAAGGCTCGGCCAGTAAATGCCCGTCGATCTGCTCTCCGGACTGTCCGTGGCGTTGTCGCCCTTGCTGCCCTGGCCGGTGCTGGGCGCCCTGGTCGGGTTCGCCCTGCTGGTGGTGCTGGTTGCGGCTGTGCGCCGGGCGCGCGGCACATGGCTGCGCCTGCTGGCGGTGGCGGTGCTGGCGCTGGCGCTGATCAACCCCTCGCTGGTTCAGGAAAAGCGCGATCCGATCAAGGACGTCGCCGTCGTAGTGATCGACGATTCGCCGAGCCAAGCCATCGGCGACCGCCGCGCCCGCACCGAACGGGCGGCGCAACAGTTGACCGAACGGTTGAAGCGCTTCGACGACCTTGAAGTCCGCGTCGTTCGCAGCGCCGAGGGCGGCGAGACCGGCGGTACCATCAATGAAACCCACCTGTTCGACGCGCTGAACCGTGCGATGGCCGACGTGCCGCGCCGCCGCATGGCCGGGGCCGTCTTCATCACCGACGGTCAGGTGCATGACGTTCCGCAGGTACCGGGCAAGCTGGCCGACATCGGCCCGATCCACACGCTGCTGACCGGTGACCGCGACGAAGGCGACCGCCGCATCGCCATCGTGCAGGCGCCCAACTACGGCCTCGTCGGCAAGCCGGTCGAGTTGACCATCCGCGTCGACGACATGCCCGGCCGCCAGTCCGCCGACGCCGCGGTGACTCTGCGCCAGGATGGCGGCACCCCCGGCACCATCCGCGTGCCGGTCGGCCGCGATGTGCGCGTCGACCTGCCGATCACCCATGGCGGCCAGAACGTCCTTGAGCTGGAGGTGGAGCCGGCGAAGCAGGAACTGACTCTCGCCAACAACCGGGCGGCGGTGGTGGTCAACGGCGTGCGTGACCGGCTGCGCGTTCTGCTGGTCTCCGGCGAACCCCATGCCGGCGAGCGCACCTGGCGCAACCTGCTGAAGGCCGATCCGGCGGTGGATCTGGTCCATTTCACCATTCTGCGCCCGCCGGAAAAGCAGGACGGTACGCCGATCCGCGAGCTGTCGCTGATCGCCTTCCCGATCCGCGAGCTGTTCGAGGTGAAGCTGGACGAGTTCGACCTGATCATCTTCGACCGTTATCGCCGCCGTGGCGTGCTGCCGCAGATGTATCTGGAGAACATCGCCGACTATGTCCGCAAGGGCGGCGCCCTGCTGGAGACCTCTGGCCAGGGCTATGCCGGGCCGCTGTCGCTGTACCGCACGCCGCTGGGATCGATCCTGCCGGCGGCGCCCAGCGGCCAGACGGTGGACAGCCCGTTCCTGCCGACCGTCACCGATGTCGGTCGACGGCATCCTGTGACCGCCGGACTGCCCGGCGACCGGCTGGACGCGGCGCCGAGTTGGGGCCGCTGGTTCCATCAGGTGGATGTGACGCCCAACAGCGGTACCGTGGTGATGCAGGGTGCCGGAAACCGGCCGCTTCTGGTGCTGGACCGTGTCGGCAAGGGGCGGGTGGCGCAGCTTGCCTCCGACCAGATCTGGCTGTGGAGCCGCGGCTTCGAAGGCGGTGGTCCGCAGGCGGAACTGCTGCGCCGCCTCGCCCACTGGCTGATGAAGGAGCCGGAACTGGAGGAGAACGACCTGCGTGCCCATGTGGACGGCAACCGCATCACGGTGGAGCGCCGTTCCCTCACGCCGGATCCGCGCTCCGTCACCATCACCGATCCGTCCGACCAGACCAGCACGCTCCAACTGACCGACGACCGCACCGGCCACGCCGTTGCCACCGTGACCGCCGCGGCACCCGGCATCTACCGCATTTCCGACGGGGAGCGGACGACGCTGGCGGTGGTCGGGGCGGTGAATACGCCGGAACTGGCCGACGTGCGGTCCACCGGCGACCGTATGAAGCCGGTGGCGGAAGCGACCGGCGGCGGCATCCATTGGATTACCGACACCGATAATGGCGCTAATCCCGGTATCGACGTGCGCCGCACCCAGCCCGACCGAAGCCAGACCGGCGCCGGCTGGATCGGCCTGCGCGCTAACGGCGATTATACGGTAACCGGGGTGACCGACGTGCCGCTGCTGCCGGTGGGTGCGGTACTGGCTCTGGTGCTGGGTGGACTGTTGATGGCATGGCGCAGGGAGGGGCGCTGAGCGCCCTTTCCGCCCCTTGTCAGGCCGCGATAATTTTCTGAAAACAGCCTGTTGCGTTCAGCGGGGCTTCCGATTATGGTGCCGCTCCTTCCGGCGATACGAGAGATCGCCGCGCCGGTTGGGGCGTCGCCAAGCGGTAAGGCAGCGGTTTTTGGTACCGCCATTCCCAGGTTCGAATCCTGGCGCCCCAGCCAACTTTTATAATGTTCGCTTCAGAAAACCCTCGGCCCGCCCTTCGGCGGGCTTTCGCGTTTTAGGCAGCCGCATCTTGCCGACTCCTTCAAGTGTAGCGCCGGCCATGCGGTATGGACCGCCATGCATTCTGTGCCGGAGCATTGAGACCGGAAGGCAGATGGCTCGGGAACGCTTGCCTTGCCGGCTTCCCGAGCCATTCTCGTTCTTTAAAAAGCCGCGGCCAGCGCCGTGGAGGCCTGTTCGGACGCCAGAAGCTGGGCGGAACGGCCGGTGGATGTCGTCAGCGGAGCGGCAGACCGTCCCTCACGATACCCCGATGTCACATAATGCGTCGCGGCACCGAGTTCGCTGGTGCCATACATCCACCGGAGGTCCGGGTAGCGCGCAAGATAGGCGGACGCGTTGAAGGTCGTCGACCTGCCTTCCAGCCTTCCAGTGGTGGCGTAGTGCAGTGCCGCAGCGCTCCTGTTCGCTCCAAATGCCTGGATGAGATCCGGATTGGCGGCGATATAGCTCATCGCATTGAAGCTGGTGTTGCGATTTTCCAGACGTCCGGAATTGATATAGTGCTGGGTGGCGGCAACAGTGTTCGCACCGAATGCGGCGGCCAGATCCGGATTTGCTGCAAGGTAGCTCGCAGCATCGAAGGTCGTCGACCGGCGTTCGCGGATGCCGGTGCTGAGATAGTGGCTCAGCACCGGCGCAGTGTTCCCTCCAAACGCTGCTGCAAGGTCGGGATTGGCTGCCAGATAAGACAGCGGGTCTAACACGGCAACGCTGGAAGTGGCGACCGTCCGGTCGCTGAAACGGATGTATTCGACACCGATCAACTGGTCGTAACCATTCGAATCGTAGACATAGACGGACCCGCCATAGCTGAAGGCGGTACTCGAATCCGTGCTCCCACTGCGTTGGACGGTGTCGTCGCCAGCCCCACCGTCGATCAAGTTGATTCCGGTCCCGCCGTCCAGCAGATCCGATCCACCACCCCCTAAAATCGTATCGTTCCCCGCATACCCTCGCATCGTATCGTTGAACTCCGATCCGAATATCGCATCCGAACCGGACAGGATCGAGGAACGTGCAGTGCTGTTCTCGCCGCTGGACAACCACCCGAGGAAGGTGGTCGCGGGAACCGACAGGTTGTCGACGGTGTAGCTCAGCCTGCCGTTCGAAAGCGAACGTATGGCGGAGATCGTTCCGCCCACCACATTTGTACCCGTCGAATTATATGCAAAATTTCCATAGAACTCGGTGACTGTACCACCGCCATAGCTCGCCGAAATGAAGGTGCTGTTTGCACCTGTGATCTGCGCAAACAGAAGATCGGCGATATAGATATTGTCGGTGTTAACCCCAGTTGCACCACCCGCAATAAAGCGCGCCATAGGCCTTCCCCTGATTTTTCGTTGCGTTCGTTTCCAGCTTGATGTTTGTTATTCGTATGACGTTTGTAAGGCTTCTCAAGCTGGACGAAAACTCTCTTAAAGTAACACAACCTCAGGGTTTAGGAAACACCCGATTGCATTTATATGCAATGGGTTGCGACAGAAAATTGCTCACTGGCTTCCCGGAAAGCCAGTGATCCAGTATGAAGCAGAGAAGGACATTCGGATCAGCAGCCTGAGTCGTGGATCTCCGCGACCTCGCTCGCAGATGGCTCGACCAGCATGACCAGCGTAAAGGCGGATCGGTCCCCCGGACGCAGGGTCACCTGCTCCAATGTCAGCGCGCCATCAAGCGGATGATTGAAGCGGCGCAGGCCACCCTCGCGCTCCAGAACACTCTGGTCCTCCCACAACCGGGCAAACAGCGGACTGGTCTGCCGCAATCCATCGATCAGTTGCTGGAGCATCGGGTCGTCCGGGTAGCGGGCCGTTTCCGCACGAAACTCCGCCAACAACCGGCGGCCGCGATTCTCCCAATCCTGGATAAAATCGCGGGCCGACAGGTCGAGGAAGACATAGCGCAGCAGATTGGGTTCAGCGCCGGCCAGCCAGCCGGAAAAAAGCCGCTCCGCCTGGGGATTCCAGCCGACAGCGGTCCAGGACCGGTCGAGCAGATAGGCTGGTGCGGTCATCGCCGCCAATGCGGTCAGCAGCGATGGCGGCGGGCCGTCCGCCTGCCCCGCTGCCGGCATGTCCGGGTCGCGCTTTCGGGTCAGTTCGAACAGATAGGCCCGCTCAGCCGGGGTCAGATGCAGAGCGTCCGCCAGACGGGCCAGTGCCGCGGGAGAAACCGAAACGTCGCGCCCTTGTTCCAGCCACGTGTACCAGGTTGGACTGATGCCACAGAGCTGCGCCAGTTCCTCCCGCCGCAGGCCGGGCGTGCGCCGGCGGGCGGAGCCGGTCCGAACGCCGGCCTCCGCCGGAGTCAGTCGTTCGCGGTGGCGGCGGAGGAAGGAAGCAAGCAGGCGGCGACGGTCGGCCGTCGGATCGATCGGGACCTGACCGATGGAAGCGGGTATGCGGATCATGGTGGCAGTGCTTATACCAGGATAACTACCTGCCTTGTACCCGGTTACGAATGGCGCGACCTTCGCTTCATCATTCACCCAGGCACAAGGAAGCCCTTCCATGACCCAGAACCATTATGGCGTCGTCGCGGAGAATTACGGACCGCGCGCCGACGCCTATGTATCCAGCGCCGTCCATTCCGGTGGTGCCGACCTGGACCAGATCGAACGGGCTCTGCATGGCCGGTCCGCGGCTCGGGTGCTGGATCTGGGCTGCGGCGGCGGCCATGTCAGTTACCGCGCCGCTCCCCATGTGGCGGAGGTCGTGGCCGTCGACCTGACGCCGGAGATGCTGGAGGTGGTCGCCCGCACCGCGGCGGAGCGCGGCCTGACCAACATCACCACCCGGCAGGCCCCGGCCGAACGGCTGCCATTCGAGGATGGCCGGTTCGACATCGTGCTCTGCCGTTTCACTGCCCATCATTGGCGTGATTTCGAAGCCGGACTGCGGGAGGCGCGGCGGGTGCTGGCCCCGAGCGGGACGGCGGTCTTCATCGACTGCGTCGCTCCGGCCGCCGCCGTGCTGGACACCCATCTGCAGGTGGTAGAGGTGCTGCGCGACCCATCCCATGTCCGTAACTACACGGCGGCGGAGTGGATGGCGGCCATGGCGCGGGCGGGCTTCGCCGTTCGGTCTCTGACGCCGCGGCGCCTGCGCATGGAGTTTTCGGTCTGGACTGCCCGCACCCGCACACCCGATCTCCATGCCCAAGCCATCCGGTCGCTCCAGCGCAGCGCGGCGACAGAAGTCCGCGCCCATTTCGACATTGCCGAGGATGGCAGCTTCCTGCTCGACACGCTGACGCTGGAGGCTGATCCGGTTTAGCCGGCTACCGGCATGGTCCTCTCCCGCCTGTCGAGCGCACCACTCGCCAGCGTCAGGATCAGACCACCCAGCACGAACAGCCCACCGACCCATGGCGTGGCGCCGAGACCGAGCGGGGAGGACACCACCTGCCCGCCGAAGAAGGCGCCCGCCGCGATGCCGAGGTTGAAGGCGGCGATGTTCAGCGCCGACGCCACATCCACCGCGCCCGGCGCATGGCGCTGCGCCAGCTGAACGACATAGAGCTGGAGCCCAGGGACATTGGCGAAGGCCAGCGCTCCCATGCCGGCCAGCGTGACCAGCGCCGGAATCTTGGCATCCGCGGTGAAGGTGAAGACGATCAGAACCAGCGCCTGCAAGGCAAACAGCCATGCCAGCGCCCGCACCGGACGGCGGTTGGCAAGACGACCGCCGACAATGTTGCCGACCGCGATGGCGGCTCCATACAGCACCAGAACGAGGCTGACGGTGGAGTTCGAGAACCCGGTGATCGTTTCCAAGATCGGCGCCAGGAAGGTAAAGGCGACGAAGGTGCCGCCATAGCCCAGCGCCGTGATTGCGAAGGCCAGCAGAAGACGTGGCTTGGCCAGCACACCGACCTGCGTCCCCAGCCCGGCGGCCGGCGGCTGGCTGAGCCGCGCCGGTACCAGGGCTGCAACACCCAGCCCGCCGACGACTCCCAGCGCGGACACCGCCAGGAAGGTGGCGCGCCAGCCGAAGGTCTGGCCAATCCAGGTCCCCAGCGGCACGCCGGTGACGATGGCGATGGTCAGGCCTGAGAACATCATGGCGATGGCGGAGGCGCGCTTGTCCTCCGGCACCAGATCGGCGGCGATGGTCGAGCCGACCGAGAAGAAGACACCATGGGCGAAGGCGCTCAGCACCCGTGCGACCAGCAGCGTCTCGTAATTGGGGCTGACGCCAGCCAGCAGGTTGCCGGCGACGAACACGCCCATCAAGCCCAGCAGCAGCGGTTTGCGCGGGACGCGGCCGGTCAGCGCCGTCAGCACCGGCGCGCCGAAGGTGACGCCCAATGCATAGACGCTGACCACCATGCCGGCCAGCGGCAGGCTGACATTCAGATCAGTCGCCACGGTTGGGAGCAGGCCGACGATCACGAACTCCGTCGTTCCGATCGCATAGGCGCTGATCGCCAGCGCCAGCAGTGCGAGAGGCATTTCGAATCTCTCCATATCCAGAATGACTGTGCTGGAGAGACGATGTGCGCCATAAGGTCGGGAACGGGAATGCCCACCCTATTCCCATGATTTTGTCATTCTGCGACAAGCTGAGGACGGAGAGGCCGGCATGAGCGATCCACGCGCTTGGGAAATGCGGGTTTTCCTGCGGGTTGCCACCCAGGGCAGCTTCAGTGCGGCCGGACGCGATGTCGGCATGACGCCGTCATCCACCGCGAAGCTGGTCGGGCGGCTGGAAGAGCGGCTCGGCGTGCGGCTGGTCGAACGCTCCACCCGGAAGCTGCGCCTGACCGCGGAGGGAGAACTCTACCGTGAACGGGCCGTGACCCTGCTGGGGGAGTTGGACGCGCTGGATGCGGAGATCGCCGGCGGGGCCCGTGCGCCGACCGGCCTGATCCGCGTCAATGCTTCCGTTCCCTTCGGCCAGCATTGCCTGCTGCCCCTGCTGCCCGATTTCCTGCGCGAGCATCCTGGCATCACGATGGACGTGACGATGACCGACGAGGTGGTGGACCTCTATGCCGCCCGCGTCGATGTCGCGTTCCGTGCCGGGCCATTGAGCGATTCGGCCCTGCTGGCGCAGCGGCTGGGCGTCGTCCGACGGCGGATCGTCGCCTCCCCCGCTTATCTGGAGCGCAAGGGCGTGCCGATGACCGCCGCCGATCTGGAGGCGCATGACTGCCTGGGCTTCAACTTCCGCCGCGCCGCCGCGGTCTGGCCGTTGAAGTCCGGTGGCCGGCTGGTCGACCGCGAGGTGCCGACCCGCATCCTGGCGAACAATGGCGAGACCGTGCGCCATATGGCGCTGCTGGGTCTCGGGCTGGCGCGGTTGGCGGAATACCATGTCCGCGATGACCTGTGCGCAGGACGGCTGGTGGCGGTGCTGGACGACACGCTGGTCGATACCGAGGAAATCCATGCCGTCTATACCGGGCGCGATCGGGCACCACGCCGGGTCCGCGCCTTCCTGGACCATATGGCCCCGCGCATGCGTGCGATGCTGGCCGGCTGACTGCAGTTCTCCGAAAAAGAAAACGGCCGGATGACAGGCATCCGGCCGATGGAACTCACCGCTGCGGTGGCTTGCCTCAGAACGGGATCTCGTCGTCGAGATCCTCGTGACGGGGCGGAGCGCCGCCGCCACCACGGTTGCTACCCGACGATCCGCCGCCGTAGTTGCCGCCGCTGCCACCGCCATAGCTGCCACCGCTGCCGCCGCCACGCGATTCGTAGCCGCCCCCACCGCCGCCATAGCTTCCGCCGCCGCCCTCTTCACGGGCGCCGCCGGTGAAGTCGATTTCGGCCACGCGGACCGACAGACCGGCGCCGCGGGTGCCGTCGCGCTTCTCATACTCGCGCAGGGTCACCTCGCCCGAAACGACGACGCTCTTGCCCTTGGTCAGGTGCGGAGCGAGCGACTCGGCGCGGCGGCCCCAGATCGAGCAATCGACCCACTGGGTCGTCTTGCGATCACCGAAACCGACATCGTTGGCGACGCGGAAACCCAGCACCTTCTCGCCGCTCTGGGTCGTGCGCAATTCGCCGTCCGCGCCCAGGCGTCCTGTAAACGTCCAAACATTCATCGCTTGTTGCTCCTAAGCGCGAGTGTCCCAGCATCCATGCCGACCCGTCAGGATGCCCGGCGGAGGCACCCAGATGCCGAGGGTTCCCATTCGCAGGGCCGGCTGTTCAATGGCGACCATCCCCCCGGTCCCGCGCAACGAAGCACGCTGGACCGACGCCGGTCAACCGCCGTCGGAAATGCTCTGGCGATGTCCGGAGCGGCGCACTCGCCCTGCCGCCCCGGATCAGAACACTCCATGAACAAATATAGCAGAGGAACAGGCGCGGGAAAACCGAATCCTTCGGCGTAGCTCAGGAATCAGGCCAGCCGGAATGACGATCAGCGCAGGCGCCGCGCCGCCAGATCCAGGGCGATCTTCAACTGGTAATGGGAGAACGGCTTGTGCACCACGCCGAGCGGATAGGTCTCGGTGATGCGGGCCATGGTGCCGTGGTCGCTGTTTCCGGACAGGAAAATGGAACGCAGGCCATGGTGCAGGTTCAATCGCCGCGCCGCTGCGATGCCGTCTCCGCCGCCCAGCCGCACATCGGTCAAAGCCAGATCAGGACATTCGCGAAGGGCCAAGTCAGCCGCTTCGCTTTCCGTCCGCGCGATTCCGCAGATGATGTGTCCCAGATCCGCCACCAGCACCGACAAGGCGTCGGCAATGCCGGGATCATGCTCCACCAGGATCACGCGCAACGGCTGCCCCGGCGTACGGGTACGGTTGGGCAGATGCGGCCTGACGATGGTGTCGATCCGGAACATGCGACCGACCTCGGAGGTTCCAACCTGTTGCGCAGTAAGCGGCGAATTTTGGTAAAATTATGTTTACCGATACGCCGTTTGTACTAGAACCTCCCCGAATTTGCAAGCTCAATCGTTCAGATTCTGACCTTTTGCGCCTGGGCACCGTAAGAGTCAGCGCCCAAGTCGCAGCGTAGCCGGCATCCGCCCAACTGCTTTTTCGAAGTCATCGGCCAGCCGGACCCAGCCAGTCGATTCCACCCACAGGGCGCAGGCCTCCGGTGCCGTTGGCCCGCGCGGTCGCAGCACGGGACGGCGGCGGTGCCGGCGCAGGTTCGCTGGCAAGCCAGGAGGCCTGCCCCTCACCGGCGCGAGCGGAGGCCGATGACAGTGAGGCGGGTTGCAATGGACTTGCCGCGGCAGAAGGCGCAAAGGGGAGCGGCGACGGAGGAACAGGAGGAGCCGGCGCCGCCAGTGCCGGCTGCGAAGGACGAGCCGGCGGTTCGGCCGGACGCGGCGGCTGGTACTCAAGCCGAACCGACGTGCTGGCCATATCGTGGGCGCGGTCATCGTCTCGGCTGTCGGGCTCCCCGTCCCAGTCCGATGGCGCCCAATTTGGCGAGTCCCAGCCCGGCGCAGGAGACTGTCGCAGTCGAGGCGAGTCGGCAGCCCCCAGCCAGGAGGGGCGTTCGTCATCCGACAATGGGCCGGTCTGGGTGTTCAACTGACGGGCCTGCTCGCGAATATCCAGCAGAGTGGTAACCGCCAGCTGCAACAAAGGCGCCAGCACCATCGGGTCGGCCATTTCCTCGGCGGTCAGCGCGGCGAAGCGGTCGCGCACTGTTTCCACCGCCTGCTCGACGCCGTCGCGCAGGGTGCCGGTTTCATGCGCCAGCCGTTCCAGATCCTCACGCAGGGCCGATATTTCGCACGCCTGCCGCAACTCGTGGAAACCGATGCCCGCCCCCAACGCAGGTGCGGAACGCCGGTCCCGTGATGAACCAAAATCGTGAGGCATCCTGGCCTTACCCCGGTTCCAAGCCCAGCCCGATGAAGACGCCTGACCGGTCGGAAACGGCGGCGCCCTTTTCCCATATGGAAACTATGGCAACCCGCGCGACCGGCAGGCGGTTCCAAAAGCCAACATCACCGTACCATTTGCCGGAACGTCGGCGAAGTTGCCCCGCGTCATGGATGCCCCCCGATCGGGCAACGATGTTTAGCGCCGTTGATGTCGTTTGGAAACCGTTTGCGCGTGATGGCCGCTTGTACTATTTTTTCGGCCACAGGGGAATGGATTCCTTGCGATCCAATATCCAGGCACATCCCCGCCACCATTTCATCTTACCGGAATCCCCTACGGTGTCGATCGACCGCTCGGAACTTGAACGGCTCCTTGCCGATCGCCCGGTTGGCAACCGCAGCGCCATGCAGGCGGTGCGCGAAAGCTACGCCGATATCGGGTTGATGCGCGAACGCGGCCTGTCCTGGGCCGAAATCTCCGACCTTCTGGCCAGGCTGGGCGTGACGGCCCGCGACAATCAGCCGATTTCGCCGGTCACCCTGCGTTCCGCCTTCTTCCTCGTCGGGAACGAGGGGCGCGGCGATGCTGCCGGCGACCACGCCGCCGCCGCTGCCCTTCCCGCCGAAACGCTGGCCGCCGTCCATGAAGCCGCCTTGTCCGCCGGCCTGAAGGAGGAGGTGGATGTGACGGACGAGGATGGAGCGGGCGACTCCGGCACTGAGGCAGCGGCCCAGATCCTGGTTGCTCGGGCGGAACCCCGGGCGGAGACCGCCGAAGATGCCGTCGCCCAGAAGGCCGAGGACGCTGTGGGCGACGCCGTCGCGGACGAACCGCTGATGGAAGCCCCGGTGTCCGACGACAGCGAACCGGCCTTCCCTGCCCCGAATCTGCTCGCCTCGCCGACCACTGCCGCCGAAGACCGACCGGCAGAGAATGATGCCGAGGACGACACCGAGGCGCAGGATACGCCTCCTGAACCCGCAATGACCAAGCCGGCCCCACAGCCGGCTTCGCATCAGACGTCCGCGGCGGTTGCGCGGGGCACCGGCTCTCCTGTATTCCCGCCGATGCCTCCCACGATGACCCAAGACGATTCAACAAACGCATACTGGAAAGGCGATCGCATGCTGGGCACGATCTTCGTCCTCAATGACCGCGGCGGCGTCGGCAAGACGCTGCTGTCCCATCACCTGATGGCGACCGCCATGCTGGAAGGCCTGCAACTGAAGGTCGTCGAGTACGAGGTGAACGAGCGTCTCGCCCGCCTGTTCGGCCCGGACATGGTCGAACACCGCCGCATCACCCAGGACTTCATGAACATGATGGGCTCGGGTGACGGCTTCTACGAGTTCTGGGACCTGATCGGGCCGGAACTGCAGCGCGGCGGCCGCCTGTATGACTTCGGTGGCAACATCTCGCAGTGGTTCTTCAACTGGGCCGAGGTGTCGGGCTTCGACTACTACGTCGGCGACGGCGAACGTCTGACCTTCATGGTTCCGGTGACCGTCGACCTCGCGTCGCTGTCCACCGGCATGACGACGCTGGAGCGTGTGGCGACCATCGCTCCCAAGGCCAAGCGCGTCCTGGTGGAAAACGGCTTCTCCGGCCCGTTCTCGCAGTTGGAGGATAGTCAGTACGCCCGCCGCAAGGCGGAAATGGTGGAGCGCGAAGGTTTGCAGGTCATCTCCATGTCGCCCTGCACCGCCCCGGCCTGGGCGCGCCTGACCGGCCACCGGCTGGATCAGGTGGCTACGATGACCCGTGAGGATCTGGTGAAGCTGGGCATGACCCCGCCGGTCGCCTCCCGCTCGCTGATCATCATCCACGAGTGGCTGCGCAACATGCGCCAGTCGCTGTCGCCCTACCTGCACGACGCCTTCCGCCAGACCCCGGCTACCGCCAAGGCCCGCTGAGGTCTTCAAGGCCAGTCTGTCGGGCCGTTCACGAAAGCCCTTCTTCCCCCAGCGGGAGAAGGGCTTTTTCGTGCCTATGCGGCACTACGGGCGGAATTCGCGGTGTAGAGGTCTCCCTTGACCGGAGTTACCGACCGCACCTGATAGCCGGGCCGGGCGCTGAACCGCCGATTGGCACGTTCGGCGGCCTCACGGTCCGACTCCGCCCATACCAGGTACTCGCGCCCGCGCGCCCATTCGACGGCAAGCGGGTGGGCGGCATCGATCTCACCGATCTGCTGGTTCACCACGGTGACCAGCCATTCCTTGTCGCCGGGATTGCGCCGATCGGTCAGGATCAGCATCTGCGGACGGCGCTTCGATTGCGCTTCGGTCAGGCGCTGCTGCACCTCCACCTGCTTCTTGCGCAGTTCCATCACCTCCTTGGTCATCTCCTCGATCTCGGCATGAAGGCTCTCCTCCTCCCGATGCAGGCGGTGGATGGTGGCATCCAGCTTGTCGAGGTTGTTGCGCACGCCACGGACGCGCTGGCGCGCCTGCGACACCCGCTGCTCCACGGTCATCAGGATGTTGCCGAGCCAGGCACCGATGGCGACGATGGCCAGGACGATGATGAAATTGATCATCATGTGGCGGCACCGGCCTTGGCCCGGGCAGTGGCGGGCGGCGTGGGCACGCCTTTGCCACCGGCCTTTCCGCCAGCCTTCGCATCGCCGCGCATGAACGTCTTCTGGAAGCCCAGTTTGAACGGAAAGGCCACATCGCACATCTGCTTGGCCTCGTCGAAACTGGATGCCCAGACCTCGGCCACATTGGTGCAGCGCCAAATAGGGTTGACCTGAGCCCGTTCGCCGGCGGCGCGCGCGGCGGCCGACGCCTTCTCCTGGGTTACGGTGGCAACGAACTTCATCAGGCCGGCCTGTGGGTCGCCGACCTCATGCACGAACATCGGCGGCTGATCAGCGAGGTCGCGGATCAGCTTCTCCCCCTTGCGGATGTCGCTCTCCAGGCGGTTGCGGTCGGAGGATTGGCTGTTGCGACGCTGAACCAGATGGTTGACTCGATTCTGGAGCTCCTGCGCTTCGGCATGCAGCACATAGACGCGGTTCTCGATCTGCTCCAGACCGCTGCTCTTTTCCATGATGTTCGGCAGGAAATCCTTAAGCATCATGGCGACCGGGACAGCGGCCAGCATGATGATGACGATGGCGATCAGGAACAGCGTCGTATTCGACATCCGCCCGCCCGTTCTCCTGGCTGACCCCGCCCCAAGTCCGTGTCACCCGACACGAAAGCTGCACCGGCGCAGTGGAAAGAGAATCAACGAACAATCCGATCCCGTCAACGAATCGTCATGGGTTGGTTCGAAATTCGCCGGAATGAGTCGATCATCAGCAGCTCAGGACATCGCCAAATCCGCGACCCGCTTCACCGCATCCCGAACAGGTCCGGGGCGCCGTTCATCGCCGAGCGTGGTGAACCAGTGATCCGGCGGATTGCGGCCGGCGGCGCGGTTCCAGGTCAGGGCGCGCAATACCGCTTCGGCCTCCGCCGTAGGGCGGACGGCGGGATCGATGCCGTTCATCACCGCCCAGATCCCGACCCAGCAGCGCCCGACCGACCAAGGGTTATAGCCCCCGCCGCCCACCACCAGGACCCGTGGTGCCAGGGGAAGCAGGGCCGCCACCGCATCCCAGAGCGCGCGGTTGGACAGTTCCAGACGGCTCAACGGGTCTTCGGCCAGCGCGTCGGCACCGGTCTGGATCACCATCGCCTGCGGACGGAAGGCACGGGTCAGCGGCAGGACCGCCGCCTCCATCACATGTTCCATCTCGCTGTCGTTGAAGCCCGGCGGCACCGGCAGGTTGCGGGCCATTCCGCCGGCGCGATCCTCCGCCTTGCCGGTGTAGGGCCAGCGGCCGTCCTCATGGATCGAGATCGTCAGCACCCGGTCGTCGTCGGCGAAGGCCTCCTCCACCCCATCACCATGGTGCGCGTCGAGATCGACGTAGAGCACCCGCTCCAGGCCATGGTCCAGCAGTTCCAGGATGCCCAGCACCGGCGCGTTGAAATAGCAGAAGCCGCTGGCGCGGTCGCGCCGGGCATGATGCGTGCCGGCTGCCGGGGCATAGACCAGCCCGGCCGGCCGGTCGCCCAGGATCCGGGCCGCCTGCAATGCCGATCCGCTGCTGTGGGCCGGCCGCCGGTACATCTCGGCGAAGACCGGGTTCTCCAGCTTGCCCAGATTGTGGCGGGCGGCGGTCGCCTCGTCCACCCGCTGCTCCGCCTCCGCGCGTTTCAGTGCCGCGATGTAGTCGGGGGTATGGAAGCGG
Organism: Azospirillum lipoferum; assembly: GCF_024170005.1. Lineage (GTDB taxonomy): Bacteria > Pseudomonadota > Alphaproteobacteria > Azospirillales > Azospirillaceae > Azospirillum > Azospirillum lipoferum. The sequence goes on from NZ_JALJXJ010000002.1 coordinate 23,458, forward strand.
GCCAACTCGCGTTCGCTCGCCACATGGGTGTCGAGATAGACCTCGTCCGGCAGCCAGCCCATGGCGCGGCTGAGATCGATGGCGGTCGAGACGCGCGGGATCGCCAGCGGATGCTTCGGCCCATATGTCGAGCCGCGATAGATCTCGCCGCCGATGAACAGCGGTATGCGAAGGGGCGTGGTCAGGGCGTGCACTCCATGATGCCGGTCAGAAACTAGGCGCTGCCACAGTCCGGTCAAGCTGCCTGCTTCCGCATGTCGGAAGCCGCGTCCGGCAATGCTTGCGGTAACGGATCGTCCGCGCCTATAGTCGCCGCCTTCACTGGGGGGAGCCGATGGGCGGCTGAGAGGTCCTGTTGCGGGACGACCCCTGGAACCTGATCCGGTTCATGCCGGCGTAGGGATCAGTGATGCGGGACCGCGCCCTCTCCATCTCCGCCAGTTTGCCATGCTTGCGATGACGCCGCTATCGGTGACCATTTCGCGCGCCCGGCTGACCTATGGCGGCACGCTGCTGTTCTCCGACCTGACGCTGGAACTGCCGGCCGGCCGGACCACCTGCCTGCTGGGACCGAGCGGCGTCGGCAAGACCACACTGCTGCGCATCCTCGCCGGTCTGGCCGAGCCGGAGCCGCCGACGGAGGTCGTCACCGGAGACGGCCAGCCGCTGGCCGGCCGCATCGCCTATATGGCGCAGCAGGACCTGCTGCTGCCCTGGCTGACCGTTCTGGACAATGTCCTGCTGGGCGACCGGCTGCGCCACCGCCGTCCCAATCCGGCGCGGGTGGAGCAGGCCCGCATGCTGCTCGACCGCGTCGGGCTGACGGGGCGGGAACGCGACCGGCCGGCCGGCCTGTCGGGTGGGCAGCGGCAGCGCGTGGCTTTGGCCCGCACGCTGATGGAGGACAAGCCGCTGGTCCTGATGGACGAGCCCTTCTCTGCGCTCGACGCCATCACCCGGCTGCGCTTGCAGGAGACGGCGGCGGAGACTCTTGCCGGACGCACCGTCCTGATGGTGACCCACGATCCGCTGGAAGCGCTGCGCATCGGCGACCGCCTGCATGTGATGACCGGCCGCCCGGCCATCATGGGGCCGGCGCTGGAGCCGTCGGGCCCGGTGCCACGCCGCGTCGACGATGCCGGCCTGCTGGCCCATCAGGCGGAGTTGCTGCGGAGGCTGGCGGAATGAAGGCGCTGCTGCGCGCGGCGGTGACCCTGCTGGTGCTGGTCGCCGGCTGGCAGGCGCTGGTCTGGGCCACCGGCCTGCCGCGCTACCTGCTGCCCAGCCCGCTGGCCGTCTTGGACGCCATACAGCGGCAAGCTCCCCTGTTGTGGACCCATGGCCTGACCACCCTCGCCGAGATCCTGATCGGGCTGGTCGCCGGCGTGACGCTCGGCGGGGTCAGCGCGCTGCTGCTGGCGCGGTTCCGCACGGCGCGGCGCTGGCTGATGCCGCTGCTGCTGGTCAGCCAGGCGATTCCGGTCTTCGCCCTGGCGCCTTTGCTGGTGCTTTGGCTCGGCTATGGCATGGTGTCGAAGATCGCCATGGCGGTTCTGGTCATCTATTTCCCGGTGACGACCGCGCTGTTCGACGGGCTGCGGCGCACCGATCCCGGCTGGCTCGACCTAGCCCGCACCATGGGCGCCTCGCCCGCCTCCATCCTGTGGAACATCCGCCTGCCGGCCGCGCTGCCCGCCTTCTGGTCCGGCGTGCGCGTCGCCGCCGCGGTGGCGCCGATCGGCGCGGTGATCGGCGAGTGGGTGGGGTCGTCCTCCGGCCTCGGCTACCTGATGCTGCACGCCAACGCGCGCATGCAGATCGACCTTCTGTTCGCCGCCGTGCTGGTGCTGGGGCTGTTCGCGGTGGCGCTCTATGCCGCCGTCGATGCGCTGGCCCGCCGCGCCCTGCCCTGGCAGCCCGATACCCAACCTGCCGAAGACGCCAACCCTTGAAGGGAAGAGACACCCGATGAAGCACCTGTTCGCCGCCGGCCTGATGGCCGCCAGCCTGATGACCTCGCTTCCAGCATTGGCCCAGGACAAGCTGTCCGTGATGCTGGACTGGTTCGTCAATCCGGACCACGCCCCGCTGGTGGTGGCGCAGGAGAAGGGCTTCTTCAAGGATGCCGGCCTGGAGGTGACGCTGACCGCCCCGGCCGATCCCAACGACCCGCCGAAGCTGGTCGCCGCCGGCGGCGCCGACATCGCCGTGTCCTACCAGCCGCAGTTGATCCTGCAGGTGGCGGAGGAGCTGCCGCTGGTCCGCATCGGTACGCTGGTGTCCACGCCGCTGAACTCCGTCGTCGTGCTGCGCGACGGGCCGGTGAAGACGCTGAAGGATCTGAAGGGCCGCAAGGTCGGCTATTCCATCGCCGGCTTCGAGGACGCGCTGCTGGGTGCCATGCTGGAAAAGCAGGGGCTGAGCCTGAAGGACGTCGAGCTGGTCAACGTCAACTTCTCCCTGTCGCCGTCGCTGCTGTCGGGGCAGGTCGATGCGGTGGTCGGCGCCTTCCGCAACTTCGAACTGAACCAGATGGAGATCGAGAAGCACCCCGGCCGCGCCTTCTACCCTGAGGAGGAGGGTGTTCCCCCCTATGACGAGCTGATCCTGGTCGCCCGCAAGGACAAGGCCAACGATCCGCGCTTCAAGCGCTTCCTGGCGGCAGTGGAGCGCGCGACGCTCTACATCCTGAACCATCCGGAAGATGCGCAGGCCGCCTTCGTCAAGGGCCGGCCGGAGCTGAACGACGAGCTGAATCGCCGCGCCTGGGCCGACACGCTGCCGCGCTTCTCCCACAGCCCGGCCGCCCTGGATGCCGAGCGCTATACCCGCTTCGCCGAATTCCTGAAGGCGCGCGGGCTGATCAAGGCGGTGGCGCCGGTCGACCAGTATGCAGTTGTGGTGAAGTAACCAGTTGCCCTCCTCCCACTGCCGTTGCCATCAGCCCCGGCGGAGCGTTACCTAGAAGGAAACCGCTCCGCCGTCCAATGGCGGGCCGGGCATATGATTGGGAGACGCGAGGGCATGCCGATCAAGACCATCCTGCTGCATATGGCCAACGACGACGCCCACGCCAGCCGTCTGGCGGTGGCGGCGTCCCTGGCCAAGCGCTTCTCCGCCCATATCCAGGCTCTCTACATCGCCACCCCGGTGTCGATGCCGGCCGGTGCCACCGGACGCGCCGCCTCCTACGGCTTCATGGCGGAAGCGACCGCCATCGCCCATGAGAATGCCGAACGGATCGAGCGGGAGGTCCGCCAATCGCTCGACGGCCTGCCCTATGACTGGACGATCGAGGAAGGCGACCATGTCGATCTGCTGGCCGAGCGGGCGTCCTACGCCGATCTGATCGTCGTGGCGCAATCGGCGGCGGTACGGGCGGGGGAACGCGTGTCGCTGCACCACATCCCCGACCGCCTGCCGCTGGAGACCGCCACCCCGGTCCTGGTCCTGCCGCCGAAGCAGCCCGCCACGGCCCCCATCGGCCGCCACGTGCTGATCGCTTGGAAGAACAGCCGCGAGTCGGCCCGTGCCGTCCGCGCCGCCATGCCCTTCCTGGAGACCGCGGAGTCGGTGACCGTGCTGACCGTGGAACCGCTCGGGCAGCAAAGCAACGAGGCTGCCGCCCTGGTCGACTGGCTGCACCGCCACGGCATCGCCGCCCGCCCGCAGTCGGTCATCGCATCGGGCGGCGAGGTCGGCGACATGATCCTGTCCTGCTGCACCGACCAGGGCGCCGACCTGCTGGTCATGGGCGCCTACGGCCACTCCCGCCTGCGCGAACTGGTGCTGGGCGGAGCGACGCGCACGGTGCTGGACGGTCTGGCCCTGCCGGCGCTGCTGGCCCATTGAGGGTGGGAGAGGCAGGGGTGAAATCACCCCTGCCTCCTACGCCCGCTCTCACCCAAACAACTGCCTATGCAGCGCCTGCCAGCTCTCGCGATCGGGCGCCAGCAGGATGCTGCCGTTCAGCAGCCCCGGCCGGTACGGCGTTCCATCGATCAGCGCCGAATACCCGCCGGCTTCCGCATGCAGAAGAACCCCGGCCGCATGGTCCCACGGCATCAGCCGGTGATAGAGCGAGTAGTGTGCCCGCCCTTCCAGCAGCCGCAGATATTCCTGCGCGGCGCTCGACAGACACACCCGCTCCGCCACACCGGCGCTGCGTTCTTCCAGCCTGAGCCTCATCTCTTCGCTGCAAAAGCGCGTCGACAGCGCTCCCACCATCTGCGGCAGCGGCACCGCAGGCGCAACATGGACATGGTGACCATCGAGCCAAGCCCCCTGCCCCTTCACCGCGGTCGCCATCCGTCCATCGACCGGGTCGTGGATCCAGCCGGCAACCGTCTCGCCCTTGCAGGCGAGCGCCACGATCACTGCGAACATCGGCCGACCCTGGGCGAAGTTGATCGTGCCGTCGACCGGGTCGATGATCCACACCGGATCGTCGCCATGGATGCGGTCGAGCACCCGCTCGTCCTCCGACGTCGCCTCCTCGCCGATCACGCGGCTGCCCGGCAGCAGGGCCGACAGTGCCGGGGTCAAAGCCCGCTCCGCCGCCTCATCCGCCAGCGTGACGAGGTCGGTCGGCCCGGTCTTCTGCCGGATGCCGGACGCATCGAGCTTCTGGAAATAGGGCGTGATCTCCGTCTGCGCGACGGAGCGGATCAGGTCGGATACGCGGTCGATGTCGGGAAGCGGGAAACCCGTCATATCTGGTTGGCCTCTTACGGTTCGAGGTGAGAAAGGGTCAGCGCTTTGCCGCCGGCTTGCTGCCGGGCGCGCGGTCCAGTTTCAACACGGGGTCGCCGCCCTTCGGGTCGGTCAGGAGAACCTTGCCGTCCAATCCGCTGTCCTTCAGCGCTTTGGACAGCGCATCGAAGGTGGCGCGGTCGGCAGCGGCGGCGGCGGCCTCCTTGGCCGGATCGGGCGGCGGGGGCGGCACCGGGCCGCCCTGCGCCGGTTCGCGCGGAGCCTTGGAATCGGGCGGGGGCGGTGGAGAGGGCGTACCAGCGGTTTCCTTCTCCGGTTCCGGCGGGGGCGGAGGCGGTGGTTGCCACAGGCGGAAACAGTCGGTGAAGGTCGGTTGCTTGCATTCCTTCAGCAGGCCGGCGGCATCCGGTGCGACGACCTGCGGTTCATCGGGTGCCACCGGCAGCGGTCTGGGCGGGGGAGGAAGCGGATCTTCGGGCGGAGTTTCCGGTTCTTCCACATAGCCGGGTGGCAGCGGCGCTCCCGGACGCAACAGCTCCGCCGCCGGCAGCGGTTGGGCAAATGCCAGCAACAGCGGCAGCGCCGGCATCAGACGGCTGGCAGCGGTCGGAACGATGCGGAAAGGGGAACGGAGCACGACGGGACCGCAGCGATGGCGAACGGCCCATTATGGCCCGCCATCGCAGGTGCCGTCATCCCTCAAGCGTGTGTCAAATCACCGTTATGCCGCGGCGCGATGGTCATGATGGGAGTCATGGCCAGGCCCACCGGTGAAACCGCCATAGCCCCAAGCCGCCAGTTCACGGCAGATCGCCGAGATCTTCGCAGCCTCATCGGCATTGGGTTCCCGCTGACCGGCTGATTCGATCAGATGCATCAGGGTTGCACGACCCTCGGGCGAATGCGAAAGCTCTTGCAGGCGCAGCAGTGCCGCACCCGGCGGCAGATTCTCCTGACGGGCGACGAGGGCTACCTGATCGGCGAGAAAGGCCGTAATCGAGAAGCACGACGGATCGGTTTGCAACCGCATTGGCAGTCCTCCTCAAAGGGGGAGCACAACCGCTCCTTTCCCATCATCGGACCCCAACGGCTAAATGACCACGCCGCATTCGTCTTAAGACCGGAGTGGGGTGCAACAGGTCATAGCTGCCGTTTGCACCCCTTTCCGTTTGGCCGGGACACTCGGTCGCACCGCTTAAGGTTGCGGCTCGGCCTGGGTGGAGGGTTGGAACCGTTTCTCGAACCGGGCGAGATCGACAGGATCGATGGAGACATGCAGATACGCATGTTCCTCATCGTCGCGCCGGTCCAGCACCTCGCCCTTGGCATAGAGCCAAGCGAGCGCCGCCCCATCGCCGAGGTCCACCGACAGGTCGACGACCTGCCGATTGACATTCATCCGTTGGTCCAGCAGGCGGTCGAGGTCGTCGATCCCCTCACCGGACAGGGCGGACACCGCCACCGCCCGCGGATTGCGACTGGTCTGGGTCAGGATCGCCGCGCGGCTTTCCTCGTCCAGCGCGTCGATCTTGTTCAGCACCTCGATCACCCGGTCGTCCGTCTCCGGGTCGATGCCCATGTCGGACAGCACCTCATGGACATCGGCCTTCTGCGCCTCGCTGTCGATGTGGGCGATGTCGCGGACATGCAGGATGATGTCGGCGGCGTCCACCTCCTCCAGCGTGGCGCGGAAGGCGGCGACGAGGCCGTGCGGCAGGTCGGAGATGAAGCCGACCGTATCCGACAGGATCACCTTGCGGCCGGACGGCAGAGTCACCTGCCGCATGGTGGGATCGAGCGTGGCGAACAGCAGATTTTGCGCGAAGACGTCGGCATTCGCCAGCCGGTTGAACAGCGTCGATTTGCCGGCATTGGTGTAGCCGACCAGCGCCACCACCGGATAGGGCACCTTGGCCCGCGCCTTCCGATGCAGACCACGGGTGCGCCGCACCTCTTCCAGTTCCTTCTTGATCTTGATGATCCGGTCGCCGATCAGGCGGCGGTCAAGCTCAAGCTGCGACTCACCGGGGCCGCCAAGGAAGCCGAAGCCGCCGCGCTGGCGTTCCAGGTGGGTCCAGGACCGCACCAGCCGGGATTTCTGATAGGTCAGGGAGGCCAGTTCGACCTGCAACATGCCTTCCCGCGTCCGGGCGCGGGCGCCGAAGATCTCCAGGATCAGGCCGGTGCGGTCTATGACCTTCGCCTTCAGCGCCCGTTCGAGGTTGCGCTGCTGGACTGGCGACAGGGCGTGGTCGAGGATGACCAACGTCGCCTCCGCCTCCTCCACCACCTGTGCCAGATGCTCAACCGTGCCGGAGCCGAGCAGGGTCGATGGCTGCGGCCGGTTCACCTTGGCGCATTCGGCATGGACGACGTCCAGCTGAATGGCTTGGGCAAGACCGACCGCTTCCTCAAGCCGGGATTCGGGAGGGCGCATATCCCCGTCCGCCTCACTGCGGAGGACAGGGTGGACCACGATGGCCCGCGCGGCGCCTTCAGGGGCCGCGCCGTTACCATTGGTCAAGGGATCAGACGCTTTCACCTTCCTTGGGCGGCTCAAAAAGTTGAATGGGATGGGCCGGCATGACCGTCGAGATTGCGTGCTTGTAGACGAGCTGGGAATGCGCGTCGCGCCGCAGAAGTACCGAAAAGTTGTCGAACCAAGTAATGATGCCCTGGAGTTTCACGCCGTTCACGAGAAAGACGGTTACGGGAGTCTTGTTCTTACGGACGTGATTGAGAAACACGTCCTGCACGTTTTGGCTTTTTTCAGACATTTTTCATGCCCCCTTCTTCAATGTTCTTGGGACCCCTTCGTTTAGGTGGTCCGCTCCCCGTTTCACGGTGCAGGTGTGGTGCGCGTCGGTACCGTCTCGACAGCCGTTTGCAGGGATATGGTATCACCATTGCCGTCCACCAAGCCATACAGCACGCTGTAAAGCGCCGTGCAGTCGGTGTGGCTATGGGCGGGGGGAAAACGGTCGAAGCCACTCCCCTCGCCCAGCCCTATTAGCACTGGAACGAGCCCGGCGCCATGGGCGCATTCCATATCGATGTCGGCATCGCCGAGAAACCAGACATCGGCGCTGGGCAGGATCCCCGCCGGCTCCAGCGCCAGCCGCACCGGGGCGATGTGCGGCTTGTCGAATTCGGCATCCTGGGCGCCGACCAGCTTGCCGAAATAACGGGTCCAGCCCAGCGCGTCGGCCTCCGCCCGCAGAAACTTGCCGTTCTTGTTGGAGACCACCGCCTGATAGACGCCACGCTCATGGAAATGGCGCAGCAGGGTCTCCGCACCCGGCAGCGGCTTCAGCCCGTCCAGATGGTGAGCGGCGAAATAGGCGTAGAACAGGTCGCGCGCCTCGGTCCAGCGCTCGCCGAAGATGCGCGGGAAACTGTCGCGCAGAGACGCCTTGATCCGTTCGCGGGCTTCCTCCGCACTCCAGGGGGCGAGGCCGAAGGAGATCAGCGCGTGGTTCAGCGCCTCGCGTACCGTGTCCCAGTTGCTGACCAGGGTATTGTCCCAGTCATAGATGACGGCGCGCGGCAGGGTGATGGGGGAGGACAAGGAGGTTTCTCAAATGGATTGTCATTGCAGAAGCCCCTCTCCCCCGCCGAACGGGAGGAGGGGGATAATAGGGGCAATATCTCCCCCACCGCTCACTCGATGAACATCTTCCCCTTCTCGCTACCATGGACGCCAAGCGACTTCAGCTTGCGGTGAAGGGCGGAGCGCTCCATGCCGACGAAGGACGCGGTGCGGGAAATGTTGCCGCCAAAGCGGGTGACCTGGGCCAGCAGATATTCGCGTTCGAACACCTCGCGGGCCTCGCGCAGAGGCAACCCCATGATCTCGCCGCCCTTGTCCCACTTCAACACGGTGGGGGTGATGGCGCCGATCTCCGGCGGCAGAGTGTCGGCGCGGATCGGCTCCTTGGGGTCGCCATGGGCCATGATCAGCAGCCAGTCCACCACATTGCGCAGTTGGCGCACATTGCCCGGCCAGTCATAGGCCTGGAGGGCAGCCATGGCGTCCTCGCCGAATTCGCGGGTCGGCAGGCCGGACGCCTCGGCGGAGCGCTGCATGAAGTGGCGTGCCAGCACCGGGATGTCTTCGCGCCGCTCGGCCAGCGACGGCACGCGGATCGGCACCACCGACAGGCGGTAGAACAGATCCTGGCGGAAGCGGCCCTGCTCGATCTCCGCCTGGAGGTCGCGGTTGGAGGTGGCGATCACGCGCACGTCCACCTCGACCCGCTGGCCGCCGCCGACTCGCTCGAACACCTGCTCCTGAAGGGCACGGACGATCTTGCCCTGGGTTTCCAGCGGCATGTCGGCAACCTCGTCCAGCAGCAGCGTGCCGCCATGGGCCTGCTCGAAGGTGCCGATCTTGCGGCCAGGGCCGTCAACGCCGGCCTCGGTGCCGAACAGCTCCATCTCCAGCCGTTCCGGCCGCATGGTGGCGCAGTTCAGCCCGACGAAGGGACCGCCGGCCCGGCGGGAGCGGGCATGGATCAGCCGCGCGACCACCTCCTTGCCGGCGCCGGGCGGGCCGGAGATCAGCACGCGGCTGCCGGTCGGCGCCACCTTGTCGATGGACTGGCGGACCTGATTGACCGCCGAAGACTTGCCGATCAGCTCCACGTCGCCGCCGGCGCGCAGCTTCAGTTCCTGGTTCTCGCGCTTCAGCCGCGCCGCCTCGATGGCGCGCTCCACCATCAGCAGCAGTCGATCGGCCTTGAACGGCTTCTCGATGAAGTCGTAGGCACCGACCTTGATCGCCTGGACCGCGGTTTCGATGTTGCCGTGGCCGGAGATCATGATGACCGGCAGATTGGCATGGTCCCGCATCAGCTGTTCCAGGATTTGCAGGCCGTCCAGCCTGCTGCCCTGCAGCCAGATGTCGAGCACGACGAGGCTCGGCCGGCGTGCCGCCACCTGGGCGAAGGCCTGATCGGCATCGGCGGCCTCGCGCGTCTTGATGCCTTCGTCGTTCAGGATGCCGGCTATCAGCATCCGGATATCGGCTTCGTCATCGACGATCAGAATGTCATGCGCCATGGGCTTCGTGCCTCATCTCTCCGCCGGTCTCCGCCGGCCTGTCGTCACGGCCGCCCGCGTCGTTCGCGACCGTAACCGGGTGTGGAATGACCAGCGTCACACGCGCCCCGGTCCCGCCTTCGCGATCCTCCAGGGTCAGCACGCCACCATGGTCCTCCATGATCTTCTTGACGATGGCGAGCCCCAGCCCGGTGCCCTTGGCCCGCGTCGTCACATAGGGCTCGGTCAGCCGGTCTCGCTGTTCGCCGCCGGGCAGACCCTTGCCATTGTCCTCGACGGTGACGACGACCTTCTCGCCGTCATCCTCCACCGCGATCGCCACCTCGCCGGGCGGCAGTTCCGACCCGTCGGTGCTCGCCGGGCGCCCTTCGATGGCATCCGCCGCGTTCTGCAACAGATTGGTCAGCGCCTGGGAAATCTGCCGGCTGTCACAGGCCACCGTCAGCGGCCCCGACGGCAGCCGGGTATCAAAGCGAATCTTGCCGGAATGGGCGCTCGATTGCAGGAACACCGCCTGCCGGACCAGATCGTTGATGTTGACCGGCTTCATCACCGGCTGCGGCATCCGTGCGAAGGCGGAGAATTCGTCCACCATGCGGCGGATGTCGTCGACCTGCCGGACGATGGTGTCGGTGCACATGGTGAAGACCTCCGTATCGCTGGAGATCTCCTTCAGATATTTCCGGCGCAGCCGTTCGGCCGAAAGCTGGATCGGCGTCAGCGGATTCTTGATCTCGTGCGCGATGCGGCGCGCCACGTCGGCCCAGGCCGCCTTGCGCTGTGCCGAGACCAGTTCTGTGATGTCGTCGAAGGTCACGACATAGCCACGCACATTGCCATCGCGCACCTCCGCAGCGATGCGCACCAGCAGGGTCAGCGTCGGCTTGCCCGGCCGCCGGATCTGGATCTGGTCCTGCACGACGCGGCCCGGCTTCTTCGGGGCGTTTTCCAACAGGTCGCCGATATCCGGCAGCAGTTCGACCAATGGCATGCCGACCAGCCGCTCCGGATCCTCCTCGCCCAACAGGCGGGCGGCGGACAGGTTCGGCAGGTTGATCACGCCGTCCGCATCGACACCCAGCACGCCGGCGGACACGCCCGACAGCACCGTTTCGGTGAAGCGGCGCCGCTCGTCCAGCAGCCGGTTGGTCGACAGCAGTTCCCGCCGCTGCCCCTCGATCTCGGTGGTCATGCGGTTGAAGGCGCGGGACAGCAGGACGAACTCGTCCTCGCCCGGCGGTTCCGACACGCGAACCGTCAGATCGCCGGCGCGCACCCGCTCGGCGGCGCCGATCAGGGCGCTGATCGGGCGCACCAGCCGGGTGGCGAAGTTCAACCCGGCCCACACCGCCGCCAGCAGCAGCAGCATCGCCACCACCAGGAAGATCAGGGTGAAGGTGATCTGCAGGCTGCCGCGCTGGTTCTCCAGTGCGGTGTATTCCTTCACCGCCCCCTCGGCCGAGGCCATATGCTGGAGCACCCGTGGCTCCACCATGCGGCCGACATAGAGGAAGGTGTCGGACACCCGGTCCAGGCTGACCAGGGCGCGGACGCGGTCGTCGGATTCCTTGACGATCAGCGCGACCTCGCCACTGCGGGCCTGCTGGATCTTGTCTTCCGGGATCGGTTCGAATTCCAGGGTGAAGGTATAGCCGGCGCGCGCGACGATGGCGCCGGTGGTGCCGTTGAAGACGATCGCTTCCGACAGCGCGCGCAGCATCGCCTGGGTTGCGACGACCTGCTCGAACCGCTCGGGGTCGCTGGAGAAGCGCGCCTCCTGCGACAGGTCGTTGGCCATGGCGAGCGCATCGGCGCGGATGTTCTGCTGGTGCTCGTGCAGATAGGCGCTGGCGACCACCAGGGATTCATTCACCGCCGTGCGGACGCGGTCGCTGAACCAGCTCTGCACCCCGACATAGAAGAACAGGGTGGAAAAGACGGTCATGATGATGGCGGGAGCCACCGCCAGCACGCTGAAGACCAGGACCAGCCGGGTGTGCAGCCGCGACCCCGCCAGCCCGCGCCGCCGCCCGATCAGGATGGCGACGATGCGCCGGGCGATCAGCACACCCAGCATCAGCAGGATGGCAAGGTCGAGCGTCAGCAGAAGCGTGACGGTCCGCGGGTTGGCCTGTCCGAACGGCGCGCTTTCCGTCATCGCCGCATAGGTGGCGAAACCGGCGGCGAGCGCGGCCAGCGACAGGGCGAAAGCCAGCCGCTTGCCCAGCCCGACCTGGCGGGACCATTGGAGAATCTTCTGCCAGACCGGCCTTTGGCCGGCTGCTGCGATGTCTGTGTTGGGTGGCATGGTCCGGCGCTGATCTGTTGCCGGAAAGATACACCTCTGTTGCGGCCCTGCCAAGCCGCAATGAATCTGCCTTTCGGACAGCACCGGTTACGCCGGAAGGTACCAGAGCAACCGGGCGTTCCATGGACGGCGGTTCGCCCGCCGTCCCAGCACAGGCTGTGTCACAATTTTGGCACGGATCGGCTGCGACGGCGGGGGTACCCGCACGCGTTGCCGGATGCCGTTTATTTGATGCCGCGCATCACCTGGATATCCAGATCACGGATCTTCTTGCGCAGCGTGTTGCGGTTCAGGCCCAGCAGTTGGGCTGCCTTGATCTGGTTGCCGCGGGTCGCCGACAGGCTGAGCGAGATCAGCGGCCGTTCGATCTCGCGCAGCACCCGGTCATACAGGCCATTGGACGGCATGCCATCCTTGTGGGCGGCGAAATAGTCCTTCAGATGGCGCTCGACCGCCGAGGACAGGCCCTCGCTCTGCGGCTCCTCGACCGGCTGGGCGGCCGGGGTGGCGTCGGCAAGCTCCGCCTCCACCACGTCCAGCCCGATGACCTCCTGCGAATAGAGGGCGGCCAGACGGCGGACGAGATTCTCCAGTTCACGGACGTTGCCGGGCCAGCGGTAGCGCTTCAGCCGGTCCATCGCCGCCTGATCGATGCTCTTGGCCGGAAGTCCCTGGCTGATGCCGAGATTCAGGAAATGTCGGACCAGCAGCGGAATGTCCTCCGTCCGCTCGCGCAGCGGCGGGAGACGGATCGGCACCACGCACAGGCGGTAGAACAGATCCTCACGGAAAAGCCCCTGGCGGATCAAGGTGCGCAGGTCGCGGTGGGTCGCCGCGATGATGCGTACGTCGGTCTTGATCGCGGTGCGCCCGCCGACCGTGGTGTATTCGCCCTCCTGCAGCACGCGCAGCAGGCGCGTCTGGGCATCGAGCGGCATGTCGCCGATCTCGTCCAGGAACAGGGTGCCGCCCTGCGCCTGCTCGAACCGGCCGGTCGACCGGTTGGTAGCGCCGGTGAAGGCTCCCTTCTCATGGCCGAACAGCTCGGATTCGATCAGTTCGCGTGGGATCGCCGCCATGTTGATGGCGACGAAGGCGCCATTGCGCCGCTTGCCGTAATCATGCAGCGCGCGGGCGACCAGTTCCTTGCCGGTGCCGGACTCGCCGGTGATCATCACCGTCAGGTCGGTGCCCATCAGGCGGGCCAGCACGCGGTAGATTTCCTGCATGGCCGGCGAGCGGCCGATCAGCGGCAGTTGCTCCTCGCCCTCCACGTCGCCGCCGGGCATGGTGGCCGGCGGGGTGTTGGTGTTCAGCGCCCGCTCGACGACCGACACCAACTCCTTCAGGTCGAAGGGCTTGGGCAGATATTCGAAGGCCCCGCGCTCCGCCGCCTTCACCGCGGTGATCAGCGTGTTCTGCGCGCTCATCACGATGACGCGCATTTCGGGCCGCAGCTTCTTGATGCGCGGGATCAGGTCCAGGCCGTTTTCGTCCGGCATCACCACGTCGGTAATCACCAGATCCCCCTGCCCGTCCGCCACCCAGCGCCACAGCGTCGCGGCATTGCCGGTGGTGCGAACCTCGTGCCCAAGCCGGGCGAGGGCCTGCGTCAGGACGGTGCGGATGGCGCGATCGTCATCCGCGACGAGAATGGTCGCCGCACTCATCAACGAGTCCCCCGGCCGCCCTTGGACTGCAAGCCAGCGTCAGAAATCTTCGACTCCCCGGAAAGCTTCGGTTCATCGTATTTCGAATCATCGTACATCGGCAGCGACACCTTGAAGACGGTCCGGCGAGGCTGGCTGTCGAACTCGATGGTTCCGCCATGGTCGCCTATCAGTTTCGCCACCAATGCAAGACCAAGGCCAGTTCCGTTCACTTTGCTGGTCACGAAGGGATCGAACAGGTTGGATTGCAGGTCTTCCGGAATGCCGTCGCCATTATCCTGAACCGTCACCAGCAAGGGCAGATGCCGGCGCGCATCCCCGCCGGGCAGCGCCATGCGGACACCATGCTGGTAGGAGGTCGTCAGCGTGATTTCGCCGCCTGATTCCGGTGCAGCCTCTGCCGCATTTTTCACCAGATTCAGGAAAACCTGCACAAGTTGGTCGCGATTGCCATAAACAGAAGGCAGTGACGGGTCGTACCGTTCGACAAAGCGTATTTTTCGGGCAAACCCACTCTGGGCCACCTTGCGCACATGTTCCAGCACCGTATGGATGTTCACCGCGGCGCGTTCCAGCGGCCGTTCGTCGGAGAACACCTCCATTCGGTTGACCAGCGCGACGATGCGGTCGGCCTCGTCGCAGATCAGGCGGGTCAGAACCCGGTCCTGGTCGCTGGCATTCTCCTCCAGCAGCTGGGCGGCGCCGCGGATGCCCGACAGCGGGTTCTTCACCTCATGCGCCAGCATCGCCGCCATCGCGGTGACCGAGCGTGCGGCATGGCGGTGGGTCAGCGAATGGTCGATCTTGCGGGCCAGCGACCGCTCATGGATGGTTAGCACCACATGGTCGGGCGGGTCGCCCATGGCCGCCACCTGCACCGTCACATGGTGCGGGCCGATGCGCGGCGTGTCGATGACGACGCCGTCCTGCGACACCCGCCGGCTGCCGCGGCGCACCTGCTGGATCAGACCCATCACCGGGCTGTCCGGGGGCAGCAGGTCTGGCAGCGGCATGCCTTCCATGGCGTTGGCGGACAGGTCGAAGAACTCCTGCCCTTCCAGATTGACGAAGCGGATTTCACCGTTGCCATCCACCACCAGCACCGGATCGGGCAGGCTGTTCAGCACCACCAGGGACTCCAGCTTGGGCGACCGCGCGGCACCCGGCCGGTTGCGGCCACGGGCACCGGAACTGGTCATGGATACTGGCTCCATCAGGCGGCCATCCTTTCGATTGCCGGTTCGTAAAAGGCACGGATGCGGTCACGCACCGCGTTGGGATCGCCCAGCCGGTTGACCTCCTGGCGGAACTCATTGGAGCCGCGCAGACCGGTCGAGTACCAGGAGACATGCTTGCGGGCGACCTTGATGCCGCCGTCGCTGCCGTAATGGCTCAGCATGCCGTCGAAATGCTCCAGCAGCGTGTCCATCTGCTCGTACAGCGGCGGGTCGGCCAGCTTTTCACCGGTACGCAGGTAATGCATGACCTGCGAGGGGAACCAGGGCCGGCCATAGCTGCCACGCCCGACCATCACGCCGTCGGCGCCGGATTCGGCGAGCGCACGCTCCACCGTCTCGAAGCTGGTGATGTCGCCGTTGACCACCACAGGGATCGACACCGCCTCCTTCACAGGACGGACCGCGCTCCAGTCGGCAGTGCCAGTGTAGAACTGCATACGGGTGCGGCCATGGACCGTCACCATCCTGATGCCGCACTGCTCGGCGATCCGGGCGAGATTGGGGGCATTGCGGTTGGTCTCGTCCCAGCCCAGCCGCATCTTCAGCGTCACCGGGATGCTGACGGCCTTCACCACCGCCTCCAGAATTCGGCCGGCCAACGCCTCGTCCCGCATCAGGGAAGAGCCGGCATGGCCGTTGACGACCTTCTTGACCGGGCAGCCGAAATTGATGTCGACGACGGCAGCGCCGCGGTCCTCGTTCAGCTTCGCCGCTTCCGCCATCACCTCGGGCTCGCAGCCTGCGAGCTGGACCGCCATCGGAAACTCCTCCGGTTCGGTCTCCACCATGCGCAGGGTCTGTCGGTTCTCCCGGATCATCGCCTGGCTGGCGATCATCTCCGACACGACGAGGCCGCAGCCCGCGCGTTTCACCAGACGGCGGAACGGCAGGTCGGAGACACCCGACATGGGCGCCAGGATCACCGGTCCGGCGAGCGTGATGGGTCCGATTTGTATGGTCATTCTCACCTGCCCGATTGATGGGCAAATCAACAAAGTGCCGTCAATTTGGGCAGATTATCACGCTGCTACAGTCGTGTGCAAGCGCGAAGCCCATCACCCACGCTCAAGCCCAGGCTGAAACGCATGATCTTCCACCGGCTTGCGTCGGATCTGCGCTGGGTCGGCGATCAGTTCCAGGTCCACTGCCCGATCAGCACGTTCGACACGAACTTGACGCCGGGATAGGCAAGCGTCGCCAGCAGATACACGATCAGCATGGTCCGCGCCGCCGTCCGTCCGCGGACGCCGGTGCGGTATTCGGCCAGCAGCAGGATGCCGATCACGATGAAGGTCGCCAGTGAAAGCAGGCTCTTGTGGTCGGTGCGGAACAACAGACCCTGCTCGAAATAGAGCACCGCCATGCCGGTGGCGAGGCCGGCGCCCAGCACCACCTCCGATGCGATCAGCAGACGCAGTTGCAGCCGCTCGCTTTCCGCCACCGGCGGCAGGAAGCGGCTGAGCGGAGTGGGCCGCTTGGCCTTCAGCGCCCGGGTCTGGATCACCGCGGCGAAGGAGGACACGGCGCTCAGCGTCAGCAGGGCATAGGTGAAGACCGACACGGCGATATGAAGGTCGATCCACACACCCGGCGCGTTGCCGCGCAGGATCGGCGCCGGCGCATCCTCCGTCAGCGTCGCCAGCAGGCAGACGACCAGCAGGTAGGGCAGCAGCAGCGGTGCCAACCTCCAGGCCGTGTCATGGAACAGGCTGAGCCCGATGAACAGGGCCATGCAGGCGGCGGTCGTCACCCACAGCGCGGTTGAAAAGCCGGTCTGCCACTGTCCGGCGACCTGGAGAATCGCCCACATGCCGGGCCCGGCGGCGGCGAGCAACAGGGCGCCCCAGAAGGACCAGCCGCGTCCCTCCCCCCCCTGCCCCGCGATGCGCCGGTAGGGATAAAGGGCGGCAGGCACCAGGGCCACCAGCGCCGTCAGGCTCAAAAGGATGTTCTGCGACATGGACCCGAATGCACTCCCGTCTTTCCGCCATCGTGCTGCCGGGACATGCCGGCCGACCCTGGACACGGTCCTGGGCTTACGGGCGGCAAGGCTCGGCACTTGGCGGAACCACGGCGACAGGCTAGGCTCCGCGACGTTTCCGTCAAGTGGCTATCATATCTTACGGTCTGCCTTATGCCCACCTGCATCGCCCCCACCTGTATTGCTTTGATCGTGGCCGGCGGATCCGGCCAGCGGTTCGGGGCCGAACGGCCGAAGCAATATCTCGACCTCGCCGGCAAGCCTGTGCTGCGGCGGACGGTGGAGGCCTTCCTGCGCCATCCCCAGGTCACCGGCGTGCGCGTGGTCATCGACCCGGCTTGGCGCGAGGTCTATGACGCCGCGGTATCCGGCCTCGGCCTGCCCGTCCCGGTGGCCGGCGGCGCCAGCCGTCAGGACTCGGTGCGCAACGGGCTGGAGGCGCTCGCGACCGACCGCGTACCCGACCTCGTCCTGATCCACGACGCCGCCCGCCCGCTCATCGACGAAGCCACCATCAGTGCGGTGATCGACGCCTTGGACAGCACGCCCGGTGCCATCGCCGCGGTGCCGGTGGCCGATACCTTGAAGCGCGGCAATAGCGGCGCCATCACCGGTACGGTGGACCGCGAGGGGCTGTGGCGGGCGCAGACCCCGCAGGGCTTCCGCTTCCCCGCCATTCTGAAGGCGCACCGCGCCGCCGTCGGCCTGTCGCTGACTGACGATGCCGCGGTGGCGGAGCGCGCCGGGTTGGCCGTGGCGCTGGTGCCGTCCAAGGAGGACAATTTCAAGGTGACCACCCCCGACGACCTGACCCGTGCCACCCGCGCGATCATCAGCAGCCTGTGGGATGTGCGGACCGGCAGCGGCTTCGATGTCCACCGCTTCACCGATGGCGACTTCGTAACGCTCTGCGGCCTTCGCGTGCCGCACAGCCATGGGCTGGAAGGCCATTCCGACGCCGACGTCGGCCTGCATGCCCTGACCGACGCCATCCTGGGCGCACTCGCCGCCGGCGACATCGGCAGCCATTTCCCGCCGACCGATCCACGCTGGCGTGGGGCCGACAGCGCCAGGTTCCTGCGCCATGCCGCCGATCTGGTGGCGGAGCGCGGCGGCGTCATCGCCCATGCCGACCTGACCATCATCTGCGAGCGTCCGAAAGTCGGTCCGCACCGCGCAGCGATGGCGGAGCGCATTGCCCAAATCCTCGGCATTGAGGTCGGGCGGGTCAGCGTCAAGGCGACCACCACCGAACAGCTGGGCTTCACCGGCCGGCGCGAAGGCATTGCGGCACAGGCGGTGGCGACCATCCGGCTTCCCGGTTAACATCCGACTCGATCATACGAACCGGGAGAGGCCGTCATGTTTCCCGAGACCATCCGCGAGCTGTCTGCCCAGGTGCTTGCCGAGTACGGCCTCGCCGGCTTCATGCTGGCCACCGCCGAATCCTGCACCGGTGGACTGATCGCCGGTGCTTTGACCGACATCGCCGGTTCGTCCAAGGTGGTCGACCGCGGCTTCGTCACCTACACCAATATCGCCAAGACCGAACTGCTCGGCGTTCCCGCCAGCCTATTGCATGCCCACGGCGCCGTCAGCCCGGAGGTGGCCGTCGCCATGGCGGTTGGCGCGCTGGCAAAGTCGCGGGCCGACGTGACGGTGGCGGTGACGGGAATCGCCGGGCCCGGTGGCGCCACCGAGACCAAGCCGGTGGGGCGGGTCTATGTCGCCACCGCGGTGCGGGGCGGTGCAGCCAAGGCCAAGGAATACACCTTCCCCGGCGACCGTGACGCCGTGCGGATGGCAACGGTGCAGGCGGCACTGGAGCGGCTGCGGCTCGCCCGGCCAACCGGAAGTCTGCGCTGAGAAAACGCCTGCAACCTTTTCATAATCAGGGAAAATTTCAGATGCCGACCATCAACATCCAGCTGTTCGAAGGCCGTACCGTCGAACAGAAGCGCGAATACGCCAAGGCGCTGACCGAGGCGACCGTGAAGGTCCTCGGCTGCTCGCCCTCGGCGGTGGACATCATCTTCCAGGACGTGAAGAAGAGCGACTGGGCCAGCGGCGGGGAGCTGTGGTCGGACAAGACCTGACCGACCACCCAGCTTCGTTACCCGTGACCGACGTCAGGCCGGCTGCGTCGCCCGGCCCGGCCCATAAAGCTGGGCCGCTCGCGTTTCGAAGGCCTGCACCATACGGCGGACCGCCTCATTGAACAGCAGGCCCATGATCTTCTGCAGCATCTTCGAGCGGAACTCGAAATCGACGAAGAAGTCGACGCAGCAGCCGCCGGGATGGTCGTTGAAGATCCAGTGGTTGTTCAGGTACTGGAACGGCCCGTCGGTGTACTGCACGTCGATGCGGCAGCCAGGCTCGTTCAGTTCCACCCGCGAGGTAAAGCGTTCGCGGACCATCTTGAAGCCGATGATCAGGTCCGCGAACATGACATTGCCTTCGCGCTTGCGGATGCGGGCCGCCAGGCACCAGGGCAGAAACTCCGGATACTTCTCCACATCCGCGACAAGGTCGTACATCTGCTTGGGCGTGTAGGGAAGAACCTTCTGTTCCGCGTGCGTCGGCATGCCCGTATCATGTCCTTTCTTATTGAGCCGCCTGCATCAGGCGGCGGCGACCCCCAGCTTGCGCAGCCGGGCCTCGCGCAGCTTCTCGAAATCCGCACCCGCATGGTAGGACGAGCGCGTCAGCGGCGACGAGGCCACCAGCAGGAAGCCCTTGCCACGGCCAATGGTGGAATAACCGTCGAACTCCTCGGGAGTCACGAAGCGATCCACCGCCGCATGCTTGGGCGTCGGCTGGAGATACTGCCCAATCGTCAGAAAGTCCACATCGGCGGAGCGCAGATCGTCCATCACCTGCCCGATCTCCTCCTTCGTCTCACCCAGGCCGACCATCAGGCCGGACTTGGTGAAGATCGTCGGATCCAGCTCCTTCACCCGCGCCAGCAGCTGCAGCGAGGCGAAATAGCGCGCACCCGGACGGATGTTGGGGTAGAGGCGCGGAACCGTTTCAAGATTGTGGTTGAAAACATCGGGCTTGGCCTCCACCACCACCTCGACCGCACCCTTCTTCTTCTGGAAGTCAGGGGTCAGGATCTCGACGGTGGTTGTCGGCGACGCGGCACGGACGGCGCGGATGGTGCGGGCGAAATGCTCGGCACCGCCGTCGGCCAGATCGTCGCGGTCGACCGAGGTGATGACCACATGGGAAAGCTTCAGCTGACCGACGGCCTCCGCGACTTTCTCCGGCTCATGCGGGTCGAGCAGATCCGGACGTCCGGTCTCGACATTGCAGAAGGCGCAGCCGCGCGTGCAGATGGAGCCGAGGATCATGAAGGTGGCGTGCTTCTGCTTCCAGCACTCCCCGATGTTCGGGCAGGCGGCCTCTTCGCACACGGTGTTCAGCTTCAGCCCGCGCATCAGCTGGCGGGTCTCGTTGTACTCCTGGCTCATCGGTGCCTTGACCCGGATCCAGGCCGGTTTGCGCTGAATCGGGTTGTCGGGCTTATGGGCCTTTTCGGGGTGGCGCAGCTTCTCGGTCTGGTCGACGAGGGTCATGGTCTAAAGCTCCCGACGGCCGACGCGATGCCCCGGCCCCGACAATAGGTGCGATGAGGATGTCAAACCCGCCATTCCGGCGGAAACAGTTCGGCCGGATAGGCCGGATCGAGCGCCTGGTCAAGTGTGAAAGGCGGCTCGACCGGGAAATGGCCGTCAGGGGTGTCCGCCTCGACGGCGGCCCGCAGGCGGGCGTCCGAGTAAACCTCGGCGAAAACGTCGGCGACGTAGGGCCGAAGGCTGGGGCTGTCCTTGATCTCGCGGATCAGCTTCTTGCGCTGCTCCCGGACGGTCAGGCGCCAGCCGCGCTCGCACCGGTCCCGAAGGTCAGAACAGAACATCCATTTCAGCAGATGGACCAGCAGAACGCCGAGGCGGCTGTCGATCTCGGACTTCTGGCTGCGGCCCATGCTCTCGATCTCCTCGGCGACGTTCTCCCAGTCGACCGGGGCATTGTTCCGCTCGGCGCCGGCACGGCGAAGCTCCTGCGCCTGGGCTTGGGTCCAGGCGTAGAAATCCTCGTCATAGGCGGTGCTGCTGCGGTCCATGGCTCCGTCCGGTTGGGAAAAACGTCACCCCGGAAATCCCTAGCGGAAAATCCTAGTTAAAAGTGGATCGCCCGGCCATAGGCATCAAGGACCGACTCATGCATCATTTCCGACAGGGTCGGGTGCGGGAACACCGTGTGCATCAATTCGGCCTCGGTCAGCTCCGAAGATTTGGCGATGCCATAGCCCTGGATCAGCTCGGTCACTTCCGCGCCGATCATGTGGGCGCCCAGCATCTCGCCGGTCTTGGCGTCGAAGATGGTCTTGATCAGGCCTTCCGGTTCGCCGAGCGCGATGGCCTTGCCATTGCCGACGAACGGGAAGCGGCCGACCTTGATCTCGTAACCGGCTTCCTTCGCCTTCTTCTCCGTCAGACCGACCGACGCGATCTGCGGGTGCGAGTAGGTGCAGCCCGGGATGTTGCGGACGTTCAGCGCATGCGGGTGCTTGCCGGCGATGTGCTCGGCCACGATCACGCCCTCATGGCTGGCCTTGTGGGCGAGCCAGGGGGCGCCGGTCACGTCGCCGATGGCATACACGCCCGGCTCGTCGGTCTCGCACATGCCGTTGGTCTGGATGTGGCCGCGGTCGGTCTTGACCTTGGTGTTCTCCAGTCCAAGCCCTTCGGTGTTCGGGCTGATGCCGACGGCGACGATGACGCGGTCGACCGTGATGTCCTCGGTCTTGCCGCCGGCCTCGACGGCCACGGTCACGCTGTCGGCGGCCTTGCGCAGATTGCCGGCCTTGCCGCCGGTGATGATGCGCATGCCCTGCTTTTCGAAGGCTTTCCGGGCCATTGCCGAGATTTCCTCATCCTCCACCGGAAGGATGCGGTCCATTACCTCGACCACGGTGACCTTGGCGCCCAGGGCATTGTAGAAGCTGGCGAACTCGATGCCGATCGCACCGGAACCGATGACCAGCAACGACTTCGGCATGCTGTCCGGCGTCATCGCCTTGCGGTAGGTCCAGACCAGCTTGCCGTCATCCTCCAGGCCCGGCAGCGTGCGGGCGCGGGCGCCGGTGGCGATGATGATGTGCTTGGCGCCGAAGGTGCCGACCGGGGCTTCGCCCTTGCTGACCGCCACCTGACCCTTGCCGATCAGCTTGGCGGAGCCTTCGATCACCGCAACCTTGTTCTTTTTCAGCAGATGCTTGACGCCGCCGTTCAACTGGCCGGCGACCTTGCGCGAGCGGGCGACGACCTTGTCGAGGTCGAAGGACGGGTTCTGGATGACCAGACCGTAGTCGGCGGCGTGCTTGGCGAGATGCAGCACCTCGGCCGAGCGCAGCAGCGCCTTGGTCGGGATGCAGCCCCAGTTCAGGCAGATGCCGCCCAGGTTCTCACGTTCGATGACCGCGGTGTGCAGGCCCAGTTGCGCGGCGCGGATCGCAGCCACGTAACCGCCCGGTCCGCCGCCGATGACGATGACGTCGTAATTGATGTCGGCCAAGGGTGTTCTCCCCATTCAGGAGCGAGGCGCATCCTCGCGGCCGGCGGCAAAGATGCCTTCCTCGACCCGGCACGCCTCGTCGATGATCGTCTGGTACAGGGTGGCCATGAAGTCCGGATCCAGGCCGTAGGCCTTGCCTGCCGCCGCCGCCCGCCGTTTGACCGCTTCGACGCGCTCGGGCAGTACGGCCGGCAGGTTCTCCGCCATCTTCACCGCTGCGACGCGGTGGACGACGGACAGGCGCTTGCCCAGCAGTGCGACGATCTCGTCGTCGATGGCGTCGATTTCGGCGCGGAGCGGGGCAAGGCTTTTCGACATGGAACCGGATCCTCGAACCGTCAGAGCAGCATCGAGAGCGGATCCTCGAGCAGCTTCTTCACTGCCGCAAGGAATTCCGCACCGACGGCGCCATCGGCCACGCGGTGATCGAAGGTGCCGGTCAGGCTCATCACCGTGGCGATGCCCAACGCGCCATCCTTCACCACCGGGCGCTGCTCGCTGGCGCCGACCGCCAGGATGCAGGCCTGCGGCGGGTTGATGATCGCCGCGAACTGCTTGACCCCCATCATGCCCAGGTTGGAGATGGAGATGGTGCCGCCCTGATACTCTTCCGGCTTCAGCGCATTGTCGCGCGCCTTCTTGGCCAGCGCCTTCATCTCGTTGGAGATGTCGGCCAGACCCTTGGTCTCCGCCTTCTTGACGATCGGGGTGATCAGCCCGGTCGGGGTGGCGACGGCGACAGAGACGTCGGCATGCTGGAACTGCAGCATCGCCTCGTCGGTCCAGGCGGCGTTCAGCGCCGGAACCTTCTTCAGCGCCAGCGCCACGGCGCGAATGATGAAGTCGTTCACCGACAGCTTGTAGGCGTCGGACCGGCCGTTCAGATCGGCACGGATCTTCATCAGCGCATCGATCTCGACATCCACCGTCAGGTAGTAGTCGGGAACCGTGCGCTTCACCTCGCCCAGGCGCTTGGCGATGGTCTTGCGCATGCCGCTGTTCGGCACGGCGGTGTAGGCCATGCCCAGCTTGTCGGCCAGCGCCTTGGCGTCGACACCTTCGGCCTTTGCCGGGGCCGGAGCCGCCGCGGGCGCCGGAGCGGCAGCGGCCGGAGCAGCCGTCGAAGCCTGGGCAGCCGCCGGGGTGGCAGCGGCCTTGGCCGGGCCGGCGGCCTTGGCGGCCTCGACGTCGGCCTTGACGATACGGCCGTGCGGGCCGGTGCCCTTCACGGTCTTCAGGTCGACGCCGGCCTGCTCGGCGATGCGGCGGGCCAGCGGGCTGGCGAACACGCGCGCACCACCTGCCGCCGGAGCGGCAGCGGGGGCAGCCGGAGCCGGAGCAGCGGCGGGAGCCGAAGCGGCGGCTGGGGCGGCCGTCGGCGCCGGGGCAGTGGCCGGAGCGACGGAAGCAGGAGTGGGAGCCGGAGCGGAACCGGCGGAGGCCAGCGCGCTCTCGTCCTCGCCCTCTTCCAGCAGGATGGCGATGGGGGTATTCACCGCCACGCCCTGGCTGCCGGCCGGGATCAGGATCTTGCCGATGCGGCCTTCATCGACCGCTTCGACTTCCATGGTGGCCTTGTCGGTTTCGATCTCGGCGAGAATGTCGCCGGACTTCACCGTGTCGCCTTCCTTCTTCAGCCACTTGGCGAGGTTGCCCTCGGTCATGGTGGGCGAGAGGGCGGGCATCAGAATCTGAACGGTCATCCTATCAGCCCTCCTCTCAACGGTAGCAGGCTTGCTTGGCGGCCTTGACGATGTCGGCGACCTGCGGCAGCGCCAGCTTTTCCAGGTTGGCGGCGTAGGGCATCGGCACATCCAGGCCGGCCACGCGGGCCACCGGCGCGTCGAGATAGTCGAAGGCCTGCTCCATCATCAGCGCACACATTTCCGAACCGATGCCGGCGAAGGGCCAGCCTTCCTCAACGGAGACGAGGCGGTTGGTCTTCTTGACGCTGTTGACGATGGTGGCGGTGTCCAGAGGACGGATCGTGCGCAGGTTGATGACCTCCGCGTCGATGCCTTCCTTCGCCAGTTCCTCAGCGGCAGCCAGGGCATGGCCGACCATGATCGAGAAGGCGGTGATCGTCACGTCCTTGCCGGCGCGCTCGATCTTGGCCTTGCCGATCGGCAGGACGAACTCCTCGTCCTCCGGAACCTCGAAGCTCTGGCCGTAGAGAATCTCGTTCTCCAGGAAGACGACCGGGTTCGGATCGCGGATCGCAGCCTTCAGCAGGCCCTTGGCGTCGGCCGCCGACCAGGGTGAGACCACCTTCAGGCCCGGGCAGTGGGCGTACCAGGAGGCGTAGCACTGCGAGTGCTGCGCGGCGACGCGGGCGGCCGCACCGTTCGGGCCGCGGAAGACGATCGGGCTGCCCATCTGGCCGCCGGACATGTAAAGCGTCTTGGCGGCGGAGTTGATGATGTGGTCGATCGCCTGCATGGCGAAGTTGAAGGTCATGAACTCGACGATCGGCTTCAGCCCCTTGAAGGAGGCGCCGACGCCCAGACCGGCGAAGCCGATCTCGGTGATGGGCGTGTCGATGACGCGACGCTCGCCGAACTCCTGCAGCAGGCCCTGGGTCACCTTGTAGGCGCCCTGGTACTGCGCGACCTCCTCGCCCATGACGAAGACCTTCTCGTCACGGCGCATTTCCTCGGCCATCGCATCGCGCAGGGCTTCGCGGACCGTCTTCTTCACCGTCTTGGCGAAGAATTTGTCCTCGTCGGAGTCCGGAACCGACACCGGGGCGGCCGGCACGGTGGGCGCCGGGGCCGGAGCAGCTTCGGCGACGGGGGCCGGCGCCGGGTTGGCCGGAGCGGCGGCGACCGGGGCATTGCCGCCCTTGGACAGCGCGCTCTCGTCCTCGCCTTCTTCCAGCAGGATGGCGATGGGGGTGTTCACCGCGACATTGTCGGTGCCTTCCGGCACCAGGATCTTGCCGACGCGGCCTTCATCGACCGCTTCGACTTCCATGGTGGCCTTGTCGGTCTCGATCTCGGCGAGAATGTCGCCGGACTTCACCGTGTCGCCTTCCTTCTTGACCCATTTCGCCAGCTTGCCCTCGGTCATGGTGGGCGACAGGGCCGGCATCAGCACTTCGATCGGCATTCCTCAACCTCCGGCGGCGCGGGGAAACCGGTTGCCACTCCCATGATGGGGGCAACCCGTCCCTCTGGCGCCGCTCCTGCTTTTCGTTGACGTCAGGACCAGACGGTGGATTCGACGATCAGGTCTCGACCAGGATGTCGGTCCACAGTTCCGACGGATCGGGCTCGGGGCTCTGCTGCGCGAACTCGGCCGATTCGGTGACGATCGCCTTCACCTCGCGATCGATCTCCTTCAGCTTGTCCTCGTCGACGAGGCCGCCGCCCAGCAGCTTGGACTTCAGCTGGTCGATGGGATCGGACTCCGACCGCATCTTCTCGACCTCTTCCTTCGTCCGGTACTTGGCCGGATCGGACATGGAGTGGCCGCGGTAGCGGTAGGTCTTCATCTCCAGGATGACCGGGCCGTTGCCTTCGCGGATGTAGTTCACCCACTTGTCGGCGGCGGCCTTCACCTCGAGCACGTCCATCCCGTTGACCTGATAGCCGGGGATGCCGTAGGCGGCGCCGCGCTGGTGCAGTTCACCGGCCGAGGCGCGCTCCTGCGAGGTGCCCATGGCGTACTTGTTGTTCTCGATGACGAACAGCACCGGCAGCTTCCAGAGAGCCGCCATGTTGAAGCTCTCGTACACCTGGCCCTGGTTGATGGCGCCATCGCCGCAATAGACCGCGGAGACACCGCCGTCATTGAGGTACTTGTGCGAGAAGGCCAGACCGGTGCCGAGCGGAACCTGGCCGCCGACGATGCCGTGGCCGCCGTAGAAGTTCTTCTCGCGGCTGAACATGTGCATCGAGCCGCCCTTGCCCTTGGAGTAGCCTCCAATGCGGCCGGTCAGTTCGGCCATCACGCCCTTGGCTTCCATGCCGCAGGCCAGCATGTGGCCGTGGTCGCGGTAGCTGGTGATGACGTCGTCGCCCTCTTTCAGGGCGGCCTGCACGCCGACCACGACGGCTTCCTGGCCGATGTAGAGATGGCAGAAGCCGCCGATCAGGCCCATGCCGTAGAGCTGGCCCGCCTTCTCTTCGAAGCGGCGGATCAGCAGCATCTCGCGGTAATAATGAAGAAGCTCTTCGGAAGAGACGGCTTGAGCGGGCGCGGTGTCGGTCTGCGCCTTGGTGGAACGGCGTCGGGACGCGGCCATGATTCCTCCCCAGGGTTCAAGCGGCAGGGTCTTTTAAAACACCCCTGCCGCTGCGCGTTGCGGGCATACGAGAGCCCGCACCGGAAGCGAATATGGCGCGCACACTACACGAGCTTAATGATACGCGCAAATGTCTGTTTTTGCAGCGCTATTTTAGATTAACCGCGATTCGGTTAATCGGCTGATTTCCCCTTACTTCTGCTGGCTGGCCCCTTCCTGGTCAGCCAGCTTGGGCAGCTTCACGATGACGTCGCGCGGGTTTGAAAAATTCAGCATCAGCCGTGCCCGCTCCTCCAGCATATCGCGGTCCAAACCGTCGCCGCGCAGCAGTTGGGCGCGGCGCTCCATATCCTCCCGCTCGGTGCGGAGCTGGTTGAGGACCCCTTCGGCCTGGGCGATCTCCCCCTGGATCTGCTTCATCGCCACCAGTCCGCGGTCGCCATGGACCGCGTAGTAGGCGAAGTAGGCGACCACGCAGGCGCACAGCGCCGGCATGATTGCTTGGCGGATCGCGCTCTTGGCGGCGCGGGCGAGCGTGTCGGTGAAATCGGCGATCATCGTCATGGTGGCATGATGGAATCACAGCGACTTTCCGCCGGTCAAATGAAAAAGATGGAACAGGCAAGTCGCAAAAGGTTCGTGTTCTTTGCGCAACCCAGTAATGGGTATCTGTCACGCCCAAGCCACAAGTCACCCGGATGTTCTTGTTAAGTTCTCATCAGTCATCAGGGCGGTCGGCTGGCCATGAACCCGCTCATCGGCACAGACACCCACCCGGCATAGTACCAAGGTGGATGGAATGAAACCGGCGGTGGCGTGTTTGGAGCCGTACGGTGTCGCCGGGTCCCTACCGAGTCCGCTTCGTGCTCGCACAAGCAGGTTCCGCCGACGGCGCCGCCCACTGGCTGAGGAGCAACACTCATGCGCAGCAAGTTTCTGATCGTGGCCCTGCCCGCCCTACTTCTGGGGCTGGCCGCCTGCGACGACCACAACGCCCAGAACTCCAATGCGGCAAACCAGACCAGCCCGACGACCAGCAGCGGGTCAAGCAGCGGTTCCACCACCGTCCCGCCACCCTCAACCGGCGTGCCGGTGCAAGGCGGCACGTCGGGCAATTCGATGAACGAAGGCAGCGGTGCCACCCGCACCCTGCCGGGCGGTTCGACCGCCGGCGGATCGGCGGGCGGCGGCGCCAGCACCGGCGGATCGGCCACCCCTTCGGGCAGCCAGTAACACCGACGGAGCGGCCCCTCCCCACCGGCGGTGCGGGGCCGCCCGCTCACACGTCTACCACCCGCCCGCTCCGGTCAGATGCAGCACCGCTGCTGTCCGGTTCGAAGGCGATGCCCTTGACCAGCGCCACCACCTCGCGGCCGTGCGCCAGCCCCAGTTCGCGCACGGCCGCCCGGGTGATGCGCGCGATCAGGAAGGAACCACCCACCGCCAGCCGGACGTCGGCGGAGGATGGGCCGGATTCCGCCACCTCCACCACCGTCGCGGCCAGCGCGTTGCGCAGGCTGACGCCGGTCAGCGGATGCAGCGCGACGATCACGTCGCGGGCGTGGATGTGCAGCCGCACCGCCGCACCCGGTGCACGGTCGATCTGCGGCACCGTCAGCCGTCCGCCGTCGAAGGCCAGCACCGACAGCCCATCCTCGGGAACATGATGCTCGACCGTCAGGTCCAGCACCGCGCCGGCGTCCCGCGCCCCCGTTGCCGCCGACAGGTCCAGCCGACCCATCACCGTTCCGACCGGCCCGGACGCGCGCACCCTGCCCTCTGCGATCAGCACCATCGTGGTGGCGAGCCGCACCACCTCGTCCAGAGCGTGGCTGACCATGACGATGGGGATGTTCATCTCGTCGCGCAGCCGCTCGATATAGGGCATGATTTCCGCCTTGCGGGCGGAGTCGAGCGAGGCCATCGGCTCATCCATCAACAGCAGGCGCGGCTGCGCCAACAGGGCACGCCCGAAGGCGACCCGCTGCTTCTCCCCACCGGACAGGCCACGCGGCCGACGGTCCAGCAGATGGCCGAGCCCCAGCAACTCCACCACCGGCCCGAAGGCGATGCGCCGTTCCACAGCAGGCACACGGCGCAGACCGTATTCCAGGTTGCTGCGCACGGTCATGTGCGGGAACAGGCGCGCATCCTGGAAGACATAACCGATGCGCCGCTTCTCCACCGGTATGTTGATACGCCGGGCGCTGTCGAAGAACACGGTGTCGCCGACGCGGATATGCCCCTCGTCGGGCCGCGCCAGTCCGGCGATCGCGTTGATGACCGAGGTCTTGCCGGACCCGGAACGGCCGAACAGCGCCGTCACGCCGCGTTCCTTGGCGGTGAAAGCGATGTCGAGGGTGAAGGCGCCCAGCCTCTGGCGGATTTGCAGGTCCAGCATGGTCAGAGCTGCCCGATCAGACGGCGAACCCGGTTCGCCAGGAATTCCGACAGCATCAGCGCCAGCAAAGCCACAGCGAAGGAGATCGCCGCCAGCCTTGCCGCCACCGCATCGCCACCGGGCTCCTGCGTCGCGGCATAGATGGCCAGCGGCAAGGTCTGTGTCTTGCCGGGGATGTTGGAGACAAAAGTGATGACTGCTCCGAACTCGCCCATCGCAGCGGCAAAGGCGACGATGGCGCCCGACAGCAGGCCCGGCGCCATCAGCGGCAGCAGGATGGTGAAGAAGCGGTCGACCGGCCCGGCGCCCAGCGTGCGCGCGGCCGCCTCCAGCCCGCCGTCGATCGCCTCGACCGACAGACGGATCGCCCGAACCATCAGCGGGAAGGAGGTCACCGCCACCGCCAGAGACGCCCCTTCCGCCGTGAAGATCAGCTTGATCCCGAAGGTCTGGTACAGCCAGCCGCCGACCACCCCCTTGGTCCCCATCGTCACCAGCAGGATGTAGCCGGTGACCACGGGCGGCAGGACCAGCGGCAGATGGACCAGCCCGTCGAGCAACGTCTTGCCCGGAAAGGAATAGCGGCCGAGCACCCAGGCGGTGAGCACGGCGGCCGGCAACCCCAGCGCGATGGCGACGCCCGCGACACGCAGGCTCAGCAGCAACGCGGTGGTTTCCATCGGCGTCAGGATATCCATGCCGCGGAGCTTACGGTGCCTTGGGTGCCGGGACGAAGCCGAATTCCTTCCATACCGCCATGCCGTCCGGCGACTTCATATAGTCGAGGAAGGCCGCAGCGGCCGCGTTCTTCGAGGACGCCACCAGAGCCGCCGGATAGGTGATCGGCGGATAGCTGTCGGGCGGGAAGGTCGCGGCGACCTCAACTCCCGGATCGACGGCGGCATCGGTGCGATAGACGATGCCGACCGGCACCTCGCCGCGGCTGACCAGCACCAGGGCTGCGCGCACGCTGTCGGCCCGCGCCAGCTTCGGTTCGACCGCCGTCCACTGGCCGAGTTTCTCCAGCGCCGCCTTGGCGTACTTCCCGACCGGAACGTTCGACGGGTCACCGGTGGCGAGCCGGCCGTCCCCCAGTTGGTCCGCCAGCTTGCCACCCTTCGACAGGTCCGGCTTCAACGTAGAGCCCTTGGGCACCACCACCACCAGCTCGTTGCCCAGCAGGTTCACCCGGCTGGCAGTCTGGATCAAGCTGCGCTGCTGAAGATAGTCCATCCAGTCGAGATCGGCCGAGATGAAGATGTCGGCGGGCGCGCCATTCTCGATCTGCTTGGCGAGTGCCGACGAGGCGGCAAAGGAGGAGGTCACGGTGGCCCCGGTCTTCGCCTTGAACTGGGAGGCCAGCTTGTCCACCGCGTTCTTGGTGGAGGCTGCCGCCAGCACCAGCACGTCCTGCGCCATCGCCGCCGGAGCCGCGAGCGTCAGTCCGACACCCAGGATGACCGCCGACATCACAGTCCTGAACCGATTGCGCCCTAGGACTCCACACATCCCAACCATCGCCATCTCCTGCCAAGTTCCACGCTTCATCTATATTCAAACGGATACAACGCCTCGCAGTTGCGGTAAAGCGCAAACGGCCCGGCTGACGCTGCAACCGCCAAAGCTTCCACGTACCGGGCGCTCACATCATGTCATGACTTGCCTCACAGGCCCGTGATAGGAAGTGCAGCAATTCGGACGGGTTCCAAACCTGCCCCCTTGCCCCCTCCCGCCCCAGGAAAGCCCCATGCGCGCCGTGAAGATTTCCCCCTCGATTCTCTCCGCCGATTTCGCCCGGCTGGGCGAGGAGGTCCGCGCGGTCGACGCCGCCGGCGCCGACTACATCCACATCGACGTGATGGACGGCCATTTCGTGCCGAACCTGACCATCGGGCCGGGTGTGGTGAAGGCGCTGCGTCCGCATTCCGCCAAGATCTTCGACGTCCACCTGATGATCTCGCCGGTGGACCTGTTCATTCCCGATTTCGCCAAGGCCGGCGCAGACATCATCACCGTCCATCCTGAGGCCGGTCCGCACCTGCACCGCACCATCCAGCTGATCAAGTCGCTGGGCAAGAAGGCCGGCGTCTCGCTGAACCCGGCCACGCCGGTGGATGCGATCCAGCATGTGCTGGAGGACATCGACCTCGTCCTGGTGATGACGGTGAACCCCGGCTTCGGCGGCCAGAGCTTCATCAAGAGTCAGCTTCCGAAGATCCGTGACCTGCGCGCCCGCATCGACGCACTGGGCAAGCAGATCGACCTGGAGGTGGACGGCGGCATCAACCCGGAAACGGCGCGTCTGGCGATCGAGGCTGGCGCCGACGTGCTGGTGGCCGGCACCGCCACCTTCACCGGCGGACCGGAACAGTACGCCGCGAACATCCGCGCGCTGCGTTAACAGCGCTGGACCAAGCGCACTTCCCGGCAAAATGCCGCAGCCCCGTATTGCGTCTCCCATTGGGAGGCTGCGGGGCTGCGTTCATTCCGGCTGGACGGGCCCGCTCCGCCGAAAGAGTGACGATCCAAAAGATACACCCACTCAAAAGCTCCATCGGCCCAAAAGATCCACCTGCGCCGAGAACCAAATCCCTCTTTGCCCGTTATTGGGCATGGGAAGACGGTCCCGCAACGGAAGGGAAATCAACCATGGGCATTCTCTGGACGATCATCATCGGCTTTCTCGCCGGCATCGTCGCCAAGTTCCTGATGCCGGGTCGTGATCCGGGTGGCTTCATCATCACCACCCTGCTGGGCATTGCCGGCGCCTTCGTCGCCACTTATCTGGGTGCCGCCGTCGGCTGGTATCGGCCGGGCGAGGGAGCGGGCTTCATCGGCGCCATCGTCGGCGCGATCATCATCCTGGCCATCTACCGCATGATCGTCGGCCGCCGCACGACGGTCTGACAAGACCGGACCAAGAGTCGCGGACTTGCCTGAAAGCCGCGCCACGAAGGGACCTCCGGATTGCCGGCGGTCCCTTTCTCATTTCGACTGAGAAGCATCAGGCCAGCGCTACCGGTTGTGGCATGAAGATAGCGCGGGAAATGGCCGCCTGGATGCCGGCATTGGTGAAGGGCTTGCGCACGATCTGCCCCAGATGGCGGGCGTCGCGGGCCAGAATGTCGTCATCGAAGGCGGTGACGAAGATGGTGCGCAGGTCACGGACGCGTTTCAGTCGCCGTGCGATCTCGATCCCGCTGCCGCCGTCGGCCAGCCGGACATCCAGCAGGGCCAGCGTCGGCTTCTCGGCCTTCAGCAGGGCCAGCGCCTCCGGCTCGTTGCCGGCGGTGCCGCAGACGATGTGCCCCATCTCGGCAACCAGCGCCCCCAACTCCATCGCCAGCAGGGCGTTATCCTCCACCACCATCACCCGCTGGACCATGGCGTCGCGCACGCGGGTCCGGGCGGTCTTCAGCCGTTCTATCGCCTCACCCGTCCGCAATTGCAGCACCTTCGCCGCCTGCGGCAGCGTCAGTCCCTCCAGCGCGGTCAGCAGATACAAGCGGCGGTCGGCTTCCGGCAGTTCGGCAAGGGCGCGTTCGATGGGATGGGGCGAGGGCAGCGGACGGCCGGGCGTACCGAACTCCTCCGAACGGTCGAACAGCAGATTCAGCAGCGCATAGAGCGACAGCCGCGCCCCATCGCCATCACGGTCCAAACCGAATCGTGAAGGCGCCATTGCCGCCGCCTCGACACAGCGGGTCACCAGGGCGTCGCCACGGTCGGTGGTCCCGGTCAGCGCGCGCGCGTAGCGGCGCAGCACCGGAACCACTTCGAACAACTCACATTCGTAAACGAGCATACCCGTGACTCCGCTCCCCGTCGGGAGTTGCCGCTCTGGTACCGCGCCTCTCGAACCATGTGCCGGTGAAACGCGCCGGCCCCACCGAATCGGGCCGCAAACCCTGCTTGATGATCGCCGACCGTCGTGCTCGAATCCTACCACGCTCGCCGAAGCGATCGAATGGGAAATGGGGGTGCGGGCGATCAACGCCCGGCCAGTCACCGATGATCAGGACCGAGTGACCGAAAGGTCCCTTACTTTGCAGGCCCTTTATTTTGCGGTCTGGCGAATCTGCCGGCTGCGCCATTGCCAGGGCTTCTCCACCTGCCCGGCCCACAGCCCCAGCCGCTTGCTCTGCGCATAGGATTCGCCCTTCTGGTAGGCTGGCGACAGGCTGGCATATTGAAAGGCCCAGCCACGCGCTACCATCGCCGCCCCCAGATCGACCCCGTGGACACGGCATTCGCCCTTCTTCTCACCGGTACGGTCCTGTTCGGTAATGGTGCAGGTCACTTCTTCGCCCTTCACCATGTTTGCCAGCACCGCGGTGGCGACCTTGAAGCAGTCAAGCTCGTGCCCATAGCGGTTCTTGCACTTCTGCCCCGGATCCGGCGCGTCGATGCCCATCAGCCGCACCGCCATACCGTTGATGGTCAGCAGATCGCCCTCCACCGCCATGGCGGAGCCCTTGATGGTCTGATCCGGCGTGTTGGCGACCGGGCCGCGGCTCTTGGCCGACTGATTGGTCTGCGCTACGGCGGGAGCAGCGAGGGTAAGCACCACAAGGACCGGAACGACTCTTAGCATCGTTTCAGAACAGGCTCGGCTGGTCATCGCTCCGCCTGTCCTTCGCTTTGGCTGGCACGATTTCCTGCGGCGGATCGAGGCAGGAGCAGTCGTCGTTGCGCACGCTGTTCACCTTCGGCCCCACCGGCAGCACGTCCAGCCACTCCTCCGGCGCGGAGCGGATCAGTCCCTCCACCACCGGCAGCGGCGTCGCCGGATCCAGCCACGCGTCCCAATCGGCGGGGTCGAGCACCACCGGCATGCGGTCGTGCAGGAAGGACAGCGTGGCGTTGGTCGCCGTCGTCACCACCGTCGCCGTCTCCAGCGGCGGGTCGAGCGGCGGTGCCCCCTTCGGCCCACGCCAACGCTCCCACAAGCCCGCCAGCGCGAACAGCCCGCGGTTGCGGCGGCGGATGACGTGACCCTGCTTGCGTGCCTTCGCCCCCTCCCCCATGCTGGTCCATTCATAGAACCCGTCGAGCGGGATCAGGCAGCGACGCTTGCGGAAGGCGTCGCGGAAGGCCGGCTTGTCGGCCACCGATTCACCGCGCGCGTTGATCATCCGCCCGCCGATGGCGGAATCGTCGGCCCAGGGCGGCACCAGCCCCCAGCGCACCATGGCCAGATGACGGCCGTCTTCCTCGCGCCGGATGACGGGGATCTCCTGCGTCGGGGCGATATTCCACCGCGGCATCAGGTTCCACCGTTCGGGCACGCCGAATACGCGCTCGATCTCATTGATCGGGGTGGTGAGAAGCATGCGTCCACACATGTCCTGGAATATGGTCCTTGCCGGCCCCATGCGCCAGCCGCATTCCCCGATTTTGGTAAGTTCCACCGACAATCCCTGCAACGGATAACCGTCACCCATGCCGCCCGTCGGGGTTTCCCTGACGCTTAAGCCGGCCTATCTTCGCGGGGCACAACAATCGCATCGAACCGGAAGGCGGGAGTTCACCCATGAAGTTCGGCATCGGACAGGCGGTTCCGCGCACCGAAGACGCACGGTTGCTGACCGGCGGCGGCCGCTACACCGACGACGTGTCTCTTCCCGGACAGGCCTATGCGGCCTTCGTCCGCTCGCCTCACGCCTTCGCCGCCATCGGCACGATCGATGCGTCGGACGCGCTGGCCCAGCCCGGGGTACTGGCGGTCTACACCGTCGCCGACCTCGACGCCGAAAAGATCGGCATGATTCCCTGTCAGGCGGCGCTGAAGCAGCGCGACGGCTCCAACTATGTCCAGACACCACGCCCGGCGCTGGCCCGCGGCTTCGCCCGCCATGTCGGCGACCCCGTCGCCATGGTGGTGGCCGAAACGCTGGAGGCCGCGCGCGAAGCGGCCGAGCTGGTGATGGTCGATTACGAGGATCGCCAGCCCGTCACCGGCACGCTGGAGGCGCTGGAGCCCGGCCGCCCGCTGGTTTGGGACGAGGCGCCGAACAACCTCTGCTTCGACTGGGACACAGGCGACGAGGTGGCGGTGGAGGCGGCCCTGGCCGGCGCCCACCGCATTGTGGAGCTGGAACTGGTCAACAACCGCGTCGTCGCCAACCCGATGGAGGGCCGTGCCTGCGTAGCCGGTGTCGAATCGGGGGCCGATGGCGCCCCCGGCCGGCTGCTGATCTACGTCACCAGCCAGGGCGTGCACGGCCTGCAAAAGCAATTCGCCAAGATCCTGAACGAGCCGGACTCGCGCATCCGCGTGCTGACCACCGACGTCGGTGGCGGATTCGGGATGAAGCTGTTCAACTACCCGGAATATGTCGCCTGCCTGTTCGCCGCCCGCCGGCTGAACCGCGCGGTGAAGTGGGCTGCCGACCGCATCGAGGGCTTCATCAGCGACGACCATGGCCGCGACCATGTCAGCAAGGCGCGTTTGGCGCTGGATGCCGACGGCCATTTCCTGGGGCTACGGGTCGACACCGTCGCCAATCTCGGCGCCTATTTGTCCAACTACGGCCCCTTCATCCCGACCGATGCCGGATCGGCGATGCTGGTCGGCTCCTACAAGACACCGGCCGTCTATGTCCGGGTGAAGGGCGTCTTCACCAACACCCAGCCGGTGGACGCCTATCGCGGCGCCGGCCGGCCGGAAGCGGCCTATCTGCTGGAACGGCTGATCGACCATGCCGGCCGTGTCACCGGCCTCGGCCCGGCGGAGATCCGCCGGCGCAACTTCATCCCGGCCAGCGCCATGCCCTACGCCACGCCGATGGGGCAGATCTATGACACCGGCGAGTTCGTCCAGAATCTGGAGGACGGCCTGATCCTCGCCGATATGGCCGGCCTGCCCACCCGCAAGGCGGAGGCGAAGGCCCGCGGCAAGCTGCGCGGCGCGGGCTTGGCCACCTATATCGAGGCCTGTTCGGGTGGCGGACCGGAGCAGGCGACCGTCCAGGTCAACGGCGACGGCAAGGTCGTTCTGATGATCGGCACCCAGACCAACGGTCAGGGCCACGAGACCGCCTACAAGCAGATCCTCGCCGACCGGCTGGGCGTCCCGCCGGAGGATGTCGAGGTGGTGCAGGGCGATACCGACCGCGTCAGCTGGGGCTCCGGTACCGGCGGCTCCCGTTCCGTCCCGGTCGGCGGCTCGGCGCTGGCGGAGGGGGCTGCCAAGGTGGTGAAGGCCGCGACCGCCGTCGCCGCCGACCTGCTGGAAACCGCCGAGGTTGACGTGGAGTTCGCCGAGGGTCGCTTCACCATCGTCGGCACCGACCGGTCGGTGTCGCTGAAGGAGGTGGCGGCCAAGGCGGCGACGGGTGGCACCGGCGGCATCGCCTTCTCCGAGATGGCGCGCTGGACCCCGCCGGCCAGCACCTTCCCCAACGGCTGCCACATCGCGGAGGTGGAGATCGATCCCGCCACCGGCATCGTCGAGGTGCTGCGCTACAGCGTGGTCGACGATTTCGGCACCGTCATCAACCCGATGCTGGTGATCGGCCAGATCCATGGTGGCGTCGCCCAGGGGCTGGGACAGGCCTTGCAGGAGCGGGTGGTGTTCGATCCCGACAGCGGCCAGCTTCTGTCCGGCTCCTTCATGGACTACCAGATGCCGCGCGCGGTCGACATGCCGCCGATCGAGGTGAAGCTGAACAGCGTGCCCAGCACCACGAACATGCTGGGCATGAAGGGTGCCGGCGAAGCCGGGGCCATCGGCGCGCCGCCGGCCATCATCAACGCGGTGGTCGATGCGCTGTCCGACCTCGGCATCGCCCACATCGACATGCCGGCGACGCCGCAATCGGTGTGGGAGGCGATCCGCCAAGCCGAAACCCAAATGGCTGCGGAGTAGGCTGCTGAAAGAGCCCTACAGGAGGCGTAAGGGAAAGTCCTAGTCGGAAGGTGTGGCACTTGCCACACCTCCGTCGGATGAAATCCATGGCATCGTCTCTTACCTAAAGGTGGCAATCTTGAGCTGACAGGGGTAAGGCGATGGCGTTTGGCGACGGCGGGTGCGGCGGTCAATGTGCGGACCGTCTCGATCTGGACTTCACGATGGCGTTCCAGCCCATCGTCGATGTCGCCAACCGCGCCGTCTGGGCTCATGAGGCGCTGGTGCGTGGCGCGCAAGGCCAGGGCGCCGGCTGGGTTCTGGGCCAGGTGACCGACGCCACCCGCTATGCCTTCGACCAGTCCTGCCGCATCAAGGCCATAGAACTCGCCTCTTCCCTGCCGATGAACGGCGCCCGCCTTTCCATCAACTTCCTGCCCAACGCCGTCTACAAGGCGGAGGCCTGCATCCGGGCTACGCTGGCCGCCGCCCAGCGCACCGGCTTCCCCACCGACCGCATCATCTTCGAGGTGACGGAGAACGAGCGGGTGGTGGACCACGACCACCTGAAGAGCATCTTCAACGAATACAAGCGCCAGGGCTTCCTGACCGCCATCGATGATTTCGGCTCCGGCTATTCCGGGCTGAACCTGCTGGCCGAATTCCAGCCCGACATCATCAAGCTGGATATGGAGCTGACCCGCAACATCGACACCGAGCGGGCCCGGCGCAGCATCGTCAAGGCCATCCTGTCGGTGTGCGAGGATCTCGCCATCACCCCCGTTGCCGAGGGCATCGAGACGGCGGACGAGGCCAAGACCCTGCGCGACCTGGGCGTCACCCTGATGCAAGGCTACCTGTTCGCCAAGCCGGCCTTCGAAGCGGTGGTGACCGATCCGAAACTGGAGATACTGACGGCTTGATCTTAAATTTCAGGGAGCCGCACCAGTGCCGTCATGTAGCTCATCCCCCCGCCATAGCTCGCCAGCTTGGCCTCCAGCGCCGGTCCACCCTCCCGGTAGGGCGTGAAACCGACCCGGTCCCAGTAGCTCCGCGCCCCCGGCGTCGAGGTCAAGGCCAGCCACTTCCACCCCTCCCGCGCCGCCAGCCCATGCGCATAGCTGAGCACCGCCGCCCCAAGCCCGGTGCCGCGGGACTCCGGCAGCAGGGCTATATCGTGCAGATACAGGCAATCCGCGTCCGCCGGCAGGCTGCCCAGCGGCGTGTCGAGCGGCGGCGGGACGCCCAGCCTGCCCGGATGCATGACGCCGTAGCCGATGACCTCGCCGTGGCATTCCGCCACACGGCAGCCGGCTGGATAGAGCACCAACCGCTCCTCGAACACGCTGCGCTCCTCCGG
The DNA here is from genome assembly GCF_024170005.1 of Azospirillum lipoferum. GTDB lineage: Bacteria > Pseudomonadota > Alphaproteobacteria > Azospirillales > Azospirillaceae > Azospirillum > Azospirillum lipoferum. Next base: position 61,865 of record NZ_JALJXJ010000002.1, read on the forward strand.
ATAGGCCGGATGCACGATGTCCGCGATGGCAAGGATCCGATCGAGATCGACCGCGGTCATAGCACGCCATAGGGCCGATGCGCCGCCGCGTTCCACCCGCTCTCCCTCCGACTGTAACCCGGCCGTCATCCGCCTTCTCCGTTCCGCACCCGTTCAAGAGCTTCCGGGCCGCCATCGGGCACGGTATGCTGACTCCTCATACCATAGGGAGATTACCCCATGCCCGATGCCGCTGTGGCGAGCCTGCTGCCGACGGTCCGCACGATCGCCCACGAAGCCGGTCAGGTCATCCTGCGCTTCTACAACGACGGCATCGACGTCGCCACCAAGGTCGACGGCAGCCCGGTGACGCAGGCCGATCATGCGGCGGAGGCGGTGATCGTCCCGGCGCTGCACCATCTGCTGCCCGGCGTGCCGGTGGTCGCGGAAGAGGCGATGGCCGCCGGCCACAAGCCGGACATCTCCGGCGGGCGCTTCTGGCTGGTTGACCCGCTCGACGGCACCAAGGAATTCATCTCCCGCAACGGCGAGTTCACGGTGAACATCGCGCTCATCGAGAATGGCGCGCCGGTGCTGGGCGTCGTCTATGCTCCCGCCACCGGCGACCTCTATGCCGCGGCTGGTCCCGGCACCGCCATTCATTGCGCCGAGGGCCGGCACGACCATGCCATCTCCGTCCGCAACCCGCCGTCCGACGGGCTGACCGTCGTGGCCAGCCGGTCGCACGGCAGCGGGTCGGTGCTGGAGGATTTCCTCGGCAACTATGCGGTCAAGGACCGGGTATCCTGCGGCAGCTCGCTGAAATTCTGCACGGTGGCGAGCGGCAAGGCCGACCTCTACCCCCGCTTCGGACCGACCAGCGAGTGGGACACCGCCGCCGGGCATGCCGTGCTGATCGGCGCCGGCGGCCGGGTGGAGCAGCCCGACGGTTCGCCGCTCGTTTACGGCAAGGACGACATCCTGAACCCGCACTTCGTCGCCTACGGCTGGAAATGACCTCTACCATTTCGTGCCTGGGTGAGGCGGCGACCGCGGTGCTGACCACCGCGCCGCCGCAGGAGAAAGTGCGCCTGACCCGCCTGCATGCCGCCGCATGGCGCGACGGCCTGTTGTCGCCCGACGTGCCGGCCCCGCCGCCCGACCGCCCTGCCCGGCCCGATCGGCCGGAACTGAAGCTGCCGCGCGACATGCCCAAGCGCGGGCGCGGCGGCAGCGCGCAGAACCGCATCGCCCTGCTGCATGCGCTGGCGCACATCGAACTGAACGCCATCGACCTCGCCTGGGATATCGTCGCCCGATTCGCGCCTGTCGGTCTGCCGAAGGGCTTCACCGACGACTGGATTCAGGTCGCCGACGACGAAGCCCGGCATTTCCAGATGCTGGAAACCCGGCTGAACGCGCTGGGTTCCTCCTACGGCGACCTGCCGGCGCATGACGGTCTGTGGCAGGCGGCGACGGAGACGGCCCACGACCTCGCCGCCCGGCTGGCGGTGGTGCCGATGGTGATGGAGGCGCGTGGCCTGGACGTAACGCCCGAGACCGTGCGACGCCTGCGCGATTTCGGTGACGGCGAGAGCGCCGACCTGCTCCAGACCATCCATGACGAGGAGATCAGCCACGTCGCCGCCGGTCGGCGATGGTTCGTCCATCTCTGCGCCGAGCGCGGGGCCGAGCCCGTTGCCCTGTGGCAGGAATTGGTCGGGCGTCATTTCCGCGGTGGGTTGAAGCGCCCCTTCAACACCGCCAGCCGCCAGCTGGCCGGCTTCGGCCCGGAATATTACGAGCCGATCACGCCAGAAATTGACCGCAGGCCGGAAACCCGGTAAGGCGCTCCATACCATGGCCGTATACACCGAAGTCACCGACGAGGATCTCAGCACCTTCGCCGCCCAGTACGATCTGGGCGCGGTGCTGTCGTGCAAGGGCATCGCGGAGGGGGTGGAGAATTCCAACTTCCTGCTGGTGACCGAACGCGGACCCTACATCCTGACCCTCTATGAAAAGCGCACGCGGAAGGAGGATCTGCCCTTCTTCCTCGGCCTGATGGAGCATCTGGCGGACAAAGGCATCGCCTGTCCGCTGCCGGTGCCGGGGCGTGACGGCGTGGCGCTGCGCGAGCTGTGCGGCCGTCCGGCAGTGATCGTCACCTTCCTGGCCGGCATGTGGCCGCGCCGGATCATGCCGCAGCATTGCGCCCGGTTGGGCGAAGCGCTGGCGCGCCTGCATCTGGCGGTCGGCGACTTCCGCATGGAGCGCCCGAACGCCCTGGCCCTGCCCGGCTGGAAGGAGTTGTTCGCCAAGTCGGCGGACCGCGCCGACGAGGTCGCCCCCGGCCTGCGCGCGACCCTGGAAGCGGAACTAACGGCGCTGGAAGCCAACTGGCCGGTCGGCCTGCCGGCTGGCGTCATCCATGCCGACCTGTTCCCGGACAATGTCTTCTTCCGCGGCGACAGCCTGTCCGGCCTGATCGACTTCTATTTCGCCTGCAACGACTTCTTCGTCTACGACGTGGCGATCTGCATCAACGCCTGGTGCTTCGAGATCGACGGATCCTTCAACGCCACCAAGGCGCGGCTTCTGCTGTCCAACTATCGCAAGGTCCGCCCGTTGTCCCGCGGGGAGCTGGACTCCCTGCCCTGGCTGTGCCGCGGCAGCGCCGTGCGCTTCCTGCTGACCCGACTCTATGACTGGCTGAACCACCCGCCGGGCGCCTTCGTGCGGCCAAAGGATCCGCTGGAATATCTGCGCAAGCTGCGTTTCCACCAGTCGGTCCGCGGGCTGGGCGACTATTTCCTCGACGATTCCGACCTCGCCGAATCCGGGACGGGCGGGCAATGACGGACGACTCCACCCTGACCGAAGCTGGACGCAAGACCGTCGACATCTTCACCGACGGAGCCTGCAGCGGCAATCCCGGCCCCGGCGGCTGGGGCGCCATCCTGCGCTATGGCGAGGTGGAAAAGGAGCTTTACGGCGGCGAACCTGCGACCACCAACAACCGCATGGAGTTGATGGCGGCCATCATGGCGCTGGAGGCCCTGAAAAAACCGGTGACCGTCCGCCTCTTCACCGACAGTGAGTATGTAAAGAACGGCATCACCAAGTGGATCCATGGCTGGAAAGCCAAGGGCTGGATGACCGCCGACAGGAAGCCGGTAAAGAACGTCGACCTGTGGCAGCGCCTGGAAGAGGCCAAGCGCCAGCACCAGATCGAATTCCACTGGGTGCGCGGCCACGCCGGCCACCCCGAGAACGAACGTGCCGACGAACTGGCACGGCGTGGTGTGGCCGACGTGCGGGCGCGGGACTGAGCAAAACCCTCTCCCGGGACGGGAGAGGGTTTTGCCTCCTACCTCAAAGCTTCTCCAGCACCGCTTCCGCCGACGACACCTCGAACTTGCCGGGGGCCTCGACAGCGACGTGCGTGACCTTCCCGTCCTCCGCCACCAGGGCGAAGCGCTGGCCGCGGGTGCCCAGCCCATAGCCGGAACCGTCCATGGTCAGGCCGAGAGCCGTGGTGAAGGTAGCGTTGCCATCCGGCAGCATCGCAACCTTGTCGCCGACACCGCCCTTGTCACCCCAGGCGCGCATCACGAACGGATCGTTGACCGCCAGGCAGATGATGCTGTCGACGCCTTTGGCCTTCAGCGCGTCGGCCTGCTGGACGAAGCCCGGCAGGTGCTTGGCCGAGCAGGTCGGGGTGAAGGCGCCGGGGACCGAGAACAGGACGACCTTCTTGCCCTTGAACAGCTCGTCCGTCGTGACTTCCTGCATGCCGTTGTCGGTCAGCCACTTCAGCGTGACGGACGGAATGGTGTCGCCAACCTGGATGCTCATCGTCTCTAACCCTTCCGGTTTTTGGGTTTGGCCCGTGTTCGGGTCCGGCCGGGCCCTCGTTGCGGAGCCCGGCCCTGCATCCCTTCTATCCCTCGCGGCGAGGAGCCGCAAGGCGCGGTTGACCGGACAACACAACCGGGATCAAGCCTTCTTCACGAACTCCGATTTCAGATTCATGGCGCCGATGCCGTCGATCTTGCAGGCGATGTTGTGCCCATCGGCCCCGTCCACCAGACGGATGTTCTTCACCTTGGTCCCGCCCTTGACCACCAGCGACGATCCCTTGACCTTCAGGTCCTTGATGACGGTGACGCTGTCGCCGTCGGCAAGCGGGTTGCCGTTGGCATCGCGCACGCCCTGCCCGGCTTCGACATCCGTAGCGGCCGCGGGCGTGTCGGGGTTCCATTCATGACCGCAGTCTGGGCAGTTCCACAGGCTGCCGTCATTATAGGCGTTTTCGGAGTTGCACTGCGGGCAGTTGATCTGATCGTCCATCATCGTCCTCATGGCGCGGGAGAAGCTCCCGGAAGCGCCCTGTTACCGCAGAATAGCCGCAACAGCCATAGGCCTTTTCCAGAAACCCAATCAGGCCCCCGAGTCAGGACGCCTTGCCTGCCGCCTTGCTCAGCGCTTCCAGTACAGCGCCTTCGCTCAGCAGTTCCGGCAGGGTGATGCCGTCCGGCGCGCCGGGGCCGTAGACGATGTTGAAGGGAATGCCGTAACGGCCGTGGTCGGACAGGAACTTGGCGATCGTGGCATCCGGACGGGTCCAGTCGGCCCGCATCGCCACCACAGTCGCATCGTCCATCCGCTGGGCGACCTCGCCACGGTTCAGCACCAGCTTCTTGTTGGCCTGACAGGTGATGCACCAGTCGGCGGTGACGTCGACGAAGACGGTCCTGCCGGCGGCGACATGCTCGCGGATCGTCGCTTCGGCGAAAGGCACCCAGCGCGCCTTGCTGTCGCTGACTACCGGTGCCGCACCGGCCGACGGACCGACCGCCGCCGGCATGGCGAAGGCGGCGACCGCCAGCACGCCCGCCAGCGCAGGCCCGGCAATCCGCGCTGCCCCCCGCGCACTGCGCCCAACCCACAGTGCCAGCACCAGCGCCGCCATCAGCAGCCCGACGGTGGCCGCGGCCACTTCGCCGATCTGCGCGGTCAGCACCGACAACAGCCAGACCGCCGTCAGCATCAATGCGAAGCCCAGCACCGTCTTCAGCGTCGCCATCCAGCGCCCAGGCCGCGGCAGCCATCCCGCCACCCGCGGCCACGCCGCCACCGCCAGATAGGGCAGAGCCAGCCCGACGCCCAGGGTCGCGAAAATCGCGTAGATCTCCACCGGTCCCTCGGACAGCGCGAATCCAACCGCCGTGCCCAGGAACGGCGCGGAACAGGGGGTCGCCAGCAGGGTGGCGAACATGCCGGTGGCGAACGGCCCGGCCAACCCGTCGCCGCCCAGCCGGTCGGCCAGGACGCGCGGCAGCGGCACCTCGAACAGCCCCCACAGATTGGCGGAGAACAGCGTCACCAGCACGACCATGAAGACCAGGAACAGCGGTTGCTGGAACTGGATACCCCAGCCCACGGCTCCGCCCGCCGCCTTGATGCCGACCAGCACCGACGCCATCAGCAGGAAGGAGGTCAGGATGCCGGCCGCGCTCGCCAGGAATCCGGCGCGCACCGCCGCCGGCGCCCGCCCGCCATGCTTGACCACGGACATCAGTTTCAGCGACAGCACCGGCAGCACGCAGGGCATCAGGTTCAGGATCAACCCACCCAGCAGGGCCACCCCCAGCATCGCCACCAGTCCGGCGCCACCGGGCACCGACGCCGCACCGCCGGCCACCGCCATGGCAGGTGCCTCCACCGCCTTGTCGCCGTCGACCAGCGTCAGCGTCAGCGCCCGCCCGGTCAGGTCCAGGCCCGGCTGCGGATCGGTCACCGTCAGGGTCAGGCGGACATGACGGTCATTGTCGGAAAAGACAGTCTTGGGGGCGGAGAAGGTCAGCGGCGGATCGGTTTCCACGAACAGGTCGGGCGAGACGAAGCCGTCGGCAGCGGTCGCCTCGACCTCCAGCGCCGTCCCGTTGCCCTGAACGGAGTCGATGCGCAGCAGACCGTTCGGCCCCTTCGGCACCAACGCCTGCGCGCGCGCCACGTCGTTGGCGACCTCGCTGGGTTCGGCCGGCCCTGCCGGAAGAGCCAGCGCAAGCTCCAGCGTCTGCGGCACGCAGATCTCCGAACAGACCAGCAGTTCGGCGGTCAGCGCCAGATCGACCGGCTTGCCGGGCGTTGCCGGCATACCCTGGATCGGGAACAGGACCGCCGTGTCGTATCCCGCCGTCTCGAACCCCAGCACGGAGAAGCGGTGCGGCGCCGGATAGAACAGTTTCGCCTCGCCCAGATTGACCGAGCGGCTCCAGTCCAGCCGCGGTGCGAATCCGGCATCGCCGGGGGAGCGCCAGTAGGTCTTCCACCCCGGCTCCAGCCGCAGTTCCAGCCCCAGCGGCAGCGCGGTCAGATCACCGGTACCCCGCACGGCGGACACCAGCCGTGCCTCCACCGGTCCGGCCTTCGACCAGGACCCGACCGCATCCTGCGCAAAAGCGGGGGCAGTGCCGCTGGCCAGCACAGCCAGAAGCAGCAGGAGGGTGACGGCATGTCTTTTCATCGCGCGCACTGTTCTCTTCCCGGGAAGGGGCGCATCCGCGTCCCCGACACCCTATATGATAGCCCATATAATGGTGACAAAGCTCGGCCGGTGCTGTCACACTCCGGTGAAAGCGTCGCCAGAGCGCCAACCACAACCGACCGTACGGACGGGGGCGGTCTTCCGCACCGGACCGACGACAAGGATAATCGCCCATGCCGCGCCTGACCAAGTCTCCGGACTCCAAGACCACGGAATCGCTGACCGGCCAGTTGCTGATCGCCATGCCCGGAATGGAAGACCCGCGTTTCCAGCGTACGGTCATCTATGTCTGCGCCCACAATGAAGACGGCGCAATGGGTCTGGTGGTGAACCGGCTGTTCGGGTCGATCACGTTCGAGGATCTGCTGGAACAGCTCGACATGGACATCGCCCAGCCGGTTCACAATCTGCCGGTGCATTACGGCGGCCCGGTCGAGTCGGGCCGCGGTTTCGTCCTGCATTCGACCGACTACGTCCGTGACGGCACGCTGGTGGTGAATGACGACGTGGCGCTGACCGCCACCATCGACATCCTGCGCGCCATCTCCGAAGACCGCGGCCCGCGCCGCAACCTGCTGCTGCTGGGCTATGCCGGCTGGGGTCCGGGCCAGCTCGATGCCGAATTCCAGGCCAACGGCTGGCTGAACGTGCCCTGCGACGAAAAGCTGCTGTTCGACACCGACCTGGACGCCAAATGGGAACGCGCCATCGGCAAGCTTGGCGTCAGCGTCTCCATGCTGTCGGGCGAAGCCGGGCACGCGTGAGCGCGCCCGAGATCGCCTGAAGCTTGTTCGCCTGAAGCTTCACTCCGCCCAGCGCGCCGCCGCCGCGTCGTCGCTTTCCTTTGCCTCGACCCAACGTTCGCCTTCGGAAGTCGCTTCCAGCTTCCAGAAGGGCGCCTTGGTCTTCAGCCAGTCCATCAGGAAACGGCAGGACTCGAAGGCCGCGTCGCGGTGGGCCGAGGCGGTGGCGACCATCACGATGCGGTCACCCGGCTCCAGCCGGCCATGGCGGTGGATCACCAGAACGTCGTCCAGCGGCCAGCGGCGGCGCGCCTCCTCCGCGATGGTTTCCAGCTGCTTCTCGGTCATGCCGGGGTAATGTTCCAGCGTCATGGCGCTGACCGACGCACCGCCGGCGATGTCACGCACCAGCCCGACGAACATCGCCACCCCGCCGACGCTGGTCCGGCCGGCGGTGAAGGCGGCATATTCGGCGCCGACGTCGAAATCCCCGGCCTGGACGCGGATCGCCATGCCGTCAGCCCCCCGTCACCGGCGGGAACAGCGCCACCTCGTCGGTCGATGAGATCGGGTGGTCGTAGGGCACATGCTCCTGGTTCACCGCCACCTTGACCACCTTGCTGTTGGCCAGCGCCTCGGCATGGCGGGGACTGCGGGTCTTCAGCCATTCGACCAGCGCACCGGCCGTGGCGACCTCTGCCGGCAGTTCCACGGTCTCGGTCGGTACGCCGATCTTGCTGCGCAGCCAGGCGAAATAGAGAATCTTCATCACACGCCCTCTACAGGAATTCTTTGAAAGGCAGGAAATCGACGGTCATGCCCGGCTCGACCCGCGCCAGTTCCTCCGGCAACTCGATCAACCCTTCGGACTCGACCAGCGACGACAGCACGCCGGCCCCATCGCGCGGGTACTTGGTCGCCTCCAGCGCACCATCCGTACCGCGCGTCAGCGACCCGCGCAGGAACTCGCGCCGGCCGGGCTTCTTCTTATGGGCGAAGACCGCGCGCACCGGAATCGGTCGTGGTGTCTCGCCCGCTGCTCCCATCAGTCGCAGCAGGATCGGTCGGGCGATGCGCAGGAAGGTCACCACCACCGCCACCGGATTGCCCGGCAGTCCGATGAACACGGCATCCCGCACGCGACCCAGCGCCACCGGCCGCCCCGGCTTGATCGCCAGCCGCCAGAAATCCAGCCGCCCGTTGGCCTCCACTGCCGGCTTGACGTGATCCTCCTCCCCCGTCGACATGCCGCCGGAGGTGATCAGCGCGTCATGGCTCCCTGCCGCCTCCGCCAGCGCATCGCGGATGGTCTCGAACCGGTCGGGCAAAATGCCGAGGTCGGTCACGGCGCAGCCCAACCGGGTCAGCAGCGCGATCAGGGCAAAGCGGTTGGCGTCATAAACGGCGCCGGGCTCCAGCGCCTGCCCCGGCTGCCGCAACTCGTCGCCGGTGGAAAACACCGCGACCCGCAGGCGGCAGCGCACCTCAAGCACCGCATGGCCGAGCGAGGCGGCAAGCGCGATGTCCTCCGGCCGCAGCCGGCGCCCGGCGGCCAGCACCACCGAGCCTTCGCGCACATCCTCGCCCGCCAGCCGTCGGTTCACACCGCGGCGGATGCCCGCCGGCAGGGTAACGGTGGCGCCGTCGCTGCGGCAATCCTCCTGCATGAAGACGGTGTCCATGCCCGTGGGCATCGGCGCGCCGGTGAAGATGCGCACCACCTCTCCCCGCACCGCCGGCCGGCCGAGCCATTGCCCGGCGGCGACCCGCGCCGTCACCGGCAGCAGGGTCGGGGTGTCAGCGGCCAAGTCGTCGAAGAATACGGCATAACCGTCCACCGCGGCATTGTCATGCGGCGGCACGTTGAAGGGCGCCACCAGATCAGCAGCGAGCACCCGGCCGAGCGCGGCCGTCAGCGGTACGGTCTCGGTGGCCGTGACCGGCCCCACCCGTCCGGCCAGCAACGCCAGCGCCGGCTCCACCGCCATCATCGGCCCGCCGAAAGCGAAGCAGTCATTGTCGAGTTGCACCATGGCCGCCACTCTAGTCCGTCGCAGCGTCGGGTGCGAAGAGGGAAAAGGCGCCAATTCCGGGCCAATTCCGGGATGTGGCATTCAGCCGCCGAACAGGCCGGGAATCTCCTCCACCCGCGTCAGCAGCCGGTCCGGCTTGCGCGCCGCCAGCGCATCGCCGCGCGCATAGCCCCAGGCGACCGCGGCACAGCCCATGCCCACCTTGCGTGCCGCGTCGATGTCGCGCACCTCGTCACCAATACCGATGGCAAGATCGGCCGGAACGCCTGTCTTGCCCAGCATCTTGCGGAACTTCACCGCCTTGCCGAACAGCGATGCTCCGCAGCCGTAATGGGCCACCAGCCCGGCGACCTCCGCCCCCAGAATGCGGCGGATGTTCTCGACCGAATTGGAACTGACGATGGCGACGGTCACCCCCCGGTCGTTCAACGATCGCAGCATGTCCGGCACACCGTCGAACAGCCGGATGCCGTCGATATCGCGCGCCATCAACTGGCGCATGTGGTTGGCAATGAAGGGAAGCTTCCAGCTCGGCACGCGCAGGTGCCGCATGATCTGGCGCGCGTCATAGCCGCGCAACCGCTCCACCTCGTCGGCCCGTACGCGGTTGAAGCCATAGCGATCGGCGACGCCATTCAGAACGCCGATGAACCAGGGAAAGGAGTCGGCGAGCGTGCCGTCGAAGTCGAAGACGGCGAGACGGTAACCACGGCGATCGAGCGCCTGCGGCGTGAGGGAAGGTGCGGTGTCCATGTCGTCTCGTGATCTATCGGAAGGATGAAGGCTCCGCCTCACCCCAACCCACAGCGCTCCACCACGAAGGCCGCAACCGCCTCCGCGTCGTTCAGATCCAGCACCGGAACCGGGCATCCGGGCACCGAACCGTCGCTGGCGACCGCGACGATGGTCGGATCCTCCGGTGCGATCAGCGGCTTGTCGACGTCGGCGCGCCAGACCTCGATCTTCTCGTGCCGGTCGCGCTTGAAGCCCTCGATCAGCAGCAGGTCGACCGGAGACACCTTGCCGATCAGCTGGTCCAGCGTCAGCTCCGGCTCTCCGTCGCGCAGCTCGTGCATCAGGGCCCAGCGGCGGGGGGAGCTGACAAGAACCTCGGTGGCGCCGGCCATGCGGTGGTTGTGGCTGTCCTTGCCGGGATGGTCGATGTCGAAGCCCTTGTGGGCATGCTTGACCGTCGAAACCCGCAAGCCACGCACGGTCAGTGCCGGAATCAGGCGCACCATCAGCGAGGTCTTGCCGCTGCCGCTCCAGCCGGTCAGCCCGAAGATTTTCATGTCGGAAACTCTCAACCGGCGCTGCGGGCGGAACGGGCGGCGGCGGACTTTGCCGGCTGCTCGGCCATCATATGGGTCAGTCCGGCACGCATGTAATCCCAGCCGGTGTAGAAGGTCAGCGCCGCGGCGATCCACAGCCCGACCGTCCCGATGAAGGTCACCGGCAGCTCCGCCGGACCATAGTCGCCGACGATCAGGAAACCCAGCGCGATCATCTGGATCGTCGTCTTCCATTTCGCCAGCCAGGTCACCGGCACGCCGACATGCAGGCCGGCCAGATACTCGCGCAGACCCGACACCAACACCTCGCGCAGCAGGATCACCACCGCCGGCAGGATCGACAGGCCGGTCAGCCGGTGGAATCCGGCCAGCATGATCAGCGTCGCCGCGACCAGCAGCTTGTCGGCGATGGGGTCGAGGAACTTGCCGATCACGCTTTCCTGAGCCCAGGCCCGCGCCAGATACCCATCGAACCAGTCGGTGATGCAGGCGGCGGCATAGAGCGAGCAGGCGGTATAGGCGGCCCACGCCTCCGGCACATAGAACAGCCCGACCACCACCGGGATCACCGCGATGCGCGACAGGGTCAGCAGGTTGGGCAGGCTGGTCAGCATGACGGAAAACTCGAACCGCTGGAGGATGTCGCCGCACGGCACCCGTGGGAGGGCCGGCTGTTTGCAGATGCCCGCATTCTAACCATCGGGATGGAAGTGATCGTATATCTTTTTCGCAACGGTCCGATTGATCCCTTCCACCGCCTCCAGATCGGCAAGCCCGGCGCGCGCCACCGCCGCTCCGCTGCCGAAATGATGCAGCAAAGCCTTCTTGCGGGCGGGTCCGATGCCGGCGATCTCGTCGATGGGCGACTTGCCGATGGCCTTGGTCCGCTTTGCCCGATGGGTGCCGATGGCGAAACGGTGGGCCTCGTCGCGCAGTCGTTGCAGGAAATACAGCACCGGGTCGCGCGGCTCCATCTGGAAGGGTGGGCGGTTCTCCATGAAGAAATGCTCCCGCCCGGCGTCGCGGTCCGGCCCCTTGGCGATGCCGACCAGCGTCACGTCGTCGATGCCCAGTTCCGCGAACACCTCCAGCGCGACGTTCAACTGCCCCAGGCCGCCGTCGATCAGCACCAGATCGGGCCAGCTTCCCAGGCTGCGTTCCGGATCCTCCTTCACCGCCCGGCCGAATCGGCGGGTCAGCACCTCGCGCATCATGGCGAAGTCGTCGCCTGCCGCCCCCGGCTCCCGGATGTTGAACTTGCGGTAGGCGTTCTTGATGAAGCCCTCCGGCCCGGCGACGATCATGCCACCGATGGCATGCGTCCCCTGGATGTGGGAGTTGTCGTAGACCTCCACCCGCTCCGGCGCGGAATCCATGCCGAAGGCGGCGGCCACGCCCTCCAGCAGCCGCGCCTGGCTGGAGCTTTCGGCGAGCCGGCGCCCATGCGCCTCGCGCGCGTTGGTCAGCGCATGCTCGACGATCCGGCGCTTCTCGCCGCGCTTGGGCTCCGCCAGTTCCACCTTGTGGCCGGCGCGCACGGCCAGCGCCTCGCTCAGCAGATCCAGTTCCGGCAGGGCGTGGCTGACCAGCACCAGCGGTGGCGCCGCCTTGTTCTCATAGAACTGGGCGATGAAGGCGGCCAGCACCTCCTCGGTCTCCGCCGCCTTGTCATGGCTGGGGAAATAGGCGCGGTTGCCATAATTGCGTCCGCCGCGGAAGAAGAAGACCTGGATGCAGGTCACGCCGCCTTCGGCATAGGCGGCGATGACGTCGGCATCCTCCACCACGCCTTCAACGTTGATGTCCTGATGGGCCTGGATCGCCGTCAGCGCGCGGATACGGTCGCGATAGCGCGCCGCCGTCTCAAAATCCATGGCGTCGGAGGCGGCCATCATCCGGTCCGCGAACTCCGTCTGGATGTCGCGGCTCTTGCCGGACAGGAAGGCGCGCGCCTGGTTGACCTGCGCCTGATACTCCGCCGGGCTGACGCGGCCGACGCAGGGCGCGGTGCAGCGCTTGATCTGGTATTGCAGACAGGGCCGGGTGCGGGCGGCGAACACCGTGTCGGCGCAGTTGCGCAGCAGGAAGGCGCGCTGCAACGCCGTGATGGTACGGTTCACCGCCCCGGCCGAGGCGAAGGGGCCGAAGTAATCGGCATCGCGCCCGCGGGCACCACGGTGCTTGGTCAGCTGCGGATAATCGTGGTCCTTGGTGATCATGATGTGCGGAAACGTCTTGTCATCCCGCAACAGCACGTTGTACCGCGGCATCAGCTTCTTGATCAGGTTCGATTCGAGAAGCAGCGCCTCCACCTCGGTGTGGGTGTTGACGAACTCCATCGTCTCGGTCTCCGCGACCATGCGCTGGAGCCTGACCGGCAGCTTTCCGACCTGGGTGTAGTTGGTGACCCGGCGCTTCAGGTTGCGCGCCTTGCCGACATACAGAACCGCCCCGTCGCCCGCCAGCATGCGGTAGACCCCCGGCGTCTGCGGCAGCGTCTTCAGATGCTCACGAATGATCTCGACGCCCCGGTTGATGTCGGCCGGGCGCCGCTTCGGGCGCACGGCGACGCCTTCGCTGACCGGCGCAGCGGCGGTCGGAACGGTCACATTGTCTTCGGCAGGGTCGGCCGAAGGGGAATCCAGGGAGTCTGAGGAATGCGTTTCGGACATGACCAGAATGTCGTCGAGCGGCCGCCGCGGGTCAACCGTTGGGCACAGGAAGGACGCATGCGGAGCGACTCACCTCTCCGGAAGAATATCCACGAAACCTGTGGATAAGTTTGTCGATAACGGAGGGGGTAGCCCGTCCGGAGCTAGGCGCCGCAAGGGGTCGCATGCTTATGCCTATTTTTTGAGCATTTTTCCTAACTCATTGATTTTGTTAGGTCACGCCCGAGTCAAGGGAGGGAATTGACGCGCTGACACAAAATTGTCGCGGCAGTGCAGGCGCCTCTTGCGCGGGGTGGGGCACCTGTGTAAAACGCGCGGTCATTTTCAGCGCCCCGGCCTGCTTCCCCCCGCCATCCGGTGCCGGCCGGGCGCATCTTTCCTTTGTTCGCGCGCTGTAACCTGCCGTCATTCGGTGGGCACGAAGCCATGCGTCGGCTGCGCCCATCCCAGATGTTCCCCGCCGTCCAGCGCGATCATCTGGCCGGTCATCGCCGGAGCGGCGATCAGAAAGCGGATGGCGGCGCAGATCTCCTCCGGCGTTGTACCGCGGTGCAGCGGGGTCGAGTCCCACTGGTCGGCGAATTCCGCCACCGTCTGGCGGTCGTTGCGCAGAGTGGGGCCGGGACCGATACCGTTGACGCGGATACAGGGGGCCAGCGCCAGCGCCATCGTCCGTGTCAGCGCCCAAAGCCCCATCTTCGACAGGGTATAGGAGACGAAGTGCGGAGTCGGGTTCCAGACCCGCTGGTCGATGATGTTGACGATCAACCCGCTCTCGCCGGTCGGCAACCGAGACGCGAAATCCTGTGACAGCACGAAGGGCGCCCGCAGGTTCGCCTCCATATGCGCATCCCACGATTCGCGGGTCACGTCGGCGACCTCGTCGCGTTCGAAGCGGGAGGCGTTGTTGACCAGCAGGGTCAGCGGACCGAGTTGCTCCGTCACCGCCGGCACCAGAGTCTTCACCTCCGCCTCGCGGTCCAGGTCGGCGGCAAAGGCCATAGCACGGCCGCCCGCCTTCTCGATCTCCGCAACGACGGCATCGGCTTCCGCGCGGGAACTTCGGTAATGGACGGCCACGTCCCACCCCTGCCCCGCCAGATCGAGCGCGATGGCCCGCCCGATGCGCTTGCCGGCCCCGGTGACAAGGGCCGTTTTCCTCTTGATCTCGACCATGGCGCCATAGGTACCTTGCCACCATCGCGGGTCAAGGGCTGAGAAGGCCAAAGGCGAGGCGCCAGGGGAAAACGACAGGGGAATGAGCCGGCGATGTTGCGCGAAGCCTTCGAATATCTGACCACCCCCTGCCCGCCGCTGGCCCGCCGGTTCGGCTACCTGTCGGAAATGGTGGCGCTGGGCGCCCGCCACCGGCGGCAGAGGCGTGCCTGGGCGCCGCATGTCGCCGCATGCCACCGCTTCGTCGATCAGGCGATGGAATGGGCGGCCCCGGGCGGACGGGCCCTGATCGCCGGATCGGGGTTGCTGATCGAAATCCCGCTGCAAAGGCTGGCCACCCGCTTCGACGAGGTGGTTCTGGTCGACATCCTGCACAGCCGCGCCGTCCGCCGCCGGGTGGCGGGCATGGCGAATGTCCGCCTCGTGGAGTTGGACGTCAGCGGCGCGCTGGCCCCGCTTGCCGCGGCACTCGATACCGGCGGTCCGCTCCCCACCGGCTTCAATGCGCCGATCCCGGACGATGGCCCCTTCCGCTTCGCCCTCTCCTGCAACCTGCTGTCCCAACTGCCCCTGCTGCCGCTGGAAGCGGTGGAGCGTCGCGCCCCGGCGACCCCGGCCGCGGATCGGATGGCATTCGCTCTGCGCATGATCCACGGCCATCTGTGCTGGCTGTCCGCCATTGCCGAACATGCGGCCCTGTTCACCGACATCGACGCTTCCTGGATCCACGGCGGCACGGTGACCGAAATAGAGGATTCGACCTGGGGCCTTGCCCTGCCCGCCCCCGACATGTCCTGGCTGTGGGACATCGCCCCGGCGCCGGAGCAGGACCGCCGGCAGGACCTGCGCCACAGCGTCGGCGGCTGGTTCGATGTGCGGTCGGTGACGAGTGCCCTTCCGCCCTGTTGAGGAAGGTTGAAACCTCGACAGGACAGACGGGAGAGCGCCCATGGCCGCCAAGGACCGCAACATCGACAGCCGGACCATTGACAGCCGCAAGGCCGACGACCGGCCGCGGGACGACCGCAATATCGGGAATGCCACCGGCCCCGGCGACAGCGGCGGCATCGACGAGCGCGAAATCCCCCTCGATATCCGCGAGACGCGCGATCACCTGGATGTGGACGAGCAGATCGAGGGCTTCCAACGCGTCATCGGTCCCGGCGCCGGCGGACCGATCGACCAGCCCGACGAGGATTTCGGTATTCCCGGCAGCGAGGAAGCCGGCGGCCTCGGCACAGGCCCGCTGCCGCCGCGTCAGCCCGACCATCCGCAGGGACAGGCCGGAGAGCACGGCAGCGATCGCATCATCTCCGACCGCGACGTCGCGGTGGACGGCGCCCGCGACCGCAAGTGACCGGGCCGACGAACTATTGCCCGGCAAGGCATAAACCGTGTCCTGCGGCAATAGTTCGCACCTCCGTTGATTGACAAAGCTGATACGGAAATCGTCGGGCGGCGTTGCGCGGACTGCGCTTCATGGGACAGTGGCTCTGCCCTATCTTGAGCTTCACAAAGCTGACAAAGCTCAGCGACTGAAATCAAGGGAGTGGACGTCTCTCACCTCACGTGGAGATTCCCAGAGCCATGAACAGCCTTTTCAACGAAGTCCGTGATCCCCGCAGCCACGACGAGATCATGCTGGCCGCCCGCCAGATGCGCGCCGACTACCTGCGCGAGCTGTTCGGCAGGCTGCGCGCCAGCCTGTCCCGCGCCGGGCACGGCAACGCTCTGCCCAGCACCCGCTGACGGCAGTTGGGCTTCCGCTGGACGGCGGAACCGCAGCCACATAAAAAACGGCATCGTGCTCGACGCACGGTGCCGTTTTCGTAATAAGGTACCGCGGACCACCTTACCCGCGTTCCGACCCCGGCGCCCCGGTGCTCCACAGCAGGCCAAGCACCAGCCCTTTGCAGCGCGGCAGCAGAAGCAGCGTCAGCAGCAGGGTCAGCGAGGGCCAGACCGTCAGATGCACCCAGGTCGGCGGCTCATAGGTCTGTTCGACCGCCAGCAGGGCTGGAATGACGATGTGGCCGACGATCAGGATCGTCATCCAGGGCGGCGCGTCGTCGGCACGCAGGTGGCCGTAGGCCTCGCCGCAGGCCGAACAGTGATCGACCGGTTTCAGGAAGTTCCGCAGCAGCCGGCCGCGCCCGCAATTGGGGCAGTTGCCGATCAGGCCGCGGAAGGAGGCGAGAAACTTCGACGGAGCCGCTTCGGTTCCTGCGATCATGGTCGCTCCTTCCGTGTTGCGGACAATATAGCCTCCCACCCGCCAAACCACACCCCCGATTGCGGGCAGGTCGGACATGCGGAGTCGAGATCGCGGCGACCGGCCGGATTTTCGGGCTGTCCTTATCCCGTCTGCCGCCCCGTGCTATGAAGAGGGCGGCCTGTTTGTCGCCGCGGAAGGGACATGGGAGGGGACATGACGGATCGGACGCCCGATGAAACAATGGAACATCTCCCGGAATCTGTTTCATGGCGTTTCAAATGTTCAACTCCAGCCTCCCCGGCCCTGCTGCCGAGTTGACGGCGGCGCCCGCCCGGTCTAGGGGAAGACCTCTGCATTGGGGAGATTCTCAAGCCATGTCCTTCACCCGCCTGTTGTGCGCCGCGGCGGCTCTCGCTGCCTTCGTCGGTCCGATCGCCGCGCCGGTCTCGGCCATGGCGCAGAGCAAGACCGTCGCCATCACCGCCATCGTCCAGCATCCAGCGCTCGACGCCACCCGCGACGGCATCGTGGAGGCACTGAAGGACGCCGGCTTCGTCCAGGGCCAATCCCTGAAGGTCGAGTATCAGAGCGCACAGGGCAATCCGGCCACCGCCGCCCAGATCGCCCGCCAGTTCGTGGGCTCCCGTCCCGACGTGATCGTGCCGATCTCCACCCCCTCGGCCCAGGCGGTGGCGGCGGCGACCCGCGATATCCCGGTGGTCTTCACCGCGGTGACCGATCCGGTTTCGGCCCAGATGGTCAAGTCGATGGAAAAGCCCGGCGCCAACATCACCGGCCTGTCCGACATGGCCCCTGTGGCCGAGCATGTCGCGCTGATCCGCGAGATCCTGCCGCAGGCCAAGCGCATCGGCGTGCTCTACAACCCGGGCGAGCCGAACTCCATCGTGCTGGTCAAGGCGCTGAAGGACGAGGCCGCCAAGGCCGGCCTGAGCGTCGTCGAGGCCTCCGTTCCGAAATCGTCGGACGCCCAGCCGGCGGTGCGCAGCCTGGTCGGCAAGGCCGACGCCGTCTACATCCCGCTCGACAACACCGTCGTCTCGGCGCTGGAAAGCGTGGTCGCCGTCGGCCAGCAGGCCAAGCTGCCGATCTTCTCCGCCGACACCGACAGTGTCGCCCGCGGCACGGTCGCCTCCATCGGCTTCGACTATTTCCAGGTCGGCAAGCAGACCGGCGCCATCGTCGCCCGCGTCCTGAAGGGCGAGAAGCCGGGCGACATCCCGGTGACGCTCGCCAAGGGTACCGACCTGTTCGTCAACCCGAAGTCCGCCGCCGCCATGGGCGTCACCCTGCCCGACGCGGTGGTGAAGCGCGCGACGAAGGTGGTCGGGCAGTAAGTGATCGTTACGGGAGGGGGCAAAGCGTTTCCCCTGCCAAGCCCTTTCAAAAGCACCGCAATGACCGAAATCGCCCTCTTCGGCGCCATCGAGATCGGCCTCGTCTATGCGCTGGTCGCCATCGGCGTCTATCTGTCCTTCCGCATCCTGGACTTCCCCGACCTGACGGTGGACGGAAGCTTCCCACTGGGGGCGGCCGTCTGCGCGGTGCTGCTGATCGCCGGCGTGAACCCGTGGCTCGCCAGCCTCGCCGCGGCCCTCGCAGGTGCGGCGGCCGGGCTGGTGACGGCGACGCTGAACGTACGCTTCAAGATCCTGCATCTGCTCGCCAGCATCCTGACGATGATCGCCCTGTTCTCCGTCAATCTGCGGGTCATGGGCCGGCCGAACGTCGCGCTGCTGATGCAGGACACGGTGCTGACACCCTTTTATGGGCTCGGGATTCCCGACCACATCGTCCGTCCGCTGGTGGTCGGCGTGATCGTCGCGGTGGTCGTGCTGCTGCTCGCCCGCTTCCTCGCCAGCGAGTTCGGGCTGGCGATGCGGGCGACAGGCGTGAACGCCCGGATGGCGCGGGCACAGGGCGTTGATACTGACGCCCATGTCTATGCCGGCATCGCCCTGTCGAATGGCCTGACCGGACTGGCCGGCGCCCTGTTCGCCCAGACCAACGGCTTCGCAGACGTCACCACCGGCATCGGCACCATCGTCGTCGGACTTGCCGCCGTGATCGTCGGCGAGACGGTGCTGCCCGCCCGCGCGCTGGCTCTGGCATTGGTCGGCTGCGTCGCCGGATCGATCCTCTATCGGCTCGCCGTGCAACTGGCGCTGTCGGCCGACGCCATCGGCCTTCAGGCGTCCGACCTCAATCTGGTGACCGCGGTTCTGGTCGCCGTCGCCCTGATCCTGCCGCGCCTGAAGGCCAAGGCTTCCCGCAGCGCCCCCCGCAGCACGAGAGCCGCCAAATGATCGTCGTCGAGGACATCCACGTCACCTTCGGGCGCGGCACGCCGCTGGAAAAGCATGCGCTGCGCGGCGTCGACCTGACCATCCCGGAAGGGGAGTTCGTCACCGTCATCGGCTCCAACGGCGCCGGCAAATCAACCTTCCTCGGTTCGCTGGCCGGCGACGTTCTGGCGGAACAGGGGCGCATTGCCATCGACGGTACCGACGTCACCCGCTGGGACACGCCGCGCCGCGCCGGTCTGGTCGCCCGCGTCTTCCAGGACCCGATGGCCGGCAGCTGCGCCGCCCTGACCATCGAGGAGAACATGGCGCTCGCCGCCGCGCGGGGACGCCGCCGCGGCCTGTCGCTGGCGCTGGGCAGCGACCGCCGCAAGGGCTTCCGCGACCGCATCGCGGCGCTGGGGCTTGGGCTGGAGAACCGGCTGCACGACCGCATGGGCCTGCTGTCCGGTGGCCAGCGTCAAGCGGTCAGCCTGCTGATGGCGACGCTCGCCGGCTCCAAGATCCTGCTGCTGGACGAGCACACCGCCGCCCTCGACCCCGCCACTGCCGATTTCGTCCTCGACCTGACCCGCCGCATCGTCCGCGACAACCGGCTGACCACGCTGATGGTGACCCATTCGATGCGGCAGGCGCTGGATTACGGCGACCGCACGCTGATGCTGCACGAGGGCCGCGTCGTCCTCGACGTGGCGGGAGAGGAGCGCGCCGGGCTGGACGTACCGCACCTGCTGGCACTGTTCGCCAGGCAGCGCGGTGGAGCGGAGATCAGCGACGATAGTTTGCTGATCGGCTAGGCGCTGGCTGTCCTCGCCTCGCCCTGCACTTCGCCCCCATCCTCCCGGTCCGCTTCGAACAGCGACTGAAGCTCCGCGGCGGCATCGCGGGAGGTCTGGATCAGCTTGGTCTCGTCATTGTGGACGGCGTGCTGGCGGATCAGGGTGCGTTCGTCATGGGCGCGGAAGGTGTCGAGCGTCCGCGTGACCTCACCCTCAGCCATGCCCATCTGGCGCAGCACGTCGCCGGTCAGGCGGATGCTGCTGTCGAAGGTTTCGCGCACGATATGGGTGACGCCGCGGTCCATCAGATGGTGGACATGGCGGCGGTTGCGGGCACGGGCGAAGATGGTCAGGTTGGGGAAATGGCGGGTCGCCATCTCCACCACCCGCAACGATTGCTCCATGTCGTCGAGCGCCACCACCAAGACCTTCGCCTTCTCCGCTCCGGCGGCGCGCAGAAGCTCGACACGGGTCGGGTCGCCATAATAGGCCTTGCTGCCGAACTTGCGGACGAAATCGACCTGGGCCGCACTGCTCTCCAGCGCGGTGAAGGCGATGCCGCGCATCCGCAGGACACGGCCGACCACCTGCCCTACCCGGCCGAAGCCGCAGATGATGACCGGCGGGTTCTCGTCGGGCGGAGTGTCGAAGGGGCGCTTGGGCTTGCCGTCCAGCAGGCGCGGCGCGAACCAGCGCTCCTCCGCCGCGAACAGGAAGGGAGTCGCCAGCATCGACAGGGTGACGACCAGCATCGCCGCCGAAGCCTGCTCGCCAGCCATCGCGCCGCCACCGACCGCCAGCCCGAACAGCACGAAGCCGAACTCGCCGCCCTGGCTCAACACCGTCGCCATCCGCATGGACCCCACCCACGGCACTCCGGCAACGCGGGCCAGGACCAGCATCACCAGCCCCTTCGCCGCCAGCAGTGCCGCGGCGAGGCCGAGGAAGCGGATCGGATGCGCCAGCAGGGTCGGCACATCCGCCCCCATCCCGACCGAAACGAAGAACAGGCCGAGCAGCAAACCCTCGAACGGCTCGATGTCGGCCTGGACCTCGTGCCGGTACTCCGAATCCGACAGCAGGACGCCGGCCATGAAGGCGCCCAGCGACATCGACAGCCCGGCCTCCTGGATCAGCACGGCGGTGCCGATGACGACCAGCAGGGTGGTGGCGGTGAAGATCTCGGGCGCGCCGGCGCGGTCGACCGCGTTGAAGATCGGCCGTAGCAGATAACGCCCGCCGATCAGCACCAGGGCCACCGCGACCACCGCCTTGGCGACCGCCAGCCAGGCACCGTCGGCCTGCGGAACATTGCCATCCCCCAGCAGCGGCAGCAGAGCCACCGCCGGAATGATCGCAAGGTCCTGGAACAGCAGGATGGAGAAGGCGTTGCGCCCCGACTGGTTGGCGAGCAGCCCGCGCTCCGCCATCATCGGCAGCGCCATGGCGGTAGAGGACAGCGCGAAACCAAAGCCCAGCACCACGGCGGTCGGCCAGGGCAGCCCCAGCCCCAGGCCGCACAGCCCGGCGATCACCGCACCGGTGAGGGCGACCTGCGCACCGCCCAGCCCCAGCACCGATTTCCGCATGACCCACAGGCGGGCCGGCCTCAACTCCAGCCCGATCAGGAACAGCAGCATGACGACGCCGAGTTCCGAGGCGTGGGCGATCGCCCCCACATTGGTCACCAGCCCAAGGCCGGCCGGCCCCACCGCCAGACCGGCGGCCAGATAGCCGAGCGGCGCACCGAACCCGAACCTTTTTGCCACCGGCACGGCGACCACCATCGCCGCCAGCAGCACAACCAACGTCACAAGTTCCGCCATATTCCCCGCCGCTCGACTGTCGCAGCGGCACTATGGCGCGATTTCAAGGAGTAAGGCCAGACGCTTAACCGTCAGCCCGGCCATACACCTTCATGTTATTGATTATTCCCTATTGATTACTCGGCCGGGGACGCAACACGCGGGCGGTCCGACGGTGGATTACCGGCCGCCCAGCGGGTCAGCAGCAGGATGCCGACGACCACGCCGACATAGGCGATCAGTTGCGCCTCCGTCGGCCGGTCGGTATAGCCGACCAGGACATGCAGCGCCTGCCCGACCAGGCTGTTGTCGCGCAGCACGCCCGAGCTGTCCCACAGCACGGTGCCGCCCACGTTCAGCACGCCGCCCTGCGCCAGGAAATTGACCGCCGTGGCGGCCATGCCGGCAGCCAGCAGGGTCAGCAGCCACGTGGTGGTGGCGAACAGGTGCCGCGTCGGGATTTGCAGCAGGCCGACATAGAGCAGGATGGAGACCAGCGCCCCGAGCGCCATTCCGCCCAGCCCGCCGGCAGCCACGGTGGCGATGCCCCCCTCCTCCGACGCCAGAATGCCGGTCAGGAACAGCACAACCTCCGACCCTTCACGCAGAACGGCGACGCCAATCACGACGGCTAGCGCCGCCAGCGACTTCTCGCCGCTCTGCACCGCACGGCCGACCGCCTTCATGTCGCGCGCCAGTTCGCGGCCATGCTGCGCCATCCAGGCATTGTGCCAAGCCAGCATGACGACGGCGATCAGCAGGACGGTGGCGTTGAACAGCTCCTGTCCGGTGTCTGCAAACAGCGCGCTGATGCCATCGGCGAAGGCCGCGACGATGCAGGAGCCGATGATGCCGCCAACGATGCCGAGCGCGATCCAGCGGCCACGCCCGACCACCCCCTGGGTGGCGGCCAGCACGATGCCGACGATGAGGCCCGCTTCGAGGACCTCGCGAAAGACGATGATCAGACTGGCGAGCATGGTCGTCTCCGGTGCGGGGCGGTCTGGCTCAAGACTGCGTCAAACGGCCTTAAGACTGTGTCACTCGGCGATTACGGCGCCCTGCGCCGTCGCCTCGTGGAATTCGCCGAAGAAGGGATAGCGCCCCGGCTTCAGCGGACCGACCATGACCTTGATCTGCTTGCGGCCGCCGACGATCTTCTCAACCTTCATCTCGCCGCTTTCGAACTCTTCCGACGTGGCGTCCTGGTTGTCGACCAGAAGGGTCACCCGCTTGTTCGCAGGCACCTTGACCTCGGCCGGTTCGAACTTGTGGTCCTTGATGACGATGGTGATCGTATCCTCGGCGCGGGCCGGCGCTGCCTGGAGAAACGCGGCGCCGGACAGGGCGATGGCGCAGGCGGCGGAAAGCAGGGAGACACGGCGCATTCGTGGAAAACCTCAGGGGCTGGTGGGCCTTTGCTTCTGAAAATCATTCTCACCCCAGACACCTGGGGTCAAATGAAAAGGCCCCCCCGACCACCGCAACGCACCTGCGACGGAATCGCGCACCCTGCCGGGATGCGGCCGTCTTTGAACCTTGTCTCGTGACCTGATCCCGGCCCGGCCGCGCCAGCCTACTCCCCCTCCGACGAGCCGGGAAACTGCTCCAGCCCATCGGCGATCTCATAGTAATCGGCCTTGTCGGCGACATAGCCATGGCGCAGCGTCGTCAGTCCGGTCGGCTGATCGAGACTGCCCGCAGCGATCTCGATCTCGCTCTTGCCATCGCCCTTCCAGAACAGCGACGACCCGCACCGCCCACAGAATCCGCGTTCCGCGAAGTCGGAGGAGCGATACCAGGACAGCGTCGTGTCGGCATCGAAGGTGACGGTGTCGCGCGGCACCGTGATGTACGCGCCGATATGACCATGGAAACGGCGGCACTGGCCGCAATGGCAGGTCACCACCCCGTCCGGCCGTTCGGCCAGCAGGAAGCGCACGCCGCCGCACAGGCAGCCCCCGGAAAGCGCCCTGCCCTGTTCGGTCATTCCACCACCTCTCCCGTGCTGGTCCGGCGTTCGACGCCGTCGTCGCCGATGTCGTAATAGGCACCCTTGTGATCGACAAAGATGTGACGCTCGACCCACAACTCCGACGCATCGTCCAGACTGCCGGCGGTCACGGTGATGCGCGGTTCACCCCCGGTGTCAGGCTGGTCCAGCGCCTCCCAGAACAACCCGGCACCGCAACATGCGCAGAAGCCGCGCCGCGCCCGGTCGGAAGAGGCATACCATGTCAGCGTGGCGTCGTTCAGCAGACGCAACGCCGCACGCGGCAGGCCGGTGTAGGCGCCAACATGGCTGTGCTGGCGCCTGCACTGGGAACAGTGGCAGAAGGAGATCGGCTCCGGATGCGTGTCGATGGCATAGCGCACGCCGCCGCACAGGCAACCGCCGGTCCAGACCCGCTCTCCCCCTGCCTTTGCCTCGCTCATCGCTCAACCCCGCCAGAACGGCTTCTCGGCTTCATAGTCGGCGTCGGCACGGGAAATGCCGATGTCCGACAACAGATGATCGGGCAGAGCTTCCAGCGCGCGGCGCTGCCGGCGGCGCTCATTCCAGGTGGCGAGGCGGTCGAACAGCGACACCACGCGCTCGCCCAGACCGGGGCCGGCCTGCACCGGCTTGCGGACGAACAGCTCTGCGGTGGAAAACTGTGACTGTGTTCCCTTTGCCATGATCCGGTTTCCTTCGCTGGATGGGGAGCGGGGCCTTCGGCCTCGCCGCTCCGTTCAGTGTTTGATCGCTTGTGAAACTGAGAATGGGGCAGAGCGCGCTTGCCGACAAACGACGCTTTCTCATAGAATCGATTAGCTTTGCTAATCCGAATCCAGCCACGGATCCGTCCCCCGCCATGTCCCGCCGCCTGCCCCCGCTGAACGCGCTACGCGCCTTCGAAGCCGCCGCCCGCCATCTTTCCTTCACGAAGGCCGCCGACGAGCTGCATGTGACGCAGGCCGCCGTCAGCCATCAGATCAAGGCACTGGAGGAATGGCTCGGATTACCGCTGTTTCGCCGAATGAACCGGGCGCTGGCGCTGACCGAGGCCGGGCAGAGCTACCTGCCGCCGGTGCGCGAGGCGATGGACACGCTGTCCCAGGCGACCGACCGGCTGATCCGCGCCGACAGCAGCGGCACACTGACCATCTCCACCATGCCCAGCTTCGCCTCGAAATGGCTGGTGCCGCGGCTGGTCCGATTCCAGAAACGCCATCCGGAGATGGATGTGCGGGTGCACAGCACGGCGCAGGTGGTCGATTTCGCCCGCCACGACGTCGATCTGGCCATCCGCTTCGGCAACGGGCTGTGGCCGGATCTAAGGGTTGAGCGGCTGCTGACCGAGGACATCTTCCCGGTCGGCCATCCGTCACTGCTGTCCGGCAACCGGCCGCTGGTGAACCCGGAGGATCTGCGGCACCACACGCTGCTGCACGACGACTACAACATCTCCTGGGCGGTATGGTGCCGGGCGGCGGGGATCGAGGGGGTGGACACCGAACGCGGTCTGCGGTTCGACGATTCGTCCTTCACCCTCCAGGCGGCGATCAACGGCCACGGCATTGCGCTGGCCCGCGGCGTGCTGGTGGCCGACGACATCGCCGCCGGAAGGCTGGTCCGGCTGTTCGAGGTGCGGCTGCCGGGAAGCCTCGCCTACTATGTCGTGGCGCCGCAGCATTACTTTTCCCGGCCCAAGGTGAAGGCCTTCCACGACTGGTTGTTCGAAGAGGCGGGAGCGGTCTGAAATGCGCCGTATAGAGCGGCTTGCGGGCGTAACGGACCGCTCCTATAGTCCGCGGCCATGAGCGCGAACCCGTCCCCCGACACGGTCTTCCCGCACCGCCATCTCCTCGGAATCGAGGGGCTGCGGGCCGGCGAGATCACCCAGATTCTCGACCTCGCCGATGGCTATGTCGAGCAGAACCGCCGCCCCGTGAAGAAGTCCAACCTGTTGGACGGCCGCACGCAGGTTAACCTGTTCTTCGAGAACTCCACCCGCACCCGCACCAGCTTCGAACTGGCCGGCAAGCGGCTGGGGGCCGACGTCATCAACATGTCAACCGACAGCAGCTCGGTGAAGAAGGGCGAGACCCTGATCGACACGGCGATGACGCTGAACGCCATGCACCTCGACGCGCTGGTGGTACGCCACGCCGATTCGGGTGCCGTCAAGCTGCTGGCCGACAAGGTCAACTGCTCGGTCATCAATGCCGGCGACGGCCACCACGAGCACCCGACCCAGGCCCTGCTCGACGCGCTGGCGATCCGCCGCCGCCTGGGCCGGCTGGACGGGCTGATCGTGGCGATCTGCGGCGACATCCTGCACAGCCGCGTCGCCCGCTCCAACATCCACCTGCTGAACGCCATGGGCGCCCGGGTGCGTTGCGTGGCGCCGCCGACCCTGCTGCCGTCGCAGATCGAACGGCTGGGCGTCGAAGTCCATCATTCGATGAAGACCGGACTGCGCGACGCCGACGTGGTGATGATGCTGCGCCTGCAGACCGAGCGGATGAGCGGCCAGTATGTCCCCTCGACCCGCGAGTATTTCTACTTCTACGGCCTCGATTACGAGAAGCTGGAGGTGGCGAAGCCCGACGCGGTCATCATGCATCCCGGTCCGATGAACCGCGGCGTCGAGATCGACTCGGAGGTCGCCGACGACCTCAAGCGCTCGATGATCCTCGATCAGGTGGAACTGGGCGTGGCGGTCCGCATGGCCGTGCTCGACCTGCTGACCCGTGAACGCCGCCAGTCCGACCTTGCGGGAGCCGTCTGATGAGTTCGCATATCGTCTACCGCAACGCTCGCCTGCTGGATCCGGCGACGGGCCTCGACCAGCGCGGCGATCTGCTGATCGACGGTGAAAAAATCGCTGATTTCGGTCCCGGCCTGTTCAGCGACTCCACGCCCGAAGGGGCGGAGGTGATTGACCTCGCCGGCCAGTGCCTCGCCCCCGGCCTCGTCGACATGCGTGTGCTGATCGGCGAGCCCGGCGAGGAAGAGAAGGACACGATCAAGAGCGCCTCGCGCGCCGCAGCGGCCGGCGGCATCACCGCCATGGCGCTGCTGCCCAACACCGACCCGGTGCTGGACGAGGTTGCCGGGTTGGAATTCATCGCGCGGCGCGCCCGCGAGGTGAAGCTGGTCAAGGTCTTTGCCTACGGCTCGGCCACCCGCGGTACCGAAGGCAACGAGATCACCGAGATGGGTCTGCTGGGTCAGGCCGGTGCTGTCGCCTTCACCGACGGCACCAAAGCCATCGCCAGCGCCAAGACCATGCGCCGGGCACTCAGCTATGCCAAGACCTTCGGCAAGCTGATCGTCCAGCATCCGGAAGAGCCGTCGCTGGCCTCGGGCGGCATGATGAATTCTGGCGAGATCGCCACCCGCCTCGGCCTTGTCGGCATCCCGCGCGAGGCCGAGATCATCATGATCGAGCGCGACCTGCGGCTGGCCGAACTGACCGGCGGGCGCCTGCACTTCGCCCACGTCACTACCGGCGAGTCGGTCGACCTGATCCGCCGCGCCAAGGCGCGCGGGCTGACGGTGACCTGCGACACCGCCCCGCATTACTTCGCCCTGACCGAAACCGACGTCGGCGACTATCGCACCTATGCGAAGGTGTCGCCGCCGCTGCGCGGCGAGATGGACCGCCGCGCCGTCGTCGAGGGGTTGGCCGACGGCACCATCGATGCCATCGCCTCCGACCATGTGCCGCAGGATCAGGACCAGAAGCGCCTGCCCTTCGCCCAGGCCGCCCCCGGCGTGATCGGGCTGGAGACTTTGTTCCCGCTGATGCTGGAACTGGTGCACAAGGGCATAATGCCGCTTCTGAAGGCGCTGGCCTGCGTCACCGCCAACCCGGCGGCCATTCTCGACCTGCCGGTCGGCCGGATCGTCAAGGGCGGGCCGGCCGATCTGGTCGTCTTCGATGCCGACGTGCCGTGGCAGATCGACGTCAGCCGCTTCAAGTCGAAGTCGAAGAACTCGCCCTTCGAGAACCGCCCGGTCCAGGGCCGGCCGCTGCGCACCATCGTCGATGGCCGTACCGTCTGGCAGGCGGAGGACTGATCCGGTGCTGACTCTCGTGCTTGCCGCCCTGCTGGGCTACCTGCTGGGCTCGATTCCCTTCGGTCTGGTTTTGACTCGGATGGCCGGTCTGGGCGACATCCGCCAGATCGGCTCCGGCAACATCGGCGCCACCAACGTCCTGCGCACCGGCAACAAGCCGCTGGCGCTCGCCACCCTGCTGCTCGACAGCGGCAAGGGCGCCATCGCGGCATTGCTGGCCCTGTGGTGGGCCGGGCCGGAGGCGGCGGTGCTGGCGGCTGGCGGCGCCATGCTCGGTCACAGCTTCCCAGTCTGGCTGGGCTTCAAGGGTGGCAAGGGTGTCGCGACGGCGCTGGGTGTTCTGCTGGCGGTGTCCTGGCCGGTCGGGCTGCTGGCCTGCCTGACCTGGATCGTCATGGCGGCGCTCTTCCGCATTTCCTCGCTGTCGGCGCTGACGGCGCTGGGCCTCAGCCCGCTGACCGGCTGGTATTTCGGCGGGCCGCTGGTCGGCGGCCTCTGCCTGTTTATCGCCGTGCTGGTCTTCATCCGGCACGAGACGAACATCCGCCGCCTGCTGAAGGGCGAGGAACCGAAGATCGGCGCCGGCAAGAAGAAGGCGGCCTGAGCGAGCGGACCGACAGGGCAGATCGGAGATGGGGCGGGGAGGAAACTCCCCGCCTTTTTCTTGTGCATCGCCTTGATTCCGTTGCCCTTGCCCCTGCCCGCCCTATCCAATTTCGCCCACCCGGACGCAGACAACCGGTGCGGCCATGCGCTATGCTCCATGGCAATCCGGGGCACGAACAAGCAACCCGGCAGGCGAGCCGGCGGCTGGCGCCGGCGGAAAACGAGACGCTGAGGGAACCGAGAATGGACACTCCGCTGTGGAGCCCGAGTGAGGAGCGCATCGCGCAGGCCAACCTGACCGCCTTCCGCGAGGCGGCGAATGCGCGCTTCGGACTGCGGCTGGACGATTACGACGCACTCTACAACTGGTCGATCGCGGAGAAGGAGCGGTTCTGGCGCTTCCTGTGGGAATGGGCGGGGCTGACCGGCGATCTGGGTGGCGTCGACCTGCTGGACGGCGAGAAGATGCCTGGCGCCCGCTGGTTCCCAGAGGCCCGCCTCAGCTATGCCGAAAACCTGCTGGCCGGCGCCCTCGACGACAATGCCGTTGTGTTCTGGGGCGAGGACAAGGTGAAGTACCGCTGGAGCGGGGCGGAGTTGAAGGCCACCGTCTCCCGCCTGCAGCAGGCGCTGAAGGCCAAGGGCGTCGGCAAGGGCGACCGTGTCGCTGCCATCATGCCGAACATGCCGGAAACGCTAGCGGCGATGATCGCCACCACCAGCCTGGGCGCAGTCTGGTCCTCCTGCTCGCCCGATTTCGGCACTCAGGGGATCACCGACCGCTTCGGCCAGATCGAGCCGAAGGTGGTCTTCGCCCCCGACGCCTACTGGTACAACGGCAAGAGCCACGATGTCCGTGCCAAGGTGGCCGAGGTCCTGAAGGACCTGCCGACCGTCGTCGTCACCGTTATCGTGCCCTATGTCGACAAGGCCCCCGACCTCTCGGCGATCCCCGGCGCCGTCGGCTTCCAGGATTTCATGGCGCCCCACCCAGCAACCGAACCGACCTTCGAGCGGGTCACCTTCGACCACCCGCTGTTCATCCTCTATTCCTCCGGCACCACCGGAAAGCCGAAATGCATCGTCCATGGCACCGGCGGCACGCTGCTCCAGCATATCAAGGAACATCGGCTGCACTGCGACCTGAAGCGCGGCGACCGGCTGTTCTACTTTACCACCTGCGGCTGGATGATGTGGAACTGGCTGGTGACCGGTCTAGCCAGCGGTACGACGCTGGTGCTCTATGACGGCTCGCCTTTCGCACCGACCGGCAACATTTTGTTCGACTATGCCGATTCGGAGCAGGTGACCCTGTTCGGCACCTCGGCCAAGTTCATCCAGTCGCTGGAGAAGTCCGGGCTGGAGCCGATCAGGACCCACTCTCTCGCCAGCGTCCGCACCCTGACCTCCACCGGCTCGCCGCTGATGCCGGAGAATTTCGAGTTCGTCTATCGCGCCATCAAGCAGGACGTCCATCTCGCTTCGATCAGCGGCGGCACCGACATCATGTCCTGCTTCGTGCTGGGCAACCCGATCTCTCCGGTGTGGAAGGGCGAAATCCAGACGCGCGGCCTCGGCATGGCGGTGGAGGCCTTCGACGACAACGGCCATGCCGTCCGCGGCGAGAAGGGCGAACTGGTCTGCACCCGCCCCTTCCCCAGCATGCCGATCGGCTTCTGGGCCGATCCGGATGGTTCGAAATACCGCTCAGCCTATTTCGACCGCTTTCCCAACGTCTGGGTCCATGGCGACTTCATCGAGCAGACCGAGCATGGCGGCTGGGTGATCTACGGCCGGTCGGACGCCGTGCTGAACCCCGGTGGCGTGCGCATCGGCACGGCGGAGATCTACCGTCAGGTCGAACAGTTGCCGGAGATCATGGAGGCGGTCTGCATCGGCCAGGAATGGGACGGCGACGTCCGCGTCGTGCTGTTCGTCGTTCTGCGCGAGGGCATGACGCTGGACGAGGCTCTCGCCGCCACCATCCGCAAGCGGATCAAGGACAACTGCTCCCCCCGCCATGTGCCGGCGAAGATCGTGCAGGTCACCGACATTCCGCGCACCCGCTCCGGCAAGATCACCGAACTGGCGGTGCGCGACGCCGTGCATGGCCGTCCGATCAAGAATACGGAGGCGCTATCCAACCCGCAGGCGCTCGACGAGTTCCGCGAGCGGACGGAACTGAGCGGGGCCTGAGGTGGCAGCGCCGCTGTTCCTCGACCTCGACGGCGTGCTTGCCGATTTCGACCGGGGCGTCGTCGCGGTCACCGGCAAGCGGCCGGAACAGCTGCCGATGAAGGAGATGTGGCGGGCTCTGTCCCGCCACAGCGACTTCTTCGGCACGCTGGAGTTCATGCATGACGCGCAGGAGCTTTGGGCCTTCTGCGCGCCGCACCGGCCGACCATCCTGACCGGCCTGCCACTGGGCAGTTGGGCGCCGGAGCAGAAGAAACGATGGGTTGCCCGCATGCTGGGGGCCGACGTGCCGGTCATCACCTGCATGGCCCGCGACAAGGCGCGCTATGCCAGCCCAGGCGCCATCCTGGTCGACGACCGCGAAAAGGCCCGCGACCCGTGGGAGGCCGCGGCCGGCCGCTTTATCCTCCACCGCACCGCCGCGGAGAGCATCGCCGAACTGGCCAGGCTGGGGTTCTGAACATGACGAGGGGGTGGCACCCACGCACCGCCCCCTTTCCAACGCCCCTGTTTACTCGGCTGCCGCGGTCTTGGTTTCGCGGCTGGTCTTCCACAGCGAGACCAGCACGCCGCCACCGATCAGGGCAAAAGTGACGCCCAGCGCGATCAGCGGGTCGGGCTTGCCGAAGACCTGCGTGTAGAAAATCTTACCGCCGATGAACACCAGAACCAGGGCCAGGGCGTATTTCAGATAGCGGAAGCGATGGACCATCGCCGCCAGGGCGAAATACAGCGCACGCAGGCCGAGAATGGCGAAGATGTTGCTGGTGTAGACCAGATACGGATCGGTGGTGATGGCGAAGATCGCCGGCACGCTGTCGACCGCGAAGACCAGATCGGCCAGTTCCACCATGATCAGCGCCAGCAGCAGCGGCGTGGCCGTCCAGCGCATTACGCCGCTGTCGCCGACCGGCTGCTTGACGATGAAGTGATGGCCGTGAAAGCGGTCAGTGACGCGGATTTTGCTCTTCAGGAACCGCAACGCGGCATTCTCGCCGATGTCGGTCTCCTCATCCTTTGCGAACAGCATCTTGATGCCGGTCAGCAGCAGGAAAGCGCCGAAGACGTAAAGGATCCAGTGGAATTCAGATACCAGCGCCGCACCGGCACCGATCATCAGGCCGCGCAGGACGATGACGCCCAGGATGCCCCAGAACAGCACCCGGTGCTGCAATTCGCGCGGCACCGCGAAATAGCTGAAGATCAGCGATATGACGAAGACATTGTCGAGTGACAGGCTCTTTTCGACGAAGAAGCCGGTGTAGTACTGCAAGCCGGCCTCGCCGCCCATCGACCACCAGACCCAGCCGCCGAACAGCATGGCGACCGCGATGTAGAAGGCGGAGAGCTTCAGACTTTCCCCGACGCCGATGACATGGTCCTTGCGGTTCAGAACCCCCAAGTCCAGCACCAGAAGGGTCAGGACGATGCCGACGAAAACCAACCAAATCCAAACAGGTTTTCCCAAAAATTCGAGGAAAACCATTGCAAAAATACTGTCCATTGCAAAACCCACTTGATGACGCTGCGTGAGCGGTGAGATCAAGCGGTTCCGACATCACGACCGACGCCTCGATCGTCAGAGGGGCCCGGACCCGAACTTCCTGGCAGATGGTGTCGCTGTGACCCGGGTCAAGATCGGACCAAACAGTTCATGCATCTGCGAAAGCAAAGGCGCCGGTTTGCATCTTTCCCTGACCTTTGCGAGTCGCAGCCCCGACAGCGGTCCCGATATGCCGAAGCCCTGGAAAACTGCGGCGGTTGCGAACGAAATGCCATCGGGACTCGGCGTTTGATGCAGCGACGCCACAGATGGCGAACGAATGACGCGCAAGAAAAACACCGACGGTTGCCCAATCTGTGTTCGCTCTTGTGCGGATGGTGCCGTTCTGCCAATAACTCCGAAAAACCGAAACCAAACCGAACAAATGGAGTTTTGCATGAACCAGGCCGAGCTGATCGAAACCGTCGCCACCAACGCCGGCATCAAGAAGGCCGACGCGGCCAAGGTCGTTCAGGCCGTGTTCGAGGGCATTTCCGGCGCGCTGGGCCGCGGCGAAGATGTGCGTCTGGCCGGTTTCGGCATCTTCGAGGTGGCCGAGCGCGCCGCCCGTGAAGGCCGCAACCCGCGCACCGGCGAAGTCGTGGCGATCGCCGCCTCCAAGGCTCCGAAGTTCAAGCCGGCCAAGCAGCTGCGCGATCTGGTGAACGGCTGATCCGCCGCATCCACGCACCAGGGGGAGCGCAGCCATGACCATCGACCAAACTGAACTGCAATCGCTGACCGCCAAGGTCGTTGCCGCCTATGTCGGCAACAACTCGGTACCGGTTCAGGATCTGCCCACGCTGATCAACAGCGTCCAGGTCGCCTTCCGCAACCTGGGCGATGACAAGCCGGTCCCGGCCAAGGCCGAACTGGTCCCGGCCGTCGCGATCAAGAAGTCGGTCACGCCGGAATACATTGTCTGCCTGGAAGACGGGAAGAAGCTGAAGATGCTGAAGCGGCATCTGAAGACCGTCTACGACATGACGCCGGACGAGTACCGCGCCAAGTGGGGCCTGCCGCCGGAATACCCGATGGTCGCCCCGAACTATGCCAAGGCGCGTTCGGAAATGGCGACCAAGCTCGGGCTTGGCCGCAAGCGGGCAGCGGCCGAATAACGGCCACTGCACGCCGCTGTGAGATCAGGCGCGTCCATCAGGGCGCGCCTTTTTCTTTACGTCACGGCTGCCCATGCCAACGTGGCGGTTCCGCCTGGGCTACCTCGCATCCAGTCGAAGTCCTATGACCATTGTTCGGGTAGCGAAGCAGCTCTGCCTTCCCATCTAGGGTTCCGGTATGGTTGAGGGACCACGGGCGGTCTTATCACCTTCCCCACCGCAGAGGCATAGTTGCCTCCCGCTATCTCAGTCGACCGGGAGCCTCCCCGCTTCCAGTCCATTTCGCGGGTGCGGTATAGACGGAGTGGCCGGTTCCGATCCGCCTCGACCGTTTGGGGAAAAGCCACCCGCCCGGAAGTCACCCGGCCGAAGGTCAGGGGTCATAGGATCGCCTCCTCCCCCGGACTGCCGGTGCAGGTGGAAGAAGAGCCTGGGTATACGCCGAAAAACACCCGGAACACGCCCTTTAAAGGGTTGATCCGCTGCATTTCTGCGGCCACATTAACAGTGTCATAAGGACGCAGTTCCTTAAGACGCCAAGCAAAATGCAAACCCCAATACAAACCAAAGCCAGCCAGAGCCGAAGAGACGGACGATATTCCTGCGTCCGCCAATGGATCATCGCCTCTACGGCGATCCCCGCCATGGGCCCCGACCGGGCCGGCCTTCGAACAATGGAGGCTGCCCCGGGAAGCGTTGGAGAGGAGGCAATCGCGTGCTGAAGAAACTGCTGACCGGTGAAAACGCCAGCCTGACCCGCTACATTGAGGAGTCCAAGCGCTTCCCCATCCTCGCCCCGGATGTCGAGCGCGACCTCGCCATCGCTTGGCGGGAGCGCGGGAATCCGCAGGCCCTGGAGCAGCTCGTGGGCAGCCATCTCCGCCTCGTCATCAAGATCGCCCGCGGTTTCGGCGGCTACGGCCTGCCGCTGGTCGATCTGGTTGCCGAAGGCAATGTCGGCTTGATGCAGGCGGCCCAAAAATTCGATCCGCAGCGCGGCTTCCGCTTCGCCACCTACGCCACCTGGTGGATCCGCGCCGCGATCCAGGAATACATCCTGCACAGCTGGTCGCTGGTGAAGATGGGCACCACCGCCGCGCAGAAGAAGCTGTTCTTCAACCTGCGCCGCCTGAAGAGCCAGATGGCCGAGTTGGAACAGGGTGACCTGTCGCCGGAGACGGTCGCCACCATCGCCGCCGAACTGGACGTTCCCGAGACCGAGGTGGTGGAGATGAACCGTCGCCTCGCCGCCAACGACAGCTCGCTCGACGCCACCCTGTCGACGGACGGTGAAACCAATTGGCTGGAACTGCTGGCCGACGACCGTCCCACCCAGGACGCCATGCTGGCCGAGGCCGACGAACTGGCGCTGCGCCGCCGGCTGGTCGGGCAGGCGCTGGACCGGCTGGACGCCCGTGAACGCCGCATCCTGTTCGAACGCCGCCTGAAGGACGACCCTTCGACGCTGGAAGCATTGAGCCAGCAATTCTCGGTGTCGCGCGAGCGGGTGCGCCAGATCGAGGTTCGGGCCTTCGAAAAGCTCCAGAAAGCAGTGCTGAGCGCTGCGCAGGCCCTACGTCGGCCGGCCACGCCGATGGTGGCCTGAGCCACCCCGTTCCCCGTCCGGCTGCCACGGCACCGGACGGGACCCATGCGGAGGCGGCTTGGCCGCGGCTCCGCATCGTTCCCGCGGGCTATTGGCCCGTCTGTTGCCTCCAGACCTGTCACCTTACGCCGGCGGCGCCCATGGCTCCGCCGGCTTTTTCTTTCGCGAAGTGCTCAGCATTCCCTTCATGTGACTTGTAAACTATTCTTTTTATTACCGATTTTTGTGCACTGCGACAAAGTGACCGATGCAAAGATGCGAATGCCTGCGCATGATGTGCGGCCCGTGGGAAATATTGCATTTTCGGCAATACTTAGTACGCTCATCATAGATCAAATGGGAGAGGGGCTCCATGTCGCACGCTGCCCAGACTCAATCGATTATCGACCGCATCACCTTCCTGCGCATCGACGAGGCGACGAAGGCGACGTTGCGGGAGTTCCAACCCTATCTGGCGCAGCGGATCGATCAGATTCTGGAGGAATTCTACAGCTACCTGCGCACCGTGCCGCAGGTGGCGCCGATGCTGGCCAACCCGGCGGTGACCGGCCGCGCCCGCGACCTGCAGAAGCAGCATTGGCTGCGCAACGTCTTCACCGGCACCTTCGACGAGGCTTACGTCAATCAGGTCCTGAAGATCGGCCAGACCCACCAGCGCATCGGGCTTGAGCCGCGCTGGTACACCGGTGCCTATTGCTTCACCCTGAACAAGCTGATCGACTTGGCGACCCAGGTCTACCGCAAGAAGCCGGAAAAGCTGTCACAGCTCCTCCAGGCCATCAACAAGGCGGTGTTCCTGGATATGGACCTCGCCACCTCCGTCTATATCGATCTCAACACCGCGGCGATCATCGCGCGTGAACTGGGCAGCACCGCCGACAGCTTCGAGCGCGAGGTCAAGGGCGTGGTGCAGGCGGTGGCGAGCGCCGCCGAACAGCTTCAGGGGACCGCCAGGGCGATGAGCCGCACGGCGGAGATCACCAGCGAGCAGTCGACCCAGGTCGCCGCCGCCGCCGAAGAGGCGTCGGTCAACATCCAGACGGTCGCTGCGGCGGCGGAGGAACTGACCGCCTCCATTGGCGAGATCAGCCATCAGGTGACCCAGTCGGCCGCAATCGCCAACGCCGCGATGACGGAAGCGGAGCGGACCAACGCCACCGTTCAGGGCCTCGCCGATGCCGCCAGCCGCATCGGGCAGGTGGTGAAGCTGATCCACGACATCGCCAGCCAGACCAACCTGCTGGCCTTGAACGCCACCATCGAGGCCGCCCGCGCCGGCGAAGCGGGCAAGGGCTTCGCCGTGGTGGCCAGCGAGGTGAAGAGCCTCGCCAACCAGACCGCCAAGGCGACGGAAGAGATCAATTCGCAGATCGGTGCCGTCCAGGGCGCGACCCAGGAGGCGGTCGGGGCCATCCGCTCCATCTCCGGCACCATTGCCCGCATCAACGAGATCTCCACCTCCATCGCCACCGCCATGGAGGAGCAGGGTGCCGCCACGACGGAGATCGCCCGCAATGTCCAGCAGGCCTCCATCGGCACCCGCGAGGTCAGCGAGACCATCGTCGCGGTGAATGCATCGGCCAACAGCGCCGGCGAAGAGGCCCGACAGGTATTGGAAGCGACCAACGAGTTGTCGCGGCAGTCCGGTACCCTGCGGACCGAGGTCGAGCGTTTCCTGGCCCGCGTCCGCGCCGGCTGATCGGCTCTGCATTGTGCTGGAATTGGAAAGGGCGTCTTCCGTCGAACGCGCCCTGTCCTTACTGAGAGTCCCCCGTAACGCAGTCGATTACGGCAGCGTGCGGACCACCAGATCGCTGATCGGGATATTCTCCGCCTGTGCTGCTCGACGAACATCGTCTGCGCTTCGCCAATGGCTGCGGCCGCCCAGGCTGGTCAGAACACCGCCGCGCATCGCCACAAAAAGCCCGATACGCCCCAGATTGACGATTCTCATCATGATTTTATCCTCCGCCCAATATTGAGTATTTTAGGCAAAATTTCTTTGTTCTTCCCACGTAAGAGCGTTGCTCTCTGGTCGCAGAGCTATCAAAGGACATCCATAAACGTCAATAAGACTTCCAGCATTCAACTCTGAACGGATTTCATAGGACATATTTCATCCAGGGGTAAGATCTCCCATCGGAACAGAGATATCCTCACGACATCGTTATTTAGCGCCAATTTTTATCTGCTTTATATCCATTGGGGAAAGTAGATGCCTGACCAAAAGCCATATCCCGACAGCGCAGCGCGGGAACGTCCGCCTGCCGTGTAGGGTTGTCAGCGAAAGCCGCCAATTCACCTATCGGCGGCAGGTTGCGGGAAAGAACCTGCGAGGCATCGGCATCATGGCAACAGCACAGCGCCGTACCGGCTCCTGCGGCACGGCCACCAACGACTGCTTCGTGCCGGAAGCGGCAGAGAAAGACACTGGTGAAAGCCGCAACTGCGCGGCACTTGCGCTGCCGCTGACCATTCGTCCCGCACGGCAGGAGGATTTGCCGACGCTGGAATGGTACGGCCTCCACACTCCCCATCGCGAGATCATTGCCGGAGCCTTCCGGCTTCAGGAACGCGGTGACGGCGCCATGCTGCTGGCCGACGTCAATAGCTTCCCCGTCGGCCAGATCTGCATCGACTTTCTGCGCAAGCGGCCGAGCGGCCGCGCCACCCTGTGGGCATTGCGGGTGTTCCAGCCCTTTCGCGGGCTCGGCATCGGCGTCCGGCTGGTACGCGCGGCCGAACGGGTGGTGATCCATCGCGGCGTCCCTTTCGCCGAACTGGGCGTGGACCGCGACAATGCCGGCGTCCTACCCTTCTACGAGCGGCTGGGCTACGAACATTGCGGGCGAGAGCGCGGGCAGTTCCTTTACCACACGCCGGAAGGCCGCCTGGTCCGCGTCGCAATCGACCAATGGCTCCTGCACAAGCGGCTGCCCGAAGGCAGCTCCGCGGCCGGCACGGACACCAGTCGAAACCTGAAGCTGGCCGGCGACTGAGCCCTATTCCGCCGCCATCGCCAGATCGACCACGGTCGCACTGCTTGCCGGTGCGATCAGCCTTGCTGCCCGGCGGCGCGGCAGGAAGATGCGGGCGCCGTCCAGGATTCCCCCCAACTCCCCCATCGCGTCGGTTGCCATGCACAGGGCGACTGGCGGAAGCCAGCGGTCGAACAGCTGCGCCGCCACCTCGGCATCGCCGCTCTGCACCGCGGCCAAGGAGTCCAGCAGGGCGGCCTCATCGGCGCTGATCCGGCTGCAAGCCGGGCAGCGGATCTCCGGCTGGCGGGCGCCAGCCACCGCAAAAGTGCCGAGCAGGGCGAACAACGGCAGGAGCGCGGTGTTCGGCACCCCAGCCACATTCAGCCCAATGCGCATCGACGCCATTGCCCCGGCAGTGCCCGCACGGAACCACTGACGCACGCCGGTCAGCAGCGCCCGTTCGGCGGTCGTCAGATCCGATACCGTCCAGGGCGAGGGCCGCCCCTCTTCCACCGTCCCGCACATGCCGATGCTCCTTCATCCGGTTGCAGGAGCATCCTAGCGCCTCTCGCTTTTAATTGCGAGTCATTCTTATTTGCGTCTACGCCTGTGACAAAAAATGGTCGTCCGTGACAGTGAAAATCATGGAAAGGTCGCGTTAACGAACGGCGGCAATCCTGAAGCGACTAAGCAGTACAGGGGGATCGCTGGGCATGAGGCGGACAATTCGGGGGATGGTTCTCGGACTGGTCGCAACGATCGGACTGGCTGTCGCCGGAGGCCTGACGGTCGCCCGTCCGGCAACGGCACAGATCGTTCTGAAGTCCGCCTATGGCGAGGCATCGCTGACCGGCCCGGCCAAGGCGCGGGGCGCCGTGGTGTGGAGCCACGGCCGCTCGGTCGACTCCGAGGATTCGGAGGCCCCCACCCCACTCTACATGAAGGCTCTGCGCGACGCCGGCTGGGACGTCTACCGGCTCGATCGCATGCGGGTCAGCGACACCCTGCCCAACAGCTCCCGCGCACTCGCCGGCTATTCGGAAGCGCTGAAGGCCAAGGGCTATCGCCGGGTCGCCCTGACCGGCCAGTCCTTCGGCGCCTTCATCTCGCTGATCGCCGCCGGCCAGACCAATGCCATCGACGCGGTCATTGCCACGGCCCCGGCCGCCTTCGGCAACTTCACCGAGGCCTTCGACAGCTACCGCGAAAATGCCGCCCAGCTCTGGCCGATCCTGCGTGAGGTGCGCCGGGCACGGGTGATGATGTTCCTCTTCCACGGCGACGACTTCGATCCGGGTGGGCGCGCCGAGCCGACCCGCAATATCCTGACCCAGCGCGGGCTGAGCAGCCTGATCGTCGACCAGCCGTCGCTGCTGACCGGTCATGGCGCTGCCAACACAGGCCTGTTCGTCCGCCGCTTCGGCGCCTGCATCGTCCGCTTCGCCGAAGAGCCCCCGTCCTCGAATGACCCGCCCTGCGACGAGACCTGGGGCCGCAGCCCCAGTGCCGAGATGCTGCAGGCCGCCCTGCCCGCCAACGCCTCTGGCTCCGCCAAGGGCAACGACGCCACCACCGCCCTGCGTCCCTATATGGGCATGTGGTACGGCAGCTACATCAATGGCCGCGAGGTCGCGCTGTCGGTGGAGAAGGCGGAGGGCGACGCCGTCTATGCCGACTATGTGCTCGGCGCCGGCATGGAAGCAGACCAGCCCGCCGAGCGGGTGCGCCGCAAGGGCCGGATCGAGAATGGCGAGCTGGTCTTCGACGAGAAGGGCCGCAACATCCTGCGCTACCGTCTGCGCCCCGATGGCCGGGTCGCCGCCAGCTGGCTGGACAAGGACGGCCATGGCCGGCTCGACACGGTGCTGCGCCGGGTGAACTGATCACCGGCTCCGGAGGGCTGCTCAGCCCTCCGCCCTCACCCTTCCGCCAGGAAGTTGCGGACGATGGCGATCTGCCCGTCCGTCATCAGCGACGGGGCATGGCCGGTATTGGGGATTTCCACCACCCGCACCAGACCCGCGGCCCCCGGTCCACGCTCCGCCATTCTCTCCGCCGTCTCGGCGCTCAGCAGATCGGAGTCCGCGCCGCGCAGGACCAGTACCGGGCAGCGCACCCGATCCCACAGCGCCCACAGATCGACATCGCCGATCGGCGCCGTCTTGAACGCGTCGCCGATGGCGGGATCATAGGCGAGCCGGAAACGCCCGTCGGGCAGCGGCCGGGCGCTGTGCTGCGCCATGTGGCGCCAGCAGTCGTCGCTGATCGTGCCGAACCCCATCAGCACGAAGCGCAGGTAGGATTCCAGCGCCGGCAGATCCTCGAACACCGGGTCCTTGCCGACATAGTCGGCGATCCGCTGCAACCCGGCCTGGGCGATAAAGGGACCGACATCGTTGATGACCATGCGACGGATCGGGCTGTTGGCCTGCGCCGCCAGCGTCATGCCGATCAGCCCGCCCATCGAGGTGCCGATCCAGTCGACCGTCTCCACCCCCATGCGGGCGATCAGCGCCACCATGTCGGCACAATATTGCGGATAGCCGTAGAGCGCCGGCACCGGCAACCAGTCGCTGCGCCCGCGCCCGACCACGTCGGGACAGGCGACGCGCCAGCCATCGGCCAGGGCGAGCGCCAGCCGGTCGAAATCACGGCCGTTCCGCGTCAGTCCATGGACGCACACCGCTGTCCGCGCCGCGTCGTCCCGCCCCCACTGGGTGTAGGCGATCTTGTGGAACCCGGCGGCGCTGAGGCCGAGGACGTTGCGTTCGGACATCGGCACGGGCGGGCACTCCTGTTCGGAAATGACGGGGCTATCCCTTTTTCGGCGATTTGGCGCCGCGAGGCAACTCCGCCTCGACAGCGCGTTCCGCCGCAGCGCGAATGGCCGGCATCGCCGAAGACGGCTCCGTCACCGCCCCGTCGAAGGGATGGCGGGTGTTGTCGTAGAGGCGGCGGATGATGCGGACGTAGTTGCGGGTCTCGTCATAGGGCGGCACGCCCTTGTAGCGGTCGACCGCCCCCTCCCCGGCATTGTAGCCGGCCAGCGCCAGCGTCACGTCGCCCTGGAAATAGGCCAGCAGCCAGCGCAGGTACTTCACCCCGCCGGTGATGTTCTGCTTCGGGTCGAAGACGTCGCCGACACCGAAGCGATCGGCTGTATCGGGGATCAGCTGCATCAGGCCGGCGGCATCCTTCGGCGACACCGCATCGGTGCGGAAGGCGCTTTCCGCCTGGATCACCGCCAGCACCAGCGCCGGATCGAGACCATATTTCGGCGCGATGGAGTTGACCAGCGCCACCACCTCTGCCGGAGGAGGACCGACCTCGCGCACCGGACCTGCGCCGGGCCGGCACCAGGGACGGATGCGCCCCATGCGGCCAGGGACGTAGTTGACCAGCCGCCGCGCCTCCGGATGTCCGCGCGAGGCGGCGGCGCGCAGCCAGGCCGTGCCGAGCCGCCGGTCCTTGCGAACCCCCTTGCCGAACAGATAGCGGCGGGCCAGCCGGAATGCGGCATTGGCGTCGCCCTGCTCCGCCAGTTCGCAATCGCCGGACTTGGTCTTCAATGACGGGGGCGGCAGTTCAGCCACCGCCTTCGGCTTCGCCATCGATTGCGCGTCCGCCGCCGACGCGATGGAGACCGAACCGAAGCCGGCGCCCCACAGCGCCAGCGCAATCAGCGGCACCATCACGACACGACGAACAAGCAACCCTCAGCCCTCCTGCGACCCCGCACCATCCTACGGGAAGCGCAAGTATGGTGTTGCAACCTGTTCAGGACAAGGGTGGGTCGACAAGGGCGGTTCGGCAGGAGTGGCTCACGGCCCGCGACGCCGACGCCCCTGCTTCTTCGGCGCCCCTTCCGGAATGCCGCGGCCCTGGCGGGCGCTGCTGATGCCGATGCTGCCGGGGGTTTCCAGCCCCAGGTCCATTGCCTCCAGCCGGCGCAGCTCATCGCGCAGGCGGGCGGCCTCTTCGAATTCCAGGTCGGCGGCGGCGGCGCGCATGCGCTTTTCCAGATCGGCGATGACGCTCTTCAGGTTGTGCCCGACCAGCTCGTTGGAGTTCAGGCCGGTCTTCACCGTCACATGGTCGCCACGCTCGAACACGCTTTCCAGAATGTCGCCGATCGCCTTCTTCACCGATTCCGGCGTGATGCCGTGTTCCAGATTATAGGCCATCTGCTTCTCGCGGCGGCGTGCCGTCTCGTCGATGGCGTACTTCATGCTGTCGGTGATCTTGTCGGCATAGAGGATCGCCCGCCCGTCGATGTTGCGCGCGGCGCGGCCGATGGTCTGGATCAGCGAGGTCTTGCTGCGCAGATAGCCTTCCTTGTCGGCGTCCAGGATTGCCACCAGCGCACATTCCGGGATGTCCAGACCCTCGCGCAGCAGGTTGATGCCGACCAGCACGTCATAGGCGCCCAGCCGCAGGTCCCGGATGATCTCGATACGCTCCAGCGTCTCCACGTCGGAGTGGATGTAGCGCACGCGCAATCCGGCCTCGTGCATGTATTCGGTCAGCGCCTCCGCCATCTTCTTGGTCAGGGTGGTGACCAGCACGCGATAGCCCTTGGCGACCACCTCCTTACACTCGCCGATCAGGTCGTCGACCTGGGTCTCGGTCGGACGGATAATCACCGGCGGGTCGATCAGGCCGGTCGGGCGGACCAGCTGTTCGGTGAAGACACCG
Source organism: Azospirillum lipoferum (assembly GCF_024170005.1). GTDB lineage: Bacteria > Pseudomonadota > Alphaproteobacteria > Azospirillales > Azospirillaceae > Azospirillum > Azospirillum lipoferum. Next base: position 104,248 of record NZ_JALJXJ010000002.1, read on the forward strand.
CCGGTGCGCTCCATCTCCCAAGGGCCGGGCGTGGCGGAGACGAAGACCGTCTGCGGCCGCATACCCTCCCATTCCTCGAACTTCAGCGGACGGTTGTCCTTGGCGCTGGGCAGGCGGAAACCGTAATCGGACAGCGTCGATTTCCGCATCAAGTCGCCACGGTACATGCCGCCGATCTGCGGTACCATGACGTGGCTTTCGTCGACGATCAGCAGCGCGTCGCCCGGCAGATATTCGAACAGGGTCGGCGGCGGCTCGCCCGGTGCGCGGCCGGTCAGGTAGCGCGAATAATTCTCGATGCCGGCGCAGGAGCCGGTCGCCGCCATCATCTCGATGTCGAAGGTTGTGCGCTGCTCAAGCCGCTGAGCCTCCAGCAGCTTGCCCTCGGCGGCGAACTCCTCCAACCGGTCCTTCAGATCCTTCTTGATCTGGGATATTGCCTGATTCAGCGTCGGCTTCGGCGTCACATAGTGGCTGTTCGGATAGACGCGCACCGCCTCCAGCGCCGCCAGCTTCTCGCCGGTCAGCGGGTCGATCTCGTGGATGCCCTCGATCTCGTCGCCGAACAGCGAGATGCGCCACGCCCGGTCTTCCATATGGGCCGGGAAGAGCTCCACCGTATCGCCGCGCACGCGGAACAGGCCGCGGCCGAAGGCGGCGTCGTTGCGCTTGTACTGAAGCTCGGTCAGCTTGCGCAGCAATTCGGGCTGGGCGATCATCTCGCCCTTGCGCAGGTCGACCGTCATCTCCGAATAGGTCTCGACCGAGCCGATACCGTAGATGCAGGACACCGACGCCACGATGATGACGTCGTCACGCTCGAGCAGAGCCCGCGTCGCCGAGTGGCGCATACGGTCGATCTGCTCGTTGATCGAGGATTCCTTCTCGATGTAGGTGTCGGTGCGCGGGACGTAGGCTTCCGGCTGGTAATAGTCGTAGTAGGAGACGAAGTACTCCACCGCATTGTTCGGGAAGAAGGACTTCATCTCGCCATAGAGCTGCGCCGCCAGCGTCTTGTTGGGCGCCAGGATCAGCGTGGGGCGCTGCACCGTCTGGATGACATGCGCCATGGTGAAGGTCTTGCCCGACCCGGTGACACCCAGCAGCACCTGATCCTTCTCGCCCTGCCGCAGTCCGGCGGTCAGCTCCTCAATGGCGTTCGGCTGGTCGCCCGAGGGCGTGAAGTCCGACGAGATGACGAACTGCTTTCCGGCTTCCAGCTTCGCGAGCGGCCTCGCGGGAATGGCGGACAGGACGGGACTTGCCATGGGGCGACGATCCGATCAGAGGAGGGGTACGGAACGGGAACCGATTATATGGCCGCAATGCCCCCATCTGTCGAGCGCGGGCTGAGCGTTATAGGGAATGGCAAGCATGACCACTGTTGAGGTTCCACTTCCCCAATCCGGCCGGATCACAACCTGCTACACGAGTAATGAAGAAAGAAAATCACCCAGGGAACGAAGGAAATTTCGCTCTGCGTCTGGATCTTGAGCGTCGCAATGGGGTATGGCACTATCCTGTTTAGAGAGTAAAGCTTACACGCTTTACGGAGCGGCTCCGGTCAATTCGATAGGAAGCCAAATCCACCTGACGCCGCTTCAATGCCTCGGTTAACGACCCTACGCATATTCGGCAGACCTTACCATGTCAGACAAGTTCTTCTCCGAGATTTCCGAAACACTCTCTTCCGCCCGCTCGGTGGAAGACCTAACCCGCCCTCTGCTGAGCCTGCTGGAAGCGGTGACGGAACTCGAAGCGACCTATCTGACCTGCATTGATCAGGACTTGGGCGTACAGAAGGTTCTGTTCTCCTACAACACCAAGACAATGACGATTCCCGAGGGACTCGTCGTTCCCTGGGAGGGAACCCTATGCAAGCGGGCACTCGACGAGGGGAAGTACTATACCGACGACGTGCCGACGCTGTGGGGCGACTGTGACGCCGCCAAGGCCCTCGGCATCCAGACCTATGTCAGCACTCCGGTCAGGCTGAATGACGGCACTCTGTTCGGGACGCTGTGCGCGGCCGGCTCGGAACGCAAGCCGCTGACGCCGAAGGGTGAGCAGACTCTCCGACTCTTCTCCTCGCTCATCGGCCTGCATGTCGAGCGGGAGCAGCTTCTGAAGAACCTGCAATCGGTCAACAGCGCGCTGGAAGCCCATTCCTTCACCGACGTGCTGACCGGATTGCCCAACCGTCGCTTCCTTCTGAAGGAGATGGGCCGTCTGTTCGCCGAAGCCGAAGCGACGGGGCAGACGGTCCTGATCGCCTTCATCGATCTGGATGGCTTCAAGGCGATCAACGACAGTCACGGGCATGAAGTCGGCGACGTGTTTCTGATCGAGGTCGGAAAGCGGCTATCCGACGGTCTCCGGGCAGGCGACGTCCTGGCTCGCTTCGGCGGCGACGAATTCATCGTCACCGGACTGGGACCTGCCGGGGAAACCGCAGGCCAAGCGGCAGCGAAGGCCCTGTGCGACCGCCTGGCACCGCTGCTGACCGGGAATTACCTGTTGCGCGGCGTCACGTTGCACTATTCCGGCGCAAGCTTCGGCCCCACCGCCGCCGATCCGCGCCTCCTCGACGTGGATGCCGCGTTGAGAAAGGCGGATGCCGCAATGTACGAGGTGAAGCGCGAACGGAAGGCGCTCGGAGTCTGATCGGGGGAACGGGGCGCCGGATTCCCATATCCCGGCGCCCCTATTGCAGACCCTACCCCAGCGCTTTCGGGTTGGAGATTCCCAGCCGCGCTTCAACGATGGCTTCCAGTGAGTCCATCAGCACATCCTGGCCCTCATTGTCGAAGTCGCCGGCGGCGATCTCGATGCACAGGCGGTGCTGCAAGGCTTCCACCCGCTTGCGCAGATCCTCACCGGACAGCGCGTCGTCGGCATCCTCGCCATAGAGCAGGGAGAGCGCACCCAGCATCGAATGGCCGGCGGCATCCAGCCCCTTCAATTCCCGTTCGGCGATCTCCAGTGCGTTGGCGACCATCAGGGCGGCGAAACGGGCTTCCGGCGCCACATGGGGAAGCACGTCGGCGCGGAAGGTGGTGGCGGCGATCTCCAGCAGGCCGCGGGCGTCGGGATTGGCGCGCATCAGGCCACCTTTTCCACGGCGCCAGATGCCACACTGTCAACCGCCATGCCGCCGATGGCGCGCAGATGGCGCAGCATGTCCATCTCGATCTCCGGCAGCATCCGCCCGGTCAGCGCCAGTTCCAGCGAGCGCTCGGCACCGGAGCTGTGGCGCAGCCCCTGTTCCACCGCGATCGCCGCCCAACGCAGATAGGCCGCCGTCTCCCAATAGGCGACGCGCGCCGGATCGACACGGCGGCCGGAGGTCTCCTCGTAGCCGGCGTAGAAATCTGCGCGATCGGCAATGCCGCCCGCCTCGCGGTCGGGCCGGCGGAAGCGCCAGGAGCGGGCACAGAACCAGCCCAGATCCTCCATCGGGTCGCTGAATCCCGAGAACTCCCAATCCAGAATCGCAGTCAGCGCGCCGTCCTTGACCAGATAATTGCCAGTGCGGAAATCGCGATGGCACAGCACCACCGCCCCCGGCAACGGCGCGTTGACCTCCAGCCAGCGCAGCCCCCAGGCGATCACCGGATCGCGGCGCGCCAACTCGCCGAACCAGCGGCGGAACTGAGCCAGCGTTTCCTGCGCCGGGCAGTCCGGCGCCTCGCCCAGCCGGTCGAGCCCTTCGGTCTCCGGTGTGATCCGGTGCAGCAGGCCGAGTTGCCGCCCGAGTTCGCGCGCCAGCTCCGGCTGCGCCACCTCCGACCGCGTCACAGCATGGCCGGCACCAAGCCCTTCGGCCCGCCGCATGATGTAGAAGTCATGGCCCAGCACGGCCGGATCGTCGCAGCCGAGCAGCGGCTCCGGCGCCATCACCCCGGCTGCGAAGGCGGCACGCAGCACCACGAATTCCCGCAGCTTGCCAATGCTGGCGGAGATGCGCCCGCCGCCCTCGGCCCGCAATACGCAGGCATGGCGCCCGGTCAGCGGCCCACCGTCGACGTCCAGTGTCACCGCCAAGTTCAGGGAGATTGCACCGCCGCCGAGCCGGCCATCCTCCGTCACCGTAACCCGGGACGCGTCGGCCTGTGCAGCCAGCCACTGTTCCAGTCGAACCCGGTTGTCACCGGACAGCAGCGATGGCGGGGACTGGTCGGACGCTTTCACGACGTGCATGACATTCTCCCTCGGAAGGTTGCCGGGCGCGTTGGGGCCGCGCGTCTTTTTACGGTCTCAGCCGCCGATGGTAGGCACGAAGCGCTGTTGCCGACAAGCTTCACCTTGGTGAGAAAAGCGACTACACCCCCAAAAAAGTCGGCCCCTCCCCCGTCGGATGGACGGGAAAGGGGCCGTATTTTGCATGGGGCGTTGAGAGCTTACGCGGCGACCGGCTGGTTCGCCCCCTGCTCCTGGCCGGACTGATTGGCCTGCGGGGTGGCGGGAACCGGGGCCGGCTTGGTATCGCGGACCGGCAGCACATCACCGATGCCGAAGGCGACGGCCATCAGGTTCGGCACCGCCATGGCGGCGAGCAGGATCGACCACAGTTCCAGCGACAGGGTGCCCAGCGGATTGACCAGAGCGGCGGTGGTGGAGGCGGCGACAAGGGCGGCCGACAGCCAGGCTTCCGGCTTGGCGCAGAAGCGGCCGGCGGTGCGCTTGCCACCCTTGGCGGTCACCCGGAAGGCGTCATGCTTGCGGACCAGACCGCGGACGACGGCCAGGGCGACGGTGGTGGACAGCGCCATGCCGACGGCGCAGGCACCCAGGCTTTCCTTCCAGCTGTTACCGGAGGCATAGCGCGAGGCCAGCAGGCTGGAACCGGCACGCAGGACCAGGGCACCCAGGACGGCGGCGGTGGCGGCCACCGGCGGCAGGTGCAGCGGCAGAACCAGCGAGGCGAAGGTCCAGATCACTGCGGCGGCGGCGGCGAACAGGCCGACGGCGTCGGACCACCAGCGGATCCAGTTGGTGACGTAGCCCAGCTTCTGCCGCGTGCTCAGCTCGGCCGAACCCGGCAGGAACTTCTTCCAGTGGGCACGGACGATCTGCGTGGAGCCGAACACCCAGCGGTCACGCTGCTTGCGGAACTGCATGAAGTTGTCCGGGGCCAGACCGGCGCCGAGGCGCTCGTCGGTGTAGGCGGCGCGGTAGCCGGCCGACAGGATGCGCAGGCCCAGCTCGGTATCCTCGCAGATGCCGGCCTCCGACCAGCCGCCGACCTGATCCATCGCCGAGCGGCGCAGCATGATCATCGTGCCATGGCAGATGAAGGCCTGGGACGACACGCCTTCCTGCATGCCGACGTCAAAGAAGGGACGATACTCGGCGGTCATCGCGGACTTCAGCGCCGTCTCGTGGCCGTCGCGGTGTTCCTGCGGCGCCTGGACGATGCCGACCGACGGGTCGGCGAAGGTCGGGGCCAGCTTCGACAGCCAATCGGGCGACACGGTGTAGTCGGCGTCCAGCACAGCGACGATCTCGGCGGCCCGGTCGGTATGGCGCAGCGCGGCGTTCAGGGCGCCAGCCTTGAAGCCGGAGATCTTCTTGTACCAGTGGAACTTGAACTTCGGCCCCAGCGCCCGGCACATCTCCTCCACCGGGCGGACCAGATGCTCCTCCTCGGTGTTGTTGATCAGGACGACGACCTCGTAGTTCGGGTAGTCGAGCCGCGACAGCGAGGCCAGCGTGGCGTTCAGCACGTCCGGCTGCTCGCGGCAGGCGGCGACGTGGATGGAGACCATCGGCTGGTGGTCGGTGCTGGGGACCGCATGCGGCAGCAGGGCCGGGGCGCGGCCGGTCAGCAGCCGGCGGGCGACATCCACCAGATCGGCGAAGGCGACGCTCATCATCAAGGTGCCCAGCGCGAAGGCGGAGCCCCAGGTGGTGACGGCACCGAAGGTCAGATATTCGGAGAAAGCGCCGGCAACCGCCGACCCGATGGCGAAGCCGATGATGTTGGCGCCCAGCGAGGCGGCCAGCGCGAAGCCGGCATTGGTCCGGCGGCGGAACACAGCGAAAGCCGACAGGGCGAGGCCGACGGCGATGGCGACGCCCGCACCGACCCGCTCACCATAGGGGGCGGCGACTGCGCCGGTCATCGACCATTTCGGCTGACGGTCGGCATCCAGCACGCCCCAGGTCGGGCCGGGCGAGCCTTCGATGGTGGACTTCCAGATGCCGTCGAAGGCCTCGACGACATTGTAATGCAGGCCGAGCGCGTTGGCTTCCGCCGCGAAACCGCGGACGACGGCGGCCTGGGCTTCCGGCGTCGGGTAGGCGTCGTGGAAGTTCTCGCCACCCGACGGCCAGCCGACCTCGCCGACGAACAGCGCCTTGCCCGGATGGGCCTTGCGCACGGTGTCGAGCCGGTCGCGGATCCAGGTCAGCGCGTCGGACACCGGCACGCCTTCCCAGTAGGGCAGGACGTGGACGCCCATGAAGTCGGACGCCTTCACCGTGGCGTCGGCCTTGACCATCTCCGACCAGACGTCGGCGGTGCCGACCTTGATGTTGGCCGGGACGGCGGCGCGCACGCGCTTGATGTAGGAGGCCAGTTCGGCATCGGTCAGTTCGGCGCGCAGCAGCGTCTCGTTGCCGACGACGATGCGCTTGATGCCGCGGAATTCCTTGGCGAGCGCGATGCCGTGCAGCACCTCCCGTTCATTGCGGGCCTTGTCCTTGCTCAGCCAGATGCCGAGCGTGACGTCCAACCCCTTGGACACCGCGATCTCCGGCACCTCGCCCTGCGAGCCGAGCGTCGAGTAGGTGCGGACCCCATCGGCGAAGCCGGCGATGGCGGTCATGTCCTTCTCGATGTCTTTCCGCGGCACCACCGGCTGGTGGTTGGGGTCGTAATTACGGCCAGAGGGCGAGTAGGACACCGATTCGATGCGGCCCGGTTCCGCCTCCACCGGCGTCGGCGCATTGCGCCAGGACCAGAAGGACGCTTGACCGGCAGTCACGGCCAGCACGGCGGCGGCGATGGCTGCGCGCCGGATCGAGTTCTTCGGGTTGCTCATGGGGAGTTCGCGTGCCCTGTTGCAGGGTGGCCGTTCGCCACCGGACATCCGCACAAACGGGCAAACCCACTTCCCTATTCCGCCGCTTCCGAAAATTTTTTGTGCAGTGCGGAGAGCGGAACCCCGGCCGGCAACTCCTGTTGGACAACGTCCGGTTCCCACTCCCGCAACACAGGAGAACGCCCCATGGCCACCCGCCACGAAGACAGCCCCGAACACAAGAAGGCCCACGATCTGGCCGAACAGGCGCTGGACAAGGCCGCCGACGGCGACGCCCGCAAGGCGCGCGACCTGATCGAGGAGGCCAAGAGCATCGATCCCAAGATCGGCGAGGAAATGGCCCGCGAGGCCGCCGAGGATCAGAAGAAGGCCGACAAGTACGTCGGAAAGACCGATAGGTAACAAGAAAAAGCTCCCTCTCCCATGCGGGGAGGGGGAGCTTCCAGTCCATCCTTAATCCGCCGCCAGAGCTTCCGCCGGAACCGGTGGGGTCCAGCGTAGGACAGGCTTGCGGGCGGCGGCCGTCTCGTCCAGGCGCCGGCGTGGTGTCAGGCGCGGAGCGGCCTGGAAATAGGCGACGTCCCCCGACTTCGCCCGCTCGGCCAGCGCACGGAGCGCGTCGACGAACTGGTCGAGGCTGGCCTTGCTTTCCGTCTCGGTCGGCTCGATCAGCAGGGCGCCGTGGACGACCAGCGGGAAATACATGGTCATCGGGTGGAAGCCCTCGTCGATCAGCGCCTTCGCCATGTCGAGCGTGGTGACCCCCGTCCCCTTCAGGAAACGGTCGTCGAACAGGCATTCATGCATGCACGGCCCTTCGAAGGAGGCCGTCATCACGTCCTCCAGCCGTGCCATCACATAGTTGGCGTTCAGCACCGCGTCGCCCGACGCCTGCCACAGCCCGTCGGCGCCATGACTCAGCATGTAGGACAAAGCGCGGACGAACATGCCCATCTGGCCGTGGAAGGCCTTCATGCGGCCGAAGGCCGGTCCCTCGCCGGCATTCTCGACCAGCGCGAAGCCGCCCCTGCCGTGGGTGACGTAGGGCACCGGGATGTAGGGCGCCAGCGACTCCGCGAACACCACCGGCCCCGACCCCGGACCACCGCCGCCATGCGGGGTGGAGAAGGTCTTGTGCAGGTTGATGTGCATGACGTCGATGCCGAGGTCGGCTGGACGCACCCGCCCAACGATGGCGTTGAAGTTGGCGCCGTCGCAATAAAAATAGGCGCCGGCCGCATGCACCGCCTCGGCGATCGCGACGATGTCGCGTTCGAACAGGCCGCAGGTGTTGGGGTTGGTCAGCATCAGGCCGGCGACGTCGGGACCGAGCTTGGCCTTCAGCGCCTCCAGATCGACACGGCCGTCGGCGGTCGCCGGGATGGCATCGACGCTGTAGCCGCAGGCGGCGGCGGTCGCCGGGTTGGTGCCGTGGGCGCTTTCCGGCACCAGGATCTTGGTGCGGCCGCTGTCGCCCTTGGCTTCATGCGCGGCGCGGATCGCCATGATGCCGCACATCTCGCCATGGGCACCGGCGGCGGGCGCCAGCGTCACGGCGGCCATGCCGGTCAGCGTCTTCAGCCAATAGGCCAGCTGGTCCATCAGTTCCAGCGCACCCTGCACCGTGCTGACCGGCTGCATCGGGTGTACGTCGGAGAAGCCCGGCAGCCGCGCCATCTTCTCGTTCAGGCGCGGGTTGTGCTTCATCGTGCAGGAGCCGAGCGGATAGAACCCGCTGTCGATGGCGTAGTTCTTCTGCGACAGGCGGGTGTAGTGGCGGACCACCTGCGGCTCGGCAAGACCGGGCAGCCCGACCTTGGCGCGCGGCTTCACCGCACCCAGGCGAGTGGCGACCTTCGGCACGTCGGGCAGGTCGACGCCGGTGCGGCCGGCGCTGTCCTGTTCGAAGATCAGCGGCTCTTCGATCTGGAGTCCGCGGTTGCCGGTGACGGTGCCGGTCACGCCGTCGAACCCGGCGCTGCCGGCGGGAATGGCCGACGGACGGCCCTGGTTGTTCATGCTCATGCCAATACCTCAGTGAGCGCGGCAGCGAAGGCGTCCATGTCGGCGTCGGTGTTGGTCTCGGTGACGGCGACCAGCAGAAGGTCTTCCATCTCGCCCGGATAGAGGCGCGACACCGGAACGCCGCCCAGGATGCGGCGCCTGGCGAGTTCCTCGACCACCGCGGCGGCCGGCTTCGGCAGCTTGACAGTGAATTCGTTGAAGAAGCCGTCGTTCAGCACCTGGACACCCGGAACCGCGGCCAGCTTGTCGGCCATCTGGACCGCCTTGGCATGGTTCAGCTGCGCCAGCTGCGTGATCCCCGCCTCGCCCAGCAGACTGACATGGATCGAGAAGGCCAGCGCGCACAGGCCGGAGTTGGTGCAGATGTTCGAGGTCGCCTTCTCGCGGCGGATGTGCTGCTCGCGGGTGGAGAGCGTCAGCACGAAACCGCGGCGGCCGTCGGCGTCCACCGTCTCGCCGCACAGGCGGCCCGGCATCTGGCGGACGTACTTATCCTTCACCGCGAACAGCCCGACATAGGGGCCGCCGAAGTTCAGCGCATTGCCGAAGGACTGGCCTTCCGCCGCGACGATGTCGGCGCCCATGTCGCCCGGCGGCGTCAGCAGGCCGAGCGACAGGGCTTCCGTCACCACGACGATCAGCAGGGCGCCCTTGGCTTGGCAGGCGGCGGCCAGATCGGTGTAGTCGCGGACATGACCGAACACGTCCGGGTTCTGCACGACGACGCAGGAGGTCTTGTCGTCGACCAGTGCCAGCAGATCCTCGCCGCCGGTCGGGGCGGCCGGCAGGGCCACCGCCTCGAAGCCGATGAAGCGGGCGTCGGTGGTGGTCACGTCGCGGTAATGCGGGTGCAGACCGCCGGACAGGATCGCCTTCTTCCGCCTGGTGACGCGGTTGGCCATCATCACCGCTTCGGCGCAGGAGGTGGCGCCGTCATACATCGAGGCGTTGGCCACATCCATGCCGGTCAGCAGCGCGACCTGGGTCTGGAATTCGAACAGGACCTGCAGCGTGCCCTGGCTCACCTCCGGCTGGTACGGCGTGTAGGCGGTCAGGAACTCGCCGCGCTGGACCAGATGGTCGACGGTGGCCGGCACATGGTGACGGTAGGCACCGGCGCCGAGGAAACTCGGCACCGACCCGGCCGGCACATTCTTGGCCGCCAGGGAACCGAGCAGCCGTTCGACCTCAAGCTCGCCCATATGGTTGGGCAAGCCCCCGATCGGGCCGGCCAGCCGGGCCGACTTTGGAACATCGCGAAACAGGTCTTCGACCGATGTTGCGCGGACGGCCTCCAGCATGGACTGCCGGTCGGCCTCGGTCAGGGGCAGGTAACGCATGTTAGTGGGCTTCCTCCACGAAGGCCTTGTAGGCCGATTCGTCCATCAGACCATCGAGTTCAGAGGCGTCCTTCAACTGGATCTTGAAGAACCAACCCTCAGTCTCGGCGGCGCTGTTGACCATCGACGGATCGTCGACCAGCGCCTGGTTGGCCTCCACGACGGTGCCGGACACCGGAGCGTAGACGTCGCTGGCGGCCTTCACCGATTCGACGACGGCGGCTTCCTTGCCCTGCTCCAGCACGCGGCCGGCCTCGGGCAGCTCAACGAACACCACGTCGCCCAGCTGGCTCTGGGCGAAGTCGGTGACGCCGACGGTGGCGACATCGCCATCGACCTGAACCCACTCGTGGTCCTTGGTGAATTTCTTGGTCATCTGAAAGGTTCCCTGTTCAAAGCGGTTGCTTGTGGTTTGAAGGCCCGAGGCGTCAGCCCCGGTAATAGCGTTGCGGCACGAAGGGCGTGGCGGCGACGCGGGCGGGCAGCGGCTTGCCGCGCACGACCAGTGTCAGCGGCGTGCCGACCGCGGAGTTGGCGATATCGACATAGCCCATGGCAACCGGCGCACCGGCAGTCGGGCCGAAGCCGCCACTGGTGATCTCGCCGATAACGGTGCCGTCGGCATCCTGGATTTCGGTGTGCTCGCGGGCCGGCTGGCGGCCTTCCGGCTGGATGCCGACGCGGCGGCGCGTGGCGCCCTCGGTCAGCTGCCGGTGGATGATGTCATAGCCGGGGAAACCGCCCTCGGCGCGGCGGCGCTTCGGCAGCGTCCATTCCAAGGCACCTTCGACCGGCGTCGTGGTGGTGTCGATGTCGTGGCCGTAGAGGCAGAGCCCGGCCTCCAGCCGCAGCGAGTCGCGGGCGCCCAAGCCGATCGCCTCGACCTCCGATTCGCCCAGCAATGCACGGGCGATCATCTCGGCATCGGCCTTGTCGCAGGAGATCTCGTAGCCGTCCTCGCCGGTGTAGCCGGAGCGGGTCAGGATCACCGGCACGCCCTTGAAGGTGGCGGACAGATAGCTCATGAACTTCATGGTGGCGGCTTCCGGCACGAAGCGGGCCATCACCTCGGCCGCCATCGGACCCTGAAGGGCCATCAGCGCCAGATCGTCCAGCAGCTCCACCTCGGCCTTGCCGGCCAGCTTCTCGCGCAGATGGGCGACGTCCTGCTCCTTGCAGGCGGCATTGACCACCAGGAACAGATGGTCGCCGGCATTGGTCACCATCAGGTCGTCGAGGATGCCGCCCTGCTCGTTCAGGAACAGCGTGTAGCGCATGCGGCCCTGCGCCAGCCCCTTGATGTCGCCAGGAACCAGCGTTTCCAATGCTGCGGCCGGATCATCGCCGGTCAGGCGGACCTGCCCCATGTGGGACACGTCGAACAGCCCGGCCTTCTCGCGGGTGTGCTGGTGCTCCTTCAGGATGCCCAGCGGATACTGCACCGGCATGTCATAGCCGGCGAAGGGCACCATGCGGGCGCCAAGCTCGACATGGAGCGCGTGCAGCGGGGTGGTCTTGAGAGCGGTTGCGGCCTCGGTCACGCGGGTCCTCCGACAGGGTTACGGCACCCGCGCCGGGATCGGTGCGGGACGCTGCCCCCTCTGTCTTGGACCTGAGAGATTCACCGTCGTCCGGTCGAGCCGGGCACCCGGTTTACTCCTTCGGTGAGTCGCGGCGACTGGGCGCCGAGGCTGCTTTCCAGAGTTGCCTTATCCCCTTGCGGTCCTTTTGCCTGAGAGTTTCCGGGGGCGGTTGCTCCTTCGGCGCCGCCCGCGGACCTGTCCGTTTCCGGTGGTTCCACGGGCGATCTCTCCCGCGAGGGATCATCGGCGTATATGCGGCGCACCTTGTCGCGATCAGACAGGTTTGTCAATCGGGGGATCTGTTGCCAAATCCGCATCCGCCTCGGCCGTCATCCCTGCGAAGGCGGGGATCCAGCTTTCCACGCCAAACACTTGAGGTTGCTGGCTTCCCGCTTACGAGGGAATGACGGTCGATAAGGATCACGCTTGTTTGCCGACAGTCTTACTTCTTCACCTGCGTCCGGTTGAAGTTCAGCTGCTCCGGCGTCAGCTGGAAGCCGAGATAGATCTTCCAGTCCTTGGCGTTGGCGTCCTTGGGCAGCGGGATCTTCGGAGCCAGTTCCTCCTTGGTGCCGGCGCGCGGCTGGCCGGGGACGAAGGTCACGTCGGTATCGAAATAGGCCTTCGACACCAGCGTGTCGTCCGGCTTGGCGATGGCGACGAAATACTGGTACTTGGCGGTGGTGCCCTGAAGCGCCGGGCCGCGTTCGGCCACCAGATAGACGTTCACATTCACGGTGACGCCGGCGCTGGTGTAATCGCAGCTGCCGCTGTAGTCGGTCAGGGCGGCACGCGACTCCAGATCGGTCAGATCCTTGCCGCCGGGGCGGAAGACCGTCACCTCCTGCAGATCGCGGACGATGTTGACCTTCGGACAGGCCAGTGCCGCCTCGGCCGGATCCTTCGGCCCCAATCCCATGCCGGAGCAGCCGGAAAGCACCAGAACGGCCCCGGCCGCCAGCAGCGCAGGGCGGCCCATCCCAAAGAGGGACGCCATCGGGCTTTTCCGGGCGGGGGTTCCTATATTACGGTCGCGGCGGTCCATCGGTTCGGCCTGATCGGTTAACGGGCTGTTGGACCACGACTTTAGTGTCCCAGCTTGACCGGCACAAGACCGCGCGGCGGTTCTATCCCTTGTGACCGTTCAGCACAGGACCACCTAAAGGCGACCTTCTTCACGCAAGGGCGGTGCAGCGCATATGACCACGACCAACTCCCTGACCATTCTCCTGGCGGCACCGCGCGGTTTCTGTGCCGGAGTGGACCGGGCGATCCAGATCGTCGAGACGGCGTTGGAGCGCTTCGGGGCGCCGGTCTATGTGCGGCACGAGATCGTTCACAACCGCTTCGTGGTCGAAAGCCTGGAAGCCAAGGGCGCCGTCTTCGTCGATGAACTGACCGAGGTGCCGGACGGCCGCCCGGTGGTCTTTTCCGCCCATGGCGTGCCGAAATCGGTGCCGCAGGCGGCCGAGGCGCGCGGCCTGTTCTATCTCGACGCCACCTGTCCGCTGGTCAGCAAGGTCCACCGCGAGGCCGAACGGCATTTCGACGAAGGCAAGCAGATCGTCCTGATCGGTCATGCCGGCCATCCCGAGGTGATCGGCACCATGGGCCAGCTGCCGGAAGGCGCCGTGGTACTGGTGGAAACGGTGGCCGACGTCGCGACGCTGGCGGTGCGCGACCCGGACAACCTCGCCTACGCCACCCAGACCACCCTGTCGGTCGACGAGACGACGGAGATCCTGGCCGCCCTCCAGGCCCGCTTCCCCGCCATCGCCGGGCCGAAGAAGGAGGACATCTGCTACGCCACCACCAACCGTCAGGCGGCGGTGAAGGCCATTGCGCCGAAGGTGGACGCGCTGCTGGTGCTGGGGGCGCCGAATTCCTCCAATTCCAAGCGGCTGGTCGAGGTGGCGAAAACCCACGGCTGCCCGACCGCCCAGTTGGTCCAGCGCGCCGCCGACATCGACTGGAGCGCACTGGACGGCGTCGCCCGCCTCGGCATCACCGCGGGCGCGTCGGCTCCGGAAGTGCTGGTGGAGGAGGTCATCGAGGCCGCTCGCAGCCGCTTCGACGTGACGGTGGAGGAACTGCGCACGGCGACCGAGAACATCGTCTTCAAGCTGCCGCGCGCATTATCGGTGGAGCGCGAGGGGGTTTGAGGGGGCGCACGCCCCCTTTCCTCATTCCTCCGCCACCCGCAACAGCGCATCCACATCCACCACGCTCTCCAGCCGGTCCGCGACCGCATCCAGCGCCCGCTCCACCGCTGCGCCATAGCTCAGCTCCGACCCGCCACCACCGAACCCGCGCAAGTACGCTGCCCGGAAGCCGTCAGCCGTGAACAGCCCGTGCAGGTAGCATCCCGCCACCCGCCCGTCCGCCGACACCGCCCCGTCGGTCCCACTGCCGGCAAGCTCCAGCATCGGCCGCGCCCGGTCCGCTCCCTCGGTGCGGCCCATGTGCATCTCATACCCCGCCACCGCCGCCCCGGTGCGCCGCTCGATTCCGCGGGCCTCCTCCAGCACCTTCGGCCCTTTCAGCACCGTCTCGACCTCCAGCAGCCCCAGCCCGGCGGCCTCGCCCGGCGGTCCCTCGATGCCGTCCGGATCGGCGATGCGCCGGCCCAGCATCTGATAGCCGCCGCAGATGCCCAGCACGCGGCCGCCGCGCCGCCAATGGGCCATCAGGTCGATGTCCCAGCCCTGCACCCGCAGAAAGGCGAGGTCGGCGATCGTCGTCTTGGTACCGGGCAAGATCACCAGATCGGCATCGCCCGGCAGCGGCTGGCCCGGACGCACCATGGTCAGCGCGACACCCGGCTCCTGCGCCAGCGGGTCGAAATCGTCGAAGTTGGCGATGTGCGGCAGCATGGCCACTGCGATGCGCAGTGCCCCGTCGCCGGCAGCCCGCGGCCGGTCGAGCGCCACCGCATCCTCCGCCGGCAGGGTCGCCGCCTCGTGCAGCCAGGGCACCACGCCGAATCCGCGCCAGCCGGTGTGGCTCTCGATGATCCGCAGCCCCTCATCGAACAGGCGAACATCGCCGCGGAACTTGTTGATAAGAAATCCCTTAATCCGCTCTTGTTCAGATTTTGGTAGAAGTGTGTGGGTACCCACCAGACTAGCGATCACGCCGCCACGGTCGATGTCGCCGACCAGCAGGACCGGCACGTCGGCGGCGGTGGCGAAACCCATGTTGGCGATGTCGCCGGCCCGCAGATTGACCTCCGCTGGACTGCCGGCACCCTCCACCACCACGATGTCGGCCTCGGCCCGCAGCCGCTCGAAGCTGTCCAGAACGGTGCCGAGCAGTTCGCGCTTGCGTGCCTGATAGTCGGCGGCCCGCGCAGTGCCGACCACCACGCCGCGCACCACCACCTGACTGCCGACATCCGACTGCGGCTTCAGCAGCACCGGGTTCATGTGCACACTGGGCGCCACGCCGCAGGCCCGCGCCTGGAGCGCCTGGGCGCGGCCGATCTCGCCGCCGTCGGCCGTCACCGCGGCGTTGTTGGACATGTTCTGCGGCTTGAACGGTCGGACGCTCAGCCCGCGCCGCACCAGCGCCCGGCACAGCCCCGCCACCAGCAGCGACTTGCCGACGTCGGAGCCGGTGCCCTGCAACATGATCGCCCGTGACCGCATCCCCCGAGGTCGCATGGCTTTAGAACTCGATGCCGGCCTGGGCCTTCACCCCGGCCTCGAACGGATGCTTGACCAGCGTCATCTCGGTGACGAGGTCGGCGGCGGCGATCAGTTCCGGCTTGGCGTTGCGACCGGTGATGCAGACATGCAGATCCGGCCGGCGGGCGGCCAGCGTCGCCAGCACCTCCTCCAGGGCCAAGTAGTCCATGCGCAGCACGATGTTCAGCTCGTCCAGCACGATCAGGCGATAGCGCGGGTCGGCCATCAGTTCCTTGGCCTTGGCCCAGGCGGCCTCGGCAGCGGCGATGTCGCGGGCACGATCCTGAGTGTCCCAGGTGAAGCCCTCGCCCATCGTGTAGAAATCGACCAGATCCTCGAACCGTTCCAGCGCCACCGTCTCGCCGGTCGACCAGGCGCCCTTGACGAACTGCACCATGCCGACCCGCATGCCGTGGCCGACAGCCCGCATCATCAGGCCGAAGGCGGCGGTGGACTTGCCCTTGCCCTTGCCGGTGTGGACCATCAGCAGGCCCTTCTCCATCGTCTTGGAGGCGAGAGCCCGCTCCTGCAACGCCTTGCGCCGCTTCATCTTCTCGGCGTGGCGTCGATTCAGCTCTTCGGTATCGGTCGTATCGGCGGTCATGCGGGGGTTCCCTTGACGAACATCGGCAGACCGGCGACGGTCAGCACGACGCGCGGCGCCACGGCCGCGATGGATTGGTGCAGGCGGCCGGCATGGTCGCGGAAACGGCGGGCCAGAGCGTTGTCGGGCACGATGCCCAGCCCGACCTCGTTGGAGACCAGGACCACCCGGCCCGGCAGGCTCGGCAGAAGCTCCACCATCGCCGCCGTCTCGGCCACGACATCGGCATCGGCCATCATCAGGTTGGTCAGCCACAGGGTCAGGCAGTCGACCAGAACGCCGGTGCCCTCGGCAGCGTGCCGGCGCAAGGCACCGGTCAGGTCGCGCGGCTCCTCCACCGTCGTCCAGTCCGGGCCACGGTCGTCGCGGTGCTTCGCCACCCGCTCCGCCATCTCCGCATCCCACACCTGAGAGGTCGCGATATAGACGCGCGGGCCACCCAGCGCGGTGACCAGCCCCTCGGCATAGCGGCTCTTGCCGGAGCGGGCGCCACCCAGCACCAGCGTTAGATCCGCGCTCATTCCCAAACCGTGCCGTTGCGGTGGTGATAGGCGCCGCCGCGCCAGACCATGTCCTCGTCGGAATAGTCGATCTCGTCGCCGTCGCTGCGGTCGCCGACCTCCAGATAGCTGGCCGGCCGGCCGCTGCGGTTGATCAGGCGGTGGCCGTCGGCGACGCCATGCGGAAAGCCGGCGCACATACCGACGGTCAGCAGCGTCTCACCGGCGTCGGTCACCAACGTCAACTCTCCCTCGACCACATAGACGAATTCGTCCTGCCGGCTGTGCCAATGACGCAGGGCCGACGATGCGCCTGGCGCCAACCGGGTCAGGTTGACGCCGAAATTGCGCAAGCCCAGCGGGTCGCCCAGCACCACCCGGTGGCGACCGGCGACCTGCGCCCGGAAGGGCTGCGGATAGTCGGTGGCCCCGGTTTCGGCGGTCAGCTTCGCGGGATCGAGGACCGGCGGTTTCGGCATGGACGCTCTCCGGTTCGGCATTGCGGGTCCGGACTGTCGCAAACCGCACCGGCGGCGTCAAACGGCTCAAGTCCCCTTACAGGGCAGGGTTGCCGGCACCGTGGCTGGACAGCCGCCACTTCGCCCACCATGCTTATTGCAGCGCAAAACAACAACCTGCGATCCCATGTCCCGCCTGGAAATCATCAGCCGCCATCCTTCCGGTACTGCCAAGATGCCACCGCTCCTGTTCGTCCATGGCGCTTTCAGCGGCGCCTGGATCTGGGACGCCAAGTTCCTGCCCTGGTTCGCCGCCCGTGGGTGGGAGGCGCATGCTGTTTCACTCCGCGGCCATGGCAACAGCGAGGGGCGCGACCGGCTGCATGATTTCGGCATCGCCGATTATGTCGACGACGTGCTGGAAGCCGCCGACCGCCTCTCCGCCCCGCCGGTACTGATTGGCCATTCCATGGGCGGCATGGTGATCCAGCGCGCCCTGGCGAAGCGCCGCTTTCCAGCCGGCGTGCTGATGGCGTCGGCCCCGCCCTATGGCCTGCTGTCCTCGACCATGGGACTGGCTTGGCGCTCGCCCTATGTGTTCCAGCAGATGTCGATGCTGATGACCTTCGGCGAGAAGGCGATCAACCCCGACGCCATCCGCCGCGCCATGTTCTCCGACAAGATGCCGCGCGCAGAAGCCGCCAAGTACGAGAGCTATCTTCAGGAGGAATCGCGCCGCGTCCTGTTGGATATCGGTGGCTGGATTCCCTTCCCCGTCCTGCCACCGCGCGACATGCCGATGCTGGTGATGGGTGCCGAAGAGGATTTGCTGTTCCCGCGCACCGAAGTGGTCGCCACCGCAATGGCGCTGGGCACCCAGCCGGTGTTCATGCCGGGGATGGGCCACGCGATGATGCTGGAGCAGGATTGGCAATCGGCCGCCGAGCGGGTTGAGGCGTGGGTCGCGGCGGCGGTGACGGCCGAAGCCGCCTGACCCTCTCGCCTTATCCCTTCGGCCTCTCCGAGCGCGAATAGTTGCTGAAGTGCCCCTCCTTCCCCGCCAGCCGGCGGGCCGACTGGATGATGGCGCCGGATTTACCCTCCGGCGCCACGTTGGAGAGCTGCCGAGTCAGATCGCCGCTGCCGCAGGACGGGCAGGCAGGCGTCTCACCGGAGCGCACCAGGGTCTCGAACCCATGGTCACAGGCCTTGCAGCGGTAGGAATAGAGCGGCATCGCACCCTCGTGGAACGGATCGCATCCGCCCCGAGCATGCCGCAATATCCATAATCAGAAAACGGTTTTTTGCGTCGCACCAAATCTTTGCGAGGCGAAAGGGTCAGGCCGCTGCCCCGCCGAAGTCGAAGCCGGCGGCCTCCACCGCCTGCCGCACCAGCTCGGCCGGAATGCCGCCGGCGACCAGGACGGTGCCGGTGGCGAGGTCGACCGTCACTGCGGCATCGGGCGCTGCCTTGGTGATCGCATTCGAAACGGAGCGGGCGCAGCCGCCGCATGTCATCCCGTCCACCTTGTACGCATCGGTCTTGTATACATCGGGCATCGTCGCGGGCTCCCCTTCGGTCGGGTCAGCCGCCGGCATGGTGCGTCCGCACCACCGCGCTGACCGGGACAAGAACGAAGCCACGCTTTTGCACATCCGGCAGCCAGGACGCCAGAGCCTCGATTGTCGCATCATGCGGGTGGCCGATCGCAACAGCATAGCCCTGGCGCTTCGCCACCTGCTCTGTCTTCGCAAGCTGGGCCTTCACCGCGGTCACGGTTTCCTCGTTGTCGAGGAACACGTCGCGTCCGACCCAAGGCATCTTCAGCTCCTGCGCCAGCCCGATTCCGGCGCTGTTCGGCG
Source organism: Azospirillum lipoferum (assembly GCF_024170005.1). Classification (GTDB taxonomy): domain Bacteria; phylum Pseudomonadota; class Alphaproteobacteria; order Azospirillales; family Azospirillaceae; genus Azospirillum; species Azospirillum lipoferum. Next base: position 123,353 of record NZ_JALJXJ010000002.1, read on the forward strand.
TCGTCCGGCTGTCCAGCCACAGCAGGCCCCGACGGTGCAGTTCCGCCAAAACCGGCGCCAGGGCGGCGCGGTCGGCGGTGAAGCGGCTGCCCATATGGTTGTTCACCCCGACATAGCCGTCGAAGCTGTCCAGCGCGGCGCGGAACCGCTTCACGATCTCCCCCTTGTCGAGCGAGACCAGCAGCGCGTTCGGACCGGGATCGGCCTTCACGCTGGGCTCCATCGGCATGTGCAGCATCAGTTCATGCCCGTTGGCGCGCGCCGCCTTCGACTGGGCCGACAGGTCGCGGGCATAGGGCAGCCAGGACAGGGTCAGCGGCCCGTGCAGCCCCGCCATCCGCGCCGAACGCTTGCGGTCCAGCCCCATGTCGTCGATGACGATGGCGATGACCGGCTTGCCCTGCGGCACCTCGGCCGGCAGCGCGTTCTTGCGCCACAGCGCGGCATTGCCGGGGGGAGCCTGCACCGGCGGCTGGGCGGGAGGAGCCGGCGGCGGCAGCATCGCCACGGCGGTCGCCGGCGGGCGCGTTTCCGCCTGGGCCGGTTTTTCCGGCACCGCATGTTCCGGCCCCTCGGCCGCATGCTGAGTCGCCGCCGGAGACTCTGCCCTCACAGCCGGCAGCGAGGGGGGCGCGGGAGGCACAGCCGCCTGCTGGACGGGAGCCTGCTGAACCGGCGTCTGCTGGGCACGCTCTCCGCCGGAACGGCCGCCGGTCAGCGTCGCCACGCCGATCGCCACCGCGAACACCGCGGCTACGGCCGCCAGAGCCAGAAGGAAGGGATTCGACAGAAAGGGCGGAAGCGAAATCTTGCGGGCCTTCGAAGGCGCCTTGCGGGCCATGGTGACGACGTCCATCCTGCGACCGGGGCGCCGCACAGTGGCACCCGGCCGCGGCGACCGCAATCGCTCAAACGACGCAAATGGCCGCCGGAATGGCTCCCTCATTCATACGGCCTGCCTATTCCCCGGAGACCGCCCGATGCGTCCGTTCTTTGTCACCGCTCTCCTGCTGATTGCCGCCCTTTCCTCGCCCGCGCTGGCCGCCGGCCCGCAATGCCCGCCGACCATCACCGTCACGGCCCAGCCGGAGGCGCCCGGCGGCTGGGCGCCCTATCCCGGCCGCGACAGCCACGGCTTCGTCGGCATCACCCTGATCGAAGGCGACCGCACTGCGCAGATGGCCAGCGCCTCCCGCACCACCCTGGCGCCCGACAGCGAGACCAAGCATGCCCGCAAGCTGGTTCAGCTTTGGGAGTTCGACGCCGCGCAGCGGGGCAAGCTTTTCGTCCTCTGCCGTTACCGCGGCACCGAGGCGACGCTCGCCGCCGATCTGCCGCGCCAGACCCGCCGCTGCACCCTGACGCTGGAAACCGACATCCGCGGCGAAGTCCTGGATGAGCCGAAGACCTCGCCACAGCTCGACTGTCGCTGAAGAGCGCGCGCCTCGGCAAAGTTCTCCGCGGAGGCTGGAAATCCGCCCCCTCAGCGGCTAGGGTGTCCATCATTGGAACAGGGCCGGAACGGCCCAACTGATCCGGGCGAAGGTAGAAGGCGGAAGGCGCATGCTGCTGCTCATCGATAACTACGACAGCTTTACCTACAACCTCGTCCATTACCTGGGCGAGCTTGGCGCCGACGTGCAGGTCCGCCGCAACGACGCCCTGACGGTGGAGGAGGCGATGGCGCTCCGCCCCGACGGCATCGTGCTGTCCCCCGGCCCCTGCGATCCCGACCGCGCCGGCATCTGCCTGCCCCTGATAGATGCCGCAGCCAAGGCCCGCCTGCCACTGTTGGGTGTCTGCCTCGGCCACCAGTCCATCGGTCAGTCCTTCGGCGGCCGGGTGATCCGCGCGCCGGTCCCCATGCACGGCAAGGTCGACAACATCCTGCATCAGGGCCGCGGCGTCCTGGCCGGCCTGCCCAGCCCGTTCCGCGCCACCCGCTACCACTCGCTGATCGTCGAACGCGACACCCTGCCCGCCTGCCTGGAGGTGACCGGCGAGACCGCCGACGGCCTCATCATGGCACTGGCCCACCGCGACCTGCCGATCCACGGCGTGCAGTTCCATCCCGAGAGCATCGAGAGCGAGCACGGCCACAAGATCCTGCAGAACTTCCTGGACCTGACCCGTCCCCGCCTGGAGAACGCGGCATGAGCGGCGATCTGACCGACATGAAGGCGATTCTGGGCAAGGTCGCCACCGGCGCCGCCCTGACCGAGGCCGAGGCCGGCTTCGCCTTCGACATCATCATGTCGGGTAATGCCACCCCGTCGCAGATGGGCGGTTTCCTGATGGCTCTGCGCGTGCGCGGCGAGACGGTGGACGAGATCACCGGCGCCGCCCGCGTCATGCGTGCCAAAGCGATCCCGGTCGAGGCGCCTCCCGGCACCATCGATACCTGCGGCACCGGCGGCGACGGCGCCGGCACCTACAACATCTCCACCGCCGCGGCTTTGGTGGTGTCGTCCTGCGGCGTGCCGGTCGCCAAGCACGGCAACCGCGCCATCTCCTCGAAATCCGGTGCAGCGGACGTGCTCGGTTCGCTGGGCGTCAACCTCGATTGCGACTTTGCCCTGGTCCGCAAGGCTCTGTGGGATGCCGGCATCGCCTTCCTGATGGCGCCGCGCCACCACCTCGCCATGCGCAACGTCGGCCCGACCCGCGTCGAACTCGGCACCCGCACCGTCTTCAACCTGCTGGGCCCGCTCGCCAACCCGGCGACCGCCAGGCGGCAGGTGTTGGGCGTCTTCTCCAAACAGTGGGTAGAGCCGCTGGCCGAGGTGCTGAAGCGTCTGGGATCGGAGGCCGCCTGGGTCGTCCACGGCTCCGACGGGCTTGACGAGATCACCACCACCGGCCCCACCACCGTCGCCCAGTTGAAGGACGGCGAGGTGACGGTGTTCGAGGTGACGCCGGAGGATGCCGGCCTGCCCCGCGCCCGGATCGAGGAGTTGAAGGGCGGCGACGCCCAGGTCAACGCCGCGGCGATCCATGCCCTGTTCGACGGGGTGCGCAGCCCCTACCGCGACATCGTGCTGCTGAACGCCGCCGCTGCCCTGCTGGTATCCGGCAAGGCCACGACGCTGAAGGAGGGTGTCGCCATGGCCGCCGACGCCATCGACAGCGGCGGCGCCCGTGACCGCCTGCGCCGGCTGGTCGGCATCACCAACGAGGCAATGGCCTGATGAGCGACGTTCTGACCCGCATCAACAACGACAAGCGCGCGCTGGTCGCCTCCCGCAAGGCCGCCCGCCCGCTGTCGGAGGTGGAGGCTGCCGCCAGGGCCGCCAATGAGACCAACCCGCCGCGCGGCTTCATCCGGGCACTGAGCGCCGCGGTGGAGGCCGGGCGCTACGGCCTGATCGCCGAGATCAAGAAGGCCAGCCCGTCCAAGGGCCTGATCCGCGCCGACTTCGACCCGCCGGCGCTGGCTAGCGCGTATCGCGAGGGCGGGGCGACCTGCCTGTCGGTGCTGACCGACGAGCCCTATTTCCAAGGCAAGGACGAGTATCTGGTCGCCGCCCGCGCTGCAGTGGATCTGCCGGTCCTGCGCAAGGACTTCATGGTCGATCCCTATCAGATCGTCGAGGCTCGCGCGCTGGGTGCCGACTGCATCCTCATTATCATGGCCTCGCTGTCCGACGCCCAGGCGGCGGAGATCGAGGATGCCGCGATTTCGCAGGGCCTGGACGTGCTGGTCGAGGTGCATGACCGTGCCGAACTGGACCGCGCGCTGCTGCTGAAGACGCCGCTGCTGGGCGTCAACAACCGCAACCTCAAGACCTTGGTGGTCGACATTGCGACGACGGAGGAACTGGCGGCGAATGTGCCGGCCGACCGCATGCTGGTGGCGGAAAGCGGCCTCTACACCCCGGCCGATCTGGCGCGGATGGCGAAGGTCGGGGCGCGCTGCTTCCTGGTCGGCGAATCGCTGATGCGGCAAGCCGATGTCACCGCCGCCACCCGTGCCCTGCTAGCTCCGGTGTGATGCCATGGCCGATGTGGCGATCGCCGCGGAAAGCCCGCGCCAGGATGCGGTCGTGGCGCTGGTCACGGCACTCGACCGTTACCTGCTGGACCTCTATCCGGCGGACACCTGCCACCTGCTGGACATTGCCGAGCTTGAGGCACCGGACGTGCGATTCTTCGTCGCCCGCAAGGACGGCGTTCCGGTCGGCTGTGCCGCGCTCCGCGTCGATGCGACCGGTTACGGCGAAGTGAAGCGGATGTATGTCGATCCTGCCGCCCGCGGCCATCGCATCGGCGACCGCCTGCTCGCCCGGCTGGAGGAGCAGGCGCGGGCGGAGGGGCTGTCCGCCTTGCTGCTCGAATCCGGCATCCATCAGCACGAGGCGCTGGCGCTCTACCGCAAGGCCGGCTTCGCCAACCGCGGTCCCTACGCCTGCTACGAAGACAACGGCGTCAGCGTCTTCATGGAAAAGCTTCTAACGGAGACCGTCCGATGACCGGCTTCACCCATTTCGATGCCGAAGGCAAGGCGGTGATGGTCGACGTCTCCGACAAGGCCGAAACCGAACGCACCGCCACCGCCGCGGCGACCGTGCTGATGCAGCCGGAAACCCTGGCGCTCATCATGCTGGGCGGGGTGAAGAAAGGCGACGTGCTGTCGGTCGCCCGGCTGGCCGGCATCATGGGGGCCAAGCGCACGCCGGACCTGATCCCGCTGTGCCACCCGCTGATGCTGACCTCGGTTAAGGTCGACCTGTCCTGCGATCCCGCGCGCAATGCGGTGGACGTCACCGCCACCTGCAAGCTGAAGGGGCAAACTGGCGTGGAGATGGAGGCGCTGACCGCCGTCACCGTCGCCGCCCTCACCGTCTATGACATGTGCAAGGCGGTGGACCGCGGCATGACCATCACCGACGTCCGCCTGCTGCACAAGGCCGGCGGCAAGAGCGGCGAATGGGGTGCTGCCACCAATCCACCGGCGGGAGCCTGACGCCATGATCTCCGTTACCGAGGCGCGCGCCCGCATCCTGTCGGCCTTCGCCCCTCTGCCGGCGGAGATCGTCGCATTGCCTGACGCGCTCGGCCGCGTGCTGGCCGAACCGGTGGTCGCCCGGCTGACCCAGCCGCCTTTCCACGCCGCCGCGATGGATGGCTGGGCGGTACGCGCTGCCGACATCGCCGCCGCGACCGCCGAGTCTCCCGTCGGGTTGCGCCGCATCGGAGAGTCCGCCGCCGGCCATGCCTTCACCGGCGGCGTCGGTGCCGGCGAGGCCGTGCGCATCTTCACCGGCGCTCCCCTGCCCGACGGCGCCGACGCCGTGGTGATGCAGGAGGATTGCAGCGCCGACGACACCCATGTCCGGGTCGGCCGCGCCGTGGTCGCCGGGCGCTTCATCCGCGAAGCCGGCTTCGACTTCGCCCTCGGCCAGGAGCTTCTGCCGAAGGGTCGCCGCCTGACCGCCCGCGACATCGCGCTGGCCGCCGGCGGCAATGTGCCCTGGCTGTCAGTCCATCGCCGGCCGCGCATCGCCATCCTCGCCACCGGCGACGAGATCGCCCTGCCCGGCGACCCGCTGGGACCAAGCCAGATCGTCAGCACCAATGCGCTCGGCCTTTGCGCCTTGGTCGCCGCCCAAGGCGGCCTTGCCCACAATCTGGGCATCGCCAAGGACACGCCGGAAAGCGTAGCCGCTCTGGCGAAGGGGGCGGCGGGGTGCGACCTGCTGGTCACCACCGGCGGTGCCGCCCATGGCGATTACGATTTCGTGCGCGACGTGCTGGCCGAACGCGGCGTGGCGCTGGAGGTGCAGACCGTGGCGATGCGGCCGGGCAAGGCGCTGATGTTCGGCCGGGCGGGATCGGTGCCGCTGCTGGGCCTGCCCGGCAATCCGGTGTCCACTGGGGTGACCGCCATCCTGTTCCTGCGCCCGATCCTGCGCCTGTTGCAGGGGTTGCCGCTGGAAGACGACCGGCTGCCGCTGCGCGCCCGGCTGACCGCCGCGCTGAAGGCCAACGACCGGCGCGAGGAATATCTGCGCGCCACGCTCTCCGCCGGCCCCGACGGGGTGCTGACCGTCACCCCCTTCGCCCGGCAGGACAGCGCCATCACCACGCTCTACGCCCAGGCCGACTGCCTGATCCCCCGCCCGCCCCATGCCGACCCGGAGCCGGCAGGCGCCATGGTGACCGTGCTCCCTTTGACTGATGGAGCGCTTAGCATTTAGACTTGAACACGGCGTTCGGACGACGGGTTGAACAGTTGAACATCACTCCGAAAACTGTTTCACGGCGTTCCGAATGTTCCATTCAAGTTCTAAAACAAGCCGACGGGGGGCTTGACGGAAGGCAGGAACCAAACTAGAACATGGAGCAACGTTTAGTTTTTGTTCCATCTTCAGTCTGGCCACGGCCGGGAGGCATCCATGCTCACGCGCAAGCAGCACGAATTGCTGCTGTTCATCCACGAACGGCTCGGCCAGGGCGGTGTCTCGCCGTCGTTCGACGAGATGAAGGACGCCCTGGGCCTGAAGTCCAAGTCGGGCATCCATCGCCTCATCACCGGGCTTGAGGAACGCGGTTTCATCCGCCGCCTGCCCCACCGCGCCCGCGCGCTGGAGGTTCTGCGCCTTCCCGAAGGTCTCGACGCCGCCCGCACCCGCAGCGCCGCTCCCAAGCCGAAGTTCCAGCCCAACGTCATCAAGGGCGACTTCGCCTTCGCCGGGCGCGACACCGCCCCGCCCGCCCCGACCCCGGCCGCGGCGAACGAGACGGTGCAGCTTCCGCTCTATGGCCGCATCGCCGCCGGCACGCCGATCGAGGCTCTGCGCGACAACAGCGCCTTCGTCGACATCCCCGCCTCGATGCTGACCAGCGGCGACCATTATGCTCTGGAGGTTTCCGGCGACTCGATGATCGAGGCCGGCATCCTCGATCATGACACCATCGTCATCCAGCGTTGCGATTCGGCGGAGAACGGCACGATCGTCGTCGCCCTGGTCGATGAAGGCGAAGTGACGCTGAAGCGCCTGCGCCGCAAGGGCAACACGGTGGCCCTGGAACCCGCCAACGCCGCCTACGAAACCCGCATCTTCGGCGCCGACCGCGTCCGCGTGCAGGGCAAGCTGGTTGGTCTGGTACGGAAATACTGACGCCACGCTGAGTGGGGGGAAGGTCAGGGTGGGGGCAACAGCCCCGACGTCACCTCCCCCCAGTCCAAGGCCGATCCCCTCTCAGTTTCCGTACGGTCTCCACCTTTATCCCCTCTTCGGTGACCGTCAGCGTATGCGCGCCCTCATGCCGCAGCGTCCATCGGTCGATCACCAGATGCGTCCGGCATCCCCGCGCCACCGCCGCCGTCACCACCGCATCCGCCATCCCGCAATCCTCGTCCAGCGCATCTGGCAGCCGCGGCAACGCCACCGTTTTTCCCCGGACCCGGTACAAGCACCCGAGCGCATCGCAGGTCAGCGACCGCTCTCCCTCGCTCCATCCCCCGGCCGCCGGCCAGGGATCGGCCACCGACCGCTCGCCATCCCGTTCCCGCCAGGTCTCTGTCACCCGTCCCCCGCCCTTGACCGAGGCGCTCAGCCGCCCATCCGGCAGCCTCACCGCCATCACCGTCCCGTCTCCCGCCACCAGCACGTCCGGCCGCACCGCCAGCATCGGTGAGGCCAGCCCGGCCAGGATCGGCAGCATCCCCAGCCACCGCCACCGCTGCCGCCAGATGCAGAGCCAGATGCCACCCAGCACCAGCACCGCGAATCCCTCCACCGGCATGGCCGGCACCGTCAGCGAGGCCCAGGGCAGGCGGCCGAAGAACTCCGCGGTCCAGATCACCGCCCGGTCGCCCCAGTTCATGGCGATCAGCGCCGGCGCCTCCAGCCCGAAGGGCAGCAGCGCATAGGCGATCAGGCTCCAGGGCATGACCCAGAAGGAGGTGATGGGAATGGCGATCAGGTTCGACAGCACGCCATAGAAGGCGATCTGCTGAAAGTGGAAGAGCGAGAATGGCAAGGTCGCCAGCGTCGCCACCACACTGGTCAGCAGAATCCCGCCGACATAGAACAGCCCGCGCACCAGCCACCCGGCGTCGCGCCGCCACTCCGCCAGCCTGACGCTGCCGCGCTCGAACGCGGCGATCAATGCCACCACGGCAGCGAAGGACATCTGGAAGCTCGGCCCCAGCATTCCCTCCGGGTCCATGGCCACGGTGACCAGCCCGGCAAAGGCGACAAGCCGCATGCTCAGCGGGTGGCGGTCCAGCATGATCGCCCCCATCACCATGCCGGTCATCAGCACCGACCGCACCGTCGGCAGTGGCGCCCCGACCAGCAGCGTATAGGCGAACGCCGACAAGATGCCGAACAGCGCCGCGATCTTCTTGATCGGCCACCGCAACGCGACATAGGGCACCGCCGCCAGCAGCGCCCGAACGACATAGAACAGGATACCGGCGGCGATACCGACATGCAGGCCGGAGATCGACAGCAGATGCGCCAGTCCGCTGTTGCGGAAGTCATCCATCGTCGCCTCCGGGATACCGAACTCCTCGCCGTTCAGCAACGCAGTGGTGACGCTTGCCTCCACCGGATCGCCGATCGCCGCCGCCACCCGCCCGGCAATGGCGCCCCGTGCCTGCTCGAAGGCGATGGAAACGGTGCTCCACCCCGTCACTGGCGGCGCCTCGACAAGTTCCGGCGCTCCGGTGGCGAACCCCGTGCCGCCCAACCCCATGAACCAGGCGCGGCGCTGGAAATCGAAGGCGCCGGGTTCGGCCGGCGCCTGCGGCGGCAACAGCGTCGCCCGCAGCCGCACCACCGATCCGGGGGCCGGCGCCGGATAGCGGTCCGACAGGCGGACGCGCAGGGCGGCCGGCGTCTGTTCCGGCGCCAGCCGGCTGACCGACACCTCGCGGAAGGTGACCCGCGTCGCCCCTGGACGCCGTTCAACCGCCATCACCCGGCCGGTGACGATGGCGCCCGCAATGCTTCGGCCCAGGACCGGTGCCGCCATATGGACCGTGTGCAGCTGCGCCACCAGAAAGCCCGAGGACAGCATCAGCAACGCCATCGCCGCCCCGGCCACCGCGAACCATCGCCGCACCGCCAGCAACAGCAGCAGGCTGCCGCCCACCGCCGCCGCACCGATCCACCAGTCGGGTTCACGCTGCAGCCCGAAATACAGCGACACTCCGGCCCCGAATGCCACCGGCAGCCACAGCACCCAGCGCTCGCCCTCGGCCTCCGCCAATGCCGCGAGTCGCCTGCCGGCAGCTGCCAGCAGACGCCGCCAGCGTCCGCCGAGCGCCGGCGGATCGTCGGTGTCCTCCTCCGGCCAGCCAGCGGCCGTCACCGGTAACGGATTCCGGGCGCAGAGATGCCGCCCGCGAGCCCCTCAACGACCGTCCATGCGCGCATCGCATTGCCTCCAAGCCGGGTGGCTGTGTTAAACCACGGTGTCGAACCACCGGCGCATCATACCAGCGCCGAACCGGAAATTGAGAGACCGATGACCGTCGTCACCCGCTTCGCTCCGTCGCCGACCGGCTTTCTGCACATCGGCGGTGGCCGCACCGCCCTGTTCAACTGGCTGTACGCCCGCAACACCGGCGGCAAGTTCCTGCTGCGGATCGAAGACACCGACCGGCAACGGTCCACCGACGCGGCGGTCGACGCCATCATCGACGGACTACAGTGGCTGGGCCTGGATTGGGACGGCGACGTCGTCAGCCAGTTCGAGCGCAAGGACCGTCACGCCGAGGTGGCGCACCAGATGCTGGCCGCCGGCAAGGCCTATCGCTGCTATTGCAGCCCGGAAGAGCTGGAGGAGATGCGCGCCGCCCAGAAGGCCGCCGGCCTGCCGGTGCGCTATGATGGCCGTTGGCGTGACCGGCCTGAGTCCGACGCCCCTCCGGGTGTGGCTCCGGTGATCCGGCTGAAGGCGCCACAGGAAGGGCAGACCGTCCTGAACGACCTCGTCCAGGGCGAGGTGACGGTGCAGAACGCCCAGTTGGACGACCTGATCCTGCTGCGCGCCGACGGCACCCCGACCTATCTGTTGGCCGTGGTGGTTGATGACCATGACATGGGCGTCACCCATGTCATCCGCGGCGACGACCATCTGACCAACACCTTCCGCCAAATCCAGATCTTCAACGCCATGGGCTGGGAACTGCCGCGCTTCGGCCATATCCCGCTGATCCATGGTCCCGATGGCGCCAAGCTGTCCAAGCGCCACGGCGCGCTCGGCGTCGACGCCTACCGCGACATGGGCTATCTGCCGGAAGCGGTCCGCAACTACCTGCTGCGGCTCGGCTGGTCGCATGGCGATGACGAGATCATCTCGACCGAACAGGCGATCGAGTGGTTCAACCTGGAAAGCATCGGCCGTTCGCCCTCCCGCTTCGACTTCGCCAAGCTGGAGAATCTGAACGCCCATTACATGCGACTGGCCGACGATTCCCGGCTGCTCGGCCTGATCGCCCCGCGGCTGGAGGCCGACTTCGGACGCAGCCTGACCGATGCCGAACGCGACCTTCTGACGCGGGCGATGAACGGACTGAAGCAGCGCGCCCGCACCGTCGTCGATCTGGCGCAGAGCGCGCGTTTCTACGTCGCGCCGCAGCCGCTCAGCTATGACGAAAAAGCATCCGCCCTGCTGGATGAAAAAGGCCGCAGCCTGTTGAAGGAACTGGCGGCCGCCTTCGCTGCCGAGCCGGAATTCACCGCCGCTGCACTCGAATCCCAGGTCCGCGCCTTTGCCGAGGCACGGGGCGAAAAGCTGGGCAAGGTGGCACAGCCGCTGCGCGCCGCGCTGACCGGTTCGACGGTGTCGCCACCGATCTTCGAGGTCGTTGAACTGCTGGGTCGGGAAGCGACGCTTTCTCGCATCCGCGATGCAGCGGGTGCAGCATAATGGTCATTTCCGTGCGTTGCCATTGGGCAGCCTTGGAACTATGCTGCGCCGACGAAAAAAGGGCACCAAGCCCGACCCTCAACGATAAGGACGTGCCGAGATGACCCAGACTGAGGACGGCAAGGACACCGTTACCCTCATCGACAATAAGACGGGCAAGCAGGTCACGATGCCGATCATGCACGGCAGCGTCGGGCCGAGCGTGATCGACATCCGCAAGCTCTACGCCGCGACCGGCTATTTCACCTACGATCCGGGCTTCACCTCCACGGGCAGCTGCGAATCGGGCATCACCTACATCGACGGCGACGAGGGTGTGCTGCTGCACCGCGGCTACGCCATCGATGAACTGGCCGAGCATTCGACCTTCCCGGAAGTCTGCTTCCTCCTGCTCAACAACCACCTGCCGACCGCGGCCGAGCGCACGGAGTTCGAGAACATCCTGCGCCGCCACTCGATGGTGCACGAGCAGCTGACCAAGTTCTACAGCGGCTTCCGCCGCGACGCCCACCCGATGGCGATCATGTGCGGCGTCGTCGGCGCCCTGTCGGCCTTCTATCACGACTCGCTGGACATCAACGATCCGACGGCGCGCAAGATCGCGGCCCACCGTCTGATCGCCAAGATGCCGACGATCGCGGCGATGGCCTACAAGTACTCGACCGGCCAGCCCTTCATGTATCCGCGCAACGACCTGTCGTATGCGGAGAACTTCCTGTACATGACCTTCGGCACGCCGTGCGAGCCGTACAAGGTCAACCCGATCCTGTCCAAGGCGATGGACAAGATCTTCATCCTGCACGCCGACCACGAGCAGAACGCCTCGACCTCGACCGTCCGTCTGGCCGGTTCGTCGGGCGCCAACCCGTTCGCCTGCATCGCCGCCGGCATTGCCTCGTTGTGGGGTCCGGCCCATGGCGGCGCCAACGAGGCCGTGCTGAAGATGCTGGAGGAGATCGGCTCGGTGGAGCGCATCCCCGAGTTCGTCCGCCGCGCCAAGGACAAGAACGACAACTTCCGCCTGATGGGCTTCGGCCACCGGGTCTACAAGAACTACGATCCGCGCGCCCAGGTCATGCGCCAGACCTGCCACGAGGTTCTCGGCGAACTCGGCGTCAAGGACGAGCCGCTGCTGGACATCGCCATGGAACTGGAGAAGATCGCCCTGTCGGATGAGTACTTCATCGAGAAGAAACTCTATCCGAACGTCGACTTCTATTCGGGCATCATCCTGAAGGCGATGGGCTTCCCGACCAGCATGTTCACCGTGCTGTTCGCGCTCGCCCGTACCGTCGGCTGGATCAGCCAGTGGAAGGAGATGATCGAGGATCCGGTGCAGAAGATCGGCCGTCCGCGTCAGCTCTACACCGGCGACACCAAGCGGCCGTTCGTGCCGCTGGCCGAGCGTGGCTAACCGGCCCACAGCCCATATCGGAATGGGCGGCTCCAACGGAGCCGCCCAGGACCCGACTGCGTACATCGTTCCGGCCCGGCGGGTGCGTCTGCGCGCGCCGGCCAACGACAACCGGGCGCCGCTCGGGTGGCGGATGCGCCGTCTGGTTGTCTATCTGCTGATTCTGGCACTGATAGCCGGAATTGTGTTCGTCTGAGGTGGCATCTCAGTTTTCGCCATCCAGCGCGAAGCCCTCGTCGGTCCAGCCCGTCACGCCGCCGATCATCAGCTTGACAGGCCGCCCGAGCCGTGCCAGCCGCAAGGCCGCACGATCCGCCCCGTTGCAATGCGGACCGGCGCAATAGACGACAAACAGCGTCCCCTCAGGCCATTCCTCCATGCGCCGCTCGGTCATCTTGCCGTGCGGCAGGTTTAGCGCACCCGGCACATGCCCCCGTGCATAAGCCGCCGGACCGCGAACGTCGAGCAGGACGAAATCCGGTGATCCGGACTTCAGCGACTCATGCACGTCCCAGCAATCGGTCTCGAACGACAAGCGCTTGGCAAAATGGGCAGCCGCATCTTCGGACGGGGCGGCAGGAATTTCGGTGACAAGACTGGTCATGGCGTCCGCTTTCATAATTATCTGAACCAGGGTGACGGCCACATCATTCCTTCGAAGGCTGAGACTGGAAAGTGGCGCGTTTGCCAGCTATCGTTCAGTTCATGCCAAAATCCTCGCCTCCGTTGGTAGTCACCCTCGCCTATGACGGCCTCTGCACCTTCGAGTTCGGCGTCGCCGTCGAAGTCTTCGGCCTGCCACGTCCGGAACTTGGACCAGATTGGTATCGCTTTGCAGTGGCGGCACTCGATCCTGGCCCGTTGCGTGCCATGGGTGGCATCCGTGTCGAAGCCGATGGCGGCATCGACCTCCTCGATCAAGCCGACATCATCGTCGTTCCCGGCTGGCGCGGTGCCCGCGAACCGGCGCCCGAGCGGCTGGTTGCGGCGTTGCGCCGTGCCGATGCTCGCGGTGCCCGCATCCTGTCGATCTGTTCCGGCGCCTTCGTCCTTGCCGCTGCCGGTCTTCTGAGCGGCCGCCGGGCGACCACCCACTGGCGCTACGCTTCGATGCTCACGGATCTCTATCCCGACATCCAGGTCGTGCCGGACGTCCTGTATGTGGACGAGGGAAACATCCTGACCTCCGCGGGGAGCGCTGCCGGCATTGACCTCTGCCTGCATCTGGTCCGTCGCGATTTCGGACCGGAAGCGGCGAACAGCGTCGCCCGCCGGCTGGTGGTGCAGCCTCACCGTGAAGGTGGGCAAGCACAGTTCATCGAAGCGCCCGTGCCCACAGCCCGCGAAGGCGCCCGCCTCGCCCCTCTGCTCGACCATCTGCGAGAAACCCTGGTGGAGGACCACAGCCTGTCCAGCATGGCCTCGCGGGCCGGCATGAGCCTGCGCACCTTCCTGCGCCGCTTTCAGGCAATGACCGGCACCACCCCGGGCGAATGGCTGCTGATGGAGCGACTGACCCGCGCCCGCGATCTGTTGGAACGCAGCAGCCTGCCGGTGGAGGAGGTGGCGACCCTGACCGGCTTCGGCTCCGCCGCCACTCTCCGGCACCATTTCAGGCAACGACTGGGCCTCAGCCCCGCCAATTACCGGGCGCGTTTCCGCCAGCTTCCGGTTTCCGATCCGGCAACATCGAAAAAGGGCGCGGTCGTCACCGGCCGCGCCCCCCTTCAAGACCTGTGACTGCCGAACGGTTACTTCCGTTCGATCAACTCCACCTTGTAGCCGTCCGGATCCTCGATGAAGGCGATCACGGTGCTGCCGTGCTTCATCGGGCCGGGCGGACGCGGGATCTTGACGCCTTCGGCCGCCAGCTTTTCGCAGGTGGCGTAGATGTCCGGCACGCCCAGCGCAATGTGACCATAGGCGGTGCCGATCTCGTACGGTTCCTTCTGGTCCCAGTTGTGGGTCAGTTCCAGAACAGCGGTGTCGGACTCCTCGCCATAGCCGACGAAGGCCAGGGTGAAACGGCCGCCTTCATAGTCGTTGCGGCGCAGCAGCTTCATGCCGAGCAGCCGGGTGTAGAAGTCCAACGACTTCTCCAGATCCAGCACGCGCAGCATCGTGTGCAGCAGACGGAATTCGCTCATGGTCTTTCGTACTCCCGTTCAGGGTTTGCCCGTTTTGGGGCTGTTCGGGCGATGCTCTGCGACGACGTCGAGAATGGCACGGGCGGCCCGTTCGCTGGGCGGAGTGTCTCCCTGCCCCAGCCAGCGGGCAACCTCGGCGACGCCGTCAATCTGCATCTGACGCGCAGCCGGATCGTCCAGCAGTCTGCCAAGTTCGCTGGCCAGCTTATCCGGACGGCAATCCTGTTGCAGCAGTTCCGGAACCAGCATCCGATCGAGCATCAGGTTGACGAGGTTTACATACTTGACCCGGATCAGCCGTCGATAGAGCGCGACGGTCACTGGATTGAGCCGATAGGCGATGACCGTCGGCAGCCGGGCGAGCGCCAATTCCAGCGCAACAGTGCCGGAGGCCGCAAGTGCCGCCTCCGCCGCCGCGAACGCATCGTATTTTTTGGCATCACCCTCGACCAGCAAGGTGCGGACCGGCCAGTCGGCGATGGCAGCGGCAACGCGGTTGTGTACCGTCGCCACCGTCGGCACCACCGCCACTAGATTGGGATGGGTGGTGCGCAGCAATTCCAGGGTCGCATGGAAATCCGGCAGCAAGCGGGACACTTCGCCCTTGCGGCTGCCGGGAAGCACAGCCACGACGCGGTCGGTCGCAGCAATCCCGTGGCGCTGGCGAAAAGCCGGACCGTCGCCCGTCCCGGCCCCGCCCTCGACCACCGAATGGCCGACGAAGGTGCAAGCCAGCCCCTCCTTCTCGAAATAGGGAGGCTCGAAGGGAAGCACGGCAAGCAGATGATCGTAGATGGCCGCGTATTTCGCCGCGCGCTTCGGCTTCCACGCCCAGACCGTCGGCGCGACATAATGGATCAGCGGAATGGTCGGCTCGGCCGCCCGCACTTTCTTAGCGACGCGCACGGTAAAACCGGGCGAGTCGATGCCAACCACCGCATCCGGCCGCAAGCGCAGGATCTCCGCGACCGTCTGGTCGATGCGGCGGATCAGGTTCGGCAAATGGGGCAGCAGCTCGAAGATGCCGAACAGCGTCAATTCGGCCATCGGGAACAGGCTGACCAGCCCTTCCGCCGTCATCCGCTCGCCGCCGATTCCGACGAAACGAACCCTTCCACCGGTCAGCCGTTTCGCCGCCGCCATCAGCCGGGCCCCCAAAGCATCGCCGGACGGTTCGCCGGCGATCAGGAACAGCATCGGGCTGTCGTCAGCGATATCGCGGACAGTCATTGCGGGATCTCGATACCGATCACGAACAGCCCGAGCCGGTCGGCCGCTTCGGCAACCGCGGCACGGTCGACCAGCAGACTACCGCCGGCCTCGATCGCAACGCCACGCAGGCCGGCAGCCGCCGCCCGCTCCACCGTGGTGACGCCCATGGTGGGTAGATCGATTCGACGGTCCTGTTTGGGTTTCTTCACCTTGACCAACACACCGCCGGCGCCCGGCCGTGCCAGAGCGGCACAACGTCCGAGCATGGCGTCGGTGCCCTCGATCGCCTCGACCGCCAGAACGATCCCCTGCTGGACCACCGCGCCCTGTCCGACATCGAGGCCTCCCATGACACGGGCAACCTCGACCGCTCGGGCGATGTCCCGCTCCGCTTCGGAATCGGGACGGAGCCGGCCCACCGGACCGGCGACGGTCAGCAGATCCTTCAGCAATTCGTGCAAACCGACCACGCGGAATCCGTCCTCTTCCACCTCGCGCACGACTGCCCGCAACAGCCCGTCATCGCCCAAGGCGCGAGTACCGACGCGGGCGAGAAAACGGGTGGTGCGCCAGTCCGGCATAAGCTCTGTGAAGGAAGGGCGCTTCACCGGCCCGGCAAGCACGACATCCCCGACCCCTTCCTCGTGAAGGCGACGCAGGATCGTCCCGGCAGCACCGAAGCGGCTCCAGAGATGCGGAAGCCCGACAACGGTTTGCGGATCGGTGTGACCATCGAAGGCGACGATGAAGACCTCACGCCCCTGCCCGCGCACCGCTTCGGCGATGCGGGCGGGAAGAGTGCCGCCGCCGGCGAGAATCGCCAGCTTCGGTCCGACTTCCGGCGACCCTATGCCCTGTGGGGTATCGGCCATCGGCCGGCCGCCTCAACTCTCGCGCGGCTGGCAGAGAGACCGGGCTTCCTTGGCCCGGATGAAGGACAGCACGTCGGAAATCAGCGCACGCTCGCCGAAATCGCGGCCAACCTCCTCCACCCGCTCGGCGAAGGTACCCTCCGGACCGAACAGCATGCGGTAGGCGGCGCGGAGGGCGTGGATATCGTCCTTCTTGAAGCCGCGCCGCTCCAGCCCGACCAGGTTCAAGCCGGCGAGACGGGCCCGGTCGCCCATCACCAGACCGAAGGGGATCACGTCATTCTCGACGCCGGACATGCCGCCGATCATGGCGTGAGAGCCGATGCGCACGAACTGGCGCACCGCCGACAGCCCGCCGATGATGACATAGTCGCCCAGCGTCACATGGCCGCCCAGGGTGGCGTTGTTCGCCATGATGACATGGT
Source organism: Azospirillum lipoferum (assembly GCF_024170005.1). Taxonomy (GTDB): domain Bacteria; phylum Pseudomonadota; class Alphaproteobacteria; order Azospirillales; family Azospirillaceae; genus Azospirillum; species Azospirillum lipoferum. Next base: position 140,310 of record NZ_JALJXJ010000002.1, read on the forward strand.
CGCCGACGATGCAGTCGTGCGCCACATGCGAGCCCATCATGAACAGCCCGTCATTCCCGACGCGGGTGATCATCCCGCCGCCTTCGGTGCCGGGGTTCATCGTCACATGCTCGCGGATCTGGTTGCGAGCGCCGATGACCAGTTCCGACGGCTCGCCGTGGAACTTCAGATCCTGCGGGCGATGACCGATCGACGCGAAGGGGTAAATGACGGTATCGGCACCAATGCTGGTACGACCGTCGACCGCTACATGCGAAACCAGCCGAACGCCATCGCCCAGCGTGACGTCGGGACCGACGACGCAGAAGGGGCCGATGTTGACCCCCTCCCCCAGCTTGGCCGCGGGATCGACGATGGCGGACGGATGGATGGTGACGGTCATTTTTCGTCCAGGATCATGGCGGAATAGACGGCTTCAGCGACGAGGACGCCATTGACCTTGGCCTCGCCCTTGAACTTCCAAACGTTGGCACGCTGGCGCTGCTTGGTGACATGGATGTGGATGGTGTCGCCGGGGGTGACGGGACGGCGGAAACGCGCCTCATCGACCGTCATGAAATAGACCAACTTGCCTTCCGCATCTGGACCCAGGGTCGCGACCACCAGAACGGCGGACGTCTGGGCCATCGCCTCGATGATCAGCACGCCAGGCATGACGGGGCGCGACGGAAAATGGCCCTGGAAGAAGGGCTCGTTGATCGTGACGTTCTTCACGCCGGTGGCGCCTTCACCGAGCGTCACATCGATCACCCGGTCGATCATCAGGATCGGGTAGCGATGCGGGATCATCTTCATGATCCGCGTAATGTCGAGGTCGTCGATCTTGTTGCTTTGTGCGTTGTTGTCCGCCGTCACGTCCATTGCCCGGCCGCCCGCCTTTCCACCAACCGATAGGGTTTCAGCATTCCCGCTTTCAGGGAACAGGCACCGCCGCCCCAACGGGGAACACCGGTGTCTTCTTGTTTGCTCCGCCTTCTTGCCCCATTTCCGCGACGACCGCAACGCCGAACCCGGAGGGAACCAAAGCTGGAAACGGAACGGGGCCGCCGCCCCCGTTAAGAGGACGGCGGCCCCGTTCAAACCAGCATCACTGCTTCGGAACGTTCAGCGCGACCTGCGGCAGCTTCTTGTTCACACGCTCCATCACCGCGTCGGTGACGTCGAGCTGCGTGTCGACCAGGACGAACTGCTGGCGGGCCAGAACGAGGTTGGCGCCGCGCTCGCGGGAGATATCGGCGACCACCTCGACCATCGTCTTGTGAACGACGGCCATCGCTTCGTTCAGGCTGGTCTCCAGAGCGCGCTTGCGGGTCTGCACGGTCTTCTGGACGTCGGCGACCTGCTTTTCGAAATCGCGGCGCTTGTTGGCGAGCGCTTCCGGCGACAGAACGGTCTGCTGCTTGCGCAGTTCGTCCTCGTTCTTGCGGAGCTTGTCCTCGAGCGCAGAGATTTCCTTCTGGTAGGAATCACGCAACGATTCAAAGGACTTGGTGATGCCCTTCGACGCGTTGGAGTCCTGCATGATCTTCTGCACGTCGATCACGGCAATAACCGGCGCCTTCAGCTCCGCGCCCGGCGCCGGAACGTCGGCCTTGGGAGCCTCTGCCTTGGTCGCTGACTGGGCCTGAGCCGCGCCTGCGGCGAGAACGAGACTGGCAGCCGTGACGGCCGACAGAACGGCGACGCGAAACGGCGTCTTCGACAGGGTGGATTGCATCTTAGAACCTGGTTCCGAAGCTGAAGCGGACGAGCTCTTTCTTGTCGTAGCCTTCCTTGCGGATCGGCAGCGCGACGTCGAGCCGGATTGGACCGAACGGCGATTTCCACGACACACCCGTGCCGATGGAAACGCGGATGCTCTCGTCATCCTTCACGTTCGGATCTTTGATATCGACCTTGCCGAGCGTGCCGATGTCGGTGAAGGCATGGCCGAGCAGACCGAATTCCTCCGGCAGACCGAAGGGGAAGCTCATTTCGACCGAAGCGCGCGCATAACGCGTACCGCCGAGGGCGTCGCCGGTCGAGATATCGCGCGGGCCGATACCGGCGGTGTTGAAGCCGCGCAGGGTATCGCCACCGATGAAGAAACGGTCACCCAGATCCACCTTCTTGCCAAGGCCGTGGATATACCCGAGTTCACCGGTCGTGCTGAGCACCCACTGGTCATCGCCGAGCGGCAGATAGTAACCACCCGCCAGCTTGTTCCGCAGGAAACGGACCGAACCGCCGAGACCGGCGATGTCGTTGGTCAGGCGGATGAAGTAGCCTTCCGTCGGCGTCAGCTTGCTGTTGCGGACGTCGTAGGTCAACTCCTGGCCGATCAGCGAGGTCAGACGTTCGCCACGCTGCTCCTGGATGTACTTCGATGCGGTCGTCGGCACTTCCTCGATCAGCGTGTCCTGAAGCTGGTAGTAGACGCGCTGGCGCAGACGTTCGGTCAGCGGGTAGCCCAGGCGCAGGGCGAAGCCGGTGTTCTTCTCGTTGAACGAGCTTTCGTCCTGGTAGTTGTAGCGCGTCCTGAAGATGTCGACACCGGCCGACAGGTCGCGGTCCATGAAGTACGGCTCCGTGAAGGAGATATCGTACAGCTGGCGCCGGCCCGACAGCGTCGCACCCAAGCGCAGATCCTGGCCCCGGCCGAGGAGGTTGCGCTCGCGGATCGAGAAGTCGCCCAGCGGACCGTCGGAGGTCGAGAAGCCGGCACCAATGGAGATTTCACCGGTGGACTGCTCGGCCACGTCGACATTGACCACGGTGCGGTCAGGCGCACTGCTCTCGGCGGTCGTGATGTTCACGCGCTCGAAGAAGCCGAGATCCTTGATGCGCTGTTCTGAGCGCTTCAGCTTCGATGCGCTGAAGGGGTCGCCTTCCGACAGCAGCATCTCGCGACGGATCACCTTGTCGAGCGTGCGGACGTTGCCCGAAATATCGATGCGGTCGACGAAGGTGCGCGGCCCCTCGTTGATCTCATAGGTGATGTCGATCGTGTGGGTTTCGCGGTTGCGCGAAATCCGCGGCCTGACATCCACGAAGGCGTACTGCAAGTCACCGACGGCGTTCGTCAGCTTCGTGATGGTGTCTTCCACCTTCTGGGCGTTGTACCAATCGCCTTCGGTGGTCGTCACGCTGTTCTGCAGAACAGCCGGGTCGAGCTGCTTCAGCGAGGTGTTGATGTCGACCTTGCCGAACTTGTAGCGCTCGCCTTCCTCGATGGTGAAGGTGATGAAGAAGTCCGACTTGTCCGGCGTCAGCTCGGCGACAGCCGACACCACGCGGAAATCGGCATAGCCTTCCCTCAGATAGAAGCGGCGCAGCAGGTCGCGGTCGTAGTTCAGGCGGTCCGGATCGTAATTGTCATCCGACGTCAGGAAACGCCACCAGGCCGATTCCTTCGTCTGGATGTTCTCGCGCAGGGTCCCGTCCGAGAAATGCTCGTTGCCGATGAAGGTGATTCCGCGCACGCCGGTACGCACGCCTTCATTGATCTCAAACACCAGATCGACGCGGTTCTGGTCGAGCTGAATGATCTTCGGCTCGACCGTCGCGCCGAATCGGCCCTGACGGCGATAGATTTCCTGGATGCGCTGGACGTCGGACTGGACCCGGGTGCGCGTGTAGACGACACGGGGACGCAGCTGGATTTCCTTATCCAGCGTCTCCTTGTCGATGCGCTTATTCCCCTCGAACGCGATGCGGTTGATGATCGGGTTCTCGGCAACCGTCACCACCAGCACATCGCCGTCGCGCTTCAGCACGACGTCGGCGAACAGGCCGGTGTTGAACAGCGACTTCAGCGACTGGTCGATCCGGTCGGGATCGAACGGATCGCCCGGCTGGATCGTCAGATAGGAGCGGACCGTGGAGGGTTCGATTCGCTGGGTGCCTTCGACCCGGATGTCGCGCACCGTACCGCCACTGAACACCTGGGCGACCATAGACCCCGTGGCACCCTGCGCCCGTCCGGGCGAGGCTGCGGTCTGGGCGTGGGCGACAGACACCGTCGTCATGGCGCAGCCGGCCAGCAGGCCCGCCACCAGAACTTTGCTCGACACCGGCAAATCACGCTCCCTGGCAAGGGGCTGGTTTTAGGAAACCAGTCCCCGGAAGAAATCGACCACGCGCAATTGAACAAGGTCGTTCCACGTGGCGAAGACCATGAGCGTTAATACCAAGGCCAATCCAATTCGGAAACCGTATTCTTGCGCTCGCGCTCCCAATGGCCGGCCGAGCAGCTTTTCGATCCCGTAAAAAAGCAGGTGCCCGCCATCCAGCATCGGCACCGGGAACAGATTGATCAGCCCCAGATTGACCGACAGGAAGGTCATGAACCAAACCAGCGGATACCAGCCGGACTGCGCCACCTCGCCCGACATCTGGGCGATGCGCAGCGGTCCGCCCAATTCCTCCGTCCCGCGCGATCCCTGAACCATCTGGCCCAGCGCGGTGAAGGTTCCGGTGACCATGCCTGCGACTTCTCGTCCCGCCTGCCAGACGGCGGTCAAGGGATCGTGGCGCATCATGCCGACGCTGCCGCGGCTGATCCCGAGCAGACCGATCTGATGGGCGTTACCGAGTCGGTCGGTGACGGTCTGGGAATCCGGCGTGGCGGTCAGGGTCATCACCCGGCCGTCTCGCTTCAGCTCGATCGCCAGCGGCTCGCCCGGACGGATCGAAACGATCTGGCGGATCTCCTCGAATCGCTGAACGCCGGTGCCGTCGACCGACAGGATCAGATCGCCCGGCTTGATGCCGGCGCGCTCCGCGGCACTGCCGGGCTGGATCCCGCCCACGTCCGGTGGGGTAAAGGACTGGCCGGCCGTCATGAACAGCAGAGCCAGAACGACGATGGAGAAGACGAAATTGGCGATCGGACCGGCCGCGACGATGGCCGCGCGTTGCCCCACCCGCTTGTGATGGAAGGAGACTGCCCGCTCCTCCGCCGACATGGCGGTCAGGTGGGCGCCGGGCGTGCTGGCCGGATCGGCGTCGCCGAACATCTTGACGTAACCGCCAAGCGGAAGCGCGCTGAATTTCCAGCGTGTTCCGGTGCGGTCGGTAAAGCCGAACAGCTCCGGTCCGAAGCCAATGGAGAAGGTTTCGATCCGCACGCCGTTGCGCCGCGCGACCAGATAGTGACCAAGCTCGTGCACGAAGACGAGCACGGTGAGGACCAACAAAAAGGCCAGCACCGAGGTCCAGAAACCGCCGATAACGTCCATATCAACCCTTGCGCCTTCCAGCGCCTCGAACGCGGATCATCGGCTGCCAACCGCCGTCGCACCGATGGCCGCAACGCGGCCGGCGGCATCCCGCCTCGCGTCCGCGTCGGCCTCCCGCACGGCGGCGAGATCGCGCAGCGGGCGGTGGGGCAACGCCGTCAACGTCTCCTCGACGATCCTTTCGATGTCGAGAAAGCCGATCCGGCGGTCGAGAAACGCCTGAACGGCCACCTCGTTGGCGGCACTGAGTATAGTAGGAGCGCCCCCACCGCTTTGCAAGGCGGCCCGGGCCAGCCGAAGTGCCGGGAATCGCACGGGATCCGGCTCCTCGAAAGTCAGCGTCGCCGCCTTCACCAGATCCAGCCGCTCCGTCGGCGTGGCGATGCGGGCAGGCCAGCCGAGGGCATAGGCGATGGGTGTGCGCATGTCCGGCGTGCCGAGCTGCGCCAGGACCGAGCCGTCGACATACTCGACCAGCGAGTGGATGACTGATTGCGGATGAACCAGGACGTCGATGCGCTCTTCCGGAATGCCGAAAAGGAAATGGGCTTCGATCAGTTCAAGCCCCTTGTTCATCATGGTGGCGCTGTCGACCGAGATTTTGGCGCCCATGTCCCAGGTCGGGTGGGCCACCGCCTGTTCCCGCGTTACCGCGGCCATGAAGGCGCGATCCCTGGTGCGGAAGGGGCCACCGGACGCAGTCAAGATCAGGCGGGCGACGCTGTCGGTGCGCTCGAAATCAAAGACCTGATAGATGGCAGAATGTTCGCTGTCGACCGGCAGCAGCGTGGCACCGTGAGCCTTGACCTCCTCCATCATGAGGGCGCCGGCGCAGACCAGCACCTCCTTGTTGGCGAAGGCGACGATGGCGCCGCGGCGGACGGCGGCGAGCGTCGGTTCCAGCCCGGCGGCGCCGACGATGGCGGCCATCACCCAGTCGGCTGGGCGCTCGGCGGCGGCGGCGACCGCTTCGGAACCGGCGGCGACCTCGATGCCGGTGCCGGAGAGAAGCTCCTTCAACTCGGCATAAGCAGCCGGATCGGCGACCACGGCCATCCGGGCCTTGAGTTGCCGGGCCTGCCGGGCCAGCAGAGCGACATTCCGGTTGGCGGTCAGCGCCTCCACCGGGAAACGCTCCGGATTGCGGGAGACGAGGTCCACGGTCTGCGTGCCGACCGAGCCCGTGGACCCGAGGATCGTCACGCTGCGCGGCGCATCCGCCACCGCTCCCGCTTTCACCACCATGACAGAACCGATCCAACGGCCGCGTGGAACAGGGCCAGCACCGGGGCCGCGGCCAGTAGCCCGTCGATGCGGTCGAGGATGCCGCCATGCCCGGGAATGAGCTGGCCACTGTCCTTCACATTGTAGCGCCGTTTGACCGCCGATTCGAACAGGTCGCCGGCCTGTCCGACCACCGCGGCGGCGGCTCCAACCATCAGGGCTATGTCCGGACGCGCCGCTCCGAAGGCGAGAGCCACCAGCCAGCCGAACAGAGCCGACGAGACCATGCCGCCAATCAGGCCTGCCCAGGTCTTCTTGGGGCTGATGCGGGGCGCCAGCTTCGGTCCGCCGATGCTGCGGCCGGCGGCATAGGCGCCGATGTCGGTAGCCCAAATGGCAAAGAGGATGAAGAGGAAAAGGGACAAGCCGGTGTCGGGAAGGTCACGAAGCCACAGCAGGCCGGCCATGCCGACCGCGACATAAAGCACGCCGAAGCCAAGCAGGCCGCGGTCGCTGCCTCCGCCGACGATGGCGGTCAGAACCGCAAAAGCAATTGCTGCGCCGGAAGCGGCGGCCGGGCCGGCGGCGATCTGCGCCATCAACGCAACGAGTATTCCGACGGTTGCCATAAGCCGGGCCGGCAGGCGGCGGGCGCTGGGGACGATATTGGTCCATTCGGAGACGGCAATCACCGACCCGAAGGCGATCAGGGCATGGAACACCCAGCCGCCGGCCCATACGGCACCCAATACGACGGGTGCCATGACCAGGGCCGACAGGACGCGGACCTTGAGGTCCCCCGCCTTGGACGGTTTGGCCGGAGCCGGGAGGTCAGCGGGACCCGGCGGTGGTGGCGCCGAAGCGGCGTTCCCGTCGGTGGAACTCTTCAATCGCCGCCTCCAGGTCGCGCTTGGTGAAATCGGGCCAGAGCGTATCGACAAAGACCAACTCGGCATAGGCCGCCTGCCACAGCAGGAAATTGCTGATCCGCTTCTCGCCGCTGGTGCGGATGATCAGGTCGGGGTCCGGGATGTCGGCCGTATAGAGCCGTGCCGACAGCGCATTCTCATCAATGGCCTCGGGCGACAGGCGGCCGGCCGCCACCTCTTCCGCCAGCCGGCGCGCGGCATGGACGATCTCCAACCGCGAGCCGTAGCTGAGCGCAACCACCAGGGTCATCACCCGATTGTCGCGGGTCAAATCCTCGGCATTGTCGATCAGCCGGTTGATGTCCTCGGACAGCCGGGTGCGGTCACCAATGACCCGCAGGCGGATGCCCCCGCGATGCAGTTCAGCGACCTCGCTGCGCAGGTAGAAGCGGAGCAGGCCCATCAGGTCGCTGATCTCCTCCTCCGGCCGGCGCCAGTTCTCCGAAGAGAAGCTGAAGATCGTCAGAGTGCCGATGCCAAGTTCGCGCGCCGCTTCCACGGTGCGGCGGACGGCGTCCACGCCCTTCTTGTGACCGGCAGTGCGCGGCAGACCGCGCGCCTTGGCCCAGCGCCCGTTGCCATCCATGATGATGGCAACGTGCCCGGGGGCCGTGTTGGACCGGTTGTCGTCCGCTTCGCGCATTCCGGATCAGACCTGCATGATTTCCTTTTCTTTTTGCGCAAGCGAGTCGTCGACCATCTTGATGTGCTGGTCGGTCAGGACCTGCACCTTGTCCGCCTGGACCTTGTGCTCGTCCTGGGTGATCTCGCTGGCCTTCTCAGCCTTCTTCAGGCCGTCCATGCCGTCACGACGGATGTTACGGATGGCGACACGGCACTGCTCGGCATATTTGTGGGCGACCTTCGCCAGTTCGGCGCGGCGCTCCTGCGTCAGGTCGGGCAGCGGCACACGGATGACTTGGCCCTCGGCCTGCGGGTTCAGGCCCAGGCCGCTGTCGCGGATGGCCTTCTCGACCGCCTTGGTCATGCCGCGGTCCCACACCTGAACGGAGATCAGGCGCGGTTCCGGAACGGAGACGGTCGCAACCTCGCGCAGGTGCATGCGGCTGCCATAGGCCTCCACCATCACCGGTTCGAGCAGGTTGGACGAGGCGCGGCCGGTGCGCAGACCGCCCAATTCCTTGCGAAACGAGTCAAGCGCGCCTTCCATGCGGCGCTTCAGATCCGATAGGTCGGGCGCAGCCACGGGCCTACTCCCTTTCTTCCGTTATGATGGTGTGCTTGCCACGGCCCTGCATCACTTCGGCGAAGGCGCCGGGCGTGTGGATCGAGAAAACCAGGATGGGAATGTGGTTCTCGCGCGACAGCGCGATCGCCGAAGCGTCCATCACCTGCAGCTCCTTGGTCAGGACATCCATGTAGGTGAGGCGTTCGTAATGCTCGGCCGTCGGATCCTTCTTCGGATCGGCGGTATAGACCCCGTCGACCTGCGTCCCCTTCAGCAGACCGTCACAGCCCATCTCCGAGGCGCGCAGCGCCGCGGCGGTGTCGGTGGTGAAGAAGGGGTTGCCGGTGCCGGCGGCGAAGATCACCACCCGGCCTTTTTCCATGTGACGGACGGCGCGGCGCCGGATATAGGGCTCGCAGACCGTCGACATGGGAATGGCAGACTGCACCCGCGTGCTGACCCCCATCCGTTCGAGCGCACTCTGCATCGAGAGCGCGTTCATCACGGTGGCGAGCATGCCGATATAGTCGGCCGAGGCACGCTCCATGCCGCTCGCCGCACCCTTCACACCCCGGAAGATGTTCCCCCCGCCGATGACCAGACAGACCTGGACGCCGAGCCCGATGACCGCCTTCACCTCGCTGGCGATGCGGTTGACCATCTCCGGGTCCAGGCCATAGTCGCGCTGACCCATCAGCGCTTCGCCCGACACCTTGAGGAGGACGCGCTTGTAGCGGACGCCCTCGGCCGGTGCGGTGGTCCCGGTGGCTTCGACCATGGGGGGAACGCTCCCTTGCTGTTTCAGAATGCGGCGGACGGACCTTAAGCGTTCGACCTTGCCGGTCTCAGCCCTGACCGCTGGCGGCGGCGGCGACTTCGGCGGCGAAGTCCGACTGGGCCTTCTCGATGCCCTCGCCCAGCGCAAAGCGGGTGAAGGCCGTGACCTTGACCGGAGCGCCGATGTCCTTGGCAGCGTTCTCCACCACCTTGCGGACCTTGGTCTCGCCGTCGATCACATAGGTCTGCTCCAGCAGGCAGACTTCCTCGTAGTACTTGCGGACGCGGCCTTCGACCATCTTCTCGATGATGTTCTCCGGCTTGCCCGAAGCACGGGCCTGCTCAGCCAGCACGTTGCGCTCGCGCTCCAGCGACGAGCTGTCGACGTCGGCGATGTCCAGCGCGTCCGGACGGGCGGCGGCGATGTGCATGGCGATCTGCTTGCCGAGGTCGGCCAGCTTGCCGGCGTCGCCGGTCGACTCCAGGGCGACCAGAACGCCGATCTTGCCCAGACCCGGCGCGATGGCCGAGTGGACGTAGCTCACGACCACGCCGGCCGGAACCGACAGGGTGACGCTGCGGCGCAGGTTCATGTTCTCGCCGACGGTGGCGATCAGGCTGGTCAGCTCGTCCTGGGCGGTGTGCGAGGTGCCCGGATAGGCGGCGGCCTTCAGGGCCTCGACGTCGCCACCGGTGGCCAGGGCCAGCTCGGCGGACTTGGCGGCGAAAGCCTGGAACTTGTCGTTGCGGGCGACGAAATCGGTCTCGGCGTTCACCTCGACGACGGCACCCTTGGTACCGGCGGTGGCGACGGCGACCAGACCCTCGGCGGCGACGCGGCCCGACTTCTTGGCGGCGGCGGCGAGGCCCTTCTTGCGCAGCCAGTCGACGGCGCCCTCGAGGTCGCCCTGCGTCTCGTTCAGCGCCTTCTTGCAGTCCATCATGCCCGCGCCGGTCTTCTCGCGCAGTTCCTTGACGAGCGAGGCGGTAATCTCGGCCATGTTGCGCCCTCTTCCTTCCAAGCGATCCGGCAGGCGGATCGGATTGAGTCACAAAGTCAAAACGGGTGGCAACCCATAAAAAAGGCAGCCGGGCCATAGGTCATAAGGCCCGGCTGCCCTTGAACCGTCAGGGTCAGGCCTGGGCGGTCTCGGCGGTCTCTTCCTCCGGCAGCTGCTCGGCCGGGGCATCCTCGGCGGCGCCGACGTCGATGCCGGCGGCGCTCATCTCGGCCTGCAGGCCGTCAAGCACGGCGCCGACCGTCAGATCGCAGTACATCTCGATGGCGCGCAGGGCGTCGTCGTTGCCGGGAATCGGGAAGGCCACGCCGTCCGGATCAGAGTTGCTGTCGAGGACCGCGATGACCGGGATGCCCAGCTTGTTGGCTTCCTTGACCGCGATCGACTCCTTGTTGGTGTCGATGATGAAGATGACGTCCGGCAGGCCGCCCATCTCCTTGATGCCGCCCAGCGCACGCTCCAGCTTGTCGCGCTCGCGGGTCAGTTCCAGCACTTCGCGCTTGGTCAGGCCCGAGGTGTCGCCCGAGAGGCGCTCTTCCATCTCGCGCAGACGCTTGATCGACTGGGAGATCGTCTTCCAGTTGGTCAGCATGCCGCCGAGCCAGCGGTGGTTGACGTAGTACTGGCCGCACTTGGCAGCAGCCTCGGCGATGCGCTCCTGGGCCTGGCGCTTGGTGCCGACGAACAGGACGCGGCCACCACCGGCGACGACGTCACGCACGGCCTGGAGGGCGCGGTGCAGCATCGGGACGGTCTGCTCGAGGTCGATGATGTGCACGCCGTTGCGGACGCCGAAGATGTACTGGTTCATCTTCGGGTTCCAGCGGCGGGTATGGTGACCGAAGTGGACACCGGCTTCCAGCAGCTGGCGCATGGTGAAGGTGGGCATGGTCATGTGGAAAAAATCCCTTTTTCCGGTTGCTCCGCCGCGGGCATTGTCGAGTGCGCATGGAGTCCATGGCTCAAGACACCGGATCGGGCCATCGGGGTAAAGCCGAGGGTCCGCCAGCCCGCGTGAGGTTTTGACGACGGCGCTTACATAGCCCCGCACGCGCATGTTGACAAGGAAAAAGGCCACCCGGACCTGCGTCCGGATGGCCTTTTCACCAATTCGCAAAAGACCTGTCGTTTGACCTTTACGCCTGCGGCGCGGACGGGGCCGCCACCTTCGGCTTCGGCAGGTCGAGCTTCAGGTGCAGTTCCCGCAGACGGGCGGTGTCGACCGGCGCCGGGGCCTGCATCAGCAGATCTTCGGCCCGCTGGTTCAGCGGGAAGGCGATGACCTCGCGGATGTTCGGCTCGTCGGCCAGCAGCATGACGATGCGGTCGATGCCCGGGGCCGAGCCGCCGTGCGGCGGGGCGCCCAGCTTGAACGCGCTCAACATGCCGCCGAATCGGGCTTCCAGCTCCTCCGGCGGATAGCCGGCGATCTCGAAGGCCTTGTACATCACTTCCGGCAGATGGTTGCGGATGGCACCGGACGACAGCTCCACGCCATTGCAGACGATGTCGTACTGGTAGGCCTTGATGTCGAGCGGGTTCATGGTTTCCAGAGCCTTCAGGCCGCCCTGGGGCATGGAGAACGGGTTATGGCTGAAGATGACCTTGTTGGTCTCTTCATCCAGCTCGTACATCGGGAAGTCGACGATCCAGCAGAAGCGGAATGCGTTCTTCTCGATCAGGTCCAGCTCCTCGCCGATGCGGGTGCGGGCGAAGCCGGCCAGCTTGGCCGCCGGGCCGGGCTGGTCGCAGACGAAGAAGATCGCATCGCCGTCCTCGAGACCGGCCAGCTCGCGCAGGGCGGCCTGGGCAGCCTCCGGCACGAACTTGGCGATCGGACCCTTGCCGCCGCCGGCTTCCATGACGATGTAGCCGAGGCCGGGAGCGCCGAGCCCGCGGGCCCAGTCGTTCAGCTTGTCGAAGAAGCTGCGCGGGCGGTCCGAGACCTTCGGCGCGCGGATGGCGCGGACGACACCGCCCTTCTCAAGCGTCTGCTTGAAGGCGCGGAATTCGACGTCGTCGCGCTTGAATACCTCGGTCACGTCGGTGATGACCAGCGGGTTGCGCAGGTCCGGCTTGTCGTTGCCGTATTTCAGCATCGATTCGGCGTAGGAGATGCGGCGGAATGGCAGCCCGTCGATGGCCGGCTTCGAGTCGCGGCGGAAACCGCCGAACTCGTCGAAGATGCCGTGCAGCACCGGCTCGATGGCGGCGAAGACGTCCTCCTGGGTGACGAAGGACATCTCGAAGTCGAGCTGGTAGAACTCGCCCGGGCTGCGGTCGGCGCGGGCGTCCTCGTCGCGGAAGCAGGGGGCGATCTGGAAGTAGCGGTCGAAACCGGCGACCATCAGCAGCTGCTTGAACTGCTGCGGCGCCTGCGGCAGGGCGTAGAACTTGCCGGGATGGTTGCGGCTGGGCACCAGATAATCACGCGCGCCTTCGGGCGAGGAGGCGGTGAGGATCGGTGTCTGGAACTCGGTGAAGCCCTGGTCGATCATGCGGCGGCGCGCCGAGGCGATCACGCGCGACCGCAGCATGATGTTCTCGTGAATGCGCTCGCGGCGCAGGTCGAGGAAGCGGTAGCGCAGGCGCACATCCTCGCCGGCATCGGTGTCCTGGTTGACCTGCAGCGGGATCTGCTCCGCCTCGCCTTCGACGGCCAGTTCGGCGATCTGCAGTTCGATGCGGCCGGTGGGCAGCTTGTCGTTGATGGTCTCGGCCGTGCGCTTCACCACCTTGCCGGTGACGGTGATGACCGATTCCAGCTTCAGCCGGTTCGCGACCTCGAAGGCCGGGTTGGAGGTATCGACCACGCACTGCGTCAGGCCGTAATGGTCGCGCAGGTCGATGAACAGCAGCTGTCCATGGTCGCGCTTCCGGTTCATCCAGCCCGACAGGCGGACGGTTTCACCGGCATTCTCTTCACGAAGCTGGCCGCAGGTGTGCGTGCGGTAGGGGTGCATGGGTCGAAACACCTTGAAAAGGGCGGATTCCGGCGGAAAAAGCGGTCCGACACACCACACCGGACGCGCGCGAAAGTCAAGCCGCGATAGGGCGGAGCACTGCACCGCAGCGGCCGGAATGAGACGTCTGGAACAGTATGAAACATCCGGCACCTCCCTGTTCAACTGTTCCATCCGGCGCTGTGCCGGTCGTTGGACCCAAGTTTAACACCGTGGGAACCGCAGGATAAGCGGAACGGGAAAATCGGGCCGCATGCCGGTCTACCCCGTCCTTTTCGAACGCGCATCGGCTTCGCGCGTCGGCGGACTTTCAAGCACCCGTTCGGTCGTGTATGAAGCAACCATGACGCTCATCACGACAACCGACGCCCTTCAGGCCTTCTGTCAGTCGCTGGCAGGGGCCGAGTACATCACGGTCGACACCGAGTTCCTGCGGGAAAAGACCTATTGGCCGCAACTGTGCCTCGTCCAGGTCGGCGGGCCCGACGGCGCGGTCGCCATCGACCCGCTGGCCGATGGCATCGACCTGGCGCCGCTGTTCGCGCTGATGAGCGACCCGTCGGTGCTGAAGGTGTTCCATGCCGCCCGACAGGACGTGGAGATCTTCTGGCACCTGTCGGGCCAGATCCCGCATCCGCTGTTCGACACCCAGGTCGCGGCGATGGTCTGCGGCTTCGGCGAAAGCGTGGGCTATGAAACGCTGGTGACAAAGCTGGCCGGCGCCCGCATCGACAAGTCCAGCCGCTTCACCGACTGGTCGCACCGGCCGCTGACCGAGCGCCAGCTGACCTACGCCCTGTCCGACGTCATCCATCTGCGCCCGGCCTACGAGAAGCTGAAGCGCCGCCTCGCCCGTTCCGGCCGCTCCCACTGGCTGGAAGAGGAGATGGCGATCCTGACCGACCCGGCCACCTATCAGGTCGATCCGGAAAGCTCCTACCTGCGGCTGAAGGTGCGGACCAACAAGCCGCGCTTCATGGCGATCCTCAAGGAGCTGGCGGCCTGGCGCGAGCGCGAGGCCCAGCGCCGCGACCAGCCGCGGTCCCGCATCCTGCGTGACGAGGCGCTGCTGGAAATCGCCGCCCATGCGCCGACCACCGTCGACGATCTCGCCCGGACCCGCGGGCTCGGCCGCGGCTTCGCCGAAGGGCGCCAGGGCGCCGACGTTCTGGCTGCGGTGCAGGCGGGGCTCGACCTGCCGGACAGCGCCCTGCCCCGGGTCGAACCGCGCGAAGAACCACCGCCCGGCCTGCAACCGATCGTCGAACTTCTGCGCGTCTTGTTGAAGATGAAGTGCGACGAGAACAATGTCGCGGCGAAGCTGGTGGCGTCGTCGGCCGATCTGGAAGCCCTGGCTGCTGATGACGGCGCAGACATTCCGGCGATGCAGGGATGGCGACGCGAACTGTTCGGCAATGATGCACTTGCCTTGAAGCACGGAAAGATCGGCCTTGCGGTTATAGACCGTCGCGTCCGCATTGTTCCTGCTGGCGAACCCCGCCCATCGGCAGCCACGCCCGAATCCGAAACTTGACCTTTTCGGATGGCGTCGCTTCGATAACTGCGATGCCTTTGCCACAGTCCGGGTGCGTCCTGCACCCGGACTTCAGCTTTAAGGGCTTTTTAAAGAAAGTTACGGTTAAGATCGGTTCGGCTTCGCAGCATCGGACGGATCGGGCATGCTCGGCCATTCTATCGGCCGAAAGATTTGCCGGCCGAAAGATCTGTTGCCTGTAAGGATCTGCCGGCCGGAAATGGGCTGCCCAGGCACTGATGCCGGGATGGAAGACTGAAAGGCTGCCGAACAAAGAGCGGCCGTGGATACGGGTGGTGGGCAGGCGCGATGCTTGTTGTGGGAGTGAGCAAGGTATGAGCAGGTTTGGCGGCAGACCACCCATTGGACGGGACCGTGTCCGGCTTTCCACGACGGAGAAGCAGGCCGCCGTTGCCGCCGCCAAGGACCAGAAGCCGGAGTTCGACAACGACAAGCTGCTGAACCTGCTGCGGTCGGCAAAGAACGAACTGCAGGGCATGCGTCTAATCCACATGCACCTGTCGCTTTTGAAGGACCGCGACCCCAGCAGCCAGATGATGGTGCGCTCCATCATCCAGGAGTTGGCCAGCAAAGCCTCCTATCTTCAGTCCTTCAACATCTCCAACGGCGATGTCATCATCCTCTACAAGGGGCTGAAGCTGACCGGCGTCACCGATGTCTGCCAGACGGTGGAGCAGGTCTTCCTGTCGAAGACGACGCTGACCGGGCCGAACCCCTATAAGGAATATTCGCTCTATTCGATCATGGAACTGGCGTTGAACTTCATCAACGTCATCCGTTTCATCGAAGAACTGCAAGCGAACGAGACCGGGCAGCACGTCACCGAGACCAAGCCACCGATCACGCTGGAAGAACTCGGCAAGCTCGAACGCTCCATGCAGATGTTTGACCTGTCGCCTTTTCTGTTCAACCAGGGTATCGCCAACATCGGCACCGGCGATGCGGAGATGGAGTATTTCGAACTCTATATCTCCATCAAGCTGCTTCAGGAGCGGCTCTGCCCCGATTACGACATCACCGCCAACAAGTGGCTGTTCAACTACTTCACCGCCAATCTCGACCAGTCGGTGCTGCGCGCCCTGAACCATGGGCTGAGCTTCATGCGCGGCCGGCGGATCGGCATCAACATCAACCTGTCCACCGTGATTTCGACCGGCTTCGTAAAGTTCGACGAACGGTTGCCGATCGATTTCCGCGGGCAGGTGGTGCTGGAAGTGTCGAAGGGCGACCTGATCGAGAACCTGTCGCTGTTCAACGAGGTGGTGGAGTTCGCCCAGGATCGCCGCTACCAGATCGCGGTCGACGGACTGAACCCGTTCTGGGTGACGAACTTCGACCTGGAATATCTGAACGCCGATTACGCCAAGATCTTCTGGTCGAACGACATGCTGGAGATGGACCCGTCGTTCGAGAAGTATTTCCGCGACCGCATCGCCGAACAGGACCGCTGCAAGTTCATCCTGGCGCGCTGCGACAGCGTGACCAGCCTGGTCTATGCCCACAAGATGGGAATCAATCTGGTCCAAGGCCGCGCCGTCGACAACATCATGCGCAAGGGCGTCAGCGTCCGCGAGGCCATCGCCCACGCCAAGGTGGATTGAAGGCGGCGGTTACGGCTTGCGCGGCGCCTGCCGCAGCAGGCCGTCGGTCCAGGCCGGGGGCAGCAGGGCCAGCAGCCAGACCGCGGCCATCATCGGCCAGGGAAAGGCGATCCGTGGCCGATTGCGCTCCAGCCCGCGGCGGATGACGCGGGCGGCATCATCCGTTTCCATCAGGAAGGGCATGGGGAAGCGATTCACCGCCGTCATCCGGCTTTTGACGAAGCCGGGGCAGATCACCGACACGCCGATCCCCTCCCCGGCCAGATCACCGCGCAACGCCTCGCCATAGACCCGGACCATCGCCTTGCTGGCGCAATAGGCCGGCGCGCCGGGAAGGCCGCGGAAGCCGGCCAGCGAGGCCATGATGGCGATCTGCCCGCGCCGCCGCGCCCGCATCGCCGGAAGCAGCGGGTGGATGCTGTTCAGAACGCCGTCGATGTTCACCGCCAGGATGCGCCGGGCCTGCTCTTCCGTCTCGCCGCCGTCGCCGGTGCCGGCGGACATGCCCGCGTTGGCGATCAGCAGGTCGACCGGAGCGTCGGCGTCGATGCGCGCCAGCCACCCTGCCATCGCGGCACGGTCGGCCACGTCGAGCACCGCCGTCTCAACCCGTGCACCGGCGGCGCGGCAGCGCTGGGCCACCGCCTCAAGCCTTGCGGAGTCGCGGCCGGTCAGCGCGAGCACAATTCCGGAAGCCGCATAGAGGTCGGCCAAGGCCTCGCCGATGCCGCTGGAAGCGCCGGTGATGACGATGGAACGCGGCTGTTTCATGAGGTTTCCGCCCGGTTGACCGGCCGCCATATGGCGCCGAAGCTTGTTGTGGGGTGACGTCGCGTTTATAAGCACGACACCAATCGACACCGCTTTTCAAAAGAGGCCGCCTTTGCCAGCCCATCGCCCCGTCATTGCCAGCATGACCGGTTTCGCGCGCGTCGACGGGCACGGCCACGGCTATTCCTGGACCTTCGAGGCCAAGAGCGTCAATGGTCGCAGCCTCGATCTGCGCTGCCGCCTGCCGTCCGGCTTCGACAGTGTCGAAGCGGCGGCCCGTGCCGATGTGCCGAAGCGGCTGGCTCGCGGCAACGTCAACCTGACGCTGACCGTCAACCGCGCCCAGGCGGTGTCGCAACTGCGCATCAACCGCGAGCTTCTGGCCCAGGTTCTGGAGATCGCGCGGGAGATCGAAGGTGCCGGCGCCGCCCCGCCGCGGCTGGATTCGCTGCTGGCGGTCCGCGGCATCATCGAGCCGGTGGAAGAGGACGAGACCGAGGCGCGCGAGCGTGTCGAGTCGGCGCTGAAGGGCGATCTGGTCAAGCTGGTCGACCATCTGGTGGTCAACCGTCTGGCTGAGGGTGCCCGCATCGCCGAGGTGCTGAACGGCCATCTCGACGAGATCGCACGGCTGGTGGAGGCGGCATCGGCCTGCGCCTCCACCCAGCCGGAGGCGCTGCGCGAGAAGCTGCGCGCCCAGGTCGCGGCGATCCTCGGCTCCTTCCCCGCCCTGTCGGAGGAGAGGCTGGCCCAGGAGGCGGCGATCCTGATCGGCAAGGCCGATGTCCGTGAGGAGTTGGACCGCCTGCGCGCCCACATCCAGGCCGCGCGCGACATGATGGCGGAGGGCGGAGCCATCGGCCGCCGGTTCGACTTCCTGTGCCAGGAGTTCAACCGCGAGGCCAACACGCTCTGCTCCAAATCGGCGGACGTCGATCTGACCCGCATCGGCCTGTCGCTGAAGGCCTCGATCGAGCAGCTTCGCGAGCAGGTCCAGAACATCGAGTGACGACCGGCATCAGTTAACTGCCAACTGCGAGTGAGCGCCATGGCTGCGACCAATACCTCCCCGATCCACCGGCGCGGCCTGATGCTGGTGCTGTCCTCCCCGTCGGGCGCCGGCAAGACCACCATCGCCCGTGGCCTGCTGGAACGCGATCCCGGCATCACCATGTCGGTGTCGGTGACCACCCGGGCGATGCGCCCGGGCGAGGTCGAAGGGCTGGACTATTACTTCATCGACCAGCAGCGCTTCGACCGCATGGCGGAGACCGGCGACCTGCTGGAACATGCCCGCGTCTTCGGCAATTGCTATGGCACGCCGCGGGTGGCGGTGGAGGACGCGCTGGGGGCCGGCCGCGACGTGCTGTTCGCCATCGACTGGCAGGGTGCGCAGCAACTGGCGCAGAACGCCCGCGACGATCTGGTCAGCGTCTTCGTCCTGCCGCCGTCGGTCAGCGAGCTGGAACGTCGACTGCGCGGACGCGGCCAGGATTCGGAGGAGGTCATCGCCAACCGCATGGCGAAGGCATCCAACGAGATCAGCCACTGGCCGGAATATGACTATGTCATCGTCAACAGCGACGTGAACGAGAGCATCGCCGCGGTCGAGTCGATCCTGCATGCCGAACGGCTGCGCCGCCGCCGTCAGGTCGGCCTGCCGGAGTTCGTGCGCAGCATCCAGGACACGCTGTAACCGCTTGCCCAGTAACTATTCGTTCGGATTAGCTATTTGTCCGGAAACGGCTTCGCCCGCACCTTGATCTCATGGTCGGGCGGGCCGTCGCTGCCGTCCGGCTGTTTGCCGCGGTAATAGCCCTTCTGCCAGCGTTCCTGGGCCGCGGCGCTGCCGGGCGTCTGAAGGTCGCTGTTGAACTGGCTGCGCGAGGTCGCCCAGGCACGGTACTGCGCCGCCGTCTCCGGATCGCTGTCGAGGTCGCGGACCTCCGGCGTCAGGCTTTCCACCAGACCGCGCTGGATCGGCATCAGATGGGCGAAGGGCTCCCCCTTCTCCCAGGTCACCGGCATGCCGGCCGCGGTGAATTTCCAGTTCATGGTGAAGGGATAGGGCGACCAGTCAGTCTCGATGATCCCCGACAGGCCCATGATGCCGTGCTTCGGATGGTTCAGCGGGCCGGTGACCATCAGGTTGACCCCTGGCGGGGTGCGGAACAGCGCCGCGACATGGAAAGTCAGCACGCCGCTGCCAAAATGGCTGGCCGGCAGCAGGGGATGCGCCTCGTCCGCCGTGACGGTGATGGCCTCCACCCCCACCCCGCCATTCCACACCGCACTGACCCGCACCGGGCAGCAGACCTCCCACCCATGCATGCTGGCGATGTTCAGTGGCAGGCAACGGTAACCATACTGTTCCGGCAGAGCGTCGATCCAGTCACGGGTCGTGCGGGCCGGGCGGATATCGGGCAATGCGCCCGAGAGCGGATAAGCGATCAGCGTCATGACGTCGCATCCTGCCAGAGTTCGGCATCCGGTGTAACCCTAGTGCATCAATGGTCACAACCACTTACGACGCCATTCGGATTACTCCTCCCCGAACTATGGGAATTGCACCGACGAACAATACTCCAGTATGACCGTCTTGTTGCATTAGCGTCAGATTAATTAGCGAAGCGTAGCATCCTGCGCCGTCAGACCGCGGACGCCGCTTCATGCGTATGAGGTAGAACTGGGCGATGATCGGCAAACTTCACAGCATCAAGGCGAAGCTCCTGATCCTTCAGGGGCTGTTTCTCGTCACCATCCTGGTGGCCGGCATCTGGTCCGCGACGTCGAAGCGCGAGACCATGGTGGAGGGATACCGCAACTCCATCCAGGCGGTGGTGCAGACCTCGCTGTCGATCATGAAGGCCTACGACGCCCGTTCCGCCAAGGGCGAGTTCAGCCGGGAGGAGGCGCAGAACCGTGCCAAGGTCGCACTGCGGGCCCTGCGTTTCTTCGGCAGCGAGTATATGTTCGGTTACGAGTTCGACGGTACCAACGTCTTCCACGGCGTGCGTGCCGACCTGGAGGGAACGCGCAAGCTGGCCGATTTCAAGGACAGCAACGGCGTGCTGGTGATCCGCGGCCTGATCGACTCGGCGCGCAGCGGCGACGGCACCCTGATCTACAACTTCCCCAAGGCCGGCGGGACCGAACCCTTTCCGAAGCTGGCCTATGCCGCGATCTATGAGCCGTGGGGCTGGATGATCGGCACCGGCGTCTACATCGACGACGTCGACGCCGCCTTCCGCAGCACGCTGATCAACACACTGATCGTGACGCTGGCCGCAGCCCTGCTGCTGGGACTGTTCGGCATCCGTCTGGTGTCGCGCATCGGCAAGGGGCTGGACGGCATCGCCACCGCCACCGGCCGCATCGCCAAGGGCGATCTGGTCGCCCAGGTCGCCGGCACCGATCGCGCCGACGAGGTGGGGGCGCTGGCCCGCTCGGTCGAGACCCTGCGCCTCAGCGCCATCGAGGCCGAGGATCTGCGCCGTCGTCATACGGCACTGGAACGGGAAGCCGAGGAGACCCGCCGTGCCACCATGAAGCGGTTGGCCGATGAGTTCGAAAACACGGTCGGCGCGCTGGTCCATTCGGTCGCCGAGTCGGCCGGTCAGCTGACCCACACCTCCGGCGCCATGAGCAGCGGGGCGGAGCAGACCACCCGCCTGATGAACGGCGCCGCCCGCGCCGCCGAGACAACGTCCGGCAATGTCCAGGCGGTGGCGGGGGCGACCGAGGAGCTGGCCGCCTCCATCCGCGAGATCGCCCAGCAGATCGCCGAGTCGACGACGGGCTCCGCCCGCGCGGTGGAGGATGTCCGCCGCACCTACGCCCTGATCGAACAGCTGGACGGCGTCGCCCGCCGCACCGTGGAGGTGGTCGACCTGATCCGGTCCATCGCCGAGCAGACCAACCTGCTGGCGCTGAACGCGACCATTGAAGCGGCCCGCGCCGGAGAAGCCGGCAAGGGCTTCGCCGTCGTCGCCAGCGAGGTGAAGAATCTCGCCAACCAGACGGCCAAGGCGACCGACGACGTGCAGGCACAGATCGCGGCGATGACCGACGCAACATCCTCCGTCGTCGAGGCGATGCGCGGGGTCGGCGGCGTGATCGAGACGGTGAACAGCGTCGCCTCGAGCATCTCCGCCGCCATCGAGGAGCAGGGTGCGGCGACCCGCGACATCAGCCAGAACGTCAACGAGGCGGCGCAGGGCGTCAGCTCGGTGTCCGACAGCCTGACCATGGTGTGCAGCCACGCGACCGCCACCGGTCAGGCCTCCGCCGAAGTCGCCGCCGCGGCCCGTGCGGTGGGCGAGCGCGCCGACCGCATGCTGGGCGAGGTGTCGGCCTTCGTCGCCCGCATCCGCCAGGGCTGACCATCCGCTGCGGCGGGGAGGGGAATTCTACCGGATGCATTCGGTAAAATTCCGCGCTATGGATGGGGCCAGCGAACTGTCGGACAGGACCCCATGACCGCCCCCTCCACCGCTCAGACTACCCCCACCTCTGCCCGCCGTGGTTGGCTCGACGAGGCTCTGCGCCGGATCGAGGCGGACGTGAACCGCTCCGCCGATACCCATCTGCTGCGGCTGCCGATCCCGGCGGTGCCGGGGATCACGCTGTATCTGAAGGATGAATCGACCCATCCCACGGGCAGCCTGAAGCACCGGCTGGCGCGCTCGCTGTTCCTCTACGCCATCTGCAACGGCTGGGTCCGCGAGGGCACGACGGTGATCGAGGCGTCGTCGGGCTCCACCGCGGTGTCCGAGGCTTATTTCGCCCAGTTGCTGGAGTTGCCCTTCGTCGCCGTGGTGCCGCGCAACACCTCGCCCGCCAAGATCGCGCAGATCGAATTCTATGGCGGTCGCTGCCATATGGTTGAGCGCGCGTCGGAGGTCTGTGCCGAGGCGCAGCGGCTGGCCCGCGACTGCGACGGCCACTTCATGGACCAGTTCACCTATGCCGAGCGCGCCACCGACTGGCGCGGCAACAACAATATCGCCCAATCGATCTTCGAACAGCTGGCGCAGGAACCGCATCCGGTGCCGGACTGGATCGTCTGCGGCGCCGGCACCGGCGGCACCTCGGCCACCTTCGGGCGCTATGTCCGCTATCGCCGGCTGCCGACTCGGGTCTGCGTGGCCGATCCGGAGCATTCCGCCTTCTTCGCCGGTTTCCGCGACAACGACCCGAAGGCCAGCATCGGCCGCGGGTCGGGCATCGAGGGCATCGGGCGGCCGACGGTGGAACCGTCCTTCCAGCCGACGGTGATCGACCGGATGATCCGCGTGCCCGACGCCGCCAGCATCGCTGCCGTCTGGGTGCTGCGCGAGCGGCTGGGGCGCGCCTGCGGCGGCTCGACCGGCACCAACCTGATGGGCGCCATCGAGCTGATCGCTGGCATGATGCGTGAGAGCCGGCAGGGCAGCGTCGCCACGCTGATCTGCGATCCCGGCGAACGCTATATGGGGACCTATTTCAACCGCGACTGGCTGGCGTCGAGCGGGCTGGACATCGACCCGTGGCGCGAGCGGATCGACGCCTTCTTCCGGACCGGCGCCTGGAGCGGCGACGGGCTGGAAACGGCCGGGCACTGAGCGGGGAGCCGGCCGTCATGACCCGCATGCGGATCCGCATCGATTTCGAGACCGGCGGTTCGATCGGTCCCGGCAAGATCGCGCTGCTGGAGCGGATCCGGGACACCGGCTCCATCTCCGCCGCCGGCCGGGCCTTGGGGATGTCCTACCGGCGGGCGTGGCTGCTGGTGGATGACCTGAACCGCATCTTCCGCGAGCCGGTGGTAAGTGCGGCGGTCGGCGGCAAGCATGGTGGCGGCACGGTGCTGACCGCCTTCGGCGAACAGGTCATCGACCATTACCGCGCGGTCGAACGCGAGGCCCATGTGGCGACCGCCCACCGGCTGGCGGCGCTGGCTGCGGGGACGAATCCCGACTATGGCGCGGACAGGCAGGTCGATGACCGGAGTTTCGCGAGCGATCCGGCAGTGGGGCCGGGCTGCGGACCGGAGAAATAACCGGCTTCGGGCAACAAAAAAGCCGGGCAGATCGCCCGGCCTTTTCATTCCCGCATTCCGAACCCGGCTATGCGAACGCCTTGTACGCAATCAGCGTAAAGGTGTCGCGCACGCCCGCGAGAGTCTGCACATGCTCCGTCACGAAGCGGCCGATGTCATCGTCCTGCTTCAGGTAGCACTTCATCAACAGGTCGTACTGACCGGAGATGGAATGCACCTCCGACACCTGTTCAATCAGTTGCACCGCCTGGTCGGCAACCTCATAGGCGCGGCCAAGATCGCATTTGACCATGACGAAGATGGTCTGCACGGGCTCAGCCCTCCTGCGACGGTTCGGTCGAGGCTTCGGTGGACGGACGCGGACGAGCCGAGCGCAGCATGAAGGCAGGCATATGGTCGCCGAAACCGATCACCTGCACGTCGTCGTCATCATCGTCGCGGCGGCGGCGGCGGTCACCGCGGTCGCGATCACGGCGCGGCTCGCTGTTGCGGCGGGACTCGGCGGCAGCCAACGATTCGCGGGGCTGGCGCTCCTCACGGACCGGACGATCCTCGCGCACTGGGCGCTCGTCACGGGCAGGGCGCTCTTCGCGAGGCGCTGCCTCCTCGCGCGGGGCGC
Source organism: Azospirillum lipoferum (assembly GCF_024170005.1). GTDB lineage: Bacteria > Pseudomonadota > Alphaproteobacteria > Azospirillales > Azospirillaceae > Azospirillum > Azospirillum lipoferum. Next base: position 164,216 of record NZ_JALJXJ010000002.1, read on the forward strand.
GCTCCTCACGACCGCCGCGGGGCGGACGGCCTTCCGAACGGGACTCCGGCTTGGCACCGCGGCCGCCACGGCCGCGGCCACGCCCGCGGGAGCTGCTGCTGTCTTCCTCGCCGAACTCGGCCGTCTCCAGGCCGTCGATGGCGATCATGGGGATCTCCCGCTTGATGAGGCGCGTGATGGCACCGACCAGTTTCGTGTCGTCCGGCGTGGCCAGCATGAAGGCCCGACCCTGCTTGCCGGCGCGGCCGGTACGGCCGATCCGGTGGACATAGTCGTCGGGGGTCAGCGGCACGTCAAAATTGAAGACGTGGCTGAGCCCCTGGACGTCGATGCCGCGGGCGGCGACGTCGGAGCAGACCAGCAGCGTGATCTCACCCTGCTTGAACCGCTCCAGCGTCTCGGTACGCTTCGACTGCACCATGTCACCATGCAGCGCGCCGACGTTGAAGCCATGGCGTTCCAGCGACTTCTGCAGAACGGCGATGTCGCGCTTGCGGTTGCAGAAGATGAAGGCGTTCTTGACGTCCTCGGTCTGCAGCAGATGACGCAGGGCCTTGCGCTTGTCCATGTCGTGGACCAGCACCATCGCCTGCGTCACAGTCTCCGCCGGCGAGGCGGGCGGAGCAACCGAGATTTCCAGCGGCTGGGTCAGGAAGGCATCGGCCAGACGGCGGATTTCCGGCGGCATGGTCGCCGAGAAGAACAGGGTCTGGCGATTCTTCGGCAGCTTGCTGACGATACGCTCGATATCCGGGATGAAGCCCATGTCGAGCATGCGGTCGGCCTCGTCGATGACGAAGACCTTGATGTCGTTCAGCATGATGTTGCCGCGCTCGAACAGGTCGATGAGACGACCCGGAGTCGCGATCAGCACATCCACGCCACGATCAAGCTTCTTCACCTGTTCGGTGAAGGTCTCGCCGCCGATCAGCAGCGCCATGCTGAGCTTGTGGTACTTGCCGTAGGTCTCGAAGCTTTCCGACACCTGGGCAGCCAGCTCGCGCGTCGGCTCCAGGATCAGCGACCGCGGCATCCGCGCACGGGCACGGCCCGACGCCAGGATGTCGATCATGGGCAAGGTGAAGCTCGCCGTCTTGCCGGTGCCCGTCTGCGCGCAGCCCAGCACGTCGCGGCGTTGCAGGACACAGGGAATTGCCTGTTCCTGAATGGGCGTCGGTTGGGTGTAACCCTTGTCCTCGATGGCGCGCAGGACGTCAGGGCCAAGCCCAAGTTCCGAAAAAAGCATCCAACCTGTTTCTGTTCTGGAGTGCGCAAATCGAGCGTTCGACGCCCGATGCCTGGATGAGGCCGAAGAATAGGAAGTCAAAGCTGCATGTCAATAGATCCGATGTTCGGAACCCGAAAATTGGCGCGAAAACACGCCGCGTTGGCGAAATCGGCGCCCTGCGCTAGGCTGTCGTCCGGTAGTACCGCGAGTCGCGGCGCTTGCCGCCGCCCTGAAACGCGGTGATCCGCTTCAAATGGAATGGTCGAGAGCATTTGATGATTCTTCGTGCCCAGGAATCGGTGCTGGTGGTGGTGGATGTGCAGGAACGGCTGCTGCCGGCCATCCACGACTCCGAGCGCGTCGTCCGCAATACCGGAATGCTGCTGAAGGGGGCCGCCGCCCTGTCGGTGCCGGTACTGGTGACCGAACAATATCCGCGCGGCCTGGGGCCGACGGTGGAGGCGGTACGCGCGCATCTGCCGGCCGGCACTCCGGTGATCGAGAAGATCACCTTCGGCTGCACCGGCGAACCCGCCTTCAACGCGGCGGTCGAGGAATTGAGGCGCCCGCAGATCGTGCTGTGCGGAACGGAGGCGCATGTCTGCGTGATGCAGACGGCACTGGGGCTGCGCCAGCAGGGCCATGCGGTCTATCTGGTGGCCGACGCGGTGTCGTCGCGCACCCCCGCCAACCACGCGATGGCGCTGGAACGGATGCGTGCCGCCGGCGTGACCATCGTCAGCACGGAAATGGTGCTGTTCGAGTGGATGGAGCGGGCCGGCACGCCGGTCTTCAAGGTCGTGAGTGCGCTGGTGAAGTGAGCGCAGGAGAAACCGCATGTCTTTGACCTCAACCAGCCGCCCCACCCTGATCCTGCTGCCCGGCATGCCGCTGGACGCGGCGCTGTGGGACCATCAGGTCCGGCATCTCGGCGAGATCGCCGATCCGCGGGTGGTCGAACTGGCCGACTGCGACAGCATCGCGGCGATGGCCGACAAGGTGCTGGCCCAGGCGCCGGAGCGTTTCGCCGTCGCCGGCCTGTCGATGGGCGGATACGTCGCGCTGGAGCTGCTGCGCCGGGCGCAGGAGCGGGTGGAGCGGCTGGCCCTGCTCGATACCAACGCCCGCCCCGACACGGCGGAGGCGAGCGCCACCCGGCGGGAAGCGGTGGCGCTCGCCCGTCAGGGCCGCTACGGACAGGTCATCCGTGCCGCCCTGCCCCGCCTGATCCATCCCGACCGGCTGGCCGACGACGGCTTCGTCCGCTCCGTCCTGGCGCAGATGGAGCGGGTGGGCGTCGACGGCTATGCGCGGGAGCAGGAGGCGATCATCAACCGGGTGGACAGCCGGCCGGGGCTTGCCGCCATCCGCTGCCCAACGCTGGTGGTCTGCGGACGCCAGGACATCCTGACGCCGCCGGCCCTGCATGAGGAGATGGCCGCGGCCATCCCCGGCGCCCGGCTGGTGCTGATCGAGGACTGCGGCCATCTGTCGGCGATGGAGCAGCCGCAGGCGGTCACCGCCCTGATGCGGGACTGGCTGCTGCGGGACTGAGCTTTCTCAGCAGTCGGGCCGGCCGCAGAACAAATCGGACCGCTGGCTGGGAAACAGCGAGAAGGTCATGTCGCTGATCAGGTTGCGGAAGTCGGAATCGTCCGGCCCCTGCGGCCGGTCGAGCCAGCCGGTGGCCGAAGTCAGCGCGGCACCCGACCGGCAGAACGCCCCCTGCACGACAATGGGTCCGCCCGGTGGCGCGGTGCGCATAGGCCCCTCGGTGCAAAGGGCGGAGTTGAGCGTGTTTTCGACGAGGTTGAAGGCCAGCACCACCTTGTAATCACGCCGGGCCGTGTCGTTGGGCGTCGTGGTGAGGTTGGTCTTCACGCCGAACACCCGGTCCTGCATGTTGGGCAGCACCTTCTCCGCAAAACGGTCCGGGGGCAGGCCGAACGGGTTGCCGTGCAGGACCACCCGGAGGTCGCGGTCGCTCGCCGCATAGGCGACCTCGGCGCGCGTGTAGGCCGGTGTCGGCTCGCTTGCCACCACCCGCTCGTTGGTACAGGCGGCGAGAGCGGAGACGCTCAACAGCAGGGCGGCGGGCGGCGGGAACATACGCATGATCGGATCGTCCATGGGTGTCGCTTGGCCGGATATGGGGAGCGGTTGCCCGAAGGGCGAGTGCTCCCCTGCCCCGCGAAGCCCGATCCGTCACACGTCCTTCAGCCACTTGTCGGCCGCGCGGGCGATCAGGGCCGGATAGTCGGGGCGTTCCGGACCGATCAGGGGAAGGTCGAACTCCGCAACGATGCGGGCGACCGTCCCGTGCGTCAATTCCAGACCCAGCGCGCGGGCGCGGCGGGCGATGGCGAGTTCCTGGCCCCAGACATAGACCCGTCGTGCGCCGGTGTTGCGGGCCATGACCCGCGACTGCTCCATCCGCTCGTCACCGTTGATCGGCAGCCAGATGTCGGTCATCAGCGTGTCGGCCGGCTCGTCGCTGCGGTAGTCCAAGGCGTCGCCGTTGACAATGTCGATCTTCGCCACAACCTCGGCCGGCAACTGGTCGAACAGGCCGATGCGGCGGTTCACCTCGATCACGTCGGGGTCCAGTTCGACCAGGGTGACCCGCGTCACTTCCGGCCGCAGCGCCGCATTCACCGTCGCCCAGCCCATGCCCATGCCCATCACCACCGTATGGCCGGTGGCGGCGCGCACGCCGATCTCCTGACTTTCGATCTCCATCGGGGTCATCGACATCCAGCAGCGGGGATCGCCGTCCGCCTCGCGCCGGAACAGGGCTGCGGTGTCGGTCGTCATCAGCGCCGGACTCCAATAGCCGGAACCGATCAGCATCGGCGCCACCCGCAGTTGCCAGCGCCCGACCTCACAAGGCTGATAGCGAGGAACGAACAGGTCGGTGACGAAGGGGGTGAGCGGCGTCAGAGCCTCCGCCAAAACTTCGGGCGGGATGGCGTCGGCCGGAATGTCGGCACCGGGGAAAGCTAAGGGATGCATGCGTCTCCTGCGGGAACCGGCCGTGGTCCGCGAGAAAAGCCCCGGAATGGCCGTCCTCCGGATGATAAACCAGGGAAAGCGGTCCCCATAACCGGGAAATTGTTGTGGACTCTTCTACCCGGGAGCCAACCTCAATCCGGGTTCGCCATATCCTCGTCCGGCATCAGGCCCGTGCGCAGATATTCATACGCACGCCAGCGGTCGTCATGCGGCATCCGGGCCCGCCGCAGGGGTTCGGCCTCGACGAACAGCATCCGGCGGCGGAAGGCCATCGGGCTTTCGACCAGCAGGATCGGCTTTTCAGCTTGCACGCCCGGTGGAAACCAGGGGCGGCGCAGGAAGCGGCAGGGACTTCGGTCCAGTCCGGCGGCGTGCCGAGGCGCCAGCGTCGCACCAGATGTTCGCCGACCGCGCCGGCATAGGCGTCGAAGACATCGTCGCCAAGCTGGTCCGGAGGATCCTGGACGCGGGCATACCGGCTGCCTGAGTCACGGTCCATGTAGAATTCGTCGAGGAACTCGCCCAACGCCACCGAGAAGGTCTGCTGTCCGGATTTACAGCGCCGGACGGCCTCGGCCAGCGTTCCAGGACGGCGAGTCAGGTCGTCGGTCATCTTCACGCTCCCGGACGGCATAGCCTTGAACGATATCCTCGATCTTTGCAGCAATGCGGAGAGGTGCAGCGGATCATTGCCTGTGGCGGGAATCACCCTCTCCCGGGGGGGGAGAGGGTGGCATATGCGATTAAAGGCAACGCCGGGCTATCGCCATCACACGTCGATGTCGTCGGCCTTCACGAACTTGGCATTGTCTTGGATGAACTTGAAGCGCAGTTCCGGTCGCTTGCCCATCAGGTCCTCCACCAGCGACCGCGTGCGCTCGCATTCCGGCTTTTCCTCCGGGTCGGCGGCGTTGGGAACTACCACGCGCAGCAGCGAGCGCTTGGACGGGTCCATCGTCGTGTCGCGCAGCTGGGCCGGCATCATCTCGCCCAGGCCCTTGAAACGGCTGATGTCGGGCTTCTTGCCCTTGAACATCTTCGACAGCAGCTCGTCCTTGTGGGCATCGTCGCGGGCGTAGACCTGCTTGTTGCCGTGGCTGAGCCGGTAGAGCGGCGGCAGGGCGAGGTAGAGGTGGCCCTCCTGGATCAGGCCCGGCATCTCGCGGTAGAAGAAGGTCATCAGCAGCGAAGCGATGTGGGCGCCGTCGACATCGGCGTCGGTCATGATGATGACCCGCTCGTAGCGCAGCTTGTCGGTCGAGAAGTCCTTGCCGACGCCACAGCCAAGCGCCTGCACCAGATCGTTCAGCTCCTGGTTGGCCTTCATCTTGTCGACCGACGCGCTGGCGACGTTCAGGATCTTGCCGCGCAACGGCAGGATCGCCTGGGTCTCGCGCTGGCGTGCCTGCTTGGCGGAGCCGCCGGCCGAGTCGCCCTCCACCAGGAACAGTTCCGTGCCCTCGGGGGAGTTGCGCGAGCAATCCGCCAGCTTGCCGGGCAGGCGCAGGCGGCGGGTGGCCGACTTGCGCGTCATTTCCTTCGACTGCTTACGGCGCGCCCGCTCCTCGGCCTTCTCGATCAGGCGCTCGAGCAGGCCGTTGGCGCTCTGCGGATCGCCGGACAGCCAATGGTCGAAATGGTCCTTCACCGCGGTCTCGACGAGGCGCTGCGCCTCCGCCGTCACCAGCTTTTCCTTGGTCTGGCCCTGGAAATGCGGTTCGCGGATGAAGACAGACAGCAGGACGCAGGCGTCGCCCATCACGTCGTCGGCGGTGACCTGACCGGCGCGCTTGTTGCTGGTCAGCTCGCCATAGGCCTTCAGGCCGCGGGTCAGCGCGGTGCGCAGGCCGGCCTCGTGGGTGCCGCCCAGTGGGGTCGGCACGGTGTTGCAGTAGGTGTGCGAGAAGCCCTCGTCATCATCGGGCCACGCCACCGCCCACTCCACCCGGCCCTGGCCATTGGGGAAGTCGAGCGCGCCGGCGAAGGGCGACGGAGTCAGGGTCTTGCGGTCCTTCAGCGCGGCATTCAGATAGTCCTGAAGCCCGCCGGGGAAATGCAGCGTCTCCGACGCCGGGGTGGTGGCATCAACCGACAGCAGCGACGGGTCGCAGATCCAGCGGATCTCGACGCCGCGGTAGAGGTAGGCCTTGGAGCGCGCCAGCCGGTAGAGCCGGTGCGGCTCGAAATGAGCGGTCTCGCCGAAGATTTCCGGGTCGGCGTGGAAGCGGATGGTGGTGCCACGCCGGTTGACGTTGCCGCGATGGGCCAGCGGCCCCTGCGGCAGGCCGCGGCTGTACTCCTGGACGTAGAGCTGCTTTTCGCGGGCGATCTCGACGGTCAGCCGGTCCGACAGGGCGTTCACCACCGACAGGCCGACGCCATGCAGGCCGCCCGAGGTCTGATAGACCTTGTTGGAGAATTTGCCGCCGGAGTGCAGCGTGGTCATGATGACCTCCAGCGCCGACTTGCCCGGATATTTCGGGTGGTCGTCGATGGGGATGCCGCGCCCGTTGTCGCGCACCATCACCGTGCCGTCGGCAGCCAGCTCAAGGTCGATTCGGCTGGCATGGCCAGCCACCGCCTCGTCCATGGCGTTGTCCAGCACCTCGGCCACCAGATGGTGCAGCGCACGGTCGTCGGTGCCGCCGATATACATGCCCGGCCGGCGCCGGACAGGCTCCAGCCCCTCCAGAACCTCGATGTCCTGGGCGGAATAGCTGTCGGCCTTGGGGGCCGTGTTCTCGAAAAGATCGCTCATGACGGGATGATAGGAATTTCGTCAGGGGTGCGCAAGCGCGTCCTGGGCCGCTTATACTGCGTCGCCGCATGGTTTTGTGGACGAAATTTTTTTGACGCCGGAGGAAGCATGAGCGCAGCGGACGGATACGACTTCGACAACGGCCCGGCGTTGCGGGCCATTGCGATGCCGGCGGACACCAATCCGAACGGCGACATCTTCGGCGGCTGGCTGCTGGCGCAGATGGATCTGGCCGGCGGGACGGTGGCGGTGCGGCGCAGCCACGGCCGTGTCGCCACCGTCGGGATCGAGGCGATGACCTTCCACAAGCCGGTCTTCGTCGGCGACGAGGTCAGCTGCTTCGCCCGGATCGAGAAGGTCGGCCGCACGTCGCTGCGCGTCCGCATCGAGACCTGGGTGCGGCGTGAACGTTCCGGCTCCGACCCGATCAAGGTGACGGAAGGCGTCTTCACCTATGTCGCCATCGGCGAGGACCGCAAGCCGCGCGAAGTGCCGCCGGAGTAAGGCCTGTTACGCTGCCGGCGCCTTGACGAAATGCTGGTGGCCGTGGTCGCACTGGCCGCGGGCGTGCTTGTCGTCGCAGCTTTCGCCGGAGGTCAGGCCGATCCAGCCATGCAGCGTGGTCGGGTCGAAGCCGGCCTCGCGGCGGTCGCCGACCTGGATCAGCGGGCGGCGGATCAGGTCGCGGTCGGCCAGCATCGCCACCAGCGCCGCAGACTCGTCGATGGCGTCGGGGGTGACGGCGCCGGACTTGATCGCGGCGGCGCGGCGGTTGAACCAGGCATCCACCTCCTTGTCGCCGAAGAAGGCGCGGAGATCAGCCGCCGTCAGTTCGGCGGTAGCGAGGTCGCGTTCGACCAGCGTATGGCCGGCGGAAGCCAACTGCTGCTTCTGCTTGGCATTCGCCGGGCAACCGGCCAGTCCGTAGAAAATCACTTCGGCCATGGGGCACTCCGCTGTCTGGTGGGAGATCCTGATCTGGGGAAATCAGGACCGATTTCGTCCAGTCTAACGGCGGTGCGGCATGAAAAAGGGCGCGACAGAATGCCGCGCCCACATTTTTTCTATGGGTATTTCGAAGCGGGCGGCAAGGCTCACTTCTGGAGGCGCTTCAGGGCATCCTCGACATACTGGTTGGTGTAGGTCTTGGACAGGTCGATGCTGGCCGATGCCACAGCCGGATCGAAGGCCTTCAGCACCTTCAGCGCGGCATCAGCGCCGTCCTGGGTGAAGCGGCCATCGGGCGAGTAGGTCGGCTTGGAATGCTCGAAGGCCTGGGCATAAAGCGACTTGTTGCCCAGGAAATATTCCTCCGGCAGGACCTTCAGCACGTCGTCGGTGCTGGCCTTGTTCAGCCACAGCATGGTGCGGACGAAGACGTCGGCCAGCGCCTGGGTGGTCTTCGGGTTCTCCTTGATGAAGTCCGGCTTCATATAGAGCACGGCGGCGGGATAAGGGCCGCCATAGACGTCCATCGTGCCTTTTTCCGTGCGGGTATCGGCCAGGATGGTGATGTCGCCGTCGGCCTGGGCCTGGCTGATCACCGGGTCGAGGTTGACGATGGCGTCGATCTCGCCGCGCTTGATGGCGGCAATGGCGCTGGGGCCGCCGCCGACGCCGATGACCGACGCATCCTCCGGCTTCATGCCGAGCGAGGTCAGGACATAGTTCAGCATGAAATTGGTCGAGGAGCCGGGGGCGGTGACGCCGACCTTCTTGCCCTTCAGGTCCTTCACCGACTTGACGGTGCCCGCCTTGTTGACCGATGCCAGGACGATGCCGGGATAGCGGCCGAGCTGCGTCACGGCAACGATCGGCTGACCCTTGGCCTGCATCTGAATGGTGTGGTCGTAAGCGCCGGTGACGACATCGGCGGAGCCGCCGACGAGGGCCTGAAGGCTCTTGGCGCCGCCGCCGAAGTCGCTGACCTCGACGTTCAGCCCGGCCTCCTTGAAGTAGCCGAGCCGCTCCGCCAGCGTCAGCGGCAGGTAATAGAGCAGCGGCTTGCCACCGACGGCGATCTTGATGTCGGTCTTCTCAAGTTTCTGCTGGGCTGCGGCCAGACCGGCCGTCCCGAGAGTGAGGGCGACCGCGGCGGCCGCGATCAGCGATTTGAGCTTCATGGGTTTCCTCCCCCCAATTGGATTTCCGTTCAGATTTCAGTGCTGCCCGCCGCTGGTATCCTGCGGGCGCCAGTGCAGAAGCCGTTTCTCGATCACGGTGACGGCGGCATCGATCAGGACGACGAAGATCGTCAGCACCAGCATGCCGGAGAAGACGCCGACCGTGTCGAACACACCCTCCGCCTGATGGATGCGGTAGCCGAGCCCGGCGGCGGAGCCGAGATATTCGCCCACCACGGCACCGACCATGGCGAAGCCGACGGCGGTGTGCAGCGAGGAGAAGACCCAGGACAGCGCCGAGGGCAGATAGACGTGGCGGAACAGGTCGCGGGAGCTGGCGCCCAGCATGCGGGCATTGGCCAGCACCACCGGGCTGACCTCCTTCACACCCTGGTAGACGTTGAAGAAGACGATGAAGAAGACCAGCGTCACCCCGAGCGCCACCTTCGACCAGATGCCGAGGCCGAGCCACAGCGCGAAGATCGGTGCCAGCACCACGCGGGGCAGCGCGTTGACCGCCTTGATGTAGGGGTCGAAGACGACGGAAACCAACGGCGCCCGGGCGAACCAGAAGCCGAAGGCGATGCCGGCAACCGTGCCGATGACGAAGGCCAGCGCCGTTTCCAGCAGCGTGATCCCGAGATGGTACCAGATGACGCCCGAGGCGAAGTCGGCCCAGGTGCGGGCGAGAACCGCTCCCGGCGTGCCGAAGAAGAAGGGGCTGAGGATCTTGGTGTCGGTCAGGACATGCCAGATCAGGAAGAAGGCGATCAGGACGCCCAGTTGCAGAAGCAGGATGACCGGACGGCTGGGCAGGCGTTTGGCGTGGGATCTCATGATGTCGTCACCGCAGCTTGGTCTGGGCGTAGCCCTTCAGCACCTCGTCGCGCAGCTGCGCCCAGATCTCCTGGTGCAGGGCGAGGAACTGCGGGGTCATGCGGATTTCCGCCACATCGCGCGGCCGGTCGAGGTCGATGCGGTATTCGCCGATCAGCCGCGATCCCGGCCCGGCCGACAGCACCAGCACCCGGTCGGACATGGCGATGGCCTCCTCCAGGTCGTGGGTGATGAAGACCACCGACTTGCGGTCGGCCGCCCACAGATCGAGCAGCTCGTTCTCCATCATCTGGCGGGTCTGGACGTCGAGCGCCGAGAAGGGCTCGTCCATCAGGATGATCTTCGGATCGACGATCAGCGTCTGGGCCAGCGCCACCCGCTTGCGCATGCCGCCGGAGAGCTGGTGCGGGAAACGGTCGCCGAACCCCTCCAGCCCGACGCGGGACAGCCAGGGCATCGCGCGCTCCCGCGCCTCCGCCTTCGACACGCCGCGGAACTCCAGCCCGGCGGCGACATTGTCGAGCGCCGACTTCCAGGGCATCAGCGCCTCGGCCTGGAACATGTAGCCGGCCTTGGGATTGATGCCGGTCACCGGCTGCCCGAAGGAGAGCGCGCGGCCCTCGCTGGGTTTCAGCAGGCCGGCGGCGACATTCAGCATCGTCGATTTGCCGCTGCCGGTCGGGCCGACGATCGACACGAACTCTCCATCGGCGACGGTGAAGCTGGCACCCTGGACGGCGGTGTAGGAACGTCCCCGGCCGTCGGGTGAGGGAAAGGTGCAGGTCACGCCTTCCAACTGGAGGGCGGGCGCCGCGGCGGCGGCCTCGGCCATGTCTTTATGGTCCTTATGGTTCGGGCGGTGCGCTTTGGTTGGAGGACCATACTGTCCGAAGAGGAGCCTATCGGCAACCGCTTGAGATCTCCGTAGATTCCGAAGGGAGCCATTCCGGAAATGCACCGCTTACGGTGTCAAAGAAGGGACGCGGGCCCTTATCGGTTGCCGGGACGCCCTGCCCTCCAGCATCAATGATGTCATCTATGGCATAGATCGAAAGCCAGTCCCTTTCCCTTCGCGGAGCCGACATGCCCACGCTGCCGAAACGCCCGTTGATCGCGCTTGCCGTCTTGGCCGCCCTGCTTGCCGCGTGGCTCGGCTTCGCCGCCTGGTACGATCATCACCAGCGGGCGGAGGAACGGCCGGCCACCTACAGCGCGCTGATCGAACAGGCCGGGCAGGGTGAACTCAGCTCGATCACCTTCGCCAACGGCACCGGCCATGCGGTCGGCACCGACGGCAGCCGCTACCGCGTCGTCATGCCGGTGACCGACGATCTGCTGAAGGAAATGCGCGCCCACAAGGTTGCCATCGCCTTCGACGAGGGGCCGGGCGGGCTGATGGCGCAGACGGTGGGCGTGCTGGACCGTGCCGCTCCCTTCGTGGTCGTGGCCCTGCTGATCGGCGGGCTGCTGATGAGTGGCGGACAGTTCTTCGGCATGGGCCGCGCCACCCGCGTGCGGCCGGAGGACACCAAGACCGTCTTCGCCGACGTGGCCGGCGTGGACGAGGCCAAGGAGGAACTGCGCGAGACCGTGCAGTTCCTGAAGGACCCGCGCCGCTTCGCCATGGCCGGCGCCCGCGTGCCGAAGGGCATCCTGCTGGTCGGCCCGCCGGGCACCGGCAAGACCATGCTGGCCAAGGCGGCGGCGGGTGAGGCGGGCGTTCCCTTCTTCGCCGCGTCGGGGTCGGACTTCGTCGAGATGTTTGTCGGTCTGGGAGCGGCGCGCGTCCGCGGCCTGTTCAAGACCGCCCGCGCCAATGCCCCCTGCATCCTGTTCATCGACGAGATCGACGCGCTGGCCGGCAAGCGTGGCGAATCGACCAGCCATTCCGAACGCGAGCAGACGCTGAACCAGCTTCTGGTGGAGATGGACGGCATTGTCGAAGGTGGCGAAGTGGTGGTGATCGCCGCCACCAACCGGTCGGAGATGCTGGATCCCGCCGTGCTGCGCCCCGGCCGCTTCGACCGCCACATCCATGTCAGCCTGCCCGATGTCGCCGGGCGCGAGGCCATCCTGGGCGTCCATGCCGGCCGCCTGACGCTGGCTCCCGACGTCTGCACCCGCACGGTGGCACGCGGCACGCCGGGCTTCTCCGGTGCCGAGCTTGCCAATCTGACCAACGAAGCGGCCTTGTCGGCGGCACGCCAGGGGCGGGTCGTCGTTACGATGGCGGATTACGAGGCCGCCAAGGACCGGGTCCTGATGGGCACGGAGCGGCGGAGCCTCGCCCTCACGGCGCACGAGCGGCGGCTGATCGCGGTGCATGAGGCCGGCCACGCGCTGGTGTCTCTGCGCTGCCCACAGGCCGACCCGATCCACAAGGCCACCATCATCCCGCGCGGCGGCGCACTGGGCATGGTGGTACGGCTGCCGGAGGGCGACCGCGTGTCGGTCTCCCGCGCCAAGCTGATGGCCGACATCGCCGTCGCCATGGCCGGCCGCGCGGCGGAGGAGATCGCCTTCGGTCCCGATCAGGTCACCACCGGGGCCGAGGCGGATTTCCGCGCAGCCACCGATCTCGCCCGCCGCATGGTCACCGCCTGGGGGATGAGCGAGGAGATCGGCTTTGTCGCCCATGCGGCGGCGGAGCCGGGAGCGCGGTCGGAGCGGACAGCGTGGCGCATCGACGAGGAGGTCCGCCGCATCACCGACGAAGGCATGGACCATGCCCGCCGTCTGCTGCGCACCGACCGCGCCGCCCTGGACGGCATCGCCCAGGGCCTGCTGGAGCGTGAGACGCTGAGCGGCGACGAGATCGCCGCCCTGGCCGACAGCGAGACGGAGCGCGCCACCGAGGCGGCCTGACAGAGTGGGCCCCTTCGAAGAAAGGCAGGGTCTTGATAAGGAAATGTCCTGCATTGCGGCATGAGTGCATACGGGGGTAGACTGATCCTAATCGTTTCGAAGTAACACGAGAGGGGCGCGATGACGGGGCCGCTATCCCGCCGCACGGTTTTGAGAACCGCGTTGCCTCTTCTCTCCGCCCTGCCCTTCCTGCCGGCGCACACCGTCCTGGCCCAATCGTCGGCAACGGTGGTCCGGGTCGGCGCCTATGAATTCCCGCCCTACGTCGACGAAACGGGCGGGGGCGTCACGCGTGACCTGCTGGAGCTGCTGAACGGCGCGCAGGGCGAATTCCGGTTCGAGATGGTCAGAACCGCCCCGCAGCGGCGCTATGACGATCTGGATCAGGGGCGGTTCGACATGATCGCTTTCGAATGCCGCGATTGGGGCTGGCAGGACCGGCCGGTCGAAGCGACCCGCCCCTTCCTGCGCGATGCGGAAGTATTCGTCGCCAGGGCTGCTCCGGGGATTGACCAGCGATATTTCGATGATCTGAGCGGGAAGACGATTCTGGGGCGGCTGGGCTATCACTATGCCTTTGCCGGCTTCGATGCGGACCCCAAGCAGCTGGAACAGCGCTATCGCACCCGCGTCACGGTGACGCATGAGGGCAATGTCCGCAGCGTCGCCGCCGGCCGCGCCGACCTCGCCATCGTCACCCGGTCCTTCCTGACCCGCTTCCTTCAGCGCGAGCCGGAGCTGGCCCGCCAGATCCTGGTGTCCGAGCGCACCGACCAGATTTACGAACACACCATCCTGACCCGGCACGGCACGGCGGTCACCGCCGGCTGGCTCAATACGCTGCTCGACCGGCTGGAAGCCGACGGGCAGTTGGAGACGCTTTGGCGGCGCAGCGGGATCCTGTCGTGAAGCGGCGATCCTCCCTGCTGGCGCGGGTGGCCGGAGCCATCCTGCTGACAACAGCCAGTATCGGCAGCGCCGCGATGCTGCTGTCGGATCACATCGTCGAGGGACAGCGCCACCAGGATCTGCTGCGCCGGGCCGAACTGGTCGCCGCCACCCAGGCCGACGCGCTGAGCGGTCCGGTGTGGGAGCTGGACAACCGAGGTGCCCAGCGCATGATCGAAGCGCTGACCGGTCGCGACCCCGCCATCCGCTCCATCGCCGTCTTCGAAAGCGATCGCGAAGAGCCGCTGGCGCGCACCGCTGCCGGAACACTGGAGGACGGTGCCGGCATCATCACGGTGGAACGGCCTATCGTGCTGCATGGGCGCGAGGGCCGGGTCCAGACGGTTGGGAATCTGCGCATCGCCTATTCGACGGCCGAGGTGCGGCAGGCCACGCTGGACGCGCTGATCCCGGTGGCCGGACTGCTTCTGCTGTCGCTGCTGGGGGCGATGGCAGCGCTGGGCCTGACGCTGGACCGCATGGTGCTGCGGCCGCTGCGCCGGTTGACCCAATTGGCCAGCGCCATGGCGCGCGGCGATTACGGCGCCCGCATGAATACCGGTCGGGACGACGAAATCGGCGTTCTGGCCGACGGCTTCAACCGGATGGCGGCAACGGTGCAGGACCACACCAGCACGCTTGAAAGCCGCGTCCGTGAGCGGACGGAGGCGCTGGCCGCCACCAACCGCGCCATCATGGACAGCATCAACTACGCCCAGTTGATCCAATCCGCCATCCTGCCGTCCGCCGACACGCTTTCGGCCGGTCTGACCGAGCATTTCGTGCTGTGGCGTCCGCGCGACGTGGTCAGCGGCGATTTCTATGTCTGCCGAGAGGTGGCGGACGGCTTTGTGATAGCCGTTGCCGACTGCACCGGCCATGGCGTGCCCGGCGCCTTCATGACGATGACCGCCAGTGCCATTCTGAACAATGTGCTGGACCTGCTGGGTGCCGGGGACCCGGCCGCCGTGCTGGCCGCCGTCGACCGCAAGGTCCGCGCCGCCCTGCACCAGGAGGAGGAGGCGCGCGGCGGAACCGACTGTTTCGACAACGGCCTGGACCTCGGGCTGTGTCACATCCGTCCGGCCGAGGGAAAGCTGGTCTTCGCCGGCGCCCGCATCCCGCTGCTGGTCGTCACCGACGGCGGCGTGACGGAACTGCGCGGCGACCGCCGAAGCCTGGGCTATCGCCCGACAGCCATCGAAGCCGTCGCGGATGGCGCCGAGTCGCCCTTCACCAACCACAGCATCACCCTGCGGCCCGGCCAGACCTTCCTGATGGGCAGCGACGGGCTGGTGGACCAGAATGGCGGGGAGCACGGGCGCAGCTTCGGCCGGATCAGGCTGCGTGCGCTGCTGAACCAGGGTGGCGACGGCCCGCTCGACCGGGTAAAGAGCGATCTGGAAAGCTCGCTGGACCAGTTCCAGGGCAGCCGGGAACAGCGTGACGACATCACCTTTTTCGGCTTTCGCGTACGGTTGATGGACGCAGTCGCAGCCTCCAGTGCAGGCTCCGGCCGCCGCGCCGCGTAAAATCCCTGGACCGTTTGTGCGAATCTGTTACAGAGATGTCACCTATTGTGACGGGTTGTGACGCAAGCATGCCAGGAGTGCTGGCTGCTACTCAAGTTTGTTTTAAAATTTAGGCATTCTGGGGTATGTTGCACCCGCTGGAGTGGTGATAGGGAGAGTACGGCATGGCCGGTCCGACGATCGTCGTGGTCGAAGATGAGAATTCACTGCGGTCCGACATGGTCGAGTATCTGTCGAGCTGCGGATTCGATGCCATCGGCGCACGCGACGGGACGGAACTGGACCGGCTTCTGCAGACCCGCAGCGCCGCGATCGTCATCCTGGATGTCAACCTGCCGGACGAGGACGGCTTCAAGATCGCGGCGAGGCTGCGCGATGGCCATGGCGCCGGCATCATCATGGTCACCGCCCGCAGCTCCACCGTCGATCGCGTCGTCGGGCTGGAGATCGGTGCCGACGCCTATCTGGTGAAGCCGGTGGAGCTTCGCGAGTTGGAGGCGCAGGTGAAGTCGCTGCTGCGCCGCTTGAGCGAACGTGCCGCCGAATCGGCCGCCCAGTCCACCAATGGTGCTGCATCCGTCGACACCGCCGGCGATGGGGTGGACGAGGCGCGCTGGTCGCTGGACCCCACGGAATGGAGCCTGACCAATCCTGCCGGCGTCCGCATCAGCCTGACCAGCATGGAGATGAAGCTGACCAGCCTGCTGGCCGCCCAGGCCCGCAAGCCGGCGACGCGCGACCAGATCTCGCAGGCGCTATACAATCGCCGCTGGAACCCGGAGGACCGCTCCATCGACACGGTCGTCGGCCGCCTGCGCCACAAGGTGGAGGGCGCAATCGGTGGTCCGGCTCCCTTGAAGTCGGTGCATGGCGTCGGCTACGTCTTCTCCGCTCCGATCCGGGTGATCGGCGCGGCCCAGGGCTGAGCCGGTTCCATCACGCCCCTTCCCATATCGCCGTTCCTATATCGCCATGTCCTCAACCGACAGATCCCGGTCGGGGGTCCGGCGGGGGAACAGCAGGGTGAAGCGGGTGCCGCGGTCTGGTGCGCTGTCAACCGTGATCGCGCCCATCAGCACGCCCACCACCAGATTGTGGACGATGTGCAGTCCGAGCCCGCTGCCGCCACGGCCGCGCCGGGTGGTGAAGAAGGGTTCGAACACCCGGGCGCGATGCTCCTCGCTCATGCCGAGGCCGTTGTCGGTGAAGCACAGGCGGACAGTGTCCGCATCCGGACAATCCACCATGATCGCCATGTCCCCCGCCCTGCCGTCGGCAAAGGCGTGGGTCAGGGCGTTCATCACCAGATTAGACAGGATCTGCGACAGCACGCCGGGATAGCTGTCCAGCTCCAGGTCGGCAGGGCAACTGACCGCCACCGCGTGGCCGGACGGGCGCAGCTTCGGCTGAAGGCTGACCAGCGTGTCCTGGATGTAGGCGGCGAGGTTGACGCTGCGCCGTGCAGCACTGGCGCGGTCGACCGCCACCTGCTTGAAGCCGGCGATCAACTGCGCCGCCCGCTCGCAATTGCCGAGGATCAGGTCGGTGGTGTCGACCGCGGTGGACAGGTAGCGCGCGAACTCCGCCTTGCTCAACTCGCCGTCGGTAGCGCGACGGCGCATCGCCTGGGTAGCGTCGGCCAGATGCGAGGCGCAGGAGACGGCGATGCCGACCGGCGTGTTGATCTCGTGGGCGACGCCGGCGACCAGCGCACCGAGGGAGGCCAGCTTTTCCGACTGGATCATCGCCTCCTGCGCGTCGCGCAGCCGATCCAGCGCCGCCTCCGCCTCGTTCCTCCGGCGTTCCAGCTCGTGGTTGGCGTCGCTCAATTGGGCCTGCAGTCGGTCGCTGACCCGCACCAGACGTTGCTGCTCCCGTGTGCTGAGCTCGAAGGCGGCGACCAGTTCGCGGAATTCCCGCAGGCAATCGGGCGCCAGCGCGCCAAGCTTCTTGTCCAGCGCGCGGGCCTTGGCGAGGGCCGCCTCCTCCGCGGCGAAGAGGTTGAAGCTCATGGAGCCCCACCGGCGGGCATCTCCCGCATCCGGAAAACGACGTGGCGCAGATCCTCGGCGAAATCCTCGCCCAGCTCGCGCATGGAGTCGTCGTTCTCCTCGACGCACCAGGTCACCGTCACCGGCCGCCCGCTCCTGGCCACCGTCTCCAGCATCTGGAAGATGTTCATCAGCGCCTTGGCGCTGGAGCTGTTGAAGTAGAGAAGCTCCATATCGAAGTGGACGGGACCGCCGTCGGGACGACCGAGGAAACCGCGCAACGCCTCGAACACCGGGCCGAAGAAACCGGCGACGTCGTCGGGATAGGACTCGCCGGTCATGCGTAAATGGCCGCCGACGAAGTCAAACGACACGCCGGGCGTGCGTCCGGTGGCGGGAATGGTCAGGCTGTCCATGGCGTGTCGCTCGCTTCGGCCGCTCATACGCGGACCTTCAGGCAGAAGAAGCTGCGCTCGGCGTCCATCGCATCGAAATCATAATCGATGGGATCGCTTGCCCGCCGGGCGATCTCGATCAGCCCCAGGGTCGCGCCGCGGCTGCCATCGTCGGGCTCCTCGCGAAGCTGCTCGCGGTAGTAGGTCTTGATGCCGTCGCGATCCAGGCTCTTCAGATGATCCAGCCGCTCCTTCAGACGGGGGACCTCGCTGTTGCGCACAGTGTTGCCGCAAACAATGAAGACCTTGCCGCGCTCCATGCCGATGGTGACCATGCCGGCGCTGAGCTCCACCGCACGGCCGGCGGTGCCCGACATCTTTTCCGCCGAATAGCGGATGATATTTTGCATCTGCTCGACGAAGACCGAAAAGACGCGTCGAATGGTGGGCCCATCGGCCGCTTCCAAGGCCATCTTCTCGCGCAGCGCCTCCCCCAGGGAATAAAGTATCCCTTCCGACAAGTATCCGCTGAATGAGAACACGATCCCCTTTTCGTCGAGATCGCGCTTAATCGACGCATACTGCTGGGCGAGCATGGTTGCGGCCTGATGTTCCACCGGTACCCGAATTGCGCCGACTATCTCATTTCCTATGTCAAAGGGCCATAGACTTTCGGGCAGGAAATTTATGGCTGCCGAGCCATCTCGCAGCGTCACACCGGCAGCACGACCCGGAAAGTCGATCCCCGGCCCAGCTTGCTGTCGACGGCGACAGCACCACCATGCAGCAGGGCGATCTGCTGGACCGTATGCAGCCCGATTCCGGTGCCCGGCACGCCGGACGCGCCCGACCCGCGGAAGAAGCGGTCGAACAGGCGCGGAAGCTCCGATTCGGGGATGCCGCGACCCTGGTCGGTCACCTCGATCACCGCCATGGCGCCATCGGAGTCGCCATTGAGGGCGATCGGACCGCCCGGTCCGGAATATTTGACGGCGTTGTTGACGAGGTTGCTGATCACCAGACCGATCAGATTGGCGTCGATTTCCACCCGCCGCGGCAGCCTGTCCAGGGTCAGCCGGAATTCACGGTCGGGATAGGCGACGCGGAAAGGCTGGACGACGGTGCGGATCAGTTCCGGCAGATCGATCTCGGCCCGTTCGAGCACGAGGGCGTTGCTCTGCATCCGCTCATCGGTCAGATGGGCGTCGATCAGGCCGGTCAGGCGCTGCACGCTGCCGCGAATCACCGCCAGCCGTTCCAGCATCTCCGGCTCCACCTGCCCCGCGCGCATCGCCAGAAGCTGCGCCGCGCTGTCGATGATGGCGAGCGGCGTACGGAATTCGTGGCTGACCATGCCCAGGAACTGGCGCTGCTGGTCGCGCGCCAGCAGTTCGCGCTCCAGCGCCCGCTCCACCCGCTCCTTCGCCAGGATCAGCGCCTTCTGGTTGGCCGCCAGTTCGACCGTGCGCTCCTCCACCCGCTGCTCCAGCGAGCGGTTCAGCGCCATCAGCTCCTCGTAGAGGCAGACATTGTCGAAACCGATGGCGACCCGGTTGCAGAACAGCTCCAGCAGGCGCTGCTCGTCGGCGGTATAAGGCTCCGCCCGCTCCAGCCGGAAGACGGTGACGCCATGCTCGCGCGTGCGGAAGGCCAGGACGCAGCGGTCGTCGTGGTAGAGGTTGCGCTGGGTGGTCAGGGCATCCGCCACCTCCGCCGCCGCCGCCGCGGACAGGACGTCGCCCACCGGCATGCCGATGCTGCGGGCGAACGGACCCAGACCGGCGACGAGTTCGACGGTCAGGCCGCCGTCAGCCCGCGCCACCGGCCGGCAGGCCAGCACCGCCGGCGCGCTGCCGTGATCGACGACCTGGGCGATCTGTTCCGCCAGCCGCTCGACGAAGCTGCGCATCGGCCGCATCTCGAACAGCGGGGCCGACGCGCTGAGAATCCGCTCCAGCCCCTGCCTGTTGCGCTCGATCGTCACGATGTCGCGCCAGGCGCGCAGCGCGCTGACCAGGGTGGTGAACAGGCGCTGGGCGGTGAGCTCGCTCTTGGCTTTGTAGTCGTTGATATCGTAGCCGACGATGACGTCGCGTTCCGGCGCCTGCCCGGGCTGGCCGGTGCGCAGGATGATGCGCATGCGGCGGTTGCCCAACTCCTCCCGGATGTGGCGGACCAGCTTCAGGCCCGCGTCCTCCGTCTCCATCACCACGTCGAGCAGGGCGACCGGCAGGTCCGGCCGCCGGGCGAGGACGACTTTGGCGTCCTCCGCCGACAAGGCGCTCACCACCTCGAACGGGCGTCCGTCGAAGTCGAAGTCACGCAGCAGCACCGCGGTCATGGCGTGGACCTGGGGATCGTCGTCCACCACCAGGACCGGCCAGGGCAAGCCGGAGACACGGTTGGGCATTGCCGTGGTCACGGCCCCGTCCTCCGGGCCGAACAGCAACTCGTCGTCCAGCCCTCCGTCCATCCCCGTCATCCGTTGCCCCCGTAACCCTGCGCAAGCCCACCCGCTCCCAGCCATGATGGAACCACTGTACGGTGCCGGTTCCAAGTCCGATCGGCTGGATTGGCAGCATTAGTTTCAATTTGTCGCATATGAAGGAGGAGTGTCGTGGGGCATCGTCAATGTTGTGCAAGAGTTCGTTATGCCGGCACATAACGGAAGCTGTGCAATGGACAGCGTGGTGATGGCGATAACCATGATGCGGCTGCCGGCTCGGCCTATTGATGCCCGCTTCCCTTTGGTTCGCCGCAGGGATGCTCCCACGCCGGAAGCGGCCGGGCCATCAGGGCAGTCGGGGCCCATGTCGGGCTGGACCAAGGCGCATCCACCATACGGAGAGATATAAAGTTAGTTTATCTCGACATAGTTGTCGGATGACGAGCAGCGGCGGTTGAGCTATTCTCGGCCCCTGCCCAATCCACTCCATGAACGGACCACCTCGCTCCGATGACCCCTGCCGGCTTCGAACAGGATGCACATGCCGCGGGAAGCCGGGATGCGGGGCGGGGCGCACGCAAGGCGGCGTCCCTGGCGGTCGCGGCCCTGCTGGCGGTGGCCCTGGGGCTCACCGCCGCCCTGCTGGTGTTCTCGGGTTACCAATACCACACCCAAGTGATCGCCGAAGCGGAGAACCGCAGCATCGCCATCGCCCGCGTCCTGGAAGAACATGCGGCCAAGACGCTGGGCATCCACGCCGCCACCCTGTCGCACATGGAATGGATGGTGGACGACCTCGGCTGGGAGCGGATCGACGGCTCCCCCCTGCTGTACGAGCGTTTGAAGGCCATGGCGTCACAGACGCCGGAGGTCCAGTCCTATTGGATCACCGACGAGACCGGGCGGGTGCGCGCCAGCAGTTACGAGTGGCCGATGCGTCCGCTGACCGCCGCCGACCGCGAGTATTTCCGCGCGCATCTGAAGCCCGGCGCCACGATCCACATCGGCCCCAGGCTGAACGGCAAGATCGTGTCGGATCTCTTCTTCACCCTCAGCCGCCGGATGGAATTGCCCGACCGGCGATTCCAGGGGGTGGCGCAGATCTCCCTGCTTCCCAGCTACTTTGCCGACTTCTACCGCTCGGTCCTGCATGGGTCGCATGATGTGATCCTGCTGATGCGGGAGGATGGCGAGGTTCTGGTCCGCAATCCGCTGAACGCCCCGGATGACCGTACCGACATCGGCCGTTTCCCGGATCTGATCTCGATCCCCGACCGGGACGGCGTCTTTCGGACGGTGACGCCCTTCGACGGGGTCGAGCGGGTGTTGGCCCGCCGCAAGGTGCCCGACCTGCCGGTCTATGTCGTCTATGGCACGGACGTCGCCTCCATCGAGACGGCATGGCGCGACCGGGTACTGCCTTATGTCCTGACCGCGGTTCCGGCGCTGGGTCTGCTCTGCCTGCTGGGCGGAATCGCGTTGCGCCGGTCGCGGCAGGCCGCCGATGCGCAGGAGGCGCTGCGCCGGGCCAACGAGGAACTGGAGGGCCGCATCACCGACCGTACACGCCACCTCGACCAAGCACTCGCCGACAAGGAAGTGCTGGTGCGCGACATCCATCACCGGGTGAAGAACAATCTGCAGGTCATCCTCAGCCTGCTGGAGTTGCAGGCACAGCGCGCACCGGAATTGGAGGCGCCGTTCAGCGAGGCGTTGACCCGAATCAACACCATGGGGCTGATCCACGAACAGATTTACCGCTCCACCGGGGTGTCGGCCGTCCGGCTCGACAATTTCGTGGAGGCGCTGGCCGGGCACCTCAACAGCTTCCACAACCGCCCGGGCCGCGACATCGCGATCAGGCACCATGTGGAACCGCTCAGCCTCGACCTGAACCGGGTGGTACCCTTCGCCCTGATCCTGAACGAGGTGGTGTCGAACGCCTACAAGCATGCCTTCGCCGGCCGCTGTTCCGGCACCATCGACATCATGGTGACGGCGGAAAGCGGTTCGTTGCACCTGACCATCGTCGATGACGGCACCGGCGCGCCGGTGCCGGAGGACGCCGGCGCACCTGGCCGGCGGTCGATGGGCATGGACCTGATCCGGGCATTCACCCGGCAAATCCGCGGCGAATACCACTTCACCCGGGGTGCTGGCACGCGGTTCGATCTGGTCTTCCCGCAGGACGGGGACGTCGTCTAGTCATCTGATTTTCCGTGCGATTCACGCTTCAGACGATTCCGTCTGAACCGATCGCACTCTAACGCTTGCAGCGCTTGGCGGGATTGGTTTTGGCCGGAAGCGGTTTGGCAGGGCTGACGGCAACGCCGTTGATCGGGTCGTCGGACTTCGGAAGCTTCTCGGCGATGCCGTAGGCGAGTTCACGCCGCCGGAGTTCCGCCAGGATTTCATCGGGGGCTATATCCAGATCGGCCAGCAGGACCACCAGATTGTACAGGAGGTCAGCCGCCTCCATCACCAGCGCGCCGCGGTCGCCGCGCATCGCCTCGATCGCCACCTCGATCGCCTCCTCCCCCACCTTGCGTGCCATGCGGGTACGGCCTTGCGCCAGCAGCTTTCCGGTACGGGAAGTCTCGGGAACGGCGGACGGTTCGCGCCGCATGGTTTGGACGGCGTCGTAGAGGCTGCGGAGGGGATCGGGACCGATGTACTGGATCATGAACCTGAAGTCGTTTTTTAAGGCCGCACTGTCAAGATGTTGGTTGGTCGTCCGAATATTTTACGCTCGCGGTTGGAGCAATCCGGACGGCTCCGCCACAGGATTATGGTTCGTGGTGCTGATTGATTTTGATGGCAACTATTCGCCGAAGGAAATCTCTGTATAGCTGTAATTTTTGCGGCATCCAGCAATGCAAAGCAAACGTATTTGGCATTGGGTATACCAGTATATAGTCTCCTCAACAGCCCGATGGAGACGATCATGACCACCACCACTTTCCAGCCCGGCACCGACAACCACGCTTCGACCGATGCTCTGCATGCCGTCGCCGAATTCCCGGTGGCCTGGTTCGAAGCCACCCCGGCCTATCTGGTCCTGCGCCCGGTCGGCGCCTTCCTGCGCGAATGGGCCGCCGCCACTCCGGCCGGCATCCTGCTCGGCCTGCTGAAGCGCTGATATCCCGCCTGCCCCGCTTTCGATATCCAATCCAACGGAGACGATCATGAGCATCCTCAGCCTTCATCACGGCGACCACCACGTCCATGGCGAGACCCCGTCGCTGCATCCGGTCCGCGACTTCGCAGCCGATTGGCTGGAAGCCACCCCCGCCGCGATCCTGCTGCGTCCGGTCGGTGCATTCCTGACGGAATGGGCCAAGGCGACCCCGGTGGGGATCCTGTTCCAGTCCCTGCACCGCTGACCGCGGCAAAAAAGCAAAAAAGTTCTGAGGGTTTGAAAGGCAACCGCGGCATGGCCCGACCATTCGGGCGGCCGCGGCCTTTTCGTTTTTTGGGCTCGCTCTTCTGCCAGCGCTCAGGCGCCGCCGCGGACATCCTCGACCAGCATTTCCAGCCGCGACAGGTCGCGCACCACCAGCGCGTCGGGACGGCGTTCCAGCATTCCGTCTCGGGTCAGATCGCTCAGCACGCGGGCGACGGTTTCACGCGTTGTGCTGACGCGGGCGGCAATGTCGGAATGGACGGGGATCGGCGCGATGATCGCGGACGCCCCCTGCCGCGAGCCACGCTTGGCAAGACGCAGCAGTTCGGCATGGACGCGGTTGTTGGCGCCGAGAGTCGACAGTTCCATGATGCGGTCGGTGGCGCCGCGCAGCTTGTCGCACAGACGCAGCATCATCGCCATCGCCACCTCCGGGTGGGCGGTCACCAGAGACTGGAAGGGCTTCGCCGGCAGGAAGGCGATCAAGGCGCCCTCCCCCAGCGCCACCACCGATGCGGAGCGCGGGCGCCCGTCCAGCGCCGACATCTCCCCCACCAGTTCTCCCGCCTCGACATCGCTGAAGCTGATCTCGCGCCCGCCGGCCGAGTGGCTGAGCACCCGCACCCGCCCTTCGACCACGAAGGCGACGTCGCGGGTATCGGCCCAATGGTCGATCAGCTGCTCGTCGGGAGCAAAGCGGCGCCAGCGGCACTGGCGCGCGACGGCGGCTCGCCGATCGGCGGACAGCGGACGCAGCAGTTCGATGCGGTCCAGGCCGGCAACCGGCGCATCTGCCGGCATGGCGGCCGGACTGGCGGCCGGCGCATCGGCCGGGCTAGCGGATTTCGTCATGCGGGTTTCGTCATGTCGGCCTTGGGCACCGAAAGTTCCGGCTTCGCCCCGGACTGTATATTGCGCCAAAGGATAGCGTGACCTGCGCAAAGGTGGAAGGCGCTGTGACCTATGGCCTGTGTCAACCCTCCGTTAACGCCGAGCGCGCAGAAGGGAACGACACCTCGCCGATCTTTCCATCCGCACCTTTCATCGTTGCCCGGAGCGCCGACCATGCCGAGCCTGTTCCCCGTGCCCACCGCCCGCCGCATCGACCCGCAACGGTTGCTGTCGGTCGCGCTGATCCCCTTCGCGGCGGCCATCGCCATGGCGAGCACGGTCGCCGCCACCGGTTTCACCGCCAGCCCGCTGGGCGAGGCGAGCAGCACGCTGGGCTTCCTGCTGGATTTCGTGAAGTTCTGCTATCTCGCCGTCGCCATGGCCCATCTGTCGGGCGCCATCGCCGACCACACCTGCGGCAGCCTCGCCGCCGGCCTGTCGATGGACGAATACGACGCCCCGGAACCGGTCTCCCGGGATGAATTCTGGCGCGCCTTCCCCAACCATGTCGACGGCGCCGCCATCGCCGGGGCCGTCACCCTGCTGTGCGTGATCGCCGGATCGCTGGTCGGCTGAAGCGGTTCCCCATACGCGGCAGTTGAGAGCGGACGGCGCTTGCCCCACTATGGCGCGGTTGGACGATCGGCGGATGGGCAGGCGTGAGCGGAGATCAGACTGAACCGAAGGGCCAGCCGGCGGAGCCGGCGCGGCACCGCCGTGAGGGCATCGGGTTGATGGGGCGCCTGCGGGCCTATTTCCTGGCCGGCATCCTGGTGACGGCCCCCATCGCCATCACCGTCTATATCGCCTGGTGGTTCGTCTCGCTGATCGACGGCTATATCCGGCCGCTGATCCCCAGCGCATACAATCCCGAGAACTACCTCCCCTTCTCGATTCCCGGCATCGGCGTGCTGGTGGTCATCATCGCCGTGACGCTGATCGGTGCCTTCGCCGCCGGCTATGTCGGACGGCTGGTGCTGGGCGTCGGCGAAGGGGTGGTCGGGCGCATGCCGGTCGTCCGCTCCGTCTATGGCGGGGTGAAGCAGATCTTCGAAACGGTGCTGGCGAAGAAGTCGAACGCCTTCCGCGAGGTGGTGGCGATCCAGTATCCGCGCCCCGGCGTGTGGTCGCTGGGCTTCATCACCGGCAGCGCCCATCCGGAGGTGCAGGTGAAGCTGGCCGGGGAGGCCGAGGACATCGTCAACGTCTTCATCCCCTGCGCGCCGCCCACCGCCGGCTATCTGGCGATGGTGCCGCGGCGCGACGTGACCGTGCTGAACATGACGGTCGAGGACGGGCTGAAGCTGGTGATGTCCGGCGGCATCGTCGTCCCGCCCGATCGCCGTCCCACCCTGGTGGAGACGCCGGCCGACCATGGCGACGACAACGATCAGCCCGACCGCAAGGTCTTGGCCGCCGCGTCGCGTTCGAAGAGGTAGAGCAAGGTCCGCAACGCCTGCCCGCGCGGGCTGGCGAGGTCGGGATCCCGGTCCACGATCAGCCGGGCGTCGTCGCGCGCCACCGCCAGCAGGTCGCCATGCACCGCGATATCGGCCAGCCGGAATCCGGGCAGGCCGGACTGACGGGTGCCCAGCACCTCGCCGGCGCCGCGCAGGCGCAAATCCTCCTCGGCGATGACGAAGCCGTCCTCGGTGTCGCGCAGGGTCTTCAGCCGCGCCCGCGCCGTCTCGGTCAGGTTGGAGTCGAACATCAGCAGGCAGCTCGACGGCCTCTCGCCACGCCCGACCCGGCCACGCAGCTGGTGAAGCTGGGCGAGGCCGAAGCGTTCGGCATGCTCGATCACCATCACCGTCGCTTCCGGCACGTTGACGCCGACCTCGATCACCGTGGTGGCGACCAGCACGTCCAGGCTGCCCTCGGAGAAGGCGGCCATCACCGCATCCTTGTCCAGCCCGCGCATCTTGCCGTGGACAAGCCCGACGCGGTCACCGAAGGTCGCGCGCAGGAAGGCGTGGCGCTCGGTCGCGGCGGCAAGGTCACTCTGTTCCGATTCGTCGACCAGGGGACAGACCCAATAGACCCTGGCACCCTCCGCCACCTTGCGCTGGATGCCGTGGACCACCTCCTCCAGCCGGTCGAGGGCGATGGTGACGGTCTGCACCGGCTTGCGGCCGGCCGGCTTCTCGGTCAGGCGCGACACGTCCATGTCGCCATAGGCGGTCAAGGTGAGCGTGCGCGGGATCGGGGTGGCGGTCATCACCAGCACATCGACCGCCCGACCCTTGGCCGACAGTTGCAGCCGCTGGTGGACGCCGAAGCGGTGTTGCTCGTCGATCACCGCCAGCGCCAGATCCTTGAAGGCGACATCCTCCTGGAACAGCGCGTGGGTTCCGATCAGCAGCGGCAGTTCGCCCGAGGCCAGCCGGTCGAGCACCGCCTGCCGCGCCTTGCCCTTGTCGCGGCCGGTCAGCAGACCGATTTCGACGCCGGCCGCCTTGCACAGCGGTGCGAGGCTTTCGGCATGCTGGCGGGCGAGGATTTCCGTGGGCGCCATCAGGGCGGCCTGGGCGCCGGTCTCCACCGCGTTCAGCATCGCCATCAGCGCAACCACCGTCTTGCCGCTGCCTACGTCGCCCTGGAGAAGCCGCAGCATCCGCCGCTCGGCCGCCATGTCGGCATAGATATCCTCCAGCGAGGACGTCTGCGAGCCGGTCAGCGAAAAGGGAAGTGCGGCCAGAGCGGCACGGCGCAGGCTGCCGTCGCCCTGGGTGGCGCGCCCGGCCAGCCGGCGCTGGCTCGCCCGCACCAGCATCAGCGCCAGCTGGTTCGCCAGCAGCTCGTCATAGGCGAGGCGGCTGCGGATGGGGGCGGTGGCGGCAAGGTCGCCCTCGTCCTCCGGCGTGTGGGCGCGCTTCAGCGCCTCGGCCCAGCTCGGCCATTGCCGGCGGGCGAGCCATGCCGGGTCCTGCCATTCGTCGAGTGCCGGAACATCGTTGAGGGCGGCGCGCACCGCCTTGCGCAGGGTCTTGGCCGGCAGGCCGGCGGTCATGGGATAGACCGGCTCGACCAGTTCCAGATCCTCCTTCGCGTCGACCGGGACGACGGCGTCGGGATGGGTGATCTGGGCGGTGTCGTTGAACCACTCGACCTTGCCGGAAACCACCATGGTGGTGCCGGCGGGGATCTGCTTCGACAGCCAGTCGCCGCGGACGTGGAAATAGACCAGCTCCAGCACGCCGGTCTCGTCGGTGCAGCGGATCTTGTAGGGGTGGCGCGGGTTCACCGGCGGCGCGTGCGAATCGATGCGCACGGTCAGGGTGGCGATGCGGCCGTGCGGCGCCTGCGCGATCTTCGGCGAGAAGCGGCGGTCGACCACGCCGCAGGGCAGATGCCACAGCAGATCGACGACATGGGGGCCGGCAAGCTTCTCCGCCAGCTTGCCCAGACGGGGGCCGAGGCCGGGGAGTGCCGTGACCGGTTTGAACAGCGGAAACAGGATGGCGGGACGCACGGGCGGGACGCTACCGGGAAAGCCTTCGACGGACACCAGAAAGCCGGGAGGATCCCGCGGCGTCAAGGCTGCTGAACGGCACCGGGGAAAAGGGAGGGCGGGGAAAGGAAGGAACGGCGGAGCGCACCCAAGGCCAGGGGCCTATGGTGGGGGGCAACGTCGGCCTGGAATTCGGCCTGGACGCGCTCCGCCGATAGGTACCGTCCGGAGGCAAACGGGAGAACCGGACGGTCAAGTCCGATGGCAGGGAACCATCGGGAAGAGACACCAGATAAGAAGACGCTCACTCGTGACCGGCCGGTGTTTCAGGGGGGCTGGCCCGACCGCGTCACAAGAAGGACATTAGCCCGGCGGCCCTGTCCCCAACCTGACTCAACCATGAATTCCCCTTCATGAACTGGCCGGGACGAACGGGTGCATCAGGCCGGCGCGTCGGCCTCCCGCCGCTGGGCCACCGCGGCGAGGCGATAGAGTTCGTCGCCGTCCAGGATGATGACTATGCGGCCGTCATTCAGAAGGGAGACGCCGCCGACACCGGGCACCTCGGCAAGGCCGGGGTGGCTTTCGCGGACGAACAGGTCGCCGCGGCGCAGGAGCTTGTCGATCTCCAGCCCGATGCGACGGCTGCCCTGGCGCAGAACGACGACCAAGCGCTGGCCGGGACCCGACGGCGGCCAGTCCCCCTCGGCGGGGAAGCCGAGGGCGTCGGCGAGGCGGACCACCGGCAGAACCCGCTTGCGGCGCATGACCGTCCAGCAGCCGGAAACGCGGTGGAAGTCATCGGCGGTGAAGCCGCAGACCTCCTCGACGAAGCGGTCGGGAATCGCCAGGACCTGATCGTCGACCTGGACCAGCAGGGTGCGCAGGATCGCAGCCGACAGCGGCAGGTCAATGGCGAAGGCGGTGCCCGCCCCTTCCCGCGTGCGGATGGCGATGCTGCCGCCCAGCCGGGTGATGGCGTTGCGCACCACATCCATGCCGACGCCGCGGCCCGAGGTTTCGGTCACCGTTTCGGCGGTTGAGAAGCCGGGGGCGAAGATGAACTCGCGCACGGCATCCGCCGACAGGCGGAGGCTGTCCTCCTCCCCGATCAGGCCCTGGCGCACCGCCTTGGCGCGCACTGCCTCCGTCGCGATGCCGCGGCCGTCTTCGGCGATCTCCACCACCACGCGGCTGTTGCGCTGGATGGCGCGCAGGGACAGCGTCGCCTGTGCCGGCTTGCCGGCGGCCTCGCGGTCGGCGGGGGGTTCGATGCCGTGGTCGATGGCGTTGCGCACCATGTGCATCAGCGGATCGTAGAGCATCTCCACCATGCTCTTGTCGATGCGCACCTCGCCGCCCTCGGTAGCGAAGCGCACCGACTTGCCCTGCACCCGTGCCAGTTCGCGCACGACACGGGGGAACTGGTTGAACAGGGTTTCGATGGGGACGACTCGCAGATCCAGCGCCGCCTCGCGCAAGCGGTCGACGGAGCGGCTGAGCTGGGTGTCGAGGTCGAGCAGGTCGCGACGGTGATGCTCCACCGCTTCGCGGAGGGCGCGCAGGTCGGGGTCGCCGGCACCGAGCCGCTCGGTCAGGGATGCCAGCGCACTTTCCAGCCGCAGATCGTTGGCGGTGGCGTTCAGGTCGCCGGACAGCAGGACCATGCCATCGATGCGGGCCATGAACCGGTCGATCACCTCGCCGGGCACACGCAACACGCCGCCCCCGGTGGACGCCGCCGGACGGACGGGTGGATTGGCGGGTGGCGGAGCGGTGGGTGTTGCAACTGGAGGGCCGGCGGACTGCACCACCGGCAGGGAGGGTGCGTCCGGCGGCATTGTATCGGCCACGATCGGCTCTACGCCTTCGTCGACCGGGTCGGACGGCGCGCAGGCGCGGATGCGCAGGAAGCCGCCGCCGGGGTCGATGCCGGCCAGGGCATCGGCCAGGGCCGAAAGCTCCTGCGGCGAAGCGATCAGCACGCGCAGCCAGGTCTTGCCGTCGATGAACTCCGGCCAGTTGGTGATGGCGCGCACCTTGCTGCCCATCCACTGGACGAAGCCGGATGCCACCTCCGGCGAGGTTTCCAGGAAGGCGGTGACCTCGTAGAGCCGCATCTCGGGGTCGGCGATGGCGGCGCGCAGATCGGCGGTGCTGTCGGGCGACAGGAAACGCAGAAGGCCGGAATCGAGACCGAGGGACGACAGCTCCTCGACGGTCAGCGGCCTGCGCGCCTCCCCGGCCTCCCGCTCGGCGGAAACCACGTCGACAAAGGTGCGCAGGCGCCCTTCCAGTGCGTCCACGCCGTCGGCGTCGAGGTCTTCGGCCGGTTCACGCGCCGCCCGCACCGTCAGATCGGCGAGTGCGGTGCGGGCGTCGGCCAGCAGGACCGGCCAGTCGGCATGGTCGGCGGGGGCAGCCCGGCGCATCACGTCGGCCAGCACCCGCAGCAGGGCGGAGCCGCGCGGCAGCCGGACGATGTCCAGCGTCGCCGCCATGCGGTCGAGCAGCCCGGCCAACTCGGCAGCGGCGGACGCATCAGACAGCGCCGCCGGGTCGGCCAACAGCGCATCGGCGCGGGTACTGCCCTGGGCCAGGACCTGGGCGTTGTGGTCGGCCAGCAGGGTCGCCAGGATCGCCGCACCGGCATCCTTGCCCGTCAGCCGGCCGATGCGGGCGCTGGCGGTGGCGACGGACTGAAGCTCGCGCAGGATGGCGTCGGCATCGCGGGCGGCCAGCGCCTCGCGGAAACGGCGCAGCGTGTCGGCGAAGGGCAGGAAGTTCAGCCGTTCGCAAGCCAGCTCCAACCGGTCGGCGGTATCGTCGACGCTGCGGGTACCCTCCTCGTCCAGGCTGTCGAGGTCGAGCGCGCGGGTCAGCGTCGCCATGCCGTCGTGCAGCAGCCCGACGAACAGGCCGAGCATCCGCTCGTTCTCGTGCAGGCGCACCGGCGGTGGCGGCGGAGCGGGAGCGTGCCTGGTGGCAGGTGCCTCACCGCCCAGCAGGTCGAGCCGCGCCAGCAGGTCGGCCGGCGCCTGCCCGTCGCGGCGGTCGCGCATTCCGGAGTCGGCAAGCCCGCGCAGCGCGTCCAGCGCCTCCAGCAGCGGCGCGGCGACCTCCTCCGTCAGGGCCATCGCGCCGGTGCGCACGCGGCCGAGGATGGTCTCCGCCCGGTGCGCCACCGCCTCCATGGCGAAGAGATCCATGGCGCGGGCAGCGCCTTTCAGCGAATGAAAGGAGCGGAACAGGGCTGCGATCCGCTCCGCCTCCGGCCCGTCGCCGGAGGTGGCGGACAGCAGCTTTTCCAGCAGGTCGAAATGCTCGCCGGCCTCGACGCCGAACTGCCGCCACAGGGTCTCGATCAGTTCGCTGCTCATGGATCACCGTTCAAGGGTCACCGCTCTGGAGAGGAGGTGCCGAACCGGAAAGTCAGGGCTTGGCAGGCGGGGCCAAGCCGGCGGCACGGCGGATGGCGGCGACGATGTCGTGGCCCTTCTTATGGGCGAGGTCGAGGCTCATGGTGCCGGACGGCTTGGCGATGATCTCCACCGCCCCCAGCGCGCGGGCCTCGTTCGCTTCGGGCGAGCCGACCTGGGCGACGGAGGAGATGATGATGACCTTGGCGCGCGACATCAGCGACAGATGTTCCATCACCTCCAGCCCCGACATCTCCGGCATCTCGATGTCGAGCAGGACGATGTCGGGCTTCAGGCTCTTGACCATTTCCAGAGCCACCTTGCCGTTTTCGGCCGCGCCGACGAGGGACAGCTCGTCGTCCGCGCGCACGATGTCGCCGATGATGGTGCGCATCAGCACCGAGTCATCGACCAGCAGGATCGTCGGCTTCGCCATGGGTGAAAACTTCCTATGTTTGCAGCGCCTGTCGGCTATCGGGTTCTGCTTGACTATCAAGAGAGTGTGAAGAGGGCGTTCAGCTTGCGGGCGATTGACGCAACCGGCAACACCTCCGTGGCGGTGCCGGCGCGGATTGCCGCCCTTGGCATGCCGTCGACCGCACAGGTTGCCGGATCCTGCACCAGAACGGGAAAGCGGCGCTCCGAAAAGGCGGATGAGCCGGCGCTGCCGTCGTCGCCCATCCCGGTGAGGATCACAGCGACCGGCGACTCCGCGGCCTCGGCAGCGCTGCGGAAGAGGCGGTCGGCCGAGGGGTGGTAGATGGCGCCGGCCGGATCGGCCGCATGCAGGGTGAAGCGGCCGGAAATACTGCGGCGCACCGTCCAATCGCTGCCGCCACGCAGGATGGTGACGGCGGCCGGGTCGAGCGTATCCCCGTCGGCGCCCTCCCCAACCGGCCGGCCGAGAGAGCGGGCGAGCGAAGCGGCGAAGCCGGCGGTGAAGCTGGCCGGCATGTGCTGCGCCACCACCAGCGGACAGGGCAATGGCCCCAGCGTGCCGAGCAGTTCCACCAATGCCACCGGCCCGCCGGTGGACACGCCGACGACCACGAGGTCGGGGCGGTGGCCGCGGACGGCGGGACGCGGTTGCGGAAGCGATTCGGGCATCGCTGCGACGGCTGGAGCCGGACCGGGGTCGGCGGCGCACTCCCCGGTCTGGGCCATGCGCCAGCGGCCCCAATGGCGCACCTTCTCGGTCAGCTGGCGTTCGATCGACGCCATGTCGAAGGTGATGAAGGAGCTGTTCTTGCAGACGAAATCGACCGCCCCGGTCTCCAGCGCGCGGATGGTGGCGGCTGCCCCCTCCGACGTTTCGTTGGAGACCATGATGCAGGGCGGCCCCTTCTCCGCGGCAATCGCCTGGACCGATTCGATGCCGTCCATGATCGGCATGTTCAGGTCCATCGCGACCACATGCGGCTTCAGTTTGCGCGAAAGGCGCAACGCCTCGGCACCGTTGCGCGCCTCGCCGACGATCTCGATGTCCGCGGCCGGCTCCAGCATCTTGCGGAGCGCGATGCGGACGAAATTGCTGTCGTCGACCACCAGCAGGCGGATGCGCGGATCGGTCATGGCGCGGCAATCCCTGCCGGTGGCGTCCCGGCGGGAAGAGCCCTGGTGCCGTCGGTCGCGGCGGCGGTCAGCCCCTCAGGCCGCAGCACCGGGATCAGGGCGTGGTCCAGTCGGATGACGGCCGCGGTCAGGCGGTCGGACAGCGGGTCGACGTCCTCGGTGGCGATCTTGCGGATGCGCTGAACCTCATCGGCGATCACCGCCACGGCGCCGCCTTCGATCTCCACCAGGATGGCGATGCCGGGCGTGGCGGGGGTGGCGCCGATGGGCCCACGCGACAGCAGACGGCGCAGATCGAGGACCGGCAGGATACGGCCGTCCACGTCGGTCAGCCCGTCGAAGCTCTCCGCCCCCTTCGGCAGGCGCAGCCGGTCGCCAACTTCGACGACACGGCGAACCTTTTCGAATTCCAGCGCATAGATGCGCGCCTCCACCACCAGGGTGAGAAAGCGGCGGTAGAAGCGGCGCGGCAGGCGGCTTTCCGCCAGATCGTCGTCGGGATCGCCGCCGTCCGGCACGAAACGGCCGATGTCGTCGAGTTGATCGCCCAGCATGCGCGCCACGCTCCTCACGTCGAGCCAAGTGCCATCATAATCCACAATCCGGGCCGGTGCCCCGGCCTCTCCCGCACGCAGGCGGTCCAGCGGCACGCGCACCACGCCGCGCACACCGTCTACGCGCACACCAACCGGCCCCCGGCGGGTCCGCAGGACGACGGCGTAACCGTTGGGCCGGTCACCGGCGCCGAGAGGGTCGGTGACCAGGATCGACCGCTTCTGCACCCGCGCCACGCCGCGGACCAGCGATGGCGCATGGGGCAAGGGGCGCAGGTCGCCGACGGGGAAGACCAGCAGCAGATCAGCCATCTCCAGCGCCTGGGGCCGGCCGGCAGCCTCCACCAACAGCAGGCGGATGCTGGAGCGCTCGCGCGATGGGTCGGGCGGATCGGCAGCGCCGCCGGTCAGCGCGTCGGCATCCATAAGTCCCGGAGCGGCAAGCGCGGCGCCACGTCCGAGCAGCATCAGATCGGGGTCGAGCAGGCGCAGGAACCGCTCGCCGTGGTGCAGCCGGCCAGCCACCGGCGTCCCGCCATCCTCTGGCTCCGCCGCGGACAGGGTCACCCGTTCCGCCGTCAGGGTGCCGCCGATACGGCCGGCGCGGAGTGCCAGCAACCCGGTTCCGGCGCGCAGCACGATCAGCAGGCCGCCGCGCCGCCCTCCCCCCCAGGCCAGACGCAGCGAGGGATAACCGGTGACGTCCAGCACCGGCAGGATGCGGCCGGCGACATTCGCCAGCCCCTCCACCTGCGGCGGGGAGAAGGGCAGCCGGGTGGTGCCGGTCGGCTCCGCCACCTCCTCCACCCGATCGGCGGCGACGGCGAAGGGCGTGCCGGCAATGTCGAAGGTGAGATATCCGCAGGGCCTCATGCCCCCCCTCCCCGCCGGTAGGCGAGCGCGCGGTCGCCGCGGTGGCGGGCGAAGCCATGGCTGTCATCGAGCCGGTCGGTGGTGCCGAGCACCAGCCAGCCGCCCGGCGCCACCGCTGCGGTCAGCAGGGAGAGCGCCCGTTCGCGGCTGTCGTCGTCGAAATAGATCATGACGTTGCGGCAGGACACGAGGTCGAAACCGCCGGCCGGCGCGCCGTCCGGCAGAGCCCCGTCCATCAGATTGTGGCGGGCGAAGCGCACGACCCGGCGGGCATCGTCACGGACCCGGCGATGCAGCGGCGCCTCGGGGCCGAGCGGCATGAACCAGCCTTCATACTCGGCCGGCATCTCGCGGAAGGGGCCGAGCCCCTCGCCGCCGTAACAGGCGTTGGTGGCCTGCCGCACGGCAATGCGGCTGAGGTCGGTGCCGAGGATCCCGATGGTCCAGTCGGATTCCAGACCATGGGCGGTGCGGCGCGCCTGCCCGGCGTCGGCCAGCGCCTCCAGCGTCACGATGGCAAGGCCGTAGGCCTCCTCCCCGGTGGCGCAGCCGGCGCTCCACAGCCGCAGCGTTCGGGTGGTGCCGCGCTCCGCGATCAGGCGGGGCAGCAGATGTCGGCGAAGGTGGACGTGGTGGGGCAGGTCGCGAAAGAAATAGGTTTCGTGGATCGTCAGATTCTCGATCAGGCTCAGCCAGTCCGGGCTGTCGGCCGGCGCCCCTTCGATCTGCGCCACCCACTGCTCCAGAACCGCCAGCGGCATCGCCGCCAGGATGCGCGCCAGCTTGCGTTCCAGCGGACGGTCATGGCGGATACCGGCCTTGCGCCGGACGTCGTCCAGCAGCCGCCGCACCAGATCGTACAGCGGGCCATCCGACCCCGTCGGCGGAGGAGCGGCGACGCCGGTCACGACGCCCGGAAGCGTTCGGCCAGCCGCCGCGTGTCGTCGGCCAGCCGGGACAGGTGGACCATTGTCGCCGTGATCTCCTCCGATGCGGCGGCGTTCTTGGAGGCGACGGTGCGGATGTTGCCGACGTTCGATTCGATCTCGACAATGTGGTCCTGCTGGCTTGCCATGGCGGCGGCCACCGACTGGACCATGCGGTCGATCTGGGTCACCCGCTCGGCGATGCCGTCCATCATCTGCACCACCTCGGCCGTGGCGGTCATGCCCTCCTCCGCCATCGCGGCGGCGGCCTCGACGATCTCGGCGATCTGGCGGGCGCTCTCCACCGCGTTGTCGGCGAGCTTGCCGACCTCCTCGGCCACCACCTCGAAGCCCTTGCCCTGCTCGCCGGCCCGGGCGGCTTCGATCGAGGCGTTGACCGAGAGGATGTTGGTCTTCACGGCGATCTGGGTGATGGCCTCGGTGATGCGGCCGATGCGGCGGCTGTTGTCACCGATGGTCTGGGAGACGCGGACCAGCCGCGCCATCTCCGCCTTGCCGCGGTCGGCGAAGCCGGCGGTGACGCGCACCATGTCGGAGGCGGCGCGGGTGCTGTCGGTGACATCGGCGATGGCGCGGACGGAGCGGCCGACCGCGTTGACCACCCGGTCAAGATCCTCGGTCTGGATGGCCGCGCCGTCAGCGACCTGCGACACCGCGGTGCTGGCCTGCCCGGCGGCGACGGCGACCTGGGCAGCCTGCTGGCCGATATGGCGGAAGGACGCACGGGCGTCCTCCACCAGTGCCACCATCTCGCCATAGCGGCCGGGGAGAGGTGGGACGGCCGGTGCTATGCTCTCCGCCTCCCCCTCCTGGGTCAGGCGGCGCAGGGCGGCATGGAGCCTGTCCTGGGTCTGGGCAATGCGATCGAGGGCTGCGGCGACGCTCCCGGCCTCGTCACCACGGACGGTCAGCGCGGACAGATCACCCGGTTTGCCATCGGCGAGCTGGCCAGCCGCCGCCGCCAGCCGCCCTATCGCGTCGGACAGATCGAGCGCCAGAACACAACCGATCAGCAGCCCCAGGACAAGCGCCCCACCCGTGGCGAGCCACACGGTCGATGCCGTGATGTCGGGAATGGCGCGCGGCAGCAGAAGGGGAAGCAGCGCCGCGGCAGTGGGCAGAAGGACGGCTGTCCCGAAACGGGGAAGGATCCGCAAGCTGGCCGGCAGGGACATCGCAGTACAGGCTCCTTAGGAACGACCAGCGGCACCCCGCGACACCCCGCGGAGACCGCATGCCACCCTTATGACTTGCCGGATGCACCCCAACCGAAGCAAGGTGATTCCGGCATATGGCCCGGGATGCCGCCCTTCGCGTGCGGCATTCGCCGTCCGCCCATCCGCTCAACCCGGCACCGCCCTTCGCGGCGGCCTTGATTGGACCTCCACCGGCATGTCGATCGCCACCCGCATCGCCCTGGGTTTCGCCGCCGTCCTGTTGCTGACGCTCGCCGTCGCCGTCGTCGGCTGGAGCGGGCTGAACACCTACGCCTCGCAGGTGGAGATCGCCGCCCAGACCGCCCGCCTGGACACGCTGCTATACAGCGCCCGGCAGGAGGAGGCGCGCTATCTGCTGGACGTCGACCCCTCCGCCAGCCGGCGGGTGCGGCAATTAACCGAACAGATGAAGAGCGAAGCCGAGGCGCTGCTGGCCTTGCCCAATCATGCCGTGCCGCCCGACACGCTGAGGGAGGCTCTGGAGAAGCTGGCCGCCTACCGCAAATCCTTCGACGAGGTGGTGGGGCTTGAGGTCGACCGCTTCGCCAGTCTGGCGAAGCTGCGCAAGCAGACCGCGGCCCTGCTGGTGATCGCCCAGACGCTGACGCAAGACCAGTCGGCGCGCTATGCCGATGCGCTGGCCCGGGTGAAGGCCGATCCCGGCGACCGTGCCGCGATGACGGCGCTGGAATCCTCGGCCATGCTGGTGACCATCGCCGGGCGGCTGATCCAGGAGACCCGCGGTGCCCTGCTGGACGTGCAGCAATTCCTGATCGACCATGGCGGTTCCGGCCGCAATTCGCTCAGCGCGAGCATCGACCGGCTGCTCGGCATCGTCAGCGATGTGCGCAAAGCCGCCAACGATACCGACTCCCTGCGCGAATCGGAGAAGCTGACCGCCTCCATCATGGGGGTGGAGACCGAGTTCCTGCTGGTCGCCGACATCGTCGTCCGGCGCAATGCCGCCCGTGACGCCATGCGCGATGCCGCCAGGGTCGTCAACGATCAGGTGACGCAGTTGGTGGCCGCCCAGACGGCGGAGCGGGAGGCCGGGCGGTCGCGCGCGGTGATGCTGCTGTGGAGCGGCGCGCTCGGCGCGCTGGCCGCCGGTACGATTCTGTCGATCCTGATCGCCCGCAGCCTGACCGGTCCCATCGCCGCCACCACCACGGCGGTGCAGCGCCTGTCGGAAGGCGACCTGACAGTCGCGGTGCCCGGAACCGGCCGGCAGGACGAGTTGGGCTCCATCGGCCGTGCCGTCGCCACCGTCATCCAGGTTCTGCATGGACTGCATGGCGAAATGCACAGGCTGTCGGGCAAGCCGGTGGAGGCTGTGGAGGCTGAAAAGGCGCTGGCTTTCCATGGGGCTTATGGCGAGATGGTGGCGCTGTTGCAGGAAACCGGTGCGGCCTTCCGCACCATCGGCGAACAGGCGACCCAGGTCGCCGTCGCCGCCGGACAGGCCAGCACCGCCATCGCCCATGTATCGGACGGCGCATCGGAACAGACCGACGATCTGGATCAGGTGGCGACGGCGGTCGGCCAGTCGGCCCGCGCCATCGCCCATGTCACCGACAGCACGCGCGACACCTCCGAGATGGTGAAGGATGCCGCCGACTTCGCCGATGGCGGGCGGGCGGACATGGCGCGGCTGCTGCGGGTCTCGCAGACCATTGCCGAGAACAGCCGCCGCATCGGCCGCATCACCGAGGCCATCACCCAGATCGCCGTGAAGACCAACATCCTCTCGGTCAACGCCTCGATCGAAGCCGCCCGGGCCGGGGAACAGGGCAAGGGCTTCGAGGTGGTGGCCGAGGAGGTCGGCAAGCTCGCCGACAACGCGGTGGAAAGCGCCCGTCAGATCGCCGAGATCATCGAGGCCGCCGCGGCACTCGCCGAAGAGGGTAAGATGGTCACCGAACAGGCGCGGCGCCGGATGGACGGTCTGGCCGAGCGGGTCGACCGCATCGACGGTGCCTTCCAGTCGGTGGCGGTCGCCATGGAGGAACAGCAGGCCTCCGTCCGCGAGATCGAACGCTCGGTCGAAAGCGTGCGCACCGTCGCCTCCAAGAACGCCGCCGCGTCGGAGGAGATCGCCGCGACCATGGTCCATCTCTCGCGGCTGGCCGACGAGACGCGGCGTCAGGTGTCACGCTTCCAAGCCAGCTGAAGCTTGGCCGTTCGCTGAAGTTCCTGGAGGGGCACCAAGTGCGGGAGGCATTTCCGGAGCGGCCGGCGGTCGCGCATCATCACCGGATGCCAAGCTCTGAAGTGGTAATTCTTAATCCCAGCCGGGATTATCTCGCATTTAAAGTTCTTTTAACCCTATTCCACGCCTAATCGGCCAGCGGGAACGCTCGATCCCGAGAAGACGCTCCACTGAACACTAGACCCACACGACACCGAGGGAGTTCCCCATGCCCGCACAGAAGGTCGCCGATGAAGTCCGCCTGGCCAGCCGCATCCACGCGCGCCTGCTGGATGCCTTCATCGACTTGACGGAGCGGGAACTGGCCGGTCTGGCCCCGGGCTTTGCCGAAGAAAGCCTGATGGAAGCGCTGGAAGCCCTGCGCGCCGCCCGCAAGTCCTACGGCACGACCGCCGGGGTGATGGTCGTCTCCAACCTGCAACTGCCGCAGGCCTCGAACGCCGCCTGACCCCGGGGGCCTTCCGCGCCCGATCAGGCGGTGACCGGCTTTCGGGTCCGCGGCTTGCGCGCTTTCGGGGGCTGGGCCGAAGGACCGGTGGATGCGGCTTCCGCCTCAGCCGGCTTCGCCGCCGTGCGCGGCTTGGCATTGGTGGTCTTGCGCGGAGCCTTCACCACGGCGACGACCGGCGCACGGTCGGGAATGGCAACCGCTTCGGCAAGAATCGCGCGCTCGGCCTGGAGCCAGTGGTCGGCATCGCGGCCGTGGGGGCATCCCTCATTCAGCCAGATCGCATAGGCGCGGTCACGGATGCGTTGTTCGACATCCACGCTCATCACATCTCCCCAGGGAATGGTGGTCGGATTTGCTGCGATGCAAAGACTGCCGAATTCCTAAAATGCGCGCAACCAAGCAGATCGTTATCGGCCGTCACTCCGATGACGTTTCGCCGTGCTCGGGCTGCCGGCTTTGCTGGACCTCGCGCCATTTGGTGACATTGCGGTTGTGGTCCGCCAGCGACTTGGCGAAGACGTGGCCGCCGGTGCCGTCGGCGACGAAATACAGGAACTCGTGCCGTTCCGGCTTCATAACCGCCTGGATCGATGCTTTGCCTGGATTGGCAATCGGCCCCGGCGGCAGGCCGGTCGCGACATAGGTGTTGTAGGGCGACTCGAACTTCCAGTCATTGCGGGTCAGTGCCCGCCCAAGCTCGCCGCTGCCGTCGGTCAGTGCGTAGATCACCGTCGGGTCCGACTGAAGCTTTATGCCGGCTTCCAGCCGGTTGACAAAGACTCCCGCGACCCGCGGCCGCTCCGCGGCGATGCCCGTTTCCTTCTCGACAATGGAAGCCAAGGTCAGGGCCTGCTGCGGTGTCTCGAAGGGCAGGTTCTGGTCGCGGTTCTTCCAGGCCTCCGCCAACACCTGGGTCATCGCCGTCTGCATCCGCTCGACCAGGGCGGCGCGGCTATCGCCATAGGCGAAATGGTAGGTCTCCGGCAGCAGAGAGCCTTCCTTCGGCGACCTCGGAATCTCTCCGGTCAGGCCGGTTTCCCGGGCAAGCAGCGCCACGACCTGGGCCGAGGTCAGCCCTTCCGGCACGGTGAAGCGGTGAACGACGGTGCGGCCCTGGCGCATCTGCTCCAGAACACCTTCGATGCTGATGCCTGCGGGGAACTGGTATTCGCCGGCCTTCAACTCACGGAAAGTGCCGGTCAGCTTGGCCGCGGCGACGAACACCAGCGGCGAGCCGATCACGCTGGAGTCGCTCAGCGTGATGGCGATGGCCTCCAACCCGCTGCCGCGCGGGATGACAACCGTTTCGGATTGCTCCAACGGTCCGGGGGCTGAATAGCGCTGATAGCCCCAGAGGCCAATTCCGCCCGCTGCACCAACCGCGAGGGCCAGTGTCCCCGCGAAAATTCGGAGACCCCAGCCCATCGCTCACCTCTTGAAGACCATAGACCGCAACGCGGGTGTGGCACTTCGCTTACGCGAATTCCTTGAACACCAGCGACGCGTTGGTACCGCCGAACCCGAACGAGTTCGACAGCGCGGCGCGCACACGGCGTTCCTGCGCCACCTTCGGCACCAGATTGACGCCCATGCAGCTCTCGGACGGGTTTTCGAGATTCAACGTAGGCGGCACGATGCCGTGGTTGATCGCCTTGATCGAGTAGATCGCCTCGACCGCACCGGCGGCCCCCAGCAGATGTCCGATGGCCGACTTGGTAGAGGACATCGCCAAGGTATCCATGGCGTCGCCGAACAGGCGCTTCACCGCACCCAGCTCGATCTCGTCGCCAAGCGGCGTGGAGGTGCCGTGGGCGTTGACGTAGTCGATATCGGACGGGTTCATGCCGGCGCGCTTCAGCGCGCCTTTCATGGCGCGGAAACCGCCATTGCCGTCCTCCGCCGGGGCGGAGATGTGGTAGGCGTCGCCCGACAGGCCGTAACCGACGACCTCGGCATAGATGGTGGCGCCGCGCTTCTTCGCGTGCTCCAGCTCCTCCAGCACCACGACACCGGCACCCTCGCCGATGACAAAACCGTCGCGGTCCTTGTCATAGGGACGCGAGGCCTTTTCGGGCGTGTCATTGAAGTTGGTGGACAGAGCACGCATGGCGGCGAAACCGCCGACGCCGAGACGACTGACCGCCGCCTCAGTGCCGCCGGCGACCATGACGTCGGCATCGTCCCACATGATCAGACGGGCAGCGTCGCCGATGGCGTGCGCGCCAGTCGAGCAGGCAGTGACGACCGCATGGTTGGGGCCCTTGAAGCCGTGCTGGATCGAAATGTGGCCGGAGGCCAGATTGATCAGGCAGGCCGGGATGAAAAAGGGCGACAGGCGACGCGGACCCTTTTCGTGCAGGGTCACGGCGCCGTCGGCGATGCCCGGAAGGCCGCCGATGCCCGAGCCGACCATGACGCCGGTCCGCTCACGCTCTTCATCGGTCTGGGGAGCCCAACCCGAATCCTTGATTGCTTCCTGCGCCGCGGCGATGGCGAAGACGATGAAGTCATCCATCTTGCGCTGGTCCTTCGGCGAAACGAAGGTGTCGGCGTTGAATTCGCCCTCACCCGCTCCACGCGGAACCTGCCCGGCGACCTTGGAGGCCAAGTCCGAAGCGTCGAACCCCGTGATGCCGCGGATTCCCGACGTTGCGGAAATCAGCCGCTCCCAGTTCAGCGAGTGGCCGACGCCGAGCGGCGTGACCATACCGAGGCCGGTGACGACGACACGTCTCATGAGGCTGTTCCTTGACCTTTCCTCGAATATTCTGTCGACGATCTGGTCGTCGACGGCCAGGCCCCGCGCTGCTGGTGTCGCAAATGCGGTTCGCCTGGCCCTCGGGGGCTCAATGCCCGCGGCCCGATCAGGCGGCGGCGTTGGCCTTGATGAAGTCGATAGCGTCCTTCACCGACAGGATCTTCTCCGCGGCGTCGTCCGGAATCTCGACACCGAACTCTTCCTCGAAGGCCATGACCAGCTCGACGGTGTCGAGGCTGTCGGCGCCCAGATCGTCGATGAAGGAGGCGTTCTCCACCACCTTCGACTCCTCGACACCCAGGTGGTCCACAACGATCTTCTTCACGCGCTCGGCGATGTCGCTCATCTTTTAAGACCTTCCAATCCTTGAAACCGCTCGGGATAATCCGGTCGGAGCAACACGCGAAGAACGTGCCGTCCTGCCGCGAAAAGCCCCGTCCGATAACACATTTCAGCAGCCTTGACCAGCACCCGCGAGGGAACCTGGTTGGCGCCGTTCTTCACACGTGGCGATGCCGCCCCGTCCGATCCTCATCAGATCATGGCCATGCCGCCGTTGATATGCAGCGTCTGGCCGGTGACGTAGGCGGCTTCCTCGCTCGCGAGGTACACGACCCCGGCGGCGATCTCGTCCGACTGGCCCATGCGGCCGGCCGGTATGGCGGGGAGCAGCTTCTGCTTCTGC
This sequence comes from Azospirillum lipoferum, assembly GCF_024170005.1. GTDB lineage: Bacteria > Pseudomonadota > Alphaproteobacteria > Azospirillales > Azospirillaceae > Azospirillum > Azospirillum lipoferum. The sequence goes on from NZ_JALJXJ010000002.1 coordinate 206,781, forward strand.
TCGTCGTTCAGGGCGTCGGTCATGGCCGTGGCGATGAAGCCCGGCGCGACGCAGTTGACAGTGATATTACGCGAGGCCAACTCGGCCGCCAGCGACTTCGACATGCCGATCAGACCGGCCTTCGACGCGGCGTAGTTGGCCTGCCCCGGATTGCCGGTGACGCCGACGACCGACGTGATGTTGACGATGCGGCCCCAGCGGCGCTTCATCATGCCGCGCATGGCGGCCCGCGACAGGCGGAAGGCCGCCGTCAGGTTCACGTCGATGACCGACTGCCAGTCCTCGTCCTTCAGCCGCATCGCGATCTGGTCGCGGGTCAGGCCGGCATTGTTGACGAGGATGTCGATCTTGCCCAACGCCGCCTCGGCGTCCTTGAACAGCTGCTCGGTTGCCGCGGCCTCGGACAGGTTGCCGGGCACGACGAAGGCGCGCTCTCCCAGTTCGGCGGCCAGAGCCTCCAGCGGGGCGACGCGGGTACCGGACAGCGCAACGGCAGCGCCCTGGGCATGCAGCGCACGGGCGATCGACGCGCCGATGCCGCCGGACGCGCCGGTGACGAGGGCCGACTTGCCGGTCAGGTCAAACATGGATGGCCTCACGAGGCTGATATATCACGGATCAGGGTGATCACAGGGTCTTCAGGAACGACTCGACATCGGCAGGCGTACCGACCGACACCGCCGCCAGATCCTTGTCGATGCGCTTGGTCAGCCCGGCCAATACCTTGCCCGACCCGACCTCGACCAGCCGCTCGACGCCCTGCTCCTTCATATAGAGTACGCATTCGCGCCAGCGGACCATGCCGGTCACCTGTTCAATCAGCAGGCGGCGGATGGCGTTGGGATCCGACACCGCCGATGCGGTGACGTTGGCCACCACCGGAACCGCCGGAGCGGAAATCGTGACGTTCGCCAAAGCCTCCGCCATCGCGTCGGCGGCCGGCTGCATCAGCGAGCAATGGAAGGGTGCGGACACCGGCAGGCGAACCGAACGCTTCAGGCCGCGTTCCGCCGCCAGCGCGATGGCACGGTCGATGGCGTCGGCACTGCCGGAGATCACCACCTGCCCAACCGAATTGTCGTTGGCGATGCTGCACACCTCGCCCTGGGCGGCGTCGGCGGCGATCGCCTGCGCCTGGTCCAGGTCGGCGCCCAGCAGGGCCGCCATGGCGCCCTTGCCGACGGGAACCGCCTTCTGCATCGCCTGACCGCGCAGCTTCAGCAGGCGCGCGGTGTCGCCCAGCGAGAAGGCGCCGGCGGCGCATAGGGCGGAATACTCACCAAGCGAATGGCCGGCGACGAACGTGGCATGCTTGGACAGATCGACTCCGCCCTCGCTCGCCAGCACGCGCATCACGGCGATGCTGACCGCCATCAGGGCGGGCTGGGCGTTCTCGGTCAGGGTGAGGTCGGCCTCGGGGCCTTCGACCATCAGGCGCGACAGCCGCTGGTTCAGCGCGTCGTCCACCTCTTCAAAGGTGTGACGAGCGACTTCGAACGCCTCGGCGAGTTCGCGGCCCATGCCGACGGCCTGGCTGCCCTGCCCCGGAAAGACGAACGCCCTGGTCATGCTTCAGTGAAACCCTGGATGAATGCGCCCCGCCCCTGCGGCGGCACCATGGATTGGGCGACAGTCATACCCTCACTTTTGAGCAAGTCAAGCGACGCGCGATGACCAAAGCGACAATGCTGCGATAAAACGCCACGTAATGAGGCAGAAGGCCCACGAAAAACCGCCGTTCCGGGGGGCTTGTTCGTGGGCTCGCACAGAGGTACCGCGTGCAGGGTCTTGCGCCTTCTGCCACGGCGCAAATCAAAGGCCTGCGGTCACGCCTTGCCCATCAGCGCCACCCTGGTCCAAGGCCTGATCTGCGCCATCGCCTCCAGCACCATCGGACCGATCAGGCCGGAAAGCAGGGCCACCCAGAAGATCACGCCGTCCGGAGCCTCGATCCGGTGCAGGACCACACGCGCACCGGCGGCGAACAGGGCATGATGCAGATAGATGGCGTAGGACGAGGCACCCACGATCCGGAAAACCCAGCTCGACGGCATCGCATGCAGCAGGGTTACCGCTCCCCCCATCCCGCACAGCAGGGCGACACCGCTGTTCCATCCGAAATGAGGCAGATATCCCCACAGCGACGCCTGATGAAGAACGACGCCGATGGCGAGTGCCGCACCGGCGGCAGCCAGCATCGTCTGCCGCGGCACCATCGCCCGGAACCGGGTAACGCCCACACCGAACAGGAAGTGCGGCAACAGGAAGCAGGCCTCATTGATCGACAGGACGTTCGAGTCGGCATGGACGGTCAGGCAGGCAGCCACCGCAGCCGCCATGGCGAGCGCGAAACCGCCCGGACGGTCCATGGCATGGAGCACATCGAGCAGCGCCACCGCGGCGAAGATCAGGAACAGAGCCTGCAGATACCAGAAATGGGCATAGGGGAAGACGTAGATCCGCCACATCGACTCGGGAACAAAGCTTCCATTCGCACCGGGCGCGTGCGTCTGCAGGAAATAGAAGAGGGCGGACACCACCAGGAACGGGAAACCCAGGCGGCGCAACTTCTTGATGAAGAAGGTGGTCAGCCGGTCTGCCCTGGCCGGGTTCAGGGCATAGACCAGCCCCGAAATGAAGGTGAAGAGCGGCATACGGATCAGTTCGAAACTATCGGTGGCGTAGCGGTAGATCGAGCCCTCCGCCACCTGCATTCCGGATCCGGGAATGCCGACCACGTGATAGGCAACCAGCAGAATGCAGGCCAGCCCCCTCAGTTCCACGACATGGTACGGCAACATGTTCTTGCGCATGGCTACTCCAGGCACCGGGCTGTCATTGCCGCGGATGGAGTATGCGGTCTTTATCAACCCATGGCTCCGCCCCGGACGGCAGGGGGAACATGGCGCCCGGAGCGGTGGATTGCACTTCGGTCAAATGCGCCGGACCGTATCCCGCGCGATATCCACCCTTGCCCCATCCCTACCCAGTCCATTCCCAGGTATGCGCAGCAGTGTTCATCCGGGCAGCCCCCTCTTCTTGCGGGTGACGCCCTATGGCCGAGATGGAGTTTGCAAAAGGCAGGCTGGATTTCCGCTTGCTACCACCGCCGGCCTGTGCATACTGCGCCGCTTCATAACTCCTTGCCGGCGGTCCGCCGTCGGCTAGGCCCGGGCGGCTGATCCGATCCATGAGGGATGGGGCGCAGCGCCGGACCATGAACAGCCATGGGGAGTGCAATGGCACTTTACGAGTGCGTGCTGATCGCGCGCCAGGACATTTCGGCCGCCCAGGCCGAGCAGCTCTCTGAGCAGTTCGCCCAGATCGTCCGCGACAACGGCGGCACGATCGCCAAGAGCGAGTACTGGGGTCTGAAGACCCTCACCTACAAGATCAAGAAGAACCGCAAGGGGCACTACACCCTCTTCAACATCGACGCGCCGGCCGCCGCCGTCGCCGAGATGGAGCGGAACATGAGCATCAGCGAAGACGTGCTGCGCTTCATGACCGTGCGTGTCGACGCCCTCGATGCCAACCCGTCGGCGATGATGCAGAGCCGCAACGAGCGTAGCGAGCGCGGCGAGCGTGGTGACCGTGGTCCGCGTCGCTTCGACGACCGTGGCCCGCGTCCGCCGCGTCGCCAGGAAAACGTTGCCGCCGCCGAAGGGGAGACCGCGTAAATGTCCGACAAGCAGACCACGGGCGCTCCGGCCCGCACCGGCGGCGCCCGCCGCCCGTTCTTCCGTCGCCGCAAGACCTGCCCGTTCTCGGGCGCGAATGCCCCGGCGATCGACTACAAGGACGTCAAGCTGCTGTCCCGCTTCATCTCCGAACGCGGGAAGATCGTCCCGAGCCGCATCACCGCGGTCTCGACGAAGAAGCAGCGCGAACTGGCCCGCGCCATCAAGCGCGCCCGTTTCCTGGCCCTTCTCCCCTACGTGGTGAAGTAAGCCCGGCAACGGCCGAATTGTTTCGGTGAAGGTTCTTCAAGGGGTTCCCATGGCCTTGGGTCCGGCCGTACCGCTGGTGGTCGCCGTCAGCGGCGGTCTGGCAAGCGCGTTCTTCTACCTGTCGGTTACATTCGGCGGGATGGGTGCGCTGATCCTGGGCTATCTGGCCCCCCTGCCCCTGTTCCTGACGGGATTGTGGCTGGGGGCTCCGGCGGTGACGTTGGCCGGTCTGGCCGGCGCTGCCGCAGTGATGCTGGGCACCTCCGGCAGCGTGCTGGTGGCACTGTCCTACTTGGTGACCGGGGCCGCCCCGGCGATCCTGGTGGTGCGGCAGTCGCTGCTGGCGCGGTCACGGGAGGATGGAACTCTGGAATGGTATCCGCCCGGCCGGGTCCTGATGGGCCTGACCGGGATGGGCGTGGCGGCGCTGCTCGCCGCGGTGATCCTGACGCTCGGAGAGCCCGGTGGGCTCGAAGGGCTGATGCGACAGACCCTGGCTCGATTCGTCGAACCGGCGTTCCGCTCGCAGGGCCAGCCGGCTCCGGATCCCGAGGCATTCTGGGTGGCGGCCGTCCTGCCGGGGCTGGTTGCGATCTCATGGCTTGTCATGACGATCGTCAACGCGGTGCTCGCGCAGGGGGCGCTGATGCGGTTCGGCCGCAACCGGCGCCCTGCCATGCGTCTGGCCGAGCTGGAATTGCCGAGCTGGCTGGCGCCGCTGTTCGCGGTGTCGGTCGCCGCGGCATCCGCCGTACCGGGAACCGTCGGGTTCCTGGCGGTCAATCTGGCTCTGATCCTGGCTGTCCCGTTCGCCTTCGCCGGGCTTTCGGTGGTTCATGTATTCGCCAGCAGCAAATCGGCGCGCACGCTGATCCTGGTTGGCTTCTACATGATGCTGTTTCTCTTCGGGTGGCCGATCCTGCTTTTGGTCGGCCTGGGCATGATCGAGCAATGGATCGGGCTGCGCCGCCGGTTTTCCCCCGCGGCCCCCGGTCAGGAGGACGAGTGATGGAAGTTATTCTGCTGGAGCGGGTCGAGAAGCTCGGCCAGATGGGCCAGGTCGTCAATGTGCGTCCCGGCTTCGCCCGCAACTATCTGCTGCCGCAGCGGAAGGCCATGCGCGCCACCAAGGCGAACCTGGCCGTCTTCGAGAAGCAGAAGGCCCACCTTGAAGCCGTGAACCTGGAGCGCCGCAAGGACGCCGAGCAGGTCGCGGCCAAGATGGACAACGTGACGGTCGTCGTGATCCGCCAAGCCGCCGAGACCGGCGTCCTGTACGGCTCCGTGACCACCCGCGACGTCTCCGACGCGCTGACTGCCGCCGGCTACAAGACCGACCGCAAGCAGGTCCAGATCGACACCCCGATCAAGACCCTGGGTCTGTTCAAGCTGCGCGTCGTCCTGCATCCGGAAGTGTCGATCACGGTCACGGTCAACGTCGCCCGTTCGGCCGAAGAGGCCGAGCTGCAGGCTCAGCGTGGCGGCATGATCACCGCCGCCGACCTGCGCGACGACGAGGAAGAAGAGACCTTCGTCGAAGAGACCGCGACCGAGGAAGAGGAGGGCTGATCGCCCTTCTGCCCGCGGAAGCCCTGAAGATGCCTTTGGGGTTATCGCGGCACTGTCGCACCGCTTGTCCGGAAGCCGCCCGCCCCATCCCGGGGCCGGGCGGTTTTCCGCATTCAGGGTATGGTGGAGCGAGGTTGCACATAACTCTGCGCATAGGGCAGCAATGCCCAATTGGGTAGCAGTTCTGACCGATTGACGGATTGTCGCACCCCTCCGTGCGCGCGATGCTTAGACGGCACCGCGGAAGGAGTTCGGCATGCTGCTGGTTCGTCTGCTTGCCGCCGCCAAGGGCGACGGAACCCTCAACCTCGTCACGGCAGATGGGAAGCACCATCGGATCGGGTCCGGTCCGCCCCATCTGACGCTTCGTCTGCATGACCACCGGGTGGAACGGGATCTGCTGATCAACCCGCGTCTGCGTTTCGGTGAAGCCTATATGGACGGCCGCTTCTCGATCGAAGGCGGCACCATCTACGACCTGCTGTCGATGCTGATGAGCGGCACCGAGGTGCAGGGCGCGCTGGGCCGTGCGCTGGAATCACTGTCGCCGCTGCTGCGCCATGTGCAGCAATACAACCCGATGCAGCGGTCGCGGCAGAATGTGGAGCACCATTACAATCTGTCGCGCCAGTTCTATCAACTCTTCCTCGACCGCGACATGCAGTATTCCTGTGCCTATTTTCCGGAACCGGGGATATCGCTGGACGAGGCGCAGGAGGCCAAGAAGCGGCACATCGCGGCCAAGCTGCTGATCGTTCCGGGCATGCGGGTGCTCGACGTCGGCTGCGGCTGGGGCGGCATGGCGCTCTATCTGGCGCGGCACACCGGCGCGCGGGTGACCGGCATCACCCTGTCGTCCGAGCAGTTGGCGGTCGCACGCCAGCGGGCGGAGGAGGCAGGGCTGGCCGACCGCGTCAGCTTCGAACTGCGCGACTATCGAGAATTCGCGGCCGCTCACCGGGGTGCCTTCGACCGCATCGTCTCGGTCGGCATGTTCGAGCATGTCGGCGTGCCGCATTATCGCGATTACTTCTCAGCGGTGCGCGAAATGCTGAACGACGACGGCGTGGCGCTGATCCACTCAATCGGGCGACTCGACGGGCCGGCCAGCACCAACCCCTGGATCCGCAAATACATCTTCCCCGGCGGCTACTCCCCTGCCTTGTCGGAGGTGCTGCCGGTCATCGAGCGGTCCGGCCTGCTGGCCACCGACTTGGAAGTGCTGCGTCTGCATTATGCCGAGACGCTACGCCACTGGCGAGCCCGCTTCCTCGCCCGCTGGGAAGAGGCCAAGGTGCTGTATGACGAGCGCTTCTGCCGGATGTGGGAGTTCTATCTGGCTGGTGCAGAGCTGGCGTTCCGCCTGCAAGGGCACATGGTGTTCCAGGTCCAACTCGCGCGCTCGCTGGGGGCGGTGCCTCTGACCCGAGACTACATGCTGAATGCGGAACGGGACCTTACCGGTGCATCAGCAGGGCAATCGGCGGACCTGAGGCCCTCGCGCACACCGGAGTCGGCAGCCTGAACGTTCCAAGCGCCGGATTTGCCGCTCCACCAGGTCATTCCACCGCGTCAGCAGCCCAATCCGGGCAACCGGTAATACCAATTGACCATCATGGCCGGGCGCAGGGCCGCGTTGCAAGCGGAATCGTGCGACATCGACGCCTGAACCACGACCGCGCCTTCCTTTCCGTCACGGGGCGATGCTATATAACCGCGATTGATTTCCGCCCGGGGTACCGGGGAGCCACCCATGCGGCATGCTCCCCGGCAACAAGCGCCCGCTGGACGACGCGCCCGGCTCCCAAGGAATGACAACGCCCTTACCCGTTCGGGGAGATCTCGCACCCATGACCAAGATCAAGGTAGCCAATCCGGTCGTCGAACTCGACGGCGACGAGATGACGCGCATCATCTGGCAGTTCATCAAAGACAAGCTGATCCTGCCCTACCTCGACATCGACCTGAAGTACTACGACCTCGGCATCGAGAACCGTGACAAGACCGACGACAAGGTCACCGTCGAGTCGGCGAACGCCATCAAGCAGTATGGCGTCGGCGTGAAGTGCGCGACCATCACCCCGGACGAGGCGCGGGTGAAGGAGTTCAACCTCAAGAAGATGTGGAAGTCGCCGAACGGCACGATCCGCAACATCCTGGGCGGCACCGTCTTCCGCGAGCCGATCGTCTGCTCCAACGTTCCGCGCTATGTTCCGGGCTGGACCAAGCCGATCATCATCGGCCGTCACGCCTTCGGCGATCAGTACAAGGCCACCGACTTCGTCGTTCCGGGCCCGGGCAAGCTGACCATCAAGTGGGAAGCGGCAGAGGGCGGCGAGAAGATCGAGCATGAAGTCTACGACTTCCCCGGCGCCGGCGTGGCGATGGGCATGTACAACCTCGACGAGTCGATCGAGGGCTTCGCCCACTCCAGCTTCATGTACGGCCTGGAGCGCGGCTACTCGGTCTACCTGTCGACCAAGAACACGATCCTGAAGGCCTATGATGGCCGCTTCAAGGACATCTTCCAGAAGGTCTTCGACGAGACCTACGCCGACCAGTTCAAGGCCAAGGGCCTGGTCTACGAACACCGCCTGATCGACGACATGGTCGCTTCGGCCCTGAAGTGGGAAGGCGGTTTCGTGTGGGCCTGTAAGAACTACGACGGCGACGTGGAGTCGGACGTCGTGGCGCAGGGCTTCGGCTCGCTGGGCCTGATGACCTCGGTCCTGGTCACGCCGGACGGCAAGACCGTCGAGGCCGAGGCCGCCCACGGCACGGTGACCCGCCACTACCGCGAGCACCAGAAGGGCAAGGAAACCTCGACCAACCCGATCGCCTCGATCTATGCCTGGACCCAGGGTCTGGCCTATCGCGGCAAGTTCGACAACACCCCGGACGTGATCAAGTTCGCCCAGACGCTGGAGCGCGTCTGCGTCGAGACCGTCGAGTCCGGCTACATGACCAAGGATCTCGCCATCCTGATCGGCCCGCAGCAGCCGTGGCTGACCACCAAGCAGTTCCTGGACAAGCTGTCGGACAATCTGGAAAAGAAGATGGCCGCCTGGTCGTAAGGCCGACGCCGTCTTTTATGGGTGCGACGCCGCGTCCGGGTCAAACCGGATCGCGGCTCGGCTAGGGTTCGGGCGGGGAGTTTCGGCTCCCCGCCTTTTTCTTGTCCGAAATTGGAAAGGACCGAACCCGATGCCAAACGATCTGTTCCGCGTCGCCGTCATCGGCGCTGGCGAGACCGGAACGCCCCTGCTGCGCAAACTGCTGGCCGTCCCCTTCGTCGAGCTGCTGGGTGTGGCCGACCTCGATCGTGAGGCGCCGGGCATGCGCCTTGCGGATCAACACGGCGTGAAGACCACCACCAACTTCCATGATCTGGCAGAACTGGGCGAGCGGTTGGACGTGCTGATCGACGTCACCGGCGTGCCGGCGGTCCGCGAATCGCTGCGCAAGGCGATGCAGGAGACCGGCAACCACCACACCGTGATCGTCCATGAGACGGTGATTCAGCTGATGCTGTCACTGCTGAACGGCGAACTGGTGCGGCTGAAGCGTGATATGCAGGATTATTGAGACAGCGCCAGCATTTGCAGCCCCTCGAAATTGCCTCATGATGGAGCGAGGGCGTCTATCGCGGCGCCCGTCCATGTCAGGAGCGGCCATCGATGGAACTCGGCATTCTGGTCATCGCGGCGTTCGTGCTGGTCGTCATTCTGGCAGTCACCAGCGTCCGCACCGTCCCCCAGGGCTTCAACTTCATCGTCGAGCGGCTGGGCCGCTATCAGGAGACGCTGCATCCCGGCTTCAATGTCATCTTCCCGGTTATCACCTCCGTGCGGGCCAAGGTCGACATGCGCGAGACCGTGGTGGATGTACCATCACAGAGCGTCATCACCAAGGACAACGCCGCGGTGACCGCCGACGGCGTGCTGTATTTCCAAGTGCTTGATCCAATGAAGGCGACCTATGAGGTCAACGACCTGCAACGGGCGATCCAGACGCTGGCAATGACCACCACCCGCACGGTGATGGGCTCCATGGACCTCGACGAGTTGCTGAGCCAGCGCGAGGCGATCAACGCCAGCCTCCTGCGTGCCGTGGATGAAGCCACCGCCTCCTGGGGGGTTCGGGTAACCCGCATCGAGCTGCGCGACATCACCCCGCCCGACGACATCGTCGAGGCGATGGGCCGGCAGTTGAAGGCAGAACGTCTGCGCCGCGCCCAGATCCTGGAGGCCGACGCTGAGAAGGAAAGCCAGATCCGCATTGCCCAGGGCAAGTTGGAGGCCGCCAAGCTTGAGGCCGAAGCACGGGAACGGCTGGCGGAGGCGGAGGCCAAGGCGACGCGGATGGTGTCCGAAGCGGTGGCGCAGGGATCGAGCCAGGCGCTGGGCTATTTCCTCGGCCAGAAATACATGGAGGCGCTGAAGGCCTTCGCCGCTTCGCCCAATCAAAAGACAATGATCCTGCCGGTGGAGCTTGCCGGGGTCGCCGGTGCCCTGGCGGGACTGGGCGAGTTGGTGCGTGACGCTACTCCGCCCCGGACGCCGGAGCCGCCTGCCCACGCTCCGCGCCATCCCTGGTCGGTGCCACCGACTGCGGTCTCGTCCGACGAGGAGTGAGGGATGTCGCCTCTGCTTTGGGGAGCGCTGGGTGCCGTGCTGATCGCGGCGGAACTGGTGATCCCTGGACTGTTCCTGATCTGGTTCGGCGGGGCGGCACTGCTGACCGGGCTGGTCACCGCGCTGTGGCATGATTGGGGTCTGGTCAACGAGGCCGGCTTCTTCACCATCGCCGCCGGAGCAGCGGTTGCGGCCGCCATGATCCACGCGCGCCGCCGGAATGCGTCGGCGGAGAGCGATGCCGCCCAGATCAACGACCGTGCCGGCCAGCTGGTCGGCCGTGCGGTCACGCTGAGCGAGCCGATCGTCAATGGCCAGGGCCGGGTGTTCGTCGGTGACACGCTGTGGGCAGTCGAAGGGCCAGATCGGCCGGCCGGGGCCGCGATGCTGGTCGCCGGCCACAAGGGTATGGTGCTGGTTGTGCGCGATGCGGCGCAGGAGCGGTAGGCAACAAAAAAGCCCGCCTCCCTTCCGGGAGCGGGCTTTTTGGGTGTCGCATCGGCTGGTCAGGCGGCGCCGACGTTGCGGTCTTCCTCACGCTTCTTACTGCCCGAGGCCGGCTGGTAGGCCAGGGCGGCATGCTCCGCGCAATAGGGCATGCCCGGCAGAGCGGTCTTGCCACAGAAGTGGAAGTCCTGGTGCTTGGGGTCGCCGACCGGCCATTTGCACATCCGCTCGGTCAGAGCGAGGATGGTGGCGCCGCGCGTCGGCTTCTTCTTGATGGGCGACGGCCGGCCTGACAAGCCCAGGCGATGGGCCTTGCCGATGACCGCGTTGCGGGTGATGTCTCCCAGAATGTCGGCGATTTCGCTCGCGCTCAAACCCTGGGACCAGAGATCCTTGAGCTGTTGAATCCGCTCGTCCGTCCAACTCATCCCCGAGTACTCCCGATCCGGTGTCCGGTTATGCTGTGGCAAACAGGTTACGGTCTAGTGCCGTTTTCCATAAGCCGCAACATTTTGTGCCAGCCGGTGAAGAAGCTACCAGATGACGGCCGCAGACGATAGAGGGGCGCGGCAACATTCCTGTTGATAAGTCCGTGGGCAAACTCACGAATTCAGCGCGCCATAAACCTCCTCGGCGACGTTGGACAGGGTATCCCGGTCGGCCTCGCCAGCGACGGCAAGCGCTAACCCATTGTCCTGCCAATACAAAGCGCGGACCCCGCCATCCTGCGCGAAACGGAATGCCGAACCGGAGGTGTTGGGAGAGGGGCGGATATACAACGTGATGCGACGCCCGGCCGCATCCTCGTACATGTACATTGCAACAGGTCCAACAGAATCGGCCAAAAGCCGCCCGCCGATCAGCTGGTAGCCCCCTCGTGTGACTTTTGGGCAACGCATGTTCTTGCCCAGCCGCTTGGACAGCCAGTTCACCAGATGCGCCTCCTCATCGACGCCGATCTCGACCGGATGGCGGACTTCGACGGAGAAGACGCGGTGGGCGGCGACGGCGTCGGCAATGAAGGCGGCGGTCAGCGGTTCTGTCCGCCCGCCGATGCGGTCGCGCAGCAGCCAGCCGCTGGTTCCACCGGCGACGAAGACCAGGAGGGAGGCGGCAATCGCCATTCCCCACCAAGCACCCCGGCGACGGCCCCAGCCCCGACCAAGAGCCGGCTTTTCCGAAGGGTCCCGGGCGGTGAAGGGCGGAGTCAGGCGGTCGGGCAGCGGCTGGTCGATCAGCGGACCGAAGCTCTGACCCAGCAGAGAGCGCTGGGCGCGGTAGCGTTCGAAACGCTGGGCTACGTCAGGATTTTCGGCGAGGTGGCGCTCGACGTCGGCCAGCCGTTCCTCCGGCAATTCGCCGTCGATCCAGGCATGCAACTCGGCCTCGGTCACGGGATTGCGGGTGCCGCTCATCACTTGATCCTCCTGACGACCTGCTGGGTTCCACCGTCCAACAGGATCCTCAATTTTTCGCGCGCCCGGGCCAGCCGCGACATCACCGTCCCGATCGGCAGTTCCAGAACCTCCGCCACCTCGCGGTAAGACAGCCCCTCCATACCCGTCAGCAGCAGGATGGTGCGGTGTTCGTCGGTCAGCTGGGCGAAGGCGCGGACGAAGTCACGCACCGCCCCACGGTCGGCCGGCGGGGCGCTGAGCGCCAGATCGTCGGCCAGATCCTCCACCGGCACCTCCGCCCCGCGCCGGCGCCGGCCGCGTTGGCTGGAGATGTGCAGGTTATGCAGGATCGTCATCAGCCAGCCGCCGAGCTTCGACGGGTCGCGCAGCGCGTGGCGGTTGGCCAGCGCCTTTTCCACACAGTCCTGCACCAGATCGTCGGCGTCCGCCCGGTTGCCCACCAGCGCGGTGGCATAGCGCCGGAGCCGCGGCACATGCGCGGCGATGGCGCGGTCGTCGATGTCGGGCGGGCTCATATCGGATCCGGGGATAGCGTCTTCACCCGTCATGACGCCCTGCCCTGCCGGTTTATTCCAACAGCGCCGATCACTTCAAAGCCCCGGCGAGGAGAAGCCGGCCTTGCCGTCGAAATTGCTGAGATTCTCGGTCTGGGTGAAGTCGATTCCGGCCGAGGCCAGCCGACCCAGCAGTTCGACGATGGCGCCATGCTGCACCGGGCCGTGCTGCGCCAGGAAGCGGCAGCGCCAATGGTCGGTGCAGAAGACGTCGGCATTGCCGTCCGGCCAGACCCGTTGCGAGCGGTTGGAGATGCTGGTCAGCTTCAGGGCCTCGGTCGACAGCGGAAGCACCAGCTCCGCCAGATCGTCGGGCAGCCCGCCGGACCATTGCAGGAAGACGTCGACGCCGACCAGTTCCTTCAGCGCGCGCACGCGCGGAGCCAGCCGGTTGAGGCCGTCATAGGTCGGCCGCGCGGTGGAGTAGCCGACCGGCGGCATGGTGACCGGGGTCTGGCCCAGCCGCTCCACCACCGCTTCGGCGAAGGCGGCGGTGCCGGCCCGCACGCGGCCCAGGCCGCGGGCATAGATGTCGGCGGTGTGGATGCCGTCCTCGATGGTCTTCAGCCACGCATTGTGGATGCGCGCGGCGATGTCGCCCTGGCCGATATGGACCAGCAGCATCACCGCGGCCATCAGCAGGCCCGACGGGTTGGCGATGCCCTGCCCGGCGATCATCGGGGCGGACCCATGGATCGCCTCGAACATGGCGCAGGTCTCGCCGATGTTGGCGGAACCGGCCAAACCGACAGAGCCGGTCAGCTGGGCGGCGATGTCGGAGACGATGTCGCCGTAGAGGTTCAGGGTGACGATGACGTCGAAGCGCTCCGGCTGGTCGGCCAGCCGGGCGGCGCCGATGTCGACGATCATGTGGTCGGCCTTGATCTCCGGATAGTCGGCGGCGATCTCGTAGAAGATCTTCAGGAACAGCCCGTCCGTCATCTTCATGACGTTGTCCTTGACGAAGGCCGTCACCTTTTGCCGGTGGTTGGAGCGGGCGAAGTCGAAGGCATAGCGGACGATGCGCTCCGACCCCGGCCGCGAGATCAGCTTGACCGACTGGATCACGTCGTCGGTCTGGCGGTGCTCGATGCCGGCGTAGAGGTCTTCCTCGTTCTCGCGGATGATGACCACGTCCATGCGCGGATGCCGGGTCCGCACATAGGGGTGGTAGGACACGCAGGGACGGACATTGGCGAACAGGCCCAGCGTGGTGCGGGCGACGACGTTCAGCGACTTGTTGCCATATCCCTGGGGCATGGTGATCGGCCCCTTCAGGAAGACCCGCGTGCGGCGGATCGATCCCCAGCCGGCGGCATCCAGCCCGCCGGGATGGCCCCGCTTGTAGACGGCCTCGCCGGCCGGAACCTCTTCCACCTTCAGCCGCGCGCCGGCCGCATTCATCACATAGAGCACCGCATCCGTGATCTCTGGGCCGATGCCGTCGCCGCGGGCGACCGTGACGGGGGTGATATCGCGCATGCACTCACTCCAACGGGACGCGCGACCGTAGACGCAAACAGGGGCCTTTTTCAATGGTTGGAGGCAGCGACGGATGGCAGCATTCGGGTGGCGCGCGCCCCTGCTCCCGGCTTTTCAGGAGCAGGAGCGCGCCGGCCGGTCAGTGATGCGCCCCGGCGACGCCGCCATGGCCGTCGGGCACGCCGATGCTGACATTCTGCATCATGCCCTGGTCCTCATGATCGAGGATGTGGCAGTGCAGCACATACTCGCCGATGTAGCGCTCGTAGCGGGTGCGGACGGTCACCTTGTAGACGCCCTTCGGCGGCTCGGTCGAGGTGAGCCCCTTGACGTTGCTCTTGACCCAGAGCGTGTCCTTCCACACGCCCTTCATCCCGGCGTAATCGGGATCGCCGGAGCCGGGTTCGCTGACGTCGCGCCCGTCGGGGCCGATGACCGAAACGATCTCGAACGGGTTGACGTGGATGTGGAAGGGGTGGCTGCCGGCGTAGGATTCCAGTTCCCATTGCTGCGCCGTATCCAGAATCACCGGCCGGTTGATCACGTCCGGCTGGTAGGAGGACGCGCCCTTCGGACCATAGGTGCCGTCGGGATTCTGGACCACCTCGAAGCTGTTGGCGACCTGGAACAGCGTCTTGGTCTGCCCCCCGTCCGTCGGCACGGTGTTGATGTAGAAGACCAGTTCCTGCTTGGGCTGGTGCATGACCTCATGCTCGCCGATCGGCCGGTGGGCGGTGAACTTGGTGAAGCGCGGGCAATAGGGGCTGTCGGTCAGGGTCTGGCCGGCGCAGCGGGCATTCAGGTCGGTTATCACCTCCCTGGAGACGGAGCGCTGGTATTTCGTCGCGTTGATCGACAGCTGGCGGATGGTCTCCTTCACCGGATCCTTGACCACGCGGTCGCCGCGCACGCGGACGAAGCCCAGCACGCCGGTGGAGGTGGCGGTCTGGTCGGGGCTGGCGTTGGCGGCCGCCTCCTTGTTGATGACGCAGTAGATGCCGGACTCCGGGAAATTGACCAGCAGATCGTCACGATAGCCCGGCTCCATCCGCACGCTGTCGCGCACCTGACCTTCCCCCATGGTCAGGCCGTCGGAGGCGGCCAGGATGTAGGGCACCGGCTGTCCGGTGCAGCGCTCCTTGGCGAAGCGGTCCTGGTCGGCGGCCGACAGGGTCTTTTCGGCCTGGAAGAAGCCGGTGGGGTCCAGCTTGCGGAACTCCACCGTGATCGGCGAGCGGACGCCGCCATGGATCAGGCGCCAGCGTTCGGGCTGCCCGGTCTTCCCGTTGGCGAACATCGGGCGGACACGGCCGTTGACCGTGGTGAAGCGCCCGGACTGTTCCCAGGTCTTCGGCGCGAACTGCTCGTAGGAGATCACCTGGCCCACCTCGCCCGGCGCGCAGCTCCAGTCGATGGTCTTGCCATCGTCCTTGTACTTCAGCTTGCCGTCCTTGGTGGTGCAGGCGTAGGGGATCTGCTCGAACAGCAGGACCCGCTCGGTCATCGCCACGCCCTTGCGGCTGGTCAGCAGGGTGTCGAGATCGCCGTTGGCCTCCGGGGTCGGCGGGCGGTCGCCGCGGATGATCAGGGCGCCGGCCATGCCGCTGCCGACCTGGAGGGCGGTCGAGCCGTGGCGGTGCGGGTGATACCAGAAGGTGCCGGCGGGATGGTCGGCCGGAATGTTGTATTCATACTCGAAATTGACGCCAGGATTGATCGACACCAGCACATTGTCGCTGTTGCCGGCCGGGCTGACCCAGACGCCGTGGCTGTGCAGGTTGGTGCCGTTGAAGCAGTGCGGGGTGTTGACGTCCGCCGCCGCCTGGCTGGTGCAGTTCGGATCGGGCGGCAGCTCGTTGTGCAGCTTGATGCGGATCGTGTCGCCCGGCGTCGCCTGGATGGTCGGCGCGACATAGGGGTGGGCGGGATCGACGTCGGTGCCGCGATAGCTGCGCAGCCGCACCGCGTCCGGACGGCCCTGGGCCGGGTTGCGGATGTAGCCGTCGGTGAAGGTGACGAACAGGTCGTAATTGCGCTCCTGCCCGGTGTGCGGACGGGCGGTGGCCTGCGGCTGGCGCATCAGCAGCGAGCCGACGCGCGGCGATTCGGAATTGCCCAGCACCGGCGGATTGCCGAACGCCTCGCCAGCCGGTTCCGCGGCGTCCTTCGCCGTGGCGGTGGCCGCCAGGGCGCCCGATGTCACGCCGGGCGTGGCGCCCAGCGCCAGGGGCAGCAGCAGGCTTAATAAATATGTATGCCTCATGAAATAATCCCTCCGTTCAGCCCTATGGACGGAGATATGATCCCTGATAATTGATATTTGCAACGGTTATACACGTTTAATCATGTGGTGCCGCGATATGCTGCTCACTGGCTGGGGCGGGGATGGCGGGGATAGGGACCGTGGGGTGGTGAATGGAACATGTGAAACGCCGTGAACCGTTTTCCGGGCGGCGTTCCACCGTTCATCACCGTCACCGGCGGCGGGGGAAGACCCCCTGCCCGCCCTGGCGCTCCAGCGCCGAGCCGAGATTGGGGTAAGGATCGTCGGGGTTGAAGGTCCAGGGATAGGCGCCCTTCGGCCCCTCCGCCTCCGGCCGGGCGACGATGGCGGCGATCACCTTCGGGTCGGGCGGATTGTACTCGCGGATCGCACCGGGGACGCTGTCGTCGTCAAGACCGGGGAGCGGGGCGGCGGGCTCGGCGGGGGCGGTGGTGGTGGCCGCGGCGGTGGCGGCATCCTGGGGCGCCGGCTGGCTCTGCGCGGGGGCGGCGTGGTTGCGGGCCTGGTCGTCGAAGTCCCTGAACAGGCCGAGCCGCTCGGCCAGCCAGCGCACGGTCGAGGGATCGCCGGAGGAAACCAGCCGCTCGATCTGCTCCGTCACCAGGGCGCGGAGCGAGGCGAGCCGAAGGTCGGATTCCCGGTTCAGCGCCTGCCGCTCCCACCAGACGCGATAGCGGAAAGCCTGCGACCCGTAATAGGCCCGCCACAGCGTGGTGCGGCTGCATCCCATGGCACGGGCGACCTGCTGGAAGGACGCGCCGCGCGCCAGCATGCCGGCGGCCATCACCCACTGTTCCTCGTGGAAGCGCGAACCGGGAACCAGGGAGCCTTCGGGCGGAACCGGCGGCTCCTCGGCCCAGCGGGGGAGGCTGTCGGTGGGGTGGGAGGTGGAGGTGACGGTTTCGGCGGGGTTCAGGCAGTCGGGCATGGGGTGGCTCCGGGGTTTAATATAGGTTGTTATTCCTATATTAAACCCCGGACACTGGCAACAATAGGCTTAACATCCTTGCTCGCTGCGACCGCGACCCGAGGATCTGCACTGTTTCATCCGCTGAAAATGTACGTATACCCATCATTTTTCGTGCCCGGCGGCGACGGTGGGTGTATCCTTCGCCGGACCGTGGCCCGATCCCCCGTTCCCGCCCGGCCGGCGCAGTTCCGCCGCCCCGCCCGTCCGCCGGATCGAGCCGCCCCCGCGACACCGCCGACAGCCCGTCCACGCCCCACCGGGCCGGTCAAGGAAGAGGGAGGAGTCCCGCCATGGCGAACCGCTGGTACATGCCCGATCATAAGGCCCCGCTGGCAGACATGCTGGTGGTGCCCGAGGATGTCCGCATCCGGTCCATCGACACCCTCAGCCTGGGCGAGGCGCTGGCCTTGGGATGGCGCGACTTCCTGGCGGCGCCGACGCAGCTGCTGTTCCTGGGCGTCATCTATCCGCTGGTCGGGCTGGTCGCGGCGCGCATCGCCTATGGCGGCGAGCTGCTGCCGCTGTTCTACCCGCTGGTCGCCGGCCTCGCCTTCGTCGGCCCGCTCGCCGCCGTCGGCATCTACGAACTGAGCCGGCGGCGGGAACGCGGCCAGCCGGTATCCTGGACCAACGCGCTGGACGTCTTCCGGTCGCGGGCGATCTGGTCGATCGCGGCGCTGGGGCTGCTGATGCTGACGCTCTATGTGCTGTGGCTGGGAGCGGCGCAGATCGTCTACGACCACACGCTGGGCCGGCTGGAGCCGGGAAGCGTCGGCGCCTTCGTCCATCTGCTGTTCACCACGCCGGAGGGCTGGCAGATGATCGTGCTGGGCAACGCCGTCGGCCTGGTCTTCGCGCTGGCGACCCTGGCGCTGAGCGTGGTGTCCTTCCCGATGATGCTGGATCGCGAGGTGGACTGGATCATCGCGATGCAGACCTCGGTGCGCGCGGTGATGGCGAACCCCGGCCCGATGATGCTGTGGGGCGTGATCGTGGTGGCGCTGCTGGCGATCGGGTGCCTGCCGGCCTTCGTCGGGCTGGCGATCGTCATGCCGGTGCTGGGGCACGCGACGTGGCACCTGTATCGGCGGGTGGTGGGGTGAGAGGTAGGTGCGGCCATCAGAGAAACGGTGGTGCTCTTCGCCTTTGACGCCTCTAGTCGCCATCTGTAGGATTCGAGGTGGGTTGTTGGAGAGCGGCCATGGGTACCCAGCGAAAGCCGTTGGAGGATCGCAGCGAGAAGAAGGTCGGTGCTGTGCGCATAAGACGCGACAGCGTTACCGGCCGCTTTGCCGTGTCTGCACGCCCTGACACCGAACCCGCTTATAAGGCCGAGACGGTCGAGCGCGTGAAGGCTTTGGCCGATGCTCCAGCGTCCGGAGAGGCTATGGATGGCGAGACCTATCTCCGCTGGTTAAACGGCTGATCCCCTCATGGCGCCACCGTTCGGACCTGTCGTGGCGCGTTTCGAACCAGTCGACGAATTCCAGAGGCTATACCGGCACTACAAAGACGATCACCCTGGGATCGTCGAACCCTTCCACACCTTCGTCCGCTGCAAAATCCAGCGCCCGCCTGCCGACCTGCCGCGCAGCATGCGTGACCATCATCTGACCGGCGACCTCACCGGTTTCCGCGAATGCCATTTGGCGGCGGATATCCTGCTGATCTACACCGATAAGAACAACGTGGTTCGACCACTGCTGATCTGTCAGCACGATGATTTGTATGGTCCGCGCGGGAAGGCGATGAAGAAGCGGATACGGGAGTTCAGCGAACGATAAAAGAGGTAGAGACACAGATTAGCTTAGAGCCTGTTTGAGAATACAGTGAAACAACAAGATGTAGTGGAATTTGTCCTAGATTACCCCCTACATATTGCGCTTCTAACCAATTCTCAAACAAGATTCCAGAAACTAATTGTTGGTCATTCGTTTACCGATATCATTTAAAAGCATAACCGATTCGCAGAAAATAATATTCCGTATATACCTTTTCTTTTCTTCATTACCCAGGGAAGGCAGCCCTTTCCTAACCTCATTTATTGAGCAAATCCTATCAATCCAACTTCTCCTCTCATTAACCTTCAATTCTTCTAAGTAATCAAATACCGTTTTCCCAACATTCAAGATATCATGAGCATAATAATTTCTGAGCACAATCAAAGCTTCAAGAAATTTTATCCTTTCGCCGTTTAGCAACTTTAAGTTTTTGCAAAGAGAGATTTTCCCGCTTTTTCCACCGAGATTGAGACTTACAATGTTATCGTATATTAATTCTGATCCTATTTCCTTAATTATTAATTTTGCCAAACAAACTTCAAACAAACCAACAACCTTAAGAACAAAAGACCAGTCATTATCTTCTGTCAAATCATCACTCAGATCATCAAAAACGCCCTCCGGCAACCCAATTGATACACAAGAAATCCGCGCCACCTCGTGCATTTTTTCGTAAAATCGATATACCTCGAAGGTCAAATTATCAAACTCAATCATTACCATCTCCTTATGTAAACATTGATGATTTCAAAAAAAACTCACCTCCCCAACTCCCGCATAGCCCCGTCCAACCCCTCCAGCGTCAGGGGGAACATCCGCCCGCCCATCAGGCGCTGGAGCAGGCGGGTGCTTTCCGTGTAGTCCCAATATTGCGGCGGGGTCGGGTTCAGCCACACCGCCTTGGCGTAGACCGACAGCAGGCGCTGCATCCACACCTGCCCGGCCTCCTCGTTCCAGTGCTCGACGCTGCCGCCGGGATAGACGATCTCGTAGGGGCTCATGGCGGCGTCGCCCACGAAGACCAGCTTGTAGTCGGCGGGATAGGTGTGCAGCACGTCCCAGGTGGAGAGGCGCTCGGTATGGCGGCGGGCGTTGTCGCGCCAGACGCCCTCATAGACGCAGTTGTGGAAGTAGAAGTGCTCCAGGTGCTTGAACTCGCTGCGCGCGGCGGAGAACAGCTCCTCGACGAGGCGGATGTGGTCGTCCATCGAACCGCCGATGTCGAGGAACAGCAGCACCTTGATCGTGTTGTGCCGCTCCGGGACCATCTTCAGGTCGAGCCAGCCGGCGTTGTTGGCGGTGGCGCGGATGGTGCCGGGCAGGTCCAGTTCGCTGGCGGCCCCGCTTCGCGCGAACTTGCGCAGGCGGCGCAGGGCCACCTTGATGTTGCGGGTGCCGATCTCCACCCGGTCGTCGAGGTTCCTGAACTCGCGGCGGTCCCACACCTTGACGGCGCGGCGGTGGCGGCTCTCGTGCTGGCCGATGCGCACGCCCTCCGGGTTGTAGCCGTAGGCGCCGAAGGGCGAGGTGCCGGCGGTGCCGATCCATTTCGAGCCGCCCTGGTGCCGGCCCTTCTGCTCGGCCAGACGCTGGGCCAGCGTCTCCATCAGCTTGTCCCAGCCGCCGAGCGCCTGGACCTGCGCCTTCTCCTCGTCGGTCAGGAAACGTTCGGCCAGCTTGCGCAGCCACTCCTCCGGCAGGTCGGTGACGGGGACTTCGTCGGCTGCGGCGGCCTCGTCGGTCAGGCCCTTGAAGGTGGCGCCGAAGACGCGGTCGAAGCGGTCGAGGTTGCGTTCGTCCTTAACCAAGCATGCACGACTGAGATAATAGAAATCCTCGACGCGGAAGGACGCGGTGCCCTGCTTCATGGCCTCCATGAGCGTCAGGTACTCCGTCAGCGAGACGGGGACGCCGGCCTTGCGCAGATCGAAGAAGAATGACGTGAACATGGGCGCGGTCCTTCGCTTGGGAGTCTCCCCGGGGCGGAGGATAATGCAATGCCCCAGCCGAGAGAACAGCATGACCTTGCCGAACGCTTCCTTGCCGGGTGCTCCCCTCCTCGATTTCGCGCGGGCGCTGGATTTCGCCGCGCACAAGCACATCGACCAGCGCCGCAAGGGCGTGCGCGCCGAACCCTACGTCAACCACCTGTCGGAGGTCGCCCTGCTGGTGGCGGAGGCGACGGCGGGCAAGGACCCGGTGGTGGTGATCGCGGCGCTGCTGCACGACACGCTGGAGGACACCGACGCCAGCTATGAGGAGATCGAGCAGCTGTTCGGCACCGAGGTGGTGCAGGTCGTCGCCGAGACCACCGACGACAAGCGCATGTCGAAGGCCGAGCGCAAGCAGCACCAGATCGACGCCGCGCCGCACGCCTCGACGCGGGCGAAGCTGGTGAAGCTGGCCGACAAGGTGTCGAACCTGCGCTCGATGGCGCACAGCCCGCCCGCCGACTGGCCGCTGTCGCGCAAGGTCGAGTATTTCGAATGGGCTCATGCGGTGGTCGCCGGCCTGCGCGGCATCGACGCCCGGCTGGAGGCGCTGTTCGACCGCGCCTATCACGACGGGCTGGCGGAGCTGCGCGGGCAGGCGGTGTAATCCTCCACGGATTGACATCGCGCAATGCGGCTCCATCACGGAAGTCTTATGGAGAAGGGACGACGCTGACGCCACCCGTGCCGCTGACGGCCGAGGAAAGATGCCATGTCCCTTCCGCAAGAAGACACCACCCTCACCCGCCGCCCTGCCCCGGCCGCCCAACCGGCCGCTTCGTCCCATGCCGAGCCGCATGAGGAGCCGGGACGCCACTGGTTCATCAACCGGCCCAAGGTCTATGCCGCCGATGTCAGGGGCCGCTTCCGGCAGATCAAATGGGCGGCGCTGGTCGTCCTGCTGGCGATCTACTACGTCACGCCGTGGCTTCGCTGGGAACGCGGGCCGGGGATTCCGGATCAGGCGGTGCTGATCGACATGGTCGGGCGCCGCGCCTACTTCCTGTGGATCGAGATCTGGCCGCAGGAGGTCTATTACCTGACCGGCCTCCTGATCCTCGGCGCCTTCGGCATCTTCTTCGCCACCACGCTGGCCGGGCGCATCTGGTGCGGCTATGCCTGCCCGCAGACGGTGTGGACCGACCTGTTCATGTGGGTGGAGCGCAGGATCGAAGGCCCCCGCACCACCCGCATCCGGCTGGACAAGGCGCCGATGACCGGGGCGAAGCTGGCGCGCAAGACGGCCAAGCATGCGGCGTGGCTGGCGATCTCGCTGCTGACCGGCGGGGCCTGGGTGTTCTACTTCAACGACGCGCCGACGCTGATGAACGAGCTGCTGCATGGGGAGATCACCAGCGGCGTCGCGACCTTCATCGCGCTGTTCAGCTTCACGACCTACTTCTTCGCCGGCTGGGCGCGCGAGCAGATCTGCATCTATGTCTGCCCGTGGCGCAGCTTCCAGTCGGCGATGGTCGACGAGGACACCTTCCTCGTCACCTATGAGGACTGGCGCGGCGAGGGGCGCGGGCCGCTGCGCAAGTCGCAGAGCTGGGACGAGCGGCAGGCGGCGGGGCTGGGCGACTGCATCGACTGCAAGCAGTGTGTCCATGTCTGCCCGACCGGCACCGACATCCGCGAGGGCCAGCAGATCTCCTGCATCGGTTGCGGCCTGTGCGTCGATGCCTGCAACGACGTGATGCGGCAGATCGGCCGGCCGCTCGACCTCGTGCGCTTCGACACGCAGTCGAACCAGATCGCCAAGATCGACGGCAAGCCGGAGCGGGTGAAGCTGGTCCGGCCGCGCACGGTGATCTATTCGCTGATCATGCTGGTGGTGGTCTGCGCCATGGGCATCGCGCTGCTGCTGCGGCCGACGCTGGACGTCAGCGTGCTGCGCGACCGGGCGCCGCTGTTCGTGACGCTGTCCGACGGGTCGGTGCAGAACGCCTACACCATCAAGGTGCTGAACAAGACGCACATCGCCCGCAGCTATGCCGTGACGTTCGAGGGGCTGGGGAACGCGCATCTGTCGGTGGCTGGCGATGAGGCCGCCGGCAGCGGCGGCAGCCTGACGCTGACGGCGGAGGCGGATTCGGTGGCGACCTTCCGGGTGTTCGTGAGGGTGCCGGCGGCGGCGGTGAAGTCGGGATCGACGGACGTCGCGGTGATCGCCAGGGATCGGGCGAGCGGCGAGGCCGGCCGGCACGCCAGCGTGTTCATGGCACCCTGATCATGGCGTCCTGATCATGGCGCCGTGACGCCGTCCGCCGGCAGGAAGACCGGGACGACCGCCTCGACCTGTCCGGCGACACGGGTGCGGTGGATGGGGATGCCGTAGAGCCGGGCGAGGTTGGCCTCGGTCATGACGGCATCCGCCGCCCCGTGCAGATGCTCCTCCACTCCCATCATAAGGAGGGCTTCGTCGGCGACGCACAGCGCATGCTGGGGCAGATGGGTGCTGAACAGGATGGCGTGCCGCCCGTCGCGGCGCAGACGCTCGATGACCGACAGCAGCAGCGCCTGATTGGCGAGGTCCAGAGCGGATGCCGGTTCGTCGAGGATCAGCAGGTCGGCACCCGTCACCAGGGCGCGCGCCAGCATCACGATCTGCCGCTCGCCGCCCGACAGGCGGCTGAAGGGACGCTCGGCGAAGCGCAGGCCGTCGACCTGGGCCAGCGCCTCTTCCGCGGCGCGATAGTCGGCGCGGTTCGGCGCGCCGAACAGGCCGATCCGCCGCGCCCGCCCCATCACCACCACGTCGATGCAGCGGTAGGGCACCGTGTCGCCGATCGACTGCGAGACATAGCCGATGGCGGCCGGCGCGCGGCGGCGACCCTCGGCCAGCGGCAGCAGCCCGGCGAGGGCGCGGATCAGCGTGGTCTTGCCGCGGCCGTTGGGACCGAGCACGGCGAGGCAGCGGCCGGCCGACAAAGCGAGGTCGAGATGGCGGAAGATCCACCGCTCGCCGCGCCGCACCCCGGCATCCTCCAGCCTGATCTCCAGCCCGGTCATTCGCCCATCTCCTGCTTCTGCCGGCGCCGCAGCAGCAGCGCGAAGATCGGGGCGCCGACGATGGCGGTCAGCACGCCGAGCGGGATTTCCGCCGTGGTCGCCGTGCGGGCGATGGTGTCGATCAGCAGCAGATAGGCCCCGCCCATCAGTGCCGAGGCCGGGATCAGGATGCGGTGGTCGGACCCGACCAGCAGCCGGGCGAAATGCGGAACCACCAGCCCGACCCAGCCGATCACCCCGGAGAAGGCCACCACCGTCGCCTCGACCAGCGCCACCGCGGCGAAGATCAGCCAGCGGTCGCGCTCCACCCGGACGCCCAGCATGCGGGCATCGTCCTCGCCCAGCGACAGCAGGTTGATGCGGAAGCGCATCGCCCAGATCGCCAGCAGGCCGGCCAGGATCACCGGCACCGCCAGCAGGGTCTGGCGCCAGCCGGCGGCGGCGAAGCTGCCCATCAGCCAGAAGACGATGGCGGGCAGCGAACTGTCGGGGTCGGCGACGAACTGCGCCATCGACACCAGCGCGCTGAACAGCGCCGACACCACGACGCCGGTCAGCACCACGGTGACGACGCCGCTGCGCCCGTCGATGCGGGCGAGCAGCCCGACCAGCAGCAGGGCGGCGCAGCCGGCGAGGAAGGACAGCCCGACCAGCCCGGCCCCCGACAGGCCGAGCAGGATCGCCACCGCCCCGCCGAGCGAGGCGCCCGACGACACGCCGAGGATGTGCGGCGACACCAGCGGATTGCGGAAGACACCCTGCAAGGCGGCACCGCACAGGGCCAGCCCGGCACCACAGGCCGCCGCCATCAGCACGCGCGGCAGGCGGACGAGCAGGACGATGCGTTCCTGGAGCGAACTCCAGTCCGCCTCCAGCCCGCCGGGCAGCAGCTGCGCCGCGACGATGCGCAGCGCCGTGACCGGCGGGATGGAGAGGCGGCCGGCACACAGCGCCACCAGCATCATCGCCAGCAGACCGGCCGCCATCCCCGCCAGCAGCCAGGGCCGGCCGGGCATGGATGCGGCAGAGGCGGAAGCTGCGCCGGAACCGGCATCAGGGGCCGACGATGCGGTCATAGTTCAGCGCCCCTCTGTTGACGTCGGCCAGCAGCAGCCGGTCGATCTCGGCGTCGGTCGGCTCACCGCCATAGACCAGCCCGATGCCGCGCCGCACCTCGGCCCGCAGGTCGTAACCGTTGGCGACGGGGTGGAACAGCTTGGCCAGCCACAGCCAGAACAGCGGGTTCTCGGCGTTCGGCGGTTCCCAGCGGAAGGCGCCGACCGGCACCTTGTAGACCCGCCCCGCCTTCGCCGCGGCGGTGCCGGACAGCAGCGGGTCGTTGCGGATGTCGGCCGGCTGCAAATCGCGGTCGGCGCTGTTCAGCAGGATCACCTCAGGATCCCAGATCATGATCTGCTCGGCGGTGACGGTGATCGAGCCGCTGCGCTCGGCGGCAAGGTTGCGGCCGCCGGCCGCGGCGATGGCGAAATCGGTCGGCGTGTTCTGCCCGGTCACCACCAGATGGCCGGCGAGCCTGGACAGGAACAGCACCGTCGGCTTCTTGCCTGCGGTTCCGTCGGGGCGGCGGATGCGCGCCAGCACCTCGTCCCGCCAGCCGATCAGGGCCTCGGCCCGTTCGGGATGCCCGGTCAGATCGGCCATCAGGCGGATGTTGCGGCGGGTGGTCTCCTCGTCGCCATAAACGACCAGCGCGGTCTTCAGCCCGGCCTCGGCCAGCGGCGAGACGATTTGCGGTCCCAGCTCGCCCCGTTGCAGAACGAGGTCGGGCTCCAGGGCGGCGATGGCCTCGACATTCGGCATGAAGGCCGACTTGCCGGCGCTGAGCAGCGAGGCGGGAAGCCGGTTCAGCCGGGGAAACAGCCGGCCGAGCAGGCCGCCCTTCGCCACCTCGCCCACCGTCTGGTGCATGCCGACCAGCCGGTCGGCCGAGCGGTCGGCGGCGATCACCGTCGGGGCGGAGGGGGCGGGAAGCGCCACGATGCGTTCCGCCGGCTTCGGCAGGACGATTGCGTTGCCGGCGAGGTCGGTGGTGCGGATCTCCGCCGCCCCACTCTCCGCCGCTCTGGCCGGGCCGGGCGACAGGGCCAGCAATAAAACGGCGGTGGCCAGGGAGGATGGCGGGATGAAGCGCATCAGAAGCTGACCCGGGTCTGGAACACCGCCTGCAACGGTTCGCCGATGGCGACGCCGAGGTTGTTGACCGCCGAGGTGTAGTAGGTCTTGTCGAAGATGTTCTTGACGTTGACCTGGAAGGTGACCGGCGTGCCATGGACATCGGTGTCGTAGGCGGCGAAGGCGTCGGCGACGACGTAGGACGGCAGGTAGAAGCTGTTGGCGGCGTCGCCGGCACGCTTGCCGGCATAACGGGCGCCGCCGCCGACGCGGAGCGCGGTGCTGCCGAGCACCGGCCCGAGATCATGGGTGACGAACAGCGAGGCGGTGCTGCGGGCGACGTTGGCCAGACGGTTGCCCTGGTAGAGCGGATCCTTGGTCACCTGGGCGTCGAGCAGGCTGTAGCTGCCGATGATGCTCCAGCCCGGCGCCACCTCGCCGGCGACGTCCAGTTCGAAGCCGCGCGAGCGCACGGCGCCGGCGGTGCGGTTGACGGTCAGGCCGTTGACCACCTCCGAATAGAGCACATTGCGCTTGCGCAGGTCGAACAGGGCGGCGGTGGCGGTCAGGCCGCGGGCGAGTTCCACCTTGGCGCCGACCTCGTAGGCGTCGCCCTCCTCCGGCGGCAGGGCGCCGAGATAGCTGGAGATCGAGGAGTTCGGGCGGAAGCTCTGGCTCCAACTGGCATAGACCGACGCGTCGGGCGTCACCTTGTAGACGACGCCGGCGCGGGGCACGAGCTTGCCGTCCTGCACGTCGGTGTTGGCGCGGAAGGGCCGCCCGCGGCCGGCATACTGGTCGTAATATTGGTAGCGCAGGCCGCCCAGCACGATCCAGCGGTCGCCCAACTCCACCGAATCCTGGGCGTAGACCGAGGAGGTCTCCAGCCGTTCGGTCTGGTCGCTGTCGGTCGCCACCACGTTGCGGCTGACCGGGAGACGGCCGTAGACCGGCCGGTAGATGTTGAAGGCGGTGGAGGTCGGGCCGCGGATCAGGTCGGTGCGCAGCGTGTCGCTGTAATCATAGGAGGCGCCGAACAGAAGCTGGTGGCGCAGGCCGGCGAAAGTCACCTTGCCGGCGAGGTCGGCACGGACCGCATGGACATCGACATTGGAATCCTGCGTGGCGTCGGCGCGCCGGGTCAGCACCCCGGTGCGGGCGTTGTAGGCGGTGACGCGCGCCTGATCGTCCTTGTACCAGTTGTGGCTGTAGGCGTAGTTGGCGCTGACGGTCCAGTCGGAATCGATCTTGTGGCTGATGCCGATGCGGGCGAGATGGGTGAAGCCGCTGGTGACGTTGTAGGGCTCGTCGAAGCGTTCCCGCCGCGACACCGGCAGCGCCTTGCCGGTCGCGGTGTCGAAGATGGTGCCGCGGTCGAAGGGCACCTGATAGCGGGTGTATTCGTAACCGAGCGTGACCGTGGTGTCCTCGCCGTACCAGGCGAGGGACGGGGCGACGGTCTTCTGCCGGATGCGCCCGAAATTGCGCCAGTAGGCGGTGTCCTGGATGTCGCCGACGAAGCGGTAGGCGAGGTTGGAGCCGGCGGTCAGCGGTCCGGTGACGTCGAGCTGTCCGCCGCCGCCGCCGAAGCTGCTGCCCCAGGCCTGGGCTTCGCCGCGCTGCGTCAGTTCGGGCATCTTGCTGACGACATTCACCATCCCGCCGGGATCGAGGATGCCGTAGAGCATCGAGGCCGGGCCCTTGAGGACCTCGACGCGGTCGGCCCCAGCGGTGAAGCTGCGCGGCATCGCCGTCCGCAGGCCGTCGCGCATGGTGGAGCCGTCGCGGTTGTCGCCGAAGCCGCGCTTCATGAAGGCGTCCTGGGTGCCGCCCAGCGTGTTGCCCTGGGTGATGCCGCTGACATTGGCCAGCGCCTCGTCGAGCGTGCGGGCGGCCTGATCCTTGAGGACGGGGGCGGCCACCACGCTGACCGCCTGCGGCACGTCGAGCAGCGGCGTGTCGGTTCCGGTGGCGAGCGACGTGCGCTTGGGCTGGTAGCCGACGGTCGGGGCACCCTGACCGATCAAGGTGATCGGACCGAGTTCCAGTGCGGTTCCGCTTTTTTCGGGAGCGGTCTCTTCGGCATGGGCCGTCACGGCGCCCGCGGACGCAATGGTCGCACAGGCGATGCACGCGATTAGTTTCCTGGACTCCACGCGACGACCCTTCCCCGTCTCTGCCGAAAAACGGGAACCGCAGAGTGCAGTCTGATCGAGTGCAGTCCGATGGAGCGCAGTCTATGGACTTGGCCGCAGGGCCTTCCGTGATTCCCTTCGAATGCGAATAAACCGAAATGGGTAGAACATGCAAATGATTATTATTATCGTCGTTTGATGCACCAACGAACCACCCGGTCCGCCCGGCAGGAGGTCCGGGACTTCGGTGATCTTCACGCCAATTCAGGCTTGCGGGAGTGGAGTGTTGTTCAGGGAATCGCCCTATGGCTGGGGATCATCCCCGAAAGCGCAGGAGCGCCAACTTGCAGGAGTCTGCCCGTTTCCCAATGGGCGGGCACCTCTTTTGGCGTCATCCCCGCGAAGGCGGGGATCCAGGCTGACTCCTTGGTTCTGCTTGGGAAACACTGGATCCCCGCCTCCGCGGGGATGACGGTCGATAAGGGATGCGCTTGGCTTCGACCCTGCAAGTCAGCGCCTGCGGCTCACCCCCCCGCCACCTTCGTCCGTGTCCGCTTCACCGTCGTGGGCGGCGGGGCGTCGCCGGTGGGGTCGTCGAGCGCGCTCAGCAGGCGTTCCTTGATCTTCGCCAGCTTGCCCTCATGCGTCACCTTCAGGCCGAAGACGTCCTTCACATAGAAGACGTCGATCGCCTTCTCGCCGAAGGTGGAGACCTTGGCCGAGCTGATCTGCAGGGTCAGGTTCGACAGGGCGCGGGTCAAATCGTAGAGCAGTCCCGGACGGTCACGGCCGTTCACCTCGATCACCGTGTGGGTGGTGGAGGCGTTGTTGTCGATCAGCACGCGCGGCGGCACATGGAAGACGCGGGTGCGGCTGGCCTGGGTGGTGCGGCGGGTCGACAGGTCGTTCAGCGGCTTCAACTGGCCGGACAGCACCTTCTCGATCATCACCGACAGCTTGGCCAGCTTGTCGCCGCTCTCGAAGGCACCGCCGCCGGCGGCGTCCTGCACCGAGAAGACGTCGAGCGCCATGCCGTTGGTCATGGTGAAGATGCGGGCGTCGACGATGTCCGCCCCGCAGGCCGCCAGCGCCCCGGCGAGGCGGGAGAACAGGCCGCTGTGGTCGGTGGCGTAGATCGTCACCTCCGTCACCGCCCGGCCGCGGTCGACGCGGGTCTCCACCGTCAGCGGACGCTGCGCCCGCTCCGCCTCGCGGACGACGCGGGCCTGATGGGCCAGCGTGTCGGCGTCGAAGGCCAGCCAGTAGCCGGGATATCCCAGGCCCTTGTGATGCTCGAAGGCCGCGTCGTCGAAGTCGGTCAGTTCGGCGCGCAGGGCCGCCTGGGCGGCCTGGATGCGCCGGCCGCGGCCCTCCACCGTCATGCCGCCGGACATCAGCTCTTCGGAGCGGTTGTAGAGTTCGCGCAGCAGCGTGGCCTTCCAGTTGTTCCAGCGCTGCGGGCCCACCGCGCGGATGTCGGCCACCGTCAGCACCAGCAGCAGGCGCAGGCGTTCGGGCGACTGGACCAGGGCCACGAAGTCGCGGACGGTCTTGTCGTCCTCCAGGTCGCGCTTGAAGGCGGTGTGCGACATGGCGAGGTGCCAGCGCACCAGCCACGCCACCGTTTCCGTCTCCTCGGCACTCAGGCCCAGGCGCGGGCAGAGCTTTTCCGCCACGCGGGCACCGAGCACGGAATGGTCGCCGCCGCGGCCCTTGGCGATGTCGTGCAGCAGGACGGCGACATAGAGCGCCCGCTTCGACACCACCTTGTGGATCACCTCGGTGGACAGCGGCAGTTCGTCGGCATGCTCGCGGGACGCGATCTTGTGCAGGATGCCCAGCGCGAACAGCGTGTGCTCGTCCACCGTGTAGACATGGTACATGTCATACTGCATCTGCGCCACGACCCGGCCGAAGTCGGGGATGAAGCGGGCCATCACCCCGGCCTCGTTCATCCGGCGCAGGGTGATCTCCGGATCCTTGGGACCGGTCAGGATGTCGAGGAAGAGGCGGTTGGCCTCGGGATCGTTGCGCAGCTTCGGACCGATGGCGGACAGCGACCGGGTGATGGAGCGGAGTGCGGCCGGGTGGATGTCGATGTCGTTCATCTGCGCGGTGTGGAACAGGCGGATCATGTCGATCGGCTGTTCCTTGAACTGCTTGTCGCTGCGGGCGTTCAGCCGCTCGCCGTCGACGATGAAGCCGTCGACATCCTTGCGCCGGGCGACCGAGGCCAGACGCAGCAGGTTGAACTTGGGCGGACGCTTCGATTCCGCTTCCAGCGCCGCGCAGAAGATGCGCGTCAGGTCGCCGACATCCTTGGCGACCAGGAAGTAATGCTTCATGAAGCGCTCGACGCCCTTGGTGCCGGCATGGTCGGTGTAGCCCATGGCGGCGCCGATGCTGGTCTGGACGTCGAAGGTCAGGCGGTCTTCCAGCCGGCCGGTCAGGTAATGCAGGTGGCAGCGCGCGGTCCACAGGAAGTTCTGCGCCTTGGCGAAGCGCTGCGCCTCCTCCGGCGTCAGGACGTGCTTGCCGACCAGTTCGTCGACGCCCTCGACCCGGTAGAGATACTTGGCGATCCAGAACAGGGTCTGGAGATCGCGCAGGCCCCCCTTGCCGTCCTTCAGGTTGGGTTCCAGCACATAGCGGCTGTCGCCCATCTTCAGGTGGCGGTTGTCGCGTTCGGCCAGCTTGGCCTCGACGAATTCGGGGCCGGTGCCGGCGACGACCTCCTTGTCGTAGCGGCGGCGCAGCTCGGCGAACAGCTTGCCCGGACCCCAGAGATAGCGGGATTCGAGGATCGCGGTGCGGATGGTGACGTCGGCCTTGGACTGGCGGATGCACTCGTCGACGCTGCGCACGGCATGGCCGACCTTCAGCCCCAGATCCCACAGGATGTAGAGCATGTATTCGACCACCTGCTCCACCCGCGGCGTGCGCTTGTAGGGCAGCAGGAACAAGAGGTCGATGTCGGAAAAGGGCGCCAGCTCGCCACGGCCGTAGCCGCCGGTGGCCGCCACGTCGAACACCTCGCCGGAGGTCGGGTTGGCGGTGGGGAAGATGTGGCGGACGGTGAAGTCGGCCAGCGTGCCGACCACCCGGTCGGCGAGATAGCAGTTCTCCCGCACGCACTGCTCGCCCGAGCCACCGGCGTCGAAGCGCTGCCGCACCTCCGCCCGGCCCTCGGCCAGCGCCTTGCGCAGACAGGCGATCAGCGCCGGCCGCAGCTTGTCGCCGGTGCCGAGTTCGGCGACCAGATCCTCAAGCTCCCCCGAGAGCTTGCGGCGGGAGATGATGGCGCGCTTGTTGGGGATGGCGGGGGCGGGCGACTCTGGCGGGGGCGACGCCTTGGAACGGGACAGCATCGGTCGGGGGAAACCTTCGCTTTAGGGGCGGCTACTGGGACGGCTACTGGGGCGGCATGGTGGACGCTTTCGGGCGATCGGGCCGGCCGCAACGGTCGCACTATAGCGGTAAAGCCTTCAGGTAGCACGCCCGCACTGGAAAACCAGGGGCCGGTCCCGTGCTTGTGGCCCCTGCTTATGCCTCCGGTTGTGACCGCCGTCACAGCGGCACCGATATTGCGTAGTCAAACTGGTCTTGTGTTGAGCGTAATACGGGAGACGGGCCATGACGGACCGGACGATGATTGGGCGGACGATCACGGAGCGCACGGCGAAGGAGCCTTCCCTGAAGGCGCGGCGGGAGCTGGCGGCGTTGAACGACGCGCTGACGCTGGCCGAACGCGGGCTGGGGCGGCAGACGACGGCGGCGCTGATGGCGCGGCTGCTGCGGGTGGCGGCGATGTATCCGCGCGCGGTCGACGACACGCTGATGTGGCAGGTGACCGACCTCGTCACCGGCGACGACGTGTCGGACGGGGTGAAGCTGACGCTGATCCGCATGGGGTGGGCGTCCATCGTCCAGGCCCAGTACAAGGTGCAGGGATTGCGGATGGTCGCCGCCCCAAAGCTCCGGCAGGCCGCCGCGGCCTGAGGTGACGGGGCCGGATGTTACGGCATAGGACCGGCAGGATCGAACCGGCAGAAGCTGCCCGGCGGCAGGATTCGCCGCCTCGATCAATGCCTCAAGCTGTGGAAGCCGAAGGGTTTGGCATTCGGCGTTGAATTTGCATCGGGGTCAGCGCCGCCGGCACTCGCCGTCCGGCGAAGGCGCAACCAACAGCGGGATCACCGCGATGCAGGTCAACGGATACAACGGCTATTCGGCCAGCCTCTACGGCCAGACGCAGGCGGCGACCACCCGGAAAGGCTGGGGCACCGCCGCGGGACCGACCACCGACACCGCCGCCGTCACCGACTTCCTGGCGGAGGCGAAGAAGACGCCGGCCGAGCGGCTCCGCGACGACTGGCTCGCCCGCCACAAGATGACGGAGGACGAGCTGAAGTCGATGCCGTCGGACAAGCGGGAAGCGATCGAAAAGGAGATCGCCGAGGAGCTGAAGCGGAAGCTGACGGGGCAGGACGCCAAGCGCGGCGCCGTGATGAACCTGACCGCCTGATGGCCTGCCCCGCCCCGCCCGCCCCGCCCGTCCGGGTCCGTCACGCGCCGCGCGCGCTCACATGCACGTTGCCGCCGCCCTCGCGCTCCAGCAGGGCGGACGCCTGCACCTCCTCCTCCGCGGACTCGACGCGCACCCACAGGATGATGCCGCCGGCCTCCAGAGCGCGGGTGAACTCGTCGGGCTTCGGATGGCTGGTCAGTTCGTCCAGATAGTCCTTGATCGCCACACCGCCGACCCCGGCCGCGACCAGGGCCGCCAGGGCCGCCTCGATCGGGCCGCCGACGATGGCGATCAGGCCGGCGGTGGTCAGGGGGAAGGCGTATTTCAGCTCGCCCACCAGACCGGTCAGCGCCTCGTCGCGCGGGCGGTATTTCGGGTCGGCGGCCTCCAGCGAAGTGTGGCTGGCCAGGACCGACAGATCGGCGCGGTCGAAGCCGGCTGCCAGAACCGCCTCCACCGCACGGTCGAACGCGGCGCGGGTGGCGAAGAGGGCAACGACCTCCCGCACTTCGGCGGGTACGGTGGCGGGTACGGTCTGCCCGGTCGATTGCGTCATGATGGGCGTCTCCCTATTTTTCAGCTTTCCCTATTGTAGCGACCGGCGACGCGCGCCCGTCAATCGCAACGGGGACGCACCCTCGGTCATTCGTGCGCGTCTCATTGTCCCATATTCGGCTATCCGGCCTATCCCGCGGCTGCATATCCCGTGATAGGGTGCGCGCCAAAACAACGCCTATCTGGCACCCCCCATCCAAGGCCCCGTGGTTCCCGTGTCCGACACCGCAGAAATCGTCATCCCGCCCGACGCCACGCCGATGATGGCGCAGTATCTGGAGATCAAGCAGGCGCATCCCGACTGCCTGCTGTTCTACCGGATGGGCGACTTCTACGAGATGTTCTTCGAGGATGCGGTCAATGCCGCGGCGGCGCTGGACATCGCGCTGACCAAGCGCGGCCAGCATCTGGGCGAAGACATCCCGATGTGCGGCGTGCCGGTGCATTCCCACGAGAACTACCTGCAGCGCCTGATCCGCCAGGGCTTCCGCGTCGCCATCTGCGAACAGATGGAAGACCCGGCGGAGGCGAAGAAGCGCGGGGCGAAATCGGTGGTGAAGCGCGGCGTCATCCGCATCGTCACCCCCGGCACCCTGACCGAGGACAGTCTGCTCGACGCCCGCTCCTCCAACTGGCTCGCGGCGGTGGCGGAGACGGCCGGCGGGCTGGGGCTGGCCTGGCTGGAGATGTCGACCGGCGAGCTGGTGGTGCAGCCGGTGGAGCGGACGGGGCTAGGTGCCGCGCTGGGGCGGCTCGATCCGCAGGAGGTGCTGATCTCCGAGAAGCTGAGCCAGACGCCGGAGCTGTTCGAGCTGTGGGGCGAATGGAAGTCGCGGCTGACCGTGCAGCCCAACCCGCGCTTCGACAGCGAGAACGGCAAGCAGCGCCTGCTGAGCCAGTATGGAGTCGGCACGCTGGACGCCTTCGGCAATTTCAGCCGGGCGGAGGTCGCGGCGGCCGGTGCGCTGGTCGGCTATGTCGAGCTGACGCAGAAGGGGCGCGTGCCCCGGCTGTCGCCGCCGCGCCGGCTGGGGCCGGGGGCGGTGATGGAGATCGACGCGTCCACCGCGCGCAACCTGGAACTGACGCGGACGCTGAGCGGGGAGCGGCGCGGCAGCCTGCTCGCCACCATCGACCGCACGGTGACGGGGGCCGGGGCGCGGCTGCTCTGCGCCCATCTGACCTCGCCGCTGACCGACCCGGTCGCCATCGGCCGCCGGCTGGACATGGTGGAGTTCGCCCTGACCGAAGAGCGGCTGCGCGGCGAGTTGCGGCAGGCGTTGCGCAGTTGTCCCGATCTGGAACGGGCGCTGTCGCGGCTGACGCTGGGCCGGGGAGGTCCGCGCGATCTGGCGGCGATCCGCGACGGGCTGCGGCAGGCCGGGCTGATCCGCGAGCTGCTGGCCGGCGTCCTGCCGCTGCCGGACGGGCTGGCGGCGCTGGACAAGCGGCTGGGCGCGCATTCGGAACTGGTCGACCAGCTGACCCAGGCGCTGGCGCCGGAACTGCCGCTGCTGGCACGCGACGGCGGCTTCATCGCGCGCGACTACAGCTATGCGCTCGACGAGCTGGTGACGCTGCGCGACGAGAGCCGGCGGCTGATCGCCGGCTTGCAGACGAAATACGCGGAGATCGCCGGGGTGCCGTCGCTGAAGGTCAAGCACAACAACGTGCTGGGCTATCACATCGAGGTCACCGCCGCCCATGCCGACAAGCTGATGTCGGACCGGGGCCGCGAGGTGTTCATGCACCGGCAGACCATGGCGAACGCGGTGCGATTCGGCACGGTGGAGCTGTCGGACCTGGAGCGCCGCATCTCGGAGGCCGCCGACAAGGCGCTGGCGGTGGAGCTGGAGCTGTTCGCCGGGCTGGTGGAGGTGGTCGCTGGACGCGCCGACGCCATCGCCCAGGCGGCGCATGCGCTGGCGGCGCTGGACGTCGCCACCTCGCTGGCCGAACTGGCGGAGGAGCGGCGCTACAGCCGGCCGCTGGTGGACGACAGCCTGGGCTTCACCATCAAGGGCGGGCGGCATCCGGTGGTGGAGGCGGTGCTGGATTCCGCCCATGGCGGGCCGTTCGTGGCGAACGACTGCGATCTGGCGCCGGACAACCGGCTGTGGCTGCTGACCGGTCCGAACATGGCCGGTAAATCGACCTTCCTGCGGCAGAACGCGCTGATCGCGGTGCTGGCGCAGATGGGCGGCTTCGTCCCGGCGGAGCACGCGCATATCGGGGTGGTGGACCGGCTCTACAGCCGTGTCGGCGCCGCCGACGATCTGGCGCGCGGACGCTCCACCTTCATGGTGGAGATGGTGGAGACGGCGGCGATCCTGAACCAGTCGGGCGCGCGGGCGCTGGTGATCCTGGACGAGATCGGGCGCGGCACGGCGACCTTCGACGGCCTTTCGATCGCCTGGGCCTGTGTGGAGCATCTGCACGACGTCAACCGCTGCCGGGCGCTGTTCGCCACGCACTATCACGAGCTGACGATGCTGGCGTCGAAGCTGCCGGCGCTGTCCTGCCACACCATGCGGATCAAGGAATGGCAGGGCGACGTGGTGTTCCTGCACGAGGTGACGGCGGGGGCGGCCGACCGCAGCTATGGCATCCATGTCGCCAAGCTGGCCGGTCTGCCGCCGGCGGTGGTCTGGCGGGCGGACGAGGTGCTGAAGCTGCTGGAATCGGGCGACCAGAATGCGACGATCCATCGGCTGGCGGAGGATCTGCCGCTGTTCAGCGCGGCGCTGAAACGGCCGGCGAAGGTGGCGGCTGCGGTCGAGGCGGCACCGGCCGGGCCGTCGGCGGTGGAGGTGGCTTTGGCGGGGATCGATCCGGACAGCCTGACGCCGCGTCAGGCGCTGGAGGAGCTGTACCGGCTGCGGGGGATGATGCGCTGATCGCTCGGAGATCCCTTCTCCCAGATCCCTTCTCCCCCCTGGGGAGAAGGTTAGGATGAGGGGGTTCGGCGTAGCCGAAGAGATCCTCGAAATGGATCCCCCTCACCCCGACCCTCTCCCCGGGGGGAGAGGGGGATTTCGTCACTGCGCCAGCACCAGTTCCCCGTGCTTCTCGCAGCCGGCTTCGGCCAGTTCGACGAAGCGCTCGGTCACGTCGTCGGGCTGGGCGACCTTGGTCGGGTCTTCACCCGGAAACGCCTGGGTGCGCAGCTTGCTGGCGACCACACCGGGGTCGATCAGGTTGACGCGCAGGGTCGAGCCGGCGACCTCCATCGCATAGGTCTTCACGATCATCTCCAGCGCCGCCTTGCTGGCGCCATAGGGCATCCAGTAATGGTGCGGCGCCTTGGCGGCGGCCGACGTCACGAAGATGGCACGGCCGGTGCCCGACGCGCGCAGCAGCGGGTCCATCGAGCGGATCAGGCGGTAGTTCGCCGTCACGTTCAGGTCCATCACCCGCGACCACAGCTTCGGGTCATACTGGGCGACCGGGCCGAGAGCCTCCAGGGCACCGGCATTGCCGACGACCACGTCCAGCTTGCCAAAGCGCTGGTAGAGCGCATGGCCGAGCTGGTCGATCTTGTCGTAGTCGCGCAGGTCCATCGGCACCAGGGTCGCCGACTGGCCGGAGATCTTCTGGATGGCGTCGTCGGTCTCCTCCAGCCCGCCGACGGTGCGGGCGACCAGGACCAGATGGGCGCCTTCGGCGGCAAAGCGCTTGGCGACGGCGGCGCCGATGCCGCGCGAGGCGCCGGTGACGAGGGCGATGCGGCCGGAGAGACGGGACATGGGGACGACTCGTTTCCTGGGATTATTGTTCGTTCACATATGAAAAACCCTCTCCCAGGAAGGGAGAGGGTTTTTTGGGGTCAGGCGCGGACCGGGACGTTCGCCTCGGCCGGCGGATGTTCCAGCGCGTCGGTCAGCGGGATCGGGTAGTCGCCGGTGAAGCAGGCGTCGCAGTAGCCGAGCTTGGCCGGGTCGCGCTTCTCCTCGCCCATGGCGCGGTAGAGGCCGTCGAGCGAGATGAAGGCGAGGCTGTCGGCCTGGATGAAGTCGCGCATCTGCTCCACCGTCATGCGGTGAGCCAGCAGCTTGCCCTGCTCCGGCGTGTCGATGCCGTAGAAGCAGGGGTGCGAGGTCGGCGGGCTGGAGATGCGCATGTGCACCTCCTTGGCCCCGGCGGCGCGCACCATCTCGACGATCTTCTTCGAGGTGGTGCCGCGGACGATGCTGTCGTCCACCAGCACGACGCGTTTGCCTTCGATCATCGCCCGGTTGGCGTTGTGCTTCAGCTTCACGCCGAGATGGCGGATCTGGTCGGTCGGCTCGATGAAGGTGCGGCCGACATAATGGTTGCGGATGATGCCGAGGTCGAAGGGCACGCCGGC
Organism: Azospirillum lipoferum; assembly: GCF_024170005.1. Taxonomy (GTDB): domain Bacteria; phylum Pseudomonadota; class Alphaproteobacteria; order Azospirillales; family Azospirillaceae; genus Azospirillum; species Azospirillum lipoferum. The sequence goes on from NZ_JALJXJ010000002.1 coordinate 244,572, forward strand.
TTCCTGGGCGTAGCCCAGTGCGGCGGGAACGCCGCTGTCGGGGACCGGGACGATCACGTCGGCGGGAACCCCGGCCTCGCGGGCCAGTTCACGGCCGATGCGCTGGCGCGCCTGATAGACGGAGGTGCCCTCCATCACGCTGTCGGGACGGGCGAAGTAGATGTATTCGAAGATGCACAGGCGGCGCTGCTGCGGCTGGAACGGGCGCAGGCTGTGGATGCCGTCGCCGTCGATGACGATCATCTCGCCAGGCTCGACGTCGCGGACATAGTCGGCGCCGACGATGTCGAAGGCGCAGGTCTCGCTCGCCAGGAGGTAGGTGTCGCCCAGCTTGCCCAGCACCAGCGGCCGGACGCCGAGCGCGTCGCGCACACCGATGACCTTGTTGGAGGTCAGCGCCACCAGTGAGAAGGCGCCCTCGACCTGCCGCACCGCCTCGATCAGGCGGTCGACGGGGGAGCCGCCGCGGGCGGTCGCCATCAGATGGACGATCACCTCGGTGTCCGTGGAGGACTGGAACAGGCAGCCGCGGCGGACCAGCTGGCGGCGCAGCACCTGGGCATTGGTCAGGTTGCCGTTGTGCGCCAGCGCGAAGCCGCCGAACTCGAAATCGGCGTAGAGCGGCTGGACGTTGCGGATCGAGGTGTCACCGGTGGTGGCATAGCGCACATGGCCGATGGCGCTGGCGCCCTTCAGCTTGGCGATGATCGCCTCGGAGCTGAAATGGTCGCCGACCAGACCCAGCGTGTGCTGGAGGTGGAAGCGGTCGCCGTCGAAGCTGACGATGCCCGCCGCCTCCTGCCCGCGGTGCTGCAGGGCGTGCAGGCCCAGCGCCGTGATGGCGCCCGCCTGCGGGTTGCCGTAGATGCCGAACACGCCGCACTCTTCGCGCAGCTTGTCGTCGTCGAACGGATGCGTCGTCAGCATCACCAGAAGTCCTTCGTCCAAGAGGCGCCGTCGGCGCGCGTCAGCACATGCAACGAAAAAACAGTCCACAAACGTCGATAGCGCCGAAACCGAGCGGTCAAGCTCAGCGGGCGTTGTTCTGCATCAGCCTTTCAAGATCGGCGCGATCGCGGTCCTTATAACCGGTATCGGGCGCCTGCGCACCCCCGGTCTTCGCGGGGCTGGGCACCGGCGTCGACAGGCGGTCGAGCGCCTGCTTGGCCTCCATCGCCTGACGTGCACGTTCGCGCGCCATGTCCATCTGGCCGAGACCTTCCTTGCGCAAATTCTCCGGCACGAAGGCATAGAGCGTCTCCGCCCCCATCGCCAGGAAGGGCCGGGTCTTCGCCTGTTGCAGCCAGACCGGCTGTTCGGCCTGGTTCGGCACCAGCCACAGGAAGAACAGATAGGCGATGGAAACCAGGATGCCACCCTTCACCAGCCCGAAGGCGAAGCCCAGCGTGCGGTCGAGCGCCGACAGCGCCGACGCCTGCACCCCGCGCGACAGGCTGCGGCCCAAGAGCGACAGCACGATCAGCGCGACGATGAACACGCCCACCGCCGAGGCGGCATAGGCCAGCATCTCGAAGCGGATGTAGATCTGCGCGTAGGGCAGGACATGGGGCAGCGCGTAGAGCGTGATGATCGCGGCGCCGGCCCAGGCGGCGACCGACACCAGTTCGGCGACGAGGCCGCGGCTGAAGGCGAGCAGTGCGGCCAGAAGCAGCACGGCGATGACGACGGCGTCCACCGGATTGACGGGAAGGTTGTCCATGACCCTGTGCCGATTGCTGTACCGATTGATGGGATGCGGTCAGATATATTCGTCGTCGCGCCAGCGGCGCGTGTCGTTGTCGTCATGCGGGCGCCGCGACGGCGGCCGGCCGGAGGAGCCCTGCGGCTGGAACAGCGGCATCAGCTCGCCCAACTGCTGGAGTTCCACGGTTTTGAGTCCGTTGTCGCCGCGGCTGCCCTTCTTGCCGGTGCGCCGCGCCGGGAAGATGGCGGAGGAGAAGCCGAGCTTCGCCGCCTCCTTCAGGCGCGTGTCGCTCTGGCCGACGGCGCGGACCTCGCCCGACAGGCCGATCTCGCCGAACACCACCGCGTCGGCCGGCACCGGTTCCCCGGTCAGCGACGAGACGAGAGCAGCGGCGACGGCGAGGTCGGCGGCCGGTTCGGTGATGCGCAGACCGCCGGCGACATTCAGATAGACGTCGTTGGCGCCGATCTGCACGCCGCAGCGCGCCTCCAGCACCGCCAGCACCATGGCGAGGCGGGCCGAATCCCAGCCGACGACCGCACGGCGCGGCGTGCCGAGCGGCGACGGGGCGACCAGCGCCTGCACCTCGACCAGCACCGGGCGGGTGCCCTCCATCCCGGCGAAGACGGCGGCCCCCGAGACGTCGCCGCGGCGTTCGGCGAGGAACAGGGCGGACGGGTTGGCGACCTCTCCCAGCCCGCCGTCGCCCATCTCGAACACGCCGATCTCGTCGGTCGGGCCGAAGCGGTTCTTCACCGCGCGCAGGATGCGGAACTGGTGGCCGCGCTCGCCTTCGAAATAGAGGACGGTGTCCACCATGTGCTCCAGCACGCGGGGACCGGCGATCATGCCTTCCTTGGTGACATGGCCGACCAGCAGCAGGACGACGCCGCGCCGCTTGGCGACGCGGATCAGCTCCTGCGCGCTGGCGCGGACCTGGGCGACGGTGCCGGGGGCGCTGTCCAGATTGTCCATATACATGGTCTGGATCGAATCGATGACGATCACCTCCGGACCCTTGGCCTCATCCAGCGAGGCGACGATGTCGCGCACACTGGTGGCGGACGCCAGATCGACGGGGGCGGTGGCGCAACCCAGGCGCTGGGCGCGCAGGCGGACCTGATCGACCGCCTCCTCGCCCGAGACATAGGCGCAGCGGTGGTCCTGCGACAGCCGGGCCATCGCCTGGAGCAGAAGGGTGGATTTGCCGATGCCGGGGTCGCCGCCGATGAGGATGGCCGAGCCGGGAACCAGCCCGCCGCCGCAGACGCGGTCGAACTCGGCGATGCCGGTCATGCGGCGCGGCGGCGCCTCGCTGGAGCCATGCAGGCCGACGAAGTCGATGCGCCGGCCGCGGGCGGCGCCCAACCCCTTGGGCGCGCTGTCGGGGGCGGCCTCCTCGACGAGGCTGTTCCATTCGCCGCAGGCGTCGCACTTGCCCGCCCATTTCGGGAAGGAGGCGCCACAGGCCTGACAGACATATCGGGTGGTGGGCTTCGCCAAAGGTCTGGTAGTCCGATGGGGGTAAGGCCCGCCACATATAGCAAGCCGTTCCGCCGAATCCTATGCTTGCAGGGGTGGAATGCAGGGGCTTTTTTCAGACCGGTGGCGTGTTAGCTTGTTGCGCTGTCTGCGGATGGTCGCAGCGGTTGAAAGACGGTCAGAGGATTTACGTGACGGATGACGGTTTGATGGACAAGGAAGGCAAACGGATCGTGCTGCACGGTCCGGAAGAGTTCGCGGCGCTGCGCAAGGCCTGCCGGCTGGCGGCCGAGACGCTGGATTACATCACGCCCTTCGTGGTGCCGGGCGTCAGCACGGGTCGGCTCGACAAGCTGATCGAGGAGTTCCAGCGCGACCGCGGCGGCATTCCGGCGACTCTCGGCTATCACGGCTATCCCGCCTGCAGCTGCATCTCGCCCAACCACATCGTCAACCACGGCATCCCCAGCGACGACAAGAAGCTGGTCGAGGGCGACATCGTCAACATCGACGTCACCGTGATCCTGGACGGCTGGTACGGCGACAGCAGCCGCATGTATTTCGTCGGCGAGAAGGTCGGCGTGAAGGCGCGCAAGCTGGTCGACCTGACGTACCGCTGCATGATGGCCGGCATCGCCCAGGCCAAGCCCGGCAACCATCTGGGCGACATCGGCCATGCCATCCAGACGATGGCGGAGGCGGCGCGCTGCTCGGTGGTGCGCGATTTCGGCGGGCACGGCATCGGCAAGGTCTTCCACGACGCCCCCCATGTCGACCATTTCGGCAAGCCCGGCACCGGCGTGGAACTGCGCCCCGGCATGGTCTTCACGGTGGAGCCGATGATCAACGCCGGCCGGCACGAAGTGAAGATCCTGTCCGACGGCTGGACCACGGTCACCCGCGACCGCTCGCTGTCGGCGCAGTTCGAGCACCAGATCGGCATCACCGAGGACGGCTGCGAGATCTTCACCCTCTCCCCCGCCGGCTATACCCAACCTCCTTATGGGCCGCCCTATGGAGCCACCGCATGAGCGACGAGCAGAAGCCGTGGGAGGTGCTGGACAGCCGCGACCTGCTGGACGCCAGCCCCTATCTGAAGGTGCGGGCGGAAACGGTGCGGCTGCCCGACGGGCGGACGGTGGAGAATTTCTACCAGCTCGACCAGCCCGACTATGCGGTGATGTATGTGGAGACCGAGGACGGCAAGGTCGTGATGCTGCGCACCTACAAGCATGGGCCGCGCCGCGTCAGCCTGACCTTCCCCGCCGGCGCCATCGAACCCGGCGAGGAGCCGCTGGCCGCCGCCAGGCGCGAACTGCTGGAGGAGACCGGCTACGCCGCCGATGACTGGACGGCGCTGGGCGGCTTCGTCGTCGGGGCGAACGCCAGGGGTGCGACCTGCCACATGTTCCACGCCAGGGGCGCCCGCAAGGTGGCGGAGCCCGACAATGGTGACTTGGAAGACATGCGGATCGAACTGCACAGCGCCCGCGAGCTGATCGACGCGGCGGCGCGCGGCGACTATGCGGTGCTGCCGGTGATCGCCATGCTGGGGGCGATGCTGATGCCGGAACTGCGCGAGGGGCTGGGCATGGCGGCGCGGAGCATTCGTTGATGGACAGCGCGCTGACCGCCGGGCGGCTGATCGAACTGCTGGGGTTGCAGCCGCATCCCGAGGGCGGCTGCTACGTCGAGACCCATCGCGCGCCGGGCGAGGACGGGCGTGGGGCGGTGACGGCGATCTATTTCCTGCTGCGGGCAGGGGAACGGTCGCACTGGCATACGGTGGATGCCGTGGAGATCTGGCTCTGGCACGGCGGAGCGCCGCTGGAGCTGTCGGTCTATGAGGACGGCGGGACGGTCGAGCGCTGCCGGCTGGGGATGGACATCGCGGGCGGCGAGCGGCCGCAGGCGGTGGTGCCGGTGGGCGCTTGGCAGGCGGCGCGGAGTCTGGCCGAGGGGCCGGACGGCTGGTCGCTGGTGAGCTGCACCGTGGCGCCGGCCTTCGAGTTTGCCGGGTTCAGGATGGCACCGGAAGGATGGGAGCCGGCGGCGGGGTAACGCTGGCGCGCCTTTGCGCGCCGCCAGGGATGCGCCTGCTGCGGCCAAGCTCTTAGAAGAGGAGGCTCGCATCCTGTGACCTTGCCGCCTCGTCCGCTGCCTGGGCCTCCTTCCAGCCGTTCCAAAGCTCCTCATATTGGATCCCCGCGAGCTGCCGGTGCACAGGATCGTCGATCCTGGCCACCACCGGCCAAGGCTCCATGTTCCGCTGCCACTTGGCACCGAATTGAAAGAAGCCGTATCCGTAGCGCCTGAACCGCCGGCGGAAATCCCCCTCGTCTTCGCGGAACCGGTGCCGCACCAACAGATCTGCGGCGTATCCGATCAGACCGTGCGGGCGAAGACGCAGACCGAGGTCGAGGTCTTCGCAAGCCGCCCTCCGGAAACGCCCATCGAACCCGCCGACCGTTTCGAATGCTGACCGATTGATCACCACGGACGCGGTCACAAAACCGTCCAGCTGCCCGTCCGGCTGCGCGGGCGGGCTCAGAATCGATTGGGCGGAGTAGTATGAGGCAAACAATCCGGTTGAATCGGAAGCGATCGGGCCCGTCCAGGCCACCGCTGGACAGATGTGGCCATGCTCCATCAGCGCCACAAGGAACTCTGTATCCGGCCGCACTCCCGCATCAAGGAACCAGAGCCACTGCGTGGTCGCCATTTCGGCTCCGCGGTTGCGTGCCGCAGCCGGCCCTTGGTTCACAAGCTGGACGCATGCTTCAACGACGAGGCCAGCCTCAGACGCCTTGCAGACTTCGACGCTTGTGGCCGCTCCGGCATCACCGGACCCATCATCGACGACAATCACCCTCGCCGGGCGTATCCCGCCGTGCAGCGCATTCAACGCCTGAAGGGTCTCGCTCAGCCCGGACGGATCGTCCTTCACGGGAATGACGACCGTCACATCGGCCGCAGAGTACAGATGTCGCTCTATCGAATGGCTAGCTGGCAAAGTCAATGGAAGCTGCCAGCGTGATGCTTCCACAGGCAATTTGTAGTCCATTTCCTGAGCAACCCGCATCCAATTTGGCTGAACCAGCAACTAGCCTTCGGATTGCGCAATCGTTTCACCCGCCCAAACGGACGCAACGACGTGACCGACCGTTCTTTTATCGACCGGCCTGGTTATGAAATCGTTAAAGCTGGAATTCCTGCATAGTCCGGCCACGTCGTCATGAGCGCTGGCTGCCCCCGACGAAGGCATCGATATCCGAGAACGCGTCCCAGGACGCCGGCCTGGTGATTGCCGGATGAATGGCGGTGCCCCTGGAATGCGGTTCCAGCCGGTCAGAACGAGGCCGACGGAGCGACCAGACCGCGCCCCGCCGGACCACCACTGTTCAGCTTAAAGGCGCATCCCGACCGGCCCCGCCAGGGATTCGCCTGCTGCGAACAAGCCCTCAATCCTCTGCGTACGGATTCTTGCCCTTGCGCAGCAGCAGGCGCACCGGCACGCCGGGCATGTCGAAGCTCTCGCGCAGATGCGTGGTCAGGTAGCGCTGGTAGCTTTCCGGCAGATCCAGCGGCTTGTTGACGAACAGGGCGAAGGTCGGCGGACGGGTCTTCACCTGGGTGACGTAGCGGATCTTCACCCGGCGCCCTTCGACCAGGGGCGGCGGGTGATGTTCCAGAACGCCCTCGATCCAGCGGTTCAACTGGGCGGTCGGGATGCGGCGGTTCCAGACCGTGTAGGTCTCCAGCACGCCGTCCAGCAGCGTGTCGAGCTTGTGGCCCTTCAGTGCCGAGATGGTGACGACCGTCACGCCCTTGATGTAGCCGAGTGCCGCCTGGAGCTTGTCCTCGACCTGACGCAGTGCCATGGCGCGGTCGTCGACCGTATCCCACTTGTTGACGGCGATCACCAGGGCGCGGCCCTCGGAGATCACCAGCCGGGCGATGGTCAGGTCCTGCTTGTCGAGGATGGCGGCGGCATCGACCACCAGCACCACGACATTCGCCATGCGGATGACGCGCAGGCTGTCGGCGACCGCCAGCTTCTCCACCTTCTCGTCGACGCGGGCGCGGCGGCGCATGCCGGCGGTATCGACCAGCTTGAAGCGGCGGTCGCGCCATTCCCAGTCGACGGCGATGGCGTCGCGGGTCATGCCGGCCTCGGGGCCGGTCAGCACGCGTTCCTCGCCGAGCAGGCTGTTCAGCAGGGTCGACTTGCCGACATTGGGACGGCCGACGATGGCGATCTGGATCGGCTTGCTGCGATCCTCCTCCGGCTCCGGCTGGTCGCCGATGGGGATCGAGGGGTCGTAGCCGTCGTCCTTGTCCTCGACCTCGCCGTCACCCTCGGCCGGGGCGTAGGGCAGCAGGGCCTCGACCAGATCGGCCATGCCCTCGCCATGCTCGGCGGACAGCGGAATGGGATCGCCGAGGCCGAGTTCGTAGGATTCGAACAGGCCGGGCTGGCTCGCCTTGCCCTCGGTCTTGTTGGCGACCAGCAGCACCGGGGTCTTGCCCCGGCGCAGCAGGTTGGCGAAATGGCGGTCCAGCGGCGTGATGCCGGCGCGGGCGTCGATGATGAACAGCGCCACGTCGGCACGGGCCAGCGCCTGCTCGGTCTGGCGGCGCATGCGCGCCTCCAGGCTGTCGTCGGTCACGTCCTCCAGGCCGGCGGTATCGACCACCGTGAAGGACAGGCCGCCGACATGGGCCGGGGCCGAGCGCCAGTCACGGGTGACGCCCGGCGTATCGTCCACCAGGGCCAGCTTCTTGCCGGCCAGACGGTTGAAGAGAGTCGATTTGCCGACATTCGGCCGACCGACGAGGACCACGGTGAACGACATGGGGCCAAAGGCCTTTCACAACAGACGGAGGAAATCCGCGATCAGCGGAACGCGACCAGCGTTCCGTTGTCGCACAGCACATAGAGAGTGTTGTTAGCAACGACCGGAGACAAGTAGGAACCGGTGGGCAGCGAGCGGGTCACCTCCACCCGGCCGTCGGACGGCGACAGGCCGAGCAGCTGGCCGTTGGAGCCGGCGACCCACAGGCGGCTGCCCGCCATCACCGGGCCGGACCAGACGATCGGGCCGGTCCTGTCCTCCGGATCGCTGAAGCGGGCAAGCGGCGCCACCCAGCGGACCTTGCCGTTCTGGCGGGCCACCGCGACCACTTCCTGGTCGTTGGTGACGGTGAACAGGTAGTCGCCGGCCAGCCAGGGGGTCTGGACGCCGCCGATCTCGGTTTCCCAGATGCGGGCGCCGATGCGCTCGTCGATTGCCACCATGCGGCCGGAATGGCCGATGGCATAGACGGCACCGCGGTCGACCACCGGCAGGCCGCGGATGTCGGCCAGATTGCTCAAGGCACCGGTGCGGCGGATGTTGGCGAGGCTGTCCTGCCACGCCACGCGGCCGTTCTCCGGCCGCAGGCCGAACAGCTCGCCGGAGGAATAGGGCGAGACGACCAGCGTGCCGGTGGCGGCCGGGCTGGCGGCGCCGAGCAGGCCGGCGGTCTCCAGGATGCCCTGCTGCGACCACTGCACCGCACCGTCGTCGGTGGACAGCGCGATGGTCTGGTTGTCCAGCGTGATGACCAGCACGCGGCCGCCGGCGACCGTGGGGGCGCCGCGGACCGGACCGGCGATGCGCTTGCGCCACAGAATCTTCCCGCTGCCGGCGTCGAGCGACAGCACTTCGGCGAAGCCGGTGGCGGCATAGACGCGGCCGTCGGCATAGGCGACCCCGCCGCCGGTGGCGCCGCCGCGCTCGTTCTCCGGCCGGGTATCGACGCGCCACAGCGACTGGCCGCTGCGCTCGTTGAGCGCGGTGACGTGCGAATCGGCATCCATCGCAAAGATGCGGCCGTCGGCGATCACCGGCGTGCCGAGCAGGGCGCGCGAACTGCTGGACCCGGCGCCGATGTCGGCACGCCACGCGTCGGACGGGCTGGCCGACAGAGCGAGGTTGCCCAGCACATGGTCCGGCGTGCCACCGGGCTGCGCCCAGGCGGCGTTGGCGACGGCCGGCGGGACGGTAACAGCGACCGCGGCGAGCTGGGCGTCCGGCTCCACCTTGCGCTCGCGCTGGAGGACGGCGACGCGCTTGCCCGGCAGGGGCGGATCGGGCGTCTTGCCGAACCAGCCGTCGATGGTGTCGCAGCCGGCGAGGAAAACGGACAGCAGCGATGCGGACAGCAGCGCCGCGCGGCGGATCGAACCGGTCATTGCGGTCTTCCCGTTCTTGTTCGTCATGACCCTGGATCAGCCCTTGCCGTAGAGGGAGGCGAGATCGGCGGCGCGACCGCGCACGCCCTGCGGCGCTTGCTGGTCATCCGCCAGTTGCTTGTAGAGCGTGCGCGCCTTTTCGGTGTCGCCGGCACGGGCGGCCAGCATCGCCGTCAGCTCGCGCGCCGAGAAGCGCCAGGGGCTGGTGTCGGCGGTCAGCGGCTGAAGCTTCGCGGTCAGCTGCGCCGGGTCGCCGCCGTCGGCGCGCTGCATCACCGCCAGCAGGGTGGCGAGGTCGCGGTACTGGGCGGGGACCGAGGCGTTGCCGGCGATGCCGTCATAGACGGTCGCGGCGTCGGCGCCCTTGCCCTGGCGGATCATCAGCGCCGCGGCGTTGAACTGGGCGATCGAGGCGAGGCTGGGATCGGCGGTGCCGGCGAAGGCGGCCAGCGCGTCGACGCCCTTCTCCGGCCCCTGGGCGCTCTGCGAGATGGCGGTGACGAGGGCGGCGGTCTGCTCTTGCGTCTTCTGCGCCTGCCAATGACGCCAGAAGCTGTAGCCGCCGGTGCCGGCGACGACCAGGACGGCCGCGGCGATCATGGCGCCGCCATACTTCTTGAAAAGGTGCTCCGCGCGGTCCCGGCGCAGATCCTCGTCGACTTCGCGGAAAATATCGCTCATGGCGCTGCGGTGGCGTCCCTGCGGTGGCGGCGTCGCGCACGGCCCGGATGGCGGCGCGGGTCAGGCGGAACCCCTCCGCCCGGTAAGCCGGACGGATGATTCCACAAGATCAAGAGGGGCGGATAGCATCGGGCAACCCGCCCGGTCAAGAGGCTGGCTGTTTTTGGGGTGGGCGCGCACGTCATCGAAGCCCGGCCAATTCCCCCTCTCCCCCCTGGGGAGAGGGGATCTTGAGGGAGAGGGCTTTTCCCTGCCACGAAAAGAAAATGGGCCGCGGAGGCGATCCCCTGCGACCCAGTTCCGCGATCCGACGTGCCCCGGATCGAGTCTTCTCTATCCCTACGCCGACATGATCTCTGCGGCTTACGCCGACATGATCTCTGCGGCTTACGCCGACATGGCGGCGGCGGCGATGACCGCCTGGGTGCGGTTCTTGACGCCCAGCGACTTGAAGATGGCGGTGACGTGGATCTTCACCGTGCCTTCCGACAGGCCCAGCTCATAGGCGATCTGCTTGTTCGACTTGCCGAGGCGCAGGCATTCCAGAACCTCGCGCTGGCGCTGGGTCAGGCCGTAGCCGGCGTTGCGGTCGGACATGTCGACGGTGCGGCGGCGCGGCGCGGCCTCCATGCTGGCGGTCAGGGCGCCCGGCGGCAGGTAGATGCCGCCCGAGAACACCAGGTTCAGGGCGCCCATCATCACCTTCACGCTGCTCGACTTCGGGATGTAGCCGGTCGCGCCATGGTCGAGCGCGCCGCGGATGTCGCCCAGCGCTTCCGACGCGGAGATCACCACCACCGGCACGCCCGGTTGCAGGGCCTGGATCTCACGCAGGCCGTCGAAGCCCGGCCAGCTCGGCATATGCAGATCCATCAGGATGATGTCGAAGGTGCCGCCGGCGCGGCACTGGTCGAGAACCTCGTCGAAGGTCCCGGCCTCGACGAAACTGGCGTCGCCCTGCAACTGTTCCAGCAGACGCCGCAGGCCTTCGCGGAACAGCAGATGGTCGTCCCCGATCAGAATCTTCATGGTCCCCGTCATCCTCGCTCGCCGACCCTTGCCGGTGCCGCCCGCCTTGCGGACGATCGCCCGTCAGGGCTGTTGTCGATCTTGCCCGGTGCGCCCCCGCGGCACCCGGATCACCGATTTCGCGCCGCCTGAGCGGCCTGGTGGTCATGCCACCCGCGCGGCTTGGTGGCCTATTGGTCTGTTGGACCCCGCCTGGCATCGGCCGGAAGGCTGTCTGCCGTTGTGGGCCTCTTCTTCTCTGTGTTGAGTATCTGATACCACGATCGGAAGGGGCCCTGTATCCCGACAAGGGCCATAGGTCATTTGAAGCCGCCCCCCCCCTTAGAGACACCGTTCGTCATGCGACCGGCAAGAAACGCCCCCTCCTAAGGTCATAGTTTCTTCTGCGCCCGCGAATAGAGTGATCGCACAGCCCCATCGGACTCCTTCGATCCGAACGGGATCATTCAAAAAGTGACCTGCTGTCTCCATTAGCGACGGGAATTTTTCTGGAACCTTGCCCTCTTTGCGGCGTTCGTGTGTCAGGGACGCGGCTAAATCCGATTCGAGCGCGAAAAAGAGGAGGAGAAAGCCGTTTCGAAACCGAAAGGATAGTCCTGAAGGATGCCTGTACCAACGCGCATTCCCGTGTGACCCGGCCAGCACACATCATTCCATAGGTGTTACCGTTTCGAAACCTGAGGCGACCAACAAGGAGACGGGAAGCGATCTTGGCTGATCATCCATCGCCTGATTTACGAAGAGCACCGATCATTTCTAAATCACGCGGTGCGAGCAGGTTTTCCCGACCCCCGACGGCGAGGGAGTCCGCGGTCCGCACCGAAATACTTCGAACCCCGCAATATTTCCCAACGACGTGACCCAATCCATGACGTGCCTGGGCCAACCGGCCGGTTCCTCATCAACCCTTAGACGCAGGCGGCAATGCCCTGAGCCGGGCCGGCCGTGGATGCCTCCTCCAGACAGAGCTGACCCATGCACACACACCATGAGTACGCCCATGAGAAAGCATCTCACCAGACCCGCAACGCGGTGACTCCCATGCATGTCTGCCTGATCCTCGACAACAACGCGCTGACCGAGAACGTGGTGCAGCAGCTCGACCGCGGCGGCCGCCACCGGGTGACGGTCCTGCACGACATCGGGGAACTGACGCAGAGCGCGCTGACGCCGGATGCGATCCTGATCGGGCTGCAGCAGTTCACGGCCCTGCGCGAAAACGAACCGATGGTCTATCTGCGGCTGTCGCGCCGCTCGCGGATCGTCGTCGTGCTGTCGTCGCGCGAACTGCTGGACGCCGCCCATATCCTGGCCTTCGCCGACGCCTGGGTGTTCGAGGATCTGAACGTCGACCGCATCAACGAACTGCTCGACCTGGGGCTGGAAGGCCATTGCCTGATGCCCAAGCAGTTCCTGTCGCGGCTTGGCGTCGACGAGATCCGGCTGACGCTGCTGCCGCGCCTGTCCGATCCGGAGTTCGAGACGCTGCGCCTGCTGGGCGAGGGCATGAACAACCGGACCATCGCCAACGCGCTGGACCTGTCGGAAGCGGTCATCAAGTCGATGGTGCGCAGCGTGCTGTCCAAGCTGCATTTCCGCAACCGGACGGAAGCCGGTGTCTTTGCCGCCCGGCAGCAGAGCGCCCTGGAGCAGGCGCGGACCGGCATGACCCCGCCGCATGTCCACGCCGCCGTCCGCCGGGCCGGGGTCTGAGCGGGGTGTCCTGCCGCCCAGCCGGACCGGCCCCGCTGAAGCGGGATCAGGCAGCCAGGCGGCGACCGGCCATCGCCTCTTCGAAACGGTCGAAGCGGGCGTCGAAGGCCGGCCGGTCGATCTCGGCCAGCCGGAAGCGGATGCGCACCACCCCCTCCTCCCGGTTCAAAAGCTCGAAGGGCAAGGCCGCACCCAGACCGTCGAACAGCAGGGTGCCGCGGACGCCGACCGCGTCGGCGTCGCCCAGTGCGGCACCATGGCGCGAGATGTCCAGCAACCGCACCGTCACGCGGCCCTCCGGCCCCTCCACCGTGCAGGGCGCCTCGACGCGGTAGCGCGGCACGCTGCGGCGGTCGACGTCGTCGGTCGCCGTGCGCACGGCACGGACCAGCACATGCATCAGCTCGTCGATGCTGTGGGTGACCTCCGACGCACCGGCCCGCAACTCGTCGGCCCGTTCCTCCGTCACCCGCGCCTCGCGCGACACCTCGTCGATGCGGGTCGACACGTCGGTGGCGGCGCCGGCGGTCTGCGCGACATTGCGCGAGATCTCCAGGGTCGCCGACGCCTGCTGCTCCACCGCGGCGGCGACCGTGCCGGAAATGGCGTCGATCTCGCCGATGGTGCGGCTGATGTCGCGCACCTCCTCCACACTGCGGGCGGTGACCGTCTGGATTTCCGCGATCAGCCGTGAAATCTCCTCGGTCGAGCGCGAGGTCTGGTTGGCGAGGTTCTTCACCTCCCCGGCCACGACGGCGAAGCCCTTGCCTGCCTCCCCTGCCCGCGCCGCCTCGATGGTGGCATTCAGCGCCAGCAGGTTGGTCTGGGCGGCGATGCCCTGGATCAGTTCCGCCACGTCGCCGATGCGGCTGACCGCCGAGGACAGCGATTCGATGGTGCTCTCGGTCCGGTCGCTGGCGGCGACGGCGGCGCGGGTGACGCCGGCGGCGTGGCCGACCTGATTGCCGATCTCCTCGATCGAGGCGGAGAGCTGCTCGGCGGCCGAGGCCACCGCCTGGGCGTTGCTGAGCGCCTGGGCCGCGGCGGCGGCGACATTCTGGGCGTTGGAGCCGACCAGCCCGGCCGACTTCGCCATGGCGCCCGCGTTGCGGTCCATCTCCTGCGTGCGGGCGGCGACCCGTTCGACGGCGCCGCGGCTTTCCTGCTCCACCGTGTCGGCCATCGATTGCAGGGCCTTGCGCTTCAGCGCCTCGCCCTCGATGCGCTGGTGCTCCTGCTCGGCACGCAGCCGCTCCGCCTCGGCCATGCCGTCGCGGAAGACCAGGACGGAGCGCGACATGGCGCCGATCTCGTCCAGCCGCTCGGCCCCCGCCACACCGGCGGTGAGGTCGCCCGACGACAGCGCGGTCATCACATGGCTGAGCTGGCCCAGCGGACGCAGCAGCCGGCGCGACACCAGATAGCCGGGAACCGCCAGCACGACGGCGCACAGCACCACCAGCATAGTGGCGAAGCGCATGCTGTCGTCGAAGGTCTTGAACACCTCCGCCTTCCTGATGCCGACATAGAGGATGCCGACCGGGGTGCCGGACGCGTCCTTGATCGGGTCATAGGCGGCGTAATAGGGCTCGCCCAGGATCTCGACCATGCCGCGGAAGGGGGTGCCGCGGCGCAGAACCGACTCATAGGCCGGACCCTGCGCCAGCGTGGTGCCGACCGCGCGGCTGCCGTCGGCGGTGGTGACGTTGGTGGCAATGCGGCGGTCGCCCAGGAACAGGGTGGCGGTGCCCCCGGTGATGCGCTTGATCTTGTCGACCACCAGATTGTTGTCGTTCATCACGACGCCATCCAGCAGCAGCTTCCCATCGGCGACGGTGAAACGGCCGCCGCGCTCCTGCAACGAGGACCAGGCGATGTCCATGCTGAGACGCTGCATGTCGATCGCCTGCCGTTCGAGGTCGCGGACGATCACCTGACCGATCGCGAACAGGATCGCGGTGCTGAGGACCAGCATGCCGAAGAGATTCAACGCCGTGACTTTTGTGGAAATCGAAAGCCGGCCGACGAAGGAGCGCAAGGCGTCCATGGGTGCCATCCACCAGGAAAGATATAGTGCAGATGCGAAGTCTTGGTCGCGCCGCACTATGCCATCCCGGTTTAGATTGCATTCATTTAAAATATCTACGACCCCTGCGGCAACTTGTCGCCTTATCACACCCGCATCAATTCAACTCAGAAGCGATTTTTCCGACCTTGAGGAGCGGTCGATTCTTTCTCTCCGCCTTGTCAGAACAGGCGCGCACCGTCCGGCACCGCCTGATCGGGACCGACCAGCACGACGGCACCCCCGGCATCGGGCAGGCCGAGGCACAGGACCTCGCTGGTGAAGGGGCCGATGCGCTTGGGCGGAAAATTCACCACCGCCAGCACCTGACGGCCGACCAGCGCGTCGGCGGCGTAGTGGCTGGTGATCTGGGCGGAGCTGCGTCTGGTGCCGATCTCGCCGCCGAAATCGATGGTCAGCTTGTAGGCCGGCTTGCGCGCCTCGGGGAAGGCTTCGACGGCGCGGATGGTGCCGACGCGGATGTCGACCTTGGCGAAATCGTCGTAGGAGATGGTCATGACGGGTCCGATGCGGTTCTTGCGGTCGGCGCCAGGGTAGCGCGCCGGGGCGGGCATCGGAATGGGCAAGCGCACCCGGCATCCCTCCAACGAAAAAGGGGCCGCCGGTTGGCGACCCCTCTTCACGAACTTTCCGGCGGACCGGAGAGGATCAGGCCTTCGCCTTGGCGATGGCGGCCTTGACCTCGTCCAGGCTGTCCGACACGCGCTTGGTCAGGATCTCGGCGGCCTCGGTGTTCGACTTGGCGATCATCTCGCTCAGCTCGCGGATGTTCGACAGCGACTTCTCGAAGGCGGCCTTGACCAGATCGGCCTGCTTGGCGGCCTTCTCTTCCGGGGTGCCGGCGGCCGTCAGCTCACCGACGGCGCGGTTCACATCCTCGGCGGCGGTGCGCAGCACCTCGGCCTGACGGCGGACGATGGCCTGGAAGCCCTCGAAGGCGAGCTGGTTGGCAGCGGTCACCGCCTCGATGTTCTTGCGCTGGCTGGCGACGATGGACTCGACGTCCACGCCCGGCAGCTTCAGGTCACCCATCAGCTTGGACGGATCGAATTCGAGGAAGGGGTTACCGCTGATCTTGGCCATGTTTCTCATCCCAGCATCGGTGTTTGCTGCCCGCATCGAAATCCGGGCATGTTGCGTCGCAACATTACAGAAGCGGACTATGCAGAGTGCCGAAAAGTTAGTCAATCCGGTTTTTGCGCCGCAGCATAACCTTGGCGGGAGAAACTCCCCGCCGCGGATCGCCTTCCCGTCGCTAAATGCCTGATGCCATGGACTCTGTTCCCGACGATTTGCCGATCGGTCCGCGCGACCGGGTCCAGCGGCAGAAGGTCGCGCCCCAGCGCTCCGCCCCCCGCAGCGCGTTGTCCAACGCCGCCATGGTGCGCGACAGGTCGGCGCTGTCGTCGGTCAGGAACACCCGCATCACACGGGCATGCACGGTGCCGAGGCCGGCGACCAGCGCCGCGCCGCCGCGCCGGTCGGGGTCGATGCCGGCCGCGCGCAACATCCAGGCCATCGAACGGCCGAAGGCGCAGGAGAAGGCCAGCGCAGTCGCCGGATCGGCCGGCAGATCGCGCAGGACGGCGCGCAGGCCGTCGCGGAAGGGACGAAGCGCATCGAAGCGGCGCATCATCACGTCGAACAGCCGGTCGCGCGCCGATTCGGTCGGGTCGATGGGAGACTCGCCGGCCAGGACGGTGGCGTCGGCGACGCGCGACACCGCCGCCAGCACCTCGGCACGCCCGCGGTAGCGGTGATGGAAGCGGGAGAGCGGGATACCGGCCCGGTGCGCGACCTCCAGCAGGCCGACATGGCGCCAGCCCTTCTCGGCCGCCAGCTCCATCGCCGCCGCCGCGACGGCGCGGTCGAGGGAGTCGGGGTCCGTGGGGTCGGAGCGGAAGCTGTTGTCTTCAGGCTTGTCGGACGACATGTCGGACATGGCACCACCTCCAGGCGACAGGGATCACCTGATAAAATGGTGTGCGGACGGGCGAACGTCACCCGTCCAACCGTCCAATCATGCCTTGCGGACGGACTCCACCCGACCGCCGGTCATGCTGACCAGATCGGCGGGGGTCAGGCGGAAGACGGCGTTGGGGGTGCCGGCGGCGGCCCAGATGGTCTCCAGCCGCAGCAGGTCGTCGTCGATCAGCACCAGCGGCGGCACGGCATGGCCGATGGGCGGGACGCCGCCGATGGCGAAGCCGGTCGATTCGCGGACAAACTCCGGGTCGGCCCGCTCGATCTTCTCGCCGATCAGCCGGCCGACCGCCTTCTCGTCGACACGGTTCACGCCGCTGGCGACCACCAGCACCGGACGAGCGGTCTCCTTGGTGCGGAAGATCAGCGACTTGGCGATCTGCGCCACCTCGCAGCCGACGGAGTTCGCGGCATCTTCCGAGGTGCGGGTGCTGCCTTCATGCTCGACCACGCGGTGGCCGAGGCCGATGCCGTCCAGAATGGCCTGGACGCGGGCGGCGGAGGGGCTGAGCGTCGTCATGGCGGCCGCGTCTCCTCAACCGGCCAGTTCGCGCGACCGCCGGGTGGCGGCGGCGATGGCGGCGGTCATCACCGGTTGCATGCCCTCGGGCGCCATCAGCACTTCGAGCGCGGCCTGGGTGGTGCCGTTCGGGCTGGTCACCGCCTTGCGCAGGTCGGCGGCCTGCTGCTGCACCGAGGCGTCGAGCAGGGCGCCGGCGCCCGACACCGTGGCGCGGGCCAGCCGCATCGCCAGATCGGCGGGCAGGCCGGCAGCCTCGCCGGCCTTGGCCATCGCCTCGACCAGGAAGAAGACATAGGCTGGGCCGCTGCCCGACACGGCGGTGACGGGATCGAGCAGCCCTTCGTCCTCCACCCAGGCGACGTCGCCGACGGCGCGCAGCAGACGGTCGGACAGGTCGCGCTGGGCGGCGCTGACACGGGCGTTGGGCACGGCGACGGTCATGCCGCGGCCGATGGCGGCCGGGGTGTTGGGCATGGAGCGGACGACGACCGCCCCCTCCCCCAGCAGGCGCTCGAACCAGGCGATGGTCTTGCCGGCGGCGATCGACAGGAAGACGGTGCCGGGACGGACCAGGGCGCGGTAGGACGGCAGCGCCTCCTCCATCACCTGCGGCTTCACCGCCAGGACGATCACGTCGGGGACGAAGCCCTCCGGCAGGGCGTCGGCACCGGACACCAGGGTGACACGGGCATCGCCGGCCACCGATTGCGGCAGGCCGGCACGGTCGACCACCACGACGCGGGACGCGATCCCGGCGGCGAGCCAGCCGTCCAGCATCGCCCCGCCCATCTTCCCGCAGCCGACCAGCAGCAGCGACGCACCCGATTCCGCCGTCATGACCGTGACCTTCCCGTCCCTGGTTTCTTGTTGCTTACGCTTCGCCCATGGTGTCGAGAATGGCGGCGGACACCGCCTCCGACGCCGACTTCCCACCCCAGATCACGAACTGGAAGGCCGGATAGAAGCGCTCGCATTCCGACAGGGCGATCTCCACCAGATCCTCCAGCTGCTCCACCGCGGCGCCGCGCGCGCCGCGCAGCAGCATGGTCTGGCGGAACATCGGCGTATGCTCCTCCGAGCAGACGTCGAAATGGCCGAGCCACATGCGGCCGTTGACCTCGGCCAGCAGCTCGGCGACGGCGGTGCGGCGGGCGGCCTGGACCTTCATGTCGAACTGGCAGGAGAACTGCATTGCGCTGACGTCCGGCTGCCAGACGAAATAGAGGCGGTAATCGCACCAGCGCCCGCCGATCTCGACGACCAGCTCGTCCTCGGTGGCGCGGTCGAAGGGCCATTCGTTGGCGGTGACGATCTCCTCGACCACGTCGAGCGGATTGTGGGCGGAAGTGGTGGTCTCTACGGCGACTGCCGACATGTCCGCGTCCTCCTGTGAAGGCGCTATGGGCGGTACCGTTCTCCCGGACCGAAGAGACGTGCCGGCGACAGCACGCGGTCCGGGCCAATACCCCAAGATGATGAAAAAACGGGCTGAACTGTAGGCGGGCTTGCCGCCGGTGCACACCCGCCCCACCGCGAAGAGCGGCATGAACGGGAACGACGGGAGGGAACGTCGGGTATGTGCGGCGGCGCCGAAGCTCAAGCGGCTGGGCTCAAGCGGCCGGGGTGGCCGTGCTGTCGGGCTTGCCGTCTTCAGGCTTGCCGGGGCTGGGCTCGACCACCGCCGGGATGCCGGCAGGCTCGACCGCGACCGGCAGCGGGGCCTTCGCGGCGCTCAGCGATGCGACGGTCGCCTCCAGCGCGGCCAGCCGCTCGGCCATCGCCTCCTGCTCCTCGCGGGCCTTGGCGGCCATGGCGCGGACAGCCTCGTATTCCTCGCGGCTGACGACGTCCATCCGCGACAGAACACGTTCGAGCTGGGCACGGAGCTGACCTTCGGCCTCTTCGCGCAAGGACGAGAAGGCGCCGAGAGCGCCACCCGCCACACGGGCGAGATCGTCCAAAATCCTGTTGTCCACCTGCATCGCTCTGACTTCCGGTTACCGTTCGTTCATTATGGACGTCGCGCGCGGCGACTTCAACGCCCTTGGAACGCCCATTGCCGTGTGGGCAGGGCGTCGGTTTCAGTGCCTCATTATTTGGCAGGTCCGGCGGCGTTGAAGCGATCGCGCAGGGCCTTCAGGTCCAGGGTCTGGGTCGGGGCGGCCCAGGGGCCGGCCATGCGCAGGGTCAGCGGCGGCAGGTCGCCGTCCGCCTTCACCGTCAGGGTCAATCCCAGATCGACCTGCTCGTCGGCGAGCGAGACGGTGCCGGCCAGCGTACCGTCGGCCGGCGCGGTGGTCAGGCGGGCATCCTCGGTGCGGATCACCCCCTTGTCGATGACGAAGCGGGCGTCGAGCCGGTCCAGCTTCGTCTCGCCGCCCTGGAGCGCACCGGCGACGGCGGTCAGCACCTCCTGCGTGCGCTCCACCCCGGCGAGGCGGCTGCGCAGGGCGGCAAGGTCGACGCCGCGCAGCACGCCGCCGGACGCCACCGCCCGGCCACGGCCGGTCAGGCTGCGCAGCAGCGCGTCGCCATGGCCGCTGCCCGACAGCGTCACATCGAGGTCGACGCTGCCGCCGCTGAGGCCGAGGCCGGAAAGGCCGGACAGGGCGTTGCCCATGTCGGCCTTGATGACGGTGAGGTCGGCGTCGAGCTTCGGCGCCTGCGCGGCCCCCTGTCCCGCCCCCTGCCCCGGTGCCGTGGCGAGACGGCCGCTGAGCCCGATCTGGCCGCCCTGCCATTCGCCGTCCAGCTGTTCCAGGGTCGCCACACCCTTGGACAGGGTGGCCCGCAGTGCCGGCTGGGCAATGCGCTGCCCGCCCACCGTCAGCGAGGTGGAAGTCAGGCCGAGCCGGCCGTCCAGCGACTGCATCCAGGTCAGGTCCGACAGCGGGTCGGCCGGCGGGGCGGCGGGATCGGCGGCAGCGGTGGCGGGACGGCTGGCGCCGTCACCGACCAGCGGGGCATTGCGCAGCCGGTCGAGGTCGAGGTCGCCGGTCTGGATGTCGGCCTGGAAGGCGGGGCGTTCCGCCTTGCGGTCCAGCATCAGCTTGCCGCGCAGGGGGATGCCGGCAACCAGACCCTGGAGGTTGTTCAGGGCGGGCGAGGCGGCATTTCCCGACAGCTCGCCATAGAGGTCGAGCGGACCATAGGCGCGGGCGAGGCCGGTGTCGGTGAACAGGGCGGCGATGCGCCCCATCTCCGGATGGGTGACGCGCAGCTTCAGGTCGGCGCTGGGCGTGCGGTCCAGCCCGATCAGGGCACCGCCGGCCTCCAGCGTGCCGCCCAGCATGCCGGCCGACGCCTCCACCGCCAGCCGTTCGCCGTCGCCGGCCAGCCGCGCCTTGGCGCTGACCGCGCCCAGCCGTTCCGGCACCGGCAGGCCGCGCGGCCAGGAGACCGCGCTGGGCAGGCCGCCCAGCGACTTGGCGTCGGCCGTCAGGGCGAGGTTGACGCCGCGCAGCGGGATCAGGCTGGCGATCTGGCCGTCGAGGCGGGCCTGGAGGCCGGCGACATCGTCCACCCTGGCCTCGCGCACCGTCAGCGCACCGGAGGCGACGGTGGCGTCGAGGCGGAGCCCCTGCACCGGCAGCCCACCCACCGTCAGCTGCCCGACCCGCAGGTCGAGGTTGGCGTCGGCAAGGCCGAGCATGCGCTGCGGCGCCTGGACGGAGTCGGTGGAGGCGGTTCCGTTGCGCGGGCCGACGGCGCGGGTCGCCGGCTGGGACGCGGTTTGGGCGGCTGGCTGGGTGGGCGCGGGATCGGCGGGCAGATAGCCGTCCAGGTTCAGACGGTCGAGCTCCAGCCGGGCGCCGAAGGCCGGCCGGCCACGGTCGACATAGGCGACGGCGCCGCTGAGGCGGCTGCTGTCGAAGCGGAAATCCAGCCCCGACAGCTCGAAGCGGTCGGCATGGCCCTGGAGACGGCCGGACAGCGAGGCGCGGCGCAGCCGGTCGGCCGGTACGCCGTGCAGGTCCAGCTTCGCCCATTCCAATAGGGCGCGCAGGTTGTCGGCGTTCGCCTCCATCCGCACGTCCAGCGTCGGCTGGCCGCCCGGCGTCGTCACCTCACCCGCCGCGACGAAGTCGGAGCCGCCGGGCAGCAGGGCGCTGACCCGGTCGATGTTCAGCCGGCCGCCGGACAGGCTGGCCTCGATCCGGCCCTGGCGCACCACGCTGCGGTTGTAGGCAATGGCGTCGACGGCGACGTCCAGCTTGGCCTCCACCCCCGCTGGCAGCACGAAGGACGGGACCGGCGCCTTGTTGTTCGCGCCCGTGCTGCCCTTATCGCCGGCAGGGGCCGCGTTGCCGGCGGCGGTCCGGGCGGCCTGGGCCTGCCACGCGTCGAGATCGAGCCGGTTGACGGCGAGGGTCAGTTCGGTGCGCGGCTCCTCGCGCCTGGCGGGATCGCCGGCGCGCAACGTGGCGTTGCCGGTGGCGCGCGTGTCGCCAAGCTGCGCCTCCAGGCCGGTGAAGGTGGCGAGGCTGGTCCCCGCCTCCACCGTCGAGCGCAGGCTGAAGGGCTGGGCGAGCGCCGCCGGAGCCCAGGAGGATTTGGAGGCGTCGACCAGCTTGGCGAAGTCGCCGCCCTCGGCGCGCAGGTCGCCCTGCACCTTCGACCCGCTGCCGCTGGTGCCGCCGCCGGTCAGGATGCCGGCGAAGCGCAGGGTGGCGTCGGTGTGCGGCAGCGACAGGGTGGCGCGCACCGGCACCGCCGCCCCTTCGGTGAAGCGGCCGGCGGTCGCCTCGCCATGCAGGGACAGGCCGCGCAGGCGGAAATCGCCCTGAAGCTGGAAGGGACCGTTCAGGCTGCCGGCGGCGATGCGGGCGCTGAGGCCCTCCACCGTCTCGGTCCGGCCGTTGCGGTCGTCGCGGTAGATGACGGTGCCGTTGTCGATCAGCACCTGATCGAAGCTGACGGCGGAGACCAGCCCTTCGGCCGCCCCCAGCCCGTCGCCGGTGCGGGTGCCGGCGGTGGACAGGTCCCAGTTGATGCGGCCGTCCTTCAGCACCTCCACCACGAAGGTCGGCTCGACCAGCGCGATGCTCTCCACCTGGACGCGGCCGCCCAGCAGCGGGCCGAGCGCCACGCGGGCGTCCAGTTTCCTCAGGCGCACCATGTCGGGCTCGGCGGCCCCGGCGGCGTTGGCCAGCCGGGCGTCGCGCACGGTCAGGGCCGGCGACGGCAGCAGGGTGAAGCCGACGTCGCCCCGCAACTCCACCTGCCGGCCGGTCGCCTGCGACACCCGCTCGGCAATGGCGCCCTTGTAGGCGTTCCAGTCGATGAGGCTCGGCGCCACCAGCAGCAGACCGGCCGAAACCGCCAGCCCGGCCAGTGCAGCGATCAGGATCTTCTTCACCGGGTTTCCGCCTTCCCTGCGACCGGCCCTGTCGTCGGCCGCGCCCCTTTGCCACATCCAAACAAAGACTGTCTAAACAAAGACCCGTTCCCCCACCCGCCGCACCGTCCGCTTCCGGTGCGCGCCGTCCTTCGGTAAGCTAGCGCCCGCAGAAGAAACAAGCAATTTGGGCAATCCCACGGCCAAGTCGGAGTCCGCCGGATTTTTTCGCGAAATTTTTCCGTCCCGCCGCCTGCCGGAATCGGCCGCGCGGCCCCCGAACCCCCGGAAATCAGCCATCGGAGATCGTGCCATGGGCGACGTGGTCAACCTCAACCGTTTCCGCAAGACCCGTGAAAAAGCCGAACGCACCAAGGAAGCGGAGGCGAATCGGGCCCGATTCGGCCGCACCAAGGCGGAGAAGGACCGCGACCGCAAGGAGGCCGAGCGGAGAACTCAGACTTTGGACGGGCATAAGCTGGACGGGGAGGACTGACCGGCCAGGACGAAGGGACGGCGAAGACCAAGCCGGGCGCTGGGAATAACCTCTGCGTTTTTGTTACTATTGGATAGGCCGATAGTTCCCTATTGCGACGATCCGCGCGACTGTGTGACAGTGCCGGTCAAGGGCGCCGGCGGGCGCTTTCCTTGGCTGTTGGGGAGGACCGTCATCATGGTCGACATGACGTCGTTTCGCGGTTCGGTGCAGACGCCTCAGACGCAAACCCCGCACTGGCTGCCGGCGATCCGCGAGGTCGAGACGGACCGCCCCTGGGTCTGGCTCGCCTCGGCCTGGCAGGACATGATGGCCGCCCCCGGCATCAGCTTCGCCTATGGCGCGCTGGCGGTGATCTCCAGCTTCACCCTGGTGGTCGGGCTGGCGATGCTGGACATGGAATATCTGCTGCTGCCGATGGCGGCGGGCTTCATGCTGGTCGGACCGCTGTTCGCCGTCGGGCTCTACGAGACCAGCCGCCTGCTGGAGCTTGGGGAACGGCCGACCTTCGGCAAGGTGGTCGCCGCCTATCGCCGCAACGGCGTGCAGATCGCCGGGATCGGCATGGTGCTGATGCTGGCGTTGCTGGCCTGGATCCGCGTCGCCTTCCTGATCTTCGCCCTGTTCTTCTCCAGCGAGCCGCCGGCGCTGGACCAGCTGGTCGACCGCATCTTCTTCTCGGCCGAGACCATTCCCTTCCTGCTGACCGGGACGGTGTTCGGCGGGATCATCGCGACGGCGGTGTTCTCCATCGCCGTGGTGTCGGTGCCGATGCTGCTGGACCGCGAGACCGACGTCTTCACCGCCATGGCGACCAGCATCACGGTGGTGCGCGCCAACGTCAAACCGATGATCGCCTGGGGCTTCCTGATCGCCCTGTTCATGAGCGCCGGGATGGTCACCGGCTTCCTCGGGCTGGCGATCGCGCTGCCGGTGATCGGCCATGCCTCCTGGCACTGCTACCGCGATCTGGTCGGGCGGTGAGGTGGAACCAAATGGAATCAAGGCCCTTCCCGCAGGGGAAGGGCCTTTTCCTTTGGCGCCTCACCCCTTCTTGAAAAACGCCTCGGCTGCCGATTTCTGCGCCTGCTTGGCGGCGATGGCGGCGATGGCGGCGCGGGCGCGGGTGATTTCCGCCTCCAGCGTGGCGATGTAGGCCTCGATCTCGGCCACGCCCATCACGGTCAGGTCCTTGGGCGCCGGCTTGGCCTTGCGCGGCTCCAGATCCTCGAAACGGTCGTCGATGGCCATGGTTCGGCTCCCTCCCCCTACCGTGTTTTCGGTCCCTGGTCCGGCTTGTCAGGCCGGTTGGGCAAATCTACCTTTCGGGCCGGACATTGCCAAACAGACAAAACCGAAGGGACGACCGCCATGGGCCTTGCCTTGCCCGACAGCATGCGTTGCGTCGAGATCACCCAGCCCGGAGGGCCGGAGGTGCTGCGACCGACCCGCCGCCCCGCCCCGGTGCCCGGCCCCGGCGAAATCCTGGTCGAGGTCGCCGCCGCCGGGGTGAACCGCCCCGACACGCTTCAGCGCCAGGGCCGCTACGACCCGCCGCCGGGGGCATCGGACCTGCCGGGGCTGGAGCTGTCCGGCACGGTGATCGCCATCGGCGAAGGGGTGGAGGACTGGGCCAGCGGCGACAGGGTCTGCGCGCTGGTGGCCGGCGGCGGCTATGCCGAATATTGCGTGGTGCCGGCGGTGCAGGCCCTGCCCGTTCCCGCCCCGCTGACGATGGTCGAGGCGGCGGCGGTGCCGGAGACCTTCTTCACCGTCTGGACCAACGTGTTCGAGCGCGGCGCCCTGAAGCGCGGCGAGACCCTGCTGATCCATGGCGGGTCGAGCGGCATCGGCACCACGGCGATCCAGCTGGCCAAGGCCTTCGGCGCCACGGTGTTCACCACCGCCGGCAGCGACGACAAGTGCCGCGCCTGCGAGGATCTCGGCGCCGACCGCGCCATCAACTACAGGACCGAGGATTTCGTCGCGGTGATCCGCGAGGCGACCGGCGGGCGCGGCGTCGACGTGGTGCTGGACATGGTCGGCGGCGATTACATCGCCCGCGACGTCGACATCATGGCGATGGACGGCCGCCACGTCTCGATCGCCTTCCTGCAAGGGTCGAAGGTGTCGCTGAACATGGCGCCGGTAATGACCAAGCGGCTGACCCTGACCGGATCGACGCTGCGCGCCCGGCCGGTGGCGGAGAAGGGCCGCATCGCCGCGGCGTTGCGCGAGCATGTCTGGCCGCTGCTGGAATCCGGCGGCATCAGGCCGCAGATCCACAGCACCTTCCCGCTGGAACAGGCGGACGAGGCGCACCGGCTGATGGAAAGCAGCGCGCATATCGGCAAGATCGTGCTGACGGTCGGGCCGGACGCCGCCTGATTTTTGCGCTTTTCTTCACCGCATCCGCGCCGTCGGGCTTGCCATAAGCAGGCAAGACAGGTTAGCAGAGGCGAGCGGGCGGCCGGGATTTCCCGGTGCGCCTGCGCAAGCATGCTTACGCGGACCGGTATTCGCCCTATATCGTGGTGACGAGAATGGGGCGGCCGCCCCGGGGTCGCCCCGGGGCCGCGAAGCCGCCCCCGCGCCGCATAACCAGTTAGAACGGCCGGCCGCACCACCCGCCAGCGGGTGCGGCCGGTGAAGAGTTTGTCAGGAGGGATGATGGCACTGCCCTTGATGCCGAAAGCGACAGCCGTCTGGCTGGTCGAGAACACGTCCTTGTCCTTCGAGCAGATCGCCGCCTTCTGCGGCATGCATTCGCTGGAAGTCCAGGCGATCGCCGACGGCGAGGTCGCAGTCGGCATGGTGGGGCTGGACCCCATCGCCAACGGCCAGCTGACCAAGCAGGAAATCGAGCGCTGCGAGAAGAACGAGGACCTGCGCCTGAAGCTGCTGGTCGCCGACCTGCCGCAGGTGGCGTCCCGGTCCAAGGGTCCGCGCTATACCCCGATCACCAAGCGCGGCGACAAGCCCGACGCCATCGCCTGGCTGCTGAAGCACCATCCGGAGCTGTCGGACGCCCAGGTCTGCCGCCTGATCGGCACCACCAAGCCGACCATCGCCGCGGTGCGCGACCGCACCCACTGGAATGTCGCCAACATCAAGCCGCGCAGCCCGGTGATGCTGGGCCTCTGCTCCCAGCGCGAGCTGGAAGAGGCGCTGGCCCTGGCGATCCGCCGCGGCGGCGTGCCGCGCCCGCCGGAGGAAGCGGCCGAGGACTTCTACGGCGAAGGCCGCGACGACGACAGCTATTCCGAGCAGGAAGACGCGCGCTGAGGGTGGGCCCCTCTCCCGCCCCGGGAGAGGGACCGTCGAGGGCTTGGAGAGCTTTTAAGAATTCCATGACCGATCCCACCACACCTCCGCCCCGGCTCGTCGTCGGCATCAGCGGCGCGTCGGGGGTGATCTATGGCATCCGCATGCTGCAGACGCTGCGGCGGATCGGCGTCGAATCGCATCTGGTGGTCAGCCGCTCGGCCGAGGTCACGCTGGCGCATGAAACTGCGATGAAGGTGGCGGAACTGCGGGCGCTGGCCGATGTCAGCTATGCCGCCGCCGACATCGGGGCGGCGGTGTCCAGCGGCAGTTTCCGCACGCTGGGCATGGTGGTCGCCCCCTGCTCCGTCCGGACGATGAGCGAGATCGCCAGCGGCGTCACCTCCACCCTGCTGACGCGGGCGGCGGACGTGGCGCTGAAGGAACGGCGGCGGCTGGTGCTGATGGTGCGGGAGACGCCGCTGCATCTGGGCCACCTGCGCACCATGACCGCGCTGGCCGAAATGGGGGCGGTGATCGCGCCGCCGGTCCCCGCCTTCTACGCCAGGCCGCAGGGCATCGACGATCTGGTCGACCATTCGGTGGGCCGGGTGCTGGACCTGTTTGGGCTGGATGCCGGCAACCTGCGGCGCTGGGGCGAGCGTGGGCAAGAGGCCTGATCCGCGTCGACCCGCATTTGCAACGCAACAGGCGGCTTGGTCGGCGGACGCAATGCCGTTATACCGCTGTCGATGGATCATGATGCGGAACCGGCGCCCCAGCCGGCCGGCAGAAACGGGAACGAGCCGACCATGCCCTTCAGCAAACCGAGCGAGCCCATCCGCCAGCTTCTGGCAGGCATCAAGGCCTTCCGCGCCCGCTATTACGAACGCCGCCCCGACAGCATGCGGCTGCTGGCGACCGAAGGGCAGCACCCTGAGGTCCTGCTGATCGGCTGTTCCGACAGCCGCGTCGATCCGGCCCTGCTGACGATGGCGGAGCCCGGCGAGCTGTTCGTCGTGCGCAACGTCGCCAACCTCGTCCCGCCCTATCAGCCCGACGGCGCCTATCACGGCACCTCGGCCGCCATCGAATATGCGGTCAAGGCGCTGAAGGTGTCGGAGATCATCGTGCTGGGCCATGCCCAGTGCGGCGGCATCCAGGGCCTGATCCGGCTGCGCGCCGGCCAGAAGGCCGAGGATGATTTCGTCTCCCCCTGGGTGTCGATCGCCGGCTCGGCGCTCGACCCCTATGTCGGGCCGGAAGGCTCCGAACAGGCGCGCGCCGATGCGGAGAAGCTGCAGAACACTCCGGCGGTGATCGAGCGGGCGGCGGTCCGCGCCTCGGTCGAGAATCTGATGACCTTCCCCTTCGTGCGCGAAGGGGTGGAGGCCGGCACGCTGAACATCCATGGCTGGTGGTTCGACATCGAGTCGGGCGAGATGTGGGCGATCCACCCCGTCACCCGCCTGTTCCAGCCGGTCGAGTGAAGCCGGAACCGGCCCGGTAAGGCCAGGAAGCGTTAGAGTCTGTCTGGTGCTTGTTGAAGCACCAGACAGACTCTAAGTTTTTGGCTTTCCGTGTGATTCACGTTTCAAGCGATCCCGCTTGAAACGATCACACTCTAATCCGAGCGCCAGCGCGGGAATTGCGGGCGCCCTGCCCTGTTGAGGGCGAAGGGAACATTTCCTTCGCAACCCTCACCAGGGAAAGGGACTGCCATGAAGACCGCACTTCGATTCGTGATCGCCGCCGCCATGCCGCTGGCGCTCGCCGCCTGCAACCAGACCAGCAGCAACAGCAGTGGCGGAGGGCTGTTCGGCGGCAGCGGCGGCGGGCTGTTCGGGTCGGGAGAGTCCGATTCCTACGCCCGCAACGGCCGTTGCGACGACCCGCGCTACAACACCTCCAACGGTGGCCGTGCCGAGGCCGGAACCGACGATTACGACTGCTCCCGCTATGGCAACGGCCTGAAGCGCTGAGCCAGCACGACCAGTTCGGCGGCCATGCGCCCGGCGACGGCAGGCCAGTCGCCGGGCGCCGGCTGCCGGAACAGGCGGGCGGTCGGATACCAGGGGCTGTCGTCGCGGCCGGTCAGCCAGCGCCAGTCCGGCGAGAAGGGCAGCGCCAGCCACAGCGGCAGGCCGAGCGCCCCGGCCAGATGGGCCGGCCCGGTGCAGGACGACACCACAAGGTCCAGGTTCGCCATGATCGCCGCGGTATCGGCGAAGTCGGCGATCTCCGCCCCGAGGTCGCTGAAGCTGTCCGGCAGGATCCTGTCGGCGAGATCAGCGCGCCCCGGCCCCATCTGCAAGCCGTAGAAGCAGCAGCCCGGCACGTCGAACAGGCCGCGCAGGCCGGCAAGCTTCGGCGACCGTTCCGCATCGGCAGGAAAGCGCGGGTTGCCGGCCCAGACGACGCCGACGCGCAGAGCCGCGTGCGGCCCCAGACGGTCGCGCCAGCGGGCGACGCGCGCGGGGTCGGGGCGGAGGTAGGGGGTGTCGGCGGGCACGCCGTCCAGGCCGGTGTCGAAGGCCCGCGGCAGGCTCATCAGCGGGCATTCGAGGTCGAAGGACGGCAGCGGATCGCCGCGGGCGACGACCTGGACCGCCCCCTCCACCCCCGGCAGCGGCTCCAGCAGCGGCAGCAGAGGCCGCTGCACCTCCAGCACCACCCGGCCGCTGCGGGCCGCCACCAGCGGGACATAGCGCAGGAACTGGAGCGTATCGCCCAGCCCCTGTTCGGCATAGAGCAGGATGGTGCGGCCATTCAGCGGCTCGCCCCGCCATGTCGGCTGATTGAGGCGGCGCCAGGGCGGCTCGGCGCGGTCGTCGTGGCGGCGCCAGTCGAACTCCGGCCAGCCGCCTTCGTAGTCGCCGGCCATCAGACGGGCAAAGCCGAGGTTCCAGTGCAGTCCGGCATCCTGCGGCCGGTCGGCCAGGGCGCGCTCGAAGTCGGCTGCCGCCTCCGCCGGGCGGGCCATGGCGATCAGGGCGGTGCCGCGCGCCGCAGACAGCGACGGGCCGGGATGCAGCCGCTCCGCCATGGCGAAGGCGTCCAGCGAATCGGGGAAGCGGGCGAGCCTCGCGAGGACCGAGCCCAGCACCTCCCACGCCTCGGCGGTGGAGCGGTCGAGGGCCAGCGAGTCGCGGGCAGCGGATTCGGCCTCCGCCCAGCGGCGCTGTGCGGCCAGGGCGGCGGCCAACGTCGCATGGGTGACGGCGGACCGCGGGTTCAGGCGTAGCGAGCGGCGGGCGCAGTGCTCGGCCGTGATGGGCTCACCGCAGGACAGCAGGGCGGCGGCCCGGTTCGCCAGCGCGTCGGCATGGTCGGGCGCCAGGGCCAGGGCAAGACCGGTGGCCGTCAGTGCCGGCAGTGCCTGCCCAAGCCGGCGCAGGGCACCGGCGCGGCTGGCATGGGCGTCGGCGAGGTCCGGCAGCAGGCGCAGCGCCCGGCCATAGAGCCGCACCGCAAGGGCGAGCGCGCCGGACGATTGCTCGACGCCGGCAAGGTTGGACAGCCCGCCGGCCCCCTCGGGACGCAGGGCCACGGCGAGGCGAAGGCAGCGGGTGGCCTCGGCCAGCCGGCCGGTCTGGGCGGCGAGCACGCCCAACAGTTCCAGCGCGTCGGCATATTCGGGATCGGCGCCCAGGATGCGGCGGTAGATGTCCTCCGCCTCCGCCAGCCGGCCCGCCTGATGGTGGTCAAGCGCGATCAGCAGGGCCTGCGACAATGTAACCATCGGGACTCTTGCAGGGTATTGGGCGGGGTGGCGGGCGCGCTGCCGGGATCCGGATGATGCCCCGCCGCCGCCCCGCCGGTCCAGTCACCTGCGGTCTGAAATCGTGGCAAACGGTCACAGAATCAGGATTTTCCCTGGATTGTCAGGGAGCATACTCGTGGCTATTGTCCGCGCCATTCTTCGAGGAGCGGATCATGATCACCCGCCCAATCCGGGCACTCTGCCATTCCGGTCTCCGCCGGGTCACTCTCGCCGCCCTGACGCTCGGCCTCCTGACTTTCGGTCTCGGGATCACCGCTGCGCAGGCCAACGAAGGCGCCAAGTCGAACGGCTGCCCGTGGGCGCAGGACGTGACGCTGGAGATCAACGGCAGGACGCTGACGCTGAAGCAGGACGTCTTCACCACCACCAGTGCCGAACCGATCGAGATCGAGACGTTCAAGGTCGTCCCGCTGGTCGACCAGCTGAAGCTGCGCATCATCGGCCCCAAGGGGCGCGAGTGGGAAGCGGCGCTGACCCGGCTGGTCAGCGGCAAGCGGTGCAGCGCCTTCTATGCGGGCAAGCCGGTTCTGGTGTCGAACGTCACCCACAATCCGGACGAGCTGATTCTGAACAGGTAGGGAGCCCCCTCACCGTCCCGCCAGCAGTTCCACCAGTTCGTCCAGCGCCGGGTCGCCGCCCGGCACCAGCAGCGCCATGTTGGCGGCGGCAAGCTCCAGGCCGCCGCCGGCCTGCGGAGTGAAGCCGCCCGCGGCGAACAGGCGGTCCTGCTGGACGCGTTCGGCTTCCAGTTCGGCCGCCTTCATACGGCGGTAGAAGGCGTCGTCCTCCGTCTTGGCGCGGCGGCGCAGGGCGCGCAGAGGCCGCACCACCTCGTCGCGCCAGCCGGCGACCGCCCCGTCGGTGCGCGCCAGATCTTCGGCCGACAGGCGGATGCCGCAGTGCAGGCCGGCCCAGGCGGCGAACAGCAGGACGTTCACGTCCACCCCGCACCGGTCCTGAAGAGCGAGACAGCAGGCGGGCACCCCCGGCCGGCCGTAGACGGCCAGGGAAAAGTCCCAGAAGGGATTCGCCGACATCGCTGCCCGGTCAGTCGCCGAAGCTGATGTTCAGGCCGCGGGCGGTCTTCACCAGCGCGCCGTCCAGTTCGACGCAGGAATAATGCTCGATCGCCTCGGTGATCGGCACGTCGATGACGCCGCGGTTGGACCAGGCGACCATGCGGTTGAACCTGCCCTCCGCGATCAGGTCGACGGCATGGACGCCGAAGGCCGAGGCGATCAGGCGGTCGCGCGGGCTGGGCATGCTGCCACGCTGGACATGGCCCAGCACGGTGACGCGGGTCTCGGCCCCGGTGGCGTCGGCGATCTTCTCGCCGATATAGTCGCCGATGCCGCCATAGCGCTTCTCGCCGCCCTGGAGGATCTTCTTGACGCCGGTGCCTTCCAGCGTCTTCACCGCCTCCGACACCACCACCAGGGCGAAGTTGCGGCCGGAGTCGCGGACGCTCTGGATCTTGGCGGCGATGCTCTCGATGGAATAGGGGATCTCGGGGATCAGGATGACGTCGGCCCCGCCGGCGATGCCGGCCGCCAGAGCGATATGGCCGGCGTCGCGGCCCATCACCTCCAGCACCATCACGCGGTGGTGGCTGGCGGCGGTCGGCTGAAGACGGTCCAGCGCCTCCACCGCCACGGCGACGGCGGTGTCGTAGCCGACCGACACCTCGGTCTTGCCCAGGTCGTTGTCGATGGTCTTGGGCACGCCCACCATCGGGAAGCCGCCCTTCTGCGCCAGCTTGTGCAGGATGGCGAAGCTGCCGTCGCCGCCGATGCCGATCAGCGCGTCCAGCCCAAGCTCGCGGTAGCCGCCGATGATCTCGTCGGAACGGTCCTTCAGCGTGCCGTCGGGCATCGGGTAGGCGAAGGGGTCGCCGCGGTTGGTGGTGCCCAGGATGGTGCCGCCCTGGCGCATCATATGGCCGTCGACCGAACCGAGATCGAGCGTCTGATACTGCACCGGGCGCTGGAGCAGCCCCTGGGTGCCTTCCTTGATGCCCAGCACCTGCCAGCCATAGCCGGTGGCGCGGTGGACCACCGCACGGATGACCGCGTTCAGCCCGGCGCAATCGCCGCCGCTGGTCAGGATGCCGATGCGCTTGCCGGCTTTATTAGGGGCAGTCATTGAGGGTTTCCCGTCCCGTTCGCCTGTTCATTGAAATGGACCACCATGTTACCGGAACAGGAGTTTCCCGCAATCGTTGCCCGCAGCCGCAAAGGGGGCATTGCGTCGCGCACGCCCTTCCGCCGCGGTAGCGGGCGGGGCCAAAGGATCGGACCCTATCGGGATTCCGGCGGTTTGGCGGTGCCGTACGTCAGGAAATCTGATATAGTCCGGCCCGCCCAGCCAAAGGGTCACCCGCAAGAGCACCCCCGATCCACCCGGGGCAACGGCCATTCCTAACGGGCGCGATGAACGAGCAAGAGATTTTGAAGGAAAAGCTGGCGAGCTTGCGCAGCGAGCACCGCGACCTGGACGACGTCATCGCCCGGCTTGCCGAACGCGCGCCCTATGACCAGTTGCAGATGCAGCGGCTGAAGAAGCGCAAGCTGATGCTGAAGGACCAGATCATGGTCCTGGAAAGCCGGCTGCTGCCGGATATCATTGCTTAACGGGGCTTGGGGAAACGCGCAGCCATCCCCTCTCCCCCCGGGGAGAGGGGGAGCATGGTCCCCTCACCCCTTCTTGGGCACGGTGAAGAACTGGATGCCCATCTGGAAGCTGCGGGCGATGTTCTCGGCCTTGCCGATCAGGAAATCAGCGCCCTCGGCCGGCAGGATCTCGCGGGCGGTTTCACGGAACAGGCCGAGCCAGCGCTGGAAATGCGGCGGCTCCAGCCCCAGCGAGATGTGCACCGGCATCGGGCGACCGTCGTAGCGCTGGGTCAGCAGGGCGATGGACGACCAGAAATCCATCATCTTGCGCAGATGCGGCTCCCAATCGGTGATGGCGCGGCCGAAGATCGGACCCAGTTCCTCGTCCTTCATGATCTTGCCGTAGAAGGTGCGCACCAGCGTTTCGATCGACGCCTCGTCGATGCCGACGGCGGCCATCCGCTCCTCGGCCATCGCGGCGCGGATGTCGCGGTGCTCTTTGCGCTGGTCTTCGTTGGAAGCGGCGTCGGTCATGCGATGGGTCCGGTTCTGGGAATGAGCAGGGTCTATCCAGTCCATATAAGGCGGCACCATAAGTGGAACCATGTTCCACCGGAAGGGCCGGAATGTCGCAGCCGCAGGGTAGGATTCGGGACGGACAGGGGTGCGGACACGGTGCGGCCTCTGGACAGTTGCCCGACTCTTCCTATAATGCGCCGCTTTCCGGACCTTGAGGAAAGCGACAGGCCGTGACCGCCGATCTCTCCCCGAACAGCACCGCTTCGGCTGCCGGCGTCCAGCCGCTGGTCGGCATCATCATGGGCAGCCAGTCCGACTGGACGACGATGAAGCACGCCGCCGACACGCTGACGGCGCTGGGCGTCCCGCACGAGGTCCGCATCGTTTCCGCCCACCGCACCCCGCACCGGCTGGTGGAATACGCCACCACCGCCAAGGCGCGCGGGCTGAAGGTGGTGATCGCCGGCGCCGGCGGCGCCGCCCATCTGCCGGGCATGGCCGCATCGATGACGCCGCTGCCGGTGTTCGGCGTTCCGGTCGAAAGCCACGCGTTGAAAGGCATGGACAGCCTGCTGTCGATCGTGCAGATGCCGGGCGGCGTCCCGGTCGGCACGCTGGCGATCGGCAAGGCCGGCGCCATCAACGCAGCATTGCTGGCCGGTTCGGTCATCGCGCTGATGGACCCGGCGGTGGCCGAGGCACTCGACGGCTGGCGCTCGCGCCAGACCGCCGCGGTCGCCGAAGCGCCCGTCGACGATCCCAACTGACGCGATCCCGCCTGACAGAGAGAAAGCCTGACCGTCATGACCGGCACTCCAACCGGGACTCCCCTGCCCCGTCTCGCCCCCGGTTCCACCATCGGCATGCTGGGTGCCGGACAGCTCGGCCGGATGACGGCGCTGGCCGCGGCGCGGCTGGGCTACAAGACCCATGTCTATGCCCCCGACGCGGCCGACAGTCCGGCCGCCCAGGTCAGCGCCGCAGCGACCGTCGCCGATTGGGACGACCTGGAGGCGCTGGAGCGCTTCGCCCGCTCGGTCGATGTGGTGACGCTGGAGTGGGAGAATGTGCCGGTCGCCACCGCCGAGCATCTGCGCCGCTTCACCAACCTGAACCCTGGCCCGAATGTGCTGTCGGTGGCGCAGGACCGCATTGCCGAGAAGAGCTTCGTCAACCAGCTGGGCATCGCCACCGCCCCCTGGCGCACCGCCAGCAGCGCCGAGGAGGTCGCCCGCGCAGTGGCCGAAATCGGGCCGCGCTGCGTGCTGAAATCGACGCGGCTCGGCTATGACGGCAAGGGGCAGGCGCGGCTGGACAGCGGCAGCGATCCGGTGACGGCCTGGACCGGCATCGGCGGCGGCAAGCCGGGCGTGGAGGGCATCGTCGAGGGCTTCGTCACCTTCGCCTGCGAGGTGTCGGTGATCGTCGCCCGCGGTGCCGACGGTGCCATGGTCGCCTATCCGGCGGTGGAGAACCGCCACAAGGACGGCATCCTCGACGTCACCATCGCCCCGGCCGCGCCCGAGAAGGTGTCAGCGGAGACCGCGGCGGAGGCAGACCGCATCGCGCGCCGCATCGCCGAGGCTTTGGATCTGGTCGGCGTGCTGGCGGTGGAGATGTTCGTCACCGCCGACGGCAGGGTGCTGGTCAACGAGATGGCGCCGCGTCCGCACAATTCCGGCCACTGGACGATGGACGCCTGCGCCACCGACCAGTTCGAGCAGCTGGTGCGCGCGGTCTGCGGCCTGCCGCTGGGATCGGTGGAGCGGGTGGCCGATGCCGAGATGACCAACCTGATCGGCGACGACGTGCTGCGCTGGCCCGACCTTTTGGCCGAACCCGGCGCCCGCCTGCATCTGTACGGCAAGGCCGAAGCCCGGCCCGGCCGCAAGATGGGCCACGTCAACCGGCTGTTCCCGCGCCGCTGACGCTGTTTCCCCGCAAAAGCCGAAAGGCCCCGCGACCGGCAGGTCCGCGGGGCCTTTTCGTTTGCAGGCGAAGGTCATCCCCGCCACGGCCGACGTGCAGCCACTGCACGCGCTGCGCCGGTGGATGGGCATCACCGGTTTCTCGGCCGCGGCGGGATGGCCGGAGAATGCCGGTTGAGCCCGCCCCGCTCAAGGCGGGAAAAGCTCAACCTGAAGGCGCAAGCAGCGTACCGCTTCGAAGACAACCAAACGGTGCCATGGCGTCCAATCCGATGAGGCGCCGCTCACGACCGGTGTGACAATCCCGACAACCGGCAAATCCGCAGTCCTCAGGAAGTGGTCCTTGCGCACCCGCAACCTGACGGTGGTACTCACCGGCCGGCTTTCGGAATAAGCCCGATTTCCGCTTTTTGGTTGCAGTGCCGACATTTACGGTCACCCGACGGTAACCGGGTACATGCTCCTCATCGCGGAGCAGACCGCATTTTCCACGACCATAGTATCGGCAGACAGCATGAGATGACCGAAGCAAGACATCGATTTGGAGAGTCCAAATGCGCTTCCCAGTGCTCGACGGCTGGCGCGGTTTATGCGCCCTGTTCGTCGCATTGTTCCACTTCAACGCCTTAGGTCACTTCTATCTCGTTCCGTTCGTTCGCGGCAGTTATTTGTTTGTGGACTTCTTCTTCGTTCTCAGCGGCTTCGTCATCACCCACGCCTATGTCGGCCGCCTGAAATCGGCACCGGACGGGAGGAATTTCCTGGTCCGGCGCCTTGGACGGGTCTGGCCCCTGCATGCCGCCACCCTGATCGCCTTCATTCCGCTGGAGATCGTCAAGGCGCTGGCAATCAGCGGCGAGACTGCGGCCTTCACCGGCCGCTTCGCGCCATCCTCCATCCTCAGCAACCTGTTTTTGGTACATTCCCTGGGCATCGAGGACAGGCTGACCTGGAACGTCCCGAGCTGGTCGATCAGCGCCGAGTTCCTTGCCTATATCACCTTCGCCGCGCTCTGCCTGCTGGCCCGCCGCAGATGGCTGGTGACGGCCTCGGCGGTGGCTCTTTCGGCGGCCGGCGCCTTCGTGGTCATGGGCTGGTCCGACCGCTACGTCGACACCAGCTTCGATTTCGGATATTTCCGCTGCCTCTATGGCTTCTTCGCCGGGCATATCGTGTATCGGCTGTTCCGGGCGGCCCGCGGCGCGGGACTGTCGAGCCTGCCGATGCCGGGAGTGATCGAGGGGCTCAGCCTTGCCGCAGTGATCGGCTTCGTCGCGATGGCGCGCGGCAATGCCCTGTCCTACGCCTCGCCGCTGCTGTTCGGTCTCGTCGTCTGGGTGTTCGCCTTCGAAGGCGGCGGATTTTCGCGGCTGCTGGCGAAGCGGCCGTTCCAGTGGCTGGGCGCCCGCTCCTACTCCATCTACATGGTGCATGCGCTGGTCATCGCGCTGTTCCACAAGGCCGCGGCCTTCCTGCAACGGCTTCTCGGCCAGCCGATGTTCGTCGACCAGACGATCGAGGGCGAGGAGGAGCGGCTGATCTCCATCGGCATCCCCCTGGTGATGGATTCGCTGGCACTCGCCTATCTGGGAACGGTGGTCGCGGTCGCCAGCCTGACCTACCGGTTCGTCGAGAGACCCGGACAGGCCAGCTTCAACGCCTTGCTGTTGAAGGACCGCAAACGCCCGGTCCAGCCGGCGGTGGTGGAGATCGTCTGACCGGGCCCGGCCCCATGCCCGGCATGACGGCCGCGACGGAAGAAGGACTGCCGCGGCCGCAAATCGGTGACGGTCCTCGACGACAACGATCATTGCGGAATCGGAATGATCGCGTCAGGTTTCCGGCACCGATAATTCCCAGCATTTCCGTTATCGGCCAAGGCATTCCCGGGTATTTCGCATTTGCGGAATAGATATCATAAATTGCCGTGACCGCCCCGGACGAAGGTCATCGGCCACAGATACGCTTTTAACTTACGTCAATATTGGTTACCCTCTGCTGCATTCAGCCTGAAACTCTCTAAACTTTGATGCAATTTG
Source organism: Azospirillum lipoferum (assembly GCF_024170005.1). GTDB lineage: Bacteria > Pseudomonadota > Alphaproteobacteria > Azospirillales > Azospirillaceae > Azospirillum > Azospirillum lipoferum. Next base: position 281,992 of record NZ_JALJXJ010000002.1, read on the forward strand.
TAGCCGGATGACGATGCCCTTGTCGCAGGAAAGCGCAGGACGATCCCCTCCCGTGATCGGACCGGTCGTCAGCCCGGCCTCCGGCGCGGCGGGGACACGCCGTCCGCAGTCCAGCCGCGACCGCGACCGTTTCGTCGGCTTCGCCTTCGCCGCCGCCGACCTGCTGATCGAGACGGATGCGCAGGGCAACATTTTGTTTTCCGCCGGCGCCCGCTGCCGCCTGACCAAGGGCGAGGTCGGCGGGCTGGTGGGCAGCAACCTGATGGAGGTGGTGGCCCCCGGCGACCGCAAATACGTCCATGTCCTGTTCGACCGCATCCGGGAAAAGGCGCGGATCAAGCCGTCGCGCGTGCTGTTCCAGGCCTTCGACGGCCAGCAGTTCCCGGCGCTGCTCGGCGGCTGCCGGCTCGATTCCTGTCCGGGGTCGCTGTTCCTCACCGTTCTGCTGACCGCGCCGGCGCGCGCCGGCAACGGGGCTGGGCTCGCGGCGGCCCAGGGCGAGCTGCGGGACCAGGCCGGATTCGCCGGCATCCTGGAGGAGCGGATCTTCGCCGCGCGGGAGAAGGGGCTCGACCAGGGGCTGACCCTGCTGCTGGTCGAAGGGTTGCAGGCGATGGTGGAGGCGATGCCGGAGGGAGCGGCGACGGAGGTGCGCGAGGGCATCGACGCCTATCTGCGCGGCATCTCCGCCGACGGCGACAGCGCCGGACAGCTGACCGGCGACCGTTACGGCATCGTCCATGCCGCCGACATCGACGGGCGCGAGGTGCAGGGCCACATCGCCCAGATCATCGAAGCGGCGGGCGGCGCCCTGCCCGGCGGCATCCGGTCCTGGACGCTGGACATGGCGGACGACCGGCTGGACGCGGCGGATGCGGCCCGCGCGCTGGTCTATACCGTGCAGGCCTTCGCCTCCGAACAGGGCGGCGAGTTCACCATCTCCAGCCTGGAGGATGGCGCCAACCGGCTGATGGCGGGTGCGGTGGAGCGGATCGGCCAGATGCGCGCCACCATCGACAACCGCAACTTCTTCGTCGTCTACCAGCCCATCGTCGACATCGCCAACGGCGCCGTCCATCATCTGGAAGCGCTGACCCGTGTCGACGGGATGGGGTCGCCGGCCGACTTCATCACCTTCGCCGAGGATGTCGGGCTGATCTACGACTTCGACCTCCTGCTGACCCGGACGGTGCTGGACACCTTGGCCGAGTTCCGCAAGGAACCGAAGCTGCCCGACGTGGCGATCAACCTGTCGGCCAAGACGCTGATGAGCCCGATCTTCCTCAAGCAGTTCCAGTCGGTGGTCGCCCCCTATGGCGATCTGGCGGCCAAGCTGCTGATCGAGGTGACGGAAACGGTGGTCGTCACCGACATCGCCAAGCTGAACGAGGTCTTGCAGAAGCTGCGCGAGAGCGGCTTCCGCATCTGCCTGGACGATGTCGGCGCCGGATCGACCAGCTTCCAGTCGCTGTACGGCATCCAGGCCGATTATGCCAAGATCGACGGCAAGTTCGTCCGCGGCGCCGTCGCCAACCCGCGCGACATGGCGATGCTGCGGTCCATGATCGATGTCTGCCGCCAGCTCGGGCTGGAACTGATCGGCGAGCAGGTGGAGGAGGCGGTGCACGCCGACCTGCTGACCGGGCTGGGCGTGTCGCTGGCCCAGGGCTTCCTGTTCAGCCGGCCGTCCCGCGACTTCGCCTATTTCGCCAAGGACTGGTCGCGGGTGCGCAGCGGCGGCAAGGTTCTGCTGAAGGGATGAGGCGGCGGGAGTGCCCGGAAGTCTTGTGCCTCAGGCCATTGCCGGAGAGCGGCCGAAGTAACAGTCGAACGCGCCCATTCCTTCGACGCTGTGGACCTGTTGCAGCCGGTCGCGGGCAGCATCCAGAAGCTCCCGGTTGCGGGCCAGCGTGTCGCGACCGGCATAGCCGTCGCGCAGGTGCATGCGGTTCAGCAGGGCTTCCGCCTGATCCAGAGCTTCCATGATGGTCAATGCGGTATCGGCGTCCATTGTCGCCCTCTCGTTCTCTGCGCCGCGCCGGCAAGTCGTCGCGCGATCCTCGATGCACCGACCTTAGCCGCCGCAACTCACCGTCAGGTAGAGGATATTTGGTCGCATGCGCAGAAAGCGTGCGGGATTTTATTTATTATTTCTCTTTTCTTGACTCGTTTCTTTCCAACCACTGGGTTTGCACGCGAATGACCTTCTCGGTGGCGGAGAAGGCCTGCCGGCGGGTGAGGACCAGGATGACGCCGCTGGTGGCGGCGATCAGGAAGAGCGGCCCGATGATCCAGGCCAGCGCCGCCAGGGCGAAGTAATAGGCGCGCATCCCGCCGTTCAGCGCGGTGATCGCCAGCGTCAGCGCCTCGCCGATGGTCTGCGAGATCGCCTTGCGGTCTTCCGGCGGAACCGGCGGCATCGGCGCCGAACCGATCAGCGCGCAGCAGTAATTGTACTGGCGCAGCGCCCAGGTGAACTTGAAGAAGCCGAAGGTGAAGATCGCCACCATCAGCAGCATCTTCAGCTCGAACATCTGGTGCGAGGTCTGGACGGTGAAGGAGAGGTCGGAGACGACCTGCTGCGCCCGCTCCGCCGCGCCGAAACTACCGATCAGGCCGGCCAGCACCAGCATGTTGGTGGAGGCGAAGAAGGTGCAGCTGTGCATGGTGTGGCCGAACAGCTGCGCATCCATGATGCGGTTCTCGCGGTCCAGCATCCGTTCGATCCAGTGGCGGCGCACGATCTTCAGGTGCTGGTTCACCATGTTCCGGCCGGACAGCAGATGGTCCTGGATGACGGTGAAGCCGACCCAGGAGCCGACGAACCAGACGAAGGCGATGATGTCGAGTGTGGTGACGTCTGGCGGCATGGCGGCGGGGTCTTGTCGGGTGGCGGAAGGCCAGCAAGCGTGTACGCCGACGACGTGCCGGTGTCCACCTGTGGCTATCCGCGGGAACCCCTCACTCCGCGCGCGCCTGCACCGCCTTCAGCAGGTAGACGCGGATGGCGCTGGACAGGTTGCCGCTGCGGGTCTGGTCGATCTCCTCGATCAGGGCGTTCACCGACAGGCCGCGGGACTGCGCCACCGATTTCAGGGCGTCCCAGAACTCTTCCTCCAGGGAAACGCTGGTGGGATGGCCGGCGATCAGGACCGAACGCTTCTTCATGGTCACTCGACGCATCGCAAGTGGGGGATGGGGGTGGTCAGAGGAAAGCCGGGACGGCCGGGACAACTCACCCCCACCCTAACCCCAAGCTTAGCCGGGACCAACCATCCGTTCGGGGCGAACCCATTGATCGAATTGCTCATCCGTCAGGAGTCCGAGTTCCCGCCCGGCCTCCTTTAGGCTTGTCCCTTCCTTGTGGGCTTTCTTGGCGATCTTCGCCGCATTGTCATAGCCGATGTGGGGGTTGAGCGCCGTAACCAGCATCAGGCTGTCCGACACCAGTTTGGCGATGCGGTCACGGTTGGCCTCGATTCCCACCACGCAATTGTCGGTGAAGCTCATCGCCGCATCGGCCAGCAGGCGGATGGATTGCAGAACGTTGAAGGCGATCACCGGCTTGAACACGTTCAGTTCGAAATGGCCGGTGGCGCCGGCGACGGTCACGGTGGTGTGGTTGCCCATCACCTGGGCACAGACCATCGTCATCGCCTCCGACTGGGTCGGGTTGACCTTGCCGGGCATGATGGAGGAGCCGGGTTCGTTCTCCGGCAGCGACAGCTCGCCGATGCCGGACCGCGGGCCGGAGCCCAAGAGGCGGATGTCGTTGGCGATCTTCATCAGCGACACCGCCAGCGTGTTCAGGTGGCCATGGACGTCGACCAGCGAATCGTGGGTGGCCAGCGCCTCGAACTTGTTCTCCGCGGTGACGAAGGGAAGGCCGGTGAAGGCCGCCACCTCCTCGGCGAAGGCCTCGGCGAAGCCGGGTTTGGCGTTCAGGCCGGTGCCGACCGCGGTGCCGCCCTGGGCCAGCCGGTAGAGCTGCGGCAGCGCGCCCTTGACCCGGCCGATGCCGTAGGAGACCTGGGCGGCATAGCCGGAGAATTCCTGCCCCAGCGTCAGCGGCGTCGCGTCCTGGAGATGGGTGCGGCCGATCTTGACGATGTCCTGGAAAGCGTCGGCCTTGGCGTCCAGCGCGGTGCGCAGATGCTCCAGCGCCGGGATCAGGCTGCGCACAATCTCGTCGGCGGCGGCGATGTGCATGGCTGTGGGGAAGCTGTCGTTCGACGACTGCCCCATGTTGACATGGTCGTTGGGATGGATCGGCGTCTTCGACCCCATGGTGCCGCCCAGCTTTTCGATGGCGCGGTTGGCGATCACCTCGTTGGCGTTCATGTTGGACTGGGTCCCGGAGCCGGTCTGCCAGACCACCAGCGGGAAATGCTCGGCCAGCCGGCCGTCGATCACCTCGTCGGCCGCCTCCATGATGGCGGCGCCGAGTTTCGGATCGAGCACGCCCAGCTTCAGGTTGGCGGCGGCGGCGGCGCGCTTCTGGATGCCCAGGGCGCGCACCAGCGGCACCGGCATGCGTTCGCCGCCGATGCGGAAATTCTGGAGCGAGCGCTGGGTCTGCGCGCCCCAGTAACGGTCGGCCGGAACGTCTATGGGGCCGAAGCTGTCGGTTTCGGTGCGGACACCGCTCATGGTCGGACCTTTCCTGATCGCCGCTTCTGGTCACGGGCGGGCCGGGTTGAAAGCGGCCCCGCCCCGCCTGATCTTTGCGGTGAGGGGCGGAACGGCAAGGGCCGGGGACACGCAGGCCAGGGCTACGGTCCAAGCGGGAGCTTGGGCGACTCGGCGGAAATCCTGGCTCTTCCCTCGAATTTGTTCTTGTTGTGTTCGTATTTCTTCCGTACGCTTTTCCGAACGATCCGCCGCAAGGCCGGCGGTTATCGACAGCGATTGGGGGAACAGAATGGACGATCTGGCACACGACCATGTCCGCGCCTTCATTGCCCGGACGCGCGTTGCGGAGATGAAGAGCCGCGGCTGGCGCGTTCTCGGCCCCGGCGAGGAAGGCTCCCTGCTGATGGAAGGCCCGATGCTGGCCGGCCGCGCGGCGGTCCTGGACGCGCCCATCGGCGGGCTGTTCGATGATCTGATCGCTCGCGCCCTGGAACGCGCCGATGCCCGCGACCGCATCGCCGCCCGCCGCGCCGCCTGACCGACTTTTCCGGGAATAAGCATTTTCAGGGGGTTGCGGTTGCCCAACCGGGTTGGCCGGACTGCACCCTTTGGTAGTCACTCCCTCCAATTCCCTCGGGCGGTCTGAGCAACCGGACATAGCGACGCGCGTTGTCATCATGCATGCTACCCGCCGGGACATCCGACGCTGACGCATTGCCGCAGGTTTCAGGACGCCGCCCTAGGCGTTCGGGGTAACTCTTCGGGGCGATCTTGGGAGACCAGACCATAGATCGGAAGTACCCCTGAAGATACTACCTGCCGCATAGTCTTGTTAGGAAGTCTTTAACTGGCCCGATGGCTTCATGAGCTCATCGGGAATGCTCAGGCCAAGGGAGATTTACATGATCGGCGCCGTCAACTCGAAGAAGATCAATGCGTCATCCGTGGCCCATATCGCGCTTCTCGACCAATTCATCCGGCTGACGCAAGACACCATCGTCGAGCAGGACGATGCCTTCGTTCGCGACAGCCTGGTCGATCTTCTGTCCAACCTGCGCAACGAACGCGCCGACTATGCCGAGATCATTGGCGCGATCGCGCTGAACCGCGCCGTCTGATCCCGTTTCCTGCTACTTCCCGGACGATCCCTCCGCCGGCCCCCCCGCCGGCCCCTCCACTGGAAGTGCCGCAGCCGCCAGTTCCAGCAGGGCGTGTCCGGTCAGGCGATAGGGAAGCCATTCCTTCATCTGGCGGAACCCGACCCGGTCGTAGAATTCACGCGCCGGGTTCCAGTCCAGAACATTCAGATCCACCCGGCGATAGCCGCGCTCCACCGCGCGTTGCGCCACCGCGACCAGCAGCTTGCGGCCGACGCCCCAGCGCCGGGCGTCCGGCGTGACGTAGAGGTCCTCGACATAGAGGCCCGGCCGTCCTTCCCAGGTGGAGAAGTTGCGGAAGGTCAGCGCGAATCCGACTGGCGTGCCGTCCAGCTCCGCAATCAACGCCTCGAACACCGGATGCGGCCCCCAGCCGTCGCGGCGGAAATCCGCCTCGGTCGCCTTGACCGAATCGGCCTCGCGCTCGAACTCCGCCAGTTCGCGGACGAAGCGCAGGATGGTGGTGCAATCCTCCTCGACGGCGGAGCGGATGGTGACGGTCGGCATCGGCGGCAGGCTCCCTCAAAACAAGGCGAAACGAAACGGGGAGCGGACCATAGCCCGCTCCCCGCGATCGCGCATCCCCGTTGAAGTGCGATGCCGTCAGTCGTCGCCGCCGCCCTTCAGGTCGAGGAGGCTGCGCAGTTCCTGCACGCGGCGTTCGGCGCTGTGCTCGGCCAGCACCCGCTTGCGCGCGCGGCGGCCGAGGTCGGTCAGGTGGTTGCGCGGCAGCATCATCGCCGTGGTGACGTCGTCGGTCTGGGCAGCCACCAGAATCTCGCGGCCGGGTTCGAAGAAGCTGTCCAGCCCCTCCCACTGGTCGGCGACGATGGCGGAACCGCAGGCGGCGGCCAGGAACAGGCGGTCGGACGGGCACCAGCCGATCCTGCGCTCGTCGTCGCGGGCCAGCGTCAGCGCAAGGCTGGCCGAGGCCAGCACGTCGGGACGATGCGCCGGATCGAGATCGGGGAAGGTCAGGATGTTGGAGGCACGCGGCACGCCGTCCGGCAGACCGGCGCCGACCAGCACGAAGCGCCGGCGGGTCAGCCGCTGGGCCGGGTCGATGAAGAAGCGGTCCAGCCCCTCGCGGATGCCGTCCGGCCCGCCGACGATGCAGCAGAGGTCGCCGAGATACTCGCGCTTGAAGTCGCCGGGCTTGTCGATCTCCGGCACGATCCAGGGATAGAGCGGCGCCACCGATTCCGCCCCGGCCTTGGCGCGGTAGCGGTCCAGCGCCGGTCCGCCGCAGGACGCCAGCACCATGTCGAAGCCGGCCAACCCGTCGGCCGGCAGATGGTCCACCGCCTCCCCCGCCTCCAGCGCGGTCAGGCTGACCGCGGCTTCGGGATCGTAGAGCACGCGGCGCGGCGTCCTGGACTGGCGGACGAGGTCGGCGGCGGGACGGGCGTCCGGCCCCTGCGCCACCACCAGCGCCACCCCGGCATCGTCGGCCTGGGCGGCGGCCTCCACCGCCACGTCGTCCCAGGCGCCGTAGGACAGCACGTCGCCGCCGGGGATGGTCCAGGGGGTGACGGGACCGGGACCGGCGCGCTCGATCGCGACGACGCGATGGCCGCGGATCGCCAGCCCGTGGATCAGCGCGCGCCAGCGCATGCTGTGCCCGCCATCCTGGCGATACCCATTGGTCAAGCCGAAGATCACGATTTTCATGGCGTCGGCACCCTTGGCGTTCCGTGGCAGGAGGCGGCTTCTTCAACGAAGTGCCTCCAGATCAACGCGATTGAGGAAGGCGGTGTTCCGGCTTCCGCTCCCGTCCCGCCGGCTCCGCCGGGCATGAATTCCGCCGGGGGCGGCGCCGGAGAACGGAGACCCGCCGGACGGGAATTGCGAAAGCGTTGCATTGAAATTTGATATGGACCGGTCCGGCGGCGCTGCAAGCGTATGCCCCCCGCAATAGGGGTTTCCACCCCAGGGCTGCCCATTTGCCGGTTGAGCGGCAGGGCCGGGCGCCTTAGGGTCACGGCCCGGCTTCCCTTCCGATCACGGTCGAGCGCATGCGAGTCCCGTTCCGTCATCCCGCCCGCCTCCTTCTCGCCACCCTGCTGATGGCCGGCTGCCAGAGCACCGGCGCCACCGCCCCGGTTGCCACCGGCGCCGCGGCCCCCGCCGCGTCGGCACCCGTGCAGCCCGTGGCGCAGCAGCCCGCCTCCTTCCCCGAATGGCTGGCGGCGCTGCGTGTCGAGGCGCTGAGCCAGGGCATCCGTCCGCAGACCTTCGACCGCGCCTTTCAGCGGGTGAAGCTGTCCGACCGCGTCGTCGAACTGGATGGCGCCCAGCCCGAGTTCACCCGGCAAGTGTGGCAGTATTTGGACAGCGCCGTGAATGAAAAGCGCGTCCAGGACGGCCGTCAGAAGTTGCAGGAGCATGCGGCGTTGCTTTCCCGCATCACCCGCCGCACCGGCGTGCCGGGAGAGATCCTGGTTGCCTTCTGGGGGGTGGAATCGGACTTCGGCAAGTCGACCGGCAACTTCTCGGTCATCGACGCGCTGACGACGCTGGCCTTCGAGGGCCGCCGCGCCGCCTATTTCCGGTCCGAACTGCTGGCCGCCCTGCGCATCCTCGAGTCCGGCGACATCGCGCCGGAGCGGATGACCGGCTCCTGGGCCGGCGCCATGGGCCAGACCCAGTTCATGCCGACCGTCTTCCTGCGCAACGCGGTGGACGAGGACAATGACGGCCATCGCGACATCTGGGGCAGCATGCCCGACGTGCTGGCCTCCACCGCCAAGTTCGTGCTGGCCAATGGCTGGCGGCCGGGCGAGTCCTGGGGGCAGGAGGTGCAGCTGCCCGACGGCTTCCCCTATGACCAGGCCGAGCTGAGCATCACCAAGCCGCTGTCGGAATGGCGCCGGCTGGGCGTGCGTCCGCTGGATGGCGGCGATCTGGGCGGAGAGGGGACGGCCTCGATCCTGGTGCTGGCTGGACATCGCGGGCCGGCCTTCCTGGTGCGCGACAATTTCCGCGCGATCATGCGCTACAATCCGTCGACCAGCTATTCGCTGGCCGTCGCCATGCTGGCCGACCGCATGACCGGCAAGCCCGGCGTCCGCGGCAGCTGGCCGCGCGAGGAACAGGCGCTGAGCAAGGACGAGCGCGTCGACCTGCAACAGCGGCTGGCGGCGCTGGGGCTGGAGCCGGGTGCGGCCGACGGCATCGTCGGGGCGAACACCCGCAACGCCGTGCGGCGCTTCCAGGCGTCGGTCGGGGAGATCCCGGACGGCTTCGCCACCAAGGCGCTGCTGGAGCGGTTGCGCCAGCGGTCGTGAGGTTGAGGGTGGAGGCGGTCAGGGCGTTTCTTAATTCCTGACCCTCTGCCCCCCTACACCGCCGCGCAGCAGTCCCCAGGCCGCCGGCAGCAGAAAGGCCGCCACCCCGGCCCCGGCCAGCGCATCGGGCGCGCCGTCGAGCAGAAGCCAGCTCGCGCCCAGACCGACCAGACCGGCGCCGAGCGGCAGCACGTCCTTGCGGGAACACAGCCAGATCGCCCGCAGGGTGAGCGTGCCGCGGCGGCCGGCGAACAGCAGGGTCGCGGTCGCCACCGTCACGCCGACCGCCAGCAGCAGGGCGAGGCTGGCGAGCGGCACGTCGGGGATCGCCATGACGGCGATGCTGCGCCCCGCCGTCACCACCAGCGCCAGCGCGGCGGCAGCCAGCGCCGCCCCTTGCAGCATCGACAGGCGCGCGTGCCAGTCCGGCCGACGGCCGAGCCCGACCAGCGTCACCGCATGGCCGGCGGCGTGGTTCAGCATCAGCAGGGCCGCAGCCCACAGGGTGACCGCCTGCGTCGCGTTGGCGGTGGCGAGCAGCAGGGCGCCGAGCAGCCCGTTCACCACCATCGCCATCCGCATGGTGTGATTGAGATCACCCGACCCGCCGGAGAGACGGGATGACCCGCCGCCACAGGATCCGCCACCGCAACCGCCACCCATCGCACCACCCCTTCCCATCGATTAGGGGAAGATCATAGGAGGGACGGGCTGGGGCGTCCATCACCATCAGAGTTTTCTGATATGTGTAAATCCCACCTCTGGCGTATCGAAAGAGGTGGCGGGACGGGCGGGCTACCCTTTCGAACGGCGGCACGGATAACCCGGCCCACCCAACGGTGCATGGGCTGTCTCAATGGGCGCTTACCCGTCCCCTTCCATGAAAAGCGGGCCGTCGAGGCGGATATCGGGACAGACACAGTCGCATCATCGGAACCACTCCATGACGAAGCGCCCCGCCTCCCCCATCAAGATCCTGATTGTCGACGACAATCCGCTGTTGCAGCGGGCGTTGAAGGACATGCTGGGACTGTGGGGGGTCGGCCAGATCACCGCGGTCGGCAGCGGGCAGGAGGCCAAGGACGCGCTGCGGCGCGAGGTCTTCGACCTGATGGTGACCGACTGGGTGATGGAGCCGGTGGGCGGCGCGCAGCTGATCCAGTGGATCCGCCAGTCGCCGGGCAGCCTGCGGCCGACCATGCCGATCATCGTGCTGACCGCCAACGCCGATCTCGCCACCGTGCGCAGCGCCTGGGATGCCGGCGCCGATTCCGTGCTGGCCAAGCCGGTGCCGGCCGCCACGCTCGCCCGCCGCATCGACGCGGTGCTGAACCGCCGCGACGGCACCGTCCGGACCGGCGGTGCGGAAACCCGCGGCGACTCCACGCGTCCAGCCGATCAGCCGGCCAATCGCCCGGCCGATCCCGGCAGCGCCTCCGCCGCTGCCTTACCCTCCCCCCGATCGGCGGCGCCGCGTCCGGCGATCGGCAATGCGGCACAACTGCCCCCTCCCGTTCCGCCGACCGTTGCCCAGACCTCCGCCATGCCGCCCGACCGCAGCGCCGCCGCCATGCGCAGCGAGGATCCGAAACGGGTGCGGCTGCTGCTGGCGCTCGACAAGCTGGAGGCGGCGATCGACCGGCCGGACCCGATCGGCAGCCGGCTGCGCCATGCCCTGTCCGACTTGCAGATCGCCACCGCCGGCGATTCCGCCGCAACGTCCATCGCCGCGTCGCTGTCCACCTGCGTCACCTGGGTGGAGCCGGACATCGAAGGCTATGTCGATGCGCTCCAGGCCCATGCCGCCGCCCTGCGCTGGCTGGCGGGATCGGATGGCAGCACCCAGTCGATGGCAGTGGCGCTGTGCCTGATCCGCACGCTGCGCGCCAGCGTCCGCACGCTGGCTGCCCGCGGGCACAGCGATTTCGGCAGCTGGCCGGAGGGCGGCGGCCCGACCCCTCCGGGCAAGTCCCCCCTGACGGGACGCTGAGTCCGCCCCCATATCGTCTGGAGACGGTCTGGGCGAGAGGGGAGCGGAGAGGGAATTTCCGCAAGGCAGGGCATTCCATACGCTCCGTTACGGAAGACCGGCGGTTGCCGCGCCGTTCCTTGCTTTTTGCAGGACGGACGGCAGCAGCCGTTGCGATATAAGACAGCCTTCATTACCTTTTTGCCCAGCGAACAAATCGGTTCCCCAGCACTCCGTACCGGAGCTTGCCAGGCTGCCGATCGATGGGAGGGAATGAAGAATGGCGCTCGCAACTGTCTCGCTCGAAGACAAGTACGCGCTCGAACAGGGCCGTGTTTACCTGACCGGCACCCAGGCGCTGGTGCGCCTGCCGATGATGCAGCGCCAGCGCGACCTCGCCGCCGGGCTGAACACCGGCTGCTTCATTTCCGGCTATCGCGGCTCGCCGCTGGGAGGCTTCGACCAGAATTTGTGGAACGCCCGCAAGTTCCTGGAAAAGAACCATATCCGGTTCCAGCCCGGCGTGAACGAGGAGCTGGGCGCCACCGCCGTCTGGGGCAGCCAGCAGGTCGGCATGTTCAAGGGCGCCAAATATGACGGCGTCTTCGCCATGTGGTACGGCAAGGGTCCCGGCGTCGACCGTTCCGGCGACGTGTTCAAGCACGCCAATGCGGCGGGTACGTCGAAGCATGGCGGCGTGCTGGTGCTGACCGGCGACGACCACAACTGCAAATCCTCCACCTTCCCGCACCAGTCCGAACACGCCTACATGCATGCGATGATCCCGGTGCTGAACCCGTCGGGGGTGCAGGAGATCCTGGATTACGGCCTGATCGGCTGGCAGATGAGCCGCTATTCCGGCTGCTGGATCGCCATGAAGACGATCGCGGAGACGGTGGACACCTCGGCGTCGGTCTATATCGACCCGCACCGCGTGGCGCCGGTCATCCCCACCGACTTCGCGCTGCCGCCGGGCGGCCTGAACATCCGCTGGCCCGACCCGCCGCTGGAGCAGGAATACCGGCTGATGAAGCACAAGCTGTACGCCGCCCTGGCGTTCGCGCGTGCCAACAAGCTGGACAAGGTGGTGATGGAAAGCCCGCGTCCACGCTTCGGCATCGTCACCACCGGCAAGAGCTATCTCGACGTCCGTCAGGCCTTCGACGAGCTGGGCATCAGCGAGGAGATGGCCGCCGACTGGGGCATCACCGTCTACAAGGTCGGCATGCCCTGGCCGCTGGAGCGCGATGGCGTCCGCCACTTCGCCGAGGGGCTGGAAGAGATCGTCGTGGTCGAGGAGAAGCGCGCGGTCATCGAGAACCAGCTGAAGGAACAGCTCTACAACTGGAACCCCGACGTCCGCCCGAAGGTGGTCGGCAAGTTCGACGAGCAGGGCGAGTGGATCCTGCCGAGCGCCGGCGAGTTGACCCCGGCGCAGATCGCCGTGGTGATCGGCCGCCGCCTGCAACGCTTCATCGAGAACGAGAACCTCGCCCGCCGCATCGCCTTCCTCGATGCGCAGGAGAAGCAGAAGGCCCATGTGGCGCGTGTGGTGCGCAAGCCGACCTTCTGTTCCGGCTGCCCGCACAACACCTCCACCGTCGTGCCGGAGGGAAGCCGGGCGCTGGGCGGCATCGGCTGCCATTACATGGCGACGTGGCTCGACCGTTCGACCGACACCTTCACCCAGATGGGCGGCGAAGGCGTGCCGTGGGTCGGTCAGGCCGCCTTCACCGACGAGAAGCACATCTTCGCCAACCTGGGCGACGGCACCTATTTCCATTCCGGCATCCTGGCGATCCGGCAGGCCATCGCCGCCAAGGTGAACATCACCTACAAGATCCTGTTCAACGACGCGGTCGCCATGACCGGCGGCCAGCCCTTCGACGGCTCGCTGACCGTGCAGTCGATCGCCCATGTCCTGCGGGCGGAGGGCGTGCAGCGCATCACCGTCGTCAGCGACGAGCCGGAGAAGTACGGCATCGGCAACGGCCTGCCGCAATTCACCACCGTCGAGCATCGCGACGATCTGGACCGCGTGCAGAAGGAGATGCGCGAGGTCCCCGGCGTCAGCGTCCTGATCTATGACCAGACCTGCGCCACCGAAAAGCGCCGCCGCCGCAAGCGCGGCAAGATGGTCGATCCGGCCAAGCGCGTGGTCATCAACGAGCTGGTCTGCGAGGGCTGCGGTGACTGCTCGGCCAAGTCGTCCTGCGTGTCGGTGATCCCGCAGGAGACCGAGTTCGGCCGCAAGCGCCAGATCGACCAGTCCAGCTGCAACAAGGATTATTCCTGCACCAAGGGCTTCTGCCCCAGCTTCGTGACGGTGGAAGGCGGCCAGCTGCGCAAGCCGAAGCCGGCCGCCGCGAAGGCCGCCGACGCCACCGCCCTGCCCGCACCCGTCGTCCCGGCCTTCGACAAGACCTGGAGCCTGTATGTCACCGGCGTCGGCGGCACCGGCGTCGTCACCATCGGCGCGCTGCTGGGCATGGCCGCCCATATCGAGGGCAAGGGTGTCGGCGTGCTCGACATGACCGGGCTGGCGCAGAAGGGTGGTGCCGTCACCAGCCACATCCGCATCGCCAACACGCCGGAGGACATCCACTCCGTCCGCATCGCCGCCGGCGGGGCCGACGCGGTGCTGGGTTGCGACCTGATCGTCGCGGCGGCGGGCGACGGCCTGTCGAAGATGACTGCCGGCCGCACCCGCGCCGTCATCAACACCCATGACAGCATCACCGCCGACTTCATCAAGAAGCCGGACATGGTGATCCCGGTCCGCGACCTCGTGGGCGACATCAAGAAGGCCTGCGGCGGCGAGGCGAATGTCGATGCCTTCGACGCGACCAAGCTCGCCACCGCGCTCCTGGGCGACAGCCTGTACGCCAACCCGTTCCTGATGGGCTACGCCTGGCAGAAGGGTTTGATCCCGCTGAGCGAGGAGTCGATCCTGAAGGCCATCGAGCTGAACGGCGTGTCGGTCAAGCTGAACCTCGACGCCTTCCAGTGGGGCCGCCGCGCCGCCGTCGATCTGGCTGCCGTCGAAGCCGCCGCGAAGCCGCAGGAGCCGGTGCAGGCCGCGCCGTCGCTGCTGCTCGACCAGCGCCGCCAATCCGGCAGCCTGGACGAGGTGATCGAGCGCCGCCGCCGCTTCCTGGTCGATTACCAGGACGCCGCCTATGCCGCCCGCTACCACGCGCTGGTCGACTGGACCCGCCGGACGGAGCAGCAGAAGGTCCCCGGCTCCACCGCGCTGACCGAGGCGGTCGCCCGCGCCCACTTCAAGCTGATGGCCTACAAGGACGAATACGAGGTGGCGCGGCTCTACACCGACAGCGGCTTCGTCGAGAATGTCCAGCGCATGTTCGAAGGCGACTGGAAGCTGACCTTCCACATGGCCCCGCCGGTGATGGGCGAGGCCGGGGAGGACGGCGGCGAACCGAAGAAGAAGAGCTTCGGTCCGTGGATGCTGCCGGTGCTGCGCCTGCTGGCCAAGGGCAAGCGCCTGCGCGGCACCCGGCTCGACCCGTTCGGCCGCACCGCCGAGCGCCGCCAGGAACGCCAGCTGATCGCCGACTATGAGGCGGTGGTGGGCGAACTGCTGAACGGCCTGACGGCCGAGCGTCTGGAACTGGCGGTGGAGATCGCCAAGCTGCCGATGGAGATGCGCGGCTACGGCCCGGTGAAGGCCCGCAACGTGTCGGTGGCGAAGGCGAAGGAAGCCAAGCTGCTGGAGGCGTTCCGCGCCCCGGTCGCTGCCCCGCAGCCGCTGGCGGCGGAGTGAGGGGTTGAGGTTGAGGCGACGTGGACCTGCCGGCCGTCATGGCGGCGGCTGGCAGGCGGGGGCGGCGGCAGGGAGCCGGTTCAGCGCCGCGACCGCCGGCCAGAACTGGCTGCGGCGAAGCACGCAATCGGTGAGTTCCGACCAGTAGCCGTCCCGTGCCGTCTGGCCGCCGGCCCAGGCCTCCGCCAGAAAGGCCCGCGCTTCGTTCCAGTGGCCGCCATAGATGAGCGTGAGCACGCCCGTGGTCGTCGAACCCGGCACCTGTTCGTCGATAACCGCATGGCCGGCGCGCCGCTCCGCCTCGATGGCTGCCAGCATCCGCCGATGCTCCTCGCGGGCACGGCCCGCCTCGGCGGTCCTCTGCTCCGCCGGGGCGAGCGGGGCGGCCATCAGCGCCGGGTCGGCCCGGTAGCGGGCCTGCACGGGATCGTAGCCGAGGACCACCCGCGGGGCGAAGGAGTCCGCGAAGCTGCTCCGCCAATAGGCGAAGCTGAAATCCTGGACGGTGATGATGGCGGGGTGGCCGTCGGCACGGGTCACCCTGACCTCGTCACCGTCGCGCAGGGCGATCGTCGGCATGACGGCGAATGCCGGTCCCAGCACCAGGACCGTCAGATCGAAACAGCAATGGGCACCGCCGCTGAAGCCGCTGACGACCAGGGCCGGCGCGCCCAGCCCCAGGACATCCCGGCCCACTTCGAACGGCACCCGCCCTGCCTCCCAGTCGGCGACATCCTCGAAGAAGCCCCGCGGGTTGACGTCGAGATGCTGCTGGTCGAGTGAATGGAGCCACGTCCCTCCGCGCAGCACGATCAGGACATCCCGTTCAAGATCCTCACGGCGAACCTGCCGCAGGACCAGCCGGTAGGGCCCGACATCCCAGAGGCGATCCGCCCTCTCCCCGCCGCCGTACTCCCCCTGCCCCACCAGCGCGATCTCCTGAAGAACGGCGGTGCGGGTTTCCAGGCCATCCTCCACGCAGGCGGTGGAATCGCCAATGGCGGCTTCGGCGATGGCCTCGGTCGTCGGCCTTCCACGGAGCGGCAGTTTGCAGACGGCCGCCAGCTGCTCGATCCACTGGTCCTGCGCGGCGGCCAGATTGCGCCGTCCCGTCTCGTCCAAAGCCTTCAGGGCGGCATGCCACATCCGCGCCTGTGCATCGCCGAGCCCCCGCAGCCTCGCGTCGGAATCGGTGGAAGCGGGGGTGGCGGCAGTCCCCGGCAAGGCCGCGACGGCAACGCAGAATGCCAAAGCCCAGCTTCGCAACGGAATCAGCCTGAACATCGGTCTTGCCCTGGATTGCGAGGAATGGAATCGCTGGACACGGGTTCAATGGATGCGCGTTGAAGCTGATTCTATCCTTCCTCACGACCACGCCGCACCGGTTTCAGGGACCCATGGCGCAAACAAGGCATTCTGCGAAGGGAGCTGATCGCGGGATGAGGGACGAAATTTGGAGTCTGTCTGGTGCTTCAATAAGCACCAGACAGACTCCAAGATTTTGATTTTCCGTGCGATTCACGCTTCAGACGATTCCGTCCGAACCGATCGCACTCCGATGCCCGGTCACATCCGCAGGCCGCATTCCTCGCCATGGACCGTCCGGTTGCGGCCGCTGCCCTTGGCGCTGTAGAGCGCCTTGTCGGCCCGGTTCAGAATGTCGCTGACCGACGTGTGGCGTTCGTCCAGGCAGGCGATGCCGATGCTGATCGTCACGGTCGCCGAACGGCCGGCATCGAGATCGATCAGGGTCTCCGCAACCGCCTGCCGCAGGCTTTCCGCGACAGTGAACGCACCGCCTCCATCGGTTTCCGGCAGGACGATGGCGAACTCCTCGCCGCCGATGCGGGCAAAGGTATCGGTTTCCCGCAAACGCTTGCGGATCACGCGGGTGACGCCGATCAGCACGGCGTCGCCGGCCGTGTGGCCATGGGTGTCGTTGACCACTTTGAAATGGTCGATATCCAGGACGACGATGCTCAGGTCGCGCCCATAGCGGCGGTGGCGGACAAGTTCGCTCTCCGCCACCGCAATGAACCGCCGGCGATTCGGGATCCGGCACAATGGATCGGTTTCGGCCAGAACGACCAGTTCCTCCTCCCGCCGCTTCAATGCGCGATGGGCATCCGCCAATTCCTCGTGGGCAGCCTTGAGTTCGGCGTTCATCGCCTTGACGGTCACATATTCGCGGAAGACCGTCCTGATCGCGATGCGGGTCGCCAGCGCGGCAAGCGTCAGCAGGACCGTTCCGCCCACGCCGATCAGGTAGCCCAGCAGGGCCGCGGATCTGGAACGGGCAAATGCCGCCTCCTGATCCACCATGGCCACGACCAGCAGGTCATACGGCCGCAATTTCTGATAGCCGCCAATCCGCTGGACGCCGTCGATGTAGCTGGTCACCTCGAATACCCCGGAGTCGGGAGCATGCGGGTCCATGTATGGCCGGGGCTCGACAACCTTGCCGAGATACTGCTCGTCGTAGCTTCCGCCGAGCACCCGGGACAGCAACGTCCGATCCTGCCGCAGAAGCGCGATCACGTCCCTTCCGGCCAGGGAAACCGACTCCGAGAAGCGCCCAAGGTGATAGGGATCGATCGACAGAACGATCACCCCGTCGAACTCGCCCCGGTCGTTGAAGATCTTGCGGGTGAACTGGATCGACCATTTCTGCGACACGCGGCCGAGCAGGGGCTTGCTGATGAACAGGAAATCGCCTTCCCGTTCCCGGTGGACACGGAAATGCTCCCGATCGGAAAGATCGATCCCATCGGTGACCCTTTGCAGGTTCGAGAAGGCAAGGCGACCGTCGCGGCCGATTACCGCCACCTGGAACAGAAGATCCGGGCTGAGTACAGAAAATAATTCCTGCGACCTTGAATTAAGACCTCCCAGTTCCTTCGCATACTCGTTCCTCAATAATTGTGCGGCTTGATCGATCTGACGAATCGTTCTTAGAAGATATTCGTGATAAGCCTTTGCCATCATCTGAGCATTGGTTTCAGCAACCTGCCGGTCCAGATCGCGATAGGTGCTGATGTTATGGAAGACAAAGGTCCAAAGCACCATGGTGGAGACGATGAACGTCGCCATGAGGGCGCCAATCCAAGCATTCCGATGACGACGGCCTCTCTGCACGGCTTTCAAATCCCCAAAATTCACCAGAGATTCGGAGAAAGACTGTTAAACAATAGGACTATGGATAATCAAGGTGAGTCCATTGCCATATGAAAGATCGCAATGCATCAGTGTCATGATGCACGTATTGTTTTCAAAACGTGTAATTTTCTCTCATATCTTTATATGAAAAAATGCATTCGTCAGATTGTTTAGAATCTCACTCAAGGAAAATAAGTTTCTATGCTTTGCAATATCGTATCAAAATTTGCCGGGCTGGCGGGATGACCGGCGGGAATTCCGTCAATCCCGCAAGACGCAGCCGGGAGAAGCGCAATCGAAGGATGCTTCGCCCGGCCGGCAGCCGTCATACGTCGAGGCGTACCGGGAAGCGCAGCAGGAACCGCGTGCCCCTTCCCTCACCATCCTCCAGCGCGATGCTGCCCCGCATGGTGCCGGTCATGATGTTGGCGCAGATGCTGAGCCCCAGCCCGCTGGCGCCCAGGCCGCGCTTCGTCGTGAAGAAGGGTTCGAAGATGCGGGGGCGGATGTCGGCGGGGACACCCTTGCCGTCGTCGGCATAATGCATCTCGATCCAGCCGGCCGGCTCCTCGCGGGCGGACAGCAGGATGCGGCCGGCCTCGCCCTCGTCGAACGCATGGACCAGGGCGTTGATGATCAGGTTCGACAGCACCTGCGCGAAGGAACCGGGATAGCCGTCGACGATCAGGCCGGCGGGGATGTCCAGCTCCACCGTCACCCGGGTGCCGCGCAGGCGGGGGCGCAGGCTCAGCAGAATCTCGTCGACATAGGCGGCGAGGTCGAAGGGGCGGCGCTCGCCGCTCGCCTGGTCGGAGGCGACCTGCTTGAAGCTCTGGATCAGGCTGGTGGCGCGCTCGACGTTCGACAGGATCATCCGCGTCGATTCCCAGGCGACGTCGAGGAATTCCTGGAAATCGCTGCGGCGGATACGGTTCTCCTCGAACAGGGTGCGGATGCGGCCGACCACCTCGCCCAGATGGGAGATCGCGGTCAGGGTGACGCCGATCGGGGTGTTCACCTCATGGGCGACGCCGGCGACCAGCTGGGCCAGCGAGGCCAGCTTCTCCGCCTGGATCAGGCTGGCCTGGGCGTCGCGCAGCTCGGCCTCCGCCCGCTTTCGCGCGGTGATGTCCAACGCCACGGTGACGATGTGGGTGACCTCGCCGCCCTCGTCGGTCAGCGGCATCTTGGTGGTCAGCCAGTCGCGGATCGCGCCATCGCCATCGGGGGCGCGGTCCTCGTGGAAGGGCACGCCCTGGCCGCTGTCCACCACCAGCCGGTCCAGCGCCGTGGCACGGTCGGTCGCGGGACCGGGCGGCGGGGCGGCGGCGGGGCCGTAGGTGTCGCGGTAGAAGCGGTTGGTCAGCCGCACCGTGCCGTCGCGGTCCTTCACGTCGATCAGCGCCGGGATGGCGTCGATCACCCCGGTCAGGATCTCGCGGCTCTGGCGCAGCGCCTCGTCGGCGATGACGCGGTCGGTGATGTCGGTGAAGGTCCGCACCTGTCCGCCGTCCGGCAGCGGCACCACCCGCACCTCGATGAAGCGGCCGTCGCCCTGGGGGCGGGCATAGACGAACTCGCGCTCCGGCCGGCCGATGCGGTCCATCAGATAGAGGGTCTTGGCGTCCAGATCGCCGCCGAAATCGGGCGCTCCGACCGGCAAATCCACCAGCCCGGTGGCGATCTGGTGACGCACCACGTCATACAGCGCCGGGTTGCCGCGCATCACCTCCTCCGACACGCCCAGGATGTCCAGCGCGTTGCTGTTCCAGGCGATGTAGTGCAGGTCGCGGTCGAGCAGGACGATGCCCTGCCCCATATTCTCCAGCGTCAGGCGCAGCATGTGGCGCTGGATCGCAAGGTCGTCCTCCGCCCGCCGGCGCTCGGTCACGTCGGAGTAGGTGCGGACGAAGCCGCCGGCGGAGGTCAGACTGGTCCGCACCTCCAGCACGCGGCCGTTGGGGCGGCGGTGTTCATAGAGCGGCGGGTCGGCCCGGCGCGCCCGGTCCAGATGGCGGCTGGCGACGGCGTCAGGATCGCCGGGGCCGTATTCGCCGCGGCGGGCGAGATACTGGATGATCTGGCCATAATCGGCGCCGGGCATGAAGCCCTGCGGCACGTCGAACATCTCGTAGAGCCGGCGGTTGATCACGCGGACCGTAAGGTTGGCATCGACCAGCATCACGCCCTGGTCCATCTGCTCCAGCGCCAGCACCGCCAGATCGTCGCCGGTCAGGGGCTCCGGTCCGGGCGCGTCGACCGGAGGGAGACGGTTCGTCGGCAGGTCGGGGATCCGGGCTGGCAAGGTCGGCACGCCATCCATCGTTAAGCGGGCATCGTCACGCGTGTCCGCAATCGAACGCCCCACTGTAACAGCCGCAACCCATCCTGCCGAGCTTTCGTCTGCGCCACGGAGTCGCAAGATCGCAACATTTGTGGGATATTTTAAATATTTCGGAACCTTTGCCGCATACCCTGTTTCGAAGCGTGGGAGGTTGGTGCAAGATCGTCCGATGAGCGATACTGTGCCTTCCTTCCTCCCCTGGCTGTTCTGAGGTAACCGCCCCTTGTCCGGACTGGCCGCCCTTCCCGCACCGACCAGCGCGATGCCCAGTTCGGGCCTTGCGAAGCTGCGTCAGATGCTGGCGAGCGATGCCGCGGCGGTCCAGCCGATCCGCCGCGTCCCCGGCGAGGACGAGCGCAAGCGCGGCAAGGACGGCACCGAGGCGACCGGCGACGCCCTGCAAGGCAGCGGGCGCGCCGATGCCGAGTCGACGGCGACGCGGGCGAAATCGGCGGCGGGATCGGCCGGCGGATTCACGATCGGCGGTGCGGGTGAGGATGCCGGGCCGGTCATTGGCGGCCCGGTGCCGCTGACAGCATTGCCCAACGCCGGCTATGTCGCACAGAGCATCCATCAGGAAGCCATGGGCAGCGGCCTGACCATCGAACCCTGGTCGGAGGCGATCGACGCCTACCGCCGCGCCGACGCCGGAGTGAACACGCCGCTGGTCACGCAGATCGCGGTGTGAAGTGCCCTTTCCCTAATTCCCCCTCTCCCCGGGGGGGAAGGGGATAGGCTCGGGTACGGTGAGGGGCATAACGCCGCTCAATCGTCGCCGCCGGCCGGCATCGGGCCGTGGGGAATGTCCGCCTTGCGGCTGCGGAACAGGTTGCCCATGAGGTGGCCGAAATCCTCCATGTAGAGGTAGAGCGACGGCGTGATGTAGAGCGTCAGCACCTGCGACACGCACAGGCCGCCGACCACCGCGAGGCCCAGCGGCTGGCGCAGTTCCGCCGCGGCACCATGGGCGATGGCGATGGGCAGGGTGCCCATGATCGCCGCCATGGTGGTCATGATGATCGGGCGGAAGCGCAGCAGGCAGGCCTGCTCGATGGCGTCGCGCGCCGACATGCCGTTGCGCCGGGCATCCACCGCGAAGTCGATCATCATGATCGCGTTCTTCTTCACGATGCCGATCAGCATCAGGATGCCGATGATGGCGATGACGCTGAGTTCGGTGTCGAACAGCATCAGCGTGGCCAGCGCGCCGATGGCCGCCGACGGCAGGCCGGACAGGATGGTCAGCGGGTGGATGAAGCTCTC
Organism: Azospirillum lipoferum; assembly: GCF_024170005.1. GTDB lineage: Bacteria > Pseudomonadota > Alphaproteobacteria > Azospirillales > Azospirillaceae > Azospirillum > Azospirillum lipoferum. Next base: position 303,584 of record NZ_JALJXJ010000002.1, read on the forward strand.
ATACAGCACGCCCAGCACGATGTAGATCACCAGCACCGCCGCGGAGAGCAGCAGGGCCTGACCGGCCTGGGCGTCCTGGAACACCTGGGCGGTGCCGGCAAAGCCGGTGGTGATGGTGGGCGGCAGGCCCATCTCCCGCTCCGACGCGCGGATCAGGTCGACCGCCTGCCCCAGCGAGGCGCCGGGCGCCAGGTTGAAGGACAGGGTGACGGCCGGAAGCTGGCCCTGGTGGTTGACCGCCAGCGGGCCGGCGGTGCGTTCCACCCGCGCGAAGGCGTCGAGCGGCACCAGCTTGCCCGTCGTGGTGGAGCGGACATAGATGCGCGACAGCGAAGCGTCGTCGCCCTGGTATTTCGGCTCCAGCTCGATCAGCACCTGATAGTCGTTGCTGGGGGTGTAGATGGTCGAGACCTGCCGCTGGCCGAAGGCGCTGTAGAGGGTCGAGCGCACCTGATCGACACCGAGGCCCAGCGTCGCCGCCTTTTCGCGGTCGATGTGGACATAGGCCTGCGGGTTGTTCAGCTGAAGGTCGCTGGTCACGTCCTGAAGGATGGGCATGCCGCGCAGGGTCTGCTCCAGCCGGCCGGACCACTGGTACAGCTCGTCCAGGTCGAGGCCCTGGATGGTGTACTGGTAGAGGCTCTTGGACGCACGGCCGCCGATGCGCAGGTTCTGCACCGGCTGCATGTAGACCGCCATGCCGGGAATGCCGTTCACCTGCCGGCGGAGCTGCTGGATGATCTCCGTCGCCGACGCACGCTGGTCGCGCGGCTTCAGGGTGATGAACATGCGGCCCTGGTTGCCGGTGCTGCCGCCGACGCCGACGGAGGAGATGACGTCCACCACCGCCGGGTTGGCCTTCATGATGGCGGCGACCTGCTGCTGCCGCTCGGCCATCGACGGGAAGGCGATGTCGGCCCGCGCCTCCGTCGTCACCTGGATCTGGCCGATATCCTCGGTCGGGAAGAAGCCCTTGGGGATCGCCTGATAGAACAGCGCGGTGCCGATGACGGTGGCGATCATCACCAGCCCCATCAGCGGCCGGTGACGCAGGGTCCAGCGCAGGGTGCGGGCATAGCCGTTCAGCAATGCTGAGAAGCCACCCTCCAGCATGCGGCCGAACCAGCCCTCCTTCTGGTCGTGGTTGTGGGTGAGGAAGCGCGAGCACATCATCGGCGTCAGCGTCAGCGACACGAAGGCCGACGCACCGATCGACATGGTGACGACCAGGGCGAATTCGTGGAACAGCCGCCCGACCACACCGCCCATCAGCAGGATCGGGATGAAGACCGCGACCAGCGACAGGGTGATCGACAGGATGGTGAAGCCGATCTCGCGGGCGCCCTTGATGGCGGCCTCGAACGGCTTCATCCCCTCTTCGACATAGCGGACGATGTTCTCCATCATCACGATGGCGTCGTCCACCACGAGGCCGACCGCCAGGGTCAGCGCCATCAGCGAGATGTTGTCGACCGAAAAGCCCAGCAGATGCATGCCGCCGGCCGTCGCGATCAGCGAGATCGGCACGGCCAGCGCCGGGATCAGCGTGGCGGACAGCCGGCGCAGGAACAGGAAGATCACCATCACGACCAGAACGATGGTCAGGCCCAGGGTGAACTGCACGTCCTCCACCGCCTGACGGATCGATTCCGAGCGGTCGTTGACGACCTGGATGGCGGCGGCGGCCGGAAGCTGGGTCTGGAACACCGGGACCAGCTCGCGGACGCGGTCGACCACCTCCACCGTGTTGGCGTCGGGCTGGCGCTGCACCGCCAGCATGATGCTGCGGGTGCCGTTCAGCCAGCTGGCGGTGCGATCGTTCTCGACGCTGTCCAACACCTGCGCAACGTCGCCGAGACGCACCGGCGCGCTGTTGCGGTAGGCGACGATCAGCTGGCGGAAGGCGGCGGCGTCGGGAAGCTGCGGGTTGGCGGCGATCACCAGCTGCTGCTGCTGGCCGGTCAGGGTGCCGACCGGCGTGTTGGCGTTGGCGGCGGCCAGCGCCTTCTGGAGTTCGTCGATGCCGATGCCGCGCAGCGCCAGGGCGTTGGGGTTGACCTGCACCCGCACGGCGTATTTCTGCGAGCCGTAGATCTGCACCTGGGCGACGCCCGGCAGGGTGGCGACCTTCGGCTGGATCAGCGTTTCGGCGATGTCGTTCAGCTGCGCCAGCGGCAGGGTCGGCGAATTCAGCGACAGGAACAGGATCGGCTGGTCGGCCGGGTTGACCTTGCGGTAGCTGGGCGGGGTCGTCATCTCCGCCGGCAGCCGGCGCTGGGTGCGGGCGATGGCCGCCTGCACGTCGGCCGCCGCCGCGTCGATGTCGCGTTCCAGCACGAACTGGATGGTGATGCTGGTGTTGCCGAGCGTGCTGTTCGACGTGATGGTGTCGATGCCGGCGATGGTCGAGAACTCGCGCTCCAGCGGGCTGGCGACCGAGGCCGCCATCGTCTCCGGCGAAGCCCCCGGCAGGGTGGCGGTGACGCTGACCACCGGGAAATCCACCCGCGGCAGCGCCGCGGTGGGCAGCTGGCGGTAGGCCGCCAGACCGCTCAGCACCAGGGCCGCCGTCAGGAGAATGGTCATCACCGGACGGCGGATGCAGAGTTCGGAGAGGTTCACGTGGCACCCCCGGTGCTCTTGCCCTGGGTTATGGTGCTGCGGGCCGCGGCGTCCTGGGTGGCGGACCCCTGCTGGCGTCCCCCCTCGGCCGTCTCGCCGCCGCTGGTGGGAGCCGCGGGCTTGCCGCCGGCCTTCTCGGTGATCTTGGCGCCGGGGAACAGGCGCGACTGGCCGTCGACCACCACCCGCTCCCCCGCCTTCAGGCCGGAGGCGACGACACTGAGCCCGCCATGGCTGCGTTCCACGGTGACCGGGCGGACCTCCACCGTCTCGTCGGCCTTGACGACATAGACGAAGCGGCCCTTCTGGCCGGTCTGCACCGCCAGATCGGGAATGGTCAGGGCGTTCTGCTCGACCCGCAGGGTCAGGACGGTGTCGACGAACTGGCCCGGCCACAGCCGGGTGTCGGCGTTCGGGAATTCGCCCTTCACCAGGATGGTGCCGGTCTGCTGGTCGACCTGGCTGTCGACGAAGGACAGCTTGCCTTCGGCCTTTTCGCCCCCCGGATTTTGGCCATGGCCGCCGGCGATGCTGGCGGTCACCGGCAGCGAGCCGTTGGCCATGGCGGCGCGGATCGCCGGCAGATGCTTTTCCGGAACGTTGAAGGAGACGTTGATCGGGCGCAGCTGGGTCAGGGTGACCAGCGGGTTGGCATCGGCGGCGCGGACCATGGCACCGACCTTGGCGTTCACCGCACCGGTGCGGCCGTCCATCGGCGCGGTGATGCGGGTGAAGCTGAGCGAGACCTTCGCCGCCTCGATCGCCGCGAGGTCGGCCTTCACCGTGCCCTCCAGCGCGTCGGCGGTGGCGACGGCGGCGTCGTAGGTGGTGCGCGAGATGGCGCTGGTCCGCACCAGCTCGGCATAGCGCTTCACGTCGCCCTTGGCCTTTTCCAGGTTGGCGCGGTCGCGCTCCAGATTGGCCTGGGCCTGACGCAGCTGGGCGTCGAGCGAGCGGCTGTCGAGGGTGAACAGCGTGTCGCCGGTCTTCACCTCCTGCCCTTCGGTGAAGGCCACCGTTTCGACCGCGCTGTCGACACGCGGCTTGATGGCGATGGCGGCAATGGGCTGGACGCTGCCGATGGTGACGATCTGTTCCGGCACCGCCTGCGTCGCCACCGTCTGGGTCACCACTGGAACCGTGCGGCCAGCGCCGGCCGGCGCCTTCGGGGCGTCCGCCGCTGCCGTCTTGCTGCCCGCCCCGTCCTTGTGCGTCGCATACCAATAGTACCCGCCGCCGCCGATCAGGGCGGCAACCAGCAGGACCCAGAAAAACCGTCTCATCCTATGGGACTCCAAACGCCGGAGCCAGGGGCCGGCACAGGCTTAGATGAAGGGGGGCAGATTGGTGATGCCGGACATCAGGATGTCGATGACGGAGCGTTCCAGCGCCTCGCGCGGGCGCTCGCCCAGCTGCATGATGCCGCCGCGGACCATGCCGATGATCAGCAGGGGCACGATCTCCAGGTCGATCTTGCGGAACTCGCCGGATTCCATGCCGTCGGCCAGCACCTGCTGGAATGCGGTGGCGGTGCGCTGGCTGCGGCGGCGCAGGATGCGGCGGGTGCGGTCGGCCAGATCGGACTGGTCGCCGCCCAGCAGCTTCAGCGTCTGCAACTGTTCGCTCAGGGTGCCGACCAGGGCGGACACCATGGCCGACAGGCGGACGGAGGCCGGGACCTGCTGCGGCGCCAGTTCGGCGTTCAGCTTGTGCTCCAGCCCGCCCAGCGCGCGTTCCAGCGATTCCAGATACAGCTCTTCCTTGGAGGGGAAGTAGCGATAGAGCGTGGCCTTGCCGACGCCGGCCCGCTTCGCCACCTCCTCCACCTGGACAGAGGCGTAATCGCGGCCGGCGAACAGCTCCGCCGCGGCAGTAAGGATCACCTCACGCCGCCGAGCGCGCCAGTCGGGTATCTCTTCCGCATCAAGAGGCATGAATGGAACTCACGGGTTTCAAAAACTGACGATAGTCGAGTTCCTTAGAGTGTCAAGGAACCAGTCGCCAAGAAAAATGAATTCCGCGTCATCTGAAGGAAACCGCTGTTTTCCGCTGCGGTTCGGCCCCTGCGCCCCGGGAAAATGGCCTGCCAGGATCAGTCGGGAGAATGGTTGCGGGCGGGCTCCGCCGTGACCGGAGTCCGCCCGCAACAATGATGCGCGCAATCGTTCAGTTCGTAACCGGCTTGCGCGCCTTCGGCCGGTTGTTGGTGCGTTCCCAGCCGTCGGCGAGGTTGAGGAGGTTGCGGAACGCCTCGCCGTCCGTCAGCAGGGAGGTCTTGAGCGCGGGGTTGAGCGGCTTGGGATCATTGTAGTCGTCGACCGGCATCTTGCCGCTGCGCACCTCGTCCAGCACCGCGTCGATGCTGGTGGCGGCGTGCATCGGGGTTTGCAGCAGCGTCAGCTTGTTCATCTTGCGATGGCCTTCCGGCTGATGGCAGACGGTGCAGTCGGCGTTGCGGAAATTGATCGCCATCTTGCGATAGGCGGCATCCAGCGCAGGAAGATGCGGGTTGTCGGGGCTGTAGGCCTCGGAGAACAGCGTCACCACCGGCTGGGCCGTGCCCTTGTCGTCGCGCCACATCCACTCGCCGACGAAGGTAGGACGATCGACATGGGTGTAGGGACCGCGATTGTCCTCGGAACCGGCATCGGAGCGCGACGCGTAATAGACCCGCCCGTCCTTGTCGAAATAGAAGCGCAGTTCGTTGGCCGTCTCGTAGGCATCCCACTTGTCGTTGGCGTTGTTGTCGCCATCGGTGTGCCAGAACGGGTAGGGATAACGGCCCGGCGGCAGCCCGTTGCGGAAATAAGCCTGCACGGCGATCCCGCGGGAGCCGTCCGGCGCGGTGAAGACGCTGGATTTGCCGGTGTACATGTACAGCGACATGTAGAGGTCCTGGTACAGGTCGCCGCGGAAGACCGAGGTCTTCTTGTCCTTCATGCGCTTGCCGACCTGATCGCCGCCGAACTGGAAGGTGTAGTCGCGCATGCTCGCCTCGGCGCCCTGGCCGATGGCCTTGCGGCAGGCCTCGTGCGCGGCGGTGTCGGCCGGCGAGGCCATCGGGCAGGCTTTGGCCAGCGAGGCGGCAAGCGCCGCGGCGTAGGTTTCCAGGCTGTCGGCGGCAACCGCGGGACCGGTGGCGGAGGCGAGGACGAACAGGCCGGCGGCGCACAGGCGGCGCAGCGGAACGACGGAACGCATGGGCAGAGCTTCCTTGGAGCGCGGGTCAGGCGGAAACGCCGGGGAGGCGGCGGCCCGGGATCATCGAGCGCAGCACGCCGTCGCGGCGGATGATCGCGTGGTAGCCGATGGCAGCGCCGGCATGGGCGACGATGAGCGCCAGCAGCCCGTAGGCGACCCAGCTCTTCCAGGCATAGACCATCCAGGCGAAGGGCCGGTCGTACAGGGCCAGCGCCGGCATCTTGATGCCGAAGTAGCTCAGTTCCATGCCCTTGGCGTCGACGAACATCCAGCCGAGCAGCGGCGTCACCAGCAGCAGCAGATACAGGGCCGCATGCGCGCCGCCGGCGGCGAGACGCAGAATCGCCGGATCGTTCCCGTTGTGGCGCGGCTGGCGCCCGGCGGTGAACCTCCAGAGGAGCCGCAACGGCACCAGGGCAAGCACCGTAAGCCCCAGCGACTTGTGCAGCGCGATCGAGCCCTTGACCAAGCCGGGAAACAGCGCCAGCACGAAGATCGCCAGAATGAGGATGACGGTAATCCAGTGGAAGGCAATACTTACCCGATCATAGGACTGATCGGTCGTTGAATGGGTGTTCGACGGCATGTTTTCCTCCTCTTGAGGATACGGACAATCAAGGCTCGAAGTCATCCTGGTCCCGAAACCAGTCATCACCATTCCGAATAGCCGGGCTGATGGCGCCGTCGTTTGTTCTGAACGGATCGATTGCAGGCAGATTTTCAGTCAGGAAGAAGAAAAGGCTGACATGCAACTCCGTTTAGCCACGCAATCGATATTGCGCAAGACAGTTCGTGCAAAAATGATTACCCCGTTTGTGGAGTGATCGCGCGTTTGGCGCACACGAAAAAAGGGCGCGAAGCCCGGCCTCCTCAGGCCGCTTTGCCTGGGAGGCCGGGCTTCGCGCCCCGTCAACTGAACTCGTCAGCAGAATCTGATGGCTTGAGGTCAGCTTCGCGTGGTCGAGGAGCGGCCGGTGCCGGTGGAGCCGGTCACGCCGGTGGTGGAGCCGGCCATCGAGCCGGTGCCCGCCGATGCCGCGGCCGGACCGCCGCTGGTACCGGCGCCGGTGCCGGTGACCGACGGGGCGCTGGAACCGGTGTTGCTGCCGGTACCGACGCCGAGACCGCCGGCGGTGCCCGCGGTGGTGGTGTCGGATCCCTGATAACCGCTGTTGTCGGGCCTCATCGACGAGGAACCGGTGCCGGAGGTCGAAATGCCACCCGCAGTCGCCATCGCCGACGCGCCGGCGCCGGTGGAGCTGCCCCAGTTCGAACCGGTCTGGCCTGCGGTCTGGCTGCGGACACGCAGGTTGTTCTGCACATGCGACACGCCGGAGACGGACTCGGCGACATCCTCGGCCCGGCGCTTGGTGTTGCGGTCGGGGACCATGCCGGTCAGCGTCACCTCGCCGCCGCTGACTGAAACCTCGATGTCGGAGGCGTCGATGTAGGCGTCGTCGGTCAGGCGGTCGCTGACATCCTCGCGCACGCGCTCGTCGGAGCGGCTGTAGCCGCGCGGGCCACGGCCGCGATGCCGGGAGGCGCGCATCTGGTCCTCGTGCCGGCGGCGCTCGGCATCGTCGTCACCGAACCAGGAGGCGATCTCGTCACCCGCCTGTTCCCAGAAGCCGCGCTGCTCGCCCCGGCCGCGATTCTCGCCATAACCGCGGCTTTCCTGGCTGCGGTACATGCCGCCGCGGTCCTCGCCCCAGGAGCGGTCGCGATAGTCGTCGCGCTGGTAACCGCCGCCGAAGTCGCGACGGCTCATGTCGCCGCGGTCCCAGTCGCCACGGTCACGGCTGGATTCGTATCCGCCGCCGTAACCGCCGCCCTGAGAGCCGTAATCACGGGAGCCATAACTGCGCGATCCGTAATCGCGGTTGCGGTAGTCGCCGCTCCCATAGGTGCGGTCACCGAGATTCCGCTCGCCATACTCGCGGCCGCCGTAGCCGAGCGAACCGCGGCCGCGCACGCCCTGAGCGCCTTCGCCATAGGGGCGGACGCCGTAATCGCGATCGCGGTAATCGGCGCTGCCGATATCGCGGCTGGTGTAGTTGCCCTCGGTCCCGGCATTGCCGGCGCCGGCATAGCCGCCATAGCCGCTGGACCCCGAACGCCCGCCATAGCCGGCCCCATAGCCGCCGCGGCTCATGTCGCGCCCGCCGCCGAAGCTGCGGTCATAGACGCGCTCCATCTCGCGGGAGTTGTCGCGGCGATTGTCATCGTAATAGGAATCGCGGCCATAGCCGCCCGATTCATTGCCGACGCGCCCGCCATAGCCGGCGTCGCGGTAGTCGCGGCCCTGGTCGTCCTGGTGGCGGTGGGCCTGCGTGCGGTACATGCTCTCGTGCTGGCGGCTGTCATCCTGGTCATAGACCCCGGTGCGGCGCGGGGCCTCGCCCCAGTCGCGGTGCCGGTTGGGTTCGCGGTCGTCGTCGCGCCAGTCGCGGCCTTCGCCTCGCCACCGATTCTCGTACTGCGCCATCGTGGTCGGCTCCCTCTTTTCAGGATTCTTGGATGGCGGGCAGCCGCACGCATGGCGTGGGCACGCCCGTTGTCCCGAACAACAGGGGCGCTCCGGCGGCGTTCCGGAATTTTACGGACCGGTCCGAGGGAAAGTGCGGAGTTCTGGCACGAGGCTTGCGAGGTGGGTCGCGGTTGGTTCCACGCATCACTTGCGGCTTCGGCGCTTCATGCACCGAAGCCGTTTTCTTTTACGCCCTATTATTGGGCAGAGACCTCGATCTGCTTAATTTGGCAGCGACTGGTCGAGCAGGCGGGCGACCGCGGCACCCAACTCCTCGTTGAGGAAAGGCTTGTAGATGATCTCATCCGCATTGAACATGCGGGTCATCTTCAGCAGATAACCGGCCGGCATATTGGGCGCGCCGCCGGACATGGCGAGGATCTTCACGTCGGGCTGCGCGCTGCGGGCGGCCTTGATCAGTTCGATCCCGTCCACTTCCGGCATCAGCACGTCGGTGACGATCAGGTCAAAACTGCAACGGTCGAGGGCGCGGATCGCCGCCCGTCCGTTCTCCGCCTCCGTCACGTCGAACCCGCGCCCCTCCAGATATCCGGCTACGGACATCCGCACGGCCGGGGAATCCTCGACGACCAGGATGTTGGGGCGAATGGCACTTCCCATCATGCACCCGGTTCCTTTTTGGGAACCGCCTTATCGAAATGCCGGCCGCAGCCGGCGGAAGTCTACGCGCGTCCCTCACCCTTCCAGTGCCGCGACGGCCGCAGCCGCGTCGGCATGGATTTGGAACAGGGACGAAAAACCGCTGACGTCGAACATCTCGCGGATATGCGGCGCCATTGCGGACAGAACGATCGACCCCCGCCTTGCCCGGGCCGCCTTGGCGGCGACCAGCAGGGACCGAAGCCCGGCAGAACTGATGTAGGAAAGCTGGGCCATGTCGACAACGATCCGCGTGCCGTTCTCGCCGATGACGGACAGCAGCGCGGATTCGAAGGCGGCGGCGGTGCCGCTGTCGATCCGCCCGTCCGCCCGCAACACGGTGACGCCGCCGACCGACTGCTCGGTGATATTCATACCCGGCCTCTGCCCTTTCCTACCACGTTCGAAGTTATAGCATGTCGGCGGACGCCCGACGATGCCTTCGCAACGCGGCAGGAAATTGCGGTCACGGATGAATCGCCATTCATCCGGACCCGGCAAGCCGTTCTCCAGATTTCCCCAATGAGTTGCAGAGTGGAGCGACGGGGCTCAGCCCGGCGGTATCGCGCCGGCATGCACCTCCTGCATGGGGCGTTGCTCCGGCCGCCACTCCACCGTCTCTCCATCGTCCTCGGCGCCGTCGGACCAGTCCGGAGCCCAGTCCGGAAGGACGGTCTGGCGCAGTTCGGCCAGCGCCACCAGCGCGTCACGGTCGCCGGCCGCCGCCGCGGCTTGCAGCCAAAGCGCCGCTTCGGCCGGGTCGCAGGCCAAGCCGACGCCCTCGCGCAGGCACAGGCCAAGGCGGTATTGGGCGGCGGGATGACCCTGTTCGGCGGCGGCGCGCAGCCAGCGCACCGCTTCGGCCTCGTCACGGTCGACGCCGCGTCCATCGAGCAGCAGCAGCGCAAGATTGACCTGCGCGGGGGCGGAGTGCTGGAGCGCGGCCAACCGGTACCACAGCGCCGCCTTCGCCGGGTCGCAGGGCACGCCGGCGCCATGCTCGTGCATGTAGCCGAGATTGTTCTGCGCTCCGACATCGCCCTTGGCGGCGGCACGGCGATACCAGGACACTGCCCGGCGCGGGTCCGCCTCCACGCCGATGCCGTTGGCCAGCAGGAAGGCGAGCATGGTCTGGGCCGCGACATGGCCTTGGCGGGCGGCGCGGCGGTACCAGGAGACCGAAGCGGCGACGTCGGCCGTCCGCAGGGCCTCCGCCAGCCGGAACTGCGCGTCGCTGTCGCCCAGTTCGGCCTTCATCCGGGTCCAGAGCGTGGGCGTGGCAAGCGTGGGCTTGGCAAGCATGGACATGGCGCCGGCACCTTCGTCGATTGTCCCCCGGGGGTTCCGTCCCACCAACAGCACGCGAACCGGTTTTATTCCGATCGCCCTGGCGTTGTGGTCCATCCCCTGCGCCCGAGTCTGTCCCCCTGCCGCCACCCGTTCAACCTCCCCAGCCGGTGGTCGAGGAATTGTCACGACGACGCCATCGGTCAAGAATGACCCTCCCTTCGCGCCCCGGGATAGCCGGACGCATAGGAGAAAAAGTGTGACCCGGAGGCGGAGCGGATGGAGGGTGCGGCGGCAAGGCGCCTGGAGATGGTCCTGCGCGGCGAGCTGTCCGAACTGGGGCGGCTCGCCGCCGCGGTGGAGGATTTCGTCTCGCGCAACGGCCTGCCCGCCGACCTCGCCTTCCGCTTCAATCTCTGCCTCGACGAACTCGTCACCAACATCGTCTCGCATGGGTACGGCGATGGTGATGATGATGCGGGGGAGCATGAAATCCGGGTGCGGCTGGAGATCGAGGGGCAGGAGTTGCGGGCGGAGATCGAAGATGATGCCGGCGTCTTCGATCCCTTCACCGACGCCCCGCCACCCGACCTGCACGGCGACCTGGAAAGCCGCCGGGTCGGCGGGCTGGGCGTGTTCCTGGTGGGCCGGATGATGGACCGCGCCAGCCACCGGCACGAGGGCCGCCGCAACCTGACCCTGCTCGCCAAACGCATCGGCTGACGGGCATCGGCTGACGGGCATCGGCTGACGGGCATCGGCTGACGGGACGAACGGGCCTGCAACCGTACAGGGTGAGAGGCGTCCCGGAAAGCGCACGTCAAAAAAACGTCATGCCTGCCTTGCCGGGTTACAGCTTCGACCCAGCAGGCGCCCTGTTGACCAAGTCCCCCCGGTTATAAGGGGTATATAGAGGGTTGGGCGGACTTTACGTGCTTTTCATCAAATATCCCCGAGTTGCCTCCCATGACAATCCGGCAAAGCAGAGCGTTTCGCCCTGCAACAAACCGACACATGACAAGGGGGCCAAATTCTTGCACAATTGTGGATAGCCCCAGGTTGCGGACGGGCCTGGCCGTTCGGGCGCCCCGCAGCGGACCGGGGGCAAGGGTATGAAAGGCGAACGCTAACGTGTGGAGTCGACGCATCATGACCGGGGCGCAGTGCCAAGAGGCACGCCTGCGGCTTGGCTGGTCGACACGGATGCTGGCGAACAAGGCTGGCGTTCCGTGGTACGCCGTGATGAACCTCGATTACGGCACGGGTGAAGTCGACCCGGCCATCGTGGACGCGCTCACCCGCGCCTTCAAACAGGCGGGGCTGGAGTTGCGGTGAGGGAAAGGCCCCCTCCCGGGACGGGAGAGGGCACCTTCCACCGCTCCACGAACTCATCCGCTCAACTCGTTTTCCCGGCTTTGCCCTTCTCTGCGGGGCGGTCGATATGCTTTGCCGATTCGGTGTCGGGGGTGATCGGCTTGCCGGTGTCGGACACCTTCCTGGCCGCCTCAAGCGGGTCGGCGATGTCACGGTCCGGCTCGTTGGACAGGGTGTTTCCGGGCTTCTCGTCTGCCATGGGAGGGCTCCTTCCATAAAGGTCTCCCCACCACAACAGCCCGATGAAGCGGACGTCCCTATTCGCCGCCGCCCTTCTGCGCCAGGACCAGAAAGATCTTCTCCTCCAGCTGGTCGGGCGTGAAGGGCTTGGCGATATAGCCGCTGACCTGATGGGCCAGCGCCTTCTTCACAGCCTCCAGCGTCGCCAGCGCCGTCACCATCAGGAAGGGCAGATCGCTGCGCGCCTCGCGCACCTGCTTCAGCAGGTCGAGGCCGCTCAGCCGCGGCATCATCCAGTCGCAGACGATCAGGTCGTAAGCGGCGCCGTCGGCCTGGAAACGTTCCAGCGCCTCCTGCCCGTCGGCGGCGGTGTCGACCTGGCCGATGCCGAGTTCCTGGAGGACGGAGGTGACGAAGGCGCGCGGCCCGGATTCGTCGTCCACCACCAGCACGCGCTGGGCGGCGAGGTCGATGAAGGGGACGCCGACCATGGCGAGCGACTGGCGCAGCCAGCCGGCGCGCGCCGCCCGTTCCTTCGGGCCCGGCGCGTTCAGCAGTACATGGCGGACGAAGCGCGGCCGGTGGCAGTGGCGGTAGAGCACGCGGGCCACCGCCAGCCGGCTCTTGCCGGTACAGAAGGCCCCCTCCCCCGCCAGCCGGACGATGTCGAGCACGCTGTCGGCCGGCGGGTCGTCCTTCGCCTGGATCAGCGGAGCCAGAACGCGCTGGGTGCGCAGGAAGGCGTTCTGGATGTCGTCGAGCTGGCCGCCGAGATACTCCCGCTCCTCCTCCGGAAAGGCGCTGGACAGCACCATGCGCTGAACCTCGGCCAGCCCCTTCAGCTTCTCGTTCCGCTCCTTCCAGCAGTCCAGCAGCCGGCCGGCGAAGTCGCGGCTGTCGAAGAAGCTCTTCAGGTAATCGGCCACCGCCTTGGCCGCGGTGGGCGACAGCGGCATCTTCTGGAGCACGAACAGGATGCGCAGCTTCTGCACGAAGTTGCGGCCGCGGGTGATCTCCGGGACCGTGTCCTCGTTGACCAGCAACGCGGTGCGCCGTTGCAGCGCCGCCTCGGTCCGGGCACCGCCGGCATAGGCGCCCTCGCGGTCGCGCAGGCGGGCGGACAGGTCGCTCAGCGCCAGGATCTCGCGCTGCACCGCCTCGATGCCGAACATATCGCCGGCGCTGGCGATGGTGAAGCAGGCCGGCTTGGCCATCTCGCGGCGGAAGGCGGCGGCCAGCGCGTCGCGCAGTCCCGCCATCGGCATCCGGCGCATCAGCGCGTCCAGCCGGCGGAACACCGGCGGGGCTTCGTCCGGCATCGGCCGGTCGGCGGCGATCAGCGTCACGATCAGGTCGATCAGCACCGCGAAGGGCGCGTCGCGCGCGCAGGAGGCGGTGCCGGTATCGCTGAGCAGGATCTCGCCGAGCAGCCGTTCCACCGGCGCCAGCGCGTCCGGATGCTCGGTGGTCTCGGCAAGATCCAGCAAGGCCGCCGCCTTTTCGGCGAAGCTGCGGCAGACGGCGATGTGCTGGGTAACGGCGGCGTCGAGCAGGAAGCGGCCGAGGAAGCCGCCGGCCGACAGCAGTTCCGCCGCCGTGCCGGGATAGGCGTCGGCCAGGAATTCGGGCGGCGGGCTCTCCTTCAGCCGTTCGCGCGTCAGCCGGGCGATCTCGTTGACCAGCGGGGTCATGCCGCCTTTCCGGTCCATCGCCCGTTCGGCCTGGGTCAGGATGGCGACGAAGGTGGCGGTGTTGGACAGCGCAGTCTGATGGCGCGGGTGGTGCAGAAGCTCCGTCGCGGTCAGCGCGTTCTCGTCCAGGAAGCGGCGGCAGAAGCGGCCGACGCCGTCCCGGCCGGCCGGGGTATAGAAATCGGCAGGCTCGCGGCAGGAGGCCAGAGCCGATCCCTCCGCCTCCTCCGGGGCCGGCTCCGCCGGCTGGGTGCCGTGACGGGATGCCTCCATCGCCGCTCTCACACGGCCAGAAGGTCGCGAAGCGCGCCCAGCAGCCGTTCCGGCGCCACCGGCTTCATCACGATCTGCCGCCCGTCCTGCGCCGTCAGCCCGGCCGCCATCTCGCGCGAGGCATAGCCGGTCAGGAACAGGATGGGCAGAAGCTGGTTGCGGGTCTCCAGTTCGCGGGCCAGCTCCAGCCCGTTCATCCGCGGCATCGACACGTCGCTGACCACCGCGTCGAACAGGCCGCCGGCCTCGTCGTAGCGGTCCAGCGCCTCCTGCCCGTCCGACGCCTCCACCACCGTGCAGCCGGCCTCCTCCAGCACGAGGCGGAGATAGCGGCGGACCGAATCCTCGTCATCGACCAGCAGGATGACCGCCCCCTCCCCCTCCGCCACATACAGGGGGTCGAGCCCGGCCGGGGATGCCGGCGGGTCGACGGCGGGCAGATAGAGCGCGAAGCTGGCGCCTTGGCCTTCCTCCCCCTCCAACTCGACCGCACCGCCGGACTGCTGCGCCGTGCCATAGACCATCCACAGGCCGAGCCCGGTGCCCTTTCCCGGTTCCTTGGTGGTGAAGAAGGGCTCCCAGATGCGGTCGCGGATCCCGGCCGGCACGCCCGGCCCCTGGTCGCTGACGCGGATCGCGACATAACGGCCCGGCTTCAGCCCGCGGTGGCGGGCGAAGAAGGGCTCGTCCGGCGACTCCACCGTCAAGGCGATGGTCAGGGTGCCGCCATGGGGCATGGCGTCGCGCCCGTTCAGCGCGAGGTTCAGCAGCGCCTGGTTCAGCGTCACCGGGTTGACCAGCGCATGGGCCCTGTCGTCGTCGGCCAGGATCGCCACGTCGATGCCGGCGCTGAGCAGCGGCTTCAGGAAGACGCGCAGGTCGCGCACCAGCGGGGCGACGGCCACCACCTCGCGCTCGTCGGTGACGCGGCGGTGGGAGAAGTCCAGAAGCTGGCCGGTCAGCGCGGCTGCCCGGTCCGATGCCTTGGCGATCTCCTGCACGCAGGTCAGCACGCGGTCGGGATCGGCCGGGTTGCGCTCGGCCAGCCGGGCGAACCCGCCGATGGCGGTCAGCATGTTGTTGAATTCATGGGCGATGCCGCCGGCCATGCGGCCCACCGCCTCCATCTTCTGGGCGCGCTGAAGCTCGCCTTCCACCCGGCGGCGGTCGGTGATGTCGTTCAGCACCAGCAGAACCGCCGGCCCGCCGCCATAGACGGCCGGACTGGCCGCGACTTCCAGCCGGCGGCGCTCGCCGGTCGGGCGCAGGGCATCGCATTCCAGGCGCCGTTCCTCACCATTGACGGCGGTGGCGGCGGTGGCGAGCGTCGCGGCGAGCGCCTCGCCCTCCTCCCCGCCATCTTCCAGAAACCCGGCGAGCGGCCGGCCTTCCAGCCCGTCGGCGGCGACGCCCAGGATCGCGGCGGCGGCGCCGTTGGCGAAGCGGATGGCGGTGCGGTCCCAGATGACGATGCCGTAGGGGGCCAGTTCCACCAGCTGGCGGTAGCGCAGCTCGCTCTCACGCAGGGCGCCGACGGTCTGCTTCAGCCGGACGGTCTTGCCGGCCAATTCCTCCTCGCGCGTCTTCAGCTCGGTGATGTCCATCAGGATCTTCACCACGCCGCCGGTGCCGGTGGCATGCTCGCTGATGCGGTACCAGCGTCCGTCGGACAGCCGGCCGTCGACCGGGGCGGAATGCTGGAGATGGCGGGTCAGCCGCTGCTCCACCCAGGCACCGATGTCGCCCTCCCCCTCGTAGCCGCCGCGCTCGGCGGCGGCGCGCAGGATCTCGGCGAAGCTGCGGCCGGGGGTGAGCATGTCGGCGATGGTGGGATAGGCGCGGCGGTACTGCTCGTTGCAGATCAGAAGTTGCCCGTCGGCGCTGAACAGCACGAAGCCTTCGGACACGCTGTCGATGGCGTCATGCACCACCGCCTGCATGAAGCGCGCCTCCACCAGGGCCAGCGTCTCGGCGGTGGCATCGACGCCGCAGCCGCGATAGCCGCGGAAGCGCCCGTCGGCATCGCGCACCGGCACGGCGCTGAGCCGCAGCACGAGGTCGCGGCCGTCCACCCCCTCGAAACTCACCTCCAGATCGCGGAAGGGCCGGCCGGCCTCGATGTCGGCGCGGTATTCGGCCCAGGTCGCCTCGTCGGCGACCAGCAGGCCGAGATCGAGGAGGGAATCGCCGAACACCGTCCGCGGATCGCAGCGGAGCAGAGTGGCCAACCCGCCCGACAGCGAGAGATAGCGGTGGTCGAACCTGGTTTCCCAGAACCAGCCGGGGGAAACCGCGGCGAAGTCGCGGGACCGGTCGCGCAGCCCCTCCAGCTCGTCCGTCGCCTGCCGCAGGGCGGCGTCGGAACGGGCCAGAGCGGTGGCGGCGGCCCCGGCGCGCCGGGCGCTCCACAGCGCGAGCCCTCCGGCGGCCAGCGCGCCGGCGACCGGCCAGCCGGCCTGTCCGGTGGCAAACAGGCCGGCAAGGGTGCCGATGCCGGCCAGTCCGGCCAGAAGGCCCGGAAGCGAAGCGGAGAGGCGGGACGGCCCGGACACCGGTTCTTTGGGCTCCGCGGTGGCACCCCCAGCGGCACCCCCACTGCGGAGCGGTCGATCGGTGCCAGCTGCGTCCACGGGGCCTCCGTCGGTCCGAAAGGGTGCCGGAAGAATTGTTGTCCGGCAACACCATCACCGGGACGTCCCGTCATATGCGGTTAGGCGTTAACAGTAGGTTTAGTAGCTAAGCTTTCGTCCGGGTGCGACAGCCTGAAGCGGTAGCGGCGATGGGCGGCGGATCCGGGAGATACCGGTGAACGTAGGAACCGGTTGCTGCCCGTTTCCCGGAAGGCCCGTTCGTAATGCAGAAAGGAGTCCGCCATGCCCGCCGAGCCGAACGCCGAGGTGATCACTTGGAGCGACCTGCCGGCCCAGGCCACCGACGGGGTGGAACGGCGCAGTTTTCCCGGCATGGGCGCGTCGCTCAAGCATATCGTCATCAAGGCCGGCACCGCCGCCCCGCGCCACGACCACCCTCACGAGCAGTTCGTCATCGTGGTGGAGGGCCGCGTCCTGCTGACCTGCGGAGCGGGACCGGTGGATCTGCGGCCGGGCATGGTCATGCGCTTCGATCCCGGCGCCTGGCACAGCGCCGACTTCGTTGAGGACACGGTGCTGATCGAAGTGAACCTGACCCCGGCGGAGTACAGTGTTCCCTCTCCCCCCCGGGGAGAGGGTTAGGGTGAGGGGGTCGCGGGGCAAGGATTCTCGGGATAGCCACGCAGTTCATCCCCCTCACCCCGACCCTCTCCCCGGTGGGGGAGAGGGAGAGTCTCCGGACTTCGGAAATCGTCTCAAACGTCGATGTCGATGTCGATCTCGCCGTCATCTTCCGGAGCGCGGCCAAGCAGCAGGTCGGCGGCGTCCAGCGTCAGCGCCTCCACCTCCTCGTCGCGCTCCTCGTCGGGCAGGCGCAGGGCGTGCATCAGCTGGGTCGCCAGATGGATCAGCATGGCGCGGACGCAGTCGTCCTCGGGGTAGTCCAGGGCGACCACGTCCTTCAGGAAGGCGCCCAACTGGTCGGGCGAGTTCCAGGGGTGGGTGATGACGGTCTCGAAACCGCTGGTGCCGAGGAAGACGGAGTTGAGCGCGATCGCCTGACGGTTGATGCCGTCGACCGCCTCGTCCTGGTCCAGCTTGCCCTGGAGCACCTGATTGAAGGCGCCCAGGCTGAGGTCGATGAACTGGCGGACCAGCAGCCGCACCACGGATTCGTCGGACAGGTCGTTGCGGGCCTGCGGCTGGGTCAGCACCGGCAGCGGTTGCAGCAGCGCCGCGATGATCGGCTTGGCGGATTGGGATTCCATCGCGGGCAACTCCTGTCGGGATCGACCCCGGCGTCTGCGGGGCAAAGGTTCACGGCCCCCGATACTGCCAGAGCTTGACGCAAAAGGCAAAAAAGGCCGCCCCCTTGCGGGAGCGGCCCTTCCGGCAAGCCTGACGCGGGGTCAAGCCTGATGGATCAGCCCACCAGTTCGATGCCGGCGAAGAAGAAGGCGATCTCCTGGGCGGCGGTCTCCGGGGCGTCCGAACCATGGACCGAGTTGGCCTCGATCGACTCGGCGAACTCCTTGCGGATGGTGCCCTCGGCGGCGTTGGCCGGGTTGGTGGCGCCCATGATCTCGCGGTTGCGGGCGATGGCGTTCTCGCCTTCCAGAACCTGCAGGACCACCGGACCGGAGATCATGAAGGAGACCAGATCGCCGAAGAACGGACGCTCGCGGTGCACACCGTAGAACTGCTCGGCCTGGGCCTTCGACAGCTGGACGCGCTTCTGGGCAACGATGCGCAGGCCGCCGTCTTCGAACTTGGCGTTGATCTTGCCGGTCAGGTTGCGGCGGGTGGCATCGGGCTTGATGATCGAGAGGGTCCGTTCGACGGCCATGGTGGTGACTCCTGCGGGAATGGGGCTTTTCGCCGATTGAAAAACACGCAGGCGCCGCCGGATGACCGGGGCGCCGGATGGGCGGCTTTATAGAGGCGCTTTCGCGGCGCGGCAAGGCGTTCGTTCGCGCTTTCAGCGCGGATCACCCGGCAGTGCGGACGCTCCAAAGAAAAAATCCGGCCGTGACGGTATCCCGCCGCGGCCGGAGTCGAGGAGGCTACTCGGATAAGAAGGTGTCAGGTCAGGACTTGGCTGCGCCCAGCTTGGCCTGCGCGGCGGCAAGACCGTCCTTGCCGTCCAGCGTGGTGACGCCGGACAGCCAAGTCTTCAGGACGGCGGGATTCTTCTTCAGCCAGTCGGCCGCCACCGCTTCCGGCTTGCGGCCGCCATTCATGATGCCGTCCATCACGGCATTCTCCATGTCCACGGTGAAGACCAGATTGGACAGGAACTTGCCGATGTTCGGGCATTCGGCGGCATAGCCCTTGCGCACGTTGGTGCTGACGGTGGCGCCGCCGAAATTCGGGCCGAACCAGTCGTCGCCGTCGGCGAGATAGGTGATGTCCATCGTCTTGTTCATCGGGTGCGGCGCCCAGCCCAGGAAGGCGATCCACTTCTTGGCCCGGACCGCCCGCTTGACCTCGGCCAGCATGCCGGCCTCGCTGGACTCCACCATCTTGAAGTCCTTCAGCCCGAAGGCGTCGGCCTTCAGCATCTTGTCGATGATCAGGTTACCGTCGTTGCCGGCCTCGATGCCATAGATCTTGCCGTCCAGCTTGTCCTTGTACTTCGCCAGATCCTTGAAGCTCTTCAGCCCGGCCTCGGCGGCGTAGGTGGGGACGGCCAGCGTGTATTTAGCGCCTTCGAGGTTGACGCGCGTCACCTCGACCGAACCGTCCTCCAGCACCGGCTTGATGAAGGTCTCCATGGTGGGCATCCAGTTGCCGAGGAAGACGTCCAGCGACTTGGTCTTCAGCCCGAGATAGACGACCGGCACCGACGAGACGCTGGTGGTCGGCTTGTAGCCCAGCGCTTCGAGCGTGACGGAGGCGAGCGCTGTCGTCGCCGCGATGTCGGTCCAGCCCACGTCGCCGAAACGCACCGCCTTGCAGGATGCCGGGTCGGCGGCCTGCGCCGTCCCTGCCGGCAGGGTGGCGGTCCCGGCCGCCAGCATCAGGCCGACGGCGAAGGCGGAGAATTTACCGAATGTCTTTGCCATATCCCTGTTCTCCTTGCTTGTGGTTATCGTTGTCGTTCTTGTCGTTTTTGTCGTGGGGAGCGCGCGGGTCTCAGGCCCGCCGCCGCTGGTCCTTCTGAATCTCCTTCTGCGTCATGGCGGCCTCGGCGACGTAATAGGGCACGTCGGCGCGCGGCAGCGGCGGACGGCCGCGTACCGCGTCGGCCAGCTTTTCCGCCATCATGATGGTGGGCGCGTTCAGGTTGCCGGTGATGATGCGCGGCATGATCGAGGCGTCGATGACGCGCAGCCCCTCCAGCCCATGCACCCGGCCCTGGCCGTCCACCACCGCGTTGTCGTCGGTCCCCATCCGGCAGGTGCCGCAGGGGTGATAGGCGGTCTCGGCGTGATGGCGGACGAAGGCGTCGAGGTCGGCGTCGGTGACGCAATGGGCGCCGGGGCTGATCTCCTCGCCGCGGTAGGGGGCCAGGGCGCGCTGGCGCATGATGTCGCGGGTGATGCGGATGCCGGCGCGGAACTCCTGCCAGTCCTGCGGATCGGCCATGTAGTTGAACAGGATGCTGGGCGCCTGCCCCGGATCGCGCGAGCGGGCATGGACGCGCCCCTTGCTGGGCGAGCGCATCGAGCCGACATGGGCCTGGAAGCCGTGCGCCTCCACCGCGTTGGTGCCGTTGTAGCTGATGGCGACGGGGAGGAAGTGATACTGGATGTTGGGCCAGGGCACGTCGTCGCCGGTGCGGATGAAGCCGCCGGCCTCGAACTGGTTGCTGGCGCCGATGCCGGTGCCCAGGAACAGCCATTCGGCGCCGATGGCCGGCTGGTTCCACCATTTCAGCGCGGGATAGAGCGACACCGGCTGGCGGCAGTGATACTGGATGTACATCTCCAGATGGTCCTGGAGATCGCCGCCGACCCCCGGCAGGTCGAGCACCGTCTGCACCCCAAGTTCGCGCAGCAGCGGCGACGGCCCCACGCCCGAGCGTTGCAGGATCGCCGGCGAGGCGATGGCCCCGGCGCACAGCAGCACCTCCCGCCGCGCCCGCGCCGTCACCGGCGTGCCGTTGCGCAGATAGGCGACGCCGACGGCGCGGCGGCCGTCGAACAGGATGCGGTCGGTCAGCGCGTGGGTGACGATGGTCAGCCCCGGCCGCTCCCGCGCCCGGTCGAGATAGCCGCGGGCGGTGCTGCACCGCCGCCCGCGTGCGGTCACCGTGCGGTCCATCGGGCCGAAGCCTTCCTGGCGGTAGCCGTTCAGATCGTCGGTGCGGCCGTAGCCGGCCTGCGCCCCCGCCTCCACCATCGCCTCGTAGAGCGGGTTGACGCCCGGCTTGGCGGTGGTGACGAACAGCGGGCCGTCGCCGCCATGATAGGCGTTGGGACCGACGTCGCGCGTCTCCGCCTTGCGGAAATAGGGCAGGCAGTCGAGATAGCTCCAGTCCTCCAGACCCGGAAGCTCGGCCCAGCCGTCATAATCCAGCGCGTTGCCGCGGATGTAGCACATGCCGTTGATCAGCGACGACCCGCCCAGCCCCTTGCCGCGCCCGCACTCCATCCGGCGGTTGTCCATGTGCGGTTCGGGTTCGGTCTCGTAGGCCCAGTTGTAGCGGCGGCCCTGGAGCGGGAAGGCCAGCGCCGCCGGCATCTGGGTGCGGTAGTCCAGCCGGTGGTCGGGTCCGCCCGCCTCCAGCAGCAGGACGCTGACCCCCGCATCCTCCGTCAGGCGGCAGGCCAGCACGTTGCCGGCCGACCCGGCGCCGACGATGATGTAGTCATACTCGCGCACCGCGGAGGCGATGGCAGACATGGCGTCGGGCATGGCGGTGCCGTTCTCCGGCGCAGCGGCTCCGGAGGTCTGTGGATTCGACATCGAACACCCCTTCTGTAAAAAGCGGGCTACCCTGAAAGACGGGCTCAGAACACCGAGGCGTAGGGTCCCAACTCGACCTGGACCGACTTGAGGCGGGTGTAATGGTCGAGCGTCTCGACCCCGTTCTCGCGGCCGATGCCCGACTGCTTGTAGCCGCCGACCGGCATCTCCGGCGGCGATTCACCCCAGGCATTGATCCAGCAGATGCCGGCCTCCAGCCGGTGGATCACCCGGTGGGCACGGGCCAGATCGCTGGTGACCAGCCCGGCGGCGAGGCCGTAGCTGGTGGCGTTGGCCCGGGTGACGACCTCCTCCTCGTCGTCGAAGGTCAGGATCGACAGGACCGGGCCGAAGATCTCCTCGCGCACGATGGTCATGCCGTCGTGGCAGTCGGTGAAGACGGTGGGCGCCACATAGGCGCCGCGGGCGAAGGCGGCCCCCTCCGGAACGCCGCCGCCGGCCAGCAGCCGGGCGCCCTCCGCCTTGCCGGCCTCGATGTAGCGCAGCACCTTGTCGCGGTGGGGGAAGCTGGCGAGCGGGCCGAAATTGGTGTCGGGGTCGAGCGGATCGCCGATACGGATGCGGCGCACGCGGACCATCAGCCGCTCCTCGAACGCCGCCGCGATGCTGCGGTGGACGAACACGCGGGTGCCGTTGGTGCAGACCTGGCCGGAGCTGTAGAAGTTCGCCATCATGGCGATGTCGGCGGCGCGGTCGAGGTCGGCATCGGCGAAGACGATCAGCGGCGACTTCCCGCCCAGCTCCATCGTCACGTCCTTCAGGGTCGATCCGCCCGCCGCGGCCATCACCCGCTTGCCGGTCTCCACCCCACCGGTGAAGGACAGCTTCTCGATGCCGGGATGGGCGGCCAGCAGGGCGCCGACCCGGCCATCGCCCTGGACGACGTTGAACACGCCGTCGGGCAGGCCGGCCTCGCTGTAGATCGCCGCCAGATGGAGAGCGGTCAGCGGAGTCACCTCGCTCGGCTTGAAGATCATGGCGTTGCCGGCGGCCAGCGCCGGGGCCGATTTCCACAGCGCGATCTGGATCGGGTAGTTCCAGGCGCCGATCCCGGCCACCACCCCCAGCGGCTCCCGACGCGTATAGACGAAGGAGGTGGGGCGCAGCGGGATCTGCCGCCCTTCCAGCGCCGGGGCGAGGCCGGCGTAATATTCCAGCACATCGGCGCCGGTAACGATGTCGACCGCCCGCGTCTCGCTCAGCGGCTTGCCGGTGTCGAGGGTTTCGATCTCCGCCAGCGCGTCGTTGCGCTCGCGCAGCAGGGCGACGGCCCGGCGCAACACCCGCGACCGCTCCATCGCCGTCATGGCTGCCCACACCGCCTGTCCGGCGCGGGCGCTGTCGACAGCGCGGTCGATCTCCGCGGATGTCGCCTGCGCGACCTCGGCCAGCGTTTCCCCGGTCGCCGGATTGACGGTGGCGAAGCGCTCCGCCCCCTCTCCCTCAACGGGACGACCGTGGATGTAATGGGCCTGCCGTCCGAACCGCATCATGTCCCCTCTCCCAAATTCCCGGGTTCTGAGTGGATTGGAGGTCAGCATTTCAATTCCGGAACACAGCTTGATTTTTATTGATTGGACGTTCAATTAAAAAAGAACGGGTGGCGGTTCCATTCTCCGAAATGGTCGTGTTCGAACAAACCCGCCGGGCCATGGCCGGCCGCGGCAGCGGCGATCGGGCTGTCCCGCGCGGGACAAAGCCGTGCCATTCGCGGGCCATCCGCCCGGCCCCGCTTCAAATCGGCGCCCCCTCGTGCTACATCCTCGCGCGCTATGCTGCACATCAATGACCTGACCTTCCGCTTCGGCGGCCGAGTGTTGTTCGACCATGCGACGGCGGTGGTGCCCAAGGGGCACCGCGTGGCGCTGGTCGGACGCAACGGCACCGGGAAATCGACCCTGCTGAAGCTGATCTCGGGCCAGCTGCAAACCGATGCCGGTGCCGTCACCCTGCCGGCCGGCATGCGGATGGGCATGGTGGCGCAGGAGGCCCCCAGCGGCCCGACCACGCTGATCGACGCCGTGCTGGCCGCCGACACCGAACGCACCGCCCTGCTGGCGGAGGCCGAAACGGCGACCGACCCGATGCGCATCGGCGAAATCCACGCCCGGCTCGCCGACATCGAGGCGCATTCCGCGCCGTCACGCGCCGCACAGGTGCTGTCGGGCCTGGGCTTCGATGCCGAGGCGCAACAGCGGCCCTGTTCGGATTTCTCCGGCGGCTGGCGGATGCGCGTGGCGCTGGCCGGCGTGCTGTTCTCCCGCCCTGACCTGCTGCTGCTGGACGAGCCGACCAACCATCTCGACCTCGAAGCGACCATCTGGCTCGAGGGCTATCTGAAGAACTACCCGCACACCATCCTGCTGGTCAGCCACGACCGCGAGCTGCTGAACGCGGTGCCAACCACGACGATCCACATCGACCAGGGCAAGCTCGTCACCTACAGCGGCAATTACGACCAGTTCCTGGCGCAGCGCCGCGCCAACCAGGAACGGCTGGCCTCCATGGCCGCCAAGCAGGAGGCGCGGCGCAAGCACATGATGTCCTACGTCGACCGCTTTCGCTTCAAGGCCAGCAAGGCCCGTCAGGCGCAGAGCCGCCTGAAGCTGCTGGAGAAGATGGAATCGGTCACGCTGATGGAGGACGATCCCGAGGTCGTCTTCAACTTCCCGCCGCCCGACGAGCTGGCGCCGCCGCTGATCGCGCTGGAAGGGGTCAGCATCGGCTATGGCGACAAGGTGATCCTGCGGCGCGTCAACCTGCGCATCGACATGGAGGACCGCATCGGCCTGCTGGGCGCCAACGGCAACGGCAAGTCGACGCTGGTCAAGCTGCTGGCCAACCGGCTCCAGCCGATGGCCGGCGAGATGCGGCGCCCGCCCAAGCTGCGCATCGGCTATTTCGCCCAGCATCAGGCCGAGGAACTCGACCTGTCGCTGACGCCGATCCAGCAGACCCAGCGCATCATGCCGCTGGCGCTGGAGGAGAAGGTGCGCGCCCATCTCGGCCGCTTCGGCTTCCCCCAGGTGAAGGCGGAAACCAAGATCGCCAGCCTGTCCGGCGGCGAGAAGGCGCGGCTTCTGCTGGCGCTGATGAGCCGGGAAGTCCCGCACATCCTGATGCTGGACGAACCGACCAACCATCTGGACATCGACAGCCGCGAGGCGCTGATCGAGGCGATCAACGATTTCCCCGGCGCCGTCATCATCATCAGCCACGATCCCCACCTGATCGAGATGACGGTGGACCGGCTGCTGCTGGTCGCCGACGGCACGGTGCAGGCCTATGACGGCGATCTGGACGACTACCGCCGCTATCTGCTCGACCGCGCCAAGGCGGAGCGCGCCGCAGCGAAGAATGATGGCGCCAAGGGCGGTGCCGAGCGCGATGCCGGGCCGAACAAGAAGGACCAGCGCCGGGCGGCGGCCGAGGCGCGCACCGCGCTGGCGCCCCTGAAGCGCAAGGCCACCGACGCGGAAGCGCTGGTGACCAAGCTGAGCGAGGAGAAGCGCAAGATCGAGGCGAAGATGGCCGACCCGGCGCTCTACACCGGCCCGTCCGACAAGCTGACCAAGCTGCAGATCGACCTGGGCACGGTTGAGAAGAAGCTGGCAACCGCCGAGGAGACCTGGCTGGAGGCGCTCGAACTCTACGAGAGCGCCGCGGCGGAGGCCGGCGTTTGAACGCCCGCCGGCACATCGACCACTCCGGCGCCGGCGATCAGGCGGAGATGGAGCGGGCGGAGATGGAGCAGGACGGCACCATCGCCCTGCCGACCGTCTGCGACGGGGAGGAGGAGGAGCGGACGTCCGACGTGCTGGCCCGCTTCCGCGCCAACCTGCCGGCCGGGCGGGTCACGCTGGGCGATCTGATCCGGGCGCTGGGCGACCGCTCGCTCGGCACCATCCTGCTGGCCCTGTCGCTGCCGACCATCGCCCCGGTGCCGCTCGGCGTGTCCTGCCTGTTCGACCTGCCGATCGTGCTCTACACCGCCCAGATGGCCTTCGGCCGGCGCGGGGCGGGGCTGCCGGACTGGCTGCTGCGTCGGTCGATCGGCACCCGGCTGGCGGCGCGGACGCTGGACGCCGCCATGCCGCGGCTGGTGTGGATCGAACGGATGCTGAAGCCGCGGCTGCACCGGCTCGCCCGCATCGACCAGGAACGCTGGTTCGGGCTGCTGCTGTTCATCCTGACGCTGACCTGCATCGTGCCGCTGCCGCTGACCGGCTGGCTGCCGGGCTTCGCCCTGGTGCTGATCTCGCTGGGGCTGATCGAGCGCGACGGCGGCGCCATCGGCGTCGGGCTGGGGCTGACCGCGGCGGCGCTGGTGTTTTTTGGACTGGTGGCCAGCAGCCTGTCATACGCCGGTCACCAACTTCTGGCAGCAACTCTGCATTAGGGGCAGCCGCCGGGCCGTCCCGATCCAGGGAGGCCTTGCATGAGCGAGAAGATCGAGACGGCACCCGCCCCGCTTTCCGAGTCCTGGCTGTTCTTCCGCCGCTGGCTGGCCGACCCCTGGGCGATGGGGTCGGTAGCCCCCTCCTCCCAGGCGCTGCGCCGCCGCATCACCCGCGAGATCCGCCGCGAGCCGGACGAGGTCGTGGTGGAGTTCGGCGGCGGCACCGGGCCGATCACCGCGGCGATGCTGGAGGCCGGCATTCCGGCCGACCGGCTCTACAGCTTCGAGATCGACCGCGACCTCGCCCGCCATCTGCGCGCCCGCTGCCCGGATGTCACCGTCATCGCCGACGACTGCCGCAAGGCGCCGGAGCTACTGGGCGAGGCGCTGTGCGGCAAGGTCGGCACGGTGGTGATCGGCATCCCGATGATCACCTTCCCGCTGGAGTTCCAGCGCGAGGTGCTGGACGCCACCTTCCGCATCCTGCGGCCGGGCGGGCGCTTCCTGCTCTACAGCTTCATGCCGCATTCGCCGCTGAACCGCGAGGCGCTGGGGCTGACGGGGGAGCGGCTGGGCTTCACCCTGCGCAATTTGCCGCCGGCATCGGTCTGGGGATACCGGCGCGCCGGGGAATGATAGGGTCTCTCCGTCCGGTCACGTCACAACCAGCGAGAGCCTCCATGAAATTCGGCTATACGATCCTCTATGTTCCCGACGTCGCGGCTTCGCTGGCCTTCTTCGAGAAGGCTTTCGGGCTGAGCCGCCGCTTCCTCGCCGAGACGGGCGACTATGGCGAGCTGGACACCGGCTCCACCACCCTGTCCTTCGCCAGCCAGGAACTGGCATTGTCGCACCACCCCGCCGGCTATGTGTTCGCCAGCGCCAGCGAGAAGCCGCTGGGCGTCGAGATCGCTCTGGTCACCGGCGACGTGGAGGCGGCGCATGCGACGGCGCTGGCCGCCGGCGCCACCGAACTGGCGCCGCCGAAGGCCATGCCCTGGGGACAGACGGTGTCCTTCATCCGCTGTCCCGACGGCACCCTGGTGGAACTCTGCACGCCGGTCGGCGGCTGACGGCGCCGGGGCCCGCGCGGTTGCCCCGCCCCGACCGCCCCGCTTATGCTTCGCCTCCTCGCCCACCATCGTGAGCCTGCCGGTGCTGTCCTTCATCCTGTCGAAGCTGCTGTGGGGAATCTTCGCGCCCGGCAATGCATTGGTGCTGGCGGTGGCTCTGGGCGCGCTGCTGTGGCGGACGCGGCGCTGGCAGCGGGCGGGCCGGCGGCTGGTGACGCTGGCAGTGCTGCTGCTTCTGCTGGTCATGTATACCGGCCTGGGCGCGCTGATCGCCCTGCCGCTGGAGAACCGTTTCCCGCGGGCGGAGCCGGAGGGGCGGATCGACGGCATCATCATGCTGGGCGGCGCGCTCAACCCGCCGATCACCGCCGACCGCGGCGATCCCTCGCTGAACGAGGCGGCGGAGCGGATCCTGGGCTTCGCCGACCTCGTCCGCCGCCATCCGGAGGCCAAGGCCGTCTTCACCGGTGGGTCGGGCCGGCTGCTGGCGCCGGATCTGAAGGAGGACATCACCGCCCGCGCCGCCCTGCTCCAGGCCGGCATTCCCGCCGACCGTGTGCTCTACGAGGCGGAGTCCCGCAATACCTGGGAGAACGCCGTCCTCAGCAAGGAGATGGTCAAGCCACAGCCGGGGGAACGCTGGATCCTCGTCACCTCGGCCATGCACATGCCGCGGTCGGTCGGCATCTTCCGCGCCGTCGGCTGGGAGGTGATCCCCTACCCCGTCGACTACCGCACCAAGCACGACGCCACGCCCTGGCTGCGCTTCGAGTTCGGGCAGAATCTGGTAATCCTCGACGATGCGGTGCGGGAGTGGATCGGACTGACCGCCTATCGGCTGATGGGCCGCACCGACAGCCTGTTCCCCGGCCCCTGACGGTTCAGCCTGCATCCGGGCTGTGTCATCGTACCGCCGCCGCGTTCGAGCCATTGGCGCGGCGATGCCACTCCGCTAGAGTGCCGCCGCCCTGGCGGTCGGGCCGGGTCGGGGATGGAAGGAATTTATCGGATGCGTCGCTGGCGCGGGGTGAGCAGGGTCGTCGTGCTGGTCGGCGTGGCAGCGCTCGCCGCCTGTGCGCAGAAGCCCGCCGGCACCGGCTCGGGCCTTCCGACCAGCGGCATCTACAAGGTGGGAAAGCCCTATCAGATCAATGGCGTCTGGTATTACCCCAAGGAAGACTTCAGCTACGACGAGACCGGCATCGCCTCGTGGTACGGCCCCGGCTTCCATGAGAAGAACACCGCCAACGGCGAGATCTACGACCAGAACGAGCTGACCGCCGCGCACAAGACGCTGCCGATGCCGAGCTTGGTGCGGGTCACCAACCTGGACAACGGCCGGTCGATCGTCGTGCGCGTCAACGACCGCGGCCCCTATGCCAACGGCCGCATCATCGACATGTCGCGCCGCGGCGCCCAGTTGCTGGGTTTCGACGGCCCCGGCACCGCCAAGGTACGCGTGCAGATCCTGGCGGAGGAAAGCCGCGCCATCGCCGCCGCGGCGCGTCAGGGCACGCCCGCCCCGCTGCTGGCCGAGGTCGACGGCCCGCCGCCGAAGGCCGCCCCACGCGGCCGGATCGAGGTGAGCGGACCGTCCGGGCCGGTGACGACCCTCGCCGCATCCACCGGTGCGCCCCGCCCGGCGGTGGTCGGCGCACCAATTCCGCCGCCGGCCACCGTCGCCGGCAGCATGGCCGAGGGCCGCTTCGTACCGGCTCCGGTGGTGGCGCAATTGCCGGTGAAGGCGCAGGAGGCCATCTATGTGCAGGTCGGCGCCTTCGGCAGCGAGGAGAATGTGGCGAAGGCCCGCGCCCGCCTGTCCTCCATCGGCCAGCGCGCCAGCGTCAGCCAGACACGGTCGGCCGGCATGACCCTGCACCGTGTCCGCGTCGGACCGCTGGACAGCGTCGACCGGGCGGACAGCCTGTTGAACCAGATCATCCAGGCCGGCCTTACGGAGGCCAAAATCGTGGTGGATTGATCCGGCCACCCGACCTTTACCCCGGCCGCTCTTCACGAGCGCCAGCGACCCAATGCCTGTACCGAGTGCCCTTGGAGGATTGTTGCCATGAACGCTGTTGTCGTCCGCCTGAGTGCCGTTTTCGGCCGTTCCGTTGCCGCCTCGATTGGAATGGCGGCCGGAATCGCGATGGCCGGGGCCACGATTGGCGCCGGCTTCACCACGGTTCCGGTCCAGGCCGCGACCCTCGACACCATCGCCAAGCAGGCGATCCTGGTCGATCTGACCTCCGACACCGTGCTGTTCGAGAAGAATGCCGACGAGCGCATGGCGCCCTCGTCGATGAGCAAGATCATGACCGCCTACATGGTGTTCGAGGCGATCAAGGGCGGCCGCCTGACGCTGGAGAGCACCCTGCCGGTCAG
The DNA here is from genome assembly GCF_024170005.1 of Azospirillum lipoferum. Classification (GTDB taxonomy): domain Bacteria; phylum Pseudomonadota; class Alphaproteobacteria; order Azospirillales; family Azospirillaceae; genus Azospirillum; species Azospirillum lipoferum. The sequence goes on from NZ_JALJXJ010000002.1 coordinate 332,779, forward strand.
CGAGCGGGCGTGGCGGATGCAGGGCTCCAAGATGTTCGTGGAGCTTCACAACAACATCAAGGTCGACGACCTGCTGAAGGGCATGATCGTCCAGTCCGGCAACGACGCCTGCATCGTGCTGGCCGAGGGGCTGGCCGGGTCGGAGCAGTCCTTCGCCGAACAGGCGACCAAGCGCGCGCGGGAACTGGGGCTGAAGAACAGCAACTTCACCAACGCCACCGGCTGGCCCGACCCCAACCACTATATGACCGCCCGCGATCTGGCGATCCTGGCCGAACGGCTGATCAAGGACTTCCCCGAATTCTACAAGTACGATTCGATCCGGGAGTTCAAGTATCACGGCATCACCCAGGGCAACCGCAACCCGCTGCTCTACCGCAACATGAACGTCGACGGCCTGAAGACCGGCCACACCGACGCCGGCGGCTATGGCCTGACGGCGTCGGGCGAGCGCGAGGGGCGCCGGCTGCTGCTGGTGGTCAACGGCCTGCCCAGCATGCAGGCGCGCGCCGACGAATCGGCCCGGCTGATCGAATGGGGCTTCCGCGAATTCGCCTCCTACACCCTCTACAAGGGCGGCGAGACGATCGAGCAGGTGCCGGTCTGGCTGGGCGAGCAGGACATGGTCCCCGTCACCGTGCCGCAGAACCTGAGCGTCACCATGGCCCGCGCCGACCGCCCGGGCATGAAGGTGTCGCTGGTCAGCAACGCCCCGGTCGCCGCCCCGATCAAGAAGGGCGACACCGTCGGCAAGCTGGTGATCTCCGCCCCCGGCTTCCCGGGCAAGGAGGTGCCGGTGGTGGCCGCGCAGGACGTGCCGAAGGCCGGCATCTTCGGCCGCGCCTTCGCCGCCGCCAAGTATCTCGTCTTCGGCAACAGCCTGTGACCGTGACGACGATGCCGACCTCTTCGAATCGCGGCCGCTTCATCACGCTGGAAGGCGGCGAAGGGGCCGGCAAGTCGACGCAGTTGCGCCGTCTGGCCGAAGCCCTGCGCGCCTGCGGCATCGCGGTGGAGACCACGCGCGAGCCGGGCGGATCGCCGGGGGCGGAGGAAATCCGCGGCCTGCTGGTGACCGGCGAGACCGGCCGCTGGAGCCCGGTGACGGAGGCGCTGCTGCACACCGCCGCCCGCCGCGACCATCTGGAACGGACGGTGTGGCCGGCGCTGGCAGAGGGCAAGTGGGTGCTGTGCGACCGCTTCTTCGACAGCACCATGGCCTATCAGGGTTACGGGCTGGGGCTGGGACGCGAGCTGGTGGAGACGTTGCAGCGGGCGGCGCTGGGCGAGTTCCGGCCCGACCTGACGCTGATCCTGGACATCGACGTGGGCAAGGGCCTGCGCCGGGCCGCCTCCCGCCATGGCGGCGAGGACCGTTACGAGCGGATGGACATCGGCTTTCACCAGCGGCTGCGCGACGGCTTCCTCGACATCGCCCGGCGGGAGCCGGAGCGCTGCGCGGTGGTGGATGCAGACACCGATCTGGACGGCGTGCAGGCCCGCGTATGGGATAATGTCGCGACCCGGCTGGGGCTGGAGTCGTGAGCAAGGCGCGAACCCCCGCCCCGGCGGCTCCCGCCGCGGAAGAGGCACTGGCGCCCCGGCGCAACCCGGACCTCGTCGGGCATGAGGAGGCGGAACGGCTGCTGCTGGAGGCCTGGAATTCCGGCCGGCTGCCGCATGCCTGGCTGATCGGCGGCACGCCCGGCATCGGCAAGGCGACGCTGGCCTTCCGCTTCGCCCGTTTCGTCCTGGCGCAGGATCCGCCCGGCGACAGCCTGTTCGGCGGGAGCGCTCCGGTCACGTCGCTGCACATCGGCCCCGACCATCCGGTGTTCCGCCGGGTGGCGTCGGGCGGCCATGCCGACCTGCTGACCATCGAACGCCAGCGCGACGAGAAGAAGGGCCGGCTGAAGCGCGACATCGCCGTCGACGACGTGCGCAGGATCGGCCCCTTCCTGCGCCGCACCTCGGCGGAAGGCGGCTGGCGCGTCGCGGTGATCGACGGCGCCGACCGCATGAACCTGAGCGGCCTGAACGCCATCCTGAAGATCCTGGAGGAGCCGCCGCCCGGCGCCCTGCTGCTGCTGGTCAGCGACAATCCCGGCGGCATGCTGCCGACCATCCGCTCGCGCTGCCGCAAGCTGACGCTGAAGCCGCTGGCGGAAGAGACGGTGATCGACCTGCTGGGCCAGCACCGGCCCGATATCGCCGCCGACGACCGCCCGGCGCTGGCCCGGCTGTCGGAGGGCAGCGTCGGCCGCGCCATCGATCTGGCCGATGCCGGCGGTCTGGCGCTCTACCGCGAGATGATCGGGCTGCTGTCCGACCTGCCGCGCATCGACATCGTCGCGGCGCACGCCTTCGGCGACAAGCTGATCCGCAAACAGGATGACGGGATGTACGAGACGGCGACGGAACTGCTGGTCTGGTGGCTGGCCCGCTTCGCCCGCTCGCTCGCCCGCGGGTCCTGGCCGGCGGAGGTGGTGCCGGGCGAGGCTGCCCTGATGACCCGGTTGGCCAACGCCCGCGGTCTTGAACGTTGGGTGGAGGTGTGGGAAAAGGTTCAGCGTCTTTTCGCGCGCGCGGAATCCGCAAACCTGGACCGCAAGCAGGTGGTCCTGAACGCCCTGTCGGCGCTGGAAACGGCAGCCGCCTAGGGTTATTTCAGAACCTGCCGGTTGAACCTGACTTGAAAGAAAGTGCCGCAAATGGCCGGGCCGAAGACCTTCTACCTGACGACGCCGATCTATTACGTGAACGACGTGCCGCACATCGGCCACGCCTACACGACGCTCGCCTGCGACGTCCTCGCCCGGTTCATGCGCCTCGACGGCTATGACGTGAAGTTCCTGACCGGCACCGACGAGCACGGCCAGAAGGTGGAGAAGTCGGCGGAGAAGGCCGGCATCGCGCCGCAGGAGTTCACCGACCGGGTGTCGCAGAACTTCCGCGATCTCGTGTCGCTGATGAACTATTCCAACGACGACTTCATCCGCACCACCGAGCCGCGCCATGTCGCGTCGGTGCAGGCGCTGTGGACGGTGCTGAAGGACAAGGGCGAGATTTATCTGGGGTCCTACGCCGGCTGGTACTCGGTTCGCGACGAAGCCTTCTATGGCGAGGACGAGCTGACCACCAATGCCGAGGGCAAGAAGATCGCCCCGACCGGCGCCGAGTGCGAATGGGTGGAGGAGCCGTCCTACTTCTTCAAGCTCTCGGCCTGGCAGGACCGGCTGATCGAGTTCTATGAGCAGAACCCCGATTTCATCGCGCCGGCCGGCAAGCGCAACGAGGTGATGGCCTTCGTCAAGTCGGGCCTGAAGGATCTGTCGGTCAGCCGCACCACCTTCAAGTGGGGCATCCCGGTGCCGGGCGACGACGCCCACATCATGTATGTCTGGCTCGACGCGCTGGCGAACTACATCACCGCCGTCGGCTATCCCGACACCACGGGCGACTATGCCAAATACTGGCCGGCCGACCTGCACATGGTCGGCAAGGACATCCTGCGCTTCCACGCCGTCTACTGGCCGGCCTTCCTGATGGCCGCCGGCCTCCAGCCGCCCCGCCGTGTGTTCGCCCATGGCTGGTGGACGATCGAAGGCCAGAAGATGTCGAAGTCGCTTGGCAACGTCATCGCGCCGGATACGCTGGTCAACACCTACGGCCTCGACCAGACCCGCTATTTCCTGCTGCGCGAGGTGCCGTTCGGCAATGACGGCGACTTCTCGCACAAGCAGATGGTCAACCGGATCAACGGCAACCTCGCCAACGACTACGGCAATCTGGTGCAGCGCGTCCTGTCGATGATCGGCAAGAACTGCGGCGCCGCCGTGCCGACGCCGGGCGCCTTCACCGAAGCCGACAACGCGCTGCTCGGCTCGGCCTACGGCATGCTCGACATCGTCCGGGCGGAGATCAAGGCGCAGGCCTTCCACAAGGCGCTGGACGCCATCTGGGCCGTGGTCGGCGACGCCAACCGCTATGTCGACGAACAGGCGCCGTGGGCGCTGAAGAAGACCGACCCGGCGCGCATGGCGACCGTACTGTATGTGCTGGCCGAGACGATCCGCCATCTCGCCATCCTGACCCAGCCGGTGATGCCGGACGCCTCCGCCCGGATCCTCGACCTGCTGGCGCTGGGTGCGGATGCGCGCGGCTTCGGCACGCTGGGTCCGTTGGGGGCGCTGGTCGCCGGCACGCCGCTGCCGACGCCGCAGGGCGTCTTCCCGCGCTACGTCGAAGAACCGAAGGTCTGAGTTCCGCTTATGCTCGTCGACAGCCATTGCCATCTCGACTTTCCCGATTTCGCCGAAGAGCTGGACGCGGTCGTCGACCGCGCCCGGCAGGCCGGCATCGGGCGGATGGTCACCATCTGCACCTACATCAGCCGCTTCGACCGCATCCTGGCGGTGGCCGAACGCTATGACGACATCCTCTGCACGGTGGGGGTCCATCCCCATCAGGCGCAGGAGGAGTTCGCCATCACCACCGTCGACAAGCTGGTGGAGCTGTCGCGCCATCCCAAGGTGATCGGGCTGGGCGAGACCGGGCTGGACTACTTCTACGACAAGAGCCCGCGCGACCAGCAGCAGGAGTGCTTCCGCCGGCACATCCGCGCCAGCCTGGAGACCGGCCTGCCGCTGATCATCCACACCCGCGACGCCGACGACGACACCATGCGGATCGTCAAGGAGGAAGCGGCCGGGCAGAAAGTGAAGGGGCTGCTGCACTGCTTCAGCTCCGGCCGGGCGCTGGCGGAGGAGGCGGTGGAGTACGGCTTCACCCTGTCGCTGTCGGGGATCGTCACCTTCAAGAAATCGGAAGATCTGCGCGCCATCGTGAAGGACGTGCCGCTCGACCGCCTCCTGGTGGAGACGGACGCGCCCTATCTGGCGCCGATCCCCTTCCGCGGCAAGCGCAACGAGCCGGCCTATGTCGCCCACACAGCATCCTGCGTGGCGGAGGTTAAGGGGGTGTCGGCCGACGAGCTGGCCCGCGTCACCACCGAGAACTTCTTCCGCCTGTTCGACAAGGCGCCCCAAGACAAGGCCGCTGCATGAGTGTGGACGGCGCATCATCCGGGACGATGCGCGTGACCGTCCTTGGCTGCGGCGGGTCGCGCGGCGTGCCGGCGATCGCCGGTGTTCCCGGTGGCCAATGGGGCCGCTGCGATCCCGCCAATCGCAAGAACCGCCGCATGCGCCCGTCGGTTCTGGTGGAGAGCGGCAGCGTCTCGGTTCTGGTCGACACCTCCCCCGACCTGCGGCAGCAGTTGCTGGACAGCGGCTGTGCGCGGCTGGATGCCGTGCTGTGGACGCACCAGCATGCCGACCATTGCCACGGCATCGACGAAGTCCGCGAGATCTGCCGGCAGATGCATGCGCCGATTGACGCCTATGGCTGGGACGAGCATCTGCGCGACATCGAGACGCGCTTTCCCTACTGTTTCGATCCACTGCCGGAGGGCTATCCCTTCTACCGTCCGGTGCTGAAGGCGCACCGCATCGACGGGCCGTTCAGCGTGAAGGGGCTGGGGATCACGCCGTTCGAGCAGGACCACGGCTATATGCGGACGGTCGGCTACCGGTTCGGCAGCTTCGCCTATTCGACCGACGTGGTGCGGCTGGACGACCGCGCGTTCGAGGCGCTGGCGGGGGTCGATACCTGGATGGTCGACTGCGGCCGGATCGAGCCGCCGCATCCGGTGCACGCGCACTTGGCGCTGACGCTGGAATGGATCGAACGGGTGAAGCCGCGCCGGGCCTACCTGACCCACATGGACAACACGATGGACTACGACAGCCTGCGGCGGATCCTGCCGGCGGGGGTCGAGCCGGCTTACGACGGGCTGGTGATCGAGGTATAGAACTCACGAGGGAGGGGCAAGATGCCTGCCCCTCCCAAGAGGTTGCTTATTTCTTCTTCTCAAGCGGCGGGGCCGCGTAGACGAAGCGGTCGAAGCTGTATTCGGCGACGCGGAACCACAGATACTCTTCCTCGCGGAACTTCTTCCACGCGTCGTAGATCTTGCGGAACTTCTCGTTCTTCGCCGCCTCGTCCTCATACACTTCGATGGCGGCCTGATAGCAGGCCTGCATCACCTCGTTCGGGAAGGGGCGCAGCTGGGTGCCGCTGGCGACGAGGCGCTTCAGCGCGGTCATGTTCTGGACGTCGTACTTGCCCAGCATGTCCAGCGTCGCGTCGGCACAGGCGGCCTGGAGCGCCGCCTTGTAGGCCGGCGGCAGCGATTCGTACTTCTCCTTGCCGAACAGCATGGAGACCTGCGGGCCGCCTTCCCACCAGCCGGGATAGTAGTAGTATTTGGCGACCTTCTGGAAGCCGAGCTTCTCGTCGTCGTAGGGGCCGACGAACTCGGCGCCGTCGATGGTGCCCTTTTCCAGCGCCGGGTAGATGTCGCCGCCGCCGATCTGCTGCGGAACGACGCCCAGCTTGGCCATGATGGTACCGGCATAGCCGCCGATGCGGAACTTCAGACCCTTCAGGTCCTCGACCGTCTTGATCTCCTTGCGGAACCAGCCGCCCATCTGGGTCCCGGTATTGCCGGCGCCGATGGAGACGAGATTGTGGGTGGCGAAGAACTCCGCCATCAGCTCCTTGCCGCCGCCATGGCTCATCCAGGCGTTCTGCTGGCGGGCGTTCAGGCCGAACGGCATCGCCGCGTCGAAGGCGAAGGTCGGATCCTTGCCGACGTAATAGTAGGAGACGGTGTGGCCGCACTCGATGGTGTTGTCCTTCACCGCGTCCAGAACCTGGAGCGCCGGAACGATCTCGCCAGCCGCGAAGACGCGGATCTGGAACTTGCCGTCGGTCAGCTCGGCCACGCGCTTCGCCACGAACTCCGCACCGCCATAGATGGTGTCGAGGCTCTTGGGGAAGCTGGAGGCGCAGCGCCATTTGATCTCGGGCGCGGACTGGGCGATGGCGGGGGCGGCAAGCGTGCTGGCGGCGACGCCCACGCCGGCAGAGGTCAGAAATGCACGACGTTTCATCCAGAAGCTCCCTTGTCCATTCTCGTTATGCGTTCTTGTCGCCGGACCGGCGGGCACCCGTTCAGGCCCGGCCCTTTGACAGGCCGGACGAAAGCGGGTGAGCAGGGAAAGCGGGAATGAGTGGGATGCACGCTCGACCGCCCCGGACAGCGCACCGCAGGCAGCCACGGAACCGGTGGGCACCGGCGCATCGCGCCATCCGCCCGGTTCCGTGGCGTCCCGACGTTGGTGTGCGTTTCCTCCCGTCCATCCGGGTATGCCGCCGGCCTTCCGGCCGATCCGCCCCAGCTTTCTTTTGCTGTCCGGATTATGCAGGAAGCAAACGGTCGGGATCAAGCACCAAGGGGAATTGAGGTCTGTATTTCAGTGGTTTAAGGCTGCGGCGCGAAGCCGCGGGTTCCATTCAACCACCGGCCGGACCACCAACCCGGCGGCATTCCCGGCCCATTCGACATCAAATTCCTCGATTCCAACGGCCGCGCCCCCATCTTTTGCAACGCGCGCAGCCGGGAACCCGGCCGCGCCGGGGTGTTGATGGGGGCGGAGCAGACGTTTGCGGATTGGACGGCCATGACCGAGGCAGCCATGAAAAGCGGGAGTGCGGCGGAGACCGGGACCGAGACGGCTGCGCGCGACCTGCGGCTGGATTTCTTCCGCGGACTGGCCCTGTGGTTCATTTTCGTGAACCACATCCCCGCCAACCAGATCTCCTGGGCCACCCCGCGCAATTTCGGGCTGAGCGACGCCACGGAAATTTTCGTCTTCATCTCCGGCTACACCGCGGCGCTGGTCTATGGCCGGACGCTGGACCGGCAGGGCATGCCGATGGCGGCGGCACAGGTGCTGCACCGCTGCTGGACGCTGTACGCCACCTACATCATCCTGTTCTTCGCCTACACCGCCCAGATCGCCTACACCGCCCGCGCCTTCGACAGTCCGCTGTTCGCGGAGGAAATGGGCATCGCCGGCTATTTCCAGGACCCCGTCACCGCGCTGACCCAGGCCATCCTGCTGAAGTTCCGGCCGGCCAACCTGGACGTGCTGCCGCTCTACATCGTGCTTCTGCTGGCCTTCCCGCTGCTGCTGCCGGCCCTGCGCCGCCGGCCGCTGGGGGTGCTGGCGGGGTCCGGAGCGCTCTATCTGGCGGCGCGGCAATGGGGGTGGAACCTGCCGACCTACCCGGACGGCGGTGTCTGGTACTTCAACCCCTTCACCTGGCAGTTCCTGTTCCTGCTGGGCGCCTCGCTGCAATTCCAGCCGGATCTGCGGGCCATGCTGACCCGCTTCCGCCGGCCGGTGGCGGTCGTCGCCGGGGTGGTGCTGCTGGCCAGCCTGTTCCTGACGCTGTCCTGGAAATCCGCCCCGCTGCACGCGCTGATCCCGGTGTGGCTGACCGAGATCCTCTACCCCATCAGCAAGACCGACCTCGACCCGCTGCGCCTGCTGCATTTCTTCGCGCTGGCCTATCTGGTGCTGTGGCTGGTGCCGGTGGGGGCGTCCTGGCTGCGCGGACCGCTGGCCGCTCCGGTGCTCGCCTGCGGCAGGCAGTCGTTGAACGTGTTCTGCCTGGGGGTGCTGCTGTCCTTCGCCGGACAGACCGTGCTCGTCCATGTCAGCGGCTCGCTTTCCGCCCAGTTCCTTGTTACCGTGCTCGGCATCGCCGCGATGGTGCTGATGGCGTCTTTCCTGAACTGGTACCAGTCGGCGGAGCGGTCGCGGCGTCACAAGGTCGCCGCGACCACTAAGATAAACACTTGAGGGCGGCATGGCGCAAAGAGGCGCGCGAGGGCGGGCGTTCGGGCGAATGCTGACGGTCACGGCGATCCTGCTGGCGGCCGCGCTGTTCGCGTCCCCGGATCGCGCACTCGCTGCTCCAACCCTGGCCGCCTCCGTCGATCCCGCCTGCGCCGTGCCGGAGTCCGTCCTGGCTCCCGGCGGCGGGCTGCCGCGGGTGTCGGCGCAGCTGGCCGCCGGCCGGCCGCTGTCGGTGCTGGTCGTCCATTCCGCCAAATCGGCGCCCAAGCCAGGCATCGTCAGCTATCCCGCCCGGCTGGAGGGCGAGCTGAGGCTCCGCCTGCCCGGCCACGAGGTCAGCACCGCCGTGCTGAGCCTTCCCGGCGAAGCCGCCCCCGCCATGGTCGCTCCGCTGACCCGGGCGGTGGAGGAACAGCGGCCGGCCCTGGTCGTCTGGCAGACCGGCACGGTCGACGCCATGCGCAGCCTGGATCTGGAAAGCTTCGGCACGGCGCTCCAGTCCGGCATCGCCGAGGTGCAGCGCCGCGGCGCCGACATCGTCATCATGGATATGCAGTACAGCATGCACACGGCGCAGCTGATCGATTTCGCGCCCTACGTGTCCTACATGTCCTGGCTGGCCCAGAGTTCCGACGTCTTCCATTTCCCCCGCTACGACATCATGCGGCATTGGGTGGAGGATGGCCGGGTCGATTTCGCCGACGAATCGGACGAGGCGAAGCGACGCTCTTATGAATTCGTTCACCAATGCATCGGACAATTGCTGGCGCAAAGCGTCGCGGCGATGATCGATCCCCTGTCGATCGGCCGACGCACCGGAGCGAGCAATTGAGGTCTGCCCTGTCGTCCGCCGTCCGCATCCTGTCGCTGATCACCGCCCTCACCCTTTCCGTTCCGGCCTTCGCCGCCGAACCCGCGGGGTCGCCGAGCTGCCAGTTGCCGCGTGGCGTCTCGGCGCTGTCGGTGCCCCTGCCGCAGCTGTCGCAGCGCATCGCGACGGGCGCGCCGATCCGGATCGTCGCCATCGGTTCCTCCTCCACCGCCGGGGCGGGGGCGAGTTCGCCGGACAAGGCCTATCCGGCCCGGCTCGACCATTACCTGAGCGAGCGGTTCCGCAACGCCGACATCGCAGTGCTGAACCGCGGCATCAACGGCGAGACCGACGACCAGACCGAAAAGCGGATCGAGGCCGACGCGCTGGGCACCAAGCCCGATCTGGTGATCTGGCAGATCGGCGCCAACACGGTGCTGCGCGACGGCGACCAGGGCCTGAGCGAGCGCTCGGTGCGCCGGGGCGTGGCGCGGCTGCGCGCCGCCGGGGTCGACGTGGTGCTGATGGACCTGCAATACGCCCCGAAGATGCTGGAGAAGACCGGCGTCGCCCCGATGCTGACCCGCATCGCCGCGATCGCCAGCGACAACCATGTCGGACTGTTCCACCGCTTCGACGTGATGCGGTCGCTGGTGGAAACCCGCGGAATGACCATGGCCGACCTGATCGGGCCGGACGGCGTCCACCAGAACGACGGCGGATACGACTGTGTCGCCCGCATGCTGGCAGCCGGCATCGAGGACGCGGTGAGCGTCCACAACAGCGGGCTTCAGCGGTAGGGGGTATTCTCCCTCTCCCCCCCGGGGAGAGGGGACTTTACCGCTGCATCATCGCGCTTTCCTTGCCGCAGAGGAAAAACACCTTCGAATAGGCCTTCAGCAGGGCGTCGGTCAGGGCCTGCACCTCGGGGCTGCCCATCGCGCGCGGCTTGGCGGGGTCGACATGCAGGACGCAGCTGTCCTTCACGTCGTTGAAGGCGGCCAGCGCGTGGATGCGGTCGGGGCGGAACTCGTCGGGGAAATTCTCGTCCATCAGCCAGAAGCACTGGAAGTTCCGGCAGGATTGCGGCCGTTCCTCGTAGATCGAGCAGCCCTTGCCCTGGTCGCAGGACGCGCACCACTTCGCCGAGGGCTTCTTCAGCTCCGGCACGCCCATCAGCTTGCAACAGAGGGTGCATTCACCGCAGTTGCGGTCCGACATCACGCAAACTCCAAATAACGACGGCTTGCAACGGCTTACACCGGTGCTGGCAGGGCAATGTGCGCGTCCTCGGCGATCAGCAGACGTTCGATCACCTCCGGCAGGGCCGGGCGGGCGAAGTGATAGCCTTGGGCGTATTTGCACTGACCGCGCAGATACACCGCTTCGTCCGCCGTTTCCACCCCTTCCGCCACGCAATCCAGCCGCAAAATGGTGGCAAGGCCGGCGATGACCTGGACGATGGCGGCGTTGCCCTCCCCCGTCGACACCGCGCGGACGAAGCTGCGGTCGATCTTCAAAACATCCACCGGCAGCTTGTGCAGATAGGCCAGCGACGAATAGCCGGTGCCGAAATCGTCGATCGACAGGCGGACGTCCATGTCGCGCAGGCTCTGCATCAGCATCCGGCATTCGTCCGGATCCTGGACCAGCAGGCTTTCGGTCAGCTCCAGCTTTAGGCTGGAGGGCGGGATCGGCACCGCGTCCAGCAGGTCGCGCACGGCGCCGACGATGTCGTCGTCGCGGAACTGGCGGGTGGAGACGTTGACGCTCATGAACAGGGGCACGGGCCGGGGAAATCGCGCCTGCCACGCCGCCAGCTGCCGCACCGCCTCGCCCAGCGCCCAGCGGCCCATCGGCGCGATCAGGCCGGTCTCCTCGGCCAGCGGAATGAACTCGGCAGGCGGGACGAGGCCGCGGTCGGGGTGGTTCCAGCGCATCAGCGCCTCGAAGCCGGCGATGGCGCCGGTTTCCAGCAGGACGATGGGCTGGTAATGCAGGCAGAGCTGCCCCTGCTCCAGCGCCGCGCGCAGGTCGGCCTCCATCCGCATGGCGGCCATCGCCTGCCGGCGCAGATTGGTGTCGAACACGTCGATGCGCGCCCGCCCGCCGGTCTTGGCGCGGTACATGGCGAGGCTGGCGTCGCGCAGCATGTCCTCCGCCCGGTCGTAACCGGTCTGGCTCAGCGCCACGCCGATGGAGGCGGTCAGGACGATGTCGCGCCCCTCCTCCAGCGTGACCGGCCGCGAAATGGCGCGGGCCATCCGCTCCGCCGCCTCCAGCGCGGCGCCGGCATCGTCCAGCTCGTCCACCAGCACGGCGAACTCGTCGGCCGACAGGCGGGCCAGCGTGTCGCCGACGCGGCGGGTCACGTCAAGGCGCTTGGCGACGATGCGCAGCACGCGGTCGCCGGCGCTGGTGCCGAGCGCGTCGTTGATCGCCTTGAAGCGGTCGAGGTCGATGATGATGGTGGCGAAGGGCCGGGCACCGGCGCGGCGGTTGCGGTCCAGCGCCTGCCCGATGCGGTCGAGCAGAAGCGTGCGGTTGGGCAGGCCGGTCATGCCGTCATGGACGGCGTTGAACAGGATCTGCTGTTCGGCCTTCTTGCGCGCGGTGATGTCGGTCATCGAGCCGGCCATGCGGACGGCGCAGCCCCTGTCGTTGCGGACAGCCAGACCGCGCACCAGCATCCACAACTCCTGCCCGGCTTTGTCGCGGATGCGGAATTCATGCTGAAGGTGGGGACGCTCGCCGGTCAGATGCAGGTTGATGGCGGTGCGCAGCCCGTCCAGGTCGCCCGGCAGCACGCGCTGGAACCATTCGTCGAGGGTGCCGCCGATCTCGGCATCCTCGAAGCCCAGCATCGCCTTCCAGCGCGGCGAATAGTAGATCTCGCCACTGTCGATGAGCCAGTCCCACAGTCCGTCGGCCGCCCCGGCGGCGGCGAGTGCATAGCGTTCCTCGCTACGCCGCAACTCCTGTTCGGCATGCTTGCGGTCGGTGATGTCGGCGACGGAGCCGACCAGCCGGATCGGCTCGCCGGCATCATCCATCACCGCCATGCCGCGGCAAACCAGCCAGCGCCAATGCGGCCCGGCGGATGCGGCGGCATCGGCGCGGCGGACGCGGTGTTCGATCTGGAAGGGGACGGACAGCCCGACCATCTGCGCCTCGAACGAGGCATGCAGCCAGTCGACATCCTCCGGATGGACCAGCGACAGCCAGTCGTTCGGCCTGTTGGTCTCCCGGCTGGGATCGCCCGGCGGCAGCCCGAGGAACTCCTTGAAGCGGGGGGAGAGGTACAGCGTGTCGCTGCGCAGATCCCAATCCCAGACGCCTTCGGTTCCGGCCTTTTCCGCCAGCAGATATCGGTCGATGTTGGTGTTCAAGACCCCTCGTCGGACCCGTAGCGGTCAGCGATTGGTGGGGCCTCCCACCGTTGAGGCTCCGATTGTAGGGTCGGTTTGGTGAAGAAACCATAAATGCTCCAAGCACGCCGTTTATCCCGGCCGTGGAGGGTTCCTTCTGCGAAATTTTTTCCTATATTAGGATAGCTCGCCACCTCATCCGAAACCGGCACCGATGGATTGGTCCGATCAGGGCATCGTTCTGTCCGCCCGCCCCCAGGGGGAAGGGTCCGCCGTCGCGACCCTGCTGACGCGCGAACACGGCCGCCATGCCGGCATGGTGATGGGCGGCCGGTCGGTGCGCCAGCGCGGCACGCTGGAGCCGGGGACGCTGGTCCATGCCCGCTGGCGCGGCCGGTTGCCCGAGCATCTCGGCCATTTCACGCTGGAGCCGATGAAGGGCTATGCCGCCAACTTCTTCGACGATGCCCAGGCGCTGGCCGCCCTGATCAGCGCCTGCGCGCTGGTGGAGGCGGCCCTGCCGGAGCGGGAGGCGCACCCTGCCCTGTTCGACGGGCTGCTCGCCCTGTTCGACCTGCTGGACGGGCCGGCCTGGGCCGAGACCTATGTGCGGTGGGAAATCGGGCTGCTGGCGGAGCTTGGATTCGGCCTCGACCTCGACCGCTGCGCGGTGTCGGGGGCCAACGACTATCTCGCCTATGTCAGCCCGCGCACCGGCCGCGCGGTGACGGCATCGGTGGGGGAACCCTATCGCGACCGGCTGCTGCCCCTGCCGGATTTCCTGGCCGGGCGCGGTGGCGGTGGGCCGGCGGCGGTGGCCGACGGGCTGCGGCTGACCGCGCATTTCCTGGAACGCCACGTGCTGAACGGGCCGCTGCCGCCCGCGCGTGAGCGCTTGAGAGAACGTTACGCGAACGCGGTAGCGCGTTCCGGCTGAAGCTGCTAAACCGACCGGATCATGAAGCCGCAAAACCCTGCCTCCGAAGTTCTTGAGAAGCCGCTGGCCGATGCGCTCGGCGAGCGCTATCTCAGCTATGCGCTGTCCACCATCATGTCCCGCTCGCTGCCCGACGTGCGCGACGGGCTGAAGCCGGTGCACAGGCGGCTGCTGTTCGCCATGAGCCAGCTCCGGCTGGAACCGACGACGCCGCCCAAGAAGTCGGCCCGCGTCGTCGGCGACGTGATCGGCAAGTTCCATCCGCACGGCGACACCTCCGTCTATGACGCGCTGGTGCGGCTGGCGCAGGACTTCTCCGTCCGCTATCCGCTGGTCGACGGCCAGGGCAATTTCGGCAACATCGACGGCGATAACGCCGCGGCGATGCGCTACACCGAAGCCCGTCTGACCGAGGTCGCCAAGGCCCTGCTGGAAGGCATCGACGAGGACGCCGTCGATTTCCGCCCGACCTATGACGGCGACGGCGACGAGCCGGCGGTGCTGCCCGCCAACTTCCCCAACCTGCTGGCCAACGGGTCGAGCGGCATCGCCGTCGGCATGGCCACCAACATCCCGCCACACAATGTCGGCGAGATCTGCGACGCGCTGCGCCACCTGATCAAGCACCGCGACGCCTCGATCGAGACGCTGGTCGGCTTCATGCCCGGCCCGGATTTCCCCACCGGCGGCGTGCTGGTCGAGTCGCGGCAGAACGTGATCGAAGCCTACCGCACCGGCCGCGGCGCCTTCCGCCTGCGCGCCCGCTGGGAGGTGGAGAAGCTGGGCCAGGGCACCTGGCAGATCGTCGTCACCGAGGTGCCCTATCAGGTGCAGAAGGCCCGGCTGGTCGAGAAGATCGCCGAGCTGCTGCTGGCCAAGAAGCTGATCCTGCTGGACGACGTCCGCGACGAATCGGCGGAGGATGTCCGTCTCGTCCTGGTGCCGAAGAACCGGAACGTGGATCCCGAGGTGCTGATGGCCTCGCTGTTCCAGGCCACCGACCTGGAGATCCGCTTCTCGCTGAACATGAATGTGCTGGGGGCCGACCATGTGCCGCGGGTGATGAACCTGCGCGAGGTTCTTCAGGCCTTCCTCGACCACCGGCATGAGGTGCTGGTCCGCCGCTCCAACCACCGGCTGAAGCAGATCGACCACCGGCTGGAGGTTCTCGGCGGCTATCTCGCCGCGTACCTGAATCTGGACGAGGTCATCCGCATCATCCGCGAGGAGGACGAGCCGAAGCAGGAGCTGATCCGCGCCTTCACGCTGACCGACGTGCAGGCCGACGCCATCCTCAACATGCGGCTGCGCAACCTGCGCAAGCTGGAGGAGATGGAGATCCGGCGCGAGCACGAGACGCTGACCAAGGAAAAGAACGGCCTGCTGGAGCTGCTGGGCGACGAGACCCTGCGCTGGAAGCGGATCGCCGAGGGCGTCGCCGAGATCAAGAAGAAGTTCGGCAGCGGTGCGCTCGGCAAGCGGCGCACCGACGTGGCCGACGCGCCGACGGTGATCGAGGTGCCTCTGGACGCGCTGGTGGAGCGCGAGCCGGTGACGGTCATCTGCTCCGCCAAGGGCTGGATCCGTACGGTGCGCGGCCATCTGACCGATGCCGAGGCGGAGGACGTGAAGTACAAGGACGGCGACACGCGCGGCTTCATCGAGCGGTGCGAGACGACCGACAAGCTTCTGGTCTTCGCCAGCAACGGCAAGTTCTTCACCATCGGCGTCGACAAGCTGCCGCGTGGCCGCGGCTTCGGCGAGCCGGTCCGGCTGATGATCGACCTCGGCAACGACGTCGACATCGTCGACCTGTTCCGCCACCAGCCCGGCCGCACCCTGCTGGTGGTGTCGGAGGACGGCCGCGGCTTCCGCGTCGAGGAAGCCGAGGTGCTGGCCCAGACCCGCGCCGGCAAGCAGGTTCTGAACCTGGAGGACGGCAAGTCGGCCCGCATCTGCCAGCCGGCGACCGGCGACACGCTCGCCATCATCGGCAACAACCGCAAGATGCTGGTCTTCCCGCTGGAGCAGGTGCCGGTGATGACCCGCGGCAAGGGCGTCCAGCTTCAGAAATACAAGGACGCCAGCGTCGCCGACGTGAAGACCTTCACGCTGGCCGATGGCCTGAGCTGGAAGAACGGCGAGCGGAACTTCGTCGTCACCGACCTGACCGGCTGGATGGGCGACCGCGCCGGTCAGGGCAAGATGCCGCCGAACGGGTTCCCGAAGAACAACCGGTTCATGTGAGTAAATAACAGAACATCCCCTCTCCCCCCGGGGAGAGGGGATAACCACCCCTACTTCGGCGCGGTCACCGTCGCCGTCAGCGGCACGCGCCGTTCGACCAGGGCCGCGGTGACCTCCTTGGCCTTGACCGGGTCCATCGCCGCCAGGATCGGCGCGGTCTTCTGTTCCTTCATCTTCTGGATGACGCCCAGCAGCACCGGCATGTCGAGTTCCTCGAAGATGCGGGCGGCCTCCTTCGGCTTCATCGTCTCGTAGATCTTCACCAGGCTTTCCAGCTGGGCCGACTGCTTCTCGTCGCCCTGGGCCATCAGCTTCTGGATGTCGGACTTGGTCTTCTCCATCTCCGCCACCTTCTGGTCGATCCGCTTCTCGGCGGCGGCCAGCAGGGCTTCGCGCTGCTCCATCTCCTTGGTGCGGCGCTCGATCTCGGCGCGACGCTCGGCGAAATGCTGGAGCAGTTCCTGGTTGTCGATCGGACCGAGCGGAGCCAGCGGCGCATTGGCCGCCGGGGCGTTCGCCGGGCCGCTCGACCCGCCGGGAGCCGGCGGGGCTTCCTTGCCGGCCGGCTTGGTGGTGGCGGATGGCATCTGACCCGGCATTTGATTGGGAGGCGTCGCCGGAGTGGAGCTTTGCGGCCCCTGGGCGAGGCTGACCGGGAAGTCCGGCAGGCGGGCGTCGTGGGTGGCGAGGCGCCACAGGTCGCCGACCCGAACGCCCAGCATCATCACCGCGACGAAGATGGTCAGCGGCAGGAGACGGAAGCGGAAACCGCGCAGCCGGGCCCGCAGCCGCTCGGTCAAGGGCACGCGCGGCGTCGCCGGCTTCCGCGCCTTCGCCTTGCCCTTCTTCGCCGAAGCCTTGGCCGGGACCTTGCCCGCGGCGGTGCGAACCGCCGGCAGTTGCGCCTGCTGCGCCGCCAGGGTGGGAGAGGTACGGACGCCGGTCGGAGCGGCGCCGGCCGGACGGATCACCACCTTGGCTTCGTTCCCCGCCGCAGCGGGCTTGCCGTCACTGGTGCGCATGCTCATCCGATCCCCTTGCCGGCGTTCTCGATCGCCTGAAGCAGTTCTCGTTCGGCCCTGGACAGGCTTTCGCCGTCACGGGTGATGGGATCGCGCGCCTCGGCCGGCGGTTCGGCACGGGCGGCGGCGCGGCGCGGCGGCGCGTCCAGCCGGGCCGGCGGCGGGGCATGGTCGTCATGGTCATGGTCGTCTTCGGCAGGCAGGCTGCGCAGGGCCGGACGCGGCGCCACCAGCGGCGCCTTGGCCGGAGCACGCGACGCCAGCGCCGGGGCCACCGCGACAGGCCGGTTGCCGCCATCACGGCGTGCACCATCCCGCTCGCCGACATTGCCCAGGCGGTTGGCCAGCGCGTCGGCCGCCTCGATCATGAATTCCAGCTCGTCGCGCAGGGTCTGCGCCTTGTTGACGGTGCGCTGGAGATCCTCGCCGGTGTCGCCGGCGGTCTTCTTCAGCGTGCGCACGCCGCTTTCCGCCCGTGCCATCGCGTCGTTCAGGCCCTGGATCAGTTCGGCCATCTCGCCGCGGCTCTCGCGCAGCGCGATGATCTGCCGGTTCAGGATGATCGCGTAGGCGATGGTCGCGGCCAGCAGGCCGACCATCACGACGTCGATGATGATGGAGACCAGCGGACTCATAGCCTCATGACCTCCTGCTTGGGCAGTTCCTTTTCCAGGCGGACGGCGATGTGCCCGCCCTTGCGCCCCATCCGCCCCTGGAACATCGACACGTCGCCGCAGCGCAGCTCGATCGCGCCGTCGGGGGTGGCGTTCAGCAGGATGCGGGTGCCGACGCGCCAGTTCAGCACGTCGTGCAGGGTCATCGTCACCTCGTCCAGCACGGCCGACAGGTCGACGTCCGTCACCATCAGTTCCGAGGCCAGGTGGGTTTCCCAGATCGAGTCACGGCCGAACTTCTCGCCCATGAACATCTGGAGCAGCAGCTCACGCACCGGCTCCAGCGTCGCATAGGGGATCATCAGCTCCAGCCGGCCGCCGCGATCCTCCATGTCGATGCGCAGCTTGACCAGCACCGCCGCGTTGGCCGGCCGCGCGATGGTGGCGAAGCGCGGGTTGGTCTCCAGCCGGTCGAAGCGGAAGGTGACGGGCGACAGCGGATCGAAGGCGGCGGACAGGTCGGACAGCACCACATGGACCATGCGTTCCACGAGGTTGCGTTCGATGGTGGTGTAGGGACGGCCTTCGATGCGCATCGCCGCGGTGCCGCGCCGTCCGCCCAGCAGAACGTCGACGATCGAGTAGATCAGAGCGGAGTCGACGACCATCAGGCCGTAATTGTCCCATTCCTCCGCCTTGAAGACCGACAGCATCGCCGGCAGCGGAATGGAGTTGAGGTAATCGCCGAAACGGACCGAGGAGATCTGGTCGAGGCTGACCTCGACGTTATCGGAGGTGAAGTTGCGGAGACTGGTGGACATCATGCGGACGAGGCGGTCGAAGACCACCTCCAGCATGGGCAGGCGTTCGTAGTTGACCAGCGCCGAGTTGACCAGCGCCATGATGCCGGAGTTGTCGCCGTCGCCGGCACCACCCTGGTCGAAGCCCAGCAGGCTGTCGATCTCGTCCTGGTTCAGGACGCGCGTCGACCCGCCGCCGCCCATGTCGCCGACATCGCCGCTGTCCTCGGCCAATGCCGCCCATTCGGCGGCAAGCCGTTCCTCTTCGCTCAGTTCACCGGTGTCGCTCATCGGCCCCCATCCCCACCTGACCGGGCCCTCACTGGACCAGCATTTCCTTGAACAGCACGTCCCTCACCTTCACCGGGAACGCGGCGGCGGTGATGCGCAGAAGCAGTTCCTGGCGCAGCCGGTACATGCCGGCCGAGCCACGCAGATCCTCCAACCGCAGCTCGCGCAGGTAGACCTGGAAATTGTCGATGATGCGCGGCAGCACATGCTCCACCGCACCGACATCCTCCGGCTTCGACAGCTGGATAGAGATCTTGATCTTCAGGAAGGCCGGACGCTTGTTGCCGGTATTGAGGTTCACCAGCATGTCCGGCAGGTCGTAGAAGATCGGCGCCGCATGGGCGGCGTCGCCCTTGCCGGCCTCCGCCCCATGCTCGCCTTCCGCTGCGGCGTGCTCCCCCTCTTCCGCCGGCTTCTCCTTCCCCAGCAGCCCGTCGAGCAGGCCGGAGAAATAGACGCCGGCACCGGCGCCGATCAGCAGGACCAGGGGCAGAACGACGAACAGGACCAGCTTCTTGCCGCTGAATTTCTTCCGGGGCAGGCCGTCGGTCAGTTCACCGGCATCGGTTTCGGCAGCCATGACATCCTGGGATCGTTCGAGGTACGCAACGGCTCAGGCATGCGCCGCCTGACAGGGTCAAAGCTACTTTTGGGATAGTTAATAACTCCTTTCGAGTGGGGAATGGACCGCCCCGGACGGGCAGGTTTCCGCCCCCTGTCACCATTTCGGCACGGTTCTTGATTGGGGCTGCCCGGCAGTCCGTGGCCGCCCTTCCGTCCGTCCTCCGGTCGGAGCGCAATCACGCCCGGACTCCGCCCCCGGCCGCCCGCGGTCCCTTCTGGGATGTGGGGCTGCCGGCCATCACCCTGCCGCACCCCTTCAGCGGCGGGAACGGGAGAGTCTTGCCCGGTGGAGCCCGGCAAGGAAGGTCCTCCCCCCGGCAGATTCTGCCCGGCATCCCCTGCCCCACGCGGCGGGACCACCCCCGTCTTGCCTGGATGCCGAGGATTCCGGGGGCTTGGGCGAAGTTGGCACGCCGCCTGCAATACCCTTTTCGCCGGTCGGACGCTGTCGTTCGATCCGTTCGCAAGGTGAAGAGGCCGCAAGATGGAAAATTCGATCTACGTCGCCATGTCGCGCCAGATGGCGCTGCAACGCCAGCTGGACGTGACGTCGAACAACATCGCGAACATGAACACGACCGGCTACAAGAACCAGCGGATGCTGTTCACCGAATATCTGGAAAAGCCCGGCCTGCACGAGAAGGTCAGCTTCGTCCAGGACCGTGCGGTGGTGCGCGACCTGTCCAACGGCCCGATGACCCAGACCGGCAACCCGCTGGATCTGGCGCTGACCGGCCAGGGTTACTTCACCGTCGATACCGCCAGCGGCCCGCGTTACACCCGCGCCGGCAATTTCCGCCTGAACGACCAGCGCCAGCTGGTCGATGCCGGCGGCCTGCCGGTGCTGTCGAACAACGGCCAGCCCATCACCCTGCCGGCCGGCACCAGCGACGTGAAGGTCAGCGGCGACGGTACCGTCTCCACCGAACTGGGCCCGGTCGCCAAGCTGAACATCGTCACCTTCAAGACCGAGCAGCTGATGACCGAGGTCGGCAACGGCCTGTACGTCACCGACGAACAGCCGCAGCCGGCCCCGGTCGAGACGAAAGTGGCACAGGGCTTGCTTGAGGGTTCCAACGTGAAGCCCGTGGTCGAGATGACGCAGATGATCGACATCCAGCGTCAGTACATGTCCGCCCAGAAGATGATGGACAACGAACACGAGCGGATCCGCACGATGCTTCAGCGTCTGGGCCGCACCGCCTGATCCAGACCGACGACGAGAGGAGAAGACCAGAATGCGCAGCCTCGCCATCGGCGCCACCGGGATGATCGCCCAGCAGCTCAACGTCGAGACGATCTCCAACAACATCGCCAACTCGACCACCACCGGCTACAAGAAGCAGCGGGCCGAGTTCCAGGACCTGCTGTACCAGAATTTCCGTCGCATCGGCTCGACCTCGTCGGATGCCGGCACCGTGGTGCCGACCGGCGTGCAGGTGGGTGCCGGCGTGCGCGTCGCCGCGGTGGCCCGCGTGCTGGAACAGGGCAACCTGAACATCACCGACAACAAGCTGGACGTCGCGATCAACGGCTCGGGCTATTTCCAGGTGACGCTGCCCAGCGGCGACACCGCCTATACCCGCGCCGGCAACTTCAAGCTGTCGCCGGAAGGCGTGATCGTCACCGCCGACGGCTATCCGATCCAGCCGAACATCACCGTCCCGACCAACGCGGTGGACATCTCGATCAACTCGTCGGGCGAGGTGCTGATCAAGCTGGACGGCCAGACGGCGACCCAGAATGTCGGCCAGATCCAGCTCGCCACCTTCGCCAACGCCGCCGGCCTGGAAGCCACCGGCGACAACCTGTTCCTGGAATCCGGCGCGTCGGGCCAAGCGGTGACCGGCAACCCCGGCGCCCCCGGCTTCGGCCGCGTGACCCAGGGTGCGCTGGAGACCTCCAACGTCAACGTGGTGCAGGAAATCACCACGCTGATCACCGCCCAGCGCGCCTACGAGATGAACTCCAAGGTCATCAAGACCACCGACGAGATGATGCAGCAGGCCAGCCAGATGAAGTAACGCCGCATGACGTAACGCTGCCGGCGCCTCGCTTCAGCCTTCACATCGGGAACCACCGCCATGATCCGTCCCCTCGCCAACCGCCGCCTGCCCGCCCTGATCCTCGGCGCCGCCCTGCTGGCCGCCCCGGCCATGGGCGCCGGCATGGCATCCGCCGCCACGGCTTCGGCTTCCGCCGTGGCCGGCGCGGGTCTGGCCCCCGACGTGGTGTACGGGATGCCGCATGTGGAGGCGGTCCTGTCGGACGCGCTGTCGCGGGTCATCACCGCCGGCCGGCTGCAGATGGAGCTGGACAGCCGCGCGGTGGAGCTGCGCGCGCCGCAGGGCGCCGGCGGGCTGGCGGTGGAGAACCTCTATTACAGCCCGATCCAGGGCCGCTTCGCCGCGGAGATCGTGGTGACCGGCAGCCAGGTCCGCCTGCCGGTGTCGGGCCGCGCCTTCGGCGTGGTGCAGATCCCGGTGCTGTCGCGCCGGGTCATTCCGGGCGACATCATCGGCCCGGGCGACATCGACTGGCAGGACGTGCGCGCCGATCAGACCACCAGCGACACCGCCGCCACCGACGCGCAGCTGATCGGCATGACGCCGAAGCGCGGCGTGTCGACCAACCAGCCCGTCCGCCTGCGCGACCTGCAATCGCCGCGCATGGTCGACAAGGGCGCCATGGTCACCATCACCCTGTCGACGCAGTCGATGACGCTGACCACCCAGGGCAAGGCTCTGCAGGACGGCGGCAAGGGCGAGGTCATCCGCGTCGTGAACACCCAATCCAACCGCATCGTCGAAGCGACGGTCGCGGGCCCCAACGTCGTCGCCGTGGCAAAGCCCGGCATCATCGCGCAGTAAGGAGAAAGCTCCAATGTCCGCCACCATGACCGCCCGTCTGATCCGCTTCGCGATGATCGCCGCCGCCGCCACCTCGCTGACCGCCTGCGGTGCCGCCTCGCGCATCGCCGACATCGGCAAGGCCCCGGAGATGAGCGGCATCCAGGATCCGCAGGCCAAGGCCGGCTACCAGCCGGTCAGCCTGCCGATGCCGACCCCGCTGCCGACGGAGCGCAACCCGAACTCGCTGTGGCGGACCGGCGCCAAGGCCTTCTTCAAGGACCAGCGCGCGGCCAAGGTCGGCGACATCCTGACCATCAACATCTCGATCGCCGATCAGGCCAAGCTGTCGAACGAGAGCAAGCGGTCGCGCGCCAACACCGAGAAGGCCGGCATGCCGAACCTGTTCGGCCTGGAAGGCGCCACGCTGAACCGCGTCCTGCCGGCCGGCGCCTCGGCCTCCAGCCTGGTGGACCTGTCGAGCGACACCTCGAACGACGGCAAGGGCTCGGTCGACCGCAACGAGAAGATCGAGCTGAAGGTGGCGGCGCTGGTGACCCAGACCCTGCCCAACGGCAATCTGGTCATCCAGGGCCACCAGGAAGTCCGGGTGAACTACGAGCTGCGCGACCTGCAAATCCACGGCGTGATCCGTCCGGAGGACATCACCGCGCAGAACACCATCAGCTACGAGAAGATCGCCGAAGCCCGCATCTCCTACGGCGGCCGCGGCCAGATCACCGACGTCCAGCAGCCGCGCTACGGCCAGCAGCTGTACGACATCATCATGCCGTTCTGAGGACAGACGGCGTAACGGTTGTGGAAGCCGGGCCATGGGGGAGACATTCCCCCGTGGCCCTGGCGCGTCGGGGATCGCCGGAAAGTCCGACATTCGCCATGATCGGCGGCGGCTCCGCGCATCGCCACCGGATGGGAAATTGCTGCCGCCCGGTGGGTTGTGCCGGGGCGATGTTGCCGGGCCGTTGTCTCTTGCCCCGACGCTCAGCCCTCCAGCAACGGCTGCGATGCCGCGGTGAAGCCATCCAGCATGCCGACCGCCATGTTGCCGCCGATGCGCCCCAAGGCCGGCCCGATCAGTTCGGTCGCACGGCGATAGGCCTCGCGCTGGGCAACACAGTCAATCAGGTCGGCCGCGTTGGTGATGCTCTGGGACAGGGTGAGGTCACTCGTCATCGTACACCTCCTCGAACAGGCCATGACCGGTTGGTCGAGGATGACCTTACGCGCCACTCGCGTCAGCCGCTGTTGCGTGCGTCACATTTCCGGCGCGCGGCCATAAAAGGAAACGGCCCGGCCCCCCACCGGGAACCGGGCCGCCGCATGGTCGGTCCACCACTTACTGATAGCCGCCTTCGCGGGCGCGCTCCTTGGCGGCTTCCTCCTGGGCCTTTTCGGTTTCGCTGCTGATCCTGTTGCCGCCACTGTTGCCGGTGTCGGCGGGCTTCTGCGGCTGGCCGTCACGTACGGCGTCGGCCGGTTGCTGGTTGGGCTGATCGGCCATGTGGCTGCTCCTCGGTCCGTTTTTCGGCTGTCGATGAGGAGAAAACAGCAGCGGCCGGAGATCGTCGCAGAAGGAAATGCGGGCGAACTCAGCCGGCCGGAGGATCGGGCTCTCCGTCGGCATCGGCGCGGTCCAGCGCGGCGTTGATCTGATCCAGCGTGCGGCCACAACCGGTGCAGACGTCGCCGTCGATGGCGCACATGCCCAGGCAATCGGGATCGTCGCTCATGGAGCCAGGACTTCTCTCAGGGTTGGCGGTCAGGGGCCATCCCTAACGGAAAGGCGGCCTTGCCTCAAGCTGTCCGGTAGGATGGGCAGGATTCCGGGACGATGAAGGGATCGGTGGAGGCCCCGATTGCCGACAGAATGATTAGTCAGTAAAGCTTTGGTCCGACATCCCCCGAGCGAAGGTGTGCATGCCGACGGCACTGCTGGTGTCCTGCGCGATGTATCGGTACGGTACCGCAAGGATGCCTGCCGCGTTGAAAGCGGCGGGCTTTCGCGTCTTCGTGATCTGCCCGCGGGACTCGCTGCTTGAGTTCAGCGATCAGATCGACGGCCGCCATTGCTTCGCTCCCGGATTGGCTTTCGATGATCTGACCGTCACCGCCGCCCGGGCGGCGGCACGCTTTCAGGCGGA
Organism: Azospirillum lipoferum; assembly: GCF_024170005.1. Classification (GTDB taxonomy): domain Bacteria; phylum Pseudomonadota; class Alphaproteobacteria; order Azospirillales; family Azospirillaceae; genus Azospirillum; species Azospirillum lipoferum. The sequence goes on from NZ_JALJXJ010000002.1 coordinate 357,275, forward strand.
TATCGTCATCGGCTGCGAGGAAGCGGCCGTCCGCGTGCTCGGTCTGGCCGGGCAACTGCGCGAACGGATTCCGGAGGACAGCGCCGACGCCCGGAGCCTGCGGATCGTCCAGGGCTGGTACGCTGGCCATAGCTGGGAGGAAGGACGGTCGCGCTGCGTGGAGATGGCGGCGGCGGCGGGCATCCGGACGCCTCGGCAGGTCGCCGTCGATCCGCAACGCACCGCACTGGCCGATCTGGTCGGGCTCGGCGAACCGCTTCTGCTGAAATATGACGGCAGTTCGGCCGGCAGTGGGGTGTTTCTCGTCTCCAGTGCCCGTCAGGCGATGGAGTTGGCGGCCAAGCCGCCGCCCGGAGGGGCGGTCCGGCAGGTCGTTGCGCAGGAGTTCGTGCGCGGGCGGGCGGCATCGGTGTCCTTCTGTGCCGTGGGCGGGCGGATGCTGGAGGGCTTTGCCTACACCGTCCTGCACCACCAGCCGGAACCCTTCGGCCCCGCTTCGGTGATCGAAATGGCCGACCATCCGGCGCTGATCGGGATGGCGCGGCGGATCGTGGAACTGACGGGCTATTCCGGCTTCGGCGGCATCGACGCAATTCTGCCGGAGGATGGCGGAGCGCCGGTCTTCCTGGAATTCAACACCCGACCGACCCAGACCACCCATCTTGGCGGCGTCGCGGGCAGCGATCTGTGCCGGGCGATGTCGGCAGCCCTTGCGGGCAGGCCCTATGACGGCGTGTTCGGACGGACCGCCGGCAAGCAGGTTGCCCTGTTCCCCAGCGAATTGACCCGCGATCCCAAAAGCCGCTACCTGACCTCGGCCCACCATGACGTGCCGTGGAACGAACGCCGGCTGACCACGGCGATCCTGACCGTTACCCCGCAGTTCCGCCTCGCCTGAGCGGTCACTCCGGCGGTTGTTCCAGCGACAGGTCGCCGGTGACTTCGTGCGTCAGGTCGATGCCGTCAACCGTCAGCACCATGCGGGCCGACAGGGACTTCACCCCGTCCAGCCGACCCTCCGCCAGGGCCCGGCCGACCGCCAGTTCGATTTCCCTCTGCGAGGTGACGCCGACCTGCTTCAGGAATTTGCGCAGGTCGAGGTTCAACGCCTCATTGTCCATGACCGTCCTCCAGGAATGAAGCACCGCTTCGTGTGCCGTTGCGAACCGACGGGCAGCGGCGTTGGTTCCCTGGCGGGCCGAAACATAGCGATCCGAAGCCCGGCGATCCGAAACGACGAAAGCGCCGGTCGGGAACCGGCGCTTTCCATTCTGTCGGCTCTGTTCCGGCATCACGCCCGCCCCGGCCCCCGGCGGCCGGCACCGGGTGGATGCGCAAGGCCGGAAGACGGCGCGGCGTCAGTCGTCGCGCTGGGTCCGTTCCATCCGCTCGTGACGCTCCTGGGCCTCAAGGCTCAGCGTCGCGATCGGACGGGCATCAAGCCGGCGGACGGAGATGGGGTCGCCCGTCTCCTCGCAATAGCCGTAGCTGCCGTCGACCAGACGCTCCAGTGCAGCGTCGATCTTTGAGATCAGCTTGCGTTCGCGGTCGCGCGTCCGCAGCTCCAGCGCACGGTCGGTCTCGGCCGAGGCGCGGTCGGCAATATCCGGTTCCTGGATACCGCCTTCCTGGAGGCTGTTGAGCGTGCCGGTGGATTCCGCAAGCAGTTCCGCGCGCCAGCGCAGCAGCTTCTGGCGGAAATACTCCCGCATGATCGGGTTCATGAACTCCTCGTCTTCCGACGGGGAATAGTTCTGGGGCAGAAGCGGCGACGTCATCCGAAAGCATCCAGCGAAAAAGGGGTGATCCGGGCGGCGCGGAGTATAGGCACGCCACGGCGCGACCGCAACCCATTGGTTCGCCCCCGCAACGACCAAACAAGCCATTGGAATAAAAAAGATTTGTCAGCGTTGCAGATTCGCCGACCCCGGCCGCCGCCCATTCGGAGGCCAATGTGGCCTGTCAACCGGCAGCGCCCTGCCCCAGCGGCATGGGCGCCCATATCGGGCCTGAAAGCGGCCAACCGGCTCAGGAGGTCAGCTTCGCCAGTTCGACCTGCGCACGCAGATCGATCTCGTCGAGAATTTCGGCCAGATTGGGATCGTCGACCTGGGCACGGCGCGTCTGCACCACCTTGGCCAGATCGACCAGCTTCTGCATCGACAGGGTACCGGACAGCAGCCCGTGCTGGATTTCCTCCAGCCGGTCCAGCATCTCTTCCGCCCGCATCTTGCCGCGGGAGGCACGCGCGGTGGCGTCGTCGGTGACGTCCACCTCCTGCAAGGCCAGCACGCCCGAAACCCCGGCGGTGGCGGCGGTGCCGCTGACGCCATGGGCGGAGCCGGTCTCTCCCACCAATTGCTTGGAGAAGGCCGCGCCGGACGAGCCTTCGGCCTTGCCGGTGCGGCGGACCGAACCACTGCCGCGTATGTTTCCGGAGCCTTCGACTTTCATGATCCGTGCAACCGTTTGCAGTAAAGGATGCGTAAACGCGCACACTCTAGATGGATCAACCTTAACATCCGGTCAAGGCTTGCCGCAATCGGGCAAAAATTGCCGGCCGGCTGTGACCAAAAGGCGCCATATCCCGGGCGTTTTTCAGGACAGGCGTGGAAAGCTGCCGCCTGCCGCCTCTGGCACGGGGTTTGTATAGGGATGGGCACGAGTTCAGGAGTGTCCGCGTCATGATCCCCACCGCCCTTCGCCTTCTGCGCCGCCGTGCCGTGCTGGCCGTGCTGACCGCCCTGCTGGCGTTCGGTGTCCCGGCCGCACCGGCATTGGCCGCGTCCGCCCGTATCAAGGACATCGTCGATGTCGAGGGCGTGCGCGACAACATGCTGATCGGTTACGGGCTGGTGGTGGGCCTGAACGGCACCGGCGACAGCCTGAACAACTCGCCCTTCACCGAACAGAGCCTGCAAGGCATGCTGGAACGGATGGGCGTCAACACCCGCGGCACCAACCTGCGCACCAAGAACGTGGCGGCAGTGATGGTGACGGCGACGCTGGGTGCCTATGCGGCCCAGGGCACCCGCATCGACGTCACCGTGTCGGCGATGGGCGACGCCAAGAGCCTGCTGGGCGGCACCCTGCTGGTCACCCCGATGCTGGGCGCCGACGGCGAGGTCTATGCCGTGGGCCAGGGGCCGATCGCGGTGTCGGGCTTCACCGCCCAGGGCCAGGGCGCCAGCGTGACCCGCGGCGTGCCGACCTCCGGCCGCATTTCCTCCGGCGCCATCGTGGAGCGCGAGATCCAGTTCTCGCTGGCCGAGCTGCCGGTGCTGCGCCTCAGCTTGCGCAACCCCGACTTCACCACCGCCCAGCGCGTGGCGACGGCCATCAACATCCAGCTGCGCGGCAACCGCGCCCAGGCAACCGACCCGGCCTCCGTCCTCATCAACGTGCCGGAGACGCGGCGCGGCGACGTGGTGGGTCTGGTGACGGAGATCGAACAACTGCGCATCACCCCCGATCAGGTCGCCCGCGTGGTGGTGGACGAGAAATCCGGCGTGATCGTGATGGGCGAGAACGTCCGCATCTCCACCGTCGCCATCGCCCAGGGCAACCTGACCATCCGCATCACCGAAACCCCGCAGGTCAGCCAGCCCGGCCCGTTCAGCCAGGGCCAGACCGCGGTGGTGCCGCGCACCGACATCCAGGTCGACGAGCAGTCCAACAACCGCCTCGCCGTGATGAATTCCGGGGTGACCTTGCAGGAGTTGGTACAATCCTTGAATGCGCTTGGGGTGGGCCCGCGGGACATGATCGCCATTCTCCAGTCGATCAAGGCCGCCGGCGCCCTGCAAGCCGAGATCGAGGTGATCTGATGACCATGAGCCCCGCCCTTTCCGCCGCTTCGGCCCCGCGCAGCGCTTCCCTGGTGGAGCGCGCCCAGGCCGCAGGGTTCGGCGTGCGCACCCAGGCAAAGATCTCCGATCTGGAGGCCAAGACCGACCCGGCAAAGCTTGCCCAGCTGCGCAAGTCGGCCAACGAGTTCGAGAGCCAGTTCGTGTCGCAGATGCTGGGCCCGATGTTCGAGGGAATCGGAACCGACGAGACCTTCGGCGGCGGGCGCGGGGAAGAGATGTTCCGCCCGATGCTGATCGAGCAGTTCGGCAAGCAGATCACCCAGCGCGGCGGCTTCGGCATCGCCAATCAGGTTTACGGAGAGCTTCTTCGCGCCCAGGAGGCCAGCCATGGATAAGGTCGACGTTCGTTTCCCGCAGCAGCCCAAACCGGCCGCCAACCTGCCGAAGAACGCCCAGGAACGCGCGGTCGCGCTGATCGAATTGATGGGCCGCCTGACCGCCCTGCTGGAGCGCGAGGCCGCCGCCGTCCGCGCCCGCCGCCCGGCCAGGGAACTGGCGCAGATCGTCAAGGACAAGCAGCCGATGACGCTGGTCTATGAAGAGATCAGCCGCATGCTGCGTGTCGATCGCGAAGGGCTGATCGCCCTGCCGCAGGAGATGAAGACCGCGCTGAAGGACGCCACGGGCAAGCTCTATGCCGCCACCGCCGACAATGCCGAGGCCCTGCGCATCGGCGGCGAGGCGCAGAAGGTGATGGTCGACACTGTGGTGAACGTCATCACCCGCCAGCAGAAGGCGCCGTCCACCGCCTATGCCGCCCATATGGGCGGCGGCCGCGGCTATTCCCCGACACCCAGCGGGCCACGCACCTCGGCGGCGCTGAACACCCGGCTTTGAGCCGGTTTCCCTTTCATCCGTGACTGCCTTCATCCGTGACTGCCGAGATTTTTCGGATGGCCGCCTCCTCTCCACGGGGGCGGCCTTTTTCTTGTGTGCCGGATAGTGACGGCAAGAATGGTCCGTCACCCGGCCGAATTTGCCGGTCGAGGTCTCCCCAGCCGGCCGGAACTGCCGCCTGCCCCCGGAGCGACGGCCTTATAGCAGGGATTGACGGTTGGCCCGCCCGTTGCATTGAACCCTGCGCATCGCCGTCGGTGCGTTCCGCCGTCCCTGAGAGGCCCTTCCATGGAAGTCCAATCGAACAACATCGCCGCGTCCTTGTTCGACGGTCTCAGCCAGTCCCAGCAGACCCAGGGAACGGCGACGAAGAACGACCTGTTTTCCAAGATGATGGACCGCATGCTGGCCGACGCCGCTGCGCGCAAGCGCGAGCAGGCCGATGCGGCGGCCCGCGACTCCGCCAAGGACGCTGCGAAGGAGGCGGCCAGGGACGCCGCCACGGAAGCTGCCAAGGACGCCAGGGACGCCCGCGCGGCGGAGGCCCAGCGTCGGCAGCCGGTACGCGCGGAACCGAAGCCCGACCTGACCCGCGACAAGAGCGTCCAGTCTCCCCGCCAGCCGGATGCCGCCGATGCGGCCCGTGCCGCGGAGCCGAAGGCCGGCAAGGCCGAGGACGACCGCAAGGTCGAGGCCCGCCAGGACGACCGGCGCCCGGCCAAGACCGAGAAGCCGGCGAAGGACCAGTCCAAGACCGACGGCGCCAAGGCCGGCGCCGACAAGACGACCGCGGACAAGACCGACGAAGCGAAGGCCGACGCCACCGCCGATGGCACCGCCGGTGCTGGTAAGGCTGCCGCCAGCGACGATGCCGCATCGGCCGACGCCGGCGGACAGGCCGACAGCGCCGGTGCAGACGATTCGAATGGCCAGGATGGCGCGGCCGGCGAGCAGGCAACGGCCCAGCCCGCCGACCAGCTTTCCAACCAGCCGCCCAACCAGCCACTGCCCGTTGTCCAGCCGGCTCCGCCGCAACCGATGCCGCAGGCGAGCGACCTGATCCTCGCCGGCCTGATGCCGGCCGGAAAGGCCGCAGCCACGGACAGCACCGATGGCTCTGCCGGCGGAGGAGATGCCACCGCCGCCGGGGCCGCCGCGCCTGCCGATCCTGCCGCCCAACTCGCCCAGGCGCAGGCTGCCGCCGCCGGTGCGATGACGCCTGGACAGGCGGGGGCGGGCGCCGTGGCGAAGGCTGCCGGCAAGACCGACGCCGTCAACGGTGATGCCGCGCAGACGGCGGACACCGCCAAGGCCGAGGCCGGCGCCCAGGCCGGTGCCGAAGCGCTGCCGACCACCGACGATGCCGCCCTGCCCGACCGCTTCGCCGATCTGCTGGCCGCCGCCAAGGCGAAGGCCGGCGAGGCCAAGCAGACCGGCAAGCAGGCCGGCAGCGAGGGCGGCGGCCGCAACGACGCCCAGCCGCAGGCACAGACGACGATGCCGCAGTCGACGCCGATGGCGGCTGCGGCACCGGCCGCACCGGTCGCGGAAGCAATGACCGCCGCCGCCACGAACACCGCCGCCAAAGCGCTGGAGGGCATCGAGGGAACCGGCAGCGCCGGGGCATCCTCCGCCGCCGCCAGCCCGCACACCCATCCGGCACTGGCCGCGATGGAAGGGCCTCATGGTGGCATCCCCGGCCTCGACCAGACGCAGGCCGCCACCGCAACTCTCCGCCCGTCGCGCGGTGCCGGCATGCCGATGGGCGTGCAGGACCAGATCGCCGTCCACATCAAGAAGAGCGTCGCCGACGACGTCGACCAGTTCACCATCAACCTGCATCCGGCCGAACTGGGCCGGATCGACATCAAGCTGGACATCGGCGCCGACGGCCGGGTCAACGCGACGGTCGCGGTGGAAAAGGCACAGACACTCGAACTTTTGCAGCGCGACAGCCGCAGTTTGGAACGTGCCTTGCAAGACGCTGGACTGCAGACGGACTCCAACAGCCTGAACTTCAGCCTGCGCGGCGAGGGCAACCCCTTCGCCGGTGGCGGCCAGGGGGATGGCAAGGGAGGCGGCTCGGGTCGGCGCGGCCGCGGCTTCGGCGGTGGCGGCGACGAGGATGGGGCCGACAGTGCCGTCTACACCGCGACGCTCGGCAACGGGCGCGTCGACATCCGCGCCTGAGACAGGCGGCCTGCCCGGCCGCAAGCCTCAACGTCGCATCAGAGATTTCGGCCGGCAGGGCCATAAAGGACGACCGCAATGACCACGACCACCAACACCACCAATACCCCGACCGTGAACCAGTACGGCACCTATTCGGGTGGTCTTTCCACCGGGTCGAAGACGCCGTCCGAAACCAGCAAGACGCCCCAGACCGATGCGGAGAAGACCGCCTCGGCGACCAAGGGGCTGGGCGACAATTTCCAGACGTTCCTCACCATGCTGACCACGCAGATGAAGAACCAGGATCCGCTGAAGCCGCTCGACACCAACGACATGACCAAGCAGCTGGTCGATTTCGCCAACGTCGAGCAGAACATCGGCACCAACAGCCGCCTGGACAAGCTGGTGCAGTTGCAGTCTGCCGGCACCGCCTCGACCAACCTCGCCTATCTCGGCCGCACCGTCGCCTTCGAGGGCGACAACTTCCAGTACACGCAGGGCATGACCCAGGCGCCGCTGGGCTACGAGCTGGCGACCTCGGCCAAGTCGGTGCGCGTCGACATCCTGGACGACAAAGGCAATATCGTCCGCTCGATGCCCGGCGAAACCACCGCTGGCACCAAGCATGCCGTCAACTGGGACTTCAAGGACAACAACGGCCGCGCGGTTCAGCCCGGCACCTATCGCCTGAACGTGGCGCCGGTGTCGGAGAACAAGAACGACACCATCAAGACCACCACCTACACCTTCGGCACCGTCGCCGGCATCGGCAGCAACAAGGACGGCGAGACGGTGCTGAACATCGGCGCCAGCGAAGTCCCGCTGTCGAAGCTGACCACGGTCTACTGACCCGGATTCGTTGCATGAACCGACTGCTGCCAGCCCATACGGACAGGGCGCCGGGACCGGCCCGTCCATATGGGCGAGCGATACCACCCGAAAAAAAGTTAACCCTTTCGTTTAGGCATTTGTTAAGTGCCGGCGCCTACAGTACCCCGAAATCGTGGAATCCACAGTTTGGGTTGGAGCGTCCGCGCATGGCACTCATCGAACTCGACACCGGCGATGACTCCGCAGCCGGTGTATCGGTCATTGGTCCTGAGGGGCGTCCCATGACCGAAAACGACCTTCCCCCGCCCGACACCAAGCGTTGGGTGATGCGCCGCAAGGCGGAAGTGGTCGCCGGCGTCCGTTCGGGCCTGATCAGCCTGGAAGAAGCCTGCCGCCGCTATACGCTGTCGGTGGAGGAATTCCTGTCCTGGCAGCGGCTGATCGACAGCCACGGCATGCGCGGCCTGCGCGCCACCCGGCTGCAGGATTACCGCCCCGGCCAGCCGGTCCGCGACCGAATCGGCGCCGACTGACGCAAGCGTGATGAATTGAAGAAGCGCCGCGGGGATGACCTGCGGCGCTTTTTTGTGTTCGGAGTGGTGCCGGGTGGAGGCGGTCGTCAGCCGACGCCTTCCCCGCAAGCCCCATCGATCAGCGCCGCCGCGGCACTCGCCACCGCCTCGTTGCCCGGCCCCAGATCCAGGGCACGGCCGGCGGCGTAAGCACCCTCCATCAGCAGCTGCAACTGCGCGCACAGCCGGTCCGGGTCGTCGGCACCCGCCGCCGCGGCCAGCGCATGCAGGCGGTCGCGGACCATGCGCTTGTGGGCCAGCGCCATCGCCCGGGCGGGGTTGGCCGGATCGCGCAGTTCGGCCGCGGCGGTGGTGAAGGGGCAGCCCTGGAATTTCGGATGGTCGATCCAGTGGCCGAGCGCGGTGAACAGCGCCTTCATCTGGGCACGCGGATCGCCGGGATGGCGGGCGGTTACCCGGTCCCACCAGGCGGCATGCTGGACCATGTTGCGCTCCAGATAGGCGCAGACCAGATCGTCCTTCGACGCGAAGTTCCGGTACAGGCTCATCTTCGCGACACCGGAGCGGGCGATGATCGTGTCGATCCCGACCGCGCGGATGCCCTCGCGGTAGAACAGCTCCGCCGCCGTGTCGAGAATCCGTTCGCGCGCCGGCTTCCTTGCCCCTTCAGCCTCAACCATTCCCAGCACCAACCCAATCCGCTATGGCCGGGTTCAAGCCCGGCATTGACAATGATACAGACCTGTCTCTATCTTCGCAATCAAGAGACAGGTCTGTATCATCAAGAACGGAGTTCCGGGGGATGCGCTATTTCGAGGATGTCACGGTGGGCGACCGCTTCACCGGGGGGCCGCTGACGGTCGATGCGGCGGAGATCGTCGCCTATGCCGAGAAGTTCGATCCCCAGCCCTTCCACCTGGATGCCGAGGCGGCAAAGGACACGCTGTTCCGCGGACTGGCGGCCAGCGGCTGGCACACCGCCGGAATGACGATGCGGATGATCGTCGGCAGCGACGCCGAACTGGCCGGCGGCTATATCGGCATGGGCGTCGACCAGATCGGCTGGCCGCGCCCGACCCGCCCTGGCGACGTGCTGCGCATCGAGATGGAGGTGCTGGAGGCCCGGCGCTCCGCCAAGCGGCCCGACCAGGGCGTGCTGCGGGTGAAGACCACCACCTTCAACCAGAATGACGAGGTGGTGCAGACCATGATCGCCAACCTGCTGGCACCCGGCCGCCCCGCCTGAACAAGAGCGCCTGACAGAGCCCCCTCCGGGCGAGGCGTCAGCCCTCCCGAAAGCCCGGTCCACATTTTCTCAGGCGCTCTCAAGACCAGCCTTTCAGCGACGATGGACATTGATCACGGTCTGCTGCAATAAGGCCGTCTTTCCAGTGGCATTGGTCCTGGCGATGAAGTGCATGATCATCACCCCGCTTGGGCCGGGGCACGAAAGCGTGGCTGCTGAATGCCGCCAGTCCGTTCGAGCCGCAGCAGCGGCATCTTCCGGACCATTCACGGATGTGTTTCACCTGATCGTCGATGACAGGCAAGGTGCTCTGGGCAGATCGGCAGCCAGAAACCAGGGTATTGCCAGAGCCAGGGAAGCCGGAGCCGATTGGTTGTTCTTCCTGGACGCTGACGACCTGATGTCGCCCGCGGCATTCTCCGCCGTTCAGAGATATACGTCTGAATACGATGCAGTGTGGGGGATGATTTGCGAGATGTCCTATGGACATGATCGTTCTCAGTTGCGAGCCGGTCAGCTTGGCAGCACAGAATCATTCCACGAGATACTGAGCGTTCCTCCGTTCCTTTCGCTCCAGATTGGCCATTTCGTTAAAACGGCACTTGCCGGAAGCATCCTCTTCAATGAAGATATGGACTGCGGGGAAGACTTCGAGTTTTATTGCCGCGAATGGAGCGCAGGCCGGTGCATCAAGACCAGCGATGTGTTCTTTGTCAATCGCCGCGGCTTACACTCAACCGGCCCGCGCTCCGCTGATGGACAGCAATGGCTGAATGCCGCCGAACGCGTAGTAAATAATTACCGGCAGAAACTCGCCACCGCTACTGACAGACCGTAAGCTTTTTGTCCACAGCGCTCGACGATGGGATGCCGCCGATAGTGTTGGCAATTGAAGCGCACTGCACGCCAATGCCAAAGTCGATCAGCCCTTGCTCATCCAGGCGCAGCGCAAGCGCGCCATTCCTTCAGACACCACCCAAAGAAAGCCCCCGCATCCGGGACGGGACTGCGGGGGCCGTAAGCTCCATCTATGCCGTCAGCGCTTCAGGCCGGCGGTGAAGGCGAAGTTGTCGAAGGAGTTCTCCGCCACCCGGAACCACAGATACTCGTCGTCGCGGAACTTCTTCCACGGCTCGTAGATCTTGGCGAACTTCGGGTTGGTCTTGGCGGTTTCGTCATACAGCTCGGTGGCCGCCTTGTAGCAGGCCTCCATCACCTCGCGCGGGAAGGGACGCAGCTGGGCGCCACCGGCGACCAGACGGCGCAGTGCCGCCGGGTTTTCCGCGTCGTACTTGGCGTTCATCGTCAGGTTGGCCTCGAAGCAGGCCGCCTCCAGAACGGCCTTGTACTGCTTGGGCAGCTGTTCCCACTGCTGCTTGTTGACCAGCAGCGAGACGTTCAGCCCGCCTTCCCACCAGCCCGGATAATAGTAGTACTTGGCGACCTTGTTGAAGCCGAGCTTCTCGTCGTCATAGGGGCCGATCCACTCGGCGGCGTCGATGGTGCCCTTTTCCAGCGACGGATAGATGTCGCCGCCGGCGATCTGCTGCGGCACGGTGCCCAGCTTGGCCAGAACCTGACCGGCGAAGCCGCCGATGCGGAACTTCAGACCCTTCAGGTCCTCGACGGTCTTGATCTCCTTGCGGAACCAGCCGCCCATCTGCACGCCGGTGTTGCCGGCCGGGAAGTTCATGACGCCATAGCCGTCGAAGAACTCCCGCAGCAGGGCCATGCCGCCGCCATTGTAGATCCAGGCATTCTGCTGGCGGGCGTTCAGACCGAACGGCACCGTCGCGTCGAAGGTGAAGGTCGGATCCTTGCCGACATAGTAATAGCTGGCGGTGTGGCCGCATTCGACCGTGCCGTTCTGCACCGCATCCAGAACCTGCAGGCCGGGGACGATCTCGCCGGCGGCGAAGGGACGGATGGTGAACTTCCCGTCGGTGGCGGCGGCGACGCGGGCGGCAATCGTATCGGCGGCGCCGTAAATGGTGTCCAGGCTCTTGGGGAAGCTGGACGCCAGACGCCAATGGATCTCCGGCTGGCTCTGCGCGATGGCGGGGGCCGCCAGGGTGCTGGCGGCGACGCCGACACCGGCCGAGGTCAGGAAGGAACGACGCTTCATGAACGTTTCCTCATCGTTGTGGCCATGGCGCCGGTTGAGCGATGACGCCATTTGCCGAACAGAAGACACTATGGTGTCCGAACAATCCTAGAAATTGCGGCAGCCTTCCGACAATTCGTCAAAATGCATGGCTTCCATTCCGGCTCTATTCCATCGCATGGGAAATATAGCCTGCATGCGCGACTGGAACGGCGGTCAGCAGCCACCGCCCGACCCGGGATTTTCAAAGCAATGCATCGCAGGAAGACACCGGGACATGCGTCTGCTCAGCCGAGCATCCGTCAGCCGGTCAATCAACCGCGGAACCGTCTTGCCGTCGCCTGAATGGTTACGTGTACCGATGATATATGCGACGCGCGGAATGGCACCCACCCCTACTTTCGTTCATGGGCGGGAAAGGAAGAGCGCATGCATCGTTTCATTCCACGCACAAGCACATTTTGCGCGCATAAAAGCGAGCGGGCAAAATTACATACAACTTACATATTCAAAATGCCGGGGATGCTTGGCATGTTTGCCGCGCGGTCGGGGCGGTGGACCGGCCACCGCCCGCGCCGCACCAACGGAGGGCAAGAGGATGGAGAAAATCCTCACTCTCCTGATCCTGCTGTTGCAGGTGGTCAAGCTGGTGCTTGAGTACCTGAACCGCTGATCGGGCGGGCGTGCCGGGGAAAGCAGCCCCGGTACGCCCACCCCAGAAAATAGTGCTTTTTCACCCCGTCGGCAACGACTCAGCCGAGCGTGCGCTTCACGATCAGCGACAGCTTTTCCAGCATCGCCGGGTCGCGGTGACCGGGTGCGGTCATGATGGCGTTGTCGAGCGCGGTGTGGCAGCCCTGCGCGCACAGCCCCTCGCGCCGCACCACCTTCGGTGCCAGCGCCGCCACCAGCGAGCGGGCCTTTCCGGCATTGGCGACCACCACCCGGATCACGGCATCGACCGAGACATGGTCGTGCTCCTCGTGCCAGCAATCATAATCGGTGACCATGGCGACGGTCGCGTAGCACATCTCGGCCTCGCGGGCGAGCTTGGCCTCCGGCATGTTGGTCATGCCGATGACATCGCAGCCCCAGCTCCGATAGAGGTTTGATTCGGCGACGGTGGAGAATTGCGGCCCTTCCATCACCATATAGGTGCCGCGCCGCTGGTGCGGGATGTCCAGCTCGGCCAGCGCCTCCTCGATCAGGTCGCCCAGCCGGCCGCAGACCGGATGGCCCAGCGCCACATGGGCGACCAGCCCGCTGCCGAAGAAGGTCTTGTCGCGGGCGAAGGTGCGGTCGATGAACTGGTCGATCACCACGAAGGTGCCGGGCGGCAGATGCTCCTTCAGCGAGCCGACCGCCGACACCGACAGGATCTCGGTCACGCCCAGCTGCTTCAGCGCATGGATGTTGGCGCGGAAATTCAGTTCCGACGGGGGGATGCGGTGGCCTCGGCCGTGGCGCGGCAGGAAGACCAGTTTCCGGCCCGCCAGTTCGCCGGTCAGCAGCTCATCCGACGGGTCGCCGAAGGGAGTCGTCACCTTGACCCAGCGGGTGTTCTCCAGCCCGTCGATGTCGTACAGGCCGCTGCCGCCGATCACGCCCAGGACAGTCTCACCAATCTTGCCGTCGCTCATCAACCGCACTCTCCCGCTGAAGGTCAGCGCGAGTATTTCGGGCGGCGGCGGCAAATGCAACCGCTCCCGGCAAATGCTCAAGGGCCGCGGTTTGATCCTTCGCGCCTGGGCCGGCCGCGCTTGGGCCGGTCGCGCTTGGAAATGATCAGCACGGCGCCCAGCAGCAGCCCGGCGGCCAGCCCGCCGGCATGGGCGCCCCAGCCGACCTCGGCCAGCGGAGACCCGGCCTTCAGCGGGACCAGCATCATCGCCGCGTTCAACAGCGCGAAAGCCAGAATCGCCCCTTGCACCAGCCGCCGGGGCAGGCGCCGGGACAGCAGGCCGACGCGCGGACGAATCCACGGGAAGGCGCCCATCAGCGCGCAGATCGCCCCGCTCGCCCCGATCAGCGGCGCCATCCTGTCGACGGCGAGCAGCCCCTCCGTCAGCGCCGCAGCCACCGTTCCGGCAAGGAACAGCATCAGATAGCGCAGATGGCCGGCCTCCCGTTCCACCACGTCGCCCAGCAGCCACAGCACCGCCATGTTGGACAGCAGATGCGTCAGGTCGCCATGGATCAGCACATGGCCGAACAGCCCGCGCCACAGCGCGCCGGTAGGCAGCGGCCCGGCCAGCTCGACCGTTCCGAAGAAATAGGCGGGGACGAAAGCGAAGGATTCCGGCGGCAGCCGCAGGACGAAAGCCAGCACGCAGACGAGAATCACGGTGCGGTTTGCATAGGGCGGAACGGCCATGGCGGCCACCGGCTCCCTACCCCCGCCCCGGCCTTGCCGGTCCAGCGCCAGCGCCATGCCCTGCTCCCACCCACCCTTGCCCTTGCCGGCCGGTACCGCCACAGCCGTGCGCGGCGATAGGCCTCACCCCGATGTAGGAAGGGGTACTGTGGAGAAACAGCGGTTTCCCGCGGCATCCGGGTTGCTCCTATACCGGTCGGACGGATTGGAGCACCGCCCGCCGGCTGTCACAGTGGTTCTACCATCCGGCGAGGTTCCGATTGCCGGACAACGACAACCGGGAAGAAACGATCATGAACGAACGTCAGGATACCGGCAGCATGACGGTTGAACGCCAGGGCCGCGTCATGGTGCTGACCATGAGCGACACCGGCACCCGCAACGCGCTGGGTTTGAAAATGATGGCCGCCGGCCGCGACGCGCTGGACGAGGCGACGCACGACCCCGGCATCGGCGCGATCGTACTGACCGGTGCCGGCGGCGCCTTCAGTTCGGGCGGGCACCTGAACAATCTCTATCACCATGGCAGCCGCTCGCGCTCGGAGAACCGGGACGGCATCGAGCGCTTCCACGGCTGGGTCCGCGCCATGCGTGAATGCCCGAAGCCGATCGTCGCCGCGGTGGAGGGTCCGGCCGCCGGCGCCGGCTTCTCGCTGGCGCTGGCCTGCGACCTGATCGTCGCGGCCGAGGACGCCCAGTTCCTGACCGCCTATGTCAAGGTCGGGCTGACGGCCGACGGGGGCGCTTCCGCCTCGCTCGCCCGCGCCCTGCCGCCGCAGCTCTATGCGGAGCTGATGCTGACCGGGGGCCCGGTAGATGCGGCGCGCCTGCATGCCGCCGGAGTCGTCAACCGCGTCACCGCCCCCGGCCGGGCGTTGGCCGAGGCGACCGCCTGGGCAGAAACCATCGCCGAAGGGCCGGGCGGCGCCATGGGCCGGGCCAAGAAGCTGATGGAGCTGGCCTATGGCAGCTTCGCCACCCAGCTTGCCCGCGAAAGCGATCTGTTCGTCGAGGCCCTGCACCATGGCGAGGCGAAAGAAGGCATCACCGCATTCTTCGAAAAGCGCCGCCCGATGTTCCACAAGCGCTGACGGACACGAAAGGCCGGGCGCTGCGGAGTGCGGCGCCCGGCCCGGTATCCATCAAAAAAGTGTCCGTCAACGAACCTCCGTCACCGCACGAGGACGTGCGCCGCTTCCTTGGTCCGTCCGACCGCACCGGCCACCTGGCTGACCGCGGTGGAGATGGCGGCGATGTTGGAGGTCACCGTCGCCACGGCGGCAGATGCGCTCTGCATGTTGGACGACATGTTCTGGGTGACGGCGCTCTGCTCCTCCACCGCCGACGCGGTACCGGTCACATGCTCCCGCACCACGGACACGGCCTCGCGGATGGCGTTCAGCGCGTTGGCGACTTCGGTCGAGGTCGACTGGATGCCCTCGATCTCGGCGGAGATCTGCTCGGTCGCCTTCCCGGCCTGATTGGCGAGGTTCTTCACCTCCGAGGCGACGACGGCGAAGCCTTTCCCCGCCTCCCCGGCACGGGCCGCTTCGATGGTGGCATTCAGCGCCAGCAGATTGATCTGGCCGGCGATGCTGTTGATCAGCCCGACGATGCCGTTCATCGCCTGGGCGGCGGCGGCCAGCCGGTCGGTGCTTTCCGCCACCGCGACGGTGCGGTCGAAGGCGCCGTCCGTTGCCGAGCGGGCACGGGTCATGCTCTGGGAAATCTCGCCGATGGACGCGACCAGTTCCTCGGCACTCGCCGCCACCGCCTGCACGCTGGCCGAGGTCGAACCGGCGGCATCGTTGGCGGAATGCGCTTCCCCCATCGACAGCTGGAGCGCCTGGTCGACCTCGCCGAAATTCTTGTCGATCATGATCTTGAGGTTGTTCAGCAGTTCGATCTGCGCGGTGATGTCGACCGCGAACTTGACGACCTTGGTGACCTTCCCCTTCTCGTCGAAGATCGGGTTGTAGGCGCCTTCGATCCACACCGGCTTACCGGACTTGCTGATCCGCTTGTATTGCGCCGCCTGGAATTCGCCACGCCGCAGGGTTTCCCAGAACCGGGTGTATTCGGCGCTGTCGCGATAAGCCTGCTCGACGAAGATGCTGTGGTGCTTGCCGATCACCTCTTCCCGGCGATAGCCCATCACCTTGAGGAAATTGTCGTTGACCTTGGTGATGACGCCCTCGGTCGTGAACTCGATCACCGCCTGCGACCGGCTGATCGCCGCCATCTGCGAGGCATAGTCGAGGTTCTCCAGCCGCTCCTTGGCGTCCGCCCATTCGACGACGAAGCCGATGCGCTCAGTGCCTTCCGTCAATGGCGTGACGAGCAGGTCGAACTGATGGCCGCCGACCTTGATGGTGGCGGCGTAGGGCTTGGTCAACGCCGCGAGCAGCCCGCGCTGGTGGCTCGGGTTCTTATGGAAGACGTCGATGTTGCTGCCGACGAGTCGGCTCACGTCCAGACGGGGCAGTTCCTTGCGCAGGTCGCCTTCGACATCGCGCAGAAGCGCGGTCACCGCCGGGTTCACGTGGACGATGTTCAGATCGGCATCCGCCACCATCACCTTGGCCCGCAACGCATCCAGCGCGGCCAGCTTACGAGCCAGCGCCCGATTGCTCTTCCCCCGTCCGAACATCTTTTGCCCTCACTTGAGTACGCTGGTATGGGGCAGATCATACCAAAAATGAAATCGGCTTCCATAAGGGGAACCACTAAATCTTGTGACAAATTGCAAGTTAAGGAAATGTTTATTTTCCTTAAATGGGATGACCAAAGGTTGCGCCCGATAGTTCCACAGACGATATGGAATGAATGGGAGTTTGATCCTTTACTCACCGCCGGAAATAATGTTTCGGATAACAATGAAAGTGGTTTCGCTCTTGCAGCAATCCTGAGCTGTCCGACGGAACGACGTCGAGGATGGCGGCAAGCATCGCGGCTGAAAAAGCCATTCATAAAGCAAGCGTTCATGCGAATGCATGTTGAAAGCAACCATACCCGGTTGTAAACACCATTCACATGACACAATTCCGCCGCCCGCTGACCGACGCCGAACGGCTCGACTGGCTCCGTCTCATCCGTACGGAGAATGTCGGGCCGATCACCTTTCACCGCCTGCTGGATCAGTACGGCAGTGCCGCCAGGGCGCTGGACATGCTGCCGGAGCTGGCGCGGCGCGGCGGGCGGGCGAAGCCGCTTCGGGTCGCCTCCAAAGCCGAGGCGGAGCGGGAGATGCAGGCGAACCGCCGCTTCGGTGCCCGGCTGCTCTGCGCCTGCGAGCCGGATTACCCGGAACCCTTGGCAGCGGTGGACGACGCGCCGCCGGTGATCTCGGTCGCCGGGCACGCCCATCTGCTGCACCGGCGCGCCGTCGCCATCGTCGGGGCGCGCAACGCCTCGCTGAACGGTAAGAAGTTCGCCGAATCGCTGGCCCGCGAGCTGGGAGCGGCCGGGCTGCTGGTCGTTTCCGGCCTTGCCCGCGGCATCGACACCGCCGCCCATGCCGGCTCTCTCGCCAGTGGGACCGCCGCGGTGCTGGCCGGCGGCATCGACATCGTCTATCCGCCGGAGAATGAGCAGCTTTACCGCGACATCATGGCGCAGGGCGTGGTGGTGGCGGAAAGCGCCATCGGCACCCAGCCGCAGGCCCGCCATTTCCCCCGCCGCAACCGCCTGATCTCCGGCCTGTCGCTGGGCGTGCTGGTGGTGGAGGCGGCGCTGCGCTCCGGCTCGCTGATCACTGCGCGCATGGCGCTGGAACAGGGCCGCGAGGTGATGGCGGTTCCGGGCTCCCCGCTCGATCCGCGCTGCCACGGCACCAACAACCTGCTGCGCCAGGGCGCCGCGCTGGTGGAGCGGGCCGACGACGTGCTGCGCGCCATCGAAACCCTGCGACCGCCGACGCTGGCGGAGCGGCAGCGCGACCTGTTCAGCCCGCCCATCCACACACCCGGCCCGGCCGGCGAACCGGACGAATCGGACCTTGCCAGGGCCCGCGCCGTGGTGCTGGAAAACCTCGGCCCCTCGCCCGTCACCATTGACGAACTCGTCCGCGGGTGCCAATTGTCCGCTCCGGTGGTGCTGACCGTGGTTCTGGAACTTGAGCTTGCCGGCCGAGTCCAGCGTCTTCCCGGTCATCAGGTCTCTCTCGCCTGATCGGCGCCGCTTTGATTTGGGTGGGCATACGCGAAGGGCTGGTTTCTTGCCGGGCAGCAACGTCGTCATCGTCGAATCGCCGGCCAAGGCGAAGACCATCAACAAGTATCTGGGCGACGACTACACCGTCATCGCCAGCTTCGGCCATGTCCGCGACCTTCCGGCGCGGGACGGCTCGGTGCGCCCGGATGAAGACTTCGCGATGGAATGGGAACTGGGCGACCGGTCCAAGCGCCACATCGACGAGATCGCCAAGGCGGTGAAGTCGGCCGACCGCGTCTATCTCGCAACCGACCCGGATCGCGAGGGAGAGGCCATCGCCTGGCACCTGTCGGAACTGCTGCGCGAAAAACGTCTGACCGACAACCGCGACGTCCAGCGCATCACCTTCAACGAGATCACCAAGAGCGCGGTGCAGGCCGCCATCGCCAACCCGCGCGACGTCTCGCGCGAACTGGTCGACGCCTATCTGGCGCGCCGGGCGCTGGACTATCTGGTCGGCTTCACCCTGTCGCCGGTGCTGTGGCGCAAGCTGCCGGGCTCCAAGTCGGCCGGCCGCGTGCAGTCGGTGGCCCTGCGCCTGATCTGCGAGCGCGAGTCGGAGATCGAGGTCTTCAAGCCGCAGGAATACTGGTCGATCGCCGTCGGTTTCACCACGCCGGCCGGCTCCAGCTTCACCGCGTCGCTGACCCAGCTGGACGGAAAGAAGCTCGACAAGTTCGGCCTGCCCAACCGCGAGGCGGCCGAGGCCGCGGTGGCGAAGATCCGTCCGCAGGCCTTCGCCGTCTCGACGGTGGAGCGCAAGCAGAGCCGCCGCAACCCGTCGCCGCCCTTCACCACCTCCACCCTCCAGCAGGAGGCCTCGCGCAAGCTGGGCTTCGGCGCCACCCGCACCATGCGCACGGCGCAGAAGCTGTATGAGGGCGTCGACATCGGCGGCGAGACGGTCGGCCTCATCACCTATATGCGAACCGACGGCGTCAGCCTGTCGCAGGAGGCCATCGACGGCGCCCGCGGCCTGATCGGCACGCAGTATGGCGAGCGCTACGTCCCGGCCCAGCCGCGCGTCTACAAGACCGCCGCCAAGAACGCCCAGGAGGCCCACGAGGCCATCCGCCCCACCGACCTGCACCGTCGCCCCGAATCGGTGGCCGGCCATCTGGAGCAGGACGAGCTGCGGCTCTATGAGCTGATCTGGAAGCGTACGCTGGCCAGCCAGATGGAAAGCGCCGTACTGGATCAGGTGGCGGTCGACATCGCCAGCCCGTCGAAGGACGTGGTGCTGCGCGCCACCGGCTCCATCGTCGTGTTCGACGGCTTCCTGAAGGTCTATCAGGAGGACCGCGACGATGCGGCCGAGGACGACCAGCAGGAACGCCGCCTGCCCGCCATGGACCAGGGCGATGCTCTTTCCCGCGGCGACATCAATCCGGAGCAGCATTTCACCCAGCCGCCGCCGCGCTATTCCGAGGCCAGCCTGGTCAAGAAGCTGGAGGAGCTGGGCATCGGCCGTCCGTCCACCTACGCCTCGATCCTCCAGGTCCTGCAGGACCGCAATTACGTCCGGCTGGACAAGCGGCGCTTCATCCCGGAGGACCGCGGCCGGCTGGTGACGGCCTTCCTGGAGAATTTCTTCCACCGCTATGTGGAGTACAACTTCACGGCGGAGCTGGAGAACCAGCTGGACGAAATCTCCGACGGCAAGATCGACTGGAAGACCGTCCTGCGCGATTTCTGGACCGCCTTCGACGTGGCGGTGAACGGCACCAAGGATCTGACGATCACCCAGGTGCTGACCACGCTCGACAGCGAGCTGGGTGCCCATTTCTTCCCGGCCGCCACCGAGGACGGCCATGACCCGCGCGTCTGCCCGGTCTGCCGCGAGGGCCGGCTGGGGCTGAAGCTGGGCAAGATGGGCGCCTTCATCGGCTGCTCACGCTATCCGGAATGCCGCTACACCCGGCCGCTGGCCGTCGCCAACGACGAGAACGGCGAGGCGCAGGAAGGCCCGCGTGAGCTGGGCAACGATCCGGAGACCGGCCTGCCGGTGACGGTGCGCCGCGGCCCCTTCGGCGCCTACATCCAGCTGGGCCCGGCGCCTGCGGCCGCTACCCCGCCGGAGGAACCCGCGGCCGAGGAACCGGCCGCCGACGGGAAGAAGCCGAAGGCGAAGAAAAAGAAGAAGGACGAGGCGCCGAAGCCCAAGCGGGTGTCGCTGCCCAAGGGCATGGCGGCAGGCGACGTCGATCTCGACACCGCGCTGCGGCTGCTGGCCCTGCCGCGCACCATCGGCAACCATCCGGAAACCGGCGAGGAGATCAGCGCCGGCATCGGCCGCTTCGGCCCGTACCTGAAGCATGGCAGCGTCTACAAGTCGCTGACGGCGGACGACGACGTCCTGACCATCGGCATCAACCGCGCCGTCGACCTGCTGGCCGGTGCCGCCAAGAAGGCGTCGGCTCCGGCCAAGACGCTGGGCGACCACCCGAAGACCGGCAAGCCGATCACCATGGGCTCCGGCCGCTTCGGCCCCTATGTGAAGCACGCCAGCGTCTATGCCTCGATCCCCAAGGGAACCGAGCCGGACAGCGTCACGCTGGAACAGGCGCTGGAACTGATCGACGCCAAGGTCGCCAAGGACGCCGCCAAGAAGGGCGGCAAGGCGGCCAAGGACGCTGAACCGGCCAAGGCCGAGGGTGCGGAGGCGGAGAAGCCCGCCAAGGCGAAGGCCCCGGCGAAGACTGCGGCGAAGAAGCCGGCCGCCAAGAAGGCGACCAAGGCGAAATCGGCGAAGGACGCTCCGGCGGAAGCTGCCGCGCCGAAGAAGAAGACCGTCAAGGCGTCGTAAGGCGGTCCTCACCCGCTTCCAAACCCCCTCTTCCCCCGGGAGAGGGGAAACGCCTATGCCCCTCGGGCGAGCCTGCTTCGCCACCAGCATGCTGATGATGGCCGCGTCGCCTTGTGATTGCCGACGACATGCAAGAGGAGTGTCATGGCCTCGATCCAGGAAGCCTTGCGGGTCGCCGTCGACCATCACGGGGCTGGCCGGCTGCGGGAGGCGGAAATCCTCTATGGCCGCATTCTCGACGCAGCCCCTGAAACCCACAGCGCCGCCCATCTGCTGGGCTTGGTGCTTGCCCAGACTGGCCGACTGGACGAGGCCGCGCAACGCCTTGCCGCGGCACTGCGCGTTCGCCCCGACTTGGCCGATTACCACCGTGACCTCGGCAAGATCCATCGGGCGCTCGGCCATCCGGCAGAGGCCGCGGCCTGCCAGCGCCGTGCCTTGGCCCTGCGACCGGACGATCCCGCCGCCCTGGCACTGCTGGGCATGGCGGCCCAGATGACCGGCGATACCGATGCGGCGATCGACGCGCTGGGCCGGGCGCTGACGCTCGACCGGGAGGACGGGGAAAGCCGGCAGCGCCTGGGCCTGCTGCTGGAACTGCGCGCCATCCACCATCTGGAACGGCAGCGGGCGGAAGCAGCGGTCGCCGACCTGACGCGCCTGTCCGCACTGGAGCCGCCGACGGCGGAACGGTTGTTCCAGCTCGGCAACGCCTGCGCCCGCGCCGGCCGGCCGGAGGATGCGCTGGCCCGCTACCGCCAGACGCTGGCGCTGCAACCCGACCATGACGGGGCGTTCTTCAACATCGGCATCCTGACCAAGCAAGCCGGCGGTCTCGAACTGGCAACGCTGGAAGCAGCGGCGCTGGCGCTGGCCCGGTCGGTGGTCCTGGCTCCCGATTTCCTCGAAGCGCGCGAGAACCTCGCGATCCTGCTGTTCCAATCCTATCGGGAGGCGGACTCACTGGCGCATGCCGACAGGATCCTGACGCAGAAAGCGGAGATCGCCATGCGGGAGGGAGCGGAACTGGCCCTGCCCCGCTTGCGCGACCGACCGGCCGCGCCGGAACGCCGCACCCGCGACGTCGTCGCCTTCAGCCTATGGGGCACCTGCGGGCTCTACAGCCGCGGCGCCGTGGAGAATGCCCGGCTCGTGCCGTCGCTCTATCCAGGCTGGACCTGCCGCATCTACCACGACGACAGCGTGCCGCCAAACGTGCTGGCGGAACTGGACGCGCTGGGGGTGGAACGGGTGGTCATGCCGCCGGGGAACGGCCCGGTCATCGGCCTTTATTGGCGCTTCCTGGCATCCGACGACCCGACCGTGCGCCGCTTCGTCTGCCGCGACTGCGATTCCCGCGTCGGGCCACGCGAACGGGCGGCGGTGGAAGCGTGGATCGCGTCGGGCAAGCCCTTCCACGTCATGCGTGACCACCCGTTGCACAGCGAACTGATGCTTGCCGGCATGTGGGGAGGGATCGCCGGTCTGCTGCCGCCGCTGGAGCCGCTGATCGAGCGCTTCGCCTCGGCGGAGGCCGACCGCTGGCAGGACCAGCGCTTTCTTCGCTCCCATCTGTGGCCGCTGATCGCGGAGGATTGCTTGGTCCATGACAGCCACCAGTCCGGCCATGGCCTGCCATTCCCCGACCATACCGGTGATCCGGCGGAACATGCCGTCGGCCGGCGCGTGGAGTGATCCACCCGCAATCCTGTCCAAGACGACTGGCGTCTGCGCCTGTTAGACTGCGGCATGGACCAACAATCAGCCCTAGATCCTTCATTGCATCAGACACCGGCCGGTGGCGGCGACTTCGCCCGGCTGTGGCGCGAACCGCGCTTCGACGGCATGGAATGCCTGAACGCGCGCTTCCAGCGCCACAGCTACACCCCCCACACGCACGAGACCTATGTGGTCGGCGTCATCACCGCCGGGACCGAGCTTTACCGCTGCCGCGGTGCCGAGCGGGTGGCGAATGTCGGTCAGGTGGTGGTGCTGGACCCGGAGGTCCTGCATGACGGCCGCCCGGCGGCGGACGGCTATGCCTACCGCATGTTCTACCCATCGGTGGCACTGTTCGAACAGGCGATGGCCGAGGCGCTGGGCCGTTCCGCCGCACCGCATTTTTCCGCCACGGAACTGGATGACCCGGAGCTGTTCCAGGCCCTGCGTGGCCTGCACCATGGGTTGGAAGGAGCGCACCGCGAACCGCTGCGCACCGACACCGACGCGCTGCGCGCCTTCACCGCCCTGGCCCTGCGTCACGGCGACCTGACCGCCCGCCCGCGCGACGTGGGGCGGGAGCCGGCGGCCGTCCGCCGGGCGCGGGAGTATCTGGACGCCCATCTCGACAGCCCGGTCGAACTGGCCGATCTGGCGGAGGCGGCGGGGCTCAGCCGGTTCCACCTGCTGCGCGTCTTCCGGGCGGCGGTGGGGACGACCCCGCACGGCTACCTGACCGACCGGCGGGTCGCCCAGGCCAAGCGGCAGCTGGCGGGCTCCCTGCCCCTGGCCGACGTGGCGCTGGCCTGCGGCTTCTGCGATCAGGCGCATTTCAACCGGGTGTTCAAGGGGCGGGTCGGCGTCTCCCCCGGCCAATACCGGCGCGGCAGCAATCCCGTCCAAGACGTGCCCGCCGCAGCCGCCTAGCGTCACAGTCATGAGCATGGACAGCATCACCATACCGGCATCCCCGCGGCAGGAGTTCGCGTCGGGCGTCGTCCATTGCCTGCCCATCGTGGCGGGCGCGGTCCCCTTCGGCTTCCTGCTGGGCAGCCTCGCCGCCAAGGCCGGGCTGTCGGCGCTGGACATGGGGCTGATGAGCGCCCTGGTCTTCGCCGGCAGTTCCCAGTTCGTCGCCGTCGAGCTGCTGGACAAAAATGGGAGCGGGGGCAGCGCCGGACTGGCGGTGGTCGGCGCCATCCTGCTGGTCAACCTGCGCCACCTGCTGATGGGGGCGACGCTGGAGCAGCAGTTCCGGGGCGTTCCGCGGGCACGGGCCGGGCTGGCACTGTTCTTCATGACCGACGAGCAATGGGCGCTGGCGCTGCGCCGCGGGCCGGAACTGACGCTGGCATACTGGTACGGGGTGGCGGCGACACTCTATCTGGCGTGGTTGACCAGCACGGTGGCCGGGACGCTGGCCGGCGCGCTGATCGCCGATCCCACTGCCTGGGGGTTGGATTTCACCTTCATCGCCGTCTTCCTCTGCCTGCTGGCCGGGTTCTGGCGCGGCGCCGGTTCGCTGCCGCCCTGGCTGGCGAGTGCCGCCGCGGCATTGGCCGTCCATGCGCTGTCCTCCGGCGGCACCTGGCACATTCTGGCCGGCGCCCTGGCCGGCGGAGCGGTCGCCGCCGTCCAGGGGAAGAGGAGGATGCGCGATGCCTGAGTCCCTGCAACTGGACTGGAGCGTCTTCGCCGTCGTGCTGGGCGGGGCGCTGGTCACCTGGATGACGCGGATCGGCGGGCCGTGGCTGATCGCCCGGACACGGCCGGGTCCGGCGGCGAGTGCGGCGCTGGAGGCAACGCCGGGCGCGGTGCTGGTGGCGCTGGTGGCGCCGGCCGCCCTGTCGCGCCCGTCCGACGCGCTGGCCGCCGCCTTCGTCTGCCTGATCGCCCGGCGGGTGCCGATGGTGGTCGCGGTGGTGGCCGGCGTGGTCGCCGTGGTGGTGCTGCGCCGGCTGATCTAATCCCCGTCGCAAACTGCCGTCTGGTGAAGCGGGCGGGGGATGCCTATAAGTCGGGGATGACCGACCCGATCTCCGCCCCCGCCCCGTCCACATCTGCCCCCGCCGCCTTCGACCCGCACGCCCTGCCGCCGCTGCGCGACGTGATCGCGCGCTTCGGGCTGGAGGCGCGCAAGTCGCTGGGTCAGAACTTCCTGCTCGACCTGAACCTGACGGGGCGGATCGCACGGTCGGCCAACCTGCCGGCCGGCACCACAGCGATCGAGGTCGGCCCCGGTCCCGGCGGCCTGACCCGCGCGCTGCTGGCGACGAACGCGGTGAAGGTCATCGCCATCGAACGCGACCGCCGCTTCATCGAGGCGTTGCAGGACGTGATCGAGGCCTCGCAGGGCCGGCTGTCGATCGTCGAGGCCGACGCCCTGACCGTCGATCCGGAGGAGTTGGCGCCCGCCCCGCGCGCCATCGTCGCCAACCTGCCCTACAATGTGGCGACACCGCTCCTGCTCGGCTGGCTGGCGCGGATCGAGGCCTATGTCAGCCTGACGCTGATGTTCCAGAAGGAGGTCGCCGACCGGCTGGTGGCAAAGCCGGGCAGCAAGGCCTATGGCCGGCTCTCGGTGATCACGCAGTGGCGCTCCGACGCCCGCGTGCTGTTCAACCTGCCGCCGCGCGCCTTCACCCCGCCGCCGAAGGTCGAATCGACGGTGGTCCACTTGACGCCGCGGGCCAACCCGGAGCCGGCCGACTGGCGCGCGCTGGAGCAGGTCACCGCCGCCGCCTTCGGGCAACGCCGCAAGATGCTGCGCCAGAGCCTGAAGTCGCTGGGCAATGCCGAAGCGCTGCTGGAGGAGACCGGCATCGCCCCGACGGCGCGGGCGGAGGAGATCGACGTCGCCGGCTTCGCCGCGCTGGCCCGCGCCTTCCGCGCCCGTAACCCACTTGAGAGTCCGGCATGATCCGGGTCAATCCCCGCATCAGCCTGGACGAAAGCGAGTTGCAGGAGGAGTTCGTCCGCGCCTCCGGCCCCGGCGGCCAGCACGTCAACAAGACCGAGACGGCGGTCCAGCTGCGCTTCGACGTGCGCCGCTCCCCCAACCTGCCCGACCCGGTGCGCTATCGGCTGGAGCGGCTGGCCGGTTCCCGCCTGACCCAGGACGGCGTGCTGATCCTGGTGGCCGACCGTTACCGCTCGCAGATGCGCAACCGCGAGGACGCGCGCGAGCGCCTGATCGACCTGATCCGCGAAGCCGCCGCCCCTCCCCCGCCGCCCCGCCGTCCGACCAAGCCGACCAAGGGATCCAAGGAGCGCCGGCTGGAGGGGAAAGCCAAGCGGTCGGAGGTGAAGAAGATGCGCGGGAACGTGCAGGACTGACTCCGGGCCGTCACGGGCATGTCCGCCATGAGGCGGGTGCATTGGACGGTTCAACCATCCCGTGCCAGCCTTGGCGTTCGCTTGCCTGTGAAACATTCCCCAATCCGGACGGGTGCGGGGCCGGAGACGTTCGATGAGCCATCCATCCGCCACTCTGCCGTCGCCGACCTCGGCCCGCCTGTCCGTCGGTTTCGCCTGGGTCGGGCATTCGCTGATGCACATCGTCTCGGCGCTGTTCCTGACCATCGTGCTGGCGCTGGAGACGGAATGGAAGCTGTCCTATGACGAGCTGATCCGGCTGTGGACGCTGGGCGCCTTCATGATCGGACTGGGGGCGCCGCTGGCCGGCTGGCTCGGCGACCGCTGGAGTTCGGCCGGCATGATCGCCGTCTTCTACCTGATGACCGGCGCCGGGGCGGTTCTGGCCGGGCTGTCTGACGGGCCGACGATGCTGATGTGGTCGCTGGCCCTGCTGGGGCTGGGGGCCTCGATCTACCACCCCGTCGGCATGGCCTGGATGATGGCCAATGCCGAGAACCGCGGCAAGGCGATGGGCTGGCTCGGCCTGTTCGGCACCTTCGGCGTCGCCACCGCCGCGGTGGTCGCCGGCAGCCTGACGCAGTGGCTGAACTGGCGCATGGCCTTCATCATCCCCGGTGCGATCTGCCTCGTGCTGGGCGTGGCGCTGACGCTGCTGATGGTGACCGGCGTGGTTCAGGACCGCCATGCCGACGTGAAGCCGCAGCCCAAGCCGTCGCGCGGCGATGTGGTGCGCGCCTTCTTCGTGCTGTCGCTGACCATGGTCTGTGCCGGGCTGATCTTCAACGCCATGCAGGTGGTGCTGCCCAAGCTGTTCGAGGCGCGGCTGGGTGGCTGGCTCGGCAGCGGCACGCTGGGCGTCGGCGGGCTGGTGACGGCGGTCTACCTGATCTCCGCCCTGCCGCAGATGATCGGCGGCGTGCTGGCCGACCGTCATTCGCTGAAGCGGGTCTACATGCTCTGCCTGCTGGCCCAGATCCCGCTGATGGCGGCGGTGGCCGTCCTGGTTGACCTGCCGCTGGTGGCTGCCGCGGCGCTGGTCGTCATCGCCTCGCAGACGCAGATCCCGGCGGAAAACATGCTGCTGGCCCGCTACACCCCGGACAAGCACCGCGGGCTGGCCTTCGGCGCCAAATACATCCTGTCCTTCGGCGCCGGCCCGCTGGCGGTTCAGCTGGTCGCCTGGGTCTATGAGCGTACCGGCGAGTTCACCCTGCTCTACCTGACCCTGTCGGTGCTGGCCGCCCTGGCCTTCGCCGCCGCCCTCCTGCTGCCGGACGACCGCAGGAAGGCCGACGTGGTGGCGGAGCCGGTGCCGGCGGCGGAGTGACCCGCCGCCGACTTCCTGGACCTTACGCAACCGTCTTGTTCAGCGCCTGATCGAGGTCGGCGATAATGTCTTCCGGCGTTTCCAGCCCGATCGACAGGCGGATCACGTCGGGGCCGGCGCCGGCCGAGGCCTGGGCCTCCGCCGAGAGCTGGCGGTGGGTGGTCGAGGACGGGTGGATGATCAGCGAGCGTGCGTCGCCAATGTTGGCGAGGTGGCTGAACAGCTCCACGCTCTCCACCACCTTCACGCCGGCCTCGAAGCCGCCCTTGACGCCGAAGGTCAGCACCGCACCGGCGCCGCGCGGCAGGTACTTCTGCGCCAGCGCATGGTACTTCGACGATTCGAGTCCGGCATAGCTGACCCAGCTCACCGCCGGATGGCTTTCCAGGAACTGTGCCACCTTCAGCGCGCTGTCCGCATGGCGCTGCATGCGCAGCGGCAGGGTTTCGATACCGTTCAGCGTCAGGAAGGCGTTCATCGGCGCCTGGCTCGGCCCCAGGTCGCGCAGGCCGACGGCATGGCCGTGGATGGTGAAGGCCAGATGGCCGAAGGTCTCGTGGAAGCGCAGGCCGTGATAGCCGGGATCGGGCTCGCTGAGCGCCGGGAACTTGCCCGACTTGCTCCAGTCGAACTTGCCGCTGTCGACCACCACGCCGCCGACCGAGGTGCCGTTGCCGGACAGGAACTTGGTGGTCGAATGCACCACCAGCGTGGCGCCCCACTGGATCGGATTGATCAGGTAGGGCGTCGCCAGCGTGTTGTCGACGATCAGCGGGATGCCGGCCTCGTCGGCGATCTTCGCGATTGCCTCGATGTCGGTCACCACGCCGCCGGGGTTGGCGAGGCTCTCGACGAAGATCGCCTTGGTCTTCTCGGTCAGCGCCGCCTTGACGTTGTTCACGTCGTCCGTGTCGACGAAGCTGGGTTCCCAGCCGAAGGCGCGCGGGAAGCTGATGCCGAGCTGGTTCAGCGAGCCGCCATAGAGCTTCTTCGACGCGACGATGTGGTCGCCGGGCGCCATCAGCGGGAACAGGGCGAGCAGCTGGGCGGCATGGCCGGACGAGGTCGCGGTGGCACCGGCGCCGCCTTCCAGGTTGGCGAGCCGCTCCTCCAGCACCGCCACCGTCGGATTGGTCAGGCGGGAATAGATGAAGCCGACCTTCTGCAGGTTGAACAGCGAGGCGGCATCGTCGACATCCTCGAAGACGAAGCTGGTGGTCTGGTAGATCGGCGTCTGGCGGGCGCCGGTCGCCGGGTCGGGAGCGGCGCCGGCATGGATGGCGCGGGTCTCGAAGCCGAAGCTCTTCTGCTCAGTCATCTGTGTGATTCCCCCAATTTTTCAGATCAGTTTCTTGAACGATTTCGTCGGCGCCATGCGGCGCGTCACCAGCACGTTGGAATTGACCCCGATCCGGCCGATCTCGCCGTAGAGGCGCTGGATTTCCATCTTCGGACAGCGGTCCATCACCATTGTCAGGCCGGCCGCCCGGGCCCTTGCCGCCGCCTCGTCGTTGCGGACGCCGAGCTGCATCCACACCACCTTCGCCCCCACCGCGATCGCCTCGTCCGTCACCCCGCCGGCAGCGGCGGCGTTGCGGAAGATGTCCACCATGTCCGGCGGCTCCGGCAGATCCTTCAGGCTGGCGTAGACGGGCAGGCCGAGGATGGTCTGACCGGCCATCTTCGGGTTGACCGGAATGACGCGATAGCCCTTGTCGCGCAGGTACTTCATCACGAAGAAGCTGGCCTTCACCGGATCGGCGCTGGCGCCGACGACGGCGACGCTCTTCACGCTTTCCAGAACGCCGCGCAGGAAGGCATCGGTGTAGTCGGCCGGCTCGGTGATCTTGAACTCGCTCATTGGCCGCACCAGACCGGCTTGCGCTTGCCCAGGAAGGCGTCGATGCCCTCGGTGGCGTCCCGCGCCATCATGTTCTCGGTCATTACCCGGGCGGCGTAGGCATAGGCGCCTTCCACGTCCAGATCGATCTGGCGGTAGAAGGCCTCCTTGCCGGTGGCCAGCGTCAGCGGCGACTTGGAGGCGATCCTGGCGGCGACGCCGGCCACCACCTCGTCCAGCTGGTCGGCGGGCACCGCGCGGTTGACGAGGCCGATGCGCTCCGCCTCCTCCGCATCGATCAGGTCGCCCAGCAGCAGCATCTCCATCGCCGCCTTGCGCCCGACCGCGCGGGTCAGCGCCACCATCGGCGTCGAGCAGAACAGGCCGATATTGACGCCCGGAGTCGCGAAGCGCGCGTCCTCCTCGCAATAGGCGAGGTCGCAGGTCGCCACCAGTTGGCAACCGGCAGCGGTCGCCACGCCGCGGACCTTGGCGATCACCGGCTGACGGATGCGGTTGATCGTCAGCATCAGGCGCGAGCACTGGGTGAACAGCGCCTCGTACAGCTCCCGCGACGGGGCGGCGCGCATCTCCTTCAGATCGTGCCCGGCACAGAACACCCCGCCGGCCCCGGTCAGCACCACGGCGCGCACGCTCCGATCCTCGTCGATGGCGTCCAGCGCGTCCTGCAACGACGCCATCAGCGCCACCGACAGCGCGTTGCGCGCCTTCGGCCGGTTCAGCGTCAGCGTGGCGACCCCGTCGCGGTCCTCGCGCAGGACCAGCGGGGCATGGGGGTCGTGGGTGGTGACTGCGGCGCTCATGCTTGTTGTCCTCCCGTGCGTCTTCGGCTTGCTGATTTTGGTTGCGCACCGCGGGCAGCTTAACGCGCAAAGCCTGCGGGCAACACGGGGAACCTGCAAGGCAGGGAGAATGAGACGACAGGCGGGAAAGGATTTCAACAGGGATTTTTGTGAGAAGGCGCTTAAAGTCTTCTTATGAAGTAGATTTTAATGACGGCGACGCAAACCGGCGGGAGAGGGAACACCGCGTCCTACTCCTCGTCGCCATCACCGAGCAGATAGTCGATATCGCCACCGTCGAGCGCACTGACCAGCCCCTTGCCTTCGATGGTGGCGGCGGACAGGCTGCCCTTGCGGCGCTGGAGGTCGAGGATGCGTTCCTCCACCGTGTTGGCGGCGATCAGCTTGTAGACGAAGACCGGCTTGTCCTGGCCGATGCGATAGGCGCGGTCGGTCGCCTGATCCTCGGCGGCCGGGTTCCACCAGGGATCATAGTGGATCACCGTGTCGGCGGCGGTCAGGTTCAGGCCGCGGCCGCCGGCCTTCAGGCTGATGAGGAAGACCGGGACCTCGCGGTTCTGGAAGCGGTTCACCGGCTCGGCACGGTCCAGCGTGCGGCCGGTCAGCTCGACATAGGGGATGGCGGCCTTCTCCAGCTCCAGCTTGATCAGGTCGAGCATGGTGGTGAATTGCGAGAAGATCAGGATACGCCGGCCTTCCGGCACCATCTCCTTCACCATCTCGGTCAGGGCGTGCAGCTTGGCGCTTGGCCGCGCCTTGCCGCCCAGCGCGGCGATGGATTTCAGCAGGCGCGGGTCGCAGCAGACCTGCCGCAGCTTCAACAGCGCGTCGATCACCGCGATGGCGTTCTGGCCCAGCCCCTTGCCGCTGGCGGCCAGCGCCGCGCGCACCGTCTCGTTCACCGACAGGCGGATGGTCTCGTAGAGGTCGCGCTGGTCGCGTTCCAGGTCGATGCGCACCACCACCTCGGTCTTCGGCGGCAGTTCCTTCGCCACCGCCTCCTTGGTGCGGCGGAGCAGGAAGGGGCGGATGCGGCGCATCAGCAGGTTGGCGCGGGTGTTGTCGCCGCGCTTCTCGATCGGCACGCGGTAGCGCTTGCCGAAATCCTTGCGGTCGCCCAGCAGGCCCGGCATCAGGAAGGCGAACTGGCTCCACAGCTCACCCAGGTTGTTCTCCACCGGCGTACCGGACAGGCAGAGCCGGTGCCGCGCCGGCAGAGCCGACACCGCGCGGGTCGCCTTGCCGTCGGGATTCTTGATTGCCTGGGCCTCGTCCAGCACGATCATGTGCCAGGTCAGCCGCTTCAGCAGGTCGAGGTCGCGCGCCACCACGCCATAGGTGGTGACGACGATGTGGGCGCGGTCAAGCTCCGACAGCCTGCCATGGCGGTCGACGCCGTGCAGCACGACGACGCGCAGATGCGGGGTGAAACGCTCCGCCTCCGCCACCCAGTTGGGCACGAGGCTGGTCGGCACCACCACCATGCAGGGTTCGGTCAGCCGGCCCTCATGCTCTTCCATGGCGATGTGGGCCAGCGTCTGGGCGGTCTTGCCGAGGCCCATGTCGTCGGCCAGGATGCCGGCGACGCCGTTGGCGCGCAGGCTCTGCATCCAGGCGAGACCGGCACGCTGGTAATCGCGCAGCTCACCCTTGAAGCCCGGCGGCGGGGTCATGTCGCCCGGCATCTCGTCGGCGCGCAGACGCTGGAGATAGCCGTCGATCTGCGCCGTCTCGTCGCCGCGCCGGGCGATCAGGTCGTCGATGTCCAGCAGCGAATCGGCCTCGGCCAGCGGCACCTTCAGCCGGTCGCCGCTGCTGCGCCCGCTGTCCAGCATGGCTTCGAGAACGCTAAGCAGCCGCTCGATGCGCTCGGCCGGCAGGGCCAGGACGTTGCCGTCGTCGAGAACGATGTGGGCGCGGCCGTCGATGATCCTGGTGCTCGACAGGCCGCCCTTCTCCACCAGCCGGGCCAGGATCGGCAGCAGCGGCTGGCGCTCGCCGTCGATCTCGACGCCGACATCCAGGTCGAACCAGCCGTCGCCGGCATCGCGGACGGCGACCTCCACTTCGGCACCCGGCTCGATCACCTTGGTGCCGAAATCGGCGCCGACCTCGACGATCCAGCCGGCCTTGGTCAGGGCAGGAATCTCGTTGGTCAGGAAATGCTGCCAGCGCTCCTCGACGTCGCGGCCGGTCAGCCAATGGACGCGGGAACCGCGGGCGTTCAAGGCACCCTTCGGCGGCTCGATCCGCGCCTGGGCGAAACCGAGGCCGGACAGCCGGTCCAGCGCCGCCTGCTCGTCGGCCTTGTCGCGGCGGACGAAGGTGACGTCGCCGAAATCATCCTCGTAACGGGCGAACTGGCGCTGGTCGTCGGGTTCGATCTCCACCGCGCGGCCCGGTTCGCCATAGTCGAAGGACAGGCGGAGCACATCGACCAGCCCGTCGGCCGGCGTCACCACGCGGCCGAGGCGGGCGATGATGCGGGGAGAACGGTCGAGGATAGCGGCGGCGTCGGCCGCCCCGCTGCGCACGCCGGGAATGGCGTTGTCGCGGAAGCTGGAGGTGGCGATGGATGGAGGCGGCGGAGTGATGCGCGGCATCGACGCCACACCACCGCGCGACGGGCCGAACAGACGGGACGGATTGGCCTTCGACGGAACCGGCGGCGGTGGCGGAGCGGCCGGGACCGGCTTGGCCTTCGGCACCTCCACCACCTGGAGGTCGACCGGGAAAACGGTGCCGGTGGCGCTGTCGACGCACCAATAGGACTGGCCCTTCACCAGAACGCTGCGTTCGGGCAGGCCGGTCGGGCGCAGCTTGCGGGTGGCGGGGTCGCGGAAGGTGCGGACGGTGCGGCCCGGCGCCTCGGCCAGCGGGGTACCGTCGCGCCAGCGCAGCCGGCCGGTGGAGAGCAGACGGCGCAGCAGGCGGTCCACCGCCTCGCCCCGGCTCTTGGCGACAGGGGTGCGTTCGGTGCCGCCGCCGCCGAGCAGCCGGGCGATGGCACGGTCGGCGTCACCGTCCAGCGAGCGCGGCGCCTTGGCCAGCACGTCGCGCGGCGTGGCGGGGCTGCTGTCGGTCGAACCTTCGGCCACGAACTCCGCCAGGATATAGCAGGCGATATCGCCCTGCCCCGGCTCCAGAATCCAGCGCAGGCTGCGCACCCCCTCCGGCTTTGGCGCCGGAGGGGGTGGCGGTGGCGGCGCCACGCTGCGGATCGGCGGCGGGACCGGCGGACGGACCAGGGTCAGCGGCGGCTTGGGCGCAGGCAGTGCGGGCGGTGTCGGCAGGCTCGGCGTAAACGCGACCGGAACCGGCGGAGGGGGTGGGGGCGGTGCCAGCGGCGCCTTCACGTCGGCGACATCGAACAACGAGGCGCGGCGCCATTCCGGCCGGCTTTCCAGCGCCAGCATCGCCGCCGCTGCCATATGGGCGCAGGCGTTGCGGCCACAGGAACAGCTCCGGTCGAGAACCACGCCGCGCTTGCCCTGCACCGGCGTCACCGTCACCGTCAGCCGGCGGCCGAGGTCGCTGACCTCCGCCTCGATCCGGTCGCCGCCGGCAGGACCAAGCGTCACGGCACCCGTCATCATCAGCGTGCGGCCGCGCTGCAACGTCTTGGCATCGAAGACGCGCGTCAGGTCCTCCTGACCGAAGGGGACGGCGGCGCCACCCGATGAGGGGCCACGCGGCAAGGCATCGAAGAGCGACATGCTGTGCGGAGGTGACCAGGCCAGAGCGGGAACGGAACGGAAACAGGGCGTCGGTATAGGGCGTTGCGCGGCACGGCGCAAGCCTTTGGCTTAAGCGTTGGCGTGAACGGCGCCGCACAGGCGGAACCGGGCGCGGCCGTCCGTCATAACACAGGACGCCGCCAGCTTCACCCCGGTTGGTGACTTATCCGCGGGCGCCGGGGAAGATGCGGCCGGCCAACTCGCACAGGCCGGCGCCGCTGCCGAGCTGATGGGCGGCCCAGCGGATGGTGCCCTCGACAAAGGACGGGTCGCCGGCATGGACCAGCAGGGCCAGTCCCAGCGCCATCGCCCCCGCAAGCCAGGGCGACGGGCGCAGGCGCGGGGCGCCGTCCTTGCGGCTGCTCCACAGGAACAGCAGGGCCGACAGGCCGCCGATCATCAGCCCGGCCACCACCTCCGCCCCCGAATGGGCGGAGACCGCAACGCGCGAGGCGCCGATGGCCAGCACCAGCGCCACCGCCGCCAGCGGCAGCCCGACGCGCAGCCAGCGCGATTCGGCATTGCGCGCGGCCAGCGCCGCCACCGACCCGTAGAAGACGGCGGAGAAGGCGGCGTGACCGCTGGGGCTGATGAAGCGGTCGCCGGCGAACAGCGACGGAAACAACGGAAAGTCCGGCAGGCCGCAGCCGTGCCCCACCAGCTTCAGCACCACCATGGCACCCAGGCACAGCGACAGGGCCAGCAGCCAGCGCAGCGCCAGCGGCGCCGAATGGTGCCGCCACAGCGCAGTCGCATAGAGGGCGGAAAGCGGAACGAGAAGGCTGCTGCTGCCCAGATGGGTGATGGCGCCGCTGGCGGTGGCGAGCATCGGATCCCCATGGATGCCGGTGGAAAGGAATGGCTTTGCCAGATGGTGCGGCGCAGCACGGAGGACAAGGGAACGAAAAAGGGGTGCGGATGTACCGTTTCCCCTACCCCTCCAGCTGGTCGGCGCGGGCGTCGGCGATGACACAGTTGCGCCCCGACCGCTTGGCTTCGTACAGCGCCTCGTCGGCGCGGCGGACCAGCCCTTCGGCGGTGTCACCCAGACGTCCGCCGATGGAAATGCCGATCGACACCGTCACGTTGATCTCGCCGCGGTCGGCCGACACGGCGAAGGGGGTGTCGGCGATGCGCGAGCGCAGGCGCTCGGCGACGATCAGCGCCGCTTCCCCATCGGTGTCCGGCAGGATGACGATGAACTCCTCGCCGCCCAGGCGGGCGACGAGGTCGAAGGTGCGCAGGTTGCGGCTGGCACGGGCGGAGACCTCGCGCAGCACCTCGTCGCCGATGGCATGGCCGTAGGTGTCGTTGACCACCTTGAAATGGTCGATGTCGAACATCAGCACCGACACCGGCTTGTGGCTGTCGATGGCGCGTTCCAGCAGCCGCGGCAGATGGGCGTTGACGTAGCGGCGGTTGAAGACGCCGGTCAGGCTGTCGGTCAGCGCCATCGACAGGCTTTGCTCGTAATTGGAGCGCAGCCGTTCCTGATAGCGCTTGCGCCGGATCTGGGTGCGGGCGCGGGCCAGCAACTCGTTCCGGTCGACCGGCTTGACGACGTAATCGTTTGCGCCGAGTTCCAGCCCCTTCGCCACCTGCCCCAGGTCGCCTTCGTCCACCATCAGCAGGATCGGCACCTGCCGCGTGCGCTCGTGCGAGCGCAACTGCGAACAGAGCCGCAGCCCGTCCTCGTTCAGCAGGGTCAGGCTGACCGCCACCAGATCGAGCGGCGTGCCCAGCGCGCGTTCCAGCGCCTTGGCGCCGGTGTCGGCCGAGAACACCGTGTTGTGGTCGCGCTCCAGCGTCTCCGTCACCTTTTCCAGGTCGAGGGCGGAGTCCTCCAGCACCAGCACATTGGCGCGCTCGAAGGATTCGCTCAGCATGGTGCCGCTGCGCTCGATGACGCCGAACTGGCCCGACGTGCTTTCGCGCAGGCGCCATTCGTCCATCATCATCTTCAGCCGCACCAGCGAGCGGACGCGCGCGAACAGCGCGATGTCGTTCACCGGCTTGGTCAGGAAATCGTCGGCTCCGGCCTCCAGCCCGCGGACACGGTCGGCGATGTCCGACAGCGCCGTGACCATCACAACCGGGATGTGCATGGTGGCGGGATCGGAGCGGATCCTCTCGCACACCTCGAACCCGTCCATGCCCGGCATCATGACGTCCAGCAGGACGATGTCCGGCGATTCCTTCCGCACCATCTCCAGCGCGTCGGGTCCGTTGAAGGCGGTCAGCACGTTGAAGTATTCGCGCGTCAGCTTCGCCGCGAGCAGCTTCACATTGGGCAGAACGTCATCGACGACAAGGACACGCGCGGACATCGGAAGGGAAATCCTGCAGAATTGGCACAGACGAAAGCGACTTAGCCGAGAAACTTCTTGACCGTTTCGAGGAACTTTACGACCGATATGGGCTTGGCCACATAATCCTCGCAACCGCCCTGCCGGATTTTCTCTTCGTCGCCCTTCATGGCGAAGGCTGTGACGGCGACGACCGGGATGCACTTCAACTCGGGATCGTCCTTGATCCAGCGGGTGACCTCCAGTCCCGACACTTCGGGAAGCTGG
The DNA here is from genome assembly GCF_024170005.1 of Azospirillum lipoferum. Taxonomy (GTDB): domain Bacteria; phylum Pseudomonadota; class Alphaproteobacteria; order Azospirillales; family Azospirillaceae; genus Azospirillum; species Azospirillum lipoferum. The sequence continues at coordinate 393,657 of NZ_JALJXJ010000002.1, forward strand.
ATGTCCATCAGGATCAGGTCGGGACGGTGCAGGCGCGCCAGCCGCATCGCCTCCATGCCTTCACGGGTCTGCAGCGTGCCATAGCCGTGTGCTTCGAGCAGGTCATGAAAGAGCTTCATGTTCAGCTCGTTGTCCTCGACGATGAGGACGGTCTTGGTCGGCTTACCACCGGTCGCCAATGGACCGCACGGCTCCGCTGACATGCATCCTCCCTGGGTGTGACCCCCGCGTTCACGCTGCCTGTTCACACTGCCCAATGCCGCAACTCCGCACCGCTGACGCGTCACCCCGGCCGTCAGGCCGAAGGCGCGGTCGCGGTACCGCAGATCCGGTATACCCCCTTTCTGATTAGGTCGCGACGGTTAAATAGTCGTTAGCGGAGCGCTGCCTGCGCTCCTTATCGGGCTGCGATCACCCTGTCGGCAAACGAAAAACCGCCCGCGGCGGGCGCGGGCGGCGTTCGGTTGTCGCGAGCAGCAATCTCCGAAGGGCGATGACCAGTGGGCGAAGGCCGGGAGCCTCAGGCCGCCCGCTTCGCCTTGCGCTTGGCATCACGGCGGCGGGCTCCCTTGGCGCCATACATCATGGCGTCGGCACGGCGCATCACCTCGTCCTCGCTGTCTTCGGCGCCATAGGGCTGGGTGCCGACGGAGAAGCGGACCGGCAGGCTCTCGCCGCCCCATTCCACATGGGTGGCGTCGGCGATGGCGGCCAGCTGGCGGGCACGGGCAAGGCCGCTGGCGGTGTCGGTGTTGGTCAGCAGCACGGCGAACTCGTCACCGCCGAGCCGGGCGACCACGTCCTCCTGCCGGACATTGCCGACGATCATCCGCGCCACCTGCCGCAGATAGGCATCGCCGGCGACATGGCCGTGGGTGTCGTTGATCGCCTTGAAGCCGTCCAGGTCGATCATGACCAGCAGCCCGCCGGCGGCACCGCTACGCCGGGCCGAGGCCAGTTCGCGGCGGAAGTGGCTGTAGAAACCGCGCCGGTTCAGCAGGCCGGTCAGCTCGTCGGTCATCGTCAGGCTTTCCAGGTAGGCGATGCGCTCCTGCAGCTCGGCGATCGTGTCTTTCGCCTCGGCGAGCAGCGCGATCGTCTCGTCCAGCGTCTGGCGCTCAGTCCCCCGCAGAAGCCCGACGCGCGAGGCCAGCGCAACAGGCGACCAATCGGCCTGCCTGTCGAAACGGTCGGCGGCGTGATGCTTCAGGTCCAGGGCGGCGACGATGGCGTTCATGGGGTCGGCTCCTCAGATGAAGGTCGGAACACTTCGCCTTCCTCCAAGCAACCACTGTGCCAACCCGCCGCGTCCCGCAGATAACAAGCATTTTATGCATTTCCGGCGGATTGCGCCGTCGGATCACCGGGCGGAGGTGGAGCCTCTTTCCCACCTGACCGGCATCTTCTGCCCACCCCAACCGTTCGGGGCAGGAAATCCCTGCCGGGGTTGCAGGGCAGCGGAAGGGGCCAGCAAAAGCCTCAGCTCCTACACAGAACTGTCGCATCCCCGGCTGTGGTGTCAGGCTGAACTTGGCAAAGACCGCGCTGCCGTGACAAACTTTGCCATGCTTCCAATCCTCAGACGAGGATGGCAACGAGGAGGATGAAATGCCGACGATGAACATCAGCCTGCCCGAGAAGCTGGCCTCCTTCGTCGAGCAGGAAGTCGCGAGCGGCGGGTACTCATCGCAAAGCGAGGTGGTGCGTGATGCACTTCGCCTGCTCCACCGGGAACGGGCCGCTGAGCACGAGCGGCAGGAGATGCTCCGGCGCGCCGTTATGGTCGGAATCGACGATTGGAAGGCCGGTCGTCTTGACGACCGCCCCATCGACGAGATCCTCGATGAAATCGAGGACTGAGCCTTGGGCGCTTATCGCGTCACCGACGCGGCGAAACAGGACTTCAGGGCGATCCTGAAGGAAACAAGAGAGCAGTTCGGCACGCACCAGCGGCAGATCTACAAAGGCCTGATCGCCACTGCGGTCAAGATGGTCGCGACCGAACCCGGCCGTGGCGGTTCCTGGGACAGAGGCGGCATTGTGCCCGGCCTCCGGGCGTTCCACCTGGAGAACGCAGCTGGCAGGCGTGGAGCGGCCGCGCACACGCTCTACTATGCAGTGGAGCATCTGCCCGCTGGCTCCCCGCGTGTGGTCATCCTGCGTTTGTTGCATGAGGGCATGGAGCCAAACCTGCACATCGCCCGAACCGACTTCCCCGATTCCCCCTGAACAGGCGATCGCCGCAAGGTGACGAGGCCGCCGCTCGCTGCCGGAAAAATCTTCGGCAGAGGGTGACATCTAAAAACCAAGCCCTGGGAAGGCTTCGCGTACCTTTCAAGGGCTTGGGGCAACAGCTTTGTGCAGAGGCCTCACACCACCCTGTCGGGCGCCGGCCGACCGGCCGTCACCGCGTCGACATTGTCCAATGCCTTGAATCCCATGGCGTTGCGCGTCTCCACCGTGGCACTGCCCAGATGCGGCAGCAGGAAGGCGTTGGGCAGGTCACGGTAGCCCGGGTTCAGGTTCGGCTCGTTCTCGAACACGTCGAGCCCGGCTGCGGCCAGCCGTCCACGCTTCAGCGCGTCGATCACCGCGCCGTCGTCCACCACCGTGCCGCGTGCGGTGTTGATCAGGATGGCGCCCGGCGGCAGCCGTTCGATCCGCTCCGCGTTCAGCCAATGTCGGGTTTCCGCCGTGGCGGGGAAGTGAAGCGACAGAACATCACACACCGGCAGCATCGCCTCGGGATCGGCGTGATAGGTGGCGCCCAGTTCCAGCTCCGGCGGAAGCCGGCGGCGGTTGCTGTAATGGATGGTCATGCCGAAGGCGCGGGCGCGGGCCGCCACCGCCTGGCCGATGCGGCCCATGCCGATGATGCCGAGCCGCTTGCCGCCGACATGGGTGCCCATCAGCTGGGTCGGGGTCCAGCCGGTCCAGGCGTTGGCGCGGATCATCCGCTCGCCCTCGGACGCACGGCGCGCCGCACCCAGCAGCAGGAGCAGCGCAATGTCGGCGGTCGCGTCGGTCAGCACGTCCGGCGTGTTGGTGACGGTCAGGCCGCGGGCCCGCGCCGCCTCCAGATCGATGTGGTCGGTGCCGACCGAGAAGGTCGCCAGTACCCGAACACTTTGGGGCAGTGCCGCGATGGCGGCGGCGTCCAGCCGGTCGCCGGCACAGCAGAGCACGGCGTCGGCCCCGATCTCCGCCGCGCGGGCGGCGATCTCCGCTCCGCTGAAGGCGCGGTCCTCCGGATTGAGCTCCGCCCGGTAGTCGCGCGCCGCCCGCGCCTCCACCGCGTCGGGAAGTCGGCGGGTCAGCAGCAGCACCGGGCGGGCAGGGGGGCGTGAGGCGGGACTGTCCGACTGCGTCACGAGCTGCACCTCGGCAGGGCTTGTCATTCCGGCGGTTCCCTTCCATTGATTAGGACATTCTCGGGTGGCGGGCCTTTCGGACCGCGGCAAAAACACCCATACTCCACCAAGAGCCGTCAATCACCTGTGGATCCTGTCTTGCTCGACCGTCTTTCCGCCTTTCCGGCAACCGTTGGCGCGGTCCTCGCAGCCGCCGTTTCCACCGGTGCGCTCCTCGCGGCCTCCCCTGCCCTGGCTCAGCCGGCCGCGACCTCGCTGGCGGCGGTGGCGGTCAAGATCCAGCCCCACCGGGCGATCTACGCCATGTCGCTGGGATCGGCCCGCAACGGATCGAAGGTCAGCGACGTCCGCGGCCGCATGATGTTCGAATGGGCCGACGCCTGCGACGGCTGGACGACGGAGCAGCGCTTCCAGCTGCGCTTCGTCTACAGCGAAGGCGAGGATATGGCGATGAACACCAACTACACGACGTGGGAGGCGAAGAACGGCCTGCGCTACCGCTTCAACGTCCGCAAGCTGGTGAATGGCGAGGTCGACGAGGAGGTGCGCGGCGAGGCCAACCTGAGCGCCGACGGCGCCGGCAGCGCCCAGTTCACCAAGCCCGAACCGCAGGAGATGGAGCTGCCGGCCGGCACCATGTTCCCGACCGCCCACACGCTGGCGATCCTCGACCATGCCGATCGGAAGGAACCCTTCTTCGCCCGCACCATCTTCGACGGGTCGGACGCGGAGGGGCCGACCGAGGTGTCGACCGTCGTCGGCAAGCCGGGCGCACCGAAGGACGCAGCCAAGGACCCGCTGCTGAAGGTGGGCAAGGCCTGGCCGGTCCGCATGGCCTTCTTCCCGGTGCAGAGCGATTCCGCCCAGCCGGAATATGAGATGAGCCTGCATCTGCTGGAAAACGGCATCGCCGAATCCATGCAGATCGACTACGGCGACTTCACCGTCAACGCCGTGCTGGAAAAGATCGAGGCCCTGCCGAAATCGGGCTGCTGAGAGGCCGGGCGGCCAAGGGGAGCGGACCGAGGGGGGCGGCCGTGACATTTCACCCTGCTTTTACCGGCCTGTGGGATGTGGGACGGTTTCCCTGTTGATCGCGACTCGTTGCTGCGCTTAACTGTCGGTTGAATTTGCGCAACAGGCCGGCGACCCCATGGTCGACTCCATTGGGCGACCGGCCGTCCGAGGGTTTTCCGTCATGAGCAAGAAGCATGTCCAGATCGGGCAGGTTTTCCAACCGGTTGGCAGTGCCGGTGGCCGCGGTTGGCGGGTGACGGCAACGGTCAACCTGCTGGGCATCCCCCATGCCCGCGTCGTCAGCACCGAAGACGAGGGCGTGTCGAAGACCCTGAGCTGCTCGGTCCTCGCCGACACCAGCCACTACCGGCTGATCGCTTCGGCTCCGGCGGATGGGATGGCGGCGTAGGAGCTGCAGTCGAGCGGGCGTTGTCGAATCTCGGCACGGCGTCCGCCTCCTACTCCTCCCCGCGCCGCTCGCGCAGCTTGGCCCAATAATCGAGCCGCTTGCGCAGGTCGCGTTCGAAGCCGCGCTCCACCGGCTGGTAGAACTCGCGCCGCGCCATCCCTTCGGGGAAATAATTCTGGCCGGAGAAGCCCTCCGCCGTGTCGTGGTCGTATTCGTATCCCTTGCCGTAGCCGATGGTCTTCATCAGCTTGGTCGGCGCGTTCAGGATATGCTTGGGCGGCATCAGCGAACCGGTCTCCTTCGCCGCCCGAACCGACGCCTTGTAGGCGGTATAGCCGGCGTTCGACTTCGGCGCCGTCCCCAGATAGATCACCAGCTGCGCCAGGGCCAGTTCGCCCTCCGGGCTGCCCAGCCGCTCGTAGGCCTCCCAGGCGGCGATGGCCTGGGTCAGGGCGTTGGGGTCGGCCAGACCGACATCCTCCACCGCGAAGCGGGTCAGCCGGCGGGCGATATAGCGCGGGTCCTCGCCACCGTCCAACATGCGGCTGTACCAGTAGAGCGCCGCATCGGTGTCCGAGCCGCGCAGCGACTTGTGCAGCGCACTGATGAGGTTGTAGTGCCCCTCCTGCGACTTGTCGTAGAGCGGGGCACGGCGCTGGATGGTGGCGGCGAGCGCGTTGGTGTCCAGCACTCTTTCGCCCGGCAGCGCGAACAGCTCCTCGCACAGGTTCAGGCAGAAGCGGCCGTCGCCGTCGGCCATCGCCTTCACGGCGGCGCGCGCGTCGGCATCGAGCGGCAGCGGCCGGCCCATCTCCGCCTCCGCCCGCGACAGCAGCTTTTCCAGTGCTGTGTCGTCCAGCCGGTTCAGCACGAAGACCTGCGCCCGCGACAGCAAGGCGGCGTTCAGCTCGAAGGACGGATTCTCGGTGGTGGCGCCGACCAGCGTGACGGTGCCGTCCTCGACGAAGGGCAGGAAGCCGTCCTGCTGCGAGCGGTTGAAGCGGTGGATCTCGTCGATGAACAGCAGCGTGCCCTGCCCCGCCACCCGGCGGGCGCGGGCAGCGTCGAAGACCTTGCGCAGGTCGGCGACGCCGGAGAACACCGCCGACAGCGGTTCGAAATGCAGGTCGGTGCTGTGGGCCAGCAGGCGGGCGATGGTGGTCTTGCCGCAGCCGGGCGGTCCCCACAGGATCATGGAGGCCAGCCGCCGAGCCGCCACCATGCGGCCGAGCGGCCCGTCGGGCTTCAGCAGATGATCCTGCCCGACGACCTCGTCCAGCGTGTGCGGGCGCAACCGGTCGGCGAGCGGACGGGGGGCCGCCGATTCGAACAGTCCGGCATCCCCGCCCGACTCGCCGCGTTTCGCCATGACCGCTGCCTCAGCGCACCGAGGTGCAGCGCTGGTAGCACTGCTTCAGCTGGTAGCTGCAGTTGTCGGTCGGGCTGAAGGGTGTCGAGTCGGTGCGGTCGATGCCACCCTGGTTGCGGGCCGCGACCGAATCCATGCACACATTGTGGCTGCGCTCGCACTGGACCTGACAGGAGGCGCCGGCACCGGTGCCGCCATCGAGCCGCAGCGACTGGTCGTCGGCACTGGCCCGCGGGGTGGACGGTCCGGGGACCACAGTGACGGTGGGCGCCGGGCCGGAGGCGGGGCGCGCGGCCGGATCGGCGCAGGCCGACAGGCCGAGCAGGGCCACGGCCATAAGCGGGGCCACAAGCGGGGCCATAAGCGGGGCGGCGAGACGGACCGGACGGAACATAGCCACGACGGCTCCTATTGTTCTTGTTGTGAGAACGGCCATGGGCATGGCGGAATGCCACACCCCTCTGGACCATTCCCCGTTCGGTCCCCACTATGCCGATAACCGTAGCAAGAAGGGAATGACTGAAATGACACCGGAATCGGACGGCAGACCAACCGGCAACCGGCAGCGCCACCGGTCCTGGCGGCTGTTGCTGGCGCTGCTCGTCCTTGGCCTCGTCATGCTGGCCTCGCGCGTGCTGGCTCTGCCCAACATCGGCATGGGCGAGATGATCGTCCCGCTGCTGGGCGGGCTGTTCGTGGCGGTCGCCATCGTCCTGATCGTGCGCCGCGACCGCGCCGACCGCGACGCCCTGCCCCCGTCCCGGCGCAACCGCCAGGACCAGGGCATGCCGGACTGATCAGGCAAGCAGGATCAGACGAACTTGAAGCTGAGCAGGCCGCCGACCACCACGACCAGCAGGACGGTGGCCACCAGCATCAGCCGCTTCTCGATGATCTGCTGAACCTGTGGGCCGTAGAAGTGCAGCAGGATGGCGATCATGTAGAATCGGGAGAAGCGCGCGACGATCGAACAGAGGATGAAGACCGTCAGGTCCAGATGCGCGAATCCGGCGGTGATCGTCAGCAGCTTGTAGGGGATCGGCGTCACCCCCTTCAGGATCAGGAACCAGGGGCCGAATTCGGCGAACATCTCCTGGAAATGCTGGAACGACTCCTGCGCATTGTAGAAGTCGATGATCATCCGCCCGATGCTCTCGAACAGATAGAAGCCCAGCGCATAGCCCAGCAGGCCGCCCAGCAGCGACGCGAGCGCGCAGATGTTGGTGTAGAACCACAGCTTCTTCGGCTTCTCCAGACACATCGGCACCAGCATCACGTCCGGCGGCAACGGAAAGAAGGAGCTTTCGGCGAAGGAGATCGCCGACATCCACCAGACGGCATCGTCGCGGGCGGACAGGCGCTGGAGGCGCGTGTAAAGAGAACGCAACATTTGACCGGCCACATAAGAGAAAACCCCTCCTTCGGGGAAGTCCCCGAAGGAAGGGTCTAATATATCACCGATATCGGCGGTTCCGTCCTGTGCGACACGGGATACTGAGACCCGATGCCGCACAGGGCGGTAGACCGGCCCGATGCCCGGCCATGTTACTCGGCGGTCTCGCCTTCGGCCTCGGCGGCGTCCTGCGTCGGGCCGGAGTTCTGGCCCTTGGCGGAGACGTCGCGCTCGACCAGCTCGAACACCGCCATGTCGGCGGCGTCGCCGTAGCGGAAGCCGGCCTTCAGGACGCGGCTGTAGCCACCCTGACGATCCTTGTAGCGGTCGGCCAGGACGGTGAACAGCTTGGTCACCGTCTCGTTGTCGCGCAGCTGGGCGAAAGCCAGACGACGGTTGGCCAGGCCACCCTTCTTGCCGAGCGTGATCAGCTTGTCGACGATCGGACGCAGGTCCTTCGCCTTCGGCAGGGTGGTGGTGATCTGCTCGTGCTTGATCACCGCGTTCGCCATGTTCGAGAACATGGCCTTGCGGTGGCTGCTGGTCTTGCTGAACTTACGTCCCGAAACGCCGTGACGCATGGCGGTCCTCCTTCATGGCATGGCCCCCCTCGGGGAGCCGATCGTGAACCCCGCCGCCCAGTCGTATCGCTGGTACGGCCAAGGGGTCGGGCCGTGGCGGCCCTGGGAAATGCGCCCTTCCCGTCCGGAAACGGAAAAGGCGCAGGCAAAATGCCGAGATGCTTAGTACGGCTCTTCCAGACGCTTGGCCAGCTCTTCGATGTTCTCCGGCGGCCAGTTCGGGATTTCCATACCGAGGTGCAGGCCCATCTGGGACAGCACTTCCTTGATCTCGTTCAGCGACTTGCGGCCGAAGTTCGGGGTGCGGAGCATTTCCGCCTCCGTCTTCTGCACCAGATCGCCGATGTAGACGATGTTGTCGTTCTTGAGGCAGTTGGCCGAACGGACCGACAGTTCCAGCTCGTCCACCTTGCGGAGCAGGTTCTTGTTGAACGGAACCTCCTCGTGCTTCTCCTCGGAGACGGCGTGCGTCGGCTCCTCGAAGTTGATGAACAGCTGCAGCTGGTCCTGCAGGATGCGGGCGGCGAGCGCCACCGCGTCGTCCGGCTTGACCGAACCGTTGGTCTCCACCGTCATCGACAGGCGGTCATAGTCGGTGACCTGCCCGACGCGGGCATTGTCGACCTTGTAGGACACCTTGCGGACCGGGGAGAACAGGGCGTCGATCGGAATCAGGCCGATGGGCGCATCTTCCGGACGGTTCTGGCTGGCCGGGACGTAGCCCTTGCCGGTCTCGACCGTCAGTTCCATGTTCAGCCGCGCGCCATTGTCCAGCGTGCAGATGACCAGTTCCGGATCCATGACCTGGATGTCGGGACCGGTCTCGATCATGCCGGCCTTGACCTCGCCCGGGCCTTCGGCGCGCAGGCGCATACGCTTCGGGCCGTCGCCGCCCATGCGCAGACCCATCGTCTTGATATTCAGGACGATGTCGGTCACGTCCTCGCGGACGCCGGGAATCGACGAGAACTCGTGCAGCACGCCATCGATGTGGATCGACGTGACGGCGGCACCCTGCAGCGAGGAGAGCAGGATGCGGCGCAGCGCGTTGCCCAGGGTCAGACCGAAGCCGCGTTCCAGCGGCTCGGCGACCACGGTCGCGAAGCGGTCGGCGTCGTCACCGGGCTGGATGTCCAGCTTGCTCGGCTTAATCAGTTCCTGCCAGTTCTTCTGAAGCACGGATCGACCTCAAGATGCCATCGGGTGAACACGAACCCGCGGGGCCCGAACCATTCCCATGCTGAGGGGGCCGCGATGGCTGCGGCCCCCTATCCCGGAATGGCTGGTCCCCGCGGGTGCGGAAGGCTGTACTAAATCAGACGCGGCGCTTCTTCGGCGGGCGAACGCCGTTGTGCGGGATCGGCGTGACGTCGCGGATCGAGGTGATCTGGAAGCCGATCGACTGCAGGGCGCGCAGAGCGGACTCGCGCCCCGAACCCGGGCCCTTCACTTCAACTTCCAGGGTCTTCATGCCGTGTTCCTGAGCCTTGCGGCCAGCGTCCTCGGCAGCGACCTGGGCAGCGTAGGGGGTCGACTTGCGCGAACCCTTGAAGCCCATGGTACCCGACGACGACCAGGCAATGGTGTTGCCCTGCGCGTCGGTGATGGTGATCATCGTGTTGTTGAACGAGGCGTTCACGTGAGCGACGCCGGCGGTGATGTTCTTGCGCTCGCGACGACGCAGGCGCTGAGAAGCGGCGGAGGGCTTGGCCATTTTGCGTTCGTCCTCTTACTTCTTCTTGCCGGCGATCGGCTTGGCCGGACCCTTGCGGGTGCGGGCGTTCGTGTGGGTGCGCTGGCCGCGGACCGGCAGGCCCTTGCGGTGACGCAGGCCACGGTAGCAGCCCAGGTCCATCAGACGCTTGATGTTCATGGCGACTTCACGACGAAGATCGCCCTCGACGCGGTAATCGGCGTCGATGGTCTCGCGGATCTTCAGGACTTCGTCGTCCGTCAGCTCGTTCACGCGACGCTCGGCCGGGATCGCCAGCTTCGCGCAGATTTCCTTGGCCTTGAAGGGGCCGATGCCATGGATGTAGGTCAACCCGATCTCCACGCGCTTCTGCGCGGGGATGTTGACGCCAGCGATACGCGCCACGCTACTCTCCTCAGTCTCGATATCTCAACGGCAGCCCGTCGGGCCGCCTACACACCGAGCAAATCCCGCCCGGCACAAGGCCAGACCCGGGAACGCACAATGTTACCCGCCACCCCGGCGGGGCAGCGAGAGGGTGGGACTATAGAAAAACCTCGGAACTTGTCAAGGCCGATTGCTTGCTGCGCCCGGGCTCTATCCATTACTCGGCTGGAACCGGCAGGCGGACGGTGACAGGTGCCGGAGTCGCCGGCTCCTCTCCGGAACCGGCATCGTCCCGCGGCCCGTCCTCGACCACGGCATCATTGACCGGAACGGGCCGCAGAGGCGAGCGGCCGGACTTCAGCATGGCACGGTCGCGCAGCACCTGCGGCAGGTCGAGGCTCAGCTTCAGTTCGATGTTGCGCCAGATCTGGCGCAGGCGCTGGACATGCAGATCCTCGCCGATCGCCAGCACCACCGATTCGAGGTTGTCCATCGTGATGCCGCGGTCGGCCAGCAGCACATTGCCCTTCCCATCGGTCTTCGGGCAGTTCAGCGCCTGAGCCAGCCTCGGCCGCGACTCCGGCCGGCTCATGAAGCGTTCGACATCGAAGATGGTGCGGATGTTGATGACGCGCAAAGCCTCGATCTGGTCGAGGTCGAGCGCCAGGAGCAGCTGCGCCTGCGCCACCCAGTCCATCGTCTCATAGATGCCGTAGGGGGTTTCGACGAACAGCAGGATCGGGTTGGCGGTGGCCAGATTCTGCACATCCTCGATCTCGAACTCGGCCAGCCGGAACTTGATGGCCCCATCGATGCCGAGGATCATGTCGATCGGATATTCGCGGATGAAGCTCTGCGCCCGCGGGTCGATCCGCCGGATTTGCAGCTGCGGCACCCGGCTCAGCAGCGTTTGCAGCCCCAGCTTGGGGAAGAAGCCGACCAGAAAGGCGACCAGCAGTTCCGGCACGCGGTCGCCCACCGCCTGTTCCGGCACCATCTGCGCCATGTCCATATAGCCGTGATGCAGGGTGACCGCGGTAATGCAGGCCAGGATGATGTGCCCGGTCACCCGCAGAAAGGAGATCGGCGACAGATCGTAGTTGGAGATGCGGCGGATCAGATAGTCGATCGACCAGACATAGGCGCCGAAGAAGGAAAAGGACAGCACCGCCACGGTCTGGAGCTGGTAATGCACCATGTCGATCCGCGTGACGTTGTCGACGCCATACAGCGTCATGCCGCTGAACAGGGGCTGGAAATGGTCCAGCCGGTCCTTGCCCAGCAGCATGCCGCTGGAGGTCAGGAATCCGCTGAAGGACACCATGATGAAGACCAGGACCGGGAAGAAATAGGCCCGCCATTCCGACCGCTGCGTATTGTCCGGTCCCTGCGGCAGCGCCCGGTACTTGTAGGCGGCGAATTCGAAGGAGGGAATCAACTGATCGTGATCCTGCCCTTCGATGCGGAACACCGACTCCAGATCGGCGATGATCTTCTGCCGCACATTCTTGATGTTGCTGCGCCCGATGAAGATCGTCAGCGGCAGGATGAAGGACAGACCGAGCAGTCCCAGCGCACTCAGCACCCGCAACTCGCCGATCACCCGGATCGCATGGTCGAACATCCCGCCCCCGTCGGCAGAGCCGTCACGCCGGTCAGGGACGTGCGGTCATGAAAAGCGACTGCCCGACAGTCGCACCGACGAAGGTTATACCCCTATCGCGCGCTTTTCAGGAAAGATTTGCGCGTGACAATCAGCGTCACGCCTGACCGGTCAGAGGTCCCTGCCGACAGGCCGACGGCGGAGCGCATCGGCCTGCACCCGGACCCGGGTGAGATGCGGATTGATCGTCAGCGCCGCATCGAAGGCGCGGAGCGCCGGCTTCTCGTCGCCCAGCGCCAGATAGACCAGCCCCAATTCCACCAGCGCCCCGAAATGGCGGGGCTCCAGCGACAGCGCCCGGTGGAGGTCCAGCATGGCCGCGCGGTAGTCGCCCAGCATGTAATGGGCGGCGGCACGCTTGTTCCAGCCTTCCGCATAGGACGGATCGCGGGCGACCACCGCGTCGAAAGCACGCAGGGCCGACTCGTAATCGTCGCCGTTCAGGCTGAACACCCCGGCGCGCATGTCCCGCACCATCGCGGGGTCGGGATGCTCCAGCCAGAAGTCCCAGATATGCTCCTCCACCGATTCGGCATAGGCCCCGTCGGCGGTGGCGTGCAAAGCCTGGAAAAGACTGTCGAGACGCATGTTCCCCTGCCCTGCCCCGGCCGGAACCCCGAGGGTCAGCGTCAAAAGCACAGTCAAGGAAAAGAAGCGTCGAATCGTCATGCCCCAAATTTGGGCACGAATTTGACAGGCTGCCAACTATTTTTTGGTTGCAAAACGATAATGAAATGGTCGAGGGCCTCCTCATGTCGCCTTAAGGCCGCCGACCTATGCCCCTTATACCATCGGTGCATGCAACAGGCTTGGCCGGAACGGATGGCCCGGCGCCCTGGTCCCGATCTCCTGAAACGGCAAACGGCCGGCGGATCGCTCCGCCGGCCGTCAGCTTTACCGGAATGTGTCCCGATTGCCGCCCCAATGATTGGGAGCTGGCGATCAGGCGGCCTTGTTGCGGCCGGCCACGATTTCGTCGGTGACGTTGCGCGGCACCGGCTCGTAGTGGCTGAACTCCATCGAGTAGGACGCACGGCCCGAGGTCATGCCGCGCAGCTGGCCGATGTAGCCGAACATTTCGTTCAGCGGGACATTGGCCTCGACGGCGATGTTCGACCCACGCTCCAGCTGGCCCAGGACGGTGCCGCGACGACGGTTCACGTCGCCGATGACGTCGCCGAGGTAATCGTCGGGGGTGACGATCTCGACCTTCATCACCGGCTCCAGCAGGATCGGACCGGCCTTCGGCAAGGCCTCGCGGAAGCAGGCCTTGGCGGCGATTTCGAACGTCAGGGCGTTCGAGTCGACATCGTGGTACTTGCCGTCCACCAGGCGGGCGCTGAAGTCGACCGTCGGATAGCCGGCGAGGACGCCGTCTTCCTTCTGCATCTCCAGGCCCTTCTTGACCGACGGGACATATTCGCGCGGAACCGTGCCGCCGACGGTCTCGTCGAGGAACTCGAAGCCTTCGCCCCGCTCGCGCGGCGCGAAGATGATCTTCACCTCGGCGAACTGGCCCGAACCGCCGGTCTGCTTCTTGTGGGTGTAGGTGTATTCGACCGACTTGGTGATCGTCTCGCGGTAGGCGACCTGGGGCTTGCCCATGTTGCCTTCCACGCCGAACTCCGTGCGCATGCGGTCGAGCGTCACTTCCAGGTGCAGCTCGCCCATGCCGCGCAGGATGGTCTGGCCGGTTTCACGGTCGGTCTCCAGGCGGAGCGACGGATCGGCGCGGACCATCTTGCCCAGCGCGATCGAGAACTTCTCCTGCTCGCCCTTGGTCTTCGGCTCGACCGAGACGCTGATGACGGGGTCGGGGAAGCGCATGCGCTCCAGGATGACCGGCGCGGAGGCGTCGCACAGCGTGTCACCGGTCTCGGTTTCCTGCAGGGAGACGAGCGCGATGATGTCGCCGGCGCGGGCTTCCTCGATCGGGTTGGCGTCCTTCGCGTACATCTCGACCATGCGGCCGATCTTCTCGCGCTTGCCGCGGGTCGAGTTGAGGATCGACATGCCCTTGGTCAGCACGCCCGAATAGACGCGGACGAAGGTCATCGAGCCGTAGGTGTCGTTCAGCACCTTGAAGGCCAGCGCCGAGAAGGGCGCGTCGTCGGAGCTGAGACGCTCGCCGTTCGGGTTGCCGTCCTCGTCCACCGTCTTGATGGCCTCGACGTCGGTTGGGGCCGGCAGCAGGTCGACGACCGCGTCCAGAACCTGCTGGACGCCCTTGTTCTTGTAGGACGAGCCGCAGAGGACCGGAGTGAAGGCGCTCTTGATGGTGCCCTTGCGCAGGCAGGCGCGCAGCACGTCGGCCGACGGCTCCTCACCGGTCTCCAGATAGGCTTCCATCGCCGCGTCGTCCTGCTCCAGGGCAGTGTCGACCAGCTCGGCGCGCAGCGACGGGATCAGGGCGATGTTGTCGAGGTCTTCCTTGACCGACAGGTTGAGCTTCTGGGCGAGATCGTCGGTGACCTCCCAGATCTCCCACTTGGCGTCCTTGTCGTCGGAGAACCAGACATAGGCCTTCATCTCGACGAGGTCGACCATGCCGCGGAAGTTGTCTTCCGAGCCGAGCGGGACCTGGATGCAGACCGGACGCGCGTTCAGGCGGGTCTTGATCATGCTGACGCAGCGCTGGAAGTTGGCGCCCGAGCGGTCCATCTTGTTGACGTAGCAGATGCGCGGAACGTTGTAGTTGTCCGCCAGACGCCAGTTGGTCTCCGACTGCGGCTCCACGCCGGCGACGCCGTCGAACACCACGACCGCACCGTCGAGCACACGCAGCGAGCGGTTCACCTCGATGGTGAAGTCGACGTGGCCCGGGGTGTCGATGACGTTGATCTTCTTCTCGCGCCAGAAGGCCGAAACCGCGGCGGACTGAATGGTGATGCCGCGCTTCTGCTCCTGCTCCATGTAGTCGGTCGTCGTCGACGTCTTCAGATCCTTCGTCTCGTGGACGTCGATGATCGTGTGCTTGCGACCGGTGTAGTACAGAATGCGTTCGGTGGTCGTCGTCTTGCCCGCGTCGACGTGGGCGATGATGCCGATGTTCCGAATGTCAGACAGTGGCGTTTGGCGCGGCATGTTGCGGTTCCATTGCAGTAACGCGACAACCGAAGCGCGACCGTCAGGGGTCGTCCGCTTCGGCGGCAGAGGTTGGTCGGGGTTTTACGGGCGATCTGTTAAGGCGTCATTAACATTCCGTAAACCGACAAGCAATTTGTCGGAATATTGAAGCGCGCGGCCCTCACAGCGTTCGGGCCACGCCGGCACACCCCAACCGAGGCTGCCGGGTCGCCCCGTTTCCGCCGCCTTATTTAGCAGCGGTGACCTGAATTTCAACGAGATACTGCGGCGCCGCCAGCTTGGCTTCCACCGTGGCGCGGGCCGGCGGATTGGCCGGGTCGACCCAGGCATCCCAGGCCTTGTTCATCGCGCCGAAGCTGGCGATGTCGGCCAGATAGATGGTGGTCGACAAAAGCTTGCTCTTGTCGCTGCCCGCCTCCGCCAGCAGGGCGTCGATCTGGGCCAGGATCTGGATGGTCTGACGTTCGACGTCGGGCGTCGGCTCGTCGGCGACCTGACCGGCGAGATAGACCGTGTCCTTGTGGACAACCATCTGGCTCATGCGCGGTCCGGTGTGGAAGCGCTGGATCGACATTGCGGAAAGACTCCGGGTTCCGGGGCTGAAAAAGACGCGGGTACGTCTATGCCATTCGGGGCCGTCCGCGAAGAAAAAAATGCGCATCCGCCGCTCAGGGCTGACCCGCAGCGGTATCCTTCGCCAAAAGTGCGGCGAAACGCGCGGACGGGACCGCGAAATTGCGCACGGCCGGCGCGTTCCCGGCGGCGACGCCGACTCCGGCGACCGCCCATCCCCTGCCATTCCCCCCCGCTCCGTCCGCCGTCCTCGCCAGCAGCGGCCCGCCGCTGGTCCCGCGCGTGGCGTCGCAATCATGCACAAGGAGCCCGCCGCTCTCCCCCAGCAGGCGGCACTTGCGGTCGGCCATCAGGATCTGCGCCCGGTCCTGGCTGTAGCCGCCAAGCATCAGCGGCGCACCGGCCTGCAACGGTTCAACGCTGACGGGGAGCGGCGGCACCGACTCCGGCGCCGGCTCGGCAAGGGTCAGCACCGCCCAGTCGGCGGCGATCATCGGCGTCGCGGCAGCCGGATCGTAGGCCGGGTCGGTCGCCACCCGCGCCACCGCGACATGGCGCTTGAACTCCCCCCGGTCGTAACCGAACAGCACATGCAGCGACGACGCCTGGAGGAAGCGCCGGGTGCGCGGATTGAACAGGCAATGGCCGGCGGTGACCACGGTGCGCCGCCCGACCAGCGCCCCGGTACAGCGCCCGGCGAGATTGGTCTGCACCCGCACCACGCTGCGCCAGGGATCCGCAGTCGCATCGACGGGTGTCCGCCGGTCACCCGGCCCGACACCGGGCAACAGCGGCCGTTCCGCATGGGCCGCAGGCATGCCGGCCAGGAGCGCGAAGGCAAGTGCGGCGGCTGCCACAAGGTCCAGCCGAAGGCGGTGCCGGCCGCACGCATGTTCTTGCTCCGTTTCCCTCAATCCCGTATCCTCCGGCGCATGGCGACGCTGATCATCACCGAGAAATCCAGTCAGGCGAAGGACCTGCGCGCGGCCCTGGGCGACCGCTACGGCCGCATCCTGCCGGCCGAGGGCCACCTGTTGCGGCTTGCCGAACCGGACGAGGTCGATCCCGCCTGGAAACGCTGGTCGCCGACCCTGCTGAAGCCCGATGGGCTCTATCCCACCCGCCCCGACCAGGGCGGCAACAAGGCGGCGAAGCTGCAGGCGATCACCGCCGCACTGCGCGCCTGCGACGAGGTGATCCTCGCCACCGACTGCGACCGCGAAGGCCAGCTGATCGGCCAGGAGATCCTGGAGCATGTCGGCTATCGCGGCAAGGTGCGGCGCGCGCTTTTCACAGCCCAGGATCCCAAGACCCTGCGCGATGCCTTCGCCGCGCTGAAGCCGAACGACAGCATGCGGCCGATCTACGAGGCGGCGGTGGCGCGCCAGCAGGCCGACCAGATCTTCAACCTGTCGCTGACCCGCACGGCGACCAAGACCCTGCTCGCCCCCGGCACCCGCGGCGTCATCGGCATCGGCCGGGTGAAGACCCCTACTCTGGCCATCGTCTGCCTGCGCGAGCTGGAGATCCGCAACTTCAAGCCCGAGGATTATTTCGAGGTGGTGGCGACCGCCACCGTGGCGGAGGGCAGCTTCCAGATGCGCCACGCCCCGGCACCGAAGGACCGCATCAAGGACCGCGCCGCCGCCGAGGCGATCGCCCGCGCAGCCGACAATCACCGTGGCCCGCTGACCGTGACGGTGGAGGAGAAGCGGCAGGCGCCGCCCAAGCTGTACGACCTGCCGTCGTTGCAGAAGACCTGCGGCCAGCGCTGGGGCTGGACCGCCGACCGCACACTGGCGGTGGCGCAGGAGCTGTATGACGGCGACGGCAAGAAGCTCATCACCTATCCACGTGCCGAGGCGCGGTATCTGTCGGAAAACCAGATCGCCGATGCGCCGGCCATCGTCGCGGCGCTGACCCGGCTGCGCGGCTTCGCCCACCTCGACATTGCCCGCCCGGTGATCCGCAAGGGCAAGTCCGGCCATTTCTGCGACAAGGCGCTGGAAGGCGTCTCGCACCATGCGGTAATCCCCAACGTCAATGTGCTGGACGACCTGGAATCGCGGCTGGTCCGGCTGACCGACGACGAGAAGCGGCTGTTCGCGCTGATCTGCCGCTCTTACCTCGCCGCGGTGATGCCGGATTACGAGTATCGTCAGACCAGCGTCACCATGCCGGTCCCCGTCGACAACAAGCCGGTTGCCTTCCGTGCGGTCGGGCGCATCCCGCTGAAGCTGGGCTGGAAGGCCGCCTTCGGCTCCGCCGAGTCCGATGGCAAGCCGGAGGAGGAGGCCGAGCAGACCCTGCCGCCGCTGACCGACGGCGAACCGGCGACGCTGAGCGATCCCAAGGTGGAGGCCAAACGCACCCAGGCGCCGCCGCGCTACAATGAAGGCACGCTGGTCGACGCGATGCAGAACGCCTGGCGGTTCGTCGAGGATCCGGCCCTGCGGGACCGGCTGAAGGAGGCCAAGGGAATCGGCACGCCGGCCACCCGCGCCGAGGTCATCAAGGGGCTGCGCAGGCAGAACCTGCTGGGGGCCGACGGCAAATGGCTGATGCCTACGCCGGCCGGCCTGCACCTGTTCGAGACGCTGCGCGCCGCCGCCCCCACCCTGGTCGACCCCGGCACCACCGCGCTGTGGGAAATGAAGCTGGACGAGGTGGTGACCGGCCGCGCCGATTTCCGCCGGGTGATCGACGCCATAGCCAGCGAGGCCGACCGGCTGATCGGGACCCTGGTCGGACAACGCGGCGTCGCGCTCGACCTCGGCCTGCCCGCCCCGAAGGCGCGGTTCGCCCGCCGGGGCACGGCAGGGCGAAGCACGGCGGGGCGAAGTGCGGCGGCACGCAACACCGCTGCGGCGACCGGTGACGCCACGAAGCCGGCGCGCCGGCGGACGCGCAAGGCCGCGACGCCCACCGATGGCGAGCCGGCGGGGAAGCCGCGGCGCAGCCGCAAGACCACGGTCAGCCCGCCTCCGGCGGCTGCAGTTGCGGAAGGCACGTTGGCCGCCGACACGCCGCCACCGGAGGCGCGGCGGCGCCGCGAACCGACCGAACGCATGGTCGCCTTCGCCCGCAGTCTGGCGGAGCGCAAGGGCATCGCCCTCCCCGATCCCTGCCTGCGCGACTTCGACCAGTGCCGGAGTTTCCTGGATCAACATGCCCGTTGACCGCTCTCCAACGGCCGCGTCAAAGGTTGCGACTCCCCGAAGATTTGCCCGATTTTGGCAATATTGATTGCTGGACGGGCCTCGATTGGCCGGTGATTCTCAGGGCAGTCTCAATCATTGCTGAGCACTTCCCATGAGGTTTTCCAGTCGGATCTCGCGCACCGTCACCGCCGCCGCGCTGACTCTGGTCGCGGCTGCCCCTGCCCTGGCTCAGAGCCTGCCCAATTACGGCGGCACCGGCGTGACGCAGTGCATCCCCTTCGCGAATTTCCAATCGGTGTCCTTCACCGATCCGCCGAAGCTGAATTTCAGCATCGCCGGCGACAGCACCATCCACACGGTGACGATGGACACCGGATCGGTCGGCGTCGCCATCTCCGCCAGCAATATCCCGAACTACGAGACGCTGAAGACGGCGCCGGGCGCCAAACCGGGCACACAGTTCCTATCAAGCAGCAAGGTGCTGTGGGTCGGCACCTGGGTGCCGATGACGGTCACCCTGTACGACCGCGCCAGCAAGCCGGTCGCGACGTCGGAGGTCTTCATCCTGGGGGTGGAGAAATCCGGCACCTGCGACAGCTACCAGACCGACCAGCAGATCTGCCCCGGTCTGCCGGCCCCCGCCAAGCCGGTCCTCTACATGGGCGTCGGTTTCGGCCAGGAGGCGGATTTCCAGCCGCAGGGCACGCCGGACAAGAACGTCCTGCTGAACCTGCGCAGCGTGAACGGCCAGCCCATTGCCAACGGATCGTTGAACGCGGGCTACATCATCGGCCGCCAGGGAATCCAGGTCGGGCTGACCGCCGACAACACGGCGGGCTTCCGCTTCGCCAAGCTGGAGGCCTATGCGCAGTATCCCGGCGACTGGATGATGCCGCGCGGCTGCATCACGGTGAATCCGGAGCTGAACCGCGACGCCAGCGGCCCGATCTGCACGCCCGCCAACATTCTGGTCGATACCGGCATCCCGCAGAGCTACCTGACGCTGCCGCCCGCGATCAGATTCGACACCGTGCAGCAGCCGGACGCCAGCGAACCCAACAAGTCGGTCGGCGTTCTGGCGCCCCGCACCTCCGTGGCCGTCAACATTCCGGACGCCGCCAACCCTATAGCCGTCGACGCCTTCATCGTTGGCGCCGGCGCACCGAACGAGCCGCAGCAAGTGATCCCCTGGAGCACCGACAAGCGCCCACCCTTCATCAACACCGGCCGCCATTTCCTGCGCCAGTACCAGTTCCTGTACGACGCGAAGCAGGGCTATGTCGGCATGAAGGACCAGCCGAACGGCTGCGGCGAGCAGTGAACGGCCGGCGGAGCGCCTCGTCGGGCGCTCCCCAGCGTTGAAGCCTGTTACCCAGCTATTACCCGGATACGACAAAAGCCCCTCGCAGGGGCTCTGACACGGCAGCTAAGTCATTGAAAAGATTGGTGGGCGATGAGGGGATCGAACCCCCGACATTCTCGGTGTAAACGAGACGCTCTACCGCTGAGCTAATCGCCCGAACTGGACAAGGCCTTGCACTCAAAGGCAAACCGGCCGGGTGGATGCCCGGCCGGCCGCACTATGCCCTGAGCGGGCCGGAAACTTCAAGCGCCGATAAGCGCTTAGTTCAGGGCGTCCTTCAGGGTCTTGCCGGCCTTGAACTTCGGCTGCTTGGACGCCGGGATATCGATCTTCTCGCCGGTGCGCGGGTTGCGGCCTTCAGTCGCGGGGCGCTCAGCCACCGCAAAGGTGCCGAAGCCGACCAGACGAACCTCATCACCGTTCTTCAAGGATTCGGCGATGCTGTCGAACACGGCGTCGACGGCCTTCGTGGCGTCGGTCTTGGACAAACCGGACGCTTCGGCAACATGCGCCACGAGATCGTTCTTGTTCACGCAATCCCCCTTCGAAATTCAGCAAATACTGAAAGACAAAAGCCGCCCCTGGACTTTTCGTCCACGACTTTTTGGAAGCAAAGGATAAGCACAGCGCTTGCCGCCCGTCAATTCCCGACGGGCGGCAAAGCCGTTCTTGTCCCAAAAGTCACGCCATCCGGCGGCGGTCACGAGCCCGTCGCAACCGCCGGTGCCGGATCAGTGACGCAGAGCCTCGCCGTCGGCACCCTTCTCCTGGGCCTTCGCCGCGGCCGGATCGACCTCCGGCTCGGTCCATTCGATGGGCTCCAGCGGACGGACCAGCGCGTTGCGCAGCACCTCGTCCACCGTGCCGACGGGCATGATCTCCAACCCGCGCTTCACGTTGTCCGGGATGTCGGCCAGATCCTTCTCGTTGTCCTTCGGGATCAGCACATGCTTGATGCCACCGCGCAGAGCGGCCAGCAGCTTCTCCTTCAGGCCGCCGATCGGCAGCACCCGGCCGCGCAGCGTGATCTCGCCGGTCATCGCCACGTCCTTGCGCACCGGAATGCCGGTCAGCACCGAGACGATGGAGGTGGCCATGGCGACACCGGCCGACGGACCGTCCTTCGGTGTGGCGCCTTCGGGAACGTGGACGTGGATGTCCTTCTTCTCGAACAGCGTCGGCTTGATGCCGAAGGCGATGGCGCGCGACTTGACGTAGCTCTCGGCCGCCTGGACCGATTCCTTCATCACGTCGCCCAGCTTGCCGGTGGTGGTGACGCGGCCCTTGCCGGGCAGGCCGACGGCCTCGATCGACAGCAGCTCGCCGCCGACCTCGGTCCAGGCCAGACCGGTTGTGACGCCCACCAGATCTTCCAACTCCGCCTCACCATAGTGGAAGCGGCGGACACCGGCGTACTTGTCCAGGTTGCGGCGGGTGACCGCGACCTTCGCGTTGCCGCCGGACTTCAGCAGGATCTCCTTCACCGCCTTGCGGCAGAGGTTGGCGATCTCGCGTTCCAGCGAGCGGACGCCGGCTTCCCGCGTGTAGTAGCGGACCAGATCGCGCAGCGCGTCGTCGGAGATGCTGAACTCGCCCTTCTTCAGGCCGTTCGCCTCCACCTGTTTCTCGATCAGGTGGCGCTTGGAGATCTCGACCTTCTCGTCCTCGGTGTAGCCGGCGACGCGGATGATCTCCATGCGGTCCAGCAGCGGCTGCGGCATGCGCATCGTGTTGGCCGTGCAGACGAACATCACGTCGGACAGGTCGTAATCGACTTCCAGGTAATGGTCGTTGAAGGTGCCGTTCTGCTCCGGATCCAGAACCTCCAGCAGGGCGGACGACGGGTCGCCGCGCCAGTCGGCGCCGAGCTTGTCGATCTCGTCGAGCAGGAAGAGCGGGTTGGAGGACTTGGCCTTCTTCATGCCCTGGATGACCTTGCCGGGCATCGAGCCGATGTAGGTGCGGCGGTGACCGCGCACCTCGGCCTCGTCACGGACGCCGCCCAGCGACATGCGGACGAAGTTGCGCCCCGTGGACTTGGCGATCGACTTGCCGAGCGAGGTCTTGCCGACGCCGGGCGGGCCGACGAGGCAGAGGATCGGACCCTTGACCTTGTTCATCCGGTTCTGGACGGCAAGATACTCGAGGATGCGCTCCTTGACCTTCTCCAGACCGTAATGGTCGGCGTCCAACACCTTCTGGGCCAGCTTCAGGTCGCGCTTCACCTTGGTGCGCTTCTTCCACGGAATGGACAGCATCCAGTCCAGGTAGTTGCGGACCACGGTCGCTTCCGCCGACATCGGGCTCATCGACCGCAGCTTCTTCAGCTCGGCCAGAGCCTTCTCGCGGGCCTCCTTGGAGAAGCGGGTCTTGTTGATCTTCTCTTCCAGTTCCGCCGATTCGTCGCGGCCGTCCTCGGTCTCGCCGAGTTCCTTCTGGATCGCCTTCAGCTGCTCGTTCAGATAGTACTCGCGCTGGGTCTTCTCCATCTGCCGCTTGACACGGTTGCGGATGCGCTTTTCCACCTGAAGAACGCCGATCTCGCCTTCCATGAAGGCATAGACCCGCTCCAGACGCTCCGACACGGTGGCGCATTCCAGCAGCTGCTGCTTTTCCGGAATCTTCAGCGCCAGATGCGAGGCGACGGTGTCGGCCAGCTTGCCGGCTTCCTCGATCTGGTTGATCGAGACCAGCACCTCCGGCGGAATCTTCTTGTTGAGCTTGATGTACTGCTCGAACTGGGAGACGACGGCGCGGCTCAGCGCCTCCAGTTCCTGGTTCTCGCCGGTCTTTTCCTCGACCAGCTCGGCCTGGGCCTGGAAGAACTCCTCATTGTCGGCGAACTTGGTGATGGCGGCACGCTGGCCGCCTTCCACCAGCACCTTGACGGTCCCGTCCGGCAGCTTCAGCAGCTGCAACACGGTGCCGACGGTGCCGACGCTGTAGATGTCGGCCGGAGTCGGATCGTCCTGCGCGGCGTTCTTCTGGGTGACGAGCAGGATCTGCTTGTCATCCTTCATCACGTCTTCCAGCGCGCGCACGGACTTCTCGCGCCCGACGAACAGCGGCACGATCATGTGGGGGAAGACCACGATGTCGCGCAGCGGCAGGACCGGGTAGAGGGCACCACGGGAGAGTTCGATCATGGGCAGGGCCTCAATGAATGGATCGCCGCCAGCCCGGAATGGGCCTGACACAGCCCCCGCCTCGGATCGAGCGCGGGGATCGCCTACGGCACCGGACTAACGTGGCACACGGCCCTGCGGCCTTCAAGGGGGCTGCGGCCCCCAATGGGCGGTTTCCAAGCCGCAACCAGGCAGGAAACCGCCGCTTCCCTCCCCTTTTTCGCCGGATCAGGCGCTCTTGAGGCGGTTCACATAGCCATCGACGGTCGTACGCAGGGTTCCGGCCTCGTTCGACAGGCCGCGTGACGCGGTCAACAGCTCTCCCGAGGCGACGCGCGTGCTTTCCGCGGTGGATGCGACCTGTCCGATGCTGCCAGACACCTCCACGGTGCCCTGGGCTGCCGCCTGGATGTTGCGGGCGATCTCGCGGGTGGCAGCATTCTGCTGCTCCACCGCGGCGGCGACGGCCGACGCGGCCTCGCTGATCGCGGTGACGGTGCGGCTGATGGCGTCGATGGCGGTGACGGCGCTGCCGCTGACATCACGGATTTCCCCGACGCGAAGCTGGATGTCGTCGGTGGCCTTCGCGGTCTGGCCGGCCAGATTCTTCACCTCGCTGGCGACGACGGCGAAGCCCTTGCCCGCCTCGCCGGCACGGGCGGCCTCGATGGTGGCGTTCAGCGCCAGGAGGTTGGTCTGCGAGGCGATGGAACTGATCATGTCGACGACCGAACCGATGCCGGCCGCCCGGTCGGCCAGGGTGGCGACGATCCCGGCGGTGCTGCCGGCCTCGCGCACGGCGTCCTGGGCAATCCGGGAGGCGTCGTCGATCCGGCGGCTGATCTCGCCGATGGAAGCCTGAAGCTGTTCGGCGGCGGCGGCTACCGTCTGGATGTTGCCGTTGGCCAGCTCCGACGCCGACGCCACCGACGACGACAGCGAAGACGCACTTTCGGCGGCGGAGGACAGGCGTTCGGAGTTGCCGCGGACACTCTCCGCGGTGGTGGACAAATGCCCCACTACGGATTCGAGCTGCGCCACGAATTCCTGGGTCGCCCGCTCCATGATGCGCCGGTTCTCCTCGCGCGTCTCGCGTTCGGTCTGCCGACGGGACTCGGCGTCGTCGGCTTCGCGGGCACGGGATTGCAGCACTTCGATCGCCGCGGCCATCTCACCGATCTCATCGGACCGATGCCGGTGCGGGACGGCGAGATCGCGCCGTCCGCCAGCGATGAGACCGATCACATCCGCCAGTTCGACAATCGGACGCGATGCCCGCCGAGTGATCGCGATCGCGGCGCCGATCAAGGCCGCAAAGCCGGCAACCATCACCCCGATCGCCAGCAGCATGCGGCGGAATGCCCCGGAATGATGGTCGGACGCCATCTCGCGGCCGACGGTGATGCCGGCGTCGCGGATCACCAGAAGATCCTGGAGCAGCGGGGAGGCCGAGCGGCGCCATTCCGCGCCATCGAGGTCATAGGGTTTGCCGGCACGCGACGCCGCCAGAACCCGCGCCTTGAAGGCGCCGAAGCCCTGGATGTAACCCTTGCGCGCGGTCTCCAGCGCCGTCCGCAGCAATGGCTCCATCTCGCCGGCGACGATATCGTCCTCGACCGAACCCCAGTTGGCCATGATCCGCCCCTCCAGCGTCATCGCCTCGGCTTCGGCCTCCGGGGTCATCGGCTTTCCGGTGCCCAGGGTACGGAGATACAGGACCGACTGCTGGCCGGCCTGCTCACGCAGGGCGGCAGCCCGGATGGCAATATCGACGCGGTCGCCCACGGCCGAATCGAGGTCATTCAGACGGTGGTCGAGCCGGTTCGTCGTTACCGCAATCTGTTCGGCCACCTTGACCATACCGGCAAAGAACTGCGCCGAGGCGTCGGCCGGACGGGCGGATGGCTCCTTCGCCAGCCAGCCGTCGGTCATGGTGCGGACCTCCGAAAGCCGCTGCGCCAGCCCGGCGCTCTCCGAACTGGCCCGGGCATCCGCCAATATCTTGAGGGAGGCAATATAAGCGGCGAGCGCCGTATCCGCCTGGGAGCGCACCTTCGACAACGAAGCCCGGGTGGCGTCGTCGAGGCTCTTCCCCGACGTCAGCGGCAGGTTGACCACACCACGTTCCAGCGCCATCGCTTCGCTCACCGCGGTGGCTGCACCCACCACATCGACAATGTTCCGGGCATCGACGGCCCGGCCGGCCGACGCGCTCTCCTGCACTGCAAGCCACGTCGCGGGGACAGCGGAGACCACCCCAACGCATGTCAGGCACACATAAAGAAAATTCCGTATTTTCATTGCTCGCCCACCGCAATTTTCTTGTTCAAGCGGTCGGAATCGCCGAAGCACGAGCCGAAGCGACGTGGCTGATCTTGCGCTTCCAAACTTTCTGGCTAACACTATCACCGGATATTTTCTGATTTATTAATTCTGTAGCTATGCCATCTTGTGGACGGATGGTTGAATTTCAGAATTATAGATGCACGCGCCAGCAAGGACACGCCGCCCAACCTGAACGGGCACAAAGAAAAAGGGGCGCCGAAGCGCCCCTTTCGATTGTCACGTCAGCTATGTTGCGCGAACTAGGCGCCGGGCGCTTCGCTGCGCCGCTCGGCATGGACGTAAAGCGGCTTCGCACGCCCTTCGACCACTTCCTTGTTGACCAGGATGCTCTCGATGCCGGTCAGGCCCGGCAGGTCGAACATCGGGTCGAGCAGGATGGCTTCCATGATCGACCGCAGGCCGCGGGCACCGGTCTTGCGGGCGATCGCCTTGTGGGCGATGGCCCGCATGGCATCCTCGGAGAACTCCAGATGGACGTCCTCCATCTCGAACAGGCGCTGGTACTGCTTGACCAGGGCGTTCTTCGGCTTGCTGAGGATCTCGACCAGCGCCGCCTCGTCCAGGTCGGACAGGGTGGCCAGCACCGGCAGACGGCCGATGAACTCGGGGATCAGGCCGAACTTCAGCAGATCCTCGGGCTCGACCTCGTGCAGGATCTCGCCGGTGGCGCGTTCGTCGGCGGAGCGGACATCGGCACCGAAGCCGATGCTGGTGCCCTTGCCGCGCTGGGCGATGATCTTGTCCAGACCGGCGAAGGCGCCGCCGCAGATGAACAGGATGTTGCTGGTGTCGACCTGCAGGAATTCCTGCTGCGGATGCTTGCGCCCGCCCTGCGGCGGCACGGAGGCGACGGTGCCCTCCATGATTTTCAGCAGGGCCTGCTGCACGCCCTCGCCCGACACGTCGCGCGTGATCGACGGGTTGTCGGACTTGCGGCTGATCTTGTCGACCTCGTCGATGTAGACGATGCCGCGCTGCGCCCGCTCGACATTGTAGTCGGCCGCCTGGAGCAGCTTGAGGATGATGTTCTCGACATCCTCGCCGACATAGCCGGCCTCGGTCAGCGTCGTGGCGTCGGCCATGGTGAAGGGAACGTCGATGATGCGGGCCAGCGTCTGGGCCAGCAGCGTCTTGCCGCAGCCGGTCGGGCCGATCAGCAGGATGTTCGACTTCGCCAGTTCGACGTCGTTGTGCTTCGTCCCGTGGGCGAGGCGCTTGTAATGGTTGTGGACCGCCACCGACAGCACGCGCTTGGCGTAGGACTGTCCGATGACGTAATCGTCGAGCACCGCATGAATGTCGCGCGGAGTCGGAACCCCGTCGCGGGACTTCACGAGGGTCGTCTTGTTCTCCTCGCGAATGATGTCCATGCACAGTTCGACGCATTCATCGCAGATGAACACCGTCGGACCGGCAATCAGCTTGCGGACCTCGTGCTGGCTCTTGCCGCAGAAGGAGCAGTAGAGCGTATTCTTCGAATCGCCGCTGCTGGACTTGCTCATCGGTACTCCGTCATCTCGCGGGAGGCGTGGACCCCTAGGACCATGCCCGTTCGCGGCGCCCCCCGACGCCGGTCCTACTCAGGTTATCGCGGACGGCGTCCGCGACAAGGTCATGCGCCATTGTAGCGACGCATCACGATCCGCATGGCTGGGTCCCTTTGGGAGACTGCCCTGTGACCGGATCGTGTCACTGCCATTCAACAACAGCGTCACGACCCGATCAACCCTTTGTTGGGTGGGCTCAGGACCCACCGCTCACGAATGGTGGTCGACGCCCGGGCGCTTCTCCACCACCTCGTCGATCAGACCGAAGGCCTTCGCCTCTTCCGGCGACATGAACTTGTCGCGCTCCATGGCGGTCTCGATGGTGTCGAGATCCTGCCCGGTGTGCTTGACGTAGATGTCGTTCAGGCGCGAGCGCAGCTTCAGGATTTCCTGGGCCTGGATTTCGATGTCCGAGGCCTGGCCCTGGGCGCCGCCCGACGGCTGGTGGATCATGATGCGGCTGTTGGGCAGCGAGAAGCGCTTGCCCGGCGCGCCGGCGGCCAGCAGCAGCGAGCCCATCGAGGCGGCCTGCCCCATGCACACCGTCGACACCTGCGGACGGATGTACTGCATGGTGTCGTAGATGGCGAGGCCGGCCGAGACGTAGCCGCCCGGCGAATTGATGTAGATCGCGATGTCCTTGTTCGGGTTCTCCGACTCAAGGAACAGCAGCTGCGAGCAGATCAGGCTGGCGACGGCGTCGTTCACTCCGCCGATCAGGAAGATGATCCGCTCCTTCAGCAGGCGCGAATAGATGTCGTACGCGCGCTCGCCCCGGTTGGTCTGTTCGATGACCATCGGGACCAGAGCATTCATCTTCGGCTCGAAGTCGTACATGTGTTCTTCCCTGCCCCCGCAGTTGGCTGAACCGGTGATCGTTGCCGGCACGGAACCACATATAGGAACCTTCGGGGGCGGATGGTAGTCCGCCCCCACTCCTTTTGGGGAGTTAGGCGGCCGCAGACTCGTTGCCGGCCTCGTCCTCGTCCTTCGTCAGCTCTTCGACGCTGACGGTCTTCTCGGTGACCTTGGCCTGATCCAGGATGTGGTCGACCACCTTGTCCTCGAAGATCGGGGCGCGGAGGTTCTCCAGAGCCTGCTGGTTCTGCTTGAAGAACTCGAACACCTGACGCTCCTGACCGGGGAAGCGGCGGGCTTCGTTGATCAGGGCGCGGTTCACCTCGTCCTGGGTGACCTGGATGTTGTTGCGGCGGCCGACTTCCGACAGCAGCAGACCCAGGCGGACGCGGCGCTCGGCGATCGAGCGGTACTCGGCCTTCAGCTCGTCCTCGGACTTGTTGGCATCCTCGCCGGCGGTGCCGTTCTTGATCTCCTCCTGGAGACGCTCCCAGATGCCGCCGAACTCGATGTCGACCATGCCGGCCGGCACCTCGAAGGAATGGGCCTCGGCCAGCTTGTCGAGCAGCTGGCGCTTCACGCGCAGGCGGGACAGGCCGTCATACTCGCCCTTGATGCGGTCGCGGATGGCTTCGCGCATCTTCTCCAGGCTCTCCATGCCGAACTCCTTGGCGAGTTCGTCATTCACCTCGGCCGGGACGTTCTTGCGCAGCTCCTTCACGTCGACCTCGAAGACCGTCGCGGCACCCTTCAGGCGCTCGTGCGGGTAGTCCTCCGGGAAGGTGACGTTGACGGTGCGGTGCTCGCCGGCCTTGACGCCGACCAGCTGCTCCTCGAAGCCCGGAACGAAGCGGCCGGCACCCAGCTCCAGCGGGTAGTCCTTGCCGTCCATGCCTTCCAGCGCCTCGCCGTCGACCGTGCCGGCGAAGTCGATCACGGCGATGTCGCCGGTCTCGGCAGCACGGTCCTCGGTAACCGGGGCCTGGGTCGCGTGGGAGGAGGCCAGACGGGTCAGCGCTTCCTGCACCGACTCCTCGGTGACCTCGGCGACCGGCTTCTCCAGCTCGATGCCGGTGAAGTCGCCCGGCTCGACGTCCGGCAGCAGCTCGACCGCCATCTTGTAGGTGAGGTCGCCGCCGTCCTCATACTTCTCGACTTCGATCTTCGGCTGCAGGGCGACGCGCAGGCCGCGCTCGCTCAGCGCCTGGCGCGAGCTGTCGGAGATGGCGTCCTCCAGCACCTCGGACAGCACGCCGCCGAAATAGCGCTGCTTGATCACGGTGACCGGCACCTTGCCCGGACGGAAGCCCGGCAACTGGACCGTGCGGCGCAGCTCTTCCAGCTTGCCGTTCACCTTCTCTTCGATGTCCTTGGCGGAAATGACGACCTGAAATTCGCGCTTGAGGCCGTCGGTGCTGGTCTCGGTGATGTTCATCGGAACGAAAGCCTATCTCGTTGTTCCGGCCCGGCGGCGCCCGTCCGGGCGGCCCGAATCCGTGTTGTCCATGCGGTCCAAGGTGTTGCCATGGTGCGGGCGAAGGGACTTGAACCCATACGACCGAAGTCACTGGAACCTAAATCCAGCGCGTCTACCAATTCCGCCACGCCCGCGTTCTCATGGCAAAGGCAGCCGCGACGGGTGCGCAAACACCCGCCGGACCGCCGGCGAAGTCCGGTCTATAGCACAGCGCGCCGGAAGCAAACAGGCAAAATGGCCCGACTCAAGAGAGTGAGGCGCGGTCTGTTCGCGTCAGCCGCCCGCTTTTCACCCAGCCTTCGCCAGGGACCGCACCGCGGAGGAGGTGATGATGCGTCCCTCGCCGGTGTAGGACTCGTGGTTGGCGTCGATCTCGCCCAGGCGGTAGCGGTAGTTGATCATCATGCCCAGCGACTGTTTCAGCCCCTTGCCCGAGCGGTCGGCCAACCAGTTCAGCCGCTCCATCCGGGCACCGTTGGTCAGGTGGAAATGCGCCACCGGATCCAGCGCGCGGGGGCGGCCATGGCCCTTCGCCTCCTGCACGCTGGTCAGGTAATGGACGCCCATACGCGTCAGCGGGCCACGCAGGCGCTTCTGCAACTCCTCGTCCTCGGCCCAGCCGGGACGGGCGAGCGCACGGGACAGCAGCGGCGATTCGTCGGCACCGACACCGCCTTCGGTGGATGCGTCCGCGTCTTCGGTCTGCTCAAGCTCCGCCAGCCGTTCGGCGATGCGCTCGGCCTCGGTGTTGGTCAGCAGGGCGTCGCCGTCGCGGTCGAGCGCGCGATCGAACCAGCGGCGGAAACCGGGGATCGGCGACAGGGTGGCGTAGCACTTGATGTTGGGGAACTCGGTCGCCAGCCCGTCGACCACCCGCTTGATCAGGAAATTGCCGAAGCTGATGCCGGCCAGCCCGACCTGCGCGTTGGAGATCGAATAGAAGATGGCGCTGTCGGCGCTCTTGGGATCGCAAACCGGCGCGGTCGGGTCGAGCAGGGCCTGCACATTATCCGACATGCCCTGGACCAGCGCCACCTCGACGAAGATCAGCGGCTCATGCGGCATGCGCGGGTGGAAGAAGGCGAAGCAGCGGCGATCCGAATCGAGCCGGTCCTTCAGGTCCTGCCAGCCGCTGATCTCGTGCACCGCCTCATACTTGATCAGCTTCTCCAGCAGCGAGGCCGGGCTGTCCCAGGTGATGCGGTGCATCTCCAGGAAGCCGACGTCGAACCAGGCCCGCAGCAGGTTCTTCAGATCGTCTTCCAGCGCCTGCAACAGCGGTTCGCCGCGTGCCATCTCCATCAACTCGGCACGCAGATCGACCAGGAACTTCACCCCTTCCGGCAGGGCGTTGAACTGGGTCAGCAGCCGCAGGCGCGGCGGTTCCAGCGCGCGGCGCAAGGCCCGTTCGGCATGGCCACGGGCCACCGGGTCGGCCGCCGCCTGGAAGGTCGCCATCGCGTCCATCACCGCATCGCGGTCGACGTCGAAGTCGCGCGCGAGCATCAGAAGGAAGTTGCGCCGCCCCTGCGGGTCCAGCGCCAGATAGGTGCGGCCGAGCTGGGCGGCGCGGGCGCGGGCCGAGACCTCGCCGCCGCGCGATTCCAGGCAGGCCTCGATCTGCTCCTTCAGACGCTCGGCGTCCTCCTTGGGCAGATGGGTGCGCGGCGCCGCGCCGACGGCGCCGCGGGCCGACGCCGCGATCTCGCGCCAGCGGGTGCGCAGGTTGTCCAGCGCGCGGTCGAAGAAGTTGGGCTGCGCGGCCTGGGATGGCGGCACAGGCTCCAGAGTGGTGGTGTCGGGTGCGTCGCTCATACCCCGGAGTCTGGCCCTGCCCGGCCGGCGCCGCAAGTGGGCGCGCGGACGCAGCCGTCCGGAGTACCGCAGACGCCGCAATTGTCAGGCTCTATCCTTGAGCCTTCAGCGCCTTGAGCACGCCGGGCAGCGCCCCTGCCAGATCGTCGGAGATCAGGCCGGGGCCGAGCGCCCGCCCGGCCTCGCCATGCAGCCAGACGGCGGTGCAGGCGGCCTCGAACCCGTCCATTCCCTGCGCCAGCAGGCCCAGCACGATGCCGGCCAGCACGTCGCCGGTTCCGGCGGTCGCCAGATCTGGCGGCGCATTCATGTTGACCACGGCCCTGCCGTCGGGGGCGGCGACCACGGTGTCGGCCCCCTTCAGCACGACGACCGCACCGGACCTTGCGGCGGCGGCACGCACCCGCGACAGCTTGTCGCCGTCCATGCCGACGGAATCGCCGAACAGCCGGGCGAACTCCCCCTCATGCGGGGTGAGGACACAGCGTTTGTCGAGCCGGTCGAGAAGCTCATCGGCCGACTCGGCGAAACTGGTCAGCGCGTCGGCATCGAGGACACAGGCGCGGCGGGCGTCCAGAGCGGCCATCACAGCGGCGCGGGTCTGCGCCCCCCTGCCCGCCCCCGGCCCGATCAGCACCGCGTTCTTGCGCGGGTCCTGCAACAGCCGGGCGAAGGCGCCGGCATCCTCCAGCGGGTCGACGATCACGCTGGCGCAGCCGGCGGCATAGATCGGGAAGGCCTCCTGCGGGCAGGCGATGGTGACCAGCCCGGCCCCGGCACGCAAAGCCGCGACCGAGGCCAGCCGTGCCGCCCCCGTCATCCGCGTACCGCCCAGCACCACCGCATGGCCGCGCGCGTATTTGTGGCCGTCCAGCGCCGGCCAGGGGAAGCGGTGACGCCACAGCGACGGTTCGTTCGCTGCGGTCTGCGGCGCGATGCTGTCCAGCACCCGCTCCGGAATGCCGATATCGGCCACCACCACCTCGCCGCACAGAGTACGGCCGGGCAGCAGCACGTGGCCGGGCTTGCGGCGGAAGAAAGTGACGGTCAGCGCCGCCTGGGGAGCCGCACCCAGCACGCGGCCGCTGTCGCCATGCAGGCCGCTCGGGACATCGACGGCGACGACGGTGCGCCCCTCCATCGCCTCGACGATGGAACGGGCAAGGCCATCGAGCGGCCGGGACAGTCCGGCGCCGAACAGCGCGTCGATGACCAGGGGGTTGCCCTTCAGGATGTAGGGATCGGCCGCCTCGATCGGGCCGGGCCAGCGGTCCGCCGCCACCGCTGCATCGCCGGTCAGGGCGGACCGGGTGCCGAGCAGCGCCAGCCGCACCGGCCAGCCGGCCTCCAGCAGAAGCCGGGCGATGACGAAACCGTCGCCACCATTATTGCCGGGACCGCAGAGCACGGCGGTCGGATGCGGAGCCCAGCGTTCGCACACCGCGCGGACCACGGCGGCGCCGGCGGCCTCCATCAGGACCGGACCGGGCACCCCGGCGGCGATGGCCAGCTGGTCAGCCCGATACATCTCCGCGACGGACAGAAGCTCATCCATCCCCCACTCTCCCCGACCCTGGCTTGCCGTGCCGTTCCCTGGGCGGGCGAAGATTCGCACGCCCGCTCTACCCCTAGGCGATGCCTTCCACCCGGACCGAATGCGCGGACAAGCATAAACGCCCGCGAAACGGCGGGCCAGCCGTGCGGACGTTTATAAAACCCAAATTTTCCAAGACGCGAAGAAGAAGATGGGGCGATGGATGGGACTCGAACCCACGACCGCTCGGACCACAACCGAGAGCTCTACCAACTGAGCTACCACCGCCGCCGTCAGCGTTTCCGCCGTCGGGAGCCGCGTTATGCTCCACCACGACTGACCGGTCAAGCGTCTTTTTCACGAAGAGCGAAAAAACGTCTTTCGAGGCGGGTTACCACCCCTTTCGCCCGCCTGGAGAGGCCACGATGCGCCCGGCGACGCGGAGCCCTTGCGCCATTTGCACAAATATTGTTCACTCCGCTGAATCCTTCGGCAGCACCCTGCCCCATCGGACGGCATCCGACCGTCTTATGACCAGCGTCGATGCCGCCGGACCGGATCGGCCAAATGTGGCACGCTCCATGCTTACTGTCGTCGCTGTCGGCAGTGCCGTGGACGGTGCCTGCCGGCGTTGGCACCTCGTACACGAGAGACCCATGAAGAAGATCGAAGCCATCATCAAGCCGTTCAAGCTCGACGAGGTGAAGGAAGCCCTTCACGAAGTCGGGATCAAGGGAATCACCGTCACCGAAGCCAAGGGCTTCGGACGCCAGAAGGGCCACACCGAGCTTTATCGCGGCGCGGAATACGTCGTGGACTTCCTGCCGAAGGTGAAGATCGAAGTGGTGATGGAAGATTCCCTGGTGGAACGGGCGATCGAGGCGATCCAGCAGGCCGCGCACACCGGCCGCATCGGCGACGGCAAGATCTTCGTCACGCCCGTGGAGGAAGTTGTCCGCATCCGCACCGGGGAGAAGGGCGCCGACGCGATCTGATCGCGTAACTCCGTCGTCTCCACCGTTCCGATCGGCCTTCCTCCGACCAGCACCCGCCAACATGCGCCGTTTTCCCCTCCCCCTCACGCCGGCCCCGGCCGCACTCCTCGCCGAACGGCCGAAAGGCGCCTATGGCGAACGTGCGAGTTTTTGGGTTGGCGCGTTGTGCGGGGAAGAAAGGCGTGAGATAACGTCCGCCGCGAGCGCCGCCCTCCGCCGCCAAAGCCCCTTCGGGGCTTCGACAGCGGCTTGACGCAGCGGGATCCAACCCTCTTAAAGCGTGGAAAAAGAGACATGTCCGACATCAGCAAGGTCTTCGACCTGATCAAGGAACACGACGTCAAGTACGTGGACCTGCGCTTCACCGACCCGCGCGGCAAGCTGCACCACACCGCTCAGCACGTCTCGACCATCGACGAGGACGTGTTCGAAGACGGCATCATGTTCGACGGTTCCTCGATCGCCGGTTGGAAGGGCATCGAAGAGTCGGACATGATCCTGAAGCTGGACCCGACGACGGCCGTCATGGATCCGTTTGCCGCCCAGCCGACGCTGAACATCCTCTGCGACGTCTATGATCCGGGCACCGGCGGCGCCTACGCCCGCTGCCCGCGCGGCATCGCCAAGGCCGCCGAGAAGTACACCGCCTCGGCCGGCATCGGCGACACTGTCTTCTTCGGCCCGGAAGCCGAGTTCTTCGTGTTCGACGACGTCAAGTACTCCGTCGACATGAACAAGGTGTCCTACGAGTTCGCCTCGGACGAGGGTTCCTACTCGTCGGGCAAGGACTATGAGGACGGCAACCTGGGCCACCGCCCGGGCACCAAGGGCGGCTACTTCCCGGTCGCTCCGGTCGACAGCTGCAACGACCTGCGCGCCGAGATGCTGAGCGTCCTGGCCGAGATGGGCGTTCCGGTCGAGAAGCACCACCACGAGGTGGCCGCCGCCCAGCACGAGCTGGGCATCAAGTTCGACACGCTGGTCCGCACCGGCGACAACATGCAGTACTACAAGTACGTGGTGCACAACGTCGCCCACGCCTACGGCAAGACCGCGACCTTCATGCCGAAGCCGGTCTTCGGCGACAACGGCTCGGGCATGCACTGCCACCAGTCGATCTGGAAGGACGGCCAGCCGCTGTTCGCCGGCAACCAGTATGCCGACCTGTCGGAGCTGGCGCTGTACTACATCGGCGGCATCATCAAGCACGCCAAGGCGCTGAACGCCTTCACCAACCCGTCGACCAACAGCTACAAGCGTCTGGTCCCGGGCTATGAGGCCCCGGTCCTGCTGGCCTATTCGGCCCGCAACCGTTCGGCCTCCTGCCGCATCCCGTACGTCGCCTCGCCGAAGGGCAAGCGCGTCGAGGTCCGCTTCCCGGATCCGTCGGCCAACCCGTACCTGGCCTTCGCCGCCATGCTGATGGCCGGCCTGGACGGCATCCAGAACAAGATCCATCCGGGCGACGCGATGGACAAGAACCTGTACGACCTGCCGCCGGAAGAGCTGGCCAAGGTCCCGACCGTCTGCGGCTCGCTGCGCGAAGCCCTGAACTCGCTCCGCGAGGACAACGAGTTCCTGCGCAAGGGCGACGTCTTCTCGCAGGACATGATCGACGGCTACATCGACCTCCGCACGGAAGAGATGATGGCCTTCGAAACCATGCCGCACCCGATCGAGTACAAGATGTACTACTCGGTCTGATGTTGCCTCGCGGCGTCCGGCAACGGGCGCCGCGGCCGGTCACGCATCATTCGAAAGCCGCTCCCGGTTTGCGCCGGGGGCGGTTTTCTTTTTTGGCCTGTTCGATCCAGATGCCAACATCGGGTGGGGCGCATGTCGTCCGCTCCGCGCAATCCGCCTTGGCACAGGTGCAGGCAGGGAACAGGCAACCGTCCCCGTTCAAATCGGTCGCCCTCACCGCGAGGTCATAGCGCACGCCGCGCATAATGGCCGGGCCGGCGGTGCTGTGGCGCTCGTAATGCTCAACGACATGGCGGACGCGGGTGAGCAGTTCGCGCCGTTGATCGTGTCCCGGGACCATGCCTTCGCCCCCAATCGCCATGATTGCCGACATCAACAGGGACGCCGGAAGGATGTCTCCTGTTCCACCATCCAAGCGCAGTACGGCGCATGGGCGAGGACAGGACGCAGGAATGAAGCACCGGCCCGGCTGTTGCCACCGCAGTGATCAAGATGGATTACCAGGACGGGAGAACATGATGGATCGCGATCGGCTGCACCGCGTCGCCAAGGCGCTGGGCGACGTCCGCCTTTACGAAAAGCATCACACCGGCGAGTTCATCACCATGCGCCTGCGCGATTCCCTGGCCGACAACCCCGGCTATGACGAGGAAGAGGTGGACAAGAAGCTGTTGGAACTGGCGCGGGTGGCGCTGGAGGCGGCGGAATAGCGGCAATCCGGGTGACGAAGCGGCGGCCGGCCTGTTGGGAAAGGGGAACCGAGCCAATAGAAGGAGCAAGCCGCCATGGCCGAAGAGAAGACGTCCGACATGCCGCAAGGCGACCGTCCCGCCACCAAACCGATTCCGGTCAAGCCGGCGGTCGAACCGATGAGCGACAAGGACGAAGCGCCGCCGGGCACGCCGGGGACAGGCGAGAACATCGATCCGAAGACCGGCGAGAGCTATGTGCAGGGAATCGGCGGGGCGTGATAGATAGGCGCCGACTGGCGACGCCCACAAACGAAAAGGGCCGGCTCCCGTGAGCCGGCCCTTTCGCTGTCAAGGCACCCGTCTCACGCCACGAAGGGCGGAACCGCGGTGAAGTTGGCGGCCTTTTCGACGACCTGGCCGACGCGCAGCAGCGTCTCCTCGTCGAAGGGGCGGCCGATCAACTGGAGGCCGAGCGGCAGGCCGTCGGCACCCAGGCCGGCCGGGACCGACATGGCCGGCAGGCCGGCGAGGTTGACCGGAACGGTATAGACGTCGATCAGGTACATCTGCACCGGGTCGTCCATCTTCTCGCCGATGGCGAAGGGCGTGCTGGGGGCGGTCGGCGTCAGGATGACGTCGCAGCTCTTGAACGCCTCGTCGAAGTCCCACTTGATGCGCGTGCGCACCTGACGGGCCTTGTTGTAATAGGCGTCGTAATAGCCGGCCGACAGCACATAGGTGCCGATCAGGATGCGGCGCTGCACTTCCTTGCCGAAGCCGGCGCCGCGGGTGTTCTCGTACATTTCCTTGAGGTTGCCGCCCTCGACCCGCAGGCCGTAGCGCACGCCGTCATAGCGCGCGAGGTTGGACGACGCCTCGGCCGGCGCGATGATGTAATAGGCGGCCAGCGCGTATTTGGTGTGCGGCAGGCTGATCTCGACCGGAACCGCGCCGGCCTCCTTCAGCCAGGCGATGCCCTGGTCCCACAGCGCGGCGATCTCGGACGACAGGCCTTCGACCCGATATTCCTTGGGAATGCCGACGCGCAGGCCGCGGATATCGCCGGTCAGCGCGGCGCGGAAGTCCGGCACCGGCATGTCGACCGAGGTGGAGTCCTTCGGATCGAAACCACACATGGAGCGCAGCATGATCGCCGCATCCTCGACCGTGCGGGTCATCGGCCCGGCCTGGTCCAGCGAGGAGGCGTAGGCGACGATGCCCCAGCGCGAGCAGCGGCCGTAGGTCGGCTTGATGCCGACGGTGCCGGTATAGCCGGCCGGCTGGCGGATCGAGCCGCCGGTGTCGGTACCGGTGGCGCCCAGTGCGGCGCGCGCGGCGATCGCCGCGGCGGACCCGCCCGACGAGCCGCCGGCGACGATCTTCCTGTCCCAGGCGCCGGGAGCGCCGGGGCTCCACGGGCTGACCGTCTCGCCCTGGTGGGCGGTGATGGTGGCGGAGCCCATGGCGAACTCGTCCAGGTTCACCTTGCCCAGCATGACGGCGCCGTCGCGCCACAGCTGGGAGGTCACCGTGGATTCATATTCGGGCTTGAAACCGTCCAGGATGTGGCTGCCGGCGGTGGTGGCGACGCCCTTGGTGCAGAACAGGTCCTTCACCGCGATGGGCAGGCCGTCCATCGGCCCGGCCGAGCCCTTGGCGCGGCGCTCGTCGCTGGCCTTGGCCATCGACAGGGCGGCGTCGGGGGTCTCGGTGATGAAGATGTTGAAGGGACGCACGGCCTCGACCGCGCGCACATGCGCCTCGGTCAGCTCGACCGCGGTGAATTCCTTCTTGGCGAGGCCGTCCAGGGCCTCCGCCATCGTCAGATGCGTGAGCGCCGTCATCACTCGACCACCTTGGGCACGACGAAGAAGCCTTCGGCCGTTTCCGGACCGTTCGACAGGACCTGCGCGGCGTAGCCGCCGTCGGTGACCTCGTCCTTGCGGCGGCGCAGCTTCTGCGCGGCGACGCTGGTCATCGGCGGCACGTCCTTCGTGTCGACCTCGTTGAGCTGTTCCACGAAGGTCAGAATCTGGCTCAGTTCCCCGGCCAGGGATTCCAGTTCCTCGTCCGGCACCTTGATGCGGGCCAGATGCGCGATCTTGGCCACCGTGGCCTTGTCGAGCGACATGCCTCTACTCTCTTCCAAAACATTGGAAATCGGCCGCGAAGCTAGCACCCGCCGGCTTCATCCGCAACGATTGCGGCCATTCCGCCGCTCAGAAGGCGCCGGCATCGCCTTTCGCGAAGCCGGCGGCCAGCGCCAGCGGGCATCCGCAGGACGGGCATTGGGTGCGCTGCAACGCCTCCACCACCCGCGCGTCGGGAAGAAGGACTCCCATCGTCTTCTCCACCGCGGCGATCTGGCGCTTATGGTCGGCGCTGGCACCACAGGCGGCATCCAGCATGGCGCCGTAATCGGAACTGGACTGCGCGGTGATCGCCTTCGCCCCACCGGCGGCAAACAGCCCGACACCGCCAGTGGCCAATCCGGCCAGTCCGGCCAGCACCACACGCCGGTTCGCATCCGCGCCCATCCTGCTCATCCGTCCGCTCCGTCGATCTGTCCCATCGGTCGGCCGTGCGTCACCGGCCCGGATGCCGACTATACGCCGCATGGAGCGGTCCGGCAGCGGTGCAATCATTAAATCTTTGGAAGGAAATCCTTGGAAGCTTGGAGAAGCTCAGGCGGCGATGGGAGCGGCGGAGCACCAACCGGCGCGGTCCATGCGCAGCTTGAACAGCGCGATCGGTTCGCCCCAGGGCGTCACCCGCGTCTCCAGCGCGATCGGCACCATACCTAGCTTGGCATAGAGCAGCAGGGCCGGCGTGTTGGTGCTGAAGCAGTAGAGCGTCAGTTCGGACAGGTGATGGTGATCGAAGGCGCGGTCGATCATCGTCCGCACCAGATATTCGGCGATGCCGCGGCGGCGCAGGCCGGGATCGACGCTGACATTGCCGATGCTGGCGGTGCGGCCGTCCTCGAAGGTGGCGTAGTTGGCATAGCCGACCACGCGCTCCCGCCCATCCCCGATCAGGGTGGCCACGGTGGGATCGCGGCGGATGCCCAGGGTTGCCCGGACCTGATCGGGAGTCAGCGGCCAGACCGCGCGCGGGAACAGGAAATACAGTTCCTCCGCGTCGCGGGGAAAACCGCAGATCGTGG
The DNA here is from genome assembly GCF_024170005.1 of Azospirillum lipoferum. GTDB lineage: Bacteria > Pseudomonadota > Alphaproteobacteria > Azospirillales > Azospirillaceae > Azospirillum > Azospirillum lipoferum. The sequence goes on from NZ_JALJXJ010000002.1 coordinate 432,983, forward strand.
GGATGTCGGTGTCGGCAAGCGGCCGGTGCGACAGGACGGCGTGGGAGAGTGCGCTGCTCATACTTAGAAGAGTAAGTATCTTTGAGAACAACTCAAGCGATCTTGCGGTGACAAGGCTGCGGCCCTATGGTCGGTTGATGATCCACACCCTCTCCGAACTCGCGGCCCGGCTGGGCAAAAACCAACGATTGCTTGGCCTTGACGTCGGCACCAAGACCGTCGGGCTGGCGGTGGCCGATCCGGGACTGATCGTCGCATCGCCCATCGGCACGCTGAAGCGCACCAAATTCACCCAGGACGCGCGCGAACTGGCGAAGACCATCCGCGATTACAGCATCGGCGGGCTGGTGGTCGGGCTGCCGCTGAACATGGACGGGACGGAGGGACCGCGCGCCGAGTCGGTCCGCGCCTTCGCCAAGAACCTGCTGGAGCGGCCCGACCTGCTGGGCTGGGAGGCGGAGATCGCCTTCTGGGACGAGCGTCTGTCGACCTCCGCCGTCGAGCGCTTCATGATCGGCGAGGCCGACATGACCCGCAAGCGCCGGGACGAGGTGGTGGACAAGATGGCCGCCGCCTACATCCTGCAAGGCGCGCTCGACATGCTGGCCAACCAGCGCCGCCTCGCCGCCGAAGCGGACGAAGATGAGCGCGACGACGAAGACGACGATCGAGACTGAAACAGGCCCCGGTCGTCGTTCAATCAGGCATGGCGCTCGGGCTGAAGCAGTGCGGCGCGGCGAAGAAGCTTTGACGGATCAAGTCCCTGCACCAGCAGCAGGGCACTGGCCTTGACGAAGGCGGCCGGCGTGCCGGGGGTGAGCGCCAGCGCGCGGCAGTAAATTCCCTCCGCCAGATCGGCGTGGCCGGCAGCGGCCAGTGTCTCCGCCACCGCCAGCAGGCCGTCCATCGCCATGGCGAGATCGCCGTCGAGGTTCAGCGCTCCGGCGAACGCCTGCGCCGCACCCGGCAAATCACTCCGGCTTTCCAGCACCAGCCCGTAGGTAGCCCACCAGACGGGAACGCCCGGCCGGGCGGTGATGGCCTGAGCGATCAGCTCCTGCGCGTCGGCCCAGCGGCCGGCCTGAGCGGCGATCAGGCCCTGGCGGTAGATGCTTTCGGCCTGATCCGGCGTCATCGGCTTGGGTCCTTACGAATCGCTGCGGCCGAGCTGGTCCATCAGTTCGCGCCATTCGCGCTTGGACAGGCCGCTGGCCTCCTGGGTCACCGGCTCCCCGGCCAGCAGGCGCTTCACCACGTCCAGGCCGGTGCGCGACAGGTGGGCGCCGCCCATGCGGTATTCAGTGAAGGACTCGAAGACCGCCGGAACCCAGCGCTTCACCACGTCCAGCATCGCGTCGGCATAGACGCGGATCTCGTACTGGGCATGGCTGTCGGCACGCAGCGACAGGAAGTGCAGAAGGTTGTGAAGATCGACCTTCCAGTACCACTGCGTGTAATAGTTCAGCGACAGGTTCATCCGCGCCAGCTCGCGCGCCAGACCCTGGCGGGACGGGTCGATGACCGTGCCGTCCTCGCGGTGGTTCAGCATCTCTTCATAGTGGCCGTAGGCGCGTTCGGAATCCTCGCGCAGCAGCCGCATGACGTTGGCCGCCTCCTCACCCTCCAGCACGTCGCCGCGGCCCTGGCGGTTCACCACGGCCTGGGCGCCCAGCTGTTCCGGCGCCGGCACGTAGAATTCGCGGTCGAGGATGGAGTAGCGCGCCGAATATTCGTTCACGTTGGCGGTGCGGTGGCGGATCCACTGACGGGCGACGAAGATCGGCAGCTTCACATGGAACTTGATCTCGCACATCTCGAACGGGGTCGAGTGGCGATGGCGCATCAGATACTTGATGAGGCCCGAATCCTCGCTGACCTTCTTGGTGCCCTTGCCATAGGACACGCGCGCCGCCTGCACGACCGCCGCATCATCGCCCATATAGTCGATGACGCGGACGAAGCCGTGGTCCAGCACCTCCAGCGGCTGATAGAGGATGTCCTCCAGGGCCGGAACGGTGGCGCGGCGGGTGGTGGCGGTGACGGCGCGCAGGCGATCGATTTCGTCGCGCTGCTCGGGCGTGATCGGCATGGTGACTCCGGGGCTGCAACGGCCGGACTCTTAAGCAGTGCGGGACAAGGGTGCAAGCCGCCTTTCAGGAATGCGTCCTACCCGCGTCACCGCAACGCATTTGGCGATCATGCCACACAGCCCCTTCCCTTGCCGGGCGGGAGTGCCTATATTCGCGACGTCGGTTCGCCGACTATGGCGATAAACGCCTTGTGGAATAAGCGTTGTGGACCCGGGGGCGGTACCCGGCGCCTCCACCAACCATACGCCGGATTCGTTGACCGGGGTCGTTGGGGGCGAAACAGGATCGACACGCGTGGTAAAGGCATGGTTTTCGCTCGGCATGGTTCCGCCGTTATCGGGCCGTTGCAATAGTTGCCAACGACAACGTTGCTCAGGCTCGCCTCGCTGCCTAACGGCGGCTGGTAGCCTAAACCTAATCCCCGCGGGTTAGCGCCCAAGGGTGGGGCCGTGGGCCGCCTAGCAACAGAAGGCCCACACCTCTCTTCCCAGCGTTTCGTGCCGGCCCTCGGCCGCAGCGGAACGCTCAAGACCGATCGCGTTATCAGGGACCCGCCCAAGCATGCCGAAAGAGCAGCTCCGCTATGACCGCATGGTCGAGACCGCGTTGCGCGGCGTTGTCCGCGACGCGCTGACCGAGGTTGCCGAGCGCGGCTTGCCGGGCAATCACCACTTCTACCTGACCTTCCGCACCGGCTTCCCCGGTGTCGATATTCCGGATTACCTGTCCTCGCAGTATCCGAACGAGATGACCATCGTCCTCCAATTCCAGTATTACGGGCTGGACGTGACGGACGATCATTTCGAGGTCACGCTGAGCTTCAACAACGTGCATGAGCGGCTGGTGATTCCGTTCGCCGCCATCACCACCTTCGCCGACCCTTCGGTGAACTTCGCCCTGCAGTTCCAGCCGCTGGCCGCCGCCGAGTCGGCGGAGGTCGCGACCATGCCGCCCCGTACCGCCGCCGAGCGGGTCGAGGAAAAGGCGGAGGAAAGCGCCCCGGCCGAAGAGCCGAAGCGCGGCGAGGTCGTTGCCCTGGACGCCTTCCGCAAGAAGTAATCTTCCAGACCGATGCCAGCCCAGCCGCCCAGCGAGTATGTCGCCACACTCTGCGAGATGCTGGCGCCGCTGGGCGATTTGCATGTGCGCCGCATGTTCGGCGGCTACGGCCTGTCGATCGACGGGCTGACCTTCGCGCTGATCGCCGATGAAATCCTGTATTTCAAGGCGGACGACGTGAACCGCGCGGCGTTCACAGAACTGGGCCTGGAGCCTTTCCGGCCGATGCCGGACAAGCCGACCACCCTGTCCTATTATCCGCCACCCGACTCGGCGCTGGACGACCGCGATGAATTGTTGCCCTGGGCGCGGTCGGGCTTCGACGCAGCGCTGCGGGCCGCGGCGAAGAAGGCGGCAAAGGTGAAGCGGAAACGGGATATTCCCTCTCCCCCCCGGGGAGAGGGCTAGGGTGAGAGGGGAGCACGGCGAGGACTCCCCCGGGATAGCTACGCTATGCATCCCCCTCACCCCGACCCTCTCCCCAGGGGGGAGAGGGAGATTCACGCATCAGTCCCCTCAGATATTCTCCGCCATGTGGACGGTCGCGTTGCTGGCCTGAGCGCCGGCGCTGCGCTGGCGCATCTGGCGGGCGAAGCGCAGAGGGTTGGGCAGGATGTTCAGCATCGAGCCCAGCTTGCCGACCGACGAAGTCGCCTTGCCCACCGCCAGCACGTCGGCCAGACGCCGGTCGATGAAGGCGCGGGTCTCGGCATGGTCGTCGGACTTGTCGTCCAGCCAATAGAAGGTGGAGGAGCTGACCACCGCGGCCAGCAGCGCCCGCTTGGTGTAGTGGTTGTAGTCGGTCGAACTGTCGCCGGCGGCGAACCACATCGCGTCGACCGTGCGGTAGAGCAGACGCAGGCCAAGCGCCACATTCTGCGGCAGCGCCAGATAGGAGAGCTGGCGGCGCTTGGCCTCGCGATAGGGCTCCAGCACTTCGAAATAGGTGCGGACGGCGAGCGAGATGCGCTCGCGCACCTTCATCTCGGCCAGAGGCAGCGCCTCCAGCCGGTCGAGCATCTGGCGGTCGGACCAGTCGGCGAAATGCTCCACCGCGTCGGTGACTCCGCCGGGGAAGGCGCGCAACAGGGCCGACGGCTCATGCCCCGCCATCCCAGTGCCGTCGCGCAGGGACTGCAGGCTCCAGCCGTCGAAGACGACGTTGGGCAGGCTCGCCACCAGAATCTCGTCGCGAAGCGTATCGATGCTCATAGCCAACTCTCCCTGCGCCCGCCCTCAGCTCCGGGCCGGCGCGGCGTTGAGGTGATGCATTTCCTCGGTGCAGACCAGGTGATGCAGGTCGTCCATGCGATCAAGATAGAGCACGCCGTCCAGATGGTCGACCTCGTGCTGGACCACACGGGCGTGGAAACCCGATGCTTCGCGCTCGATTTTGGCGCCGTCGAGGCCATAGCCGCGGTAGCGGATGCGCGTGTAGCGCGGCACCAGACCGCGCAGGCCCGGAATCGACAGGCAGCCTTCCCAGCCCAGGGCCTTGTCATCCGTCAGCGGCTCGATCACCGGATTGACCAGGACGGTGTTGGCGACCTCCTCCCCCTCGCCGCGGTCGGCGGGGACACGGAAGACGATGATCCGGCGCGACTCCGAGATCTGCGGCGCGGCGAGACCGACTCCGGGAGCGTCCAGCATGGTGGCGATCATGTCGGCCGCCAGCCGGGAGACTGCCGGATCGGTCGGGTCGGCGATGGGCTCCGCGATCTTGCGGAGTACGGGATTGCCCATTCGGGCGATTGGAAGCACTGGCATGCCGCTATATCTGGAGTGTGGAGGCTGCCGGAGCAACCGATTCCTGTCCTGCTGATGCTTAAGGGCAAAGACTCCCCTTCACAAAGGCGAGGGGGCGTGCTACACACTGCGCCCACACAAGGGGTGCGCCCGCCGCGCATGCCTATTTGTTGCCTTGGCGCAACATGCTTCACTTGGAAGGGTGACGGTTAACGTGCAAGTTCTGGTCCGAGATAACAACGTCGATCAGGCCCTCCGCGCGCTCAAGAAGAAGATGCAGCGCGAGGGCATTTTCCGTGAAATGAAGCTCCGCCGTAACTACGAGAAGCCCTCGGAGAAGCGCGCGCGTGAGAAGGCTGAAGCGGTGCGTCGCACCCGCAAGCTGCTCCGCAAGCGGATGGAACGCGAGGGTTATTAATCGTCTGTCGCGCCTAGCGACAGCGATGGGCGCGTGTGATGCGCGCCCAAGACCCCTTGTGTCTTGCACCCGACCGTCCCGCGATCCTCGCGTGGGCGGTTTTGGTGTATCTGCGCCATTTTTCTTGGCCCGACTGTGCGTCGGCCAAGCGTATTGAATGGTCAGCGAGCTGGGCCGCCCCCCTTCGGCCCGCTTGTAGCCTGCCCCGGAGAGGCCCGAACATGAGCGCTTCCAACCTCACCGCCCGCCAGTCGGTCCCGGCGCTGCGCGCCCGCAAGGGGGGCGAGCCCATCGTCTGCCTGACCGCCTACACCGCGCCGGTGGCCCGGCTGCTCGACCCGCATGTCGATATCCTGCTGGTCGGCGATTCGCTGGGCATGGTGGTCTACGGGCTGGACAGCACGCTGCCGGTGACGCTGGACATGATGATCGCCCATGGCGCCGCCGTGGTGCGCGCGTCCGAACGGGCCTGCGTCGTGGTCGATCTGCCGTTCGGCAGCTACCAGGAAAGCAAGGAGGCCGCCTTCCGCGCCTCGGCCCGCGTGATGGCGGAAACCGGCGCCCAGGCGGTCAAGCTGGAAGGCGGGCTGGAGATGGCGAAGACGGTGGCCTTCCTGACCGCCCGCGGCATCCCGGTGATGGGCCATGTCGGGCTGACGCCGCAATCGGTGAACACGCTCGGCGGCTATAAGGCGGTCGGTCGCGATGCCGAGGCAGCCGAACGGATCGCCGCCGACGCCCGCGCGATCGCCGAGGCCGGCGCCTTCACCCTGGTGATCGAAGGCACGATGGAGCCGCTGGCCCGCCGCATCACCGAAGAGGTGGCGATCCCCACCATCGGCATCGGCGGCTCGCCAGCCTGCGATGGCCAAGTGCTGGTCACCGACGACATGCTGGGCCTGTTCGGCGCCTTCCAGCCGAAATTCGTCAAGCGCTACGCCAACCTGGGCGAGACGGTCAGCGAAGCCGCCGCGACCTACGCCGCCGAAGTGCGCAGCCGCGCCTTTCCGGGGCCGGAACATTGCTTCGGGGTGAAGAAGGCGGCGGCGGTGTAACACTCTCCCCGACACTTTCGTTCTTCCTCCGTTCCAGGCGATCCGCTACAGTCCGACCGCCATGGATGCCCCCTCCCCCGCCCTGATCCCGCCCAACGTCGCCGCGTGGTTCCGGTCGCGCGGCTGGGCGCCGCACCCGCATCAGGTCGCGATGGTGGAGGCGGCCGAACGGGGCGAGAGCGCGCTGCTGATTGCCCCCACCGGCGGCGGCAAGACGCTGGCCGGCTTCCTGCCCTCGCTGATCGAACTGGCCGAGCGGCCGCGCGAGGGGCTGCACACCCTTTACATCTCGCCACTAAAGGCGCTGGCGGTCGACATCCAGCGCAACCTCGAGCAGCCGATCGCCGAGATGCGGCTGCCGATCCGGGCGGAGACCCGCACCGGCGACACGCCGGAGGCCAAGCGCAAGCGCCAGCGCACCCATCCCCCGCACATGCTGATGACGACGCCGGAAAGTCTGGCTCTGCTGCTGTCCTACACCGATGCCGACCGGCTGTTCCGTAATCTGCGCTGCGTCATCATCGACGAATTGCACGCGCTGGCCGGCACCAAGCGCGGCGACCTGCTGGCGCTAGGGCTGGCCCGCCTTTCCCGCCTCGCCCCCGCCGCGCGCCGTGTCGGGCTGTCGGCCACGGTGGCGGAACCGGAGCGGCTGCTGGCTTGGTTGTCGCGCCGCGGTCGGTATGACGGGACGCCAGCCGACGACGTCCGCCTCGTGCTGGGCCGCAGCGGAGCCCAGGCGGAGGTCGAGATCCTGACCTCGCAGGAACGGGTGCCCTGGGCCGGCCACATGGCGATGCACGCCATGAAGGAGATCTACGAGCGCGTTCGCCGCCAGCGTACCACCCTGCTGTTCGTCAACACCCGCGCCCAGGCCGAGTTGGTGTTCCAGGCACTGTGGCGGGTCAATGACGACAACCTTCCCATCGCACTCCACCACGGCTCGCTGGCGGTGGAGCAGCGCCGCAAGGTCGAGGGCGCCATGGCGCGCGGCGAGCTGCGGGCGGTGGTCGCCACCTCCTCGCTCGATCTCGGCATCGACTGGGCGGCGGTGGACCTCGTGGTGCAGATCGGCGCGCCCAAGGGGTCGAGCCGGCTGGTCCAGCGCATCGGCCGCGCCAACCACCGGCTCGACGAGCCCAGCCGCGCCCTGCTGGTCCCCGCCAACCGGTTCGAGGTGCTGGAGTGCCGCGCCGCGCTGGAGGCGGTGCACGACCACACGCTCGATGGCGAGGCACCGCGGCCGGGCGGGCTGGACGTGCTGGCCCAGCATCTGCTCGGCATGGCCTGCGCAGCGCCCTTCCTGCCTGACGAGTTGTATGAGGAGGTGGTTTCCGCCGCCCCCTATGCCGCGATGACGCGCGACGAGTTCGACGACGTGCTGGATTTCGTCGCCACCGGCGGCTACGCGCTCGGCGCCTATGACCGGTTCCAGCGCCTGAAGCTGCGCGAGGACGGCCGGATGGCGGTGGCCGGCCCGGCAGTGGCACGCCAATACCGGATGAATGTCGGCACCATCACGCAGGAGGCATTGCTGCGCGTCCGGCTGAACCGCGGCCCGGTGCTGGGCGAGGTGGAAGAGTATTTCATCCAGGGCCTGACCCCCGGCGATACCTTCCTGTTCGCCGGCCAGCTGTTGAAATTCCTCGGCGTGCGCGAGATGGAAGCCCAGGTCGCCAAGGGCGGCACCGGCGATCCGAAGGTGCCCGCCTATGCCGGCGGGCGGCTGCCGCTGACCACCCATCTGGCCGAGCGTGTGCGCGCCATGCTGGCTGATCCGCGCCAGTGGGACGGGCTGCCGGAGGATGTTCAGGAATGGCTGCGGCTTCAGCGCTACCGCTCGGTCCTGCCCAACCGCGACGGGCTGCTGGTGGAGACCTTCCCCAAGGCCGGCAAACGCTTCCTCGTCGCCTACGCCTTCGAGGGGCGGAATGCGCACCAGACCCTGGGCATGCTGCTGACCCGGCGGATGGAGCGGTTCGGGCTGGGGCCGCTGGGCTTCGTCGCCACCGACTATGTGCTGGCGGTGTGGTCGCTGCGGTCTCCCCAGGATATGGGCACCGATATGGACGCGCTGTTCGACCAGGACATGCTGGGCGACGATCTCGAAGCCTGGATGGACGAATCGTCGATGCTGCGGCGGACCTTCCGCAATGTGGCGCTGATCGCCGGGGTGATCGACCGCCGTCATCCCGGACAGGAGAAGACCGGGCGGCAGGTCACCTTCTCCTCCGACCTGATCTATGACGTGCTGCGCAAGCACGACCCCGGCCATGTGCTGCTGCGGGCGACGCGGGCAGATGCGGCCGGCGGGCTGACCGACATCCGCCGCCTGTCCGATTTCCTGGCGCGGGTGCGCGGGCGCATCACCCACAAGGATCTCGACCGCATCTCCCCCCTGGCGGTGCCGGTGATCCTGGAGATCGGCCGCGAGCGGGTGGAGGGCAGCGCCACCGACGAGTTGCTCGCCGCCGCCGAGGCCGAACTGCTGGCGGAGGCGATGCCGGAACTGGCCACCCCCAAAGCGGCTTCTTCCAAACGTGCCGAACCGCAACAGGGCCGGTTGATCCTGTGATGACCATGACCGGGACCATGACACAGACCGCCAGCCGTGCGGCGTTGACGCTGTGCGGCGCCGATCTGCTGGCCGATCCGTCGGGCGCGCTGCTGTGGCCGGCGGAGAGCATCCTCGCCGTCGCCGACCTGCATCTGGAGAAGGGATCCGCCTTCGCCGCGCGCGGCCGGATGCTGCCGCCCTACGACACTCGGGCGACGCTGGACCGGCTGGCGGATTTGATCGCGATGGCGCGGCCGGCACGCGTGCTGTGCCTGGGCGACAGCTTCCACGACCGCCGGGCGGCGGAGCGGATGGATCCCGCCGACGTGGAACGGCTGCGCGGCCTGACCGCCGCCGTCGCCGACTGGGTGTGGATCAGCGGCAACCACGATCCCGAACCGCCACAGGGGCTCGGCGGGCGGGTGGTGGCGGAGCTGTCGCTCGGCCCGCTGACCTTCCGGCACGAGGCGCAACCCGGTGCGGTGGGCGAACTGTCCGGGCACCTGCATCCGGCCGCCGCGGTGGCGCTGGCCGGGCGACGGGTGCGGGAACGCTGCTTTGCCCATGACGGAGCCAAGCTGATCCTGCCGGCCTTCGGCAGCTTCACCGGCGGGCTGAACGTGCTGGACGCCGCCTTCGACGGGCTGCTGGCGCCGGGGTTCGAAGTTCTGATGACGGCGCGCGGCCGGGTCTACCGCTTCCCCTGCGACCGTTTGTCGCCGGACCGTGCGCGGTGACCCTCCGGGATGCTCTGGCCGAAGCGTAAGCGCAGCCTATATCGGTGGGTCCGGAGGAGACCAACCGAGCAGCCCGCATGTCCGCCACCCCCATCATCGTCTGGTTCCGCAACGACCTGCGCCTTGCCGACAATCCGGCGCTGACCGCCGCCGCCCAGGCCTCGGCGGAACGCGGCGCGCCGGTCATCCCGCTCTACATCCTGGAGGAGGAGACGGGAGATGGCTGGGGTTTGGGCGGGGCGCAGCGCTGGTGGCTGCATGGCAGCCTGGAACGGTTCGCCACCTGCTGCGCCCGCCACGGCTCGCCGCTGGTTCTGCGCCGGGGAGAACCGGGTGCCGTGCTCGACGCGCTGACAGCCGAGACGGGGGCGGAGTGCGTGCTGTGGAACCGCCGCTACACCCCCGCCCAGACTGCCCGCGATTCGGTAATCAAGGAGCGGCTGAAGGCGCGCGGCGTCGATGCCCGCAGCTTCAACGCCGGCCTGCTGGCCGAACCCTGGACCGTCCGTAACAAGAGCGGCGGCCCGTTCAAGGTCTTCACCCCCTTCTGGCGCCACCTGTCGGCGACGCTGAACCCGCCGCTGCCGACCCGCGCGCCGTCCACCCTGAAGGCGCTGGCGACCGCGCCGGCCAGCGATGACCTCGAAAGCTGGGGTCTGCTGCCAGGCAAGCCCGACTGGGCCGCTGGATTGCGCAAGCGCTGGGTGCCGGGGGAGATTGCGGCGCTGTCCCACCTCGCCGACTTCCTCGACGGGCCGGTCGGGGTCTATGTGACCGAGCGTGACCGGCCGGACCGACACGGGACCTCCGCGCTGTCGCCCTATCTGGCTTTCGGGGAGATCGGGCCGCGGCAGGTCTGGCACGCCGCCCGCCATGCCGCCGACGCCCGGCCGGAACTGGCGTCCGGCATCGACGCCTTCCTGCGCGAGATAGGCTGGCGCGAGTTCCAGTATCATTTGCTGCACCATGCACCGGAGCTGCCCGACAGCCCGCTCGACCACCGCTTCGCCGATTTCCCCTGGCGCGAGGATGCAGCGGGCCTGCGGGCCTGGCAGCGAGGGCGCACCGGCTATCCCATCGTCGATGCCGGCATGCGCCAGCTGTGGGAAACCGGCTGGATGCACAACCGGGTGCGGATGATCGTCGCGTCCTTCCTGATCAAGGATCTGCTTCTGCCCTGGCAGCAGGGGGAACGCTGGTTCTGGGACACGCTGGTCGATGCCGATCTGGCCCAGAATGCCGGCAACTGGCAGTGGGTGGCCGGCTGCGGCGCCGACGCCGCCCCCTTCTTCCGCGTCTTCAATCCCGTGCTGCAAGGCGAGAAGTTCGACGCGCAAGGCGATTACGTCCGCCGCCATGTACCCGAGCTGAACCGGCTGCCGCCGCGCTGGATCCACCAGCCCTGGGCCGCCCCGACCGAAGTTCTGCGGCAGGCCGGCGTCCGGCTGGGCGACGATTATCCGCACCCGATCGTCGACCACAGCGTCGCCCGTGACCGCGCTCTGGCTCTCTACAACGAACGCAAGGGCAAGGTGGAGACGGCCAACTGAATGGCGATCTTCACCGAAGAGTCACCGCTACGCCCGCAAATGGTCATGGCCGGTTGCTAGTCTGCTCAAAGCGGCCCGGTGCGGCCGCCCTGTCCCGCCCAGCCTTCTCGGGTCAGAGCCATACGGACGCCGACCACTTCCCCGCGGTCCAACCACGTCCCGGTTCCAAAAATGGCCCGGCCCCAAGACCAACAAATGCCACTCGACAAGGCGGTCCCCTTCCTGGGGCCGCCTTTTCCCTTGTCGCGTTGCATCGGCCGACAGAGTGTTATAAAGTAACACCCATGTCCGCGCTTCACGACCACACCCACTGCATCGCCGATGCCCTCACCCGTGCCGACGCGCTGTGCGCCGAACGGGGCGCCCGGTTGACCGCATTGCGCCGCCGTGTGCTGGAGCTGGTGTGGTCCAGCCACCGGCCGCGTGGCGCCTATGCGATCCTGGAGGATCTGAGCCAGCAGGACGGCAAGGCGGCGGCGCCGCTGACCGTCTACCGCGCGCTGGAGTTCCTGGTCGAACAGGGGCTGGTCCACCGCATCGAATCGCTGAACGCCTATGTCGGCTGTGCCGCACCGGGGGATGTCCATTCCGGGCAGTTTTTGGTGTGCGAGGCCTGCGGCGACGCCGCCGAGATCGACGATCCGGGTGTCGGCGCCGCCATCATCGCCGCGGCGGCCGGGCGCGGCTTCCGTGTCCAGCGCCCCACCGTCGAGGTGCGCGGCCTGTGCAAATCCTGTCAGGAGACTTCCCGTTGAGCGCTTCCGCCGCCCCTCCCGCCCGTCTTCCCGTCTCGGTGCTGACCGGCTTCCTCGGCAGCGGCAAGACCACGCTGCTCCAGGCGCTGCTGCGCAACCCGGCCATGGCCCGCACCGCCATCGTCATCAACGAGTTCGGCGAGGTCGGGCTCGATCATCTGCTGGTCGCCAAGGCGTCGGAGAACATGGTGCTGATGGACAGCGGCTGCCTGTGCTGCACCATCCGCGGCGATCTGGTCGACACGCTGCGCGACCTGTTCCTGAAGCGGGTGAAGGGCGAGATCCCCGATTTCGACCGGGTGGTGGTGGAAACCACCGGCTTGGCCGACCCCGCCCCGATCATCCACACCCTGATGTCGGACCCGCTGCTGGCCGCCCGTTTCCGCCTGGACGGCGTCATCGCCACGGTGGACGCGGCGCACGGCTCGCTCCAGCTCGACCGCCAGCCGGAAAGCGTGAAGCAGGCCGCCGTCGCCGACCGCATCGTGCTGACCAAGACCGACGTCGCCACCCCGGCGGCGACCGTCGCCCTGATGCAGCGCCTCGCCGCCATCAACCCGGCCGCCCCGGTGATCCCCGCCGCCCATGGCGAGGTCGACCCGGCGAAGCTGTTCGACGCCGGTCTCTACAATCCGGAGACCAAGAGCCCCGACGTCGCTCGCTGGCTGCGCGAGGAGGCCTATCGCGACGAGCAGGCCAAGGCGCAAGAGCATCACGACCACGGGCATGACCACCATGGGCACGACCACGATCATGGCCACGATCATGATCACGGCGACCATTGCGGTCCCGACTGCGGTCATGACCATCACCACCATGACGCCAACCGCCACGACGACCACATCCGCGCTTTCTGCATGGTGATCGACCGGCCGATTCCCTGGAACGGCTTCGTCGATTTCATGGAGGCGCTGATCGCCCAGGCCGGTGAGAACCTGCTGCGGGTCAAGGGCTTGCTGAACGTTCAGGAAAGCGAGCTGCCCGTGGTCGTGCACGGCGTCCAGCACATGTTCCACCCGCCGGTACGGCTGGAGGACTGGCCCAGCGACGACCATCGCACCAAGCTGGTCTTCATCACCCGCGACGTCGGCCAGCCGGTGATCGAGCCGCTGTTCAACGGGCTGGTCTGGGGCGAGGGGAAATAGGGTCGGTAGAGGGAGGGGGGATTCGTCAGCCGGGGCCCCCTCCCTCATTGCCCCACCAAACGCCGCAACGGACTGTCCCCCACTGTCCACACCCCACGGTCCGCCGCCTTGTCCCCTTCGAACACCAGCCAGCTCTGCCGGCCGTAATGCGGCAGCGGCCGGACCAGCGCCCGCAGCGCCTCGGCATCGGCACCCGACGCCACCAGCGTCGTCCGCCCGTCCGCCGTGCGCGACACCCACACCCGCGCACTGCCGCGACCGGCCAGTTCCGCCGGCACCGGCGGCAGCCCGCGCCGCTCCAATTCCCGTTCCACCGCCGCGTCGGTCCCGATCAGCAGCAGCGGCGCCACCCCACCGCCGCCTTGGCGCCCGGCACCGTCCATCAGCCGCCCGGCCAGCGTCCGCGCGGCCTCCGCCGCGTCGCCATCGGCGGCCATCACCCGCTCGGCACCCGGCCGCAGGGTCACGTCACGCAGGATCGGCGGCGCCTCCCCCGGCGCCAGACGGCGGAACAGATCGAAGTCGGGGTCGACCGACACCGCCTGTACCGACGCCCTGGCGGGCACCCTCAAGCTCGCCTGCCGGCCGTCGAAGCGGACGGTGTGGTCTTCCACCCCGGCCGCCGTCTCCAGCCGCACCGGCACGGTCAGGGCATAGGCTGCATCGGCCTCCTGCCGCAAAGTCAGCAGCACGCCGTCGCCATCGGCCCGCGCATCGACCAGGGTCAGCATTGGTGCCCCCCGCCGCTCCACCCATTGGCCGAACAACCCGCCGAGATCGCGGCCGGATGCCGCCTCGAAGGATCGGCGCAGGTCGGACCAGCCGGCATTGCGGAAGGCGAACCCGTTCCAGAACGTCCGGATGCCGGTGTTGAAGGCGTCGCGGCCGATCTCCGCCTCCAGCATGTGGAACAGCATCGCCGCCTTGCCGTAGCCGACGATCTGCGAGGCATCATGCGTCTTGGACAGGAACTCCGTCAGCGGGCGGTCGCGCTCGGCCGGCAAGGCGGCATAGTCGCGCAGCCAGTCCAGCCGCATTGCCCGCGCCGCATCGGCGCCGCGCGCCTGGGCGGCGGCATAATCAGCCATGTAGGTGGTCAGTCCCTCCGCCCAATTGCCGCCCTCGCCCACCCGCACGCCGTTGCCCCACCAGTTATGCATGATCTCATGGGTCAGCGACTGGCTGCGGATGAAGGGCAGCGGCAGCACCGCCCGGCCGATGGCGGTCAGGCCGGGAAAGCCCAGCCCGACCGGTGGCGGGACCGAGACGATGCTGAAGCCATGGAAGGGATAGACGCCGATGCGGGTGGCACCATCGGCAATCGCCTGCTCCGACAGGCCGAGATAACCGTCGGCCAGCCCGCTCTGCTCCGGATGACGGTAGAGCCGCAGGCGCAGCTTGCCCGCCATCCGCTCCTCGATCATCCAGGCCCCGGCGAAGACGGAGGGTTCCTCGACGCTGCGGTCCTCCTCGAACACGGCGCGATAGCCGGCGGTCTCACGCCCCTCCTCCACCAGCCGGCCGGTGGCGACGGCGACATAAGGCGCCGGCACCCGCACCGACAGACGCCATGTCGGCGACTCCTCGACCGCAATCGCCGGATCGGGCAGCCAACCGCTTAGCCCCGGCAGGAAAGCGCCCTCGCCATCCAGCGCCAGACCGGTTCCGGCGGCGAAGCCCGGCAGCCGCCCGCCATAACGGATGGTCACCGCCCCCCCACCCTCCGGCACCACCAGCCGCAAGCGCTCGCCGCGCCGGTCCACCGGGATGACGCGGTCGCCGGCCCGCACCTCCTGCACCGCCAGGGCCGGGTCCAGCTGCAAGGACTGCGCCCCGGCGGGCAAGGTCAGCCGGTCCACCGCCTCCATCCGGCCGGCGGCGGGATCGAGCGTCAGGTCGATGTCGTGGTGCAGCGGTGCGGCGAGGATCGGGGCCCCCACGCCCAGGGCCAGCGCCACTCCCGCCAGGGCAAGAGCCCGGATGCGCAGGATCGTCATGCCCATCAAGATGGGCGCCCCGGATGGCCACGCACGCGGTCATACAGTGACGACAGCCGGGCATCGCAGATCCCCAGCTCCTTCAGATGCTCCACCGTGTTGGCGAGATACTCGATGTTCGGACCGCGCTGGCCGCAGCAGCCGGCAATGCGACACACGACCGCGGTTTCGTCCAACCCACGGCAATATTGCGGATGAGTGCGGTCGACGATGAAGCAGCAGGCACTGACCGACTCCAGCCCCTCGGCCGACCGGCCGTCACGCAGGCGGACACGCAGCATTCTCGGCAGATAGACGCGGCTGTCCATCTCCCGCTCCCACAGGTAATCGAGCGTTTCCGGCACGTCCGCCGCCGCAACCCGGAAGACGATGCCCCGGCAGGAGCCGCCGCGGTCCAGCCCCAGCACCAGCCCCGGCCGCTCCGGCGTCCCGCGATAGCGGTGGGAGGCGACGCAGAAGCTGCGGTGATATCCCGGCAGGGTCGCCGCATGCCGCTCCGCAAAGGTGAAACCCGGGTTCCACATCAGCGAGCCATAGCCGAAGACCCACAGGTCGGCGCCGGGTTCGACGGCGATGTCGTGGGTCCAGGCGGGATGCAGGAGGGTCGAGTCGGGGGCCATGGAAGTTCGCAGGAAAACGGAACCGAATCGGCGGCGACCGAGCCTAGCATGTGGGGTTCGGGGTCGCTATAACGGTACGGAGATGGAACGGACATGCCACCGATGCGACCCAACGCCACTTCCCAACCCCCGCGCCGCCTGCTGACTGGACGCCGGATCGCGACCATCCTGGTGCTGATGGCCGTACTGCTGCCGGCTATCGCCTATTCGCTGTGGTGGTGGCAGGCGGCCCGCACCGTGCGCGACGGGCTGGAAAGCTGGGTCGCCGACCAGCGGGCCAACGGCGCGGTGGTGGAGCATGGCGGGCTGACCGTCCACGGCTTCCCCTTCGCCCTGCGGGCGGAACTGGACAAGCCGCATCTGGCGACGCGCGGCGCCGACTGGCAGGGTGCGCGGCTGGTGGCGGAGGCGGCGCCCTGGAACCCCACCCGCATCGCGCTGGCCTTTCCCGGTGAACATCGCCTGTCCGTCGTCCAGCCGGGCCAGCCGCCGGTCGACATCCTGGCCCCGACCGGAGGAAGCGGCGATGTGACCATGCGGATGTCGGGCACGCTGGAGCGGCTCGCCCTGCGTTTCACCGGCCTGACCGCGCAGGTCGCCGGCCAGCCGGTCCCGGTCGCCGCCCTTGACGTCGGCGCCGCCCAGCCCGACCAGCCGCCGGCCGAACGTGGTGTGGCCGGCCTGACCCTGACGCTGACCGCCGACGGGCTGACCCTGCCCGACGGCATGCCGCCGAACCTTGGCCGCGAGGTGAAGCGGACCGAACTGACCCTGCGCGTCATGGGCAACCCGCCGCGGCCGGAACCGGCCAGCCTGTCGGCCTGGAGCCGCGACGGCGGCACAGTGGAGGTCGACCGGCTGGCGCTGGACTGGGGGCCGCTGGCGGCGGTGCTGTCGGGCACGCTGGCGCTGGACGCCCAGTTGCAGCCGCAGGCGGCGCTGACCGCGGAGATCCGCGGCGCCCCCGCCATCCTCGATGCGGTGAAGCCGATGATGCGCCCGAACGAGGCGGCCATCGCCAGGACCGTCCTGACCATGCTGGCCCGCCCGACCGGTCCCAACGGCGAACCGGTGGTCACCGCCCCGGTGACGGTGCAGGACCGCTCGCTGTTCGTCGGCCCGCTGCGGGTCGCGGCCCTGCCCAAACTCGTCTGGTGACAAAAACGGGGCGGCGACCTGCCTGAATGGCGTGTGTGAACGGCGGAAATGCAACACCCGGCGGAGCGCATGACGGTTCCGTGACCGGCGCATCTTGTTTCACACGGCGGATCGGGTCAAATTGACGCAGTCCTTGTCGCGGCTGCCATGGTGCGTCGGTCGATGTGTCGGTTTCTTGCCTATTGCGGCGAACCCGTGTTCCTGGAAACGCTGGTCTGCACACCCTGCCATTCCCTGATCGAACAGTCGATGCACGCCGCGGAGGCGAAGACCGAGACCAATGGCGACGGTTTCGGCGTCGGCTGGTACAGCGAGCGGACCGAACCCGGCCGCTATTGCGAGATCCGCCCGGCCTGGTCGGACGAGAACCTGCAGTCGATCTGCAACCATGTCCGTTCCCACCTGTTCTTCGCCCATGTCCGGGCGGCGACCGGCACCGCGGTCAGCCGGGCCAACTGCCACCCCTTCAAGGCCGGGCGCTTCCTGTTCATGCACAACGGACAGGTCGGAGACTGGCCCCGCCTGCGCCGCCGGGTGGAGGCGATGATCCCGGACGAGCTGTACAGCACCCGTACCGGCACCACCGACAGTGAGGCGATCTTCCTCGCGGCACTCGGCCAGGGTCTGGAGCGGGATTCGGTCGGCGCCTTCCAGCGCGTGCTGCACGCCATCCGCGACGAGATGCAGGCACTGGACATCACGGCACCACTGCGCTTCACCGCCACCTGGACCGACGGCGACCGGGTGTGGGCGGTGCGCTGGGCCTCGGACGACAAGCCGCCGAGCCTCTACTGGCGCCGCGGCGAGAACGGCCTGATCGTGGTGTCGGAACCGGTCGACGCCCAGCGCGACCAGTGGCGTCCGGTTCCGCCCAGCGGCGGACTGGTGGCACGCATCGGTGCGGCACCGGAAATGTTCACATTTCACTGAAGCGAGGAGAATTGGGGAGGGGCATCCGCCACCCGCCGCCCCTCATCCCTCCAGAAGCAACCGTTCCTTCGGCAGCAGGATGGTCACCGCCGTGCCGCGTCCCGGCGCGCTGTCCAGTTCCACCCCGCCGCCATGCAGTTCGGCGAAACGCCGCACGATCGGCAGGCCCAGCCCGACCCCCTCATGCTGGCGGACCAGCGAGCGTTCGGCCTGGGTGAAGGGGTTGAAGATGCGTCCCATCAGTTCGGCGGGAATTCCCGGACCATCGTCGCGCACCATCAGCCCGACGAACTCCCCGCGATCCACCACCGCCACCGCGACATGGCCCTCGGGCTGGGTGAACTTCACCGCGTTGTCGAGCAGGTTCAGCACCATCTCGCGCAGCCGCCGACGGTCGATGCGCATACGGAAGGGCGGACAGGGCTGGACGGTCAGGTTCACCCGTTTGCCCGCCGCCTTCGGCGCCAGCATCTCGGCACAGCCGGTCAGCATCTGCGGGATGTTGACGTCGCTTTCCTGGATCTCGATGGAGCCGGTGGAGCCGCGTGTGTAGTCCAGGATGTTGTTGACCATGGTCAGCAGCGACCGGCCGCTTTCCTCGATCAGCTTCACATATTCCAGGTAATCGGGATGGCCCAGCTTGCCCATCCCCTCCCCCGCCAGCACATCGGCGAAGCCGATGATCGAGTTCAGCGGCGTACGCAGCTCGTGGCTCATCACCGCCAGGAAGTCCAGCTTGGCACGGTCGGCCTTGCGCGCCGCTTCCAGAGCGTCGGACAGTTCGGCGGTGCGCTCCGTCACCCGGCGTTCAAGCTCCCGGTTCTGTTCGGCGGCGCGGCGGTAGAGCTTGCGGATCTCCACCATGTTGCGGACGCGGTGCAGAAGCTCCCAGGCGATGAAGGGCTTGGTCAGGAAATCGTTGGCGCCGAGTTCCAGCGACTTGCGCCGGGTTTCCTGGTCGGTCTGGGCGGTCAGCACCAGGATCGGCACGTAATCGCCTTCGAAAACCGGCTTCAGCCGCTCCATCAGGTCGAAACCGCTCATGTGCGGCATGCGGATGTCGATCAGCAGCAGGTCGAATGGCTCGGCCGCGCAGAGGTCCGGCACCTTGCGCGGGTCGGTCTCCCCCCGCACCCGGCCGTATCCATCGTGGCTCAGGATTTCGCGCAGCAGGTCGACGTTGGACGGGTTGTCGTCCACGATCAGGATGCTCGCGTCCTTGACCTGCTGGGCGAGCGCCGGGTCGATCTGGCTCCTGTTCATCGGGAGCATTCACCTTTGAACCGTCCGCGTGGGCAATCAGATTTGTCCCTGAACGGATCGAATGCAATGGAAATGAGCGGACAACTTTACAAGGTTTCGCTCAGGCCCGCTTCTCCCAGCCGCCGCGGTCGGTCTGCTGCCAGTAGGTCAGGCTGTGACCGGCCGCCTTGCACGCCTTCCAGCGCTGGCGGGCAGCCAGCACCGCCTCCTCGTCATTGCCGTCGAACAGGTCGCAGACGAGGTCGTAGCCCTCCATCCGGTCGCTGACGCAGCCGTCCACCGTGACCAGCACGGTGGCGTTGTTCGGGTTCTCGTCGGCATCGGTCAGCCACACCGGCTGGCGCTCGGCGAAGCCGTCGCGCGCCGCCCCATGCGGCAGGAAGGAGCCGGGATCGTAGGTCCACAGATGCTGGTTCAGCATGTCCACCCGCTCCGGAGAACCGGCGAGCACGACGGCACGCCAGTTCCGCTCAAGAACCTTCTCCAGGATCTTGGGCAGCGCCTGTTCCATCGTGCGCCGTTGCAGGTGGTAGAAGCGGACTTCGGTCATGGCTCCTTCACGCACGCGTATCAGGCCTCGTGGAAGTCCGCCACGAAGCGGTCGAGCAGGCGCACGCCGAAGGCGGAGGCACCCTTCGGAACCGTGGCACCGTCCTTCTTCGCCCAGGCGACACCGGCGATGTCGATGTGCGCCCACGGCACCTCGTTGACGAAGCGCTTCAGGAACTGCGCGCCGACGATGCTGCCGGCACCGCCGCCCGATCCGGTGTTCTTCATGTCGGCGGCCGGCGATTCGATTTCCTTGTCGTAATTGTCGCCGAGCGGCATGCGCCACACCGGCTGGCCCACCTTCAGGCCGGCGGCCGTCAGGTTCATGGCGAGATCATCGTCGTTGGCGAACAGGCCGGCATGCTCGTGACCCAGTGCCACGATGATGGCGCCGGTCAGGGTGGCGAGGTCGATCATCAGCTTGGGCTTGTAGACGTCCTGCGCGTACCACAGGCAGTCGGCCAGCACCAGGCGGCCTTCGGCGTCGGTGTTGATGACCTCGATGGTCTGGCCCGACAGCGAGGTGACGATGTCGCCCGGACGCTGCGCCGTGCCCGACGGCATGTTTTCCACCAGCCCGACGATGCCGATGGCGTTGACCTTCGCCTTGCGGGCGGCCAGGGCGTACATGGTGCCGATCACGGTGGCGGAGCCGCCCATGTCCCACTTCATGTCTTCCATACCGGCCGCACCCTTGATCGAGATGCCGCCGCTGTCGAAGGTCACGCCCTTGCCGATGAAGGCGACCGGGCGCTTGTCGTCGGCATCCGGGTTGCCGTTCCAGCGCATGACGACCACGCGCGGCTCGAAGGCGCTGCCCTGGGCGACGCCCAGCAGGGCGCCCATGCCGATCTTCTTCAGCTTCTTCTGGTCGAGGATTTCCACCTCGACGCCGAACTGCTCCAGTTCCTTCGTCTTCTCGGCGAGGCTTTCCGGATAGATGACGTTGGCCGGCTCCGACACCAGATCGCGGGTGAAGCGGATGGCATCGGCCAGCGTGTCCAGCTTCTTGAAGGCCGACTTGGCCGCACCGTCATCCTCGACCAGCAGCGTCAGCTTGCGCAGGCTGGGCTTCGGCTCCTTCTTGTCGGACTTCCGGTCGTTGGTGCGGTACTTGTCGAACTTGTAGCTGCGGAGCTGCGCGCCGAAGGCGATCTCCGCCGCGGCGGCGGCGGGCGACAGCGTGGCCCCCTCCGGCAGTTCGACCAGCAGGGCAGCCTCGTCGGCGGCCTTGTCCAGCGTCACGGCGATCGCGCCGCCGGCGGCCTGCAGGACCAGATCGGTCAGGTCCGCAGCCTTGCCGATACCGACCAGCAGGATGCGGTCCAGCTCGGTCCCGGCCGGGGCGAGCAGCGTCAGCGTCTCGTCCTTCTTGCCGGTGAAGCGGGCGGCGGCCATGGCGCGGGCCAGCGCCCCGCCGGTCTTCTGATCCAGCTCGCTCCCGATCAGCCCGAGGCTGCGGTCGGCGGCGACGGTCACGGCGAGCACGCCGGAGGACGGCAGGGACGGCTTGGCGAAGGAGAACTTCATCTGGTCCTCTTGAGAGGGATTGGGCGAATACGCCCGGATGGCATCGGCGGCGGAAAGCCTACCCCACCGATAAGGAGCGCGCCACCCCGGCTGTCAAGGGTGGGGAGGGGAGACGCCCCCTCCCCCCTCACTCACGCATCGATCGCCTTGCCCAGTTCGACCGGATCGACCTCGCCCTGTTCCAGCGCCACGTCCGACACGCTCTCCTCCGACACGCTTTCCTCCGCGCGGCGCTCCAGCACGGCGGCGAAGAAGCCGTCGGTGTCGTGCTTCGCCGGGGTCAGCCGCAGATACGGACCCTCGACCGGCGGCGGCGCGCCGGCCTCCTCCTCCGCCCACACCTCGGCGACCGGCTTGACGATGAAGTCGTGGTGGGTTTGCAGGAAGGCCTCGACCTGGGCCTCGTTCTCGTCATGCAGCATGGAGCAGGTGGCGTAGATCAGCCGCCCGCCCGGCTTCACCAGACGCGCGGCGCTGTCCAGGATGTTGGCTTGCAGGGGCAGCAGCTGCTCCAGCCCCGGGCCGAGCTGGCGCCAGCGGGCATCCGGGTTGCGGCGCCAGGTGCCGGTTCCGGAACAGGGGGCGTCGACCAGCACGCGGTCGAACTTGCGCTTGTGGCGCTTCACCCAGGGGTCGCGCTCGCTGGTCAGCGGGTGGGCTTCGATGTTGTGCAGGCCGGCGCGGCGGAAGCGTTCGGCGGCGCGCTTCAGGCGCTTGTCCAGCACGTCGCAGGCGACGACCCGGCCCTTGTTCTTCATCAATGCTGCGACGGCCAGCGTCTTGCCGCCGGCGCCGGCGCAGAAATCCACCACCTGATGGCCCGGCTTCGGCGCCACCGCCAGCGCCACCAGCTGCGAGCCTTCGTCCTGGATCTCGACCAGACCATCCTTGAACGCCTCGACGCTGCCCAACGGCGGCCGGCCCTTCACCCGCAGCCCCAACGGTGACCATTGCGTGGTCTCCGCCGTGATCTGCGCCTTGGCCAGCGCCTTGATGGCGCTCTGCTGGTTGGCCTTCAGCGGGTTGATGCGCAGGTCGAGCGGGGCCGCCTCCAGCAGCTTCTCCATCTCCACCCCGAAGCGCTCGCCAAGCGAGGCGCGCATCGGTCCCTCCGCCCAGTCCGGACACTCCACCCGCACCGTCTCCGGCATGTCGGGATGGTCCATGGTGTGGCTTTCCAGCTTGCCGACCATCGCCAGCTCGTCGTCGGTCAGGCGGGCCGGGGCGAACTTGCCGCCGCTGAACATCTCCAGCACGACGCCGGCGTTGCGGCTCTCTTCCAGCAGCAGATAGGCCAGGACGCGGGCGCGCGGGGTGGGGCGCTCGTAGCCGCCGCGCTCGATCCACCAGCCGAGCCGGGCATGGCGGCGCAGGATCGCGTAGGCCATCTGGGCGATGGCGGTGCGGTCCTTCGAGCCGATGTAGCGGCGGTTGCGGAAATAGGCGCTCATCACCGCGTCGGCGGGGCGAGGGGTCTCGTCGATCTCGGTCAGCAGATCGATGACCGCCTGGAGGCGGGCGGCGGGTGTCATGGCGTCTGGTCCCTTGGGGTGTCTCATGGCGGCGAACGGGACCGCCCGCCCGCCTGTGCCCCCGGCATGGCCGGGGGTCGGGATGCAAACTGCGGACGGTCCTTCGCGTATGGGCTGTCGATACCGCGTTTGCCGCGCTCTGTCACGCCCTGCCGCCGCGCGGCTGCCCCGCTCGGCCTTCCAGCCGCCCTGCCGCCACCCTGCCCGTGACAAGCGGCCGCGACCTATCCGAAAGTGCAGGTTGGGGATTGACGACTCGGGGTAACCACCGGCACAAACGGTCGGGTGATGTGACCTTATCGTGACCGGACCGCCAGCGCGGCCGGGTGCTCAGAGGTCTTCGACGGACAGATCGGATGCTGGTGGCGGAGTGCGCGATGGCGGCTGCGGCTGGGGTGACGTGTGCGCGTGACGTGAGGAAAACCCTGCGGCGCGGCCTGCGGATGGTGCTGATGGGCGGCTTGCTGGCGACGCTGGCGGCCTGCGCCGGCACCGCCCCGACGGTCGAGGGGCAGCGGCGGACGGCCCAGCGCCCGACCTGGGATCAGGTCTCGCCCGACTTCCGCCATCTCGCCGGCTGGATCGACGACGACCATGCCCAGGCGGTTCCCGCCGTGCAGCGCACCTGCGGCTGGGTGAAGAACCAGCCGCCGGGCAAGCCGATGGGGCAGATGCGCGCCGCCGGCACCACCGACGACTGGCGCGCCATCTGCGCCGCCGCCCGCGACCTGCCCGCCGGCGACAGCGAGGCGGCCCGCCGCTTCTTCGAGACCTTCTTCACCCCGCGCGACGTCAGCAACGGCGAGAACGGCCTCTTCACCGGCTATTACGAGATCGAGCTGCACGGCAGCTGGACGCCGAGCGAGCGCTACAACGTGCCGCTCTACCGCATGCCGGCGCGCGGCAAGAACGGGCTGCCGACCCGCGCCCGTATCGAAGGCGGTGCCTTGAAGGGGAAGGGGCTGGAGCTGATGTGGGTCGACGACCCGGTCGACGCCTTCTTCCTGGAAATCCAGGGGTCGGGCCGGGCGATCATGGCCGACGGATCGGTGGTCGGCATCCATTACGCCGGCCAGAACGGTCACAGCTATTACCCGATCGGCCGCCATATCATCGACATCGGCGACGCCACGCCGGAACAGATGTCGTTGCAGACGATCCGGCGCTGGCTGAAGGACCATCCGGCCGAGGCCCAGCGGGTGATGAACCTCAACCCCTCCTACGTCTTCTTCAAGGTGAAGCCCGAGGTCGGCGCGCGCGGCGCCCGCAACATGGAGCTGACGCCCGGCCGCAGCCTTGCGGTGGATGCCGAGCACATCCCGCTAGGCGTCCCGCTCTGGCTGGAGGTGCGCGACGCCCCGGTGCCGGGCGGCGCCATCAACCGGCTGGTGGTGGCGCAGGACACCGGCGGCGCCATCAAGGGTCCGGTACGCGGGGACCTGTTCTGGGGCCACGGCCCGCAGGCGGAGGAAGGGGCCGGCGTGATGAAGGCGCGCGGCCACTACACCATGCTGGCGCCGCGCAACCTGTCGGTCGAGACCGCACAGCGGAAGTGATGACGGGGAACGAAAGCATCCGGCTGGAGCGGCTGACCGACCTGCCCGACCGCGGGGCGGCGCTGGCGGGCCTGGAGGAGATCTTCTTCGCCTCCACCACCCGGACGGAGTTCGCGTCCGCTGCCGACCGCGCCGCCTTCCTCGCCACCTGGACCGGCTGGTTCGTGGATGACGCGCCGCGGGACATCTGGATGGCGGTAGCGGCCGACGGTCAGATCACCGGCTATCTCACCGGCTGCAAGGACAGCGCGGGGTCGGTGGAGCTGGCGCGGCGCATCCCGAAATACGAGGTCTTCGCCGACCATTTCGCCGCCTACCCCGCCCATTTCCACATCAATGTCCGGCCGGGCTGGCGGGAGCACGGGCTGGGGCGACGGCTGCTCGACCGCTTCGCCGAGGATTGCCGGGCTGACGGCCTGCCCGGCGTGCATCTGGTCACTGCCGTCTTTGCCCGCAATGTCGGGTTCTACCAGCGCGCCGGCTTCACCGAGGCCTGCCAGCGCGGCCCCCTGCTGTTCCTCGGTCGCCGCCTGTGCTAGGCAGGGGCATCCCGCTGCCGGAAAGCCCGTTGCCATGACCCGCCCGCCCCTGCTGATCGAAAGCCCGCAGAACCCGCAGTTCAAGCTGTGGGAATCGGCGCTGGAAAGCCGCGGGCTGAAGAAGAACGGCAAGTTCCTGCTGGCCGGCCTGAAGACGGTGCCGGAGGCGCTGCGCCACCATCCCGAGCGGTTCGAACGCGTGCTGTTCACCGACCCGGCGCAGATCACTGGCTGGCGCCTGCCGCCGGGGGTGGAGCCGGTGCAGCTGGCCCCCGCCCTATTCCGGACGCTGGACGTATCGGGCACCGGCTTCCCGCTGCTGGTCGGGACCGTGCCGAAGATGCCGGCCATCGACCTGTCGCAGCCGCCGCAGGGGCTGGAACTGCTCTGCGCGCTGGGCGATCCCAGCAACCTGGGTGCTTTGCTGCGCAGTGCGGCGGCCTTCGGCGTGTCGCGGATCGTTCTGCTGGAGGGGGCGGCGCATCCCTTCCACCCCAAATGCCTGCGGGCGGCATCGAACGCGCAGTTCGCCCTGACCCTGCTGCGCGGCCCGCGCTGGGCGGCGGTGAACGAGGCGGCGGGGCCGCTCTATGCGCTGGACGGCGGCGGCGAAGATCTGACTCGCTTCGACTGGCCGGCCGACATGCGGCTGATCCTGGGCGAGGAGGGTCAGGGCGTGCCGGCGGACTGCCCGGCGACGCGGCTGTCGGTGCCGACGACCGGGGCGGTGGAGTCGCTGAACGCCACCGTGGCGGTCAGCGTGGCTCTGTTCGCGCGCTATGCGTCGGTCAAGCTTTAGGCTGACGAACCCGTCATCACCGAGGCCAACACCTGCACCACCTGATCCGACCCGTAGGGCTTCTTCAGCACCGGGACGTCCGCGAACCGCTCCGGCACCGCAGCGGATTCGCCATAGCCGGTGGCGAACACGAAGGGGATCCCCAGTTCCCGCAACCGTTCGGCCACCGCGACCGAGGTCTCGCTGCCCAGATTAATGTCCAGCACGCCGACCACCGGCGGATCCTCGTCGATCAGGCGAAGGGCATGGCGGACGCCGGCAGCGGTGTTGACGCGGCTGGCGCTGAAGCTCAACAGCACGTCCTCCGTCGCCATGGCGATGATCATGTTGTCCTCCAGCAGCAGAACCGGACCGCCGATGGAGAAATCGGCGGCCGGCACCGGCAGGCTGCGCCGGCCGCCGTCAGGCAGGCTGGCGGCGATGGTGACGAAGCGGGCCGGGATCATGAATCGGGCCCGCAGACCGGACAGGGCGTAGGTCACCTCCGCCTCACCCTGCAAATCGTGGGGGACCGAGCGCTCGATCACCGTGGTGCCGAAACCGATGCGCGACGGCGCCCGCACCGGCGGGCCGCCATTCTCCTGCCAGTCGATCAGCAGCCGCCCGCCCTCGTCGATCGACCAGCCGGCCTCGACCCAGCCACCACTGTCACTGAGCGCACCGTACTTGGCCGAATTGGTGGTCAGCTCATGCACCACCAACGCGAAGACGGAGAAGGCCTGGGGCGCCAGCAGCACCTCCGGCCCGGTCAGCCGCACCCGCTCGCCCTTGGCCGACAGATAGGCGCCAACCTCCGCCGCGATCAGGGCGCGTAAGGAGGCCGGTCCCCAATTGTCGGCGGTGATCTGGTCATGGGCGCGGGCCAGCGCCTCGATGCGGCCGGCGACGATGGCGGCGAACTGCTGCACGGTCTCCGCCCCGGCCTCGCTCTGCCGCACCAGAGCGCGGACGAGGCTGAGGATGTTGCGGACGCGGTGGTTCAGTTCGGCGATCAGCAGCTCCTGCCGCTCGGTCGCTTCCTTGCGGGTGCGGCCGGCAATGTCGGCCAGCCGCAGAACCACTTCCAGCAAGGTCACCCGCAGGGATTCGGCGTTGCGCTCGTCAAGCTCGGTCCAGGGCTTGGAACGGCCGCGCACCGTCTCCTTCCACGCCTCGAAGCTCTTGCGCGGGGTCAGGCGCGGGCCGTTGGGGCCGTATTGCACCGGCTTGGTCGGATCGCCACCCCAGGTGATGGTGCGGACCAGCTCCTTGCGGA
The DNA here is from genome assembly GCF_024170005.1 of Azospirillum lipoferum. Taxonomy (GTDB): domain Bacteria; phylum Pseudomonadota; class Alphaproteobacteria; order Azospirillales; family Azospirillaceae; genus Azospirillum; species Azospirillum lipoferum. The sequence continues at coordinate 459,823 of NZ_JALJXJ010000002.1, forward strand.
AGAAAACCAGATAGTCGCGCGGCATGCGCGATACCGGGATCGCCAGCAGGCCGCAGGCCCGTTCGGTGAAGTCGCGGGCCGCCGGATGGACGGTCCCCAGCTGGTCGGTCAGATAAATCCTGCTGGGCGGCGTCCGGTGCAGGAAGCGCATGACGCCCTGCGTCTCCTCCCGCGTCGGCGTCTCGCCCTCCATATGCAGCTGGCCGTCGATGCAGCAGGCGAAGCCATCGCACTCGATCAGCGTCCGCAGCTCCGTCGCGAAGCTGACCAGGCTGTCCAGCGGCGATTCGCTGTCGGCCAGCATAGACATGATGCGGACATGGGCGCGGCGGGCCTGCGCCTCCTGCTGGCTTTCCTGCTCGCGCTCCCGCCCTTCCAGCAGCAGCGAGACCATCTGGCCAAACAGCTCGGCGGTAGTCCGGCGCTCGAAGGAGAGGGAGCGGGCGTGGCGGTGGTGGCAGGCGAACAGCCCCCACAGCCTGCCGTGCCGCAAGATCGACACCGACAGCGAGGCATTCACTCCCATGTTGCGCAGATACTCGACATGGATCAGCGACACGCTGCGCAACAGGCTGAGCGACAGGTCCAGCGGCTGGCCCAGCGGATCCACCGCCGGCACCACCGGCACCGGCGGCGCGTTCACGTCAGCAATGCAGCGCAGCCAGCTTCGCTCATACAGGCGCCGGGCCTGCTGTGGGATGTCGGAGGCCGGATAGCGCTGGCCGAGGAAGCTGCCGATGCCGTGCACCGCCGATTCCGCGATCACCTCCCCGGCACCGTCAGGGGCGAAGCGGTAGACCATCACCCGGTCGAAGCCGGTCAGCGCCCGCATCTGGCGTGCCGTCTCGCGGCAAAAGGCGTCGAAGCCGCGGGTGTTCTGGACCCGCGCGATCATCGAGCGCAGCAGCGATCCCGAATCCTGCGGCCCTTCCCCCTCGCTCGGCTCCGCCTCGATCACGATGGTGGAGCCGGACAGGTGGACGGCCACGTCGCAGACCGGGGCGACGTCCGACAGATGGACGCCGAAGGCGCGCTCGACGCTGCCGTTGATGTGGGCGACCTGCAATCGGCCGCGGATGGTGTGCAGCGCCTCGCCCGCGAGAAAGCCGGCCAGCGGATGCCCCAGCAGACCGTCGGGCTCCACCCCCAGCCAGCGCCCGATGTTGGCGGAGACATGGACGATGATCCAATCGGCCGTGACGGCGATCAGGAAACCTGTCGGTTGGATAAGGCCCAGCTGATGGATGGGCTCCCGGTCGCAATCGGTGAGGTCGACTGACCCCGAAGGAACCGGGCCGCTCATCGAGCAAAGACTTCGGACAAACGCGACCTCAAGCGGAAGCTGGACCGGCGGCGTTTGTCACGCACAGCCAAGGGATTTCAGCAACAATCTAGGGAGCGGGATGATTCACTGCAACGCTCCAAAATGGCTATTCCTTTGCTCTAATTAAGGCCCGTTAACTTAACATAGGATAAGATTGAAGTGCGCTCTGCGCATGATTTGATGTTTCTATTTTCGATCTCGTATCAGATCGCCTAAATTTGGTGCATCCACTCGGCAACCGGAAATATGCAGCGCAAGGAGCAGACGGCGCGACCCCCAAATTTCCGCAGCGGGGCCTTCCACCGATGACGGGCTGCCGGAAAACCGGTGACGCAGCAGGATGTTGGCCGTTTCATCGACCATCGGGTTCCGTCATGACGATCACTGCCGCACCCCTGTCCACCGCCTCCGACGACCGCATCCGCATCCGTGAGGTCACGCTGCTGTCCGACGACTGGTATGTGCTGAAGAAGACCATATTCGATTACCGCCGCCGTGACGGCAGCTGGCAGACCCTCAGCCGGGAGACCTATGACCGTGGCAATGGGGCCGCCCTGCTGCTCTACGATCCGACCCGCGGCACCGTCCTGCTGACCCGGCAGTTCCGCTTTCCCGCCTATGTCAACGGCCATGCCGAACCGCTGCTGGAGGTGTGCGCCGGCCTGCTCGACGACCGCAGCCCGGAGGAGGCGATCCGCGCGGAGGCGGCGGAAGAGTTGGGCGTGACCGTCCAGGCGCCGCGCCGGGTGTTCGACGCCTTCATGAGCCCCGGTTCGGTGACGGAGCGGCTGGCCTTCTTCGTCGCCGAATACCGCGCTGCCGACCGCAGGGACGGTGGCGGCGTCGCCGAGGAGGGCGAGGACATCGAGGTGGTCGAGTTGACCTTCGCCGATGCCCTTGCCATGGTCAGCAGCGGGGCGATCCTGGACGGCAAGACCATCATGCTGTTGCAGCATGCCGCCCTTCACGGCCTGCTGCCGCGGTGACGTCGTCCGACCGCCCCGCCGGACTTGGGAGATTGGCACCGGGCGATTCGGACGGGGACTGGATGATCGACGATGCGGAATTGGATTGGGAGGATATCCGCGCCTTCCTGACCACGGCACACCGCGGCAGCCTGACCGCGGCGGCTCAGCGGTTGCGGCTGAGCCCGCCGACCCTGGGCCGCCGGCTGAAGCGGCTGGAGGATGCGTTGGGCGGCCCGCTGTTCGACCGGTTGCCCAACCGGCTGGAGCTGACGGCGCTCGGCCGCTCCGTTCTCGACAGCGCCGCGGTGATGGGCGAAGCCGCCGCGGCCTTCGCCCGCAACGCCGACCGGCTGGCCACGACCAGCCAGCCGGTGCGGGTGACGGCGACGACCTCCGTCTCCGCCTTCCTCACCCTGCATCTGCCCGACCTGCTGGCGGAGACCGGGGCCGACCTGACCATCCTCAGCACCCGCAACGCCCTGAATTTGGCCCAACGCGAAGCCGACATCGCACTGCGGATGGATCGGGTGCCGGCCGAAGGCGATCTGGTCACCCGCCGCCTCGGACGCTTCGGCTTCACGCTTTACGCGGTGCAGGGGTTGCGTGACGACTGGTCCGGCCACTGGGACGGTGTTCCGGTGGTCGGGTTGCCGGAAACCCGGCGGCGGCCGTCGCAATCGGGATGGGTGGACGATACGGTCCGGGAGCGCGGCGGCCGCATCGTGGCGCGGCTCAGCGAATTGCCGATGCGGCTCGACGCCGCCCGGCGCGGAATGGGGATGACGCTGCTTCCCTGCGTGCTCGGCGATGCCGAACCGATACTGGTCCGCGTCATCGACCCGCCGGCCGCGCTCAGCGAGGACGTCCATCTGCTGGTCCACCGCGACCGGCGCGACGCGCCGGCCGTCGCCGCAGTGGTCGATGCCCTGGTCCGGCTGTTCCGCCGCCACGCCGAAACACTGGCGGGGGATTAGCCGTCACGTCAGCCGCGGCCGGCGATCAGGCTGTCGGCGGCAGCGCGGGCTTCGGCGGTGACGGTGGCGCCGGACAGCATGCGGGCGATCTCCTCGCGCCGCTCGTCGCCGTCCAGTTCGGCGACGCCGGTGGTGACCTGCTCGCCCTTCTGCGACTTCTGCACCTTCAGGTGAACGGCGCCGCGCGCCGCGACCTGAGGGCTGTGGGTGACGACCAGCACCTGCAGGCCATGGCCCAGCGTTTCCAGCCGCTCGCCCACCGCGGCGGCGACGGCGCCGCCGATGCCGGTGTCCACCTCGTCGAACACCAGCGTGCCGACGGTGGAGGTCTGGGCCAGCACCACCTTCAGCGCCAGCATGAAGCGCGCCAGCTCACCGCCCGACGCGATCTTGTTCAGCGCCCCCGGCGGGGAGCCGGGGTTGGTGGCGACCTGGAAGGCGACCCGGTCGATGCCCGACGCGCTCCATTCCGACTCGTCAACCGGCTCGACCAGCGTGCGGAACTTGGCCTTCTCCATCTTCAGCGGCGCCAGTTCGGCGGCGACCGCCACGTCCAGCCGCCCGGCGGCCTCGCGGCGGGCGGCGCCCAGCATCTCGGCGGCCTTGTGGAAGGCGGTGCGGGCCTGTTCGGCCTCCTTCGCCAGCTTGGCCAGCAGGTCGCCCTGATCCTCGATCAGCAGCAGGCGGCCGGCCATCTCCTCGCGAAGGGCGGCCAGCGCATCGACGCCGACGCCATGCTTGCGGGCGGCGGCGCGCAGCGCGAACAGCCGTTCCTCCAGCTTCTCCAGCGCCCGCGGGTCCATGTCGACGCCGCTGGAGACGGCCTGGAGGGCGGCGATCGCCTCCCCCGCCTCGGTCGCGGCACGGTCGAGCGCGGCGATCACCGGGTCCAGCGTACCGCCGGCCCGCTCGGCGATGCGGCTCAGGGTGCGGATGGCGGAGGACAGGGCGCGTTCCACGCCACGGTCGCCCGACAGTTCGGCATAGGCGGCGTTCATGCCGTCGACCAGCTTTTCCCGGTGCATCAGCACCGCGCGGGTCTCCGACAGTTCCTCCTCCTCGCCGGCCTTGGGGGCGAGCGCATCCAGCTCGGCCACGGCGTGGCGGAGATATTCCTCTTCGGAGCGGGCACGGGCGATGTCGGCGGCGGCGGAATGGCGCGCGTCCTCCACCTGCCTCCAGGCGCGGTGGGCGGCGGCGACCTGCGCCGCCTGGGCCGACAGGCCGGCATAGGCGTCGAGCACGCTGCGGTGGGTCTGCGGGTTCAGCAGGCCGTGGGTGTCGAACTGGCCATGCACCTCGACCAGTTCGGCGCCCAGGGTCTTCAACAGGCCAACGCCGACCGGCTGGTCGTTCACCCAGGCGCGGCTGCGCCCGTCGGTGTTGACGGTGCGGCGGATCACCAGTGTCTGGTAACCGGCCGAGCCGTCACCCGAATCGGCGTCGAGCCCCTGTTCCTTCAGGATGGCGAAGGCCGGGTGGTCACCCGACAGCTCGAATTCCGCGGTGACGGCGGCCTGATCGGCGCCATGGCGCACCAGACCCGACTCCGCACGCGCGCCGAGGGCCAGCCCCAGGGCGTCGAGCAGGATCGACTTGCCGGCACCGGTCTCGCCGGTCAGGGCACACAGGCCCTTGCGGAAGGACAGGCTCAGCCGCTCGATCAGGACGACGTCCCGGATCGTCAGCGACACGAGCATGGAACGGCCTAGAACAGGGAGTTCCAGGCTCGATTGAGCCACGACTTCTCGTTTCGCTCGGGACGCAGGTTGGCGTCCACCAGCAGTGCGTAGCTGTCCGTGTACCATTCGCTGCCGGGGAAGTTGTGGCCGAGCACGGCCGCGGCGGCCTTCGCCTCGTCGGTCACGCCCAGCGCCAGATAGCACTCCACCAGCCGGTGCAGCGCCTCAGGCACATGGGACGTGGTCTGGTAATTTTCAACGACGGCGCGGAACCGGTTGATCGCGGCGGTATACTGGTGCTGACGCAGGTAGAAGCGCCCGACCTCCATCTCCTTGCCGGCAAGGTGATCGTTGGTCAGGTCGATCTTCAGCTTCGCGTCGCGGGCGTATTTGCTGTCGGGGAAGCGGCGGACCACCTCCTGCAGGCTGTCGAGCGCCCGGCGAGTCATCCGCTGGTCGCGGCGCACGTCGGTGATCTGCTCGTAATAGCACAGCGCCCGCATGTAATAGGCGTAATCGACGTCCGGGCTGCCCGGATGAAGCTGGATGAAACGGTCGAGCGCCAGGATGGCGTCGTCGTACTTCAGATCCTGGTATTGGGCATAGGCGGCAAGAAGCTGCGCCTTGCTGGCCGAATCCGAATAGGGATGCTGGCGCTCCACCTCGTCGTAGAGCTTCGCGGCCTTCTTGAAGGACTCCTCGCGCATCGCCGCGTCGGCTTCCGACAGAAGCTGGTCGGCCGGGCGTTCGACATACGCATCCTCCTTGGTGGAGGAGCAGGCGGACAGAGCGGCGGACAGGAGAATGGCCGTCAGCGGCAGGCGGTACGGGCGAGGAAGCATCGTCGTCTTGGGCGCTTTCGAAGTTGCCCCTGTATAGCACGCCGGGGTAAGGGCGCCGCAAGCGGTAACGCGAGGTTGGGCAATACGCCCCTCCCCGCGTCCGGCGGAAAATGGATGGAAAGCGCCTTAGCCGAACAGCGCGTCGATGTCGGCCTGGCTGATGTTGCCGCTGTCGGGGGTGGCTTCGGCCGGGCCGTGCAGGTCGAGGTTCTCGTCCTTCTTGGTGACGGACGGCGGCAGCGGCATCGCCTCGAACTCGCGCTTGTTCCACAGGCCCATCATCGCGTCGACGCGCTCTTCGATGAAGGACATGGCGCGGACGACCTTGGTGATGCGCTGGCCGGTCAGATCCTGGAAGTTGCAGGCCTCATAGATACGGACGATCACGTCGACCATGTCGTTGACGCGGTCGTTGTGATAGCCCTCCGGCAGCGACGACTTCAGCTCCGACACCACCTCTTCCAGCTCTTCGGCGCAGGCCATGATGGTGTTGGTCGCGGCCTCCGTCGCGGCGACGACGGCGCCCAGTTCCTGGCTGGCCTGCTGGAATTTGTCGTCACCGGCCAGCGGGTGGCGGATGGCGGCCATTTCCACCTTGGTCGCCTTGATACGGCCGGAGATGTCGGCGATCTCGACCTGGATCTGGTCGATCTGCGCCGCATCCATGGCCAGGAAGCGGTCAAGCTTGGCGCCAAGGTCGCTGACGGCCCGCAGAACTTCGGTGTTGTCGGCCTGGACCACCTGGGTCGGCGCCGGAAGAGCCGCCGCCGCGGCGGCGCCGTCTTCGATCAGCGCCTGGAACGGGTGCCCGGATTTGCGGGCTTTCTGAAGCTCGGCCATGAAGGGCTTGGTCATCTGCTTCATCCTCGGTCCCGCCTCTCGGAAACGGCCGCCTGTGGCCTGTGGTGGTGGAATCTGGTGGTGGATGTCTGGTCGCGTCGGTTCTGCATTCTGATCGGCTGACCATCCCCTATCCGGCCATCGGCGGGCAGGGGCGGTCAATCCGGGGAAACCCATGAGGCTCTGTCGGCCGGGCGTCTGTCGGCCGGGGACCGGCCCTTACCCGAACAGGGCGTCGATCGCCGCCTGATCCAGCGGGACCGGCGGCTCCGCCGCTGCGGGCGGTGGTGGTGGCGGAGCGGGCTTGGCAGCCGCCTTGGGCTTCGGCGCCGCACCCGGCGGTTTCGGTACCGGCTTCTTGGCCGGTGCCGGGGCCGGCGTTGGGGCCGGTGCATCGAACATGCTGTCGATGTCGGACTGGCTCGCCACCGCGGGTGCCGGGCTGTCGAACATGCTGTCGATGTCCGCCTGGCTGGCCTTGACCGGAGCAGCCGCGGGGGCGGGGGCGTCGAACATGCTGTCGATGTCGGCCTGACTCGACTGAACCGGGGCCGGCGGCGGAGGAGGAGGCGGTGGCGCGACCGGGACCGGCGCCGGGCTGTCGAACATGCTGTCGACATCCGCCTGGCTGACGCCATGGCCGTCCAGCTGCGGACCGTTCAGCAGATGGGCGTCGGGGCGGGTGTCCGTCTGCTCTTCCTTGACGATGATGCCAGCCAGCCCATCCTCGCCCCAGATGCTGATCATGGCCATGACGCGCTGCTCGATGTAGCGGAGCGCGTTGACCACCTTGCTGGTGCGCTGGCCCGTCAGATCCTGGAAGGAACAGGCGGTGAAGATGTCGTTCACCTGGGTGTCGATCTCGCCGCACATCGCCGGATCGGCACCGCTGGCGCGAAGCTTGCCCGCCAGTTCCATCAGCCGTTCGGCGGCGTTCAGGATCTCGAAGGACGCGCGTTCGGTCGAAATGACGATGGCGTCCAGTTCGTTGGTGGCCGACAGGATCTTGTCGCCCGAGCCGTCGGGGGGGCGCAGCGCCGCCACTTCCCGCCGCGCCTGCTCGATCGACGCGGCCATTTCCATCAGTTCTCGGCGCAGGACACCGACATGCTTGCCGGCCTCCACCGCTTCGTTCTGCCGGCTCCAGGAGTCGCGGAACTCCTGAAGCATGGCGCGCACTTCCTCCGTCGCGGCCCCGAGGGACCGCCGGTGGAGCCGCCGCAGGAAGGCCCTGCCCTTCGCCGATCGGGCGATGGCATCCTCGATCTGCTCGAACTCTTCATCGGACAGCTGCGGAAGCTGCTCCAAACCGGTCCACTCCCCAAACTGAATGCGCCGGCCGTCCCACGGACCCGGACGGCCGAACCGGGCGCCGGACGGCCGTTGCCGTCCCTGCCGCCCCCACTTCGCAAACCCGAAGATCAGCCGCCGATGACGGCCTGGATCTTCTGCTTCAGCGTGTCGGCGTTGAAGGGCTTGACGATGTAGTTGTTCACGCCGGCCTGCTTGGCGGCGATGACGTTCTCGGTCTTGCTCTCGGCGGTGACCATGATGAAGGGCGTTGCCGCCAGCTTCGCATCCGCACGGATTTCCTTCAGGAGCTGCAGGCCGGTCATCGGCTCCATGTTCCAGTCGGAGATGATGAGGCCGAACTTGCTCTCACGCAGCTTCGCCAGCGCCGACACGCCGTCGCCGGCCTCGTCGATGTCGGTGTAGCCGATCTGGGTCAACAGGTTCCGCACGATGCGCCGCATGGTGGCGTAATCATCGACGACGAGGATCTTCATCTAGACGTCTCCGCAATAATCCGTTGCCGGTGTCTGTCCGGCCGTTACGCCCACCCGGCGCGGGGGCTGCGCCGTAAACCGGGATAATGATGCCGACTGTAGTGCCCTAACTGCCGCCAAAAGTCATCCCCTTGGGTCACACTGAAGCAGGCCGGTAAAGAACGTGTTACCACGGGCGGCAACATCTTGCGGAATCAGGGGCGTCCCCAGCACCCGGCCGCAATTTGATACAGCCGCCCGTTCCGGTCACAGGGGGGCGGTCGCCTGCTCCAGCCAGCGGCGGGCCGCATCGTCCAGCAGCGGCGCCAGCGACTCGCACACCCGCGCATGATAGGCGTCGACCCAGGCGGCCTCAGCGTCGCTCAGCAGTGCCCGCTCGATCAGCGCGCGATCGATCGGCACCAGGGTGAGCGGCTCGAACTCCAGGACCGGGCGTTCGGCCCCTGTCAGTTCACCTGCCGTTTCCACCGGCTGGACAACGATCAGGTTCTCGATGCGGATGCCGTAGGCGCCGGTCTTGTAATAGCCGGGCTCGTTAGACAGGATCATGCCCGGTTGCAGGGCCACGACATTCCCAACCTTCGACACCCGTTGCGGCCCCTCATGCACCGACAGGAAGCTCCCGACGCCGTGGCCGGTGCCATGGTCATAGTCCAGCCCCGCCTGCCACAGCGGCAGCCGCGCCAGCACGTCCAGTTGCGAGCCGGTGGTGCCGCGCGGGAAGCGCACGGTCGACAGCGCGATGTGCCCCTTCAGCACGCGGGTGAAGCGGTCGCGCATTTCCGCCGCCATCGCCGGATCGGGATCGCCGACCGCCAGCGTGCGGGTGACGTCGGTGGTGCCGTCCAGATATTGCGCACCGCTGTCCAGCAGGAAGATGCTGCCCGGCTCCAGCCGCCGGTCGGTCTCCGGCGTGACGCGGTAATGGACGATGGCACCATTCGGCCCGGCCCCGGCGATGGTGTCGAAGCTGACGCCGCGGAACCGCTCATTCTCCCGCCGGCAGGCCAGCAGCCGCTCGACCACGGCCAGCTCGGTCAGCGTGCCCTTCGGCGCCTCTTCAGAGAACCAGTGCAGGAAACGGACAAGGGCGGCGCCGTCGCGGACATGGGCGGCGCGGGTGCCGGCCAGCTCCGCCGCGTTCTTGCAGGCCTTCGGCAGGGCGCAGGGGTCGCCGTCGCGCTCCACCCTGGCACCGGCCAGATGCAGCCGGTCGACGATCCAGGCCGAGGTGCAGCTGGGATCGGCCAGCACGCGGGCGGAGCCGCGGGCGACGGCGTCCAGTGCCGGGCCGAACTCCGCCACCGGCCGCACCCGCACCTGATTTCCCAGATGGGCGCGGGTCTGCGGCGCCAGCTTGCGCGGGTCGAGGAACAGCTCCACCGACGCATCGGCGGACAGGATGGCGAAGGACAGCGGCAGCGGCGTGCAGGGCACGTCGGCGCCGCGGATGTTCAGCAGCCAGGCGATGCTGTCCGGCTGGGTCAGCACGGCGGCGGCGATGCCCTTCTGCCCCAGCTCGTCGGCAAGGCGGGCCCGCTTGTCGGCGGAGCTTTCGCCGGCAAAGGTTTCATCCTGTGGCACGACGGGGGTTAGCGGCGCCGGCGGCTGGTCCTGCCACACCGAATCGAGCGGGTTGTCCTCGCAGGCCACCAGCAGGATGCCGGCGCGTTCCAGGGCGGCGCGGGTCTTCTCCACCCAGCCGATGGTGTGCAGCCAGGGATCGAAGCCGAAGCGCCCACCTTCGGGCAGGGCGGCGACGATCCAGTCGGTCAGCGGGTCCTCGACCAGATGCCTGTACTCGTAGAGGTCGGCCGGGACCTCGCTGCGGACCTGGAGGGTGTAGCGGCCGTCGACGAAGATCGCGGCGTGTCCGGATGTCACCACCGCGTTGCCGGCCGACCCGGTGAAGCCGGTCAGCCAGCCCAGCCGCTGGGCGCGCGGCGGCACATATTCGCCCTGATGCTCGTCGCCGCGCGGCACGATGAAGCCGTCGAGATCACGGCGCTTCAGCGCGGCGCGCAGGTCGGCCAGCCGCTGGGCCGGGCCGGGATTGGCCGCCGGCGCCTCGGCCGCCAGCAGCGCCTTCAGCGCCTGGAGCTGTCCGGTCAGGGCGGGCGGGAGGTTTTCCCCCACCAGCACCGACCAGGCGGCGGGATCCTCCCCCTCCGGCGCCGCCAGCACGCCGGCGAGCAGGGCGCGGACATCGGCGGGAGAGCGGCCGGTCGCGGCCTCGGTCAACAGGGTCGCAAGGGCGTCGTCGCCACGATAGGCAGCGGAGGGAATCGCGCTGGGCACGGAACCTGTTCCTTGGAAGAGTGAATCCTGTGGACACAGGCTAGGCACCCCGCAGGCCGTGCGCAAGCGGCGGGGTGGCGGCTATGCCGGTTGGGGTGGGGCCAACCCGGCCTCCTCAGACCGGCAACCCCGCATCGTCCGGCAGCCCGAGCCGGGCCAGCACCCGCTTGCGGGCCTCGCCGCGCTCGACGTCGGAGATGTGCAGCAACCCGCCGATCCGCCGCAGCAGGCTCGATTCCAGATCGTTCAGCACGCCGTCGGCATAGGCGACCTCCCACAGCATCTCGATGATCCAGAGGCGGTGGCCGGGCGGGCAACGGTCCATGATGACGCTGACGTAGCGGAGGTAGGGCGACACGTCCTCGGTGTCGAAGACGGCGGCGGACAGCAGGTCCTGCGCCTCTTCCTCGCTCAGCCTGAAATGGCGGCGGACGACCGACAGGATGCGGTCGCGCTCCGCTTCGGAAATGGTGTCGTCGGTACGCGCGGCCTCGACCATCAGGGCGGCGGCGGCGGCTTGCAGGGCGTCCTCGCCCGGCTCGATGCCGTCGTCGCCCGTGAACAAGGACCGGATGCGGTTCAGCATGGTGGCTCCCTGGAAACGTGTGTAACCATCGTCCCTAGGGGAAGTCGCATCACGGCCCTATGGTTTCAACGCTTCACCACAAGAGTGGTCCATTCCCCGACCGGGATACGCGCCACCAGACGCAGGCCCTGGTTGCGGTGGGCCTGGATGACGTGGCGTTCCTGCCGGTTCAGCAGGCCGGCCAGCACGGCATAGCCACCCTTCTTCAAATGGCGGCGCAGCTGCGGCGCCATGCGCGACAGCGGACGGGCCAGGATGTTGGCGGTGATCAGCGTGTAGGGCTTGTGCCGCCCGACGATCGGGGTGTGGTAGCCGTCGCCGCCCTGGGCGCGGATCATGGTCTTCTGTCCGTTCAGCGCCGCGTTGATGCGGGTGACCCTCACGGCCTCCGGATCGATGTCGACGGCGGTCACCGGCACGCGCCAGCGCTTGGCCACCGCCAGCGCCAGGATGCCCGAGCCGCAGCCCATGTCGAGCGCGCCGCGCCGGCCGCCGCGCGGCAGCTTCAGGTGGCGCGACAGCCGGTCGAGCGCCTGGAGGCAGCCGTTGGTCGAGCCATGCTCGCCGGTGCCGAAGGCGGTGGCGGCATCGACCAGCAGCGGGATGCTGCCGGCCGGCACGATCCCCTCATGATGGGAACCATGGACGAAGAAGCGCCCGGCGCGAATCGGCGGGAAGCCCTGGTAGCTGTGCGACACCCAGTCGATCGGCGGCAGATTCTCGATCGCCAGCCGCGGCTCCTCGATCCCCAGCGCCTTGGCCAGCACGGCGACGCGGGATTGCAGACGCGCCTCGTCCGGGGCGCCGTACAGGGTCGCCTCCACCAGCCAGTTGCCGCCTTCCTCCAGTTCGAAGGTCGACACCGCATCGGCATGGTCGCCCACCGCCTCGGCAAAGGCGGGCGCATGGGCTTCGGGAACGACCAGCGCGATGCGCCAGAGCGGGGTTTGCGACATGACAGGGGCTTTCCGACGACGACGCGAGAACAGAAGCGGCGTTTTTAGCATCAAGCCGGAAAGAGACCAAGGATTCCGGGTGCGGATTCCGGAAGCCACTCCATTCCGATGAAAACCCTTACCGGCCTGCCAAGCGATCGGCGATGTCGTGCATGCCCTGGGCGCGCAGAACCGACTGGCGATGGCGCAGCAGCCGGTGTTCCAGCGCCCGTTCCATCGCCGCCCCGCCCAGCGTGGCGCCGTCGGCCCCCTTCAGCCGGTCGGCCATGTCGCGGGTCAGCACCCCTTCCACCTTGGCATCGCGGCGGTCGAGCGGCTGTTCGCCGTCAATGCTCTGGCGCAGCCGCTCCAGCAGGACCGCCCGGCTCTGCGGCGCCCGGCCCTCGAAGGCGAGACGGCAGACCCGGCGCAGCGGGGCGCCCATCGGTGCCAGCGCCGGGTCGGGATCGCGGTCGAACAGGGCGTCGGCCAGCGCGCAGAGGCCGGCATGCAGGCTGGGCTGCGCGCCCAGCAGCTCCTTCACCATGTCGGCGGACCCCATGATGTCGGCGACCACCCCGTCCAGCAGGGACAGGTGCCGCGGTTCGGCATCCTCGCCCATCATCGCCAGCAGCAGATCCAGCTTCCCGACCAGCGGCCCGCCGGCCTCCAGATGCCGGGACAGCAGGACGAGGAACAGCTGGTCATGGCCTGCCGTCCCGACCGCCTCGTCGATGGCACGGCTGGTGCCCGGCAAATCGGTCGAGTCGAAACGCGGCAGCCGGCGCCGCTCGGCCAGCGCGTCGCGGGCGGCTCCGCTGACCGCCTCCACCAGCTGGCGCAGTTCGCGGGCGCGGGCGGCATGGGAGACGCCATGGACATCGGCGTGATGGCGGGCGACGGCATGGATGGCGGCGCCCAGCAGTGCACCCTGCTCCTCCAGCCGGCGGAACAGCGGCCAGGAATGCAGCAGCTCGGTCGGGGTGATGCGCTGGGCATCCAGATAGGGACGCAGCAGCCGGCCGATCACCACCCGGCTTTCGAAGCCGCGGAGGTCGTCGGGCGTGCGGCAGAGGGGTGCCCCCTCCGCCGTGCCGCCCAGGGTCAGGCCCTTGCGCTGGGGCTGGGGAATGGTCTTGTGCAGGATCACGGTTTCCAGCGACAGGCCGGCGACGGTGCGGAACTTCACCACCTTCGCCTCGTCGACGCCGAACGCCGCCAGTTGCGAGCGGGCGGCCGACAGCGCCGACTCCTGGTCGGTGTAGGCCCCCTCGATGCGCCAACGGCCCTCGCGGCGGCTCTGCACCTCGTAACTGACGCTACCCGTTCCGAACACGCTGGTGGCCTCCGGCTCCCTTGTCCTGCCGCAATCTTGGGCGGCAAAGGCCGTGTCGGCTGTGACGGCCGTCACAGTGCGGCAACCCGTTCGGTACGGATCGGATCGGGCGCCGGATCAGCCCGCCTTGTCGGCGGGCATGTCCTGGCTCAGCCCGCCTTGTCGGCGGGCACCACGAAGCTGTCCATCACCTTCTTGCTGCCGGAATGGTCGAAGTCGATCTCCAGCTTGTCCTCCGACACGCCGGCAACGGTGCCGTAGCCGAACTTCTGGTGGAAGACCCGTGCGCCCTTGGCGAAGGGCGCATCGGGCCGTGGCCGCGGCGCCACCGCATAGGCACTCTGGTCCAGCGTGATGGTCTTGGGCGCCGGCGCCTGCCGGGTGGAGCCGCGGAACTGGAAGCCGCCTGCCCCGCCATATCCCCCTGCCCCGCCGCCAAAATTTCCCCGGCCGCCGCTGCCGGCGAACAGGCCGTTGGCGGCCTCCGCCTCGACATTGTCCTGCGGGATCTCCTCGACGAAGCGGGAGGGCACAGCACTGACCCAGTTGCCGTAGAGCCTGCGGTTGGCGGCATGGCTGACATAGGCGCGACGGCGGGCGCGGGTCAGCCCGACATAGGCCAGCCGCCGCTCCTCCTCCAGCCCGGCGATGCCGGTCTCGTCCAGCGCGCGCTGGTTGGGGAACACGCCCTCCTCCCAGCCCGGCAGGAAGACATGGTCGAACTCCAGCCCCTTGGCGCCGTGCAGGGTCATCACCGTCACCTGCTCGATCCCGGCGGCCTCGGCATTCTCCATCACCAGCGCCACATGCTCCAGGAAGCCCGGCAGGTTCTCGAACTCCGCCATGGCGGTGATCAGTTCCTTCAGGTTCTCCAGCCGGCCGGGGGCCTCGGGCGTCTTGTCCTCCTGCCACATGCGGGTGTAGCCGGATTCGTCCAGGATGGTGCGGGCAAGCTCGGTGTGCGGCACCGTCGCCATCAGCGTCCGCCAGCGGAAGAAGTCCTGCAACAGCCCGCGCAGGGTGGCGCGCAGCTTCGGCTTCAGCTCGTCCGTTTCGGTCAGCACCCAGCCGGCCTCGGTCAGCGACAGCCCTCGCGCACGGGCGGCGGTGTAGAGGCTCTGCATCGCCGCCGGGCCGACGCCGCGCTTGGGCAGATTGACGACGCGTTCGAAGGCGAGGTCGTCGTCGCCGGAATTGACCACACGGAAATAGGCCAGCGCATCGCGGATTTCCTGCCGCTCGTAGAAGCGCGGACCGCCCAGCACCTTGTAGGGCAGGCCGAGCGTGATGAAGCGTTCTTCGAACTCGCGGGTCTGGAAACCGGCGCGGACCAGCACGGCGATCTGCGCCAGGGAAGTACCCTTGCGCTGGAGCGTCTCGATCTCCTCGCCGACCCAGCGCGCCTCCTCCTCGCCGTCCCACACCGCCTTGACCTTGACCGGCTCGCCGCCGTCCGCCTCGGTCCACAGCGTCTTGCCGAGCCGCCCCTGGTTGTTGGCGATCAGTCCGCTGGCGGCGGCCAGGATATGGCCGGTGGAACGGTAGTTCTGCTCCAGCTTGATGATGGTGGCGCCGGGGAAATCGGTCTCGAAGCGTAGGATGTTACCGATCTCCGCACCGCGCCAGGCGTAAATCGACTGGTCCTCGTCACCGACGCAGCAGATGTTCTTGTGCGCCTGGGACAGGATACGCAGCCACAGATACTGTGCGACGTTCGTATCCTGATATTCGTCGACCAGAACATACTTGAACTTGCGGTGATACTCCGCCAGCACGTCCGGATTGTTCTGGAAGATGGCGAGGTTGTGCAGCAGCAGGTCGCCGAAGTCGCAGGCGTTCAGGGTGCGCAGGCGTTCCTGATAGGCGCGGTAGATCGCCACCACCCGGCCGCCGGCCACCTCGCCGCCGTCGGCGTCGCCCAGCCGATCGGGGGTCAGGCCGCGGTCCTTCCAGCGTTCGATGGCGCCCAGCACCTGACGGGCCGGCCACTTCTTGGAATCGATGTTCTCGGCTTCCAGCAGCTGCTTGATCAGCCGGACCTGATCGTCGGTGTCGAGGATGGTGAAGTTCGACTTCAGCCCGACCAGCTCGGCGTGGCGGCGCAGGATGCGGGCGGCCAGCGCATGGAAGGTGCCGAGCCACCAGCCCTCCGGCTCGATCCCCACCAGATGGGCGACGCGCTCGCGCATCTCGCGGGCAGCCTTGTTGGTGAAGGTCACCGCCAGGATCTGGAAAGCGGCGGCACGGCGCGTCATCAGCAGATGGGCCAGCCGGGTGGTCAGCACCCGCGTCTTGCCGGTGCCGGCGCCGGCCAGCACCAGGACCGGTCCGTCCAGAGCCTCCACCGCCGCCCGCTGGGTCGGGTTGAGCCCGTCCAGATAGGCGAAGCGCTGCGCCGCAGCGGGATATCCGGCCGCCGGAAATCCCGAAGCGGGACCGGCTGCGGCAGGAGCGGCGTGGCTCAACGGATCATCATCATAAGAGTCTGACATGGCGTCCCGGCCTGGGGATGGACGAAAAGATCGGCTCAAGCACATCGATGCTGTCTTGCGGCTGGAACGTATACAGCACAGAGCGCCCCGGCACGACCCCCGTCAAAGACCGCATATCCCGGTAGGAAGCCGGGGATGGCACGGCCACGCTTATGCCGAAAGGCGAGTTTACAGGATATAGGACTCCAACCATTGGGCGATGGCGCAGTCCTTCCCAGCCAACGACGTTCGCCGGGAAAGTCGCCCGATACTGTAGTTCAGTGTCATGACGAAGTCACAGCCGCACCGTTAACGATTTCCCCTTTTCTGTCACAGGCTGTTATTCCAACTGACCAGACCAAGCCATCTTATGTCCTCATCTTGTCTTATGCAGGCTTACGGCATATGCCCATTGCTCGACGCGAAATTTACCTAAGCGAAATTTTGCGCGGCGCAAATCGGGGGTATCTATGGATCACAACGAGGCACCCCCGAACCCTGAGGGGGAACGGACCGGACGCGGGAGCGGAAGGTCGGGGATGCCTCCGAAGCGCCACCCGGCGCCACTTTGATCGGAACGGAACAAAAGGCGGGCTGAGACCATGGATGCCATCAACGTTTTCCTCATCGATGCCAACAAGCTTTTCCGTGAGGGCATGAAGCGTCTGTTCGAAGGCACCTCCTTCAACGTCGTCGGCGAGGCCGGCACCCTGCGCGAGGGCCTGTCGACGCTCGGCACCGGCAAGAACCCGGACCTCATCCTCATCGACCTGCCGAGCGGTGCCGACGAGGAGGTCGATGCGATGCGCAGCCTGCGCGAGAATCATCCGTCGATCCGGATCGTCATTCTGACCAACGATCTGGAAACCCGCCGCCTGTCGGCCGCGCTCGGCGCCGGTGCCGGCGGCTATCTGCTGAAGGACATCGCCTGCGAGGCGCTGATGCAGTCGCTGAAGCTGGTGATGATGGGCGAGAAGGTGTTCCCGACCCATCTGGCCGAGCTGCTGGTCAGCGGCCGCACCGAGGACATGGGCGCCGAGCTGCCGACCCGCCGCAAGGGCCTGTCGCAGCGCGAGGTGCAGATCCTGCGCTGCCTGCTGAACGGCAACAGCAACAAGATGATCGCCAACCACCTGAACATCACGGAAGCCACCGTGAAGGTTCACCTGAAGAGCCTGCTGCGCAAGATCAACGCTTCCAACCGCACCCAGGCCGCCATCTGGGCGCTGAACAACGGCATCGGCGATCAGGCCGCCGAAACCGGCGTCGCCGCCACCGTCTGATCCGTACCCGATCCAGCATACCGCTCTGCCGAAAGGCCCCGCCCGCCTTCCGTTCCGGCCGTCCGCCCCCTCCATCCGGGGCAGGCGGCCGGCGGAGCGGCGCGTTGCCTTTTGCAGTGCTTTTCAGCTTCCAGCCCCAGTCCCGCAAGCCGGCGGCGGACAATGAGCACAGGCATAGAGGAAGCGGTCTAAGACCAAAAGCGAACTACAGGGCGGGAAGGGCGGTGCCTATGTGAACTGCGGGCCGATGACGCCATCCCGGTGTAAGATCGCCGCAACCTTCTGGAAATGCCTGCGATGAACGTGCTGATCGCCGACGATCACCTGCTGTTCCGAGACGGTCTGCGCCGGCTGCTGGCGCAATTCGACGCCGACATGACGTTCTTCGAGGCCAGCACCTATGACGAGGTGCGGGCACTGTGCGACGGCACCAGACCCTTCGACCTGATCCTGCTCGATCTCGGAATGCCGGGCTGGACCGGCTTCTCGGCGCTCGGCGACATCCATGCCAGCCTGCCGAAGGCGCTCCTGGTGGTGGTGTCGGGGTCGGAAAAGCGCTCCGACCTGCTGGCGGCCCTGGAGAACGGCGCCGCCGGCTACATCCCGAAATCCTCCAGCGCCAAGGTGCTGCTGGGAGCCTTGCAGCTTGTGCTCGCCGGCGGCATCTACCTGCCCGAACAGGCCATCCGCGGCGCCGACCGTGTCGATCAGATGCATGGTGGCCAGGGGGGCGGCTATGGCGGGCACGGCTCCGTCGACACGACGGACGACGGCGCGGGGCTGAGCAACGGCGACCAGCTGACGCCCCGTCAGCGCGACGTGCTGGCCCGGCTGCGCGACGGTAAATCCAACAAGCAGATCGCCCATGAACTGGGGCTGACGGAAGGCACCGTGAAGGTCCACGTCACCGCCATCCTGCGCCATCTGGGCGTCCGCAACCGCACCCAGGCCGCCTTGACCGCACAGAGTTTGTGACGCTCAATAACATGCCGTAGAAGTCGCCTACCGCTGCGCCCGCTCCACGGCGGAGACCAACGCTAGCAGGGCGCCACGCAGTTCGGCGGCATGGGTCCGCGGCCGGATGGCGGCGGCGTCGGGAACCGCGACCACCGTCAGTGTCCGGCATCCCGTCAGTCCGCTTTCGAGGCGCGTGAACAGGCCGGCCGGGTCGCTGCCCTGCATCAGGGTCACCGGTACCCGTACCGCCGGCAGTTCTGTCTCGAGATCCCCCAATTCGCCGAACAGCGCCGCCGGCAGAGGCCGGCCGAAACAGGCGGCCAGCGCGTTCCAGCGCCGGCGCATCGGTGATTCCGCACCGACATCGTCGACGATCATCACCCCGCCGACCTGCTCCGGGAAATCCAGCGCCGCGGCGATGGCGAGCGGCGCCGTCACCGCGCCCGCGACCAGAACCGGCCGGCGCCCGCCACGGTCGACCAGCAGCGGGGAGAGCATCGTCGCCCCCGCGGCGGCCGGAACGGTCAGCCATTCCTGGCCCGCCGGCACATGATCCAGCAGGCGCCACCACGCCCCCTTGCCGGGATGAAGGAAGATCACCCGCCGACCGGACGGGTCGCCGGCACGGTCGGCCGTGCGATCGCCTGCCCAGGTCCCAACCCCGTCCGCGGTCAGACCGTTCACCGGACAGCGGGCGGTGTCTGCCCGTCCGGCACGGACGGTGGAAGGCTGGGTGTGAAAGAACACGGTCGGGTCCCCGATGGTGGCGCTCCGCGATGGGACAGTCCCGTCGCCGAACCCAACCGTAACGAAGCCGAACCGAAGTCGTCCCGTTCGATAAATCGGGCAGAACCCTTAAAACGGCCTAAAACCCCACCCCGCCCGCAAAAGGTTTCAGCCGCCTTCGAAACACGACAAAAGCAAAGCAAATTCCATGACTTGCCAGCTTGCCCGGAAAGAGCGGCCGGGTAGCCGGTCAATGCAGCGTCACCTCCTCGCCTTCGGGGTCTGGTGCCACCGCCAGGGGACGGCGCAGCTCGCCGGCCAGGCTGCGCCATTCCGGCGCTCCACCCAGCTGTTGCAGCAACTGTGCGGTGAAGGCGAAGACGGCGGTTTCCAACGGCCCGTTGTCTTCCGCGTGGGCGTTGACGGTCAGGCAGGATTCCGCGGCACTCTCGAAGATGGCGGCGGCGGCGCTGGCGCCCGGTCCGGGGGCCGGCAGCGGGATGGCCTGGGGTTTCTCCCCGCTGACGCGCAGGCGCGACAGGTTGTCGGCCAGCAGGCGGGTGCGGATGGCGTTGTCGACCGCGGCGGCCATGGTGTAGCCGGCCTCTTCCTCGACGGTGGCGCGCAGGATGCGCAGGCCGGCGATCAGCCCGCGGACCACATCCCCGTTGCCGCCGCGTTTGGCCGCGGCCGCGACGGCGGTGCCGAGGATGGCGGCGACCACCGGCGAGAGCGATTCGCCTTCGCCCGGCATGTTCGGCGCATCGGCGCCGGAGTCGGTGTTCAAAGCCTCGTTCATGCGGCCTCCGATCCGTGTGATCCGGAAGGCGGCCCGCCGGCGATGCTGCCGACGAAGGGCCCGTCCGGATGCGTCGTCATGATGCCTGTTTCGGATCTGTGGAGCGGACGGATCCGGTTCAAGGCATGGATGGCATGACGCTTCCCCTCTTTCGCGCCGCCGGACGGGGTGCCCCGTCCTCGCGGCTCTTCCTCGTGGTTTTTGCAATCTCTCCGGCCCACCTCTAGGCGCGGCCTGAGACCGTCCCCACATCTGCGGCGAAAGGGAGGGTTTCGTGTCATGCCTCTGATCAGTCTTCTCCTCAATCTGCTGTGGTTGGTCACTGGCGGCATCTGGATGGCGCTCGGATGGGTGCTGGCCGCGGTCCTGATGGCCTTGTCCATCATCGGCCTGCCCTGGGCCCGGTCCGCCCTGACCATCGCCCACTACACCCTGCTCCCCTTCGGACAAACCGCCGTGCGCCGGGATGAGTTCCGCGGGCGCGAAGACATGGGCACCGGTGCACTCGGCTTCATCGGCAACGTGGTGTGGTTCGTGCTGGCCGGCTGGTGGCTGGCGCTCGGCCATCTGGTCGCGGCGGTGGGGCTGGCCATCACCATCATCGGCCTGCCCTTCGCCTGGGCGCATCTGAAGCTTGCGCTGCTGGCGCTGTGGCCGGTCGGGACCGAGATCGTGCCGGCGGAAACCAGCGGACGCGCAATGGGCGGACGCCCGATGTCCGGAGGCCGTATGGCCGGACGTTACTGACCGCCGCCTGCGGCATTCCCGACAATTTTACCGATTGGCCGGAAATGACGCGCAGGAGCGGCATCCCTCCACCGTACTGCCTCTTGTGAGGCTATCCGTTGGAGAGTGCCATGTCGGTATCCATGGTGAGTTCGTCGGCCGTCGGCCAGACCTATCAGCGGCCGCAAGGGCCGGGTAAAGAGATCCGCGAGGGGATCGACAGCCTGAAGAAGGCGGTGGAGTCCGGCGACATGACCGCCGTCCAGTCCGCCTACGACTCGTTGTCGAAGCTGCAGTCCGACAAGCAGGGCAGCAGCACCGGTTCCACCACCAGCGCCAGCAATGGCAAGGACCCACTGTCGAAACTGCTGTCCAGCGTGGGAGAGGCGCTGAAGAGCGGCGACATCAGCCAGGTCCAGCAGGCGATGTCCAAGAACGGCCCGCCCAGCGGCGGCCCCGGTGGTGCCGGCGGCCCGCCGCCCAACGGTCCGCCGCCGGGCGAAGGCGGCGGGTCGGACGAGTTGCGCAGCACGGTCGGCAGCCTCGCCCAATCCCTTCAGTCCGGCGACGTGTCGGGCGCGCAGGACTCGCTGTCGGCGCTGTCCGACATGCTGAAGAACGCCGCCGACAGCGACAGTGACAGCGGGGACGACAGCAGCTCCACCGACTTCCTGGGGACCCTGAAGAAGAACCTCGGCAGCCTGAGCAGCTCGCTCAGTTCCGGCGACATCGCCGGCGCGCAGAGCCTGTTCGCCAGCCTGACGCCGCGCGGATCGCAGGGCGTGAACATCACCGCCTG
The DNA here is from genome assembly GCF_024170005.1 of Azospirillum lipoferum. Classification (GTDB taxonomy): domain Bacteria; phylum Pseudomonadota; class Alphaproteobacteria; order Azospirillales; family Azospirillaceae; genus Azospirillum; species Azospirillum lipoferum. Next base: position 481,156 of record NZ_JALJXJ010000002.1, read on the forward strand.
ATTGCCGTCAGGACGGGATCTGCAAGATCAGGGAAGGGCGACGGCGGTCTCAAGCTCCGTCGCCTGCCCGGCTTTCTCCCGTGACTTCATCGCCTTCAGCATGACCGACGCCCGCCAGAATCCCAGCCCGGCCCCATCGACGAAATGCACATGACGATCGGCCGTCACATCGCCCACCAGGCAGGTGACGGTGGTGGCATCGGCCCGCGCGGTACCGTAGCGGATCGATCCGGCCTGGGCCGCCTGGGCCAGCAGCGTTTCGATCGCCTCCGCCTCCCCCTCCGTCACGTCCAGCACCAGCCGCGGCCCGCCGGCCGATTTGCGGAAATCGGTGCGCTCCGCCATATGGCGGCGGTAGCGCTGCGGATCGAAGCTGCCCAGCGACAGGCCCAGCCGCAGCAGCAGGACCAGCAGGCCCGACCCGGCCAGCGCCTTGCCCACCCGCCGGATGCGCATCCCCAAACCGGCACCGTCGCGGCCGCCGCGCGCCTCCATCAGCAGGGCGCGCCAGTCCGGCGGCCAGCGCGCCTCCAGCCGCTCGCCCACCCCCAGCGGAGCGGCGCCGGCAGTGGGCACGATGGTCTCGATGGCGCGCTGGATACGGGCAAGCTCCAGCAGCCCGGCCGGCCCGGAATCGACCGCATCGACGATCACGCACAGCACGGTTCCATGGCGTGGCGGCACGGGGTTCCAGCGGCAGGAAACAGACTCCAACCCCGGCAGCGGCCCCTCCCGCGGCGGCAGGCGCCAGCGCGCCTCCTCCTTCACCCAGGCGTCGGCCGCCACGACGCCGGCCCCCAGGAACAGGCCGAAGCTGTTGCCGTTGCCGACGTCATGCAGGGCGGCCATCACCTCCAGCCCCTGGTCGAGCAGCGCCTGCACCGGCACCAGCCCGACGCGCAGCGGCACGTCCATCACCTCCGCCGACCAGTGGGCCAGCGCGGACAGCGCCGCCCGCGCCCCGTCCTCACGCCCCGGCGGCACCGCGGCGATGGCGCCGTCGCCGCCGAACTGGCAGGCCGCCGGCTCCTGCCCGACCCTGACCGCGTCGGACAGGACCGCGACCACTCCGGCGGCGACGAAATTCACGTCGCGATGGCGCCCCTGCCCGGCCAGCTGCGTGCTGCCGGTGACGTCGGCCACCGCCAGCGACCATCCACCGTCGAGCACCGCGTAGCAGCGGGGGTCCGACGCCTGCGCGGCGAAATCGCGGATCACCGGCAACAGAGGCATGGGGGAACCCTCCTGATCGGGCAGCAGCGGGGGACGATCAACCGTAGCATGACCGCCGCCATGACGGCAGAGCGCAGGCCCCCCGAAGGCTGCGCTCAAGTCACGGCGGCATTGGCGGGACAATGTTGCAGGCGCGAATGATCGGCGCGGGATTTCCCGCTCCGCAACCGATACTTACGTCATTAACCGTTGCTAAAGGGTATAGCCGTGACACTGCATGACTATGTTGGCTCGGTTAAAGGCCTTCAAAACGAGGGGACCTCTCTCTTCATGTCTTGGCTGTCGAAAATTTCCGGGGGGCACAAGGAGACGGGCGGCGTGAAGGCCGGCTCCGCGCCGCGCAAGGAGCGCCCGACCACCCTGCCCAAGATCGTGATCGACCACCACGAATATGTGCCGGAGGAGTTCGTCCTCGGGTCCTTCCGCATCCGGCCCTATGATGGCGACCTGATCGCCAAACAGAAATTCGATTTCCGGTTGCAGTTCGACCTCGGTGGCGATCCGGTGGACGTGTCCTGCATGGGGATGGTGGTGAAGCTGACGCAGGAGGCCGGCCTCGTCGCCCGTTACCAGTCGCCGCAGCCCTTCTACGAACGCAAGCTGGTCGATTACATGAAGGCCTTCAAGGGGCTGTAAACGCGAATTCCTGCCCGAAGATGGTGGTGCCGGCCGACGGTAGCCACTATATCTATGGGCATGCCGATCCGTCTTCTCCCCGAAACACTGGTCAACCGCATCGCCGCCGGCGAGGTGGTCGAACGTCCTGCCGCCGCAGTGAAGGAGCTGGTGGAGAACGCCATCGACGCCGGCGCCACCCGCATCGACGTGGTGGCGCGCGACGGCGGCAAGTCGCTGATCGCCGTCACCGACGACGGCTGCGGCATGACCGCCGACGAGCTGGTGCTGGCGGTCGAACGCCACGCCACGTCGAAGCTACCAAGCGATGACCTGCTCGACATCCGCTCGCTGGGCTTCCGGGGGGAGGCGCTTCCGTCCATCGGCGCCGTCAGCTGCCTGACCATCACCAGCCGCGCCCGCGATGCCGACAGCGCCTGGAGCCTGACGGTGGATGCCGGCGCCAAGGGATCGCCGCAGCCGGCGGCCCTGGCCCAGGGCACGCGGATCGAGGTGCGCGACCTGTTCGCCGCCGTCCCCGCCCGGCTGAAGTTCCTGAAGGCGTCGCGCACCGAATACGACCACATCGCCGACTGCCTGGAACGGCTGGCGATGGCCCATCCCGGCGTCGCCTTCACGCTGTCGGACGGCGGCCGTGGCGGCCTGCGGCTGAGTGCGGCGCAGGGCAACCTGCTGGATGCGCGGCTGACCCGGCTGGGCGCCCTGATGGGCCGCGATTTCCAGGAGAACGCCGTCCCGGTGACGGCGGAGCGCGAGGGCGCGTCGCTGGCCGGCTGGATCGGCCTGCCCACCCTGCACCGCCCGACCGCCAAGCACCAGCACCTGTTCGTCAACGGCCGCCCGGTGCGCGACAAGCTGATGGTGGGCGCGGTGCGTGCCGCCTATGCCGATTTCCTGCCGCGCGACCGCCACCCGATGCTGGCCCTGTTCCTCGACATCGACCCGCAGGAGGTCGACGTGAACGTCCACCCGGCCAAGGCCGAGGTGCGGTTCCGCGACCAGGGTCTGGTGCGCGGCCTGATCGTCGGCTCGCTGAAGCATGCGCTGGCCGAGGCCGGCCACCGCGCCTCCACCACCGTCGGCCTCGCCACGCTGGGCGCCCTGCGGCCGGAACCGGCCGGCGATGCCGGGACCGACAGCGGCTTCACCCCCTCCCCCCTGCCCTACGGCCGGTCCGGCGGCGGGTCGGGCAGTGGTTGGGGCGGTTCCTACACGCCCACATCCGTGCCGCGCGGTCTGGCGGAGCGCTCCGCCGCCTTCCAGGCACCGACCCAGACGGGCCTGCCGCCACTGCAAGGCCGGCTCAGCGGATTCGGCAACGGCTTCGCCCCGGCGGCCCGCCCGCCGGAATACCGCGCCCCCGACCCGGCCGCACAAAGGCCCGAGCCGCCGCCCGACAGCCACCCGCTGGGTGCCGCGCGGGCGCAGGTCCACACCACCTACATCGTGGCGCAGACCCGCGAGGGCATCGTCATCGTTGACCAGCACGCCGCCCATGAACGGCTGGTCTATGAACGGATGAAGGCCGCCCTGCTGGAAGGCGGGGTGAAGCGCCAGGCCCTGCTGATCCCCGAACTGATCGAACTGGACGAGCCCTCCGCCAACCGCCTGCTGGCCCGCAGCGCCGAACTGGCCGAGCTTGGTCTGGTGATCGAGGGCTTCGGCCATGGCTGCGTCATGGTGCGCGAGGTTCCGGCCCTGCTCGGCCAGTCCGATGTGAAGAACCTGATCCGCGACCTTGCCGAGGAACTGTCCGAACTGGGCGACGCCCTGTCACTGAAGGAGCGGCTGGAGGAGGTCTGCGCGACGATGGCCTGCCACGGCAGCGTCCGCGCCGGCCGCACGCTGAGTGTCGACGAGATGAACGCCCTGCTGCGGCAGATGGAAGCGACGCCGCATAGTGGGCAGTGCAATCACGGCCGCCCGACCTATGTGGAGCTGAAGCTGGCGGATATTGAGCGGTTGTTTGGGAGGCGGTAGGGTTGTTGAAACCCTGGTACGCGCCTATCCCGTCCAACGGACGGCCTGACGCGCATCTAAAACACCGACGGGCGGCGCCCTATTGCGAACGCCGCCCTCCTTCCCTCAGTACCCCACCGTGAAGCGCTTGCGCTCATGCTTCGGCGTCTCGATCTCATCCACCAGCGCCACGGCGAAGTCCTCGTAGGAAATCCAGCTGCGGTCATTCTCGTCCGCCAGCAGCCCGTCGGTTCCCACCCGGAACTTGCCCGTCCGCTCGCCCAGCACGAACTCGGCCGACGGCGACAGGAAGGTCCAGTTCAGGTCCGGTTCGGCCTTCAGGCGGTCGAGGAACTCGGCGCCCTTGGTGGCCTCGGCCTTGTAGATCTCGGGGAATTCCGGCAGGTCGAGAACCCGCATCCCCGGCGCCACCTCCAGGCTGCCGGCGCCGCCGACCACCAGATAGCGCGGCACGCCCGACGCCTTCGCCGCACCGATCAGGCTGTCGGGATTGCTATCCAGGAACATCACGGCGCTGACCACCGCGTCATGCCCGGCCAGCAGCGGGGCGAGCGTTTCCGCGTTGTTGGCATCACCGGCCTTCACCGTCAGGCCGGGAGCGGGCTCCACCTTGGCGGGGTTGCGGACGATGGCGGTCACGCTATGGCCGCGGCGGAGCAGTTCGGCCTGGATGCGGCTGCCGGCGCGGCCGGCGGCGCCGATGATGGCGACGTTCATGGCGGGTGTCCTCTAACTAGGTTTCCAATGGTGACTTGATGCCGTTTCGGAAATCTGGTGTAAAGAAGGCACCTTTTCGTGACATGGTCACCCGCGCGTAACCGCCGGGAATAGTGGACGGGTGGCTCGGCTGGGAGTGGATGCGGATGGACAGAACCCTGCTGGGGCTCGGCGGCAAGCGGCCGTCGGAGGTGGATCAGTTGCCGGACGCCTATGCCTACGCCTGCCCGACGCGGCAGGCGCTGGACCGGATCGCCGACAAATGGACGGTGCTGATCCTGGGATTGCTGGAAAGCGGGCCGATGCGCTTCAACCAGCTGCGCCGCGAGATCGAGGGCATCTCGCAGAAGATGCTGTCGCAGACCCTGAAAAGCCTGGAACGCGACGGGCTGGTCAGCCGCAAGGTCTTCGCCACCGTGCCGGTCACCGTCGAATATTCAATCACCCCGCTGGGCGCCACGCTGGCCGAAACGCTGGTGCCGCTGCGGGTGTGGGCCGAAACCCACATCGCGCAGATGCTGGAGGCCCGCGCCGCCTATGACCGGGACGACGAGGATGCCCCGGCCCGGCTGGACGTCGCCTAAACCTCCTTACCGGGCTTCTTGTCCGCTTCCGTCCGCCGCAGCAGATAATCCAGCCCGCCGACGCGGAACCAGCGGTAGCCGTAGGCCTCCATCACCAGATGGTGGCGGCCCTTGTCGTCGGGTTCGCTGTGGTCCTCCGACAGCAGATTGACCAGCCGGCAGCCCTCGCCATGGCCGTCCACATCGAGGATGACCTCGCAGGGCTTGTCCGACAGGTTGTGCAGGACGACCACGCCGTTGTTGCGCCAGTCGTAGCGCAGGGCCAGCACTTCCGGCCGGCCGGTCTTCAGGATTTGGAAGTCGCCCCAGCCGATCTCCGGGCACTCCTTGCGCATGCGGATGATGCGCTCGGTCCAGTTCAGCAGCGATTCCGGGTCGCGGCGCTGGATCGCGGCGTTGATCCGCTCATAGCCGAAGACGCCGCCGCTGATCACCGGGATTTCCGGATCGTCGGACTTGGTGAAGCCGCCATGCGGTTCGTCCGACCATTGCATCGGCGTGCGGGCGCAGTTGCGTTCGGGCAGCGACAGGTCGTCGCCCATGCCGATCTCGTCGCCATAGCGGATGACCGGTGTCCCCGGCAGGGTGAACATCAGGCTGTAGGCCAGCTCGATCCGCCGCCGGTCGGCGTGCAGCATCGGCGCCAGCCGCCGCCGGATTCCCCGGTCATACAGCTGCATCGACTTGTCCGGCCCGAAAGCGGCGAACACCGCCTGCCGCTGCTCCTCGGTCAGCCGGCCCAGGTCCAGCTCGTCATGATTGCGCAGGAAGGTGCCCCACTGGGCGGTGGCGGGCCGCGGCTTCGTCACCTCCAACGCCTTGACCAGCGGACCGCTGTCGGCGGTGGCCAGCGCGTAGAACAGGTGCTGGTTGACCTGGAAATTGAACATCATGTGGCAGCGGTCGCCATCGACGCCGAAATATTCCAGATCGTCTTCCGGCAGGATGTTGGCCTCCGCCAGCAGAACGGCGTCGCCACGGCGCCACTGCACGAACTCGCGGAAGCTGCGCAGCATGCCGAACTGCTCCTTCGGCTTGGTGACGTCGGCCCCCTTCTCCGCGATGATGAAGGGCACGGCATCCATGCGGAAGCCGGCGACACCCAGCTGAATCCAGAAGCCCATGATCTTCAGCAGTTCGGCCTGCACCTCCGGATTGGCGGTGTTCAGGTCGGGCTGGAATTTGTAGAAGCGGTGGAAGTACCAGGCCTTGGCTTCGCGGTCATGGGTCCAGGTCGATTTCTGCACGCCGGGGAAGACCATGCCCTGGTCGGCATTCTCCGGCTTCCTGTCGGACCAGACATACCAGTCGCGATATTTGCTGTCGGGATCGCTGCGGGCCTCCCTGAACCAGGGATGCTCGTCGGAGGTGTGGTTGATCACCAGATCGATGATCACCCGGATGCCGCGCTGCTCGCAGGCGTGGGTGAACTCGACAAAGTCGCCCAGCGTGCCGTAACGCGGATCGACGTTGTAATAGTCGGCGACGTCGTACCCGTCGTCCTTCATCGGCGAGGTCTGGAACGGCCCCAGCCACAGGCAGGTCACCCCCAGCCCGTGCAGATAGTCCAGCCGGCGCAGCAGCCCCTGGAAATCGCCGACCCCGTCGCCGTTGGCGTCCATGAAGGTCGACAGCGACAGATTGTAGATGACCGCGTTCTTGTACCAGAGGTCCCGGATCATGGCCGCTCCATCCCGATGCCGCCCTCCGGCCCGATGCGGGGAGGACAGGCGGGGAACAGCGGCAACGCCACTTTGGTTGCAGGGTCGACAAATCTTCGGCGGCAAGGCCTGGACGGTCTCCCCTGCGGCAAAGTTGCAGATCAGGCATCCGGCATCTGGCATGCAAAACTTTTTGCGATGGCATGCCAGTTTGCTTATGTTGCAGCACAGCATGACTGGACCGTCACCGTGGGCACCCGCTGTCCGTGGAGGATGCCGTTTGCCGGCATGCGCTGTTGATCCTGTCGATGCCCCTCCCCTTCCGATAAGGACGCCTCCTCCATGATCGAGACCCAGGCCCTTCTGTTCCTCGCGCTGACCGGCATGATCGGCCACGCCGTCTATATGGCCAGCGGCCGCGGCGGCTTCACCGTGATCGAGCCCGAGAAGGACAAGGCGGAGGAGGAGCCGGGCATCCTGTTCTCCTCCGACCGCTTCCAGCAGGCGGCGCAGACCGACGGGAAGTCGGAAGGCAACTCCGGCAAGGCGAAGGACCGTCCCTTCTGGATCGAATGAGCGATGCGGACCGGGGCGCTCTCACGCATCCCCGGCCCGCGTCATTCAATTAGTCCTTTGGCAGTCAGTCCTCTGAACGAAGCCCCCGACTGTCCCTTTACCCGTTGGCGGTGCCGGCGGCGGCCCCGACCGGGACGGCACGGGTGGTGTCACCCTGTTCGGCACGCCGTGCCAGCTCCTCGTTGCGGGCATGGTGGCGGGCCAGCATCGGCTTCAGGACCAAGAGCGCACAGGCCGCGGCGGTCAGGTCCATGGTGGCGGTGACGTACAGCACGGTCGCCCAGGTGCCGGTGGCTTCCATCAGCAGGTTCCCCATCGGGACCAGCAGGGCGGCGACACCCTTGGCGCAGTAGAGGACGCCGTAGATCTTGCCGGCATGCTTGGTGCCGAAGGTGTCGGCCGAGGTGGCGCTGAACAGGCTGTACACTTCGCCCCAGGCCAGGAAGACCATGCCGCTGAGGATCAGGAACATCATCGGGTCGTGGCCGAACTTGCTGAGCATGATGATGCCCAGCCCTTCCAGCGTGAAGGCGACGAACATGGTCGCCTCACGGCCGATGTGATCGGAGATGAAGCCGAACAGCGGGCGCGAGATGCCGTTCATCACGCGGTCCAGCATCAGGGCGAAGGGCAGAGCCGCCATGGTCAGGCCGAGGACGCTGACCGGGGCTTCCTTCACGCCCAGATCGTGGGCGATGACGCCCAGCTGGGCCACCGCCATCAGGCCGCCGGTGACGGTGCCGATGAACATCGCCCACATCACCCAGAACACCGGGGTGCGGATCGCCTCGCCCAGCGTGTAGTCGCGGCGGGTCTGCGCAACCTTGGTGGAGGCCTTGACATGCTCCTTCTGCGGCATGCGCAGGAACAGCGCGGCGGCGATGATGATGGCGCCCTGCAGCAGGCCGAACCAGAAGAAGGCCGTCTGATAACCGGCGGCATGGATCGTCGCCGAGATCGGCAGGATGGTGAGCGCCGAGCCGGCGCCATAGCCGCCCGCAGTCAGGCCGACCGCCAGACCGCGCTTTTCCGGGAACCATTTCAACGCGTTGTTGACGCAGGTGGCATAGACGCAGCCGACGCCGACGCCGCCGATCGCCGAGCCGACATACAGCATGCTGAGCGAGCCGGCATAGCTGTCGATGATCCAGGACAGGCCGGTGAAGAAGCCGCCGGCGGCGACGATCACCCGGGGGCCGTACTTGTCGATGAAATAACCCTCGATCGGCGTCAGCCAGGTCTGCACGACGACGAAGATGGTGAAGGCGGTCTGGATCGATGCGCGCGTCCAGCCGTGGGTCGCCTGGATTTCCGGGACGAACAGCGTCCAGGCATATTGGATGTTGGCCGCCGCCACCATGCAGACGATGCCGATGACGATCTGCATCCAGCGGACCGCATCGCTCACCGGCGCCGCGGACTCCGCCGCCGGTTGTGAATTCATATGAGCCATCGTGCCTCCCGATTAACTTGCCTGAGCCGGCGGCACGGCCCCTCTCCCGGGGACCGGCACGCCAATCACGATTGCGGAATGACCCGGACGGACCGCTCTTGCTGACGGTTCCTTTCCGGAACTCGGCGCGGATGCCGACAATCGCTCGGAGTTCGATTGTCCCGATTTAGGAATGCCAGATATGAAATCTGGTATGCCAAAACCGGGGACAAAAAGACACCGACGGACGGATCGACGCCGTAGGCATACAGTCTGACCAAGTAAAAATTACGCTACACACCGTCATTGCCGACCGGTCCACACCGGTTTTTGTATCGGCTCACCTACCTGATCGCGCATTCTGTAAAAAGAAGCCGTGCCGGTACCTGCACGGCCCCCTCCAACGAGGGTGTGCAGTCTTAGGAGATAGATAGATGCCGCCGTTTCCATAGAGGAACCGCATCGGCGACACACAATGTTTTGCTCGGATTGTTTTGGAACTCAACAATCCGTTTGGTCTTTCCGCATGATGGAAAAACACAGGCGCCGGTCTTGGAGCGCCAAGGATACGGGCCCACCGGCGGGTGGACGGTCTCGACAAAAAATGGAACTCGGGGATTGAAAGGGCGGACCGGCGACCCCGGGGTGGGGGGTGAGCGGGCACTGCCTATGCGGTCAGGCCTAGTGACGAACCGCCAGAAATGCGACGCGGGTGTCGCCGTAGCGGCGCTCGTCGACCGCCGTGAAACCGTCGGGAAGCGGCAGCGGATCGCGGTCGGCGACCTCAACCACGGCGAGCGCACCGTCGGCCAGCCATCCGGCGCGCAGCAGACCCTCCAGCGCGCGCGGCGCCAGCCCCTGGCCGTAGGGCGGATCGAGGAAGGCCAGCATGCAAGGATGCGGGGCCGGCGGCGGCTTGGTCGCGTCGGCGCGCAGGATTTGCGCGTTCGCCGCCTCGCGCAATGCTTCGACATTGGCGCGCACGGCATCCAGCGCCGGCCGGCCCATGTCGAGGAAACCGCACCAGGAGGCGCCGCGCGACAGGGCTTCCAGCCCCAGCGCGCCGGTGCCGCAGAAGGCGTCGACGACCGCTACGCCCTCGAAGTCGGGCGCCCAGTCGGCATGGACCAGGATGTTGAAGATGGCTTGCCGGGTGCGGTCGGTGGTGGGGCGGGTATCGCGCCCGCCCGGCGCCACCAGACTGCGGCCGCGGTGCTTACCGCCGACGATCCGCACGCGGGCGCTCCGTCCGTCCGCCGGCACCGCCGCCCGACCTCTCGCCGCCGCCGGCCTTCGGGCCGCCCCGCGGCGCCGGCCCGGCGCCCTTCGGGCCGGTCGGCTTGGAACCACCGGGTTTGAAGCCGGGAGCCTTGCCATCCCGCGGCCGCTCGTCACGGGACTTGGCGTCCCGTGGATTGGCATCCCGGGGCTTGGAATCGCGGGAACGTCCGCCCTCGGACCGCGGGGCATCGGACCGGACGCCGTCCGGCTTGCCGGGACGCCCCGGCTTGGCAGACGCACCGCCCCCCAGCGACAGGGTGCCACGGGTGGATGTACCGCGCCGCGCCGGCTTGGCCTCCTCGGCGCGGGCGGCTTCCGCCTCGTGCCGCTTGGTGGCGGAGCGAGGAGCACGCTTCGGAGCGGCCTTGGCATCCGCGACAGGGTCGGCCTTGCCGCCCGCCCGGACGCCGGTGGGCGCCTTCTTCGCCGGCGCGGTCTTCACCGCCGCCTCGGCACGGGCCTTGGCCCGCTGCTTGGTGCCGGACTCGGCAGGCTCCGCCCCTTCGGGCGTGCCGAAGAAGGGGGCGATCTGTTCGCGGACGACGCGCTTCGGCACCTCCTCGACGGCGCCCTCCTCCAGCTTGCCGAGCTGGAAGGGACCGTAGGCGACGCGGATCAGCCGGTTCACCTGGAGCCCGAGCGCCTCCATCACCTTGCGGATCTCGCGGTTCTTGCCTTCCTTCAGGCTGACGGTCAGCCAGGCGTTGCGGCCCTGGATGCGGTCGAGCACCGCCTCGATCGGGCCATACTTCACGCCCTCGATGGTCGGGCCCTTCTCCAGCGCCGCCAACTGCTTCTCGTCCACCTCGCCGAAGACGCGCACGCGATAGCGGCGGGTCCAGCCGGTCGCCGGCAGCTCCAGGAAGCGGGCCAGCTCGCCGTCGTTGGTCAGCAGCAGCAGCCCCTCGGTCGTCAGGTCGAGACGGCCGATGGAAACGACGCGCGGCAGGTCGGGCGGCAGGCGGTCGAAGACGGTCTCGCGCCCCTTCTCGTCGCGGGCGGTGGTGACCAGCCCCGACGGCTTGTGATAGCGCCACAGGCGGGCCGGCTCCGGCTCCGGAATGACCTTGCCGTCGACCTGCACGATGTCGCCGGGGCGCACCACGCAGGCCGGGCTGTCGAGCACGCGGCTGTTGACCGCGACGCGGCCCTCGGCGATCCAGCGTTCGGCGTCGCGGCGCGAGCAAAGGCCGGCGCGCGCCAGTCGCTTGGCGATGCGTTCACCGCCGTTGGCGGCGGAATCGGATTTCTTGGCAGTATCGGAGCGGTCCATGGCCGGACCATAGGGCCTGGACGCGCCGCCCGCAACACTGGTCCGGCGCTTGAGCACCGGAATCCGGTTGACGCGCCCGGCGGGCGGTTGGCACCCTGCCCGGCCATGCCGTCTCCCCGCTATATGGACCTCGCCTTCGCCGCCGCCGAAGCCGCCGCTGCGCGCGGCGAGGTGCCGGTCGGCGCCGTCCTCGTCGATCCCGCGACCGGCGCCGTCCTCGCCACCGCCGGCAACCGGACGGAGGAGCTGTGCGACCCGTCGGCCCATGCCGAACTGCTGGCGATCCGTGCCGCCTGCGCGGAGCGCGGCCAACCCCGCCTGCCCGGCTGCGACCTGTATGTGACGCTGGAACCCTGCGCGCTGTGCGCCGCAGCGATCAGCTTCGCCCGCCTCCGGCGGGTCTATTACGGCGCCTACGACCCCAAGGGCGGCGCCGTCGACCATGGCCCGCGCTTCTTCACCCAGCCGACCTGCCACCATGCGCCGGAGGTCTACAGCGGCATCGGCGAGACACGGGCCGGCGCGCTGCTGCGGGGATTTTTCAGGGAGCGGCGCTAAACACCACCGCATTCAGCCGGCCGACATCTGGGCCGCAATGTTGTTGCCAGAGTTCCGCAATGGAATTTCTTAAAGCTACAGTTCCTCAACTCAGTTCGTTTCGCAGAATGCACGGGTGAAAATCCCATGAGCGAAGCAACCGGTCACACAATTCGTGTAAATACGATATAGCCTGTTAAGTGTTTGTTCAGCGAACATAGGCCCATGATCGGCAGACCACGTCAGCCATCGGGAGTTTCAGAATGTTGTCGTTCCGCAAGCCGCAGGATAATCAGGCTGCCGAAGAGCTGGCTCTGCTGGGACGCCATGCCGGAGTCGGGTTGTGGGACGCCGTGATCCACAACGGCGATCCGATGCACGTGCAGAGCCGCTGGCACTGGTCGCCGGAATTCCGCCGCCTCGTCGGTTTCAACCATGACGACACCGCCGGCTTCCCCGACAAGGTCGGATCCTGGGCCGACCGGCTGCATCCCGACGATGCCAAGCGCACCTTCGACGCCTTCATGGCCTGCCTGAACGACCGCAGCGGCCGCACCGGCTATGACGTGAATTACCGGCTGAAGGTGAAGGACGGCAGCTATCGCTGGTTCCGCGCCATCGGCGGCGTCGCCCGCGACGCCAGCGGCTTGGCCCTGCGTGCCTGCGGCTCCCTGATCGACATCGATGCCGAACGCAACGAGCTGGAACGGGCCAAGCTGCTCGACCGCCACGCCGGCGTCGGGCTGTGGGACGCGGTCTTCCACAATGGCGATCCGATGCACGCGCAGAGCCGCTGGCACTGGTCGCCGGAGTTCCGCCGTCTCGTCGGCTTCGACCATGACGACACCACCGGCTTTCCCGACAAGGTCGGGTCCTGGGCCGACCGGCTGCACTCCGACGATGCCAAGCGCACCTTCGATGCCTTCATGGCCTGCCTGAACGACCGCAGCGGCCGCACCGGCTATGATGTGGAATACCGCCTGAAGATGAGGGACGGCAGCTATCGCTGGTTCCGCGCCATCGGCGGCGTCGCCCGCGACGCCAGCGGCCTGGCGCTGCGCGCCTGCGGATCGCTGATCGACATCGACGCCCAGAAGGTCGCCGAGTTGCGGCAGGCGGAGATGGACGGAGAGCGCCGCCGCAGCGTCGCCACCCTCGCCGAATCGCTGGACCGCGAGGTCGGCACCGCCGCCGACCGCGCCACCGCCAACGCCCAGACCGTCGCCGCCGCGACGGAGGAGCTGTCGGCCTCGATCTCCGACATCAGCAACCGCGCCAACGAGGCGTCCGGCGCCTCGCTGAAGGCATCGGAGGAGGCGACCCGCACCAACGCCGCGGTGGAGGCGCTGGTCACTTCGGCCGAGCGCATCGGCGCCATCACCAAGCTGATCAACAGCATCGCGTCCCAGACCAACCTGCTGGCCTTGAACGCCACCATCGAGGCTGCCCGCGCCGGCGAAGCGGGGCGCGGCTTCGCCGTCGTGGCGAACGAGGTGAAGTCGCTGGCCCAGCAGAGCGGCAGTGCGGCCGACGACATCGCGGCGCAGATCGCCTCGGTCCAGCAGGAGGCGCTGCACGCGGTGGACGCCATCCGCCGCATCGGCGCCATCGTCACCGACGTCCAGCAGATCTCCACCACCATCGCCGCCGCCGTGTCGCAGCAGGAATCGGCGACCAAGGAGATCGCCCACAGCGTCACCCGTGTGGTCCGCGACATCGAAGTGGTGTCGCAGAACATCGCCACCACGTCGGAACGGCTGCGGGCGTAAAGCGGAAATGGGAAGGGGGCGCAGCGATGCGCCCCCCTCCTTCGTTGACTGCATCAATTCTCGTAAATCCGCAGCGAAACCGGTCCACATTTTGTCACCGGCAGGACCGTTTCGGAACTGCTCCCCAGCGCCTATCTCACGCCCATACCGCCCCTCGATCGATAGAGGTAGAGACGCGGGCGCAAGGGAGAGACCAATCATGAAACACCGCTCCGCATCCCTGATTTTGGCTTTGAGCCTCGTCTTCACCGCTGCATCCGTCGATCCTTTCGCCGGGTTCGGATCGTCGGCCGCCTTCGCCCGCGGCAGCGGCGGAAACGGCGGCGGAAATGGTGGAGGGCATGGGGGCGGAAACGCCGGCGGCAATAGCGGCAGCCACGGCAACAGTGCCGGTCACTCCCAAAGTTCCAGCCATGCACAGACCGGCGACTCCGTCGGAGCCAGCCGGGCTGACGATGCGACCCAGGATACCAAGACACGCGCCGCCCAGATCCACGCGGCGGCCATTGCACATCCGTCCAACATCTCCGCGACGAAGACCAACGCGGTGGCCAATGAACTTGGCAATCTGAATGCGGCCCACGCATCGGCAACTGCACGGGCGAATGCCGCTCCGACGTCCATGGTTGGCAGGATCGCGACCTACGACGCCGCGATGCGGCAAGCTTTGACGATCAGCGATCCGGTCACCCGCGCCTATGTCATCAACGCGGCCCGGGCCGATCTCGCCACCGTGGCGAACAAGCCGCTGACCGCATCGGTGGTGGCGCGGGTGGACCGCCTTCTTGGCCTGCCGACCGGCGGATACTAAGCGACCGGAACAGGCATGGGGCGCGTCAGCGCCCCACCGCCCGCCAGCCGATGTCGCGGCGGCAGAAGCCGTCCGGCCAGTCCAGCGCATCCACCGCCTTGTAGGCCGCCGTCTGCGCCGCCGCGACCGTGGGCGCCAGCGCCGTGACGCCCAGCACCCGGCCGCCGACCGACAGCACCCGGCCGTCCTCGGCCCGCTTGGTGCCAGCGTGGAAGACGGTCACGCCATCCACCGCGCCGGCCTTGTCCAGCCCGCGGATCTCCGTATTCTTGGCGTAATCGCCCGGATAGCCGCTGGCCGCCATCACCACGCAGAGCGCGGTCTGCTCGTGCCAGCGCAGGTCGATGCTGTCCAGCACCCCGTCGGCCGCCGCCACCAGCGCCGCCAGCGCGTCGGACTTCAGCCGCATCATCAGCGTCTGGCATTCCGGGTCGCCGAAGCGGACATTGAACTCCAGCGTCTTCGGCACCGGGCCGTCCGGCGTCCGCATGATCATCAGGCCGGCGAACAGCACGCCCTTGAAGGGCTTGCCTTCCGCTGCCATGCCCTTGACCGTCGGCAGGATGATCTCGCGCATCACGCGGTCCTGCAGGTCGGGGGTCAGCACCGGCGCGGGGGAATAGGCGCCCATGCCGCCGGTGTTGGGGCCGGTGTCGCCGTCGCCGACCGCCTTGTGGTCCTGGGCCGAGGCCAGCGGCAGCGCGTTCTCGCCGTCGCACAGCGCGAAGAAGCTGACCTCCTCGCCGTCCAGGAACTCCTCGACCACCACCTCGGCACCGGCGGCGCCGAAGCGGCCGCCGACCAGCGCATCGTCGATGGCGTCAAACGCCTCCTGCTCACTGCGGGCGACGGTGACACCCTTGCCGGCGGCCAGACCGTCGGCCTTCACCACGATGGGCGCGCCATGCTTGCGGACATAGGCCTTGGCGGCTTCCGGATCCTTGAAGCGCTCGTAGAAGGCGGTGGGCACCCCGTATTTCGCCAGGATGTCCTTCATGAAGCCCTTGGAGCCCTCCAGCTCCGCCGCCGCCGCACTCGGCCCGAAGGCCTTGACGCCCAGCGCCGTCAGCCTGTCGACCAGACCCAGCACCAGCGGGCCTTCCGGACCGACGACGACGAAATCGATGGCGTTGTCCTGGACGAAGCGCACCAGCGCGTCGACATCCTCCGACCCGATGGGGACCAGCGCGGCGACGTCGGCGATGCCGGCATTGCCGGGCGCGCAATAGAGCTTGTCGCACAGCGGCGAATTGGAAATGGCCCAGCAGAGCGCGTGCTCACGACCGCCCGATCCGACGACGAGGACTTTCATGGGGTGGCGCTCCTTCCGCCTTGTTGCATTCTGCGCGCCTTGTATCATGGCGGCGCCCCAACTCAAGAGCGCCATGACGTCCGAAAACGCCCCCCTCATCGCCCCGGAACCGCGCCCCGGCTCCAACCTTCCGGAATTCACCGTCGGCGATCTTGCCCGCCGGCTGAAGCGCAGCATCGAGGAGGAATTCGGCTTCGTCCGCGTCCGCGGCGAGATCAGCCAGCCGAAGAAGCACAGCTCCGGCCACTGCTACATGCGCCTGAAGGACGACAGCGCGGTGATCGAGGCGGTGTGCTGGCGCGGCACCATGGCGAAGCTGGCGGTCCGGCCGGAGGAGGGGCTGGAGGTCATCGTCACCGGGCGCATGACCACCTACCCCGGCCGCTCGCAGTACCAGCTGATCGTCGAGTCGATGGAGCTGGCCGGCGAAGGTGCCCTGCTGAAGATGCTGGAGGAGCGCAAGCGCCGGCTGGCGGCGGAGGGGCTGTTCGACCCCGCCCGCAAGAAGCGCATCCCCTTCCTGCCCGACGTGATCGGCGTCGTCACCTCCCCCACCGGCGCGGTGATCCGCGACATCCTGCACCGGCTGAACGACCGTTTCCCCCGCCATGTCCTGCTGTGGCCGGTCGCCGTCCAGGGCGAACGCGCGGCGGCCGAGGTGACGGCGGCCATCGAGGGCTTCAACCGCATCCAGCCCGGTGGGCGCATCCCCCGGCCGGACCTCATCATCGTGGCGCGCGGCGGCGGCTCGCTGGAAGACCTGATGGCCTTCAACGAGGAGAACGTCGTCCGTGCAGCAGCAAGCAGCGCCATCCCGCTGATCTCCGCCGTCGGGCACGAGACCGACACCACGCTCATCGATTTCGCATCCGACCTGCGGGCTCCCACCCCGACAGCCGCCGCCGAGATGGCGGTGCCAGTACGCGGCGAGCTGCTGGCGCAGATCCTCGACGACGAGCGCCGCCTGCTCGCCAGCGCCTCGCGCGCGGTGGAGGACCGCCGCAACCGGGTGGAGGGGCTGGCCCGCGGCCTGGGCGATCCCCGCGCCCTGCTGGAGGGTCATGCCCAGCGGCTGGACGACCGGGCGGAGCGGCTGAACCTCGCAGCCTCGGCCCTGCTGGAACGGCGGCGCACCCGCATCGGCGAACTGGCCGCCAAGCTGCGCCACCCGCGCGAGAAGCTGGCCCAGGCGGAGCAGAAACTGGCATCGGAGAGCCGCGCGCTCGACTCGGCCCTGCGCCACGCGGTGACCACCGCGGGCGGGCGCTTCGACCGGGTCGCCGGCCGGCTGTCGCTGACCCCGGCGCGGGTGAAGCTGGCCGACGGCGAACGCCGCATCGCCGACCTGACGCCGCGCCTGGACCGCAGCTATGCCAAGGGCGTTGCCGACAAGGCGGCCAAGCTGGCGTCGCTCGGACAATTGCTGGAAAGCTACAGCTACAAGGGCGTGCTGGCCCGCGGCTTCGCCCTGGTCGAGGACCGCGACGGCCGGCCGGTGACCCGCGCCGATCAGGCGACGCCGGGTCTGGCGGTCAACATCGTCTTCGCCGGTGACGCCAAAGTTGCCGCAACGGTCGATGGTGGCACAAAGGTAGACTCAACGAACGAGCCGACGACCGACACCAAGGCGGAGAAGAAGGCCGCACCGCGCAAGCCGCGGGTGGTTCCGGTGCAGGGAACACTTTTCTGAGTAGGGAGGCCGCGCCCGGACGGAGCGCGGCCCTGTTCGCCTCACACCACCCCGGCGAAGCTCCAGCGCAGGGTCTCGCCGCTGCGGAAGGGCAGCACGGCATCGCCCTCGCTGACCAGGATCAGGTCGGGGGCGACCGACGGGCGGCGTTCCAGCGCCACGCGCTCCTCACTGACCGGCAGGTTGTAGAAACGCGGGCCGTTCAGGCTGGCGAAGGCCTCCAGCCTGTCGAGCGCGCCGGCCTCGTCGAAGGCCTCGGCATAGAGTTCCAGCGCATTGGCGGCGGTGAAGCAGCCGGCGCAGCCGCAAGCCGCTTCCTTCGCCGTCACCGTGTGCGGGGCGGTGTCGGTGCCCAGGAAGAACGGCCCCTCGCCGGAGATCGCCGCCTCGACCAGGGCGACCCGGTGGGTCTCGCGCTTGGCGATCGGCAGGCAGTAGAGATGCGGGCGGATGCCGCCCTGGAAGATGTGGCTGCGGTTGATCAGCAGATGATGCGCGGTGATGGTGGCGCCGATCCGGCCGCTGGCGGCATGGGCCCGCACGAACTGCACGGCGTCGGCCGTCGTCACATGCTCCAGAACGACGCGCAGGGTCGGGTGGCGCTCCAGCAGCGGAGCCAGGATGCTGTCGATGAACACCGCCTCGCGGTCGAAGATGTCGACCGACTGGTCGGTGACCTCGCCATGGATCAGCAGCGGCATGCCGATTTCCGCCATGCGCTCCAGCACCGGAGCGATGCGGGCGATGTCGGTGACGCCATGGGCGCTGTTGGTGGTGGCGTTGGCGGGATAGAGCTTGGCGGCGGCGAACACGCCGTCCTTGAAGCCCTGGGCCAGATCGGCGGCGTCGGTGCCGTCGGTCAGATAGGCGGTCATCAGCGGGGTGAAGGCGACGCCGTCCGGCAGGGCATCCAGGATGCGCCCGCGATAGGCCACGGCATCGGCGGCCGTCGCCACCGGCGGCTTCAGGTTCGGCATCACGATGGCGCGGCCGAACTGGCGGGCGGTGAAGGGCAGAACCGCCTTCAGCATGGCGCCGTCGCGCAGATGGACATGCCAGTCGTCGGGACGGCGGATGACAAGGCGTTCGTTGGGCATGGATCGGGTCCCGGCGCTGCTGTCGAGGGGTCGGTGAGCTTGGACGACGTTCTATCGCCATCGCCGCCGCATCTCAACAGCACCGGGACGCCGCATCCTCGCGCCGCTGCACCTCCCCGTCCGCCGGCCGGCGTTGGCGGGCGGGAAGGTGCAGCGGCCTGCAACCTTACTGGATGGTGGTCGAGGTCTTCAGGCCGAGGATGCCGTCGATCTTCGCGGCCTGCTCCGCGGTCACCGGCTTGCCGCCGATGCTGGCGAGCTGCTGCCGGGCCTCGGCCACCGCCTTGTCGCGGGCGGCGCTGTCCTTCAGCGCATGGGCGGCCAGCATCTGCTCGTGGTACTTGCCGAGCTGGACCGAAAGCTGATCGGTCGGCTTGGCGCCCAGTTCCTTGGCGACGGCATCGGTCTGGGTCTTGGTCACCTCGGCCTTCGGGGTGGCCGCGACCTGCTCATGCTTGGTCTTGCCGGCGTCGGCCTTGGTGGCATCAGCCTTCGGGGCTTCGGTTTTGGTGGCCTCGCTCTTGGTGACGGCCTTCTGGTCGAGCTTCTGATCGAGTTTCGGGGCCGTCGTGGTGGAGTCGGTCGTCACGGCGGGGGCCGACGTGGCCGGAGCGGCCGGCGCGACCGTTGCGGCGCCCGCGCTCAGCACGGGAGCCGTCGCCATCAAGGCGACGAACGCAAAGGTCGAAACGGACGAGCGGATACGCGACCCAAAGACGGTGCCGGACATTTGATTTCTCCATTTCGGTGAGCGATCCTCGTTGCGGGATCGTGCTTAGATGAACGCGGCCCCACTGCGGTTCATTCCACGCCCTTCCAAAAAATTTTCGGCATGGCGCGAAAAATTTATCTCCGGCTTTTCCGGCCCTGGTGACGGGGCGGGCGAAAGGGGCTAGAAAACCCACGCTTTTCCTATCCAAGCGCGGACCCTCTCCGATGAGCCTGATCACGCCCCGCACCCCGCCCGGAACGATGGAGCTGCTGCCGCGCCAGCAGGTGGCCTTCCAGCGCATGCTGGACACCATCCGCCGCGGCTACGAGCGGTTCGGCTTCGTCCCCGTCGAAACCCCGGTGTTCGAGACGGTCGACACGCTGCTGACCAAATCGGGCGGCGAGACGGAGAAGCAGGTCTATTTCGTCCAGTCCACCGGCGCCATCCAGCAGGGCAACAAGCCGGAGCTGGCCCTGCGCTTCGACCTGACCGTGCCGCTCGCCCGCTATGTGGCGGAGCATGAGCGCGACCTCGCCTTTCCCTTCCGCCGCTACCAGATCCAGCGGGTCTACCGCGGCGAGCGGGCGCAGCGCGGGCGCTTCCGCGAATTCTACCAGTGCGACATCGACGTGATCGGCAAGGACAGCCTGTCCGCCCATTACGACGCCGAGATCCCGGCGGTCATCCACCATGTCTTCACCGAGCTGAACTTCGGCGGCTTCACCATCAACGTGAACAACCGCAAGATCCTGCTGGGCCTGCTCGACGGTCTGGGCGTCGCCGACGCCGACACCCGCGTGCTGGTGCTGCGCGAGATCGACAAACTGGACAAGATCGGCCAGGACAAGGTGCGCGCCAGCCTGCTGGGCCTCGGCGTGACCGAGCAGGCCGCCGACACCATCCTGTCGCTGATCGACATGAAGGGTACGAACGCCGAGACGCTGGCGGCGCTGGGCGCGCTCGACATCGAGACCGCCCTCTTCCGCGAGGGCGTCGGCGAACTGACCACGGTCATCGAGGGGCTGAAGGCCTTCCAGGTGCCGGAAGGGACGGTCCGCATCAACCTCGCCATCGCGCGCGGCCTCGATTACTACACCGGCACCGTCTACGAGACCTTCCTGAACGACCATCCCGGCATCGGCTCGGTCTGCTCCGGCGGGCGCTACGAGAATCTCGCCAGCCACTACACCAAGTCGAAGCTGCCGGGCGTCGGCATCTCCATCGGCGCCACCCGCCTGTTCTACCAGCTGATGGAGGCCGGCCTGATCAAGGACGCCGCCCCGACTGCCCAGGTGCTGGTGACGCAGATGGACCCGGCCCTGTCCACCGACTATTTCCGCATGGCCAGCGAGCTGCGCGCCGCCGGCATCAACACAGAAATCCAGCTGGACGGCGGCAAGATCGCCAAGCAGATGAAATATGCCGACCGCGCCGGCATCCCCGTCGTCCTGCTGATGGGCTCCGACGAGAAGGCCCGCGGCACCGCGACCCTGAAGCATCTGGTCAAGGGCGAGCAGGTCGAAGTGCCGCTGGCGGAGCTGGCGGCGCGGGCGAAGGCATTGCTGGAGGGGTAAAAAAAGGGGAAGACACACTTTAATTTGATGCAAACCCGCCACCTGGAAGGCCGCAAGATCGATAAAGCCGCCTTCCAGGCTCGCAAGGGGGCGCCATGAAAAATCACTCAATCAAATTGCCGGGATGCATCATATATTTGCAGCCCTAAATTTTAAATTTAGCTGTCGCAAAAATTTCTAAGCAGCTCATCTAATAAGGCGGGAAGATTTTGGAAAAACACCAAGAATATTTGAAACGTTTTTCTTCAACCATATTCGAAATAGGGAAAGCAACAGCTCTAATTTCGACCTTCCTTGGAACGGTTCTAATTATTATATTTTGCCTGCAAACAAACACGCCGCTTCCTCCCATTGACCCCTCATTCGGACTGACCATAACTGTTTTTATGGCGACTCTGGCTATCTTTGTTTATTCTTTATTGTGTTTAATTTTTTTGCCTTCATTCTATAATATTACGAGATGCCAAAATTTATTAAGAGTCTTTCCATGCTTATTGTCTCATGCCTCCTCCGGAAGAAGGAGATTAGAAGCATACTGCATATGCTATTTTCCTCTTTATATATCTTGGGCATTTCTGATTGCCCTGAGCTTCTCTGAAACCAATCTTAATCTATCAGTTGTAGTTCTTATTAATTCTTTGGTAATTCTAGTTTGTTCCATATTTTCATCAATGACCGTATTCAAAATAGCGTCAAAATTAGTCCTTCAAGATATCAGAAAAAGCATATTGTATTTTGCAAATATAATTTCTGTGAATGCAATATCTTACATATGGAGTATTATTTTCTTCTATAATTTTAGATTAATGGTGAATAATTCGATAGGAAATGTTGATTTTCCCTACCCATCAGCACTGACAATATTTCTAATGGCCGCCGCTCATATCACCCAATGCACCAGCGGAAAAAGCTACAAAATAAAAGCTATACTCGCCCTTTCTTACATCTTGATTGTAATGATATTCATTCCAGGCGCCACGATAGTTACCGGAAGCATTCTTCGCATAATTGGCGCGGGAGGAAGCCTCCCCGCTGAAATCAGCTTCAAAGCACAAATAAATTCTGTCGATCATGGGAAAAGCAAGAGAATCTGCATTATGTTTTCGACATCATCGAGCATCGTGGCCAGATACTCTGAAAAATCAAATGCTTCTAACAGCGAATACTGCCGCATAAAGGAACATGATCCCTCAGAAGATGGCCAAAGCAAAGACTCTTATTACACGATATCGGTTTACAATCGTTCAGACCTGTTTGAAGTTAGAATGCTGAAATGATGGCATAAAGAGCTATAGCGCAACTTAATATTACATTAACCAAAACCGCCTATCGTTCCGACCGACACCGGCCGTGTGGGTCGGGCGGCAGGGGGTGCGCATCCGAGATGGCCAAGCGGTGGATGCAGGTCGGGCGTTGGACCGGGCGGGTCGCGATCGCGGCGACGCTGTCCATCACGCTCGCCGCCGCCGGCTATGCCGGCTGGCAGGAGATGCGGACCTCGCGTCTCCAGGCCCGGCTGCTCTCCGGCGTCGCCCAGTCGATGACCGTCAGCTTGCGCGAAGGCCCCAACCCGCAGGCCCGCTATCCCAAGCATGGGCCATACAACGAACGGCTCGGCTACACCGCCCTTCCCGGCCAGCTCGACGCGCTGACCCATGACGTTTACGCCATCGAGCAGCAGGCGGTGCTGTCGCCCATGCTCGACCGCTTCATGGCCGGCGGCGGTTTTCCGATCTATCGCGAGAAGACGCAGGCCGGGCTGACCCTGCTCGACCGCAACGGCACCGTCATGTATGCAGCGCACTATCCGGAGCGGGTGTTCGACGGCTTCGACGATGTGCCGAAGCTGGTCGCCGATACGCTGCTGTTCATCGAGAACCGCGAGCTGCTGGACGCCGACCAGCCGCGCCGCAACCCGGCGGTGGAATGGGACCGTTTCGGCGCCGCCGTCGCCATGCTGCCCTTGCAGATGATCCGGCCGGGACAGCGTTCCCCCGGCGGCTCGACGCTCGCCACCCAGATCGAGAAATACCGCCATTCGCCCGACGGCCAAACCACCGGCGGCGTGGAGAAGCTGCGCCAGATGGCGTCCGCCAGCGTCCGCGCCTACAGCGACGGCGAGGACACGACCGAGGCCCGCCGCCGCATCCTGGTCGATTACCTGAACTCCACTCCGCTGACCGCGCGGCCGGGCTTCGGCGAGGTGAACGGGCTGGGCGACGGGCTGTGGGCCTGGTTCGGCACCGACCTGTCGATCGCCAAGCACGTGCTCGCCGAACCGGCACCCGACGGCATGACGGACGCCCGCACCCTGAAGCTGAAGGCGCTGGCCTATAAGCAGGTGCTGGCCCTGCTGCTGGCCCAGCGGCGGCCATCCCATTACCTGATCCAGGACCGCGCATCCCTCGACCGGCTGGCCGACGCCCATCTGCGCGCCCTGGCCCAGGCCGGGGTGATCGACCCGGCGCTCCGCGACGCAGCACTCGCCACCCCGCTGGTCTTCCGCGAAGAGGCGCCGACCAGCCCCGCCACCTCCTATGTCGAGCAGAAGGCGACCAACGCCATCCGCGCCCGGCTGCTCGGCATGCTCGGCGTGTCGAACCTCTACGCCCTCGACCGGCTCGACCTGACCGCGCAATCCACCCTGGATGCGGAGACGCAGGCCCGCGTGGTGGAGGTGCTGGGCAGGCTGAACGACCCCAACTATGCCCGCTCGCTCGGATTGACCGGCGAACGGCTGCTCGACGCCCGTAACAACGACCTGTCCAAGCTGGTCTATTCGATCACGCTCTACGAGCGCGGCCCCGAGGCCAATTACCTGCGCGTCCAGGCCGACAACCTCGATCAGCCGCTGGACATCAACGACGGGGCGAAGCTGGACCTCGGCTCCACCGCCAAACTGCGCACGCTGGCAACCTATCTGGAGATCGTCGCCGAGCTGCACAGCCGCTACGCCCACCTGCCGAAGGACCTGCTGGCCGATGTCGAGGACGAGGCGTCGGACAACCTGACGCGCTGGGCGACGGCATGGCTGGCCTCGGCGCCCGACCGCCGGCTGCCGGCCATGCTGGACGCGGCGATGGAGCGGCGTTATTCCGCCAGCCCCGGCGAAGTGTTCTTCACCGGCGGCGGCCAACACAGCTTCGTCAACTTCAACAAGGACGACAACGGCCGCATCCTGACCGTGCAGGAGGCGTTGCGGAACAGCGTCAACCTGCCCTTCATCCGGCTGATGCGCGATGTCGTCCAATTCTATATGGACGAGGGGGCGGACGACGGCGCCGACATCCTGCGCACCCCCGACCACCCCGCCCGGCAGGCCTATCTCGCCCGCTTCGCCGACCGCGAGGGCTCGGACTTTCTTAACCGCTTCTACAACGATTACCGCAAGCGCACCCCGGACGAGGCCCTGGCCCGGCTGGCGACCCGCTCGCGCCCGGTGCCGCACCGGCTGGCGGTGATCTTCCGTACCGTGCGGCCCAAGGCCGGGCTGGCGGAGTTCTCCGCCTTCCTGCGCGGCCGGCTGCCGGGGATGGTGCTGTCCGACAACGAGATGTCGGCGCTCTATGCCAAATATGGGCCGGACCGCTTCCCGCTGAACGATCTCGGCTATCTCGCCCGCGTCCATCCGCTGGAGCTGTGGCTGGTCGCCTATCTCCAGCAGCATCCCGAGGCCAAGCGGGCCGAGGTGCTGGCGGCCAGCGCCGACGAACGCCAGGAAAGCTACCGCTGGCTGTTCAAGAAGGGCATGGCCGCCCAGAACACCCGCATCCGCATCGGGCTGGAGGAGGAAGCGTTCCAGCGCATCACCGCCCAGTGGCGCAGCGTCGGCTATCCGTTCGAAACGCTGGTGCCGTCGCTGGCGACCGCCATCGGCAGCTCGGCCGACCGTCCGGCGGCGCTGGCGGAGCTGATGGGGCTGATCCTGAACGACGGGGTGCGCCAGCCGACGGTGAAGATCCGCTCGCTTCATTTCGCCGCCGGCACGCCCTACGAGGCGAAGCTCGGGCTGGGACCGATGAAGGGCGAGCGCGTGCTGCGGCCGGAGGTCTGCGCCACCCTGCGCCGCGCCCTGATGGACGTGGCGCAGAACGGCACCGCCAAGCGGGTCTGGGGCTCCTTCAAGGATCCGTCCGGCGCCCCGATCCCAATGGGCGGCAAGACAGGCACCGGCGACCACCGGCTCGACCGCTGGGGTCCGGGCGGCGTGCTGATCGAATCGAAGGCGGTCAACCGCACCGCCACCTTCGTCTTCTACATCGGCGACCGCTTCTTCGGCACCATGACCGCCTTCGTCCATGGGCCGGAGGCCGACGATTACCGCTTCACCAGCGCCCTGCCCGCCCAGCTGCTGAAAAGCCTTGCTCCGGCGCTCCAGCCGCTGATTGATCAGGGCTCAACCAGGACCGCCGACACCCGCCCCACGCCGACCGGGCTGTAAGGCATGCAACGGGGCCGCCCGCCTGGGGTGCAGCATTTCGTCCGCCGCCGACCTCTGCTGCAGTTTCCGGTCAGGCCGTTGAGGATCGTCTGTAACCGTGAATTTCGCCGCCGTAAACCACCGTGACATGAAGCCACATCGGCGCTGGAAACGCCTGCCTCCGCCACGGCTTGAGGTCGCCCCAGCTTTCAGCAGAGCGATAGTTTACTACGATTTTCTTCCTTTGATGTTGTGTAATCGCACCTCCCCTACCATCCACGCGCGCGCTGTGATATTAGCTCCGTTATCCTTCAGGCACGCGCAATTTTCCTCAGGAAAGGCTGTCCTTCTACATGTCTGAGATCAATGGATTTTACGCAGCCCTGAATCAGGTCGGCATCCTGAACTCGGGAAGCATGGAGGAGACTGGCGAGAAATACTTTTTGGAACGCTATTTACCCATCCGACCAAATCCCATCGTTTTTGATGTGGGAGCATGCAATGGGGACTACTCATCCGGCGTGCGCGCCATCAGTCCTTCGGCTCGTCTCTTTGCCTTCGAGCCGCATCCAAGTTCTTTTGAGCGCTTGAAGTCCACTCTGGCTGGAACTGGCGCCACTCTGATCCAAACAGCGCTAGGTGACGAAAACGGGACGACACGCTTCTACGATTATGCGGATCGGGATGGCACCGCACATGCCACCGTTTACAAAGATGTCATCCATCAGATCCACAAGGGCACATCGAAAACCATAGAGGTTCCAATCCGTCGGCTTGATGATCTGCTGCCCAATTTGGGAGTGGATCATATCGATTTCTTGAAGATCGATACTGAAGGACATGAGCTGTCCGTGCTTCATGGGGCAGCCAAGACCATCGCTGACGGCCGCGTCGACGCCATTCAGTTTGAATTCAATGAAACCCATGTTATCTCGCGGACTTTTTTCAAAGACTTCTGGGATTTTCTCCCCGACTATCGATTCATGCGCCTGCTTCCCAAAAACGTAATCACAATCACGGATTACAATCCGATTTTCTGCGAGATCTTCGCGTTCCAGAATATCGTTTGCGTCCGCAAAGATGTCTATGCCAGACACTTCCGCCAATAACGCAGCCATGATCATGGCAACCCGGCCCCGGCGAAATTCCCGCCGCGGACCTTGACGCGCCCGCCGGATTGCCGTAAGCACGCCGCGCACGCGTCGGCACCCCTGGAGGCCGGCGCCCTTTTCGTTTTGGAGCATCGTCATGACCAAGATCATTCCGCTCGGCGCTGAGACGCGCGAACGGGCCGGCAAGGGGACCGCCCGCCAGACCCGCCGTGACGGCCGTATTCCGGCCGTCATCTACGGTGGTAAGCAGGCTCCTGTCACCATTTCGCTCGAGAAGTTCGAGTTCACCCGCGTCCTGCATCAGCCGGGCTTCTTCACGCACCTGTTCGACGTCACCGTCGACGGCACCGCCCATCGCGTCCTGCCGCGCGACGTGCAGTTCCACCCGGTGACCGATGTCCCGCTGCATGTCGACTTCCTGCGCGTGTCCTCCGACACCCGCATCAACGTGCAGGTTCCGGTCGAGTTCGCCGACCAGGACAAGTCGGCCGGCCTGAAGCGCGGCGGTGTGCTGAACATCGTCCGTCACGAGCTGGAGCTGAGCTGCCCGGCCGACAACATCCCCGAGCACATCACCATCTCGTGCGAAGGCTTCGATGTTGGCGACTCGATCCACATCTCCGCTGTCAAGCTGCCGGAGGGTGTGACCTCGACGATCACCGACCGCGATTTCACCATCGCGACCATCGTTGCCCCGTCGGGCCTGAAGTCGGAAGAGGGCGCCGCTGCCTGATCGGGAGCGTTCGACCTTTGAAGATGGTTACGGTGGGGGGCTTCGGCCCCCCGCTTCGTTTTGTGGAGTGCGCTTGCCGGAGGGGTTAGGGACATGCTGCTTCTGGTCGGACTGGGCAACCCCGGCAACGAATATGCCCGCAACCGCCACAACATCGGCTTCATGGCGGTAGAGACCATCGCCCAGCGCCACCGCTTCACCCCATGGAAGAAGCGTTTCCAGGGCCAGACCGCCGAGGGCACCGTCGCCGGCGACAAGGTGCTGGCGCTGGAGCCCGCCACTTTCATGAACCTCTCCGGCCAGTCGGTGGTGGCCGCCCTGCAGTTCTTCAAGCTGAAGCCCGAGAACGTCGTTGTCATCCATGACGAGTTGGACCTGCCCCCCGGCAAGATCCGGGTGAAGAAGGGCGGCGGCCACGGCGGCCACAACGGCCTGCGCTCCATCGACGCGCATATCGGCAAGGAATACTGGCGCATCCGCCTCGGCATCGGCCATCCCGGCAACAAGGATCTGGTCAGCGGCTATGTCCTGCACGACTTCGCCAAGGCTGACCAGGGCTGGATCGGTCCGCTGCTCGACGCCGTCTCCGACAATTTGCCTCTGATCGTGGATGGCCAGCCGGAGCTGTTCATGAACAAGGTGACGGTGGCGACGCAGGGCAAATAGCCCCTGCCCGCTTCCGCCCTCCCCCACTTCGCGTTTGCGCTTTGTCCCCCATCGTAGGATAAAGCGGCTCAATTCCAGCATTTCCGACGGCGAGCACCCACCCATGGGCTTCAATTGCGGCATCGTCGGCCTGCCGAACGTCGGCAAGTCGACCCTTTTCAACGCGCTGACCGCCACCCAGGCGGCCGAGGCGGCGAATTTCCCCTTCTGCACCAAGGAGCCGAACGTCGGCCGCGTCGGCGTGCCCGACCCGCGGCAGGACAAGCTGGCGGAGATCGCCAAGTCGCAGAAGATCGTCCCGACCCAGCTGGAGTTCGTGGACATCGCCGGCCTGATCCGCGGCGCGTCGAAAGGTGAAGGGCTGGGCAACCAGTTCCTCGCCAACATCCGCGAGGTCGATGCCATCGTCCATGTGCTGCGCTGCTTCGAGGACGACGACATCACCCATGTCGAGGGCAACGTCGATCCGCTGCGCGACGCCGAGGTGGTCGAGACCGAGCTGATGCTCGCCGACATGGAAAGCCTGGAACGCCAGCTGACCAGCCTTCAGAAGAAGGCCAAGGGTGGCGACAAGGACAGCAAGGTCAAGGCCGACCTGATGGAACGCGCCCTGAAGGTGCTCCAGGACGGCAAACCCGCCCGCGTGGTCGAGCTGTCGGACGACGAGAAGCCGGTGTTCAAGCAGTTCATGCTGCTGACCGACAAGCCGGTGCTCTATGTCTGCAACGTCGAAGAGGCGTCGGCCGCCACCGGCAACGCCTTCTCCGCCAAGGTCGCCGAAAAGGCCAAGGCCGAGAACGCCGAGGTCGTCGTCATCTCCGCCGCCATCGAGTCCGAGGTCGCCCAGCTCTCCGACCCGACCGAGAAGGCCGAGTTCCTGGAATCGATGGGGCTGGAGGAAACCGGCCTGAACAAGCTGATCCGGGCCGGCTTCAAACTGCTGGACCTGATCACCTTCTTCACCGTCGGCCCGAAGGAGACGCGGGCCTGGACCGTGCGCCGCAACGCCAAGGCCCCGGAGGCCGCCGGCGTCATCCACACCGACTTCGAACGCGGCTTCATCCGCGCCGAGACCATCGACTACACCAGCTTCGTCACGCTGGGTGGCGAGCAGGGGGCGAAGGACGCCGGCAAGATGCGCCAGGAAGGTAAGGAATATGTCGTCCAGGACGGCGACATCTTCCACTTCCGCTTCAATGTCTAATGGACGCGGGGCGACGCCGTCGCCCCCATTCCACCTCCGCTGTCACCCAACTGTCATATTGTCGTAACAATCCGCACGCCCTACCCTTCAGTTAGGGGTGCCGCCCGATTGCAACCCCGATCCGACAGAGGGGGTTCGATGCAGGCGACGCGGGTGCTGCTGGAACTGGCCGGGAATGTCGTGCTGCTCCTGTGGGGGCTGCATATGGTGCAGAGCGGGCTGACCCGTGCCTTGGGTGGCGACCTGCGCCGCATCCTGGGGGCCGGACTGCGCAACCGCTGGACCGCCTTCCTGTCCGGCATGGGCATCACCATGCTGCTGCAAAGCAGCACCGCCACCGGGCTGATGACGACCGGCTTCACCGCCACCGGGCTGGTGTCGCTGATGCCGGCGCTGGCGGTGATGCTGGGGGCCAATGTCGGCTCCACCCTGATCGTCCAAATTCTTGCCTTCGATGTCGCCCATGTGGCGCCGGTCCTGCTGCTGGGCGGCTTCATCGCCTTCCGCCGCGGGGCGCGGACGCGCAGCCGCGACCTGGGCCGGGTCGCCATCGGGCTGGGGTTGATGCTGCTGTCGCTGCATTTGCTGCTGGCGACCATCGCCCCGGCGGAGAATGCGCCGATGCTGCGGCGGATGCTGGCGATGCTGACCGCCGACCCGGTGGTGGCGGTGATGCTGGCGGCCCTGCTGTCCTGGGCCGCCCATTCCAGCGTCGCCGCCATCCTGCTGATCGCCTCGCTGGCCGGCGGCGGAGTGATCGGACCGGAGGCCGCGGTCGCCATGGTGGCTGGCGCCAATCTGGGCAGCGCCGTCAATCCGGTGATCGAAGGGCCGGGCGGCGACGGCCGCAACCCGGCGGCCCGGCGGCTGCCGGTGGGCAACCTCGTCAACCGCCTTGTCGGCTGCCTGATCGTCGTGCCGCTGCTGGAACCGATCACCTCCGGCTTGCAGATGGTATCGCCGGACGCAACGCGGCTGGCGGCCAACTTCCACCTCGCCTTCAATCTGGCGATGGCCGGCCTCTTCATCGGCCCGCTGCCCTGGTTCGCGCGGGCGTTGACCCGGATGTTTCCGGAACGGGTGGCGGTCGCCGACCCGGCGATGCCGCTCTATCTCGACCGCAGTGCCCTGCGCGTCCCCCACCTCGCCATCGCCAACGCCGCGCGCGAAGCGCTACGCATGGCAGACACAGTGGACAGCATGTTGCGCGGCGCGCTGGACGTGATCCAGAGCGACGACCGCAAGCGGGTGCAGGAGATCCGCCGGATGGACGATGTCCTGGACCGGCTGCACGAGGCGATCAAGCGCTACCTCACCCAGATCAATGTCGAGGATCTGGACGAAGGCGACGCCAGCCGGATGTCGGACGTCCTGACCTTCACCATCAACCTGGAGCATGTCGGCGACATCGTCGACTGCAACCTGATGGAGATGGCCTCGAAGAAGATCCGGCGCAAGCTGCGCTTCTCCACCGAAGGAGCGGCCGAGATTGCCGGCATGCTGGAACGGCTGAGCGAGACCCAGCGGCTGGCCGCCGCCGTCTTCGTGTCGCGCGACGTCCGTTCCGCCCGCGCGCTGATTCATGAGAAGGAGGTGATCCGCGACCTGGAGACCAGCGCCACCGAAGCGCATTTCGCCCGCCTGCGCGCCGGACGCAAGGAAAGCGTCGAGACCAGCGCCCTCCATCTGGACATCCTGCGCGACCTTCGTCGCATCAACGCCCATCTGGTCGCCGCCGCCTATCCCGTGCTCGATCAATCGGGGGAACTGCTGCCCAGCCGCCTCAAACGGGGGACAGCACGGGCGTGACCGTTCATGCCCGATAGGGGAGCGGCGGCGCCTCTGCTTCGACCTTTTCTTGTCACCGGCGCAGCAACGTTAACTCTTTCGTAACCATATAAAATTCGCCAAGCTCTTTCGCGACATGGTTAACAAAACCTTCCTGTGATTGTTATGGCAATGGGCCCGATGGGCGGTTGCTGCCCCAGGGAATGGTTGTCGAGAGGGAGCGGACGGTGGCGAACACGCACGCGACGTCGAACGGACCCGCAAACGGGTCCGGTGCGCAGGCGGGATCCGACGCCGGATTCGCCGAGCGGGTGCGCGACGCCATCGACCGGCAGGAGCTGTCCCTGGTCTTCCAGCCGCAGGCCGATGTCGTCACCAACCGCCTGACCGGGTTCGAGGCTCTGTCGCGCTGGCGTCTGTCCGACGGCACCATGCTGCCCCCCGACGTGTTCGTGCCGATGGCCGAACAGGGCGAGGCGATCCATCTGCTGGGCGAATGGACCCTGCGGACAGCCTGCGTTGCCGCGGCCGGCTGGCTGCGTGCCGGCTATCCCGACATTCCGGTGTCGGTGAACCTGTCGGCGCGGCAGCTCGACGATCCGGCGCTGGTGCTGAAGGTGCTGGGGATCCTGGCGGAAACCGGCCTGCCCGCCGCCAACCTGAAGCTGGAGCTGACCGAAACCAGCATGTTCAGCCAGACCGTCGAGGCGCGCGAGGCGCTGGTGCAGCTGCGCGGCGCCGGCATCAGGCTGGTGCTGGACGATTTCGGCACCGGCTGGTCGTCGCTGGCCACCCTGCGCCGGGTGCCGGTGGAGGCGCTGAAGATCGACAAGCAGTTCGTCCAGGCGATGGTGGAGGACCGCGACGCCGCCGCCATCGTCCAGGCGGTGGTGGCGCTGGCCCACGCACTGGATCTCGGCGTGGTGGCGGAAGGGGTGGAGACGCAGGAACAGCGGCTCTACCTGCAAGCCTATCGCTGCGACGTTCTGCAGGGCTACTGGCTGTCGCGTCCACTGACCACCGACGGGGTCGGCGACTTCCTCGCCGAGCGCAGCGTGATCGTACGGCCGATGGGGTCTATGGTATCTGGGGGGTCTGGGGGCTCCGCCGCTGGGCCGCAGACAGCAGGATGACCCGCCGTGTCTCATCCCACTCCGTCAGTTCCCCCGCCTCCTCGGCGGTAGCCCAGCAGGCCTCCAGCGCGTCGTCGGCACAGAGGGGATCACCCTCCGCACTCTCCGCCGCCACCTCGACCAGCGTGTAATGATAATGGACGCGGCCCTCGGCATCGGGGGTGATGGCGTCGACGACAGTGACGATCCCGGTCGGCACAACCTCCAGTCCGGTCTCCTCGCGCACCTCGCGCACCGCGGTTTCGAACACGGTCTCGCCAACCGACTGCGCCCCGCCCGGCAGGCTCCACTGCCCTATCCGCGGCGCCTTGCCCCGCCGGATCAGCAGAACCTTGTCCCCGCGCCAGACGACGACCCCAACCCCGACCCAGGGACGGTCGGGATATTCGCGGCTGGAACGGTCAGGCGGGCTGGCGGACATGAACGGCTCCCTATCGATGGCTTGACCCGAGGTTAACGCGGTCCGACACTGCGACACCAGACGCGAAGACGCATCGCCGCGTCCTGCCGGCGCACTCCACCCGACCATACGGCCGCCTCCATGAAGCTCAACGAGATCCGCACCTTCATCGCCGTGGCCGATGCGCAGTCGGTGCAGGAGGCCGGCAACCGCCTGGGCCTGACCCAGTCCGCCGTGTCGCGGCTGATCCAGCGGCTGGAGGCGGAACTGGGTGTCATGCTGTTCGACCGGCAGACCAAGCCGCTGGCGCTGACCCGCGACGGCGAACTGGCGCTGGCCCATGCCCGGCGCATCCTGGCGGCGACCAGTGATTTCGCCGACGCCTTTGCCGGCTCGACCGAACCACGCGGTCTGTTGCGGCTGGGCACGGCGCATGTGCTGACCGCGCTGACCACCGGACAGCCGTTGGACGAGTTGCGGGCCGGCTTTCCCGGACTGACTTTGCGTCTGCATGCGGACTGGAGCAACCCGCTGATCGAGCAGGTGCGTGCCGGCACGCTGGATGGTGCTGTGATCCTGCTGTGTGAGGAGCAGGCACCGCCCGAGGACCTGCCGGCCCGCCGGATCGGGACGGAACCGGTCAGCATCATCGCCGCACCCGGCGACGACACCACCGATCTGGCCGCCATGAACCAGCGCGGCTGGGTGCTGCAACCGAACGGCTGCCGGTATCGCGAGGCGCTCCATCAGGCGCTGGCTCCGTTCGGCTTGCAGCCGAACGTGACGGTTGAGGCTTACGACCAAAGCCTTCTGGTGTCGCTGGTGTCCCGCGGTGTCGGGTATGGTCTGGCGCCGATGGGGCTGATCGCACCGATTCCGGAAGCGGCGACGGTTCGGCCCCTCGACCTTCCCAACTTCCGCATGTCGGTGACGATCTGGCTGATCCAGGCACGGACGACTGGACGCATCGCTCCGGTGTTCGACCGGTTGGAGGAAGCGCTTCGGCGCGACATGGCAGCCGGCCGCCGGACCGATCGCGTGACGGAAGAACATCCTCTTCTGCATTCCGCTGCGGAATGACCTGATTGCCGATTATGAATTTGCCGAACTGTTAATGCCCGCCTATCGTCGGAGCAGACGCAATTCCATTGCGAGCAGTTCCACAACACCGGTGCGGACCGACGCCCGGATCCGGGAGGATGCCTTGACCACCGCCACCCCTGCACCGGCGCCCTCCTGGAGGACGCCCGCACTCGTCGTGATCTGCGGCTGCCTGATCTCGATGCTAGCCTTCGGACCACGCTCCAGCATGGGGCTGTTCATCGGCCCGCTTTCGGAAACCCGCGGCTGGGGCCGCGACGTCTTCGCGCTGGCGATGGCGATCCAGAACATCCTGTGGGGGGCCGGCGGTCCCTTCGCCGGGGCGCTGACCGACCGCTACGGCCCGGCCCCGGTACTGGCCGGCGGCGGGCTGCTCTATGCGGCGGGTCTGGCGCTGATGCCCTATGCCACCACCAGCGTCGAGTTGTACCTGACCGCCGGCGTGCTGATCGGCCTTGGCCTGTCCGGCGCCTCCTTCGGCATCATCATCGCCGGCTTCACCCGGCTGCTGCCGCCGGAACAGCGCAGTTGGTCGGTCGGCATCGCCACCGCCGCCGGGTCGATGGGCCAGTTCCTGTTCGCACCGATGGGGCAGGCCTTCATCGCCGGCTTCGGCTGGCAGACCGCCCTGCTGCTGCTGGCCGCCTCGATGATCGCCGTACCGCTGCTGGCCAGCGTCTTCCCTGGGCCGAAGGGCATGACGGCGAGCGGCACTCCGGCCGTGACCGGCGCCAATATCGGCTACATCGCCGCGGTGCGCCAAGCCTTCCAGCACCGCAGCTATGTGCTGCTGGTCGCCGGCTTCTTCGTCTGCGGTTTCCAGCTGGCCTTCATCACCACCCACCTGCCGCCCTACCTGACCGCCGCCGGCATCAGCCCGACGCTGGCCGCCTGGGCGCTGGCGCTGATCGGCCTGTTCAACGTCGTCGGCTCCTACGCGTCGGGCGTCCTGGCTGGCAAGGTCAGCAAGCGCTACCTGCTGTGCGCCAACTATTTCTCGCGCGGCATCGCGACGGCGATCTTCATCCTGCTGCCGATCTCCCCGGTGACGGTGATCGCCTATGCCGCGGTGATGGGCCTGCTGTGGCTGTCCACCGTGCCGCCGACCTCCGGCCTCGTCGCGCTGATGTTCGGTACCCGCTACATGGGCACGCTCTACGGCTTCGCCTTCTTCAGCCATCAGGTCGGTGGCTTCCTGGGCGTCTGGCTGGGCGGCCTGCTGTATGAGCGGACGGGGTCCTACGACGTCGTCTGGTGGCTGGGCGTGGCGCTGGCCATGTTCGCGACCATCGTCCACTGGCCGATCGCCGAGAAGCCCGCCCCGTCGCTGGCGGCGGCCGAGGCGAAGGCGTAAGGTAATTCCCATGAGCGACGGTCCCGCCCACTCCTCTCCCGGATTGCCCATCGGCCACGGCCTTGCCATGGCACTGCTGGGCGGCATCCTGCTGGTCTGGGCAGGGTTGATGGGGCTGTCGCTGCAACGTGCCGCCCTGCCGGATAGGACCGACGGCATGATGCTGGCGGTCTTCTCCCCCGGCACCAGCGATGCCGACGCCATGGCGGCGATGGTGCGGGCGGGAGGCGAACCGGTGCGCTCCACCTGGCTTGGATTCGCCTGGGTGGCCCGCGGAACGGAACCCGGATTCGTCGGACGGCTGAAGGCGGAGGGCGCGCTGGCTGCCTTCGGCGAGCTTCCGGTCGGCCCGACTCTGGGCGGCTGCACCGCCATGCCGGTCGATACGGCCAAGATCGCCGCCACCCGCCTGCAATAGGGGCTTCTTTCCACCCTCTCGGCGCAGCTTGGGCCTCACCAACGGTGGACGCGCGTCCCTTGCGGTGTCATAGTGCGGCCCGCATTCGACCAGCCCCGTTCCCGCGGGGCCAGACTCCGGAATTCGTGAGCGACGATGAGCGAGCCGATCTCCCTGTTCACCAAACTGGCGAACATACACATCCGTTACGTCACGTGGCGCCGGGGCGCCAAGGTCGGCAGCGACCGCTTCGGCAACGTCTATTACCGCAACAAGGACACCCAGCCCGGCACGCGCGAGCGCCGCTGGGTCCTGTATGCCGGTGAGCCCGACGCCTCCAAGATCCCGCCGGAATGGCACGGCTGGCTGCACCACACCACCAAGGAGCCGCTGCCCGAGGGGTCGAGCGCCTTCCACAAGCCGTGGCAGAAGGAACATCTGCCCAACATGTCGGGTTCGGTCCAGGCCTATCGTCCGCCCGGCCATGTGCTGGCTGGCGGCCAGCGCGTGCCGGCCACCGGCGATTACGAACCCTGGACTCCGAGCTGATCCCTGCCGGGACTGACCATCAAGTCGGAACGGAAAGCGGAATGGAAAGCCCGGCCCCATGCGGGCCGGGTTTCGATTCGGGAACTCGCAGCAGGATAGCTCTATGCGCCGGAATGTGATCGAAACCGTGCTTGGCGGCGTCGTGCTCGCCGTGGCCGCTGTGTTCCTTGCCTTCGCCTACAAAAGTGCGGACCTGCGCAAGGTGCAGGGCTATGACGTCACCGCCAACTTCAACAGCATCACCGGCCTGCAAAGCGGCGCCGACGTGCGGATCAGCGGCGTGAAGGTCGGCACGGTCACCGCGCTGACGCTCGACCCGACCAGCTATCAGGCGGTGGTCCATCTGTCGGTCGACAATTCGGTGAAGCTGCCGAAGGACACCGCGGCGGTCATCGCCTCGGAAAGCCTGCTGGGCGGCAAGTTCCTGTCGCTGGAGCCGGGCGGCGATCCCGACGCGATCAAGCCGAACGGCAAGATCGAGTTCACCCAGAGCACCCCGGGCCTGGAGCAGTTGCTGGGCCAAGTCATCTTCTCGTTGCAAAGCATGAGCAAGTCGGGCGATCAGGCCAACGGCCAGCAGGGCCAAGCCCCTGGCCAAGCGCCCGCCCAGCCGCCCAAGCTCTAATCCCCCAACCCTGGCACCCAACCCTGAACGTGGCCGGAACTGACGGCCACGCTCGAGCGTTCCTCCTCCGGTCCAGGTAGAAATTGCTGCCGGATCACGAAGCAGGGAGGAACGCGATGCATCTGCTCCATTTGTCCATCCTCGGTCTCGCGCTGGCCACCGCCGCGTGCGGCGCCAACATGGAAGAGAAGTCGGCCACAGGCGGGTTAGGCGGTGCCGCGGCCGGTGCCGTGGTCGGCGGACCGGTGGGCGCCGTGGTCGGAGCCGCCGCAGGCGCCGGCGCCGGTGCGGCGACCCAGAAGATCGAAGACCGCAACGCACAGAGCGGGTCCGGCGCCACCTACAGCGCTCCTGCCTCGCGCAGCACCGTCACGCGCTGATACACACCATTCGCACAATACACCCCGGCGTCCCCCACCACTGGACGCTGACCCCGCTTCCGGGATAGAAGGCGGAGCGCCCCGGCGGAGGTCCCGCCGACTGGCTGGGTCCTCCGCCAGGCGCCGTCCGCAATTACGGAAGCGATCCGACGTGACGAGACTTTCGACTTTTCGCCGACCGGTGGCTGGTCTGCTGGGTGCCGCTGCCCTGCTGGTATGCGTGGCCGCCGTCCAGGCTGCCCCGGTCCCCAGCCAGATGATCGAGCGGCCAACGGCCAAGTTGCGATGGCTGGACAAGGTGACCGCCCGCACGTCCACCTTCACCATGAAGGTGGGAGAGACCAAGGCGGTGAGCAGCCTGCGCATCACGTTGCGCGCCTGCCGTGAGAACCCGCCGATCGAGACCCCGGAATCCGCTGCCTTCCTGGAAGTGACGGAGATCAAGCCCGGCGAGCAGGCGGAGCAGGTCTTCAGCGGCTGGATGTTCGCCTCCAGCCCGGCCCTGTCGGCGATGGAGAACCCGATTTACGACGTGTGGGTTCTGGGCTGCGAGCAATAAGGACTTTGGAAGATTGCCCCCTCAACCCCCTCCCACCCTGTGGGAGAGGGTTAAGGGGGTGTCTTACTCCGCCACCGCCGCGATGGGATTGCCCAGCGCCTTGTCCAGATAATCGTCCACCTGGGTTGCCAGATCGTCGGTGCGGTTGACGAAGAAGTGGCTGGCGCCGGGGACGACACGGTGGTCGATGCGGATGTCCTTCTGGTGCGACAGCTTGGTCACCAGCTTGGTCACTGCCGCCTGGGGCACCACCTCGTCCTTGTCGCCATGGATGATCAGGCCCGAGGACGGGCACGGCGCCAGGAACGAGAAGTCGAACAGGTTGGCCGGCGGCGAGACCGACACGAAGCCGTCGATCTCGGGGCGGCGCATCAGCAGTTGCATGCCGATCCAGGCGCCGAACGAGACGCCACCGATCCAGCAGAGCGGCGCGTTGGGATTGTAGGTCTGCAGCCAGTCGAGCGCCGCAGCCGCGTCGGCCAGTTCGCCCTCCCCCTTGTCATAGGTGCCCTGGCTGCGCCCGACGCCGCGGAAATTGAAGCGGAGCGCCGAATAGCCGCGCTTGGTGAAGGACTGGAACAGGGTGAAGACCACCTTGTTGTTCATCGTCCCATTGTGCTGCGGGTGCGGGTGCAACAGCAGCGCGACCGGGGCGTTCGGCTGCTTGCCGTGGGTGTAACGGCCTTCCAGGCGACCGGCGGGACCGTTGAAGAGCACTTCAGGCATGGGAACGACGTTCCTGACGCGGACAAAGGGTTGTTGGAACCACCGCGACGACCGGCCGGATTTTCATCCGGCAAACCGCCCCGGCGCACAGGCCATCTGGCCCGTCACGGATTTTCCCGTCTTGGAGTGGGGTTTTCCGCACACAATTCTTGACCGTTTTGCTTGGTCATCATATATGCGTCGTAACGTCCTCCGGGACAACCCGCCTGACCCGCCCGATCGGCTCCAGCGCTAGCCGGACCGATCGATAAGTCCGGGTCCCTGCCGGCCGGAACCCTTAAGGATCCGGACCGGAAGGTCCTGAACCGCAAGGGTCCGACAGGCCGAAGCCGGGCGCGGGCGGCCGATGAGAGCGGCGGACTATACCACGGCGGGTGATGGCGTGTTCAAGCATCTTCGCGAAGAGATCGATGGGATCATGGCGCGCGACCCCGCCGCGCGGTCCCGGCTGGAGGTGGCGCTCTGCTACCCGGGCTTGCACGCGATCGTGCTTCACCGCATCGCCCGGCGCGCCCGCGACGCCGGCTGGCACATCACGGCCCGTCTGATCTCGCAGATCGCCCGCTCGCTGACCGGCATCGAAATCCATCCCGGCGCCACCATCGGCCGTCGCTTCTTCATCGACCACGGCATGGGTGTCGTGATCGGCGAGACGGCGGAAATAGGCAACGACGTCATGCTCTATCATGGGGTGACGCTGGGCGGCACCTCTCTGAACCCCGGCAAGCGCCACCCGACGTTGGGAGACGGCGTCATCGTCGGCGCCGGCGCCAAGATCCTGGGCGCCATCACCATCGGCCGCGGCGCCCGCATCGGCGCCAATGCGGTGGTGGTCGCCGACGTGCCGGCCGACACCGCAGTGGTCGGCATCCCGGCCAAGCCGGTGGTGGCACGCGACCGCGCCGAAACCCGCAAATTCATGCCCTACGGCACTCCCTGCGGCGACATTCCCGACCCGGTGGCCCGCGCGCTGACCGGCCTGCTCGATCAGGTGACGGCGCTGCAGTCCCGTGTCGGCGAGCTGGAGGCGGACCGCCCCGCCGCTCTACCCCGTTCAACACCCACACCGCTAGAGACGGTGGCCTCCCACGTCGGGATGCACGAAGCGCAAGGAGAATCGCGATGAGACTCAGCACCAAGGGACGCTATGCCGTGATGGCGATGGTCGATCTGGCCGCCACCAGCCAGGGCAGCCCGGTCGCGCTGGCCGACATCGCGGAGCGGCAGGAGATTTCGCTGTCCTATCTGGAACAGCTGTTCGCCAAGCTGCGCAAGGGCGGTCTGGTCAAGAGCGTACGCGGTCCCGGCGGCGGCTATCTGCTGGCCCATC
Source organism: Azospirillum lipoferum (assembly GCF_024170005.1). Lineage (GTDB taxonomy): Bacteria > Pseudomonadota > Alphaproteobacteria > Azospirillales > Azospirillaceae > Azospirillum > Azospirillum lipoferum. The sequence goes on from NZ_JALJXJ010000002.1 coordinate 520,508, forward strand.
CGGCCGACGCCACCCGCGTGTCCGACATCATCCTGGCGGTGGACGAGCCGATCCGCACCACCCGCTGCGCCAACGGCACGCCGCAGGGCTGCCGCACCAACCGCTCGCGCTGCCTGACCCACGATTTGTGGGAGGAGCTGGGCAACCAGATCCATATGTATCTCAGCTCGGTCACCGTGGCCGATGTGGTGGAGCGGCGGATCATCGGCACCAGCGGGCTGAACCTGCTGCGCCCGGCCCCGGCCGCCGACAACACCGCCGTCGCCGCCGCCGAGTGATGAAGCTGAGTGAGATTGGCCTTCCACGTTGAGCATGCCTGAAAAGTGACCGCCCCGTTCGTCCCCTCGTTCCGGCGCACCGGCGTCTATCTGGACCACAACGCCACCGCTCCGCTGAAGCCGGAGGTGAAGGCGGCGATGGGTCAGGCGATGGACCTGGTCGGCAACCCGTCCTCCGTCCACGCCTTCGGCCGCAGCGCCCGCCGGGCGGTGGAGGAGGCGCGCGCCGCCGTGGCGGCTCTGGTGGGCGTGAAGCCGGCCCAGGTGCTGTTCACCGGCAGCGGAACGGAGGCGAACAACTTCGCGCTCCGCGGCTTTCCCGGCCATCGCCTGCTGACCTCCGCCATCGAGCATGAGTCGGTGCTGGCTGCCCAGCCCGATACGGAACGCTTCGGCGTCAGCCGCGACGGCGTCGCCGACCTGGACGATCTGGAACGCCGGCTTGCCGGTTCGGACGCTCCGGCTCTGGTCTCGCTGATGCTGGTCAACAACGAGACCGGGGTGATCCAGCCGGTGACGGACGCCGCCCGCATCGCCCACGCCCGTGGCGCGCTGGTCCATTGCGATGCGGTGCAGGCTGCCGGGCGGCTGCCGCTGTCGCCATCCGACCTGGGCGTCGACCTGATGACGCTGTCGGCGCACAAGCTGGGCGGCCCGACCGGTGTCGGCGCCCTGATCCTGGCCGAGGGACTGGAACCCGACGCGCTGATCCGCGGTGGCGGGCAGGAGCGGCGCAAGCGGGCCGGTACGGAGAACCTGCTGGGCATCGTCGGTTTCGGCGCAGCGGCCCGGCTGGCGCGGGACGGGTTGGCGGAAACAGCCGACCTCGCGACCCTGCGCGATCGGCTGGAGCGCGAGGCGCTGACCGCCATGCCGCGCGCCCGGGTGATGGGGGCCGGTGCGGCGCGGGTCGCCAACACCAGTTGCCTGATGCTGCCCGGCCTTCCCGGCGAGACCCAGGTGATGACGCTGGACCTTGCCGGCGTGGCGGTCAGTGCCGGGTCGGCCTGCTCCAGCGGCAAGGTGAAGCCGTCCCATGTGCTGGCGGCGATGGGCGAGGATGACCGGTCCGCCGCCAGCGCCATCCGGATCAGCCTGGGCTGGACCAGCGACGACGAGGCGGTGGACCGCTTCCTGACGGCCTGGATCGCGATGGCGCGGCGAAGCGCGCCCGTGGATGGCTGACCCGGACCCCATGCCCACGCGACCATCTGTCTCCCGCCCGGAAAGCCCGCATTCGCACATTGCACCGGATGCGGCTTATCGGTATGACCCCGCGGATGGCCGTGGTGGCCACATGTCGTGGTAAACCATCCCATCGGCCGACCTGTTCGGCGTTTTGACGGACTGCGCGCATGACCCGTTCCAAATCCGGCCCGCCCGGCAACAGCGGCGGCATCTCCGGCGCCATCGCCGGCGATCTGGAGCCCTGCGGCACCTGCGGCCGCTCGGTGGCGCCGCGCGCCCTGTTCTGCCACGCCTGTGGTGCGGCCCAGCCGCCGCGGCCGCTCGACCCCTTCACCCGCCTGGGGCTGGAGCGCCGCTTCGACATTGATCTGGAACAGCTGTCGAAGCAGCATGCCGGCTTCACCCGCGTCATGGACCCGGAGCGTTTCGCCGCCCGCGGCCCGCGCCAGCAGGCCAACGCCAAGGCCCAGGTCGAGGCCTTGCGCGAGGCCTATGAGGTGCTGCGCGATCCCATCCGCCGCGCCCACGCGCTGCTGGCCCTGCTGGGCGGCGCGCCGGCCGCCGGCGATGAGGACGGCGACGAGGAGATCGACGATCTCGCGACGCGGCTGACCCGTGCCGACGACGTGCTGGAACTGGACCGCATCGGGCTGGACCTCAACCAGCGGGTCGAGGCCTGCATCAGATATCTCGCCCCCGCCTTCCGCAAGGCGCAGACCGCCGCCGGCCCCGACAGCCCGTCGGCCTTCGATGGTGCGGCCCGCATCCTGGCCCGGCTGGAACGGCTGGAGGCGCTGGCCGCCGAGGTCCGCGATCGCCGTGCCGCCCGCACGACGCCGCGGACCTGAACCACACTTCCCTTACAACCACGCTCTTATAACCGCGCTAGGCAACCTTAAAGGAACGAGGACCCCATGCCCAAGATGACCTTCATCGAGACCGACGGCACCCGCCGCGAGGTGGATGCCCCGCTCGGCCTGTCCGTGCTGGAGATCGCGCACAAGAACAGCCTGGACCTGGAAGGCGCCTGCGAGGGCTCGCTGGCCTGCTCCACCTGCCATGTCGTGATCGAGCCGGAATGGTTCGACGTCCTGCCGGAAGCGCAGGAGGACGAAGAGGACATGCTGGACCTCGCCTTCGGCCTGACCAAGACCTCACGCTTGGGCTGCCAGATCATCATGACCGAAGAGTTGGACGGTCTGGTCGTCCGCCTGCCGGGCGGCAGCAACAACGCGATGAAGTGACGGTCCGGGGGAACCCTGTTCCGGCCGCCGGGACGGCTTCGCACAAACGCGGCGCCCGGCGGCCTCTTTCCTGCCTTTTCCGGGCGCCTGCCCGACTTATATAGGGCGCCATGAACTCCCTCGGTCTTTCCAAACGCCCCCAGGACACCCGCGTCGTCGTCGCAATGTCCGGCGGGGTGGATTCCTCCGTCACCGCAGCCGTGCTGCGGGAGGAGGGCTATGACGTCGTCGGCATCACCCTGCAGCTTTACGACCACGGCCTCGCCTTGCAGAAGCCGGGCGCCTGCTGTGCCGGCCAGGACATCTACGACGCCCGTCAGGTCGCCGACCGCATCGGCATCCCGCATTACGTCCTGGATTACGAGGGCCGCTTCAGCCAGGACGTGATGGATGATTTCGCCGACAGCTACCTGCGCGGCGAAACGCCGATCCCGTGCGTGCGCTGCAACCAGCGCGTCAAGTTCCGCGACCTGCTGAGCACCGCCCGCGACCTGGGCGCCGACGCGCTCGCCACCGGCCATTACGTCCGCCGCATCGCCGGCCCGCAGGGCGCCGAGTTGCACCGCGCCGTCGATCCCGCCAAGGACCAGAGCTATTTCCTGTTCACCACCACGCGCGAGCAGCTGGAATTCCTGCGCTTCCCGCTGGGCGGCCTGACCAAGCCGGAGACCCGCGCGCTGGCCGAGCGGCACGGGCTGGAGGTGGCGGCGAAGCCCGACAGCCAGGACATCTGCTTCGTCCCCAACGGCAATTATGCCGAGGTGGTGGCGAAGCTGCGTCCCGGCTCGGTCGAGCCCGGCGACATCGTCCATGTCGACGGCCGCGTCCTGGGCCGCCACAAGGGCGTCGTCCATTACACGGTGGGCCAGCGCAAGGGGCTGGGCATCGGCGGCATCCGCGGCCAGGAGGAGGAGGCGCTCTACGTCGTCCGCCTGGAGCCTGCCCGCCGCCGCGTCGTCGTCGGCCCGCGCCGCGACCTCGCCCGCTCGCTGGTGATGGTGCGAGACGTGAACTGGCTGGGTCCCGATCTGGCCCCCGATCTGGCGGACAGTGCCGGCATCGAGGTGTCGGTGAAGCTCCGCTCCGCCCAGCCGGCGGCCCCTGCCCTGTGGCGCGCCGGCCCGGATGGCACCGCGCGCGTTGAGTTGTTGGAAGCCCAGCACGGCATTGCCCCCGGCCAGGCCTGCGTCGTCTACAAGGGCGACCGCGTGCTGGGCGGCGGCTGGATTTCCGGTACCGCCGGGGGTGTGGCCGAGGGTGTGGAGGCTGGTGAAACAGCAGCCTGAATCAGGGGCTTATGCCGCTTTCTGCCGGTTGGCCGAAAAAAATCGCACCCCCCGAAAATTCCGCGTTGACAGCCTAAGTCGCCCTATCCTATATAGCGGCTCCCGGCGGCAACGACGGGACAGGATGGTAGCCAACGGCGGCGGAAACGCCAACAACGGCGCTCACGATGGCAGCGTAGCTCAGTGGTAGAGCAGGGGAATCATAATCCCTTGGTCGGGGGTTCAAATCCCTCCGCTGCTACCATCATAGAAAAAGACCCGCCAGGTCATGGACTTGGCGGGTCTTTTCATTTTGGCAAAGCGAAGATATGTCGAAAGTAACGCGCCGACATGCTTCAGCACAACCGCCGTAACAATACGCATTCACATTCTGGGAATGCAGACCCCTAAAAGAACGAATAGTCAGCGACGTTGCGATTCATTATGTATAAAAATCAGTATCGAAAAACTCGAGAAGTCGAGGTCGTAGATTTGTTTTGGCTGGGGATGTGAATTTGCGCCGTGCAGCACGGCGCAAATTGAGCCTGAAAAACCGCCATGTCATCTGCTCGATTAAATATGTTGTTGGATCTTTATTTCACAAGCGCAACGATACGCTTGCGGATCAACGCGTGAAAATTTGAGTCCTTAGGTCTCCCGCCAATGGATGGTCATCATTCGTGAAGTGATATGCTGGTCCTTGAGCAGAAATGATACGACGCTCTACGATTCCATCTCCTTGCCTTGTCACGTTTGTCGGCGTGGTATATGCAAGTTTCAGTACGTGAGCATGGCTACGCTCGGCGAATAGCTTTGTGGCAATCAGTTCGAGCAGGGAAGGTGCCCCTCGTTGTTCTCGAGGACTACCCAGGTCAAGAAGTTGCTCTGCAGTAAGATCTGCGAGCCGGATGCACAAAACAGCGGGACGATTCTTGGTAAACTGCTTTACGCCTTGCGAAATCTGTCGGTAGAGTCCTTTTGCCACATTATCTGGACGCTGTGATTGAACAACAGCAATGACTGCACCTGCATTAGGTTTTGCAATCATAAGAATATTCTGGTTGTGTACATTGAGCTTGTCTGCAACCAGACTACGCAACGCTATTTGTGTAAGTTCTGAGGGCACCGAATTGATTTGTGTGGCGTCAAAAGCGGTGTACTGGACACCGCATACCGTACCTTGTGTGTCACGCTGATAGGTGAGGGATGTTTCAACCAGTGCTGCAATCTGGTCCAAGGTTCGGGCATTTCCATCCAACCTGTTTGGGATCACTATCCTGATTAGATGACCATCGCCCCGCTGAAGAGCACGTTGCATCGGCTCGTAAATGTACCCACTAAGCTGATAAAGACGACGGCGGTGGATCTGCCGCCCGACATCAGCGCTTGCATTCTTGCACTCAACCTCTAATTCCAATCCATCGCGTCGGACTAAGTAATCAAATCCACCTAGTTCCAAATCATTGAAGTTGACGTCAAACCCCTGACGCATCAGGTGGACCGCCATCCCCATTTCCATCGCGAATGGCTCCAATTCATTTTGCAAGCCATCACGTAGCATACCAGAGATACGTCGCTTTACCATCTCGCTTGAGCGTTCGTAGACCATGCTGATTGCGGCAGAAAATGCACAAAGTGGATAAAGCTTAGGCTCCCTAATAATGTGTTCTGGTTTTGGCCAACGGCCACGTTGAGCTTTCCGCGTGAGAAGATAAATCATGCCCAATTCAATAGGATATCGTTCTTCAAGATAGGAGCTAATCAACGGATAATCTCTTAGGTCGTCCGAGAAGCTCCGATCTCTTCGACGCCAATACGATATCCCAGGAATAGATACGAGCAAATCTAGGTATTTATGTATATGCTTCGGCTCAGTTGACGGTTCAAAATGCATGTCTATCTTCCTAATCCTAGAAGTGATTCAGCGCTAAGCGCCCTTTAACGGGGGTGAAAGGAGATGTTGCTCGACAGCCTCATAAAGCACGTTTGCCAATCCATTCGTGAGCTGCTTTGGTAGATGTATATCAAAGTTTTTGCGGCAAAATCTCTTTATATTGCCTGAGTTATTATAAAGGAAGAAAGGTAATTAGATCGGCACTTCAAGATAATATATTACCGAAACAACTTTGTGCGCGTTGCGATTCACTGGGCCAATGCCGCATCAATTTTAGCGCTACCAATGCAGGTGGAGAGCTGGCAGCGCCCCCTACCCCTGCATCGACTTCGGCAGCGCGATCTGCGGTTCGACCTCCACCCGGTTGCGGCCGGCGTTCTTGGCACGGTAGAGGGCGGCGTCGGCGCGGGCCAGCATCGGTTCGATGCCGCTGTCGGTCGCGTTCAGCCAGCTCAGGCCCAGGCTGACGGTCAGGTACAGTTCGCCGCCGTCCTCACGCTTTACCGCCTTGGCGGCGATCGCCTGGCGCACGCGCTGGGCGGCGGCGAAGGCATTCACCGGCGGGGTTTCCGGCATCACTATGGCGAACTCCTCGCCACCCAGCCGGCCGATCAGGTCGCAGGAGCGCAGGGTCTCCTTGCAGGCGCGCACCGTGGCGCGGATCGCCTCGTCGCCGGTGGCGTGGCCGTGGGTGTCGTTGACCCGCTTGAAATGGTCGATGTCCAGCATCACCACCGACAGCGGGCGCTCGTATCGTCGCGAGCGGACAACCTCTTCAGCCCCCCTCTCCAGGAAGCGGCGGCGGTTCATGGCGCCGGTCAGGGCGTCGGTGGTCGCCAGCCGCTCCAGATCGCGCTGCATCGCCACGACACGCGAGGCTGCCAGCAGGCGGGCCGCCGTCCATTTCCAGTCGAGCGGCTTGCGCAGGAACTCGTCGGCGCCGGCCTCCACCAGTTCGTGGAACTGCTCGGTCATGCTGCCGGGGATCATCAGGATCAGGTAGAGATGGCGAAGCCCCTGGGCGGTGCGCAGGTGCCAGCACAGCTCCAGCCCCGTCATGTCGGCCAGACGGATGTCGGCCATCACCACGTCGAACCGCTCATTGGCCACCGCTTCGATGGCGGCGGCCCCGTTGTGGACCACGCTGGTGGCATAACCGAGCTTGTTCAGCTCATACACCATCATGGTCAGGTGGCGCGGCGAATCGTCGACGATCAAAATCCGCAAGTCGGGCGCTCCCGGCGATCACATCCCGTTTATGAAGCATGAAGCCGGACGTGTGCAAATCTCCTTAACATCATGTCGCCGGCCGATAACGAAACTCCAATGCGTCATACGCAGATATGCCGGGTGTCGGACCGATCCATGCGCCAAGGGTCCGGCGTCATGCTTTTGCACATGTTGCTTATCGGGTCGGCCGGTTGATACTGTCCCTTCCAAATATGTTCGCGGGACAAGCGGACGATGACTGCGGGAGGCACGACCATGGACAGCGCGCGCGCGGCCCACATCGATGAACTCGTCCGTGTCTCCACTGGCCGTGTCTCCACCGGCGTGCGATCCGCCCGTGACCCGATCATCGAAAGCTCCTGGCGGCGCTGCGTCGCCGACCACAAGCTGGACCCCACCGTCGGGCGCGAGCCGCACATCCTGCCGCAGGAACGGCTGCGCGAGCATCGCGACGCGATGGACGAGTTCCTGCGCATGGCCCGTTTCGGGCTGGAGGCGCTGTACCGGCAGGTCGCCGGCATGGGCTATGTCCTGCTGCTGACCGACAGCAACGGCGTCACGGTGGACTTCATCGGCGACCCGACCTTCGACAACCATCTGCGCCGCGCCGGACTGTATCTGGGGGCGGACTGGAACGAGGGGCATGCCGGTACCTGCGCGGTCGGCACCTGCATCGCCACCGCCCAGGCGCTGACCGTCCATCAGACCGACCATTTCGACTCCACCCACATCCCGCTGACCTGCACCGCCGCCCCGGTCTTCGACAGCGGCGGCGAGCTGGCCGCCGTGCTGGACATCTCCGCCCTGCATTCGCCGGAACCGAAGATCAGCCAGTATCTGGCGCTGCAGATGGTGCGTGCCTATGTCCACAAGATCGAAACCGCCAACCTCTACAACAACTTCCGCCGTGACTGGGTGGTGAAGCTGTCCGCCTCGCAGGAGTTCGCGGAGGTCGATCCCGACTTCGTCCTGGCGCTGGACGGCAGCGGGCGGGTGGTCGGCTTCAACCACAAGGCCCGCGATCTGCTGGCGGAGGATGGCGTCTCGCCACTCGGCCGCTCCTTCGCCGAGCTGTTCGACTGCGAGGTGGACGATCTGGTTCATTTCGTCCGCTCGCTGCCGACCGAACAGCGCACGCTGCGCCTGCGCCGCACCGGCCTGCCGCTGTTCGCCCAGGCGATGCCGCCGCCAGCCGTCTCCCTGCCCCGCGGCCACGCGCCGAACCATGGCGTCGACCCGTTGCCGGAGCCATTGCGGGTGGTGTCCGGCGGCGATCCGGCGCTGAAGGCGGTGCTGACGCGGGCGGCCAAGCTGGTCAACACCCGCATGAGCCTGCTGATCCATGGCGAGACCGGCACCGGCAAGGAACATCTGGCCAAGGCCCTGCACAGGGCCAGCATCCGCCGCAACAAGCCCTTCGTCGCCATCAACTGCGCCGCCCTGCCGGAGAACCTGATCGAGAGTGAACTGTTCGGCTACGAGCCCGGCTCCTTCACCGGGGCGACGGCGCGCGGCAAGAAGGGGCTGATCCTGGAGGCCGACGGCGGCACCCTGTTCCTGGACGAGATCGGCGACATGCCGCTGTCGTCACAGACACGGCTGCTGCGCGTTCTGGCCGAGCGGGAGGTGACGCCGATCGGCCGGACCAAGGCGATGTCGGTCGATGTCCGCGTCATCGGCGCCACCCACCGCGATCTGGTGGATCTGGTCAAGGCCGGCAAGTTCCGCGACGACTTGTACTTTCGTCTCAACGGCGCGGTGTTCACCGTGCCGCCCCTGCGCCAGCGCAGCGACCTGGACTGGCTGATCGAACGGCTGCTGGCCGAGCGGGCGGAACGTGACGGCGTCGGCTATCGCCTGACCCCGGCGGCGCTGGCAGCGCTGCGTGGACACGGCTGGCCGGGCAATGTTCGGGAACTGGTGAATGCGCTGGACTATGCCTGCGCGGTCAGCGACGGCGGGCTGATCGACCTCGCCGACCTCCCGGAGCCGGTGCAGCACAGCGGCCTGTTCCGGGCTTGGCCGGAGGAGGCGGTGCAGACGGTGGTGGTGGAAGAGGACCCCGCCGCGCGGCTGCGCGAGACGCTGCGGCGGCACCATTGGAACGTCTCGGCGACGGCGCGGGCGCTGGGGGTCGACCGCTCGACCGTCCATCGGCAGATGCACCGATTCGGCATCGTGGCGCCGCATCGGGCGGAATAAAGCGGGGGGAGCGCGCATGGCGCCTCCCCGCTTCCCTTGTTACCCCGCAGCCCCGAACCCGCCGCCGCCCGGCGTCTCCACCACCAGGGCGTCGCCCGGCCGCATCGCGGTGCTGTCCTGGGAGGCCAGTTCCTGCACGCTGCCGTCGGTGCGCTGGACCCAGGTCCGGCCGACCGCACCGTCGGCACCACCCTTCAACCCGAACGGGGCGATCTTGCGGTGGTTGGCCAGGATGGCGGCGGTCATCGGTTCCAGGAAGCGGAGGCGGCGGACCACGCCGTCGCCGCCGCGCCAGCGCCCTGCCCCGCCGGACCCCTGGCGGATGCGGAAGCTCTCCACCAGAACCGGAAAGCGCCATTCCAGCACTTCCGGATCGGTCAGGCGCGAGTTGGTCATGTGGGTCTGCACCGCGTCGGTGCCGCCGAAGCCGTTGCCGGCGCCGGATCCGCCGCAGACCGTCTCGTAATACTGGTGCCGCTCGTTGCCGAAGGTGGTGTTGTTCATCGTGCCCTGGGCCGACGCCATCACCCCCAGCGCGCCGAACAGCGCATCGACGATGCACTGGCTGGTCTCCACATTGCCGGCCACCACCGCGGCGGGCGGGTTGGGCGACAGCATGGAGCCCGGCGGAATGACGATCTCGATGGGGCGCAGGCATCCCTCGTTCATCGGGATCTCGTCGTCGACCAGACAGCGGAAGACATAGAGCACCGCCGCCCGGCAGACCGCCGAGGGGGCGTTGAAGTTGTTGGTCAGCTGCGTGCTGGTTCCGGAGAAATCGACCATCGCCGAGCGCGCGGCACGGTCGATCGACACCCGCAGCTTGATCACCGCGCCATTGTCCAGCGTCACCGCGAAGTCGCCGTCGCTCAGCACGCCGATGGCGCGGCGGACCTGCTCCTCGGCATTGTCCTGGACATGGCGCATATAGGCGGTGACGGTGGTCAGACCGTGCAGACGGACAACGCGATGCAACTCGCGGGTGCCCTGCTCGTTGGCGGCGACCTGCGCCTTGAGGTCGCCGATGTTCTGCGCCGGGTTGCGGGCCGGGTGCGGGCCGGAACGCAGCAGTTCCAGCATGGCCTCTTCGCGGAATTGGCCGTTCTCGACCAGCGGCACGCAGTCCAGCAGCACGCCCTCGTCGGCGATGGTCCTGCTGTCCGGCGGCATCGAGCCGGGGGTGATGCCGCCGACGTCGGCGTGATGCCCGCGCGAGGCGACGAAGAACAGCAGCTCCTTGCCCGCCTCGTCGAACACCGGGGAAACGACGGTGATGTCCGGCAGATGCGTGCCGCCATGATACGGGTCGTTCAGCGCGAAGCTCTCGCCGGTGGTGAAGCTGCCGCCGCGGCGTTGGATGACGGCGCGCACGCTCTCGCCCATCGATCCCAGATGGACTGGCATGTGCGGCGCGTTGGCGATCAGACCGCCCTCGCGGTCGAACAGGGCGCAGGAGAAGTCCAGGCGTTCCTTGATGTTCACCGAGCGGGCGGTCTTCTCCAGCGTCACGCCCATCCGTTCGGCAATGGACATGAACAGGTTGTTGAAGACCTCCAGCATCACCGGATCGACCTTCGCCCCACCCCTGATGCCGGCGGCCTGACGCTGGGTCGCCGGCTCCAACCGGGTCAGCACCAGATGGTTCTTGCGGGTGACCTCCGCCATCCAGCCGGGCTCGACCACCGTGGTGGAGACGGCTTCGGCCAGGATCGCCGGGCCGACGACGCGGTTCCCGGGCTGAAGCTGACGGCGGTCGTAGAGCGGCGCCTCGCGGCGCTGGCCGCCGCTATGAATGGCGACGGTGGCGAGCCGGCGCGGCAGGACCGCGGTGGTGGCAGGAAGCTCCGGATCCTCCAGAACGTCGGTCAGGCCGACCGCCTCCAGCGTCACCGATTCCACTTCCAGCGCGGTGCCGGGGGTGAGGAAGCCATAGCGGCGGCGGTGCGCCTCCTCGAAGGCCCTGGTCATCGCCACCTTCGACCCGAAGGCGACGGTCAGGGTGGTGTCGGAGCCGGCGGCCTTCAGATGGACGCGGCGGTTGATCGCCTGCCGGCCGGCGTCGACGCCCTGTCGGGTCAGTTCCGCCCGCCCTTCGGTCTCCAGGTCGGTGAACAGCATGGTCAGCCGGTCGACCACAGCGTCGCTCAGCGGCCCTTCGACCGCGCGCTCGCGGATGGCGACGGTGTCGGCCAGCCCGATGCCGTAGGCGGACAGCACGCCGGCCTGCGGGTGCAGGAACACCCGCGTCATGCCCAGCGCGTCGGCGACGGCGCAGACATGCTGGCCCGCCGCCCCGCCGAAGCCGTTCAGCGTATAGCCGGTGACGTCATAGCCGCGCTCGACCGAGATCTTCTTGATGGCGTTCGCCATGTTGTCGACGGCGATGCGCAGGAAACCTTCGGCGACCTCCTGCGGGGTCATCGCCGTGCCGAGCTTCTCGTTGATGGTGGCCGCCAGTTCGGCGAAGCGGGCCTTCACCACCTCGGCGTCCAGTGGCTGGTCGCCATTGGGACCGAAGACATGGGGGAAGAAGCGGGGCTGGATCTTGCCGACCATCACATTGCAGTCGGTGACGGTCAGCGGACCGCCACGGCGGTAGCAGGCAGGCCCCGGATTGGCGCCGGCACTGTCCGGCCCGACGCGGAAACGGGTCCCGTCGAAGACGCAGAGCGAGCCGCCGCCGGCCGCCACCGTGTGGATGTGCATCATCGGCGCCCGTACCCGCACGCCGGCCACCACCGCGTCGAAGGCGCGCTCATACTCGCCGGCATAGTGTGAGACGTCGGTGGAGGTACCGCCCATGTCGAAGCCGATGACCCGGTCGAAGCCGGCCATCCCGGCGGTGCGCACCGCCCCCACCACGCCACCGGCCGGCCCCGACAGGATGGCGTCCTTGCCCTGGAAGCGGCGGGCGTCGGTCAGGCCGCCGTTGGACTGCATGAACATCAGCGGCACCGGCGTGCCGTCGACGCTGAGATCGTTGGCGACCCGGTCGACATAGCGACGCAGCACCGGCGAGAGATAGGCGTCGGCCACCGTGGTGTCGCCGCGGCCGACCAGCTTCATCAGCGGGCTGACCAGATGGCTGACCGAGACCTGGGTGAAGCCGACCGCGCGGGCCAGCGAAGCGACCTGCCGTTCGTGCTCCGGATAGCGGTAGCCGTGCATCAGCGCGATCGCGGCGGCGCGGAAGCCCCGGCGATAGGCCTCCTCCAGCCCGCGGCGGACGGCATGCAGGTCGACCGGCTTCAGGACCCGGCCATCGGCCATCACCCGTTCCGGCACCTCCACCACATGGGAATAGAGCTGGTCGGGCAGATGGATGTGGCGGGCGAAGATCTTCGGGCGGGCCTGATGGCCGATGCGCAGTTGGTCGCCCAGCCCCTCGGTGATCAGCAGGACGGTCGGCTCGCCCTTGCGTTCCAGCAGCGCGTTTGTGGCGACGGTGGTGCCCATCTTCACCACCTCCACCGTGTCCGGCGGGATCGGCTGGCCGGGCTTCAGGCCGAGCAGCTCGCGGATGCCCTGGACAGCGGCGTCGGCATAGCGTTCCGGATTCTCCGACAGCAGCTTGTGGGTCACGACCGACCCATCGGGCCGACGGCCGACGATGTCGGTGAAGGTGCCGCCGCGATCCACCCAGAACTGCCACCGCGCCGGCTTAGCCTTCGCCCCCCCGACCACCGCCGCGCTCTCCGTCTCACCCATCGTCGCACCCGCCGAATTCCATGCGCGGCAACCGCACCACGCGTGGGCCGGAGTTTCGCGATCCGGCGGCGAATTTCAACAGCTTGAGTGGCCCACCGCCATGAGAAGGGCAGGACGCGGCGGAAAGAACACAGGATCGCCCACGGCCGGTCCGGCAAACACCTCCGTCAGGCGGCCAGCCGCTGCGACGGGGTGGACAGGCGGGTCAGGATGGCGTTGCCCGACAGGATGCTGTTGAAGGCACCGGTGCCGTCCTCCAGCGCTTCCAGCGCAAGGGAGAACTGGTTGGGCGGCGGCAGCTCGAACATCGAGGTGATTTCGCTGCCGTCCAGCGCCAGCCGGCCGCCGAAACGGCGGGCCAGGGCGCGCATGCGGACATTCTCGGACAGGCACATCATATGGACGTGGCGGATGCCGCGGTTGCGGGCGACGGTCAGGATGCGGCGGACCAGCGTGCTGCCGACGCCCTTGCCCTGCAGCCCCGATTCGATGCTGATGCCGAATTCCGCCTCCTCCGGCCACAGGATACGGTCGCCGCACAGTTCGATGGCGCCGCGCAGCATGCCGTCCTCGAAAGCGCCGAGAATGACCGTCCGGCCCCAGTCGATGGCCGCGCAATGCCGCTCCACCGCCTCGTCCGACAGGGTGCCGGTGAAACGGGCATAACGGTCCGCACGGTCGAGACGGAGAAGATGCGCCCGGTACTGGGGCAGCTCGGTCGGCATGATCTTGCGGATGACTGGCATGGCTCTGCTCACGGTTCTCGAAATCCGAAAACGCATTCGCGCAGAACGTTTTCCCCAGGCTGCCGGCGGCGCCATTGGCAGCCACCGTCTTTATCACCATCAGCGCTCTCGCCGGCGCCCTTTGTTGCATTGCAACATGGCGTGACTGGCGGAATTCGCAAGCGCTTATTAGAACTTTGCGATACGAACAATGCTGGCATGTTGCCGGCGCGCCACAGTTGGCCCGCGCTCCCCCGGCCGTTATGCTGCGCTCGCGGGTGGGGGCCGCGCGGACGAAAAGGGCGTGACATGAGTATTTGGGGCAAGATCCTGGGTGGCGCGGCCGGCCTGTTCACCGGCGGGCCGCTCGGCGCCCTGCTGGGCGGTCTGGCCGGGCATGCCGTCGACCTGTGGTCGCCCTGCGGCCCGAGCGACCAACCGCGCCAGGGGATGAGCGATGCGGATGCCGAAGCGGCCAAGCAGACCGTCGCCTTCACCATCGGCGTCATCGCGTTGGCCGCCAAGATGGCGCGGGCCGATGGCGTGGTGAAGCGGGTGGAGGTCGACACCTTCAAGCGGCTGTTCCGCGTCCCGCCGGAGGAGCTGGCCAATGTCGGGCGCGTCTTCGACCTCGCCCGCCGCGACACCCGCGGGTTCGAGGAGTATGCCCGCCAGATCGCCAAGCTGTTCGAGGACAAGCATGCGGTGCTGGAGGAACTGCTCGACAGCCTGCTGATGATCGCCGAGGCCGACGACGAACTGCACGAGACGGAGGTGGAGTATCTGCGCGCCGTCGCCGTGATCTTCGGCTTCGACGAGGCCGATTTCCGCCGCATCGTCGCCGGCCACCATCTGGCCGGCACCCCGACGGAGACCGACCCCTATGCCGTTCTGGGCGTGCCGCGCCAAGCCGGCGACGACGCGGTGAAGGCCGCCCACCGGGCACTGGTGCGCGAACACCATCCGGACCGGCTGATCGCCCAGGGCATGCCGCAGGAATTCATCGATCTGGCGACCCAGAAGCTCGCGTTGATCAATGCCGCCTACGATCGCATCCGCCGCGAGCGGGAGGGAGCCGCCGCCCTGTCCTAGCCTGTCGCGATTCGTCACAGCTTGCGATCATTTGAAATTGCTTTACGGTAGTCTTTATCCCGTTTTCTGACATATCGTTCCCGCTGGGACGGGCGACCGGTAGCCCGCGCATTTTGGGGGCGACATGACGATGCGACGCACGATCATCCGGACGATCTTCGCTGCGGTTTTGGGGACGACGCTAGCCGCAGCCTGCGGCGCGCAGGCCCAGATACCGGTGACGGCCACCGACGCGACGGTGGTGCTGGGCCAGCCGCTGACGCTGAATCTGGGGGTACCGTCCGGCACCGACTGTGCCACGCGGGCGGCGGCATGGAACGCCGACGCACTTGTCCTGGTCGCCAACGGCCAGACGATCCCGGGCGCCCGCGCCAGCTTCGCCTGCTCGGCCAAGGGCGAAGTGATAGGCACCGCCTCCACCTCCATCGCCGGCAACGGCAGCGACGCGACAAATCGGCGGGCGGCCTGGCAGACCGCCTTCAGCGGCTTCTTCAGCCTCGCTGGCGCCAAGACCCTGCCGGTCGCCTTCGGCCCGGCCACCGGCGGCATGACCACCGCGCCGCAGATGGTCTCGATCCAGGGTGCCAGTGACCGCGACCTGGGATTGGCCGCCATCTGGTTCGCGCTGGTGGCGGCGATGTTCCTCTATGCCTTCTTCCGCCATTTCGGGCGGACCGATGCCATCACACCGATCGCCGGCGTGCCGATGCCCGCCAACTACCGGGCGCCCTACAGTCTCGCCCGCTTCCAGCTCCTGTGGTGGAGCGGGATCGTCACCGCGTCCTACGTCGCCATCCTGACCATCACCGGGTCGATGGACACCATCACCACCGGCACCATGGCGCTGATGGGGATCGTCGGCGGCACCTCCGTCCTGGCCGCCTTCCAGGATCGCCGGCCGAGCGACGACCAGACCCGGCGCCAGCAGCATGCCGCCCTCTACATCGCCGCAGCGTCGGCCACCCCGCCCGACCAGACGGCGATGGCCGCCAGTCTGGCCGAGGTCTACCCACCCACCCAGGGGCTGCTGCCCGACCTGCTGAGCGATGCCGCCGGCTACAACATCCACCGCCTGCAACTGCTGGCCTGGACCGGCGTGCTGGGCATCACCTTTCTCTACGAGGTCACCCGCACGCTGGGCATGCCGGAGCTGTCGGCCAACCTGCTGGCCCTGACCGGCATCAGCAACGGCACCTATTTCGGCTTCAAGATGCAGGAACAGCAGGTGCCCGCGCCGACCGGCATCCCGCAGGCGGCCGGCTGAACCCAAAGGCGTTTCCGGCGGGCGCAACCCGCCCAACCGTTTTTCCGGGTCGCGGCGGAAGGGTATGGCGCGCTATAACCCATCCCCTTCCCTCGATTTTCCGGCGCACGAACGGTCCATGGCTCCTCCCGCACCCATCTCGGCGCTCCAGGGCGTCTCCGTCACCTTCGGCGGCCGTCCGCTGTTCGACGGCATCGACCTGTCCATCGGACGCGGCGACCGCGCCTGTCTGGTCGGACGCAACGGGTCGGGCAAGTCGACGCTGATGAAGGTGCTGGCCGGGATGATCCAGCCCGACGGCGGCACCGTCTTCGTCCAGCCCGGCGCCCGCCTCGCCTATCTGCCGCAGGAGCCGGACTTCACCGGCTGCGCCACCGTCCACGACTATGTCGTGCAGGGCCTGCCCGCCGACGAGCAGGACGAGGCTCACCGGGTCGATGCGGTGCTGGACCGGCTGCAGGTCGACGGCAACCTCGACCCGCGCACTCTGTCGGGCGGCGAATCCCGCCGCACGGCGCTGGCCCGCACGCTGGTCGGCAACCCCGACGTCATGTTGCTGGACGAGCCGACCAACCATCTCGACCTCCCCACCATCGAATGGCTGGAAGAGGAGCTGCTGTCCTTCCGCGGCGGGCTGCTGCTGATCAGCCACGACCGCGCCTTCCTCAACCGGCTCGCCAAGCGGACGCTGTGGCTCGACCGCGGCACGGTGCGCGCCACCGACCGTGGCTTTGCCGAATTCGAGACCTGGCAGGCCGAGGTGTTCGAGGCGGAGGAGGCCGCGGCCCACAAGCTGGACCGCAAGATCGAAAGCGAGATGAAGTGGCTGCGCGAGGGCATCTCCGCCCGGCGCACCCGCAATATGGGGCGCGTCCGCAACCTGCTGGACCTGCGCGCCGGGCGGGCCGAGCAGATCAAGGGCGGCCAGCAGGCCAAGCTCGCCATCGCCGAGGCCGAGCGCGGCGGCCGGCTGGTGATCGAGGCGACCGGCATTTCCAAGGGTTTCGACACGCCCGAGGGCCGCAAGACCATTGTGAAGAACTTCTCCACCCGCATCCTGCGCGGTGACCGTGTGGGGCTGATCGGACCGAATGGCGCCGGCAAGTCCACCCTGCTGAAGATGCTGACCGGCCAGCTGCCGCCCGACGAGGGGACGGTGAAGCTGGGCACCAGCCTCGACACCGCCTATTTCGACCAGCGGCGGGAGGGGCTGGATCCGGAGGACACCATCCGCAAGGTGCTGTGTCCCTTCGGCGGCGACGCGGTGATGGTCAACGGTGTGTCGCGCCATGTTGCCGGCTATATCAAGGACTTCCTGTTCGACACCCGGCAGCTGGACAGCCCGGTCAAGGCGCTGTCGGGCGGCGAGCGCAACCGGCTGCTGCTGGCCCGGCTTTTCGCCAAGCCCAGCAACATGATGATCCTGGACGAGCCGACCAACGACCTCGACATGGACACGCTGGACCTGCTGGAGGACGTGCTGGGCGACTATCAGGGTACGCTGCTGCTGGTCAGCCACGACCGCGACTTCCTCGACCGGCTGGTGACCGCCACCATCGCGCTGGAGGGCGACGGCACCGCCACCGAATATGCCGGCGGCTATTCCGACTATCTGGTGCAGCGTCCGGCCAAGGTGGCTCCCGCCGCTGCCGCCACCAAGCCGAAGCCCGCTGCCCAGGTGCCGGCCACCGCAGCCAAGCCGCGCGGCAAGCTGAGCTACAAGGACCAGCGCGAGCTGGACGAACTGCCCGCCCGCATGGACACGCTGGGAGCCGAGATCGCCAAGCTGGAGAAGGCGATGGCCGATCCCGACCTGTTCAGCCGCGATCCCGCCAAGTTCCAGAAAACCAGCGAGCAGCTGCATGCCAAGCAGGCCGCACTCGCCGCGGCGGAGGAGCGCTGGCTGGAACTGGAGGCGATGCGCGAGGAGTTGGAAGGCGGGCGGGCATGAGCTTCGCCCACACGCTCCAGGCGCTGGTGGTGATGGCGCTGTGGGGGCTGAACTTTGTGGTGGCGAAATGGGCGCTGGCCGAATTCCCGCCTCTGTTCGTGATGTTCCTGCGCTTTGCCCTGGTGGCGGTGCTGATCATCCCCTTCTTCCGCGTGCCGCGCGACAAGCTGTGGAAGATCGCGCTCCTGTCGGTGACGCTCGGCAGCATCCATTTCCCGATGATGTTCAGCGGGCTCAACGGGATCGACGCGGCCACCGCCTCGCTGGCGGCACAGGTGCAGGTGCCCTTCTCCTCCCTGCTGGCGGCGCTGGTGTTCAAGGACAAGCTGGGCTGGCGCCGCGGCATCGGCATGGCCGCGGCCTTCGCCGGCGTGGCGGTGATCGCCGGAGAGCCGCGGCTGGGCGAGTCGCTCTATTCGCTGCTGTTGATCCTGGCGGCCAGCTTCGCCTTCGCGGTGGCGAGCGTGCAGATGAAGCTGATCGGTTCGGTGAACGGCTTCGCCGTCAACGGCTGGATGGCGCTGTTCGCCATGCCGCAGCTGCTCGGCCTGTCGCTGCTGATGGAGCATGGGCAGATGGAGGCGCTGGCCAACTCGACCTGGGTCGGCTGGGCGTCCATCGGCTATATGGCGGTCGCCGTCACCATCATTGCCTATGGGCTGTGGTATCCGCTGCTCGGCCGCTATTCGGTCAATCAGACCATGCCCTATCTGCTGACCGTGCCGGTCTTCGGCGTCGCCAGCGGCGTGCTGCTGATGGGCGACCCACTGACGGTGAACCTCGCCATCGGCGGACTGCTGACCATCGGCGGCGTCGCGGTGATCGTCCGGCGCGGGCCGAAGGCGGTCAATCAGACGGTCACGAATCCGACCTGAGCGCCGGACCTGATAAGATGCCGACATGAGCAGCTTCCGCCGGATCGACCGCCCCTCTCCCAACCACGGCCCGCGGGCAGAGGGCACGCGGGTGGAACTGCTGATCCTGCATTACACCGGCATGCCCACCGCCGCCAATGCGCTGGAGCGGCTATGCGACCCGGCGGCCCAGGTCAGCGCCCATTACACGGTGGACGAGGACGGCACCATCTATGCCCATGTGCCGGAGGACCGCCGCGCCTGGCATGCCGGCCGGTCGAGCTGGCGCGGAGCGGAAGACGTCAACAGCCGCTCCATCGGCGTCGAAATCGTTAATCCCGGCCACGAGTTCGGCTATCGCCCATTCTCGCCGGTGCAAATGGCGGCGGTGGCCGAGCTTTGCCTGGGCATCGTGGGCCGCCATGGAATCGCTCCCGCCGACGTGCTGGGCCATAGCGACGTGGCGCCCGCCCGCAAGGAGGATCCGGGCGAACTATTCGACTGGCTGGGCCTCGCCGCCCAGGGGATCGGGCTGTGGCCCACGCTGTCCCAGGCAGACGACGGTCCCTTCACCGATGCGGAGGTCACCGCACTGCTGGGACGCTATGGGTATGACCCGGCCGAGCCGCGGGCCCTGCTGTCCTTCCAGCGCCACTTCCGTCCGGAATGCCTGACCGGCACCCCCGATCCCGAGACGGTGCGGCGCCTACGCGCCCTGCTGCGGCTGACGGGGCGGTGATGGTTTGAATCCGCGATTTGGGATTTGCCCCCACGGCCGCTTCCCTATATGAACGACCGCGCCAGATGGCCGGATGGCCGCCTTCGGTTTCGACCGGGGGAGGAAAGTCCGGGCTCCACGGAAACACGGTGCCGGCTAACGGCCGGCGGGGGCGACCCTAGGGAAAGTGCCACAGAAAGCAAACCGCCGGCGTTTCGACGCAGGTAAGGGTGAAAGGGTGCGGTAAGAGCGCACCGCGGACCCGGCAACGGGGACGGCACGGTAAACCCCACCGGGAGCAAGACCGAATAGGAGCGGCCCGACCACCGTCCCTGCAAGGGGACGGGCGTGGGTCAAGCGCGTTTCCGCGCCGCCGCTCGGGTTGGTCGCGCGAGGCGTCCGGGCAACCGGCGTCCCAGACGAATGGCCATCGCCTGCCCTTCGGGGCGGGACACAGAACCCGGCTTACAGGCCATCTGGCACTTTTTCCCCTTCTTTGCCCATTCCGTCCCAAAACGGATCTCCCATCAGGGCGCCTGATCCCATGGCGCCCCATGATGACCTCCGTTTGCCCCCGCCCTGCCCCTTTCGACGGGCCGGCATGGGACGGCATGGGCGGCTGATGGACCATACCGGCGTCATCCACAGGGCGGATGCGACCACCACTCCCTCCTTATCCCGCAGTCCGCCGGGCTTTCCCACGGCCATCCCCAGCATGTGCACGGTCCCTTCCACATTTTCCCCAGACTAATCCACAGCCGGTGGATAACTGTGGGGCGATTTCCCATGCTGTCCCATGCCGGACCGGGCTTTCCCACCCAAGGTTCTATGCCGTCTGAGGGGGTCGATTCGGTCGCAGGGCAAACCATGCATACATAGAATTTTCTTAAAACTTTGGAACGTTCGCGGAACGTATGTGGATAACTTTATCCACATTGTGCGAGTCCAGCATAATACTGCGATGATTCAGAAATTTCGTACACCAACTTGCGCCGATGCCACAGCCTGACTCGAAAGTCTTGACACCCCCGTCTGAATACTCGGGGGGCCGTTGACGCCCATGCCGTCCCATGCTATCCCAAGAATGCCCATTTAAGGGGGGCTCCTACCCATTCTGGTTAACACCGGGGGCGGGAGCTGAATGGGCCAAGCGGGGCTAGCGCGGGGCACCCGACCGCGCATGGGGAATAGCAGGGGGGATCGCCGGGCCTATGGCCGTTTTCCTGTCCACATACGTCAACAAAGTTGACAGGAAAGGGCGTGTGTCGATCCCGGCACAGTTCAGGCAGTCGCTTGCCAAAACGTCGGCCCCCAGCACCGTCTATCTCTGGCCCTCGCTGAACCACCAGGCGCTGGAAGGCGCCGACCAGGACTATCTCGACGTCCTCTCCGAAAGCCTCGAATCCCCCGACCTCGATGCCGACGAGCGCGACATGATCGAGACCTTCATCTTCGGCAAGCTGATCCCCGTCTCCTCCGACGCCGAAGGCCGCATCGTCCTGCCCAAGGAACTGGCGGAATTCGCCGGCATCAGCGAGGAGGCCGCCTTTATCGGCCGCCGCAAGACCTTCCAGATCTGGGAACCCGACGCCCTGAAGGCCCACGAGGCCGCCCTGCGCGAACAGGTCGTGCGCAAGGACATCTCGCTGAGCCAGATCGTTGCCAAAGCCTCCCGCGCCGCCGCCGGCCGGAGCGGGGAGGGCGCCTGATGACCGACTCCCGCATCCATATTCCCGTCCTGCTGGACGAGGTGATCGCCGCGCTGTCCCCGCGCGAGGGCGGCCTCTATGTGGACGGCACTTTCGGCGCCGGCGGCTACAGCCGCGCCCTGCTGCAATCGGCCTCCTGCCGGGTTATCGGCATCGATCGCGATCCCGCCGCGATCGAGCGCGGCCGTGCGCTGGCCCAGGAATTCCCCGGACGGCTGGAGGTGATCGAGGGCCGCTTCGGCGATATGGACCGGCTGCTCGCCGACCATGGCGTCGACAAGGTCGACGGCGTGGCGCTCGACGTCGGCGTCTCCTCCCCCCAGATCGACGAGCCGGAGCGCGGCTTCTCCTTCCGCTTCGACGGCCCGCTCGACATGCGGATGGGACGGGATGGGCCGACGGCCGCCGACGTGGTCAACACCGCCGACGAGGCGGAACTGGCCGATATCATCTATCAGCTGGGCGAGGAACGGATGGCGCGCCGCGTCGCCCGCGCCATCGCCGCCGCCCGCCGCGAGGCGCCGATCGAGCGCACGGCGCGGCTGGCCGACATCATCCGCTCGGTGGTGCCGAAAGGGAAGGGCGACGGGATCGACCCGGCCACCCGGACCTTCCAGGCCCTGCGCATCCATGTGAACGACGAACTGGGCGAACTGCGGCGCGGCCTGTCCGCTGCCGAGTCGCTGCTGGCACCCGGCGGGCGTCTGGCCGTCGTCTCCTTCCATTCGCTGGAGGACCGTGAGGTCAAGGCGTTCCTGCGGGAACGCTCTTCGCCGCCGCCCTCCCCGTCCCGCCATACGCCCGTGACCGCGGTCGCGGCGCATCATCCATCCTTCCGCCTGCTCTCCCGGAAACCCGTGGACCCGAGCGAGGCCGAAGCCCGTAACAACCCACGCGCCCGGTCCGCCCGGCTGCGCGCGGCTGAACGTACCGAGGCGCCCGCGTTCCCGGCGTCCGGCAAGGAGGCAGCATGAAAGGCAAGACCTGGCTGTTCTGGGGCGGCCTGATCGCGGCCGCCGGTGGCGTGCTGTTCCAGACCAGCTACGACGTCCAGGATCTGGAGGAGAAGCTCGCCGGGCTGAACCGCAAGATCGTTCAGGAGCAGGAGTCCATCCAGGTCCTGAAGGCCGAGTGGAGCTACCTGAACGATCCCACCAAGCTGGAGCAGATGGCGCAGGCCTATCTGACGCTGAAACCGACCGAACCGCGCCAGTATCTGGCGATGGACGTGATCCCGATGCGCCCGGCCGATGCGGTTCCGCCGCCCGCCCTGACGCCGCCCGGCATCGCTCCGCTCCCGCCGATGGTCCTGGCACCCGGCGCCGGCAATTCGCAGCTGGCCGCCGCCCGCGCCCCCGCCGCTCCCAACAACAATGCTGCCGCCGGAATCGTTCCGGTCAGCGCGCCGGTCGGATTGGCGAAGCCGCTGCCGATGGAAAAGGCGCTGGAACGCGCGCCTGTCGTCGTGCCTGCGTCCCTGCCCTCCTCCGGCGGTCTCGCCGATCCATCCCGCGCCAACCGGATCAAGCCGGCCGCCCTGGTCCCCGGCTCCGCCCGTGCGCCCGCCGAGAAGTCCGCTGCCCCGGCGGCGCCGGCCGCCGGTAAGCTGGCACCGAACGCCCCGACTTCGCGCCCGACCGAGCTGGCCGCCCGCCCGACCCCGGCGCCGGCACCCACCCCCAAGGTTGTCGCCGCCGCGGCTCCCGCCGCCCAGCAGCCGGCCTATCAGCCCAAACCGACCGACAGCCTCGGGCTGCTCGTTGCGCGGCTGGGGGCCAATCGATGAACGGTCACGACCACGGCGGTCCGGCCGGCTACGGCCAGCCCGGTGCCAGCACCGGCAGCACCTACGTGCCGCCGCCGGCGCCCTCGCCTTTTCCCCAGCCGACCCCGCAGCCGTCCGCCAAGCCGCGGACCTCGCTGGCGGTCGCGCTGGAACAGAGCCGTTACCGTTTGATGGTGACGGCTGCCGTGGTCACGACCGTCTTCACCGCCATCAGCGTCAAGCTGGCGATGGCAACTCTGCTCGCGGGCGGCGGCGAGCCGCGCCCGCATGTCGCGCTGGAGATCGGCGAGACCACCACCAACCGCGCCGACATCACCGACCGCAACGGCAATCTGCTGGCGACCTCGCTGGTCACCCAGTCGCTCTACGCCGACCCCAAGCTGGTCTCGCGCCCGGAAGAGGCCGCACAGAAGCTGGTCAGCGCCCTGCCGGACCTGGACTACAAGGACGTCCTCGCCAAGCTGAGCGGCGACCGCCGGTTCGTCTGGCTGAAGCGCAACCTGACGCCGAAGCAGCAGGCCGCCGTCCACCGGCTGGGCATTCCCGGTGTCGCGTTCGAGCAGGAGGAACGCCGCTTCTACCCGGCCGGTCCGCTGACCGCCCACATCGTCGGCTTCACCGGCATCGACAACAACGGCCTTGCCGGCATGGAGCAGGGCTTCAACAAGCGGCTGAAAGAGGAGCCGGGAACACCGCTCCAGCTGTCGATCGACCTTCGGTTGCAGCATGTCCTGAAGAAGGAACTGACCGCCACGGTGCAGGAGTTCAGCGCCATCGGTGCCGCCGGCATCGTCTTCGACGTGCGCAACGGCGAAGTGCTGGCGATGGTCTCGCTGCCCGATTTCGACCCGCAGGATCCGACCGGCCTGAATCCCGAGACGCTGTTCAACCGGGCGACGCTCGGCGTGTACGAGATGGGATCGACCTTCAAGATCTTCAACTCGGCGTTGGCCTTTGATTCCGGCAAGATCCGGGTGTCGGACATGTTCGACGCGGCGCATCCGGTGAAGATCGGCCGCTTCACCATCAATGACTATCACAGCCTGCACCGCGCCCTTACGGTGGCGGAAGTGTTCCAGCACTCGTCCAACCTCGGCTCCGTTCGCATGATCCAGCTGATCGGCGTGGCGGCGCAGAAGGCCTTCATGACCAAGATGGGCTTCACCAGGCCCACCGGGCTGGAACTGCCGGAAAACGGCTGGCCGCTGGTGCCCAACCCATGGCGCGAGATCAACAGCTACACCATCTCCTTCGGCCACGGCATCTCGGTCAGCCCGATGCACACGGTGGCCGCCGCCGCATCCGTCATCAACGGCGGCTTCTTCCATAAGCCGACCCTGCTGAAGCGCAAAGCGGGAGATGAGATCCCGACCGAACAGGTGGTGTCGCGCCAGACCTCCGACATGATGCGGCGTATGTTCCGCTTCGTGGTCACCGAAGGCACCGGCAAGACCGCTGCGGTCAAAGGCTATCTTGTCGGCGGTAAAACCGGCACCGCGGACAAGCAAAAGGGCAAGCATTACGAGAAGAACTCGCGCATGTCGTCGTTCCTCGGCGCCTTCCCGATGAACGATCCGCGCTACATCGTCTACGTGCTGGTCGATGAGCCCAAGGGCATCGCCAGGACCGGCGGCTTTGCGACCGGCGGCACCGTTGGCGCTCCGACCGTGGGCCGCATCATCAGGCAGGTCGGCCCGCTGCTGAACGTGCCGATGTTGGATGAGAACGCGCCGGAAATCCTGAACTCCACCTATCTGAACGCCGCCGGTTCCACCAACTGGCAGCAATCGCTGCCTCCCGTCACCGCCCCACCCCCGTCGAAGGGAAGCACCGTTGCGTCTTTCCCAACTCAGACCAAACCGCGCTGACTTCGGCCTCGGCGCAGCCGACCCCGACATCGCCGGGCTGACCGCCGACAGCCGGGCGGTCGGGCCCGGCTTCGTCTTTGCCGCCCTGCCCGGCGTGAAGGCCGATGGCCGCGCCTTCATCGCCGATGCGCTCGCCAAGGGCGCCGTCGCGGTGCTGGCGCCCGAGGGCACCGACCTGCCCGCCGGTTCCACCGCCGTCCTGCTGACCGACCCGCAGCCTCGCCTCGCCTTCGCGCACATGGCCGCCGCCTTCCATGGCGGGCGCCAGCCGGAAACGGTGGTCGCTGTGACCGGCACCAACGGCAAGACCTCCACCGTGCAGTTCGCCGCCCAGATCTGGGCACGCATGGGCCTGCCCGCCGGCAGCCTGGGCACGCTGGGCCTGCTCGGCCCCGGCCTGCACGGCTATGGCGGCATGACGACACCCGACCCCGTGTCGCTGCACCGCGACCTCGCCGCCGCCAAGGACGCCGGCATCGACCATCTGGCGATGGAGGCGTCGAGCCACGGGCTGGAGCAGTTCCGGCTGGACGGCGTGGCGATCAAGGCCGCCGGCTTCACCAACCTGACGCTCGACCATCTCGACTATCACGGCACCATGGCGGCCTATCGCGACGCCAAGGCGATGCTGTTCCAGCGTGTGCTACCTACAGGATGCACCGCCGTCCTGAACGCCGATAGCGACGACTTCCACTTTTTTGCCACAATTTGTAACGAACGTGGCCACCAAATCCTGTCCTATGGTCTGGCCGGAACCGAGCTTCGGGTGACCGGGGTGGAGCCGCTGGCCCATGGTCAGCGCCTTGCCCTGTCCGTGCTCGGCCGCGAGGTGACGGTAGACCTGCCGCTGGCAGGTCGCTTCCAGGCCTGGAACGTGCTCTGCGCGTTGGGTCTGGTCATCGGATCAGGCGGCGACGCCGAACGGGCACTGGCCGCCCTTCCTTCGCTGGAAGGCGTGCCGGGCCGGTTGCAGCATGTCGCGACCCACCCCAACGGAGCGACGGTCTACGTCGATTTCGCCCACACGCCGGACGCACTGGAAACGGTGCTGCTGGCGCTGCGGTCGCATGCCGCGCGCCATCTGGTGACGGTATTCGGCTGCGGCGGCGACCGTGACCGCAGCAAGCGGCCGGTGATGGGGGCGCTGGCGGCCAGACTGGCCGACCGCGCCATCGTCACCGACGACAACCCGCGGACCGAGGATGCCGCTTTCGTGCGGGGTCAGGTGCTGGCCGGGGCCACCGGGGAACTGGCCGGCCGGTTGGAGGAGATCGGCGACCGGGCCGAGGCGATCCGTACCGCGGTACGGCAGCTTCAGCCCGGCGATGTGCTGGTCATTGCCGGCAAGGGCCACGAACAGGGACAAACGATCGGCACCGAGGTGCGTCCGTTCGACGATGCGGACGAGGCCCGGAAAGCCGTAGCGGAGGTTGGAGCATGAGCAGGGACATGACGGATAAGACGGTCCTCTGGACCGCGGCGGATGCGGCAGCCGCCACCGGCGGGCGTCTGGCCGGCCTATCCGCGTGGACCGCCACCGGCGTGACCATCGACAGCCGCAAAGTGGCGCCGGGCGACCTGTTCGTCGCCATCCGCGGACCGAACTTCGACGGCCATGCCTTCGTCGGCGCGGCGCTCGCCGCCGGTGCCGCGGCAGCGCTGGTCGATCATCTGCCGGACGGGCTGCCGGCGGAGGCGCCGCTGCTGATGGCCCCGGCCGACACGCTGGACTCGATGGCGGCGCTGGGTGTCGCGGCACGGGCGCGCTGCGGCGCGCGCTTCGTCGGTGTCACCGGCTCCGTCGGCAAGACCGGCACCAAGGAGACGCTGCGTCACGTCCTGTCGGCGCAAGGGTCGACCTATGCCACCGAAGGCAGCCTGAACAACCATTGGGGCGTGCCGCTGTCGCTCGCCCGCCTGCCCGCCGACAGCGCCTATGGCGTGTTCGAGCTGGGGATGAACCACGCCGGCGAAATCGGCCCGCTGTCCCGGCAGGTCAAGCCGCATGTCGCGATCATCACGACGGTCGAGGCGGCTCATCTGGAATTCTTCTCCGGTGTCGAAGCCATCGCCGACGCCAAGGCCGAGATCTTCGAGGGGCTGGATGCCAACGGCGTCGCCGTGCTGAACCGCGACAACGGGCAGTATGTCCGGCTGGCCGCCGCGGCACGACGCCACGGCCTGACCCACGTCTGGAGCTTCGGCACCCATGAGGAGGCCGACGCCCGCCTGCTCGACTGCTCGCTGCACGCGACATGCAGTGCCGTGACCGCGGTCATCCGCGGCGAGCGGCTGCAATATTGCCTGTCGCAGCCCGGCAGGCATTGGGTAATGAACAGCCTGGCAGTGTTGCTGGCGGTGAAGGCACTGGGCGCCGACGTCGCCACCGCCGCCCGGGCCCTGTCCAGCCTGCCGTCGGTCAAGGGCCGCGGGACCCGCAAGCGCATCCGGCTGCCGCAGGGCGCTTTCACCCTGATCGACGAGAGCTACAACGCCAGCCCGGCCGCCATGGCCGCGACGCTGGAGGTGCTGGGCAAGATCGACCCCGGTGCCGGCGGCCGGCGCATCGCCGTGCTTGGGGACATGCGCGAGCTGGGCGACCGCGCCGACACGCTGCACGTCGCGCTCGCCGAGCCGTTGCGCGCAGCACTTGTCGACACCGTCTATGCCTGTGGGCCGCACATGAAGGCACTGTTCGACCACCTGCCGGCGGCGATGCGTGGTGCCTGGACCGAAACCAGCGTGGAGTTGGCCCCCATCGTGACCGGGACCGTAAAAGGCGGCGACGTTATCATGGTCAAGGGGTCTTTGGGCAGTCGTACAGGTCTGATCGTCGATGCGCTCGCGGCACTCGACAGCGGGCGCGAAAGCGAGGACAAAGCCGCCTCCCGAACCACCAACCAGCCGCAGGCCGCGCAGTCCGCGCAAGGCCCGCGAGGCTGACGGACCCAAATGCTCTACAACCTCCTCTTCGGTCTGGCCGACGTCTTCTCGCCGTTCAACCTGTTCCGGTATCTGACCTTCCGGACCGGCGGCGCCGTGATCACGTCGCTCGTCATCAGCTTCGTCTTCTTTCCCCGCCTGATTGCGTGGCTGAAGCGCAAGCAGGGCGAAGGACAGCCCATCCGCGCCGACGGCCCCGAGAGCCATTTCAAGAAGAAGGGCACGCCCACCATGGGCGGCCTGATGATCCTGATCGCCATGACGGTCAGCACCCTGCTGTGGGCTGACCTGACCAACGCCTATATCTGGATCGTCCTGCTGGTGACCATCGGCTACGGCCTGATCGGCTTCGGCGACGATTACCTGAAGCTGACCAAGCGCAACACCAAGGGGCTGTCCGGCCGCTTCCGTCTGGGCTGGGAGATCACCATCGGATTGGTGGCCTCGGCACTCATCATGTGGGTCTCGGCCCCGCCGCTGTCGGGCGGCGTGGCGGTTCCCTTCGTCAAGGACTTCCTGATCCAGCTGTCCTGGTTCTTCGTGCCCTTCGGCGCCTTCATCATGGTCGGCGCTTCGAACTCGGTGAACCTGACCGACGGGCTGGACGGGCTGGCCATCGTGCCGACGATGATCGCCGCCGGCTGCTTCGGCCTGATCTCCTACCTGTCGGGCAACGCGATCTTCGCCAACTACCTGCAAATCCACCATGTGCCGGGTTCCGGCGAACTGGCGGTGTTCTGCGGCGCGCTGGTCGGCGCCGGCTTGGGCTTCCTGTGGTACAACGCCCCGCCCGCCATGGTCTTCATGGGCGACACCGGGTCGCTGTCGCTGGGCGGTGCGCTGGGTGCGGTCAGCGTGGTGACCAAGCATGAGATCGTACTGGCCATCATCGGCGGCCTGTTCGTGCTGGAGACGGTGTCGGTGATCGTGCAGGTCGCCTCCTTCAAGCTGACCGGCAAGCGGGTGTTCCGCATGGCGCCGCTGCACCATCACTTCGAGAAGAAAGGCTGGGCCGAACCGACGGTGGTGATCCGTTTCTGGATCATCGCCTCGATCCTGGCGCTGGTCGGCCTGTCAACGCTGAAGCTGCGGTGAGGGAAGACCGGCGATGATCGACCTGTTCTATATGCAGGAGCTGCCCGTCGCGGTGATGGGGCTGGGCAAGTCCGGCCTCGCCACCGCCCGCGCGCTGCGCGACAGCGGGGCCGAGGTGCGGGTGTGGGACGACAATCCCGCCTCCCGCACCGCGGCGGAGGCCGAGGGCTTCGCCGTGGTCGATCTCGCCACCGCCGACCTGTCGGACCTGACCACCATCGTCTGGTCGCCCGGCATTCCGCATAGCTTCCCCAAGCCGCACCCGGTGGCGGAGCGTGCCCGCGCGCTGGGGATCGAGCTGATCTGCGACATCGAGCTGCTGGGCCGGGCGGAGCGCGACTGCGCCTTCATCGGCATCACCGGCACCAATGGCAAATCGACCACCACCACCCTGATCGGCCATATCCTGGCCGCCGCCGGGCGCAAGGCCGCGGTCGGCGGCAATCTGGGCACGCCGGTGCTGACCTTCGATCCCATCGGATCCGGCGGCACCTGCGTGCTGGAGATGTCGAGCTATCAGCTGGAGCTGACCCACTCCATCACCTTCGACATCGCCGTCCTGCTGAACATCACGCCCGATCATCTCGCCCGCCATGGCGGGATGGAGGGCTACATCGCCGCCAAGAAGCTGATCTTCCACCGCCAGACCCGACCGCGCACCGCGGTAATCGGGGTGGACGACGAGCATTGCCGCAAGATCCACGCCGACCTCGTCGCCGTCGGCGACCAGCGCATCTGGCCGATCTCCGCCCGGGGGCCGGTGGCGGGTGGCGTCTATGCCGCCGACGGCTGGCTGATCGACGACACCGACGGCGAAGCGGTTCGTGTCGTGGAGCTGTCGGCGCTGCCCAACCTGCTGGGCGCCCACAACTGGCAGAACGCCGCCGCCGCCTTCGCCACCTGCAAGGCCGCCGGCCTGCCGGTACCGGCGATCGTCGCGGCGACGGCGACCTTCCCTGGCCTTGCCCACCGGCAGCAGCTGGTCGGGACGCTGGACGGCGTGCGCTTCGTCAATGACAGCAAGGCGACCAACGCCGACGCCACGGAAAAGGCACTGGCGACCTTCGACCCGATCTACTGGATCCTCGGCGGACAGGCCAAGGACACCGGGCTGAACGGGCTGGAGGGCTATATGGGCCGCGTCCGCCACGCTTTCCTGATCGGCGAGGCGCAGGAACAATTCGCCGCATGGCTCGATGCTCGGGGCGTTGCTTATACACGCTGTGGAACGCTGGATGTCGCCACCGCGAAGGCGGCCGGACTGGCCCTGGCGGAGCGGCTGGAGGGGGCCTGCGTGCTGCTGTCGCCAGCCTGCGCGTCGTGGGACCAGTTCGCCAATTTCGAGAAGCGCGGTGAAGCCTTCGCGACCTATGTCGCGAACATCGTCGCGGCGCATGAGAGCACCGGGGACGGCACCAGCGGGGGCGTTGCATGATCACCTTCGACCGTACCGACCAATCGATCTTCGGCCGCTGGTGGTGGACCGTCGACCGCTGGCAGCTGGGTGCCGTCGCCCTGCTGATGTTTCTCGGCACCGTCCTGATCACCGCGGCCAGCCCGCCGGTGGCCGAGCGCATCGGTATCCAGGACACCTTCTATTTCGTCGAACGCCACGTGATGATGCTGATCCCGGCGATCATCATCATGGTCGGCGTCTCGCTGCTCAGCCCGCGCGGCGTGCGGCGGGTGGCGCTGGGGGTGTTCCTGATCTCGGTGGTGCTGGTCTATGCCACCCTCGTGGTGGGTGTGGAGATCAAAGGTGCGCGCCGCTGGATCCATATCCCCGGCCTGTCGATCCAGCCGTCCGAATTCGTGAAACCGGCCTTCGCCGTGGTCGCGGCGTGGCTGTTCTCGCTGTCGCGCACCAATCCCGGCTTCCCCGGCGCGCTGGTGTCGATGGCGCTCTACGGCATCACCATGGCCGGCCTGATCCTTCAACCCGACCTCGGCATGACCTTCGTCGTCTCCGCCGTCTGGTTCACCCAGTTCTTCCTGGCCGGGCTGAACCTCGTGCTGGTGATGGGTCTCGGCGGGCTGGGCGTGGTCGGTCTGGTCGGCGCCTATTATACGCTGCCGCACGTCACCAGCCGCATCAACCGCTTCCTCGACCCGCATGCCGGCGACAACTATCAGGTCAACCGCTCGCTTGAGGCCTTCGCCAACGGCGGGTTGATGGGCACCGGTCCCGGCCAGGGCACGGTGAAGTTCTATCTGCCCGACAGCCACGCCGACTTCATCTTCGCGGTGGCGGGTGAAGAGCTGGGCCTGATCTTCTGCCTTGGGTTGGTGGTGCTGTTCGCCTTCGTCGTTCTGCGCGGGTTCGCTCGTGTCTTCAATGACAACAATTATTTCGTTTTGCTGGCCGCCGCCGGTCTTCTGATCCAGTTCGGGCTTCAGGCGGCGATCAACATGGGTTCGTCCTTGCATCTTATGCCGACCAAGGGCATGACCCTGCCGTTCATCTCCTACGGCGGCTCCTCGCTGCTCGCTCTCGGGTTCGGCATGGGTATGGTTCTGGCACTGACACGCAAACGTTTCGGCCCCGCGGAATGAGGAGGCCGACCGACTTGAGCGCAACCGGCTTCAATGCGGGCTTCGACGCCGACGCCAACAAGGCGATCGTCCTGGCCGCCGGTGGCACCGGCGGGCACATGTTCCCGGCCGAGGCGCTGGCGCGCGAGCTGCTGGCGCGCGGCCGCGCCGTGACGCTGGTCACCGACAAGCGCGGCCATGCCTTCGGCGAGAACCTGCCGGAGGTGCCGGTCCACCGCATCCGCGCCGCCTCCCCCGGCGCCGGCATCGTCGGCAAGCTGAAGGCCGCCCTGCAGATGGGCCTTGGCCTGCTGGAGGCGCGGGCGCTGATGCGCCGGCTCGATCCCGCCG
The DNA here is from genome assembly GCF_024170005.1 of Azospirillum lipoferum. GTDB lineage: Bacteria > Pseudomonadota > Alphaproteobacteria > Azospirillales > Azospirillaceae > Azospirillum > Azospirillum lipoferum. The sequence goes on from NZ_JALJXJ010000002.1 coordinate 552,405, forward strand.
CGGTCGTCGGCTTCGGCGGCTACCCGTCGGTCCCCACCGTCTATGCCGCAATCCAGTCGAAGCTGCCGGCCCTGCTGCACGAGCAGAACGCCGTGCTGGGCCGTGCCAACCGGATGCTGATCGCCGGGGCCAGCCGCATCGCCGTCGCCTTCCCCGACATCGAGAAGCTGGGCGAGGCGCAACGCGCCAAAATCGTCCGCACCGGCAACCCGGTCCGTCCGGCGGTCGCCGCCAACCGTCTGTCCCCCTACGAGGCACCGCAGCCCGGCGGCCCGATCCGCCTGCTGGTGATGGGCGGCAGCCAGGGTGCCCGCGTCTTCTCCGAGGTGATCCCCGCGGCGCTGGCCCTGCTGCCCGAGGCGACGCGCGCCCGCACCCATCTGGCGCAGCAATGCCGCCCGGAGGATCTGGAGGCCGCCCGCGACGCGCTGGAACCGCTGGGCCTCGCCCGGCTGGAGCTTCAGACCTTCTTCCGCGACGTGCCGGAGCGGCTGGCCGCCTGCCATCTCGCCGTCACGCGCGCCGGCGCCTCCACCATCGCGGAGCTGACCTGCGTCGGCCGTCCGGCGATCCTGGTGCCCTACCCGCACGCCACCGACGACCACCAGACCGCCAACGCCCGCCATCTGGCAGGAGCCGGCGCCGCTTGGCTGGTGCCGCAGCCCTCCTTCACCGCCCAGGCCCTGGCGGAGCGGCTGTCCGCCCTGCTGGGCGACCCGCAGGCGCTTGCCGCAGCGGCCCGTGCCGCCCACGACTGGGGCACCGCCGACGCGGCCACCGCACTGGCCGACGCCGTGCTGGCGATGCTGGGGGGCGGCCCAACCGCACATGCTCACGCCCACACCGACCACGACCAATCCCAACACGCCCGGCACTCATCCGCCGGTGCCAGCGCCAAGGGGGCCGCGGAATGATGAAACCCATGCGGAATCTGACCCGGCCGACGCCGCGACCGCTGCAGGACTGGCCGGCGGACATGACGCGGACCGAGGGTGGCTGGTACAACCGTCCGGGCTGCCCGCTGGTGCCGCGCTTCCTCGCCGAAGGCGGCTTCCTGCGCGACCGCCTGTCGATGATCCACGGATCGCAACCCCTCCCCAACGACCTGTCCGACGGGGCGGTCGACGCCACCCTTCGTCTGATGCTTCGCCGCGGAAAGTAAGCCCGACATGCGCGCCCTCCCCCTCTCGATCGGCACCATCCACTTCGTCGGCATCGGCGGCATCGGCATGAGCGGCATCGCCGAGGTGCTGCGGAACCTGGGCTATACCGTCCAGGGCTCCGACCTTGCCGAGAACGCCAACGTCAAGCGCCTGCGCGAACTGGGCATCAAGGTGTTCGTCGGCCATCGCGGCGAGAACATCGCCGGGGCCGCCGTCATCGTCGTCTCCTCCGCCGTCAAGCGCGACAATCCGGAGGTCGTGGCCGCCCGCGCCGCCCTGGTGCCGGTGGTCCGCCGCGCCGAGATGCTGGGCGAGCTGATGCGGCTGAAATGGGCCATCGCCATCGGCGGCACCCATGGCAAGACCACGACCACCTCGATGGTCGGCCATATGCTGGAGCACGCCAACCTCGACCCCACCGTCATCAACGGCGGCATCATCAACGCCTATGGCTCCAACACCCGGCTCGGCACCGGCGACTGGATGGTGGTGGAAGCGGACGAGAGCGACGGCACTTTCGTGAAGCTGCCGGCCTGCATCGCCGTCGTCACCAACATGGATCCGGAGCATCTGGACTTCTACGGCACCTTCGACAACGCGCGGGCCGCCTTCGACAGCTTCGTCCAGAACATCCCCTTCTACGGCTTCGCCGCACTCTGCATCGACCATCCCGAGGTGCAGGCGATGATCCCCCGCGTATCGGACCGCCGCATCGTCACCTACGGCTTCTCGCCGCAGGCCGACGTCCGCGCGGTGAACGTGGAGCTGGGTCCCGATGGCGCCAAGTACGACGTGCTGATCTATGACCGCCACACCGGCGAGAGCCGCGCCATCGCCGGCGTGCGCCTGCCGATGTACGGGCCGCACAACGTCCAGAACTCACTGGCCTGCTTCGCTGTCGGCAACGAGATGGGCCTGCCGGACGTGGTGATGCGCGACAGCATGGCCAAGTTCCAGGGCGTGAAGCGCCGCTTCACCAAGACCGGCGAGGCCAACGGCATCACCGTCATCGACGATTACGGCCACCACCCGGTGGAGATCGCCGCGGTGCTGAAGGCCGCGCGCACCGCCGGCACCGGCCGTACCATCGCCGTCGTCCAGCCGCACCGCTATTCCCGCCTCGCCGCCCTGTTCGAGGAGTTCTGCACCTGCTTCAACGACGCCGACGCCGTGATCGTCGCCGACGTCTATGCCGCCGGCGAGGCGCCGATCGAGGGCGTCAGCCGCGACAGCCTGGTGGAGGGCCTGCGCATGCACGGCCACCGCCATGTCGTGGCCCTTCACGGCCAGCAGGAGTTGGCGCAGGTGGTGCGCGAGATGGCCAAGCCGGGCGATTTCGTCGTCTGCCTGGGCGCCGGAAACATCACCCAGTGGGCGAACGCGCTGCCGGGTGAGCTGGCCGCCCTCTACGGCGTGACCCGATGACGGCAGCGCCCAGCATGAGCCCGGCTGACAGTCATCTGCCCAACGGCCACCTGATCCACCGGATGCCCACCGTGCGCGGCCGGCTGACCGCCGACGCCCCGCTGGCGCCGGTGACATGGTTCCGCGTCGGTGGCCCGGCGGAGGTGATGTTCCGCCCGGCCGATGCCGACGACCTCGCCGGTTTCCTGGCGGCTCTGCCGGCCGGGGTGCCGGTTACGGTGATCGGTGTCGCCTCCAACCTGCTGGTGCGCGACGGCGGCGTGCCGGGCGTCACCATCCGGCTCGGCCGCGGCTTCACCGACATCACGGCAGATGGGATGACGCTGACCGCCGGTGCGGCGGCGCTCGACCTGAACGTCGCCATGGTTGCCCGCGACGCCGGCATTGCCGGGCTGGAGTTCCTCTCCGGCATTCCCGGCACCATCGGCGGCGCCCTGCGGATGAACGGCGGCGCCTATGGCCGCGAACTGGCCGACGTGCTGGTCAGCGCCACCGCCGTGGCGCGCGACGGCCGGCGGCTGGAGTTCAGCCACGCCGGCATGGGCTTCACCTACCGCCACAGCGCCGCACCGGAGGATTGCATCTTCACCGGTGCCGTCCTGCGCGGCGGGCCCGGCAACCCGCTGGAGATCGCGCGGCGCATGGCCGAGATCTCCGACAAGCGCGCCGACAGCCAGCCGGTCCGCTCCCGCACCGGCGGCTCGACCTTCAAGAACCCGGAAGGTCACAAGGCCTGGGAGCTGATCGACAAGGCCGGCTGCCGCGGCCTGTCGATCGGCGACGCCCAGGTGTCGGAAAAGCACTGCAACTTCCTGATCAACAACGGCACGGCCACCGCCGCCCAGCTGGAAGCGCTGGGCGAGGAGGTCCGCCGCCGCGTGTTCGAGACCAGCGGCGTCACGCTGGAGTGGGAAATCAAGCGCATCGGCAGCCCTGCCGCCGAGGAAAGCACCGCCCAATGACCGAAGCCCTGCTCCACGCCCACAAGAAGCATGTCGCCGTCCTGATGGGCGGCTGGTCGGCCGAGCGCGAGGTGTCGCTGGTCAGCGGGGCCGGCGTCGCCAAGGCGCTGGAGGAGGAAGGCTACCGCGTCACCGCCATCGACGTGCAGCGCGACCTGGGCGGGCTGATGCACGCCCTGTCCACCCCGCGCCCCGACGTGGTGTTCAACGCCCTGCACGGCCGCGGCGGCGAGGATGGGACGATCCAGGGCGTGCTGGAGTTCCTGGGCCTGCCCTACACCCATTCGGGCGTCCAGGCCGCCGCCGTCGCCATGGACAAGGCGATGACCAAGCGCGTGCTGGACACCGTCGGCATCCGCTCGCCCAAGGGCATGGTGCTGTCCCGTGGGGAGATCACCGGCGGCAGCCACCCCATGCCGGCGCCCTATATCGTCAAGCCTGTGGACGAAGGCTCGACCGTTGGCGTAACCCTGGTCCGCGAGGGGCAGAACAGCCCGGTCGGCGATGCGTGGACCTTCGGTGAACGCGCGCTGGTCGAGGAGTTCATCCCCGGTCGCGAACTGACCGTGGGCGTCATGGGTGACCGCGCTTTGGCGGTGACCGAGATCGTCTTTCAGGCTCAGGTTTACGACTACACCGCGAAATACAGCGCCGGCCACGCCGTCCACACCATCCCCGCCGCGATCCCCGAGGTCGTTGCGGAGGAGGCGAAGCGGCTGGCGGTGCTGGCGCACCACACCCTGGGCTGCCGGGGCGTGTCGCGCAGCGACTTCCGCTGGGATGACAGCCGGCCGGGAACGGACGGGCTGTACTTCCTGGAGATCAACAACCAGCCGGGCATGACGCCCCTGTCGCTGGTGCCCGAGCAGGCCGCGCATGTGGGAATCACCTACGGCGCGCTGGTCGGCTGGCTGGTGGAGAATGCCGCATGTCAGCTCGCCTGATGGCCAACCCGGATTTCCGCGCCGCCGCCGGCGCGCGCGCGCGGGACGAGATGCCGACCCCGCCGCGCGCCATGGCCGCGTCGGCGGAGAAAGGCAAGCGGCGCCGTGCCTGGCCGCGCTGGACCCGCTCCGCCGTCAAGACGGCGCTGCTGCTGGTGCCGGTGCTGGGGCTGACCGCCGCCGCCGGCTCGGCCTGGAAGCGCGGCAATCTGGCAGAGACGCTGGAGGCGGCACAGGAGAGCGTCGTCCGGCTGACCGGAGACATGGGCTTCCGCCTGTCGGAGATCCTGGTGGTGGGCCGCAGCGAGACCGAGCGCGACGTCGTGCTCGACGCGCTGGGCGTGCGCCGGGGCGAGCCGATCCTGTCCATCGACCTTGCCGATGCCAAGCAGCGGCTGGAGGAGCTGCCCTGGGTGTCGTCCGCTTCGATCGAACGGCGTCTGCCCGGCTTCCTCTATATCCGCCTGTCCGAACGCCAGCCGATGGCGATCTGGCAGCATGACCGTCAGTTCACCGTCATCGACCGCGCCGGCCGCCCGCTGGCCGACGCGGCGGAACTGGCGCGCCGCGGCAACCAGCGGATCGAAACGCTGCCGCAGGTGATCGGCGCCAATGCGCCGCAGCAGGTCCACACACTGCTGTCGGCGCTGGAGGGCGCACCCACCATCGCGCCGATGCTGTCCTCCGCCAGCTGGATCAGCGACCGCCGCTGGAACCTCCAGCTCGGCAACGGCGTGACGGTGAAGCTGCCGGAAGGCAATGCCGAGATGCGCCGCGCGCTGCGCCAGCTGGAGCAGATGCACGCAGCCAGCCATGTGCTGGACCGCGACATCGTCGCCATCGACCTGCGCCTGCCCGACAAGGCCGCGATCCAGACCTCCGCCACCGCCCAGCTTCCGGGCTGGGAGGACGATACGAAGAAAAAGAACGGCAAGAAATCGTAGGACGAGATGGTAAGACTTGCCGGCGACAGGCTCTTGTGGGGAAGCACCTGTCATCGGCGGACAGGAGTCGAGGGAAAGTCTTGGGGGGCATGTTCGGGATGGGATTCAACGGTGCCAAGAAGCCGAAGCGGCCGGCCCGTGGCGGGATCGTCACGGCGCTGGACGTCGGCTCGACGAAGGTGTGCTGCGTCATCGCGCGGATGGAGGAGCCCGGCTCCCTCCGCGTGATCGGCGTCGGCCACCAGATCGCCACGGGCATCCGCGCCGGGACCATCATCGACATGGAGGCGGCGGAAACCTCGATCGGCGCCGCCGTTCACGCCGCCGAACAGATGGCCGGCGAGACGGTGCATGACGTCGTCGTCAACCTGTCGATGGGCCATCCGCGCTCCCACGCCTTCACCGCCACCGTCCCGGTTTCCGGCCAGGAGGTGACGGAGGGCGACATCCGCCGCGCCATGGCCCATGCCCGCACCCTTCAGGCCGGCCCCGATCAGGCGCTGATCCACACCATCCCGCTGGGCTTCACGCTGGACGGCAGCCGCGGCATCCGCGATCCCAAGGGGATGAGCGGCCATACGCTGGGTGCCCAGCTGCATGTCGTCACCGCGGCGGCCGGGGCCATCCGCACGCTGCATGCCTGCATCGCCCGTTGCCACCTGAACATCGAATCCATCGTCGTCAGTCCCTTCGCCTCCGGCCTCGCCTGTCTGGTGGAGGACGAGATGGAGATGGGGGCGGCCTGCGTCGATATCGGCGGCGGCGGCACCACCATCTCGATCTTCGCCGAGGGCAATCTGGTTTGGACCGGCTTCGTCCCCCTGGGCGGCCGGCACGTCACCAACGACATCGCCCACGGGCTGGCCACGCCGCTGGTCCATGCCGAGCGGCTGAAGGTGCTCTACGGCAGCGCCCGGGTGAACCCGGCCGACGAGCGTGAGATGATCGAGGTGCCGCAGATCGGTGAGGACGAGCGCAGCGGCAGCGGCACCGCCAGCCATCCGCGGTCCTTCCTGGTCAGCATCATCCAGGCGCGGATGGAAGAGATCTTCGAAGAGGTGCGTAGCGCCATTGAGCAGTCCGGCCATTCCCAGCTGGTCGGCCGCCGTGTCGTGCTGACCGGCGGCGCCAGCCAGCTGCCCAACACGCGCGAGATGGCCGCCCCCATCCTGGACAAGCAGGTCCGCATCGCCCGTCCGACCCGGATCGCCGGCCTCAACGAGGCGCATGGCGGTCCGGCCTTTTCGACGGTGGCGGGCCTGCTCCTACATGCCGTCCGCAACCCGACGGAGCTGATGGTGACCGGCCAAGAGGCGGTCGCGTCAACCGGGCTCCTCGGCCGCGTCGGCCTGTGGCTGCGGGAGAATCTCTGATGATCCCGTCAGCCGCCATTCACCGATTCCCGAACGGACAGACACCGGACACAACCGGGCGCCGGTCGCGGCATATCAAACATCAAACCCAATGAAAACAGGTTGTGGAGGCCTGCACAGAATGATCAACGTGACCATCCCCCAGATCGAGCCCGAGCTGAAGCCGCGCATCACCGTGTTCGGCGTCGGCGGCGCCGGCGGCAACGCCGTCAACAACATGATCAAGTCGAACCTGGAAGGCGTGGACTTCGTCGTCGGCAACACCGACGCGCAGGCGCTGAAGGGTTCCTTGTGCGAGAAGCGCATCCAGCTCGGCACCGGCACCACCCGCGGCCTGGGCGCCGGCTCCAAGCCGGATGTCGGCCGTGCCTCGGCCGAGGAGCAGATCGACGAGATCGTCCAGTATCTCGAAGGCTCCAACATGGTGTTCATCACCGCCGGCATGGGCGGCGGCACCGGCACCGGTGCCGCTCCGGTCATCGCGCGCGCGGCCCGCGAGCGCGGCATCCTGACCGTCGGCGTCGTCACCAAGCCCTTCCATTTCGAGGGCGGTCACCGCATGCGGCTGGCGGAAGGCGGCATCGCCGAACTGCAGCAGTATGTCGACACCCTGATCATCATCCCGAACCAGAACCTGTTCCGCATCGCCAACGAGAAGACGACCTTCGCGGACGCCTTCAAGATGGCCGACGACGTTCTGCATTCCGGCGTCCGCGGCGTCACCGACCTGATGGTGATGCCCGGCCTGATCAACCTGGATTTCGCCGACATCCGGTCCGTCATGACCGAGATGGGCAAGGCGATGATGGGCACCGGCGAGGCCGGCGGCGAGCGCCGCGCCATCGAGGCTGCCGAGGCCGCCATCTCCAACCCGCTGCTGGACGACGTATCGATGAAGGGTGCCCGTGGCGTCCTCATCAACATCACCGGCGGCTACGACATGACCCTGTTCGAGGTCGACGAGGCCGCCAACCGCGTCCGTGACGAGGTCGATCCCGACGCCAACATCATCTTCGGCTCGACCTTCGACAGCTCGCTGGACGGCGTGATGCGCGTGTCGGTCGTCGCCACCGGCATCGACGCCGCGGCGATGAGCAACCCGCGCACCCTTCACCCGGTCAACCTGTCGCTGGTCCCCGGCGACCGCACGAAGAAGCCGGCCGCTCCCGGCAACCTGACCGGCGCCCCCGCCGCTCCGGCCGGTGCCCCCGGCTCGCCCATCCCCAGCACCGCCATGGGCCTGCGCACCCCGCAGCCGGTCACCGCCGGCGCCGCCGCCATCCAGCACGACCCGGCGCAGCAGCAGCCGGTCCACCATGCCCAGCCGCATGTCGAGGCGCCGAAGCCGGCCGCCGGCCCGCTGCATGGCGAAAACCAGGGCGGCCACTTCTTCGCGCCGAAGCCGGCCGACGCCGGTCCGCGCCAGCCGGTGACCGTCGGCGCCGCGCCGCTGTCAACCCCGCAGCAGCCGGTTAACCAGCAGCACGCCCCGCAGGCGCCGCAGATGCAGGGCCATCAGCAGCCGCACCAGCCCCAGCACCAGCCCCAGCACCAGCAGCCGGCCCCGATGGCGCACCACCACCATGCCGCTCCGCAGGGCCATCAGCAGCATCCCGGCCAGCAGCATCCCGGCGGCCTGTCCGTCGGCCCGGCCCCGGCCCCCGCGCCGGAACCGGCGCCGGCCCGCAAGGGCAATTTCCTGTTCGGTCTGGTGACCGGCCTCGGCCGCAAGTCCGAACCGGCACACCCGCCGGTGCCGCAGCCGGCTCCCCAGCCGGCACCGCAGGCCTACCAGCCGCAGCCGGCCCCGCAGCAGTATCAGCCGGCTCCCCAGGGCTATCCGCAGCAGCCGGCCTATCCGCAGCAACCGCAGGCCCCGCAACAGGGCTACCCCCAGTATCCGGCGGCCCCGCAGCAGCAGCCGGTCTATCCGCCGCAGTCCGCTCCGCAGCAGGCGCCGGGCTATCCCGCCGCTCCGCAGCCGCAGGCGCCGGCCCCGCGGGCCGATGCCAAGCCCGGCGAGCAGGAGGAACTGGACATCCCGGCCTTCCTGCGCCGTCAGGCCAACTGAGCGGCCGGACCGTCCGGACCTAAACCGATCTTGGCCACCGTGTCGGACCCCGTGTCCGATACGGTGGCCGGCCGATCCCGGCGAAAGCCGGAGATAACCGCCGTCACCGCAGCCTCCTAATCGCGGTGCCGGCGGCTCCACAACCTGACCGAACCTTTCGGACCCCGGTGATGCCCTCGTGCGTCGCCGGGGATTTTTTATTCCCCGTTATTTGGCGGAAACCGCTGATTGCTTGCATGGCGAGCCAGTTTTGCCCTGCAACAAACGGTAACAATGAGTGATTTGCCGATTTCCGAGCCTGGGTGTTACCTATCAGCATGGTCGAAAGCGAAAGCTGCCGACGTGATGATCTTCAAAGATCAAGCGGCGCGCTATCGCTGGAAACCACTCCTTCACGACCAAGATGGAAAAGACATCGTGGCCAACAATCGCAGCAACGCGGACGGCATGTTCCAGCAGACCCTGAAGAAGCCGGTGACCATCGCCGGCGTCGGGCTGCATTCGGGCGTCATCGTCACGCTGACGATTTCGCCGGCCGATGCGAATTCCGGGATCACCTTCCTGCGCACCGATCTTCGTGGGGCCGCCGCCGTCATTCCGGCGCGCTGGGACACGGTGGTCGACACCCGCCTGTGCACCGTGATCGGCAACGAGCATGGCACCACCGTCGGCACGATCGAGCATCTGATGTCGGCCCTGGCCGGCTGCGGCATCGACAACGCCATCGTGTCGCTGGACGGCATCGAGGTGCCGATCATGGATGGCAGCGCCGCCCCCTTCGTCACCGCCATCGAGCAGGCCGGCATCGCCGTGCAGAAGTCGCCCCGCCGCTTCATCCGCATCCTGAAGCCGGTTGCCATCGGCGACGGTGTCAAGAGCGCGTCCTTCACCCCGGACGACGCCACCAGCTACAGCTTCGAGATCGATTTCGACAGCGCCGCCATCTCCCGTCAGGCCCGTGCCCTGGAGATCGATCCGGACAGCTTCAAGGACGAGATCAGCCGCGCCCGCACCTTCGGCTTCCTGCATGAGGTCGAAGGGCTGCGCAAGATGGGCCTCGCCCGCGGCGGTTCGCTGGACAACGCGGTGGTCATCTCCGGCGACACGGTGATGAACGCCGAGGGCCTGCGCTTCAAGGACGAGTTCGTACGCCACAAGATCCTGGACGCCGTCGGCGACCTGTATCTGGCCGGTGCGCCGATCGTCGGCCACTTCCACGGCGTCCGCTCCGGCCATGCACTGAACAACCAGCTGCTGCGTGCGCTGTTCGCCGACCGCAGCGCCTGGCGCTACGAGACGGCGGTGTCGTTGCCGGTCGCGCACCACGGCCTGAAGCAACTGGCGGTTGCCTGATCGCCACCAGTTTTCGATTGGGTTTGCCCTGCCCTCCCCCACCGGGGAGGGCTTTTTCTTTGCACGCACTCCCCTCCCCTACCGATCGGCTAGGCACGCAAAAGAAAAAGCGCCCTCCCCTCTCGGAGCAGGCGCCATTCACCAATTCGGATGGTTTAAAGTTTTTATGAGCTACTTCAATATTTTAGGAAATTTTCTTTATATGAAGCTTTAGACGAGCGGGAGGAGGGCCATCCTCCCTCCCCTATCCCACCACCGCCATCTCCGCCCCAGTACCGGCATATTCGCCGAAGCGGGTGTCCTCTTTCAGGATGTGCTTGCCCAGCCAGTCGGAGCAGAACAGGAACACCTCTTCGCCGCTGATGCGGCCGCCATTGGTACGGAACTCGTCACGGTAGTTTTCCACCTGCCGGGTCAACCGGTCATGCAGAGCCTTATGCGCGGCGAAGGTCGGATAGTTCAGCCGCTCCATCTGCGCCTCCTCCTCCGCGAAATGGTGGCGGGTGTAGGTGATCAGTTCGCTCAGGATGGCTTCGATCAGCGCGGGGTCCTGACGGTTGGCTTCGTCATACAGCTTGTTGACGATGGCGATCAGGACGCGGTGATCCTCGTCCAGCGCGTCGTTGCCCACGCTCATCCAGCGCGACCACTGAATTGGCTCCATGGCGTTTCCCCCTTCGTTGGCTGCCGGGCAGGCGGATGCGGGCGTTGGCCACCCGTCGGCACCGCCCCCTTATCCGGGTTGGACCGCCTGCCTTGGCATCGTTTCGCTTCTGACTATGAGCGTTGTCTGATCTCACTCCCCCGGTCCGCGTCCGTCAATCCCAGCGAACGTGGATGCGACATTTTGGCGAATATGGAATCGGACCGTCCGGGTCAGCCGCCGATCTTGGCCAGCCATTCATCCTCGGTCAGGATCTCGACGCCCAACTCCCTGGCCTTTGCCGCCTTGCTGCCGGCATCGGCCCCGGCGACCAGATAGTCGGTCTTGCCCGAGACGGAACCGGCGACCTTGGCGCCCAGCGATTCGGCGCGGGCCTTCGCTTCCGACCGGGTCATCCGCTCCAGCGTGCCGGTGAAGACCACCGTCTTGCCGGCGACGGGGGAGTTGCTGGCCTTCGGCACCTCGGCCTCCAGCACGGTCAGCCGCTCCATCAGGCCGCGGACGATGGCGAGGTTACGCTCCTCCGCGAAGAAGCCGGCCAGTTCCTCGGCCGCCACCTCGCCGACATCGGGGGTGGCGACCAGATCGAGCCATGCCTGCCCCGGCGCCTGCCCGGTCGCCCGCTCCATCGCTGCCCGCCAATCCGGGAGAGAACAGTAGCGGGTGGCCAACGCCTGGGCGGCGCGCGTGTTCAGCCGCTTGATGCCGAGCGAGCCGATGATGGTCTCCAGTCGCAGCGCGTCGTTGCCGGCATAGAAGTCCAGCTTGGACGCGCTCTCGGGATCGGCGAACCAGGCGAGGATGGTGTCGGCGGTGACCGGGCCAACACCGCTCAACGCGTGCAGATCGCGCCATTCCCGACCGGGCATCGCCTGTTCCGCCGCCAGCATGCCGTCGACCCAAGCTCCCATCGTCCTGTACTGGCGGGCCAGAGATTTGGCCGTCACCTCGCCGACATGGCGGATACCGAGCGCGTAGATCACCCGGTGCAGGTCGATGCCGCTGCGGCGCTGCTCGATCGCCTTGAACAGGTTCTGGACCGACTTCTCCTTCCAGCCCGGCCGGCCGATCAGCTCGACCCGGCCCTCCAGGGTGAAGATGTCGACCGGCGACTTGATAAAGCCCTCGTCCCAAAACTCCTCGATGATCTTCTCGCCCAGCCCTTCGATGTCGAAGGCGTCGCGGGAAACGAAATGGCGCAGCCGCTCCTTGGCCTGGGCGGCGCAGATCAGGCCGCCGGTGCAGCGACGCACCACCTCGCCGGCCTCGCGGATGGCGAGGCTGCCGCAGACCGGACAGGTCTCCGGCGCCACATAGGGGACGGAGTCGGCCGGGCGCTGGGACAGCACCACCTCCACCACCTGCGGGATGACATCGCCGGCGCGCTGCACCACCACGAGGTCGCCGACGCGGATGTCCTTGCGGGCGATCTCGTCCTCATTGTGGAGGGTGGCACGGCTGACCACGACGCCGCCGACGGTGATGTCCTCCAACTCCGCCACCGGGGTCAGTGCACCGGTGCGGCCGACCTGGATGGTGATCGCCTTCAGCCGGGTCTGCGCCTGCTCGGCCGGGAATTTGTGGGCGATGGCCCAGCGCGGCGCACGGCTGACGAAGCCCAGCCGCTGCTGAAGATCCAGGCTGTCGACCTTGTAGACGACGCCGTCGATGTCGAAGGGCAGGCCAGCACGCCGGCGGCCGATGCCCTCGTAATAGGCCAGCAGCTTGTCCTTGCCGTCGCATAGCTCCGCCGGCCGGTTCAGCTGGAAACCCCAGCCCTTCAGCCGTTCGCGGATGCCCCATTGGGTGTCGGCGATCGGTTCGGACACCTCGCCCAGCGCATAGCCGAAGAAGCAGAGCGGCCGGGACGCGGTGATGGAGGAGTCGAGCTGGCGCAGGCTGCCGGCCGCCGCATTGCGCGGGTTGGCGAAAAGCGGCTCTCCCTTTTCGGCACGCGCTGCGTTCATTGTCAGGAAGTCGTCGCGGTTCATATAGACCTCGCCGCGAACCTCCAGCACGTCGGGGAAGGGGGCCGGCAGGCGGTGCGGCACGTCGCGGATGGTGCGGACATTGGCGGTGACATTCTCGCCCTCCGCCCCATCGCCGCGGGTGGCGGCCAGCACCAGCTCGCCCTTCTCGTAGCGCAGCGAGCAGGACAGGCCGTCGATCTTCGGCTCCGCCACGAAGGTCAGCGGCGCGTCGTCGGACAGGCCAAGGAAACGGCGGACGCGGGCATCGAACTCCGCGACATCCTCGGATGCGAAGGCGTTGCCCAGCGATAGCATCGGAATGGCATGGCGCACCTTGCCGAAGCCGGCGGCCGGAGCAGCGCCAACGCGCAGGCTGGGCGAATCGGCACGGCGCAGGTCGGGAAAGCGCGTCTCGATGGCGAGGTTGCGGCGGACCAGCGCGTCATAGTCGGCGTCGGAGATCTCCGGCTGGTCCTGCTGATGATAGAGCCGGTCATGGTGGGCGATCTCGGCGGCCAACGCCGACAGCTCCGCCGCCGCCTGCTCCGGCGTCAGGGCATCGACGGCGATGCTGCGGGGATCGGGTGGCGTGTCGAACAGGTCCTGCATGGCGCGTCTCGTGACGAATCGGGGGCTTCCGAGGAAGGGCCGCGCAGGATAGCGCCTGAGGATCGGTTTCGGGAGTCGGGATGCATCGGGCGACGGCCGGCGTAAGTCCCTATATACTATGGGCACACCTTTCGGAGTCCGCTGGCCTGATGAGCAAAGCCTCTGCACCGGACCTGCGCATTGACGACCGCATGGTCATCGCCGCCGCGCTGGACCGCATCCTCTATGACGACCCTGACCATTTCGCGGCGGACGACGCGCGTGCGGTGCGGCGCCTGATCCCGCACAGCCGATCGGCATGGCTGCGGCTGGGCTTTCGCGCCGAACGGCAGGGACCGTCGATGAAGGGCGAGGCCGCCGGGGTCGGCGACGTGCGGATGGAAGGCGACAAGAAGGTGGTGGAGGGCAGCGTCGGCGAAGCGGCGACTTGGCGCTGCGGCCAGTACAAGATCACCAACCATGGCACCGACCTGGAAATCTGGCAGGTGATGAGCGACGAATACGCGCCCGAACCGAAGGGCGCCCGGCTGGAGTTCGACGAACGCGGTGAGCCGGAACGGCTGACCTTCTTCCAGCCGCGGGATATCGAACTGCGGATTCCCTTCACCAGCCTCGCCGTCGGTGTGCGGTTGGGTGGCTGGCAGCCCTGGAAACTGGTGGCCGAGGGGGTGTAAAGGCCGGGGCGGCCGTCAACCGGCGACCGCCCCCAATGCCTGTCAGCCCTGCCGGTAGTTCGGCGACTCGTTGGTGATGGTGATGTCGTGGACGTGGCTCTCGCGCAGGCCCGCGTTCGTGATGCGGACGAACTGGCACTTCTCGCGCATCTCGGCGATGGAGGCGCTGCCGGTGTAGCCCATGGCCGCACGCAGGCCGCCGACCAGCTGATGAATGACCGCCGACACCGGGCCCTTGTAGGGGACACGGCCTTCGACGCCTTCCGGCACCAGCTTCATGGTCGAAACCTCCTGCTGGAAGTAACGGTCCGCCGAACCGCGCGCCATGGCGCCGACCGAACCCATGCCACGGTAGCTCTTGTAGGAGCGGCCCTGGAACAGAATGACCTCGCCCGGGCTCTCGTCGGTGCCGGCGAACAGGCTGCCCAGCATGGCGACGCTGGCGCCGCCGGCGATCGCCTTGGCCAGATCGCCCGAATACTTGATGCCGCCGTCGGCAATCACCGGGATGCCGTGCTTCTCGCACTCCTCCACCACATCCATGACCGCGGTCAGCTGCGGCACGCCGACGCCGGCGATGATGCGGGTGGTGCAGATGGAACCCGGACCGATGCCGACCTTGACGGCATCCGCACCGGCGTCGATCAGCGCCCTGGCCGCTTCGGCGGTGGCGACGTTGCCGGCGATGACCTGGGTGTAGCTGGACATGGCGCGGGCGGCGCGGACCTGCTCCAGCACCTTGGCGGAGTGGCCGTGGGCGGTATCGACCACCAGCACGTCGACGCCGGCGTCGAACAGAGCCTCCGCACGGGCCAGACCGTCATTGCCGGTGCCGGTGGCGGCGGCGACACGCAGCCGGCCCTTGCTGTCCTTGCAGGCGTTCGGGTAGGCCTGCGCCTTCTCGATGTCCTTGACGGTGACGAGGCCGATGCAGCGGTAATCCTCGTCGACGACCAGCAGCTTCTCGATCCGGTGCTGGTGGAGCAGGCGCTTGCCTTCCTCCTGGCTGACGCCCTCGCGAACCGTCACCAGCTCCTTGGTCATCAGTTCACTGACCGGCTGCTTGGGATCGGTGGCGAAGCGGACATCGCGGTTGGTCAGCATGCCGACCAGCTTGCCGCTGCCGAGCTGGTCGCGGCTTTCCACCACCGGAATGCCGGAAATGCGGTAGTCGGCCATCAGCTGCAATGCATCGGCCAGCGTCGCGTTCGGCGTGATGGTGATCGGGTTGACGACCATGCCCGACTCGAACCGCTTGACCTTACGGACCTCTTCGGCCTGCTGCTCGATGGTCAGGTTGCGGTGGACGACGCCGATGCCGCCGGCCTGGGCCATGGCGATGGCGAGGCGGCTTTCCGTCACCGTGTCCATCGCCGAGGACATCAGGGGGATGCCCAGCTCGATGGTCTTCGTCAATCTTGTCCGGGTGTCCACGTCGTTCGGCAGGACCGAGCTTTCGGCCGGAACCAGCAGAACGTCGTCGAAGGTCAGGGCCTCGCGGATTTTGGTGTCGCGCGCCATGTGTGAATCTCCCGGAAGATAAACGTGGCGCACTTATACACAAGACCATGGGCTTGTGAACCCGTGCGCACACAGCATCTGTTATGCAAGTGCGAAGAGAAGCCCTCTCCCGCCCGGGGAGGGTGGGATTTTTCAGTCGTTCACGTTGCCACCGCGGAAGCCGGTGGCGACGACGTAGGTCTCCGACGACTCAGCCCGGCTGGCCGGGGGCTTGGCATGCTTGACCTGGGCGAAATCTCGCCGCAGCCGGTCAAGCAGCGACCGCTCCGCTCCGCCCTGGAACAGCTTGGCGACGAAGGCGCCGCCGGGGGCCAGCACCTCTTCCGCGAAATCATAGGCGGCCTCGGCCAGACCCATGATGCGGAGGTGATCGGTCTGCTGGTGACCGGTGGTTGGCGCGGCCATGTCGCTCAGCACCAGATCGGCCGGGCCGCCCAGCGCGTCCTTCAGCTTGTCGGCGGCGCCCTCTTCCAGGAAGTCGGCCTGCATGGTGGTGGCGCCGGGGACCGGGTCCATGGGGAGGATGTCCAGCCCGACGACCTTCCAGCCGTCCTTCGCGGTCTGCACCTTCTCCACCGCGATCTGCGTCCAGCCACCGGGGGCGGCACCCAGATCGACCACGCGCTTGCCGGGACCGAGCAGACGGAACTTCTCGTCCAGCTGCAAGAGCTTGAACGCCGCGCGTGAACGGTAGCCGCGCTTAGTCGCCTCGGCCACATAGGGGTCGTTCAGGTGGCGCTCCAGCCAGCGCTTGGAGGATTCCGTACGCTTGCCGGCGGTCTTCACACGGACCGTGGCACGGCGCCCGCCCGGGCGCGTCGACGGAGTCTTTTCGGTCATGATCGCTTACAGTTCCTCGGTCATCCGGCGCAGGCGGGAATCCATCCCCCTGCCCGATCATCTATTCGCCGGTGGCCCCGATCAGGTCCACCAGAATTCCTTCGCGCAAGCCCCGGTCGGCGATGCGCAGCCGCTCCACCGGCCAGACGTCGCACAGCGCATCCAGGACGGCGCAGCCGGCGACCACCAGATCGGCACGGTCCTGGCCGATGCAGGGATGGCGGGCGCGGCCGTCGAAATCCTGGGCGACCAGGTGGTCGATCACCGCGCGGGCATGGTCCACCCGCAGATAGCTGCCGTCCACCGCCCGCCGGTCGTAGCGGCACAGCCCCAGATGGACGCCGGCCAGTGTCGTCACCGTACCGGAGGTGCCGAGCATCTGCACCTTGCCGGCGGCGATGCGGCTCTGGATACGGTTGCGCGCCTCGAACGGGGCGATGGCGTCGGCCACCGCCTCCACCATCTGGGTATAGTTGGCACGGGTGACGTTGGGGCCGCCATATTCCTCGGTCAGGCCGATGACGCCGCAACGGATGGAGGTCTGGTCGAGCAGGCGCGGCGCCCTGCCCTTCTCCACCTGCAACCACATCAGTTCGGTCGATCCGCCGCCGATGTCGAAGACGATGGCATAGGGGTGGGTCGGCTCCAACAGGGCGGCGCAGCCAGCCAGCGCCAGCCGCCCCTCCTCCTGGCTGGAGATGATTTCCAGCGGGATGCCGGTCTCGCGCTCCACCGCTTCGACGAAGGCGGCGCTGTTGGTGGCGCGGCGGCAAGCCTCGGTCCCGACGGCACGCACGGCGGTACAGCCGCGGCGCTCGATCTTGGAGCCGCAGACACGCAGAGCCGCAATGGTGCGTTCCATCGCGGGCTCCGACAGATGGTCGTTGCGGCTCAAGCCCTCGCCCAGGCGGACGATGCGGGAAAAGGCATCGATGACCCGGAAGCCACCGGGTGCCGACTTGGCGATCAGCAGGCGGCAGTTGTTGGTGCCAAGGTCCAGCGCGGCGAAGACCGGGCGCACCAGCGCCGACGAACGCAACCGTCCGGTGTCGTTCTGCCGCTCGCTTTGCACCTGTAGATCCACGTACCGTCCCCGCAGCACCTAAAGAGCGGAGTGTAACCCGGATCGCGGTCCGGCGGGAACCCCTCTCGACCCGGATTCCGCCGGGGGCCGCCCGCAGGTCACATCTGCGCCAATCACTGGGCTTTGACGAACGGGCAGGTGCTGGTCTCGATCGGCAGGAAGGCTTCCGACGCCGGAATGCTGCGGACCTGCTTGTAATAGTCCCATGGCGCCTTGCTCTCCGCAGGCGTCTTCACCTGGTACAGCTCAAGGTCGTACAGCACGCGGCCGTCCTTGCGGATGCTGCCGGGGGTGCCGAAATAGTCGGTCGGCATCGCCTTCATCGCGGCGGTTACCGCCTCGGCGTCGGTCGTGCCGGCCGCTCTGACACCCTTCAGCCAATGCAGGGTGGCGAGATAGGTGTTGGCCTGCTCCTTGGTCGGCATCTTGCCGTGGCGTTCGAAGAAGCGCTTGGCCCAGGCCCGCGTCCGGTCGTTGCGGTCCCAATAGAAGCCGCTGGTGACATACAGCCCCTTGGCGAGATCGAGACCCAGCGAGTGGATGTCGGTGATGAAGACGATGTAGCCGACCAGCCGCTGGCCGGACTGGGTCAGGCCGAACTCACCGGCCTGCTTGATGGTGCCGATGGTCTCCGCGCCGACATTGGCGAGCGCGACCACCTTGGCGCCGCTGCCCTGGGCGCTCAGCAGGTAGGAGCCGAAGTCGCTGGTGCCCATCGGGTGGCGCACGCCGCCGACCACGGTGCCGCCAGCCTGCTTGATCGCCTCGGTCGCCGCCTTCTCCATCGCCGAACCGAAGGCGAAATCGGCGGTGATGAAGTACCAACTGGTGCCGCCCGACTGCACCACCGCCTTGGTCGTGCCGACCGCCAGCGACGCGGTGTCGTCAGCCCAATGGATGCTGTAGGGCGAGCATTGGGCGTTGGTCAGTTCGGTCGTCGTCGCGGCGCTGATCATCAGCACCTTCTTCTTCTCGCGCGCGACAGCTTGCACCGCCAGCGCCACGGAGGAGACCGGGATGTCGGTCACCATGTCGACGCCGTCGACGTCGAACCAGCTGCGGACGATGTTCGACGCCACGTCCGGCTTGTTCTGCATGTCGGCGGAGAGCACCTCAACCGGCCGGCCGAGCAAGCTGCCGCCGAAATCCTCCACCGCCATCCGGGTGGCTAGCACGGCGCCCTTGCCGCCGATGTCCGACGCGAATCCGGCCTCGTCCGCCAGCACGCCGATTCTCACCGGCTTGGCGGTTTGGGCCTGAACGGAAAGCGCCGTCGTCGCAAGCAGCGTCGCAAGTGCGAGCGGTTTCAGAAACTGGCCCCCAGGCAACCGACCCATGCGATCCTCCCCATCCTCGTTTTTGTGCGACGGGTGCGTGCGCCGAACTGCGGCGTCCTGCCACACCATTCCAATCCGTGGATAGCGGGGTTTGATTTCATACGCAAACAGTATCGTTTGAAACGTATTGCTGGGAGCTTTGCTCACCCTGCCCCGGGAAAGGGGTAAAACTCCGGGCAAAACAAAAGCCCTCGCTCCGAGATAGGGCGAGGGCTTTCGCAGCGGGCATCTACGGCCCGGATGAAGTCGCCAATCAGGCGAAAGAATTCGAAACTGAAACCTCAGTTATATCAGCCGAGCAGATCGGCATAATCAGGTAAGCGCCGGTGGAGTCATGATCTTACTCACCCTCCCTGGTATCGGTCTCTACTGTTCCGCCCAAGCTATCCGCTTGAACGGTAAGGCGTTTCCGATGCTCGCTCACTTCACCTCGATGTCGATTACTGTAAGACGAAGCCTGCTCCCCTTTCACAGAGCTGTCAAGAAAATCGCATGCTGCACCGCAGCGCCATTCGGAGGGCCTCCAACGGCAGTCTCCGAGCGGTCGGGGGCTGGCCTTTTGCCGGGGGCGAACCCACCTTGTGGGCATGCCGGAACACGATGAGAACACATGGGGCGGACGGGTCGCGCGGTATGCGCGGGTCGGCACCGCCGTTGGCGGGCTGGCCGCGCGGCTGGCGGGCGAGCGCGTGCTGGGAATCCGCGTGGAGCGGGAACGTCACGCGGCCGAACTGCGGGTGGCCTTGGGCGGGCTGAAAGGGCCGCTGATGAAGGTGGCGCAGATCCTCTCCACCATCCCCGACGCCCTGCCGAAGGAATACACCCAGGAACTGGCACAGTTGCAGGCCGATGCGCCGTCGATGGGCTGGCCCTTCGTCAAGCGGCGGATGGCGAGCGAGCTTGGGCCCAACTGGCAGTCGCGCTTCCAGAGCTTCGAGCATACGGCCGCCGCCGCCGCGTCGCTGGGACAGGTGCACAAAGCCATCGGGCCGGATGGGCGGGAGCTTGCCTGCAAGCTGCAATATCCCGACATGGCTTCGGCGGTGGAGGCCGACCTGCGGCAGCTCGGCCTGATCTTCGCGATCTTCGAGCGGACCGACAGCGCCATCTCCACCCGCCAGATCCAGAAGGAGATCGGCGCCCGCCTGCGCGAGGAATTGGATTACGAACGGGAGGCAAAGCACGCCCGCCTTTATCAGTCGATGCTGGCCGGCACACAAGGCGTCCATGTGCCGGACGTGGTGCCGGAGCTGTCGACCAGACGGCTGTTGACCATGGGCTGGGTGCATGGACGCCGGATTCTCGACTTCGTCGCCGAGCATCCCGAGGCCCGCGACGAGTTGGCAATGAACATGTTCCGCGCCTGGTACGTGCCCTTCTACAATTACGGCGTCATCCACGGCGATCCGCATTTGGGCAATTACACGGTCCGGCCCGACCGCTCGATCAACCTGCTCGATTTCGGCTGCATCCGCGTCTTCAGGCCCAGCTTCGTCAAGGGCGTGATCGACCTCTACAACGCGCTGCGCACCGACAACCGCGAGCAGGCGGTGGAGGCCTACCGCACCTGGGGCTTCGTCAACCCCTCAAACGAGCTGGTCGACGTGCTGAACATCTGGGCGCGCTTCGTCTATGCCCCGATCATGGAAGACCGCCAGCGCAAGATCGAGGAGACCAACGGCGGCCACTACGGCCGGGAGACGGCGGGCAAGGTCCATGCCGAGTTGCGCCGCGTCGGCGGCGTGGAAATCCCGCGCGAGTTCGTCTTCATGGACCGCGCCGCCGTCGGGCTGGGCTCGGTCTTCCTGCATCTTAAGGCGGAGCTGAACTGGTACCAGATGTTCCAGGGGCTGATCCGCGACTTCGACGTCGATGTGCTCACGGCGCGGCAGAGCGCAGCGCTGGCAGCACAGGGGTTGCCGCAGGCGGAGTGAGGGAGGGGGCATAAGTTCGCAGCCCCCAAACCCTTCCCATCCGCCTACCGTTCAGTCTATAGCTTGCCCCTCCCATGAAGACCGCCGATTTCGACTTCGACCTGCCGCCCGACCGGATCGCCGAGCATCCCGTCCGGCCGCGTGACGCCGCCCGCCTGCTGGAGGTGGGCCCGACCTCGTGCGACCTCCCCTTGCGCGACTTCATCGTGCGGGACCTGCCGACGCTGTTGCGGCCGGGCGACCTGATGGTCGTCAACGACACCCGCGTTATCCCTGCCCGGCTCGACGGCCGACGCGGCGAGGTGGCTGTCGAGATCACGCTGCACAAGCGGTTGGGCGAACGGGAATGGGCGACCTTCTCCAAACCCGGCAAGCGGCTGAAGCCCGGCGACACCATCGTCATCGCAGACGATTTCAGCGCCGAGGTGATCGCCAAGGACGGCATGGAGGTGCGGCTGCGCTTCTCCGCCGGCGGGGCGGCGCTGATGGAGGCTCTGCACCGCCATGGCCGGATGCCGCTGCCCCCCTACATCCGCCGCAAGGCCGACGAGGGCGACAATGCCGATTACCAGACCGTCTTCGCCACCCGCGAAGGCGCCGTCGCCGCCCCCACCGCCGGCCTGCACTTCACGGCCGACCTGCTGGCGGCGCTGGACGCGCGCGGGGTGCGGCGTGTGCCGGTCACCCTGCATGTCGGCGCCGGCACCTTCCTGCCGGTGAAGGCCGACGACATCGCCGACCACAAGATGCACAGCGAGTGGGGAGAGATCTCTCCGGAGACCGCCGCCGCGGTGAACGAGACGCGCAAGACCGGCGGCCGCATCGTCTCGGTAGGCACCACGGCGCTGCGAATCCTGGAGACGGCAGGCCTACCGGACGGGACGCTGGTCCCCTTCAGCGGCGACACCGACATCTTCATCACCCCCGGCTACCGTTTCCGCATCGTCGATCTGCTGTGGACCAACTTCCACCTGCCGAAATCGACCTTGTTCATGCTGGTCTGCGCCTTCGCCGGCTATGACCGCATGCGGGCGGCCTATCAGCATGCCATCGATAGCAACTATCGCTTCTTCAGCTACGGCGACGCCTCGCTGCTGCACAGGACGGACCCATCATGACCGGCATCGGCTTTGACCTTCTGGCGACCGACGGGCGGGCGCGGCGCGGCCGCGTGACCACCGCTCACGGCACCATCGAGACGCCGGCCTTCATGCCGGTCGGCACCGCCGCGACGGTGAAGGCGATGACCACCGACGCGGTGGCCTCGACCGGCGCGGAAATCCTGCTGGGCAACACCTACCACCTGATGCTGCGCCCGACGGCGGAGCGGGTGGCGCAGTTGGGTGGCCTGCACCGCTTCATGAACTGGGACAAGCCGATCCTGACCGACAGCGGCGGCTTCCAGGTGATGAGCCTGTCCGATCTGCGCACCATGTCGGAGGAGGGCGTCACCTTCAAATCGCACCTCGACGGCAGCCGCCATCACCTGACGCCGGAACGCTCGATCCAGATCCAGCACATGCTGGACAGCAACATCACCATGTGCCTGGACGAGTGCACGCCCTTCCCGGCGACGGAAGCCCAGGCCGAATCCTCCATGCGCCTGTCGATGCGCTGGGCGCGGCGCAGCAAGGACGCCTTCGTCGAGCGGCCCGGCTACGGCCTGTTCGGCATCGTCCAGGGCAGCGTCTATCCGGAGCAGCGGGCGGAGAGCGTCGCCGCCCTGACCGACATCGGCTTCGACGGCTACGCCATCGGCGGGCTAGCGGTCGGCGAGGGCCAGGAGACGATGTTCCGCGTGCTGGACTTCACCGAGCCGCTGATGGTCAAGGACCGCCCGCGCTATCTGATGGGCGTCGGCCGGCCGAGCGATTTGATCGGTGCGGTGCGGCGCGGCGTGGACATGTTCGACTGCGTGATGCCGACCCGCTCTGGTCGCACCGGACAGGCCTTCGTCCGAAGCGGCACCATCAACATCCGCAACGCCCGCCATGCCCATGACGAGCGTCCCCTCGACGCCGAATGCAGCTGCCCGGCTTGCCGCAGCTACAGCCGTGGCTATCTGCATCACCTGTTCAAGGCGGACGAGATGCTGGGGCCGATGCTGCTGACCTGGCACAACCTGCATTACTATCAGGACGTGATGCGGACGATGCGGCAGGCCATCGAGAACGGCAACTTCGAAGAGGTTGCCAGCGCCATGGAAACCCGCCTGAACGAGGGCGACATCGAGGCGACGGTGGACCCCATCGCCAAGCCCGGCAAGCCGCCGAAGCAAGGCCGCCCGCCGAAAGCCGAGCGGGTGGCGGAGGAGAAGACCGATGACTGAGAACATCTATGCCGGCCTGACCCAGCTCGGCGGCTCCACCGTCCAGCCGAAGACCCCGGAAGAGGCGGTGCTGGAGCGGGTGCCGAACCCCAACCCCGGCACCCCCTACTGCGTGCGCTTCACCGCGCCCGAGTTCACCTCGCTCTGCCCGATCACCGGCCAGCCCGACTTCGCCCATCTGGTCATCGACTATGTGCCCGGCGACTGGCTGGTCGAATCGAAGTCGCTGAAGCTGTTCCTGACCAGTTTCCGCAACCACGGCGCCTTCCACGAGGCCTGCACGGTCGGCATCGGCAAGCGGCTGGTGGACGAGCTGTCGCCGGAGTGGCTGCGCATCGGCGGCTATTGGTATCCGCGCGGCGGCATTCCCATCGATGTCTTCTTCCAGACCGGAGAGCCGCCGAAGGGCGTCTGGATCCCGTCGCAGGACGTTCCGACCTACCGTGGCCGCGGCTAAGCCCGCCCTGCCGTCTTCCGCTGACCCGGCGCGGCTGCGGGAGGCCATCCGCGACCGCGCCTTGGCGGTGGGTTTCGACGCAGTGGGCTTCGCCCCCGCCGCCCTGGGGCCGGAGGCGCGCGAACGGCTCACCCGCTTCGTCGCCGAGGGCCGGCACGGCGACATGGGATGGATGGCCGAGCGCAGCGACCAGCGCAGCCATCCGCAATCCCTGTGGGACGAGGCGCGCACCGTCATCGCGCTCGGCACCAGCTACGCCCCGCACGACGACCCGCGCCGGCTGGCGGAGCATCCCGACCGCGGCATCGTGTCGGTCTATGCCCGCAACCGCGACTACCACGACCTGATCAAGGGGCGGCTGAAGACACTGGCCCAATGGCTGGCGCATCAGGCCAAGGCCGGGGTGAAGGTGTTCGTCGACACCGCGCCGGTGATGGAAAAGCCGCTGGCGGCGCAGGCCGGGCTGGGCTGGCAGGGCAAGCACACCAATCTGGTTTCGCGCGACCATGGTTCCTGGCTGTTTCTCGGCGAGATCTATACGACGCTGGACCTGCCGCCCGACCCGCCGGGACACGACCGTTGCGGCTCCTGCGACCGCTGTCAGATCGCCTGCCCGACCGCCGCCTTTCCGGCGCCCTACCAGCTCGACGCCCGGCGCTGCATCAGCTATCTGACCATCGAGCATAAGGGGCCGATCCCCGACGCGCTCAAGCCGCTGATGGGCAACCGCATCTATGGCTGCGACGATTGTCTGGCCGCCTGCCCCTGGAACAAGTTCGCCCGCGCGGCGAGCGAGCCCGCCTTCCTGCCGCGCGCCGAACTGACCGCACCACGGCTGGGGGACTTGGCGCAGCTGGACGATGCCGGCTTCCGGCAGGTGTTCAGCGGCTCTCCGATCAAGCGCATCGGCCGCGACCGCTTCGTCCGCAATGTGCTGGTCGCCATCGGCAACAGTGGCGATCCGTCTCTGAAGCCGGTGGCGGAGGCTCTATGTCAGGATGCCAGCGAGGTGGTGCGTGAGGCGGCCAGTTGGGCGGCGGATCGGTTGAGCTGCGCGACAAGCGCAGATGCCTGAGTGACATCTCCTCCATGCGAGCGCATGCTCCGCTCGCCCTGTTGCCGCCAATGCTGTTGCGTTATCATCCCTGGGTAAGCGTGCCTGTCGAATGATCCCGGGATTTTGATCGCAGCGGCCCGCGGTATCACCCGCCATCGAACGAGTGGAGACCGGCCGTCGCATTTCCCCTGCCACATCATGAGTACGGACCGGCCCAGCCGGAAGAACTGAGCGCCGTTGCGCGGCTGGCGCGGCTCGGCTTCGGACTGTCGCGCGATCTGTTCGACCGCTATGCCGATCTGTTCGGCATCGACAGCATCCGCGTTCTGCGCGTTCCCCGGGCCACCGGCACCACTCTGGCCGCCTGTGCCGCCTTTTGGATGATGAACCAGTGGTTCGGCGGACGGCCGGTCCCGGTTCAGGCGATCGCCATGGTGGCGGTCGATCCTGCCCTGCGCGGCGCCGGCCATGGCAGTGCACTGATGCGGGCCCTGCTGATGGAGGGACGCGAAGCCGGGGCGGCGCTGGCCCTCCTCTGCCCGGCAACCCTCCCCTTCTATCAGCGGCTCGGCTTCGGCCGCGGCGGCGTCACCTGCCGCTGGAGCGCACCGCCGACGGCCTTCGCGCAATCCGGTACCGGCGCAAGCAACCTCCGGTCGGGCAATCTCTGGTCGGCGGACCCGCTCGACGCGGCACCGCTGGCGATGCTCCGCCGCCCTCTGCTGATGGAGCAGAACGGCCTGCCGGAACGGACCGAAGCGCTGTGGACGCTCGCCCTCTGCCCGGACGGCGAGCCGGCCGACCTCTACCGCAACGAAGACGGCTACCTCGCGGTGACGCCGCCTCGGGACCGGCGGCTTGCCGTCGCCGATCTCTGCCTGCCCTCGGCTCGGGCGCTGAAATCAGCCATGGCCCTGCTGGCCGGATTCCAGGCCCAGGTCGACCGGGTGACATGGCGCGGCGGCTCCGACGATCCTCTGGCTCTGCTGGGCGGCGACGGCGTGGCGCTGGAATGCCGCGAGGAGTGGCTGATCCGTCCGCTCGATGTCGGCAAGGCATTGGAGACACGAGGCTATCCCACAGGCTTGGAAGAGTGCGCCACCCTTGAGCTGAAGGACGAGTTAATCTCCGGCAATTGCTCATCATACCATTTTCAGGTTGTACCTTCAGGTGGGATTATCTCCAAAACAGCGCAAGTCCCTGAACCGCCGGCAAGGATGGACACTGCCGCCTTCGCTAGTCTGTTCACAGGGCATGCAAGCGCTCGCGCATTGTGGCGCGCCGGTTTGCTTCATGGTGAAGAAAAGATGATCGACCGTTTGGACCGCGTATTTTGCGGCACATCAAGCTGGATGCCGGACCGCTTCTGAAATAAGCGGGTTTCCTGACCTGAATCAAACCGGACATTAACCGACCTGTGCTTCAATCTCCCCAACGATAGGGAGAAGAGCGTCGCCGGTAGGCGATGCCATCGGGGAGTTCTTCATCCATGACGATCGGAACGCGGATTGCGCTTGGCTTCGCCGCCGTGCTGCTCCTGACGGTTGGCGTGGCGTTCGTCGGCTGGAACAGCCTGAGCACCTACGCCGAGCGTGTCGATCTGGAGGCCCATACCGCCGACCTCGACACCAGACTGAAATCGGTGCGGCTGGAGGAGGCGCGCTTCGTCACCGAACGTGATGCCAAGGCCGCAACCACTGTTCCGGGCATGCTGGACTCCTTGCAGACCGAAGCGCAGCAGACGCGCGCCGCCCTGACCGATGGCGAGGGACGCCGCCTGCTGGACGAGGTGCTGTCGGGCATCGATGGCTATCGCGCCGCCTTCAACAACTTCGTCGCCCAGGACGGCGAGGCGCATGCCCGCACCGCCAGCATGGAAATGCGCGCCCGCGCCCTGCGCGAGATCGCCGAGAAGATCGGCAAGCAGCAGTCGGAGCGCTATGACCTGAACATGGCCAGCAAGCGCGATGCCGACACCGAGCTGCGCCACAGCATGGACACGGCTGAGCGTGCCAACCGCGTCATCGAACGGGTGCTGGAGGTTCGGCGCCAGCAGAGCGAACTGCGCCGCGCTCCCGATCAGGCACTGGCTGATCGGATCGTGGCGGAACTGGACGAACTGGTGCAGGTCACCGATACGGTCGCCAAGGATCTCATCGGTACGAACGACGAAGAGTCCGCCGCTCAGATCGCCGGCGATTCCCGTGCCTACCACGACACCGTGCGCGCCCTGCACGGCAAGGGGATCACCGCACTGACCGAGGTCGGCGTGGCCGCCGGACTGGACGAGGCGGCGCGTGGCGTGCAGGAACGCGCCGTGGAGCTGCAGAAAAATCAGGCGATGGTGACCGAGGCACTGACCGAAGCCTCCAAATACGCCCAGAGCGAGGTGAACGAGGCGGTGATGCTGCGCGGCATGGCGATGCGGCTGGTGCAGGACGCCCAGTCGGCAATGCTGGCCCAGCGCGATTTCCTGCTGACCGGTTCCGCCGACGCCAAGGCCGGGGCGGCGGCCGCGGTGAAGGAAATCCTGGAGATCGCCGGGCAGGCCGGCGCCGTTTTGGTCGACCGGGAGGGGCGTGCGCTGATCGCCGCCATCACCGAGGCCGCGCGCGCCTTCGACTCGGAATTCGCAGCGCTGTCATCCGCCGTCGCCAAGCAGCACGATGCGTCGACGGCGATGGCCAAGGCATCCGCCGCGGTCAGCGGTCAGGTCGGCCGACTGGTAACCCTGCAGCGCGAGGACCGCGAAACCGGCCGCGCCAGCGCCGGAATGGTGATCGCGGTCGGGGCGGCGGTGGCGCTTCTGCTCGGCGCGCTGATGGCCTGGATCATCGATCGCGCCATCACCCACCCGCTGCACGCCATGACCGGCGCCATGGGCCGGCTGGCCGAAGGCGACCTGAGCGTCGATATCCCCGGTGGCGACCGCAAGGACGAGCTGCGCAACATGGCCGCCGCCATGACCATCTTCAAGGACAACGCCCTGGAGATGCGGCGGATGGAGCGCGAGCGCGAGGAGATGCGCGTCCAGATCGACGCCGACCGCCGCCGCACGATGAACGAGTTCGCCAACGGCTTCGAACAGGCGGTCTCCGGCGTGGTGACGTCGCTGACCGAATCGGCCAGTTCGCTGGGTCGCGATGCGCAGGAGATGTCGTCGGACGCGGCCCTGACCACCGCGAAGTCGACTGCCGTCGCCACCGCTTCGCAGCAGGCGACCGCCAACGTGCAGACCGTCGCCGCAGCGGCGGAACAGCTGTCGGCGTCCATCGCCGAAATCTCCCGCCAACTCAACGCCAGTTCCGCCACGGCATCGGGGGCCGCCGACAAGGCGGTGCAGACCAACAGCATCGTCGAGGGGCTGTCGCATGCTGCCGAGCGGATCGGTCAGGTCGTCGGCCTGATCGGCGAGATCGCCGAACAGACCAACCTGCTGGCGCTCAACGCCACCATCGAAGCGGCACGCGCCGGCGAGGCCGGCAAGGGCTTCGCCGTCGTGGCGACCGAGGTGAAGAACCTCGCCGGCCAGACCGCCAAGGCGACCGAGGAGATCTCCGCCCAGGTGGCCGAGATGCAGACGGCCACGACCAGCGCAGTGGATGCCATCCGCATCATCTCGGACGCAGTGACCGCCATCAGCGGCACCGTCACCAACATCGCCCACGAGATGGAACAGCAGGGCAGCGCCACCCGCGAGATCGCCCAGAATGTCCAGCAGGCGGCCGAGGGTACCCAGCAGGTGATGCGCAACATCGCCGAAGTGACCACCGCCGCGACCAAAACCGGCGGCGCCGCCGATGCGGTGCTGGACGCCAGCCGGACGCTCGCCACCCAGGCCGACCGTTTGCGCGGCGAGGTTCAGGGCTTCCTGAACAAGGTCCGGACGGCCTGATTTTTCTACAGGGGGGCGTCCAGCGCCCCCTGTCAGGCTGCTGCGGCCGACCAGCGCCGGATCGGCGCACGGGACAGGGCAGAATTGCCGTAGGCTCGCAAGGTGGTGACCTCCGCGCCGATCCAGTCCGGCAGCGGTACCGTCTGGTCGGGGGTGTCCAGTTCTACTTCCGCGATGACGAGGCCGGCATTTTCGCCGTGAAAGACGTCGATCTCCCAGCACAGGCCGTCCTGGCAATGGCGGTAGCGGGTCTTTTCGATCAGCCGGCCTTCGCAGCCGTGGCGCAGAAGCTGGCGGGCGAAATCCAGCGTCAACGGATGCTCCACCTCGTCCCGGCAGGCGCCTCGCTTCAGCGACTTGATGGTGAGGGTGGCTCGGTCTTCCGCGATACGGACGCGGACCGTGCTGACGCCGTCGGACGGCAGATATCCCTGGACGATTCGGACGCCATCCCGGCAGAGATACCGGACATCCTTGCGGACGAGAAAGCGTCGCTCGATTTCCAGTGCCATGGTCAGGCCCTTCGGACGAACTCGCCGACGACCCTAGCCGAAAGTCCCTGCCGGCTTCAACCTTGCTGCCCTGTGCCCGACGCAACCGAGACTGCATGCACCCGCATTATGACGTGACGATCGGTCGCAAGCGATCCGGGATTGATGCTATCGTCGGCCGATGAATGCCGATCTCTCCGCGGCCATCCCCTGGCTGGTCCTGTTCGCTTTCTATGGGTTGCCGCTTCTGCATGTGGCGCTGTCACGCCGGGGCGGCGGCTGGCGCCCACCGGCCGGGTCGCGCTGCCCCTTCGGGCCGCGCGCCGGATGGCTGGTGATGGTGCTGATGCTGGGGCCGGTCGGATGGCTGCTGTTCGCGCTCCGCCGGCCCCGCCGCGCATCAAATCGATAGATCAGGCCGATAGTCTGGCCGTCAGGTTACGGCTCAGAGCCGGCCCATCAGCAGCAGAACGATCAGGACGATCAGCAGCACGCCAAGGATGCCGCTGGGGCCATAGCCCCAGCCGCGGCTGTGCGGCCAAGCCGGGACGGCACCGAGAAGCAGCAGAATCAGGATGATGAGCAGAATCGTGCCGAGCATGGCCTTCTCCCTTCTGGTGGAGCCTTTGTGACGGACAAGCGGAACCTCAACGGCATCCTCTGGACTTTGTTCCTGTCCGGCCCGAACGTGACGGTTCGCCACCACCAAGGAGGGATGCCGCTCCACCGGCTCCCCCCGAACGCGACGCCGCTGATCTTTCGGCGAGTTCACGCCTGTTGACGGACGGCGCAGGGCCGCTTAGGCTCCCAGCCATGAACGTGCATCACCTCGACGGCATTCTGCGAATTAGCGGCCCGGTTCTCCTTTGAGAGCCGGGGATTTCGCTCGTCCATTCCGCAGAACCGTCTGAAGGCCCGATCACGCCATGTCCAGCACCGTGAACACCCACGCCGTCAACACCGCTCCTGCGTCCGCCTCGGATGCGCGGGCCATTGCACCCGGCCGCCGGGTCGTCTTTGCCCTGGTCGCCGACGCCGATCCCGGCACCCTCCCCCGCGTTCTGGAATATGTTGCCAAGCGCGGACTGGTCCCGCTGGCGCTGCACAGCCGGCTGACCGGCGATATGCTCGACATCGTCCTGGAGGTCGGCGACCTGCCCCAGGCGGAAACCGACCATATCGGCCGCTGCCTGGGGCAAATCCCGATGGTGGCGCGTGTTACCGTGACCGAACTGGCTGCGAAGGCTGATCCAGGTGCCGAGCTGGTCGCAGATTTGGTGGCGGCAGAATAGGGAAAGGGGAAGCCGGTCAGACCGGCTTCCGTACCTCGCCTTCGGAAGTCGCTGCTTCCGTGGCTTGCGACTCCGTCTCCTGCGCGTCGGGCGCCTCTTCCCCGATCTCCGTCCGCATCAGTTCCGCGGCCCGTTGCAGCTTGCGGAACTGGGCGATGGAGAATGGCAGGCTGACCATATAGGCGATGCCGACGATGGACAGCGTCCACCAGGGCTGGCTGACCATCATTGCCGCCAGCAGGCCGACACCGGCCAGCGCCGGCACCACCCAATGGGCTGGAACCTGGGCGCCCTTGAAGGAGAAGGTCGGCAGGGTGCTGACCATCAGGCCGCCGATCAGCAGAGTCCACGGCACGATGACCGCAGGATGTCCGGGGAACTGCGGTCCGATCTCGAAGCCCAGGATCATCGGCAGCAGGACGAGGCCGGCGCCGGCCGGCGCCGGCACGCCGGTGAAGTAGTTGTAGGCCCAGGGCGGCAGGTCGACGACGCCGAGCCGCGAGTTGAAGCGGGCCAGACGCAACGCGCAGCACACGGCATAGGCCATGGCGGCGATCCAGCCCAGGCTGCCGGCACCGTTCAGACCCCACAGATACATCATGAAAGCCGGGGCGACGCCGAAGCTGATCGCATCGGACAGGCTGTCCAGTTCCGCCCCGAACTTGCTCTGCCCGTTCAGCAGGCGGGCGATCCGGCCATCCAGTGCATCCAGGATGGCTGCGATGACGATAGCGATGACCGCAGGCTCCCACCGCTCCTGCATGGCGAATCGGATCGCCGTCAAGCCGGAGCAGAGCGCCAGCACCGTCAGCACGTTCGGCAGCAGGTGGTTGATCGACAGCCCCTTCAGCCGCGGGTGCGGCCGGCCGGGGCGACGGGCACGGCGCGGGCGGAAGATCTGCTGGCGGAAGACGGGCGGCCGCTTCATCGCCGCACGTCCCCCTGCCGTTGCGGCTCGGTGCCGTTCAGGTCAGCCAGGATGGTCTCGCCACCGATGGCGGTCTGGCCGACGCAGACCAGCGGGGCGACGCCGTCCGGCAGATAGATATCCGTGCGGCTGCCGAATCGGATCAGGCCGAACCGCTCGCCCGCCTTCACCTCCTGCCCGGCCTTGACCCACCACAGGATGCGGCGCGCCACCAGACCGGCGATCTGGACATAGGCGATCTCGCGCCCGTCCGGCAGGCGGTGGCGGAAGGCCATCCGCTCGTTCTCGTCGCTCGCCTTGTCCAGTGCGGCGTTGACGAAGGTACCCTTGTGGTATTCGGCCGCCACGATGGTGCCGTCGGCCGGCACGCGGTTGACGTGGACGTTGAAGACGTTGAGGAAGACGCTGATGCGGGTCAATGCCTTGTCGCCCATGCCCAGTTCCTTGGGCGGAACCGCCTGGACGATCATAGTCACCCGCCCGTCGGCCGGGCTGACCAGCAGGCCGGGCCGCGTCGGCGTCACCCGATCGGGATCGCGGAAGAAATAGGCGCACCACAGGGTGAGCACCAGACCGATCCAGCCGAGCGGCGCCCAGACGGCAAGACCCAGGATCAGGGAAACCACCGCGAATCCGGCGATGAAGGGCCAGCCGGCACGATGGATGGGGACGACGACGGTATCGATGGCGGACATCGCCTGCTTTCTTCGTATTTTCAGACCACAGCGAACAGCCATTCTAGCTGTGCGTTGCATGCCTTTACAGAATTTTAGCGGCCGGGGCCCATGCTGTCGTCTCCGTCGCCCCAGAAGCCGAGCGTGCCGCCTTGTCCGTTCCCGATCTGAAGACCATTCAATCGCTGGCCGAAGTGCCGGACGGCGCCCTGCCGATCAACCCCGGCTCGATCGAAGTGACGCCGGAAGGCGTTCTCGGCATCGCCAAGCCGCCCCGCCCCTGCAAGCTGACCTTCATGGCCGACGGCCTGCCCTTCAACGTCGCGGTGCGGCATGAAAGCGACGAGGAAGGCGGCGGGTCGATCTGCCAGATTTGGGCCGACGTCGGCCATGTGCCCTACACCGCCCAGGCCCCGGAACGCCGACGCGCCCTGCTGGCCGTCCTGCGCGGGATCGAGGGGCTGCCGCATGTCCGCTTCATCGTCCAGGGCGGACAGAAGATCATCCTGTTCTCGGAAATCCGGCTGGAACACCACGCCTCGCCCGAGGACCTGTTCCACCAGACCATCCTGGTCCTTCAGGAAGCGCGTCCGTTCCTGCGGCTGCTGGGCGAGTATCTGTAAGGCGGGCGGCCGGAATTCTTCTAGCCTTCCGGCCAGAATCCCTCGTCCATGATCTCGGCGAAGCTCCACGGACACTGGACGGGGAACGCCGCCTCGTCGATTCCCGTTTCGGCAGCGGCATCGCGCCGCGCCAGCCGGTAAGCGTCGGCCATCGATTCGCCCAGCTTCGACTTCAGGCTTGGATTGTCACGCAGGTGCGTTTCGATTTCATCGCGGCTGTTGGCGACCGAAAGACGCCAAGAGTTGCCGCGGCGGGCCGGCTGATGCTCCCATTTCAGCAGATGGTGCAGGAGCACGCGCAGCCGGCCGACCAGTTCCCGCTACTCGGTCTTGCCCATGCTCTCGATCTCCTCGGCGATGTGTTCGATATCCGCCGCGTCGAGTTTGCCGGCCCGAAGAATGGCGGCCTGTTCGTTCGCCCAGGCGTAGAAATCGCTGTCGTAGAGGCTGCTTCCGTCCATCGTCCACCTCCCCACATCAGCCCACATCGCCGGCCGGCACGGACGGGCCGGAGGCTCTCACCCCCGGTCCACCGCGCCGCACAGTGCTTACTTCGGAACCTTGCCCTGCACGCCTTCGACGTACCAGTCCATCTTCAGGATCTGCTCGTCGGTGGCGGTCTTGCCTTCCGGGATCACGACCTTGCCGGACTGGTCCTTGACCGGGCCCTGGAAGGAGTGGCGCTTGCCCGACACGATGTCGGCCTTGATCTGGTCGGCAAGCTTCACGACGTCGGCCGGAATGGCCGGGTTGTAGGGGGCCAGCTCGACCATGCCGGTGCTGATGCCGCCCCAGGTGTCGATCGGCTTCCATGTGCCGTCCAGAACCGCTTTCACCCGGTTGACGTAATAGCCGTTCCAGTCCTCGACGATCGCGGTCAGGTGCGACTTCGGACCGAAACGGGTCATGTCGGACGACTGACCGACCGACCACAGGCCACGTTCCTGTGCGGTCTGGATCGGGGCCGGGCTGTCGGTGTGCTGGACGATCACGTCCGCACCCTGGTCGATCAGCGCCTTGGCCGCCTCGGCTTCCTTGCCGGGGTCGTACCAGCTGTTGACCCAGACCACGCGGACCTCCGCCTTCGGATTCTGCTCGCGCAGCGCGATGGTGAAGGCGTTGATGCCGCCGACCACCTCGGGAATCGGGTAGGAACCGATGTAGCCGATGATGTTCGACTTGGTCATCTTGCCGGCGATGGCACCAACGACCGTGCGGCCCTCATAGAAGCGGCCCGAATAGGTCGCGACATTCTCGGCGCGCTTGTAGCCGGTGGCGTGCTCGAATTTCACGTCGGGATGGCGCTTGGCCACCTTCAGCGTCGGGTTCATGAAGCCGAAGGAGGTGGTGAAGATCAGCTTGTGGCCGCTGGCGGCCAGTTGCTCGATCACGCGCTCGGCATCCGCGCCTTCCGGCACATTCTCGACGAAGGTGGTGGTGACCTTGTCGCCCAGCGCCTTCTCCACGGCCAGACGGCCCTGGTCGTGCTGATAGCTGTAGCCGTGGTCGCTGACCGGGCCGACATAGACGAAGCCGACCTTCAGTTTCTCCTGCGCAAAGGCGGAGCCCATGCCCACACTCAGCGCGATCGCGGCGCCGGCCAGACCCAGCACCGTCTTGCCCATCGTCCTTCTGTTCACGTCGACGCTCCTTGTTCTTGATGTCGTGAGATATGGGCTTTGTTTCGTTTTCAAAACGACGCGTCAAGCATCGGGATGAAACAGTTTTCCCAGACAGGCCGGCGCGTTCAGGCGGATGCGGGCGACGTCCCGCGAAATCAGCACCAGGACCAGAACGGTAGCCAGATACGGCAGCATCGACAAGAGCTGCGACGGCACGTCGATGCCCAGCCCCTGGACATGCAGCTGAAGGATGGTGACACCGCCGAACAGCCAGGCGCCCAGCATGGCTCGGACCGGCTTCCAGGTGGCGAAGACCACCAGCGCCAGCGCGATCCAGCCGCGGCCCGACGTCATGTTTTCCGCCCACATCGGCGTGTAGTCCATCGACAGGAAGGCGCCTCCCAGCCCGGCCATGGCCCCGCCGAACAGCACGGCGAGGAAGCGGATGCGCAGAACCTTGTAGCCCAGCGCGTGGGCGGCCGTGTGGTTCTCCCCCACCGCGCGCAGGACGAGGCCGGCGCGGGTACGGTAGAGGAACAGATGGACCAGCGGCACCGCGGCCACCGCCAGATAGACCATGATGTCCTGGCCGAACAGCGCCTGCCCCACCACCGGCAGGTCGGTCAGGCCGGGGACGTACAGCTTGGGCAGTCCCTCCAGCGGGATGCCGACGAAGCCCTGGCCGATCAGCGCCGACAGGCCGACACCGAACAGGGTCAGCGCAAGGCCGGTCGCCACCTGGTTGGCCAGCAGGAACAGGGTCAGCACGGCGAACAGCGAAGAGGTGGCGGCACCGGCGAACGCTGCGGCGAGGAAGCCGGTGACGGCGCTGCCGGTCTGCACCGTCACGGCGAAGCCGCAGACGGCCCCCACCAGCATCATGCCCTCGACACCCAGGTTGAGGACGCCTGACTTCTCCACCACCAGTTCGCCGAGTGCGGCGAACAGCAACGGCGTCGCCGCCGCGAACATGGCGGCCAGGATCGGGCCGATCAGGGCAAGGTCATTCATGCCGCGGCCCTCCGCACACCGAAGCGGACCCGGTAGCGGATCAGCACGTCGCTCGCCAACAGGAAGAACAGAAGCATGCCCTGGAACACTCCGGTGATGGCCTTGGGCAGACCCATGGCGATCTGCGCCGCCTCGCCGCCGATGAAGGACAGCGCCATCAGCAGGGCCGCCAGCAGGATACCCACCGGGTGCAGCCGGCCCAGAAAGGCGACGATGATCGCGGTATAGCCGTAGCCGGGCGAGATGCTTGCGGTGACCTGCCCGATTGGTCCGGCGATCTCGCCCATGCCGGCGATGCCCGCCAGGGCGCCCGACAGCAGCAGCGTCAGCCAGACGATGCGCTTCTGGTCGAAGCCGGCATAACCGGCGGCAGCCGGTGTCAGGCCGATCACCTTGATCTGGAAACCGATGAAGGTCCGCGCGATCAGCAGCCAGCCGCCGGCCACCGCTGCCAGGGCGAACAGCGCGCCGAGATGGACGCGGGTCCCGCTCCACAGGATCGGCAGCACGGCATCGGCCTCGAACAGCCGCGATTCGGGGAAGGCGAAGCCGTCGGGATCGCGATAGGGGCCATGCACCAGATAGTTCAGCAGCAGAAGCGCGACATAGTTCAGCATCAGGCTGGTCAGGATCTCGCTGGCGTTGAAGCGCAGCCGCAGATAGGCCGGCACCGCCGCCCACACCGCCCCGCCGATCGCACCGCCGATCACCATCAGCGGCAGCAGCCACCAGCCGCCCTCGCCATAGAAGGCCAGCGCCAGCCCGCCGCCGGTGATGGCGCCCAGTGTCAGCTGCCCTTCGGCACCGATGTTCCAGACATTGGCGCGGAAACCGATGGCGAGCCCAACGGCGCACAGCACCAGCGGCGTCGCCTTCACTACCAGTTCGCCCAATCCGCGGACCGACGTCACCGGCGCGACAAAGAAGGAATAGAGCGCCTTCAGCGGGTCGAAGCCCATCGCCAGGAACAGGATGAAGCCGCTGAGCAGGGTCAACGCCACCGCCAGCAGCGGCGTGGCATAGACCATGGTCTTCGACGCCTGCCCGCGCGGCTCAAGACGGATGAAGCTCATGCGGCGTCTCCGGTGCTCACATACACATCAGACCGCACGCGTGATCTCCCCGTCTTCGTCCGGCGGCGTGCCGAACAGGCCGCCCATCAGCAGGCCGATGCGTTCCACCGTCGTCTCATGCGTCGGCCGGCTGTCGGACAGGCGGCCGTGGAACAGCACGGAAATCCGGTCGCTCAGCACAAACAGCTCGTCCAGATCCTGGCTGATGACCAGCACCGCGGCGCCCGAGCGCGCCAGATCGATCAGCGCCTTATGAATCGCCGCAGCGGCGCCTGCATCGACGCCCCAGGTGGGTTGGCCGACGACCAGAAGCTTCGGTTTCTGCAGGATTTCGCGGCCGATGATGAATTTCTGAAGGTTGCCGCCTGACAGCGACCGCGCCTCCGCCCGGTGTCCATGGGCGACGACGTTGAAGCCGCGGATGATCGTTTCGGCATAGGCCCGGGCGCGGGCGAAATGGACCATGCCGCCGCGCACCAGCGGCTTGCGGGCATAGCCGGACAGCAGCGCATTCTCCGACAGGCTGAGTTCCGGCACCGCACCGCGGCCCAGCCGCTCCTCCGGCACGAAGGCAAGGCCGAGCGCGCGGCGGGCCCGCGGTCCGAGATGTCCGGCCGACCTGCCCTCGATCACCACGGCGCCGGTATCAGCCAGCAGCGCCTCGCCGCTCAGCGCCGCCATCAGTTCTGCCTGGCCGTTGCCGGCGACACCGGCGATGCCGAGGATCTCGCCGGCCCGCACCTCGAAGTTGACGTCCTTCAGGTTGGTGGCGAAAGGGTTGTCGGAGGTGGTGGACAGGTGGCGCACCGTCAGGCGCGCCGCCCCGGCGGCACCCTGCGGCGGCCGTTCGGGAGTGGACAGCTCCGCCCCCATCATCATCTCGGCGAGGCTGCGCGCGGTCTCCTGCCGCGGGTCGGTGGCCCCCACCACCTTGCCGGCGCGCAGCACGGTGGCGCGGCTGCATAGCGCGCGGATTTCCTCCAGCTTGTGCGAGATGTAGAGGATCGTGCAGCCCTCCGCCGCCAGGACGCGCAACGTCTCGAACAGCTTGGCCGCCTCCTGCGGCGTCAGGACGGAGGTCGGCTCGTCCATGATCAGCAGCTTCGGGTCCTGCAACAGGCAGCGCACGATCTCCACCCGCTGCCGCTCGCCCACCGACAGGTGGAAGACATGGCGGCCGGGATCGAGCGCCAGCCCGTAGCGTTCCGACACTTCGCGGATGCGGCCGGCGAGTTGATCCATCGGCCCGGCATTGTCGAGGCCGAGCGCGATGTTCTCCGTCACCGTCAGCGTGTCGAACAGCGAGAAATGCTGGAACACCATGCCGATGCCGAGCCGGCGCGCGCCGGCCGGGTCGGGCACCGTCGTCTCCGCCCCCTGCCACAGCATCGTGCCGGAATCGGGGTGCAGCACCCCGTAGATCATCTTGACCAGGGTGGACTTGCCGGCCCCGTTCTCCCCCAGCAGCGCATGGATCTCGCCCGGTTGCAGGACGAGGTCGACATGGTCGTTGGCCAGACAGCCGGGGAAACGCTTGGTGATGCCGCGCAGCTCCAGGCGGGGCGGCAGAGCGACTGGGGGAAAGGTCTCGGCGTGCGAAGGCAAGGAGGAGCAATCCGGGAAAAGGTCAAACCTGCATGGCATTGCCAAAGCCATGCCACCGCTACGAACAGAGTAATCCGGCGGCACCACCGGGCGTCAACAATCGATCCTCTGCCCAACGGGGATGCATCTGCCGCTTTGGTCATCATGCCACAGTCGCTTCCGGCAACCCAGCCTTTCGCAGTGCGGTAGACACTTGCCAGAGGAGCCGTTCGGCCCAACACTTCAGTCGATCGGATGATGTGGAGGCAAGGATGTCGGCGGGTTACGCGGTGCTGGACCAGCGGAGCGTGGTGGCGGTTTCGGGCGATGACCGCAAGGCCTTCCTGCAAGGGCTGGTGTCCAACGACGTGCTGCGGGTCACGCCGGACCATGCCGCCTATGCCCTGTTCCTGACCCCGCAGGGCAAGTTCCTGCACGACTTCACGCTCGTCGAGTCGGGCAGCGGCGAGGACGCCGCGCTGCTTCTGGACCCGGAAACGGACCGCCGCGCCGACCTGCTGCGCCGGCTGAAGATGTACAAGCTGCGCTCCAAAATCGCCCTGGAGGACCGGGCGGAGCAGCTGCGTGTAGCCGTCACCTTCGGTGACGGCGCGCTGGAGGCGTTGGGATTGCCGGCCGAGCCGGGCGCGGCACGGCCCTTCGGCGGCGGCATCGCCTTCACCGACCCGCGGCTGCCGGCGCTGGGTGCCCGCCTGTTCCTGCCGGCGGACGGGGTCGCGGCGCTGGAAGCGGCAGGGTTGGCACTGCGAGATGTCGCGGAGTACGACAGGCTGCGCCTGTCGCTCGGCATCCCGGACGGCACGCTGGACCTCATCCCGGAAAAGTCGATCCCGCTGGAAAGCCGGATGGACGCGCTGAACGCCATCTCCTGGGACAAGGGCTGCTACATGGGACAGGAGCTGACCGCCCGCACCAAATACCGCGCCCTCATCAAGAAGAAGCTGTTCCCGGTCACCATCGACGGGCCGGCACCGGAATCCGGCACCCCGGTCACGCTGGACGGCAGAGAGGCCGGCGAGGTGCGCAGCGGCCGCGATGGCGCCGCAATCGCCCTGTTGCGGTTGGAGGACGTGCAGCGTGCCGCCGAGACCGGGCTGACCTTCCAGGCAGGGTCCGCCGTACTGACGCCGAGCGAACCGGGGTGGGACCGTACCACGAAGGGTTAGCCCCACACCGAAAGAATTCCCGGAAGGAGTGATCAAACGGGCTGCGCTCCTGTTGTTCTGCTGTCTTCAGACACAACGCAAAAGGAGCCACCCCATGCGTCGCACTCTGATCGTCACCGCCGCCACGCTGGCTTTGCTCTCCGGTGCCGCCGTCGCGCAGACCACCTCGCCGACCGTGGGCAACCCGTCCTCTTCCACCTCCAGCATGTCGAACACGGCCTCGCCGGACAGCTCCACCTCTGCCACCTCCGGCACGACGAAGTCGGGCGGCATGAGCGGCTTGGGCGGCCAGCTCGCCAGCGCCGACGAACTGATCGGCAAGAACGTCTACGGCCGCGACAACAACAAGATTGGCGAGGTCGACGACGTGATCCTCGACGCCAATGGTCAGGCCAAGCAGCTGGTCATCAGCTCCGGCGGCTTCCTCGGCATCGGCGAGAAGCAGGTCGCGGTCGATTACAGCGCCGCCAACTGGGATTCGCAGAACAACCGCCTGAACCTCGCCGGCATGAGCCGTGACGACGTCAAGGCGATGCCGGACTTCAAGTACGACGACACGATGACGTCGCTGAACAAGACCCGGAAGCCGGCGGAGAAGGAAACGGTCGCTCCGGGCGCCGCCCCGACCACGGGCAGCAGCACGACGAAGTAAGGGCCGATTGCGGCTTGAGGTGGGGGCATGACGCCCCCGCCTTTCATCCCCGCAGCAAATCCACGAACCGCCGGCAGGCCACGATCTCGGCGCGCACGTTCGCGCGGCGCTTCGTGGCCTCGGCGTCTTCACCCCACTGTTCGATCTGGTAGGTCTCGTCCAGCTGCGAGACCTCGAAGGCCTCTTCGGCGCTGAGCCGGCCTTCCAGCAGAGCCAGCGCGACGATGATCGACCCGCAGACGCCGGTGGCGGTCTGGAGCGCCGACAGAGTCCAGTCGTCCGTCCGCTCCACCACCCGGCGCAGGGCGGCCAGCGCCTCCTCGGGCTGCGGCTTCGGCATCAGGCCGGCGCAGACATGCAGCGGTGCGTCGTAGGTCAGAGCCGCCCAATCCAGCAAAGGCTGCCACAGTTGGGCCTGCCTTTCCACCAGCGGCTGGGGATGCTCGGCGCGGTAGCACAGCAGATCGGTTTCGGCATAGGCACTGATCGCAACGACGATCTCCGGCCGCTTGGTCGGGATCAGGTCGACGGCGGTGCTCGACAGTTGCATCAGCGGCATGGAATGTGCGGCGATCTGGTCGCCCTGCGCCGCCCATTCGTCGGCCACGCCCTGCGCCAGCGGCCAGCTGGGGAAGACCAGCGGCGCCTTGGCCGGGCTGCGCACCGGACGGCCGTCCAGCTCGACCCGGAAGCCGCCTTCGGTCTCGCCGACGCCCGCCGCCTTGTAGAAACGCTTCATCGCTTACCCTTCCAAAAGCTCCAGCACCGCAGTGGCGACATCGCGCCCGCGGTGGACGATGCGGTTGGCCCCGGCCCGCTCCAGCTCCGGCACTGCATGATAGCCCCAGGAGACACCGACAGACCGCACCCGCGCGTTGCGGGCCATCTGTATGTCGTAGGTCGTGTCACCGATCACAACCGTCGCTGCCTCTTCGGCACCGGTCTCCGCCAGCGCACGTTGGACCATGTGCGGGTTGGGCTTGCCGGGGCCGACGTCGGCCGTCTGCAAGGTGACGAAGCGCCCGGTCAGTCCATGGCCCTTCAACACCGAGTCCAATCCGCGCCGCGACTTGCCGGTGGCGACACCCAGCAGGACGCCTGCCTCCTCCAGCGCCACCAGCGTGTCGAGGATGCCCGGGAAGAGCGGCTCGTCCACCTCTCCGCGGCTGCGGGCGCTGGAGAAGGCGCGCTTGTAACTTTCCGCCACCGCGACATGCAGTTCCGCCTCCCGCTGCGGCAGCAGCAGGGCCACCGCCTCCACCAGCGACAGCCCGACCATGCGGCGGACATCCGCCGGATCGGGTTCGCCCAGCCCATGTTCGGCCCAGGCCCGGGTCATGGCGTCGATGATGGCGAACTGGCTGTCGACCAGCGTGCCGTCGCAATCGAACAGCGCGAGACGCAGCGGCGATTTCCCCAGGGGGATCATCACTCGAAATCCTCGAACGGGTCGTCGCGCAGGTTGGGGCTGAAGCCGAAATACTTCCAGGTCGCCTGCATGTGGTCGGGCAACGGCGCCGTCACGTCGATGGTCTTGCCGCCGCGCGGGTGCGGCAGGATCAGCCGGCGTGCATGCAGGTGCAGCTTCTTCGCCACCTCGGCCCCGGCCAGGAAGGCGCCCTGACCGGCATATTTGCCGTCGCCCAGGATCGGCGTGCCGACGGCGGCCATATGGACGCGCAACTGGTGGGTACGGCCGGTCAGCGGCCACATGGCGACGAAGGCCGCCTGCTTGCCGACATTCTCCTGCACCGAATAGACGGTGACGGCGCGCTTGCCCTCTTCCTTGTTCTCCGCCACCCGCTCGCCATGCGGGCCGCCTTCCTTGGCCAGCGCCAGGTCGATCTTGCCCTGGTAGGGCGTCGGCACGCCGACGGTGACGGCCCAGTAGATCTTCCGCACGGCACTGCCGCGGAACAGCTCGGTCAGCTTGCTGGCGGCGAAGGTGGTGCGGGCCAGCAGCAGGACGCCCGAGGTGTCCTTGTCCAGCCGGTGAACCAGCTTCGGCCGTTCTTTGCCGTCGAAGCGCAGGGCATCCAGCATGGCGTCGAGATGCTTGGAGGTGCCGGTGCCGCCCTGCACCGCTAGACCGGCCGGCTTGTTGATGGCGATCACGTCGGCGTCGCGGTAGAGCACCAGCGCCTGCAACTCGGCGATCTGCTTGTCCGACATGCCCTTGGGCTTGCCGGCCCCTTGACTCGGTCCCTTGACCGGCGCGGCCCAGGCGGCCAGCGGCGGGATGCGCACGCCCTGCCCGGCGGCCAGCCGCGACGACGTCTCCGCCCGCTTGCCGTCGATGCGGACCTGGCCGGTACGCAGCAGCTTCTGCAGGTAGCTGTGGTTCACGTCGGGGAAATGCCGCTTGAACCAGCGGTCTAGCCGCATGTCGGCCTCGTCGGCCGTCACGGTGCGGGTTTCGACCTTGCTGTCGCTCTTGGCTTCAGTCGACGCGGTATCAGCGTGATCGGCAGTGGGCTTGGGAGAGTCAGTCATCAGAGGGACACCGAAACAAGAGAACGCACGGCCCACAGGCCGGCAAAGAAGCCCACCACGCTGAACAGCGTCGAGGCGAGGAAGTATCCCGCCGCCGCAGCGATCTCGTCACGGGCGACGAGGACGCCGATGTCCAGCGTGAAGGAGGAGAAGGTGGTGAAGCCGCCCAGGACGCCGACCAGAAGGAAAGCGCGCAGTTCCGGCGACGGCGACCATGTCAGGCTCGCCAGTTCCGACAGCACACCCATCACCGTGCAGCCGATCACGTTGACGACGATCGTGCCCGCCGGGAAACGGGTGCCGACCGACTGCGCAATCACCATCAGCATCAGGTAACGCGCCACCGAACCGGCGGCACCGCCAACGGCGACGGCCAATAAGGACAGGGGGGATGCGAGCACGACGCCTCCGGACGAGCGCTGGGAACGGGAAACGAGGGTGGAGCGCCGGATTAGAGCCAGAAACCGGCGGACTTGTCACGCGATGGACAATCGCGGCAGGATCATCGATATGGAAACCCTGCCCGCCAACACCGCCCTGCTGATCGTCGACCTGCAGAAGGCCATCGACGACCCGCGCTGGAGCCGCATCGGCCCGCGCAACAACCCCGATGCCGAGGCGAAAGTCGCCACCCTCCTGGCCGCGTGGCGGCGGGAGGGGCGGCCCATCGTCCACATCCGCCACGATTCGGTGGAGCCTGATTCGACCTATCGCCCCGGCGGCCCCGGCCATGCCTTCAAGGAGGAGGCACTGCCGCTTCCCGGCGAGATGGTAATCGGCAAGCGGGTGAACAGCGCCTTCATCGGCACCGGCCTCGACGAATGGCTGAGCGGCCGCGGCGTCGGCACGCTGGTGGTTGCCGGTGTCATCACCAACAACAGTGTCGAGGCCACCGTGCGGATGGCCGGCAACCTCGGCTACGACGTGCGTCTGGTCGCCGACGCCTGCTTCACCTTCGCCCGGCTCGACCGCTCCGGCAGGCTGCGCACGGCGGACGAGGTCCACGACCTGTCCCTCGCCAACATGGACGGCGAATATGCGACGGTCGTGGACACGGCGGATGTCTTGAGGTGAATGCCCTACGCCAGCTTCGCCTTCAGGAACTCGACCGTCCGCTTCCAGGCCAGATCGGCGGCGTCCTTGTTGTAGCGCTCGGCCGAGGTGTCGTTGTGGAAGGCGTGGTTGACGCCGTCATAGACATA
The DNA here is from genome assembly GCF_024170005.1 of Azospirillum lipoferum. Taxonomy (GTDB): domain Bacteria; phylum Pseudomonadota; class Alphaproteobacteria; order Azospirillales; family Azospirillaceae; genus Azospirillum; species Azospirillum lipoferum. The sequence continues at coordinate 595,843 of NZ_JALJXJ010000002.1, forward strand.
GATCTGGTGTTCGACGCCGGCCTTCTTCAGCGCCTCGTCATAGGCGGGGATGCCGGCGTTGATGCGCTGGTCCAGCCCGGCATAATGCAGCAGCAGCGGCGACTTGACCGTGGTGACCAGTGCCGGGTCGGGAGTCGGGCCGTAGAAGGCGACACCGGCCTTGAGGTCAGGCGCCTTGATCGCCAGCCGGTTGACCATGCCGCCGCCCCAGCAGAAGCCGACCGTGCCGACCTTCGCCGAGGAATAGCGGTAGGCCATCAGGTAGCTCATCGCCGCGACGAGGTTGTTGACCGTCTTGTCAGCATCGAGCTGGCCGATCATGTCGCGGGCCTTGTCGGGATCCTGCGGCGTGCCGCCCAGCGGCGACAGCAGGTCGGGCGCCAGCGCGACGAAGCCCTCGGTGGCGAGCCGGCGGGTGACGTCCTCGACATAGGCGTTCAGGCCACGGTTCTCGTGGATGACGATCACCGCAGGGGCCTTGTCGGCCAGCTTCGGCCGGGCGAGATAGCCGGCGACATCGCCGGTCGCGCCCTGGAAGCTGACCTTCTCCGCCGCCAGACGGGTGTCGTCCTCGCCGACGATGGCGGCGCGGGCATAGTTCGGCTCGATCGCCGCCAGGATCGCGGGGATGGCCGCCGCACTGCCGGCCAGCGCCGCCAGCCGCTCCAGGAAGACCCGGCGCGGCAGCGGCGCATGGGTGTATTCGTCGTAGAGATCGATGATCCGCTGGTCCATCCCCGATGCCCCCTGTTTTGCCTCGTGCCGCAGCTCAGCCGGTGCGGTCGCGCATGAGAGTGGGGGCATCGCACCGGCTTGGCAACCGGGGGAAGGCTCCGCTTTCGGCCTATGACGCTTCCGACGCCACCTCAGTCAGCGGAACCAGTTCCGATGGCTGGTACTCCACCAGATGACCGTCGCGCATCTCAAGCACCCGGTCCATGCGGCGGGCAAGGTCGAGATTGTGGGTCGCCACCAGCGCGCCGACCTTGGCCTGCCGGACGATGGCCGACAGCATGGCGAAGACATGCTCCGCCGTATGCGGGTCGAGGTTGCCGGTCGGCTCGTCGGCGATCAGCAGCGACGGGGCGTTGGCGAGCGCGCGGGCGATGGCGACGCGCTGCTGCTCGCCGCCGGACAGGCGGGCGGGGCGATGGGTGCCGCGCTGCTCCAGCCCGACCATGCGCAGAAGTTCGTCGGCGCGCTGCCTGGCGACCGGCTTCGACACGCCGGCGATCATCTGCGGCAGGACGATGTTCTCCCGCGCCGAAAACTCCGGCAGCAGATGATGGAACTGGTAGACGAAGCCGATGGAACGGCGCCGAACCTCGGTCCGCTTGCCGTCGTCCAGGTTGGACACGTCGGCCCCCGCGATGTGCACCGTGCCGCCGGTGGGGCGTTCCAGCAGGCCGGCGATGTGCAGAAGCGTCGACTTGCCGGCACCGGACGGGCCGACCAGCGCCACCAGTTCGCCGGCGCCGACGGTCAGGTCGACCCCACGCAGCACCTCGAGCGTCTCGCCCGCCTGTTCGAAGCGGCGGACGATGCCCTTCAGTTCCAGCATCGGCTGCATGACGGCATCACTCATAGCGCAGGGCCTCCACCGGATCGAGCCGGGCGGCGCGCCAGGATGGGTAGATGGTGGCGGCGAAGGACAGGCCAAGCGCCATCAACGTCACCTGTACCACCTCGCTCCAGTCGATCTTGGCCGGCAGATGGGACAGGAAATAGATCTCGGCATTGAACAGGTTGGTGCCGGTCAGCCCCTGGATGACCTGCCGGATGCTCTCGATGTTCAGCGCGAAGGACACGCCGAGTGCCAGCCCCAGCAGCGTCCCCGTCACGCCGACGCTGGCGCCGGACAGGAAGAAGATGCGCATGATCATGCCGCGGGTTGCCCCCATGGTGCGCAGGATCGCGATGTCGCGCCCCTTGTCCTTCACCAGCATGATCAGGCTGGAGATGATGTTGAAGGCTGCGACCATGATGATCAGCGACAGGATAAGGAACATCACGTTGCGTTCGACCTGAAGGGCCGTGAAGAAGCTGGCGTTCGACTGCTGCCAGTCGACCACCCTGCCCTCTCCCGCCACCGCCGATTGAACGGCGGCGCGGGCTGCACCGATCTGCATCGGATCGCTGACGAAGACCTCCAGCGAGGTCACGGCGTCGCCGGTGCGGAAGAAGGCCTGTGCCTCCTCCAGCGGCAGGAAGATGAAGCTGTTGTCGTATTCGAACATGCCGACATCGAAGATCGCGCCGATGGGATAGCTGCGCATCCGCGGCACGGTGCCGAAGGCGGTGACGTTGCCCTGGGGCGCGATCAGCGTGATCTGGTCGCCGACCGACAGGCCCAGACGCTGCGCCATGCGCACGCCGATGGCGACGCGATCCTCGCCGAACTCGTCGACCGAGCCGCGGACGATGTTGCTGGCCAGCGTCGGACGCACCTTGAAGTCTTCCGCCCGCACGCCACGGATGACGGCGCCCGACGCGACGCCGCGCACCGACACCAAGGCTTGGCCCTCCACCGTCGGAGTGACGTTGACCACGCCCGGCGTATTGCGCAGCTTGCCGGCCAGGATGTCGAAGTCCGGCAGTGGCCCGCCACGCGAGCTGTAGACGTTGAGATGGCCGTTGAGGCCAAGCACCCGGCCCAGCAGTTCCGCCCGGAAGCCGTTCATCACCGCCATCACAATGATGAGCGTCGCCACGCCGAGTGCGATGCCCAGCAGCGAAAACCCCGCGATGACCGAGATGAATCCTTCCTGGCGGCGCGCCCGAAGGTAACGCATCGCGACCATGCGTTCGAAGGCGTTGAAGATCATGAGGAAATCCGGCCTGCCGGTGGAGACGACGAAAAAAGTGGCGAACCTTGGGGTTCGCCACCGGGAAGATAGGACACCTTGCAAGGCCACGCAAAGGCTGCCTTCCGGCATCGTCCGTCGGTTTGCCCTTCAGACGATTTCGATTACCTCTGCGAAGGACCACGCGGCAAAAACGCCATTCGGGCTGCTTGCCGCGGAAATGCGGAGCTGAACCGACCGCGCCCCGTCAGCGGTGCCGATCACCGCGTGTGCGACCGGCTGCTGCGACCATGGCGTGGTGTTGGTCGGCGGAATGTGCTGCGACGTGACACCGACATATTGACCGGCGGTCACATCGTACCAGCAGGTCTGCACCGAACCGTTGTTGCTGGAAAAGCTGAAGGAAAGGCCGGACGTCAGCCGGAAGGTCCGATTTTCGGGCAACTGTATGGAATAGGTTGCCAGCGTCAGGTTTCCGGCGGCAACCATGTCGAACCGGATAGGACTGTTAATCGCCAGACCGGCGGTCTGGTTGGCGGAAAGACGGAACATACCCCATCGTGTCGCCACGGCGGGTGCGACCGCTCGCAATGCCATGTCACTGGCCCTCACCGGTGGTGACGTCCAGCACCGTCGCACCGTTTACGCCGATACCGGTGATGAAACCGTTGGTCTGGCGATCGAAAATCTCGACGGTACGCGCCATGATGGTCAGCGTGTTCACACCGGACGAGGTGAAGGTCGCGGTGAACTTGATCCGGGCGTCCGACGGTCCGAGATTGGCCACCCGAACATTGCGGCCAACCGCCGGCAGCGCGAAGGTCCCGGTGCTGGTGGGCGCCAGGCTGATGCGCTGGCTCTCAATCGGCGAAAAGGCAAAGGTCATCGATCGATCTCCCGTTGCATTTGCAGGTCCCGCTTCTGCCATCTGCTCATTTTCGGAAAGCCGCGCGGACAGAAACGATTGGAAGCCGATCCTCTCCCTCAACCTCGGCATGGTCAAATATTAGTTGCAAAAGTCAATAGAATCACAGCATTAGTTATCATTCCCACCAACGCAGACATCCACAAGGGGCTGAACGGCATCGCGCCACGCCATAAGTTTTCCCGCATGTGCTCCGCGACTCGCGCAACGAAAAAGCGCCGGACAGAGCCGGCGCTTTTTCAATCGACGTGGCGACGATATCAGCCCAGCAGCTTCGCCAGCGCCGCCTCGACCGGCAGCTCTTCCTTCTCGCCGGTGGCACGGCGCTTCAGCTCGACAACGCCGTTCTTCAGCCCGCGCGGGCCGACGACCAGCTGCCAAGGCACGCCGATCAGGTCCATGTCGGCGAACTTGGCGCCGGGTCGCTCGTCGCGGTCGTCATAGGCGACCTCCAGGCCGGCCGACTCCAGCTTGGCATACAGTTCGGCGCAGACGCGGTCGGTCTCGGCGTCGCCGGACTTCAGGTTGATCAGGCCGACATTGAAGGGGGCGACGGCGTCCGGCCAGATGATGCCGTTGTCGTCGTGGCTGGCCTCGATGATCGCACCCATCAGGCGCGACACGCCGATGCCGTAGCTGCCCATCTCGACCGGGATCGCCTCGCCGTTCGGACCGGCGACCACGGCGTTCATCGGCTTGGAGTATTTGGTGCCGAAGTTGAAGATGTGGCCGACCTCGATGCCCCGCGCCGACACCAGATCGGCGTCCGGAACCGGGCTGTTGGCCGGGTCGTGCTTCTCGTCGGTCGCCGCGTAGATGGCGGTGACGCGGTCGAAGAAGGGCTGCAGGTCGTCCTCCATGCCGGGGGCGTCCTTCAGCACATCCAGATCCATCCAGTCCTTGTGGCAGAAGACGCCGCTCTCGCCGGTCTCGGCCAGGATGATGAACTCGTGGCTCAGGTCGCCGCCGATCGGGCCGGTATCGGCACGCATCGGAATCGCCTTCAGACCGATGCGGGCGAAGGTGCGGAGATAGGCCAGGAACATCTTCTGGTAGGAACGGCGCGCGCTGTCCGCATCAATGTCGAAGGAATAGGCGTCCTTCATCAGGAATTCGCGGCCGCGCATCACGCCGAAGCGTGGGCGGATCTCGTCACGGAACTTCCACTGGATATGGTAGAGGTTCAGCGGCAGCTGGCGGTAGCTCTTGACGAAGGAACGGAAGATGTCGGTGATCATCTCCTCGTTCGTCGGGCCGAACAGCATCTCGCGATCGTGACGGTCGGTGATGCGCAGCATCTCCTTGCCGTAATCGTCATAGCGGCCGCTCTCGCGCCACAGGTCGGCCGATTGGATGGTCGGCATCAGCAGTTCCTGCGCGCCAGCGGCGTCCTGCTCCTCGCGGACGATCTGCTCGATCTTGCGCAGAACCCGATAGCCCAGCGGCAGCCAGGCATAGATGCCGGCACTGGTCTGGCGGATCATCCCGGCCCGCAGCATCAGGCGGTGCGAGACGATTTGCGCCTCGGTCGGGGTCTCCTTGAGGGTCGGCATGAAGAAGCTGGACAGCCGCATGGCTCTGCTCTCGTGTGCGAGGTGTTCGACAAGGCCGCGCGGACATGGCTCTTGCGAACAGGAGCGGTACGGGCGGCGGGTGAGCGACTTTAGGAAGGTCGCCCGCACTTGTCCACTGTAAGCCCCCACCGGGTCTCAGGGCCGGCCTCTCTCGTTACCGGGTGCGGCAATAGGCGTAGAGGCGCTCCTCGGCTCCCGGATCGATCGGCTGGCCGTTCAGATAAAGTCGGTCGCCAACGACGCTGAGCCAGACCGCGGTGATGTCGTTGGGCAGATAGGGCACCGATGGCAGAGCGACACCCATGCGCCGGGCAAGATCGATCGACAGCGGCAGGTCGATGGGGATAGGCGGCTGCGCGCCGGCACTGCCCGGCAGATCGGCCGGAGCGACCGCGCGGCCATTCACGTCCACCCCTGAGCGGTATTCCACATCGGCGGCCGGCACGTGACGGGTCAGCCGCTGGCACAGCGACAGATCGACAACCGGCCGCTCACGGGCCGTATCGGGGGTCAGCGGGACCGGTCCGGGAAGCTGTTGCGTCGATTGCGCCGACGCAGGTGCCGCCACCAGGGAAAGCACCAACGCCGTCATCCCGGCGCGCAGGGCTCTGCACAGCCTTATCCCGGGGGCGCTCACAGCGTGTGCCGTTCGGCCACCGGGGCCGGGTTGCGCATAGCCTTCCAGTAAAGCGACAGGTAGGGCATTCCTTTTTCCGCCTCCTCCTGGGTCCGCGCCGACTGGCGGATGTATTTGCCGATGAAGGGCTTGTTCACATGCTCCAGGTCGACCGCGGCCTTCAGCACCAGGAACTCGCCGATCTTGTCCGGCAGATTGTAATGCCATTTCTGCAGACAATCGGAAGTTACACCCGGCTTCGCCTGTTCGGGCTCGGGCAGGTAGAACTCCTGGTGGTGGTACTGCGAGATCTCCTTCCATGCCTGCGCCACGCGGCCGGGCTTCAGACGCGGCAGAGCCTTCAGGATGCGGACGTCGTCGTGGAACAGCGGCAGGAAGCCGCGCTTTTCCGCCAGTTCGGTCAGCATGGTGTGGAGGCCGGCCATCACGCCGCCCTCCGCCCCCTCACCGCCGCCACCGCCGACCTTCTCCTCGCGGCGCCGGCCGAACAGAGCGCTGAAGAAGCCCTTCTTCGGCTTGGACTGACCACCGTTGCCGCCATCCTGCCCGACCTTGCGCTCGTCCCACAGCGAGTCCCAGGCATATTCCCAGGCGGTGAAGATGGCATTGGACCGGTCGTCGAGAACGGTCAGCAGATATTCCCGCCCTTCGCGCGCCCAATCGACGTCACCGACGATGGCACGCACCGGACGGCGGCTGAGCACCACCGGCAGGATGCCGACGCGCACCAGTTCCTGATAGAATTCGACAAAGGACGGAGTCTGGATGAAGGGCAGGATCGAGCATGGCTGTTGCTCAGGCGCCAGCAGCTCCATGCTTTTCTTGGTGCGCTCCAACAGTTCGGCCGCCACAACCGCCGCGAACTGATTGAACCGTTCGTTTTCATTCGCGGCCATCGGCGCCTCGACTGTCGTCCCTTTCCTGCCGCCCGCCGAGGCGGACAAAGGTCCAGCTGGATAAGCGGGCAAAGCGGAAAACCCCCGGACGGCTTGGCCCCCGGTGGCGATCTGAAAGCCCGGCTGATTGCCCTGATCGGGAGAAATCCCGATAAGGGAGCTAAGCCAAGCAACGCTAACAAGTAAACCGTTAACGTTTTCTGGAGCGTCGACGGAAATTTTCTGTCCAGCCTGCCGTACGCGCCATACGGCCCCGTCTGCTAGGTTCCGACCGGCTGGTAAATAAAGAAAGGCCGCGCGGCGGATGCGGCGCGGCCTGTCGAGTTTAGGGAGGAATCGCCACCAGGCGTCGGAAAGGGAGGAAGATCCCCCCTCGTCACTACAAAAGAGTGGACCCGGGCCGGAGCGATGGCAAGCCCAAAACAAAGGCAAGGGCATCTCTTGCACAAAATTCTTGCATTTTTGCCCAGAGCTTCAGCGTTTGCCGCACTTCTGAGCGGGCACTTGCCTATTCCATAAGCTGATACCCGAGATAGCCCGCATCCACAGCGGCCTTCCAAGGTGGACTCTGTGCCAGCACGGCCGCCTGGACCGGGCAGTCGGCCTGATGGGCACCCGGCAGATAGCCCAGGCTCATCAGAAATTCGCCGACGATCTCGCCGCCAGTGAAGCGGAAGGTGCGACCGAACAGCTTCACCCACTCCGCCTTGCTCAGCGGATGGTGGGCACGCAGCCAGCCGTCGAAGGAGCCGTGGCTTTCCCGCAGCGCGATGATACGGCGGGCATTCTCAATCACCGCATCGACCTTCAGGCGGTTGCGAATGATCCCGGCGTCGGCCAGCAGCCGCGCCCGCTCCACCTCGCCATAGGCGGCGACCCGGTCGATATCGAATTCGTCGAAGGCGGCACGGAAGGCGGGACGCTTCTTCAGGATGGTCAGCCAGGACAGGCCCGCCTGGTTGATCTCCAGCACCAGACGCTCGAACAGCACCCGGTCGTCGCTGCTGGGAAAACCGTATTCGCCATCATGGTAGGGGCCGTGATGGGGTTGGCCGGGTGCGGCCGCGCAATAGGTCAGGCTCACCCGCCCATCTCCCTTGGTTCGTCAGAACATGTCCCGTGCCATATCCCGGAAGGAGATGATTCCGGAGCGCTCTATACCGAAGATCACCAGCCACACCAGCAGGGAGACCAGCGAGGTGATGATGAATTTGCGCAGGATGCGCGGTTCGACCGGCGCGGAGGATGCCATGCCCGGTTCCGGTGTCTCCGGCGTCCGGACGCCCCAGGGCAGCACCGCGAACAGCACCACCCACCACACGACGATGTAGACGAAGGCCCCAGTCACCCAATTGTCCATCGCCCCCTCCCCGCTTCGGTCGATCAGGGCCGGATCAGGCCTGTTCCAATTCCACCAGCGTCCCGCAGAAGTCCTTCGGGTGCAGGAACAGCACCGGCTTGTCATGGGCGCCGATCTTCGGCTCGCCATCGCCCAGCACACGGGCGCCCTGCTCCTTCAGCCGGTCGCGGGCGACCAGGATATCGTCCACCTCGTAGCAGATGTGGTGGATGCCGCCGGACGGATTCTTTTCCAGGAAGCCGGCGATCGGCGACTTCTCCCCGAACGGGTGCAGCAGCTCGATCTTGGTGTTGGGCAGGGTGACGAAGACAACGGTCACGCCGTGCGGCGGCAGGTCCACCGGCTGCGATACCGCCGCCCCCAGCGTGTCGCGATAGAGCGCGGTCGCCGCCGGCAGGTCCGGAACGACAATGGCAACGTGGTTGAGCTTCCCGATCATGCGTGTCCTCTCGCTGGCTGCCCCTGGCCCGTTAGCGGGCTCTGATAAGCCTGTTATACATCAAATCTGCTATACCGGTTTCCACTCAGACGCGGACCAGATGGACCTCCGTCACCGGCTTCTTGCCGTGGGACGCATTGAAGCAGCGGCGCACCGCGATCCGCGCAGCCTCCTTCACCTGGGTGTCGTCGGCGCGCGCCGACTTGGGCAGCATCGCCACCGACTCGCGCACCGCGTCCACCACGTCCAGCAGCAGATCGCGGTCGGTCGCCTCGTCGACAAGCCCCATCACCGCCAGCTGTGGTGCCGTCATCAGTTCACCGGTGGCGGTCATGACCAGCGTGACCACAGCCGCGCCATTGTTCACCATGCGGTTGCGGGCCCGCATCATGCCGGTGTCAAGCGGCACCAGACGCTTGCCGTCCACCGCCATGCGGCCGGCCCGCACATGGGCCACCACCCGCGCGCCCTCCGGCCCGTCGAGCCGGATGACCTCGCCGTTGGCCGGCACGATGCTGTGGGCGACCTGGCAGTCTTCCGCCAGGGCCGCATGGGCCTGCTGGTGGCGCTGCTCCCCATGGACCGGCACGGCGATGCGCGGACGCACCCACTGGTACATGCGGACCAGTTCGTCCCGCGCCGGGTGGCCGGAGACATGGACCGGCGCCTCGTCCGCCGTTACCAACTCGACGCCCTGGGCGACCAATTGGTTCTGCATGCGGCCGATGGCGCGTTCGTTGCCGGGGATTTCGCGGGACGAGAAGATCACCACGTCGCCGCGGGACAGCGTCACCTGCGGATGATCGTTGGCGGCGATACGGGCAAGGGCGGAGCGCGGCTCCCCCTGGCTGCCGGTACAGATCAGCACCAGCTTTTCGCGCGGCAGATAGCTTGCGTCATGTTCCGACAGGAATTTCGGCACGTCGGCGAGATAACCGGTTGCGCGCGCCGCCTCGTTGATGCGCCACAGCGAGCGGCCGACCAGCGCCACATGGCGGTCGTGCGCGGCGGCGGCGGCGGCGATGCTCTCCAGCCGCGCCACGTTGGTGGCAAAGCAGCTGACAGCGATGCGGCGGTCGCGGTAACGGCCGAACAGCTCCATCAGGGCGGCACGGACGGTGGCCTCCGAACCAGCGGCGCCGGGCACCAGTGCGTTGGTGCTGTCGCCGACCAGCGCCAGCACCCCCTCGTCGCCGATGGCGCGCAGTCGCTCCTCATCGGCGGTGTCGCCAACCAGCGGATCGGGATCCAGCTTCCAGTCGCCGGTGTGCAGGATGGTACCGGCCGAGGTGCGGATGGCGAGCGCGTTCGGCTCCGGGATCGAATGCGTCATGGTGACGTATTCGACGGAGAAGGGACCGACCTCCACCGTGCCGCCCAGCGGGATCTCGTGAATCGGCACCGTGCTGCTCAGCCCCTTCTCATGCAGCTTGGCGCGCAGGAAGGCCGCGGTGAAGGGCGTGCAATAGACGGGGCAGCGCAAAGCTGGCCAAAGATACTGGACGGCGCCGAGATGGTCCTCATGCGCGTGGGTCAGCACGAGGCCGACCAGATCGTTCCGCCGCTCGGCGATGAAGGCCGGGTCGGGCATGATGACGTCCAGCCCGGGCATGGTGTCGTCGGCGAAGGAGATGCCGAGATCCACCATCAGCCATTTGCCCCGATGGCCGTAGAGGTTGAGGTTCATCCCGATCTCGCCGGAACCGCCGAGCGGGAGGAAATACAGTGCGCCATCCTCCGGAACGAAGGTGTCCGCCGGGGCTTCGGACGTTCCGGCGGCTGTCTTGGAGGATTGTGTCATTGGACCGTGTTGCGCTTGTGGATCAGGAGGAGACCGCGGAGCGTCAGCTCGTTGTCGGTGTGTTCGATCACATGGGTAGCCTTGGCGAAAAGAACAGCCAATCCGCCGGTGGCGACCACCCGCATCGGTTCGCCGTACTCCGCCCGGATGCGGGAAACCAGCCCTTCGATCAGACCGACATACCCCCAGAAGATGCCCGACTGCATGCAGGCGATGGTGTTCCTGCCGATCACCTCGGCCGGCGGCTGGATCTCGACGCGCGGCAGCTTGGACGCCGCCATCTGCAGCGCCTCCAGCGACAGGTTCAGCCCCGGCGCGATGACGCCGCCGCGATAGTTGCCGTCGGCATCCACCACGTCGAAGGTCGTTGCCGTACCGAAATCAATGACGATCAGTGGTGTCTTGTAGGTCGCCGCCGCGGCCACGGTGTTGACGAGGCGGTCGGCCCCGACCTCCTCCGGCCGGTCGACCAGCGCCTTGGCGCCGAGGTCGACGCCAGGCTGGCCGACGATCACCGGCTCGCAGCCGAAATGGTCCTTGCACAGCCGCTTCAGGTTGAAGGTCGCGCCCGGCACGACGCTGGCGATGATGGCGCCGTGAATATCGACCGGCTTCAGCCCCTTCAAAGCCATCAGATGGGTCAGCCACACCATGTATTCGTCGGAGGTGCGCTTGGGGTCGGTTGCCGTGCGCCAGATGCCGCGCTGGCGGTCGCCGTCATAGATGGCGAACACCACGTTCGTATTTCCGGCGTCGATGGCAAGCAGCATGGGGAAATCCTGAAGGCGGTGGCGTTTGAACTCAGCTGGCGGATGGCGGCGCGAAGAACACGTCGCCCGCGGCGATCCGCTGACGCGGGCCGCCGTCCGTTGGATCAAGCAACAGAACGCCGTCGCTGTCCAGATCGGCGAAGGTGCCAGGGATGGTCCGATCAGCCAGCCTGACCAGGATCGGCCCGCCCAGCCCCTTGGCCCGCGACAGCCAGGCATCGCGCACCGGGGCGAAACCATGGGCGCGCCAGCGGCCATACCAGCTCGCCAGATGCTCCGCATAGACCTCCAGCAGAGCCCCCGGTCCCATGGGCGGAGCGCCCTCGGCAATCAGGGAGGTGGCGCCGTAATCGGCTGTCGGGGGAAAATGCCGCAGGTTGATGCCGACACCCAGCACCACCCAGGCGACGTTGCCGTCGGGCGTCGGCTCCGACTCGAGGAGGATGCCAGACAGCTTACGGTCACGCACCAGCACGTCGTTCGGCCATTTGCAGCGGACGCCGCCGGGATCGGGTAGCACCGATTCGGCGGTTTCGGCAATGGCCAGAGCGGCCACGAACGAGATCTGGGCGGCCTCGGCCGGCGGCAGGCCGGGCCGCAGGATGGTCGTGCTGTAGAGGTTGCCTTCCGGGGAGGTCCAGGCCCGGCCTCGGCGGCCTCGGCCGTTGTTCTGCCGGCGGGCCCAGACGATGGTGCCTTCCGGTGCCCCTGAACGCGACAAGGCCTTCGCTTCGTCGTTCGTGCTGCCGACGGAGTCGAAGGCCTTGACCTGGAAGCCCGGAGGCAGGCGCAGACGCGCCGCCTCCGCTTCGAGCGATAGTGTCATCGGTCCGATGTCACCCGGCGAACAGAGCCGCCGCGGCAGCCGCCGCGCCATTCAGGATCGGCGCCGGAGCGACGAAGAACAGCAGGGTGAACAGGCTGGTCAGAACCAGGACACCAGTCATGCCGTCGTCATCGACCTTGTCGACCACGACCGCAGGCTCATCGAAATACATGATCTTGATGATGCGCAGGTAGTAGAAGGCGCCGACGACGCTGGTCAGCACACCGACCACGGCCAGCGTGTATTCCTGGGCGGCGACGGCCGCCAGGAAGACATAGAGCTTGCCGAAGAAGCCGGCCATCGGCGGGATGCCGGCCATGGAGAACATGAAGATCGCCATGGTCGCGGCCAGCATCGGATTGGTCTTGGACAGGCCGGAGAAGTCCTTGATCTCCTCCAGCATCTGGCCCTTGGCCTTCATGCTGAGGATGACGGCGAAGGCGCCGATGTTCATGGCGATGTAGAGCGCCATGTAGATCAGCACACCGCGCACACCGTCCTGCGTGCCGGTGGTCAGGCCCACCAGCGCGTAACCGACATGGCCGATGGAGCTGTAGGCCATCAGGCGCTTGATGTTGGTCTGCATGATGGCGACGAAGGAACCGATCACCATCGACAGGATGGCGGTCGCCACCAGAACCTGATGCCACTGGGCGGCGAGATGGCCGAACGGCTCCATCACCACCCGGGTCAGCAGGGCGATGGCCGCCACCTTCGGAGCCGCCGCGAAGAAGGCGGTCACCGGGGTCGGCGCACCCTCATACACGTCCGGCGTCCACATGTGGAACGGCGCGGCCGAGACCTTGAAGGCCAGACCGGCCATCACGAACACCAGACCGATCACCAGACCCGGCGACACATGGGCGCCACCGGCGAACAGGGCCGCGACCTTGTCGAAGGAGGTGGTGCCGGCGAAGCCGTAGACCAGCGAAGCGCCGTACAGCAGCATGCCCGAGGAGAGCGAGCCAAGGACGAAGTACTTCAGGCCGGCTTCCGACGACTTGCCGCTGTCGCGGCGGAAGGCGGCGATGACGTAGAGCGCGAGGCTCTGCGTCTCCAGGCCGACATACAGTGAGATGAAATCGTTGGCCGACACCATCATCAGCATGCCGAGCGTGGCGAAGATCATCAGGACCGGGAACTCGAAGCGGGACATCTGCTCCCGCTCGTTGAAGCCCAGCCCGAGGATCACCGCGAAGGCCGCGGAGACCAGCACCAGTACCTTCATGAAGACGCCGAAGGCATCCATCACGAACATGCCGTTGAAGGTGACGACCCGGCCGCTGCCGTAGCCCATCGCCAGGATGGCGGCGAGCAGCATGCAGACGATCGACAGGTAGGAGACGGGACGGGTGAAGCCGTCGCCGCGGAACACGCCCAGCATCAGCAGGGCGACGCCCGAGAGAGCCAGGAAGATCTCCGGCAGGGCCGGCCAGATGTCGGGAAACACTGCGGTCATGTCGAAGAACCCCTTACCGAGCGGCGACCGAGACGCCGGACGCGGCGTGCGACGCGGCCAGCTTGGTCTGGTAGGTCTGGATCAGCTGCTCGACCGATGCCGAGGTGACGTTCAGGAAGCTGCTGGGGTAGACGCCCATCCACAGGACGACGGCGATCAGCGGCACGAACACCGCGATCTCGCGCGGGGTCATGTCGAACATCGCCTTGACGTCCGGCTTGGTCAGCTTGCCGTAGACGACGCGGCGGTACAGCCACAGCGCATAGGCGGCACCCAGAACCATGCCGGTGGCGGCCAGGGCGGCGACCCAGGTGTTGTCGCGGAAGACGCCCATCAGCACCAGGAACTCGCCGACGAAGCCGGCGGTGCCCGGCAGACCGACCGAGGCCATGGTCATGAACAGGAAGACCACCGCGTATTTCGGCATGTTCTTCACGAGGCCACCGTAGCGGGCGATCTCGCGGGTGTGCAGCCGGTCATAGACGACGCCGACGCACAGGAACAGCGCACCCGACACCACGCCGTGCGACAGCATCTGGAACACCGAGCCTTCGATGCCCTGCTGGTTCAGCGCGAACATGCCGATGGTGACGAAGCCCATGTGGGCGACCGACGAGTAGGCGATCAGCTTCTTCATGTCCTCCTGGGCGAGAGCGACCAGCGAGGTGTAGATCACGGCGACGACCGACAGGGTGTAGATCAGCGGCGCGAAATACTCGGTCGCTTCCGGCAGGATCGGAATGTTGAAGCGCAGGAAGCCGTAACCGCCCATCTTCAGCAGCACGCCGGCCAGGATCACCGAACCGGCGGTCGGCGCCTCGACGTGGGCGTCCGGCAGCCAGGTGTGGACCGGCCACATCGGCACCTTCACCGCGAAGGACGCGAAGAAGGCCAGCCACAGCCACAGCTGCATGTTGCGCGGGAACTGGGTGGCGGTGATGGTCGGGATGTCGGTGGTGCCGGCCACATAGTACATGGCCAGGATCGCCAGCAGCATCAGGACCGAGCCGAGAAGCGTATAGAGGAAGAACTTGAAGGCGGCATAGACGCGGCGCGGGCCGCCCCAGATGCCGATGATCAGGAACATCGGGATCAGGACGCCTTCGAAGAACATGTAGAACAGCACGAAGTCCAACGCGCAGAACATCCCGATCATCAGGGTTTCCAGCGCGAGGAAGGCGATCATGTATTCCTTCAGGCGGACCTGAACCGACTCCCAGCTCGCCAGGATGCACAGCGGCATCAGGAAGCCGGCCAGGACGACGAACAGCACCGAGATGCCGTCGACGCCCATGTGATAGTTGATGCCGAACTCGGGGATCCAGCCCGCCTTCTCGACCATCTGATAGCCGGGATTGCGCGGATCGAAGTTGGCCCAGACCAGCAGGGTCAGGACGAAGGTGACGAGGGTCGTCCACAGCGAGATGAACCGCACGTTCCGCAGCACGTCCGGGGTGTTGCCCCGGCAGAACAGCAGGATCAGCGCGACGCCCACGAGCGGCAGGAAGGTCGCGAACGACAGGATCGGCCAGCTAGCCATTGTTGTTGTTCTCCTTCGAAACCGCTCAGCCGAAGACCGACAGCCAGGCGACGAACAGGACGACCCCGATCACCATGGCAAAGGCGTAGTGATAGACGTACCCCGACTGCAGCCGGCTGGCGCGGGCCGCGACGTCGCGGGTGGCGGCGGCGACGCCGTCCGGGCCCACGCCGTCGATCACCGCCCCGTCGCCCGACTTCCACAGGCCGTAGCCCAGGGCCTTGGCAGGACGGGTGAACAGCGCGTCGTACAGCTCGTCAAAGTACCACTTGTTGTAGAGGAACTGGTGGATGCCGCGGAAGGTGGCGGCAATCCGGCCCGGCAGGCGCGGCATCTGGATGTAGCCGATGTAGGCCATGGCGATGCCGATCAGGCCGACGACCAGCGGGGCCAGGGCGACCCAACCCGGGGTATGATGGTGTGCGGCCTCGATGGCGTCGTGGCCATGCAGGGTCATGATGGCCTTGCCCCAGAACTCCGCACGGTCATGGCCGATGAAATACTCGTGGAAGCCGACACCGGCGAACAGGGCGCCCAGGGTCAGGACTGCGAGCGGGACCAGCATGACGACCGGCGACTCATGGGCGTGGTCGTATACCTCTTTGTCCATCCGCGGCGTGCCGTGGAAGGTCATGAACAGCAGGCGCCAGGAGTAGAAGGCGGTCAGCAGGGCTGCCGCGATGCCGAGCGCGAAGGCGAAGCGCCCCACCCCGCTGCCCGAGGCGAAGGCCGCCTCCAGGATCATGTCCTTGGAATAGTAGCCAGCGAAGAAGGGCAGACCGGCGAGCGCCAGATTGCCGATCCACATCACCGCATAGGTGAAGGGGATCTTGCGCCAGACGCCGCCCATCTTCCGCATGTCCTGCTCATGGTGCAGGGCATGGATGACCGAGCCGGCGCCAAGGAACAGCAATGCCTTGAAGAAGGCGTGCGTGAACAGGTGGAACATGGCCGCGCCATAGGCGGAGACGCCGGCGGCAAAGAACATGTAGCCGAGCTGCGACATCGTCGAATAGGCGATGACGCGCTTGATGTCGAACTGGGTGAAGCCGATGGTCGCCGCGACGAAGGCGGTCAGGCCACCGACCACCGTCACGACTTCGAGCGCCGTCGGGGCGTATTCGAAGACCGGCGACAGGCGGCAGACCATGAAGACGCCGGCGGTAACCATGGTGGCGGCGTGGATGAGCGCCGACACCGGGGTCGGGCCTTCCATCGCGTCCGGCAGCCAGGTGTGCAGGCCGAGCTGCGCCGACTTGCCCATCGCGCCCATGAACAGCAGCAGGCAGGCGATGGTCAGGCCGTTGAAGTTCCAGCTGAGGAAATGCAGCGTCTCGCCGGTCAGCGTCGGTGCCTTGGCGAAGATCGCGTCGAACTGGACCGAGCCGGTCAGCACGAAGATCGCGAAGATGCCGAGCGCGAAGCCGAAGTCGCCGACCCGGTTGACCAGGAAGGCCTTCATGGCGGCGGCGTTGGCCGAGGGCTTCTCGTACCAGAAATTGATCAGCAGGTAGGAGGCCAGACCGACGCCCTCCCAGCCGAAGAACAGCTGGACCAGGTTGTCCGCCGTCACCAGCATCAGCATGGCGAAGGTGAACAGCGACAGGTAGCCCATGAAGCGCGGCTTCTGCGGATCCTCGGCCATGTAGCCGATGGAATAAACGTGCACGCAGGCCGAGACGGTGTTGACGACGATCAGCATCACCGCGGTGAGCTGGTCGACGCGCAGCGCCCACTTCACGTCCAGCGTACCGCTCTGGATCCAGGTCATCAGCTCGATCGTGCGCGGATGGCCATGCACGGCGACGTCGAAGAACAGGATCCAGGACAGGATCGCCGAGACGACCACCGCGCCCGCGGTCACGAACTGCGCGACGCGGTCGCCCACCGTCGGCGGCCCGGCGATGACATGATGGTCGTCGTGGGCGTCGTCGTGCGCGTGGTCCAGCTCGTCGTGCGAGATGTGGTGACCATGATCGTCATGGGCATGGGCGATCTGGGCGTGCCCATGATCGTCGTGCCCGTGACCGTGACTTCCGTGACCGGCAGCCGCCGGCGCGGCCTTCGGCCCGCCGAACAGCGCGATCGATCCGGCGACGAGGAACGCCAGGAGCGGAAGGAATACGACTAGCACTTCCATGGCGCCGCCTCAGCCCTTCATCATGTTGATGTCTTCGACTCGGATCGAGCCGCGGTTGCGGAAGTAGACCACCAGGATGGCGAGGCCGATGGCCGCCTCGGCGGCGGCGACGGTCAGGATGATCATGGCGAAGATCTGGCCGACCAGATCGTGCAGGAAGGTCGAGAAGGCGACGAGGTTCAGGTTCACCGCCAGCAGCATCATCTCGATCGACATCAGGATGATGATGACGTTCTTCCGGTTCAGGAAGATGCCCAGCACACCCAGCGTGAAGATGATGGCCGAGACCGTCAGGTAATGTCCGAGACCGATCTCCATGATCACACGCCCTCCCCGGTCGTGACCTTGCGGATGGCGACCACCTCTTCCCGGCGACGGGCGATCTGGACGCCGATATTCTGTTTGTGCACGCCCGGACGGTGCCGCAGCGTCAGCACGATCGCGCCGATCATGGCGATCAGCAGGACGATGCCCGACGCCTGGAACAGGTAGACATACTGCGTGTACATCAGCCGGCCCAGAGCCTGGGTGTTCGACACCTGATCGATCGACGGGGTCGGCGCGCCGGCGATGGCGGCGACGTTCGGCGCGACGATCCAGCCGCCGACCACGGCGGCCAGTTCAGCCAGCAGGATCAGCCCGACCAGCGCGCCCAGCGGCAGCGCTTCCATGGCCCCCTTGCGCAGCTCGCGGAAGTTGATGTCAAGCATCATCACCACGAACAGGAACAGCACGGCCACGGCGCCGACATAGACGATGACGAGGATCATCGCGATGAACTCCGCCCCCATCAGGAGGCAGAGACCGGCCGCCTGGAAGAAGGCGAGGATCAGGAAAAGGACTGAGTGAACGGGGTTCCGCGCCGAGATGACCATCACACCGGAGGCCACCAGCAGCGCGGCGAACACGTAGAAGGCGATGCCTTGGAGTATCATCGTTTTTCTCGCTTCCGCTTACCGGTAAGGAGCCTCGGCCGCGAGGTTCTGGGCGATTTCCGCCTCCCAGCGGTCGCCGTTCGCCAGCAGCTTCTGCTTGTTGTAGAAGAGCTCTTCCCGGGATTCGGTGGAGAACTCGAAGTTCGGCCCCATGACCACCGCATCGACCGGGCAGGCCTCCTGGCACAAGCCACAGTAGATGCACTTGGTCATGTCGATGTCGTAGCGCGTGGTGCGGCGGCTGCCGTCGTCCCGCGGTTCGGCCTCGATGGTGATGGCGAGAGCCGGACACACCGCTTCGCACAGCTTGCACGCGATGCAGCGCTCCTCGCCGCTCGCATAGCGGCGGAGTACATGCTCGCCGCGGAAGCGCGAACTGATGGGGCCCTTCTCATACGGGTAGTTCAGGGTGACCTTGGGCTTGAACATGTAGCGCAAGGTCAGCGCCATGCCGCCCAGCAGCTCGGTCAGGAACAGGCTGCGCGCCGCGCGGTCGAGGAACGCCATGGCCTCTTCGTCTCCTTCCTCGCCGGCGGCCGCCCGTTTCGTCGGTTGGCTCGCCGGCACTCAAATCGACACGTCAATGGTGGGTTCGGTGCAGGCTGGCTTTTGCAGGGATCCCGCTTATTTCGGCAGCCAGCCGAAGGTCACCAGCACACCGGCGGTCAGCACGACCCAGAACAGCGACAGCGGCAGGAAGACCTTCCAACCCAGGCGCATCAGCTGATCGTAGCGATAGCGCGGCACGGTGGCGCGAACCCAGACGTAGGTGAACAGGCAGAACGCGATCTTCAGGGCGAACCACACGATGCCCGGCACCCAGGTGAAGGGCGCGAAGGGCAGCGGAGGCAGCCAGCCGCCGAGGAACAGGATGCTCGTCATCGCGCTCATCAGGATCATGTTGGCGTATTCGCCAAGGAAGAAGAGCGCGAAGGGAGCGGAGCTGTATTCCACCATGAAGCCGGCGACCAGTTCCGACTCGCCTTCCGGCAGGTCGAAGGGGGCGCGGTTGGTTTCCGCGAGCGCCGAGATGAAGAACATCACGAACATCGGCAGCAGCGGGATGCAGAACCAGACCTTCTCCTGGGCCCGCACGATCTCGGTCAGGTTCAGCGAACCGACGCACAGCAGCACGGTGATGATGATGAGGCCCATCGAGACCTCGTAGGACACCATCTGCGCCGCGGAGCGGAGCGCACCGAGGAAGGCGTAGCGCGAGTTCGAGGCCCAGCCGGCCATCACGATGCCGTAGACGCCCAGCGAGGAGATCGCGAACAGGTACAGCACGCCGACATTGATGTTGGACAGCACCACCCCGTAGTCGAACGGGATGACCGCCCAGGCGATCAGCGCCAGGAAGAAGGTCAGCATCGGCGCGATGTAGAACACCACGCGGTTGGCGCCTTCCGGCAGGATCTGCTCCTTGGCGAACAGCTTCAGGCCGTCGGCGAAGGGCTGCATCAGACCGAAGGGGCCGACGATGCTCGGACCCTGGCGCATCTGCATCGCGCCCATGATCTTGCGCTCGGCATAGGTCATGAAGGCGACGGCGACCAGCAGCGGCACGGTGATCGCCAGGATCTGCAGGACCATAATGATCAGCGGCAGGAGAAAGCCGCTCCAGAACTCAGCCATGGGTGCCAGTCCTCTCCTGAGCAGGGCCCACCAGCGCTTCCGTGCAGTTGGCCATCGTCACCGACGCCCGGCTGATCGGGTCGGTCATGTAGAAGTTGGTGATCGGCGTCACGAAGGGGTTGGCGTCGACCGGGCCCTGCGCGCCGAACGGCGCCCAGCTGGCCGGGGTCATCTCGCCGACCGCGCCGAAGATCGGGTTCGCCGCCATCAGCCGCTGACGCAGCTGGCCATGCGTGTCGAAGGGCAGCGTGGTGCCCAGGACTTCCGACAGGGCGCGGACGATCTTCCAGTCCTCGCGCGCTTCGCCCGGCGGGAAGACCGCGAGACGGGCGAGCTGCGGACGGCCTTCGGTGTTGACGTAGACCGCGTTCTTCTCGGTGTAGGCGGCACCCGGGAGGATGACGTCGGCGCGGTGGGCGCCGGCATCGCCATGGTGGCCCTGGTAGACGACGAAGGCGTTGCCGAGCTTGGCCATGTCGATCTCGTCGGCCCCCAGCAGGTAGACGAAGTCGATCTCGCCCTTCGACGCGCCGTCGAGGATGCCATGGAGGTCGCGGCCGCCCTCGCCCGGCAGGAAGCCGGCCTCGATGCCGCCAACGCGCGCCGCGGCGGTGTGCAGCACGTTGAAGCCGCTCCAGTCGTCGCGGAACATGCCGTAGACCTCGCCGACCAGACGGGCGGCGGCCTGGACCGCGAGGCCGTCGGCGCGCTGGAAGGCGCCCATGCCGACGATGATCATCGGGTTCTTGGCGGCGCGCAGCGTCTCGGAGAACGGGTGGCTGCCGTCGACCAGCTGCTGCAGCGTGTCCGGACCGCTGCCGATCACGCTGTACGGATAGGTCAGGTCACGCTGCTCGCCGATGGAGGCGATGGTCACGCCGCCGGCCAGATAGCGCTTGCGGATGCGGGCGTTGACCAGCGTGCCTTCCCAGCGCGGGTTGGTGCCGACCAGCAGGATCACGTCGGCCTTCTCGATGCCGGCGATGCCCGAGTTGAACAGGTAGCCGGCGCGCACCGAGGTGTCGAACCGCGCACCGTCCTGGCGGCAATCCAGGTTCGTCGAACCCAGGCGCGACAGCAGCTCCTTCAGCGCGAACTGCGCCTCGACATCGACCAGATCGCCGGAAATGGCGGCGATGCGGCTGCCGGACAGGCCCTTCAGGCGCGCCGCGATGGCGGTGAAGGCCTCGGCCCAGCTGGCCGGGACCAGCTTGCCGTTCTGACGGATGTAGGGGCGGTCAAGACGCTGGCGCTTCAGACCGTCGTAGGAGTAGCGGCTCTTGTCGTTCAGCCACTCCTCGTTGATGTCGTCGTTGACGCGCGGCAGGACGCGCATCACCTCGGGCCCACGGGCGTCGACGCGGATGTTCGAGCCGACGGCGTCGAGGACGTCGACGGTCTCGGTCTTGCGCAGCTCCCACGGACGCGCCGTGAAGGCGTAGGGCTTGTGGGTCAGGGCACCCACCGGACAGACGTCGGCGAGGTTGCCCGACAGCTCGGACCCGATCGCCTTCTCGACGAAGGTGGTGATCTCCATATGCTCGCCGCGATAGACGGCGCCGACATCGGGAACACCGGCCACTTCGTTGATGAAGCGGATGCAGCGGGTGCAGTGGATGCAACGGGTCATGATGGTCTTGATGACCGGACCCATATACTTGTCCTTGACCGCCCGCTTGTTCTCGCCGTAGCGGCCGCGGTCGAAGCCATAGGCCATGGCTTGGTCCTGCAGATCGCACTCACCGCCCTGATCGCAGATCGGGCAATCCAGCGGGTGGTTGATCAGCAGGAACTCCATGACGCCCTTGCGGGCCTTCAGGACGGTCTCGCTGTTGGTGCGGACGACCATTCCGTCGCCGCAGGGCATGGCGCAGGACGCGACCGGCTTGGGCGCGCGCTCCATCTCCACGAGGCACATGCGGCAGTTGGCCGGCACGCTGAGACGCTCATGGTAGCAGAAGCGCGGAATCTCGATCCCCAGCTGCTCGCAAGCCTGGAGGATCGAGGTGCCCGGCTCGACCTCGATCTCGATCCCGTCGATGGTAAGTTTCGGCATGGGAACGGGAACTCCTTACTCGGCCGCCAGCGGGGCGCTGTTGCGGTAGGCCTGAATGCGCCGCTCCACTTCCGGGCGGAAGTGGCGGAACAGGCCCTGGATCGGCCAGGCGGCAGCGTCGCCGAGCGCGCAGATGGTGTGGCCTTCGACCTGCTTGGTGACCTGCAGCAGCATGTCGATCTCTTCCATCCGCGCGTTGCCGGTGACCATGCGCTGCATGACGCGGCTCATCCAGCCGGTGCCCTCGCGACACGGCGTGCACTGGCCGCAGGATTCATGCGCATAGAAGGACGACAGGCGGGCGATGGCCTTCACGATATCGGTGGACTTGTCCATCACGATCACCGCGGCGGTGCCGAGGCCCGACTGCACTTCGCGCAAGGAGTCGAAGTCCATCAGGACGGTGTCGCAGATCGACTTCGGCAGGACCGGAACCGAGGACCCACCGGGGATGATGCCCAGCAGATTGTCCCAGCCGCCGCGCACGCCGCCGGCATGCTTCTCGATCAGCTCCTTCAGCGGAATGCCCATCTCCTCTTCCACGTTGCACGGCTTGTTGACGTGCCCGGAGATGCAGAAGAGCTTGGTGCCCGAGTTCTTCGGACGGCCGAGGCCGGCGAACCAGGAGGCGCCGCGACGCAGGATGGTCGGAACCACCGCGATCGATTCGACGTTGTTCACCGTGGTCGGGCAGGAATAGAGACCGGCCTGGGCGGGGAACGGCGGCTTGTTGCGCGGCTGCCCCTTCTTGCCCTCGATCGACTCGATGAGCGCGGTTTCCTCGCCACAGATGTACGCGCCCGCACCGCGGTGGATGTAGACGTCGTAATCGTAACCGGTGCCGCAGGCGTTCTTGCCGATCAGCCCCGCCGCATACGCTTCGTCGATGGCGCGCTGGACGTTGGAGCCCTCGTTGTAGAACTCGCCGCGGATGTAGATGTAGCAGGCGCTGGCACCGATGGCGAAACCGGCGATCAGGCAGCCTTCGATCAGCTTGTGCGGATCGTGGCGCAGGATGTCGCGGTCCTTGCAGGTGCCGGGCTCGCCCTCGTCGGCGTTGATGACGAGGTAGACGGGCTTGTCGGTCACGTTCTTCGGCATGAAGGACCACTTCATGCCGGTCGAGAAGCCGGCGCCGCCGCGGCCGCGCAGCCCCGATTCCTTCACCTGCTCGATGATCCATTCCCGGCCATTAGCCAGGAAGGACGCCGTGTTGTCCCAGTCACCGCGCTTGCGGGCCCCGTCAAGACCGAAGTCCTGGTAGCCGTAGAGGTTGGTGAAGATGCGGTCCTCATCGCGAAGCATCGCTGTCCCCTCCCCCTCAATCGTCCGCTTGTGCGGTGGCGTCCGCTTGCGCGGTGGTAAAGGCCTTCAGCGTCGTCGGGCCGCCGACCGGCTCCGAGGACTGACGGCCGGTCTGCGAACCGGGCTTCGGCGTCTCGCCGCGCGCCAGCGCGTCGAGGATGCGCTCCATATGCTCCGGGGCCACGTCTTCGTAGTAATCGTCGCCGATCTGCACAACCGGCGCGTTGACGCAGGCGCCCGAGCACTCGACCTCGCCCAGCGTGAACTGGCCGTCGGCCGTGGTCTCGCCCACCTCGATGCCGAGCTTCTTCTTGCAGGTGTGGACGATGTCGTCCGACCCGCGCAGCCAGCAGGGCGTGGTGGTGCAGACCTGGATGTGATGCCGGCCGACCGGGTTCTTGTTGTACATCGTGTAGAAGGTTGCGACCTCGTACACGCGGATGCGCGGCATGCCGAGCAGGTCGGCCACGGCGTCCATGGCGACGCGCGGCAGCCAGCCGCCGTGCTGACGTTGGGCGACGTCCAGCAGCGGCATGCAGGCGCTGGCCTGCTTGCCGGCCGGGTACTTGGCGATGATGCGCTTCGCCAGCTCCAGGTTTTCCGGAGTGAAGGTGAAGCTGGTCGGCTCGGCGTGGCCGTGATCGGAAGCGGGCGCGCTCATCGATCGATTTCTCCGAAAACGATGTCCATCGAGGCGATGTTGGCGACGGCGTCGGCCAGCATGTGACCCTTCGACATGAAGTCCAGGCCCTGAAGATGGGCGAAGCCCGGCGCGCGGATCTTGCAGCGGTAGGGCTTGTTGGTGCCGTCGGACACCAGATACACGCCGAACTCGCCCTTGGGCGCCTCGATGGCGGTGTAGGTCTCGCCGGCGGGAACGTGGAAGCCCTCGGTGAAGAGCTTGAAGTGGTGGATCAGCGCTTCCATCGAGCGCTTCATCTCGCCGCGCGGCGGCGGGGACACTTTGCGGTCCTCGATCTTGTAGGGACCGGCCGGCATCTCCTTACAGCACTGGCGGATGATGCGCAGCGACTGCTTCATCTCCTCCATGCGGACCAGATAGCGCGCCCAGCAGTCGCCGGTCAGGCCGACCGGGACGTCGAACTCCATGCGGTCGTAGACCTCGTAGGGCTGCGACTTGCGCAGGTCCCAGGCGACGCCGGAGCCGCGCAGCATCGGACCGGTGAAGGCCCAGTCGAGCGCCTGCTCCTTGGTGACGATGCCGATGTCGACCGTGCGCTGCTTGAAGATGCGGTTCTCGGTCAGCAGGCTTTCGAGGTCGTCCATGAACTTTGGAAAACGCTCGGTGAAGGCCCAGATGTCGTCCAGCAGACCGTCCGGAATGTCCCAGGCGACGCCGCCCGGCCGGAAATAGTTGGCGTGCAGGCGCGCACCCGACACGCGCTCGTAGAACTCCATGAGGATTTCGCGTTCCTCGAAGCCCCACAGCGCCGGGGTGATCGCGCCGACGTCGAGCGCACCGGTCGTGATCGACAGGATGTGGTTCAGGATGCGCGTGATTTCCGAGAACAGCACGCGGATGTACTGGGCGCGCAGCGGCGCCTTGATCTGCAGCAGATTCTCGATGCCGAGCACATAGGCGTGCTCCATGCACATCGGGCTGACATAGTCCAGACGGTCGAAATACGGCACGGCCTGGATGTAGGTCTTGTACTCGATCAGCTTCTCGGTGCCGCGGTGCAGCAGGCCGATGTGCGGATCGCAACGCTCCACCACCTCGCCGTTCAGCTCCATCACCAGACGGAGCACGCCGTGGGCAGCCGGATGCTGCGGCCCGAAATTCATCGTATAGGGCTTGATCTGCGTCTTGGTCTCCGGACCGGAGGCGCTGATCGCGCCGTTCGGACCCGTCGAGACGACGCCGGTCGCCGATTCGGTCGAAACGGTCATGCTCACGGCTTCTTGCTCCCGTCCTGGAGGGCCGCCTTCTCATCGCCGGGCAGCATGACGTTGGTCATGCCTTCCCACGGGCTGAGGAAGTCGAAGGCGCGGAAATCCTGGGTCAGACGGACCGGCTCGTAGATCACGCGCTTCTGGTCCTCGTCGTAGCGGGCTTCGACGTAGCCGGTCAGCGGGAAGTCCTTGCGGAAGGGGTGACCCTCGAACCCGTAATCGGTGAGGATGCGGCGCAGATCCGGATGGTTCTCGAAGAAGATGCCGAACAGGTCCCACACCTCGCGCTCAAACCAGTTCGCGGCGCTGAAGACGGCAACGGCCGACGGGACGGGTGTGTCCTCATCGGTGGCCAGCTTCACGCGCATGCGCCGGTTGTGGGTGTAGCTGAGCAGCTGGTAGACGACCTCGAACCGCTCCGCGCGGTCCGGGTAATCGACCGCGGTGATGTCGGTCAGCTGCTCGAACCGGGTCGCCGGATCGTCGCGCAGCGCGGTCAGCACCGCCAGGATGGCCGGCCGCTTGACCGTCACCATCAGTTCGCCGAGCCTCACCTCGACCTTCAGGACGTCGCCGCCGATCTTGGCGGCGATGACGTCCCCGAGTTCCTTCAACGCCTGTTCGGACATGGGTGGGACCCTGCCTTCCTACTTGTCTTCAGCGCGCTTGTCGTTCGTCCCGCCTCCGGGGTCCGGAAGCGGGACGGTACGCCGTGGTCAGCGGGCGATGCGATTGCCGCGCTTGATCTTCTTCTGGAGCTGGAGGATGCCGTAAATCAGCGCCTCCGCAGTCGGCGGGCAGCCGGGGACATAGATGTCCACCGGCACGATCCGGTCGCAGCCACGCACCACCGCGTAGGAATAGTGGTAATAGCCGCCGCCGTTGGCGCAGGACCCCATCGAAATGACCCAGCGCGGCTCCGGCATCTGGTCGTAGACCTTGCGGAGCGCCGGCGCCATCTTGTTGGTCAGGGTGCCGGCGACGATCATGCAGTCGGACTGGCGCGGGCTGGGACGCGGAATGACACCGAAGCGGTCCAGGTCATACCGGCTCATATAGGCGTGGATCATCTCCACCGCGCAGCAGGCCAGCCCGAAGGTCATCGGCCACAGCGAACCGGTCCGGGCCCAGGCCAGCAGATCCTCGTACTTCGCCAGCACGAAGCCCTTGTCCTGGATCTCGTCGGAGACCGCGCGGATGTAGGCGTCCTGTTCCGGTCCGGGCGGAATCGGCGCCAGCGGCTTGGCGACCTCTACTCCCATTCCAGAGCTCCTTTCTTCCACTCATAAATGAAGCCGATGGTCAGGATGCCCAGGAACAGCATCATCGACCAGAAGCCGAACAGCCCGATGTCGCCGAGCGCAACCGCCCACGGGAACAGGAAGGCGACTTCCAGGTCGAAGATGATGAACAGGATCGAGACCAGGTAGAACCGCACGTCGAACTTGGTGCGCGCGTCCTCGAACGGCTCGAAGCCGCATTCGTAGGGGGAGACCTTCTCGGCGTCCGGGTTCTTCGGGCTGATGACGTAGGATGCCCCCACCATCACCGCGGCCAGCGCGATGCCGATCAGCAGAAACACCAGGATCGGAAGATACTCAATGATCAGCGGAGTCGACACCGCGTTCCTCCCATAAGCCCACGACCACGGGCGCCGTTCCGGCCGGGAAATCGGCGGAAGCGCAAAGCCGTGGCAGCCATGCCTTGGATTAGCCCATCAGACGGGCCGGAATATATGCCGAGACCGTGGGCAAGGAAAGCGCTTTGAATCGCTTTTCACCACGCGGAAGGACAAGCAGGTCCCCGCGGAAGAGCTTGGTAATACCACGTTTTTAAAATCGGGGAAAGGAAAGACAATAGCCATGCGAAAAAGGACCCGCGATTCGCGAGTCCTTAGGCCGTACTGGCGATTGACGCCGAATTTCAAAGAGAAAGTGGCGCGAGTGACGGGACTTGAACCCGCGGCCTCCGGCGTGACAGGCCGGCGCTCTAACCAACTGAGCTACACCCGCGCAGAGCGACTTGTTCGAAACACCGGACCGCCTCAGAGCCAAAGCCTTGGACTGCTTGGTGTTTTTCACCGGAACCGTTGAAGGCCCCGTCGTTCGGTGGGCGGTTTGTAGTCGCCTAGTACGCCGCCTGTCAATCACCAAATTGCAAAAAACACCGGCCGCGATGCCCATTGCCCGGGGCCGATCCACCGACCGGGTCACGGTAGTCGATGGGCGGCGCGGCGCATCTCCTCCAACTGCTCGAAGGCCTGCAGCATGCCGGCCGACAGCTCGCGGTGGTCGACCGCATCGGGTCCGCCAAAACGGGTCAGCGTCTCCTCTAGTGCGCGGGCGAGATGTTCGGCAACGTCGAGATGCTTCTGTTCCAGCGCCAGTTCCAGCGCGGCGAGAATGCGGTCGCCCAGCCGCCGATCGTTCGAAGTCATGCGTTTCCCCGCCCTGATCCTGGACCGGTCGGCAAGGAGCCGTCACGGTCGCGTTATACGTCCGACCATACCAGTTTCGCCGCCGCCGCGCGGCGTGATTCGCATTGCTGCGACATTTCGGAGGCAGCCCTTCCGGAGCGCCCTACCCCGTGCGATAGTCGCGCCATGCCGATCCGCGATTCGCTCCTCCTCCGCCTTGCTGCCGCCCTGCCGGTCCTCGCCATCTTCGCGGCGGGTCCGGCGATGGCGGCGGCCAACGTCTCAGCCGCACAGGCCGAGGCAAAGGAGATCGCCAAATCGATGGGCAACTGCACGCCGGCGAAGGTCGAGGTGCTGCGCTACACCATGGGGCGCGAGGGGGCGACCACCTTCAAAGTCGGCTGCACCGAGGACAAGGACGCCTTCGTCGTCGTGCAATGCCGGTCTCGCATCTGCACCCTGCTGCGCTGAGGGGTGCCCCATCGGTGAATTCACCGCTTGTTAACCGCGCTCACGTGCACTGTGCAGAATCGGGTGCGGCGTGTGCGTAGCATCGGGAACTGCTGGATGGTGGGCGCGGGCATGGTCGCAGTATCGGGCGCGACGGAAAAAGGTCGGATGCGGGGCTGGGTCGCCGTGTCGCTTGCGATTCCCATGATGGCTCTAGCCGGCTGCACCTCTCCGCTCGGGCTGGCGGCAGCCGGCGCCGATGTCGTGACGCTGAACGCCACCAAGAAGACCATCGGCGACCACATCGTCTCTGCCGCCACCGGCCGCGATTGCTCGATCCTGAGTTTCGAGAAGGACGGCGACTATTGTCCGGACAAGGTCGAGGTCGACCGGTCGCGCCTCTACTGCTATCGCACGCTGGCCGACGTGGAATGCCACCATATTCCGGACCCCTACCGCAACGGCAACACCGCGCTGGCCAGCCCGCCGCCGGACATCCGCACCCTGCCGCGCAAGAAGGGCTGGTTCGACGAGCCGACGCCCTACGCCCCGAACAACGGGTCGTAAACCAACGGCCCGTAAGGGCGCCTCAGCGCACCTTCTTGGCGACGAAGGCCTTGGCGATCGCCATCATCGCCTTTTCATGGTTCGGTCCGCCCGCCGGAGCGTTGTGGACGGTGGCGCCCTTCCCTGCTCCCGCCCCCCCTGCAGCAGCAGTCTTGCCGGCCGGCACGGGGCGTTGGGGGACGGACTCGTCCGGCTCGCGGCCCAACTGGTTCAGCAGATTTTCGAGCGCATCGCGGCTGAGGCCGGAGGCGGACGGACGCCCTCCCCCCGCACCGCCTGCGGCGGCCGGGCGCGCGGCGGACCTGCTGCTGGGGGGGCGGCCGGCGCGCTCGATGGCGGCGGCGGCGATCGCCTTCAGGAAGGGCTGGGCAATCCCGCGCAGCAGCTCGGGATCCTCGACGGCCCAGGCCATCAGGATCTTCTGCGCATTCATCCGGCTGCCCTTGGCCGCCAGGATCGCTTCGCGCACCTTGCCGTCGACGTAGGAATTGCTCATCGGGAATCGCCCACCGGGATATGTCCGCCGGCCGCAGGGTGACGGGCGGAGCCACTCCGGACTGTCGGGCAAACTCGGTTAACAAACGGTTGCGGGGCGGGATGGGGCGGAAGAAGCAGTTGCTCCATTCCGGGCACGCGCTGATAGTGGCGCCATGCTGATCGAAACCTTCGCCGACCTGATCTGCCCCTGGTGCTACATCGGCAAGCGCCGGCTCGACCGCGCGCTGATGCAGCGGCCCAACCTGCGCCCTGAACTCCGCTGGCAACCGTTCCAGCTGAACCCGGACATGCCGCGCAGCGGGATGTCGCGCGAGGACTATCTGGCCGCCAAATTCGGAGGGACCGAGCGGGCGCGGCAGATTCACCGGGTGGTGGAGGACACGGCGACGCGCGACGGGCTGCCGCTGGCGCTCGACCGCATCCAGCGCACGCCCAACAGCTTCGACGCGCACCGGCTGGTCCGCATCGCCGGCCGCCTGGGGCTGGGCAATGCGATGGCCGACGCGCTGTTCGCCGCCTATTTCGTCGAAGGCGTCGACATCGGCGATCCGGACGCGCTGGCCAGCGTCGCCGCCGGGCTGGGAATGGATTTCGTCGAGACCCGGCGCCAGCTTTCCACCGACGCCGAATCGGCCGCGGTGCTGGCCGCCGACGCGCTGGCCCGCCAGATGGGGTTGCAGGCAGTCCCCTGCTACATCTTCAACCGCCGCTACGCGCTGTCCGGCGCGCAGGAGCCGGCGAGTTTCCTGCCGCTGCTCGATCTCGGCAGCGAGGAACCGGAGAATCTGTCAGTCGTTTCCGGCTGACACTCTCCCAAAATGAAGAGGGGACGGCCCGAAGGCCACCCCCTCTTCGTTCACCGCATCAGGCCGGCGTGCTGCTGGACTTGGCATAGCCCAGCGTCTTCAGCGCGTCGGCAATCTCCGGCAGGATGCCGGGATCGTCGATGGTCGCCGGCATCTTGTAGTCCTGGCTGTCGGCGATCTTCTGCATGGTGCCGCGCAGGATCTTGCCGGAGCGGGTCTTCGGCAGGCGGTCGACCACCAGGGCGCGCTTGAAATCGGCGACCGGGCCGATCTGCTCGCGCACCAGCTGGACCACTTCCTTGACGATCTCCTCATGCGGACGGGTGACGCCGGCCTTCAGGCAGACGAAGCCCAGCGGCACCTGCCCCTTCAGGTCGTCGGCAACGCCGATCACCGCGCATTCGGCGACGTCCTTGTGGCTCGACAGCACCTCTTCCATGGCACCGGTGGACAGGCGGTGGCCGGCGACGTTGATGATGTCGTCGGTGCGGGCCATGACATAGACATAGCCGTCATCGTCGACGAAGCCGGCGTCGCCGGTCTGGTAATAGCCCGGGTAGTCGGCGAGGTAGGACTTCTTATAGCGCTCGTCGGCGTTCCACAGCGTCGGCAGCGTGCCCGGAGGCAGCGGCAGCTTGACGCAGATGGCGCCGATATCGCCACGCGGAACCTCCTTCAGCTCGGCGTTCAGCACCCGCACGTCCCAGCCCGGCATCGGGCGGGTGGCGGAGCCGTACTTGATGGGGAACAGATGGACACCCAGCGGGTTGCCGGAAATCGCCCAGCCGGTCTCCGTCTGCCACCAGTGGTCAATCACCGGGACGTTCAGATTGTCCTCGGCCCAATGCAGCGTATCGGGGTCCGACCGCTCGCCGGCCAGGAACAGGGCACGGAAGTGCGACAGGTCGTATTTCTTCAGGTAATTGGCGTCCGGATCCTCGCGCTTGATGGCGCGGAAGGCGGTCGGGGCGGTGAACAGCGTGCCGACCTTGTGCTGCTCGATCACGCGCCAGAAGGTGCCCGGATCGGGGGTGCCGACCGGCTTGCCTTCGAAGACAACGGTGGTGCAGCCGGTCAGCAGCGGCGCATAGACGATGTAGGAGTGACCGACGACCCAGCCCACGTCCGATGCCGCCCAATACACCTCGCCCGGCTTGACGTTGTAGATGTTGGCCATGGTCCAGCGCAGCGCCACCGCATGGCCGCCATTGTCGCGCACCACGCCCTTGGGCTGACCGGTCGTGCCGGAGGTGTAGAGGATGTAGAGCGGGTCGGTCGCCTTGACCGGCACGCACTCCGCTGGTTCGGCCTTCGCCACCGCCTCGGCCCAATCGATGTCGCGGCCGGCGATCAGCGTCGCCGTTTCCTGCGGGCGCTGCCAGACGATGACGCTGGTGGGCTTGTGCGACGACTGTTCGATGGCGGCGTCCAGCATCGGCTTGTACTTGACGACGCGGTTCGGCTCGATGCCGCAGGAGGCCGAGACGATGGCCTTCGGCTTGGCGTCGTCGATGCGGGTCGCCAGCTCATGCGGGGCGAAGCCGCCGAACACCACCGAATGCACGGCACCCAGACGGGCGCAGGCCAGCATGGCGACCAGCGACTGCGGGATCATCGGCATATACAGAAGGACCCGGTCGCCCTTCTCGACACCCTGGGCGCGCAACGCACCGGCGAAGCGGGCGACCTGATCCTGCAACTCGGCATAGGTGATGGTCTGGACGGTCTGGGTGACCGGGCTGTCATAGATGATCGCCGCCTGGGCGCCGCGCCCGCCTTCCACATGACGGTCCACCGCATTGTAGCAGGTGTTCAGCTCCCCGCCGGTGAACCAGCGGTAGAAGGGCGCGTTGCTGTCGTCCAGCACCTTGTCCCACGGCTTGAACCAGGAGATGTCCTTCGCCGCCTCGCCCCAGAACCCCGCGGGGTCCGACAGGGAACGGGCATGCATCTGGTCGAAAAGCTCGGCGGTGGCGGTGCTGGCGATCGCGCTCATGGCAGGGCGTCCCTCATTCTATTTTGGTACTATTCGGTGCGCATTTCCTCTCGGCCGCGAAACGATCAGTTCCGCAGCCTCCACAATCTGCGACAAAAGCATAAGAGCAGGCAAATGTCTGAAGGTCGGGGGTGCGGCGAGCTGTCGCATTCCCCAATTGGCGAAACGCTGTTCCGGAACCCGAAATTCAAAAGGAAACACAAGCCGGTCTAATGACCAGCGCGACCGACTGCTGGTGGAAGCGTCCCTTGTACAGATCGACGATTTCGCGGATCAGCCGCAATGTCGCAGGATCGCCATCGGCCAGCAGAGTCAGGATTTTGCTGGGCTCCCGCACGAGACGCCCGGTTTCCATATCGCGCCAATGGCCTGACCCGTCGGTGACGGTCAGGCCGTTGGGAAAGCGCGGCGTTACCTCGGCGTTCAGGAAATCGGCCCAGTCGCCCTCGCTGACGCCAAGCGCGTCGCCGATGTTGCGACCAAAGAACAGTTGCGCCTCGATCATCGGGCCGGCCGCATAAGCCGCACAGGCCAGCGGCGCCACCACCGGGGCGGGCGCCAGTTGGGCCGCAACGGGATTGATCAGCAGAAGAAGCGAAAGGGCGGCGGACGACAGGCTCGGGACAATCCGCATGACGGGCATCGTGATGGGGCGCATCGGCGTTTCTCCATTGGGACGGGAGATGGAGCGTGTGGCAGTGCGGTCAGCGACGCTCTGGTCAGGACGCCCCCGGACCGTTATGCATGGATCATGGCCGTCGATCCACCCATCACCGGAATCCGCCCGATCCTGACCGTCGTTCACGGCAACGGCGAGCGGCTGATCGTGGCCCGGCTCACCAACCTGGGCGGCGGCAGCCAGTCCAACCGCTTCGTCCTGCGCCGCGCCGACTTCCGCCCGCCCTGGGAGCAGCCGGAGAAGGGCTATTTCGGCTATGCCGAGGTCGCCCGCGCCCTGGACGCCAACGGCTGGCGCGGCTGTGCCATCGAAGCGATGGCGACCACCGACCTGGAGGAGCGCCGCGCCCGCCAACTCGCCCGCAAGAAGCTGCACCTGCAATGCGTGGAAGCGGCGATCCGACGCGCACAGGAGGGGGAGACGCCCAAAGTGGGCTAGACTCCGCTTTTCAGCACTTCCCCCGGGCCTTCATACGTCGATCGAAATCGGCGGCGAGATCGGCGAGCGTCACCTGGCCGAGATGGCGGACGAGCACCGCCTCCGCCTCACGCAATGCTCCGTCGAGGGCGGCATTGACGGCCTGCTCCACCAGACAACTCGGCTCGTCCGCCGTTGGACCGATGGCGAAGACCCCCGGTTCCCCCAATGCGCGGTGAATGTCCAGCAGAGTGATCCCATCGAGCGGCCGTGCCAGCCGCCAGCCGCCGCCATGGCCCTTTTCCGACCGCACATGGCCGGCCTCACGCAGTCCCGCCATGGTCCGACGGATGACCACCGGATTGGTGTTCAGCATTTCGGCGATCGCCTCCGACGTCAGCGCACCGTCATGCCGGTCCATGTGGATCAGCACATGCAGCATGCGGGAAAGGCGGCTGTCCTGTCTCATCGGTGATCGCTCCCTTCGGGTGTGACGCCGGGCGGGCGGTTAGTTCCGGCCCCTTCGACTCAGGCCACTTCATAAGTTACATGGCACATTGACCACGCCCTTTCATGTAACTTAATATGTGTCATGAAAGGGCGTGAACGACGCGCCCGGCGAATCCCTGGAAAGGCACGGTCATGACCGGAACCGACACGACGACTTATGACGCCATCATCGTCGGCGGCAGCTATGCCGGCATCGCCGCCGCTCTGCAGTTGGCCCGTGCCCGACGCCGGGTGCTGGTGATGGATGAGGGGCTGCGGCGCAACCGCTTCGCCAGCCACTCGCATGGTTTCCTCGGTCAGGACGGCCGTCCGCCGGGAGAAATCGCCGCCGAAGCCCGCGACCAGCTGATGCGCTATCCGACCGTCACCTGGAAGACCGGCCGGGCCGAAGAGGCCATCCGGACGCGCGAGGGATTTCAAATCACCGACTCGGACGGCATCGGTTACCGAGCACGCCGGCTGCTGATCGCCGTCGGTGTTGTCGACGAATTGCCGGCAATTCCCGGTCTGGCGGAACGTTGGGGACGCTCCGTTTTCCATTGTCCCTACTGCCACGGCTACGAGTTGATGCAGGGCCGTATCGGTGTCGTCGCCGTGTCCGGGCACTCCATGCACCACGCGCTGATGCTGCCGGATTGGGGACCGACGACGCTGCTCCTGAATGGCGCTTTCGAACCCGACGCCGATCAGTCGGCCCATCTGGCGGGGCGCGGGGTCGCCATCGAGACTGCCCTCATCGCCGGGATCGACGGCGATCCGCCGGAGGTCGCGCTCGCCGACGGACGCAAATTGCCTTTTGCCGGACTGTTCGTGCTGCCGAGAAGCCGCGTTGCGAGCCCGCTGGCCGCACAGCTTGGGTGCGCGAGCGAAGACGGGCCGCTCGGCACTCATATTCGTGTCGATACGATGCAGGAAACCAATGTCCCCGGTGTCTTCGCCTGCGGCGATGCAGCGCGGGCCGCAGGATCGGTGGCGCTGGCCGTCGGTGCCGGTACGATTGCCGGAACGGCGCTGCACCGGTCGCTGCTGTTCTGCGAGGACGAGGCCTTGTTCGCCCGCGCCTAACCGATCAGCAGGCCTGCCGCGATCGCCCACATCACCAGAGCAATGACGCCGTCCATGACCTTCCAGGCGGTGGGCCGGGCGAACAGCGGGCGCAGCAGCCGGGCGCCATAGCCGAGCGCGAAGAAGAACAGGAAGGACGACGTCATCGCCCCCAGGGCGAAGGCCCCCCGCGCTTCGGCGAAGCGGGCGGAGACGGAGCCAACCAGCACCACCGTGTCCAGATAGACATGCGGGTTCAGCCAGGTCAGCGCGAGGCAGGTCAGCAGCGCCGGCAGCAGCCCGCCCGGCTCCCGGTCGGCCGGGTTCAGCCCGTTGCCGCCCTGCCAAGCCGACCGCGCGCTGCGCAGGCCATAGACCAGCAGGAACACCGCCCCGGCATAGCGCATCAGCGGTTCCAGCCACGGCCAGCGCGCCGCGACGGTGGCGAAGCCGCTCACCCCCGCCAGGATCAGCACGGCATCCGACAGGGCACAGGTGGCGCAGATCGCCAACACATGCTCGTTGCGCAAGCCCTGGCGCAGCACGAAAGCATTCTGCGCCCCGATGGCGACGATCAGGCTGAAGCCGAGGAGCAGGCCCGGCAGAAAAGCCGGCAGCAGGGCGGTGGCGGAAAGGTCGGTCATTGTAGCGGTTCCGGTGTCGGTGTGTGCCAATCCGCTACCATCACGCGCCCCTTTCTCGTACTTAATCCTTCTTGCCTAGATGAAGCAGAGCTAATCCATGCTGGACTATCCGCTGCTGGCGGCCATGGCCGCCGTGATCCGCACCGGCAGCTTCGAGCGCGCCGCGCGGCAGTTGCACGTCACTCCGTCAGCAGTGTCGCAGCGGGTGAAGTTGCTGGAGGAGCGGCTGGGCACCGTGCTGGTGGTGCGCGGCCAGCCCTGCACCGGCACCGTGGCCGGCCAGCGCTTGTGCCAACATGTGGAGCAGGTGGCTCTGCTGGAAAGCGAACTGCGCGGCGCCTTGCCCGGCCTCAGCCCGGCGGACGGGCCGGTGACCCTGCGAATCGCGGTGAATGCCGATAGCCTCGCCACATGGTTCGTCGCTGCGATGGCGGACGTGCCTGGATGCCTATTCGATCTGGTGCTGGACGACCAGGACCATAGCGCCGAATGGCTCCGCAGAGGCGAGGTGCTGGCCGCCGTCACCGCCAGCGTGGCGCCGGTCCCCGGCTGCAACAGCCGTCCGCTGGGGGCCTTGCGCTATCGTGCCACCGCCAGCCCGGAGTACCTGCGCCGCCATTTCCCCGATGGGATAACGGCGGACAGCCTTGCCGCCGCGCCCTGCCTGACCTTCAACCGCAAGGACCAGTTGCAAGTGCAGTGGCTGCGTCTGGCGCTGAGCGACCACGAGTCGGTGCCGGAGCCCACCCCACCGACCCACTGGCTCCCCTCCACCCACGCCTTCGTTGACGGAGCGCTGGCCGGGATGGGATGGGGAATGAACCCGGAACCGCTGGTGGCCGACCATCTGGCCGCCGGCCGTCTGGTGGAACTGGTGCCCGGCCGGCCGCTGGACGTGCCGCTCTACTGGCAGCAGAGCCGCATCGCCGGTACCGCGCTGGCCGAGCTGTCGCGTGCCGTCCTGCGTGCCGGACGACAGGCTCTGCACCCCATCGGCGCCGCCCTGGGAAGCCCGCCCGCCGTATGAGGACTTTGCCCGCGCCGCGTGCGCGCTTATATGGATCCCACCAATCTCTGGAGGGATTCGATGACCAGCAGCGCCGCAACGGCCGCAAACGACACCCCCGATCTGGGTACGCTTCCCACCTGGGACCTGAGCGACCTCTACCCCGGCACCGAGTCGGCCGAGCTGAAGTCCGATCTCGACCGGATGGAGCGGGAATGCAAAGCCTTCCGCGAGCGCTATGCCGGCAAGCTGGCGATGCTGACCGGCGACGATCTGGCCGCGGCGATCCGCCAGTATGAGGACATCGACGAGACGCTGTCGCGCGTCATGTCTTATGCCGGACTGGTCTACAACGGCAACATGGTCGACCCGGCGGTCGCCAAATTCTACCAGTCGGCGCAGGAGCGGGTGAACGACATCTCCGCCCACCTGATCTTCTTCACTCTGGAGATCAACCGGCTGGACGAGACGGACCTGACGGCCAAGCAGAAGGCATCGGTAGCGTTGCGCCATTACGGGCCGTGGCTGCGCGACGTCCGCCTCTACCGCGACCATCAACTGTCCGATGAGATCGAGCGTCTGCTGCATGAAAAGCATGTGGTCGGCCGCGCCGCCTGGAACCGCCTGTTCGACGAGACCATCGCCAGTCTGCGTTTCCCCATGGGTGGCAAGGATCTGACCTGTGCGGAGGCCCTGAACCGCCTGTCCGACCGCAACCCCGCCGTCCGCCGCGAGGCCGGCGAGGTGGTGGGCAAGGTGCTGGGCGAGAATGCGCGGCTGTTCGCCCTGGTCACCAACACGCTGGCCAAGGATAAGGAGATCGAGGACGAGTGGCGCAACTACCCGACGCCGACCTCCGCCCGCAACCTGTCCAACCGGGTCGAGGATGAAGTCGTCGACGCGCTGGTCTCCGCCGTCAAGGGTGCCTATCCGGACCTCTCCCACCGCTATTACGCGATGAAGGCCAAATGGTTCGGCCAGGACCATCTGGATTATTGGGACCGCAACGCCCCCCTGCCGGAGGATGCCGACCGCAGCATCCCCTGGAGCGAGGCGCGCGACATCGTGCTGGGCGCCTATGGCCGCTTCTCCCCCGACCTCGCCAGCCTCGGCAAGCGCTTCTTCGACAATCCCTGGATCGACGCGCCGGTCCGCCCCGGCAAGGCGCCGGGCGCCTTCGCCCATCCGACCGTGCCGAGCGTCCACCCCTATCTGCTGGTCAATTACCAGGGCAAGACGCGCGACGTGATGACGCTCGCCCATGAGCTTGGGCATGGCGTCCACCAGATCCTGGCCGGAAAGCAGGGTCATTTCCTGTCGGACACCCCGCTGACGCTGGCGGAGACGGCCTCTGTGTTCGGCGAGATGCTGACCTTCCGCGCCCTGCTGGCGGCAGAGACCGACCCCAAGCGCCGCCGCATCATGCTGGCCGGCAAGGTCGAGGACATGCTGAACACGGTGGTGCGCCAGATCGCCTTCTTCGATTTCGAACGCCGCGTCCACACCGAACGGCGCGAAGGTGAACTGACCTCGGACCGCATCGGCGAGATCTGGATGGCGGTGCAGGCCGAAAGCCTGGGGCCGGCACTGCGCTTCGACGAGGGGTACCGGCATTACTGGTCCTACATCCCCCACTTCATCCACTCGCCCTTCTACGTTTACGCCTACGCCTTCGGCGACTGCCTGGTGAACTCGCTCTATGCGGTCTACCAGGATGCGGAACAGGGCTTTGCCGAGAAGTATCTGGCGATGCTGTCGGCCGGCGGCACGCTACGCCACAAGGAGCTGCTGGCCCCGTTCGGCCTCGACGCCTCCGACCCGGCCTTCTGGCAGAAGGGACTTGGCGTCATCCGCGGCTTCATCGACGAGTTGGAGGCCGGCGAGGCGAAAGCCTGACGATTCGGGTGTCTTGACCATCGTCAAGAGACCATGATCGGCGTGCGGGTATGGTGGCCTTCGGAGCATCGTCTCCGAAGGCCATCTTTTTTGGAAGCCAACATCATGCTTGCCACCACCACGCCCGCCGCCCCTGCCGCTGATGTGCCTGTCCTTGGTTACGCGGTGATGGACCAGGACCATGTCGATTCGGTCGCCCTGCTGCAGGCGGCCTGCAATGCCCCGGTCGGCCAGCTTCGGACCCCCTTCGCCGCCTTCGCCCAGCATCTGCGTGAGCATTTTGCCCGCGAGAACGCGCTGATGACCCGGCACGGCTTCTTCGCCTTGCATTGCCACAAGGACGAGCACGCCCGCGTCCTGAATGTGATCGCAACCATGGAAGCGGAACTGGAAGAGGGTAAGGAGACCCGCGCCCGCCTGTATGTGACCGAGCATTTCCCCGACTGGTTCCACACTCATCTGGCGACGATGGACCGGGTGACCGCAGATTTCCTGGCACAGGCGGAGGGGTGACGGTTAGGGAGGGGACACCACGAGAGGCGCCCCTCCCACGCAAAACGAAACCTCGCAAATGGAAAGGGGCCGGAACCTGCTCGGTTCCAGCCCCTTATGGATGGTGGGCGCACAAGGACTCGAACCTTGGACCCGCTGATTAAGAGTCAGCTGCTCTACCAACTGAGCTATGCGCCCATCCGTAGGAATGGCTTCAAGAGATGGTGGGCGCACAAGGACTCGAACCTTGGACCCGCTGATTAAGAGTCAGCTGCTCTACCAACTGAGCTATGCGCCCATCTCTTGATGCGGTGAACTTGGCTGAAAACTTTTCTGAAATCAGCCGACTGTTCATCGCGCCGGCCAAGCCGTTGTCCCGGCCGGTGTGGCGCGGTTTATAACGAAGGGCTTTTGGCCTGTCGATAGCAAAATCGCACCCCATGTGAATTTTTTGACGCGCGCTTTTCGGTGGCCGGACTCCGCCACCGGCGGCTACACCGGCGTTGTCGAAACGGAGCATCGGAACGGGAGATTGGCGATGGGCGGCTGGACCGAAGGCTATGTCGGCGGCATCGACTATATCCGCGCCGTCTATCGTGATTGGTCGCCGGCCCTGCTCTGCTTCGCCCTGACGCTGCGCGGCTGGCGTCCGCCCGAAGCTCTGCGGCGCGGCGGCTTCACCATGGCGGAACCCGGCTGCGGCCATGGGCTGACCAGCGCACTGCTGGCCGGCGCCCACCCGGCGGCGCGGTTCGAGGCGATGGACTTCAACCCCTCACACATCGCCGGCGCCCGCAGGCTGGCGGCCGATGCCGGGCTGACCAATGCCGAATTCCTGGAGGAAAGCTTCGCCGACTACGCCCGGCGCGATGGGCCGATGCTGGATGCGGTCGCGCTGCATGGCGTCTGGTCCTGGGTAAGTGCGGAGAACCGGGCGATCCTGCTGGAGGTGCTGCGCCGCCGTCTGACGCCCGGCGGTGTCGTCTTCGTCAGCTACAACGCCCTGCCCGGCACCCTGGTCCATATGCCGTTGCGACGCCTGCTGGTGGAGCGTTGCGCCGAGGGCGACGGCTCGCTTCCCGACCGGATTGCCCGCGCGGTGGAGTTCGCCGCCCGGCTCGCGGCGCAGGGCGGCGGCTGGTTCGCCAACACCGACGGCGTGGTGGAGCGGATCGAGCAGCTTCGCCACAAATCGCCGAACTACATCGCCCATGAATATCTGAACGGCGACTGGACCGCCTTCTACCATGCCGACGTGGCGCGCGAACTGGCCACCGCCAAGCTGGAGTTCGCCGGCGCCGCCGTGCCGATGGAACAGCTGGACGACCTCACTCTCTCCCCTACACAGCAGGCGCTGGCGACCGAGGCGCGCGACCCCGCCCAGGCGGAGACCCTGCGTGACATGATGACCAACCGCAGCTTCCGTCGCGACCTGTTTGTGAAGGGCGGCGAGCGGCTGGGTCCGGCCGAACGACGCCTGCTGCTGGGAGAAACCCGTTTCGCCCTTCTGGTGGCGGCCGACGATTTGCCGGATGTGGCCTCCACACCGGTCGGCCGCCTGCCCTTCCCAAGGGCCCTCTACCATCCGCTGGGCGAGGCGCTGGCCGAGGGTCCGCAGAGCCTGGACGCACTGCTCGCCCGCCCCGCCCTGGCGGCGCAGGGGGAAGATGCGGTGCTGCGCGCACTGGTTCTGCTGACCAGCCTGTCACTGGCCTCACCGGTGATGCCCGAGGATGGCCTTGCCGACAGAAAAGCCTCTTGCGACCGCTTCAACGCCGCGGTTCTGGATCGGCACCGCTTCGGCGACACGCCGGGACAGCTCGCCTCACCACTGCTGGGCGCCGGCGTGCCGGTGTCGCGGATCGAGGCGCTGTTCCTGCTCGCCGCCAGCCTGCACGAAGAGCCTGCCGCCTTCGCCTGGCGCCACCTGTCGGCCGACGGCATCGTGCTGGGCCGTGACGGCGAACGCTGCGAGGGGAATGACGCCAACCGCGCGGAACTGACGCGCCGGCATGCGTCCTTCACGCAACGGCGCTTGTCGCTGCTGAACGGTCTGGGGGTGGCTTGAGCGCCCTCAGCGCTCCGGCACGGTCTTCGGCAGCTTCTCGGCAATCCCGTAAAGCGCCTCCCGCCGGCGGATCTCGGCAAAGACGTCGTCTGGATGGATATTCAGCGTTGCCCACAGAACCGACAGATTATAGAGCAGGTCGGCGCTTTCGTTGATCACGCCCTGGCGATCCTCGTTCATGGCGTCCAGCGCCACTTCGACCGCCTCCTCGCCCACCTTCTTGGCGATCTTCTTCGGCCCGGCAGCAATCAGCCGTGCGGTCTTTGACTGGGCCGGGTCCATCTGCTGGCGGTCGAGGATGGCGGCATAAAGGCGGATCAGGTCATCGGTCATCAGGCGGATGGTGTCTCGTGTGTGGGCGACGGAAGCATCGTTCTGCTAACGTGATCGCTCCGCAACGAAATTGCTATCCCCCATAGGCACGGTGGTGCGCCGCAATATGGCCTTATGCCGTACGGCGCGTCCCGTCTTCCCCCCGTCGTCAGCCCACCGGATCGTAGGAATGATCGGCCTTCGGACGTTCGTCCAGCAGGGTCTCGCCGGTGCTGACGAAATAGACGACCTCGGCGATGTTGGTGGCGTGGTCGCCGATCCGTTCCAGATTCTTGGCAATCATCATCAGGTGCATGTGCGCCGTGAACTGCTCCGGAGCCGCCAGGGCAGACCGTTCCACTTCCGCAACAAGGCTGGTGTAGAGCGCATCCACCTCGTCGTCGGTGCGCCAGATCCGCAACGCGGCCTCGCCGTCATTGTCGACATAGGCGTCGATCACGGCGCTGAGCCGCTCACGCACCAGCCGCCCCAGCTGCGGCAGCCCCGCCAGCGATCCGGAGTCGGGCAGACTGAAGATGGCGACGGCGCGCTTGGCGGTGTTGGCGGCATGGTCGCCGATGCGCTCCAGGTTGCCGGCGATCTTCAGCGCCGCGATGACCTCGCGCAGGTCGTCGGCAACCGGCTGGCGCAGGGCCAGCAGGCGCATGCAATGGGCTTCGATGTCGTGCTCGAAGGTATCGAGTCGGGCATCCGACTCCACGATCTCCCGCGCAAGCTCGGGGTTGCGCTGGGCGAGGCAGGTCAGGGCCTGGTCGATCTGCGTCTCCGCAGCGCCGGCCATCTGCACGATGGCGGATTTCAGCCGCTTCAGCGCGTCCTCGAACGCGGACACGATGTGCGGAGCGGAGGTCTTCATGGTCGCCAAACCCTTCCCGGCGGTCTTTTCCAAAGCCCCTACCATAGCGCCAGGACGTTACGGTACGATGACAGCGCCTATGACCAAAGGCGGCCCCCATCCCCATCCTGACGCGACCTTACGAAACTGCCCGATTGATTTTGCGGCGCAGCATTGCGACACATGCCTCATGTGTCTTCCTTCCTCAACGACGTGCCGAACCCGCCATGATCGAACGCCGCTTTGAACAGGTTATCTTCGCCAGCCGCTGGCTGCTCGCCCCCTTTTATCTGGGGCTGGTCGTTTCACTGGGCGCCCTGCTGGTGAAGTTCATGCAGGAGATCCTGCACATGATCCCGCATGTGCTGGAAATGAGCGAGAAGGACGTGCTTCTGGCCGTGCTGACGCTGATCGACCTGTCCTTTGCCGGCAATCTTCTGCTGATGGTGATCTTTGCGGGATACGAGAACTTCGTCTCCAAGATCGACGTCGCCAATCACGAAGACCGGCCGGACTGGATGGGCAAGGTCGATTTCGGCGGACTGAAGCTGAAGCTCATCGCCTCCATCGTCGCCATTTCGGGCATTCACCTGCTGAAGGCCTTCATGAACCTGTCACAGACCTCGCGCGACGAGTTGATGTGGCTGGTCATCATCCACATGACCTTCGTGATTTCCGGTGTTCTGCTGGCCTGCATGGACCGGTTGGAAGGTCATCACCGGCATGTCACCAAGCCGGAAGAGAATGCCAAGCCAAAATTGACGGCAGATCATCACTGATAATTCACCGTGATCCATCATCTCGTCTGTCAAAAGTCTATTGCGGCGCAGCATCGACAGAGATAGACACTTCACCGTCACACTGGTCAGCAGGGCTTTCAGCGGATCGGGATGGGCTTGACCGCCGGGCTTCCGCCCGTTGACGGAATATTAACCCTAACCCGCCAATGTGCCCCTCACCAGACGCCATGCCGCGGCGGTCCCCGGTTCTCCGGAAACCGTCTCCGCGGCAGGTATCAGGGCTGCCGGGCGCACTCTCCGCTTGAGCGTGCGGGCGCATTCGACTATGGAACCGTTGGCGGGCATGCCATGCCAGCCCGCCGGCTCGGCCGTCTCAACCGCTTTGATAGAGTTCGTCAGCTCCATGCTCTCCAAACTGCTCGGCGTTCTGTCCGCCGACATGGCGATCGATCTGGGGACGGCCAACACCCTGGTCTATGTCAAGGGCCGCGGCATCGTCCTGAACGAACCGTCCGTCGTCGCCATCGCCAACGTGCGCGGCAAAAAGCAGGTTCTCGCCGTCGGTGACGAGGCGAAGATGATGCTTGGCCGCACCCCCGGCAATATCCAGGCCATCCGGCCGCTTCGCGACGGCGTCATCGCCGATTTCGAAGTCGCGGAGGAAATGATCAAGCATTTCATCCGCAAGGTTCACAACCGCCGCAGCTTCGCCAGCCCGCAGGTCATCATCTGCGTGCCGTCGGGCTCGACCGCGGTGGAACGCCGGGCGATCCAGGAATCGGCGGAGGCCGCAGGCGCCCGCCGCGTCTTCCTGATCGAGGAGCCGATGGCCGCCGCGATCGGCGCCGGGCTGCCGGTGACCGAACCGACGGGCTCGATGGTCGTCGACATCGGCGGCGGCACCACCGAGGTGGCCGTGCTGTCGCTGGGCGGCATCGTCTATTCGCGCTCGGTCCGCGTCGGCGGCGACAAGATGGACGAGGCCATCATCGGCTACATCCGCCGCAGCCACAATCTGCTGGTCGGCGAAGGCTCGGCCGAGCGGATCAAGAAGGAAATCGGCTCCGCCTGTCCGCCCGAGGACGGCGAAGGCCGCATCCTGGAGATCAAGGGCCGCGACCTGATGAACGGCGTGCCCAAGGAACTGATCATCTCCGAACGGCAGATTGCCGAGTCGCTGGCCGAACCCGTTTCGGCCATCGTCGAAGCGGTGAAGGTGGCGCTGGAGCACACCGCTCCGGAACTGGCCGCCGACATCGTCGACAAGGGCATCGTGCTGACCGGCGGCGGCGCCCTGCTGGGCAACCTGGACTTCGTCCTGCGCCACGCCACCGGCCTGCCGGTGTCGATC
The DNA here is from genome assembly GCF_024170005.1 of Azospirillum lipoferum. Taxonomy (GTDB): domain Bacteria; phylum Pseudomonadota; class Alphaproteobacteria; order Azospirillales; family Azospirillaceae; genus Azospirillum; species Azospirillum lipoferum. The sequence continues at coordinate 639,607 of NZ_JALJXJ010000002.1, forward strand.
GCCGACGATCCCCTCTCCTGCGTGGCGCTCGGCACCGGCCGCGCGCTGGAGGAGATGAAGACGCTGCGAAACGTCTTGGTCAGCGCCTACTGATTGGTGTATCCCTGGTTGGAAGGCCTCCGGTCCCCCGCCCACCCTTGGCGGTGAGGACCGGAGACGGACCGCGTATCTGGACGGGAATTTCCTGTGAAGCCACGCTCATCCGGCTCCGTCATCCGCCTTGCCGCCCCCTTGCGGGCTCTCGCGCAGCGCTTCTCCTTCCTTCTGCTGGTGCTGGCCTCCATCGCCCTGATGATGGTCGGCAAGATCGAGTCCGTCTCGGTGGACAGCGCGCGCGCACGCGTGACCGATGCCTTCGCCCCCATCCTGGATGCGATCTCCCGCCCCGCCGCCACCGCGGCGCGCGTGGTCGAGTCCGCGGTGGAGCTTGAGAACGCCTTCGACGAGAACCAGCGGCTGAAGGCAGAAAATGCCCGGCTTCTGCAGTGGAAGCAGGCGGCCTTGCGGCTGGAGGCGGAGAACAACAGCCTGCGCAGTCTGCTGCGGGTCCGTCCCGAACCGTCGGTCAACTATATCGCCGCCCGCGTGATCGCCACACCCGGCAGTTCCTTCGTCCGTACGCTGGTGGTCACCGCCGGCAAGCGCGACGGGGTGCGCAAGGGTCAGGCGGCGCTCGCCGGCGCCGGTCTGGTCGGCCGGGTGATCGAGGTCGGCGAATGGTCGTCCCGCGTCCTGCTGCTGACCGACATCAACGCCCGCATTCCGGTGATCTTGTCGAACACGCGCCAGCGCTCGATCCTGGCCGGCGACAATTCCGATCAGGCCAAGCTCCTCTACCTGCCGCCCGACTCGCCGATCCAGGTGGGCGAGCGGGTGGTGACCTCCGGCGACGGCGGGCTGTTCCCGCCCGGCCTGCCGGTCGGCGTGGTAACCGCGGTCAGCGAGCGAGGCGTCCGCGTCCTGCCCAGCGCCGACCTATCCCGCATCGAACATCTGCGTCTGGTGGATTTCGGCCTGCCGAGCACCGATCTGGACCCGTCACCAGAGTGGAAGTGAGCCGGGCGGAGGGTCCGCCGGCCGAGGACTCGCCGACATGACGGCGACCTTTTGGCAGAAGGTGGACAAGACCGGGCGCAATCTGGCGCCCTTCGCCGTCACGGTGATGATGGTGCTGGTGGGCATGATCCCGGTACCGGTCCCCGGCTATGCCCCGGTGGCACCGAACCTGACGCTGGTCTCCGTCTATTACTGGACGATCCACAGGCCTGACCTGATGCGTCCGGGGGTAGCCTTTCTGATCGGACTGCTTCAGGATTTCCTGATCGGCGGACCGCTGGGCGTCAACGCCCTGCTGCTGGTCGTCGCGCAATGGGCTGTCCTGAACCAGCGCCGCGTGTTCCTGGCCAGCACCTTCGCCCTGCTGTGGTTCGGCTTCACGCTGGTAATGGCCGGGGGGGTGCTGCTGCAATGGCTGGCCTTCTCGGTGCTCGACGCCGCCACGCTGTCGATCCTGCCGGCCCTGTTCCAGGGTCTGCTGACAGTGGCGGTGTTTCCTGCGGTGGGTTGGCTGCTGATCCGCGTCCACCGCGCGTTCCTGAATGGGTAAAGGGTCCCGACGGGTCTCATGAGTTCGATCGATCGCGACACCGACCGTTCCCGCCTGCTGGCGCGCCGCGCCCTGGTGCTGGGCGGAATCAAGCTGGCCGGCCTGTCCGCGCTGGTTGGTCGCCTCTATTACCTGCAGGTCGTCGAGTCGGCGCGCTACACCATGCTGGCCGAGGAGAACCGCATCAGCCTGCGGCTGATCGCCCCATCGCGCGGCAACATCGTCGACCGTTTCGGCGTGCCGCTGGCGGTCAACCAGCAGAACTACCGCGTCGTCGTCGTGTCGGAACGCACCCACAACATCCAGGAGACTCTCGACAAGATCTCCCGCATCGTGCCGCTGACCGACGGCGACCGCCGCCGCGTGCTGCGCGAACTGCACCGCAAGCGCCGCTTCGTCCCCGTCACCGTGCGCGAGAACCTGACCTGGGAGCAGGTGGCGACGCTGGAGACCAACACCCCCGACCTGCCTGGCGTGGCAATCGAGGTAGGCGAGTTGCGTTATTACCCGCAGGCGGACTCGACCGCCCATATCCTGGGTTATGTCGGCGCCGTGTCGGAGTCTGAACTGAGCGGCAACAGCGATCCCGTGCTGTCCCTGCCCGGCTTCCGCATCGGCAAGGCCGGCATCGAGAAGTTCCACGAGAAGGTGCTGCGCGGCACCGCCGGCACCAGCCAGCTGGAGGTGAACGCCGTCGGCCGCGTCATCCGCGAGCTGTCGCGCGACGAGGGCCAGTCCGGCCGCGAGGTGCAGCTGACCATCGACATGGTGCTGCAACGCTTCGTGCAGGAGCGGCTGTCGCAGGAGGTCAGCGCCTCGGCCGTGGTGATGGACGTGCACACCGGCGGCATCTATGCCCTGTGCTCCCACCCCAGCTACGATCCCAACCAGTTCACCATGGGCATCAGCGCCGAGCTGTGGGAGGAGCTGCTGTCCAACCAGGCGACTCCGCTGAACAACAAGGCGGTGGTCGGACAATATCCGCCAGGGTCCACCTTCAAGATGATGGCGGCACTGGCGGCGCTCGAGTCGGGCGTGGTCAGCAACCGGCACACCGTGTTCTGTCCCGGCTATCTGGAGCTGGGCGACCACCGCTTCCACTGCTGGAAGCGCGGTGGGCACGGCACCGTCGATTTCGTCGGCGCGCTGCGCCATTCCTGCGACGTGTTCTTCTACGACGTGTCACGCCGGATCGGCATCGACCGCATCGCCGAAATGTCCAACCGCTTCGGCCTGGGCAACCGCACCGGCATCGACCTGCCGCACGAACGCGCCGGCCTGATTCCCTCCATCGCCTGGAAGAAGGCGACGCTGGGCAAGGGCTGGGACATGGGCGAGACCCTGGTCGCCTCCATCGGCCAAGGTTATGTGCTGACGACGCCACTGCAACTGGCGGTGATGACCTGCCGGCTGGCCAATGGCGGCTATGCGGTTAAGCCGCACCTGACCAAGCAGATCAAGACGGTCAGCGGCGAGCAGACGGCTTGGCCCAGCATCGGCGTGAAGAAGGAGAACCTCGACATCGTACTGCGCGGCATGACCGAGGTGACCAACGCCCCCAACGGCACCGCCTTCAAGTCGCGCATCACCGAAGTCGGCTATGAGATGGCCGGCAAGACCGGTTCGGCCCAGGTCCGCCGCATCACCATGGCCGAGCGCAACAACGGCGTGAAGAAGAACGAGGATTTGCCCTGGCGCGAGCGCGACCATGCCCTGTTCGTCGCCTTCGCGCCGATCCAGGCACCGCGCTATGCCTGCGCCGTCTTCGTCGAACATGGCGGCGGCGGCTCCACCGCGGCGGCCCCCATCGCCCGCGACATCCTGCTGGAAACCCAGAAGCGCGACCCCGGCCGCGCCGCCGTCGCCGAAACCCCGCCAAGCGGATTCGGGGAGCCGCGCGGCTGAAAGGTTTGTCCATTCAAGACCGGCGACGGGCCGGAATGGTCATCGCCGCCACCCCGAACACGACCAAGGCACAGCCGGCGAGGATGGTCGGCTCCAGCGTCTCGCCCAACATCAGCGCACCGACGCCGACGCCGATGGGTACCCGCAGATAGGCCTGACCGGTCGTTGGAACCGCCCCAAGGGTGTGGACCAGCCGGAAATAGAGAACGAAAGCGAGCGCGGTCGAGAAGACCGACAGGCTGACGAGCGCCAGCAACGACTCCCATGAGGGCATCAGTGTCCAGGGCCGGTCGACCGCCAGACTGACCGGCAGCAGCAGGACCGCGCCGCACATCAGCGATCCGGCGGCAGGCATGATCGGGTCCAATCCCTTGAAGACACGGCCGAAGATGGCCGCCCCGGCATAGCAGAGGGTGGCGAAGACGATGGCGCCCTGCGCCAGAAGATCGCGACCGATCCCGTCCACCGCCCCCACCCCGATGACCAGGATTGTCCCGCCGAGCCCGACAAGCACGCCGACGGTCTTTCGCAGGCACAAGGCTTCGTGCCTGGTCAGCAGCAGCGTGATGAGAAAAGCGAAGATCGGTGTCGTCGCGTTGAGGATCGCAGCGGTCCCAGCTTCGACCGTCCGTTCGGCCCAGGCGATCAAGGTGAAAGGCAAGACACTGTTCAGACAGGCCTGCACCAGAAAACGGCTCCATACGGCCCGTTCGCGCGGCAGGGAAAGCCCGCGCCAATGGATGACGGCCAGCAGAACGGTTCCCGCTATCAAGGTCCGGCCGGCAATGAAGGTCAGCGGTGGGATCGTCTCCACTCCGATCCGTATGAAGCTGTAGGACGCACCCCACAAGGTTGCAAGTGCCAGCAGCAAGGCAAGCTCCACACACAGATCGGGCCGCGAAGCGGACCCAGCTGAAGCTGAAGGAATGGTCATGAAGGCTCCGTCGCTTGAAGAAGGTCACCCACCATGCCAGTCCGATCGACGGAAGATCTCTGGGAACGCTTCGGCCATGGACGAAGCGTCGGCGGCTGACGGATCCGGCGAACGGGCCTAAACTGAAAGGCATGACCGCCAGGCCCATCGCCTCCGCCAACGCCATCGCCACCATTGCCGCCCTGATCGGCGATCCGGCGCGGGCGAACATCCTCTCCGCCCTGATGGGCGGACAGGCGCTGACTGCCGGGGAGCTGTGCTGGCACGCCGGCGTTGGCGCGCCGACCACCAGCGGCCATCTGGCCAAGTTGACCGAGGCGGGATTGCTGGCGGTGGAGCGCCAGGGGCGGCACCGCTATTACCGGCTGGCTTCCCCGGTCATCGCCCAAGCGATGGAGAGCCTGATGGCGGTGGCGACCGCCGGACCACCACGCCATCGTCCTCCCGGCCCAAAGGACGAGGCTCTGAGAGCCGCCCGAACCTGCTATGACCACCTCGCCGGACGATTGGGCACAGCACTGGCTGACCGGCTGAGCGACCTCCGGCTTGTCATCATCGGTGACGGCGGAGCCTTGGTGACGGATGACGGCCGGGATTTCCTGGCCGGGCTGGGTCTCACATTTCCCGAAGCCGGCGGGAACCACAGACCGCTCTGCCGGACCTGCCTCGACTGGAGCGAGCGGCGGCCTCATCTGGCCGGACAACTGGGCGCGGCATTGCTGACCTGTTCGCTGGAACGCAGCTGGATCGCCCGCATGCCCGGCAGCCGCGCGGTCACGATTACCGACGCCGGCAGCAAAGGGTTCGCCATGGTGTTCGGCATCACCCCGGAACATCTTGCCCCCAAATGAAAAACGCGCCCCCGAAGGGACGCGCTCTCCACAAAACCAATATGGCTTTCGCCAGATCAGTTCTTCGACTTGTCGACCAGACGGCGCTCGGCGATCCACGGCATCATGGCGCGCAGCTTCTCGCCGACCTTCTCGATCTCGTGCTCGGCGTTGCGGCGACGGATCGCCTTGAAGGACGGCTGACCGGCCTTGCACTCCAGCATCCAGTCGCGGACGAAGCGGCCTTCCTGGATGTCGGTCAGGACGCGCTTCATCTCGGCCTTGGTCTCGGGCGTGATGATGCGCGGGCCGGTGCGGTAGTCGCCGTATTCGGCCGTGTTGGAGATCGAGTAGCGCATGTTGGCCATGCCGCCCTCGTACATCAGGTCGACGATCAGCTTCACTTCGTGCAGGCACTCGAAGTAGGCCATCTCGGGGGCGTAGCCCGCCTCGACCAGCGTCTCGTAACCGGCGCGGATCAGTTCGGTCAGGCCGCCGCAGAGCACGGCCTGCTCACCGAACAGGTCGGTCTCGCACTCTTCCTTGAAGGTGGTCTCGATGATGCCGGCGCGGCCGCCGCCATTGGCCGAGGCGTAGGACAGGGCGATATCCAGCGCGTTGCCCGAGGCGTTCTGATGAACGGCGACCAGCGACGGCACGCCGCCGCCACGCTGGTATTCGCTGCGCACGGTGTGGCCGGGGCCCTTCGGCGCGATCATGAACACGTCGAGGTCGGCGCGCGGCTCGATCAGGTTGAAGTGGACGTTCAGGCCGTGCGCGAAGGCCAGGGCGGCGCCCTGCTTCATGTTCGGGGCCAGATCGTCCTTGTACAGGTCGGCCTGCAGCTCGTCCGGGGTCAGAACCATCACGACGTCGGCCCAGGCGGCTGCTTCGGCCGGGGTCATCACGGTGAAGCCGGCGGTCTCGGCCTTCTTGATGGTGGCCGAACCCGGGCGGAGCGCGATCCGCACGTCCTTCACGCCGCTGTCACGCAGGTTGTGGGCGTGGGCGTGGCCCTGGCTGCCGTAGCCGACGATGACGACCTTCTTGCCCTTGATCAGGTTGACGTCGGCATCACGATCGTAATAGACGCGCATGGAGATGGTTCCTTGAATTCGCAACGAACGAAGACAGAGTGCGTTTCCTGCGGCGGATTACTCCATTGAGCAAAGCCGCCCGTCAAGGGAAACAATCGCTCGACGGAGCGGCAAACTGCAAAGCTTCCTTGCGTTTTTGCCGCCCCAATCTTGCGCAGAATACCCAAAAGCTGTTTTGGGCAAGCCTTTTAGAACGCCGCCGGCCCCTTCGACATGGCGACCACGCCGGTGCGGCTGGCTTCCACGAGGCCGAGCTGGGTCATCAGCCCGACGAAGTCATCGACCTGTTCGGTGGTGCCGGTCAGTTCGAAGACGAAGCTGGTCAGGGTGGCGTCCACCACCTTGGCCTTGAAGATGTCGGCGAGGCGCAGCGCCTCGATCCGGCGGTCGCCGGTGCCGGCCACCTTGACCAGCGCCAGCTCGCGCTCCACCGCCGGCCCCTCATCGGTCAGGTCATGGACGCGGTGGACCGGAACCAGCCGGCTCAACTGCGCCTTGATCTGCTCGATGATCATCCGGGTACCGGAGGTGACCAGGGTGATGCGCGACAGGTGATCGGCATTGTTCACCTCCGCCACCGTCAGGCTTTCGATGTTGTAGCCGCGGCCGGAGAACAGCCCGATGACGCGGGCGAGAACGCCTGGCTCGTTGTCCACCAGCACGGCGATGGTGTGCTTTTCGATCGCGTTTTCCATGAATCCCGTCCTTCCGTTCGTTCGTCGTCAGCCGATCAGACCAGCACCATGCCGTCTTCCGGCGTGGCGTCGGACGGGCTGTCGTCCGGACCGAACAGGATCTCGTTGTGGGCCTTGCCGCCCGGGATCATGGGGAAACAATTTTCCTTCGGATCGACGGCGATGTCGATGATGCAGGGGCGGTCGGTGACCGTCAGCATCTTCTCGATCACCTGATCGACCTCGGCCACCGTGGTGGCGCGCAAGCCGACGCAGCCCCAGGATTCCGCCAGCTTCACGAAGTCCGGCAGGGCTTCGGAGTAGCTCTGGGAATAGCGCGAGCCGTGCAGCAATTCCTGCCACTGGCGCACCATGCCCATATACTGGTTGTTCAGGATGAAGATCTTGACCGGCGCGCGGTACTGCACGGCGGTGCCGATCTCCTGCATGTTCATCAGGAAGCTGGCCTCGCCCGACACGTCGACGACGATGGCGTCGGGATGGGCCAGTTGGGCGCCGATGGCGGCCGGCAGGCCGTAGCCCATGGTGCCGAGCCCGCCCGAGGTCATCCAGCGGTTCGGCTGGTCGAAGGGCAGGAACTGGGCGGCCCACATCTGGTGCTGGCCGACTTCCGTCGTGATGTAGTGGTCCTTGCCGCGCAGGGCCTCGCGCAGGCGCTCCAGCGCATATTGCGGCTTGATGACCGATTCGGTGCGGTTGTAGTTCAGGCAGTTGCGGGCGCGCCAGCCCTCGATCTTGCCCCACCACTCCTTCAGCGCGGCCTTGTCCGGCGACTTGGCGCGCGCCTTCCAGATGCGCAGCATGTCCTCCAGCACGGCACCGCAGTCGCCGACGATCGGAATGTCGACGGCGACGTTCTTGTTGATCGAGCTGGGATCGATGTCGACGTGGATCTTCTTCGAACCCGGCGAGAAGGCCGACAGCTTGCCGGTCACGCGGTCGTCGAAGCGGGCGCCGATGTTGATCATGACATCGCATTCGTACATGGCGAGGTTCGCCTCGTACGTGCCATGCATGCCGAGCATTCCCAGCCACTGGCTTTCGGAAGCCGGGAAGGCGCCCAGCCCCATCAGGGTTGAGGTGATCGGGAAGCCGGTGGCCTTGACGAACTGGGTCAGCAGCTTGGCGGCAAAGGGGCCGGCATTGATCACGCCGCCGCCGGTGTAGAAGACCGGCCGCTTGGCGTTGGCGATCAGATCCACCGCCTCTTCGATGCGGGCCATCTCCGGCTTCACCTGCGGCCGGTAGGTCTTGTGCTTGACCTCCGCCGGCGGAACATAGGTGCCGTCGGCGAACTGCACGTCCTTCGGAATGTCGACCAGCACCGGGCCGGGACGGCCGCTGCGCGCGACATAGAAGGCCTCGTGGAGGGTGCGGGCCAGATTGTCGACGTCCTTCACCAGGTAATTGTGCTTGGTGCAGGGACGTGTGATGCCGGTGGTGTCGGCTTCCTGGAAGGCGTCGTTGCCGATCAGGTGGGTCGGCACCTGGCCCGACAGGCAGACCAGCGGGATGCTGTCGCACAGGGCGTCCAGCAGGCCGGTCACCGCGTTGGTGGCGCCGGGGCCGGAGGTCACCAGCACGCAGCCGACCTTGCCGGTCGAGCGCGCGTAGCCCTCCGCCGCGTGAACCGCGGCCTGCTCGTGGCGTACAAGGACATGCTTCAGGTCGTTCTGCTGGAACAGCGCGTCGTAGATGGGAAGTACGGCGCCGCCGGGATAGCCGAAGATGATGTCAACGCCCTGATCCTTCAGGGCTTTGATGACGATCTGGGCGCCGGTCAGCTTCTGTTCGGACATCGCTCACGACCTTCTCATGTGGGCGCCTCCTCTAGGGCGCCCGGTTCCTTGGGAACACCAACCCCGCCGGGGAGGGGATGCCGTTCAGAACAACGGCTTAGCCCCGATGGCGTGTGCTGGGAGCGGCAAATTAGTCAAATCATCCGTCATAGGTCAACCCTATTCGCGAATGTTTGCAAAGTTTTTTTGCCGCAGTTTTTCCAATTATTGCGCACTCGCTGGAGGTGTGCATCCAGCTCCCGTCCAGTCGGCGCCCGCCGCAAACGGAGACGGCGGCCGCACCGAAGCGCGGCCGCCGTTCCGAAAAAGCAACGAACTGAAGGGTCAAGCGGTCAGGCAGCAGTCTTCAGCAGCTCGCACAGCCGGCGGATGCCCTCACGAATCTGGGCCGGCTTGGTGACGGAGAAGGCGAGGCGCAGCGTGTTCTTGCCCGACCGATCGGCATGGAAGGCCGAACCGGGGACGAAGGCGACGTTGGCCTCTTTGATGGCACGGGCCAGCAGTTCGGTGCCGTCGACACCCTCCGGCGCCTCGATCCAGACGAACAGGCCGCCTTCCGGCTTGGTCCAGGTGACGCCCGGCGGAGCGTATTCCTCCAGCGCGGCCAGCATGGCGTCGCGACGCTCCTTGTACTGGGTGCGCAGCAGCTTGATGTGGCTGTCGAAGATCTGCGAGACGACGTCGTGCATGACGATCTGGTTGATCGTGCTCGCATGCAGGTCGGCCGCCTGCTTCATCAGCACCAGCCGATTCACCACCTCCGGTGCGGCATTGACCCAGCCCACCCGCATCGCCGGCACCATCGTCTTGGAGAAGGTGCCGCCGAAGATGACGTTGGTCAGCTTGCCGCCGTTGCGCTCGCAATCCAGCGCCGCCAGCAGCGGCAGATGCTCGCCGTCATAGCGCAGCTCGCAATAGGCGGTGTCCTCGATCACCGGCACGCCGGCCGCCTCGCAGGCATCCAGGATGGCGTGGCGGCGGGCCAGCGTCACCGTGGTGCCGTTCGGGTTCTGGAAATCGGGGACGAGGTAGAAGAACTTCGGCTTCTGCGCCAGCGCCTCGGTCAGCGCCGTCATCTCCGGCCCTTCCCCGTCCATCGGGATCGAGAGATAGGTCGGCTCGTAGGGCGAGAAAGCCTGGAGCGCGCCGAGATAGGTCGGACGGGTCACGACGATCTTGTCGCCGGGGCCGATCAGCAACTTGCCGACAAATTCCAGCACCTGCTGCGAGCCGTTGGTGATGAGAACACCATCCAGCCCGATGTTGACGCCCTTGCCGCCCATGTAATCGCAGATCCATTCCCGCAGCGGCGTATAGCCTTCGGTGATGGAGTATTGCAGCGCGGCGCCGGCACCGGAGTTCGACTGGAAGATCTTCTCATAGGACCGGGCGATGGCCGAGCTGGGGAACAGATCGGGGTCGGGAATGCCACCGGCGAAGGAGATGATCTCCGGACGGTCGATCAGCTTCAGCAGTTCCCGGATTTCGGACGCCGTCATGCCGCCCACGCGGCCCGCGAACACATGACCCCAATCAACCGACACGGTGCTTCTCCTTCGGATCAGTAATTTAGTATCGTTCTCAGGCGGTCGAGCATTGCATTTCGTACCGCAAGCGAACAAGGCAGATCAATGGTATGGCAGCTATGCTGTCCTGTATGACTTACCAGCATATCGGGTGATTTGCCAACAATCTGATGACGGAACCACGTGACCTGCCGTTTGGCATAGCGGCGGGTCGATTGCTGGGCCAGCGCAATGGCCTCGTCGAGTGGGATTTCGCCATGCAGAGCGCGGCGGAGTTCGGGCACTCCCAGGGCTTTCAGCACCGGCAGGTCGACGGCGAGGTTTTGCTCGCAGGCCAGCGCGTCCAATCGCCGCACCTCCTCCAATGCCCCCTGCTCCATCATCAGGTGGAAGCGCCTGTCGCATTGGGCATAGAGGTCGGCGCGCGGCGGGTCGAGAACCAGGATGGTGAAGCGCAGATCGGCCGGCGCGCCCTGGGCGGTCTGGCTCTGCCAGTACGACAGCGGATGGCCGGTGGCCTCCAGCACTTCCCAGGCGCGGGTCAGACGGGTGGTGTCGCCGGGGTTCAGCTTGGCCGACGCCGGGTCGCGAGCGACCAGTTCGGCACGGAAGGCCTCGCCGTCGATGGCGGCCAATCGGGCATGGGCAGCGGCGCGCACCTCGTCGGGGATGGGCGGCACCTCGCTCAGCCCCTGCATCAGCGCGCGCAGATAGAGGCCCGTGCCACCGACTACCACGGGCAACCAGCCTGCGGCCTTGGCCGTCGCGATCTCCGCCAGTGCCATGTCGCGCCAGCGCGCCGCCGACCCGCGTTCCGCCGCCGGCAGCACGCCATAGAGGCGGTGCGGAGCCCGCGCCAGATCCTCGGCCGGCGGCCGGGCGGTCAGAACGTCGAGGTCGGCGTAAAGCTGCATGCTGTCGGCATTGATGACGGTGCCGCCGAACGCCTCGGCGATGGCAAGCGCCAGCCCCGACTTGCCTGACGCGGTCGGGCCGCCGATGACGACTACGTCGGTGATGGAGGGGGTAGGGTCGCTCATCCCCCTTCCATGGCGTTCCGGCGTCCGCATTGCAACACCCATCCGCGTGCCGACGCCGAAGCTTCGTTGGACCCGGCTCCCCGCCTGTGGTAGGCAGCGCGCAAAGGCCCTCTTTTCCTCGGGATACCTGCCGATGAACGCCGTCGCCACGCTGATCGCCCCCCGCACCGCCACGCTCGACGAGGCTACCGTCCAGACCGCCAAGGCGGCGCTGGTCGGGCTGGGCGCCGATGCCGGCGCGCCGGACTGGCTGGCGCCGGGCACCGCCTGCGACCTGCCCTTCGGCAATCTGGCGCCGGAACAGGCGGAGGCGGCGATCCGCCACGCTTTGAAGGATGCCACGCTGGACATCATTGCCCAGCCGGCGGCGACGCGGCGCAAGCGGCTGCTGGTCGCCGACATGGAATCGACGATCATCGAGCAGGAAATGCTGGACGAGCTGGGCGACTATGTCGGGCTGAAGAATCACATCGCCGACATCACCGCCCGCGCCATGAATGGCGAGATCGACTTCAAGGACGCGGTGCGCGAGCGGGTCGCCCTGCTGAAGGGCCTGAAGGAGACGGTGATCGACGAGGTGTGGCAGCGCGCCACGCTGATGCCGGGTGCGGCCCAGCTGGTCGGCACCATGCGCGCCAACGGCGCCGTCTGCGTCCTGGTGTCGGGCGGCTTCCGCTGCTTCACCGGCCGAGTGCGCAGCTGGATCGGCTTCGACGACGATCGCGGCAACGAGCTGGAGGTGGAGGGCGGCGTGATGACCGGCAAGGTGATCGAGCCGATCCTCGACAAGGACAGCAAGCTCCAGGCCCTGATGGCCTATGCCGGCGAGCATCGCGTCCCGGTGGCGGAAACGATGGCGGTCGGTGATGGTGCCAATGACCTGCCGATGCTGCTGGCCGCCGGGCTGGGCGTCGCCTTCCACGCCAAGGCGGTGGTGGCAGCCGAAGCCCGTGCCCGGGTCGATCATGGCGACCTGACCGCCCTGCTCTATGCCCAGGGCTATCGGGCCACGGAGTTCGTGGGGTAAGCAACCGCCCCTACTCCATCACGCCCACACGCCGCGCACATAGGGGGTCAGCTGCGTGTCCATCAGGATGATGTGGCGGACCAGCCAGTCGGCAGTGAATTTATACAGCTGCGCCGCGTTTTCGTGGGTGGGTTCGATGGCGAAGCGGTTGGACAGCTCGCTGACCATCCTGACCGCACTGCGGTGCATGGCGACATGCTCCTCGAATTTCGGATAACGCACGATCTGCATGATCCGCTCTTCGCGGGCGAAATGCTCCTTGGTGTATTCCAGCAGCTTGACCAGGATCTTGGCGACGCGGGCCGGCTGGAAACGCTCAGCGGCCAGTGCTGCGTCGAGTTCATTCAGATACTCGATCAGATGCTTGTGATCGTCGTCGATGGACGGTTGGCCGACGCTCAACTGCCGTCGCCATGTGATGGCGCCCATGACCTTGCCGCCTCCCCCTTGCCGGCACCCCGTTAGCCCGGATTATGGCTGGTGTTACCATTGCGCCAAAACGGCCGGCGGCGTCACACGGCAATATGACGCACCCGCAGGAGGCAGGCTGGAACGAAACAGGGCGGATGCGTCGCCGCACCCGCCCCTTCCGCAACCGGAAATCGGCCGGCCTGAACCCGAGGCCGGATGTCGTCGGCCTTAGCCGACGATCGAATAGCCGCAATCGACATAGGTGGTGTCGCCGGTGATGCCCTTGGCGCCGTCAGTCGCGAGGAAGGCGGTCGTGTAGCCGACCTCCTCGATGGTCACCAGACGGCCTTCGGGAGCACGCTCGGCCGCCTTGTTCATCAGCTCGTCGAAATGGGCGATGCCGGAGGCGGCGCGGGTCTTGATCGGGCCGGGGGAGATGGCGTGGACGCGGATGCCCTTCGGGCCCAGTTCGGCCGCCAGATAGCGCACGCTGGCCTCCAGCGCGGCCTTCACCGGCCCCATGACGCCGTAATTGTCGATGACACGGTTGGCGCCGAAATAGGACATGGTGAACAGCGACCCGCCGTCCTTCATCAGTGGCTCGGCATATTTGGCCATGCGGATGAAGGAATGGCAGGAAACGTCCATCGCCTGCTGGAAGCCTTCGCGCGAGCAGTCGACGACGCGGCCGTGCAGGTCCTCCTTCGGAGCGAAAGCGATGCTGTGCAGCGCGAAGTCGAGTTTGCCCCACTTCTCGCCGATCTTGTCGAAGATGGCCTTCAGCTGGCCCTCGCCGGTGACGTCCACCGGTTCAAAGATCTCGGCCTCGAGCTGCTGGGCCAGCGGCTCGACGAACTTCTTGGCCTTGTCGTTCAGATAGCTGACCGCGAGGTCGGCGCCCATCGCGCGGAAGGCGCGGGCACAGCCCCAGGCGATCGACTGATCGTTGGCGATGCCAAGGACGAGCCCCTTCTTGCCTTCGAGCGTGGCGGCGGCGGGAATGATCGTGGTCATGGCGGACTGTCCTGCGGTCGGTGTGACGGGAGGAGCGGCCGCAACCATGGCGGCCTTTCGCCGGGTAAAGGCACGCGGCGTTCCTTGTGCAGCGCACCATAGACCAATCGCTGTGAGCCCGCAACGTGCAATGGACGCGATCCGCACATGCGCTTCAATCATTACGCAGCATTGCCTCACGCACAGTCAGTAAAAGCCGAAGTTGCCCAAATTCTGTGTTTCATTGATCTATATCAAAAACGGTCTGCCGGCACGGGACCGGCAGACCGTTTCTTGATGACATTTCTGTTATGGCATCAGGCCGCTTGCCTGATTGCCGGCTTACCGCGCAACGCCCGGGGTGAAGGAGGGTGGGTCGCTCGCCGGAAAGGATTCCTGGGAAGCCTCGTCGACGATCTCCTCCTCGCAGGTCTCCTGATAGATGTCGCCGGGATGGCGGGAATAGGGGTCGATGCCGTGTTCCACGTCCTGCGCCGGGATGGCGGCCCGGTCATTGTGCGACCAGTCGGCCAGCATCGCCTTGCCGGGGCAATAGCCGGTGAGGCCACGCGCGACCAGGGCGCCGCCAGCCAGCGCCATGGCGGCCCCAGTCCAGTTGGGCCGGCGCAGGCCCAGCACCGCCAGCACCACGCCGCCGGCCAGCGAGGCCAGCCTTTCGCTGTGGCCGACATTGATGCTGTAGCCGCCGCCGGGGCCATGGATGCGGTCATTGAGGCCGCGCAGGTTGCGCTGGGCCGTTTCGGTGATGGAAGAGAGTTCCATGTCGGTCCTCCTGAATGCGGATTCCGGTCGGGGATCGTCCGCCATCGGATCGTTATCGCGTCACTGTTGGGAAACCGGCGGCTGGGGGGTGCCGTTCCCGGACGGCGTCCGCGAGACGGATTCCGGTGCCGCCGGCGAAGCGCCGCCCTGCCCCATTCCCGCGCCGGGCGTCGCCCCGCTGGAACCGGCAGCGCCGCGTGCCTGCTGTAGTTCCTGATTCAGCCGTGCCACCTCCTGAGAGAGGCGCTGCACCTCCTGGCGCAGAGGGCCGGCCGAGGCATCGCCGCCGCCGGCCGAACCGGCGATGGCGGCCAGCGTCGCCGAATCGCGCATCCAATAGGGAGCGACGCCATAATAGGTGTGCACCGCCATCGCCCACTGGCGGTCGTTCATGTTGGGGCGGTTCCTGTCGTCGAAGCGGGGGGCGTTGGTCAGCTTGTCCTTCGGTACGTTCAGGACATAGCCGTCGCCAGACGGGGTGAACAGCGCCCAGGGAACCGCGAAATCGGCGTCGCCGATGCCGAGGAACCCGCCCAGCTCGACCACCGCATAGGCGACGCGCCCGGTGCCGGGATCGATGATCAGTTCGGAGATGCTGCCGAGATCCTTGCCGTCCGGGCTGCGCAGCTTGGCGTTCTCAAGATCGTCGGCGGCGATGGCGCGCGGGTGGGCGATGGAGTCCTGCAACGCCGTCGCCTCGCCCAGGATGGCTTGGCAGGCGGGGGCATTACCCTTCTGCGCCGCGGCCTGTGCCGCCTGCTGAAGGGAGCGCAGCTGTGCGGTTTCCTGCGGGGTCACCGGAGCGGCGGAGCCGGGGCCGGCAGCCTCGAGAGCCGCCGCCTGCTGTCCCAGCCGGTCGAGTCCGGCCGCGCAGTCGTCGGCCGCCAACGCGGGCGCGGCGACGGACAGGGTTCCCAGCGCGGCCAGCAGCAGGGCCGTTGCAGGGGTGGGGCGCGTCATCAGGGCATCCTCCGGCTTGAATCGTCTCATGCTGCATGAACAGCATGGTCAAGCCGGAGGTTCCCAGGGCGTCCTGCCGGTTGTCAGCCCGGCAGGGGCAAGCCGCCACGCTGGACGATGAAGGACTGGATGGCATCCAGCCCCTCGCCCGCCTTGACGTTGGCGAAGACGAAAGGACGGTCGCCGCGCATCTTGCGGGCGTCGCGATCCATCACCTCCAGGCTGGCGCCGACCATCGGGGCGAGGTCGGTCTTGTTGATGACCAGCAAATCCGACCGGGTGATGCCCGGCCCGCCCTTGCGCGGGATCTTGTCGCCGGCCGACACGTCGATGACGTAGATGGTGATGTCCGCCAGTTCCGGCGAAAAGGTGGCCGCGAGATTGTCGCCGCCCGATTCGATGAAGATCAGGTCGAGGTCGGGGAACTTGGCGTTCATCTGGTCGACGGCGGCGAGGTTGATCGAGGCATCCTCGCGGATCGCGGTATGCGGACAGCCGCCGGTCTCCACCCCCATGATCCGTTCCGGCTTCAAGGCACCGGAGCGGGTGAGGAATTCAGCATCCTCCTTGGTGTAGATGTCGTTGGTGATCGCCGCCACCTCCCAATCGTCGCGCATGCGCTTGCACAGCGCGTCGGTCAGCGCGGTCTTGCCGGAGCCGACAGGACCGCCGATGCCGACGCGAAGCGGACCGGCGTGGCTCTTTTCGATAGCGGGGAGAGCGCTCATGAGCGGAACAGCCTCGTATATTGGGTTTCGTGGATCATCGAGGTCCAGTCGACGGCCATCGCCCGGCCGCCGAGATCGTCGAGCGGGGCTGCCAGCGCCGCCTCGGCCGCTCGGTGGGTGATGGGGTCGAGGGCGGCCAGCGCCCGCTGCCCGTCGGTCTGGCCCAGCGGCACCAGCCGCACGCCGGCCGACACCAGATTGGCGGCGAAGGCATGCAGGTAGGCGGTCAGCGCCGGCCCCTCCGCCACGCCGATCAGTGCCGACGCCAGCGCCACCGCCACGGCATAAGCGACCGGTCGGCCGGTGCCGGCGATCACCGCATCCCAGCGTGCCAGCCCGTCGAGCGGCCATGCGGCGCGGATCGCCAGCAGGAAGGCCTGCCCCTGCGCCCGCGCTTCGAGTGCGGTCTCGGCGGAAGCGCGCAGGATGTCGGCCCGCTCCACCGCCCAGGCAAAACCGGCCTCGTCACCGGCCAGCACGGCACGGTGGGCGGCGGCGAACAGCATGCCGTCGGTCCGCCCGGCACCGTGGCGCAGGATCCCGTCGAGCCAGACGATCATCGTCGCCCGATCCCGCACCAGCCCCTGCTCCACCGCCGCTTCGATGCCATGGCTGTAGGAGAAGCCGCCGACCGGAAAGCTGGGCGACAGCCACGCCAGCAGGCGCGTCAGGGCGTGGGTGGAAACACTATCCAACTCAGTGCGAATGCCCATGCCCGCCGCCATGCGAGTGCCCGCCATAGGCGCCGCCCTCCGGCATGAAGGGCGCCGTCACGTCGCGCACCTCGGCCCCCAGCCCACGCAGCATGTCCTCGATCACATGATCACGGCGCAGGCGGATGGTATCGCCGACGATCTGCACCGGCAGGTGGCGGTTGCCGAGATGCCAGGCGACGCGGGCGAAGGCCTCGACCGGGCCGGGTACGCGGACCTCCATCAGCTCCTCAGGGGCGGCGACCACGCGCAGGAAGCTGCCGTCGCCCAGTTCCAGCCCGTCGCCATCGTCCAGCGCCACCGCGCGCGGCAGGTCGAGCAGGAAGGCGCCGCCGGCATCGTCGGTCATCGCCATGCGGCGGCGGAAGCGGTCGTCGAAGGCGAGCGTCACGGTGCCGGCCGCCTGCTCGACGGGCCAATGGCCGCGGGCGTGGACTCGGGTGGCGCGGCGGGTGGGGTCGGTCATCAGCGAAGCCGTTCGAAGGGGGTCGGGTGGCCGAAGAAGCGGCCAGCCAGTTCGCTGACCAGCGCCGCATCCCCGGTGGTGAAGAATTTCAGGCCCCGTTCGGCCGGATCGGGCCGGAATTCGGGGTGGCGGTCGAAATACTGCTCCAGCGAGCGGGCGGTCAGCGTCGGCTGGGACAGGATCTCCACCCCCGGCGGCAGGGCGCGGGCGAACAGGTGGCGGACCAGCGGGTAATGGGTGCAGCCCAGCACCACCGTGTCCAACGGTTGGCTGCCCATCTTGTCCAGCAGCACGCGGACATAGCCGGTCACCGTCGGCTCGATCTCGTCATCCGACGCGCCGCGCTCGATCAGCGGCACGAGGTCGGGGCAGGCCTGCTGCACGACGCGGACGGATGGGGCGCGCTTGCCGATCTCCCGCGGGAAGGAGCCGGAATTGACCGTCGCCGCGGTGGCGAAGATGCCGACGCTGCGCGGTTCGGCGAGATGGTCGGGCGGAACCGTGTCGATCATCCACGGCACGCGGGTGATCGCCTCCACCATCGGCACCAGCACGCCCAGCACGTTACGGCCGGGATGGGCAGACGGCAGCCATTCCTGCTGGAGCCGCCGCAGCGCGACGGCCGCGGCGGTGTTGCAGGCGATGACGATCAGCCGGCAGCCCTGGGCGAACAGCCGGTCCATCCCGGCCACGGTCAGCCGGTAGATGTCGTCCTCGCTGCGCGGGCCGTAGGGAGCTGCGGCATGGTCGCCGAGATAGACGAAGGGCCGGTCGGGAACCGCGTCCACCAGGGCGCGCAGCACCGTCAATCCGCCATGTCCTGAGTCGAATACACCGATCACCGACAAAACCTTGCTTGAATCCCCTTCTCCCCCTGGGGAGAAGGTCGGGATGAGGGGGTTCGGCGCAGCCGAAAAGGTCCGGCCTGCGCATCCCCCTCACCCTAACCCTCTCCCCGGGGGGGAGAGGGAATAAAAAAAAGCGCCTCAGAACAGGAAATACCGCTGCGCCATCGGCAGGACGTCCGCCGGTTCGCAGGTCAGCAGTTGCCCGTCCGCCCGCACCTCGTAGGTCTCCGGATCGACCTCGATGTGCGGGGTGGCGTCGTTGTGGATCATGTCCTTCTTGCCGACGGTGCGGGTGCCCTGGACGGCGATCAGCTCGCGGTGCAGGCCAAGCTGGCGGCCGACATCCAGCTCAAGCGCCTTGGCGCTGACGAAGGTCACGCTGCTGGCCTGCATCGCCCGGCCGAAGGCGCCGAACATGGGACGGTAATGCACCGGCTGCGGCGTCGGGATCGAGGCGTTGGGATCGCCCATCAGCGCGGCGGCGATGGTGCCGCACTTGATGACCATGTCCGGCTTCACCCCGAAGAAGGCCGGGGACCACACCACCAGATCGGCCAGCTTTCCGACCTCGACCGAGCCGACGACATGGCCGATGCCGTGCGACAGCGCCGGGTTGATGGTGTATTTGGCGATGTAGCGCTTGACCCGGAAATTGTCATTGTCGCCGGTCTCCTGCGGTAGCCGGCCGCGCTGCAGCTTCATCTTGTGCGCGGTCTGCCACGTGCGGATCACCACTTCGCCCAGCCGGCCCATCGCCTGGCTGTCCGACGAGATCATGGAGAAGACGCCCAGGTCGTGCAGGATGTCTTCCGCCGCGATGGTCTCGCGCCGGATGCGGCTTTCGGCGAAGGCGACGTCCTCCGGGATGCGCGGACTGAGGTGGTGGCACACCATCAGCATGTCGAGATGCTCGTCCACCGTGTTGATGGTGAAGGGCCGCGTCGGATTGGTCGAGCTGGGCAGCACATTGGCGAGGCTGGCCACCCGGATGATGTCCGGCGCATGGCCGCCGCCCGCCCCTTCGGTGTGGAAGGTGTGGATGGTGCGGCCCTTGAACGCCGCGATGGTGTCCTCAACGAAGCCCGATTCGTTCAGCGTGTCGGTGTGGATCGCCACCTGGACATCGAGCTGGTCGGCCACCGTCAGGCAGGTGTCGATGGCGTCCGGCGTGGTGCCCCAGTCCTCGTGCAGCTTCAGGCCGCAGGCGCCGGCGGCGATCTGCTCCAGCAGCGCGTCGGGGCGGCTGGTGTTGCCCTTGCCGAAAAAGCCGAGGTTGATCGGCAGCCCTTCGGCGGCCTGGAGCATCCGCTCCATGTGCCACGGCCCCGGCGTGCAGGTGGTGGCCGAGGTGCCGGCGGCCGGGCCGGTGCCGCCGCCCAGCATGGTGGTGACGCCGCTGTTCAGCGCCTCGTCCACCTGCTGCGGGCAGATGAAATGGATATGGGCGTCGATGCCGCCGGCAGTGACGATCTTGCCTTCGCCGGCGATCACCTCGGTGCCTGGACCGATGATGATGTCGACGCCGGGCTGGATGTCCGGATTGCCGGCCTTACCGATGGCGGCGATGCGCCCGCCGGTGATGCCGATGTCGGCCTTGACGATGCCCCAATGGTCGATGATCAGGGCGTTGGTGATGACGGTATCGACGGCTCCCTGATGACGCGAGCGCTGGCTTTGCCCCATCCCGTCGCGGATCACCTTGCCGCCGCCGAACTTCACCTCCTCGCCATAGACGGTGTGGTCGCGTTCGACCTCCACGATCAGGTCGGTGTCGGCCAGCCGGATGCGGTCGCCGGTGGTCGGGCCGTAGAGGGCCGCATACTCGGCCCGGTCGATGCGGTGCGCCATTGTCGTTCGCCCTTCCTGTCAGCCCGTCAGAGGGCGCCGTTGACCTTGCGGTTGAAACCGATCACCACCCGGTCGCCGCCGTAGGCGACGAGCTTCACATGGCGGGTCTGGCCCGGCTCGAAGCGCACCGCGGTTCCGGCGGGAATGTCCAGCCGGAAGCCGCGCGCCTTCTCGCGGTCGAAGGCCAGCGCGCTGTTGGTCTCGTAGAAGTGGAAGTGCGAGCCGACCTGGATCGGCCGGTCGCCGGCATTGGCGACGTCCAGTTCGATGGTGTCGCGGCCGTCGTTCAGCACGATCTCGCCGGGCGCCGGGAAGATTTCACCGGGTTTCATAGGCTCTCCCCCTCAACGGATCGGCTGGTGGACGGTGACGAGTTTGGTGCCGTCGGGGAAGGTGGCCTCGACCTGGATGTCGTGGATCATGTCGGCCACGCCGTCCATCACCTGATCGCGGGTCAGGACGGTGGCACCGTCACGCATCAGCTCGGCCACCGTGCGGCCGTCGCGGGCCCCTTCCACCACGTAATCGGTGATGAGGGCAACCGCCTCCGGATGGTTCAGCTTGACCCCACGCTCCAGCCGCCGCCGCGCCACCATCGCCGCCATCGCGACGAGCAGCTTGTCCTTCTCGCGCCCTGTCAGGTTCATCGGGGGATTGCCCTTTCGCCACCCTGTTCGTTGCCGGCGATTATGCCACGATGATGCGGCGCGCCAAGTGCGTCGTATGACGTAGAGGCTTGAAAGTGCTTGCGGCAGAGCTTGAACGCTACCGTCAAACCTCCCACAGCCGAGGCAGGCGGGTGGGCAGGCCGGCAGCCTCGCTGCGCAAACCCGACCACAGCACGGCATAGGCGCGGCGCACCGCGCGGGCATCACCGCCGAGGATGCGGACGATCAGCAGGCCGTCCAGCGCGGTGGCACCGATGCGCCCCCCCTTCAAAGGCTCGGCCAGCGCGCGGACGGCGTCGAGATGGGCCGCGGCATCGGGGGCGGCATGCAGCAGGGTGGCGCAGGCGGCGGCTCCACCGAAGCCGGCGGGGTGGGCCAGTACCTCGGCGATGTCGTCGTCCAGATGCAGGGCGTCGGCCCAGATCAGACGGCCGTCGCGGGCGACCTCCCAGGCGTCGCGGATCAGGCCGCGGGTGACCGTTTCGCCGAAGGCGGCCCGGCCGAAGACCAGCATCTCGCCGGCGATGATACGGCTCTCTCCCGACAGGTCGATCCGGGTCAGGCGGCGCAGGCGCGAGCCTTCGAAGACGATCGCCTCCTGCGGCATCCATTCCAGCCAGCCGCCATCCTCCACCGACAGCGTGGTGTCGATGCGGCAATCGGCGCCGGTGGAACGATAGACCTTTTCGGCCGCCTGCGTGGTAACCAGCGCCCTGGCACCAGGCCCGACGGACAGGGCGATGTCCATGCGATCGCCGCCGACCATTCCGCCGGACGTGGTGGCGAGCACCGCGATGGGAAGATCATCGCGGCGCGGCGTCGGCATCAGGACCCGCAGCGGATCATGGTGGTAGAGGGTCGCCAGCCGGGTCTCGCCGTGACGATGTTCGAACCGGACGGTCGCGGCGCCATGGACAGCGACCTTCTTTTCCTCGCGCACCGCCTCTTCCGGCCTGTCGGCCACCGCCACCTGAACCAAGCGCCCGCTCCCCAACTGGATGATGCGGGCGCCAGTCTGCCGGAAGCGGGGCCGTTCAGGCAATGCGGACGAAGACGCTGGACTTGTTCAGCCTTCCCCGGTGAAGCAGCCGTTGCGGGCGGCGACCACCGCCACCTGGGTGCGGTTGCGTACGCCCAGCTTCTGCATGATGGCGCGCACATGCACCTTCACCGTGCCTTCCAGCACACCCAGGCCGCGGGCGATCTCCTTGTTGGAATGGCCGGCCAGCAGCAGTTCGAAAACGTCGCGCTGACGGTCGGTCAGCCGGTCGAGGATGTCGTCGTTGCCACGCGGCCCGTCCGCCAGCGCCCCGTTCAGCACCGCGCGCGGCAGCGGCAGAAAGATGTCGCCGCTGAGCGCCAGCGAGATGGCATGCTCCAGCACTTCCGGCGGGCTGGTCTTCAGCACATAGCCGCGGGCACCCATGCGGACGCTGTCGACGATGTCAGCCACCTCGTCGGAGTTGGTGAGGATCAGGACCGGAACGTCGCCCAGCGTTTCCTTCAACCGGCGTAGCCCGGCGATGGCCCCACCTGCGTCCTCCTCCTCCCCGCGCGGCAGGCCCGGATCGTACAGGACAAGGGCCAGTTCGGGAGTCTGGCGGCCGATGTTCAGCGCTTCATCCAACGACCCGGCCTCCAGCACGCGCGTCCCGGGGTAGATTTCGCCGATGGACAGCGCGAAGCCATGGCGGACCATCGGCTGCTCGTCGACCACCAGAAAAATCCGCGTGGGATTGCCCGCGCTACGCGAACCACCGCGCGCTTGAAGCTCGAACTCCATCGTGTCCCCTTATTCTCAGCGGACCACTCCTCAGTAGGGCCAAGAACACCAAAAAGCCCCAATGCGAAAGCGGTTCATTCGCGCCGCTTCATGGCGCAGCTACCCCTAAATATCGAATGAATGGATCTGCGTTCATTTTCTCGCCAAATCCGATCTATTGGCTGTGACTTTCCTGGTCTCACCTTGCGCTGTTGGTTAATGAACCGTATAAATCATCCCGGCATGAAGCGTAAAGCCCGCTGTTCCGAACAATATTGTTCTAATTTTCTATGTTCGGAGTCTGCGTGGACCGGATCGACCGGTCCGGTCCTTACCCGGGATCTTTAGGCGCAGACCAAAAGGGGGGATCGCCGCCGCCCGGAGAAGGGCGGCCCAGCGGAGGATGATCGATGACGACATGGAATGTGATGCTGGTTGACCACGACCGGCTGTTTTCGGCGGCTCTGGCAACGTTGATCGGCGGCGGCCCCTTCCGGGTCAGCGCCCACGCGGCCAGCGCCGACGACGCGCTCGACCTGATCGCCGACAGCGAAGAACCTGACCTGATCGTGCTGGCGCTCCAGGACGGCATGCCCGAGGAGATTGCCGGCATCCGGCGCCTGCGCGACGGCACCTCCGCCCGGATCGCCGTGCTGGCCGACACCATCGCCGACCGCAGCCTGTCGCAGTCGCTGAAGGCCGGCGCCGATGCCTATCTGAACAAGAGCATGTCGAGCGAGAGCCTCTTGCGCTCCCTGCGGCTGGTGATGCTGGGCGAGGTGGTCTATCCGACCCATGTCGCCGGCCTGCTGATGGCCGCCGCCAACGAACGCCCGCAGCACCATCCGACTCCCATCGCCATGCCGCCCAGCGGCGACCTGTCGAAACGCGAGGTGCAGATCCTGCGCTGCCTGCTGGCTGGCCAGTCGAACAAGGCCATCGCGCGCAACCTGCACATCACGGAATCGACCGTGAAGATGCATTTCAAGAACGTGATGCGGAAGATCAACGCCCAGAACCGCACCCAGGCGGCGGTGTGGGCGATCCAGAACGGACTGTCGCCGCTGGTGACGGCGTAGCGTTCAGTCACCCGAGGCGACGGAGCGGCCCCCTCCATTCCCATGCTTTTTGCGTCGCCCGTGTCCCTCCCCCGCTTCGCGGGAGAGGGTCGGGGAGGGGGCATAAGCGCCCCCCTACTCCGCCGCGTGGCGATGGCCGGCATGGCGGCCTTCGCCGAACTCCTCAATCATCTTGCGGCAGAAGGCCGGAATGTCGTCGGGCTTGCGCGAGGTGACCAGGCCATGGTCGGTCACCACCTGCTCATCGACCCAGGTCGCACCCGCATTGCGCAGATCGGCCTGCAACGACGGCCAACTGGTCATGCGCTTGCCGCGCACGCCGTCGGCATCGATCAGCGTCCAGGGGCCGTGGCAGATTGCGGCGATGGGCCGGCCGGAAGTCACGAAGCTCTTCACGAACTCGATCGCCTTTGGCTCCAGCCTCAACGAATCCGGGTTCATGACACCGCCCGGAAGCAGCAGCGCATCGTAACGGCCGGCATCCGCCTGGTCCAGCCTCACGTCGACATCGACCATGTCGCCACGGTCATGGTGGTTCCAGCCCTGGATCTGCCCGCCCTTGGGTGCCACCACATGCACGGTGGCGCCGGCGTTGCGCAGGGCCTTCACCGGTTCAGTCAGCTCCACCTGTTCAAAGCCGTCGGTGGCGAGCACGGCCACGGTCTTTCCATCAAGCTTTCGAGCCATGGAGAGGTCTCCTTCGCTGTTTGCCGCGCCTGAGCCCTTTTGCGCCGGGCTCACCGCGTGACCTATGCCGCAGCAACCGGATTACCCCTGGATGGTTCCCTGGGAACTGTCCCGCAATTCCCATGTTGATTGTGACATAGGAGACACACATCAGCGATGGGAGCCCGAATCATGAGGTTCCAAACCCTGTTGGCCGGCCTTGCGCTGGCGGCTATCCTGCCCTTCGCCCAGATCGAGTCGGCCCAAGCGGCCGATCTGCGCACCGGCGACGATCTTGTCGGGCTGGAAGTGACCGGCCTGCTCGGTGAGGAATTAGGGCAGATCGTTTCCGTTTCGCCCAGCGCCGACGGCAAGGACCTCAGCATCCTGATCGAGGCCAGCGGCATGCTGGACGTCGGCCACCGCTTCTTCACCGTCCGCCGGTCGCAGTTGTCGCCGGGCGAGGACGAGGACACCATGACCTATAAGAAGACGGCGCAGGACGTGATCCGCCGCCTGCACGCCGATACCCAGGTCGCGGAACGCTGACCCCAGCATTCCGCACCGGGGTAGAAACTGTCAGGCTGGTTCGTCAGGATGGCAGGGTTTGCAGCCGGTCGGCCAGGGCTCGCCCAGATCCTCCACCACCATGCGCCAGGACAGCCCGTCCAGGCGCACGCAGCCGCCACCGGCGAAATGCAGGGCGATTCCGCCCTCCACCGTTTCCATCGACAGCAGCTCCATGATCCGGCCGCGGTCCTTCAGGTCGAAGCCGCGTAGTTTGGCCCCGGTCACTCCCTCCACCCGCAGGCCACAATGGACCCGCTCATAGGGAGCCAAATCGTCATCGTCGGCAGCGGGACCGGGGCGCGCACGGTCGGCGGCCTCCCAGCGGAAGCGGTTGACGACCATGACGAACCGCTTCTCGTCGGGTTGGAAGCACATGTCGCCGACCGGAAGGATGGCGTCCTGCAGGCAGGCGGAGACGACCTTCAGATCCTCCTCGTCTTCGGCAAGCAGGCGGATCGGGGTCATGGCTGAGGCCGTCATGTTCGGGGGCACCTCTCGGGAAAGGCCAACCTTGTGGGTATGGCGGAGGAGCACCCCCGCCGCTTACTCGTCGCCGCCGTGGATGCGTTCGATCTCCGCACCGCAGGCGGCCAGCTTCTCCTCCACCCGCTCATAGCCGCGGTCGAGGTGGTAGACGCGGTTGACCATCGTCTCCCCCTCCGCCGCCAGCCCGGCGAGCACCAGCGACACCGAAGCACGCAGGTCCGTCGCCATCACGGGCGCACCGGTCAGCCGCTCCACGCCGCGCACCAGGGCCGACGAGCCGTGGACCGTGATCCGCGCGCCCATGCGGGTCAACTCCGGCGCGTGCATGAACCGGTTCTCGAAGATCGTTTCCGTGATCATCGCGGCCCCTGTCGCCGTACACATCAGGGCCATCATCTGGGCCTGAAGGTCGGTGGGGAAGCCGGGGAACGGCTCGGTCATCACGTCGACGCCGTGCAGTTCACCGTTCGCGCGCGACACGCGGATTCCGTTCTCGATCTCCTCGAAGGCGACGCCAGCCGGGGCCAACGCCTTGACCGCCGCCTTGATCAGATCGAGACGGGTGTTCATGATGTCAAGACGGCCACCGGTGATGGCTGCGGCCATCGCGTAGGTGCCGGTCTCGATGCGGTCGGCCACCACCATGTGGCGGGCGCCGTGCAGCCGATCGACGCCCTCGATCACCAGCCGGTCGCTGCCGATCCCGGTGATCTTCGCCCCCATCTTGACCAGGCATTCGGCGAGGTCGGTCACCTCCGGCTCGCGCGCCGCATTCACCAGGATCGTGGTGCCCCTGGCCAGCGTGGCGGCCATCAGCAGGTTCTCGGTCGCACCCACCGACACCTTGGGGAAGACGTACTCCGCACCGCGCAGGCCGCCGGCCGGCGCCTTGGCGACGATATAGCCCGCGTCGATCCGGATGTCGGCGCCCATCGCCTCCAGACCCTTGATATGCAGGTCCACCGGGCGCGCGCCGATGGCGCAGCCGCCGGGCAGCGACACCTTGGCCTCGCCGCAGCGGGCGAGCAGCGGACCCAGCACCAGCACGCTGGCGCGCATCTTGCGCACCAGATCGTAGGGAGCGGTGGTGTTGGTGATGTCGCGCGCGGTGAAGTCCACGGCGCGGCCGGCGCAATCGCCGCCGGCTCCGGCCATGTGGATCGCCACGCCGTGCTGCAACAGAAGATTGCAGAGCGTGTTGATGTCGGCCAGGATCGGCAGGTTGGTCAGCGTCAGCGTCTCGTCGGTGAGAAGCGACGCCGTCATCAGCGGCAGGGCGGCGTTCTTGGCGCCACCAACGGTGATGGAGCCGTTCAGCGGGCGGCCGCCGCGGATGCGGATCTTGTCCATGGACCTGTTTCTTTCGCGGATGCGCTTCAGAAGGCGTTCAGATGAGGGGGACTCAGAGCCGGGGCAGCGTGACGCCCTTCTGCCCCATGTATTTGCCGGACTTGTCGGCGTAGGACACCTCGCACACGCTGTCGCCCTTCAGGAACAGGAACTGGCACAGCCCCTCGTTCGCATAGACCTTGGCGGGCAGCGGGGTGGTGTTGGAGATTTCCAGCGTGACATGGCCCTCCCACTCCGGCTCCAGCGGCGTGACGTTCACGATCAGGCCGCAGCGGGCATAGGTGCTCTTGCCCAGGCAGATGACCAGAACATCGCGCGGGATGCGGAAATACTCCACCGTGCGCGCCAGCGCGAAGCTGTTGGGCGGGATGATGCAGACGTCGGTCTTGCGGTCGACGAAGCTCGAATCGTCGAAGCGCTTCGGGTCGACGATGGCGTTGTCGACGTTGGTGAAGATCTTGAATTCGTCGGCGACCCGGGCGTCGTAGCCGTAGGACGACACGCCGTAGGAAATCACGCCTTCGCGCTTCTGGGTCTCGACGAAGGGCTCGATCATGCCCTTGGTCTCGGCCATCTCGCGGATCCAGCTGTCCGGCATGATGCCCATCGCGGGGGTACTCCTTGGCGTATCGATTGGATGGAGGGGTCGTGAAGGCTGGTTTGTAGCCGAGCGCGCGGCGAGGCTCAAGAAAAGCCGGGCCGCTTGTGGCGCATGGACGGTTCTTTATCACGGCGCTGGTCTTCGGCGCCGCGGCGGCTAAGCTTCGCC
Organism: Azospirillum lipoferum; assembly: GCF_024170005.1. GTDB lineage: Bacteria > Pseudomonadota > Alphaproteobacteria > Azospirillales > Azospirillaceae > Azospirillum > Azospirillum lipoferum. The sequence continues at coordinate 667,166 of NZ_JALJXJ010000002.1, forward strand.
CCCATGAACCAGACGATGCAGCGCTTCACCCTGTCCGTGACGGACACCCCCGCCCCGACCGATCTGGCCCGTGTCTTCGACGGCTTGCGCGCCTACAACGAGGCCTCGCTCGGCCGTGCCTACGACCGCCGCGACCTTGTGGTGGTCGCCCGCGATGCGGACGGCACGCTGAAGGGTGGGCTGGTCGGCTACACCAACTGGGATTGGCTGTATGTCGACCTGCTGTGGGTCGACGACTCCACCCGCGGCAGCGGCCTCGGCGGCCGGCTGATGGCCGCAGCGGAGGCGGAGGCCAGGACGCGCGGCTGCCGCTGGTCGCGGCTCTACACCTACGACTTCCAGGCGCCGGGTTTCTATCCGAAGCTTGGCTATGACGTGTGGGCGGAGATGGAGGGCTATCCGCCGGGGCACAAGCAGATCTGGTTCAGGAAGGATTTGCTCTGAACGAGAGGCCCCTCTCCCGGGTCGGGAGAGGGACTATTCCCCCCGCTGCCGTGCCTGCTCCTTGCGCTTGCGCAGATTCTCGCGCAGGCGGGCGGCGAGGCGCTCGTCGCGGGCCGACGGCTTCTGCTTCACCGGGGCCAGCGGCGGGGTCAACGGCGGGGTCAACGTCTCGGCGGTGTCGTCCATCGGCGCGGCTCCGCAGCTGGCCTCGATGGCCGGCCTCAGTGGTCGGAATGATGAAGGATCTGGTCGCGCAGGCCGGTGTCGTACTCGACGCCGGTGGCGGTCAGGATCGCGGCGCCGGGAGTGCGCTTCACGATGCCCTTGCGCTCCAGGATGGTCCAGACGGCGTCGTTCTGCAGGCCGGTGGCATCCTTGGCGGCGACCACGGCATGGCCGAGGTGGAAGTGGTTGCCATGGGCATGCGGCAGGGCGGTGATCTGGAAGCCACCCTCCTCGTCCTCGGCCGGCTTGTTCTCCAACCGGGCGATCTCCTGCAGCAGGGTCAGGGTGCGCAGCTGCAGCGGGTTCAGGTTCAGCGGATTCTTCTTCGGGGGCATCGATGGTCCCATCGGTCCTGATGTGTCGCGGTCGCGCAGTAGACCGGCAGGGCGGATCGGCTGTCAAGCGTGCGAACCGGTCACAAGATACTCGCGGATGGAGGCTGGCGCACCGGCCGCCGGTGGGGCATAAGACCGACGGACCATAGTCATAAGGGTGTCGGACCATGACCATCCTCGTCACCGGGGCCGCCGGCTTCATCGGATCGCATGTCGCGGCGGCCTTGCTCGACCGCGGGGAAAGCGTGCTCGGCCTCGACAACCTGAACGACTATTACGCGGTGGCGCTGAAGGAGGCGCGGCTGGCCCGGCTGACCGGCCGCTCCGGCTTCCGCTTCATCAGGGCCGACATCTCCGACCGGAAGACGGTGGAGGGGCTGTGGCCCCAGTTCGCCGACGTGACCGGCGTGGTCCATCTGGCGGCCCAGCCGGGCGTGCGCTACTCCATCGAGAATCCCTATGCCTATGTCGACGCCAACGTCACCGGACAGGTGACTCTGCTGGAGGCGGCACGGCGCATGCCGGGCTTGCGGCATTTCGTCTACGCCTCGACCTCGTCGGTCTATGGCGCCAACCGCAAGATGCCCTTTTCGGTGGAGGATCGCGTCGACAGCCCGGTGTCGGTCTATGCCGCCACCAAGAAGGCGGCGGAGATGCTGGCCTTCACCTACAGCCATCTCTACCAGATGCCGATGACCGGCCTGCGCTTCTTCACCGTCTACGGCCCGTGGAGCCGTCCGGACATGGCGACCTGGCTGTTCGCCGACGCCATCACCGCCGGCCGGCCGATCCGCGTCTTCAACGGCGGCCTGATGAAGCGCGACTTCACCTATATCGACGACATCGTCGCCGGCGTGCTGGCCGCCCTCGACCGCCCCGCCCCGGTCGATGCCGGGACCGGTGCCCCGCACCGCGTGTTCAACCTCGGCAACAACCGGTGCGAGGAGCTGATGCGCTTCATCGGCGTGCTGGAACAGGCGATGGGACGCGAGGCGGTGAAGGTGATGGAGCCGATGCAGGCCGGCGACGTGCCGGAGACCGCCGCCGACATCGAACTGAGCCGTCAGGTGCTGGGCTTCGAACCGAAGACCCCGATCGAGATCGGCCTGCCGCGCTTCGTGGAGTGGTACAAGGGCTATCACAAGCTCTGACCTACCCCTCCCCTCCACCACCCCGAGTCACTATGAACTCCACCGCCTATTCGTCCGCGCTGATCGCCGTCTTCCTGCTGTGTCTGGCCGTCGGCTGGTACCTGTCGACGCGGGTGCTGCGCTATCTGCTCGCCAGCAGCATCATGGACATCCCGAACGAGCGGTCGAGCCATCAGGCACCCACCCCGCGCGGCGGCGGATGGGCGGTGATGCTGACGGTGGTGCCGGTCTTCGCCATCACCGGAATCGCTTTCGGCCGGCCGCTGGAGACGGGCACGGTGCTGCTGGGCACCATGGCGCTGATGGGGGTGTCATGGATGGACGACCGCCGTACCCTGTCGCCGCTGCTGCGGCTGATGGTGCAGGCGCTGGCGGTTGCGTTCGGGCTGCTGGCGCTGCCGGCGGACCAGCTGGTCTGGCAGGGCTGGCTGCCCTGGGGGGTGGACCGGGCGGCGACGGCTTTCCTGTGGCTGTGGTTCGTCAACCTTTACAATTTCATGGACGGGATCGACGGGCTGGCCGGCAGCGAGACGATCCTGATCGGCGGCGGCGTGGCGCTGGTGTCGCTGGTGATGGGCGATTTCGGGCTGACCGGAGTCGCCGGGGCGGCGCTGGCCGGAGCGGCGGCGGGATTCCTGACCCACAACTGGCGGCCGGCCCGCATGTTCATGGGCGATGTCGGCAGCATCCCGCTGGGCCATATCCTGGCCTTCCTGCTGGCCTCGCTGGCGGCCCGCGGCGATTGGGCGGCGGCACTGATCCTGCCCGCCTATTACCTGACCGACGCCACCATCACGCTGCTGCGCCGGCTGCTGCGCGGCGAGAAGATCTGGCAGGCGCACCGCGAACATTTCTATCAAAAGGCCGCCAAGGGCGTCGGCCGGCATGACCGTGTGGTGCTGACCATCATCGGCTACAGCCTCGTCCTCATTGTCGCAGCTTTGGCCGCCGGCATTTTCGGCGCCTGGACACTGGCGCCGGGTGCAATCGCCGTCGTGCTGCTGCTGGCGACGCTCACGCGCATGTCGAAGGCCTGATCCCGATGACCTCCGCGTTTCTGGACCTGTCCGTCGTCCTCTATCACCCTGATCCGGAGCTTCTGGCCCGCTCACTCGACACCATTGGCGCTGCCGCTGACCGGCTGGCGGAAGGAACCGGTGTGCAGACGCGGCTGTGGATCGTCGACAATGGTGCACCGGAGGGCGGCGATGCGGCGGCCAACCCGTTCCGGGCGCTGCTGAACCGTTATGCGGAGGCCGGCCGGCCGCCGGTGACGCTGATCACCGGGCATGGCAATGTCGGCTATGGTGCCGGGCACAATCTGGCGATCCGGCGGGGCGACGCGCCCTATCACCTGATCCTGAACTACGACATCCTGCTGGAACCGGACGCGCTGCTGGCCGGCTGGCGCTATATGGAGGCACACCCGCGCACCGTGCTGCTGACGCCCAAGGTGTTCGGTCCGTCGGGAGAGCAGGAGTTCCTGTGCAAGCGGCGACCGACCGTGCTGGACCTGGGTCTGCGCGCCTTCGCCCCCGCTGCTGTCAAGCGGCTGTTCGCCCGGCGGCTCGACCGCTACGAGATGCGCGACGTCACCCGCGATGCCGTCGTCACCGGATTGGAGCAGGTCAGCGGCGCCTTCATGCTGTTCCGGCGCGACACGCTGACCCGGCTGAGCGGCTTCGATGACGGCTATTTCCTCTATTTCGAGGATTTCGACCTATCGCGCCGGGCGATGGCGCTGGGCGAGATCGCCTATGTGCCGGACGTGCGCATGGTGCATTTCGGCGGCAAGGCGGCGCGCAAGGGCAGCGCGCACATCCGCATGTTCGCCCGCTCCGCCCTACGCTTTTTCAACACCCACGGATGGCGGCTGGTCTGAACGGCGCGACAGCGAACAGCCCGGCCGGCCGCGCGTCTTCAGCAGCAGCGGGTTCCAGGCGATCATGCCGGCGACCTCCCCCAGCGTTGCCTTGCGGTCCCGCTGGATCGTCCGGCGCTTGGCGATCATGCCCGGCAGACCGCACAGCGCGTCCCGGATGCCGCGGCCGATGGCGCCGGTACGCCCGCTGCCCAGGCTGCGGAACACCAGATAGACGACCAGCAGCGAATGGCCGGCGAAGGCCAGGGGCAGCAGCGGCAGCGGCATGTTCTTCACCATCGTCCACACCAGATTGCGGACACCGTGATACTGGGCGAAGGTGCCGTACTGCTTGGACACGCCGCTGCTGACATGCTCCACCACAGCGTCGCCGACCTGAACCGCCGGTCCGCCGCTGAGACGGATGCGGAAGCCGAGGTCGACATCCTCGCAATAACAGAAGAAATCCTCGTCGAAACCGCCGACTGCCTCGAAATAATCGCGCCGGTACATGGCGGCGGCGGCACAGGGCGAGAAGACCGCGCCGCTGTAATAGGGCGGCTTCAGCATGCGGCGGTAATTGACCCGCCAGGCGAAGCCGAAGATGGAATACTGGTCCCCCTCGCCGTCGATCATGCGGGGGTCGTGCGAGAAGAGCTGGGTCGAGCCGAACATCGCCACGTCGGGCTGCGCGTGGGCGGCGGCCTGCAGCCGCTCCATCCAGTCGCGGCGCGGAAAGGCATCGGGGTTCAGCGTGACGATCCAGGGGACGGTGGCGCCGGCGGCACCGATGTTGTTGGCCTTGGCGAATCCGACATTGCTGTCCATCCGGACCATGCTGAAGCGCGGATCGGCAGGCAAGGCGATGCCGTCGACGTCCTTAGAGGCATTGTCGACGATCACCACCTCGAAGGCGGGATCGGTCTGGTCGAGCAGACAGCCAATGACGCGATTGACGAAGTCTGCGCAATTAAAGCTGACGATGATGATCCGGCTGTGCCGATCATTTGCACCGTCGACGATGTGTGACATGTCTTGGTAGCGTCCTTATTCACGCGTCCCTCTCCAGCTTATAGCCATTCCTACACCCGACCGAAAGCTGGAAAAGGGTCTTGGGGCTTTGGGGGCTTTACGCCGTGGCGCCACCTGGCCAAACCGGATACTAAGGCATGGTGCTCTCCCTCATACGAATTCAAACCGGGCCACCCTGCACATGCGCGTTCTCCTGACCGGTGCCACCGGCTTCGTCGGCCGCCACACCGTCCCGCTGCTGGCCGCCCACGGACATCTGGTGCGTGCCGCCCTGCGCGGCGCCAAGGAAGGCCCGTGGGAGCCGGCGGTGGTCGGCGACATCGGCCCGGACACCGACTGGACCACGGCGTTGGCCGGCGTCGACGCAGTCATCCACATGGCGGCCCGCGTCCATGTGATGCGCGACAAAGCCGACGACCCGCTGGCGGAGTTCCGCCGCGTCAACACCGCCGGCACGATCCGGTTGGCGGAGCAGGCGGCCGCCGCCGGAGTGAAGCGCTTCGTCTTCCTCAGCAGCATCAAGGCGATGGTGGACGAAAGCCGCCCCACCCCGCTGGACGAGGCGACGGTTCCCAATCCCCACAGCCCCTACGGCGTCTCCAAGTTGGAGGCCGAACGGGCGCTGGCGGCGATCTCCGCCCGCACCGGCATGGAGGTGGCGGTGATCCGCCCGCCGTTGGTCTACGGCCCCGGTGCGGCCGGCAACATGCGCGCCCTGGTGAGGCTGGTGGCGACCGGCCTCCCGCTGCCGCTGGGTGGCATCCACAACCGGCGCAGCCTGATCTATGTCGGCAACCTCGCCGACGCCGTTGTGACGGTGCTGGAGCATCCCGATGCCGCCGGCCAAACCCTTCTGGTCCAGGATGGGGAACCTCTGTCGACCGCTGATCTGGTGCGCGCCATCGCCGCAGCACTGGGCCGGCCGGCGCGGCTGATCCCGGTGCCGCGCAGCCTGATGGCCCTGGGCGCGGCGCTGACCGGCATGCGCGCGGTGTTCGATCGGCTGGCAGGGACGCTGACGGTGGATGACGGTCCCATCCGCGAAAGGCTCGGCTGGCGCCCGCCGCATGACCTTGCGTCCGGGTTGCGCGCCACCGCGGAATGGTTCAAAGCTTCCCGCGGCTGATCGCGACGGCGAAACAAGCCGAACGAATGAACAAGGTTTAGCGGCATGCGTATCCCGTCCGCACGGGCATCCCTGGTGTTCCTGCACGATCTGGTCATGACCGGGGTCGCCCTGGTCGTTGCCCTGTACCTGCGGGTGGGCGGTTCCGCCTTCGGTCTGTATTCCGACGCCCTGACCATTGCGCTACCGGTGCTGGTCGGCGTTTCGGCGGCCGTCTTCCTGCTGTTCGGGCTTTATCGCGGCATCTGGCGTTACGCCTCCATCCCCGACCTGATGCAGGTGGTCCGCGCCGTCACGGTGGCGGTCCTGTGCTTCGTCCTGGCGATGTTCCTGCTGACCCGTGCGGAGCTTCTGCCGCGGTCGCTGCCGCCGATTCTGTGGCTGGTGCAGATGCTTCTGCTCGGCGGGCCGCGCTTCGCCTACCGCTTCCTGAAGGACCGCCGTTTCAGCTGGGCCGAGGCGGTGGAAGGCGTGCCGCGCATCCCCGTCCTGCTGCTGGGCGTCGGTGACGCGGCGGAGCTGTTCATCCGCTCGCTCGACCAGCCGGGCCAGTCGGCCTATCGCGTCGTCGGCATCCTGGACGACAAGGGCCGGCGGGTCGGCCATGCCGTGCGCGGCGTGCCGGTGCTGGGCGGTCCCGACGACCTTGAGCAGGTGGTCCAGGCGCTGGACCGCAAGCGCGAACGGCCGCAGCGGCTGATCGTCACCAAGGGCGATGCCGAACTGAAGGGATCGACCCTGCGCAGCCTGCTCGACCGGGCGGAGGCGCTTGGCCTGGTCCTCTCCCGCCTGCCCAGCCTGACCGAATTCAAATCGGCGCTCGGCGAAGGCAAGGGGGTGGAGGTTCGGCCGATCGCGCTGGAGGATCTGCTGGGCCGGCCGCAGGCGGTGCTGGACCGAGGCGCCATGTCCGGGCTGGTCGGCGGCCGGCGTGTGATCGTCACCGGCGCCGGCGGCACCATCGGCAGCGAGCTGGTCCGCCAGATCGCGGCACTGGGACCGGAACGGCTGATCCTGCTCGATGCCGGGGAGTTCAACCTCTACAGCATCGAGATGGAGGTGCGGGAGAAGTTCCCCGGCCTCGACCCCCGACCGGTCATCGCCGACGTGCGCGACCGCGACCGCATCATGCGCCTGTTCCAGGAGGAGCGCCCCGCCCTGGTCTTCCACGCCGCGGCGCTGAAGCATGTGCCGCTGGTGGAGGCCAACCCGTGCGAGGGCGTGCTGACCAACGTCGTCGGTACCCGCAACGTCGCCGATGCGGCGCGTGCCGCCGGCTGCCTCGCCATGGTGCTGATCTCCACCGATAAGGCGATCCGCCCGACCAGCGTGATGGGGGCGGCCAAGCGCTTCGCCGAGACCTATTGCCAGGCGCTCGACGTTCTGCCGCCTCGCGATGGGACGGAGCATGCCACCCGCTACATGACCGTGCGCTTCGGCAACGTGCTGGGGTCGTCGGGCTCGGTGGTGCCGCTGTTCACCCGGCAGCTGGCGAAGGGCGGCCCGCTGACCGTCACCCACCCCGATATGCGCCGCTATTTCATGACGGTGCGCGAGGCGGTGGAGCTGGTACTGCAGGCGTCCGCCCACGGCGCCACCCGTGCCGAGGACCGTGGCAAGATCCTGGTGCTGGACATGGGCGAGCCGGTGAAGATCGCCGACCTCGCCCGCCAGATGATCCGGCTGGCCGGCTATCGCCCAGGCGTCGACATCGAGATCGCCTATACCGGCCTGCGCCCCGGCGAGAAGCTGTTCGAGGAAATCCTGACCGCTGCGGAGGCGCCGAGCCGCACCGAGGCCGACGGCGTCTTCCTCGCCTCCCCTCGGCTGATCGACTATGCGCTGATCAACCGCGCGGTCGGTGAATTGGAGGTGACGGCACGGGCCGGCGACGGCGAGCGGGTTCTGTCGATCCTCGGCACCATCGTGCCCGATTTCCGCGCCGAAGCGGTGCTTCCGCCCGCCGCGACGCAGGCGTGATTGGAACCTGATCGGGGGGCTCGTTCCGGGCACGGAAAAAAGTGAGCGACGAGGTGATTTTAAGCGCTTGCATCCCCAAAAGGCCTGTGGCATAACCCGCGCCACTTCGGGGGGCGGTCAAGCCTGAACGCCTCACCCGGACGCGTCGCCCCGGCGATGATCGGTTATCGGGGCTGCCGTAGCTCAGTGGTAGAGCACTCCCTTGGTAAGGGAGAGGTCGAGAGTTCAATCCTCTCTGGCAGCACCATTCCTCCGATCCTGTCATCGGACGTCCGCATCTGGCGCTGCCGTAGCTCAGTGGTAGAGCACTCCCTTGGTAAGGGAGAGGTCGAGAGTTCAATCCTCTCTGGCAGCACCATTCCTCCCTTTTAAAAACTCCCCTTGAAAATCGGCTCATCGCTTCCTTGACCTTGCCGCCGAAAGGCCGCAAGAAACGCGCGCATTTTCACCATCGGTGAAAACTCGGTACACTGCTTCACAGCTGTGAACTTTCAGGCGCGGGTTCGTTTCGGGAGGATGTCACCATGGCCGGCAACAGCTTCGGCACGCTTTTCCGCTTCACCACCTGGGGCGAGAGCCACGGTCCGGCCATCGGCGTCGTCGTGGACGGCTGCCCGTCGCTGATCGACCTCGTGGCGGAAACGGACATCCAGCCCTGGATGGACAAGCGCCGGCCCGGCCAGTCGCGCTACACCACCCAGCGCCAGGAACCCGATCAGGTGAAGATCCTGTCCGGCGTGTTCGAGGACAAGACGACCGGCACCCCGATCTCCCTGCTGATCGAGAACACCGACCAGCGCTCCAAGGACTACAGCGACATCGCCGGCAAATTCCGCCCCGGCCATGCCGACTACACCTACTGGCAGAAATACGGCATCCGCGATTATCGCGGCGGTGGCCGCTCCTCGGCACGGGAAACCGCCTGCCGGGTCGCCGCCGGGGCGGTGGCACGCAAGGTGCTGGGCTCCGCCATCCAGGTGCGCGGCGCCCTGGTGCAGATCGGTCCGCACAAGATCGACCGCAGCCGCTGGGACTGGGCGGAAATCGACAACAACCCCTTCTTCTGCCCCGACCCGGTCGCCGCCACCCAGTGGGCCGACTATCTCGACGGCATCCGCAAGAGCGGTTCGTCGGTCGGCGCGGTGGTCGAACTGGTGGCGTCGGGTGTGCCGGTGGGGTTGGGCGACCCGCTCTACGACAAGCTGGACAGCGACCTTGCCTGCGCGATGATGACGATCAACGCGGTGAAGGGGGTCGAGATCGGCAATGGCTTCGCCGCCGCCGAACTGACCGGCGAAGACAACGCCGACGAGATGCGCATGGGGCCGGACGGCCAGCCACAGTTCCTGACCAACCACGCCGGCGGCATCCTGGGCGGCATCTCCACCGGGCAAGACATCGTCGTGCGCTTCGCGGTGAAGCCGACCAGTTCGATCCTGACGCCGCGCCAGACGGTGGACACCGCCGGCAATGATACCGACATCCTGACCAAGGGCCGCCACGACCCCTGCGTCGGCATCCGCGCCGTCCCGGTGGGCGAGGCGATGATGGCCTGCGTACTGGCGGATCATCTGCTGCGGCGGCGGGCCGAGCGGCGGGAGTAACCTTCCCATGCCCGCCCTCCGCCACGGACAGCGCCTGATCCTCGCCCTGGCGATGCTGATCGTTCTCTCCGCTGGTGCCGCTCGGGCGACCGCGGCGGACGACAGGCCCTTCCGGGAATTTGACGAAGCCTTCAAGAGCTGGAAGCTCTACTGTCAGCTCTGGTCCGGCACGAGGCAGGTGGAGTGTGAGCTGTCCACCCGCGGCATCAACGACCGCACCGCCCGGCTGGTCTGGCTGCGCTCGACCGACCGCTGGCGCGAGGGGCTGCGTTTCCGCGTGTCCGCCGACTCGCTGGACCTGGACAAGCTGGTGCGGGTCTGGGCCGACCGGGCGGTGTTCAAGCCCGATTCCCCCTGCAAGCCCTTCCGGTTCGAGACCAACACCTGCGCGGTGAGCGATCCCGACATCAACCGCAGGATGGTGGAGAAGATCGCCCCGGCGCCGGAGGTCTCCATCGTCGGCCAGTCGCCGGCGGGGGAGAAGACGGAGGTCCGCTTCCCGCTCGCCGGTTTCCGCGAGGCGCTGGAACGCAGCGACGCCATCCGTGCGATGGCCGGTCGTCCCTGGTCGACGACTCCTGGCTCGGATTGATCCCTATATAGCGAACTCCATGACGAGAACCGACGGACTCCCCGCCCAGTGACCGACAGCCATTTTCCCAGCAAGGACACCATCCTCGCCTTCATCCGGTCCAGCACCACCCCCGTCGGCAAGCGCGAGATCGCCCGCGCCTTCAAGCTGTCCGGATCAGCCGACCGCGAGATGCTGAAGGACCTGCTGCGCGAACTGGAGGCGGAGGGCACGGTGGAGCGCGGACGCAACAAGCGCATGGCCCCGCCGCAGTCCCTGCCTGCCGTTGCGGTTCTGCTGGTCACCGGCGTCGATACGGACGGCGAGTTGTCGGCCCGACCGCTGACCTGGACCGGCGAAGGCAATCCGCCGCGCATCTTCCTGCTGCCGGAAAGGAAATCGCGGGGGGAGGACAAGCCGCTGGCCGTCGGCGACACGCTGCTGGCGAAACTCGCCCGCATCAACGACCGTCTTTACGAGGCACGTGTCATCCGCCGCATAGACGGCGAACGCGAGGGCCGCATCCTTGGCGTCTACCGGCCGAGCGCCGATGGCGGACGCATCCACCCGACCGACCGTCGCCACAAGACCGAGTTCCTGGTGTTGCCGCCCAACCGCGGCGATGCCGAACCCAGCGATCTCGTCTTCGCCGACATCCTGCCAGCCGGGCGCGCCGGCCAGCCGCAGGCCCGCGTGGTTGAACGGCTGGGCTCCACCGACGAGCCGCGCGCCTTCAGCCTGATCGCCATCCACGCACACGGCATTCCCACCGTGTTCCCGCATGCCGCCCTGCGCGAGGCGGAACTGGCGGCGGTGCCGGCGCTGATGCAGCGGGAGGATCTGCGCGACATCCCGCTGGTGACCATCGACGGCGCCGACGCCCGCGACTTCGACGATGCCGTGTGGGCGAAGCGGGACGGCGACCCTGAGAACCCGGAAGGCTGGCACCTGATCGTCGCCATCGCCGACGTGTCCTATTACGTGCGCCCCGGATCGGCGCTGGACCGCGCGGCCTACGAGCGCGGCAACTCCGTGTATTTCCCCGACCGCGTCGTACCGATGCTGCCGGAGGCATTGTCGAACGGGCTGTGCTCGCTGCGGCCGGGGGAGGACCGCGCCTGTCTGGCCTTCCACCTGTGGGTCGACCGCGACGGCGTGCTGATCCGGCATCGCTTGGTCCGCGGCCTCATGCGGTCGGCGGCGCGGCTGACCTATGAACAGGTGCAGGACTGCCACGACGGCAGGCCGGACGAGGCGACGGCGCCGCTGGCCGACGCCGTCATCGCCCCGCTGTTCGACGCCTATGCCCGGCTCGCCGCCGCCCGCGCCAAGCGCGGCACGCTGGAACTCGACCTGCCGGAACGCCGGGTACATATCGACGAGCGCGGCCGGGTCGCCGAGATCGCCCGGCGCGGACGCCACGACAGCCACCGGCTGATCGAGGAATTCATGATCGCCGCCAACGTCGCGGCGGCGGAGGTGCTGGAACGGCGCACCATGCCCGGCCTCTACCGCATCCACGACCGCCCTTCGATGGAGAAGATGGAGGCGCTACGCGGCTTCCTGGCCGGGATCGGCCATCCGCTGGCCAAGAGCGCCGACCTGACACCGGACCATTTAACCCGCATCCTGCGCAAGGTGGAGGGCACCTCGCACGCGCCGCTGGTCAGCGAGATCATCCTGCGCGCCCAGGCCCAGGCCGCCTACAGCCCCGACAACATCGGCCATTTCGGTCTGGCGTTGCACCGCTATGCCCATTTCACCTCGCCGATCCGCCGCTATGCCGACCTGATCGTCCACCGCGCGCTGATCCGCACGCTGGGGCTGGGCGTCGGCGGGCTGGATGACGAGACGCTGGGCAGGCTGACGGAGATCGGCGAGCATCTGTCCGGCACCGAACGCCGCGCTGCCGCCGCGGAACGCGACGCGGTGGACCGCTACACCGCCGCCTTCCTGGCCGACCGGGTAGGGGAACGCTTCAGCGGGCGCATCTCCGGCGTCAGCCGCTTCGGGCTGTTCGTGCGGCTGGACGAGAGCGGAGCCGACGGGCTGGTCCCCGCCAGCAGCCTGCCCGACGACAGGTACGAGCATGACGAGGCCGCACACGCTCTGACCGGACAGCGTACGGGTCGTACGTACCGCCTCAGCAGCCCGGTCAAGGTGGTGCTGGTGGAGGCCGATCCGGTCAGCGGCAGCACCCTTTTCCGGCTGGCCGACTCGGTGTGACGGAGGGGACATGGACTAGAGCGTTGCACAATGGCAACGCTTGAGCCTCAGGACTGATATACGACCGACTCGCGGCCAAGCCACGGGTTGGTGGCACCTCCGCCATACCAGCGTGACCTTGGCGACACAGGGTTGGACAATCCGCAACATTGTGGTGCGGCCCGCAATTTTGTCCCGCCCACCCTCCTAAACGAAGGTGTATCTATCACCCATCCGGGATCGGGAACATCCTCCTCCGGTCCGGCTGCAGGAAAGGGAGGCCGCGGTTCGCCCCATGGCCCAGTTCGATCACAGCGTGTGCGATCACGACGTGTGCGACCGGAATGCACCGTCCCGCCTGCCGCCTTTTCGGATCTCCGCAATGCCGGGCCCCTTGATGTCAGGCGTTGCGCACCGCCTCATCCGCCCCCTCCGCCATCTGGCCTTCCAGCTCTCCGCCGCAGCCCTTCTCGCCACCACCGCTCTCGCCGGAACGCCGCAGGCCGCGAACAGCGCGCCGCCGTCGGTGGTCGAACAGGTCTTCTCCGTCGGCTTCGCCAAGATCGCCGAGGTCTATCTGGAACCGGTGTCCTTCAACCGTCTGGGCATGGACGGGCTGAAGGGGTTGACCGCGCTCGACTCGTCGGTGACGGTTGAGCATGCTGGCAGCACCGTACGCCTGTACGTGTCGGGCGCCCTGGCGGCGGAGTACGGTGCCGCTGCCGATGGCGACGCGGCCGGTTGGGCGGTTCTGACTACCCGCATCATCGACCGCGCCCGCGCCTATTCCCCAATCCTGGCGAAAGCGACGCCGGAGCGGCTGTATCAGGTGGTGTTCGACGGCGTCACCGCCGACCTGGACGGTTATTCCCGCTACACCGGTGTCCAGCGCGCCAGCAACGAACGCGCCCAGCGCGAAGGGTATGGCGGCGTCGGCCTGTCGCTGGACACCACATCCAACGGTCGCGTCATCGTGCATGACGTGATGCCGCACAGCCCGGCCGAGCGCGTCGGCATCGTCGACGGCGACCAGCTTCTGGCGATCGATGGCGACCTGACCACGCGGATGACCGCCGCCGATATGCGCGAGCGGCTGCGCGGCCCCACCGGCACGCTGGTCACGCTGACAGTCGCCCGCGACAATGGCGCCCCTCGCCGCCTGCCGCTGCGCCGCGAACGTGTGGTGCCGAACACCGTCACCTACTCGATGTCAGGCGATGTCGGCATCGTCAAGCTCGACCGCTTCAACGCCACGACGGCCTCCAGCCTGCGCTCCGCGGTAACCTCGATCCGGCAGGCGGCCGGTCCGACCTTGCAGGGGATGGTTCTCGATCTGCGCGGCAATCCGGGCGGGCTGCTGGACCAGGCGGTCGCGGTCGCCGATCTGTTCATCCGCCGCGGCCGGATCATCTCCACCGAAGGCCGCAACCCGGAAAGCCGCCAGCGTTTCGACGCCAATCCGGACGACCTGCTCGACGGGCTGCCGCTGGTGGTGCTGGTCGACGGCCGCTCCGCCTCGTCGGCGGAGGTGGTGGCGGCGGCTTTGCAGGACTCGGGCCGCGCGGTGGTGGTCGGCGCCTCCAGCTACGGCAAGGGCAGCGTCCAGACGGTCAACCGCCTGCCCAACGATGGCGAGCTGTTCCTGACCTGGAGCCGCATCTACACCCCGGCCGGCTACACCCTGCACCGCCAGGGCGTCCAGCCCACCGTCTGCACCAGCCGGGCGGGCCAAACCGATCCGGAGGCGCTGCTGTCCGACCTGCGTGAAGGGCGTCTGCGCCCGACGCAGGTGGCGAGCTGGCGGTCGAAGGCGGCCGACGACGAGCATGCGCTGAACGCCCTGCGTGAGGCCTGCCCGTGGAAGGAGCATGAGCCGGAACTGGACCTGAAGGTTGCCATGCGGCTGCTGGCCGAACCGGGGCTGTACCAGCGCGCGGTTGCCACCGCCGTTGTCAACACCGTGGCGGAGCGCTGAACCGTATTTAGATAAGGTGTCCCTGTGGCAATCGCCATTGGACACCGATTTCGCCGCCCATAGGGCTTGACATTGCGGCGTCAGACGGTATTTTCCGCCGCTACGACGCCGCCCCGCCGGGCCGGCGGGGCACGGATTTTTTGTCGGGATCGAGATCATGGCCAAGCAGAACACCGTCCTCATCAAGCTGGTGAGCACGGCAGACACCGGTTTCTTCTACGTCAAGAAGAAGAACCCGAAGAAGACCACCGAGAAGCTGTCGTTCCGCAAGTACGACCCGGTGGCGCGCAAGCACGTCGAGTTCAAGGAAGCCAAGATCAAGTAAGTCTTGTCCGACACTGAGCTGTGCTTCGAATGAACAAGGCCGCCTTTCTGGCGGCCTTTTCGTTTTTGGGTCGATGCATCAGTAGTGCCTTTGCAGATGCGGCGTCAGGTCGCAGCCGCTATTTGCGGTGACCGCTGCACCACGGATGCACGCATTCCAAAAGGGGCGCTCCGGGTGGACACTCTCCGAAGAGATCCGGATTTCGGAGGGACCGCCCGTGCCCGACACACATCCCATCCCGAGCGCCGACAAGGCCGCCGAATCGGTTGCCGCCCAATCCTTTACCGAACGCCGGCAGGCCCTCGCCACCCGCTTCCAGAAGGCGCGTGCCCGCAGCGCCGAACTGGTCGCCACCCTATCGCCGGAAGACCTGATGGTGCAGACCGTTCCGGACGGGGCACCGGCGAAATGGCACCTCGCCCATACCAGCTGGCTGTTCGAGGTGGCCGTACTGATCCCCTTCAGTCCCGGCTATCGTCCCGCCGACTCGGCCTTCCTCGACCTGTTCGCCGCCCGCAACGACGTCCGTAGCGATGGCGGCACCCCGCCGCCCCGGATGCTGTCGCGCCCGTCGGCGGCCGAGATCATGCGTTACCGCGACCAGATCAACGCCGCCGTGCTGCACCTGATCGATGGCGTAGAGGATGCGCTGTGGGGCTCGGTCGAAGCGGCACTGATGATGGCCGTCGCCCATGAACGGCGGCACCAGGAGCGGATGCTCCTGCACATCAAGCATGCCCTGTGGAGCAATCCGCTGCGGCCGGCCTACGAGCAGCCTCCCGACCATCCGCATCTGGGCGCCCCACCCGACGGCTGGCTGGAGCAGCCCGGCGGCCTCGTCGAGGTCGGCCGACCGACGCCGTTGCCCGGATTCGACCATGAAAGCCCACGCCACCGTGTCTGGCTGGAACCCTATCGGCTGGCAGCCCGTCCAGTGACCTGCGGCGACTATCTGACCTTCATCGAGGCCGGCGGCTACCGCGACCGCTCCCTTTGGCTGTCCGACGGCTGGGAGGTGGCGCACGCCGAAGGCTGGAGCGCCCCGCTCTATTGGGAACGCTCGGGCTCCGGATCGGACAGCCGCTGGCAGGTCTTCACCCTCTATGGCATGCAGCCCCTCGACCCAGACGAGCCGGTCTGCCATGTCAGCTGGTACGAGGCTGACGCCTATGCCCGCTGGGCCGGCAAGCGCCTGCCGCGGGAAGCGGAGTGGGAGGTGGTCGCCGCCGGCTGCGGCAGCATGGGCAACCTGTTGGGCACCGGCCACCGCCATCCCCGTGCAGGCACCTGCCACGGCACCGGCCCCTGGCAGATGTGCGGCGACGTGTGGGAATGGACCAGCGACGCCTTCACCACATATCCGGGCTACCGCCATCCTCATGGTTCCGGCGAGGCCGTACCGGACGAGGCGGTCAACGGCCGGCTTGCCAGCAACCGCATGGTGCTGCGCGGCGGCAGTTGCCTGACACCCTTCGATCATGCCGGTCCATGGACGCGGCATTACCTGCGGCCGGAAAGCCGGTTGTCGATGAGCGGGTTCAGGTTGGCGGAGGATGCGCAAGCGACGTCTGCGCGTCGCCACCGGCGACCAACGCCCGCGCCTGTCCCTGGGTGACAATTCCGCGTTCCGTCAGCCGGGACAACAACGCCACGGCAAGCTCGGCCTGGAACAGCACTTCTCCCTGCGGACCGCTGCGCGGGTGACGGGGCAAAGCGAAGGCATCCGCCAGCCGACCGGCCGACGCGCCAGTCAAGGCCGGGTCCAGCGCTCCCGCCAGCGCGCCGAGGTCGAGCGACGGCGGCAGCCCCGGATCGGCGATGCCGGCCTGGGCTGCCGACCGCGCCAGTGCAGCAAGGGCCGAGTCGACGCCGATCCCGACGGCGATGCAGTTGTGCAGCGCGTCCTGGATCACCGGCCAGACCGCGGCGAAGGGGCGTTCGCCAGCCACCATGGCGGTGCCGATGCCGTGACGGGCCGTTGCCTCGGCCGGCACCGGGTCGATGGGATCGATCAGAAGGGTGAGAGACACCGTCGGGAAGATGCGCGACCCGACCAGCCGCACAGTGCCGACCGCAATCACCGGACCGCTGTCGGATTCCTTGCCCGCCGTCTCCACCCAAAGCGCCACGAAGGGCAGTGCGGCCAGCGGCTCCTCGTCGCCGAGCGGAGCTGCCGGCTGGGCCGGGCGCAGGCTGAGCGTGCGCTTGCCGCTGAGCCCGGCGGCGTGGGCCATGCCGCGGGCGGGGAAGGACAGCAGCACCCCGGCGCCGAGGCCCAGGTCCGCCACCCGCACCGAAAGCTCGCCGTCCTCCGTCCGGCGCAGCACCGCGGTGACGGGGGCTCCGCCGCCGCGCGCACGCTCCATGGCGCGGGCCAGATCGTCACGGAACAGGGACTTGCCGATGTCGGCCCCCTCCTCCACCGCCAACAGACGGGCGGCGGCGGGATTCAGCTGCTCCACCCGCCCCTGTTCGTCGAGAATCAGCAGAGGATCGTCGGACAGGGCCAGAGCCGCGCGCAAGGCCCGGTTCATCCGCCCGCCTCCCAATGGCCCATCACCCAGCGGCCCATCATCCAGGCCGCGCTCGCCGCCTCGGGCCAGGCTCGCCGCCTCGGCCAAGCGCGCCAGCTCGCCGCCGCGCCCGCCGGACAGGGGTTCAAGGTCGATCCCGCTGCGGGTGCCCGACAGGCGGTCGGACAGGCGGTCGAGATCGCGGAAATGGCGCGACAGGCGCGAGAAGACGAACCACACCGCCAGCAGGCCGAGTCCGCAGGTCGCCAGACCACGGGTGAAGGCGGTGCGGTCATCCGCCGCCAGTTGCGTGATCTCCACACCCAGAAAAACCAGCGCGGCAGCCGCCACCGCCAGCCCCAGCATCACCACGCGCCAAACGCCGCCCTTCATCGGGCCGTCTCCCCGTCATTGCGCCCGGAGTCTAGCCGGCAGAACGGAAACGGAGAAGGCACACGCGTGTTCAGTGCATAAGGACAATGTCCCGAACGCCCGTAACCTCGGTCATCAGGCCGACCAGCGCGCCACGCACCTCACCCGACAGGGCGACCAGCAGAAGCGCCACCACCGCGACAGCCAGCACATGGTCCGGAAGCGATCGAATCGGCCACCGCCCGTTCGAACGGTCACGGAAAGAGGGCGGAAAGAACGGCACAGACGGCAACTCCGGCGCGGAATGGGAGGGGCTTGGGCCAGCCTACCGGCGCCGATGGCGAACAAGTCCTTAACGCTATCCGAGTCGTGCCCGATTGGCCTATTTTTGTCCCAACTCAACTTCGTTTCATGAGCGTTTTTAAAGTTGAGAGCATGCGCCCTACCCTCCACGAAGGGGTTTCCCCTTTGTTGCCATCTCCACGAATTTGGGTTACCGCCTTTGCGTAAAATACATAACAACTTGTGCCGTGATTTTTGCTGTCGCTCTGCTGCATTTCCTGGTTTGCCTGCTTGTCGGATGATGCTAAGAGTAATGTATCCAATGAAAACACTCCTTTCCGCATAGGCAATTGCTTGGGAGGCCGGCAATGACTTTGGTCTATCGTCCCCTGCCCTATGGCGGGCACGAAGACCGGCGGACGGGTCGACACCTGCTTCTGGTGGTTGCCCTGATCCTTGCCATTCCGACCGCGCTGGGTGCCGGCTGCACCGTCGACGCGTTGCGCAGCTATGCGGTGGAAGCCCGGCTGTCGCAGGCGGTCGATGCCGCTGCACTGGCCGGCGGGCGCGTGATGTTCGATTCACAACGCGACGGACACATCCGCAGCTTCTTCGACAAGGCCTTTCCCAACGGATTCCTGGGGTCGAGCCTGTCCCCCTTGACGATTGCCGAGGATGCCGCCGCAGGCACCCTGACGGTCAGCGCCCATGCCACCGTGAACGCCATCTTCCTGCGCCTGTTCGGCAAGAAGGAAGTGACGGTGGAGGCGCAATCAATCGTCCGCCGCAGCCAGCACGTCCGCAGCAAGCTGCAATAACCCCACACTCCTGAACATCCAGCCGCCAATTCGCGACGCTCGCATTCACGGAATGCAGCCCGGCGATTTCGCAACTGCGGTAGAAGGAACGCACAGCGCCCCTTCTACCGGAGTCCGCGATGCTCGGAACCCTGACACTCCTGCTGCTCTGCCAACTGGCCGGTGAGCTGGCCGCCCGCCTGCTGCATCTGCCGGTTCCCGGTCCAGTGCTGGGCATGCTGCTGCTGTTCGCCGGTCTGCTGCTGCGTGGCGGCGTGCCGGACACGGTGCAGGACACGGCGGGCGGGCTCCTGCGCCACCTCTCCCTGCTGTTCGTGCCGGCCGGCGTCGGCGTGATGGTGCATGTCACCCGCCTGGAGACGGAGGCGCTGCCGATCGTCGCCGCCCTGTTCGGCAGCACCCTGTTCGGCATCGCGGTGACGGCGAAGCTGATGGCCTTCCTGCTGAGCCGCATCGATCCGCGGCTGGAGGAAGAGCCGACCGGGGAGGACCGGCCATGAGCGCCGACCTTCACCAGATCTGGGTCTATCTGTCGGCCAGCCCGCTGGCCGGGCTAACCCTGACCCTGGTCGCCTATCAGATCGGCCTGTGGATCTTCGAGAAGCTGGGCCGGCGCCCGGTGCTGAACCCGGTGCTGATCGCCGTCGTCCTGATCGCCGGCACGCTCAGCCTGTCGGGCATCGATTACCGCACTTATTTCGACGGCGCGCAGTTCGTCCACTTCCTGCTGGGTCCGGCGACGGTGGCGCTTGCCATTCCGCTCTACAACCAGTTCCAGGAGGTCCGCCGCTCGGCCCTGGCGCTGCTGGTGGCGCTGCTGGTGGGGTCCGCGGCCTCGGCGCTGAGTGCCGTGGCGCTGGTCTGGACGTTCGGCGGCAGCAAGGCGACCATCCTGTCGATGGCGCCGAAATCCGTCACCTCCCCCATCGCCATGGGCGTGTCGGAGCAGATCGGCGGCTTGCCGTCATTGACGGCGGTGTTCGTCATCATCACCGGCATCGTCGCCGCCAGCCTGGGCACCTGGGTGCTGAACCTCGTCCGGGTGAGGGACTGGCGCGCCCGCGGATTCGGGATGGGGGTGGCGGCGCACGGCATCGGCACCGCCCGCGCCTTGCAGGTCAACGAGGTGGCAGGCGCTTTCGCCGGGCTGGGTATGGGGCTGAACGGGCTGGCGACGGCTCTGCTGCTGCCGACGCTGTATCACCTGATCTGGGGCTGACGCGGGAGGCCGAGGAGGACAGGCGGGATGGCGATGGTTGGCGCATCCCGCAGTCCGTTTTTCGCCAGTCCGGGCTTGACAGCCATGCCGCGCCTGCGCAAAGTGCGCCCCATGAACACCACCGACCGCCAGAACGCCCTTCTTCGACTTCTCGGCCCGGCGCTTTAAGCGTCCGGGTTCGTTGCGTTCGCACACCATTTCCATCGGTCGAAGTGTCTGTTCCATGAGCGATGTTTTCGAAGGCGCCCACATCGGCGTCGCCCGGCCGGGGCCGGGACTGCGACTTAGCAGCGGTCGCTGAGCCACATCCGGCGGCTCCGCGGCCGTACCCCTCGCCGGTCCCTCCGCCTTTCAAATTCCGATCCGCTGCCCCGCCAGCACTGAATGCTTGGCCCGGGGCCGCCAGTGGAGCCGAACGACGCCATGAGCACCGCGACCAATATCCCGACCCTGCCGAAGTCCCCGTCCAAATACGCCCCCTTCCCCCAGGTGAAGCTGACCGACCGCCAGTGGCCGTCGCGCACCCTGGATAAGGCACCGATATGGTGCTCGGTCGACCTGCGCGACGGCAACCAGGCGCTGATCGAACCGATGGGGCCGGACCGCAAGCGCGCGATGTACGAGTTGCTGCTGCGCATGGGCTTCAAGGAAATCGAGGTCGGCTTCCCCGCCGCGTCGCAGACCGATTTCGACTTCTGCCGCGAGGTCATCGACCAGGGCAAGATTCCTGACGGCGTCACCATCCAGGTGCTGACCCAGTCGCGTGAGGAACTGATCCGCCGCACCTTCGACGGCATCCGTGGCGCCAAGCGCGCCGTCGTCCACCTGTACAACTCCACGTCCGAGTTGCAGCGTCGCGTGGTGTTCGGACTGGACCGCCAGGGCATCGTCGACATTGCCGTCGCCGGCACCAAACTGATCAAGCAGTTGGCCGCCGAGACGCCGGAGACCGAGATCGTCCTGCAATATTCGCCGGAAAGCTTCACCGGCACCGAGCTGGACTTCGCGGTCGAGATCTGCGAGGCGGTGATGGAGACCTGGGGCGCCACCCCCACCAACAAGGTGATCCTGAACCTGCCGGCCACGGTCGAGATGTCGATGCCGAACGTGCATGCCGACCAGATCGAGTGGTTCTGCCGCACCCTGAAGAACCGCGAATCGGCGATCATCTCGCTGCACCCGCACAACGATCGCGGCACCGGCGTCGCCGCGGCGGAGATGGGCCTGCTGGCCGGAGCCGACCGCGTCGAAGGCACCCTGTTCGGCAACGGCGAGCGCACCGGCAACGTCGATGTCGTCACGCTGGCGCTGAACATGTTCACCCAGGGTGTGGATCCGGAACTGAACATCGACGACATCAACGAGATCGTCCGCATTTCCGAATACTGCACGCAGCTGCCGGTCCATCCGCGCCATCCCTATGCCGGCGAGCTGGTGTTCACCGCCTTCTCGGGCTCGCACCAGGACGCCATCAATAAGGGGCTGAAGGCGCTGACCAAGTCCAACACCGGCAAGTGGGAGGTCCCGTACCTGCCCATCGACCCGCAGGATCTGGGCCGCAGCTATGAGGCGGTGATCCGCATCAACAGCCAGTCCGGCAAGGGCGGCATCGCCTATGTTCTGGAGAAGGACTACGGCCTGCAGATCCCGCGCCGCCTGCAGATCGAGTTCTCCAAGGTCGTGCAGCGCGTTGCCGACGAAACCGGCAAGGAGCTGTCGCCCGCCGACATCCACGCCGCCTTCAAGGCCGAGTATCTGGACGCCGACAAGCCGCTGGAACTGGTCGAGCATTCGACCGAGCCGCGCGGCCCGAACTCCGGTGCCCGCGCCATGAGCGTGGTGATGCGCCGCAATGGCGAGATCATCACCACCAAGGGCAAGGGCAATGGCCCGATCGACGCCTTCCTGGACGCCCTGCGCCAGGGCTGCGGCACCGACCTGCACGTCGTCGACTACCGCGAGCACGCCATCGGCGCCGGCGAGGACGCACAGGCCTGCGCCTATGTCGAGGTGAAGACTGGCGACAAGACCCTGTTCGGCGTGGGAATCGATGCGGACATCGTGACCGCCTCGCTGCGGGCGCTGGTCAGCGCGGCGAACCGGTCGGCGCGGTAAGAGTTCAGCACTGCGCCCCCTCCCGCTCGCAAGTGTGGAAGGGAGGGGGCATCACCTTGCCCCCACCGCCCCACCCGCCTATAAGTCCCCACGAAACGCGTCGAGCAACAGCGGACAGCGCTATGATCGTGGTCACCGGCGGGGCCGGCTTCATCGGGTCCAACCTTGTCGCGGCTCTGGCTGCGCGCGGCATCACCGACGTGGGGGTCGTCGACCGCTTCCGCGATGGCGAGAAGTGGCAGAACCTTGCCAAGCGCGAGGTCGCGGCCCTGGTGCCGCCGGAACAGACGCTGGCCTTCCTCGACCAGCATGCCGCCGAGATCGACACCGTCTTCCATCTCGGCGCCATCTCCGCCACCACCGAGCGGGACGTCGACAAGATCGTCGCCAACAATGTGGCGCTGACGCTGGATCTGTGGCGCTGGTGTTCCTGGCGCGGCTGCCGGCTGATCTACGCCTCCTCCGCCGCGACCTATGGCGACGGCTCCGCCGGATTCGACGATGACGGCTCCTGCGATGGGCTGGCGCGGCTGCGGCCGCTGAACGCCTATGGCTGGTCCAAGCATCTGGTCGACCGCCGCATCGCCCGCGCCGTCGCCAGCGGCGACCTCGTGCCGCCGCAATGGGCCGGCCTGAAGTTCTTCAACGTCTACGGCCCCAATGAAGCCCACAAGGGCGACATGATGAGCGTGGTCGCCAAGCTGCACCCGCAGCTAACGGCCGGCAATCCGGCTCGCCTGTTCAAGTCGCACAAGGACGGGTTCGAGGACGGCGGCCAGCTGCGCGACTTCATCCACGTCGACGACTGCGTCGCGGTGATGCTGTGGCTGTACGACCATCCCGAGGTCAGCGGCCTGTTCAATGTCGGCACCGGCAAGGCGCGCAGCTTCAGGGATCTGGCGCTGGCGACCTTCACCGCGCTGGGGCTGCCTCCCCGGATTGAGTACTTCGAGATGCCCGAGCATCTGCGCGGCAAATACCAATATTTCACGCAGGCGACGACGGATCGCCTGCGTGCCGCCGGGTTCGACCAGCCCTTCACCGAGCTGGAGGAGGGTGTCCGGCGTTATGTGCAGGATTTCCTGTCGCAGCCCGACCCGTTTCGCTGACCGGAGTTCCCATGCTCGCCACCCTTCCCGTCGTGGCCTTTCCCACCATCGATCCGGTCGCCTTTTCCGTCGGCCCGGTGGTCGTCCGCTGGTACGCGCTGGCCTATCTGGCCGGCTTCGTGCTGGGCTGGCGCTACTGCCTGGGGCTGGCGCGGCTCGACTCCGACCGCCGGCCGAATCCGGAGGAATTCGACGATTTCCTGACCTGGGCGGTGATCGGCACCATCCTGGGCGGGCGGCTCGGCTATGTGCTGTTCTACAACCTGCCCTACTACATTGAGAATCCGCTGGATGCCTTCCAGGTCTGGCACGGCGGCATGTCCTTCCACGGCGGCATGGTCGGCGTGCTGACCGCCATCGCCCTGTTCTGCTGGCGCCGCGGCATCTCGCCCTTCGTCTTCGGCGACATCATCGCCGCCTGTGCGCCGATCGGGCTGTTCTTCGGCCGCATCGCCAACTTCATCAATGGCGAGCTGTATGGCCGGCCAGCGCCCGATTTCGCCTATGCCATGGTGTTCCCGCGCGACCCGCTCCAGGTGCCGCGCCACCCCAGCCAGCTCTACGAGGCGGCATTGGAGGGCGTGGTTCTGTTCATCCTGCTGGCGATCGCCATCCGCAGCCCGGCGCTGCGCAACCGGCCGGGCACGATCGGCGGGCTGTTCCTGATCGGCTACGGCCTGTCACGCATCATCGTGGAGTTCTTCCGCGAGCCCGACCCGCAGCTGGGTTTCCTGTTCGCCGGCGCCACCATGGGACAGCTGCTGTCGCTGCCGATGGTGGCGGTGGGCCTGTGGCTGGTCCTGCGCGGCCGGCGCCATGCCATCCCGGCCTGACGCCATGGCGGACGAAAGCGCCGGCCCGGACACGCTGGCCCATCTGCTGGCCCGCCGCATCGTGATGGACGGTCCGATGAGCGTCGGCGCCTTCATGGCGGAGGCGCTGGGCCATCCACGCTTCGGCTATTACATGCGCCGCAATCCGTTCGGTACGGGCGGCGACTTCACCACCGCGCCGGAAATCAGCCAGATGTTCGGCGAACTGGTCGGACTCTGGTGCGTCGACACATGGGCGCGGCTGGGCGGCCCAGGCCCTTTCCATCTGGTGGAACTGGGTCCCGGCCGCGGCACGCTGATGGCCGACGTGCTGCGGGCGGCGGCAGTGTTGCCGCTGTTCCGCGACAACGCCGCCGTCCATCTGGTCGAGACCAGCTCGGCCTTGCGCGACCGCCAGCGCCAGGCGCTCCAGCCCATCGCCGGCGATGCCGTCCACTGGCATGACCGGCTGGAGGATGTGCCGGAGGGTCCGACCATTCTGATTGCCAACGAGTTCTTCGACGCCCTGCCGATCCGTCAGGTGCAGAAGACCAATTATGGCTGGTTCGAACGCCTGGTCGATGTCGAGCCCGACAGTACGGAAGACGATCCGCGCTTCCGCTTCGTGCTGGAGGCCTTCGGCAGTTCCGGCAACCGGCTGGTGCCGGATGCGCTGCGCGACGCGCCCGACGGCAGCGTCGTCGAGGTATCCCCCGCCTCGCAGGCGGTGGCGCGGCTGATCGGCACCCGGCTGGCGGTCGCTCCCGGCGCGGCACTGGTCATCGACTATGGCTATGCCCACGGTCCGGCGGTTGGCGACACGCTCCAGGCGATGCGCCGCCATGCCTACGCCCCGGTGCTCGAGGCGCCGGGCGAGGCCGACCTGACGGCCCATGTCGATTTTGCCGCCATCGCCGCCGCCGCGCGGGAGGGCGGCGCACAGTCCTTCGGCCCGGTCGAACAGGGGGAATGGCTGAGCCGGGTGGGCATCCGCCAGCGGGCATCCGCCCTGACGGCGAAGGCCAGGCCGGCCCAGGCGCAGGACATCCGCAGCGCGCTGGACCGCTTGATCGATCCGGCGCAAATGGGCAGGCTGTTCAAACTGGTCGCGCTCGCCACGCCCGGAGCCTTCGCCGACGCCCCGCCGGCGGGCTTCTGAGCGGCGGGCGCGGAACCCGGTTAGAGACACCGCACCATAACCGCCAGCAAGACAATCCCGGCGGACCGTGCATCGCGGCCCCCTGCCCTGTTGGGTGGTGAAGGGCCACAGAACAGGGAAGGACGGCGTTCGTGATCACACTCGGCGCGCTGAACGACATCACCCACATTCGACACGCCTTTTTCACCCGCACCGGCGGGGTGTCCACCGGGCTCTACGCCTCGCTGAACTGCGGGCTGGGGTCCAACGACTCCGCGGCGGCCGTGCATGAGAACCGCGCCCGCGCAGCCGCACGCATGGAGGTGGCCTCCGGCAACCTCATCACCTGCCATCAGGTCCACAGCCCGACCTGCGTGGTGGTCGAAGAGCCCTGGACGCCGGAGACGGCGCCAAAGGCCGACGCCATGGCGACCCGGGAGCCGGGGATCGCTCTGGGCATCCTGACCGCCGACTGCGCGCCGGTCCTGTTCGCCGACAGCAAGGCACGGGTGATCGGCGCCGCCCATGCCGGCTGGAAGGGGGCCAAGGGCGGCGTCATCGAGGCGACCGTCGCCCGCATGGTCGAACTGGGCGCCAAGCCGAACCGGATCGTCGCCTGCATCGGCCCCTGCATCGCCCAGCGCTCCTACGAGGTGGGACCGGAATTCCCCGCCCCGTTCGAGGAGGAGGACCCGCGCAACCGCGATTACTTCGCTCCTGCCCGCAAGCCCGGCCATTTCCTGTTCGATCTGGCCGCCTACGTCACGCGCCGGCTGGGCGACTCCGGCGTCACGGTGATCCAGCGCTGCCCCAACGACACGGTGGCGGAGGAGGACCGCTTTTTCAGCTACCGCCGCTCCTGCCTTCGGGGGGAATCGGACTACGGCCGCGGCCTTTCGGCCATCGTCCTGCAGAATTGAGGCGCCCCCGAACGTGGCCCGAACGGGCCATCGCCGGTCCCCTGGTCATGCCGCCCGCGCGGGGGCGGCATTCCCCAATGGGGAAAGACCCGACCGTCATGGAACGTTTACACGGGGCTGGCCCTTTGTTATGGTCCGCCCCGTTTTCAAGGGGCGCCGGCGCGCAAGCGGCGAACGTGCCTTGAGCCGTTTCCCTGCAAAGAGAGCCGACCCCGATGAAGGTGCTTGCCGGCAACAGCAACCGTCCGCTGGCCGAGGCGATCTCCACCTGTCTCGGCGTGCCGCTGACAAAAGCGAGCGTGCGCCGTTTTTCCGACATGGAGGTTTTCGTCGAGATCCTGGAGAACGTGCGCGGCGAGGACGTGTTCGTCGTCCAGTCGACCTCGGCTCCGGCCAACGACAATCTGATGGAACTGCTGGTGACGATCGATGCGCTTCGGCGCGGGTCGGCCCGGCGCATCACGGCGGTCATTCCCTATTACGGCTATGCCCGGCAGGATCGCAAGACCGGCCCGCGCACGCCGATCTCGGCCAAGCTGGTCGCCAACCTGATCACCCAGGCTGGCGCCAACCGCGTGCTGACGATGGACCTGCACGCCGGTCAGATCCAGGGCTTCTTCGACATCCCCACCGACAACCTGATGGCCGCCCCGGTCTTCGAGAAGGACATCCGCCAGTCCTTCGAGAGCATCGACGAGATCACCATCGTGTCGCCGGACGTCGGTGGCGTGGTGCGCGCCCGCGCGCTGGCCAAGCGGCTGGATGCCGATCTGGCCATCATCGACAAGCGGCGTGAACGCGCCGGCGTGTCGGAGGTGATGAACATCATCGGCGACGCCAATGGCCGCCGCTGCATCCTGATCGACGACATCGTCGACTCGGGCGGCACGCTGTGCAACGCCGCCGTCGCGCTGATGGACGCCGGTGCCAAGTCGGTCCACGCTTTCTGTACCCACGGCGTCCTGTCCGGCGGTGCGGTCGCCCGCGTCGCCGTGTCGCCGCTGGAACAGCTGGTCACCACCGACAGCATCCAGGCGACCGAGGCGGTGCGCGTGTCACGCAACATCCGTCAGCTGACCATCGCCCCCCTGCTCGCCGAAGCGATCATGCGCATCAGCGAAGAGCGGTCGGTGTCGAGCCTGTTCTCGTAAGAACGGCTACGTTACAGGAAAGGCCCTTTCCCGACGGGAAAGGGCCTTTTTTGTTGCGCGCGTTCTGCCCTCACCCTTCCCCCAACCCATGAAAATCGTTCGCCGTCACCTGCCCGCCGGTGGCGGCGGCGATACGGGCCATCACGGCGGGACGGGGGACGCGGCGGCCGTGGCGGTAACGGTTGACCGTCGCCTGGCTCGTCCCGATCAGGACAGCAAAGGCCTCTTCCTTGGTAGCGGTCCGGGTGAGCCAGTCGTCGAGCGTCATACCGCAATGGTTTAGACCAAGGCGGGTTCTGCCCGCAACTGGATTTATTCCGAAATCATGGACTTTCCAAAGCCGCTTTGGTATGAACAGTCCATGACCACGATGCGCGAACTGCGGCAGGCCGCCGGGCTGAGCCAGGAAAAGCTGGCTGAGTTGGCGGGCACCTCCCAGCCCCAGATCAACAAGCTGGAGACCGGCCAGCGCAAGATGACCGTCGATTGGGCGGTCAAGCTGGCCGGGCCGCTGGGAGTCGAACCGGCGGCCCTGCTCGGCCTCGACGGGCCGGCGGCCCACGCGCCCCAGCTACGGCCTGCCCGTCCGGCTCTTCCGCCACTGCTCCGTGCCGCCACGGTTCCGCAGACACAGACCGCAGCCTCGATGCCGGTGCGGGCAGCGGCGCGCGGTGGGGTGGACCAGGAAATGTTCCTGGAAGATGGTCCCATCGACTGGATTACGCGCCCCGATTACCTGAAGAATGCCCGCGATCCCTATGCCATGTATGTGGTCGGCGAGTCGATGATGCCGCGTTTCCGCCCGGCGCAACTTCTGCACGTCAACCCGCACAAGCCACCGTCACCGGGGGCCGGGGTGGTGGTGGTCAAGCGCAACAGGGCGGTGCTTGTGAAGGAGTTCGTGCGGCGCAGCCCAGACGCCGTGATTCTGCGTGAATATCGGCCGGCGGACCGTGAATTCTCGGTGCCGCTGGAAGAGATCGATACCCTTCACACCGTGGTCGGCTTGCAGGAGCCCTGACGTCTATACCGTTCCGGTATCAGCATTCCCTGGCCAGAATAATCCAATTTGGATTATTTCTTTGTTCGACGAAACGCCGGATATCTCCGGCGCACCGCCGCCGAACAAGGAGACATCGCCATGCCCCGGCTCTATCCCCGCTTCCATCCCGGCCCGTCGGCCGGTCGGCTCGACAGCTTCAGCGAGCGCGGCGCCCGCGAATTGGCCCGGCGCATCCGCACCGCCTGGGCCAACATCGGCTGGGACGTGGAGGTGCGTGTGGAGCGCATCGCCAGCGAGGAGTTGGGCGACGGCCGCAGCGTCGCCCACTTTACCGTTCGCAGTGATTTGGTCAACGGCCTGCCGCAGCGACGGCTGGAGCAGGCGGTACGGGCCCTGCCGCGCGCCGCCTGACGGGCTCACCTCAACCGCTCGTCCAGCTCAACCTGATAGCCGACCGCGAGGCGGTTGGTCTCGTTCGCCATGCCCACCACGGCCATCAACTCCCCGAACTGCGCGTCGGTCATGCCCAGCCGGCGCACCGCCGCCTCGTGCGAGCGGATGCAATACTGGCAGTTGTTGGTGACGCTGACCGCGACGAAGATCATCTCCTTCACCAAAGGGTCCAGCGCACCCGGAGCCATCACCTCCTTCAGGCTTTCCCAGGTCCGCGCCAGCGTTGGCGGGTGGTTGGCGATCGCTTTCCAGAAATTATTAACGTCGGGAACGTTGCGCGTCGCCTTGATGTCATCGTAGACGGCGCGGACCTCCGGCGCGGCATCGGCCTGTTCGATGAGGGGAAGCGGCATGGCGGAAGGAACTCCTGTATGGGACGGGGGCTTGCGATAAGGCCGGACATTGTGTCGCAAGGCAACAGCCGGCCCATGTCTTTCCTCCATCCATCCACCTCGTTGACCAATGCTTGTCCCGCTGGTAGTAGAGACTTGCAACAGATCGCGCAAACGTTCGGGCGAACGATCCGCCCGGAAGATGCGACGCTGGAAGAAATCCATAAGACGCGAAATCCATTCGTGCAGCGTTCCCATGCGGTCCGGCCCCGGCACATGTCCGATCCGGTCCGAATGCCGGGAGGAACAGCGTGGAGAGCACGGTTCTAGAGGCTGCCTTGTCACCGCCTGTTCGGGACGGGTCCGGCATCGCGAGGGCCCCCGTCCCCAACGACCTGGATTTGGCCGCTTCCGCCCAGGGCCTGCGCCTTCTCGCCCGCCTGCACGCCGAAGAGCCGACTCCCGCTCTGCTGGAGTCGCTGCGCAACGCCCCGGTCGGCCGTGGTCCGCTGGCGCTCGACCGTGACGACGCCCTCCAGGCCGCAGCCCTGGTGGACGAGGTGGTCAGCGACCTGCCGGAGCGGATCACCCGCCGCAGCCTCGCTCCGCTGGCCGCCGATTTCGCCGCCATCCACCGCAGCGGCGAGTTGCGCGCCTGCCCGACCGAAGGCCCCTGGCTGGACGAGGAGATGCGGGCCGATGCCGCCGCCTCGCTGCTGCGCTGGCGTAATGGGCTGGAGACGGGGGTGGAGGCGGAACTGCGCCGACCGCCGCTGGACCGGCTGGCGGACGACCATATCGCCGCGGAACTGGCGCTGCTGGCCGCCCTGCTCGACCATGGGCGCACGCTCGACGCCGTCCGCTTCCTCGACCGGCATCTGTTGCGCTGGGCCCCCGATTTCTGCAGCAAGGTCGCCACCCGTTGCCGAGAGCCCTTCTTCGCCGGCATCGCCATCCTGACCAACGCCCATCTCGACGATCTGCGGGACCGGCTCGGCGAGCTTTGCGGACTGCCCCGCCCCGACGATGACGGGTCGGACGTCCGCCGCCGCCGGCGCTGGACGGAAGGGCGCTTTCCCCGTGCCTGCACCTGCGACCCGTGAACCACCGAGAACGCGCCACCCCTACCGTAAAGTCAGAGTTGCCCGCCCTTCAATGCTTCGTCCATGGTGACCAGGGTGGGGTCCGCCCTGTGCCGCCGCCATGTGCCCCGTGCCGATGGCAGCCGGCACGATCCGTTTCCTTGGCAATGGTTGGTAATGCCCTTTCGCAGCCTCGACAGCCGGACCGACCGCAGGGGATCCTTGCGCCTTCTGCGCCTGCTGCTGGCTGTGTCGGTCGCCCTGCCGCTCGTGCTGTTTGCCGGCATCGGCTGGCGCGAGCGATGGGAGGCGCAGGACGAGGCCGAGCGCAACAGCCGCAAGAACGCGCTGGTCCTGCACGAGCATGTGCTGAAGGTGTTCGACACCATGGCCCAGGTGCTGGACCGGGTGGACGAGCATATCCATGGACGCAGCTGGCGCGAGATCGCAGAGTCGGAAGCGCTGCACCGCTACCTGAAGACCCTGGAAGGCGAGCTAGACCAGATCGGCGCCATCGGGCTGACCGATCCCGACGGTTACGTGCGCAACTCCAGCCTCGTCTTTCCGGCGCGCAACAGCTACATCGGTAACCGTCCGGATTTCCGCGAACAGCGGGAGCAGGATTCCGGTCTGCTCATCGCCGGGCCGGTCGCTGATCCCGGCACCGGCAAGCCCAGCTTCGGCATCAGCCGGCGCCGCAGCAGTCCCGGCGGTCCCGACGGCCGTTTCGACGGAATAATCGCCGCCATCGTCAATCCCGACTATTTCGCCAGTTTCTATCGGCAGATTGTCGGCACCGAAGGGGAATCCATCGCGCTGATCCGCGACGATGGCGCGATGCTGATGCGCTTCCCCACCCTGGATCCGACGCGTCCGAATGCGCCGCTGCCCACCTTGCCGGCCGACCGCGGCCTGCGCGCCGAAATCCGCCGCCAGCCGGACGAGGGGATTTTCCACACCGGCAACAGCCATGTGCAGGGTCTGGAGCGCGTGTTCGCCTATAAGCGGGTCGGCACCTTCCCGATCTATGTCGTCTATGGGCTGGACGGGACGCAGGTCACCCGGTCCTGGTGGCGGAATATGGCACTGGACGCCGCCTTCGTTGCTCCGGCGACGCTGGCGCTGGCGCTGATCGCCTGGCTGGCCTACAGCCGCGCCGCCTCGGAAAGTGCGGCGGTCCGGCGCTGGGCGGACGAGGTGCGCAACCGCGAAAGGCTGGAGGAGGCGCTGCGCCAGAGCCAGAAGATGGAGGCGCTCGGCCAGCTGACCGGCGGGGTGGCGCATGACTTCAACAATCTGCTGACCGCGGCACTCGCCAACCTGCATCTGCTGGCCCGCCATCTGCCGGCCGAGGGCCAGCGTTTCCTGGGTGGGGTGCGGACCGCGCTGGAGCGGGCGGAGAAGCTGACACGGCAACTGCTGTCCTTCTCGCGCCAGGATGCGGTCAACCTGACAGTGATCGACCTGGGCGACAGCCTGCGCGGGATGGGCGACCTGCTGGAACGCTCCATCCGGGCCGACGTCGCGCTGGAATGGGACATAGCCCCGGTCCCGATGGCGGTCGCCGTCGACCCGGTACAGTTGGAAATGGCGGTGCTGAACCTCGTGCTGAACGCCCGCGATGCCATGCCGGGCGGCGGCCTCATCCGCATCGCCGCCGGCCCTATCGGCGCTGCCCCCCTCGGTGCCGCCATGGGTCCGGAGCCGCGTACCGCCCGCATCGAGGTTTCCGACACCGGCGCCGGCATGCCGGCCGACGTGATGGCCCGCGCCTTCGATCCCTTCTTCACCACAAAGGGCGTCGGCAAGGGAACCGGGCTTGGCCTGTCGATGGTCTATGGCTTCGCCCGCCAGTCCGGCGGCAGCGCCACCATCGACAGCCGGCCCGGCGAAGGCACCCGCGTGCGCATCGACCTGCCGCTGAGCGACGTCCAGCCGGCGGAGCCCGTCCTCGTTCCGCAGGCCCCGGCAACCGATCTCCGTCCGCTGCGCATCCTGGTGGTGGAGGACAATCCACTGGTGCTGATGGCGACAGTGGAAGGGTTGGTCCAGGAAGGCTTCACGGTCGAGACCGCCGAGGATGGCGTCACGGCGCTGACACTGCTGGAGACTGACCGGAACTTCGATCTGGTGGTATCGGACGTCGTGATGCCCGGCGGTGTTTCCGGCATCGATCTCGCCCGGCACATCCGCGAGAACTGGCCGCAGCTGCGCGTGCTGCTGGCGTCCGGCTACAGCCCGGAATCGCTTGCCAACATGGGCGCCGACACCGCATCGGTCCTGGCGAAGCCCTTCACCCCCGACCAGCTGGCCGCGCGCATCCGCTCGCTGACATCTGCCCGCTGACCCAGGGCCGGACCGTCGGGCCGGGGCACGGCAGACGGGATCAAGTGAGCGCGCTGACGAACATCGGTGTCCACATCGCCATGCACCAGACCAGGCCAAGGCACAGACCGCGGGTCAGATCGTCGAAGGTCGGCTGCTCCAGGCGGTTCAACCTCCACATCGCGTTCAATTCCCCCGGCGTCAGCGGCCGGGTCCCGATATCGACATCGGGATCGGTGTCGGGCTGAACGGTGCTGCGATCGCTCTGTTCACGGCTGGCGGCTTCGCGCCGTTCGGGGTCGCGTGACGGCATGGCTGGGGCCTCGCATCGATGGCGGAATGCCCAACAAGTTTGTGCCCGCCGCCGCCGGCGACCAGCCTTTCTTCCGTCGGCGCCGAAATTTTGTCGACATACGAAAAAAGGCCGCCATCCGCTGGACGGATGCGGCCTTTTCGCCAAGCTTCCGGCCGGATCGGCCGGAAAGGGTCACTTGCCGGGACGGATCACCGGGGTGAGTTGGTCGCCCCAGTTGCCGGTCTCGTTGTGGTAGCGGGCGGTGCGCATCAGCTCGACCGTCACACCGGCCTCGACCGCCTTGACGACGGCGTCGTTCAGGCGATGCAGGTTGTTGGCGACGATGCGGATGGCGCTTTCCTGCTCCGGCGTCAGTTCAGACCGGTCATCCGGCGGCGCGTCCTTGAAACCCGACATGCGTTGTTCCTTCCCCTGGATTGGGACCGCCCCGGCGGGACCGGCTGCGGTCCAGAACTTGGTCATGATCTTGCCCGGCCTTGCGGCCCGGTTTCCATCATGTACCACATTGTGTGCGCCGCGACAAAGATCACGACGCGCCAAGCGCTTGCGACCATTGGCCTCTTGCAACCGGGAACCCATTCCCCATGCGCACCTGCCGCGTTTGCCGGCCGGGCCGGTCCACCTTAGGCTGGACGCCAGTGATTCCGCGACAAACACCAACACTCCTTCCGAGCGAACCGAACCATGACCATCGATGCGAACACCAAGGGCGATCCGCTGGCCACCGCCCGAAAGGTCGCCTTCCTCGGGCTCGGCACCATGGGCTTTCCCATGGCCGGCCACCTCGCCAGGACCGGGCACGCCGTGACGGTCTACAACCGTACGGCCGCCAGGGCCGAGGCCTGGGTGAGGGCCCATGGCGGCCAGACCGCCCCTACGCCGGAAGAAGCGGCGACCGGTGCTGACGCCGTGTTCCTTTGCGTCGGCGGCGACGACGACGTGCGGGCCGTGGCGACGGAGGCGATCACCGCCATGGCGCCCGGCACGGTCATCGTCGACCACTCCACGATTTCCGCCGTGGTGTCCCGTGAAATGGACGGTGTGGCGCACGATCACCGGGTCTTCTTTCTCGACGCCCCGGTGTCGGGTGGTCAGGCCGGGGCCGAAAGCGGCGCGCTGACGGTGATGGTCGGCGGCGATGCCGGCGCCTTCGATCGGACCCGGCCGCTGATGGCCGCCTATGGCCGGTCCGTCGTCCATATGGGACCGTCGGGCGCTGGACAGCTGACCAAGATGGTCAACCAGATCTGCATCGCCGGGCTCGTCCAGGCTTTGGCCGAAGGAATGAATTTCGCCCGGAAGGCCGGCCTGGATGGGCACAAGGTCGTCGACGTCCTCTCCAAGGGAGCGGCACAATCCTGGCAGATGGACAACCGTGCCCGCACCATGCTGGACGGCCGCTTCGACTTCGGCTTCGCCGTCGACTGGATGCGCAAGGACCTGGGCATCGTGCTCGACGAAGCCCGGCGCAACGGCTCCACCATCCCGGTAACGGCGCTGGTGGATCAGTTCTATGCCGAGGTACAGGCGATGGGCGGCAACCGGCTCGACACCTCCAGCCTGATGAAGCGGCTGATGCGCTGACAACCCGGCGAGTCGGCAGGCGGCAGGCGTTGTCCAGGTCAGGAAAAACACCGCCGCCGGTTGTTTTATTACAAACCAAAGAAATAATGCTTCAGGGTCGCAACAAAACACTCGGGGTAACTCCATAGTTGACGACCCTCGATTGTGATGCGCAAATACCCATACGAACAATTTCCCCCTTACGGAGATCATCTTGAAGAACGTTGCTGCCAAGGCCCTGCTCGTCGCGTCCTCGCTGTTTCTGATGCATGGCGCGGCGCTCGCCGGCCAGCAGGACTTCACGATCGTCAACAAGACCGGCTACCCGCTGAAGCACATCTACGTGTCGGAGAACAACAACAACAGCTGGGACGAAGACATCCTCGGCCGCGACATCCTGAACGACGGCGAGTATTTCGAGGTTGCTTTTGCCAAGGCCGAGAAGACCTGCAAGTGGGACATGAAGGTTGTCTATGACGATGGTGAGTCGGCTGTGTGGGACGGCCTGAACCTGTGCCAGATCTCCAAGCTGACCCTGAAGTGGAACAAGAACACCGGCGTCACCTCGGCCCAGACCGAGTAATCCGTCACCGGAAATTGTCGGTGCTGCGGTTCATCAGGTGGATGAAGACGTCTTCCAACGTCGGTTCCGTCACGGTGATCCGCAGTTCCGGCTGTTCCGCCCACGGCGCAAGCACCCGGTCCAGGGCGGTAGCGTCGATTCCGCTGACATGCAGTCGGCTGCCGAAAACCGCGACCATCTCCACCCCCGGCTGACCGTCCAGCGCCGCGGCGATGCGGTGCAGGCCGTCGCCCGCGACCAGACGGGTGTGCAGGCCTGATCCGCCAATCACCTGATCGACCGTTCCATGCGTCATCAGTGTGCCATAGGCAATGTAGGCGATGCGGTGGCAGCGTTCCGCCTCGTCCATGTAATGGGTGCTGACAAGCACCGTCAGTCCCTCTCCGGCCAGCCGGTGGATCTCGTCCCAGAATTCGCGGCGCGCCTTGGGATCGACGCCCGCCGTGGGCTCGTCCAGCAGCAGAAGCTTCGGCTCATGCAGGATGCAGGCGGCCAGCGCCAGACGCTGCTTCCAGCCGCCCGACAATTCCCCCGCCAACTGGGTGCGGCGGTTGGACAGACCCAGCCGGTCCAGCGCCTCCACCACCCGCCGCCGCCGGTCGGGCAGGGCGTACATGCGGGCGACGAAGTCCAGATTTTCGGCAATGCTCAGATCCTCCCAGAAGCTGAATTTCTGGGTCATATAGCCGACCTGCCGTTTGATCGCCGCGCTCTGCCGCCGGATGTCGAGGCCGAGGCAGGTGCCCTCCCCCGCATCGGGGGTCAACAGACCGCACAAAAGCCGGATCGTCGTGGTCTTCCCCGACCCGTTCGGACCGAGAAAGCCATAGATCTCGCCGGTTTCCACCCGGATCGACACATCGTCGACCACGATCTTGCTGCCGAAGCGCTTGACCAGCCCGCGCACGTCGATAGCGGGGCTGGCATCGGCGGCAGAGTTATCCGCCGTCATTGCCCCGGCCCCGCCGGCCCGGCATCGATCGGCCACACGTCCACCGGCAACCCCGGGTTCAACGGCCGGTCCGGCCCCGTCTCCATCCGGGCTTCCACCCGGAAGACCAGCTTTTCGCGGCTGCCGACGCTGTAGATCACCGGCGGGGTGTATTCCGCCCGCGAGGCGATTCGCGTCACACGCGCGGACAGGCCGGACGGACAGCCGTCGCAGTGCACCGACAGCGTGCCACCCGGCGTCACCCCAGCCATGGCGGTTTCCGGCACGAACAGCACCAGCTTCACCCGTTCCGGCGGCAGAAGCGACACGACGGGGGAGCCGGACGGCACCCATTCGCCGGGATTGTACATCGTATCCTCGACCAGAGCCGCCACCGGGGCGACGGGGGCCAGATCGGCCAGCCGCCGCTCTGCCTGGGCGAGCGCCGCTTCCGCCTGGGTCACCGCCTCGTCGGCGGCGCGCAGTTGTTCGGGCCGGGCCGGCAGTGCGGCGACCGCCAGTTGCGCCTCCGCCTCTGCCAGTTGGCCGCGGTCGCGGTCGAAGGCGGCACGCGCCTGGTCGAGCTTGTCGGGGGAGGAGACCTTGCGGGCGACCAGTTCCTGCTGCCGCGCCAGCTCGGCGGTGGAATAGCGCAGAGCCGCCTCGGCCCGCGCCTTCTGTGCGGTCAGCACCGCCACTTCCTGCGCCCGTTTGCCGGTGGCGAGGTCGGCGCGCTGCGCCCTCGCCTGGGCCAGTGCCGCGGCAAGCCGGTCGCGCTCGGCCCTGGCAGTGGCGCGGTCGATGGCGAACAGCGGCGCTCCGGCCGCCACTTGCGCGCCACGAACGGCCGACAGGCTTTCCAGCATGCCGGCGCTGGGGGCGGCGATGCGCAGATACTCCCCCTCGATATAGCCATGGGCGAGCGGCGGCGCCCCGCCGGCTGCGATGGGCAAGCCGATCGCCAGCGCGATGGCCGCCAGCCCATCCAGGATGCTTCCGAGAAACCCGCTCATGGCGCACCATCCCCCGCTCCGGCCCCGTCTCCTGTATCGCGCAGTAGCACCCGGCGCAGATTGTCGATGTGGACCTCCATCAGCGCCGGCACGTCCAGCGGCGGCTCACCGTCCACGCCATCGAAGGAGGTCCGCCACACCGCACTCATCAGCAGCGGTGCGACGATCAGGCGCACGCTGGGATCGACCGGCATCGGCCGGAACTCCCCGCTGCCGATTCCACGCCACAGCAGGGCTGACACCACGCCGAAGCCGCGGCGGATCACCTCGTGGTGATAGAAGGCGGCCAGCTCCGGGAAATTGCCGGCCTCGGCGATTACCAGCCGTGGGATCACCGCCATGCGCGTCGTGGCGATCAGCCGCGCCACCATGCGGAGCAGTCGCTCCAGCAACGGGAAGCATGGTCCGCCGGCTGAAGCGACCATCGCTTCAGCCTGTTCAAGGTTGGGCAGGATGGCTGCGCGGATCACTGCCTTGAACAATTCCTCCTTGCTGGGGAAGTAGAGATAGAGTGTGCCCTTGCTGACCCCGGCGCGGGCCGCCACCTCCTCCAACCGCGCGGCGGCGAAGCCGCGCTCGGCGAAGACCTCCATGGCAGCAGCGACGATCTCCTGCGGACGGGCGTCCTTGCGGCGACGCCAGCGCGGCGGGTCGCCATCGGGGGCAGGATCGGGATTGGGGTGGCGGGAGGGCATGACACGCCCCTCTATATAACTGACCAGTCAGTTACTAACATGATCCAACCACTCCACCAATGGCTAAGGTCATTGTGCGCCGCAATAGAATCTATGCAAAAGGTCTTGCCTTTCGGCGAGCAGTCACGGACACTTTCCATCGGCTGGCAGCGTACGAACGGAGTCGCGACCACGCCCGGCCTGCAAGACGGGCTCCAAAACAGCGCATGAACAGTGCGGCCGGATCAACGGCCACCGCGTTTTCGGGAGGGACGGATCAAGGCGCTGACGCCGGGACCCGAGGCATTGCGATATCTGGACCATGCCGTCCAGCCCATGCCGGGGTCCCCAGCCGAGCGAGGGGATCGAACATGCCGAGTGCTGCCCAGTCCGCGTCATCCTCCAGCCTGGAGCTGCTGACGATCTACGAAGTCAGCAAGATCCTCGGATCGTCGCTGGATC
This sequence comes from Azospirillum lipoferum, assembly GCF_024170005.1. GTDB lineage: Bacteria > Pseudomonadota > Alphaproteobacteria > Azospirillales > Azospirillaceae > Azospirillum > Azospirillum lipoferum. The sequence goes on from NZ_JALJXJ010000002.1 coordinate 705,186, forward strand.
TGGAACAGACCCTGCGCGAGGTGCTGCGGGCGCTGTCCTACCAGTTGCAGATGCATCGCGGCCGGGTCTACCTCCAGGGCGAGGACGGGGCTCTGCGGCTCGTCGCCGCGCAGGGGCTGCCGAAGGACTCGCCGGCACAGGAGATCGACTACAACCAGGGCGAAGGCATCAGCGGCCGCATCCTGAAGACCGGCATGCCGGCCGTCGTGCCCAATCTGGCCGAGGAGCCGTTGTTCAACAACCGCTCCGGCGGGCGCGACGATCTCGACGAACAGGTGGCCTCGCTGGTCGGCGTGCCGATCAAGGCGGCCGGCACCGTCATCGGCGTGCTGACCATCGACCGCATCTCCGACGACGGCCCCAGCGGCCATTTCGGCTCCGACGTCCGTTTCCTGACCATGGTCGCCAACCTGATCGGACAGACCGTGCGCCTGCACCGCACGGTGGCGGAGGAACGGCGCTTCATGATGCGCGAGACCTTCCGCGTGCAGAAGGAGCTGCGACCGGTGGTGGCCCCCGTCAACGACGTGGTCTGCACCAGCCCCAACATGGTCGACGTGCTGGCCCAGGTGCACCGGGTGGCGCCCTTCAAGTCGACCGTGCTGATCCGCGGCGAGAGCGGCACCGGCAAGGAGTTGATCGCGCGCGCCATCCACAACCTGTCGCCACGCAAGGATGCTCCCTTCATCCGCGTCAACTGCGCCGCCCTGCCCGAAGCGCTGCTGGAGTCGGAGCTGTTCGGCCACGAGAAGGGATCCTTCACCGGGGCGCAGAAGGACCACAAGGGCCGCTTCGAGCTGGCGTCGGGCGGCACGCTGTTCCTGGACGAGATCGGGGACATCTCCTCCAACTTCCAGGCCAAGCTGCTGCGCGTCTTGCAGGAGCAGGAGTTCGAACGGGTCGGCGGGTCGAAGACGATCAAAACCGACGTGCGGCTGATCTGCGCCACCAACCTGAACCTGGAGGAGGCGGTCGGCCACGGCAAGTTCCGCGCCGATCTGTATTTCCGCATCAACGTGGTGACGATCCACCTGCCACCGCTGCGCGAGCGGCGCGGTGACATCGCCACGCTGGCGAGGCATTTCGTCGCCAAGTTCGGCCGCGACAACGGCCTCAATCTCGATATCGCCGCGGAAGCGCTGGAGGTGTTGAACCGTTGCACCTGGCCCGGCAACGTGCGCGAACTGGAGAACTGCATCGAGCGCGCCGCGACCCAGTGCCGCAACGGCACCATCCGTGTACCCGATCTCTCCTGCAGCATGAATCTCTGCAATTCGTCGGTGCTGTTCCAGTACCGCACCATGGGCGCGGCCGTCGGCGGACTGGCCCCATCGATGAGCGGAGCCGTGACCAACCCGGCGCAGGGCCGCACGCAGCCGGCCGTCAACGCCGCTATGCCGTCGCCGGTGCCGGCACCGGCAAACGGAGCGGCGGCAAACGGAGCACCGAACGGGGCACAATGGCCGGCCTGCGCCTCGGGCTGTTCCGCCGGCCCGGCACCGGCCTGTGGCGCCTCCAAACCGCTGCCACCCTCGGCCATCGTCCCGCTGCCCGCCCCCCTGCCGGCGTCCTCCGCCCCGGCAATCCCCTCCGCCCCTGCCCCACAACCGGTGTCCGCCGGGCCGGATTTGCCGTTGGATGAGCCGGAGTCGGGTCCGTTGCGCGACCGCCTGGTCTGGGCGATGGAGCGGACCGGCTGGGTCCAGGCCAAGGCCGCCCGCCTGCTGGGAATGACGACGCGTCAGGTGAGCTACGCACTGCGCAAGTACAACATCGAGATCAAGAGGTTCTAGAGTCTGTCTGGTGCTTATTGAAGCACCAGACAGACTCTAAGCTTTTGGTTTTTCGTACGATTTACGCTTCAAGCAATCCCGCTTGAAGCGATCACACTCTAGGCGGCGAGCAGGAAGTCCCTGCCCGTCGCGCCCCGCCACGGTTTCGTGTTACCCTGCCGGGCCTTCGGTTCGATGGCGTGCTCCCCGGTCGAACGGATCTCCGTCTTGCCTTCGCTTGAGAAGCCACTCGCCCTGCTGTTCGTCGACATCGCCGACAGCACGATGCTGTACGAGCGCATCGGCAACGTCACCGCGGCGGCGCTGACGCAGCGTGTGCTGGCCCATCTGCGCCGGCTGGTGGAGGAGCATCGCGGCGGAGTCATCAAGAGCCTGGGTGACGGGCTACTCGCCGCCTTCCCACAGTGTGACGACAGTGTCCGCACCGCCTGTGCTATGATCGGCATCCAGGACCAGTACGGGCTGCGGCTGCGCATCGGCATCCATTTCGGCTCGGTGATCGAAGGGGTCGGCGACCTCTATGGCGACGCCTGCAATGTGGCGGCCCGGGTGCAGCAGATCGCCCGGCCCGGCGAGATCCTGGCGACGCAGGCGCTGGCCGACGGGCTGTCGCCCGATCTGCGCGGTCGGGCCAAGCCCCTGAACAATGTCACGATGAAGGGCAAGACGGTCCCGATCCGCGTCCACCAGATCCGGACCGTCGATGACGCTGACGACGACGCCATCGACAGCACCACGCTGGGCTTCTCCCTGGTGTCGGAAGCCGGCCACAGGATGGTCACCCTGCATCTCTCCTATCGCGGACAGGACATCACGCTGAGCCGGGCGCTGCCCCGCGTCACCATCGGACGGGAGGACAGCAGCGGCCTGCGCATCGCCTCGCGCCAGACCTCGCGCCAGCATGCGGTGATCGACTTCACCCGCGAAAGCTTTTTGCTGACCGACCATTCGACCAACGGCACCTTCATCCGCAGTGGCGGATCGCCGCCAGTGGTGCTGCGCCGCGATGCGACCAAGCTGGTCGGCAGCGGCCTGATCGGCTTCGGGGCAGAAGCCCTGGACGAGGGGCAGGACCATGTCGTCGCCTTCCGCGGCGAGTTGGCCTGACCGTTTGTCGGCACCCCGACAAAGCCCTCCGCCCACCCCGCCATTGTCGCAATGACGACAGCGTCCGTGAGCAGACAATCCCCACCAAGCCCTTGTAAACCCTATATTCCCGCTTCTGGCCCCGAACTTGCTTTTCTCCACTTCGTCCAACGGTGTCGTCCGGCACGGCAGGGAAGGAGTGGATGATGGGCAACGTGGTTTCGCTCGACAGCATCTTCGGTCTGGGGCAACTGGCCCCGCCAGCCGTGATGCCGGCAGCACCAGAAACGGCCTCCGGCTGTTCGTCGTCGTCCTGCGGATCGTCGGACGGTCCGGCTGACATGGACCCGGCGGTGTGGGAGAAGGTGAAAAACCATCCCTGCTATTCGGAAGAGGCGCATCACTATTTCGCCCGCATGCATGTCGCGGTCGCCCCGGCCTGCAACATCCAGTGCAACTATTGCAACCGCAAATACGATTGCTCGAACGAGAGCCGGCCGGGCGTGGTCTCCGAAAAGCTGACCCCCGATCAGGCGATCAAGAAGATCCTCGCGGTCGCCCAGGAAATCCCGCAATTGTCGGTGATCGGCATCGCCGGACCCGGCGACAGTCTGGCCGCCGCCGGCAAGAACACCTTCGCCACCTTCGAAATGCTGCAGAAGAAGGCGCCGGACCTGAAGCTGTGTCTGTCGACCAACGGTCTGGCTCTGCCCGACCATGTGGACACCATTGCGCAATACAACATCGACCACGTCACCATCACCATCAACATGGTCGATCCGGAGGTCGGCGCGCAGATCTACCCATGGATCTTCTACAAGCACAAGCGCTGGACCGGGTTGGACGCCGCCAAAATCCTGCACGAGCAGCAGATGCTAGGGCTGGAGATGCTGACCTCGCGCGGCATCCTGGTGAAGGTGAACTCAGTCATGATCCCCGGGGTCAATGACGAGCACCTGCTGGAGGTGAACAAGGCGGTGAAGAGCCGCGGCGCCTTCCTGCACAACATCATGCCGCTGATCTCCGACCCCGCCCACGGCACCTATTTCGGCCTGAACGGCCAGCGCGGACCGACCGCGCAGGAGCTGAAGGTGGTGCAGGACGCCTGCGAGGGCGGGGCAAAGCTGATGCGCCACTGCCGCCAGTGCCGCGCCGACGCCGTCGGCCTGCTCGGCGAGGATCGCGGCGAGGAGTTCACCGCCGACAAGATCGAGGCGATGGGTTTCGTCGAATACGATGACGAGGCCCGCCGCACCTACCGCGAGCATGTCGAATCCGAGCGCGCTGGCCGCAACGCCTCCAAGGCCGCGGCCCAGGCCGACGTCCGGGAGAGCATCGGCTTCACCGTCGATCCGATCCTGATCGCGGTCGCCACCAAGGGCGGCGAGCGCATCAACGAACATTTCGGCCATGCCAAGGAGTTCCAGATCTACGAGGTCGGGCCGAACGGCGCCAAGTTTGTCGGCCATCGCCGCGTCGACCAGTATTGCGAAGGCGGCTCCGGCGACGTCGACACGCTGGACGGCGTCCTGGCGGCGATCAACGACTGCACCGCGGTCTTCGTCGCCAAGATCGGCGGCTGCCCGTCCAAGTCCTTGGCCGATGCCGGGATCGAGCCGGTCGACCGTTTCGCCTTCGACTACATCGAAGAGTCGGCGCTCGCCTACTTCAAGGACTACGCCGAGCGGCTCGGCCAGGGCGTAGTCCAGTCCCGCGCCGGCCAGGACGCGGTGATCCGCACCGGGGCGCTGACCGCGCGCCGCGCCTGATCCCCTTTTCCCTCTTCCACAGCCATCCCATCACCGAAGGAGAGAGCCATGGCCTACAAGATCAAGTCCGCCGAATGCACCGTCTGCGGCGCCTGCGAGGCCGAGTGCCCGAACATCGCCATCAGCCTGAAGAAGGGCACCTACGTCATCGACCCGGCCAAGTGCACCGAATGCCAGGGCCACTTCGACAGTCCGCAATGCGCCGCCGTCTGCCCGGCCGACTGCTGCGTCCCGGCGTGATGATCTGATCCCCTCTCCCGCCTCTCTCACAAACTTCGTTTGTGCTGATGGCGTCAGGTGGATCGAAGATCCGCTGAGAGCCCGGGAGAGGGGAAACCCAGGAGCACCGCGCCATGCTGGACGAGGTGGATGAGGACTGGCTCGCCCGCCGCTATTACGGCGGAGATCTTCCGCCCGAGGCGGAACGCTGCCTGCATCTGGCCGCCGCCAGCTATGCCGACAGCGCGGCGGCACTCGCCCATCTTGCCCATGCGGCGGAGATTGCTCCCGGTCATCGCCTCGTCGATCTCGGACATTACAAATTCCACTTCTACAAGGCCAATCTCGGCCAGGCACTGGTCTATGGCGAGCGCATGATCGGTCACGCCATGGCGGCACTTGGCGTCAACCACACCGACTGGCGGGACGTCACGCCGGCCACCGCCGATTTCCGCGGGCTGGAGCCGGCTCCCCGCCTGTTCCTATTCGCCCTGGTCGCCATCGGCTACCTGCTGCTGCGCACCGGCCGGATCGACGCCGGGCGGGAGGCGTTGACCAAGGTCCGCACCCTCGATCCCGACGACCGTTTCGGCGCTTCCCGCCTGATCGCCGTCGCCGACCGCCGCGAGCATGAAGATGAGCTTGAGGAGGCCGGCGCATGAGTGACGACATCCTGGAATCGCTGGACTGGCGGGGCGAACCGGTCGACTGCGCCGCCTGCGCCCATCATGACCGCCGGCTCGACCCGGAGACTGCCACCCTCCCCGTAGGCGGCAAGCTGCCCGGCCACTGCCTGCCGCTGAAGGCCTGCGTGCAGGACCGTTACGCCAAGCGCATCCAACGCTTCTTCGAATGGAACCCGGACCTCGCCGCCGGCCATCTCGATCATCCTTATTTCGAGGTCCGGGCCAACGCCGCGCGGTTCGCCCCGATCTTCCAGCTTCCCCGGCTGATGAACGACCCGGACGAGACGGTGCGGTCCGTCCTGGCCCGGCGGCTACCACGCCGGCTGCTGCTGAAGCTGCGCGACGATCCCGACCGTGAGGTGCGGATCGCCGTCGCCACCCGGCTGGAGGATGCCGACCTCGCCCCGCTGATGCGCGATCCCGACTGTTCGGTGCGGCTGCGGGTGGTGCGGCGGATCCCCGACGGCATGCTGCCGGCGATGATGCATGACGAGGACCCGGAGGTGCGGGTGGAGGTCGCCCGCCGCCTCGCCATGGACTGGCTGCCCAGCCTCGCCTGGGACGACAGCCCACGGGTGCGGCTGGTGGTGGCGCAGCGGCTGCCGACGTCGAAGCTACATGTGCTGCTGCCGGACGCCGACTGGATGGTCCGCCTCGCCGTCGCCGGGCGGATCGATGCCGGACAGCTCGGCCCCCTGCTCGACGACCCGGAGGAGGAGGTGCGCGCCATCGCCCGCCAGCGCGCCGCCGGCCTCGCAATCGCCAACGACCTTCCGCCCCTTTAGCGGCCCCTCAACCGACGGAGCGCAGCCCGATGACAGAGACAGCCGCACCATACCGCCGCGAACGTGCCCGCAGCGCCGACGACGCCAACGAGCTGGTCGGCCCGCCGGTGCTGGAACAGGGGTTCAAAGTCAAGGCCCTGCGCGACGTGCGCAACGACGGCACCTATCCCGGCCGGCCGGTCGGCGACTTCCTGATCCGCGAGGGCGATGTCGGCTACGTCATCTCCGTCGGGACCTATCTGCAGATGTATTACATCTATGCCGTTGATTTTTTTGAAAAACGGGTCGTCGTCGGCATGCGCGCACGCGAGCTTGAGGTGATCGACGCCCGCTGCAACGACCCCCAATAACCCCGTTCCAAAAGCCCGGTCCCCACCTGTTTCCCGGTCCCCACCTGATTAAGGAGCCTCGCGATGTCCGACGTCGAAGCCGCCGCCAAGCCCGGTTTCATCCCGCCGCGCGAACCGCTGTACGACTGGGGCCTGCGGGTCACGGTGCAGGAGGACCTGTTCAACGACGGCAGCCACCCGCAGGTGCCGGACGGCGCGCTGCTGGCGCCCAAGGGCACGCCCGGCACCATCGTCCGCGTCGGCCGCACCGAGGAGGGCAGCCTGCCAGTCTATCTGGTGGAGTTTCCCGGCGGCACCGTCGTCGGCTGCCTGGAGGAGGAGATCGCCCCGGTCGACGGGTCGAGGCGCGGCGTACCCGGAATGATGTGATGGGGGGTGATGTGATGACGATCTACCTCGACAACAACGCCACCACCGCCCTGGCTGCGGAAGTACGCGAGGCGATGCTGCCGTACCTGTTCGGCGAGTTCGCCAACCCGTCCAGCCCCCATTCCGCCGGCATGGCCGCCCGCCGCGCGGTCAGCGAGGCCAAGGCCCAGGTCGCCGCCTTGATCGGCGCCAAGCCGGCCGATCTGGTGATGACCGGCAGCGCCACCGAGGCGACCCACGCCGCCATCCTGGGTGCCCTGCGCGTCATCGAGGAGACCGACCACCGCCGTGACCACATCGTCACCACGGCGGTGGAGCATCCGGCGACACTGGCCCTGTTCGACGACCTGCGTCAGCGCGGCTGGCGCGTCACCATCCTGCCGGTGAACCGCGACGGGTTGCCCTCGCTGGTCGATCTCGCCGCCACGGTGACGGAGGCGACGGCGTTGGTCTCCATGATGTGGGCGAACAACGAGACCGGTGCGCTGATGCCGGTGGAAGGAGCGTCCGCCATCGCCCATGCCCATGGCGCGCTGTTCCACAGCGACGCGGTGCAGGCGGCCGGTCGGGTGCCTGTCGATTGCGGCATCACCGATTATCTGACTCTGTCCGCCCACAAGATGCACGGGCCGAAGGGCGTCGGTGCGCTCTATGTCCGCAAGGGCGCTCCGTTCCATGCGCTGATCCACGGCCATCAGGAGCGGCGGCGGCGCGGCGGTACGGAGAATGTGCCGGGCATTGTCGGCTTCGGCGCTGCCGCCTCGCTGGCATCGCTATGGCTCGACGAGGCGGACCTGATCGCTTTCCTGCGCGATCGGCTGGAACAGGGAATCCTCGCCCGCTGGCCGGGCGCCGTGGTCAATGGCGCCGGCGCCGCCCGGCTGCCCAACACCAGCAACATCCGCTTCGCCGACGGGCGGGGCCATCCGGTCGATGCGGAGGAGCTTCTGATGCGGCTCGACCGCGCCGGCATCGCCGTGTCGATGGGCGCGGCCTGCTCCTCCGGCGACAACGAACCGAGCCATGTGCTGACCGCCATGGGACTGAGCGGCACGCAGGCCGCCGCCAGCCTGCGCTTCTCGCTGAGCCGCTACACCACCGCGGCGGAAGTGGACGCCGTCCTGTCCGAACTGCCGGCCCTGCATGCCCGGCTGATCGCGGCGTAACAAAAAACATAACTAGAACAATAGGATGGAGTGTCCGTGATGAAGGTGATGATCCGCAAGGCATCCGAGCAATACACGATCTACGTCGCCAAGAAGGACCTGGAGGAACCCATCGTCGAGATGGAGCATCCGGGCCTGTGGGGCGGCTGGGTCAAGGTCGCCAACGGCTGGACGCTCGATCTGCCGGAAATGCCGGCGGACACCCGCCTGCCGATCACCGTCGAAGCCAAGAAGCGCGGAACGGAGTGACGCCTATGGCCCTTTCGCCCGAGCGCATCGACAGCATCGCCACACTGGCCGGCCGGCTGTTCGCCGGGGGCGGCAGGCTCGACGCCGTGGTCCGCGGCGTGCGCGAGGCCAACCCGGACCTGAAGACCGTCACCGGCGCCATGGCCGCGGTGATGGCGGAGGATCCCTTCCGGGAAGAGGCTGGCTTCGACCTGCATCTGGTGGACGGCAACAACCACTGCTGGCTCATCACCGACAAGCCGGAGCTTGCCACCGGCGTCGTGATCGCCCAACGGGACGAGGACGAGTGAATGAGCGATGCCGCCGCAATTCTGCACCAGCCCTCCCCCGCCGAAGAAGACGAGGTTGACGACTACATCCCGCTGACCGACCCGGACATCTCCGGTGCCGAGGTCGAGATGCTCGGCCGCCTGCTGTCCTCCGGGGCATTGAGCGACGGGCGGATGGTGCGGGCGTTCGAGGACGCCTTCGCCGCCTATGTCGGCCGCGACCATGCGGTGGCGGTGTCCAGCGGCACCATGGCCACGCTGCTGATGCTGAAAGGCTACGGCATCGGCGAGGGCGACGAGGTGCTGTGCAGCCCCTTCGGCTGGCATCAGGTCCAGCATGCGGTGGCGCTGTCCGGCGCCACGCCGGTGCTGGTCGACATCGATTACTGGCAACACACCATCAACCCGGAAAAAGCAGCGACCCTCGTTACACCGAAGACCAGGGCGATCCTGGCCGCCAACGTCAACGGCCATCCCGCCCATTGGGATGAGCTGCGCGCGCTGGCCGAGGCCAAGAGCCTGATCCTGCTGGAGGATTCGACCGAGGCCATCGGCTCCACCTACAAGGGCCAGATGGTCGGCACCTTCGGCGACGCAGCGGTCTTCGACTTTTCCGAACCAGGCATCCTGCTGGCCGGCGAAGGCGGCATGATCGTCACTGACGACCGCGACCTCGCCCACCGGCTGCGCTACATGCGCCGGCGCGAGACCGAGCACCGCAACACCGTGGTCATCACCCGTACCCTGCCCTGGCAAGCGGGGATAAGCGACCTGAACGCCGCGCTGGCACTGGTGCAGTTGAAACGCCTGCCGGAAATCCTGACCCGCCGCAATCTGGTCATCGCTTATTACGACGCAGCGATGGCGAGCTTCGAGGGGATCAAGCCGCCCTATCGCGGGCCGGGGGCGGAGGTGGTTAACCCGATGCTCTATTGCGTCCATCTGGGCACCCGCTTCAGCGCGTCGGGCCGGCGGTCGATCATTGAGGACCTGGACACCCACGACATCGACGCCAGCGACTACGGCCAGCCGCTGCACACCCAGCAGTATTACATCGAGGCGCTGGGCGAGCAGGGCGCCGGCCGCGGCGCCTGCCCGGTCTGCACCAAGACGGCCGACCGCGTGCTGGCCCTACCGCTGCACCGCAAGATCACCCGGGATCAGGTCGCCTTCATCGTGGAAACGTTGAAGGATGCCAGCGTCAACACCGGCGCCGGCGCCGCGATCTATCTCTGAGAACCAAAGGGAGAGGCCTTCCATGAGCGACACCACGCTTGCAACCGATTCCGACTCCGTCACGGTGCCGGACGCCGCTGCGGCGCTGGCCGAGATCGCCGCGGCTCTGGCGGCACAGCAGGTGGTGCCCTATCTCGGCCCCGGCGCCTTCGCCCTGCTGCCACCCGACCGATGCCCGATCCCGCGCAATTCGGCGGAGTTGGTGCAGCGCCTGAACGCCAAGGTCGCCGCTCCCGGTCGCATCCGGTCCAACCTGACCGCGGTCGCCCAATTCATTGAGACGCGCAAGCACCGCAAGACGCTGGAGACCATCCTCGACGAGATTTTCCGCCAGACCGTGCCGGCGACCCCGGTGCATGCCCTGCTTGCGGCGATCCCAGCCCCACCGCTGCTGGTCGACGTCTGGTACGACAATGTGCTGGACAGCCTGTTGAGCGCTGCCGCTGACCGGACCTGGGGCCAGATCCAGGGGGTGTCGCACCCGCAATCGACCGGCGAATGGGTGCGCTACTACGCCCCCGACGGCGCCGAGACGACCGCCGACGCGGCAGCCGGCTGGGACACCGTGCTCTACAAGCCGTCGGGCGCGGTGACGCCGGCCGGCAACTACCTGATCTCCGACAGCGATTATGTCGAGATCCTGACGGAGATCGACATCCAGACTCCGATCCCCGCGATCGTCCAGGACCGCCGCGCCGGCCGCCATTTCCTGTTCCTGGGCTGCCGCTTCGACCACGAGATCCAGCGAACCTTCGCCCGCCAGATCGCCAAGCGATCAGCCGACAGCCACTGGGCTGTGATCCCGGGCGAGTTGTCGAAGAACGAGGCACGCTTCCTGGCGCTGCACGGGATCAAGCGCATCGACATGACGCTGGAGGAGGCGGTGGAGGGATTGCGAACCCGGATGTGAGGATACGGGGGTATCGTCCGTCGACGCACTGCCCCCTACCCCCAAAGAAGCTGCACTGCAGCGCAACGCACCTCTCCTCCGTCCGTTATCTCGCGAAACGGATGGAGCGTGTCGGAATGGTGACGAAGAGCGGCCCCACTTTGGCGGCAGCATTTGCAATCCTGCTGCTGACCGCGTCGGCGGCCACGGCGCAGGAGACCATCCCTCCCCCCGGCGATGAACCCGCGACCTCCGGCCCGGCCATCGGGTTCTGGATCGACAACGACCTGTTCGGCGGCGGGACCGACCGCTACTACACCAACGGCTTCCAGTTTTATTATTTCTCCGGCGCGCGGCCGACCTACGGCAACATCGACTGGCTCGCCAACCTCGTGCCGTGGATCGAGCCGGGCGGAGTGCGGCGCTACGGCTTCGCCTTCGGCCAGAACATCTATACGCCGGGCGACCTGACCGCCCGTAACCCGAACCCGAAGGACCGGCCTTATGCCGGCTGGCTCTATGGCCGCGTGTCGGTTCTGAACGAGGCGGCGACGGCGGTCGACCGCATCGACCTCGACCTCGGCATGGTCGGCCCGGCCTCGTTGGCGGAGCAGACGCAGAAGACGGTCCACAAGATCGTCAGCGGCGCCACCTATCCGGAGGGCTGGAACTATCAGCTGCATGACGAGCCGGGCGTGGTGCTGAGCTACGAGCATGTCTGGCGCGACGAGAAGCCCAACAGCCTCGGCCCGCTGGAATGGGACCTCAGCCCCCATCTCGCCGGGAGCGTCGGCAACGTGCTGACCTTCGCCGCGGCAGGGGCCACCGTCCGGCTTGGCGGCAATATGCCGCCACCGGTGGGCGCACTGGTGACGCGCCCTACGTCCAGCATCCCTTACCAGGACAATCCCTATTCGGAACGGCCGGGGCGCTTTTCCTGGTACGTCTATGCCAGCGCCGAGGGCCGGGCGGTGGCGCGCAACATCTTCCTGGACGGCAACAGCTTCCGCGAAAGCCGGTCGGTCGCCAAGCATCCGCTGGTCGGCAGCATGCAGGCAGGACTGACATTGCGCTACGGCCGTTATGGTCTGACCTATGCCCAGACCTTGCAGACGCCGGAATTCCAAGGTCAGAAGTCACTGACCAACTACGGATCCCTGCGCCTGTCGGTCCAGTTCTAGCATGTGATCGGTTCAGGCTGAGGCCCTTGAACCGATCATACGGAGGACTCAAGAGTCGATCAGAGGAAAGGCAGCGGCAGGATCAGCGTGAAGCCATCCACCGCCATCAGCACGCCGACCACCGCCAGCGCGCGGCTGGCCCACAGGATGAAGACCCAGTTGGTGATGGCGAAGACCGATGCCAGCACGATGGCCAACTGCAGCATGCCTTCGGCGAAGTCGAAATAGGGATCCTGAGCCGCGGCATGGTCTCGCCGGACCTCCGCCGCCTTGGCCTTGGCCAGCAGGTCCTTGCGACTGTTCTTGCCCTCGTCGGCCTCCATCCGGTCGGCCGACTGACGGTATTCGACGGAACGCTGCAAAGCCTTGGCCTGGGCGTCGGCCGGCATGCCGGCGGACAGAAGCTCCAGTTCGTCGGCGGCAAGACGCAGGCTGATCTGCCGCTGGGTCTTGGATTGGTAATAGGCGAAGCTGTCCGACGCCTCGATGGCGCTGGCCATCAGCTCCTTGCCGGCGTTGGAGCCGGCGACGCTGACGATGGCCAGCACCGCCGCCAGAACGGAGATGTAGATGGCGGTGGACATCTTCACCCCGTGACCACCGTCCTCGGCATTATCGGCATGGTGTCCGCCAAGGGCCTTGCGCTTGGCCTGCTCCCGCTCGTGGGCTTCGTCGATCAGGTCCTTGACCTCGGCCGCTTCCATGATTCGCTTTTCCTCCGCTCGCGCCTTCCGCCAAAGGGCGGATGACGAAAGAGGTAGCGAAACACTCGGCGCGAGAAAAGCCCCGCTCGCCTTCCGGCGGCGGGAACCGTGCGTTGTCACCGATAGGCATCACCCGTCGATGGACGGGGCAGTGCATCCGAATGTCCCGCCCGCCAACATTCGCCCCTTTCATGGGCGGCCGGTTCGGGCTATGTCAGGGACCATGAATCAGTTCGCACGCTTGGCGATCGAAGCCGGCCCGCTCGCCGCCTTCTTCGTGGCCAATTCCCAGGCCGGCATCATGACCGGCACCGCGGTCTTCATGGTCGCCATCACCATCGCGCTCGTGGTGTCCTGGCGGCTGGAACGGCGCATTCCGATCATGCCCGTGGTCGGTGCCGGCTTCGTGCTGCTGTTCGGCGGCCTGACGCTGTGGCTTCAGGACGACCTGTTCATCAAGATCAAACCGACTCTGGTCAACCTGCTGTTCGCCATCGTCCTGTTCGTCGCCCATGCGACGCACCGCAACGTGATGAAGCGCCTGCTGGGCACGGTGCTCAACCTGTCGGAGGACGGCTGGCGCACGCTGGGCATCCGCTGGGCGTGGTTCTTCCTGCTGCTGGCAGTGCTGAACGAGGTGGTGTGGCGGAACTTCGCCACCGACATGTGGGTCAACTTCAAGGTTTTCGGCATCATGCCGCTGACCCTGCTGTTCAGCGCCTTCCAGGCGCCGCTGATCATGCGCCACCAGCTGCCGGAAGAGCCGGCGGAGAGCGGCCCGACGGCCTGACGGGACCGCCTTTATCACGGCGTTCCCGACGGCTCCCTCTTGTGCGGCGCGGAAGGGGCACTCACATTGGTGGCGACCGCGACGACGTCCGCTCCGACCGTTTTTCAGAGGTATTGATCGATGGGCAGTTTCAGCATCTGGCACTGGTTGATCGTTCTGGTCATCGTGCTTCTCCTGTTCGGCGCCGGCAAGCTGCCCAACGTGATGGGCGACATCGCCAAGGGCGTGAAAGCCTTCAAGGCCGGCCTGAAGGACGAGGACGAGGCCCAGCCGCCCGCCGCGACCACCGCCCAGGCGCCCCCGGCTGCAATCAACCCGGCGCCGGCCCAGCCTGCCCATCCCCAGCCGACCACACCTCAGCCGACGGCGACCACCACCGCCCAGCCGGTCGACCCGACCCGGCCGCATCAGGGCTGAAGTCCCTTCTTTCGTGCCGCCCCACTGCCGGGCGCGACCGCATGGCGGTTTGAAGGGGCGGCAAAATACGATAAGGAGAAGGGGCTTTCCGCAGCCGGTCCGTGTTCCGCGGCCCAGGCGCCCGGAAGGCCCCTTTTACTGCATTCAGCCGGCCCGCGATGACGGGCAAGCGCAGGTCGACCGTGACGCTCAAGCCACCGTACCGACAGGCTCCTACCCTGACCACACCGACTTTCAAGGACGAGATGAAGGCCAACGGCAAACCTTCCGAGACTCCGCCGCCGGAGAACGAGGACATCGCCAAGCTGCTTCGCGCCTTGAACGAAGACCTGCGGGCCGACCCGCAGGACGACGATCTGGAGTATGAGGAGGAGGAGCCGGCAGGCCGCAGCCGCCTGCCGCTGGGCAAGATCGCGCTGGCCCTGGTGGCGGCGGGCGGCATCGCCGTCGGCGTGGTGTATCTCGGGTCTGGCGATCCGGCGCCGGTGACGACCGCCGCCAACAATTCGGCGCCGATGGTGCCGGCCCCGGCCATCACCCGCGCGCCATCGAACCAGACATCCGCCAACCCGGCACCGGCCACTCCGACGCCCACGACCGGAAGCCTGCCGACCCCGGCCACCACGACGCAGGCCACCGCGACACAGACGCCTGCCGCCCAAACTCCACCGGTCCAGACCGCGCCTGTCCAGACGGCCCCCTCCGCCGCTCCGCCGCCGCCGGTTGCCGCTCTGCCTGCCAGCCCGCCGCCGGTCCTGAAAGTCCCGGAACCGCCGGCCGTCCCGGCCACCGCCACCGCCGCAACACCCAAGCCGCGCGCCACCGCCGAAAGCCCACCCAGCGCTCCCGCCGTCCAGAAGCCGGAAGCACCGAAGCCCGAAGCGGCCAAACCGGAAACGCCGGCGGAAACCGGCTCGTTGCAGGCGATGCTGGCGCCGCCCAAGGAGACGGCAAAGCGCCCGGCAGCCCCGACGCCGGCCGCTCCGTCCGCTGCCCCTCCTTCTGCGTCCTCCAATGGCGAGGCGAAGCCGACCGCCAAGGTAGCCACCCCGTCCGCTCCTCCGCCGGCTGGGCGCTACACGGTGCAGGTCGGCAGCTTCTCGGTCACGGCGAACGCCGATTCGCTGGTTCAGCGGCTTCAGGGCAACGGGTTTCAGGCCTATACGGTGGACTGGACCGACAGCTCCAACCGCTCCTGGCGCGCGGTGCGCGTCGGCGGTTACCCCGATCCAGCCGCCGCCAAGCGCGAGGCGGAGCAGTTGAAATCGAAGATGGGACTCAACCCGGTCGTCGTGACCACACGCTGATCCCCGGTGGGGCTGGCGGCGGCGGCCAACCGGTCCCCGCCCCTGCGACACCGTGTCATCCGAACGAAAGCCCGGCGGCGACATTTGGTCGCGGCCGGGCTTTTTCTTTCGGCCTCCACCCCCGTTCTTTGGTCGGGGGAGCCAGGAGTGCCGCTTGATCCCCGCTTCTCTTTGCTCGTACCATGGACATTCCAGGGCACCAATGCATTGCCCCGGCCGCAAATTGGGAAGCCGGCAAAAGACCGGCGTACCGGAGGACGCCCCGCCATGAAGCCGACCATCCTGGTTGTCGACGACGAACCCAGCATCGTCCTGTCGCTCCAGGTCCTCATGCAGCGCGCCGGGTTCGACGTGCGTATCGCCCGCGACGGGGACGAGGCGCTGCGCTCGGTGGAGAACTTCACGCCCGACCTGATCCTGCTCGACGCCATGATGCCGAAACGCGACGGCTTCGACGTCTGCCAGACCCTGCGGACCAACCCGGCCTGGAAGACCCTGCCGATCATCATGCTGACGGCACGCAGCCGTGATGTCGAACGGCAGAAGGGACTGGCGCTGGGCGCCACCGACTACATCACGAAGCCCTTCTCCACCCGCGACCTGCTGACCACCGTCCGCCGCCATCTGGGTCTGCCTGCGGCCGGCAGCATGGAACCGGCACCATGACCGCCCCGGCGCTGGACGGGCTGCGGCCGGAGCGGAAGACCGGCGGCGCGCCGTCGCCCGCATCCCTGCCCCGCCCCTTGCCCCGCCGCATGATCCCGCTGGCCTTCCGGGCCGCCGGTCTTGGTCTGGTGGTGCTGGCGGTCGGGCTGGCGGTGGCGGTGCGGGGGTCGGACGCCTCAGACCCGCTGCTGACCTATGCCGTGGTGATGACGGCGGCCTGCGCCGCCGCGGTGTGGGGGCTGTGGCTGGCGGTCGACCGCTATCTGCTGCGCGCCGCCGAGACGCTGAGCCGCGAGGCCGGGCTGATCGCCCACGGCAATGCGGAGGGGGCCGTCGGCGGCCGGGTGCCGCTGGCCCGCTATGGCGACCTGCTGCCCATCGCGCGCGCGGTGAACGAGCTGTCGGACAAGCTGGCCCAGGTCCGCCGCGACATCGCCCGCACCGTCGCCGAGTCCACGTTCAAGGCCGAAGAACAGAAGACGCAGCTCGCCGCCGTGCTGCGCGACCTGCATGAAGGCGTTCTGGTCTGCAACACCAAACATCAGATCCTGCTCTACAATCAGACCGCCCTCGATATCCTGCATTTGACGGGAGAGCTTGGGCTGGGCCGCTCGCTGCTGCATTTCGTGGTGGCGGAGCCGGTGACCCACACGCTGGAACGGCTGACTCTGCGGGTACGCGAAGGCCGGCACATCAACCACGAACACGGCACCACAGCCCAGTTCGTCGGTGCCACCACCGACGGCCGTATCCTGCTGGAAGGCCGGATGAGCGCCATCCTGCAAGACCCCGCTCCGGCCTCGGACGAGCCTCCCGGTATCACCGGCCCAATTATCACCGGCTATGTGCTGACCCTGTCCGACGCCACCAGCGAACTGGCAGCGCTGGGCCAGCGCGATGCGCTGCTGCGCGAGGCGACGGAAGGGTTCCGCGCGCCCATCGCCAATCTGCGCGCGGCGGTGGAGACGCTGTACGACGCGCCCGACCTCGGCCCCGGCGACCGTGCGGCCTTCGAAAGCGCGATGCTGGACTCCTGCGACAGCCTGTCGCAACGGCTGGAGCGGGTTACCACCGCCTACCGCAACGTCGTCACCGGCAGCTGGCCGATGAGCGACATCCACTCCAACAACCTGATCACCCTCGTTGCCCACCGAATGGGGGCGGAGTCCGCCACCACGGTGACGCTGACCGGCCTGCCGCAATGGGTGCATGGCGACAGCCACAGCCTCGTCCTGCTGTTCGCCTATCTGATCCGGCGCGTGCAGGCGCTGACCGGCGCCACCGCCTTCGACCTTGAGGCAGCCGGGCCGCAGGACGGCGACCGCTGGGTCTATCTCGACCTCGTCTGGCAAGGGTCTGCGGTGCCAAGCGCCACGCTGGACGGCTGGCTGGACCAGACCCTGCCCGACGGGCTGGGCGGCCTCAGCGCCGGCGACGTGTTGCAGCACCACCGCAGCACCGCCTGGAGCGAGCCGCTGCCCACCGACACTGGTACCGGTCGCGCCCGGCTGCGCGTGCCGCTGCCGCCGGCGCAGTCTCCGCGCACCGCCCAGCCGCGGCCGAAGGCCGGCGCCCGGCCGGAATTCTTCGATTTCGGGCTGCTGCACCAGCCGCTGGCGACCAGCGAGCTGGGCCGCACGCCGCTGGATCGGCTACATTACGTGGTGTTCGACACCGAGACCACCGGCCTGTCGCCCAGCACCGGTGACGAGATCATCCAGATCGCCGCGGTCCGTGTGGTGGGTGGGCGCATCCTGACCGGGGAGACCTTCAACACGCTGGTCGATCCCCGCAGGCCGATCCCGCCGGAATCGGTCCCCTTCCACGGCATCACCGACGGCATGGTGGCGGGCAGGCCGACCATCGACACCGTGCTGCCGCAGTTCCGCAGCTTCGTCTCCGGCGCGGTGCTTGTGGCACACAACGCCGCCTTCGACCTGAAATTCCTGAAAATGAAGGAACGGGCGGCGGGGGTGGCGTTCGACTGTCCGGTTCTGGACACCATGCTCCTGTCGCGCATGCTGCTGGGCAATGACGGCGATCATACGCTGGACGGCATCGCCGAACGGCTGGGCATCGAGGTGGTCGACCGCCACACCGCGCTGGGCGACAGTCTGGTCACCGCCGCAGTCTTCCTGCGGATGATCGAGATGCTGCGCGAGCGCGACGTGCGGACGCTGGACGACGCCATCCGCGGCGCCAACATCCTGGTCGAACTCGCCGCCCGGGAACGCGCCTTTTGAGCGGGCCGGATCACACGCCGGAACCCCGCCGGTACCGTGACCGGATGATCGGCCTGTTCCTGCTGGCCGCCGCCCTGTTCAATCCGCCGCTGCTCGGCCTGTTCGGGGTGGAGGGAACGATCCTGGGAATGCCGGCGCTCTATGGCTGGGTGTTCGGCCTGTGGGCGGCGGTGATCGCGCTGGCGGCGCTCGCCGGCCGCGCGCGCTAGGAGGACGGGATGGAGGCCAGACTGGATTGGGCCACCGTCCTGATCGCCGCCCTACTCTACCTCACCGCCCTGTTCGCCATTGCCCATTGGGCGGACCGGCGAGAAGCGGCGGAGCGCAGCGTCATCGCCTCCCCCACCGTCTTCGCCCTGTCGCTGGGGGTCTATTGCACGACCTGGACCTTCTACGGATCGGTCGGACGGGCGGCGACGCTGGGCATCGGCTTCCTGCCGGTCTATCTCGGCCCCACCCTGCTGATGCTGCTGGCGCCGCTGGTGCTGCGCAAGATTCTGCGGATCGCCAAGGCGCAGCGCATCACCTCCATCGCCGACTTCCTCGCCAGCCGCTATGGCCACAGCCCGTTGCTGGGCGGGCTGGTGGCGCTGACCGCCACAGTCGGCGTAACGCCTTACATCGCCCTCCAGCTCAAGGCGGTCGCCGTCAGCTTCACCGCACTGACCGGCGGTGGGCTGGGCACGACCACAGGCGCGTTTCTCGCCCCCTTCCTTGATCAGGGTTTCCTGATCGCCGCGGTGATGGCGCTGTTCGCCATCGTCTTCGGCGCCCGCCAGATCGACGCGGCGGAGCATCATCCGGGCATGGTCGCCGCCATCGCGCTGGAATCGCTGGTAAAGCTGGTCGCTTTCCTGGCGGTCGGCATCTTCGTGGTCTGGGGTCTGCATGGCGGGCTCGACAGCCTGTTCGCCACGGCCGCCAACCGCCCCGATCTCATCCGCCTGATGGGGAGCGAGCCGGCACTCGGCACCGCGGGATCGGGCGGCGGGCCATGGGGGGCCTGGGTCGCGACCACCATCCTGTCAGCCGCGGCGATGCTGTGCCTGCCGCGCCAGTTCCAAGTGATGGTGATCGAGTCGGTCGAGGAACGCCATCTGGACCGCGCGGTCTGGCTGTTCCCGCTCTATCTCCTGCTGATCAACCTGTTCGTGCTGCCGGTGGCGCTGTCGGGGCTACTGACTTTCGGCGGGGAGCTGGATCCCGACCTGTTCATGGTCGCCCTGCCCTTGAACGGTGGAGCCGGATGGCTGGCCCTGCTGGCCTTCCTGGGCGGGTTGTCGGCGGCGGCGGGGATGATCGTGGTCGAGTCGGTGGCACTGTCCACCATGCTGTGCAACGATCTCGTGGTGCCGATTCTGCTGCGTACCCGGCCGCAGGCGCTGGCGCGCTCTGCCGATCTGGCGCCGTTGCTGCTGGCGGTGCGGCGTGTCGCCATCGTGGCGATCCTGCTGTTCGGCTACGGCTATTTCCGGCTGGCGGGGTCGGCCTACGCCCTGGTGTCGATCGGCCTGATCTCCTTCGCAGCGGTGGCGCAGTTCGCGCCGGCGCTGATCGGCGGCCTCTACTGGCGCAGGGGCACCCGCCGCGGCGCCATCGGCGGGGTGGCGGCAGGAACGCTGATTTGGGCCTACACCCTGCTGCTGCCCAGCTTCGCACGGTCGGGCTGGCTGCCGGCCAGCTTCATCGCCGACGGACCGTGGGGGATCGCTGCATTGCGGCCCTATGCGCTGTTCGGGCTGGAGAGCTGGGACACGCTGGCCCATGCGCTGTTCTGGACAGCGCTTGCCAACATCGGCGCCTATGTCGGCCTGTCACTGTTCGACCGGCAAGGGGCGGCGGAGCGGGCGCAGGCCGCCGCCTTCGTCGATGTCTTCCACTCGGCGCCGGACGCCACCGCACCACCGCGGGGGACACCGCCGGATTGGCGCAGCGCCGCCAGTGTCGGCGACCTTACCCGCATGGTCGCCCGCTTCCTCGGCCCCCAGCGGGCCGAGCGGGCCTTCGCCGGTGCTGATCCGGACGAACCGGCAGGGCCGGAGCGGCTGCGGCTGGCCGAACGGCTGCTGGCCGGCGCCATCGGCGGAGCGTCCGCCCGCGTCGCCCTCGCCTCCTCCGTCTCGACGGGTGCGGTGGAGGCGGCGGAACTTCTGCGCATGCTGGACGAGACCAGCGACGTCATCGCCCATAGCCGCGAGTTGGAGCGCAAGACGGCGGAGTTGGAGCGCGCCACCGACGCCCTGCGCACCGCCAACGAACGGCTGACCGAACTGGACCGGCTGAAGGACGATTTCCTGTCCACCGTCACGCATGAGCTGCGCACACCGCTGACCTCGATCCGGGCGCTGAGCGAGATCCTCTACGACGACCCCGATCTGGAGTCCGAGCAGCGGCAGGAGTTCCTGGCCGTCATCATCAAGGAAAGCGAGCGGCTGACCCGCCTGATCAACCAGGTGCTGGACATGGCGAAGATCGAGGCCGGCGCGTTGGACTGGCGCATCGAGACCATCGACGCCGGACGGGCTCTGGCCGAGGCGGTCGCCGCAACGGAGGCGCTGTTCCGGGAGCGGGGCATTGCCCTGTCCGTCGAAATCCCGGATCGGCTGCCCCCGGTGCGCGGCGACGTGGACCGGGTGATCCAGGTCGTCGTCAATCTGCTGTCCAACGCCGCCAAATTCACCCCGCCCGGCGGCCGGACCCGGCTGAAGGCCCATCTGGACGGCGATGCTCTGCGGGTGATGGTGGCCGACAGCGGCCCCGGCGTGGCGGCGAAGGACCGCGAACTGGTGTTCGACCGCTTCCGTCAGTCCGGCAGTGCGCTGACCGGCAAGCCGGCAGGTACCGGCCTGGGGTTGGCCATCGCCAAGCGGATCGTCGAGCATCTGGGCGGCCGGATCGGGGTGGAGGATGCACCAGCCGGCCCGCCCCCCGAGTCGGGCCGGGGTGCGGCCTTCTGGTTCACCCTGCCGCTCGCGGATCGCGCTTTCGGCCATGACATGGAGGAGCAGCCAGCGCGGCATCGAGAGGATTGATCAGACACTAATCATTTACAATCGGGTGGCCGTGCCGCAATCCCGTGATATCCTTCAACACCTACAGTCCACAGGGAACAGGGGATTTTCGCTTGCGGTCCGGCCCAGTCTTGCGCCCGTGGCGGCGTACAACCGATGGGGTGCCATACGCCACAGCCCTTCCCGTTCGGAAGATGCACGCTTATTGTGGGGCCCACGGATCGGCGTGTGACCCGGTTCCGGCGGAACGGCCTGCTTGTCTTGCAGGTTGGCGGTAGGAAGGCGGGATGGGCAAGATACTGGTTGTCGACGACGAACGGGATGTCCAAACGCTGATCATGCAGCGCTTCCGCCGTGCCGTCCGTACCGGCGAACTGGAGTTCCTGTTCGCCCATGACGGGCAGGAAGCGCTGGCGACGTTGCGCGCCCGGCCCGACATCGACATGGTGCTGAGCGACATCAACATGCCCGGCATGGATGGGCTCACCCTGCTGGACCATCTGCCGCAGGTGAATTCCGACATCCGTGCGGTCATGGTGTCGGCCTATGGCGATCTAGGCAACGTGCGCGCGGCAATGAACCGCGGCGCTTTCGACTTCATCATCAAGCCCATCGACTTCGCCGACCTGGAAGCCACCATCCACAAGACGCTGGAGGCTTGCCGCGCCGTGCGCCGCCTGCGCGACGCGCTTCAGGAAACCCGCACGGCGGAGGCGGCGTCACGCGCCCAGGCCGCCCGTATGCGCCGGGTCCTGGACGGCAGCCCGATCGGTGTCGCCATCATCACCGAAGCCGGCGACCTGCTTTATTGCAACCAGCGCTGCACCGACCTGTTCGGCGTGCCTGCTGACACCCTTCAGCAAAGCTGCGCCCCCACCCTGTTCCGCCATGTCCAGGAGCGGCGGCCGGAGCGGGCATCCGGGACCGACGCCTTATCGGCCTCCGACGAGATCCATTACGTGCGCGAGGATGGGCGGACGGTTTGGATGGCAATGTCCGTCGACCGCACCAACTATGAAAACCAGCCGGTCTTCATCGTCTGGCTTTACGACATCACCGAACGCAAGGAGCAGGCGGAGGCGTTGCGCCGTGCCAAGGATTCGGCCGAACAAGCATTGGCCGACCTGGAGCGCATGCAGTCCGACCTGATCCGGGCGGAGAAGATGGCGGTGATCGCCCAGATGATCGCCGCGGTCGCGCACGAGATCAACACCCCGGTCGGCATCGCGCTGACCGCCGCCACCCATCTGCAGACGGCGTCGGAGGCGATCATCATGACCTTCAACGGCGGCCAGCTGCGCAAGAGCGATTTCCAGGACTATGTCGGCACCGCCAGCGAGGTCTCCACCCTGCTGGTTGCCAACATCGAGCGCGCCGCCGCCCTGATTCAGAGCCTGAAGCTGGTGACGGAGGGCAAGGCCAGTTCGCCGCGCAGCCGCGTCGGCCTGCGCGACTACCTGTCGGACATCGTGCTGGCGGTGCAGGTTCAGCCGGCCGCCGCCGGGCACGAGCTTGTGCTGGAATGCCCGGACGGGCTGGCGCTCGACACCTATCCCGGTGCCTTGACCGAGGTGCTGCTGGCTCTGCTGACCAACGCCTTCGCCCATGCCTTCGAGCCGGAGCCTTCCCCCACGGTCGCCATGGATGGTGTCGGCGCCGGTGCAATGGCCGATGGCAGAGTCGATGGTCGGGAAGAGGGACCGGATCACGGTTCGAACCGCCGGGGTCGGGTCATGGTGTCGGTCCGGCTGCTTGGCAATGAGCGGGTCGAGCTGTGCGTGTCCGACAACGGCCGCGGCATCCCTGCTGACATCCAGCCACGGCTCTTCCAGCCCTTCGCCACCACCCGGCGTGGATCGGGCAGCATGGGGTTGGGGCTCTACGCGGTCTTCAACCTCGTCACCGGCAAGCTGGGGGGCGAGATCGACATCGACAGTGCTCCCGGTGACGGCACGACCGTTATCCTGCGACTGCCGCTGGATGCCCCCTGAAACGGCACCGGAGCGAATGCCGGCTGGCGACGATGCAAGCGTGATGAGACCAGTACGAGCGGAACGCGCGTGACGACCGGCTTGGACGACCCAAATGGACGATCGAGATGGACGATTTCACCAACCTCAGGGTTTCGCCGCCCCAGTCCGTGCAGGAAGCCCTGGATCTCGGGCACGTCTATCATGACCAGCTCGTCGCTGCGATGCCGGGCCTGCTCGTCCACCGCGGCGATACCATCCTGCATTGCAGCGCCACCCTCGCCCGCCTGTTGGGTTACGAGACCACCGAAAGCGTCCAGGCATTGCCCAGTGCCATGGCTCTGGTGCCCGAGGATGACCAGCACACGGAAAAGGATGTCTATGCGCGCTGCCTGAAGGGGCTGATCCGGTCACAGGTACGCCGGATCAAGCGCCACCGCGCGGACGGCAGCATCCAATGGTTCGACCAGTTGATGGAATCGGTGGACTGGGGCGGCCAGCCGGCGGTAATGGAAATGCTGACCCTGATGCGCCCCCTCGCCGCCAATGCCGAGCTGCCGCACCAGGAACAGCTGTTGCAGGCGGCGATCGACGCCATGCCCAACGGCGTTCTGATGCTGGATAGCGATTTGAACGTCGAAGGCGCCAACAGCGAATTCTACCGGCTGTGGGACTATCCGGTCGGCATGTTCCCTCCAGGCACGGCCGTCGGGTTGATCCTGACCTACAACCACAGCCGCGGCGATTACGGCGACGTTCCCTGTGAGGAAACGGTGGCGGCGCTGTGCAACCGCTTTCGGGTCAAGGGGATCTACAACTCCGAACGCCGGGTGCCGAACGGCCGCACGCTCGATATCCGGAACGCGCCGCGGGCGGACGGCGGCTATGTCATCACGCACCATGACATCACCGACCGCAAGCGCATTGAGGACGAGTTGCGGCAAGCCAAGGAACGTGCCGAGGCCATCCTGAAGGAACTGCGGGAAACCCAGCGGCAGCTGATCGTGCAGGAGAAGATGGCTGCGCTGGGACAGCTCACGGCCGGCATCGCCCACGAATTGAAGAACCCGCTGAACTTCGTCAATAACTTTGCCGAATTGTCGGGGGAACTGCTGGACGAGTTGCTGGAATTGCTGGAACCGCTGAACGACCATCTGGACGACGCCACGCGTGTCGACGTCAACGATCTGGCCGGCAGCCTGCAAGGCAACCTGCGCAAGATCGCCGACCACGGCCGACGCGCCGACAACATCGTCAAGAGCATGCTGGCCCATTCGCGTGGCGGGGGCGGCGAATGGCAGACCACCGATCTGAACGGCTTGGTCGAGGAGGCGCTGACTCTGTCTTACCATGCCTTCCGTGCCCAGGACCGCAGCTTCAATGCGACGCTGGAGCGTCGACTCGACGCGGCGGTGGGGGAGGTGAAGCTGGTACCGCAGGACATCTCGCGCGTGCTGGTCAATCTGTTTACCAACAGCTTCTACGCCGTCCGCAAACGACAGTTGATCTGCGGCGACTCAACCTATAAACCGACACTGATGATCACAACCGAAACGAGAGAATCTTACGTCTCCGTAAGAATTCGCGACAATGGTATCGGCATGTCTCCCGCAGTGATCGAGAAGCTTTTCACGCCGTTTTTCACCACAAAACCGACCGGGGAAGGAACCGGGTTAGGTCTTTCACTTAGCTACGACATCGTGGTACATCAACACAGGGGCCGTTTCGACGTATCCAGCATCGAAAACGAGCACGCCGAGTTTACGATCACGCTGCCACGATCCGTGACGGCCATGTCGCTAGGGGAGCGCCGAAAGACATGACCCTGGGAATCCTCGTCGTCGATGACGAACCGGATATCGAGGATCTGTTCCGCCAGCGGTTTCGCGCAGAATTGCGCCGTGGCGAACTGGCACTTCACTTCGCCTCCTCTGGCGAGGAAGCGCTCAAGAGTTTGAGCTCCGGACTGCAACCGGAGGCTGTTCTTGTCCTTAGCGATATCAATATGCCGGGAATGAGCGGCCTCGATTTCCTGCAGCACCTTCGTGCGGAAGCTCCGCATGTGCCGGTCATCATGGTCACCGCCTATGGCGACACCGAAAACCGCCGCCGCGCCCTGGACATCGGCGCGACCGAACTGGTGACCAAACCGGTTGATTTCGTCGCCCTGAAGAAGCTGGTCCAGAGCGTCATCGTCCAGAAGACGGCGGCTTAACGCTCTCTTCCGCCCTCGGCCGACCGAAGGTCTGTCCGATTGCGGAAGAGGGGATGTGCCACCGCTCTCGATCATCCCCCGCACACTGCCGCAATGTCGCTCAATTCCGGCCTCGCGCCGGCTGAGCAGGATGGGCAGTCCGGGTCGACCGGAACGGCAATCTCGTTGAATTCGCCGCGCAGACCGTCATAGAGGAGCAACCGGCCGGCCAACGGTTCGCCAAGCCCGAGCAGCAGCTTGATCGTCTCCGCAGCCATGATGGTGCCGATCACGCCGGGCAGCACGCCCAGCACGCCGGCCTCGGCACAGGACGGGGCATATTCGGCCGGTGGCGGTTCAGGGAACAGACAGCGGTAACAGGGGCGCACCCCCGGTGCCGCGCCGCCGAACACCGACACCTGCCCCTCGAAACGGAAAATGGCGCCGTAGACGTTCGGCAGGCCGAGCCGCAGGCAGGCGTCGTTGACCAGATAGCGCGTCGGCAGATTGTCCGACCCGTCGACCACCACGTCGTGCCCGGCGAGCAGGTCCAGCACGTTGGCGGCCTCCAGCCGGGTGTCGTGCGACACCACCTCGATGGTCGGGTTGAGGTCCAGCAGGACGGCGCGGCCGCTCTCCACCTTGCGCTGGCCCAGCCGGCTTTCGGCATGCAGGATCTGGCGCTGCAGATTGCTGCGCTCCACCCGATCATCGTCGATCAGGGTCAGGCGCCCCACCCCGGCGGCAGCGAGATAGAGCGCGATCGGCGAACCCAGCCCACCGGCCCCGATCAGGGCGACGCGGCTGCGCAGAAGCTTATGCTGACCGGCCTCCCCCACCTCCGGCATGGTCAGGTGGCGGCGGTAGCGCTCGCGCTGGGCAGCATCGAGCTGCGGCGGCACTTCCACTGGCAGACCGGCGGCCTTCCAGGCGGAAAAACCGCCGGCGACCGACCGCACATCGGCATAGCCCAGCCGCAGCAGATCCTCCGCCGCGAACAGCGACCGGGTGCCGCCGGCACACATCAGCAGGAGGGGACGCGCCGGGTCGGGCGCCTTCTCCTCGATCCGCAGTTCCAGAAAACCGCGCGGCAGGCGCAGCGCCCCGGCCGGGCTGCCGGTCGCCGTCTCCTCGTCCTCGCGGACATCGACCAGCACGGCGCCGTCCCGTTGCAGGGCCAGCGCATCGGCAGCCGCGACTTCGGGAATACGGGCACGCAGGTCGGCAAGGCGCCGGTCCTTCAGGCTCATGACGCCAAGCTCCTCAACCGCCCGCCAGGGCGACCATCAGGGTCAGGGTGGCGCCGGCCGGCAATGCCGCCTCCAGCCCGCCCAACCGCCGCACGTCGTCGCGGCCGAGATAGACGTTCACGAACCGGCGCAGTTCCCCCTCTGCCGTGAACAGCCGGTCGCGGAACACCTCCTGCCCGGCAGTCAGCGCCACCAGGGCCTCGCGCACGGTGGTGCCCGGCACCGCCACCTGATCCCGCCCGCCAACGAAGCCGCGCAGTGGAGTCGGCATGCGAATCGTCACCTCGGTCACGCTTGCATCTCCTCTTCGGACTGGGCCTCGGCAGCCGCACCAAGCGCCGCCTCCGCCTCGGCGGCCAACCGGCGGAACAGATCACGCACCTGCTTGGCCCGCATCAGGTCGATGCGCAGGTCGAGGACGTCCTTGAATCCGCTCTCGTTGGCCCACACATCGGCCGGCGCGTCCATGCGGCAGCTGGTGTTGGCAAGATGGTCGGCGATCAGTTCATCGATCGTTTCGGTGGGCTGCTGGCTGTTGTCGCTGAAATGCAGTGCTATCACCTGCTCGATCAGTGCAGCTTCCTCCGCCGTCGCCTCATACAGACCGCGCAGGCGCAGTTCGTTCAGCACCGGCTTGGTCGTGCGCGCCAGCATGCGACGGGGAATCAGCCAGCGGATCATGGCCCGCTCGACCGCCAGCTCATGCATCAGCTCGGTGAATTCCGAGTCGGTCAGGTCATTCCGGTTGCACCAGTCGGCCAAGGCCGCCGGACTGCCAAGCTGACGGGCGACGCAGAAACGCCAGACTTCGGCATCCACCGCCGCCTGATCGACGGTCACACCAACCACCTCCGCCAATTGCATGGTCAACAGCCGCCCGAGCGCCGCCTTGTTGATCTCGGCAAAGTCCGGACGGTGCAGCGCCGCATGGCTGGCGATTTCCGAAAGCGGCACGCTATGCCCACCATGGGCCACGCGCCGGTCGCGCTCGTACAGCACGTTGAAGGAATGCGAGGCGTTGAACGTGAAAGGCGCCGGACGCGGCGGGGTGATCAGGCTGGCGAGATGGATCAGCAGCGCCTCGGCATCGCGGCGTTTCTGATCGATCGCACCGCCCGCCAGGAAGCGATCAATCCGCTCCACTTCCGCATCGGTCAGCCCGGCGTCCGCCCAGATGCGGTCCCGCGTCCGGTCGGTGAAGTAGAGCCGTTTGGCGGCGGCGATCACCCGGTCGTGCAGCGCGACGTCGACCACGCCTGCCGCCAGAGCGGCGGCCATGCTGGCGCGCAGGTTCACCAGCGGCTCGGACAATGGAAAATAATCGTCCTCCGGCCCGGCGTGAGCGAGCGCCACCTCATCGTCTCCGGTCAACCGACCGTCGATGAACTGCCGCGCCACCTCGCCCACCGGCACCATACCGAAGGGATGGCATTCCGCCGCCCGCAACGCGCCCATGCTGGACGCGCCATAGACGGCGATTCCCTTGTACAGAGCAAACAGGATTTCCTTGTGCCAGACCGACAGGGACTGGCCGAACACGCCATCGATCAGGGCGATCACGTCCGGCCGATGAATGGTCATCGCGCTGAGAACATCCGCCTGCGCCGCCGGCGGCAGGTAGATCGCGTCGGGCAGCAGCGCCCGGGCGTCGGCCAACGGCATCGTCGGGCCGAGGAACACGCAGATCTTCATGCGCCCCTTCATGTTCATGCGACCGCTCCCACCGGACCGGCCTGCGCCTGGAGTGCCCTGGTGAAGGCCAAAGGACGTGCGCCCGGGGTGTAGAAGTCGAAAAGATATCCCTCCAGACCGGGCACCACCACCCGCACGACCGGAATGCCGATCTCCGGCTGGGTCAGGTCGAAGACCAGGGCCTGTTCAATGCCGGACCGGCGCAGCACCCCCAACAGCAGCGCGATGTCGCCCTCGAAGGTCGGCGTCGCATGGTTCGCATGACGCCGACCGTCGACGTTGCACGGCGTACTTTCCAGCGCCGCGATTTCGGCCGTGCCATCGGCGTTCTGGTTGCGGATCAGGTCGCGGCGGAAGAAGTCGTCCCGCGATCCCGCGATCAGCACCAGACGCGACTGCACCGCCTCGGTCAGGGCACGGCACATCGCAACCGCGGGTTCCAGATGGCTGCCGTAGCCGCGATGCATGCCCGTCTTGCGGACATCCCGGTCATAGACCATCGCCATGTAGCTCGGCACCCCCATGTCGGTGGTGACGTCGAACAGCAACGGAGCAATCCCCGCTTCATCGAAGCGGCGCAGCAGATCGCGAACGGACGGCGCATCGACGGTCGACAGGTCCACCCGCGGCATCGGAATGCGCAACGCTTCGCCGGCATAGCGCCAGCACGCCACCGAGTCGCGCTCGATCACCTCATAGAGGCCGGCCGCGACCGCCTCCAGGATGTGGTTGCCGCTGGCCAGGCCATTGGTTCCCATCGCGTAGAAACTGCGCAGGCCGGGCCGGGCAACCGGGTTGCTGTAAAGGCCGACGGACGTCCATGGCGCAGCGACCGGGCGGGCATTCATCAAATCCCAGCCCCAGGTCCAGAATTCCGGATTGTCGGGCCGGAAGGCTCCGCCCTTGGTGCCGGGAATGCGGTCGATCGGGATGCGTCCATCCGCCGGCAATTCGTTCCAGCTCGCCTCCAGATAGGGAAGCTGCATCGTCTCGGCGTGGTGGAACTCGATCGCCTCCATCGCGGCCGACACGGTGGCGGCGGCAAGGCTGAATCCCTTGCCGGCACTGCCCGACAAGGTGGGGCTGTTCGGCCGGTGCCCCAGCACCGTGTGGATGCCCAACCGGTCGAGCCCGGTGACGTCGGCCAACCGGGTGATTCCGCAGCGTGCGAAATGGGGGGAGATGCGTTCCAGCGTCTCTTCCGGCGTCGCCGTACGATGGGTGCCCAGGAAAAAGCGCTTGGCTGCATGGTGGACGGTATCGCCCAGCCGGATACCGAGCGGAGCCGGCGATGTCGGAGGGCTTGTGTCGAACGATGCGTTGACTGGCATGGGTGCGGTCTGGACTCTCGGCTGCGGCCGGTTCGGAATGGGACGTCAGCATCCATCGTCCCGCTGCCGCCGGCAACAGCCAACTGAGCGGAACCAGGGTGATGCGGGGGCCGGCCGTCGCAAGGACGCCGGCCCCCTTCGACATCACGACTCGATCGTCTTGTCGCCGTCGGTCGCCGCCGGAGTGGCTGCCCCTGCCGAGCTGGCTGCAGGGCTGGACGACGTCCCGGTCGGAGCGCCGGCCGCAGCATACCCGGCCATGCCCGCACCAGCAAACGCGGGAGCCGGAGCACCGGCCGCAGCGTACCCGGCCATGCCCGCACCAGCAAACGCAGGCGACGGAGCGCCGGCCGCAGCGTGCCCAGCCATACCGGCACCAGCAAACGCAGGCGACGGAGCGCCGGCCGCAGCGTG
>NZ_JALJXJ010000003.1 GCF_024170005.1 Azospirillum lipoferum
TTTTTGGTTGTGCACATACGTCTCTTTTTCCCGCCCCCCCCCCCCCCCCCCCCAACCCCCCCCCCCCCCCCCCGCGGGGGGGGGGGGGGGGGGGGGGGCCCCCCCCCCCGCACATGCTGAATTCTTGTCGAAATCCCGCCGCGCATCCCCCTCACCCTAACCCTCTCCCCGGGGGGGAGAGGGGATGTTTACGCCGGGGAAGATTGGCTTCCTCCGCGAGGACTTACCGCGTCTCCGCGACCCGGCCGTCGTCGGAGATGACGATCTCGACGCGACGGTTCTGCTGGCGGCCGGCGTCGTTGCTGTTGCTCGCCACCGGCTGCGCCTCGCCCATGCCCTGGGTGACGATGCGGGACGGCGAGACGCCACGCATGGTCAGGGCGTCGCGGACGGAGTTGGCGCGGGCTTCCGACAGGCGCAGGTTGGTGGTGTCGCTGCCGGTGCTGTCGGTGTGGCCCTCGATCCGGATGGTGCGGCTAGGCTGGGATTGCAGGAACTGCGCGAGCCGGTCGAGGCGCTCATAGGCGCCGGGGGTCAGTTCCGCCCGGCCGGTGGCGAACAGGATGTCGCCCAGCGTCATGACCAGACCGCGCTCGGTCCGCTGCGCCTGGAGGTCGCGCAACTGCTGCTCCAGCTCGGTATTGCGGGCCTGGAGGCGGTAGGTGTCGGCGTTGGCGACCACGGTCTGGGCGCCCTTCACCCCGGCCGCCTCCTGGGCGATCTGCACCCGGCGGCTGACGATGTAGGCCTGATGGTCCACCTCGGCGGCATCGGCGCCCTGGTCGCGCATCGCCTCGGCGCGGCGCAAGGCCGTCTCGGCGTCGCGCAGCTGCAGCGGAGCGTTGCCGGCGACCTGCGGGTTGGCGGCGGCGAGGCTGTAATCCTGGCGCGCCTGGGTCAGGGCGGCGCTGTCGGTCGGCTGGGTGGCGCAACCGGCCAGCCCGAGACCGAGGCCGGCAAGAACGAGGCCCGAGAGAACGGGGATGGTGCGGGGAGCGAACGCGGTCATTGACGCACCTCCGGATAGCTGTAGCCCCAGCTGTTGCCGCCGCTGGTCCCGTTGATCGTGCCGAGAGAGCCGGCCGGCGCCGACGGAACGGCGGGCGGAGCGGCATAGCTCGAACCGCTCAGGTTGGAATCGCCATCGCTGGACCCGCCGGCCGGCGGCGTGCCGCCGAGGGTCGAACCGCTGTAGACCGGCGCCACGTTCGGCGCGGCGGCGGACCGCGGGGTGTTGGGCACCGCGGACTTGGCCACTGCACTGGCGGCCTGCTGGGTCACCGCGCGCTGCGAGGTCACCGTCGCCAGCTCGGCATCGACGCGGGCCTCCTCGGCGAGGCGGCGGGCGCGGGTGCGCTCGTCGGCGCGCATGGCCTTGTCGGCGGCGGCCAGCTTGTCACGGGCGCTCTGCAACGCCACCGGGGCATATTGCAGGGCGTTGGCGCGCTCGGCCTCCTGCACCGCCTGGGATGCGGCGCCGAGCTGGGCGGTGGGCGGCGGCACGTCGGTGGCGCAGGCGGCCATGCCGAGCGCCGCCGACAGAACGGCGGCGGCTCGCCACCGGATCGTCATTGCGGATTTGCGGGTCATCTGGTCGGTTCCTTTCGGGTCGGACTTCACGCCGGAAACCGGGGTCTGGCCGAAACCATGTCCCTTCGGCCCTGTTCCTACGGCCATGTCCTTCTGGGACGTCTCGCGCCTCCAACGCGCCAGCCGGGGCGAAGGTTCCGCAGATGCTCAGCCACCACTGCGCGAAACACCACCCTGCGCCGCCCGACGCCCGTCCCTGCGGTTTGCGCGGCGGTGGCGGACCAGCCGCAGCACATAGGCGGCCAGCAGGACGATGAACAGCACCAGCGCCCCCGGCACCATCCAGTCGGCGATCCAGGGGAAGCCGACCCGCACCAGATAGCCGGTACCGGCCAGCACCAGCGACCACAGCGCCGCCCCCGCGGTGGCATAGAGCAGGAATACCCCCATCGGCAGCCCGCAGGCCCCGGCGGGAACGGAAATCAGCGTGCGCAACCCCGGCAAAGGCTGGCACAACAGAACGGCGACACCGCCGCGCCGGGCGAACCATTCGGTGGCGCGGTGGACCTGCTCCGGCTTCACCGTCAGCCAGTGGCCGTGACGGCGCAGGAAGGCCTCGAACCGCTCGCGCCCCATCCAGTGGGCCGGCAGGTACCAGACCAGCTCCCCAACGGCGGACCCCGCCCCGGCGGCCAGCGCCACCAGCAGCAGGTTGAACTCCCCCGTCGCGGCCCCCATCCCGGCCAGCGGTATCACCGTCTCCGCCGGCACCGGCGGCAGCACGCGGGCCAGGATCAGCATCAGGAAGATGCCGAGATAGCCGAACTGCTGCACGATCTGGATGATCCACTCGGTCATGGGGTCCGCGACGGTTGGGGAGCTGGACTGGCCTTCCCTTGTGAACCGTGCGGACCTTGCGGACGTTCCCCCATTCCCGCACTTCTTGACCCCAATCAAGGAAAGGGTCGTTCGTCCACGGTTTAGTGTCTCCATCATGACCCCATCCCTCGCCTTCGCCGCCGCCCTGCTGTTCCTCAGCCATGCCCTGCCGTCCTGGCCGGGGGTGCGGCCCGTCCTGATCGCCCGGCTCGGCCGCAGCGGCTTCGCGACGCTCCATTCCGTCGGTTCGCTGGTGACGCTGACCCTGTTCGTGCTGGCCTACCGCGCCGCCGACGGCGGGGAAGTGCTGTTCACCCCCTTCGACTGGGCGGCCCCGCTGGTGGCGGCGGTGATGCCGATCGTTTTCCTGCTGCTGGTTGCCCGCGTCACCACGCGTTTCGGCAGCCAGGGCGCGCCGAATCCGCCGCGCGGCATCTACCGCCTGACCCGCGCACCCGGCAGTCTGGCACTGCTGCTGTGGGCGCTCGCCCATCTGAACGCCACCGGCGACGGGCGCCGGGTGCTGCTGTTCGGCACCATGGCGGCGATCACCCTGTTCGCGCTGGTGAAGAACGAGGTCGTGCTGCGCCGTACCTCCGCCGGCCGCGCCTTCCGGGCGGAGACGGCGCTGCTGCCGCTGACCGGACCGCAAGGTTGGCGCGGAGCGCTCAGCGGGCTGGCGGAGATGGGGCCGGCACGGCTGGCCGGCGGGCTTGCCGCCTATGGGGGCATGCTGATGCTGCACCCCCTGCTCTTCGGGGTGGATCCACTCTACTGGATAGGTTGAGCGGGACGGCGGACCGGCGCATCTGTTGAGGACGGGACGGGAGTACCGCGCCCCACCTCCACCTTGTCCCTGCCACTGCGCCCACCGCCACTGCTCCAGGAAGCCCCCGCATGAAAATCCGCGAGATCATGACCCGCGACGTGCAGACGGTACGGCCCGACGACAGCATCCGCCGGGCCGCGCAATTGATGGACCAGTTGAACGTCGGCATCCTGCCCGTCTGCGACGGCCGGGATCTGGTCGGCGTGGTGACCGACCGCGACATCACCATCCGGGCGATCTCCGCCGGAAAGCAGCCGGACCGCACCAGGGTGTCGGAGGTGATGACCGCCAATCCCCGCTACTGCTACGAGGACGATCCGGTCGGCAGCGTGACCGAGCTGATGGCCGGCCAGCAGATCCGGCGGGTGCCGGTGGTGGACCGCAACGACCGGCTGACCGGCATCGTCTCGCTGGGCGATCTTGCCACCGACGCCAAGAACGACCGCGCAGTCCAGGACGCGCTGGAACGGATTTCCTCGCCCTCCCAGCCGGACCGGACCTGACCTGACCGGCCGCCCTCAACATCGGGAACCGAGCATCATGGAACACACACTGGGGCCGAACGACCCGCGGGTCCGTGAACGGGCCTATCGGCTGTGGGAAGAGGAAGGGCGGCCCGACCACCGCCATCTCGACCATTGGGCGCAGGCTACGCGCGAGATCGAGGAGGAGGACCGCCGCAATGCCGGCGGCCCCCGCGTCAACAGCCCGGACGCCGGGCTGGCGGTTCCCAATGACGCCGCCGCCCGCAACCAGCGGGAAGCGGCGGAGCATCTGGGACAGTCATCGGTCCCGTCGGACAGCTGACGGGAGGGTTGAAGCGGTCACTCGACCTTGAGGCTGACCGCTTCCATGCCCTTTTCGGTCTGGCGGACGGTCATGCGCACGCGCTGCCCGTCATCCAGCCCGCGCAAACCGGCGCTTTCCAGCGCACGGGCCGGAATAAAGACGTCGCGCCCGCCGTCATCCGGCTGCGCGAAGCCATAGCCCTTGCCGCCGTTGAACCACTTCACCGTGGCGCCCATCTCGCTGGTCGGGCCGCTGGCCTGCTGCGGCCGGCGGGGAGCGCGATCCTGGAAACCGCGATCCTGGCCCCGATCCTGATAGCCGCGATCCGGCCCACGGCCCTGGAAGCCCCCCCGGTCACCACCCCGATCCCCGAAATTGCGATCGCCGAAGCCACGGTCACGCGGTCCGCCGCCATCACGGCGCGCGCCAAAGCCGCGGTCACCGCCACGATCACCGAACCCACGGTCGCCCCGGTCGCCGAAGCCACGCTCGCGCCCCTGCGGACGGGCCGGGGCGGCGGTGGAGAGATCGACGGAATGCAGGACGCTGACCTGCTGGCCCTTGCGGTCCTCGACGATGTCGACGACGACGGTGGCGCCGTCCGGCAGGGTGGTGTGGCCGGCGGGCACGACGAGCGAGGCGGGCAGCAGGGCATCCTTGCCGCTGTCGCCGACCTTGACGAAGCCGTAGCCGCGTTCGGGGTTGAACCATTTCACGGTGGCCGTCACCTGGGTGGCGACGACGTTGGGCTGACGATAGACGTGGCTGCGGGGCGGCTGATTGTGCATGGGAAACCCGAACTCCGGCGAACAGAAGCGGCGCCCGGGCCGGTCCCTCTATGGACCGGTGGGCGCCAACCCCTGACACATCGCCCGTCCGGACGCTCTTGGCAAGTCGGGACCGCTCCGAATGCGCCGGATGGGCTTTGAATTACGCCCATCAGACCGAATGGGCAGGGCTCAACCCATCAGACGGTCCATCAGATGGTCCGGCGCCGGCGGCGGTTCGCGCGGGGGGACGGGGATCGGTCCCGGCGGTTCTCCCAGCGGCGGGCGCGCCGGATCACCCGGAACCGGGATCGATTCTTCGTCGGGCACCGACGGCTCGCGCGGCGGCGCGGGCGGATACGGTCCAAGTTGGAAGGTCATGCGCGGTTCCTCAAATCTTTGACAAGTAATCGACATCAGCCGCCCCAATCAGCCACCGTGACCGCCGGGAGCGGTCCGCGACAGGCGGCGGGCGTCGTTCAGACTGTTCATGCAGCGGGTTTCGTCTCCGTCGCGGGCGGCGCTGCGGGCAGCGGTGACCAGCGATTCGACCTGGGCATTCCGCGCCGCCTGCCCCATCAGCCCGTCGCCCCCACCGGAGCCGCCGGGTCCGCTGTCCGGCGTCACCCGGGAATTGGCCTGCGGACTGGCCTGCGGACTGATGGACGGAGCGGTCGGCATGTTGCTGCCGATGGCCGGCGGTTCCACCACCGACCGGTCGCCGATGGCGGGTGGCGCCACCATGCCGCCGGACTGGGCCAGCTGCTCGCTGCCGCTGCCCGACCCCAGTTCGTCGCGCGGAGTGGAGCCCGACAGGCCGGGCGCCCCGGCGCCATTTCCACTGCCGGGGGCGGCGACCGGCGGCGGTTCGGTCGACAGGCCCATGTCGGCGGCGAACTGCTCCACCATTGCGCCACAGGTCGCCTGGGTCGCTCCGCCCGTCTGGGCTGCTGCCGTTTGGGTGGCGAAGAGCCCGGCCGCCATGGCAAGGGCGACGGGGCCAAGCCTGATGAAATGTGTCCGCATCGGTCGCGTGCTCCTCGGATGGGCTATGCCACAGGGTGCCTGCTTCAACCGAATCAACGGCGGGAGACAGGGCACGGTTCCGGCCGACGGACGGAAGATCGGCCCGGCCATGCATCTTGCTCATTTCGCAGGCAACGGGGGGCGGCTGTAGAGTGCCTGTCCCTTTTCTCACTCCCCCATCCTCAACCGACGGTTCTCCTTCCATCATGATCGCCAACATGGCCGCCCTGGGCGCGGCGCTGTGCTGGGCCGCGGGCGGCCTGATCGCCATCGGACCGGTGCGGGTGCTCGGCTCCATCGCTTTCAACCGCGTGCGCCTGACCATCGTCGCCACCGCCCTGCTGGTCGCCACCACGCTGATGGGCGGCTGGCAGACTCTGGATACCGGGTCGGCTCTGACCCTGGCGCTGTCGGGGCTGCTGGGGATCGTGGTGGGGGATATGGCGCTGTTCTGGTCGCTCAGCCGCCTGGGCCCACGCCGCAACGTGGTGATCTACGCCGCCAACGCGCCTTTGACCGCCTTGCTCGCCTACGCCCTGCTGGGAGAGGCGCTGGGGCCGTGGACCATCCTGGGCGTGGCGCTGGTCACGCTGGGAGTGATGCTGGCGGTGGCGCTGCGCTCCGGCTCCACTCACAGCTGGGAGGCGATCCAGGGCAGCTTGCTGGCCGGCGTGTCGGTCTGCCTGCTGGCCGCGGTCGGACAGGCCGCCGGTTCGATCATCGCCAAGCCGGTGATGGCGGCGGGCGCCGACCCGATCGCCTCAGCCGCGGTGCGGGTCACCACGGCGGCGCTGATGTTCACAGCGATCGGCGTCCTGTCGGCCGTCCGCAGCGGTGCGGCGGTAACAAGCGGCGGCGAAGCCGGTGTGGGGCTGGGAGGACTGCTCGTCCCCAGCGGACTGACGCCGAAGCTGATGCTGCAGATCGCCGGCAACGGGCTGCTGGGCGTTGGGCTGGGGATGACGCTGCTGCTGGTCGGGCTGGCCCACGGCAATGCCGGGGTGGTCGCCACCCTGTCGGCGCTCAGCCCGGTTCTGATCCTGCCGATGATGTGGCTGCTGACCGGCCAGCGCCCGGCGCTGGGCGCCTGGGTCGGTGCCGCGGTCGCGGTCGCCGGCGTCGCCCTGATCGTCAACCGCTGAAACGCAGCCTCAGCGCGCCGTCTCCACCGCCACGCCCAGGGTGGGCAGCGCCGCCTGAAGTGCCGAAGACGCGCGGTTGACGCCGTCGCGCAACTCGGCCTTCAGCGCCGGTACGTCCGGCCGCTGCTGTTCACAGGCATGCTGAAGCTTGCGGGCGGTGCGCGACAGCTCCAGCAGGCCGACATTGCCCGCAAGCGACACCATGGCATGGGCATCGGCGGCGGCGGTCTTCGACGACTCCGCCTCGCTGATC
Source organism: Azospirillum lipoferum (assembly GCF_024170005.1). Classification (GTDB taxonomy): domain Bacteria; phylum Pseudomonadota; class Alphaproteobacteria; order Azospirillales; family Azospirillaceae; genus Azospirillum; species Azospirillum lipoferum. The sequence goes on from NZ_JALJXJ010000003.1 coordinate 7,216, forward strand.
CTATCGGCGCGCAGAGCCAGTTCGGACAGCGTGCCGGTGATGAAGCGCGGCAGCACATCGGCACCCAGCGTTTCGGCCAGCGTGTCCAGCGTGGCGCGGTTCAGCACCGGCACGCTGTCGGACACCGGCGCCACCCCGGCCAGAACCGCCGCCTCTTCCATGCTCTCGCCCTCCGATAGATCCGCCTTCGCCTTGGCGTCGAGCCAGCGGTCGACCGCGGACAGCAGCGTGTCGCGCTCGATCGGTTTGGTCACATGGTCGTTCATGCCGACATCCAGGCAAAGCTGCAGCTGATCGGCCAGCGCATTGGCGGTCAGCGCGATGATGGGCACGGTTCCTCGCCGTCCGCCAAGCTGACGGATCGCCGCGGTCGCCTGCAAGCCGTCCATCCGCGGCATCTGCATGTCCATCAGGACGAGGTCGAACTCGCCCTTGCGCATCGCCTCCACCGCCAGGATGCCGTCCTCCGCCACCTCGACCGTGTGGCCCGCCTTGCAGAGGATGGAGGAGGTGACGATCTGGTTCATCGGCACGTCTTCGGCCAGCAGGATGCGGGCGCTGCGCGTCGTCGCCGCCTCCTTGCGCTCGACAGCCAGTCCGGGGGTGGCGGCGGCGAAGGGCAGCGGCAGTTCGAACCAGAATGTGCTGCCGACGCCCGGGCTGCTCTGCACGCCGATATGCCCGCCCATCAGCTCCGACAGCTGCTTGGAGATGATGAGGCCGAGCCCGGTGCCGCCGTAACGACGGGTGGTGGAACGGTCGCCCTGGCTGAAGCGCTGGAAGAGGTTGGCCTGATCGATCACCGGAATGCCGGGACCGGTATCGCTGACCGAAAAGCGCACCTGGGCCACCTCCTGGTCCGGCGCCCCCTCGCCACTTGCATTCCCGCTGCCTTGCCCGGACAGAAGTCCGGCCGATACCAGCACCGAGCCGCGTTCGGTGAACTTCACCGCGTTGCCGACGAGGTTCAGCAGGATCTGGCGGATGCGCGCCTCGTCGCCGCGGACATAGCGCGGCACGGTGCCGCCCAGCGACAGCTGCAGCAGCAGCCCCTTCTGCGAGGCTGCGTTGCTCATCAGGTCGCGGCAGTCGCGCAGCAGCCGGTGCAGGTCGAAGGGGCGCTCCTCCAGCTCCAGCTTGCCGGCTTCGATCTTCGAATAGTCCAGGATGTCGCCGATGATGGCCAGCAGCCCGCGCCCGGCCTCGCGCTGGAGCGCCACATACTGGCGCTGCTCCGCGGTCAGTTCGGTGGCGAGCAGCAGGTCGGCGAAGCCGATGACGCCGTTCAGCGGCGTGCGGATCTCGTGGCTCATCGAGGCCAGGAATTCCGACTTGACGCGGTTGGCCGCTTCCGCCTCGGCGCGGGCGGCGGACAGCTCCTCTTCATAGCGCTTGCGCTCGGTCACGTCGCGGACGACGCCGACCACCACGAAGTCGCCATCGGAGCCCACCGTCGGGCGCATGCTGGATTCGACCCACAGGTAATGGCCGTCGCGATGGCGCAGCCGGTGGGTGAAGGTGACGGGGGGCGACCCCGGCTGCATGCCGGCGAAGGCCATCGCCGCACTGTCCAGATCATCGGGGTGCAGCAGGTTGGCCGGAGCGGAGCCGACGATCTCCGCCGGGTCGTGGCCCAGGATGTCGCGCACCGACGGCGACAGGTAACGCACCGACCCGTCTGCCTGCATCTCCAGGATCATGTCGGTGGCATTGTCGGCCAGCAGGCGGTACCGCGCCTCGCTCTCGCCGAGCCACCGTTCGGCGTCGTGGTGGCGCTGTTCGCGCAACAGCAGGCCGCCCAGGAACAGCGTGCCGAGTGGAACGATGGCCAGCAGCGCCGGTGCGGTGCGCTGGCCGATCTGCAAGGCAAGCTCCAGCGTGGGCAGCAGCAGCAGGGTCGACATCGAGACCAGCGTCAGCAGCAGCCCGAAGCCCAGCAGCGACACGACGCCCAGCGCCAGGCCACGCCGCTTCATCCAAATCGCGAAGCCGACGCCGGTCAGGAAGGACAGCAGCGCGTTGGCGACGCCGGCTTCCATCCCCGCCCCGCCCAGGAAGAGGCGGTAACCGGCGACCGCCACGGCGGCGATGGCGGCGGACAGAGGACCGCCGAACAGGGCGCTCAACCCGATCAGCGGGGTCCGCGCGTCGATGAACATGCCCGGCCCGATATGGATCGGGTGGATCATCGAGAAGAGGGCAGTCAGCGCCATCACCGCGCCGAGCACGATCTGCCGGGTGTTCAGGCTCCAGCCGTCGGAGCGGCGGATCAGGAAGGTATAGGCAAGAACGACGAAGGCGCTCGCCGCGATGTTCTCGGCAAGGTCGTACGCCATCGAAGAAAAATTGCCCAACATCGCCCGGCTGTCATCCCCGCCCGATTTCCGTCTACCTCTATACCACGGAAGGATGTCGCGAAACCGCTAACACCAACGGAATGGGTGTGACCTGAGCGGGACAAAAGGCAGGCATGCGGCGCCGTCCTGTGGCGATGGGTTCATGCCTCCGCGTCGGGCTGCCGGTCGGGAACGGCGGTGGCGAAGGCCGGCAGGCTGGCGCAGGCCGCCTCGATACGCAGCAGGGTGGGATAGCCTTCCAGCGCGCAACCCATCCGGCGGGCATTGAACAGCTGCGGCACCAGCAGGATGTCGGCCAGACCGGGTTCGTCGCCATGGCAGAAGCGCCCGGTCCGTGGATTGCCGGCCAGCTGCGCCTCCAGTGCGGTCAGCCCGACGGCGACCCAGTGCCGGTACCAGCCGTCGACCTCCTCCTGGTCGTGGCCCATGGTCTTCAGATGGTTCAGCACCCGCAGATTGTTCAGCGGATGGACGTCGCAGGCCACCGCCAACGCCAGCGCCCGCACCCGCGCGCGGCCCGGCGCATCGGCCGGCAGCAGCGCCGGGGTGGGATGCGTCTCGTCCAGATATTCGATGATGGCGATCGACTGGGTCAGCACATGGTGCCCGTCGGGCCCGTCGACCTCCAGCGCCGGCACCAGATGTTCCGGGTTGAGGTCGGCATAGGGCGGCTTGGCCTGCTCGCCCTTGCGCAGATGGACGAAGGCCTGTTCCGGCGCCAAACCCTTCAGGTTCAGGGCGATGCGCACGCGGTAGGCGGCGGAAGAGCGGAAGTAGGTGTGGAGTTTCACGGGATTGGATCCGTTTTGGTTTTGCGGCGGCGATTCGGCATCGAAAGCTATCACAGCCCGAGATAAGCCTGCCGCACCCGCTCGTTGCTGAGAAGGGCGGCGCCGCTGTCGCTCAGCACGATCTCGCCGGTCTCGATCACGTAACCACGGTCGGCGATGGCAAGGGCCGCATGGGCGTTCTGCTCGACCAGCAGGATGGTGGTGCCCTCGCGCTTCAGCCGCTGCACCGCGTCGAAGATCTCCGCCACCAGCAGCGGCGCCAGCCCCATGCTGGGCTCGTCGAGCAGAAGCAGGCGCGGCTTCGCCATCAGCGCGCGGCCAAGGGCGACGATCTGCTGCTGACCGCCCGAGAGTGTACCGGCGGGCTGGTCGCGCTTGACCTTCAGCACCGGGAACATCTCGTACAGCCGATCGATGTCGTCATCCGGCTTGCCGCTGCCGCGGCGGTAGGCGCCGAGGCGGAGGTTGTCCTCCACGCTTTGCGGGCCGAACAGCTGCCGGCCCTCCGGCACCTGCACCACCCCTTCGGCGACGCGGCGCGACGCCTTCATCCGGGTGATGTCGCAACCGTCGAAGGTGATGCGGCCGCTGCTGGCGGGATGGACGCCCGACAGGGTGCGCAGCAGCGTCGTCTTGCCGGCCCCATTGGCGCCGACCAGCGCCACCAGCTCGCCCTCCCGCACGGTCAGGCTGGCCGATTTCAGCGCGTGGATGCGGCCGTAATGGCTGTTGAGGCCCTCGATCTCCAGAAGCATGGGGGCTCTCCTTACGGGGCCGCGCCGAGATAGGCGGCGATGACGTCCGGGTTGGCCGCCACCTCCTGCGGCGTGCCTTCGGCCAGCATGCGGCCCTGGTTCAGCGCGGTGATCCGGTGCGAGATGCCCATCACCATCTTCATGTCGTGCTCCACCAGGACGATGGTGACGCCGGTCGCGGCCACGGTCTTGATGACCTCGTCGATCTCGCGGCTCTCGGTGGCGTTCAGGCCGGCCGCCGGCTCGTCGAGCAGAAGCAGCTTCGGCTCCGACGCCAGCGCGCGGGCGATCTCCAGCCGCTTCAGCGCACCGTAGGGCATGGAGGCTGCGTCGGCATCGACGTACTTCTCCAGCCCGACCTCGGTCATCAGCTGCACGGCCCGGTCGCGTGCCTCGCGGTCCTTGCGCACCAGCGAGGGGAAACGGAACAGCGCCGGCAGCAGCCGGGTGTTCAGGTGCAGGTGCCGCCCCACCATGACGTTCTCCAGCGCCGTCATGTTGAAGAAGATCTGCAGGTTCTGGAAGGTACGCGACATGCCGCGGGCCGCCAGCCTGTAGGGCGCCATGCCCGACACGTCAGCCCCGTCGAACAGCACCCGGCCGCCCGACGGCTTGTAGACGCCGGTTACCAGGTTGAACAGCGTGGTCTTGCCCGCCCCGTTCGGTCCGATGATCGAATGGATGTCGCCGGCGGCGATGGTGAAACTGAGATCACCGATGGCGAGCACGCCGCCGAACTCGCGGCTGAGATGCTCCACCTTCAGGATCGGCGGGCCGACACGGCGGGCCTGACTGGTCATATCCGGGGAAAGTTCTGCAGTCGCCAGCATCTTCATGCCCGCCTCCGCGCCGGGAACAGCGCCGCCAGGGTGGGAAGCAGCCCCTTGGGCATGAACACCATCGTCGCCATCAGGATGCCGCCCAGTACGATCTGCTGGTAATCCTGGAAGATCGTCAGCGCCTGCGGCAGCAGCGTCAGCACCACCGCCCCGACGACGGCCCCGAAGGTAGAGGCCATACCGCCGAACACCACCATGGTCACCAGCTCGATCGACTTGAAGAAGTCGGCCTTGGCCGGGGTGATCAGGCCGGCATAGTGGGCGAACAGGCTGCCGGCCACGCTGGCGAACACCGCCGACAGCACGAAGACCAGCACCTTGAAGCGCGCGGTATCGACGCCGACCACTTCGGCCGCCACCTCCGACCCGTGGACGGCGCGCAAGGCGCGTCCCATCGGGCTGTCGATCAGGTTCAAGGACAGCCAGACCACGCCGACCAGCAGCACGCCGACCACCCAGTACCAGACCTTCTCGCCATACAGCTCGACGCCGAAGATCTTGAACGGCTCCACCATCATGCCGTCGGGGCCGCCGGTCAGGCCGCTTTCGGTGCGCAGCACGATCGACACGATGATGCCGATGCCCAAAGTCGCCATGGCGAGGTAATGGCCCTTCAGCCGCAGGATCGGCTTGGCGACCAGGAAGGCCAGCAGCCCGACGAACACGGCGCCGGCCAGCAGCGCCAGCACCGGCGGCCAGCCATAGCTGCCGACCAGCACGCCGGACGCATAGGCGCCGATGCCGAAGAAGCCGGCATGGCCCAGGCTGATCTGCCCGGCATAGCCGATCAGCAGGTTCAGCCCGACGCAGACCACGGCGTTGAAGCCGGCCAGGATGGCGATGTCGAGATAGAAGTTGTTGGGCAGGAAGGCTGGCAGGACCGCGATCACCGCGCCCAGTGCCAACAGGCCGGTCAGCCGCCCGTGAAGGAGTGCGTTCATCGGTTTCCGGTCCTTACACCCGTTCGGTGCCGCGCTTGCCGAACAGCCCGTTCGGCATGAAGAGAAGGACGGCCAGGATGATGACGAAGGCCACCGCATCCTTGTAGGCCGAGGAGATATAGCCGGCACCAAGCGCCTCGGCGATGCCGACGATCAGCCCGCCGGCCACCGCGCCCGGCCCATGGCCGAGCCCCCCCAGCACCGCGGCGGTGAAGCCCTTCAGCCCCAGCATGATGCCCATCTCGGTGTAGGAGAAGGTGATGGGGGCGACCACCGCGCCGCCGACCGCACCCAGCGCCGCCGACAGTGCGAAGGACGCCAGAACCACTCGTTTCACGTCGATGCCGACCAGTTGGGCGGCCAGCCGGTTGTGCGAGGTGGCGAGGATCGCCTTGCCGGTCAGCGTCTTTGCGAAGAACAGGCCGATGGCGACGATCAGCACCCCGGCCGTGCCCACCACCCACAAGGACTGCGGCTGCATCGAGGCGCCCAGGAATTGGATCGGCGTCTCGCCGGAGAAAGCGTCCAGCCGCTTGAAATCCTTGCCCCACACCAGCTCCGCGATGCCGCGCAGGAAGATCGAGGCACCGATGGTGATGATGATCAGGGTGACGGTGGAGGCGTTGCGGGCGCGCTCGACCGCGAATTTCGCCACCAGCACCCCGACCAGCATGGCGCCGCCGCAGCCGATCAGGATCGCCAGCGGCAAGGGCACGCCCGACGCGGTCAAGGTGGCCGACGCCATGCCGCCGATCATGATGAACTCGCCCTGGGCGAAGTTGATGACGTGGCTGGCGTTGTAGATGATCGAAAAGCCGAGCCCCGCCAGCGCATAGATCGCGCCAATGGTCAGCCCCGACAGCAGATATTGCAGCAGTTCCGCGAACATCGTTGGGTTCCTGATGTTCCTCTCCCGCGCACATTCCCCCCTCTCCCCCCCGGGGAGAGGGTCGGGGTGAGGGGGACGTGTGGGGTGGATTGGCGGGAATGCGAAGCGTGGCAATTCAACCGACGCCACGCTCTGCATCCCCCTCACCCTAACCCTCTCCCCGGGGGGGAGGGGATCCCAGCGACGCTCGTCACTTCACCAGCGCCCAATCGCCCTGCTTCACCTCCACCATGTGGAAGGCGTCCAGGGTCAGGCCCATGTGGTCCTTGGCGCTCATGGTCACGGTGCCGCCGGTGCCGACATAGCCCTTGGTCTGCTCGATAGCGTCGCGCAGCTTGGCCTTGTCGGTGCCGCCGGCGCGCTTCACCGCGTCCAGCGCGATCATCAGGCCGTCATAGGCATGGCCGGCGAAGGTCGAGACCTCGGTGCTGAAGCTGTCCTCGTAGACCTTGGTGAACTCGGTCACGACCTTCTTCTGCGGGTCGCCGTCGGGCAGCTGCGCGGCGACGACCAGACCGGCGGCCGGCAGGCGGACCCCCTCGGCAGCACCGCCGGCCAGCCGGATATATTCCTTCGACGCGACGCCGTGCGACTGGTAGAGCGGCAGCGAGATGCCGAGCTGGCGGTAGTTCTTGGTCACCACCGCCGGACCCTGGCCCAGGCCGAACACCAGCACCGCCTGCGCCGCGGCGTTGTTCTTGATCTTGGTCAGCTGCGCGGTGACGTCGGTGTCCTTGGCGCCGTAGGTCTCGTCGGCGACCAGCTCGATCCCGCGCTCCTTGGCGACGGCGACGGTCTGCTCGCGGCCGGACTTGCCGAAGCCGCTGTCCTCGGACAGCAGCGCAAGCTTGGTCAGCCCGCGCTTCTTCATGTCCTCCATCACCTTTTCCGCCGCCATGCGGTCGGTGTGCGGAGTCTTGAACACCCACTTCTTCACCGGCTCCACGATCACCACGGCACCGGCCAGCGAGATGAAGGGCACGCCCGCCCGCTCCACCAGCGGCACCGCCGCCATGGTCGCCGCGGTCGTGGTGCCGCCGACGATCACGTCGACGCCGTCGCTCTCGATCAGGCGCTTTGTGAAGGACGCCGCCTTGTCGGCGGCGCCGCCGTCGTCATAGACGGTCAGCTGCAGCGGACGGCCATCGACGCCGCCCGCCTTGTTGATGCGGTCGGCATACAGCTCCAGCACCTTCTTCTCCGGATCGCCGAGGAAGGAGGCCGGGCCGGTGGCCGAGACGATGGCGCCGACCTTGATCGGGTCCGCCGCCTGGGCGGCCCCGGACATCAGGCCGGACACCGCCATCATGGCGGTCATGGCGGTGAGAGCGATGGTGGCAAGCAGGCCTTTGCGCATGATGTCCTCCCGAGTGCTGCCCCGCTTGTCGCCGGACCGGGCGGCGGCCCGATCCCGGCGCTGCGAAACGATTTGCCTTACATAATGTTTCAAACGAAATAATTTCCAAAGAAAAATTTTGGCTTCCGCAACCACAATCGAAGTACGGATGTTGCCGCCCGCCTCCCCTCCCTTTTGCGATCCCTCCGGAGCAGACCCAGGGAATTGTCATTTCGTTTTATGACACAAATTTACTTTGAAGCGCCAACCTAGTGTATCACATTAATGATTGTCAAACGGAAAGTCCGAGCCCGCTCCTATCGGCCGCCGGCCGGAGTGTCTGCACTGTCGCGGCACTGGCCCAACCGGCCCCGGGTTTCGTATACAACTCCCTCGCTCCACCCTGATCCGCCCCACCCCTATCGCAAGCCGCACCGACAAGGACGCCCCCACCGCATGGCCCGCCCGCGCCGCCCCGAAGACCTTGCCGCCCAGTTGACCGAGACCATCGCGCCGCGGGCGAAATCGCTGATCATCACCGTCTATGGCGACGCGGTGCTGCCGCATGGCGGATCGCTGTGGCTGGGCAGCCTGATCGAGTTGATGGGCCTGTTCGGCATGAGCGAGCGGATCATCCGCACCTCGGTCTTCCGGCTGTGCAAGGACGACTGGCTGACCAACACCCAGATCGGCCGGCGCAGCTTCTACCGCGTCACCGACAGCGGGAAGGAACGCTTCGCCGCGGCGGAGCGGCGGATCTACGCGCCGCTGGCGCGCGAATGGGACCGCGGCTGGGACCTGCTGATGGTGCCGCCCAACGCATTGGATGCCGAGACGCGCGACGCCCTGCGGCGGGAACTGATCTGGCAGGGCTTCGGCGCAGCGTCGGCCACCGTCTATGCCCATCCCAACTGCGATGAAACGGCGATGCACCGGTCGCTGGCGGAACTTGGGGTAGCGGATAAGATCGTCCACATGAAAGCGAGCCTGGACCGGGCGGAGGGCTTCGGCGCGCTGCGCGATCTGGTCCGAGGCTGCTGGGACATCGATCAGCTGGAACACGACTATGCGGCATTTCTGGATCACTTCCGTCCGGTCTGGGCGGCGGTCGATGCCGCCGACGCGCCGGACCCGGCCGCCTGTTTCGTCCTGCGCACGCTGATGATCCATGATTTCCGCCGCATCCTGCTGCGCGACCCGATGCTGCCGCCCGACCTGCTGCCGACGGACTGGCCGGGCCAGGAATCGCGAATGCTGACCCGCAACCTCTACCGCCGCCTCGCCGGCCCGTCGGAATCCTTCCTGATGCAGGCGGCGACCACCGCCAACGGCCCGCTGCCCGACGCCCAGCCCTCCTTCCACGGCCGCTTCGGCGGGCTGGAGAGCGTTGCAGCCGGCTGACGCCCGTTTTCTGATACCTAGCTACCGATGAAAATCCGCTTTGCGAACGAATTGATCTGGATCAATTCGACACATCCGCGCGTATTCCTTTTTAAATCAGTTGTTTAGCAGCATTCCTCCGTGCCGATAACATGATACAGAATTTGTTGATGATCAAAAATATCTGTGTCATATAAAAACCATAGGGCGCCGATGGTAATGTGAGCGCCCGCGGAACGCTCCCGGAGGAAACGCCCCCATGTCCAAGGACTACACCCCCATCGCGAACAGGATGGAGTTCCCCCCCGACACGCCGCAGCCGAACGTCTATCCGCTGTCCTGGGTGTCGCAGACCAAGAAGCTGGAAGAGGTCTACGCCGCCGCCCAGCGCGAGAACTGGGATCCGGCCAAGCTGCCCTGGGACAGCTTCGACGTGTCGCGCTACAGCTGGGAGGAGCGGGAGGCCATCGCCTATTGGTGGACCATCCTGTCGGTGTTCGACGCGTCGGCCCCGCCGGTCTTCGCCCATGCGCTGATCAAGACCTACGAGGTGCATGAGGAGGACCCGGTCCGCCGCTGCTTCTTCTCCGTCACCCGCGACGAGCAGAACCACGAGCAGATGTGCGGGCTGGCCATCACCAAGCTGCTGGAGGCCGCCAGCCCGCTGACCTACGAGCCGAGGACGGATCTCGGTCGCCGGCTGCAGAAGAACGCCCATTGGCTCTACTACAATGGCGGGCGCTATTGGGACGGCTACAAGAAGGCGGTTCCGAAATACTCGCTGGCTGTGCTGTTCAGCTCGTTCCTGATGGGCGAGATCGCGGCGGCGACCATCTTCCACCAGATGGCGGCCGGCTGCAGCGAGCCGGTGTTCAAGGAGGCCTTCCGCAACATCGGCCGCGACGAGGGCCGCCACATGGCGATCTGCATGTCGGTGATGGAGCGCGACTATCCCCATCTGGCGGTGGAGGACCGGTCGATCATCACCAAGCAGATCCGGGCCGGCTACCTGTTCCTGTCCGCCGTCCTGTTCGAACCGCCGCCCCAGTTCTGGGACCTGCCCGACGACTTCATCGCCACCCAGCGCGAGGCCGAGGCGATCGCCCGCAACGCCGGTTTCCACATCCCGGATTACGAGGCGAAGAAGGAGAACTGGCGCAACGCCATGCTGAACCTGAAGGGCGTGCTGGACCGCTACGGCATCCCCTTCCCGGCGATTCCCGAAGTCGGCATCACCGGCGAGGAAGTGCGGGACGTCGACATGGACGAAATCATCCCGGTGTTCTGAGGCGCCGACCTGAACCCTACCGTCTCCCCTCCCTCCCCCTCTTCGAGGGTCAGGGAGGGAGGCACCCCGTCTCCACGTCTTCAATCCCGCCCAAGGATTCCCCGGTGAGCCGCATCCGCCTCCACCCCTCCGGCCGCACGGTCGAGTGCCGTGACGGCGAGACCGTCCTGTCGGCGCTGGAACAGGCCGGCTACGCCCTGCCCAACAACTGCCGCGCCGGCGCCTGCGGTGAATGCAAGGTCAAGGTCCTCAGCGGCCAGTTCGACCAGGGCATGGTTCTGGACATGGCGCTGTCCCAGCCCGAGCGGAAGGACGGCTATGGCCTGATGTGCATGGCCAAGCCGATCTCCGACGAGCTGGTGATCGAATACGGTACCGCCGACGCCCAGCCCAAGCTGTTCCCGCCGCGCGAGAACGTTCTGTTCATCGTCACCGACCGTATCCCGCGCACGCCGCGTATCGTGGAGCTGCGCCTGCGTCCGCTGGGCCAGCCGCTGCGCTACTGGCCGGGCCAGTATGTGATGCTGGGCGACGCGTCGGCCGGCGCGCCGCCGCGCTGCTATTCCATCGCCAACGCCCCCCGCCCGGACGGCGAGATCGTGTTGCAGGTGACCCGCGTCGACGGCGGCCCGACCAGCGGCTGGATCCACGACCGGCTTTCGGTCGGCAGCATGGTGAAGCTGTCCGGTCCCTACGGCACCTTCATCGGCGATCCGTCGGTGGACAGCCCGGTGCTGTGCATGGCCGCCGGTTCCGGCTTGGCACCCATCCTGGCGCTGACCGACGCGGCACTGCGCCGCGGCTACCGCCCACCGGTGACGCTGCTGTTCTCCGCCTGCACCCAGGCCGACGTGTACGAGTTGGGTCTGCTCAGCTACTGGCAGGCCAAATACCGCAACTTCAAGGTCAAGGTCACCCTGACACGGGAGGAGGCTGCCGGCCATCTGACAGGCCGCATCCCCGCCATCCTGCCCGGCCTGTTCCCCGACCTGTCCGGCCACGCCATTTTCACCGCCGGCAGCCCCGCTTTCGTCGAGTCCTGCGTCACCGCCGCCCGCGCGCTGGGTGCCAGGGAAGACCAGATCCACAGCGAAGGCTACGTCTCCCAGCACATTCCGGAAACGCTGCCGGCCGACCGGCTGATGGCGGTAGGGTGACGGGGAACGGATACCTCAGGCCTTGCGGACGCCGGCGATGAAGCCGTCGATCTCGCGGGTCAGATCCTTCGACTGGCCGGCGAGCGCGGCGGCGGCGGCGAGCAGTTGGTCCGCCGCCACCCCGGTTTCGCCGGCGCCCGCCCGGATGTTGCCCATGCCGCCACTGACCTCCTGCGCCCCGTCGGCAGCCCGGATCACGCTGCGGGCGATTTCCTGGGTCGCCGCCGCCTGCTGATCCACCGCCGCGGCGATCCCCGACGCGATGCGGCTGACCTGGGCGATGGTCTCGCTGATGCCATGGACGGCGGTCACCGCCTCCTGCGTCGCATCGCGGATGCCCTTGATCTGGCCGACGATATCCTCGGTCGCCTTCGCGGTCTGGTTGGCGAGGCTCTTCACCTCCGACGCGACGACGGCGAAGCCCTTGCCCGCCTCACCGGCCCGCGCCGCCTCGATGGTGGCGTTCAAGGCCAGCAGATTGGTCTGGCCGGCGATGGAGTTGATGAGTTCCACCACGGCACCGATCCGTTCGGCGCTCTCCGCCAGGACGGCGACCGCCTCGTCGGCCCGCTTGACGTCGGACACCGCGGCATCGGCGATGCGGGCGGAGTCCGCCACCTGCCGGCCGATATCCTGGACCGAGGCGGACAATTCCTCCGTCGCCGCGGCAGCGGTCTGCACGCTGTCGGCGGCGGCACTGGCGGAGGCGGCCACCTGCTCCGACCGGCCGAGGCTCTGGTCGGCGATGCCGGTCAGGCCGCGGGCGGTCGATTCGAGCTGCTGGGCCGCAGACGCCAGTGCTCCGGTCAGGCCGCCGACCCGACCCTCGAAGCCCTTCTGCAATTCGGCCAGCACCGCGGCGCGGGCCTCCTTGGCGTGCCAGTCGGCCTGCTGCTGGCGGTCCAGTTCCCTTGCCCGGACCAGCCCCTCCTTGAACACCTCGACGGCGCGGGCCATGCCGCCGGCCTCGTCGTCGCGGTCGGCGCCCGGCACCGTCACCTCCAGATCGCCGGCCGCCAGCCGGTCCATCGTCACCGTGACGGCAGTGACCGGCCGGGCGATGCCGTCGCCGACCCTCCAGGCCACCAGACATCCCAGCGCGACACAGCCCAGGCTGACCAGCACGGTCAGCAGGGTCAGCCGGTTCGCATCGGCCATCACGCTGGTTTGCGGCGCCGCCACCAGGAAGGACCAGGCCCCTTCCGCCCCGGAGAAACGCACCGGCGCCAATCGCAGGTAATGCGGCGCCCCGGCCAGCGTGACGAGCCCGTCGAAGGTTCGCCCTTCGGCGACAGCGCGGCGGGCCGCCTCCGGCAGATCGTCGGCGGTCTTCGACAGCTTGCGATCGTCAGGATGGGCGACATAGAGGCCGGAGCCGGTCAGCACCGCGGCGAAACCATCGCCATAGGGCTTCACCGACCGAACCAGATCGGTCAGACCGGTCAGCGCCATGTCGACGCCGGCGACGCCGATCACCCGCCCCCCGTCGGCCGCGCCATCCGTCACCGGCGCCGCAGCGCTGGTCATCAGCCGCTTGGTGAAGTCGTCGAGATAGGGTTCGGTCAGCACCGGCTTCCGCGCAGCGGCGGCCGATTTGTAATAGTCCTTCTCCTGCACTTCCGCGAAGGGATAGCCTTCGCTGTCGTCGGCATGTACCCCCTTCTCGCCCGGCAGCCACAGCAGGCTCATCCGGCCGGTCTTGGGCAGGCCGAGAATCTCGGTGGAGCGGTCATGGTCGGCGAACGCCGCATCCCGGCCGTCGAACCCGTCGTCGGCCATGTCGACCCACACCCCGGCATAGAGCGGGTTGGCCTCCGCGACGCGGCGGAGGTAGCGGTTCACCGTTTCGCGCCGCGGGGTTCCGGTGGACCGCTCCACCTCCACCAGTGCCGCGGCGGCACGGGCGGCGTCGAGTGCCGCGGAAAGGTCGGCGGCGACCCGCGCTCCATGACGGTCGGCCATCTCGGCGGCCAGGGTCTGGGCGGCCTTATGCCCGGCGTCGCGCGAGAGGGTGAGCGACACCGCGGTCACCGCGGCGGCGCCCGCCGCCAGAACCGCCGCCATGCCGATGATGATCTTCGTCCTGAAGCGAACCTTCATGCCGCACGCCTTCGTCCGGTCCGCCAAATGTCCGGGAACGAACGCAAAGGCGGTACCAAATAGGGGTAAGAGGCGGCACCTTATAATCGATAACGATCGGAAGGCACGTCAATTCTCGGGACTGCCCGGCATACGGCTCAACCGTGGAACGGCTTTCGGACTGGTCGTCCTTGTCGACCCAATCAGCCGTTTGATATTGCTGCAACCGCGAAAAAGGCGCCGACAGAGCAAAGCCATGCCCTGCCGGCGCCATGTCCACAACTGAGAATATGATCGAGCGTCGGCGCGGATTCGGTCCTTACGGCCCGTCGTACCGCACCACCTGCTGGTCGATGGCCCCGAACACGCTGGCGCCGTCCTTGTCGAACAGCTCGATCCGCACGCGGTCGCCGAAGCGCATGAAGGGGGTTTTCGGCGCGCCATGCTCGATGGTCTCGATCATCCGCAGTTCGGCAAGGCAGGAATAGCCGACGCCGCCGACAGCGACCGGCTTGCCGGGTCCGCCGTCCAGCTTGTTCGACACCGTGCCCGACCCGACGATGCTGCCGGCCGCCAGATGGCGGGTCTTGGCGGCATGGGCGATCAGCGTCGGAAAATCGAAGGTCATGTCGACCCCGGCGTCCGGGCAGCCGAACGGCTCGCCATTCAGCGTCGTCACCAGCGGCCGGTGCAGCTTGCCGCCATCCCAGGAGTCGCCCAGTTCGTCCGGCGTCACCGCGACGGGAGAAAAGCTGGAGGCGGGCTTGGACTGGAAGAAGCCGAAGCCCTTGCCCAGCTCCGCCGGGATCAGGTTGCGCAAGGATACGTCGTTGACCAGCATCAGCAGCCGGATGTGGCCGCGTGCCGCCTCGGCCGAGACGCCCATCGGCACGTCGCCGGTGACGATGGCGATCTCCGCCTCGAAATCGACGCCCCAGGCCTCGGTCGCCGCCGGGATCGGGTCGGTCGGGGCCAGGAAGCCGTCGGAACAGCCCTGATACATCAGCGGATCGGTCCAGAAGCTGGGCGGCATCTCCGCCCCGCGCGCCTTGCGGACCAGCTCCACATGGTTGACGTAGGCCGACCCGTCCGCCCACTGGTAGGCGCGCGGCAGCGGCGAGGCCGCCGCGGCCGGGTCGAAGGGCCGCCCGGCCGCCGGATCGGCGTTCAGCGCGCGATAGGCCTCCTCCAGCTTCGGCGCCAGCGCCGCCCAGTCGTCCAGCGCCGCCTGCAGAGTGCGGGCGATCTCCGGCACCGGGGTGGCACGGGTCAGGTCGCGCGACACCACCACCAGGGTGCCGTCGCGCCCGCCCGCCTTCAAACTTGCCAGCTTCATTGGTCTCTTCCCTTCCTCAGAATTCAGCGTCAGGCAGCCTTGACCCTTGTTTCCAGGGCCCTTGTTTCCGGCCCCTTGTTCCGGGTGCCGCTCATTTCGCCTTCCAGCTGTCGGCGTAGCCGCCCCACTCGACGCCTTCCATCGCCGGATAGACGTCCAGCGGATCGCGGGTGTCGATCATCACGGCGACCTCGTCGGTCTCCTTGCGCTCGAACTTCTGCGCCACCTCGTAGGCCTTCGGGTGCGGCCCGTGCGGGAAGCCCGAGGGGTGGTAGGTGACCATGCCGGGATGGATGTTGTCGCGCGAGAAGAACTGGCCGCGGTGATAGAACAGCACCTCGTCGAAATCCTCGTTGGAGTGGTAATAGGGCAGCTTCAGCGCCTCCGGGTCCGACTCGATGGGCCGCGGCACGAAGGTGCAGACGATGAAGCGCCCCGCGATCCAGGTGCTGTGCGCCGACGGCGGCAGGTGATAGCGATGGCTCATCAGCGGGCGGATGTCGCGCCAGTTCAGCCGCACCGGGGCGAGGTCGCCGTGCCAGCCCACCGCGTCCAGCGGGTTGAACGGATAGGTCATGGCGCAGAGCTGCCCACGCTTCTTCACCCGGACCAGGGTCTCGCGCTCGTGCTTCTGCCCCTGGAAGGCGTCGTCCAGCGCCGGGACGTCCAGCACCGCCGGGTCGAAGATGGCATGGGTGCCGACCAGCCCCTTGTGCGGCAGCTTGTAGGCGTCACCGGTGGCCTCCACCATCAGCACCATCACCGCCTCGTCCGTCTCCAGCCGCCAGCAGGTGTTGCGCGGCAGCACGACATAGTCGCCCTCGCGCACCTCCAGATGGCCGTAGTCGCAGAACAGGTGGCCGCCGCCCTGGTGGAAGAACAGCAGGTCGTCGCCGTCGGCATTGCGGACGAGATGGTCCATCCTGCCCTTGAAGCGCCACAGCCGCACCTGGGTCGCCCCATTCCCCATCAGGGCCGGCGCCTCCAATGGGCAGCCGGCCATGTGGTCGACATGGTTCAGGTCGAAGGCGCGTGGCCGCAGCGGTCCATCGAAGCTGGTCCAGCCGGTCGGCGGGTGGGCATGGTGCATCTGGGTCGCCGGGCCGAAGAAGCCCTCGCGCCCCAATTCGCGCTCGTAGGTGCCGGCGGGAAGCCGGACATGGGCCTGGCGCGACGCAGTGCCCTCGACCTTCGGAAACGAAATCCAGTTCTTCATGGCGCTTCCCCCTCAATGCCGCCGGGCGCGTCCGCATCGGGTGCCGGCAGGCTTGTTCCGTTGCCGCCATTTTAGTTTCGTTTGAAACTGTTGCAAGAGCCAAATTACAGCGCAGGATGGGGGCACCCGCGACTCTCCCTCACAGACGATGCTCCGCCGATGCCGCCCGCCCGCCGTTCCCGCACCGCATCCTCAAAATCCGCCTCAGGCCCGGCGGAGCTGCCGGCGCTGCACCTGACGCGCTTCCTGCCCTACCGGCTGTCGGTGCTGGCCAACACGGTCAGTCACACGCTGGCCAAGCTTTACGAGAAGCGGTTCGGCATCACGATCCCGGAATGGCGGATCATCGCCGTGCTGGGCGGCGGCGAGACGATGAGCGCGGGAGAGATCGCGCAGCGCACGGCGATGGACAAGGTGCAGGTCAGCCGCGCCATCAGCCGCATGCTCGATTCGGCACTGATCCTGCGCGAATCGGGCGACACCGACCGCCGCAAGGCCCTGCTGACCCTGACGCCCAAGGCGCTGGCGATCTATGCGGAGATCGTGCCGATGGCGCTGAGCTATGAGGAAGAGGTCACCGACGCCCTGTCGATCGACGAGCGGGCGCAGCTCGATACCCTGCTGTCCAAGCTCCAGGCCCGCGCCGACCAGCTCGCCGCCCGCCCGGCCCCGGTGGATGCGCAGGCGGTGACAGAGGCTGTGGCAGAGACTGTAGACGAGTAAGGGGGCCGCTCAGCCTCCCTTCACCTTGTGCAGCGGCTGGGCGGTCCCGGCATCGACCCGGCCGCGGCCCGGTTCCTCCGCTTCCAGGGGGACGCAGGCGACCATGGTGGCGAGCGAGCGGCGGGCGAGGCGCTGGTATTCCTCCGTCCCTTCCGATTTCCAGGCGACCTCGTCGGGGCGCAGCTCGCGCACCACCTTGGCAGGCAGACCGGCAACCAGCGTGCGCGGCGGCACGACGAAGCCGGCCTTGATGAAAGCCATGGCGGCGACGATCGACTCCTCGCCGATCTCCGCCCCGTCCATCACCACCACATTCATGCCAACCAGCGCATTGCGGCGGACGATGCAACCGTGCAGCACGGCACCATGGCCGACATGCCCGTCCTCCTCGACGATGGCATCGTGGCCGGGGAAGGCGTGAAGGGTGCAGTTGTCCTGCACGTTGCTGCCCCGGTGCAGCACGATCCGGCCGAAATCGCCGCGCAGGCTGGCGCAGGGGCCGACATAGCAGCCGGATCCGACCACCACGTCGCCGATCAGCACGGCGGAGGGATGGACGAAGGCGGTCGGGTCGATGACGGGGATCACGCCGTCGATGGCATAGACGGTTGGGCGCGGCAGGGTGGAATTGGTCATGATCGGGCTTTCCTCGATGTCTCTGTCCGGAGTGTCTTTTCCGGTCTTTTGCCGCAAGGCTACACCGCGGCGCGCTGTACGCGATACTGATTTTCTGCCATAATAATCATGGGTGTATCACTTCCCGGAGACACCTCTCCGTGCCCTCGGATCAGGGCTTGATTGGTATCAAATGAAACTGTATCGTTGGCAACCATAACGGTTCACCCAAGCCGGCCCGCCGCGCGCCCGCATGCCGGAGCGTTCGGCCGAAACGTCCGATCATGGTTTCCGGGGGAGGAAACGCCCAATGCACGCGACCTTCAGCTATCCGAAATACAGCTTCACACCCTCCGACGAACAGCGCACCGGCACCGTCCGGCGCCATCCGGTGGTGGTCATCGGCGCCGGCCCGGTCGGGCTGACCGCGGCACTCGACTTCGCGCGCAAGGGCGTGCCGGTGGTGGTGCTCGACGCCGAGGACACCGTCAGCGTCGGCAGCCGCGCCGTCTGCTACGCCAAGCGCGCGCTGGAGGTGTGGGAGCGGCTGGGCGTCGGCCAGCGCATGATCGACAAGGGAGTCGTGTGGAAGATCGGCAAGGTCTTCAACGGCGACCGCATGGTCTACCAGTTCGACCTGCTGCCGGAGCCGGACCACAAGATCCCCGCCTTCATCAACCTCCAGCAATATTACCTGGAGGATTTCCTGGTTTCGGAGGCCCTGAAAAGCGACCTGATCGACCTGCGCTGGCTTTCCCGCGTCATTTCCGCCAAGCAGGAGGCCGACCATGTCGTGCTTCAGGTGGAAACGCCCGACGGCGTCCATGCGGTGGAGGCCGGGTGGGTGATCGCCTGCGACGGCGCCAGGTCGTCGGTGCGCAAGATGCTGGGGCTGGACTTCCAGGGGGAGGTATTCAAGGACCGCTTCCTGATCGCCGACGTGGTGATGAAGGCCGATTTCCCGGCGGAACGCTGGTTCTGGTTCGACCCGCCCTTCCACCGCAAGCAGTCGGCCCTGCTGCACATGCAGCCCGACAATGTCTGGCGCCTGGACTTCCAGCTGGGCTGGGACGCCGACCCGGAGGAGGAGAAGAAGCCGGAACGCGTCATCCCCCGCGTCCAGGCGATGCTGGGCGCCGACACGCCGTTCGAGCTGGAATGGGTGTCGGTCTACACCTTCCAGTGCCGCCGGCTGGAGCGGTTCCGCCATGGCCGCATCCTGTTCGCCGGCGATTCGGCGCATCAGGTCTCGCCCTTCGGCGCACGTGGCGCCAACAGCGGGGTGCCCGACGCCGACAATCTGGTGTGGAAGCTGGCGCTGGTGCTGGACGGCAAGGCGCCCGAATCGCTGTTGGACAGCTACAGTGACGAGCGGGTGGCGGCGGCCAGGGAGAACCTCCTGAACTCCACCCGCTCCACCGACTTCATCACGCCGAAGAGCGAGATGAGCCGCGTCTTTCGCGATGCCGTGCTGGAACTGGCGGTCGACCAGCCCTTCGCCCGCTCGCTGGTCAATTCCGGCCGGCTGTCCACACCCACCACCTATACCGACAGCCCGCTGAACACGCCGGACAACGACGTTTTCGCCGGCAGGATGGTGCCGGGCGCTCCCGCCACCGACGCGCCGGTGGAACGCGACAGCCACCCCGGTTGGCTGATGGAGGCGCTGGACGGCCGCTTCACCGTGCTCTACGCCGCAGGTGACGACCCGGTCCCGGCAGAGGTGGCGAAGGCGCTGGACAGCCTTGCCGCTGGACCACTGCCGCTGGCGTGGCACGCGGTGACCGAGCGGCGCCGCGGCATCGCCGGGGAACTGGTGGACAGCGCCGGCCGCCTGCGCGAACGCTACGACCTGGCGCCCGGCAGCGTCTATCTGATCCGCCCCGACCAGCACATCGCCGCCCGCTGGCGCCGCTTCGACGCCGCGGCCCTGTCCGCCGCGCTGTACCGCGCCACCGGCCGCTGACATTCGAACTCCTGGAGCCCCCTCCCATGGCCAAACTGATGACCGAGCAGCGCTTCGCCAGCCCGGACGACGTCTATCAACTGCTGATCGACAGTCACCGCGACCTGACCCCCGACCAGAGCACCCGCCTGAACGCCAAGCTGATCCTGCTGCTCGCCAACCATATCGGCGACGCGGAGGTGCTGGCGGAGGCGCTGCGGGCGGCGCGGCAGGGGGTGGAGTGAGGAGGGCGCCAGCCCCTCCCCCGCTGACGCCAAGCCCAGGATGGCGTACAAAGGCGCAGAGCCCTTCCCTTCGTGGAGACTGCGCCAGACCATGACTCCCGCCAAGCCCCTGCGCCGCCTGTTCGCCCTGCTCTTCCTGCTGCTGAACTGCGGCCCCGCCCTGGCCGAAGGTCTGACGCAGACGGCGCTGTCGATCCCCACCCGCTTCCCCGACGGCAGTTCCGCCACGCTGGAGGCGATGGTGCTGCGGCCGGACGGTCCCGGTCCCTACCCCATCGCCATCCTCAGCCATGGCGCGCCGCGCAACCCGGCGGACCGGGCGCAGATGACGCCGCTGCGCTACCTGCCGGAAGCCCGCGAGTTCGCCCGGCGCGGCTGGGCGGTGGTGGCGGTGATGCGGCGCGGCTATGGCGGGTCGGACGGCCCCTACAGCGAGTCGACCGGTCCCTGCAACAACCCCGACTACATGCAGTCCGCCCGCCAGAGCAGCGAAGACCTGCGTCAGGCCATCCGCTATGTCGCGGCCCAGCCCTTCGCCGACGCCAGCCGCATCCTGGCGGTCGGCGTGTCGGCCGGCGGGCTCGCCAGCATCGCACTCAGCGCCGATCCGCCGCCGGGGCTGAAGGCGGTCATCAGCTTCGCCGGCGGCCGCGGTTCGGTCGCCGACAACCAGGTCTGTGTGGAGGACCGGCTGGTCGGGGCCTTCGGCACGATGGGCCGCAGTTCCCGCGTCCCCACCCTGTGGATCTATTCCGAGAACGACCTGTTCTTCGGCCCCGACCTCGCCCGGCGCATGTGGGGGGCCTTCACCCAGTCGGGCGGGCGGGCGGAGTTCATCGCCGCCCCGCCCAACGGCAAGGACGGGCATGGCTTCTTCGGCGCCGCCATCCCGCAATGGACGCCGATGGTCGACGGCTTCCTGGCGAAGAACGGGCTGGTCCCGCGCGGCACGCCGATAACGGTATCGCTCCCGGCACTGCCCCCACCGCCGGAACTGCCGGCCGCCAGCCGGGCGAAGTTCCCCGCCTATGTCGAGGCCGGCGGCAACAAGGCCTTCGCCGTGTCGCCCGACGGCGCCTATGGCTGGAAGTCCGGCATGCGCAGCCTGGACGAGGCGCAGAAAGGCGCGCTGGAAAACTGCATGTCGCACAGCCAGAAGGGCTGCCGCATCGCCTATCTCAACGACCGGCCGGCGGGTGCCGGCGCCGATATGGCGGCTGCGGCACCGATGGCACCCGCAGCACAGGGTCCGCGCAGCACGCATGTCCGCCTGGAACCGCCGCCGGAACTGTCGGCCGCCGGGCGCGACAAGTTCGACGCCTATGTCTCGGCGGGGGGACGCAAGGCCTTCGCCGTGTCGCAGGACGGCGCCTTCGGCTGGAAGTCCGGCATGCCCAGCGAGGACGCCGCCCGCCGCGGCGCGCTCGACAATTGCGCCAAATTCACCCGCCACACCTGCTATGTCGTGATCGTCGACGACCAGCCGCTACGGTGAGCGTGGCGTCCCACGACCATAAATGAAAAGGGCCCGTCCGACATCCCGGACGGGCCCTTTTCGCAACGTCACCACGCTTCAGCGCGGAGCCAGCACCATGACCATCTGACGGCCTTCGAGTTTCGGCATCTGCTCGACCTTCGCCAGCGCCTCCAGCTCGTCCCGGACGCGGACCAGCACATTCATACCCAGATCCTGGTGCGCCATTTCACGGCCGCGGAAGCGCAGGGTCACCTTGACCTTGTCGCCCTCCTCAAGGAAACGGCGCGCCGAGCGCATCTTCACGTCATAGTCGTTGTCATCGATATTCGGCCGGAGCTTGATCTCCTTGACCTCGATGATCTTCTGCTTCTTGCGGGCCTCGTTCGCCTTCTTCTGCGCCTCGTACTTGAACTTGCCATAGTCGAGGATTTTGCAGACGGGCGGTTCCGCCTGGGGAGCGATCTCGACCAGATCGAGACCGGCATCCTCAGCGGCCAGCAGTGCATCGCGCAACGACACCACCCCGATCATCTCACCGTCGGCACCGACGAGACGAACGGAACGAGCCGAGATCTCCCGGTTAACCCGCGGTCCATCGCGGGTCGGGGCGGCTTCGGACGGGATCCTGGCTATGGACGCTTCTCCATGGTCTGAAACCACGCGGAAGCCGGCCGTCCAGAGGAAGGCCGGCGGCGTCGCGCGGTCGGTTAAAACGGCGAATCGGTCGCGACCTCGCCCGCCGGCGATTTCGCTTCCTCAACCAGTTTAGTCACCGCCGCGTCGAGGGCAAGAATTTCCTGATCCTTGCCGCCCAGCACGCGGAGCGCGACCGTCCGCTCTTCCGCCTCGCGCTTTCCGACAACCAGCATCAGAGGGACCTTCTGCAGGCTGTGCTCGCGGACCTTCAGGTTGATCTTCTCGTTGCGGGTGTCGAGTTCGACGCGCAGGCCCTTCCGCTTCAGCAGGGCAGCGACCTCCTCGGCATAGCCGTCGGCCTCGCTGGTGATGGTGGCGACGGTGACCTGCACCGGCGACAGCCACAGCGGGAACTTGCCGGCGTAATGCTCGATCAGCATGCCGATGAAGCGTTCCATCGAGCCCAGGATGGCGCGGTGCAGCATGATCGGCCGGTGGCGGGCGCCATCCTCGCCGATATAGCTGGCATCGAGCCGCTCCGGCAGGTTCGGGTCGTACTGCAAGGTGCCGCACTGCCAGGTGCGGCCGATGGCGTCGGTCAGGTGGAACTCCACCTTCGGACCGTAGAAGGCGCCTTCGCCCGGCAACTCCTCATACTCCAGCCCGGCGTCGCGCAGCGCCTGGGCCAGCGCCCCCTCGGCCCGGTCCCACAGCTCGTCAGCGCCGGTGCGAACGTCCGGACGCAGCGCCAGCTTGACCGAGATCTTGTCGAAGCCCAGGTCCTTGTAGACGCCGAGCTGCAACTTGAAATACTCGGCCGCCTCGCTCTGCACCTGATCCTCGGTGCAGAAGATGTGGGCGTCGTCCTGGGTAAAGGCGCGGACACGCATGATGCCGTGCAGGGCACCCGACGGCTCGTTGCGGTGGCAGGCGCCGAATTCCGCCATGCGGATCGGCAGGTCGCGGTAGGAACGCAGGCCGTGGCGGAAGATCTGGACATGGCCGGGGCAGTTCATCGGCTTGATGCCCAGCAGCTTCTCGCCGCCGTCGGCCTCCACCTTGAACATGTTGTCGCCATACATGTCCCAGTGGCCAGACGCCTTGAACAGCGAGCTGTCGATCAGCTGCGGCGTCTTGACCTCGACGTATCCCGCGCCCTTCAGCTTGGTGCGGATGTAGTTTTCCAGCGTCCGGTAGAGCGTCCAGCCCTTCGGATGCCAGAAGACCGAGCCGACCGCCTCCTCCTGCACATGGAACAGGTCCAGTTCCTTGCCCAGTTTGCGGTGGTCGCGCTTCTCCGCCTCCTCGATCTGGTGCAGATAGGCCTTCAGCTCCTTCTCGTCGCGCCAGGCGGTGCCGTAGATGCGCTGGAGCATCGGGTTGCGGCTGTCGCCGCGCCAATAGGCGCCGGCCACCTTCATCAGCTTGAAGCCCTGGCCGACCTTGCCGGTGGTCATGGCGTGCGGGCCGCGGCACAGATCCAGCCAGTCGCCCTGGCGGTAGATCGACACCGGCTCGCCCTGCGGGATCGCCTCGATCAGTTCGGCCTTGTAATGCTCGCCGAGCTTCTTGAAATAGGCGACCGCCTCGTCGCGATCCCACACCTCGCGCACGATCGGGATGTCGGCCCCGACGATCTCGCGCATCTTCGCCTCGATCTTCTCCAGATCCTCGGGCGTGAACGGCTCGTCGCGCGCGAAGTCATAGTAGAAGCCGGTGGCGATCGACGGGCCGATCGTGACCTGCGTGCCGGGATAGAGCTTCTGCACCGCGTCGGCCAGCACATGGGCGGCGTCGTGGCGGATGACATCGAGGGCGTCGGCGTGGTTGCGCGTAACGATCTCGATCTTGGCGTTGGTAGTGACGGTGGTGGTAAGGTCCTTCACCGTGCCGTCGATCTTGACGGCAAGCGCATCTTTGGCCAGGCGCGAACCGATGGACTGGGCAATCTCAAGCCCCGTCACCGGCCGGTCGAACTCCCGCACGCTGCCGTCGGGCAGCGTGATGGCGATGTTGGACGTCACCGAAGTCACCATTTACTAGTGTTGGTCTCACCCGCATCGGGTGCCCGGACTTGGCCGGGAACGCGAAATTTCCATCGCCGCGTGGGGGAATGTCAAGCGCGGCTGCGGAAATCAAGGGTGTGGACAGGCCAACGCTGCATTGTCGCCACAACCCGGCATCGGTCCCGGCTTACCCTCACTCCGGCTTCCGGCTCAGCCGCGGTTCGCCGAACAGGTAGCCCTGGCCGAAGTCGAAGCCGGTGTCGAGCACGTCGACCAGCTGGTTCTCCGTCTCGATCTTCTCAACGATCAGGTCGATGCCCTCGGCGGCACAGCGGCGGCGCAGTTCCCGGACACGCTCGGCATTGGCGGAATCCAGCACCAGGGCGCGGTCCAGCTTGATGCAGCGGAACTCGTGGCGCAGCAACCGGTCCAGGTCGATGGCGAGGTCGGTCACCTGATCCATCGAGAAGCGGAAGCCCAGCCGCGCCAACTGCGACAGGATGCCCATCGTCACGGCTCCGCCGGCGCGCAGGTCGTGCTGGCTCAGCTCGAACAGCAGCTTGGGCACCAGGGCATGGTTCTGCGCCATCATGTTCAGGAAGTGGCGCATGAATTCCGCATCGGCCAGCGTCGCGGCGGAGATGTTGGCGAAGAAGCCGATGGCATGCTGGCGCCGCTCCGTCTCACGGATCAGCTGAACGCAGCGGACCAGCAGCAGATTGTCGATGGTGGAGATCAGCCCCTCGCGCCCGGCGATGTCGAGATACCGGTCGGGCATGATCTGCTGCCCGTCGGCGGCCCGCACGCGCGAGAACACCTCGTAGAAGCGATGCTTGCGCTGGGGCAGGCTGACGATGGGCTGGAGATAGACGTCGATGCGGTCGGCCTTCAGCGCGTCGCGCACCGCCTCCAGCACCGCGGCGTCATCCATCGGCGGCGCCACGGGCGCGGCGGACGGCGTGGGACGACGCTCCGCACTGGCGGCCGGCGGACGCGGGGCGCGGCGTTCGGTCAGGCGGGAGACCAAAGATTGTAGAAGCTTCACCTCCTGCATCACCGCATCGTAGCGGACAGCGCCGTCGGGCTGGGCGCCGGGATCGGCCGCAAGCCGCTGCTCCAGCAGATGGGCCAGTTCCTCCACCCGGTCGTTCAGGCGGGCGATGCGGCGGGCGGCCTTGCGCTCGCGCTCCAGCCGCGTCACCACCTCATGGACCAGCGCCCCGCCCAGCACCACCAGCGCGCCGGCCAGCCACGCCACCAGCGGATCGGCCTCCGGACGCAGCGCCCACAGCGCCGCACCGGCCGAAACCCCGGCGATCAGATAGGCCAGCGCATAGACGAGGTGCGTCAGCAGGGTCATCGCAGGAACCGGGGTGATGGGAACGGCCGCGGTGGAAACGGCGGTTCCGAGGCGAAGATCGGCGGTCAGAGCCTTCACGGGTGCGCAGCCTCCGGCAGGAGCATGACACGGAACCGTGGCGGGCTCCTCACTGTCGGGATGCCCGCTTGACGATCCGTTAATGCTACGCCCCTGCCTCTCGCATCCTGCGCAGCCTCAGCGGTGATCCGCCCCCACCGCTTCGGCGACCGACCGGAAGCCGTCGCGGCGCAGCAGCTCAGCCAATTCGCGGCGGATGCGGTGGACCACCGCCGGCCCGGCATAGACCATCGCCGAATAGAGCTGCACCAGCGAGGCGCCGGCCCGAACCTTGGCATAGGCGTCCTCGCCCGTCGCCACGCCGCCGACGCCGACGATCGGCAGTTTGCCGCCGGTCAGTGCGTAGATCTCGCGCAGGACGGAAGTCGACGCCTCGAACAACGGTGCGCCGGACAGACCGCCGGCCTCGCTGCGCATCGCCGTCGGGATGCCGTCGGGCCGGGCGATGGTGGTGTTGGAGACGATCAGCCCGTCGATGCCGGACTCCAGCGCCACCGCGGCGATGTCGCTCTTGTCCTCCACCGTCAGGTCGGGGGCGATCTTGAGCAGCAACGGCGGATTGCGGGTCAGCCCGCAGGCGGCCCGCGCCTCCAGCACCCGTTCCAGCAGGGCGCGCAGCGGGTCGCGGCCCTGGAGCGCGCGCAGGCCCGGCGTGTTGGGGGAGGAGACGTTGACGACCAGATAGTCGGCCAGCGACGCCAGACGGCGCACACCGATCACGTAGTCGTCGGCGGCGTCCACCGTGTCCTTGTTCTTGCCCAGATTGGCTCCGACGATGCCGGACGCGCATCTGCCGCTATTGCGGCGCCGCTCCAGCCGCTGGGCGAAAGCTTCCAGCCCCTCGTTGTTGAAGCCCATGCGGTTGATGACCGCCCGCTGCTCGACCAGCCGGAACAGGCGGGGGCGCGGGTTGCCGGGCTGCGGCCGCGGGGTGACGCTGCCGGGTTCGACGAAGCCGAACCCCAGCTTCAGCATGGCGTCGACCACCTCGGCATTCTTGTCGAAGCCGGCGGCCAGACCGACCGGATTGGTGAAGTCCAGCCCCCAGACACGGGTGTGCAGCGCCGGCTCGTCCCTGCCGCGGGCCGGCGGGACCAGCCCGGACTTCAGCGCCTTGATGGTCAGGCCATGCGCGGTCTCAGGGTCGAAGCGGAACAGCAGCGGCCCGGCAAGCGGATAGAAGTCGATCACGGAACGAGGTCCTGGAGGGTGAAGGGGAAGCCGGCCGGGAAGACATGCCGCCCGTCCGGCCCCAGCGGCAGCGGATCGGCGCGCAGCACGGCATCCATCGGCAGCGGCGCATAGAGATGCGGGAACAGCTGCCCGCCGCGCGACGGCTCCCAGCGCAGCGCGTCGCCCAGCCGGTCGGCGTCCACCGTCAACAGCAGCAGGCCGTCCTGGCCGGCGCGATGCTTAGCGGCGCTCTCCACCACCTGTGCGGCGGTCGAGAAATGGATGAAGCCGTCCTGGACATCCTGGGACGAGCCGGGATAGCGGCCGGCCGGGCGGGCGGCGTCCCACTCGTCCGCGCGGCACATGTGGTGAATGATGCGGTCGGTCATGACGGTCGGACACTAACGTAACGCACGGCCGGCGGCCAGAGACCTCGAAGCCGCAGCCGCGCCGCGGCAGCGGCCGCTCCCGGAACGCGAGCGGCGGCACAACGCAGGATCGGCTCCCCGAATGCAATTCCGCACGCGTGGCGCGTTGCATTTTGCAAAGCACGCTCGAAACTATTCGGCATTTTGCGGGTATTTTTGAAATTCGGCGGCGCCATGTTCCGCCGGACCAGCGGCTTTCTCCGCACAATCCCCGCGATTCCCGTGACTTGGGCTGCGGCCACCGTTTGGCACCGCTTTTGCTGTGACAGTTCCAAGTCAACGGAGGACCCGCCATGAACGCGATTTCCATGAGCCTGATGAAGAAGACCCAGTCCCGCGACACGGATCTCGGCGGCTCCCTGGGCGCCTCGGTTACCGCCATGGGCGCGCTGTGCGAGCCGGGTCAGACCGCGGTCCCGCTGAAGCCGAGCGCCACCATGCTGGCGTCCGGTGCGCGGGCCGGCGGCGTGTCGGTGGAGATCGCCTGGAAAATCTACCAGGCGATGATCCACCACGCCGACTGAAGCGGCCACACCCCTCAGCGCCGTCCGCCTTCGAAGGGCATGAGGCCCGAATCGAGCTTGGTCTCGATTCGCAGCAGATGGTCGGTCAGGCGCTGCTCCACGTCCTTGAGCGTCGCGAAGGAGACATAGGTCTTCGCGACCTCCAGCTTGTATGCGGCAAGGCTCTCGCGCACCTGCGCCTGGGCCTCCTCCGCCCGGTTGCGCAGATCGTCCAGCGCGCTGTCGGCATCCTTGCGCACCCGCGCAATCAGCCAGAACAGCCCGCCCAGCGCCGGCAGCTCGACCGCGGTGATCCACCAGACGAGATCCAGGCCTCCGGTCAGGGCATCATGCATCGGGGTCTCCCGTTCGTGTGGGGTGAGGAAACAACTCAAAGCTCCCAGTCCGCAGGCGCCACCACGGCACCCGCACCGCGCCAGTCGGGACGGCGCTCGGGCGGATTCGTGCTGCGGTCGAAGCGGTAGGGTTCGGCGCCCAGACAGCCGGCCACCGCGTCCAGCCCGTCATCGGGTCCGCGATAGCGGCCATCGGGGCGCCAGTCGCGCATTTCGCGGATCAGCGGCGTTTCCCAGACCTGCCGGTGGACCAGCAGGCGGCGGTCGGCCAGCAGAGCGTTGAAGGCCTTGATGATGCGCTCCGCCTTGGGCGTGCGGCTGTTCTGCTCGACCACCCCGGCGGCCAGCCGGTCGTCGCGCAGCCGTTTGCGCAGCAGTCCGGGCAGGAAACGGCCGAGGCCATTGATCTCGATGTGGACCGCCGGCAGATGGTTGTCGGCCAGAAAGCGGGAGACCTGCCGGCATTGCTGGTCGGCCTCCGTCTCCTCCGCCCTGGGATCGACCGCCAGATACAGCACCCGGTGCAGGTAGAAGTGCTCGTTCTCCCCGGCGAAGACGGCGGCGACCACGCTGCCGTCACCGCTTTTGATTCTGCCGTCGCCCTCCCCCGCCGGCCGGACGAAGGCCGGGTCCCACCAGCAGGTGGCGGAGACCAGCTTCACCCCGTCCAGCGTCAGCGCCGCACGGCCCAGCGCCTCGCGATACTCCAGTTCCGCGTCGTAGCGGCCGAGCCTGCCGACATCCAGCACCCCGTCGGTGATGCTGACCGGGCGCAACAGCATCTGGCTGGTGAACTTGTTGGGACCGGTGGATTTACGGATGCGGGCGACATGCGCCTCGCCGAATCGTTCCTTCCAGGTGTAGCTGCGGTTGCCCTGGGAGTCCTCGGTGTAGACCGGCAGCACCATTCGCTCGAACTCGTCCAGAAAGGGCGGACTGCCGTCGTCGGTCTCCTCGGCATAGAGGCTGTCCTGTGCATGCGGCGTGCCGACATAGAGCTGCGCCCCGCCCGGCACCAGCACATAGTCCAGCTCCGACAGGCGTTCGCGCAGGGCAGCGCGCTTCACAGCGGTGTCGGCGTTGCGCGGCACCTCGACATCGTCGCAGATCACCACATCGGCGCGGCTGCCGGTGATGTTGCCGCCGATGCCGGCCGCCGCCATCGACGGGTCGCGCAGTTCCATCGGCCGCAGCACGGTGAAGCGATCGGCCGCCCACTGGTCGCGCTCCTTGGCCGGCGGCTTCAGATGGCTGCAATCGGGATGGCGCTCCAGGATGCGCTTGACGTTGCGCACCATCTTCATCGCCAGCTTCAGGTCGGCGGCCAGAACCAGCAGCCGGCGGTTGGGATCGCGCAGGAGCAGCCAAGCCGCGAATAGTCCGACCAGGGTCGATTTGCCGGATCCGCGGAAGGCCATCAGCAGCATGCGCCGGTTCTGCCCGGCCATATGCTTTTCCAGCCAGCCCGCCATCCGCGCATGGTGGGCCGGCGTCTTCAGCTCCACCATGGCGTTCCAGCCCTGGACGAAGGCAGGGAAACCGTCGTCATCCTTCCCCGTCATGGATTCCGCCCCAGGATGTGCCAGCCGGCGCCGTTCGACATCGCCGTCACCGCATGGCCCTGCGCGGTCAACGCGATGGCTTCATTGTCCGGCCCTCCGCCGCCGGCCTGGGTGACGGTGACGCGGTTGCTCCCGGTGTCGGACTTCTTGACGGTGACCGTGCGCCCGACCGCGTGCGGAGCCGACGGCGCCGGCAGCCGCACCTCCACCGCCCCGTTCCAGGCG
Organism: Azospirillum lipoferum; assembly: GCF_024170005.1. Classification (GTDB taxonomy): domain Bacteria; phylum Pseudomonadota; class Alphaproteobacteria; order Azospirillales; family Azospirillaceae; genus Azospirillum; species Azospirillum lipoferum. The sequence continues at coordinate 36,912 of NZ_JALJXJ010000003.1, forward strand.
CTGACCAGATAGAGCTGCTGGTTCAGGTCCGGCTCGAACAGGCCGGGGGTCTCGTGGTAGCGGGCGTTGCCGGGCTGGCTGTTGCCGGCGACGATCCACCAGCCGGCCCCGTTCGACACCAGCGTCACGAAGTCGTACCGGTTGCCGAGCGACAGCACCCGCCCGTCCGGCCCCGGCCCGCCGGTCTCGGTCACCGTCAGCGGGTTGGCCGACGCATCGGTACGCTTGATCGTCACCGCATGGCCGTTGGCGTCCCCTGCCTTCGGCAGGCGCAACTCGACCGGCCCGGCATAGGCGCTGGCCAGATAGACCGAACTGGTCAGGTCCAGCGCCACCACCCCGCCATGCACCGGCTCGATATAATCGGTGTCGTAACGCAACGCCTCCACCACAAGTTCGGTGACTCGGCTGCGCTGAAGCCGGTTCTTCTCCGGATAGCCGGCATTGACTGCCGTGTACTGCCCGCCGGAGCGGTCGAGGATCGCTGGCCCGGCGGCGGCGGAGAACAGGTTGACGACCGCCGTCTCGACCGATCCGGCATCGATTTGCAGGTTCGGCAGCGCCCCCAGCGATTCGGCGTAGAAATTCACGATCAGCGTCTTGTCGGTGACGGCACCGACGCGGAAGCAGGCTTCCGCCTCCGGCCACAGATTGGCCTCGCAGTCGAAGAAGGCGTTGTTGAAGCGTCCCTGCTCGACGAAGAAGCCGCAGCCGGTCATCGGCGCCGACAGTGAATAGATCCGCACGGCGTGGAAACGGTTGGCGTTCGGCGTGTCACCCGCCCCCGTCCGCGTCAGCCACACCCCATGGCGCGACGGCCGCGCCACCAGCACGCGGGCGATGTTGTTCCAGTAGCAGGGCAGGTTCGGGTCGATATAACCGTCGAAGACCAGCCCGACCTCCGGCTCCCACAGGGTCAGGTCGGTCAGGCTGTTCTGCACGCAGGGGCCGTCGCGCCCGAACAGCCGCACCCCCGCCTTGCCCTGCTCCAGCCGCAGGCCCGACAGGGTAGCGTAGCCGTCCGGCAGGTGGATCAGGTCGAAACCGGTGGACGCTCCCCGGATCACCGACGCCTGCCCCGCCCCATACAGCGTCCGCCCATGGCCGAGCGTCAGCGTGTTGAAGATGCGGTAGGTCCCCGGCGGCACGAACACCGCGCGCGCGGAGGTCAGCGCCGTTTGCAGGGCCAGCGTGTCGTCGACCAGCCCGTCACCCACCGCGCCGAAATCCCTGACCGACACGAGATCGGCCAGCTTGTCGCGCACCGGCCTGGCGGTGGCTCCAGCCCCCGGCGGCACATAGGTCGCCAGCGCCTCCTCGTCCACCGGGGGGCGGACGGTGGGATTGCCGGCACTGTCGAAAGCCAGCAGCTTGCCCTGGCGCAAGGCCCGTTCCGGCAGCAGGGGGGAGGACGGCAGGTCGCTGTCGCCATAGCGCAGCATCAACTCCTGATCGCCCGCCACCTGCTGGAGCATCGCCGTCAGCCTGTCCAGCTCGCCATTGAGGGCGGCGGCCGGTAGCGGTCCACTCTCGCCAAAATCGCTGCGCCGCTCGATCGGCAGCCGGCGGCGCAGCAGCACGATTGTCCCCTCCGCCGGAGCGGCGGCGAAGGTCACCGCCCCGCCCGCAGTTGCACCAGCGCCGCCGACGGCATAGCCGGTGCTCTGGAGCGCCGCGCCCAGGAAGACCTGGAGATCCTCGTCGGCGAAGATCGGGAACGGGTAGGTGAAGACCCGCTGTGTGCCGTCGGCGAGATACTGCACGCGCGGGGTCCCGCGCGGGATGAGAAGCGACGTGGACATCGGGGGGCTCCGGGCAAGCAGGAGAAAGCACGCTCAAAAGAACTTGCTCATGTATTCCAGCCGCTGACGGTCGGCGAGTTGCGACAACTCCAGCAGGTTGCGGCGCTTGGCCTCGTCCAAGCTCTGCTGGATGGCGGCGCGTTTCAGCTGGTCCGTCGCCTGGGCGTCCTTGCGCTCGGTCTCGCTGGAGTTGGTCAGCCCCAGCAGGATCGCCTCGCCCGACCCATCCTGTGCGGTGACGCCACGCGCGCCCAGCCCGGCGCGGGTCTTGCTGACCGCCTGGCGCAAGGCGGCAAGCCGGCGCTGCTCGGCGGCATCCGCGGCGGCGGTCAACTGGGCGAGCTGGCTCTGAGCCTCGGTCTCCTTGACACCGACCGCCGCCTCCTGGCTGGCACGCAATTGGGCCAAGGTCTGTTCCTGGGCCCCGCGGAAGTCGTCCATCTCCTTGGCCCGCGCTGCCGCAGCGGCGACGGCGGCGGCCTCGTCCTTCTGGTGCTGAAGCTCCTGCTCCTGTTGACGCAACTCGGCGTCATGCGCCCACTGGCGGGCTTGTGCCTCGGCCTCCAGCTGGGCCTGCTGCTGGCGGGAGGCGGCAGCGGCCTGGGCACTGCGTTCCGCCGCCGCCGCTTCCTCGCGGTATTTCTGCTCCAGCGCCGCCTGGGCGGCTGCGGCCTGTACAGCATCCTGCTGGCGCTTGTACTCAAGCTCGGCAGCGGCTTGTTGGGCGGCAGCCTGCTGCGCTGCTGCGCTGGACTGGCCGGCGCTGGCGTTGCGCACGGTGCCGATGACGGAGTTCGCCAGCGGCAGCGCCGTGGTCACGAGGGGAGTGATTCCACCCATCAGTCGTTCACCTTCAGTTCCATGGTCACGGAAAGCAGCGTGAAAGGCAGCGGCGCATCCTGTTCGATGCGCCAAAGCGGCAGGTCGGTGTCATGGCGCCAGCCGAGCGCCCGCAGCCGGCGGTCGCCGGACACGCGCGGCGGCACCCCGCCGGCAGGTTGCGGCCCCAGCCGGTGAAGAGGAAGTTCCTGCAACCCGCGCCCCAGGTCGACGCGCAGCGCCGCCGTCTCCTCCAGCCGGAAGGTGACGGCGACCAGCCGGACGATGTCGGCCCCGGTCGCCTGCCCCAGCAGGTTGGGCGGCAGCGGCTCGATCCGGTGGGTGTAGGGCAGCCCGATCTCCACCTTCCGCGCCGGCGGGTCGAGCGTGACGCTGCCGGCCCGGACGGTGGCGGGGTTGCGGATCACCCCGTCGGCGACGACGGTGACCGTCCGCCCCTCCAGATGCGCCAGACCGCCCCAGACCGCGGTTGTCTCACCCCGCTTGGCGGCGATCGCGGCGTCGAGGTTCAGCGCATCGTCGAACCGCTCGACGGTCCACACGCCGCGCCGCTCCACCAGCACATAGACCTCGTCCCCCACCGCGGCGACGGAGCGTACCGCCCCGTCGGTCTCCAGCAGGGTCCAGGCGGTGACGTCCTCCGCCCGGTAGGCGGTGAGCGCCCCCAGCGTGCCGTCCTCCATCGCCACGAACAGCAACCGGCGGCTCTGGTCGTAATCCTGGTCGCGCGGACTCGCCACCAGATGGCGGGCCAGCAGGGCGAGGTCGTTGGCCTGATAGGCGGCCTCGGTGTCGGTGTAGAGGAATTCACGGATTTCGCGCCGGTTGCGTGGCACGAACAGCGTCGCCCCCTCCACGTCGCGCGGCGGGATGGCGCGGTCCATCGGCGAGCCGATGCGGGTCTGACGGTTGACCTGCATGCTCTGCGGGGTCAGCGGGTCGCCGGTCACCATATATTCTGCGCCCGAGGTGAAGACCTGCAGATGCCGGCCGGAGAAGACGGCGCGCACCGCATTCACCTGATCGGACAGGATGCCGAATTCGATGGCCTGATCGTCGAGCCCCTCCCCGAGATCGAAGTTCCAGATCTGGGCGGAGCGCGACAGCCACAGCCGGTTGGGCAGGTCGCGCGACCCGCCGATCACCAGCCGGTCCTGATGGAAGGCCGCCGACACCGGCCAGCCGCGCAAGGCCGAGAAGGCCTGCTCCTGCCACTGCGTCGTCGGCTGGGTATCGGCCAGCGTCTCCTTGACCGTCGCATTGACCTGCGTCGCCGACACCACGCCGGTGACCAGCAGTTGCTTGCCCTTGATGCGGATGCGGGTGCCGTCCTGGCGCGGATCGAACACTGGAGCCGATGCGGTGACCGTGATCGCCCCGCCCGTCCCCGAAGGCGTCACCGTCACCGCCGGATCGCCGAAACGGTGAAAGGGCGTGCGCACCAGTTCCCCTTCCATCGCGAAAGTCCATTCCGCCAGCGTCCATCCGCCATCCTCACCGCGCGTCAGCCTGCGCGGCGGCAGGTCGGGATGGCAGACCAGCAGCGTGTCGGCGCTCTGGGTCCAGGTGATCTGCGCCAGTTGCGTCAACGTCCAGGGTGCGGCAACCGACGTCAGCAGGATCCCGCCCTGGAACAGGTCGATCCAGCGGTCGGTGAAGACCAGCAGATAGGTCTGTTCGCTGTTGCGCTCGAAGGCCACCAGCCGTCCGTCGCCGCGGGCCAGTGCTGTGAAGGCAAGACCCGACCGCCGCGTCACCCCGCCGGTCGGGTCGATGAACAGGTTGCGCAGAGCCAGCGCGCCGTTGTCGTAGGCCTTGAGGTCGCCACGCCCCAGCAGGCGGCGCGACACCTCGCCGGCGGTGAAGTTGGTCTTGACCTGATGCAGCCGTCCCATCAGGCCCTCGCGTCGATCAGAGTGAAATCCTCGAAACCGGCCTGGCTGTCCTGCTGAGCGTCGATCTGGCGGGCACGGCGAAACTCGCTCTCCGCCAGTTGGGCCAGCAACTCGGCCCGCGTCGAGCTTTCGGTCAGCGGGATGCAGAACTCGGCAGCCAGCCGGGCGATCAGCGCCTGATCGAAGAAGGCAGGGAAATCCTCCTCCACCGGGCGGCCGATATAGGACAGGGTGACGGCGTCGGCATCGCACAGCAGTGTGCGCCCGACGATGCGATAGGACAGGCCGCGCCCCCGCCCGCTGCTACCCGCCCCCAGCGCCCGCAGGAAATCGGCCGGCAGCTGGAAGGCGCAGGCGTAATCGGCGACCGGCGGCTCGGTCAGCCGCGGCAGCGTGGCCTGCACGCTGGCGAAGCTCCAGGCATTGGCCGACAAGAGCGCGTCGCACGTCGGCCCGTAGAGGGCGGCGGCCACCTCCGCCTCGGCGGTGCCGTCGTCGAAAGAAGCGATGGCGGTGGCGCCGAGCTTGATCAGCGCACGACCGCACAGGCCGATGGCGGTCAGGGCCATGGGCAAGTCTCCCGTTGCGGGGGGTGGAAGGGCGCCGCCGCCCTATGGTCGAGGTGCAGCACCCTCCCCTTCGGCGGATCAGTCGCTGTTGACGCTACCAAACGGCGTCAGGTTGGCAACGTCGACCACTCCAGCGGCACTGGCCGCGACCACCAGCACGCCGGTCGCCGGGGTGGCGCTGCCGACCGCGCAGTTCGCCAGCAGCATGTCGCCCACCCGCAGCAGATCGGCCGCCCCGTTGAAGTAGCCGGCGGTGTCGACATCGGTCGCCACGTCGCGCGTGGTGTAGTGCCAGAGCGTGAAGCCGTTCGCATAGGCAAGCACGCTCAAATCCTTGGACGCATAGGCCATGGATCGAAGACTCCGGATTTTGGTGCGGAATGCGGAAGAGAGGGAGGATCACCCTCCCCCGCTCAGCTCTCCAGGCAGCGCAGGGTGACCACGCCACTGGTGTCGATCAGCGCGGCACCCTGGCTCATCATGTTGTTGACGAAGTGCGCCGCGCGGTCGCCGTGCCAGGTGATGTCGGTCTTCACGTCGGAGCCGGCCGCGTGGCCGACCGCCGTCTTGTGGTACCAGTGGCAGAGCCGGACATTGCCGTTCAGCGTCAGGCCGGAATGCGGCAGCCACAGCGTGCCGAGCCAGCGCTTGGCCTGGGTGCCACGCCAGGGCAGCTCGTCGGTGCCGACATAATCGGAACTGGCGAACTCCTCGATGCCCAGCAGCTGGCTCCATTGCTTCCAGCCGACGACGGCATAGCGCTGACCGTCGTCCGGCACGTCGGCCTCGCCCATCATCTCGAAGGCGGCCAGGATCTTGGCCTTGGTCAGCCCGTCGGCGGCGCTGCCGGCATAGTTGACGGACTTGTTCAACTCGGTGATCAGCATCTCGTCGGTCTTGCGGCCCAGCGCATAGGCGCCGGCATTGGCGATGATCTGCCGCTCGTCGATGTTGGTCTTCAGCTCGTCCAGCCGGTCGACCCAGTCGCCGGCATAGAAGTCGTACAGCGCGCATTCCACCGGCGTGTGGTCCAGATTCATCACCGGTACCGCGCCGTGCCGCGACTTGGTGGCGGCGGCACCCTTGCCCACCTTCTGGAAGACGGTGGAGGCGCCCTGCACGTTGTTCTTGCTGCGCACCGTGTTGCGCAGCTTCGAGCCCATGCGCTGATAGGCCTCGTGGACCTCGCGCTCGAACTGCTTGACGAACGCCTGGGCGATCGTGGTCGACATGGGGTTGTTTTCCTTTCGCGTTCCTGCGGATCCCGCGGAGCATGGCGGGGGGAATCGTTCCGCCATCCGGTTGTCGGAGATGCGCGCAGGACGCAGCGCCGGCCGCGGGCGAAACGCGAAAACGAAAAGGGCCGGGCGGACGTTCGACTGTCCGACCGGCCCTTTTCGGACCGAAGCGAGGGGGGAGCTTTGGTGCTGTCGGGCGCTGGGATCCGGGGGGCGGACCCATCGCCTTGACAGGAGTGGTTTTAGGATTTTATGCGGAAACGATCAAGGACTATTTTCATATACACTCTCACCCCCGATAAGCCCTCAATGCCGAACCGGCCCGGCCACCCAGTGGCTGACGATGGTCTCCGCCTGGGCCGGCGGGATCTCCGGATGGTGGTAGCGGTAGACGGTGACCGCCGCTTCCAGCGCATAGCGTTCGGGCTGCCCGCACCGGCACAGGCCGGAGTAGCAGCGCTGCACCGCGTCGCGGCAGGCGATGGCGTCGGCGATCGGCTGATCGGCTTCAAGGAAACGGGGATCGGTCATCGACGTTCCTCCTCATCCCGGGCGTCGTCACCTGCGTCGTCCAGCGGCACGCCGTAGATTTCAAGCCGGTGGCCGACGATTTTGTAGCCGAGCTCGCGGGCAATCCGCTCCTTCATCGCCTCCAGCTCCGGGCTGGCGAATTCGATGATCCGGCCGGTGCGGGTATCGATCAGATGGTGGTGGTGGTCGGCCGTCGCCTCCTCGTACCGCGCGCGCCCGTCGCCCAGGTCGACGCGCTCGATCACCTGCGCATCCTCCAGCAGCCGCATGGTACGGTAGACAGTGGCGATGGAGATGCGCGGGTCGATCTGCACGGCGCGGCGATGCACCTCCTCGACGTCGGGATGGTCGTCCGCCTCCGACAACACCTGGGAGATGACCCGGCGCTGCCCGGTCATCTTCAGCCCCTTCTCCATGCACAACGCTTCCAGACGCGACGTCATAACCCCAACCCTGGTCTTTGCTTGCCGATGCCCCCATCATACTGAAAACCGTTCGCAATCCCAGAGCGGTTTCGCAGCGGCGCAAAGTCGCGAACCCGCCGGCTGCCCAGGCGCACCGGCCATAATGGAGGACCCGACCGAATGTCCCGCACTTCGTTGATCCCGGCCCTGCTGTTCGCCGGCCTGTCGCTGGCGGCCGCTCCGGCGCTGGCCCAGCAATCCGCTCCCGCGCCGGCCCCCGCCGCCCAGGCCGCCATCGCCGATGCGCAGGGCAAGCCGCTGGGCACCGTCACCTTCACCAAGTTCCCGCACGGCATCCTCGTCCATGGCCAGCTGGAAGGGCTGACGCCGGGCTGGCACGGCATCCACATCCACGAAAACGGCGCCTGCACCCCCGACTTCAAGGCGGCCGGCGGCCATTTCGCCGCCCAGGGCGCCAAGCACGGCCTTGAGGCCGAGCACATGCATTATGGCGAGCTTCCCAACATCTGGGCCAACGAGGCCGGCAAGGCCGGGTTCGAGGCGATCACCCACATGGTGACCCTGACCGACGGTGCAGACGGCCTGTTCAAGCAGGGCGGCACCTCGATCGTCGTCCACGCCCAGCCCGACGACTACCTCAGCCAGCCGGCCGGCAATTCCGGCGACCGCATCGCCTGCGGCGTCATCAAGAAGCCGTAAGCTCCGGCGGACGGCATCGGGGCGCGACCATATGCCGCAAGACAACGGTGCCGGCTCGCGCCCCCTCCTCTCCCGCCCAGCCTCCGCCTGATCCTCCCGAATCGGTCCGAATCGGCCGGCGCACCCCTGCCGCGCGCCGAGTTTGCTTGCCAAATCAAGCCACCGGCCCTATCTGTCCGGGGTCGGACGGCGCCCGGCGCCGCGCAAGCCCGCGCAGGCACCTGATCGCCCGCCGTCCGACGGCTCCGCGCCAACCCGCCGCGGAGCGCGCAAGCCCGGCCGCTCCCTCCTGGCGCGGCCCCCATTCTGGTGACCAGGACCATCGCCTCCATGACCGAATTTTCCGGCCTCGGCCTGATCGAGCCTCTTCTGCGCGCCGTCGCGGAGGAGGGATACTCCACGGCCACGCCGATCCAGGCCGGCGCCATCCCGCTTCTGCTGGCCGGCCGCGACGTGCTCGGCCTCGCCCAGACCGGCACCGGCAAGACCGCCGCCTTCACGCTGCCGATCCTGCAGCGGCTGTTCCAGAACAAGAAGCGCGTGGCCGCGAAGTCGCCCCGCGTGCTGATCCTGACGCCGACGCGCGAACTGGCGCTGCAGATCGGCGACAGCTTCACCACCTACGGCCGCCATCTGCCGATCCGCCGCACCGTGATCCATGGCGGCGTCGGCCAGAGTCCGCAGGTCGCCGCCATCGCCCGCGGCGTCGAGGTGCTGATCGCGACTCCCGGCCGCCTGCTCGACCTGATGGCGCAGAACCACGTCAACCTCGGCGGCATCGAGGTGTTCGTCCTCGACGAGGCCGACCGCATGCTCGACATGGGCTTCATCCGCGACGTGCGGAAGGTGGTCGCGGTGCTGCCGAAGGAGCGGCAGACCCTGCTGTTCTCCGCCACCATGCCCGACGCGGTGGTGGAACTCGCCAACAGCATCCTGACCGAGGCCGAGCGTATCGAGGTGACACCGCAGTCGACCACGGTGGAGCGCATCAACCAGCGTGTCCTGTTCGTGGACCGCGCCGACAAGCGCCGCCTGCTGGCCGATCTGCTGGAAGACTCGGCGATGGCCCGCACCATCGTCTTCGCCCGCACCAAGCATGGTGCCGACCGCATCGCCGACCACCTGAAGAAGGCCGGCATCACCGCCGACGCCATCCATGGCGACAAGTCGCAGTCGGCCCGCGTCCGCGCGCTGGAGAGCTTCCGCAACGGCGAGCTGCGGGCACTGGTGGCGACCGACATCGCCGCGCGCGGCATCGACATCGACGGCATCAGCCACGTCATCAACTTCGACCTGCCGAACGAGCCGGAAAGCTATGTCCACCGCATCGGCCGGACCGCGCGCGCCGGCACCGATGGCAGTGCCGTGTCCTTCTGCGACCATGAAGAGGTCGGCTATCTGAAGGACATCGAGAAGACGATCCGCCAGCCGATCCCGGCCGACACCACCCATCCCTACCACGCGGTGGAGGTGGCGCAGATCCACGCCTCGTCCAAGCCGCCGCCCCGCCCCAAGGCGCCGGGCAGCAACCGCAACCAGAACAACCGCAACCAGCAGCAGGCACGTCCTGCCGCGGCCCCGAAGGCGGCGGCCAAAGCCACCCAGCAGCCCGGCAAGGCACCGCAGAAGGCCGGCAAGCCGGCCGGCACCCCGCGTCCGGACGCCGCCCGCAACGACCAGAACCGCCACGACCGCCGCCCGGCCCCGCACGCGGTGTCGCACGGCAACCATGGCGGCAACGGCAGCGGCAAGCAGGCGCCGCGCGCGGCCGGCACCCCCGGCGGCAACACCCCGATGCGCCGCAAGCCCAGCGCCGCCTGATCCCGGAGTGCTCGCTCCGAACAAAAAGGGCCCCCTCTCCAGCGAGAGGGGGCCCTTTTCATACAGGCCGGAGGACTATCAGCCTTGGGCCTCGGCAGCGTGCGCCGCCTGCACCGCCGGACGGGCGGCGACGCGCTCAGCGAATGCCACCAAGTTCGGGAAGGGTGACAGGTCGAAGCCGATGCGCGGCAGCCAGCTCAGCACCGTGTAGGCATAGGCGTCGGCGACAGTGAAGGTTTCGCCGGTCAGATAGGCCTTGCCCTCCAGCTGTTGGTTCAGCACCGCGAGCTTGCCGCCCAGCACTTGGGCGGCAAACGCGCGATAGGTATCGGAAACCTTGTCCTTCAGCATCGGGAACAGCGGGACGACGCCCTTATGCAGTTCCGACCCGATGAAGTTCAGAAGTTCCTGCACGCGGTAGCGCTCGATCGTACCGGCCGCCGGGACCAGACCGCTGTCCGGTACCTTGTCGGCGATGTACTGGACGATCACCGCGCCCTCGGTAAGGATGCCGCCCTCGTCTAGCGCCAGGGCCGGCACCTGACCCTTCGGGCTCACCGCGCGAAAGTCGCTGCCATCTGGGAGGGTCTTGGTAGCCAGATCGACCTTGAGCAGGTCGAAGGGCAGCCCGGACTCGCGCAGCACGATGTGCGGCGACAGCGAGCAGGCGCCCGGCTTGTAGTAGAGCTTCATGTCTCCGGAACCCTCATTGGGTGGTTGGCGCCGTCATGGCTACTCCAAACAGCCAAGCGCCGCCAGCTTTCCCATGAGGGTCAGACCGCCTGGGCCGCCAGCTTCCTGGCCTGCCGGTCGATGAACCACCAGGCACCGCTCGATGCCACCTGGCACAGGCGGGTGTGGGGCTTCAGGCCGCAGGCCTTGAACACCATGGCGATGGCGCGGTCGACATGCTTGCGGCGGTACCGGCCGAAGGCGCGGCGCTTGTAGGCGGCGTTGTAGAGCTTGTGCTCGTACACGGCATCGGCCGGGGCGTTGGCGGCGTAATAGGCATAGGCCAGTTCGTCGTCCTCCGACTCGCCGATGCGCGACAGCGCCACCTTCAGCCGCTGAACCTTGTTCAGCCCTTCGCGGTCCAGATACTTCTTGGCGTAGGTGTAGAAGATCTTGTAGTGGCGCAGCTCGTCGGCGGCGATGTTGCGGCAGATCTCCTTCAGCACCGGCTCGTCGGTCGAATCGCCGATGGCGGCGTAATAGGAACTGGTGCCGGTCTCCACCATGCAACGGGCGATCATCTCACCGGTGCGCGAGCCGCGGACCGAGGCGTCGAGGTCGATCGGCACCCGGTAGCCGGCGCGGAAGCGCTCGACTGCCGCCCGGAAGTCGAAGGTCGGGTCGACCAGCTCAGCCCAGCGGCCCAACGCCTCGCCATGCTGGACCTCCTCGACCGACCAGCCGTGGGCGGCCTCCTGGAACTCCGGATCGTCGTTGAAGACGTTGCATAGATAGGCGGTGTAGTCGTCGGCGTTGAACTCCACCAGTGCCGCCGCCTTGATCAGCGGAACCAGATCGGGATCGACCTTGCTGGCATCAAAACGGTCCCAGGGAAGCTCGTCGATCCGCCAATGCGCACGCGCCATGATCCGCTCTACCGCCTCGTTCTGGGCCGCACTGCTGTGGCGGCCATGGTCATATAGGGAAAGGTTCAATTCGGGAAAGGGTTCGCCGTCCATGTCCCCGCCCTTCTTATCAGGTGCGGCAGGGTTCGCGGTTCAGGCCTTCGAATGTAATCGGTCTTCGCCGCGATGCAACCGAGTCGCAAAGCAAACGGGCGACCTGGATGCCCAAGCCGCCCGTTCGACCAAAGAGATATATGCCGTTTGCCCAGGGAACCCCGGTGCACGGCCGCCTGCGCTCAGTGAGCGGAGGTCTGGGTCAGCGCATCCAGCTTGGCGCGCGCGACGGCCAGCTTGGACTCGGCGGCGGCACGCTCGGCATCCGACTTGCTGTCGTCCAGATCCTCGGACAGGTCCTTGATCTGCTTCTCGACCGCGGCGCGGTCCAGGTCGGTCAGCGCCACCGCTTCCTCGGCCAGGACGGTGCAGCGAGCCTCGGTGACCTCGGCGAAGCCGCCGGCGACGAAGACGCGGTCGACGATGCGGTCGCCCTCATAGACGTCGATGACACCCGGACGCACGGTCGAGATCATCGGCGAATGACCGGCGAGCACGCCGAAATCGCCTTCCGAACCCGGCACCACGACCATGTCCACGGGCTGCGACTTCAGCAGCTTTTCCGGCGAGACCAGCTCGAATTCGACTTTATCGGCCATGGGTTTCCTGGTGCCTCTTCATAGGAACCCCCTCCCCCGCTGACGGGGGGAGGGGGTGTGCTGATGTCGATTTCCGTCCGGCCTTCACACGCCTTCTCGGGCGTGCCGGGGCCGGGTCGGAATGCCGCGATCCCGGATGGGGATCAGGCGGCGGCCAGCTTCTTGGCCTTGGCGATCGCCTCGTCGATGGTGCCGACCATGTAGAAGGCGGCCTCCGGCAGGTGATCGTAGTCGCCGTTCACGATGCCCTTGAAGCCCTTGATGGTCTCCTCGAGCGGAACCAGCACGCCCGGGGTGCCGGTGAACACCTCGGCGACGTGGAACGGCTGCGACAGGAAGCGCTGGATCTTGCGGGCGCGGGCCACGACCAGCTTGTCCTCTTCCGACAGCTCGTCCATGCCCAGGATGGCGATGATGTCCTGCAGCGACTTGTAGGTCTGCAGAACCTTCTGCACCGAACGGGCGACCGAATAGTGCTCGTCACCGACGACGCGCGGGTCGAGGATGCGGCTGGTCGAGTCGAGCGGGTCCACGGCCGGGAAGATGGCCATTTCGGCGATCGAGCGCGACAGCACCGTGGTGGCGTCCAGGTGGGCGAAGGAGGCGGCCGGGGCCGGGTCGGTCAGATCGTCGGCGGGCACGTAAATGGCCTGCACCGAGGTGATCGAGCCCTTCTTGGTCGAGGTGATGCGCTCCTGCAAGGCGCCCATGTCGGTACCCAGCGTCGGCTGGTAACCCACCGCCGACGGGATGCGGCCCAGCAGAGCCGACACTTCCGAACCGGCCTGGGTGAAGCGGAAGATGTTGTCCACGAAGAACAGCACATCCTGGCCTTCCTCGTCGCGGAAGTACTCCGCGAGGGTCAGGCCGCTCAGCGCGACGCGGGCGCGGGCACCCGGCGGCTCGTTCATCTGGCCGTACACCAGGGCCACCTTGGAACCCGGGCCGTCGAGCTTGATGACGCCCGACTCGATCATCTCGTGGTAGAGGTCGTTGCCCTCACGGGTACGCTCACCCACGCCGGCGAAGACCGACACACCACCGTGCGCCTTGGCGACGTTGTTGATCAGCTCCATGATCGTCACGGTCTTGCCGACGCCGGCACCGCCGAACAGGCCGATCTTGCCGCCCTTGGCGTAGGGGGCCAGCAGGTCGATGACCTTGATGCCGGTGATCAGCACTTCGGCGTCCGTCGACTGGTCGACGAAGTCCGGGGCCTGACGATGGATCGGCAGCGAGCGGGCGGCGTTGACCGCGCCACGCTCGTCGATCGGCTCGCCGATGACGTTGATGATGCGGCCCAGGGTCTCGGGGCCGACCGGCACGGCGATCGGGGCGCCGGTGTCGGTCACCTCGGCGCCACGCACCAGACCGTCGGTGCTGTCCATGGCGATGGTGCGGACCGTGCTCTCACCCAGGTGCTGCGCCACTTCCAGAACGAGGGTCTTGCCGTCGTTCTGGGTGTGCAGCGCGTTCAGGATCGCCGGCAGGTCGCCGTCGAACTGCACGTCCACGACGGCGCCCGTGACCTGCGTGATCTTGCCGACAGAATTGGTGGTGGCCATGGAGTAAAGCTCCCTAGGAACTCGGTAAGTGTCGGTATGCCGTCGCCGGCGCAAATAGGCTGGACGCTACGTGTCGGATGCGGCCGTCAGAGGGCCTCGGCACCGGAGATGATCTCGATCAGCTCCTTGGTGATGTAGGCTTGGCGCGTCCGGTTGTAGGTGATCGTCAGCTTGTTGATCATGTCGCCGGCGTTGCGCGTCGCGTTGTCCATCGCGGTCATCCGGGCGCCCTGTTCGGACGCGGCGCTCTCCAGGAGGGCGCGGTAGATCTGGATGGACAGGTTGCGCGGCAGCAGTTCGGCGAGGATCTGCTCCTCGTCCGGCTCGAACTCATAGAGCGGCTTCACCTCGTCGGTGGCCGCGGCCGCCTCGCCGGGGACGGCGAAGGGGATGAGCTGCTGAACCGTGACGATCTGGGAGATCGCCGACTTGAACTTGTTGAAGATGACCGAGCAGACGTCGAACTCGCCGGCGTCGAACATCGCCAGCACCTTCGTCGCCACCATGTCGGCGTCGCTGAAGCCGAGCCGGCGGCGGCCGACATCCTCGTAGCTCTCGACGATCAGCGAGGCGAACTCGCGGCGCAGCTGGTCGCGGCCCTTGCGGCCGACGGTCAGCACCTTGACGGTCTTGCCCTCGCCCTGCAGGCGGGTGATCTGACGCTTGGCCTCGCGGACGATGGAGCCGTTGAAGGCGCCGCACAGGCCGCGGTCGGAGCTGATGACGACCAGCAGATGCACCTTGTCGGCGCCCGTCCCGGTCATCAGCTTCGGCCCGTTGCCGCTGTCCTGCACGTTGGCGGCCAGGGACGACAGCATCCGGCCCATACGCTCCGCGTAGGGACCGCTGGCTTCCGCCTGCTCCTGGGCGCGGCGCAGCTTGGAAGCCGCAACCATCTTCATGGCCGAGGTGATCTTGCGCGTCGACTGGACGCTCGCGATCCGGTTCTTTAGGTCCTTGAGGTTAGGCATGCCGGCCCTTCAATTCCGCTCGAGGTCGTTCCGTGACCGCCGTTTCAGGGCGGTGGGGGGCGGTTTCCCGCCCCCGCGCGCGGTCGGTCAGGCGAAGACCTTGGCGAAGCCGTCGAGGAAAGCCTTCAGCTTCTCTTCGGTCGCCGAGGTGATCTGCTTGTCGGTGCGGATCGCCGCCAGGATATCGGCGCCCTTGGCGCGGATTTCCGACAGGAACTTGGCCTCGAAGCGGTTCACGTCCTCGACCTTGATGGCGTCCAGGTAACCCTTCACGCCGGCAAAGATCGACACGACCTGCTCTTCGACGGGCAGCGGCTGGAACTGGCCCTGCTTCAGCAGTTCGGTCAGACGGGCGCCACGGGCCAGCAGGCGCTGGGTCGAGGCGTCGAGGTCCGAGGCGAACTGGGCGAAGGCAGCCATCTCGCGGTACTGCGCGAGTTCCATCTTGATGGTGCCGGCAACCTGCTTCATCGCCTTGATCTGGGCGGCGGAGCCGACACGGCTCACCGACAGACCGACGTTGATGGCGGGACGGATGCCCTTATAGAACAGGCCGGTTTCCAGGAAGATCTGACCGTCGGTGATCGAGATCACGTTGGTCGGGATGTAGGCGGACACGTCGCCGGCCTGGGTCTCGATGACCGGCAGGGCGGTCAGCGAGCCGTTGCCATGGGCGTCGCCCATCTTGGCGGCGCGCTCCAGCAGGCGGCTGTGGAGATAGAACACGTCGCCCGGATAGGCTTCGCGGCCCGGCGGACGGCGGAGCAGCAGCGACATCTGGCGGTAGGCGACGGCCTGCTTGGACAGATCGTCGTACACGATCAGGGCGTGCATGCCGTTGTCGCGGAAATACTCGCCCATCGTGCAGCCGGTGTACGGCGCCAGGAACTGCAGCGGAGCCGGCTCCGACGCGGTGGCGGCGACGACGATGGAGTATTCCATGGCGCCGGCGTCTTCCAGGGTCTTGACGATCTGGGCGACGGTGGAGCGCTTCTGGCCGACGGCGACGTAGATGCAGTAGAGCTTCTTGCTCTCGTCGTCGCCCTGGTTGATCGGCTTCTGGTTCAGGAAGGTGTCGATGACGACGGCGGTCTTGCCGGTCTGACGGTCACCGATGATCAGCTCGCGCTGGCCGCGCCCGATCGGAACCAGGCTGTCGACGGCCTTCAGGCCGGTCTGCATCGGCTCGTGCACCGACTTGCGCGGGATGATGCCGGGGGCCTTCACCTCGACGCGCTTGCGCTCGACATTGACCAGCGGGCCCTTGCCGTCGATCGGGTTGCCCAGGCCGTCCACGACGCGACCCAGCAGGCCACGGCCGACCGGAACGTCGACGATGGTGCCGGTGCGCTTGACGGTGTCGCCTTCCTTGATGCCGCGGTCGTCGCCGAAGATCACGATACCAACATTGTCGGTCTCGAGGTTCAGCGCCATGCCCTGCAGGCCACCCGGGAACTCGACCATTTCGCCGGCGCGGACGTTGTCCAGGCCGTGCACGCGGGCGACGCCGTCACCCACCGACAGGACCTGACCAACCTCGGCGACATCCGCCTCGGTCCCGAAATTCGCGATCTGCTGCTTGAGGATCGCAGAGATTTCTGCGGCGCGGATATCCATCAGACTGATCCCCCTGAGGCCTTCATGGCGAGTTGCAATTTGTTCAGCTTCGTGCGCACCGAGGTATCGACCATGCGCGAGCCGAACTTAACGATCATGCCGCCGATCAGCTCCGGATCGACGGAGGTGTTCACCAGCACCTTGGAACCGATGGACGCCTTGAGCGCGTCGATCACGGCGTTGCGCTGGGCATCGCTCAGCGGCTGGGCCGAGGTGACCTGCGCCGTGACCTCGCCGCGGCGCCGGGCCAGTTCGGCCAGGAAGCCCTCGATCATCCCGTCGATCGCGAACAGGCGGCGGTTGGCCGCCACCAGCCCGATGAAGCGCTTGGTCAGATCGGACACGCCGGCGCTGTCCAGGACGGCGGCCATGGCCTTGCCCTGATCGGCGCGGCTGATGACGGGGCTGCGGACGAGGCGACGGAGGTCAGCGCTCTCGGCCAGGATCTGCTTCAGCGTGGTCAGGTCGCTCGCGACCGTGTCCAACGCCTGGTTTTCGTCCGCAAGCTCGAACAGCGCGGTGGAGTAGCGCGCGGCGAGTTCGGATACGCCTGTTCCTTCGGATGCCACCTGATCCCTCGAATTGAGTTCGGTAGACGGTGAATTCGGCGGCCTTATAGGGTGTCAACCCGAGGCACAAACACCCCGGCCGCGAAAGCGAGCGGTCCAATATCACAGGAATCGCGCCCACGCAACGGGGTCTGGACAATTTGGCTGCGGCGTTTTGAGCAACTGCGGAATCATTGGTCGCAACTGCGTTCGCCGAGGACTCGGGCGCCGCTCGACTGGTCATACCGGCTGTGACTTCGATGTGGCCCTATTGCCTGTTTAATTCAAGGTTAACCAATCTGATCCACGGTCGGTCGGAACCGCGCAGGCGGCCGATCCGACCTTGTTTTCCCGTCGTTTCGCCCCGCCACCGCCGGCCAGGCGACCAGGGACCTATCCGCGATGACCATCCTGCCGACGACCGACACCGTTGCGACTGCCGACGCGAACACCGCCGCCGGCACCGGTTTCCGCGGGGAAGAACGCGCGGCCAACGTCATCCAGTTCTGCCGCGCCCGCTTCACCCCGGACGATCTGGACGCCTTCGCCGCCGTGGCCGAACCGAAGATTCGCGATGGCCACTGGGTCGGCGTGCTGCGCGAGTCGGGACGCGATCACGACCGGCTTCTGGTACTGCTGCCCGAGGTCGACCGCCCGGTCTTCCGCTTCGAACGCGACGCCAAGGGCCGCTACAGCCTGTCCTTCCACGACCGGTCTGGCTGGTACGGCATCGGCGCCGGTGACAGCGCCGCCGACTGCCTGTCGATCTGGCGTCCGCGCCGCCCGCGAACTCCCTGACCCCGGTTGGTCGATGCCGTCGCCCGGATGATTGGGCGAAAGAATTTCACCATGTAAAAAAGAGATGTGCGGCATCCCGCCGCACCGGTTTCACTTTACCGGTTTCGGCACCGGATTCAGCGGCGACCATCCCGCTTCAGCGATAGACCCCGACCGCCAGCATATAGGGCTTGCCGTTCAGCACCAGGCGGCGGGCGTGCATCGTCTTGCGGGCAACCTGGCCCGTAAGCGGGTCGATCCATTGGTAGGTGACGTCGGTGCGGCCGTCGCGCGCCACCCCGTCCAGCGCCTCGCGGATGAAGGGCTTGCCGTCGACGTCGTGCAGGTCGTTCAGGTTCGACCCGTTCAGCGTCGCGGTCCAGCCATGGGCGACCATCACGCCCTTGTCGTCCAGCAGCATCGGGTAGAGGTCGCGGTCGGTGAAAGCGCTATCATGACCGGCAAACGCTTCGGCCGCCGCCTCCGGACCGATCCGCTCCAGCAACTGCTGGGCACGGTCGATCATGGTCAACGCCTCCGCATCGGTGCCGCGGGTGCGGGCCGGAGCACCGGCGGCGAAGGCGATGACCACCAGCAGCAGAAGGACCGGCAGCACGGTCAGCAGCGTTTGCCGCTGAACATGCAGACGAAGCTTGGAGATCATGCCGGCCATCAGCCTGAACCTGTGCCTATGGATGTTTGGGCCCACTGGTCCGGACCCCGGAGGAATGTTTCGATTCGGAACCGTCCCGCCGTGGTAATACCATGCCCGGCGTCGCGCAATGGACCAAACGTCACAGGTGCCATGTCCGACCGCCCCGGCGGCGGAATCGTGTCAATTCGCCGCAGCCTGCCCCATCCGCGCTAACGGCACCTAAAGGAAGCTGTAAGGGTCGACATCGATCTGCACGCGGATGGCCGGCGGGATCTCCACCTTGTCCAGCCATTCCGCGATCAGCGGCTGCACCTGGGTGCTGCGCGGCGCCTTCAGCAGCAGACGGCGGCGGTGCCGTCCACGCAGCAGGGCCAGCGGCGCCGGGGCCGGCCCCAGCACATGGACGGTCTCGCTGCGCGGTGCCGCACGGCCCAGCGCCATCGCGACCCGCTCGACCAGCGTCGGGTCCTCGCCCGACACGATCAGCGCCGCCAGCCGGCCGAAGGGCGGCATGCCGGCCTCCAGCCGCATCTCCGCCTCCAGCTGGTAGAAGCCGTCGCGGTCGCCGGCGGCCAGCGCCTGCATCACCGGATGTTCGGGCATGAAGGTCTGCAGCATCACCCGCCCCGGCCGCTCGCCGCGCCCGGCGCGCCCGGCCACCTGATGCAGCAGTTGATAGGTCCGCTCCGCCGCCCGCAGGTCGCCGCCGTTCAGCCCCAGGTCGGCGTCGACCACCCCCACCAGCGTCAGCATCGGGAAGTGGTGGCCCTTCGCCATCACCTGGGTGCCGATGATGATGTCCAGCTCGTGGCGGCCGATGCTCTCCACCATTTCCTGGATGGCGCGTGGGCCGTGTAGGGTGTCGGACGCCATGATAGCGGCGCGGGCCTCGGGGAACAGCTCCGCCACCTCCTCGGCGATGCGCTCCACCCCGGGACCGCAGGCAGCCATGGTGCCCTCCTCGCCACATTCCGGGCAGGCATGGGGCAAGGGCTGCTGCAAGCCGCAATGGTGGCATTGCAGCTTGCGGGCCAGCCGGTGCTCGACCAGCCACGCCGTGCAGTTCGGGCACTGCATGCGATGGCCGCAGGCGCGGCACAGGGTCAGCGGGGCATAGCCGCGGCGGTTCAGGAACAGCATCGCCTGCTCGCCGCCGGCCAGCGTGTCGGTCAGCGCCTGACGCAGGCTGGGCGCCAGCCAGTGCCGGGCAGGAGGACGGTCGCGCCGCAGATCGACCAGTTCGACGTCGGGCAGCACGGCGCCGCCATGGCGGGCCGGCAGCTCGATCCGGGCATAGCGGTGGCTGTCGGCGTTGACCTTGGTCTCCAGCGACGGCGTGGCGGAGACCAGGGCGATCGGCAGCCCGCCCAGATGCGCCCGCGCCACCGCCATGTCGCGGGCGTGGTAGATCGCCCCCTCCTCCTGCTTGTAGGCGGAGTCGTGCTCCTCGTCGACGATGATGACGCCCAGGTCGGGATAGGGGAGGAACAGCGCCGATCGCGCACCGACCACCACCGGCACCTCGCCCTTCGACACCGCGCGCCAGGTGTCGCGGCGCTGCGCCCCGGTCAGTTCCGAATGCCATTCCGCCGGCGGCGCGCCGAAGCGGCGGGCGAAGCGGTCGAGCCACTGGGCCGACAGCGCGATTTCCGGCAGCAGCACCAAGGCCTGCTTGCCCTGCTCCAGCGCCGCAGAGATCGCTTCGTAATAGACCTCCGTCTTGCCCGACCCGGTAACCCCGTCCAGCAGGACGGTGGAGTAGCTGCCCGACGCCACCCGCTTGCGCAGATCGTCGGCCGCCGCGCGCTGGTCGGGCGACAGGCTGGGTCCGGGCCGGCGCCAGTCCGGCCGGCCGAGCCGGGTCGGCTGCAGCATCACCGGTTCCAGCAGCCCGGCCTCCGCCAGCCCGCGCACCACCGTCACGCCGCAGCCGGCCTCCTCGGCCAGCTCCGCGGGCGTACGGGGAGGCCCATCCTCCAGCAGCGCCAGGATGCGCTTGCGCGGGTCGGTCATCTTGAAGCCGGGCGGCGGCTCCGCATCGGGTTTGCGCAGATAGGCCAGCATCGGCTTGGGCGGCTCCAGCGCCGACGGCACGCTGACCGCCATGCGCAGGACGAAGCCCGGCGGCGTCATGGTGTAGGCGGCGACCCATTCGACGAAGCGGCGGCCGACCTCGGTCATCGGCGGCACATCGAACCGGCGCACAACCGCCTTCAGCCGGCCGGACTCCAGCGCCCCGGCACCGGAACCCCAGACGACGCCGATCACCCGGCGCGGCCCAAGCGGCACCTCGACGAAATCGCCGGGGACCAACTCCATGCCCTCCGGCACACGGTAGTCGTAGGCCTCGCGCAAAGGCAGCGGCAGCAGCACGGCGACGCGGCGATCCGGCCCGCGATGCTGCGGCTTCGCCGGAAAGTCGGTGGAAGCGGGCGCGGAATCGCCTTCGGGCTGCCCCGTTTCGGGCGCGTCCCCAAGAAGATCCCCCTGAAGGCCCGGGGCGGAACTGGCGGAAGTCGAACGCATCGGCTAGAGTGGCCTCATGTCCCGGGCACCGGGCGGGACGGCGCGTCGGTCAGCTTTCCGGCGCGGCCGGTTCCGGTCAACATCAGCAAGCATGGACCCTTCGTCATGAAGTTCTTCGTCGACACCGCCGACATCGCCGAGATCCGCGATCTGGCCGATACCGGTCTGCTGGACGGTGTTACCACCAACCCCTCCCTGATCGCCAAGTCCGGCCGCAAGTTCCTCGACCTCGTGGCCGAGATTTGCGACGTCGTCAACGGTCCGGTCAGCGCCGAGGTGGCGTCCACCGACTTCGAGACCATGCTCGCCGAGGCCCACAAGATCGCCAAGATCTCCCACCGCGTCGCGGTGAAGGTGCCGCTGACCCCGGCCGGCCTGAAGGTCTGCAAGATCATCTCGTCCGAAGGGACGATGGTCAACGTCACGCTGTGCTTCTCCCCCGCCCAGGCGATCCTGGCGGCCAAGGCCGGCGCCAGCTTCGTGTCGCCCTTCGTCGGCCGCCTGGACGACATCGGCCAGGACGGCATGGGCATCATCACCGACATCTGTGAGATCTATCGCAATTACGACGCCTTCAAGACCGAGGTGCTGGTTGCGTCGATCCGCAACCCGATGCACATCGTCAAGGCCGCCCGCCTGGGCGCCCATGTCGTGACCGCGCCGGCGTCGGTGCTGAAGCAGCTGTTCAACCACCCGCTGACCGACAAGGGTCTCGCCCAGTTCGTCGAGGACTGGAAGAAGACCGGCCAGTCGATCCTGTAAGGCGGGCCGGAGCGATCATGGCCGACAGGGGCCGCGAACCGGGCCACACCCCGCGACAGGCGTCGGCGCTCTCTTCGGAGGACGTGCGTGCCTACCTGCGGAACCACCCGGACTTCCTGGCCCAGAACGCCGATCTGGTCCACCATCTGACCCCGCCGTCGGTCGACCGCGGGCGTGGGGTGGTGGACCTCCAGGCCTTCATGGTCGACCGCCTGCGCGCCGAGGTCCGCACCCTCAAGGACCAGCAGCGCGAGCTGATCGGCACCAGCCGGGCCAACCTGAACAGCCAGAACCGCATCCATGCCGCGGTCCTGTTCCTGCTCGATGCCCAGAGCTTCGAGCAGCTGATCCAGACCATCACCACCGACCTCGCGGTCCTGCTCGACCTCGACGTCGCCTGTCTGGTCATCGAATCCAACGGTACCGACATTCCCCATGTCCACCGCTCCGGCGTGCGGGTGGTGGAGCCGGGCGCCATCGCCGACCGACTGGGCCGCGCCGACGTGGTGCTGAACACCGACATCCAGGGCGACCCCGAGATTTATGGCCCCGGCGCCGGCCTCGTCCGGTCGGAGGCGCTGATTCGCATCCAGGTCTCCAGCGAGACGCCCGATGGCCTGCTCGCCTTCGGCAGCCGCGAGCCCGACACCTTCCAAAGCGGCCAGGGCACCGAACTGGTCGGCTTCCTCGCCCGCGTCGTCGAGCGGGTGATCCGCGGCTGGCTGGAGTTGCCGGCGTGACCGAACCTGCTTTGGGTTTTTCCGCCAGGCCCGACGTCCAGGACGTGCTGGCCCACTGGCGGCGCTGGATGGAGAGCGAGAAGGCGGTCTCCCGCCACACCCTGTCGGCCTACACCGCCGATGTGGGCGAGTTCCTGCGCTTCCTCACCGAATTCCGCGGCGGTTCCCCGCCCTCGCTGAACGACCTCGGCGACCTGAAGGCGGCGGATTTCCGCGCCTGGATGTCCCGGCTGGCGATGGACGGTCTGGTCGGAGCCAGCCGGGCACGCAAGCTGGCGGCGGTGCGCAACCTGTTCCGCTGGCTCGACCGCAGCGGACGCCTTCACAATCCGGCCGTCGCCACCTTGGCCACGCCGAAGGTCAAGCGCCCCGCCCCGCGCCCGCTGACGGAAATCGACGCCGACCGCCTGCTGGAGGAAGCCGAGCGCGACCGCGAGGAACCCTGGATCGGTAAGCGCGACCGCGCCCTGTTCACCCTGCTCTATGGCTGCGGCCTGCGCATTTCCGAGGCTCTGGGACTGGCGCGCAAGGATGCTCCGCTGGGCGACACGCTGCGCGTCACCGGCAAGGGCCGGAAGGACCGCATGATCCCGGTCCTGCCGGCGGTGACGGAAGCGGTGCGCGCCTATATCGAGTCCTGCCCTTTCACGCTGGCGTCCGACGGCCCGCTGTTCGTCGGCACCCGCGGCGGCCGGCTGAACGCCAGCGTCGCCCAGCACCAGATGCAGAAGCTGCGCGCCCTGATGGGAATGCCGGACAGCGCCACCCCGCACGCCCTGCGACATAGTTTCGCGACCCATCTTTTGGCGGACGGCGGCGACCTCCGCGCCATCCAGGATCTGCTCGGTCACGCCTCTCTATCGACAACCCAGCGTTACACGGACATCGAAAACGAACAGCTGATGAACGTGTACCGCAATGCCCATCCTCGGGCACGCAAGGGCTAACCGCGACCGGTCTCCGCAATCACGGAATGCATATCGGGGTATTCAAGCCGCCCGTTCGCCTGATGGGTGGGTGAGGCTTTCTCTTGCTGGACGCAAATTGCCGACCATTCGTTTTCAAATGAGCTTTTAAAAGCTATTTTCTGTTCTCGAATTCACCGCGATTTTTCGCCACAGGAAATGCTACAGTGACGAACAAGCATCATACTTTCGAAGCAAAGACCAGCGCCTAACCCTTATTGGCCGTTTACGTTTCATTAATCGCAGAAATTCAAATCTTCCCCGTCGCGAGACTTACGCGGGGGAAATGGTCATGCAAATAAAATCTATCCAGTCAAAAATTGCGATGCTGTCGGGATTCTGTCTGGCCGGCACCGTAGCCGTGCTCGTCGGGTTTGCCGTACTGTCGACGCGCTCCAGCAACGAGTTCGTCACGGAGAATGTCGAACGGATCCTCGAAAGCAAGACGACCGAATCCCTGCAAAATCTCGCGGCAACCCAGGCCGGCCTGCTGCGGTCGGAATTTGACACTGCGCTCAATGCCGCGCGGACGATGGCAAACACCTTCTCCAGCCTCGCCGACGAGAGCGCGCCCGGCCATGTCCCGCCGGAACGGCGACGCGAGGCCTTCAACGGCGTGCTGCTGTCGGTCCTGAAGAGCAACCCGCTGTTCAACGGCACCTATTCGGCATGGGAACCGGATGCGCTCGACGGCCGGGACGACGAGTTCCGCAACCGCCGCGAAACCGGCACCGACGCCACCGGCCGCTTCATCCCGTACTGGAACCGCGACCAGAACGGCCGCATCGCCATGCAGCCCCTGGTCGAATATGACAGCCGCGACCGCCATCCCAACGGCGTGATGAAGGGCGGCTGGTACATCGGTCCGCAGGAGAACGGGCGTGAAAGCGTACTCGACCCCCTGCCCTATATCGTCCAGGGCAAGCAGGTGTTCCTGGCGACCCTGTCGGTACCGGTGGTCATCGGCGGCAAGTTCCGCGGCGTGGCCGGTGCCGACTTCAACCTCGACTTCGTGCAGCAGCTTTCGACCAAGGTCAGCGCCGCCGTCTTCAACGGCCGCAGCCAGGTTGTCATCATCAGCAACATGGGGCTGATCGTCGCCCACAGCGCCCGGCCGGACCTGATCGGCCAGTCGATCTCCACCTTCGATACCTCCTGGCAGGCCGATCTGGCGGGCGTCCAGGCCGGCAAGCCGCATGTCGACATCGAAGCCTCCACCAACATGCTGCGCAGCTTCGCTCCCATCACGCTGGGCAACACCGAAAAGCCGTGGGCCGTACTGGTCCAGGTGCCGAAGGACATCGTGCTGGCCGACGGCATGGCGCTGGCTTCGGCGCTGGGTGAGCGCGCCAACTCCAACATCCTCTGGCAGGTCACCGTCGGCGCCCTGGTCGCGCTGGGCGCCGTGGCGATCATGTGGGTGGTGGCCGGCGGCGTCGCCCGGCCGATCCGCGCCAGCGTCTCCTTCGCCGAAGGCATCGCCGCCGGCCGCTTCGACCAGACGCTGGACATCCGGCAGGCCGACGAAGTCGGCGCGCTGGCCGACGCCCTGCGCAAGATGATGGCCGACCTGAAGCGGATGATCGACCAGCGGGCCGAGGACCAGGCCAAGGCTGACGCCGAGCGCCGCAAAGCCATGCTGCAGCTGGCCGACACTCTGGAAGCCCAGGTGATGAATGTGGTGGACGGCGTCGACCGCGCCGCCCAGTCGATGACCGGCACCGCCCAGACCATGACCGCCACCGCGACCCAGACCAGCCAGCAGGCCGGCGTGGTCGCCAACGCCTCCGAGGACGCCAGCAGCAACGTGCAGACCGTCGCCAGCGCCACCGAGGAGCTGTCGGCCTCGATCCAGGAGATCGGCGAGCGCGTCAACCGTTCCGCCCAGATCGCCCGGGAGGCGGTGGAAGCGGCCCAGCAGGCCAACGGCCAGGTTCTCAGCCTGACCGAGGCGGCCGAGAAGATCGGCACGGTGGTGCAACTGATCCAGGACATCGCCAGCCAGACCAACCTGCTTGCGCTCAACGCCACCATCGAGGCGGCACGCGCAGGCGAGGCCGGCAAGGGCTTCGCCGTGGTGGCGCAGGAGGTGAAGAGCCTCGCCAGCCAGACCGCCCGCGCGACGGAGGAGATCGCCGGCCACGTCACCGGCATGCAGCGGGTCACCGACGAGACTGCCAGCGCGATCAAGGGCATCGGCGGCATCATCGCCCAGATCGACGAGATCTCCACCGCCATCGCCGCCGCGGTGGAGGAACAGGGCTCCGCCACCGCCGAGATCGCCCGCAACGTCCAGCAGGCCGCCAGCGGCACCCAGGAGGTGACCAAGACCATCGCCGACGTCCGCAGCGCCGCCGTCGAGGCCGGCCATTCCGCCGAGAACGTCCTGTCGGTCTCCGGCCAGCTCGCCAGCGACGCCGGCCGCCTGCGCACCGCGGTGAACGGCTTCCTGTCGACCATCCGCGCCGCCTGACCGGCAGACCGACTGCCGCAACGAAAAAGGCTCCCCCGCCGGAGGGCGGGGGAGCCTTTCGTCGTTATGGACTTTGCAGGCCGCCGATCAAATGTCAGGGGATCAGATGTGCAGCGGACGTCCGTCCACCGCCAGGGCCGCTTCCTTGACCGCTTCCGACAGGGTCGGGTGAGCGTGGCAGGTGCGGGCAACGTCTTCGGCCGACGCGCTGAACTCCATGGCCAGCACCAGCTCGCCGATCATCTCCGACACGTTCGGGCCGATCATGTGGACGCCCAGCACCTGATCGGTGGCGGCATCCGACAGGATCTTCACGAAGCCGTCGGTGTTGCCGCCGGCACGCGCGCGGCCGTTGGCGGTGAACGGGAACTTGCCGGCCTTGTAGGCGACGCCCGCAGCCTTCAGCTGCTCCTCGGTCTTGCCGACGGCGGCGACTTCCGGCCAGGTGTAGACGACGCCGGGTACGAGGTCGTGGTTGACGTGGCTCTTCTGGCCGGCCAGCTGCTCGGCCAGCGCGACGCCCTCTTCCTCGGCCTTGTGGGCCAGCATCGGGCCTTCGACCACGTCACCGATGGCGTAGATGCCCGGCACGTTGGTCTGGAAATGGCCATCGATCTTGACACGGCCGCGCTCCAGCTCGACGCCCACCGCCTCAAGGCCCAGGCCTTCGGTGTAGGGGCGGCGGCCGATAGCGACCAGCACGGCGTCGGCGTCGATGGTCTGGGCAGCACCGCCGGCGGCCGGTTCGACCGTCAGGGTGACGCCGGTCTCGGTGACCGACGCGCCGGTCACCTTGGTGCTCAGCTTGAAGTCCATGCCCTGCTTGGCGAAGATGCGCTGGGCCTGCTTCGACAGCTCGCCGTCCATGGTCGGCAGCACGCGGTCGAGATACTCGACCACCGTCACCTTGGCGCCCAGGCGGCCCCAGACGGAGCCCAGCTCCAGCCCGATCACGCCACCGCCGATGACGACCAGATGCTTCGGCACCTCCGGCAGCGACAGGGCGCCGGTGGAGGAAACCACGCGCTTCTCGTCGATGGCGATGCCCGGCAGCGGGGTCACGTCGGAACCGGTGGCGATGACGATCGCCTTCGACGCGGTGATGGTGCCGACGCCCTCGACCTCGACGGTGTTGGCGGCGGTGATCTTCCCGGCACCCTTCAGCCAGGCGATCTTGTTCTTCTTGAACAGGAACTCGATGCCGGTGACGTTGTCCTTGACGACCTTGTCCTTGTGGGCCTGCATGCCCGGCAGGTCGAGTTCGACGCCGCCGACCTTGATGCCGAACTTGGCGAGGCCGTGGGCCGCTTCCTCGAACTTCTCCGACGCCGCCAGCAGAGCCTTGGACGGGATGCAGCCGACATTCAGGCAGGTGCCGCCCAGCGTCCCCCGCTTCTCGACGCAGGCGACCTTGAAGCCGAGCTGCGCCGCGCGGATCGCGCAGACATACCCGCCGGGGCCGCCGCCGATCACAACGACGTCAAAAGTGCTTTCAGCCATGAGAGGCTTTCCTTTCGCCATTCTTGCTCGTTGCCAAAAGCCGTCCCATCCAGCGGGGAGGGCACGCGGGATCTTCCGCGGGGCGATTTATGCCCGCGCTCACGCCCCGTGGCAACGGGACACTTCGTCTCTGGACGCAGGGTCGCCTGATGGACGAGGTCAGAACCCCAGGTCGCGGTAAAGCTCCGCCAGCGGCATGTCGAGGCCGGCACTTTCCAGCACCAGCCGCCCGTCCTCCTCCAGCACCTCAGGTGCGGCGGGCCAGAGATGGTCCGAATCGCGGCGGTGCAGTTCCGCCCGGATAGCCCGCGAGTCGAGAAACAGGATCTCCCGGACCGACGGCATGGCGGCATAGGCGTGCAGCTTGGCCCGCTGCGCCTTCTCCTCCGTCGGCGACAGGATCTCCACCAGCAGAACCGGCGCCGTGGTGTAGGGGATTTCCGGATCGAACGGCTCGCAGGTCACAGCAAGGTCGGCGACACGGTAATTGTGCGTCGGGTCGAAATGCGGACGGACGCCGGCTTCCGACATGGCGCGGCAACGGCTTCCATCCCGCTTGCCCTTCTCCCGCAACGCATCGCGCAGAGCAGCGCCCAAGGCGATCTGCAAGGTGCTGTGTGCCGGGCTTGCGTGCGCCTGCCCGACGATCTCGCCATCGACCAACTCGTATTGGGCATCGTCCCTGAACTCCATCGCCAGGAATTCCTCGAGGGTCGTCAGCGGGGTGAAGCGGCGGACGAGCGGCATGGCGGTCTCCGATCCGGGCGGAACCTTCGGCAACAGCCCCAATGTAATCCATCCCCGCGCGCAAGCGAAGGGCACCACCTTTGCGTAGGCTTCCTCCCCCTTCGATTCCGGAAACCTTCACGGCCCCGCTTGCGTTCCCATCGGCATCACACAGCCACCGCAACGGAGACCGACTATGACCACCGTCAAGAAGTTCGCCCTGTTCGCCGTCCTGGGCACGCTGCTGGGCACCACGCTGGCCGCCTGCAACACGGTCGAGGGTGCCGGCCAGGACGTGCAGGCCGGCGGCCGCGCCATCGAGCGTGGCGCCGACAATGTCCAGAAGAAGATGTGACCGGATGAATGGGCCGACGGGGGAGCGCCCGCCAGCCGCGGTTTCCCCCGTCAGCCCATCATGCGCTTGATGGTGTTGGTCGTGCTCTGTCCCTGGACCAGCTCGGCCAGCACCACTTTTCCGCCATAGCTCTGGACGAAATCCGCCCCCACCACCGTGGCGATGGTGTAGTCGGCCCCCTTGACCAGCACCTCGGGGCGCAGGGCGTGGATCAGCGTCTCCGGCGTGTCCTCGCCGAAGATCACCACCAGATCGACGCAGCCCAGCGACGCCAGCACCGTGGCGCGCGCCGTCTCGTTCTGCACAGGCCGGCTCTCGCCCTTCAGCCGCTTCACCGACGCATCGCTGTTCAGCCCGACCACCAGCACGTCGCAGGCCGCCCGCGCCTGCTTCAGCAGCGAGATATGGCCGGGGTGCAGCAGGTCGAAGCAGCCATTGGTGAAGCCGACCCGCTTGCCGCGCAGCCGCCAGCGCTCCGCCCGTTCCGCCGCGGCATCGCGGGTCAGCACCTTTTCCTCGCCATGGCGCCACTGCTGCTCGTGCAGGCTGGACAGCAGCTCGGCCGAGCGGACGACGGCCGTGCCGACCTTGCCCACCACGATGCCGGCCGCCAGATTGGCCAGCCGCGCCGAATCGACCAGGTCGATCCCCACCGACAGCGCCGCGGTCAGCGTCGCCACCACCGTGTCGCCGGCGCCCGACACGTCGAACACCTCGCGCGCCTCGGCCGGCAGATGCACCGCATCCTCGGCAGTCACCACCGACATGCCCTGTTCGCTGCGGGTGGCGACGACGGCGCCGATGCCGCAGGTGGCGATCAGGTGGCGGGCGGCGGCGATCACCTCCTCGTCGGTGCGCGCCGGCAGGCCGGTGGCTTCCATCAGCTCCTTGCGGTTGGGCGTGACGATGTCGGCCCCGCGATAGCGCCGGTAGTCACGGCCCTTCGGGTCGACCACCACGGTGCGCCCGGCCTGCCGCGCGGCGGCGATCACCGCCACCACCAGCTCGTCGGTCAGCACGCCCTTGCCGTAGTCGGACAGGATGACGCCGCCCACCTCGGGCAGCAGCTCGCGCACACGGTCCAGCACGCGGCCCGCGACGGTGATCGGCACCACCGTTTCGATGTCGGTACGCAGAAGTTGCTGCTGGCCGGCGATGAAGCGGGTCTTCACCGTGGTCTGGCGCCCGTCCTCCACCACGATGGCGCCGTCGCTGACGCCCTCGCGGCGCAGCAGGGCCAGCAAATCGGCGCCGACGCCGTCGCGCCCGACCACCGAGACGAAGCGGCAGTCCGCCTCCAGCGCCACCAGATTGGCGGCGACGTTGCCGGCACCGCCCAGCTTGGGCACGTCACGGTCCACGCGCAGGACGGGGATCGGCGCCTCCGGCGACACCCGGTCCACCGAACCATAGACGAAACGGTCGAGCATCACGTCGCCAAGGCACAGCACGTTGGCGCGCGACAGGGTGTCGATGTGACGGGCAAGGTCGCTCATGGCGTTCTCTTACCAACGCCAAAGCGGTAACGCCAGAGGACAAGTTTGCGCCGGAGGATTGCCGGCCTCAGGAAAAGGCAGGAACATCCCGGCGGAGGTCGCCGGTCCCTTGCGTGAAGGTGAGCGTGATCGCCCCGTTCAACTCCACCGCGTCACTCCTCCCCGGCGCCGGATCAACCGTCAGGCCGGCATCGGCCAACGCGGCTTCGAACGCGCCGGTGCGGTCGCCCGGCAGCGAGAAGCGGATGGTCGCCATGACGTCGGAGAACAGCGTGTGATCGACGATCCAGCCGCCGGCCGCCCCCAGCGCATCGGCGACCGCGGTCAGCGCCCCGTTACGGTCCATGGCAACCACCGCCTCGTATTTCAGAAAGCTCCGCATCGGCATGTCCTCAGGTCCCGCCGCCCCCGCCATCAGACATCGGACATCCGAGCCACGAAGGGCCATCCAGTGTATTAGATGGCCAGTGTATTAGATGGATGTCCCCCGCGTAAGCTCACACATCCTCTACCCCGGCACGCCCGGCACCTTGCGAGCCACCATGCCCCGCCCCACCGTCACGACCAGCCTGTCGGCCAAGCTTCTGCTGCTCACCATCCTGTTCGTGCTGCTGGCGGAGGTGCTGATCTACGCCCCCTCCATCGCGCGGTTCCGCATGAGCTACCTGGAGGAACGGCTGGCCGCCGCCCATATCGCGGCCCTGTCGGTGGAGGCCGCCCCCGACCTGATGGTGACGAAGGAATTGCAGGCGAAGCTGCTGGCCTATACCGGCACCCACGTCATCGACCTGATCCAGCCGGGCGCGCGCGTCTACATGCTGTCGCGCCCGATGCCGCCGCAGGCCGATGCGGTGTACGACCTGCGCGGCACCGGCATGGGCATGCAGTTCGTCGATGCCGGCAACGCCCTGTGGCTGGCGCTGGAAGGCGCCCTGGGGGGTTCCCTCGGGCCGTCGCGCAACCGGGTGATTCGCGTGATCGACCGCTCGCCCAACGACCCGGCCCAGCGCGTCGAGGTGACGATGGACGAGCGGCCGCTGATCGACGCCATGCTGGACTTCTCCCGCCGCATCCTGGCGGTGTCGGTCGCCATCTCGCTGATCGCGGCGATCCTGGTCTATGTCACGCTGCATGCCCTGCTGGTGCGGCCGATGCGCCGGCTGACCGCCGAGGTCGTCGCCTTCCGACGCGATCCCGACGGCGCCCCGCCGCTGGTGCCCGGCACCCGGGCCGACGAGATCGGCGTGGCGGAGCGCGAGCTTGCCGCCATGCAGGGCACGGTGCGTGCGGCGCTGCGCCAGCGCGAACGGCTCGCCACGCTGGGCACCGCCGTGGCGAAGATCAACCACGACCTGCGCGGCATCCTGTCCACCGCCTCCCTCCTGTCGGAACGGCTGACCGAGAGCGCCGACCCGGAGGTGCGGCGGGTAACGCCGCGGCTGGTCGCCTCGCTAGACCGGGCGGTGGAACTGTGCGGCCAGACCCTGTCCTTCACCCGCGACGGCGTCCTGCCGCTCTCCCCCGCGCCGGTCGAGTTGCGCCGGCTGGTGGAGGAGGTCGGGGCCGAGGTTCTCGCCACCGCCCGCCCCGACGGCGGTCGGGTGGAGGCCGAGTGGATCAACGAGGTTCCCGCCGGCACGCTGGCCCAAGGCGACGCCGCCCAGCTCGGCCGCGCCCTGGTCAATCTCGGCCGCAACGCGGTGCAGGCCGGCGCCGACCGGGTACGGATCTCCGTCGAAGCCGGACCGTCGGGCCGGCTGACCCTGACCGTCGCCGACAACGGCCCCGGTCTCGCCCCGCGGGCGCGGGAGAACCTGTTCCAGCCCTTCGCCGGATCGGCGCGGGCCGGCGGGGTCGGTCTCGGCCTTGCCATCGCACGGGAAGTGCTGCGCGCCCATGGCGGCGATCTCCGGCTGGTGGAGAGCGCCGCCGCTGGAACGGCCTTCGCCCTTGACATACCGCAATGCAACCTGGACACCGGTGCGCTAGCTGTTGCAGGGCACAAGTCGTTTGTGTCGCATTGATTCCGCGGGCTCCGTCCCGCAGAATTCCTTCAAAGACGAAGCGTTCGCGGGCGGCCCGGCGGGGCGGGAGGCGGGCGCTTTTCCACCATCAACCCCACTGCCAACGCCTTGTTCTGAAAGGACTTCGGGACGTGAAAGCCTTCTCCTTCTGGATCAACCCCATCCTCGCCGGCATCATGGCCTTCGTCGGCCTGCTCGCCTCCTCGCGCGCGGCGGACGAAGGCTTCGCGGCCGGCGGCCTGATCGTTTTCATCGCCTGCGTGCTCTTCATCTTCGCGTCGATCGGCCGCTATTTCGACCGTCTGGGCTCCGCCCACTGACTGTCGCGGCAAGCGACCGGTACCGCGAAGGCCGGGTGAACCACCCGGGGGCAGGCGCCCAACGAAGCGGGTGCCACATGACACTCAATCTGGCATGGGACCCCAACGCCTTCGCGACGATTCATGTCCTGCGCCGCCGTCCGGTCATGGACCTGATGGCGGCGCTTCCCTTCTCCCTGACGCCACGCACCATCGTCGATCTCGGCTGCGGTGCCGGGCAGCTGTCCCGGCTGCTGGCGGCGCGCTGGCCGCTCGCCGACGTGCTGGCGGTCGATCATTCCCCGGCGATGCTGCGCTGGGCCGCCGACACGCCGTCGCGCGTGCGCTACCGGCAGGCCGATCTGACGGTCTGGCGTCCGCATTGGCCGGTAGACCTCGTCATCTCCGCCGGCGGGTTGCAGCATGTGGCCGGGCACGAACGGCTGTTCCCCGACCTGCTGCAATCGCTCGGCCCCGGTGGTGTCCTGGCCGTCGCCCTGCCCCGCCCGCAGGACCAGACCGCCCACCGCCTGCTGCTGGAGACGGCCGCCGACGGCCCCTGGTCCGGCCGACTGCACGGCGCCTGGCCTCCGGTGGAGGAAACAGGCCAAAGGTACGGCGCCCAGGATTATTACGACTGGCTCTCCCCCCAGGGCGCCGTGATCGACCTGTGGGAGACCGAGTATTTCCACGCGCTGGATGGCGATGTGCCGCTTCTGCAATGGCTGCATCAGTCGGCGCTGGTTCCGGTGATGGACCGCCTGACCGGCCCCGAACTCGACCGCTTCCTCGCCGCCTACCGCCGCCGGCTGGAGACGGCGTACCCGGAGCATTCCAGCGGCAGCGCCTTGATCCCGACCAAGTGGCTGTTCCTGCTGGCGCAGGTGTAGGCGCTGCTGCGACAGGCCTCACTCCACCAGCCTGATCTCCGTCGTCGTGACTCCCGCGGCCCCGACCGTCACCGCATAATCGTCGAAGCTGGGCGGACCGAAACTGCCGCGGGCGGAGCGGCTGAAGCCGTGTGGTTCGGCCGGAATGCCGAACAGGCCGGTGGACATCTGCCCATTGTCGTCCAGATCCTGGAAGGCGACCACCCCATAGCGGCCGGCCGGCAGGTCGGGGAAGACCACCTGAACCTCGGTCTCCAGCGCCGCCGGGAAGTAACCGGCTCTGGGCTTCTTCGCCTTATCGGCTTCGGCACTGTCGAACAACGCGACCATCACCTTGCCCTGATTGGGTTTGACGTTGCGGACGGTTGCGCGAAGCTCCCCTGCAGCGGCCGTTCCGGCGGCGGCCAGCGCCAGCAGCGTCGCCGTCACCGTTACTGGGGCGATCATCCTTGCGGACCGACGCGCAATCCAACTCCGGATCTTCATCCCCCAGTCTCCCCTGGTTGTCCCCGCCCCGCCCGTCTCCTAAACGCCCTCTCCACGGAAGGGCCGCGACAGCAGCCCCTCGATCGTCTCGTCCAGCCCGGCACCGCGATTCAAGATGGCATCCACCGCCGCGCAGATCGGCATGTCGACGCCCAGCTTGGCCGCCAGCCCGACCACCGCAGCGGCGGTATAGACACCCTCCGCCACCGACCGCCGGACTGCCAGGATCTCGGCCAGCGCCTTGCCCTCACCCAGCGCCGCCCCTAGCGACATGTTGCGCGATTGCAGGCTGGAGCAGGTCAGCGTCAGATCGCCCAGCCCCGACAGCCCCATCAGCGTCTCCGCCCGGCCGCCGAGCGCCAGCGCCAGCCGGGTGATCTCCGCCAGCCCGCGGGTGATCAGCGCGGCGCGGGCATTGTCTCCCAGCCTCCGCCCCTCGACCACGCCGCAGGCGATGGCCAGCACATTCTTCACCGCCCCGCCGATCTGCGAGCCGACGACATCGTCCGAGCGGTAGGGCCGGAAGGTGCGGCTACCCAGCGCCGCCACCAGCGCCGTGCCCAGATCATGGTCGGCACAAGCCAGCGTCACCGCCGTCGGCAACCCGCGCGCCACCTCCGCCGCGAAGGTCGGCCCGGACAGGATCGCCACCGGATTGCCGGAAGGCAGCGATGCGGCGACCGCCTCGCTCATCAACGCGTGGCTGTCCAACTCGATCCCCTTGGCGCAGACGACGACGGGGGCACCCGGCTTCAGCAGCGGCGCCATCCGCGCGGTGACGCTGCGCGCGTGCTGGGCCGGCGAGACCAGCAGCACGGCATCGCAATTGCCCAGCTCGGCCAGATCGCCGGTGATCCGCAGCGCATCGGGCAGCGGCACGCCGGGCAGGTAATCGCGGTTCTCGCGGCGGATGCTCATCGCCTCGACCACCGCCGGCTCGCGCGCCCACAGCAGAGTCTCGCGTCCGGCCCGCAACGCCGCCAGTGCCAACGCCGTTCCCCAGGCACCGCCACCGACGACGCCGATGCGATTGAGGGAGGGCATGGCGCTCATGGCAAGTCACTCACATCGACTGGACGACCACGCTCCCATCCCCCTCTCCCCCCCGGGGAGAGGGTCGGGGTGAGGGGGATGCATGGGGTGGATCGGTGGGAAAATGAGAGGCGCCGCGCGTCGAGCAAAGCCACGCCACGCTCCCCCCTCACCTCGACCCTCTCCCCGGGGGGGAGAGGGGATGTCGCAGAAGGGAAAGGGGATGTAAGAATGCGCTTCACGCCTTCACCCCCGCACCGACCCCCGCGCGCCCGATCACCGGCGCCGCGTTCGGGTCCAGCGGCCATCGCGGACGGGGGGCGAAGTTCAGCGGGTCGCTTTCGCCCAGCCGGAAGCGCTCGATCCCGGCCCAGGCGATCATCGCCGCATTGTCGGTGCACAGGCGCAGCGGCGGGGCGACGAACTGCATGCCCTGCTTCTCCGCCAGCATCGACAGCCGGCTGCGGATCGCCTTGTTGGCGGCGACGCCGCCGGCGACCACCAGGGCGCCACCCTGCGGATGGTCCTCCTTGAAGCGCCGGATGGCGCGGGCACAGCGGTCGGCCAGCACCTCCGCCACCGTCGCCTGGAACGCGGCGGCAAGATCGTCGCGATCCGCATCCGGCAAGACGCCGCCCAACTCCTCCACATGCCGCCGCACCGCGGTCTTCAGCCCGGAGAAGGAGAAATCGCAGCCCGGACGCCCCAGCATCGGCCGCGGCAGCTCGAAGCGCGCCGGGTTGGTCGCCCGCGCCGCCGCCTTCTCCACCAGCGGCCCACCGGGATAGCCCAGCCCCAGCAGCTTGGCCGTCTTGTCGAACGCCTCGCCCACCGCATCGTCGATGGTGGTGCCGAGCCGGCGGTAGCGCCCCACCCCCTCCACCGCCAGCAACTGGCAATGGCCGCCCGACACCAGAAGCAGCAAGTAAGGAAAGGCGACGTCGTCGGTCAGCCGCGCGGTCAGCGCGTGACCTTCCAGATGGTTGACGGCGACGAAGGGCAGTCCGCGCGCCGCGGCGATGGCCTTGGCGGTCATTACACCGACGATGACGCCGCCGATCAGCCCCGGCCCGCCGGTGGCGGCCACCGCATCGAGGTCGCCGAAGCCGATCCCGGCCTCGGCCATGGCGCGGCGGATCAGCCCGTCCAGATGTTCCAGATGGGCGCGGGCGGCGATTTCCGGGACGACGCCGCCATAGGGCGTGTGGTCGTCCAGCTGCGACAGCACGACGTCGGCGCGGATCTCGCGCGCGTCGGTGACGACGGCGGCGGCCGTCTCGTCGCAGCTCGTTTCGATTCCAAGAACGATCATGGCGCCAAACTAGCCGCCTTGGCCGTCCGGGTACAGGATGGAGTTGCGCACACCTCCGCGCATGAAATTTGATCCGCCTCAATCTTATGTATGAGGGGCAGACGAATCCTTGCAAAGCTGCGCGGATCCCCTAGAACTCGGGCTTATGACGACCCACCCGCTCCGTATCGGGACGCGCGGCAGCCCGCTGGCGCTGGCGCAGGCCCACGAAACCCGCGACCGCCTGATCGCCGCCCATCCGCATCTCGCCGCCCCCGGCGCCATCGAGATCGTCGTCTTCAAGACCACCGGCGACCGCATCCTCGACCGCACCCTGGCGGAAGCGGGCGGCAAGGGCCTGTTCACCAAGGAGCTGGAGGAGGCGCTGTTCGACGGCCGCGCCGACCTTGCCGTCCATTCGATGAAAGACGTGCCGACCCAGCTTCCCGACGGGCTGGAGATCGCCACCCTGCTGCCGCGCGAGGATCCGCGCGACGCCTTCTTCGCCCGCTCCGGCAGCGGTCTGGCCGATCTGCCGGCCGGTTCGGTGGTCGGCACCGCCGGCCTGCGCCGCCAGGCCCAGGTGCTGGAGCTGCGCCCCGACCTGAAGATCTTCCCGCTGCGCGGCAACGTGCAGACCCGCCTGTCCAAGCTGGACGCGGGCGAGGTGGACGCTACCCTGCTGGCCCTGGCCGGCCTGCGCCGCCTCGGCCTGACCGAGCGCATCACCGCGGTGCTGGAACCCGAGACCATGCTGCCGGCGGTCGCCCAGGGCGCCATTGGCATCGAGATCCGCAGCGACGACGACGCCACCCGCGCTCTGCTGGCCCCGCTGAACTGTGCGGAGACCATGCTCCGCGTCACGGCGGAGCGCGCGCTGCTGGCCGCCCTCGACGGCTCCTGCCGCACGCCGATCGCGGCGCTGGCGGTGCTGGACGGCGATGATCTGCACCTGCGCGCCAAGGTGCTGTCGCCTGATGGCCGCAGCATCTTCCGGGCGGAACGCCGCGGCAAGGCGACCGATGCCGAGTCGCTGGGCGCCGACGCCGGGGCCGAGATCCGGGCGCAGCTGCCGCCCGATTTCTTCGCCGCCGCCCCCCACTGACCCTCCCTCCGGCCAGGTTTTCCGCATGACGGAAAAGCAGCCCGAACCATCCCTGCCGCACGGCCGTACGCGCCTGCTGGTGACCCGCCCGGCGGAGGATGCCGAGCCCCTGGTCCGTCGGCTGGAGGCGCTCGGCCATGCTGCGGCGGTGGAGCCGATGCTGTCGATGGTCTGGCTCGACGGGCCGGAACCCGACCTGTCGGACGTACAAGCGCTGCTGTTCACCAGCGCAAACGGCGTACGGGCCTACACCAAACGTACGAGCCGGCGCGACCGTCCGGTGCACGCCGTTGGAGACGCCACGGCGCGGGCGGCACGGGCGGCCGGCTTCGACCAGGTCGACAGCGCGTCAGGCGACGTGTACGCGCTTGCGGAGCGGGTCAAGGCCATGCGCGATCCGTCTGCCGGTACGCTCCTGCATGTGGCGGGAAGCAAGGTGGCGGGCGACCTCGCCGTCCTGCTCGGGACGGCCGGCTTCGCGCTGCGGCGCAGCGTGATGTACGACGCCGTACCCGCGCTAACCCTGTCGGATGAGACCGCGACATTTTTGCGTACGTCCGCACTCGACGGCGTGCTGTTTTTCTCTCCCCGTACCGCTGCATCCTTTGTTAGGCTGCTGGCCGAGTCGGAACTGGTCGGCTGTTGTCGTACGGTCGATGCGTTCTGCCTCAGCCCCGCGGTCGCGGAGGCTGCCCGTGCGTACGGCGAAAAGGGAGTGATGCCGTGGCGAAGCGTACGGGTGGCGGCTCGGCCGGAGCAGGACGCCCTGCTCGATCTGTTGCCGGTCGCCGGGTAACTCCGGCGCGGTCCGGCCGTACGGCTTACACCCCCGGTGCGTCCGGGTGGGGACCGCAGCCGTACGGGGGACGAGGGGGACCGGTCAGGGGGGCTGTGACGTTACAACGAACAACAGCGAACCGAAGGTACAGCCCATGACCTCTCGTCCAGGCTCCGAACGCCCCGGCACCGACCGTGACGGCGACGGCGCCAGCACCGGCAATGCGGCGGTCGACCGCATCGTCGAACGTTTCGGCGGCATCCGCCCGATGGCCCACAAGCTGGACACCCCGGTAACGACGGTCCAGGGCTGGAAAAAGCGCGGCGCGATCCCGCTGGCCCGCCACGCCGACCTGCGCGCCGCCGCCGCCAAGCACCGCATCAAGCTGGACGATGCCGACCTGGACGCGGCGACCCCCAGCGAGGATCGTCCGACCGACGCCGCCGCTGCCGCCATCACGATCGATGCGGTTCCGGTGGTGGAACCGATCCCGGCCGCCTCCCCGGCCGACACCATTCCCGGCACCGATACCCCGGCCGCCGGCCCGACCACCGGCGCGGTGACCGAGCTGCAATCCGCCGACGCCCTGATACCGCCGGCCATGCCGATCGGCGCGACCGAAAACCTGGGCGGCGCTCCGAAGACCGACGCCGAGAAGGCCGAAGAGACGAAGACGGAAGACACCAAGTCGGAAGGGGCGAAGACCACCGCCTCGACCACCAGCTGGACGCCGTCCGGCAGCGCGGGCTACAGCCGCAACGCCGATGCCGAGCCGGTGCGTCCGACCATCGCCCCGACTCCCTCCTATATCGACGAGCCCCGCTCCGGTAGCGGTTTCGCCACCGCCCTGTCGGTCGTCGCCCTTCTGGTCGGCGCCGCCGCCCTGTCGGAGCCCTGGTGGGGGCCCGCACTGCCCGGCTGGCCCGCCACCTCGGCACCCGCCGCTTCGAGCGGTGCATCCGCCCCGGCAGATCCGGCACTGCGTTCGCAGATCCAGCAGCTGGCCGACCGTGTCGGCAAGCTGGAGCAGCGTCCGGCCAGCGCTCCCGGCAATGGCGGCACCGTCGACGTTTCCGCCCTGACCCAGCGGATCGACGCGCTGGAGAAGCGCCCGGCCGCCACCCCCGACACCGGCGCCGCGGATGCCCAGAAGGCGCTGGCCGACCGCCTCGCCGCGCTGGAGCAGAAGGTCACCGCCGCCTCCGGCAACGCCCAGGCGGCGCAACAGCTGCGCGGCGAGGTCGACGCGCTGAAGCAGCAGGTCACCAGCGTCAACCAGGCCGTCAGCGAGCGGCAGGACGCCGCCACCGCCGCCCAGGCTCTGGTGCTGGCCGCCGGCCAGCTGCGCGCCTCCCTGTCAGGCGGCCAGCCGTTCCAGCAGGATCTCCAGGCCGTCCGCGCGCTCGGCATCTCCGATGCGGGCGTGACCCAGCCGCTCGACTCGGTGGCGCCCTATGCCGCCAAGGGCATCCCGACCCGTGCCCAGTTGACCGACCGCTTCCAGCCGCTGGCCGGCGAGATCGTCCGGGCGGAGGTTCGTGGCGAGGGCAACAGCTGGATCGACTCGGCGGTCGGCAAGCTGTCCACCCTGGTCACCGTGCGCCGTGAGGGCGGCGGAGTGGTCGGCACCACCGCCGACGCCGTCGTCGCCCGTGCCGAGGCTGCGCTGAACGCCGGCAATCTGGCCAAGGCGGTGGAGGAGCTGTCGACCCTCCAGGGTCCGGCCGCGCAGACCGCTGCCCCGTGGCTGGCCGACGCCAAGGCGCGTGTGGCCGCCGATCAGGCCGCGCGCCAGCTGAACGACCGCGCCATCGCCCTGATGACCACCGCCGCCGGCGGGAAGGGGACGGCCCAATGATCCGCGCCCTCTGGTTCCTTCTGAAGGTCGCGGTGGTCATCGCCGCCGCGATCTGGCTTGCCGACCGTCCCGGCACCGTCAGCGTCCACTGGCTGGGCTACGCCGTCGAGGCACCCTTCTGGGTCGCGCTGCTGGTCACGCTGGTGGCGCTGGGCATCGCGGCACTCGGCTACCGCCTGCTCCGCGGTACGGTCCGCCTGCCGCAGCGTCTGCGCCGCCACGGCCGTGCCCGCCGCCGCGAGCGTGGCTACCGCGCCCTGACCCAGGGCATGGTCGCCATCGCCGCCGGCGACGCGCCGACCGCGCGCAAGATGGCGCGCAAGGCCGACGTCCTGCTGAACGAACCGCCGCTGACCATGCTGCTGTCGGCCCAGGCCGCCCAGTTGCAGGGTGACGAGCGCGCCGCCAAGCAGTATTTCACCGCCATGCTGGAGCGGCCGGAAACCGCCTTCCTCGGCATGCGCGGGCTGCTGACCCAGGCGATCAAGTCGGGCGACCGGGTGGAGGCGCTGAACCTCGCCCGCAAGGCGCGCGGTCTCCAGCCCAACACCCCCTGGCTGCTCGGCACGCTCTATGACCTGGAGGCGCAGGCCGGCGACTGGGCTGCCGCCGAGGGCACCTTGCAGCAGGCGATCCAGGCCGGAGCCATCCCGACCGAGGAGGGCCGCCGCCACCGCGCCGTCCTGCTGCTGGAGCGCAGCTTCGAGGCGGAGCGCCGCGGCCGGGCCGATGCCGCCCTGTCGCACGCCCAGGCGGCGCACGACATCATGCCGGGCTTCGCTCCCGCCGCCGTGCGTCTGGCCCGTCTCCAGGTCGCCGCCGACCGGCTGAAGCCGGCCGCCAAGGTGGTGGAGCGGACGTGGCGCCTGTCGCCGCATCCGGAACTGGCCGACGTCTATCGCGGCATCGTCTCCAGCTATGACGCACTGACCCGCGTGCGGCTGTTCCAGAAGCTGGTGCGTCAGGCCCCCGATTCGGCCGAATCGCACCTCGCCGTCGCCCAGGCCGCCATCGAGGCCCAGCTATGGGGCGAGGCGCGCCAGCACCTGAACCGCGCCATGGAGATCGGCCCGACCCGCCGCACCTACCGGCTGATGGCGGAACTGGACCGCGGCGAGCGCCATGACGAGGCGGCGGCGAAGGACTGGCTGGCCAAGGCCGCCAACGCGCCAGAGGATCCGGTGTGGACCTGCGGCTCCTGCGGGGCGGTCAGCCACAACTGGGGCGGCCTGTGCGGCCATTGCGGCGCCTTCGACAGCCTGACCTGGAAGAGCCCGACGGTCGCCGTCCCGCTGATGGAACCGACCGACATCCCCCCGGTGCTGGCCCGTCCGGCCACCGCGTAAGGTTGACGCACTGAAGATTCCCTCTCCCTCCCCTCTCCCGGGGCGGGAGAGGGTTTTTTTTATTGCCGCATCCCCTCCGGCCCGACACGGTCCAGCGGCAGTTCCTTCATCGCCAGCAACCGGTCCAGCAGACGGCCTCCGGCAGGCGGAGCCGCAGCCCTGGTGGCGCTGGCGATGCCGGCGGCCTCCGCAACGGGGGCCGCATTCTCCAGCCGGGTGTTGTCGATGCGGTACTCACCGCCCGACAGGCTGTTGACCAGCTGTTCCTTCGGCGACGGGCCAGCCACAACATTGCCATCGGCGACATTGCCGTGCATCCGGCCGGCCGGACCGGCACTGGGCACCCATTCCAGCCGCAGGAAGCGGTCCTTGCCGTCATTCATCATCGTGATGTTGTCGGCCACCCGGTTGTTGTCGCCGCCATGCAGGAAGATCGCCGCCATGCCGGTGTTCTCCAGCAGGTTGCCCTGCACCGTCACGCCGCTGGTCATGTCGTCCAGATAGATGCCGAAGCCCTTGTAGCGGACCAGCCAACGCCCCTGCGCATCGGTGGCGAGCCCGCCGGTATCGCGGATGTCGTTGAAGCGGATGAAGCTGCGGGTGTCGTTGCCGCTGCGCCCCAGCATCTCGACGGCGCCGGCGTCGGCGGTCTGGCGCGATGTGTCGCAGATGCGGTTGAACTCGATCGTGTTGTCGCTGTTCACCGTCTGCGGGTTCCAGTTCTTGATCGAGATGCCGTAGCGGGCCGACCGGCGGATGTCGTTGTGGGCGATCAGCGTGTTGCGGATGCCGGCCCCCATCACCCCACCGCTGAAGAATCGCACCTCGCCGATGTCGCTGATGCGGTTGGCGAGGATGCGGTTGTCGCTGCTGCCCGGCGCCAGCACCACGCCGGAGCGGCCGAGATGCTCCATCCGGTTTCCCGACACCTCGGTCCGGCTGGCACCGTCCAGCATCACCCCGGTGCCGACCAGGGCGAAGCGGTTGCCGGCGACCCGCGCGCCGCTGCCGCCCTTCACCACCACCGCATTCCCGTCCCACGGCACGTCGGTGAAGGTCAGCCCCTCAACCGACACGTTGCGGGCGTTGTCCAGCCGCAGCAGCACCGGCTGTCGCGCCACCACCACCTCCGCACCCGCGCTGTTCAGCCCGGTGGGTGGCTTGACCAGCAGGCGCTTCGTCCTGGCGTCCCAGGCGAACTCGCCCGGCCGCGTCAGGAAATCGGGATGGCCGAGCAGACGCACGGTGGAGCCGTCGCGATACGGATACTGCCCGTCACCGCCGAAGCTCAGCAATCCGCCTGGATCGGCGGACACCACGTCCAGCAGGTCGTCGGACAGCCTTTCGCGGTCCAGCGCCTGCGCCCGCACCCCCGGTCCGGCCCAGCCGGCCTTCAGCACGCCGGGGGGAAGCCGCATCTGCCGCTTGCTCCCCGGACTCTTGGGGTCGGACTGCACCGCCTTGGCCGGGAACCAGCCGCTACGCGGATCGCCCGGCGTGAAATCGCCACTGCGTGCCGCGTCCAAGCGCTGCCCACCGATCGACACGTCCAGTGCCGGATCGCGCGCCAGTGGTGCCGACAGCACGCCATTCGCCATCTGGGCGCCGCCGACCACTTCACCGCCCGACAGCACCGGCTGCTCGCCCTCCACCGCGGTCAGCCGCAGCCCCGGCAGTGACGCATCCACCACCAGCGGCGCCGTCAGCCGATAGGTGCCGCCATGCAGCCGCACGGTGGCCGGGCCGCTTCCCTTGGCGGCGGCCAGCGCACGGGCCGGGGTGGCGAAGGGACCGTCGCGCCCGTCCGGCGACGGTTGCGCCAAGCGCCCCGACCAGCGGTCATTGCCGTTGGGCGAGACATAGAAGGTTGCGTCCGCCGCCACCGCCGGCCCCCATCCGGCGGCAGCAAACAGAAACGCAGACGTCAGCAGAATCCGAGGCAGGATTTGGGCCGCTCCACTCCGAAGACGAGGTTGGGAACGGAACATGGGAGAACCTCCTCCAAAACAGCGGCAGATGCCGCCGAAGGGGGGAGACTGACCCAGCCCCGCCGGCCCGGCAAAAGCGCGAAGGGGGTGTGCAGGTGCGAAGGGGCCACGCCCTCTGCACCCCTGCCGACCCGGGACGGGACGTATAGGCTGGCTTTTCATCCTAGCCTGACCGGCCGGTCGTACCCGCTTGCCCGCGGACCGTCCTTCGTTCAGGCGGGGCCTACAACCGGGGACGGTTTGCCGATGATCGAAATGGCGCTGATCGCGCAGGTCCTGGTGCTGGTGCTGGTGACCGCGGTGTACCTCAGCTCCGGCAGCGCGTCGATGTTCCATCCGATGACGCTGTACCTGATCTT
Organism: Azospirillum lipoferum; assembly: GCF_024170005.1. Taxonomy (GTDB): domain Bacteria; phylum Pseudomonadota; class Alphaproteobacteria; order Azospirillales; family Azospirillaceae; genus Azospirillum; species Azospirillum lipoferum. The sequence continues at coordinate 80,154 of NZ_JALJXJ010000003.1, forward strand.
CCACACCCTGGTCTTCGTCATGCGGCCGGTCCTGGTCCACACCCAGCATTTCGACGATGTCTGGCTGTTCATGGGCTTCTGGCCGGACGAGAAGCAGTTCGTCATGACGCTGGTGGTCAGTTCGGTCGGGCTGATCGCCTTCGCCGCCGCCTGCATCTGGGCCGGACTGGTCCGGCCCGACTGGACGCCGAACGGCGAGCCGGCACCCACCTTCACCTTCGACCGCGTCGACATCGTCGCCTTCCTGACCACCGCGGTGCTGCTGGGTCCGCTCGCCATCTACTCGGCGGTCCAGCGCCAGGGCGGCGCCAGCTTCGACGGCACCGGCGACGTGCAGATGGAGCGCGACCCGCTGACCGGCCAGCCGATCTACACCAACACCACCGGCTACATCGCGGAGGCTCATTCGATGGGTCTGCCGCTGACCTTGGGGCTCATCTGGGTCTGCCGTTTCCACCCGCTGTCCTTCATCCCCTTCGCCGGCTTCGTCGCCTACCGCGCCTATCTCGGCTGGGGGCGCTGGGCGATCATCATGGGCATTCTGGGGCTGGTGCTGCTGATGCTGTACCGCACCCGCACTAGGTGGTTCCGGCTCTGGCATGTGCTGGCCGCCATCCCGGTGATGGGACTGTTCACCGTGCTGGGCAACAACCGCGATGCCTTCCGCGACGTGCTGGCCGGCGACGCCCCGGCCTCCGTCCTGCTGAAGTTCAACGGCGGCAGCGGCAGCGGCCGGGCGCTCGACGCGCTGGCCGGCCAGGATTTGGCCAACTTCGACTTCCTCGCCTACATCCTGTGGGTGGTGCCGAAACAGTCGGCGACCTACACCTGGTTCACCCAGTACCTGCAACTCTTCACCGAGCCGATCCCGCGCCTGCTGTGGCCGGGCAAGCCGGTGGGTGCACCGGTGAAATGGGTGGACCTGAACGATTACGGCGTCTTCTACAACCTGACCACCTCGCTGCCGGGCGACGGCTGGATGAGCGCCGGCTGGATCGGCATGATCGTCACCATGGTGGTGGTCGGCCTGATCCTGGGCCGCCTGCACCGCTGGTTCTGGACCAGCGGATTCCGCAACCGCTACGCCGTGCTGTTCTATTGCGCCTTCCTGCCGCTGTGCCTGCAATGGTTCCGCGACGGCAACATCACCATCGTGAAGTTCGGCTTCTTCTCGCTGCTGCCGATCCTGCTGTGGATCGGGCTGACCCGGGCACTCCGCGCTTGGGGAATCCTGGACGACGATCCGCTTCGCCCGGTGGTGGCACCGCCCAATTTTGCCCGAAGGGAGCCGTCATGACGCTGACCGTCAGCGCCGTCATCGCCACCTACAACCGCGGGCCGGAGCTGCGCATCGCGCTGACCCGGCTGATGAGCCAGACCACCCCGCCGATGGAGATCATCGTCATCGACGACGGCTCCAGCGACGGCACCGGCGCCATGATGCGGGCGGAATTCCCCACCGTCCGCTATGTCCGCCAGCCGCACAATGGCGGGTTGATCCTGGCCCGCAACTTCGGCTTCGTAAACACCACCGGCGACTGCATCCTGTCGGTCGACGACGACAGCTGGTTCGAGGAGCCGGACGGGCTCGCCCGCTGCGTCGCCTATCTGGAGCAGAACCCGGAGGTCGCCGCGGTCGCCTGCAACATCGAGACTCGCGACGGGCTGGTCTATTTCCCCAAGGGTGCCGCTCCCTTCGATGTGCCTTGGTATGTCGGCTGCGGCCATCTGCTGCGGCGCAGTGCCGTGGAGCGGGTCGGCCTCTACATGCCCGAACTCTACCGCCAGGGCGAGGAGAAGGACCGCTGCCTGCGGCTGGTCGGCGCCGGCTACCGTGTCGTGGCCCTGCCCGATGTCATGGTCTACCACGACAAGAGCGAGAAGGGCCGCAAGCCGGGGATGGAGCGCTTCTACAACCACCGAAACGACCTGATCCGCGAGGTGGCGCGCTGTCCCTCCCCGCTGATGGCGTGGCGGCTGGCGCGCGCCTGGGCCGGCAACAGCTGGAAGAACCTGCGCCAGGGCCCGCGCCTGACCGACCTGAAGGTGCTGCTGGCCCTGCCGCAGATCCTCCGCATCGGCCTGAAGCACCGCGCGCCGGTCAGCTTGGAAGCCTACCAGCGCTGGCTGCATCTGGCGAAGACCGCGGCCCCGGCCAGCGCCCCATCGGCGGACAAGCCCGTCAGCCGGGCTGCATCCCGCCCAGTTGCAGCAGAACGGCCCAGCCCAGCACGATCAGATTGACGGTCAGCGTCATCGCCATGCCCGGTGCGCGCGCGAAGGGATGCACCAGATACCCGGCCCAGAACAGCAGCCGCCCCAGCACGAACAGCCCGGTCGCCACCACCGCCGCACCCAGCGAGGGTTGCGGCAGGGTGACGACCAGGGCCGCCAGAGCCGGGACGAAGATGGCGGACTGTTCCACGCTGTTGGCCAGCACCCGCTGGGCGACGCGCTGGCCCCGCGATTCGGGGTCTTCGATCGGGTTCAGGGCGGCATGGCGCCCGCGCATCGCCATCACGCCACCGACCATGAGGATCAGCAAAAGCGCCGGCCAGACCACCAGCCGCGCCCACAGGACCATCCGCGCGCCCGGCGCGTTGACACCCGTCGGCGGCACCACCAGCGACAGCAGCAGGACGAACAGCAATGCCGTCGCCACGGTCGCCGCTCCGTTCAGCAGCAGGGCGCGCAGGACAAGGGAGTTGCGCCGGCGGGGGGTGCTTTGCGGAAGGCTGCTGTCGGACATCAGGTCAGGGCTCCGTCAAAGGCCGGGGATTCGACAAAGGCGCGACAGCTTCCCATCTGGAAAGGATCGCGCCCCGTTCTTTTGACCAATAACGGCCCAGCCCATGATTTGGATCAAGGCCCGGATGCCGCCGCGGGTGTCCCATATCGTTGTGACCTAGGGGCGACCGCAGTGGCGGAGATGTTGTCAGCCTCTCTTTTCGCTACCATGTTGTAACCATCTGCTTCACCATGTGGGTGAACGCGGGGATCTCGATGGTGGAGGGCCTATGATGGATCTCGTTCTGCTCGGTGGTGCGGTGGCGACGGCTGCGGCGTTGGCCGGTCTGATCGCCACGATGCCCACACCCAAACCGATTCCGATCCGCATCCGCGACCGGCGGCGCCAGCGGCGCTGATCCGCTTTCCGATCGACCGCTTTCATCGCAACGGTCATCGGGCGGCGGCCGCCGGCTCATCGCAGCGGCATCGCTGAATTGAGGAAGCTGACGACAAGGTCCGACACCTGACGGTGGATGACCTCCCGGTTTCGGCCATCCTGATCATGGCCGCCGCGATCACGGCAGATCATCCCATCCCCGGGCTGTGCGGCCTCCAGCAGCGGAATGGCGCCGGCTTTGCAGATGCTCAGAAAGCTGAAGTGGCTGGCATCGGCGATTTCAACATAGAGCGTCCGGTCGCCGGGCAGCAGGCCCGCCAGATAGCGTGACTCCAGTTCGACCGGCATTTTCCGATCGCCTGGACCGGCGCCGATGACCAGGAACGGCTTGTCGATCCCGCTGAGACTGGCCGGATCGAATCCCTGCGCCAGCCCCAGATCCAGCGTGACGAACGCCTCGATCCGCTCGTCCGCCATCGGAGTCGTTACCCAGGGGCGCCGCGCCGTCCCGTCCTCATCCGATCCGCCGATCCCAGGCCGGCAAGCCGCCATCAGCGGATGGGCAGCGCAAGCGGCCTCATGGCGCGATGGATCGAACCGGGCTCCGGCCAGGGCGACGGCGGTCCACCCGCCAAGCGAATGGCCGACCACCGCCGCGCGTCCGGGGACGACCAATGCGGACCAGCGGGAATCCCCGTTCAGCCAGTCGATGACCCGGGAGATATCCCCGGGGCGCTTCCACAGCATGGTCCCACCCGGCGGAGCCATGTCCCGGCTGGTCGATCCGGGATGATTGGGCGCGGCGACGAGATAGCCCTCCGCTGCCAGATCGGCGGCCAGCCATTGCTGGTTGGTCCAATTGCCGCCGTAACCGTGCGAGAGCACCACCAGCCTGTGCCGGCCCGGCTGCGGCGGAGCGTCGATCCGGACCGCCGCGCCTGAGAAGACGCGATAGTCGCCGACCAGGGTGGTTTCCCCCGCAGCCTCCGCCGGATACCAGACCGCGACCTCAAGCGCGCGGTGCTGCTCCGTCGCCGGCAGGGACAGTTTCTGGAAGCCGATGGATGGCGATTCGGCCCGGACCGGACCCGCCAGTACTGCGACAGCCAGCGCAAAGAGCATGGGGTGGGAAAGGCGCGTCATGTCGGTGCTCTCCCTGCTCCGGAAAACCACGCCCCGAACAGTCAGCGATCCAGATCGCGGATCGCGCGGTTCAGTTCGAATTCCTTCGAGGCGACGTAGGCCTCCATCCCGACGATCCGCTTCTCCATGTCGCGGAAGCGCTGGGTCAGGCCGGCGAGCGAACGGTCGGGCTTGGTCGACACCGTTCGCCAGAACGCCTCCTCCTCGGCATCGCGATACAGCTGCGGCGGACGCACCGGCAGCACCATCAGCGCGATGACATAGGCGATCACCAGCGGCACCGAGAAGAAGAACAGGGCGAACAGCATCGCCAACCGGACGACGGCCGGCTGCACGCCGAAGTAATCGGCGATGCCCGTGCACACCCCGCCCAGCACCCCGCGCTGCGGATCGCGGTAGAGCCTGTGCGGATTCGGCGAGTCGTAGGGGGACGCGCGGTCCATGACTCCTCCCAAATATTGAATGACTTACGTCGGCCCCGCCTGCGCGGGGATGAAATCGGCCGGGACGGGTGATCCGCCCCTCGAACCACCATCGCGCCTTGCTGCCGTCACACCTTGTTGCGCCAGTTGGGCGCCTCGGTGTCCAGCACGCGTTCCAGCGCGTGGATGCGGGTCTCCAGCCGGTTGGAGATTTCCCACAGTTCGGCCAGCAGCCGTTCGTCCTGCGCGGACAGCCCGCGCTGCGAGCGCCACTTGGTGATGTAGTGGAAGACGATCCAGACCGGCGCCACCACCACCAGGAACAGCACCGCGAGGACGAAACCCATGAACCCCATGGTCGTCGGACCTTCTTATTGTCGTGAGGGGAACGGGCGGGGCGTCACCGCCCCACCCCGGTAGCCACGTCCGGCCGGCCGCCGGTCAGCCGCCGCTCAACCGTTGCGGCGGGCGGCGATGCGGGCTTTCAGCGCAGCCAGATCCTCTTCGACCTTCTGGCTCGCCTCAAGCTCGGCGATCTCCTCGGTCAGGCTTTTGGTGCGGCCGACATCGTAGGATTCGACGCGGCCTTCCATCTCGTCGAGGTTGCGCTCCACCTGCTCGAAGCGCGACAGGGCGTCGTTGATCCGCTCGTCGTGCAGCGCGGTGCGCAGCTTGACCCGGTTGGTCGCCGTCTGGGTGCGGGCGACCAGCGCCTTCTCGCGGGTCTTGGCGTCGGTCAGCTTGGCCTGGAGACGGCCGATATCCTCGTTGGCCTTGGACAGCGCCGCTTCGACCTGCACCAGCTGCGCGGTCAGCGCATCGGCCTGTTCGACCAGCTTGGCCTTGGCCATCAGCGCCCCCTTGGCCAGATCCTCACGGCCGGCGGTCAGCGCCACCTCGGCCTTGCGGTCCCATTCGTCGCGTTCGCGGTGGAGGTCGACGACGCGGCGTTCGATCTCCTTCTTCTCCGCGATGATCTTGACGGTGGAGGAGCGCACCTCGACCAGCGTGTCCTCCATCTCCTGGACGATCAGGCGGATCAGCTTCTCCGGCTCCTCGGCGCGGTCGAGCAGGGAGTTGAGGTTCGACTGCACGATGTCGGTCAGGCGCGAAAAGATGCTCATGGTCGGTGTCCCGTCAATCAGCCGAGGATGGCGCCGGCGACGATGCCGGCGAAGAAGAACAGCCAGCTTTCCGCCGGCCGGGTGGCGAGATAGTTGCGCACGCGGCGGGCCAGCGGACGGGCCTGTGCGGTGTTGAAGCGGTCACCGCCGTAGCGGCGGCGGAAATCGCTGAAGTCGCTCATGGATGACCTCCTTGCCATGCCACAGCTATCGCAACCGCCGTGCCAGCCGGGCCGGACCACCCTCAACCCCTTGCGAAGCCTGGGCTTCCTGCGGTTAAGCGGGATGGACGCCCGGATTGCCGTATCGCCATACAGACGATATCATCGCTGAAAAGGCGAATTAATGGTGAAATCCACGATGTCGACCACTCCTCCCTCCTTGCTCGGCGAATCGCCGGCCTTCCTGGCCGCGCTGGCGCATGTGTCGCGGGTGGCGCCGCTGGAACGCCCAGTGCTGGTCATCGGGGAGCGCGGGACCGGCAAGGAGCTGATCGCCGCCCGCCTGCATTACCTGTCGCAGCGATGGGACCGCCCCTTCGTCAAAGTGAACTGTGCGGCTCTGCCCGAGTCGCTGCTCGATTCGGAGCTGTTCGGCCATGAGGCCGGGGCTTTCACCGGCGCCAACCGCCGGCAGATCGGCCGGATCGAGCAGGCCGACGGCGGCACGCTGTTCCTGGACGAGATCGCCACCGCCTCCCCCGCTGTTCAGGAGAAGCTGCTGCGTGCCGTCGAGTATGGCGAGATCGAGCGGGTCGGTGGCCGCACCGCCACCGTCGATGTCCGGGTGGTCGGCGCCACCAACGCCGACCTGCCGGCACTGGCCGCCGCCGGCCGCTTCCGCGCCGACCTGCTGGACCGTCTGGCCTTCGACGTGGTGACCCTGCCGCCGCTGCGTGCCCGCCCCGACGACATCCCGCCGCTGGCCGAGCATTTCGCGCTGGGCATGGTGCGGGAGTTGCAGCGCCCGCTGTTCCCCGGCTTCACCGACGCCGCACTCGACCGGCTATGCGGCCACGACTGGCCCGGCAATGTGCGCGAGCTGCGCAACGCGGTCGAACGCTCCGTCGCCGCCGCCGACCCCGACGAGCCGCTCGACCACATCGTCCTCGATCCCTTCGAGTCGCCCTGGCGCCCGGTCGCAGCTCCGACGGCCCGCGTCGAGACAGCGCCTCCCGCCACAGGGGCGACCGCCATCATCCCCATCCCTGCCTTCGACGGCGGCATCCTCGATCAGGTCCGCGCCTTCGAAGCCTCGATCCTGCGCGACTCGCTGGAGCGCAACCGCTTCAACCAGCGCCAGACCGCCGAGGCGCTGGGGTTGGGCTACCACCAGCTGCGCGGCATGCTGAAGAAGCACGGGCTGATCCCACCCGCCCATCTGCGACCTTAGGCCGTCCCCGGACCGCGCGTTTCCCATGTTATACCAGTTGCCAACCGCCGGCAGAGCGGTCCGCCACGATACGGGATGGGGAGCAGCACGATGGTCACCAGCATGTCCGGTCCAGTCATTTCAGGCCTTGAAATCCGCGGTCCGATCAACCCCGGTTTCGAGGAGATCCTGACGCCGGAGGCGATGGCCTTCCTGGCGGAGCTGGAGGGGCGCTTCGGGCCTGAACGGCTGCGGCTGCTCGATGTGCGGACCAAGCGGCAGGCCCTGCTCGACCGGGGCCACAAGCCCGATTTCCTGCCGGAAACCCGCGCGATCCGCGAAGCCGACTGGACCATCGGCCCGCTGCCCGTCGATCTGCTCGACCGCCGGGTGGAGATCACCGGCCCGGTCGACCGCAAGATGGTCATCAACGCGCTGAACAGCGGCGCCAAAATCTTCATGGCCGACTACGAGGATGCGACCTGTCCGACCTGGACCAATCTGGTCGAGGGGCAGATCAACATCCGCGACGCCGTGCGCCGGACCATCACCCATGAAGACCCCGCCAGCGGGAAGAAATACCGCCTCAGCGACAAGACCGCGGTGCTGAAGGTCCGCCCGCGCGGCTGGCATCTGGACGAACGCCATGTGCTGATGGACGGCGAGCCGATGTCAGGCGCGCTGTTCGACTTCGGCCTGCATGTCTTCCACAACGCCAAGGAGCTTCTGGCGCGCGGCAGCGGCCCCTATTTCTACCTGCCCAAACTGGAAAGCCATTTCGAGGCGCGGCTGTGGCGGGAGGTCTTCCTGGTGGCGGAGGAGTATCTCCACCTGCCGCACGGCTCGATCAAGGCGACGGTGCTGATCGAGACCATCCTCGCCGCCTTCGAGATGGACGAGATCCTCTATGAGCTGCGCGAGCATTCCGCCGGCCTGAACTGCGGCCGCTGGGACTACATCTTCAGCTTCATCAAGAAGTTCCGGAAGGATCCCGCCGCCGTCATGCCCGACCGGGCGGAGGTGACGATGGCGACCCCCTTCCTGTCGGCCTACAGCCAGCTGGCGGTCAAGACCTGCCACCGCCGCGGCGCCCCGGCCATCGGCGGCATGGCCGCCTTCATCCCGGTCAAGGACAACCATGAGGCCAATGAGGTCGCCTTCTCCCGCGTGCGTGCCGACAAGGAGCGCGAGGCGTCCAACGGCCATGATGGCACCTGGGTCGCCCATCCCGGTCTGGTCCCGGTCGCGCGAGAGGTGTTCGACGCCTACATGCCGACGCCGAACCAGATCACCCGCAAGCGCACCGACGTGACCGTTACCGCCGCCGACCTGCTGGCGGTGCCCGCCGGGCCGAAGACCGAGGCGGGTCTGCGCAACAATGTGGCGGTCGGCATCGGCTATATCGAGGCGTGGCTGCGCGGCCAGGGCTGCGTCCCGCTGTTCAACCTGATGGAGGATGCCGCCACGGCGGAGATCAGCCGCACCCAGGTCTGGCAGTGGGTCCACACTGGCACCACGCTGGACGACGGTCAGGCGGTGACGCTTGACCTCGTCGACCGCGTCATCGCCGAGGAACTGTCGGCCTGGGAAACCCGCGTCGGCGCCGACGCCTACGCCAGGGGCCGCTACGCCGACGCCGCGGCTCTGTTCCGCGATCTGGTGGCCCGCGACGACTTCACCGACTTCCTGACCCTGCCGGCCTACGAGCGCGTGGTGGCGGAGGGGGCGTAAAGAGGGGGCATAACGCCCCCTAACCCACCCGTCCCAGCCGGACCGTCAGAGGCCGGCGGATCTGCCGCTCCGTCTCCGCATCGCCCCACAGCGGCGCGATCTCCTCCGCGAACGCTTCCAGCGGGTTGCGCCCCAGGGCCCTGGTCGCCGCCTTCACCCCCGACCAGGTGTCCATGTAGCCGAGCAGCCGCGACAGCGACCAGACCGCCTCCATCGCCAGCGGCGGCGCCGGCAGTTCCGGAAACGGGAACTCCATGCCGCGATATCCCTCGATCACCTTCCAGCGGTCGGCCGGCCAGTAGGGGCCCAGCGTGCCGTTGTGGAACCGCTCCACCACTGGGTCCAGCACGGGATCGTCCAGCCATTGCCGGCCGTAGCAGATCAGCGCCGCCGCCGCCCCCGGCTTCGCCACCCGCCGTACCTCGGCATAGAAGCGTGGCAGGTCGAACCAATGCGCCGCCTGCGCAGCAACGATCAGGTCGCAGCAGCAGCCGGGAAGGCCGCTGTCTTCCGCCGGAGCGACGGCATAGCGCACCCGCGGATGCGATTCGGCCTGGACGATCTGTTCGGCGCTGGCGTCGGTTGCGTTGACCGCCGCGAAGTGGTCGGCCAGCGCCACGGAGAACTGCCCGTTGCCGCAGCCGACGTCCCAGGCCAGCCCGCGCGCCGGCGCCGCATCCGCCAGGGCGGCGGCCAGACCGGCCGGATATGTCGGGCGGAAGGCGCGGTAATCGCCAGCATGGCCGGAAAAATGGTCCTTGAAGGAGGTCATGGGGTGACACCGCCTCGCACGGTCAGGGCAACGATTAGGCTTGGAATTTCCCGGCGGATAAGGATAAACCCTGTGGGTTCGTCGCGGAACCCTTCCCAGGCTGTCCCGCATCTTTCCGCTGTGGCGCAGGCGCGCCGGGCGTGCTACCAAGCGCGCGCTTTTTCGTGCGCCTCGCCAACCACCTGTGTCCGGCATGCAGACCTTCCTGGAATTCGAAAAGCCGATCGCCGAGCTTGAAGGCAAGATCGAGGAGTTGCGGCACCTGACCAATGCCGGCGACATCAACATCGCCGACGAGGTCGCCAAGCTGCAGTCCAAGGTCGACAAGCTCCTGCGGCAGACCTACGCCAAGCTCACGCCCGCGCAGAAGGTCCAGGTGGCCCGCCACCCCAATCGGCCGCACTGCCTGGACTATGTGCATGGCCTGATCGAGGACTTCACGCCGCTGGCCGGCGACCGCCATTTCGCCGAGGACCGCGCGGTCATCGGCGGCCTGGGCCGCTTCCGTGGCCGCTCCGTGGTGGTGATCGGCCAGGAAAAGGGCAACGACACCGAAACGCGCGTCCGCCATAATTTCGGCATGGCGAAGCCGGAAGGCTACCGCAAGGCCCAGCGCCTGATGGATCTGGCCGACCGCTTCAAGCTGCCGGTCGTCTCGCTGGTCGACACCGCCGGCGCCTTCCCCGGCGTCCAGGCGGAGGAGCGCGGCCAGGCCGAGGCCATCGCCAAGAGCATCGAACGCTGCCTGCGGCTGAACGTGCCGATGGTCGCCTCAGTCATCGGCGAAGGCGGGTCGGGCGGCGCCATCGCCATCGCCACCGCCGACCGGGTGCTGATGCTGGAACACGCCATCTATTCGGTGATCTCGCCGGAAGGCTGCGCGTCGATCCTGTGGCGCAGCTCCGACATGGCGGGCGAGGCGGCCATCGCGCTCCGCCTGATCAGCCAGGACCTGAAGGAGCTGGGCGTCATCGACCATGTGGTGAGCGAGCCGATCGGCGGCGCCCATCGCGACCCGGCCGAGACGATCAAGAAGCTGGGCGACTGCATCGAGGAGTCGCTGGGCGAACTCGACGGGCTGGACGGCGCCACCCTGCGCGCCAAGCGCCGCGAGAAGTTCCTGGAGATGGGGCAGAAGGGGCTGGGCTAAGGCCTCAGCCCGTGCGGCCCTCCCCCGCAATCGCGGGGGAGATTCTCCCCTACAGCAAGAATACCGAAGCCAGCCCCAGAAAGGCCAGGAACCCGACGACGTCCGTCACCGTCGTCAGGAACACCGCACTCGACACCGCCGGGTCCACCCCCAGCTTTTCCAGCCCCAGCGGAATCAGGGCACCGCTCAGGCCGGCCACCACCAGATTGATGATCATGGCGAGTCCGATGACGACGCCGATCAGCGGGCCGTACCAGACCAGCGCGATCAGTCCGACCATCACGGCGAAGATGCCGCCGTTGATCAGCCCGACCAGCAGCTCCTTGCCCACCACGCGCAGCGCGTTGGAGGAAGACAGGTCGTGAGTCGCCAGCGCGCGGACGACCACGGTCAGCGTCTGCGTACCGGCATTGCCGCCCATCGAGGCGACGATGGGCATCAGCACCGCCAGCGCCACGATCTGCTCGATGGTGCCCTCGAACAGCGAGATGACGCCCGACGCCAGGAAGGCGGTGGCGAGATTGACGGTCAGCCAGCCGACGCGGCTGCGGGCGATGTCGCCGATGCCGCTGAACACGCCGGTGTCGCCCGACCCGCTCAGCTTGCGCAGGTCGTCCTCCGCCTCCTCGTCGATGATGCGGACGACGTCGTCGACGGTGATGACGCCGATCAGCCGGCCGGCGGCGTCAACCACGGGGGCGGAGACCAGGGCATATTGCCGGAACAGGTTCGCCACCTCCTCCCGCTCCATGGTCGCGGGGATGACGTCGACCTCGCCGGTCACCAGATCGGCGATGCGCACCGCCCGGCGCTGGCGCAGCAGGCGCGACAGCGGCACCGCCCCCACGACCCGGTGCATCGGGTCGACGATGAAGATATCGTAGAAGTCCTCCGGCAGCGTGTCGGTCGCCGCCCGGACGAAATCGATGGTCTTGCCGACCGTCCAGAATTCCGGCACCGCGACCAGCTCGCGCTGCATCATGCGGCCGGCGCTGTCCTCGTCGTAGGTGAGGTTCTCCTGAACCAGCGCGCGTTCGGCGTCTGGCAGCTTCGCCAGGATCTGCGCCCGCGTCTCCGCGTCCAGATCCTCGATCAGTTCCACCGCGTCGTCGGTGTCCAGATCGGCGACGGCGTCGGCCAGTTCCTGCGGCTCGAACCGCCCGATCAGCGATTCGCGCAGGTCCGGGTTCAGATAGGACAGCACCTCGCCGTCCAGCTCCGCCGGCAGCAGGTCGATCAGGTCGGCGCGTTCGGCGGGCTCGGCCTGTTCGATCAGGTCGGCGATGTCGGCGGCATGCAGCCCGTCCAGCCGGGCCAGCACGGCATCGCGTTCGCGGGCGCGCAACAGGCCGGCGATCTCTTCCACGAAGTCCGGCTCGACACCATAGGGACGCTCGTCCTCCGCCTCATGCGGATTGCCGTGAGGCTGGGCGGCGACGTCCGGCCCCAAATCGGACCGCGGCTCAGGCGTACGGGGATCGGTGTGCATGCCGGCACCCTCCCTTCGGCGATGCATTCCCCGGCTGCCGAGATGATTGCCGCCTTGCCGGCGGCAGGGCACCGTCGGCAAGGGAACGGCGGGACGGCTCCGCGACATCGGACGGTGGCCGGCGGCGTTCGGGGTTTGCGGGTTGTGGAAGGCTTGCCACCGGAGCCCCGGTGCCAAGGGAGCGGCGCCAGCGGAAGCGCCCCCGACATAGAGGCGCCGCCCCAATTTGTCCAGCCCGCTTCGGCACCGACCGGCCGGTCTGGCCGCTTTTGCCACCATACCCTTGCACCGCCGCAACCCTTCATGCTCCCATGGGGCCGCGTCGCATCGCTGGCGCCGCATCACGGGGAGAGGGACCGGACACGCCGATGGAGTATGCCTTCACCACCGTCGGCGGTTGCGACGGCATCCTGTTGTCCGGCCGCTGCACCTACGAGGACGGCACCCGCTTCCATGACATGCTGCGTGACTGGGATTTCGCGGCCAGGCCGGTGGTCCCGATCGACCTGCGTTTCGTCACCTTCATCGATTCCGCCGCCATCGGCATGATGTTCATCCTGGCCAACCGCTGCCGCGAGGCCGGCGGCCACATCGTCGCCAGCGGTGCCGCCCCCCACATCATCCGGGCGCTGCGCCGCGCCACGCTGGACCGTTACATCGAGTTCCGCTGAAAAGACGAAGGGCGGTGCCGCACCGTGCACCGCCCTTCGTCCTGGCCGGTCCTGGACTCCGGTCAGGTCGCGTTCGGAACCGCGGCAGCCGCTTCGACGCCGAGCTTGGCGCGGGCCAGGCTGTTCAGCGCCTCGGTATCGGCGAAGACATAGCCATTCTCGATCAGCTTCGACGTGTAGTGCTTGTTGTAGAGAAACGCGGCGATGATGCCGGACAGCCCGCCGGTGAAGAAGTACAGAACGGTCAGAATCAATCCCATTCCCCAGTCGCCACGGAACAGGGCGGGAAGACCGCCGAAGAACAGGGTGGTCCAGCTGAACCCGACCAGCCCCTTCTTGGTAAGCCCCGTCTGCGGGTGCTTCATCATCACGACAGTTGCCATCAAATCCCCCATGCGATCCGCAGCGGGAATGGTTTGGTACGGCACCATTCATCCCACACTTCGTAACGAAGGATATTATCCCTTTCGACAGACAGCAAGAGCAGTACAGGAGAATTCCGGACCGGTTATTCTCTGCTGGCATCATTCTAACGATGACATTTTCTTCATATTATCGAGTACGATATCAAGTACTGCGTCATCTCATGGCCGAGCCGGCTGAATGCCACCGACTGCCGGCGCCCGCCGCAGAAGGAAGTCATTGGCCGGCAGGGCGGCGGGAGGGGCACCCCGAAGACCCCGCCCTGCCCGGTAGAGTGCCTTCCAATGCGCCGTTGACCGTCATTGTCATAAAACCGCAACACTGACGTCTGCCTCCGATCCACCTTTGGAGCAACCTTGGAGTTCCTGCATCGTCTCGACCAGACGCTGCTGCTCTGGCTGAACCAGTTCGCCGGACACAGCGCGGCTTTGGACATGGCGGTGCGCGGGATCGCCAACATCTATCTGGTCAAGCTCGGCCTGTTTGCCGCCGCGCTGTGGTGGCTGTGGTTCCGCCGGGAGGAGACAAAGGCCGGACGCCGGCTGGTGGTGGACGCCATCGCCGCCGTGGTGCTGGCGGTGGCGGCCTCCATCCTGATCCAGGCGGTGATGCCGGCCCGGCCGCGCCCGCTGCACGACACCGGCATCCCCTTCGTCCCGCCCATCGGCCAGAGCCGCGAGGCGCTGAAGAACTGGAGTTCCTTCCCCAGCGACAATGCCGCCCTGGGCTTCGCGCTGGCCGCCACCTTCTTCCGCGCCTCGTGCGTCTGGGGGCTGCTGGCCTGCCTGTGGGCGGCGCTGGTGATCGCCCTGCCGCGGGTCTATCTGGGCCTGCATTACCCCGGCGACGTCACCGGCGGCGCCCTGCTGGGCATCCTCGCCGCCTTCGCCGTCGCCCGGCTGCTGCCGATGGGCGGCGTCTACCGGTTGGTCGGCTGGACGGAGGAGCGCTGGCGCCCCTGGTTCTACAGCGCGGCCTTCCTGGCAATCTACGAGATGATGGTGCTGTTCGAGGATCTCCGCCGCGCCGCCGGGGGAGCATCGAAGCTGCTGCACACGTTCGTGGGGTAGAGCCCAAATACGAAAAAGCCCGCTCGGTCTCGCGACCTGCGGACTTTTCGTCAGTCCCGTATCCCCGGGATGGTCCCATCTGCATGGGAGAGTGGTGCGGTCGAGAAGACTCGAACTTCCACGGGTTGCCCCACAGCGACCTCAACGCTGCGCGTCTACCAATTCCGCCACGACCGCATCAGGCTGGTAGTCCCGACGCTCGCTCGCGCGCCTCATCGGGTGGAGCGGGTAGATATCAGCTTCCCGAGGGGCGATCAAGCGCTACAATCATCATCTGCGAAGAAAAATTCGGACCGGCCCTCCGGCCGCTCCACCCGCACTGTTACAGACACGGTTAGAGACCCCATCGAATGACCTCCCCGACCAGCCTGTCCGCCAGTCAAACCCAGTCCGACACCCTCGCCCCGCGCCAGCCGATCGAGTGGCGCATCTCTGACGAGCCGGTGCCCTACCCCGACGCCATCGCCGAGATGGAGGCGCGCGTCGAGGCGATCCGCGCCGGTGCTGCACCCGAACTGGTCTGGCTGCTGGAACATCCGCCGCTCTACACCGCCGGCACCAGTGCCAGGGACGAGGATCTGCTGGAGGCCGACCGCTTCCCCGTCTACCGCAGCGGGCGCGGCGGCCAGTACACCTACCACGGGCCGGGACAGCGGGTTGCCTACGTCATGCTCGACCTGAAGGCGCGCGGCGCCGACATCCGCGGCTTCGTCCGCGACCTGGAGGAGTGGATCATCCGCACGCTCGCCGCCTTCAATATCAGGGGCGAGCGGCGCGAAGGCCGCGTCGGCATCTGGGTCGACAAGCAGCCCTATGGCGGGCTGAAGGGGCAGGAGGACAAAATCGCCGCCATCGGCGTGCGGGTGCGCCGCTGGGTCAGCTTCCACGGCATCGCCCTGAACGTGGAGCCCGACCTGTCCCACTTCGGCGGCATCGTCCCCTGCGGCATCGCCGAGCACGGCGTCACCTCCATCGTGGCCCTGGGCCAGCTGGTGACGATGGAGGATGTCGACTCCGCCCTGATCGCGGCATGGCCGGAGGTGTTCGGCGGCCCGATGCGGGGCGGCGAGCCCGAAGCCTAATACTTCTTGAACCCGCCGGCGGCCGGGGTGGCGGCCGGATTGCCGGCGGGGTTCACGCGCGGGTCCTGATTGTCCACCGACTGCACGGTGCAGTTGGTCGAATCGCCGTTGCGGAACAGGTAGATCTTCTTGCGGTCGGCCTTCTTGCCGGGGTCGCGCAGGTTCAGCCCATGGCCGAAGGCGACGCCCAGCACCTCGCCCTTGTAATAGGCGCGGAAACGCATCGGCTCGATCTCGTTGAAGCGCAGGGCGGCGCAGTCCTTGCTCAGCTCCTTCTCGAAGCTGCCGGCCTTGCGCCAGTCCTCCTTGGAGCGGATCGTCATCCATTGCGAGGGCAGCGCATATTGCACGATGGGCGGCGCGATGGGCAGGCTCGTTCCCGGCTGCGGCGGCGCCTGATGACCCGGCTCCGTCCGCTCCAGCGCACCAGCCAGCACCGGGGCGGCACTCAACAGCACCAATCCGCACGCCCAGCAGGCCACCACGTTGCGCGCGTCAAATCCGGACATCGAACCCACGCTCCTTGACTTCACCAACCGGGACCTCGTCAACCGGCTTCTCCTTCGCCGACATTGATTTGGAAGGCGCAGCGGTCGCCGTATCCCCCAACCGGCCTTCGAGCGTCAGCGACAGCTCCATGCCCTCGCCTTCAGCCGGGGTGCCCAGCGGCGACAGCGTCACCGCGCCTTCCAACCCCTGCGGTGGTGCTGCCATTGCCGAGGTCAGCGTCTCCATGACAGGGCCCAGATCGTCGATGGCGACCCGGTCGGTCTCGACCGTCAGCCCCCTGCCCGGCCGGATGGCGGAGCGCAGCGCGCCAAGCACCCGGACCAACCCCTCCCCCTTCTCCTCCGCCGGCATCCGCGACAGCGTCAGGGCCGCATTATCCAGCCGCACCTCCGCCTGCCCGCCGGCCACGGCGAGGCCGATGCCGCTCAGTTCGACCGTCACATCCTGCCGCGCATCCCCCGCCAGCGGCCGCAATTCGCCCGCCGGTCCATCCAGCGCCGCGACGGCGGCCCGGCGCTCCGCAGCGCCGAAGCGGGCGACCAGTGCCGTCTCCGCCGCTGTGGCCCCGGTCCCGTCCATCCCGAAGGCGGCCAGCAGCCGTCCCAGATCACGCGCCAGCGCCTGGATCGCCGGTTCCAGCCGGTCGGCAAGCTCGACGACCGGCGGTTCGGGCCGCCGCCCCAGCGCATCTTCCGCGGCCTCCGGCCCCAGGCTGAGGCGGACGGCCGGATCACGCCCCGGTACAGCGGAAGTTGTTTTGGGAGCAGGGGCAGTCACCAGCCCACGTCCAACCTTACCCTTCGCCTCCGCCGCCTTGGCGAAGACGCCGGTGAGCATGGCCTTCATCCCGGCCACATCCGACTTGCTGGCGGTCATCCCGGCCGTCGTCCCCTAACCACAAGGCTCAAAACCCGCACCCACCGCCAGCATGCCGCCATCATGGTTAGCGGAACGCTAATGCAGCACTCACACCGTCGGCCGCTGCTCGAATCCGGCCATGCCCGGGTCCTGCTCCGGCTCGGACACCACGTCGCGGACGATGGCGGAGGGCGGGCCGCGGCGGCAGGCCTCCAGCATACGGTCGACGGCGTCGGCGGGGCCGGCGAACAGGGCCTCCACCGTGCCGTCGCTGCGGTTGCGCACCCAGCCGCTCAGGCCCAGCCCGCCGGCCTGATCGACGGTCCAGCCGCGATACCATACGCCCTGCACCTTGCCCTGGATGCGGACGCGCACCGCCTTCCTGTCGACGGCACTCATGCGGCGTCCCCCTCTGCGGCGTTTCGCTTCCCCTGCTCCTCGTCCAGCAGGGCCTTGCGGGACAGTTTTCCGATCATGGTCTTGGGCAGCTCCCGGCGGAATTCCACGACTTTCGGCATCTCGATGGGCGACAGCTTGTCCTTCAGGAAGCCGATCAGTTCTTCCGCGGTCAGCTCCTGCCCGTCGTCCAGCCGGACATAGGCCTTCACCGTCTGACCGCGATACTCGTCCGGCACGCCGGCCACCACGCATTCGGCGACGGCGGGATGCAGGTAGATCGCCTCCTCCACATTGCGGGGATAGACGTTGAAGCCGCTGCACAGGATCATGTCCTTGATGCGGTCGACGATGGTGGTGTAGCCGTCCTCGTCCATCACCCCGACATCGCCGGTGTGCAGCCGGCCGTCGACCAGCGTCTGCGCCGTCTCGGCCGGGCGGCGCCAATAGCCCTTCATCACCTGCGGCCCGCGGATGCAGACCTCGCCCTTTTCGCCAGGGGCCAGGACGCGCCGCGGCTCCTCCAGGCTGACGATCTCGATGACGGTGCCGGGCAGCGGCAGGCCGATGGACCCCCTCTTGTCCGGATGCAGCACCGCCGGATTGACGGTGGCGACGGGGGAGCATTCCGACAGGCCATAGCCCTCCACCAGCGTGCAGCCGGTCGTGCGCTCGAACGCCTCCTTCACCTCCAGCGGCAGCGGCGCCCCGCCCGACATGCAGAAGCGGATGGAGGAAAGATCGTAGTCCTTCAAATGCTTATGGTGGTTGATCGCCGTGTAGATGGTCGGCACCGCCGGGAACAGGGTGATCCGCTCCTTTTGCAGGGTGCGCATCACCTGCTCCAGCTCGAAACGCGGCAGCAGGACGATCTCCGCCCCCTGATGCAGGCCGAAATTCATCACCGCGGTCATGGCGAAGACATGGAACAGCGGCAGCACGCCCAGCATGCGCTCCTGGCCATCCCCTGAATCATCGCCGGCGCCGCCCTCGCCCGGCTTGCGCTCCTTCGCCGCGTACCAGGTGGCGCACTGGATGGTGTTGGCGTAGAGGTTGGCGTGGGTCAGCATCGCACCCTTCGGCACGCCGGTGGTGCCGCCGGTGTATTGCAGCACCGCCACGTCCTCGCGTGCGTCGATGGTGACCGGGGTCGGCCGGCCGTCGTTGGCGATCAGCCGGGCGAAGGGGATGTGGCGGTCGTCGCGCGGGATCGCCGCGATCTCCGCCTTCTTGGCGATCGGGAACAGCCAGTTCTTGGGGAAGGGCAGGATGCCGGCCATGCGGCAGATCACCAGCCGCTTCAGCCCGGATTCATCCAGCATCCGCGCCATCTTGTCGTAGAGCAGCTTCAGATCCAGCGTGACCATCAGGTCGATGTCGCTGTCGCCGATCTGGTGGACGAGTTCGCGTTCGGCATAGAGCGGGTTGAAGTTCACCACCGTGCCGCCGGCCTTCAAGATGGCGAAGAAGGCGACGACGTAATAGGGCGTGTTGGGCAGGAACAGCCCGACCCGCGTCCCCTTCCCCACCCCGATCGCCTGGAAGCCGCGGGTAGCGCGGTCGACCAGCCGCCCCAGCTCGCGGTAGCTGGTGCGCTTGCCCAGGAAGTTCAGGCAGGGCTTGTCGCCATGGCGGGCGACTGCCCCCTCCAGCAGTTCTGTCAGCGGCCGGACCGGAATGGGCATCGCCCAATCCACCGTCGGCGGGTAAGAGGCCAGCCATGGATAATCGGGCAGCTTGCGGGCGGCATCTCCCATCGCGCGGTTCCTCCCCTGAGGTCTTGTTCCCGGTTGCCGGTTTCGCCCGGCACCGCCTTCCCCCAAGCCTATGCCAGGAAGCAGGGCCGGAGAGCGGGGAATTGTCCCCTGGAGAGGAGATGGGATTGCTATCGCCACGAACAAGCAGGGCATGAACAAGCAGGGGATGTGGTTCCTGCCGTCCTATCGCCTGCGGCGCAGGCGGTGCAGCACTTCGACCGCCATCCATTCGGCAAGGTTGCCGTCCTCGCCATCCAGAAAGACGGCGACGGAGACCGGGACCGGCCCCGGCGTGTGGTAGGCGGCCGGCGTCACCCCCGGACCGCCACCGGTGTGGCCCCAGTAGGGCCCGGCCGCCGGGTCCAGCTCGACCATCATGCCCAGCCCATAGGACGGCTCGACCCAGGGCCGCCCCCCCATCGGCCCGCCGACCGGCAGCCCATCCCGCATCCGCCGCAGCAGCGCGCCCGGCAGATACGCCTCCGTCAGCCCATGAATGAAACGGCAGGCGTCCGCCGCCGTCATCGCCACCACCCCATGCGACACCCAGCCGGGATGATAGGCCTCGGCCACCGGCGCCCCGCCGAAGGCAGGGCTCGGCCCGAAGAACAGCCCGCCGAGGTCGGCCCGGTCGCGCAGCAGCGCAGCACTGGTCAGGCCCAACGGGCCGAAGATCTCGCGCCCCAGCAGCTCCGCCAGCGGGGCGCCGCCCGCCCGCTCCAGCAGCCGGCCGATCAGCAGGTAGCCGATATTGGAATAGGCGAAGCTGCCGACCGGCGGCCCTTCGCCCGCGGCAACGCCGCAGCGGGCCAGATATTCGTCGCCGCTCCAGGGCTCCGCTCCGGCGGCGACCGCGGCGTGGTAATCGGCCCGGCCGCCATAATCGGGCAGCCCGGCGCGGTGGGTGAGAATCTGCGCCACGGTGATCGACGCCGGCCGGCCGGCCAGTTCCGGCAGCCAGCGCTCCGCCGGCCCGTCCAGCTCGACCACGCCGCGCGCGGCCAGCCGCAGCACGGTCGCGGCCAGGATGGTCTTGGTCAGGCTGTAGACCAGGGCGCGCCGGTCGGCCAGATCGGCCGCCGCCCCGCCGCGCACGGCCTTTCGCGGCAGCACCAGCGTGCGCACCGGCTCCGCATCGGTCCCGCGGCCGCGGGTGATGGCGATGATGGCGATCCTGGCCGGAGCGGGGGCCGGGGCGGGACTCGTACTCTCCTCCGCCAACAGGCCGGTCAGTGCGGCGGTCAGCAGGTCCAGTCCGATATCCCCACCCGCCATCTTGTTATCCTCGCCCATCGCCCGCCCGCTCCCCGACCCGCCCTGTTTGTCACCACAGATAAGAAGGCACTCGCGAGGCAAAGGGAAATTGGGTCCGCTCCTACTGGGGAGCCCCGCAAGTCGACCGTTAACCACAACTGTCGGCTGTTGCACGGTCGCGACCTGCGTTATCCTGGCAATACCGCCCCGGTGGAGGGACGCGCCATGCCTGTGAAGGATGCCGACCAGCGCCGGAAACTGGAAGACCAGCTGCTCCGCAAGGCGGAGGAGGCGGTGCGGACGCTGCGCCGGGAGGCGGAAAGCGGCGACCCCGCCCGCGTCGATTCCCTGGCGGAGGGGTTGGCCGGGCTGCTGAAGACCCGTGAATTCCCCAGCCTGCGCGCCGCCGAGTTCCGCGAACTGACCCGCGTCATCCAGCGCGGCGCCTACCAGCGCAGCGTCGATTCGCTGCTGGTCCAGGCGGAACGCTGCGGCCATCGCGGCGACGAGAAGGGGCGCAACGCCCTGCTGACCCAGGCCAAGGACCATTTCGCCAAAGCCCTGCGTTTCGGTGCCGACGACGAGTTCCGCCACGGCGTCGAACGGCGCGTGCAGGCGACGCTGATGACCAGCAAGGACGGGGTGGACGACCGCACCAAGCAGGCGGCAAAGCGCAGGCTGGAGCAGCATGACGTCGGCGCCAAGCCGCCCAACGGCATCGAGCGCCGCCGCGCCATCCGTTACATGGACCCGGTCCTGACTGTGGAGGCGGAGGGGCGGCGCTGCACGACAATCAACTGGTCGACCCGCGGTCTGCTGGTCGACCTGCCGCCGGAGGAGTTCGCCCATGCCGTCGGCGGCAAGCTGCGGCTGGAGCTGCATTGCCGCGAAATTCCCGAAACGGGTGGCCGCCGCATCGGCGGCCGGCAGATCGCGCATGTGGTGCGCCTCGACCCCGACCGCCATGCGGTGGCCCTGTCCTTCCCCGATATCAGCACCGTGATGCTGGACCTGATGCACGCGATGAAGGAGGCCGGCATCAAGCCCGAACCGGAACGCTGATCGCGGACGTCCTCATGCCTGCACCGCGCCGTCAACCGCGCGCCTTCAACCGCCGATGAACCGCCCGTTGTGACCACGCCGCAGCGGATGTTCGTCCGGGCCGGCGACGGGCAGCAGGCCGTTGATGCGCGCGCCCGCCTCGGCCGGCAGGCAGAACAGGTTGATCCCCATTCCCAGCCCGTGGATCTCGGTCCCGTTGTCGACCAGCCCATGGCCGAAGATCGGCTCGGACCGGCCGGCGAAGTTGGCGGGATTGTGGAAGGCCGGAAGATACCAGTAGGAGGCATAGCCCAGCTCCCCCAGCAGGCGGATCAGGGCCGCCGACTTGTCCGGCCGGTCGTTCTCCACATAAAGGACCGGACGGTCACGGGCGATCAGGCCGCGCGCTCCCTCCAGAACCTCGGACTCCATGCCCTCGACATCGATCTTGATCAGGCGGATGCGGCCGGCCCCGCCCTCTCCCTCGCCGACCAGCCCGTCCAGGCGATGCACCGGCACCGGCCGGTCGCCCGCCAGCGCGTCCAGCGACAGCGCACCGTAATTGCCGTCCTCGTCCATCGCCACGGCGGCGAGGTGCAGCAGGCCGTCGGCCGCCCCGGCGGCAGCCAGCAGCCCGTCCACCCAATCCAGCCCGTTCAGCGCCAGGTTTCCGCAGAGCAGCCGGTGGTTGCCATCGACCGGTTCCAGCGCCAGCACCCGGCCGGCAGGCCCCACCAGACGAGCCAGCGCCACCGTGTGGGCGCCGATGTTGGCGCCGACATCGATCACCCGGTCGCCGGCCCGGACGCACTGGCGGAACAGCGCGACCTCCTGCTCGAAATATTCGCCGTAATAGTCCAGCGACCGGCCGACGACGCTGTCGGTCCGCCTGAACATCATCAGGCCGTGCCGAGCCTTCACCAGCCCGACCGGCCCCTCTCCCCCCAGCAGATCGTCCGCCATCGCCCCCTCCAGCCTTGCGCCCGGCCGGAAGTGTAGCGGAGCCGGCCGCAGCCGTCGCGTCCGCCGGGACGCGGAAGCGCCCTCCCCCGTTCCGAACCTGCGGACCGGAGGAGGGCGACGCGTCAGCCCACGCCGATCCCGCTGGGGGCGGTGACGGCATGTTCCTTCAGGATCGCCTCGGAGATCGCCGACACCTCGATCAGTTGCACCTCGTAGCCCCACAGGTTGGCGATGTGGCGCAGCACCGCCTTGGCGTCGCTCTCGTCCAGCAGCACGCCATTGGTGACGCGGTGTTGCAGGATCAGCTTGCGGTCGCCGGCAAGGTCGACGTCGACGATCTGGATGTCCGGTTCCAGGTAACCCAGGTCGTACTGGCGGGCCAGCTTCTTGCGGATGTCACGGTAGCCGCGCTCGTTGTGGATATGATCCACCAGCAGATAGGGGTCCTCGGCGTCGTCGCGCACGCTGAACAGCTTCAGCTTCCGCATCAGATGCGGACTGAGATATTGCAGCACGAAGCTCTCGTCGCGGAAATTGGCCCAGGCCTCGCGCACCGCCGCCATGCCGTCGCCGCGGCCGGCGAGGTCGGGGAACCACTGGCGGTCCTCGTCGGTCGGCTTCTCGGCGATGCGGGCGATGTCCTGCATCATCGCGAAGCCCAGCGCATAGGGGTTCAGACCCGAGAAGCGCTTGTCGTCGAATTCCGGCTGGAACACGACGGACGTGTGCGAGTGCAGGAACTCCAGGAAGGCGCCTTCGCTGATCTGGCCGGTCTCGTGCAGGCGGCTCATGATCTGGTAATGGACGTAGGTGGCGCAGCCCTCGTTCATCACCTTGGTCTGTTTCTGCGGATAGAAATACTGGGAGATGTGCCGGACGATGCGCAACAGCTCGCGCTGCCAGTGCTCCAGCCGCGGCGCCTTCTTCTCCAGGAAATAGAGGATGTTCTCCTCCGGCAATCCCAGCAGCTTCTTGCGTTCCGACACCGACTTGGCCGGGCGCTGGCCGGCAGCCGGCTTCGGCACCGTACGCCACAGGTCGTTGAAGGTCTGGTCCTGGTATTCCTGCCGCTCGCGCTCGCGCCGCTGCTCGGTCCGCAGGTCGGAGCGCTTCTTCGGATATTTATGGACGCCCTGGCTCATCAGCGCATGGGCGGCGTCCAGCACCCGCTCCACCGCGGCATGGCCGTAGCGTTCCTCGCAATGGGAGATGTAGGTCTTGGCGAACTCCAGATAGTCGAGGATGCCCTCGGCATCGGTCCATTGCTGGAAGAGCTGGTTGTTCTTGAAGAAATGGTTGTGGCCGAAGGCGGCGTGGGCAATCACCAGCGTCTGCATCGTCATGGTGTTCTCTTCCATGATGTAGCTGATGCAGGGGCTGGAGTTGATGACGATCTCATAGGCCAGGCCGCGATAGCCCTTGCGGTACATCATCTCGTCGCGGGCGAAATGCTTGCCGAAGGACCAGTGCTTGTACATCAGCGGCATGCCGATGGACGAATAGGCGTCGAGCATCTGCTCGGCGGTGATGACCTCGATCTGGTTGGGATAGACGTCGAGGCCCATCTCCTTCAGCGCGATGTGCTCGATGGCGTCGTAGACGCGCTTGATCTTGTCGTAATCCCACTCGACGCCGTCATAGAGCAGCGCGTCGGGCCTGGTGATCACAGCGGTCATTCTCGATCTCCCCCTACCGCCCCCCTTGCCGAGGGGCGGTGATTTCCCTTTATCCCCTCAGGCGCCCTTACGCCCCCGCCTTCTCGCGGGCGAACAGCTCGCGGAAGACCGGGAAGATCTCCCGGCGGGAGCGGACGCGGCGCATCGCCAGCGGGCGTTCCGGGCTCTGCACCTGCTTGTAGGTGCGCCACAGCTCGGTCTCGCGCCCCAGCGCCGACAGGCCCATATTGTGTTCCGCCGCCACCTCGATGTAGGCGAAATACTGGCACATCGGCAGGATGACGTCGCGCAGCAGGGTCGCCGACTTGGCGTTGTCCGACGACATGTTGTCGCCGTCCGACGCCTGGGCGGCGTAGATGTTCCATTCATTGTGCGGGTAGCGCTCCTGCACCACCTTCTGCATCTCCTCCAGCGCCGTCGATACCACGGTGCCGCCGGTCTCGGTGGAGTAGAAGAAGGTTTCCTCGTCCACCTCCTTGGCCTCGTGGGTGTGGCGGATGAAGACGATGTCGACGGAGCGGTAGCGCCGCTTCAGGAACAGGTACAGCAACATGAAGAAACGCTTGGCCAGATCCTTCATGTGCTCGGTCATCGACCCCGACACGTCCATCAGGCAGAACATCACCGCCTGGGCGATCGGCTTCGGCACCGTCTCGAACCGGTTGTAGCGGACGTCGATCGGGTCGATGAAGGGGATGCGCTTGGACCGCAGGACGATGCGTTCCAGCTGTTCGCGCAGCGCCTGGATCTGCTCGGCGTCCCCGCCCGATTCCTCCGCCTCGCGGAGAAGCTCCTCCATCTCGCGGATCTCGTCGCGCTTCGGGCGCTTCAGCGCGATGCGGCGCGACAGGCTGTTCCGCATGGTGCGGACGAGGTTCAGGTTGGCGGGCGAACCCGACACCGAATAGCCGGCCCGCGTCAGCGTGTGCGATTCCGACTGCTTGACCTTCTGCTTCACCAGATCGGGAAGCTCCAGATCCTCCAGGAAGATGTCCAGGAACTCGTCGCGCGACAGGACGAAGCGGAACTCGTCCTCGCCCTCGCCGTCGGCGCTGCCCTCGCTGCCGCGGCCGCCGCCACCGCCGTCCGGGCGCTGGATGGTGTCGCCTTCCACATATTCCTTGTTGCCGGGCACGACATAGTCGCGCACCCCGCCCTGGCTGGCGCGGTGGAAGGACGGCTCGCGCACCCCGCCGGCAGCGATCGTCACCTTCTCGCCATTCTCGATATCCTGGATGCCCCGCTTGCCGGAGGCGTCGCGGACCGCCTTGACCACCTGTTCCTTGGCACGGCGAAGGAAGCGCTGGCGGTTGGCCAGGCTCTTGCCCTGCGGGTTCAGGCGACGGTCGATGATGTTCATCAAGGGGCTGGCCCTCCCACCCGTTTCGTCACGCGGCCTTCAGACTTTGACAGCTTTCTATGACAGTGGGGTTGCCGCGGGGCGTTGCAACACCCCGCCCCGCGGCAATTACGCACCCCCTCAGTCCACCGACGTCAGCCCTCGGGCTCAGCCCGCCTGCTTCACCCGCATGTACCACTCGACCAGCCGGCGGACCTGCCGCTCGGTATAGCCGCGCGTCATCATGCGCGAGACGAACTCGGTGTGCTTCTTCTCGGTCTCGCCGTCCTTCTTCGAGCCGAAGCTGATCACCGGCAGCAAATCCTCGACCTGGCTGAACATCCGCTTCTCGATGACCTCGCGGATCTTCTCGTAGGAGGTCCAGGACGGGTTGCGGCCGGAGTTGGCGGCCCGCGCCCGAAGGGCGAATTTCACCACTTCGTTGCGGAAGTCCTTCGGGTTGGCAATGCCCGCCGGCTTCTCGATCTTGGTCAGCTCCTGGTTCAGCAATTCACGGTTCATCAACTGGCCGGTGTCGGGATCCTTGAAGTCCTGATCCTCGATCCAGGCGTCGGCATAGTCGACATAGCGGTCGAACAGGTTCTGGCCGTAATCGGAGTAGGATTCCAGATAGGCCTTCTGGATCTCGTTGCCGATGAACTCGGCATAGCGCGGGGCGAGTTCGGCCTTGATGAACTCGACGTACTTCTTCTCGGTCTCCTCGGGGAACTGCTCGCGCCGGATCGCCTGTTCCAGCACATACATCAGATGCACCGGGTCGGCCGAGATCTCCGTCGAGTCGTAGTTGAACGTCGAGGCGAGCACCTTGAAGGCGAACCGGGTGGAAATGCCGCCCATGCCCTCGTCGACGCCGGCCTGGTCCTTGTACTCCTGCATCGACTTGGCCTTGGGATCGGTCTCCTTGACGCTCTCGCCGTCATAGACCCGCATCTTGCTGTAGAAGCTGCTGTTGGGATGCTCGCGCAGGCGCGAGAGAACCGAGAAGCGGGCCAGCATCTCCAGCGTCGACGGCGCGCAGGGGGCGGTCGCCAGATCGGAGCCGCGGACCAGCTTGTCGTAGATCTTCTGCTCCTCCGCCACCCGCAGGCAGTAGGGAACCTTGATGACGCAGATGCGGTCGATGAAGGCTTCGTTGTTCTTGTTGTTCTTGAAGGTCTGCCACTCCGCCTCGTTGGAGTGGGCCAGGATCACGCCCTGGAAGGGAATGGCGCCGATATTCTCGGACCCGACATAGTTGCCCTCCTGCGTCGCGGTCAGCAGGGGGTGCAGCATCTTGATCGGCGCCTTGAACATCTCGACGAATTCCAGCATGCCCTGGGTCGCCCGGTTGAGGCCGCCGGAGAAGCTGTAGGCGTCGGGATCGTTCTGGCTATAGATCTCCAGCTTGCGGATGTCGACCTTGCCGACCAGCGACGAGATGTCCTGGTTGTTCTCGTCGCCCGGCTCGGTCTTGGTCACGCCGATCTGGCGCAGCTTGCTGGGGTGCAGCTTCACCACCTTGAAGCGGGTGATGTCGCCGCCGAATTCGTCGAGGCGCTTGACCGCCCACGGGCTCATCAGCCCGGTCAGGCGGCGCTTGGGGATGCCGAAGCGCTCCTCCAGCTCGTCGCCGATCTCGTCCGGGTTGAACAGGCCGAGCGGGCTTTCGAAGATCGGGCTGATCTCCTTGCCGGCCTTCAGGACATAGATCGGGCATTTCTCCACCAGCGACTTCAGCCGCTCCGCCAGCGACGACTTGCCGCCGCCGACCGGGCCCAGCAGGTAGAGGATCTGCTTGCGCTCTTCCAAGCCCTGCGCTGCGTGCCGGAAGAAGCCGACGATCCGTTCGATCGTCTCTTCCATGCCGTAGAACTCGGAGAAGGCGGGATAGACCTTGATGGTCCGGTTCATGAAGATGCGGCCCAGACGCGGGTCGCGGGCCGTGTCGACCACCTCCGGTTCGCCGATGGCGGCCAGGATGCGCTCGGAGGCGGAGGCGTAGGACATCGGATCGTCGCGGCACAGCTGGAGATAGTCCATCAGGGACATCTCGGTCTCGCGGCGGGTCTCGTAATTCTGCGTGTAGCGCGTGAACAGTTCGTCGGCCGGGAACATTCGTCGCTCCGTCTTATCTGGTCCGATGCGCCGGGACGCCGCCGGTGGCTGCGGCGGCAGGGCGCGGCGCATGCCGCGATCCAAGGGGCACTCCAGGGAAGGCGCGGACCTCAAGGGGTCCGCAGCTACCCCGCTCAGCGGTAGAAGCCAGCGGTCTGGTGTAAGGAACGGTCCTATGAAGGCCGGGAGCCGTCCGTCTTGCAACGCGGCGTCCCCCGAACGAGTCATTTTTGAATGTAATGCTCCACCTGGAGCTTTCCAGGCACTCAGGCTCCATAGCCGGAAAGCCCGCCATGGCGCCTGCGCTAGCCATAGGACCTAGGTCCCAAGGCCAGTGTGGGTGCATCGAGCGCACCTGCTCAACCCGTGCGCGTATCGGCCGCGCGTCCGGAAGGTTCGGCGAAAGGCGTGTGACGGTGTCGGCAGAAGACGGCGTGAAACCGGCGGCAATCATCGATGCCCGTCCGGTCGGGAAGAATTGCCCAGTGCGATGCGACCCTGTCGGGTTCCATCGGGCGTTCCTTGTCACGCCATCGGCCTCCTCAAGCAGACGCGCCGCCTCGACCAAGCACGGCGCAGGGATTTACCGTCGATGTTGCACTCCAAACCTTAACAATATCCAGTAAGGGGCATTGCTGTCTGCCGCAGTGTCGTCCACAAGCCCGCAACACCTCGCCCCAACACTTCCTCGAGATCATGTTGCGTCCCAATCGTCCTCATCAACAAGGCGGAAATTGGGTGGGGATGGGGCGCCAACGTGACGCGGTGGAGGGTTACCGCTCGATTGCCGAATTGTTTCAATGGCTTGGCAAGCTTGCCACGGAGTGGGAAATTTTAAGGACGGGTCCGCTGCCCCCTGCCCGCCACTGTCGGGAGGGGCAATCGCAGGCGGTAAACCGGACTTTCGCACAGCGGCTCAGGCCGGCTGCCCAGCCTTCAGCTCAATCGCCCTCAAGCCAATGCCCAACGCGTCGCGCAGGCTGGCGGGGGTGACCGGCTTGGCCAGCACCGCGTCGGCGCCGCTGTCCTGCGCCTGGGCCTTGCGGTCGTCATCGACGCGGCCGCTCATGAACAGGACCGGCAGGCTGCGCTGGCGAGAATCGGCGCTGGCGCGCAACGCACGGACGAAGCCGAAGCCATCCATCGGCTGCATTTCCACGTCGCACAGCACCAGATCGGGGGAATGGGCGGCGACGGCGGCGAGGCCCGATTCGCCGTCGGCGGCCTGATGCACGGCCTTGACGCCCAGCGTGCCCAGCATCTTCGCCAGCACCATGCGGGTGAAGGATTCGTCCTCGACCACCAGCACGGACAGGGCGTCGAACGGCGCCTCCGTCCTGCCTGCCGCAACACCCTCAGCCGACCGGTCAGACACCACGCCGCGCCCTTTCGCTTGAGCGACCCCTGGCGGACTGGCGCCGGCGGTCATTTCGTGACCGGACCTGTGTACGATGGCAACCAGAGCCACGCAAGATGTCCAAAAATATGAGGCTGCGGACTGCCCTGCCCCATTGCCCTGGATGAGCGGTTGCGCCGGCCCTCCGGCCCGCTTAGATGGAATGCATGAGCTTCCTCGATCATATCCGCGCGTGCAACGCGCACGACCTGTCCGGCTTCCGCCCGTTCGAACTGGACGGCCACACCGTGGGCTGGGTGCGCCATGCCCTGGCCGAGGCGCTGCCCGGGGTCGATCCCGGCTTCGTCGTCAGCGCCGACCGGCTGACCATCGCGCCCGAGATCCGGGATTTCGAGGCGCGTTCCACCCTGCTCGACCATGCCGCCGCCTATCTGGTGGAACAGGGCACGGTCAAGGCGTTGCGTGGCGAATATTATCCGATTCTGCCGCGCTGGGGGGCGGAGCCGTTGGCCCGGCTGGACCGCGCCGCCGTCGGCGCCTTCGGGATCGAGGCCTATGGCCTGCACATCAACGGCTTTGTCCGGGATGAGGCTGCCGGTAATGGGGCTGGAGGCCTTCTGTTGTGGGTCGGCCGCCGCGCCCGCGACCGCGAGGTGGCGCCGAGCCAGCTCGACAACCTGATCGCCGGCGGTCAGCCCATCGGCCTGACCCTGGCCGAAAACTTGGAAAAGGAAGCGGCGGAGGAGGCCGGGCTGGACTCCGAGACCGCGCGCCGCGCCGTGCCGGTCGGCGCCATCAGCTACACGATGGAGACGCCGGCCGGTCTGAAGCGCGACCGCCTGTTCGTCTATGACCTGGAGCTTCCGCCCGGCGTCACCCCCGTCAACACCGACGGCGAGGTGGAGTTCTTCGAACTCTGGCCGCTGGACAAGGTGGCTGAATCGGTGCGCGGCACCGGCGACTGGAAGTTCAACGTGAACTTGGTTGTGACCGATTTCCTGATCCGCCACGGCTGGCTGACCCCGGAAAACGACCCCGACTATCTGGAGATCGCCTGCGGCCTGCGGCGGTAGGCCCGGCCCCGGTTACAAAAAAGGCCCCACCCTCTTGCGGGAGCGGGGCCGTTTTCTTCCGGCCGCGGCGGCGCCCGGTCCCTTAGCCTGGTTACTGCGGCAGCGGCTGCGGGCTGTCGGCCAGCGAGCGCAGATAGGCGATGACGGCGGCGCGGTCGTCGTCCTTCTTCAGACCGGCGAAGGTCATCTTTGTTCCCGGGGCGTAGGCCTTCGGGTCGTAGAGGAACTTGTTCAGCTCGTCATAGCTCCAGCTGCCGCCGGTCTTCACCAGCGCATCGGAATAACCGAAGCCCTGCATGTGGCCCTTCGGGCCGCCGACGATGCCGTACAGGTTCGGGCCGACCTTGGCCGCACCGCCCTTGTCGAAGCTGTGGCAGGCGGCGCAGGCCTTGGCAACCTTCTGCCCGGCGTCCGGGCTGGCGGCGGCGAGCAGCGGCGCGATCGGCGCCGGACCGGTGGGAGCGGCACCCTTGTCGGCGGGCGCGCTGGCCCCCTCGGGCGTCGCGACGACATAGACGCTCTTTTCGAGCGACTTCGAATGAACCAGCACCTTGGACGCGAATCCCGCCAGCATCGCGATCAGCCCGGCCAGCAGCACGGCGCCGAAAATCTTGTTCCACTCCATGCTCATTGATGAGCCCCTTTGTTCCCTGTTTTCAGTACACTCGGCGTTTCTCCCGCCCGCGGCTGAACGCGCCGCGGTCACCATAGCCCGTGGTCCGAAGCTTGTCATAGCCCGGCGGACCGCGAAAAAAGGTCGCATACAAATTTGTCGCAGTCACCAACCACTTAATTTGCTTGCGCATTACGCTGCACCGCAAAACAGCGCGAATCGCGCTTTGTCGGCCCCCAGGCCGCCCCCAACGCCGCCCCCAACGCTGCCCCTTGACGCCGCCCCGGCGTCCGTGGTTCACCCGCGCCAGTTATGTCACGGATCCGTGATCTTACCGGAGCTTCCCCACCGGAGTCTTTGAGCCATGCCGACCAACGCCCCCGCCAGCCCTTCCGCCATTTCCCTCGGTGGCCGCTCCACCAACCCGGTCGTGGTGATTCCGGCGCGCATGGCCTCCGTCCGGCTGCCCGGCAAGCCGCTGGCCGACATCCTGGGCGCGCCGATGATCGTCCATGTGCTGCGCCGCGCCATGGAGGCGGAGATCGGCCCGGTGGTGGTCGCCTGCGCCGAACCGGAGATCGCCCGCGCCGTCGAGGCTGCCGGCGGCACCGCGGTGCTGACGCGCCCCGACCATCCCTCGGGATCCGACCGCATCTTCGAGGCGGTACAGCTGATCGACCCGGAGGGGCGGCACGACGCGGTGGTCAACGTGCAGGGTGACCTGCCGACCATCGAACCGGAAAGCGTGCGCGCCGCCTTCGCCCCGCTGACCGACCCGGAGGTCGACATCGCCACCCTGGTCGCCGAGATCACGCGGGAAGAGGAGCGGACCAACCCCAACGTGGTGAAGGCGGTGCTGGAGCTGCCGGCCGGGGCCCGCCAGGGCCGCGCGCTCTATTTCACCCGCGCCACCGCGCCGACCGGCGACGGGCCGCTCTATCATCACATCGGCCTCTACGCCTATCGCCGGGCGGCGCTGGAGCGTTTCGTGTCGCTGCCGCCGTCGGTGCTGGAGCAGCGCGAACGGCTGGAGCAGCTGCGCGCCCTGTCCAACGGCATGCGCATCGACGCGGCGGTCGTTGACGCGGTTCCGCTGGGTGTCGATACTCCCGCCGACCTGGAGCGCGCCTGCGCCCTGCTGTCCGGCCGCAAGGCGGCCGGCGCCTGATATATCAATCTCTTATTTAAGATCCGCCGGGGGAAACACCGCTCATGGGCACGTCCAACATCATCGCCTTCCAGGGCTTCCCCGGCGCCTATTCCGATCTGGCCTGCCGCAACGCGCGACCGACCATGACGACGATGCCCTGCGCCACCTTCGAGGACGCTTTCTCCGCCGTGCGCGAAGGCCGCGCCTCGCTGGCGATGATCCCGGTGGAGAACTCCATCGCCGGCCGCGTCGCCGACAACCACTATCTGCTGCCCGAAGGCGGCCTGCATATCATCGGCGAGCATTTCCAGCGGGTGAACCACCAGTTGCTGGCACCGAAGGGCGCCACGCTGGACAGCATCCAGACGGTGCGCAGCCACATCCAGGCGCTGTCGCAGTGCCAGACCGCCATCCGCAGCCTGGGTTTGCAGGCGATCAATCACGCCGACACGGCGGGGGCCGCGAAGGAGATCGCGGCGATGAACGACCCGCGTCATGCCGCCATCGCCTCCTCGCTGGCCGCCGAGATCTACGGGCTGGACATCCTGAAGAGCGGGATTGAGGACGCCACCCACAACACCACCCGCTTCCTGATCCTGGCGCGCGAGCCGAAGCTGCCGGCGCTGGGGTCCTGCAAGACGATCACCACCTTCGTCTTCCGCGTCCGCAGCGTGCCGGCCGCGCTGTACAAGGCGCTGGGCGGCTTCGCCACCAACGGCATCAACATGACCAAGCTGGAAAGCTACATGGTCGGCGGCCACTTCACCCAGACCCAGTTCTACGCCGACGTCGAGGGCCACCCGGACGAACGTCCCCTGCGCCTCGCCCTGGAGGAGCTGGACTTCTTCGCCCGCGAGGTGAAGATCCTGGGCGTCTATCCGGCCAACCCCTTCCGCTATCAGGAAAGCCAACTCGTCGGCGAGGACTGAATCCCTCCCGCAACGCCGCAAGTCTTTTCGCAGTTGCCATAAGTCGCGCGTCATTCCGCCGCAGTGACGCGACTTAGCCATGGTCGCGAGCGGTCAGCGCTGGGCAAGATTAGCAGAAATTGTTATACAGAAAAGGCCGGCAGAGACCGGCTCCACAATTTTTCGACGACTGGAGTGTGATCGGTTCAAGCGGAATCGCTTGAAGCGTGAATCACACGGAAAACTAAAAGCTTAGAGTCTGTCTGGTGCTTCAATAAGCACCAGACAGACTCTAAAAAACCACGGCGGCTGACGGGTGAAAACCCCGCCGACGGCCATGGCGCCACGGATGGAGGTTGCCATGCTCACGATGGAAGATTGTTTGGGGTTGGCCAATCTGGAGGCGGAGGAGGTGGCGCAGATCGCCGCCC
This sequence comes from Azospirillum lipoferum, assembly GCF_024170005.1. GTDB lineage: Bacteria > Pseudomonadota > Alphaproteobacteria > Azospirillales > Azospirillaceae > Azospirillum > Azospirillum lipoferum. The sequence goes on from NZ_JALJXJ010000003.1 coordinate 113,170, forward strand.
ACGAACATCTCCCCTTCATGACCGCCCTGGAAAAGGGCGCCTCGCTTCTGCACGAGCCCTGGGGTGACGCCGCCGTCCGCCAGATGGTGTGGGACAATCTGTGCAGCGCCAGCCTCCGCCGCCCGGCCGAAGCGGCGTCCCTGATGGCGCTCTACAACGACACCTGCACCCGCCACCCCAACCCCTTCGACCGCCGCCGTTCGCCTACGCGCGTGGCGGGACCGCATCGGCGGCATTAGGGGAGGCGATCATCCCTCCGCCATCCATTCCCGGATCAGGCGATGGGCGATCGAATCGCGGCGGGCAAGGCGGAAGGTCTCGTCCGGGGTGTGGGTGCGCAGGAAATCGCGGTCGAACCAGCGGGCGCTTTCCAGCTCGTCGTTGCCGGTGTCGATATCGAAGCTGGTGGCCCGCGCAGTGAAGCCCAGCATCAGCGAGGAGGGGAAGGGCCAGGGCTGCGACGAGCGGTACTGGATGTCCGTCACGGTCAACCCGACCTCCTCGAACACCTCGCGGGCGACGGTGTCCTCCAGGCTTTCGCCCGGCTCGACGAAGCCGGCCAGCACCGAATGCATGCCGGGCGGGAAGCGGCTCTGCCGGCCGAGGACGGCCCGGTCGCCGCCGTCATGAACCAGCATGATCACCGCCGGGTCGGTCCGGGGGAAATGGTGGGTGGCGCAGTCGGGGTTGGTGCAGAGACGCACATGCCCGCCCTCCGCCGTCGCCGCCGGAGAGCCGCAGACGCCGCAGAAACGGTGGCGGGCGTTCCACCACACCATGCCGCGGGCATAGGCGCACAACGCCGCCTCCCCCTCCGGCATCAGCGGCCCGGTGACGCGCAGATCCTCGAAACGGCCATGGCCGCGCAATGCCGGGAGCGCGTCCGGATCCTCGACCATCGACAGGTCGACCGTGAAAACGGGCGTGCCGTCCATCAGACCGAGAAAGATCGGCACCGCGTCCAGCCCTTCCGTCGGCAGCAGGACGGCGCGCGGCGCATCCTCCGGTCCGGCGACGAAGCTTTTGGTCTGCCAGACCGGCAGAACGCGGGAGGCGGGGGCGAGCCAGGCCTCCGTCAGCCAATCCTCGTCCTTGCGGCGGAGAGAGGCGCGGTCGATCGGCGTGGCGGCGTAGATGTTGGGTCGGTTCATCATGGCCGGTCGAGGCTGCCACAGGACGCGTCGGGCGGAAAGCCCTCCCGGCGGATGACCTGCCCGGCGGAAAACCGGGACCTCTCCTCAAGCAGAGCCGGGGCGCTTTCGGGTTTCCGCAGCGGACTCGCGCCGTTAGGATGCGGCACCTGATATCGACAAGAGCCTCAAGGAGCGACCATGACCGAACCCTGCCCCGCCCCGATGGTGGCGCTCGCCCAGCGGTTGGCCGACTCCAGCGGCAGCGTGGTCCGCCGCTATTTCCGCACCCCCGTCGCCATCGACGACAAGGCCGACGCCTCGCCGGTCACCATCGCCGACCGCGAGGCGGAGCATGTCATCCGCACCATCATCGAAAGCCAGCGCCCCGACGACGGCATCTATGGCGAGGAGCATGGCACCAAGAACCTGGACGCCGAATGGGTCTGGGTGATCGACCCCATCGACGGCACCAAGTCCTTCATCACCGGCAGGCCGATCTTCGGCACGCTGATCGCCCTGCTGCACCATGGCCGCCCGGTGATGGGCATCATCGACCAGCCCATCGTCGGCGACCGCTGGATCGGTGTCGAAGGGCGGCCGACCACGCACAACGGCCAGCCGGTGCGCGTCCGCCCCTGCCCCGGTGGGCTGGGTGCCGCCATGTTCGGCACCACCTCGCCCGACCTGTTCCCCGGCAGCGATTACGAGGCCTACCGCCGCGTCGCCGCCAAGGTGAAGACGGCATCCTATGGCGGCGACTGCTACACCTACGGGCTGCTGGCGTCCGGCTATTACGACCTCGTCGTCGAGTCGGGGCTGAAGCTGTACGATTTCGCGGCGCTGGTGCCGGTGGTGACTGGGGCCGGCGGACTGATGACGGATTGGGAGGGCAAGCCGCTCGACGCCAACTCCAGCGGCCGGGTGATCGCCGCCGGCGACCCGCAGACCCACCAGGACGCCATGAAGGCGCTGGCCGGCTGATACACTGACCAAAACGCCTGTTCGGATATCGAAATGATCGCCATCGCCCCGCCCACCCGTTCCGTCTTCGAAACCTCGCCCGAAAAGCTTCGTCCCTTTCTGGAAGGTCTGGCGGCGCGAGTGTCGGCGGGGTCGAACTGGCTGGTACGCAAGAAGACCGTCTGCGACCTGCTGCTGGGGCTCGACGCCTTCTTCGCCCTGCCCGCCGCCGAGCGGCAGGCCCTGATGACCGATGGCGCCACCCCGGCGGACAGTGCGGACGTGAAGGGTGGACCGGAGGATTTCCGCAGGGTCCTGCCGATCTATGTCGGTGCGATCCTGGAGCGTCTGGCGGAAACAGCCGTTTCGGTTCCGGAACAGGCGGCAATCTATCTGTTGTCGATCCATCCCGAACATCAGGCGGCGGCGGAGGCCTGGATGCTGGCCGACCCGCGCAACGGGAAGTCGGTGCGCAAGCTGATGCGGACCGATCGCCGCTATCGTCAGTTGATGGACCGCATGGCCGACCACTGGCGCACGGTGCGAAGCAACTGACTCCAAAACGGAATTGCGCTTGACCGGAGAGCGGGCGTGGCAATCTAACCAAGATGCCCGCTCCCGATACAGGACCGCCGATGCGCCGCCTTCTCGCCATTGCCGCCACGATCCTGACCCTGTCCGCGCCGGCGCTCCTGGCACCGGCCCAGGCGGCCACCCGGACCGTGACCGCGCTGAAGCAGTTCGGGGAGCCACAGTTCAAGCCCGGCTTCACCCATTTCCCCCACGTCAATCCCGACGCGCCGAAGGGCGGCTCGGTCGGGCTGGCCGAATCGCAGCCGGGGACTTACGACAGCCTGAACACGCTGATCCTGCGCGGGGTGCGGCCGCGTACGCTGGGGCTGATCTCCGACACGCTGATGGTCGGATCCGGCTGGGAACTCGACGCCGCCTATGCCCACATGGCGGAGAGTGTCGAGCTGCCCGATGATTACGGCTGGGCCGTCTTCACGCTGCGCCAGGGCGCCCGGTGGCATGACGGCACGCCGATCACCAGCGCCGACGTGGTCTTCACCTGGGACACCATCCAGGCCCATGGCGCCCCCTTCATCAAGTCCTTCCTCGACCACATCGCCAAGGTGGAGGCGCTGGACGACCGCCGCTTCAGGATCACCCTGACCGGCACGGGGGAGATCAAGCCGATCATCGACTTCGCCACCACCTTCTCCCCCCAGCCCAAGCACTGGTGGACGTCGAACGGTCGCGACATCTCCAAGACGACGCTGGAGCCTGTGCTGGGCAGCGGCCCCTACCGGATCAAGACGGTCGATGCCGGCCGCTCCATCACCTATGAGCGGGTCGCCGACTGGTGGGCGAAGGATCTACCGACCGCGCGCGGCTTCTACAATTTCGATACGGTGAAGGACGACTTCTACCGTGATGACGACGTGATGTTCGAGGCGTTCAAGGCCGGCGCCTACGACTTCCGCGGCGAATACCGGGCGCAGCGCTGGACCACCGGTTACGATTTTCCCGCCGCCAGGGATGGCCGCGTCCAGAAGCTGGAGGTGCCGAGCGAACTGCCGCTGGGCGCCCAGGGCTTCCGCCTGAACACCCGCCGCGACAAGTTCGCCGACCCGCGCGTGCGCGAGGCGCTGGCCCTGCTGTTCGATTTCGACTGGATCCAGAAGAACATCCTGTACGGCCAGTACAAGCGGACGCTCAGCAACTTCCCCAATTCCGATTTCGGCGCCAAGGGTCCGCCAAGCCCGGCGGAGCTGGCCCTGCTGGAACCTTTCAAGGCACAGCTGTCCGACCGCTTGCTGACCCAGCCCTTCACCCTGCCGACCACCGACGGCAGTGGCAACAACCGCGCCCAGGTGCGCGAGGCGACGCGCCTGTTCAAGGAAGCCGGCTGGGAGACCCGCAACGGCAAGCTGACCAACGGGAAGACCGGCGAGGTGATGGCGGTCGAGTTCCTCGACGGCACCGGCGCGCTGACCCGCGTCACCCAGCCCTACATCGAGACCCTGCGCCGCGTCGGCATCGACGCCACCATGCGCCTCGTCGACACCGCCCAGTATCAGGCGCGGCTGGACGAATTCGATTTCGACGCCACCGTCGTCAATCTCGCCTTCTTCACCCCGCCGGGCACCGAACTGCGCAGCTATTTCGGCTCCGCCGCCGCCGGCATCAAGGGATCGGCGAACTATTCCGGCATCCATGACCCGGTGGCCGACGCGCTGATCGAGAAGGCGCTGACCGCCAAGGACCTCGACTCGGTGCAGGCCGCCACCCGTGCGCTCGACCGCGTGCTGCTGTGGGGCTTCTACATGGTGCCGCAATGGCACAACCCCGAAAGCTGGGTCGCCCACAAGGCGTGGCTGGCCCATCCCGCGGTCTGGCCGAAATACGACCAGGACTATCGCAGCACCAATTTCCCGGCGACCTGGTGGGTCGATCCGGCAAAGAAAGGGGCGCAGCCTTGATGACGCCCCATTGCGGGGCTAACTCCATCAGGCTGAACGCTTTTCGAGAAAACAGGCGAGGGAGGGGATCGGGCATGACGGGTCGGATACGCTGGCTGGGCACCGGTATGGCGGCGGCAGTGATGATGGCGGTGGTGGGGCTTCCGCTGCTCGCGTCCCCGCTCGCGGCTCAGACCCAGGGCAGCCACGCCCTGTCCCTGCACGGCAAGCCGAAATACGGGCCTGACTTCCAGCATCTCGACTATGTCAATCCCGACGCCCCGAAGGGCGGCGAGGTCAAGATGATGGCCTTCGGCAGCTTCGACAATCTCAACCCCTTCATCCTGCGCGGACAGGCCGCCGCCGGCTCCAGTCTGCCGTTCGAGACGCTGACCACCAGCAACGGCGACGAGGCGGGGATCACCGAATACGGCCTGCTGGCCGAAAGCATCGAGGTCGCTCCCGACCGTACCTGGGTCGCCTTCACCCTGCGGCCGCAGGCCCGCTTCCACGACGGCCAGCCGGTCACGGCCGACGACGTGATCTGGAGCTTCGACACGCTGAAGGAAAAGGGCCACCCGCTCTACCGCACCTATTACGCCGACGTGGTGAAGGCGGAGAAGACCGGCGAGCGGACGGTCAAATTCTCGTTCCGAGATGGCAACAATCCCGAACTGCCGGTCATCATGGGCCAGCTGCCGGTGCTGCCCAAGCATGCCTTCGCCAACCGCGATTTCGCCACCACGACTCTGGAACCGCTGATCGGCAGCGGTCCCTACAAGGTGGTCGACGTCCAGCCCGGCCGCGCCATCATCCTTGAACGGGTAAAGGACTGGTGGGCGAAGGATCTGCCGATCAACCGTGGCCGCTACAATTTCGACCGCATCCGCTTCGACTATTACCGCGACCTCGACGTGGCGTTCGAGGCGTTCAAGGCCGGCGCCTTTGATTTCCGGCTGGAGAACTCGTCGAAGAACTGGGTCACCGGCTACAATGTCCCGGCGGTGCAGAACGGCCAGATCATCAAGGAGGAGATCAAGCACGAAGACCCGCAGGGCATGCAAGCCTTCGTCTTCAACATCCGCCGCCCGATCTTCCAGGACCGCCGCGTGCGCGAAGCGCTGAATTACCTGTTCGACTATGAATGGACGCGCGCCAACCTGTCCTACGGCCTCTATCAGCGCACCAAAAGCTATTTCGCCAACACCGAACTGGCGGCCACCGGCCTGCCCTCCCCCGCCGAACTGAAGCTGCTGGAACCCTTCCGCGGCCAGATCCCGGACGAGGTGTTCACCAAGCCCTTCGAGCCGCCGAAGACCGACGCCAGCGGCAACATCCGCGGCAACCTGCGCACGGCACTCGGCCTGCTGAAGGAGGCCGGCTGGGATCTGAAGAACGGCAAGCTGACCAATGCGCAAGGCCAGACCTTCCGCTTCGAGATCCTGCTGGTCCAAGCCGATATGGAACGCATCGTCCAGCCCTTCGTCCGCAATCTGGAGCGCGCCGGGATCGAGGCGCAGATCCGCGTGATCGACAGTGCGCAGTACCAGAACCGCACAGATAATTTCGATTACGATATGATCATAGAGCGGTTCCCGCAGTCGTTGTCGCCCGGCAACGAACAGCGCGATTACTGGGAATCCTCGCGCGCCGACCAGCCCGGCAGCCGCAACAGCATCGGCATCAAGAACCCGGCGGTCGACAAGCTGGTGGAGACTCTGATCGCCGCCCCCGACCGCGAGGCGCTGATCACCGCCACCCGCGCGCTGGACCGCGTGCTGTTGTGGAACTGGTACGTCATTCCGCACTGGTACGACAACGTCTACCGCGTCGCCTATTGGAACCGTTTCTCCCATCCGGCGGTTGCCCCGAAATACGGCTTGGGCTTCTCGGACAGCTGGTGGGTCGATGCGGACAAGAACGCCAAGCTGGCCAACAGCCCACGCCGCACGGGACCCTGAACTATAGTCTGGTCTGAGCTGTCGTATCCTTGAAGACTGCCACCTGAAGATTTGGGGAGGGTCGGGACACCCGCGATGCTGGCCTACATCATCCGCCGCCTGTTGCTGATCATCCCCACCCTGTTCGGGATCATGGTGATCAATTTCCTGATCGTGCAGATCGCCCCCGGCGGCCCGATCGAGCAGATGATCGCCCGCGTCCAGGGCACGGCGGTGGAGGCGACGTCGCGCATCGGCGGCAGCGCCGGCGGCGACGCCAATGCCGCCGCCCAGCGCCAGAACCAGACCGGCGGCGACAGCGGCGGCAAATATCGCGGCGCCCAGGGGCTGGACCCCGCCTTCATCAAGCAGCTGGAGAAGGAGTTCGGCTTCGACAAGCCGCTGCACGAACGCTTCATCCACATGATGTCGAACTACATCGTGTTCGATTTCGGCACCAGCTACTTCCGTGACCGCCGCGTGGTCGATCTGGTTCTGGAAAAGATGCCGGTGTCGATCTCGCTCGGTGTCTGGACGACGCTGATCGTCTATCTGGTCTCCATCCCGCTCGGCATCGCCAAGGCGGTGCGCGACGGCCAGCCCTTCGACGTCTGGACCTCCGGCGTGGTCATCGTCGGCTATGCCATCCCCAGTTTCCTGTTCGCGGTGCTGCTGATCGTGGTGTTCGCCGGCGGGCGCTATCTCGACTGGTTTCCCCTCCGCGGACTGGTCTCCGACAATTGGGGCAGCCTGCCCTGGTACAAACAGGTGCTCGACTATTTCTGGCACATGGCGCTGCCGGTGCTGTCGATGGTGATCGGCGGCTTCGCCGGCCTGACCATGCTGACCAAGAATTCCTTCATGGAGGAGATCGGCAAGCAGTACGTCATCACCGCGCGGGCCAAGGGCCTGACGGAGAACCGCGTGCTGTACGGCCATGTCTTCCGCAACGCCATGCTGATCGTCATCGCCGGTTTCCCCGGCGCCTTCATCGGCATCCTGTTCACCGGCGCCATGCTGATCGAGGTGATCTTCTCGCTCGACGGGCTGGGGCTGCTCGGCTTCGAGGCGGCGATCAACCGCGACTATCCGGTGATGTTCGGCACGCTCTATTTCTTCACGCTGCTGGGGCTGATCATGAATCTGGTCGGCGACATCACCTATGTGATGGTCGATCCCCGCATCGACTTCGAATCGCGGAGGGTGTGATGACTCCGCTGACCCGGCGCCGGCTGGCCAACTTCAAGGCGAACCGCCGCGGCTTCTGGTCCTTCTGGATCTTCCTGGTGCTGTTCGTCGTCTCGCTGGGGGCGGAGTTCATCGCCAACGACAAGCCGCTGCTGATCCGCTACGAGGAGCAGTATTACTGGCCGGTCTTCCACACCTATCCCGAGACCACCTTCGGCGGCGAGTTCGAGACCGAGACCGATTACCGCGACGCTTACGTCCGCGACCTGATCAACGGCAAGGGCTGGATGGTCTGGCCGCCGATCCCCTACAGCTACCGCACCATCAACTACAATCTGCCGGTCCCCGCCCCGGCCCCGCCGTCGGCCGACAACTGGCTGGGCACCGACGACCAGGGGCGCGACGTGGTGGCGCGGCTGATCTACGGCTTCCGCATCTCGGTGCTGTTCGGGCTGGTGCTGACCGCCTTCTCCTCGGTGATCGGCGTGGCGGCCGGCGCGGTCCAGGGCTATTTCGGCGGGCTGACCGACCTGCTGTTTCAGCGCTTCATCGAGATCTGGCAGGGGCTGCCCACTCTGTTCCTCCTCATCATCCTGGCCAGCGTGGTGACGCCGACCTTCTGGTGGCTCTTGGGCCTGCTGCTGCTGTTCTCGTGGACCTCGCTCGTCCATGTGGTGCGGGCGGAGTTCCTGCGGGCGCGCAACCTCGACTATGTGCGCGCGGCCAAGGCGCTGGGCGCTGGCGACGTCACCATCATGGTGCGCCATGTGCTGCCCAACGCCATGGTGGCGACGCTGACCTTCATGCCCTTCATCCTGAACGGCTCGATCACCACCCTGACGGCACTGGACTTCCTCGGCTTCGGCCTGCCGCCCGGCTCGCCGTCGCTGGGCGAGCTGCTGGCCCAGGGCAAGGCCAACCTCCAGGCGCCCTGGCTCGGCCTGACCGCCTTCTTCGTGCTGGCGATCATGCTGAGCCTGCTGATCTTCATCGGCGAGGCGGTGCGCGACGCCTTCGACCCGCGCAAGACCATCGCCCAGATGTCCACCGCGCTTCCCGGCGAGGCCGCCGCGGCGACCGCCGCGCGCAAGGAGGCGGCGGAGTGACGACGACCGTGAGACGATGACGACCGTGAAGAGCCCGACATGAGCCTGATGCCCCCCAACCCCGACCTGCTGTCCGTGCGGGGCCTGCGCGTCGATTTCCGCTCCGGTGCCGGCGCGACCCAGGCCGTCAAGGGCGTGTCCTTCGACATCCAGAAGGGCGAGACGCTGGCGCTGGTCGGCGAATCGGGCTCCGGCAAGTCGGTCACCGCCCTGTCGATCCTGCAACTGCTGCCCTACCCGATGGCACACCACCCCGCCGGCTCGATCCGCTTCCGCGACACCGAACTGCTGGGTGCGGAGGAGAAGACCCTGCGGCAGGTGCGCGGCAACCGCATCGCCATGATCTTCCAGGAGCCGATGACCTCGCTGAACCCGCTGCACAGCATCGAGCGGCAGATCAACGAGACCCTGTTCCTGCACAAGCGCCTGTCGAGCAGCGCCGCCCGCGCCCGCACGCTGGAACTGCTGCGCCTCGTCGGCCTGCTCGATCCGGAAAAGCGGCTGACCGCCTACCCGCACGAGCTGTCGGGCGGCCAGCGCCAGCGCGTGATGATCGCCATGGCGCTGGCCAACGAACCCGACCTGCTGATCGCCGACGAGCCGACCACGGCGCTCGACGTCACCATCCAGGCGCAGATCCTGGCACTGCTGAAGGATCTGCAAAGCCGCTTCGGCATGGCGCTGCTGCTGATCACCCACGATCTGGGCGTGGTGCGCAAGATGGCCGACCGCGTCTGCGTGATGAACCAGGGCGAGATCGTCGAGCAGGCCAAGGTCGACGACCTCTTCATCCGCCCGCGCCACGCCTACACGAAAAAGCTGCTGTCGGCCGAACCGCGCGGCAACCCGCTGTCGCCGCCCGAGGATGCGACGGAAGTGATGGCCGCCGACCGGCTGAAGGTCCATTTCCCGATCAAGAAGGGCCTGCTGCGCCGCACCGTCGGCCACATCAAGGCGGTGGATGGAGTCGACGTCGCGGTCCGCCGCGGCCACACCGTCGGCGTCGTCGGCGAATCGGGATCGGGCAAGACGACGCTTGGTCTGGCGCTCTTGCGCCTGCACGCCAGCCAGGGCGCCATCCGCTTCGACGGCACCGACATCCAGGGCTGGCAGCCGAAGCGCCTGCGCGGCTTGCGCCGCGAGATGCAGATCGTCTTCCAGGACCCCTATGGCAGCCTGTCTCCCCGCCTGTCGGTCGGCCAGATCATCGGCGAGGGGCTGGGCATCCACGGCATCGGCGACAGCAAGGAACGCGAAGCGATGGTCGCCCGCGCGCTGGAGGAGGTCGGCCTGCCACCCGAGGCGCGCAACCGCTACCCGCACGAGTTCTCCGGCGGCCAGCGCCAGCGCATCGCCATCGCCCGCGCCCTGGTGCTGAAGCCGAAATTCGTCGTGCTGGACGAGCCGACCTCGGCGCTCGACATGTCGGTACAGGCGCAGATCGTCGATCTGCTGCGCGACATCCAGGCCCGCCACAACCTCGCCTACCTGTTCATCAGCCACGACCTGCGGGTGGTGCGGGCGCTGTCCAGCCACGTCATGGTGATGAAGGACGGCAAGGTGGTCGAGCAGGGGCCGACCCAGCGCATCTTCGAGGAGCCGCGCGAGGAATACACCCGCGCCCTGCTCGCCGCCGCCCTGAACCTGGAGGCGGTGGAGTCGCCGGCGGTGCGGACGTGAGGCATGGGCTTTATTCCGGACTGCACCACGGGTAGGGTAGCCCTCCCCTTGCACTGACCGACGCGCCGCAATGACCGATACCGCCCCGCAAGACGCTGCCCGCCTCGCAACCCAACTCGCGGGGGCCGTCCGGTCGGGGGACCGGCGGGCGCTGGCGCGGGCGATCACGCTGATCGAATCGACGCGCGCCGACCATCGCGCCACCGCCGACGCCCTGCTGGCGGCGCTGCTGCCCTACACCGGAAACTCGGTGCGACTCGGCATCTCCGGCGTGCCGGGAGTCGGCAAATCGACCTTCATCGAGGCGTTCGGGCTGCATGTCATCGGGCTGGGGCACAAGGTCGCGGTGCTGGCGGTCGATCCGTCGTCGCAGCGCACCGGCGGCTCGATCCTGGGCGACAAGACCCGCATGGTCGATCTGTCGCGCGAGGCCAATGCCTTCATCCGCCCGTCCCCGGCGGGTGCGACGCTGGGTGGGGTGGCGCGCCGCACGCGCGAGGCGATGCTGGTCTGCGAGGCCGCCGGCTTCGACGTGATCGTGGTGGAGACGGTCGGCGTCGGCCAGTCGGAAACGGCGGTCGCCGACATGGTCGACCTGTTCATGCTGCTGCTGCTGCCGGCCGGCGGCGACGAGCTTCAGGGCATCAAGAAGGGCATCGTCGAACTGGCCGATCTCGTCGTCGTCAACAAGGCCGACGGCGATCTCGCCGCCACGGCCCGGCATACCGTCGCCGACTACCGCCACGCGCTGGCCCTGCTGCGCCATGGCGACTGGCGGGTGCCGGTGCTCAGCTGCTCCGCCTTCCGGAAGATCGGCATCGACACGGTGTGGGATACCATCGGCGAGCACAAGGCGCTGACCGAGGCCAACGGCGCCCGTGCCACCCGCCGGGCGGAGCAGGCCCGCGCCTGGTTGTGGAGCGAAATCCGCGAGACGCTGATCGACCGCTTCCGCGCCCACCCCGCCGTCCGCGCCGATCTGGCGCGACTCGAGGCGGAGGTGACCGCCGGCACCACCATCCCGGCGGCGGCGGCCCACACCCTTCTGGGACGCTTCCTCGACCAAACGGGCGGCGCATAACCCGTTCAGCTTATGTTGCACCGCAACAAATCCGTTGCACCGCACCACCTGTAGGGCTATTCTGCACCGGGCGGGAAAGGGGCGGCGTGCGCCGAATCGACCTGTTTCGATTCGCGTCTGTCGCTTGGGCCGGGGTGCCCGCGGTCTCCTGGGGTTACGCCGGAGCGGCCTTTCCGTTTCCGCCAATATGCCTTGTTCCACGGGAGACAACGCCATGACCGCTCAGCCGACCCCCGCCAATGTCCTGAACCTGTTCAAGACCAACGCCCAAACCACCGCCGCCAAGTCCGCCCGCGTCGCCACCCTGGTCCAGGACGGCTACCGCCGCTGGTTCGACGGCGTGACCGCCTCGGTCAACGATGCCAGCCGTCTGGCCGCCGGGCTGGGCAAGGCCCGCAACGCCGCCGATCTGGCCGCCCTGCAGCGCGACTGGCTGTCCACCACCCAGGCCCGCGTAACCGAGAGCGTGCAGGGCTTCCTGGACGTCTCCACCAAGATCGCCGCCGAGATCACCGCGCTGCCGACTCCGGTCGCCGATGTTGCACCGCCGGCTGCGCCGGTTGCCGCTCCTGTGGCTGCTCCGGCCCCGAAGGCCGAGGCGCCGAAGCCCGCACCGGTGACGGTCGCCACGCCGAAGGTAGACCTGCCGAAGGTCGAGGCGAAGGTCGAAGCCCCCGCTCCGGCCCCGGTCGTCGAGGCTCCGAAGGCTGCTCCCGCCCCGGTTCCGGCCAAGCCTGCGGAGATCGCCCCGGTCGTTGCCGCCCCGGCCGCCAAGCCGGTCGAGGTGCCGGTGAAGGAGCTGGTTGAAACGGTGAAGGCCGAGAAGGCCGCCCCGGCCGCTCCCGTCGCCGCCGAGGCGAAGGCCGCTGCCAAGCCGGCGCCGCGCCGCGCCGCCAAGCCGGTCGCCGCCAAGCCGGCGTCGAAGACCTCCCCGACTGTGAACTGACACCCGTCAGCACAAGATTGGCGCGGCGCGTCTCTTCGGCAGATCGAAGAGGCCGCTGCGCTTCGACTCTCCATCTTCCCGCGACGACTCAGCCTTTGATGGTTTCATCGCGGATCCCGGCTCGAAGACAGGCTTGACGACGGCGCTTTTGTTCGACTATATAGCGGCCTCCTTCGGGCGGCAGGCCGTCCGTTACCGGGTTTCATTTGCTAAAGTAAAGGATCAGTCCGATGGCACGTCGGTGCTCCGTGACCGGCAAGGGCACGCAGTTTGGCAACAACGTCAGCCACGCCAACAACAAGAATCGCCGCCGCTTCCAGCCGAACCTCCAGGAAACGTCGCTGCTCAGCGACAGCCTGGGGCAGCTGGTGCGTCTGCGCCTCTCGGTGAACGCGATCCGCTCGATCGAGCACAAGGGCGGCCTCGACGCCTTCCTGCTCGACGCGAAGGACGCGGTGCTGAGCCTGGACGCCCGTCGCATCAAGCGCCGGATCTCCAAGGCGCAGGAGAAGCAGCAGGCTGCGGCCTGATCGCTTCCCCGATTCTGGGGCGCGTTTGGTGTGCTGAGGCGGAGCGCTTGCCGCTCCGCTGACGAGATTTAGGACGCGTACAGGACGATTCCGACTCCCGGTAAGAGAGCGGCGCGCGACATCCGAAAGGGTGCCGCGCGTTTCGTCGTTTCCGGGGGTGCGTGGAACATCTCCGGGAAAGACGTTCCACGATGTTCCATCAACCGTCCCCCTTACTCTCCCAGAACCTCGTCCGGATCCTCCGCATCCACCACCCGCCGGGCGATCTCGTAGCCGAAGCCGGCACGCCCCAGCGCCGCCATGTCCTTCTCCCGGTGCGCCTCACGCTGTTCCGGCCGACGGTAAGGTCCCAGCCGCCGCCGCTTGGCGAGCGCCAGCGCCGCCGTCAGGTCCAGGTCCGGCCCGACATCCTCGCGCAGGCTGTCCAGCGCCTTGTCGGCCTCGTCGCGGCCGATGCCCTTGCCGGCCAGTTTCTGGGCGATCAGCCGGGTGGAGGCGCCGCGGCGGTGCAGGCTCTCGGTGCGCATGCGGGCATAGGTCTCGTCGTTCAGCAGCCCGCTGCGGACATAGCGGGCCAGCAGTTCATCCACCCAGCGGGCGCCCTCCTCGCGATCGGTGCCGTGCGCCTTGGCCGACAGGTCGACCTTGCGCATCAGCACACGCCGCAGGTTGGCGGTCGAACTGGCGAAGCGCTCCAGGTAATGCAGCGCCGCATTCTCCAGATACTGGGGCGTGACACGCTTCGGCGGCTTCCTGGCCGGGGGACCAGCGTTCTTGTTCCCAGTGTTCTTGTTCAAAGGGCGCTTGTCGTCGGTGTTCATGGCAGTCCCTTCGGCGGCGGCGGTTGCCGGACGGATTGGCGGCACGTACAGTCCGTGGCCTTGTACCGGCCGGTTCCCAACAGGCAGCCAGACAGGCAGCCCAACAGGCAGTTCATGACGCGATGACCCTCCCCCTTCCTCCCATGCCGCGCAACGTCGGTTCCGTCAACTGGATCGGCCTGTGGACGCTCTACGCACGCGAGGTGCGGCGCTTCATCAAGGTGCACCAGCAGACCGTCTGGGCGCCGGTGGTGACGACGCTGCTCTATTACGCGGTGTTCGCCCTGTCGCTGGGATCGGCGGTGCGGATGGTCGGCGCGACACCCTACCTGGAATTCCTGGCTCCCGGCCTGATCATGATGGCGATGGTGCAGAACGCCTTCGCCAACACCTCCTCTTCGGTGGTGATCGCCAAGGTCCAGGGCAACATCGTCGACATCCTGATGCCGCCGCTGTCGCCGATGGAACTGGTGAGCGGCTTCGTCTTCGGCGGCATCACCCGCGGCGTCGTGGTCGGTCTGGTGACCGGGCTGGCCATCTGGGCGGTGATCCCGCTGCACATGCCGCATCCGGGCTTCGTGCTGTTCCATGCGGTGATGGCGTCGATGCTGCTGTCGCTGCTGGGGCTGATCGGCGGCGTCTGGTCGGAGAAATTCGACAACATCGCCGCGGTGACCAACTTCGTGGTGACGCCGCTGTCCTTCCTGTCCGGCACCTTCTATTCGGTCGACACCCTGCCGCCGGTCTTCTGGTGGGTCGCCCATTTCGACCCCTTCTTCTACATGATCGACGGCTTCCGCTACGGCTTCATCGGGGTGTCCGACGGGGCGCGCTGGCTGGGTGTCGCCGTGATGCTGGGCGTGAATGTCGGGCTGTGGTGGCTGGCTTGGCGCATGTTCAAGACCGGCTACAAGCTTAAAGCGTGAAGACTCTGCGAAACCAGCGCGCTTTTGCCCCTATCCGTTGACAGAACCCATCAATCTCCGGATATTTGCCGTTCCCGGCGGCCAGCCATGGCCGCCGGATTTTCCATTTTGGGAGACGAAACCGTGATCCCCGTCGTTATGCCCACATACGCCCGCGCCGATATCGTTTTCGAGCGTGGTCAAGGTCCGTATCTCTACGCGACCGACGGGCGACGATTCCTCGACTTCGCCGCCGGCGTCGCGGTGAACGCCCTGGGTCACGCGCATCCCTATCTGGTGGAAAAGCTGACCGAGCAGGCGAACAAGCTGTGGCACACCTCCAACCTGTTCCGCGTCGCCGGGCAGGAGAGCCTGGGCAAGCGCCTGACCGAGGTGACCTTCGCCGACACCGTGTTCTTCACCAACTCCGGTGCGGAAGCGTGGGAATGCGGCGCCAAGGCCGTCCGCAAATACCATTATGACAGCGGCAACCCGCAGAAGAACCGCATCATCACCTTCGAGCAGGCCTTCCACGGCCGCACGCTGGGCGCCATCTCCGCCGCCAAGCAGGAGAAGCTGGTGCACGGCTTCGACCCGCTGCTGGACGGCTTCGATCAGGTACCGTTCGGCGACCTCGACGCCGTGCGCGCCGCGATCACACCGCAGACCGGCGGCATCTGCGTCGAGCCGATCCAGGGCGAGGGCGGCATCCGCGCCGGCTCGGTGGAGTTCCTGCGCGGCCTGCGCGCGCTGTGCGACGAGCATGGCCTGCTGCTGTTCCTGGACGAGATCCAGTGCGGCATGGGCCGCACCGGCAAGCTGTTCGCCCATGAATGGGCCGGCATCACCCCGGACGTCATGTGCGTCGCCAAGGGCATCGGCGGCGGCTTCCCGCTCGGCGCCTGCCTCGCCACCGAGCGTGCGGCATCCGGCATGACCGCCGGCACCCACGGCTCGACCTATGGCGGCAACCCGCTGGCGACCGCCGTCGGCAACGCCGTGCTGGACGTCATGCTGGCGCCGGGCTTCCTGGACGAGGTCCAGAAGACCTCCGCCTATATGCGTGGCCGCCTGGAGGAACTGATCGCCAGGCATCCGGCGATGTTCCTGGAACTGCGCGGCCAGGGCCTGATGCTGGGCCTGAAGCTCGGCCAGCCGGTTGGCGAGGTGGTGGCGAAGCTGCGCGCCAACGGCCTGCTGGCGGTTCCGGCCGGCGACAATGTGGTGCGGCTGCTGCCGCCCCTGAACATCGGCGAGGCCGAAGTGAACGAAGCCGTCGGGATTCTCGACCGGACGGCGCAGGAGTGCGTGGGATGAGCGGCGACAACAAGACAGTCCGGCATTTTCTCGACATCGACCGGCTGGACGGCGCCACCCTGCGCCGCCTGCTCGACCATGCCGTCCGCATCAAGGCCGACCTGAAGAAGGACCGGCTGGCCCATTCGACCCTGCTGGCCGGCCGCTCGCTGGCCCTGATCTTCGAGAAGCCCTCGACCCGCACCCGCGTGTCCTTCGAGGTCGGCATGCAGCAGTTCGGCGGCAGCGTCGTGGTGCTGAAGCCCGACGACATGCAGCTGGGCCGCGGCGAGACCATCGGCGACACCGCCCGCGTGCTGTCGCGCTTCGTCGATGCGGTGATGGTCCGCACCACGGGCGAGGAGCGGGTGCATGAGCTGGCCGCCCATGCCAGCATCCCGATCATCAACGGCCTGACCGACCAGACCCACCCCTGCCAGATCATGGCCGACCTGATGACGTTCGAGGAGCATCGCGGTCCGATCAACGGCCGGACCGTCGCCTGGATCGGCGATTGCAACAACGTTGCGGTCAGCTGGGCGCATGCCGCCGTCCGCTTCGGTTTCGAGCTGCGCCTTGCCTGCCCGACCGTCTATGGCCCGTCGCCGGAGCTGCTGGCCTGGGCCGAACGCGAAGGCACCGGCCGTCTGGTCGTCACCGAATCGCCGCAAGAGGCGGTGCGCGGGGTCGAATGCGTCATCACCGACGCCTGGGCCTCCATGCACAACACCGATGTGGACGAACGCGCGGCGATCCTCGCCCCCTATCAGGTGAACGAGGCGCTGATGGCGCACGCCCATCCCGAGGCGCTGTTCATGCACTGCCTGCCGGCCCACCGGAACGAGGAAGTGACCGACGGCGTGATCGACGGCCGCCATTCGGTGGTCTGGGACGAGGCGGAAAACCGCCTGCACGCCCAGAAGGCCATCCTCGGCTGGTGCATGGGCGTTCTGGACTGACGCTCAGCACCTGATCCCTGCACTCTGCGCTTCGATTTGGCCCTCTCCCGCCGCCGGGAGAGGGCCAAACTCGCATGGGTGCCCTGCCGGCCTTGATTCACTCTCTCCGCACCCCGATCTTCGGCCCTACGCCTGCATAACCGGTCTCTGTCTTAAGGAATCCGCCCTATGGACGATCCGTCCGTCCGCCCGCTCACCGATGATTTCGTCCTGCCGTTCCAGATCGAGGCGTCGCGCCTGCGCGGCCGCATCGTCAAGCTGGGGCCGGCGATCGACGAGATCCTGACCCGCCACGACTATCCGCCCACCGTCGCCCGCTTCCTGGCGGAGACGGCGACGCTCGCCGTGCTGCTCGCCAGCATGCTGAAGTACGAGGGCATCTTCACGCTCCAGACCAAGGGCGACGGTCCGATCCGCCTGATGGTGGCCGACGTCACTTCGGTCGGCGACGTGCGCGCCTATGCCCAGTTCGATCCGGAAGCGCTGGCCAGGGCCGAGCGGGACGTCGACATCGCTCCGGCGGCAGCGCTGCTCGGCAAGGGCTACATCGCCTTCACGGTCGACCAGGGCCCGGATACCGACCGCTACCAGGGCATCGTCGAGCTGTACGGCAAGACGCTGACCGACTGCGTCCAGCATTACTTCCGCCAGTCCGAGCAGATCGACACCGGCCTGACCGTCTCGGTCGACCGCGCGGCGATGCCCGACGGCACCTTCGGCCCCTGGCGCACCGGCGGCATCATGGTCCAGCGCCTGCCCCAGGAACAGGGGCTGACCGCGTCGGACAACGAGGACGACTGGCGCCGCGCCATGGCGCTGATGGCCAGCGTGTCCGGCGACGAGCTGCTGTCGACCGACCTGCCGGCCGCCGACCTGCTCTACCGCCTGTTCCACGAGGACGGCGTGCGCGTCTACGAGGGCCACGCCCTGCGCTTCGGTTGCCGCTGCTCGCGCGAGCGGGTGGAGACCATGCTGCGCAGCCTGCCCCGCGAAGAGGTGCAGGAACTGAAGATCGACGACGGCCGGGTCGAGGTGACCTGCCAGTTCTGCTCGACCGACTACCACTTCACCGACGCGGATCTCGACCGCGTGTATGGCCCTGCCGCCTGAGTCTAGATTTTTCGATTTGGGAATAGGGTCCGACACCAGCGCGTTCATGGGGGCGCGGCGTCCGCGCCGCGCCCCTTTCCTTATCCGCCAACCTCCAGCCCCGAACCGGAGCCCCCATGCTGTCGCGCCGCTTTGCCCTTGCCGCCGGAACGGCCACCCTCCTGCTTGCCGCCTGCCAGAGCGCGCCGCTGCGGCCGGCGCCCCGTCCGGTCGATTTCTCCAATTTCGGGCCGATCGTGCTGAATGCCGGGACCATCGACGTGGTCGACGCCTATCGCCCGACCGGGGCCAAGCATGTGGAGGGCCGGTCCGCCATCCCGCCGGCCGAGGCGGTGCGGCGCTGGGCGGCGGAGCGGCTGCAGGCGGCCGGCGGGACGGGCCGCGTGCGTGTCACCATCCGCGACGCCAGCATCGTCGAGGTGGCGCTGCCCACCAAGAAGGGCATCACCGGCTATTTCACCAACGACCAGGCCCAACGCTATGACGGCCGGATCGAGGTGGAGATCACCGGCGAGGTGCCGGACACCGGCAACGGCGGCTTCCGCGGCGTGACCCGCTCCACCGTCACCCATTCCACCACCGTGGCGGAGAACATCTCGCTGGCCGACCGCGAGGCCACCTTCCTCGACATCACCCGCCGGATGATGGAGGACCTGAACGCCCGCCTCGATGCCGGCATCCGCAAGGATCTGGCACCCATGGTCCGGCGCTGATGGTCCGGCGCTGACCTTTTTGCAGAAGTTGGCCCGGCCTTTGCGGTGGGGCACCCGACGTTTCGTCAGAACGGAGAGTGCCCATGCCGAAATTCGACCTCTATGTCGTCCGGCCGAAGGAGGGATCGGCCACCATCACCGCGATTCCCGAGGAAAAACAGCAGGCGTCCCAGGCGGCGCTCCGCAATCTCAGCCGCTCCGGCTGCGTGGTGAAGTCCTTGGGCGGCATCGATCTGTCCTTCGTCAAGAAGTCGGAGGCGCAGATCAAGCTGGAACTGGCGGTGCGGCAGATGTTCGCCGCTTCCGCCTACAAACCGCCGGTGTCTATTGTCTGGTAGCGGCCGTCTGGTGAAGACCGTCCGGTAGCGGCATGAGGCGAGCGGCCTTCGGGCGGGGGCGGCAGAAACTGCCCCCGTCCGCCGCGGCCATCGGCAAATCTGGCCGGAAAAATCTGGCCGGCAGACTCTGCCCTAAATTTCCAGCTGCATGCCCAGCTCGACCACCCGGTTGGGCGGGATGCAGAAATACTCCGACGCGCTGGACGACAGCTTCGACAGGAAGATGAACAGCGGTTCCTGCCAGCGCGGCAGCCCGGCCTTGCCGTGGCTGCGGATCAGCGTCTCGCGGCTGACGAAATAGGTCGTTTCCATCGGCTCGAACGGCAGGCCGGGGATCCGCTTGGTCTCCAGCGCCAGCGGGATGTCCGGTTCATCCTTGAAGCCGAAATGGACGATCAGCCGGAAGAAACCGGCCGACAGCGCCTTCAGCTCGAAGCGCTGCTCGTCCGGCACATGCGGCACATCCTCGATATCGACGGTCAGCAGCACGACGCGCTGGTGCAGCACTTTGTAGTGCTTCAGGCTGTGCAGCAGTCCCGGCGGCAGGCCACGCGGGTTGCCGGTGAGGAACACCGCGGTGCCGGGCACCCGCTGCACCGATCCGCTCTTCAACCGCTCCAGCAGCATGTCGAAGGGCAGCGCGTCCTCAGTCAGCCGCTTGCGCACCACCTCGCGGCCGCGCCGCCACGTCGCCATCAGCAGGAAGACCGCCGCACCAACCACCAGCGGGAACCAACCGCCCTCCTCCACCTTCACCAGATTGGCCAGGAACAGCGCCATGTCGACGGTCAGGAACACCGCCAGCGCCAGCACCGCCTGCCACAGCTTCCAGCGGCCGAGCGAGCGCGCGACCTTGTAGGCCAGCAGCGTCGTCGCCACCATCGTGCCGGTCACCGCGATGCCGTAGGCGGCGGCGAGATTGCTGGAGGTCTGGAAGGTCAGCACCAGCAGGATGACGCCGGCCAGCAGCAGCCAGGTCAGCTGCGGCATGTAGATCTGGCCCTTCTCGTGCTCCGAGGTGTGCATCACCTCCATCCGCGGCAGATAGCGCAGATGCATCGCCTGCAAGGTCACCGAATAGGCACCGGAGATCACCGCCTGTCCGGCGATGATGGTGGCGGCGGTCGCCAGCAGCAGAAGCGGCACCTGCGCCCAGTCCGGCGCCAGATGGAAGAAGGGGTTCTCGATCGCTTCGGGTTCATGCAGCAGCAGGGCGCCCTGGCCGAAATAGCACAGCAGCAGCGACGGCAGCACGATGCTGTACCAGGCGCCGCGGATCGGCTTGCGGCCGAAATGCCCCATGTCGGCATAGAGCGCCTCCGCCCCCGTCACCGCCAGCACCACGGCCCCCAGCAGCAGGAAGCCGTGCCAGCCATGGTTGAACAGCATCTCCACCGCATGGCCGGGCCACACCGCCCCCAGCACGCCGGGATAGCGGACGATCTGCCCGAGCCCCAGCGCCGCCAGAGTCAGGAACCAGACCAGCATTACCGGACCGAACAGCTTGCCGACCTTCTCCGTCCCGAACCGCTGCAACACGAACAGCCCGACCAGGATGGTCAGCGTGATCGGAATGACGTAGCTGTCCAGGGCGGGGGCGACGACATGCAGCCCCTCCACCGCGCTCAGCACCGAAATGGCCGGGGTGATCAGGCTGTCGCCGTAGAACAGCGAGGCACCCATCACGCCGATCGCCATGACGACTCCGGTCCGCCGGTGCCCCGGCCGCATGCCGCGCAACGCCAGCGCGGTCAGCGCCAGGATGCCGCCTTCGCCCTGGTTGTCGGCGCGCATGATGAAGATGACGTACTTCACCGTCACCGTGATGATCAGCGCCCAGAAGATCAGCGACAGCACGCCCAGGATGACCTCGGGCACCAGCGGGAAGCCGCCGCCCTCGGTCAGGCATTCGCGCAGCGTGTAGAGCGGGCTGGTGCCGATGTCGCCATAGACGACACCCAGCGCCCCCAGCGCGAGCGCGCGCAGCTTCGCCGCATGCTCCCGCCCGTCCATGCTTGCTTCCATCCCCGGTCAGCTCCGATCGTTTCTACGCACAGCCATGCCTAAGGTGGCTTGGCGTGACCACGCAAGCACCGAATGGCGAAACGCGCCACCGCCGCGACCGATCCCCCGTCATTTTCCCCGATGGGTTCAAAACGATATAGGTTGGGCGCGGCACTCGGCACCGTTGCATCGGGGTCGAGGCCGTGCTTCCATCCTTGCGTGCACCATGGACAGTCCCGAGCCGGCAGCCATGTCCAACGATTTCCTGTTCGCCTCGGACGAGTCCCCCACCCCGCAGGATGCCCCTGCCGGGACCGGCAATGCCCATCCTGTCGACCCGGCGGCGCCCCCCTGGCTGGTGCTGGTCGCCGATGACGAGCCGGAGGTGCATGCCGTCACCCGGCTGGCGCTCGCCCGGCTGCGCTTCCGCGGCCGTCCGGTCCGCCTCCTCGACTGCACCAGTGCGGCGGAGGCGGAACGCATCCTGCGCGCCACTCCGGACATCGCCGTCATCCTGCTCGACGTGGTGATGGAGACCGAGGATGCCGGATTGCAGCTGGTCCGCCGCATCCGCGAGGATCTGGGCAACCGCACCGTCCGAATCATCCTGCGCACCGGCCAGCCGGCCCGCGTGCCGGAGGAGGAACTGGTGCTCGCCTACGAGATCGACGGCTACACCGCGAAGACGGAGCTGACGGCGCGCCGGCTGTTCACCAGCGTGGTGACGGCGTTGCGCGCCTATGCCGATCTGGCCGAATTGGAACGGCAACTCGCCGAACGCAGCCGCGCGCTGGAGGAGGCGACCGTCCGCCTGAACCGCATGGCGATGCTGGACCCGCTGACCGGCGTGTGGAACCGCCGCCGCTTCCTGGAGCTGGCCGCGGCGGAACTGGCGCGGGCGCGGCGCTATGGCCGTCCTCTCGGCGTCTTCCTGATCGATCTCGACGGCTTCAAGGCGGTCAACGACGCCTATGGCAACGCCATCGGCGACGCGGTGCTGCGCGGGGTGGTGAAGCGGGTCCGGGCAGCGTTGCGCATCTCCGACCACATCGCCCGGTCCGGCGGCGAGGAATTCGTCGTACTCCTGCCGGAAACCGACAGTGCCGGCGCCATCGTGGTGGCGGAACGGGTGCGCGCCGCCCTGGCCGACAGCCCGATCCTGGTGGAGGAGCGGGCGATTTCCGTCACCGCCTGCATCGGCGTCGCCAACTGGCTGCCCGGCGAGCCAGGCGTCGAGCAGACCCTGCACCGCGCCGAACACGCGCTGCACGCCGCCAAGCAGGCCGGCCGCAACCGGGTCGAACGCGCAACGGGGTGAGGCCACTACGCACCCCACCCGCATCTTTCCTGTCTAATCTCGTTACAGCGCCGCGATTGAACGGCGGCAAGCCAGGGGTTACTCCTATCGCTGGAGACATCCAACCGGATGGCATTCCCGATCGGGGGTTCGCACATGTGGCAGGACTACACCAACGCGCTGATCACCGCCTTCGGGCTGGCCGGGCTGGGATTCGGCATCGGCAAGCTCGTCATCGTGATGGGCGAGCGCGCGATCGAACGCCGGCACGGGTCGGAGGGAGTGCGCGACGTCATCGCCCGCCGCGCCAAGCTGGAGACCAAGTTCGAAGCCCGCCGCGGCGACCGCGTGCAAGAGCTGAAGGAACTGGACGGCGCGGTGGAGGATGTTCTGCGCCGCCGCAAGGTGATGGAACGTCAGGTCGAGGACGCACGCCAGTCCGGCGAACGGCTGGTCCGCCTGATCGGCGAGGAGGTCCAGGGCAGCCCCTGCTACGTCGCCATGGTCGTGAACAAATATGTCGGCACCGGCGGCGCCCAGCAGAGCCAACACGCGCTGATCGACCCCAGCTGGGCCCAGCCGCAGATGATCGAGGTATGGGCCCGCTCGATGGCGGAGGCACGGACGGAGATCGAGCGGCGCTACCCGCCCGCCTTCGGCTATGCCGTGACGCGGATGCAGGAATTCCTGTCCGCCGACGCCCCCGTCGCCAAGGCCAGTTGAGATCCCCGTCGAAAGCGGACACGCCATGGACAGCATGCCTTACATCTTCGCCGGTCTGGTCGGCCTCGCTTCTCTGGCGGTGTCGCTGCTGCTGGCGCTGCGCCGCCTGAAGACGTCGGAGGAGCGGATCGCCACCGCCGTCTCGCGCAAGCAGGCGCAGGTGGAGCGGATCAAGAAGATCGCCCGCGTCACGCTGCAACAGGCCCGCGACCTGCGCGACGCCCGCCGCCGCAAGGCGATGGCCGATCTGGGCTGCGAGGATCTGGAACAGCGTCTGAAGGCCGCCGGCGCCGGCGACCGCCGCATCTATGTGCTGGACGATCGCCGCACCCAGAAGGACCAGGGCTGGCTTCTGCGGGTGGTCAACATCGAATACGCCTCCCGCGTCAACGGCAACCTCACCCCCACCGCGCTCGACGGCTGGAAGCGCGGCCGGCGTTTCCTGGTTTATGCGTTGGACGAGAAGAAGGCCCGTGAAAAGGTCAACGCCCGCTTCCCCGAGAACAAGGGCTTCACGGTCATGGGCACAGAGTCCTATCTGGGGTAGATGTGTTCATGACGGGTTTATCCCCGCCACAATAATGACATCAATCCCATTACCAGACTATCATCCCCGTGCGCATCCATCCGCCAGCGCCGGGGAGCCTTGCCATGATCCGTTACGCCGAACTGCAGGTCGCCACCAGCTTCAGCTTTCTGGAGGGGGCGTCGCAGCCTGACGAGCTGGCGATGACGGCGGCGGCGCTGGGTCTGGCGGCGGTGGGGGTGACGGACCGCAATTCGCTGGCCGGCGTGGTGCAGATGCATGCGGCGGCCAAGAAGTTCGGCCTTCGGGTATTGATCGGCTGCCGCCTGGACCTGACCGACGCCGACAGCCTGCTGGCCTACCCGACCGACCGCGCCGCCTACGCCCGGCTGTCGCGCCTGCTGACGCTGGGCAAGATGCGGGCGCCGAAGGGCGAATGCTTCATCGCCCGCACCGACGTGCTGGCCCATGCCGAAGGCATGCTGTTCCTGCTGCTCGGCCCCAACCAGCGTGACGAGTCGTTCCTGCGCGAGTTGCGCGCCTGGCGCAGCGGGCTGGCGCGCGGGCAGCTCTACCTGGCGGCGAGCCACCGCTACCAGGGCGACGATTCCCGGCGGCTGCGCTGGCTGGCCGGGCTGGGAGAGGCGGAGGGGGTGCCGCTGGTCGCCACCAACGACGTGCTCTATCACGGCGCCGGGCGGCGGGCGCTGGCCGATGTGATGACCTGCATCCGCCACCACACCACCATCGACGAGGCCGGCTGGCGGTTGTCCGCCAATGCCGAGCGCCACCTGAAACCGGCCGTCGAGATGATGCGCCTGTTCCGCGACCATCCCGACGCCGTCGCCCGGACGCTGGAGATCGCCGAGGCCTGCCGCTTCTCGCTGGACGAACTGCGCTATGAATATCCCGACGAGGTGGCGGAGGGCCGCGACCCGCAGGACACGCTGGTCGCCCTGACCTGGGACGGAGCGGCCAAGCGGTATCCATCCGACCGGTTCCCCGGCGGCATTCCCGATGCGGTGCACCGGACGGTGGAGCGCGAACTGGCCCTGATCGCCGAGCGGCGCTACGCCCCTTACTTCCTGACCGTCCACGACATCGTCCAATTCGCCAGGGAACAGGACATCCTGTGCCAGGGCCGCGGCAGCGCCGCCAACTCCGCCGTCTGCTATTGCCTGGGCATCACCTCGGTCGATCCCACCGAGGTCGATCTGCTGTTCGAGCGCTTCATCTCCAGCGCCCGCGGCGAGCCGCCGGACATCGACGTCGATTTCGAACATGAAAAGCGCGAGGAGGTGATCCAGTACATCTACAGGAAATACGGCCGCGCCCGCGCCGGCCTGACCGCCACCGTCATCCGCTACCGCGCCCGCAGCGCCCTGCGCGAGGTCGGCAAGGCGATGGGGCTGTCGGCCGATCTGGTGGCGCGGCTGACCGGCTCGATCTGGGGCTGGAGCGGCCAGGGGGTGGACGAGGAGCGCGCCCGCAAGCTCGGCGTCGACCCGGACGACCCGAGACTCAAGCGCACGCTGGAGCTTGCCCACGAGCTGATCGGCTTCCCGCGCCATCTGTCGCAGCATGTCGGCGGCTTCGTCATCACCCGCGGCCCCTTGTCCGACCTCTGCCCGGTCGCCAACGCGGCGATGGAGGACCGCACCACCATCGAGTGGGACAAGGACGACATCGACGCGCTGGGCATCCTGAAGGTCGACGTGCTGGCGCTGGGCATGCTGACCTGCGTCCATCGCGCCTTCGACCTGATCGAACAGGTGCATGGGACGCGCTGGGCTCTCGCCACCCTGCCCCAGGGCGATCCGGCGGTTTACGAGATGCTGGGACGGGCCGACAGCCTGGGCGTCTTCCAGGTCGAAAGCCGCGCCCAGATGAGCATGCTGCCCCGGCTGAAGCCCAAGACGTTCTACGATCTGGTGATCGAGGTCGCCATCGTCCGCCCCGGCCCGATCCAGGGCGGCATGGTCCATCCCTACCTGCGCCGCCGCAGCAAAGTGGAGCCGGTGACTTATCCGATGCCGGAGCTGAAACCGGTCCTCCACAGGACGCTGGGCGTCCCGCTGTTCCAGGAACAGGCGATGAAGGTCGCCATGGTCGGCGCCGGCTTCACCGCCGAGGAGGCCGACCAGCTGCGCCGCGCCATGGCGGCCTTCCGCAAGACCGGACAGGTCCAGCTGTTCCGCGACAAGTTCATCGCCGGCATGACCGCCAAAGGCTGCGACCCCGCCTTCGCCGAGCGCTGCTTCAAGCAGATCGAGGGGTTCGGCGAATATGGCTTCCCGGAAAGCCACGCCGCCAGCTTCGCGTTGCTGGTCTATGTCTCCGCCTGGATCAAGCACCACCACCCCGCCATCTTCGCCGCCGCCCTGCTGAACAGCCAGCCAATGGGCTTCTACGCCCCCGCCCAGATCGTCCGCGACGCGCGGGAGCATGGCGTGACGGTGCTGCCGCCGGACGTGAATCTGTCGGGATGGGATTGCACCATCGAACCCCAGGACCAATCCCTTCTCCCCCCCGGGGAGAAGGTTAGGATGAGGGGGTTCGGCGCAGCCGAAGAGATCCTCCCCGCGGATCCCCCTCACCCCGACCCTCTCCCCGGGGGGGAGAGGGGGAAAAGCCTCTCCCTCCGCCTGGGTCTCCGCCTCATCAAGGGCTTCACCCCGGAGCACGCCGAGTCCCTCGTCCTTTCCCGCGCCGACGGCTACCGCGATCCTTACGACCTGTGGCGCCGTGCCCGTCTGCCGGTCGCGGCGCTGGAAAAGCTCGCCAAGGCCGATGCCTTCCGCTCCGTCGGGCTCGATCGCCGGGCGGCGCTGTGGGCGGTGCGGGCACTGGGCGACCAGCCGCTGCCACTGTTCGCGAGACTCGACGGCCCGATGGCGGAAGAACCCGAAGCCCCGCTGCCCGCCATGGCGCTGGGCGAGCATGTGGTGATGGATTACGGCAGCCTGTCCCTGTCGCTGAAGGCCCACCCGCTGGCGCTGCTGCGCGACGGCCTGCCCAACGTCACCCCGGCGGAGCGGCTGGCCCAGACGCGCGACGGCCGGCGCCTGACCACCGCCGGCCTCGTCCTGGTGCGCCAGCGGCCAGGGAGCGCCGAAGGCGTCGTCTTCCTCACCCTGGAGGACGAGACTGGAATCACCAACCTCGTCGTCATGCCCGACGCCTTCGAAACCTTCCGCCGCCCGATCATGACCGCCCGGATGCTGGCCGCCACCGGCCGGGTGCAGAAACACGACGGTGTCGTGCATCTGCGCGTGGAATCGCTGATCGACCTGACCCACCGGCTGGCCGAGCTGACCGGCGAGAACCGCCCGGCAGCCGGCCCCTTCCCCAAGGGCCGCAATTTTCATTGAAGGGGCCGGCCATTTTAATTCGGCCAACCGATTGCTCCTGACATCACGCTGTCAGGAGGGGGTGTGCTATCAAGGGGGCGTGCCGGCACGAACCACGAACATCCCTCTCCCTTCTGTCAGGAGCCACTCCGATGAACATCCCGCACGTCGTCACCTGGTTCGAGATTCCCGTCACCGACCTCGCCCGCGCCGTCCGCTTCTACGAGACCGTCTTCGCCATCAAGATGGTGCAGGAGCCCTGCCCCAGCGGCGTGACCATGGCCATCTTCCCGGCCGAGGGCACCGCCGTGAAGGGCTGCCTGATCCAGCATGAGGGCTGCAACCCCAGCGCCGACGGCACCACCGTCTACCTGAACGGCGGCGACGACCTGTCCGCCCCGCTGGCCCGTGCCGAGCAGGCCGGCGCCCGCATCCTCGTGCCGAAGACGCTGATCACCCCCGAAATCGGCTATTTCGCCCAGCTCATCGACAGCGAGGGCAACCGCATCGGCCTCTATTCGATGCACTGATCCTTCCTGCCGGAACCGCCGCCATGCGCCGCGCCGACCGCCTGTTCCAGATCGTCCAGCATCTCCGCAAGGGGCGGCTGGTGACGGCTGCCGAGCTGGCGCGATGCCTGGAGGTGTCGGAGCGCACCGTCTACCGCGACATGCGCGACCTCGCCTCCTCCGGCGTTCCGGTGGAGGGCGAGGCCGGCGTCGGCTATCTGCTGCGCGACGGCTACGACCTGCCGCCGCTGATGTTCACCCGGGACGAGGTGGAGGCGCTGGTCGTCGGCGCCCGCCTCGCCCGTGCCTGGGTCGGCGGTGGGCTGGCCGATGCCGCCGCCCGTGCGCTCGACAAGGTGGAGGCGGTGGTGCCGGAGGCGCGGCGGCGCGAACTGGCCGACAGCCGCGTCTTCGTCCCCGACTTCTCCTTCCCCGCCGCCTTGCGCGACCGGATGGACGTGCTGCGTTGCGCCATCAACGCTAGGCGCGTGGTGATGTTCGACTACCGGCGCCAGGACGGCACCCATTCCGCCCGCGCGGTCCAGCCGCTGGGCCTGTTCTTCTGGGGACGTGTGTGGACGCTCGGCGCCTGGTGCGAGCTGCGCGAGGAGTTCCGCAGCTTCCGCATCGACCGCATGGACACCCTGCTGGCCCTGGAGCGCCGCTTCGACGAGATCCCCGGCCGCGGCCTGGATGACTATCTCGCCCGCTGGCGCCAGGAGGGCTGTCCGCAGGGGTGAGGCCCATACGCCTGCCCCTCAAACCCCGTCGATGTAGCTCAGCAACGGCTGCCAGTCGCCGCGGTGTTCGGCGGCGCGCTTGCCCGGCATGTCGAACAGGCTGAGGCCGCTTTCCGCCGCATCGGCGTAGATCTGGCTGTCGCGCAGCCGCGTCACCACCTGATGGCCGATGCCGCCCAGGAAGCGGTCCAGCCGGTCGGCCGCCTTGGTGCGGGCGCGCATGCGGTTGCCGACCACCGCCACCGTCGCCTTCTTCTTCGCGATGCGCTTCAACTCGTCGAGCTTGACCAGGAAGCGCTGGGTTGCCTGTTCGTCGAAGGCGCCGGGCAGCACCGGCAGCACGACGACGTCGGCCATCTTCACCAGATCCTCGATCTGCCTGGTCTTCAGCGCGGCGGGCGCATCGATCACCAGCCTTTTGGTCCCGCGCGGCGTATCGGTGAAATCCTTGGCCCAGTCGAGCCCGACCAGAACCGGCGCCTTCTCCGGCCGACGGTCGAGCCAGCCGAGCGAAGAGCGCTGACGGTCGACGTCGGCCAGCACGGTGGACAGGCCGGCCGCGGCGGACGCGGCGGCGAGGTGGGTGGCGACGGTCGTCTTGCCGCAGCCGCCCTTGATGTTGGCGACGAGGATCGTGAGCATGGCCGTGGACTCTACACCCCGGCGTCCGGCTTCGACCAGAAATGCTTGGTGTCGATGAAATCATGCCACAGGGCGACCAGCGCCGCCTCGGTGTCGGCCACCCCGCGGGCATGCCAGCCGATGACGATGCCGGCGGCACGCGGCTCACCGGGAGCCGAGCGGCTGCCGTCGTCATGCAGCTCGTGCAGAAGCCGCGTCGCCGTCGCCACGTCGTTCAGGTGCCCCAGCGCGTCCTGGAAGGCGGCCATCTGCTGGATGTAGCGGCGCACCGGCTTGTCGTCATACAGGCTGCGGAAGAACTCCACGGCATAGCGCAGCTTCTTCAGGGCGATGCGCAGCTGGTGGCGCTGGGCCACCGGCAGATGGGCGAAGCCGTGGCCGGCCCGCTTGGCCTTCTTGTGGCGCTTGTTCAGCAGATGGTCGGCCAGCCCGATCACCGGCTGGAACAGCCGCACCGATTCCTCGCTGACCGGCTGGTCGCGCCAGCCGCGCTTCTCCACCCAGCTGCCGACGCCCAGCAGGAAGGCGGTGTAGCGGTCGGACCGGATCGCCTCGCGCACGCCCTCATAGGCACGCAGCCGCTTGGCCTCGGCCGCCGCGGCCAGCGCGTCCAGATCCTCGACCGCCGAGCGGCCATGGCCGTCGGCCTTGTGGAAGGCGTCGCGCACCGGAGCCAGCAGCTCCTCACCGAACACGTCCCAGTCACGCGCCGGCCCCAGGCTGCCGGCCAGCCACTTGATCTCGCCAACCAGCCACAGATACTGCGTGGCCGGAATGAAGGGCCGGAACAGCGCGGTGGCCGAACGCAGCCGGCGCAGCGCCACGCGCATCTGGTGCACGCCCTCCGGATCCTCGCCGGCCAGCGTCACCGCCTCGTTCGCCACCATATGGGCGAGGCAGGCGCGCACGATCCGCGCCACCGCCCCCTCGACCGTCGTCTCGGGGTCGAGCAGCAGCTTTTCCGCCTTCAGCGCCTTGTCGGCGGCGCCATTGGCCAGCGCATGGCCGCGTTCCGCCTTGGTCCGCATCTCCAGCCGCAGCGGAGCGGCCTGCGCCAGTTCCTGCGCCAGATCGTAGAGGGCGGCGGGCGTGCCGCTCTTCAGCTCCAGTTCCACCTCGCACAGGTCGGTGGACCGGCCGTCCGGCAGCTCGATCCGGCCGCGATCGAAGGCGACCTCGATGACCGTGGCGTCGTCACCCTCGCCCAGAGTCACGTCCTGGGTGGTCCGTTCGACGATGGAGGTGAAGACCGGCCGCAGGTCCGAGTCGCTGAGCGAGCCCAGCAGGTCGATGGCTTCGGCATCGGCGATCAGCGTCAGGTCCGGGGCGGCGGAGGTCACCGCGCACTCCCACTCGCCGCGCCCCAGCCCGTCCTCGTCCGGGGCCGACTTGACCGTCTGGACGAAGCCATCGCCGGTCTTGCGCACCCGCAGCGTCACCTTGCGCGCGGCGAGCCGACGGTCCTCGGTGTCGTAATAGGTGCTTTCCAGGGTCCGTGTCGCCGCCGGGCCGGTCACCCGGTCTGCGATGGCGGAAGCGGCGCGCAGCCTGTCGAAGTCTTCCGGCTTCGCCGCCAGCTTCAGTTCCGTCTCGCGGTTGATCTCGGCCTCAGCCATCGCCTGCGCTTCAACCCCCGTTTTGCGGCCCAATGGCCTACAGTTGGGTGTTTGCACAGCCCATGGACAGGGTCAAGTTACCGAAATGTTGCAGAAGCCTGCGGTTGCGATGCCCCCGTCCCCGTATCCCGGCCTGTTCCGGAGCAACCGGAACGACGCATCGAACATCCGGTTGCAGGGTCATTATGCCCCATTTCACCCCACCCCTGGGGCGTTGCAAAGCGTGCAGGCCTGTGGTTGGGTTCCCGCAAACTGAAACGGCCCGTCCCGCTGGGATCGGCCATAATTGGGGAAGTGTGACGATGACCGATTTCAACACGATCGACGACCTTGAGGTGAGCGGCAAGACGGTGCTGGTCCGCGCCGACCTGAACGTTCCGATGCAGGACGGCAAGGTGTCCGACACCACCCGCATCGACCGCCTCGCCCCCACCCTGAAGGAGCTGTCCTCCAAGGGCGCCAAGGTCGTCGTCCTGTCGCATTTCGGTCGCCCGAAGAACGGTCCGGACACCAAGAACTCGCTGCGCAACGTGCTGGACGCTCTCAGCGCCGCCGTCGGCCAGAAGGTCGCCTTCGCCGAGGATTGCGTCGGCGAGAAGGCGAAGGAAGCCATCGCCAAGGTGCATGAAGGCGCCATCGTCCTCTTGGAGAACACCCGCTTCCACGCCGAAGAGGAAAAGAACGACCCTGCCTTCGCCAGGCAGATGGCCGAGCTGGGCGACCTCTACGTCAACGACGCCTTCTCCGCCGCCCACCGCGCCCATGCCTCGACCGAGGGTGTCGCCCGCCTGCTGCCCAGCGCCGCCGGCCGCCTGATGGAAGCCGAGCTGAAGGCCCTGACGCTGGCGCTGGAGAAGCCGGAACGGCCGGTCGCCGCCGTCGTCGGCGGAGCCAAGATCTCGACCAAGCTGGAACTGCTGGGCAACATGGTCCGCAAGGTCGACCTGCTGGTGCTGGGCGGCGGCATGGCCAACACCTTCCTGTTCGCCCAGGGCACCGACGTCGGCGCCTCGCTGTGCGAGAAGGACATGGCCGATCAGGCCCGCGCCATCATGGCGACCGCCAAGGAAGCCAACTGCGAGATCCTGCTGCCGAAGGACTTCGTCGTCGCCAAGGAATTCAAGGCCGGTGCCGCCAACCGCGTCGTCGCCTTCGACGCCATCGGCGCGGATGAGATGGCTCTCGACATCGGCCCGGCCACCGTCGAGTTCCTGGGCGTGAAGCTCCAGGGCGCCAAGACGATCGTCTGGAACGGCCCGCTCGGCGCCTTCGAGATCCAGCCCTTCGACGCCGGCACCAACGCGGTGGCCGGTCTGGTCGCCGCCCGCACCGAAGCCGGCGGCCTGCTGTCGGTCGCCGGCGGCGGCGACACCGTCGCGGCGCTGGCCCATGCCGGTGCCGAGGACAAGTTCACCTACGTGTCCGCCGCCGGCGGCGCCTTCCTGGAATGGCTGGAAGGCAAGGAACTGCCGGGTGTCGCGGCGCTGAAGAAGTAAGCGGTTCTACGGAAGCGCGAACGAAAAAGGCTCCGGGTTTCGGCCCGGAGCCTTTTTGCTTTCTCACCCTTTTCCAACCCGTTCCGCCCTCACCTTCAGCCACTCCGCCATCCCCTGATCGTCAAGCGCATACTGCCCGCGCGCCGACCGCCACAGGATGTTCTTCTGCCGCAACGCCTCGATGGCCGCCTGCACGGCCGGCGGCTCCACCACTTCGCCGACCATATCGGCATAGGCTTGCAGTGCCGGAGCGGAGAAGGGGGCGGATTGCGGCCCCTCCACCGCCAGCCGTTCGACCACCGCCTGTTGCAGCGTCGTCAACCCCGACCAAACATTGTCGTAATCGTCCCACACCCGCTGACGAAGCTCGGACGCACCATCCGCCAGCGCCCGTTTCAGGTCCCCAGCATCGCCGACCAGCAGCGCCGCGTCCGACAGGATCCGCATCAGGGTTTCCGGCTGCCGTCCCACCGCATCGAAAGCCGCGAAGACATCGTCCGCATCGAACCGGTTGCCTTCGGCCAGCCGGGCGTTGATCCAGGCCGTATAGGCATCGGTATAGGCGCGGTCGAGCAGGGGAAAGCTGCGCACGCTGGTCCCGAAAAAGGGCTGGTCACGGTTCAGCACCAGCCGGCTCAGCTTGTCGCGGTGGGACCCCGTCAGCACGATCATCAGGTTTGGACCATCACGGGCGTCGTCCCGGGTGTTGAGCCGGTCGCGCGCCGCCTTCAGCGCGAACATGGCGTTCAGCCCGGCCTCTGTCGTCAGCGCATGCTGCGCTTCGTCGACCAGCAGGGCGATGCGCTTGTGCGTCCGCTCCAGCAGAGCTTCCAGCGCGTCGGCGAGCGTGGTCCCCTGCGCCTGTCCGATCCGGTCGATGTCGACCGACACGCCGCCCATGCCCAGTTTGCTGAGTCCGACCGCCCGCGCCGCCTTCACCGGCAGGCTGTCGGCCCGGCGAAGTTCGGCCTTCAACGCCTCCGCAATCAGATGCGCCGGATCGGCTGCCATGTCCGACCACAGATCGACATAAACCGACAGGATGCCGCGGTTCTCCAGCTCCGGCCCCAGATCGTGGCGCAGAAAGGTGCTCTTCCCGGTCCGCCGCGGTGCCGCCAGACAAAGCGTCGGCTCTGCCCCGATCGGCGCGTCTCCCGTTACGATGTCGGCCAGCGACGCCGCCAGCTTCGGGCGGTGAAACAGAAACTTCTGTGCAGGCATGGGGGCGGGATGAGACGGCACGGGCGGCCTCTTTAGGACCAATTATGGAACGGACCATAATTTATAGTCCGAAAAATAATCTTCAATAGTCCGCTGCGGACTGCGTAACGACCCCCGCATCCAAACCGTTTCCCCTTGCATCCGCCGGCACGAATGTCCATAACAGCGGCGGGAGACTGGCGTCGGACGAGTCCCTCGCCAACCCGGTCAGGTCCGGAAGGAAGCAGCCGCAACGAGTTACGGCTCGGGTCGTTCGTCCAGTCTCCCACCCTACCCGAAAATTGCCAGCACGAAACAGACGGCGACAGCGCGGCGCCGGGACGCTATCCTGCGGCCCGAAATTCCTCTCCCGTCGTTTCGACAGGCCAGCCGCGTGACCGATACCACCGCCGAACTCACCGCCGCTTCCGCTCCCGCCACCGGACAGGCTTACCGGGTGCTGGCGCGCAAATACCGGCCGAAGACCTTCGACGAGTTGATCGGGCAGGACGCGCTGGTCCGCACCCTGACCAACGCCATCCAGTCCGGCCGCATCGCCCAGGCCTTCATGCTGACCGGCGTGCGCGGCGTCGGCAAGACCACCACCGCCCGCATCATCGCCCGCGCGCTGAACTGCACCGGGCCGGACGGCACCGGCGGGCCGACGGTCAGCCCCTGCGGCATCTGCGACAATTGCCGCGCCATCGCCGAGGACCGCCACGTCGACGTGATGGAGATGGACGCCGCCAGCCACACCGGCGTCGACGACATCCGCGAGATCATCGACGGCGTGCGCTACTCGCCCGTCTCCGCCCGCTACAAGCTCTACATCATCGACGAGGTCCACATGCTGTCGAAGAGCGCGTTCAACGCGCTCCTGAAGACGCTGGAGGAACCGCCGAGCCATGTGAAGTTCGTCTTCGCCACCACCGAAATCCGCAAGGTCCCGGTGACGGTGCTGTCGCGCTGCCAGCGCTTCGACCTGCGCCGCGTCGATGCCCAGGTGCTGAAGGAGCATTTCACCCGCGTCACCGCCCTGGAAGGGGCGGATATCGAGGGCGACGCCGCCGCCCTGATCGCACGCGCCGCCGACGGGTCGGTGCGCGACGGGCTGTCGCTGCTCGATCAGGCCATCGCGCTCGCCGCCGGCACCGTCACCGCCCAGCAGGTGCGCGACATGCTGGGTCTGGCCGACCGCACCCGCGTCATCGACCTGTTCGAGGCCGCCGTCTCCGCCCGTCCGGCCGAGGCGATGGACATCCTGGCCGATCTGCACCGCGTCGGCGCCGATCCGGTGGTGATCCTCCAGGACCTGCTCGACCTCGTCCACAACCTGACCCGACTGAAGGTGGTGCCCGACAGCGCCAACGACCCCTCCCTGCCGGAAGCCGAACGCACCCGCGGATCCGCCCTGTCGACCAAGCTCGGCATGCCGGCCCTGACCCGTGCGTGGCAATTGCTGCTGAAGGGACTGAACGAGGTGCAGGCCGCCCCGGTGCCGCAGCAGGCGCTGGAGATGGTGATCGTCCGCCTGTCCTACGCCGCCGACCTGCCGACTCCGGGCGAGCTGATCCGCCAGTTCCAGGCCCAGCAGGCCAATGGCGGAGCCAACGGTGGAGGGGGGGCGCCGATGAGCCGCAGCCCCGGTGGTGGCGGCGGTCCCGTCGCGGTCGCCACGCAGCCTTCCTCCATGGCGACCCACGCCGTCGCCCGCTCCATGGGGTCGGCCCAGCCGCAGAGCGCCCCTGTGGCGCAGGCGGCCACCGCCACCGCCCCCGCCACCGCCCCGGCCGGCGAAGAGCTGTCGCCGATGCCGCACGACTTCCGTGCGCTGGTGCAGCTGTTCTCCGATCGGCGCGAGGGCGCGCTCTACGGCTATCTGATGGAGACGGTCCAGCTGGTCCGCATGGAGCCGGGCCGGCTGGAGCTGAAGCTCCGCTCCGCCGCCCCGCCGACGCTGCCGGCCAAGGTCGGGCAGTTCCTGACCGAATGGACCGGCCAGCGCTGGATCGTCGCGCTGTCCGACGGGCCGGCCCAGCCGACGCTGGCCGAGCAGGATCAGGCCGAAAAGAACCGCGCCTGGGCGGAGGCTCAGGCCAACCCGGTGGTGCGCGCCGTGCTCGACGCCTTCAGCGGGGCAAAGATCATCGACGTCCGCGACCTCGCCGAAGTTGCCGCGGCGGAGAGTGCGGCGGTTGCGGATGACGGCGAGACACCCGATTTCATGGTTCAGCAGCAGGACGACGGGGTCTATTACCCCCTCGACGACGAAGGAGAGTACTGACCGATGAAGAATATCGGCAACATGATGAAGCAGGCCCAGCAGATGCAGGCCAAGATGCAGGAAATGCAGGCGAGCCTGGAGCAGGTCGAAGTGACCGGCCAGAGCGCTGCCGGCATGGTCGTCGTGACGGTCAACGGCAAGAGCGAGATGAAGAAGGTCAAGCTCGACAAGTCCGTCGTCGATCCCGAGGACGTCGAGGTGCTGGAGGACCTGATCGTCGCCGCCTTCAACGACGCCAAGAAGAAGGTCGAGCAGCACGTCGCCGAGGAAACCTCGAAGATGATGGGCGGCCTGAAGCTGCCGCCGGGCATCAAGCTGCCGTTCTGATCCTATAGCCTTTTGTGAGAATCCCCTCTCCCCGGAGGGGAGAGGCGGATTTGCACATCGATGATCGGACCTGAAATCGAACGCCTGATCCAGTTGCTGTCCAAGCTGCCGGGGCTCGGCCCCCGGTCGGCGCGGCGGGCGGCGCTGCATCTGATGAAGCGGCGGGACAGCCTGCTGGTGCCTTTGTCGGAAGCGATGGCGGCGGCCGGCGAATCGATCCGCGCCTGCTCCGTCTGCGGCAATCTGGACAGCCGCGACCCCTGTACCATCTGCTCAGACCCCACCCGTGACCGTTCGGTCATCTGCGTGGTGGAGGATGCCGGCGATCTGTGGGCACTGGAACGCACCCGCGCCTTCCGCGGCACCTACCATGTGCTGGGCGGGTTGCTGTCGGCGCTCCAGGGCGTCGGCCCCGACGATCTGAACATTGCCGGCCTCGCCGAGCGCGCCAAGGACCCTGCGGTGCGCGAGATCATCCTGGCGCTGAACGCCACCGTCGACGGCCAGACCACCGCCCATGTGGTGACCGACCGCCTGACCGAGTCCGACGTGTCGGTTTCCCGCCTCGCCCACGGCGTGCCGGTGGGGGGCGAACTGGACTATCTCGACGACGGCACCCTGACCGCCGCACTGAAGGCACGGCGGCCGCTATAATCCACTCCTTTGTAGTCCTTTACCGCTCGAACAGCCCGACCAGTTCCACATGGGCCGACCACAGGAACTGGTCGACCGGCCAGACCTTCACCAGACGATAGCCGCCATCGACCAGAACCCGCGCGTCGCGGGCGAAGCTGGCAGGATTGCAGGACACGCCAACCACCCGCGGCACTTTGCTGCCGGCAAGCGCCGCCGCCTGGGCCGCGGCACCGGCGCGCGGCGGGTCGAACACCACCGCATCGTAACGATTGAGTTCCTTGGCGCTCAGCGGGTTCTCGAACAGGTCGCGCCGCTCCACCGTCAGCCGCAGCCCCTGCACCGAGCGGCCGAGCGCCGCCACTGCCGCTTCGTCGCCCTCCACCGCATGGACCGCCGCTTGTTGCGCAAGCGGAATGGAAAAGGTGCCGATGCCGGCGAACAGGTCGGCGATGCGGGCGGCCTGCCCGACTCCTTCCCGCACCGCCGCGACCAGGGCCGCCTCGCCCTCAGCACTCGCCTGGAGGAAGGCGCCGGGCGGCGGCTGGATCGGAACGCCTGCGAAACGGATGAAGGCGGGGCGGCGGTTCGCCACCGGCTCCGGCGCCGCGCGGTCGGCCGGCTGCCAATTGATGCGGGCGATGCGCTCCGGCTCGAACCCGACCAGCACCTCGCGCGCTGCACGGTCCAGGCTGCGCGGCCCGACCAGCAGCAGGTCCACTCCGCCCTCCAGATCGGTCAGCACCACGTCGGCATCGCCGCCATCCGGCAGCAGACCGGTCAGCAAGGTCCGCACAGGCTCCACCAGCGCGAACAGCCGGGGCGTCAGGATCGGACACTCCTCCAGATCGACCAGCCGGTGGCTCTGCCGCTCATTGAAGCCGAACCAGACCCGTTTGCCGCGCTTCAGCGCCGCGAAGCGGGCGCGGCGGCGGGCACCGGCCGGCGTCCGCGCCAGCGGCTCCATCGGAACCTCGCCCAGCCCGACCCGCTCCAGCGCCCCGCGTACCACCCCGGCATTCCAGGCGGCGTACGTCGCATCGTCCAACTGCTGAAGCGTACAGCCGCCGCAACGGCCGAAATGCCGGCAAGGCGGCGTCTGACGTCCGGGTCCGGGCTCCAGCACCTCAAGCAGCTCCGCCCGTACGCCCTCGCCTTTCCCGTCGCTATCGGCGACACGTACACGCACGCGGTCGCCCGCCACTGTGTAGGGCACGAACAGGCGCAACCCCTCGGCAAAGGCAATCCCGTCGCCGCGCGCACCGACATCGGTGATGGAAACCTCCACCTCCCGCGTTTCGGCGGGAGGCTGGGAAGTCTTGCGGGCGGGCTGGCGTCCCTTGGCGAAGGGGCGCTTGGCGGGGCGGGTCATGGTGGGTGTCCGTGGGGAGATGCGGGTCTACAGCGCCCCCCCTTTACGCCTCCAGCAGCTTGGCGCGCAACGGTTCCGGGATCGGCGTCGGACGATGGGCGGCCTTGTCGACGATCACCGCCACCGCTTCCTGGGTGGCGATGCAGCGGTCGCCCAGGAAAATGGCGCAGCCCAGCGTGATCGAACTGGTGCCGACCCGCAGTGTCCGCGCGCCGATCCGCACGGTATTCGGATAGAGCAGTTCCGCCTTGTATTCGATCAGACTGCGGGCCAGCACGACGGTCCAGGGATCCTCGTCGCGGAAGCCGCCGGCGCCGTGCAGCAGGGCGATGCGGGCCTGTTCGAAGAAGACGCCGATGGCGTTGTTGTTGACGTGCCCGACGGCGTCGAGGTCGTTGAAGCGCACGCGCTCCTCCCACCAGAAGCGGTAGAGGTCGGGGCTGGTCAGGTCGGGCGTGCCGGTCATGCCGTCTTCCTTGCCGTATAGGTCAATGCGTCTCCGGACTGTGGCGTATGGTCCGGGGCGGCGCAAGCCCGGCTTCCCGCTTTACGGCCCCAATTTGCGCCATATTTCCAATGGGCCCCGCGAATTCCCGCGCCAATCGCCGATTGGCCGTGTTATTGGAGTCGGACCAACCCTCCGCAACGGACCGGACGATGAGCAAGGACACCACCAACCAGACGGCCGAGGCGCTGTTCGAAAAGGCGCTGTCGATCGCCGAAAAGCACCTGGATGAGGCGATCAAGGAAGGTGGCCCGCTCGGCCCCTACATCGCCGTCGCCATGATCGAGGCCGCGGTGAACGCCGCCGTGGACGAGACCAGCCACGAAGACGTCATCGACATGCTGCGCGACCTCGCCGCCCAGATCGAGGCGGACGCCGACGAAGCGGAAGAGGACTAAGGTCAGGTCGCTTCCAAGGCCACTGCGGACCCTGCCTGCCGGCGCGCCTCGCGCCGGCGCAGGATCTCGTAGACGACGGCGCCCAGGATGGTCAGCGCGATCAGCACTAGCGACAGCGCGTTGACCGCCGGGGTCAGGCCGGTGCGTACCTTGGTCGCGATATAGACGGTCAGGGTGGTGTCCAGCCCGCGCACGAACAGCGTGGTGTTGTAGTTCTCGAAGCTCTGCAGGAACGCCAGCAGGGCCGCCGACAGGATCGCCGGCATCAGGTACGGCAGCGTGATGCGCCGGAACACCTGCCCATGGGTGGCGCCGAGGTCGAGCGCCGCCTCCTCCAGAACCGGATCGAACCGCTCCAGCCTTGCCGAGAACAGCAGCATGGCATAGGCGGCGATGAAGCTGGACTGCGCCACCACGGTCAGGAACAGCCCGCCGCTGACCCCGAACCACTCCCGCCAGAACACCAGGGTGGAGATGCCGACGATCACCCCCGGCGTCAGCAGCGGCGACACCATCAGCGCGTAGAGGAAGGTCCTGGCCCGGTTGTGCAACCGGTCGAGCAGCAGGGCCGCCGCCAGCCCCAGCGGCACCGCCAGCGCGATCACCCCCGCCCCCACCAGCAGGCTGGTGCCCAGCGCCGCCCACATGCGCTGATCTTCCCACAGCGCCTGGAACCAGCCGAGCGTGAAGCCCATCCAGGGCGTCACGGTGGGAAAGCGGCTGCTGTTGAAGGTCGCCGCCGCCATGATGCCCAGCGGTAGGAACAGATAGCCGAAGAACAGAACCAGATAGGAACCGGTCAGCAGGCGGCGGAGGCGGGCGGCGGTCATGGCTTGGGGCTCATTTTGCGATGGCTCACTTCGCTATATCCGCCAGCCCGACACGGAACAGCCGCATCGCGCCGAGGATGAAGCCGATGCACAGCACCAGCAGGATGAAGGCGTAGGCGGCTCCCTGGTTCCAGTTCCCGCCTTCGAAGAACCAGTTGTAGATGATCTCGGTGAACCAGCGGCTGTTCGGCCCGCCCAGCAGGGCCGGCACGGCATAGCTGCCGGCCGCCAGCATGAAGGTCATGATGCAGCCGACGGCGATGCCCGGCTTGGCATGGGGCAGCACGATGCGGCGATGGATGCGCAGCCAGCCGGCGCCCAAATCCCGTGCCGCCTCGATCTGGTTGCGGTCCAGCGACTCGATGGCGTTGTAGAGCGGGAAGACCATGAACAGGATGTAGACATAGACCATCCCGACGATCACCCCGCCGTCGCCCCCCAGGAAGCGCTGCGGCTCGTCGATGATGCCCAGCCACAGCAGCAATGCGTTCAGCGGCCCGTTGAAGGCCAGGATGATGTACCAGGAGAAGGTGCGCAGCAGCTCGTTGATCCAGAAGGGAACGATCAGCATCAGGATCAGCAGCGGCAGCCGCCGCTTCGGCGCCACCTGCGCCAGATAGAAGGCGACCGGATAGCAGACGGCCAGCGTGGTCGCGGTGACAAGCGCGCTGGCCCAGATCGTCTTCAGGAAGATCGCCAGATGGATCTGGTTGGTCCACAGCGTCAGGTAATTCCTGACCGTGAACACATCCTCCGGCCCGCCGATCTTGGACGGCGGCAGCGACGGCCGGAAGGAGAAGCCGATCATCATCAGCTGCGGCAGCACCACCAGCAACGCCAGCCAGACTGCCACGGCCAGCAGGATCACCCCGGTCAGAACCGGGCCGTACCGGCGAAGAACCTCCGTCATTCGGGCGCTGCTCCAGCCTGTGGGACCGATTCGACGCCTAACATGGAGATTCCCGCCGGCGCAAGCGCGGCTATATGACGATGACGTTCAGCAGAGGTCCCTCAGCCCAGATTGTGCTTGGCGACCACCGCGGCGAAGTCGTCGCCGAAATGTTCGCCGACTCGGATGACGGAGACGCCGTGCGGGATCTCCTTCAGCGACGGGTGGTCGAGGTTCAGAGAGGTCAGCAGCGCCATCGGCACATGCTGGGTCACGCTCATCGCGCGCAGGCCGCGGATCAGGTCCAGGCCGGACAGGCCATCCATCACCATCGAGGCGATGACCATGTCCGGCGGCACGCGCACGGCAAGGCTGATCGACTCGATGGGATCGGTCACCGTCATGGTGCGGAAACCGCAGGCGGCCAGTTCCGTCCCCAGCTTCTTGGCGACGACCTTGGACGGGGTGACCAGCATGATCTCGACGTTGCGGACGTCGACGTCGGTGACCTGGAACTCGTAGCGCACCGGCAGGGCGCGGA
The DNA here is from genome assembly GCF_024170005.1 of Azospirillum lipoferum. Classification (GTDB taxonomy): domain Bacteria; phylum Pseudomonadota; class Alphaproteobacteria; order Azospirillales; family Azospirillaceae; genus Azospirillum; species Azospirillum lipoferum. Next base: position 154,223 of record NZ_JALJXJ010000003.1, read on the forward strand.
TGATCCGGTTGGTCTCCGCCAGCAGCGGCTGTTCGGCGCGGTCGACCAGTTCGGCGATGCGGTCGATGAAGATCTGGGCATCGACCAGCTGCTTCTCGTCCAGCCGCTTCAGGCCGCTGAGGTAATCCTCCAGGCGGTGGGCGACGAGGCTGACGGTGGGATAGCCGAAGCTGGTGCCCATGCCCTTGAAATTGTGGGCTTCCAGCCGCAGGACGCCGATGGTCTCGGCATCGCTGCGCTGGCCCTTCACACGGTCCGCCAGCGTCGCGTTCATCAGCTCCAGCCGATCGCGCGCGTCGTCCACGAACTCCATGCGCAAGCGGTCTTCGAGGTCGTCGGTCGACAGGTACGAGGCCATGGAGCTGATTCCGGCTGAGGAAAGGGGTACCTCGAAGGTACACCAAAACCGGACGCCGAAATAGACGCGGCGCGCCCCTATTCGAAAGGACGCGCCGGGCGCAATAAAACCACTGGTTTTAGAGGGGAATCACAGGCCGGCAAGCAGCCCCTGGAACCAGGCCAGACGCTCTTCCGCCTGGGCGATGTCCTGGTCCAGCCAGGAGGCGAAATGGCCCTCGCTCCCGACATCGGCGCGCTTCAGGTCGCCCAGCCGCGCCAGTTCGGTCTCGCAGAGCGCCACGAGGTTGTCGATCTGGTCGCGCTGCGACTCGACATCCAGCAAATGCAGGAAGCGCAACTTCAGCGCGATGACCAGCTTGTTCAGCCCGTCGGCCGACGGCGCGCGCACATTGGCGCGCATCAGCATGTCGAACTCCGCCCGGCCGGCCTCGGTCGGGCCGAGCAGGGCATTGTCCTCCATGCCGCTGCCGTCCAGCGCCTCGATCAGCCCCTCATAGCGCAGCATCTCCAGCGAGGTGCCCATCAGGTCCAGCGACGGCCCCATGATGCGGTCGAGGAAATGGCGGACGGCACCGGCCAGATCGGCATAGCGCAGCGGACCGCCCTGGATCAGCGTGCCCAGGACGACGAGGCGCACGGCCTCCTTCGGCATCAGCGAGTTGTCACGGTACATGGCGAACCCCCTGGGCGATGCCCTGGATTGCAGAATGGACAGCACGGCCACGGCCGGTCCACAGCGAGGAAACTGCGAACCGATCGCAACACTATCCCTCAAAGTAGGGATGTGCGTCCCGTCTGTCCAGAGGACAAAACGTCCGTACCGCCGAAGGGGTTTCTTTCGGCCCTTGCGCCCGGGCCTTACGACTGGGGCCGCCCTCAGGCGGCGAGCCGCAGGTCCAACCGGCTCCACACGTCCAGCAAGGCATCGACCAGCATGCCCATCTGCGCGTCGGTGTGCAGCGGGGTCGGGGTGAAGCGCAGCCGCTCCGTCCCGCGCGGAACGGTGGGGTAGTTGATCGGCTGGACGTAGATGTTGTGCCGGTCCAGCAACTCGTCCGAGGCCCGCTTGCAGCGGTGGGCGTCGCCGACCATCAGCGGCACGATGTGGCTGACCGACGGCATCACCGGCAGGCCGGCGTCGGCGAACATGCGCTTCAGCGTGGCGGCGCGTTCCTGGTGCAGCGTCCGCTCGGTCTGGCTGTGCTTCAGGTGGCGGATGGAGGCCAGCGCCCCCGCCGCCAGAACCGGCGACAGCGAGGTGGAGAAGATGAAGCCGGCGGCGAAGCTGCGGACGCAGTCGATCAGCGCGGAGGAGCCGGTGATGTAACCGCCCTGCACGCCGAAGGCCTTGCCCAGCGTGCCTTCGACGATGGTCAGCCGGTCCATGGCGCCGTCGCGTTCGGCCACGCCGGCGCCACGGGCACCATACATGCCGACGGCATGGACCTCGTCCAGATAGGTCATGGCGCCGTGCTTGTCGGCGACGTCGCACAGGTCATGGATGGGGGCGATGTCGCCGTCCATCGAATAGACGCTCTCGAACGCCACCACCTTGGGACGGCCGGGGGCGATGCCCGACAGCAGCTCGTCCAGATGCCTGGGATCGTTGTGGCGGAAGATGTGCTTCTCGGCACCGGAATTGCGGATGCCGGTGATCATCGAGTTGTGGTTCAGCGCGTCCGACAGGATCACGCAGTTGGGCAGGATCTTGCCCAGCGTGGTCAGCGTCGCATCGTTCGACACATAGCCCGAGGTGAAGAGCAGGGCCGCTTCCTTGTGGTGCAGATCGGCCAGTTCGCGTTCCAGCAGCACATGGTAGATGTTGGTGCCGGAGATGTTGCGGGTGCCGCCGGCGCCGGCGCCGACCTGGTCCAGCGCATCATGCATCGCCTTCAGCACGTTCGGGTGCTGGCCCATGCCGAGATAGTCGTTGGAGCACCAGACCGTGACCGGACGTTCGCGCCCGGTGGAATCGCGGAAGGTCGCCGTCGGGAAATTGCCCGCATGGCGCTCCAGATTGGCGAAGACGCGGTAGCGGCCGTCCTGCTTCAGGGTCGCAATCTGGTTGCGGAAGAAAGTCTCGTAATCCATCGCGCGTTTCCGTTCGCGTTCATTCACACGGTCGGCTGCACCGGTTTCAGACTTAGGGGCTAGGCCATTCGTCCGGCGCGTCGAAGAGGATGGCATGATCCTTCCCGGCATGCCACCCGGCATTGATCGAAATCAAGCCGCCGTCGCATGAGACCTTCGCACAAGTGGCAGACCGCCCTGTCCTGCGGATGACGCATGCCGGCGTCCCGCCGACAGGCCATCGGCAAGGCCGTGACTTGAGTTCGTCGGCAACAATATGGGCCGAACTCCCCGGATAACCATGGCCGATGCCCGGGAATACGTGCGCATGTCTGCTCTGAGCCCTTGGTCCAACCTGCGGCCTGTTCGGCCGGGCGACGGGTTGCGGCAACAGATTCCGCGCGTTTCCGGGGTTGCGATTGGTTTCAATAAATTGGTTGAAGGAGAAAAAGATTCGTCGCCATCATCCGCTGCGCGCATTCGCGTGGCGGGGAGAGGAAGATGGGCAAGCGGATCGTCCTGTGTTTCGACGGCACCTGGAACACACCGGGGAGCGGCGACGACCCCCACAAGAACAGGCAGTCGACCAATGTCTGGAAGCTCTACAAGTCGGTCCTGCCCGAGGCCGGCGACGGGACGATACAGTTCAGCTACTACGATTCCGGCGTCGGCACCGACGAGAAGGGCGGCATCGTCCACGACTGGCTCAACCATATCGTCGGCGGCGCCTTCGGCCTGGGGCTCGACAAGAAGATCAAGGACGGCTACCGCGCCCTCGCCAAACAGTATGTGGATGGCGATCAGGTCTTCATCCTGGGCTTTTCGCGCGGCGCCTACACCGCCCGCAGCCTTGTCGGGCTGATCCGCAACGCCGGGCTGCTGCCGGCCGACGGGCTGGACCGGACGGACGCCGCCTATGCGTTGTACCGCAAGCGCGACGACGGCCCCGACGTGGAGGAGGCGACGCAGTTCCGCGAGGCCAACGGCTCCCGGCTGATCCCGATCCATTTCCTCGGCGTCTGGGACACGGTGGGCGCGCTGGGCGTACCGCTCGGCATCTGCGAACATCTGGACGAGGAGCTTTACGGCTTCCACGACACCGAACTCAGCGGTCTGGTCCGCAACGCCTTCCAGGCCCTGGCGATCGACGAGCACCGCAAGACCTTCGCCGCCTCCGTCTGGGACCCGAAGAACAAGCCGGCGCAGCGGTTGGAGCAGCGCTGGTTCATCGGCTGCCATTCGAATGTCGGCGGCGGCTATGACGACGACCGGCTGTCGAACATCGCGCTGAAATGGATGATGGAACGGGCGGCCGACTGCGGACTGGCACTCGATGCGGCATGGATGCCGCCGGTGACGCCGGAGAACGCGCTCGGCACCATCGTCGATTCCTATGCGCAGTTCCTGGACGGGCTCGGCAAGCTGGCGGAGCCGCGCTATTACCGCCCGGTCTGCGTCCTGCCCTACAGCGAGGAGAACCTGCACCCCTCGGTGCCGCACCGCGCCACCGGCAATGTGGGCTATGCACCGCCCAATGTCGGCTTCCGCAAGGCGCTGGTGCAGTTCGACGCCGGATCGTCGTGAAGGCGTAATGAAAAACGGGGCGAGGCCATCTTTCGGCACCCGCCCCGTTTTTTCAGTTGAGCCCGGCTATCCTTGCGCGGGCTATCCTTACTTGGTGCCGAACATGCGGTCACCGGCATCGCCCAGGCCGGGGACGATGTAGGCGTCCTCGTTCAGGTGGCTGTCCAGCGCGGCGGTGAAGACCTTCACGTCCGGGTGCGACTCGTGGAAGCGGCGCACGCCCTCGGGGGCGGCGACCAGCGCCATGAAACGGATGCTGTGGTCGTCGACGCCATGGCGGTTCAGCACGTCGCAGGCATGGGCGGCGGAGTTGCCGGTCGCCAGCATCGGGTCGACGACGATGAACAGCCGCCCTTCGGCCGGCGGCAGCTTCACCAGATATTCGTGCGGCTGCTTGGTGTCATGGTCGCGGTAGAGGCCGATATGCCCCTCGCGCGCCGACGGCACCAGCTCCAGCAGCCCGGCCGACATGCCGAGCCCGGCGCGCAGCACCGGCACCACCGCCAGCTTCTTGCCCAGGATCACCGGGGCGTCCATCGGCTGCAGCGGCGTCTCGATCCGCTCGGTGGTCAGCGGGATGTCGCGCGTCAGCTCGTAGCCCATCAGCAGCGAGATCTCGCGCAGCAGGGTGCGGAACCCGCCGGTCGACCGCTCCTTGTTCCGCATATGGGTCAGCTTGTGCTGGATCAGCGGATGGTCGAGGACGAACAGGTTGGGAAATTCAGGCAGGGTGCGCATGGAATCCGGATCGCGGCTGACGGTAAGGGTAGCCCGATCCTAGCGCGCCTGGGGGCTCCGGGCCAAGGGGGCTGACCGGTTCTCGGCCATCCGCCGTGGCTCCAAGAAGCCGGGAAGGCAGGGAGCCCCGCCTTGCCGTTGCCCCGACTGTTCACTATCCTACGCCGCACCACGCGCCCATGCGTGGCGTCCAACCGCCATGGCACCCGCCCGTCTTGCCGACCATGCCCGACGACCTTCCGATCGCCTCCCCCGACGTCTCGGCGCTGGAGCGGCGGTTGCGGGCGGCACCCGACGACCTTCCGGTGACGCAGGAGCTTGCCGGGTTGCTGTTCCGGACGGGCCGCGCGGCGGAGGCGGAGGCTTACGCGCGCAATGCGGTCAGGCTGGCGCCGGAGAGCACGCGGTCCCACCTGATCATGGCGCTGGTTCTGGCCGACACCCACCGGCCCCGGGCCGCCGAGTTCCATTACCGCCGGGCGCTGGCTCTGGCGCCACCCGATGCCGCGACGGTGGCGAATCTCGCCTGGAGTCTGACGCGGCAGGGCCGCCTGGACGAGGCCCGACGGACCTATCGGTGCGCCGCCGCCCTTCATCCGTCCATCGCCCTCACATGGCACGGCTGGGCACAGACCGAGGACGCAGCCCGCGATCTTCCCGCCGCGCATCGGTTTGTGGGCCGCGCCCGGCGTCTCGACCCCGACCATCGCGGCGCCGATACCTTCGCGGCGGCCCTGCTGGACCGGCGTGGCGACCCGGAGCAGGCCCTGGCGATGCTGGACGCCGCCGCCCAACGGGGTGCCGACCCTGACGCGCTGTTGCAGAAGGGGCGTGTCCTCGACCGGATGGGCCGTCACGACGAGGCGTTCGCCGCCTTCGCCGCCGGCAAGGCTCTGCTGCGGCAGGCCGGGCACCGCTACGGCGAGGAACAGGCGGTGGACCTGATCGCGCGGCTCGCCACCTTCTTCGTCGCACCGCGCCTGCGCCTGATGCCGCGGCCGGACAGGCCTGCCGCCGGGACGCAACCGGTCTTCGTCGTGGGCGCCCCACGCTCCGGCACCACGCTGGTCGAGCAGATTCTCTCCTGCCACCCCGCGGTCGCCGCAGGGGACGAACTGCCGTCCCTCGGGGCGGTGGTCCAGACGCTGCCGCAGATTCTGGGCAGCCCGCTGGCCTATCCCGAAGCGCTGTCGGAGCTGTGGATGGGTGATCAGCGCGACGGGCTGGAGCGGCTGCGGGACGCCTACCTGCGCCATGCCCGCAAACTGGTTCCGGTCAAACCCGGCCACACGCTGTTCACCGATAAGATGCCCTTCAACGAGACACATCTCGGCCTGATTGCGCTGATGTTTCCCGCCGCCCCGGTCGTTCATGTGCTGCGCCATCCGCTGGACGTGGTGCTGTCGATGATGGGGACCAACCTGACCCACGGCTTCCAGTGCGCCAACGATCCGGAGACGGCGGCCCGCCATATCCTGCGGGTGTTCGATCTGGTGGAGCATTACCGGCGCGAGATGCCATTGCGCTACCTGCCGCTGCGTTACGAGGATCTGATACGCGAGCCGGAGCCGGCGGTGCGGCGGTTGCTGGGCTTCCTCGGGCTGGGGTTCGACCGGCGCTGCCTGCGCTTCGAGGAGAACCGGCGCTATGCCCGCACGCCCAGCCACGCGCAGGTCGCGGAGAAGCTCCACGGCCGCTCCATCGACCGTCACCGGGCATACAGGGCTCATCTGAAACCGGTGATCCCGATCCTGGAGCCGGTCATCCACGGGCTGGGCTACAGCCTGTAGCCGCCGCCATGCCGTTCGCGCCATCCCACAGCGACCTGTGCGAAATCCACCGCCGAGAGGGACGGCTGGACGAGGCCGTCACCCGGGGCCGCTGCGCCGTCACGCTCGATCCCGGCGATGCGGCGGGCTGGTACAATCTGGGGGTGGCGCTCTACGACCGGCTGGAGATCGAGGCGTCGGTGACCTGCGAGCGGCGGGCCGTCCGGCTCCGTCCGGATTGGCCGGCCCCGCATTTCGAACTGGCCGAGGGGCTGCTGCTCTCCGGGCGTTTGGAGGAAGGCTGGCGGGAGTATGAATGGCGTTGGCGCCTTCCCGGTGTGCCGCCGCCGGTTCCGCCCGCGATCCGAAAGCGATGCGGGCCCGCCGCAAAGCCCTGGGACGGGCGCCCCATGCCCGGCAGCACCCTTCTGCTGGTCGCCGATCAGGGCTTCGGCGACAGCATCCAGTTCGCGCGCTACCTGCCGATGGCGGCAGCGCTCTGCTCCGGTCTGGCGGTCGCCTGCAGCCCGGAGATGCTGCCGGTGATCCGCTCTCTTCCCGGCGGGCACCGGGTCTTCACCGCCTGGGAGGAGGCGCCGCCGTTCGACGCCTGGGCCACGCTGTCCAGCCTGCCGGGGCTGTCGGGCACGGTGCTCGGGACGATCCCGGCCCCGATCCCCTATCTGCTGGCCGAGCCGGAGCGCGTGGAGCACTGGAAGGGGCGTCTGGACGGGCTGCTGCCCCGCGGCTACCGCCGCGTCGGGCTGGTCTGGGCCGGACGTCCGACCCATGGGAACGACCGCAACCGCTCCATGCCACTCACGCGGCTGTCGCCCTTCTTCGCGCTGGAGAAGACGGTTCTGGTGTCGCTCCAGAAGGGGCCGGCGCAGGCCGAGGCGGCCCAGGTCTATGGAGCGGCGCCGTTGGTCAATCTGGGACCGGAGCTGGAGAGCTTCGCCGACACCATGGCGGTGCTGGCGCAGCTCGACCATATGGTCTGCGTCGACACGGCGATCGCCCATCTGGCCGGGGCGATGGGACGTCCGACCGCGGTCCTGCTGCCCCACGCGCCGGACTGGCGCTGGCTGCTGGGCCGTGGCGGCACGCCCTGGTATCCCACCGTCACCCTGCACCGGCAGCCGGCGCCCGGGTGCTGGGACGAGGCCGTCCGCGGCGCCGTCGCGGCGGTGACCGGCGGCACGCTCAGGGCTTCAGGGCGGCCAGCCCGTCGGTGATCCCCTTTGTCGAGATCGGAAAGGCCAGGGTCTGCGCACCGCCATAGGGACGGACGGCAACCTGCGCCCCCTTGGACCGGCGCAGCGCGTTCATGGCCGCCTCGTCCATCGGGGCGTTGGCGAGGCAACCATCCTGAAGGCATTGCTGGTAGGAGAGGGGCAGCGGCTTGCCGTCGTCGATGGTCAGCGCCGCCCCGGCGCGCAGATCGACGCCCAGCGGCAGGATCACGACCATCACCCCCTTGCCGTCCGGGGTGAAATAGCCCACCGACACCTTGAGGATGCGGGTCGCCTGCTTCGACTCCTTGTTTTCCATCACGCGTGTCTGCGACAGGAAGCAGCGCGCCTTCCCGTCGGCGGGCGTCTCGCATTCGGTCTGCCAGTCGCCGAAGACCTTGCCCGGTTCCGCCGCCACCGCGGACGCCGCGCCCGCAATGAGGGAAAGCGCGGCCAGCGTCCCCCTGATGGCGATCCCGCGTACCGCCGCCATGCCGCTCACAGCTTCCACTTCAGGCTGGCGGTCGCCGACAGGCTGTTCTCGCGGGTGCGGATCGAGTCCTGGACGTCGATGGCGGCGCTCACCCGGTCGTTCAGGGCCACACCCAGCCCGGCACCGATCACCAGGGCATCGCGGCCCGGCCTGCTGGCATCGGCAGCGAAGGCCACCCCGCCCAGCCGGTTGGTGGTGGTCGCCGTCGTATCGGCGAAGTCATGCTGCCACGCCAGTTGGGCGGTCGGCGACAGGTGCCAGCCGCCGACCGTCAAACCGGTACCGGCGCGCATGCCGACCGCGCTGCGCAGGCTGGTCCAGCCCGCCGCCTCGACATCCAGCGCCACGCCGCCGCCCGACTCCCGGAAGGCCTCGCGGGTGATGCGGTCCAGGCGCAGGCCTGCCCGCGGCTCGATCCAGACGCTGTCCGACCCGGCGAAGGCCATGCGGTGCCCGGCGGCGATCTCGACGGAAAAATCATGGCCGTCCGCCGTTGCGCTGGCGCCCTGCGCCAGCCCGCCGAAGGCGACGGCACGTGACGTGTCGTGGTGGGCGTAGCCGTAGCCGATGGCGCCTTCCACATAGGGGCTGTCCGCCACGCCGCGCAGATTCCAGGAGCCGTAGAGCGTCGCTTGGTAGCTGTCCACCTCGGCCTTGCCCAGCCCGTCGCGGGAGGTGACGCGGTTGCGCAGATAGCCGAGCGCCACGCCGCCGCTCACGCCAATCTCGTAGCTGCGGTCCACGCCCAGCAGGAAACCGCCGATCCGCCCGGTGGTGCCGGCGGCGTTGCCGTCCGAACCGGTCCGGACATGGCCCGCCAGCGGCTGGCCCCACGCGCCGCCCGGACCGCGGATTCCGCCGCCGGTCCCCCCGGTCTCGCCGATGGCGCGCGTGCCGTTGCTGCCGCCGGCCAGCCGGACGCCGGACGACGTCGCCTCGCCGCCGCGCAGCACCGACAGGCGGCTCTCCACCGCGCTGCCGAACAGCCGGCGGCTGGTGCGGTCGGCGGCGAGCGTGTCGGCGTGCAGCTTGCCGGAGAGTTGGTCGAGCGCCCCGGCGATACCGTGCCCCGGCAGGCCGTAGAGGCCGCCGAACAGCGGGGCGGCGATGCCTTCCAGCCGTGCTCCGGCGGTGGGGCGCAGCGCGTCCACCGCCGCGCCGGCAGCCTGCTGGTTGGGCGTGCCGCCACGGACCGCGTAGCTGGTCGGGGTGACCACCAGCCGGACGGTGGTGGCGTCGTACAGCGTGTCGAAGCGGGTGCCGGCCTCCAGCCCCGCCTCCGGCTGCGTCACGGCGGCGAAACTGCCGGACACGCCGCCGTCCGCCTGGACGATGGTGAAGCTCTGCCCCAGCGTCGCGGTGTAGCTGTTGGTCGCGTCGCCGCTGATGCCGCGCAGCACGGGGGTCAGCGTGCCGGCGACAGTGAAGGACGCCCCCTGCACCCGGACCTGGTCGTGCTGACCGGCGCCGAAGCCGGCGGCCGGGCCGTCGATCTCGGCGCGCAGCACGCTGGTGCCGGTCAGCGTCACCGCCGACTGGAAGGTCAGCACGCCGGGCGAATTGCCCGGCGACAGGGTGCCGGACAGCGTTGCCGGGCCAAGGACCGTGCCGCCGCCGCTGAAGGTCGAGCCGGCACTGGTAGTGAGGGAGCCGGCGATCACGCCATTGACGGACACCGACCCGCCGCTTCCCACGGTGACCGTGCCGGTGCTGCCGGTGGCGGCCACGGTGACGGTGCCCGTGCCGACCGTGACCGGCGCCATAACGGCACCGGCCAGGGTGGCGTTGCCGCCGGAGGTCACGGTGAGCGCGCCGTTGACGGCGCCGTTGGCGGCCACGGTCAGGGTTCCACCTGCGACCGTCAGCGTTCCGCCAACGCCACCGCCTTCGACCACGGTGACGCTGCTGTTGGGGGCGACCGTCACCGGAACCGCGACAATTCCACCGACCGTGGCACTGCCGCCATTGTTCACGGCCAGCGTGCCGCCGGCAACCACGCCGCCCTTCCCGACGGTCAGGACCGCGCCGTTGGCGACGGACAGGCCGCCCGCGTTGGCCAACTGGCCGGAGACGACCAGCGCGCCGGGGCCGGACGCCATCAGCGCGCCCGGGCCACCGACGGCACCCGCGAGCGTGACGGTGCCGCCGTCCGGCGTGATGGTGCCGCCCATACCGGTCACCGTGACCGACTGGCCGATCGTCAGCGGCGTGGTCGAGCGCAGCGTACCGCCGTCGAAGGTGACCGTGCTGCCCTGGACCGCGCTGTCGCTGCCGGTGAAGCTCGGGCGGCTGGTGTCGATGACGCCGGTCGTCGGAGAGGTGGGCGGCGGGGGAGGTGGCGGAGACGTCGGGGTGGGATCGGGGGTGGGGGTAGGCGTTGGGGTGGGATCGGGAGTGGGCGTCGGTGTCGGTGTCGGATCCGAGGTGATCGGCGGCGGCGGGGGAGGAGGTGGAGGGGGAGGAGGGGGCGGCGGGGACGTCACCTTGGTCAGGGTGAGCTTGATCTCCTTGTTCGCCGTGTCGAAGGTGGCCGTCGGGGTCAGCGTCGCGTCGCTGTTGGTGACGGAGGTGAAGGCGCCGGACAGGGCACCCGTCGTGGTCAGGATGGTGTAGGTCGTGCTGGAGCCGTACCCGCTGCCGGTCGAAGTGACGGACAGCGCGCCGCCCATGGTGGCGGTGCCGGTGACGGCCAGCTTGCTGGCGGTGGAGGAGGTCGTCCGGATCGCCAGGGTGCTGCCGCTGTCCTGCGTGTAGTTGCCGGTGACCGTCAGGGTGCCGGGCGTACTGGAGCCGCCGGGCGACAGGGTGGTACCGGACGGGGTGGTCAGGTTCCCGACGACCGTTCCCGTGCCGGTGAGCGTCGTGCCGCTGCTGAGCTGCAGCCCGGTGGTGAGCGAGCCGTTGACGCGCAGCGTGCCGGCCAGGAGGTTCGTGGTGGTGGCCGCACTCACGCCGCCCAGCGTCCAGTCGGTTCCGTTCATGGTAAGGGTGGTCAGGCCGGACACCGATCCGGACAGACTGCCGCTGCCTTCCAGCCGCAGGACCTGGTTGGCTCCCGCGGCCTGGATGCCGCCGACCACGACGCTGCCATCCTTCAGGTTGATGAGGCTGCCGGCCCCGCTCGCGAACGTCTTGATCGCGCTGTAGCCGTTTCCGGCGGCGATCGTCCCATAATTGACGATGGTCGAGACACCGGTGACGGACAGCGCGTCAGTGGTCCCGATGATCGTGCCATAGTTGGTGACGAAAGAGGCCGTGGTCAGCCCGGCGACCATAACCGCCGCGTAATCCGTCTGCATGGAAGCCGTCGCCGCTCGAACGTTCTTGATCAGCGCCGTTCCGTTGGACGGCGACCCGTTCGTGAGGCTGAGCGCATGGGCGGATTCGATGCCGGCCCAGTTGCCGATGATCGTCCCGGTGTTCTCGACGACCGACCTCAACGACGGCGACGAATTGGCGAACAGGATGCCATCGTAGGTCTTCTGAACGTCGACCAGTCCGGAATTGATGACGGTGCCGTAAGTCTGACCGTAGATGCCATCGGCCTGATAGAAGTTCGTGTCGATCGAAATCCTGATCGTGCCCTGGTTGGTCAGGGTCCAGCCACCGGCCGCATTGACCCACACGCCGGTGGTCAGATCGGTGTTCTGGTTGCCGGTGCCACTGTCGACCACGCCGCCGGTGCTGGTGATGAGGATGCTGCTTCCAGTCGGGTAGAAGGTCTGGTTCTGGACCGTAGACAGTGTTTCCGCCGACGCGGCGCTGCCGGCCAACGACACGCCGAGCGCAATGGGTGCTGCAACCATGGCGGGAAGACGTCCGCCCGACATCAAGCTCTGGCGGATCGACTCCAGGGGCGACAGCGACGGCAGCATGGGCGTTTCACCTTGCAAGCACAGCATGAGCGTTAAGACCGATGGGTCTTTTTTTGAATGATAGCGTGCACCCTATTTTGTGACTAAGATGAAACACGCAAAAAATGCACCGAAATGACGCGCTTGCTTTTAAGGTTTCTCAATTATTGAATTAAAAATTTGGCAAATTCTGTGTATTTCATAGAATAAACGAAGACGCCCACATTATTATTTTGGAACTAAATGTGACAAATATGCGCGTTTTAAATATTTATCCTCTGTCTAAGAAAAATAATTAATGCAGTCATTATGTTTTGTTTATTTATATTAGTATTACTTAAATTGTTGTCCAGCGATTCTCGAATTACCACAATAAATATTCGTTGCATAAGAACAGAATTCTATTAAAAATGGCAAACCACTGCCCGCTAAGGAAAGCTTATTTTTGGGGTTGGTTAAGATTATGTCCCGACTGATTTCTGTAATTATTCCAATTTTCCGGCCTGCAGCGCCTTGGGACCCGTCTTTAGTGCCGGCGAAATAGGCGATTGGCGATGCGAGGGGCCTGTCCAAGAAGACTTTGAATCAGATGAAATGGTTGTGACTAAAAGTCGCCTCTAGGACGGTGGTCAGGATGTGGACGCCTGAGAAATGCGAGCGCCGTGATCGTAGCGGGCTGCGCTGTCCGAGCACCCTGGCGATGAGGAGCGATGAATCTTCGCGCCGCTCATCCCGCCGGCGCGGCGGCCAGCAGCGTAGGCGTGATCTTCGGGCCTATCCTCGTCCCGCCTTCACCGTCACCGGCTTCTGTTCCGGCCGGTCGATGCCGTAGCGGATCACGCGGTTGCGGCCGGAGTTCTTGGCCTGATAGAGCGCGCGGTCGGCGCAGACCACCAGATCGTCGACGGTCAGGTCGGCCACCGCCTCCACCAGCCCGAAGGAGGCGGTGACGGGGACCACCCGGCCGTCGGGCAGCATCACCGGCGAACGCATCAGGTCGACGCGCAGCCGCTCGATCACCGCATAGCCCTCGTCCAGCCCGGTTTCCTTCAGGCAGACCAGGAACTCCTCGCCGCCCATGCGGAAGGCCTCGTCGAAGCTGCGGACGCCGCGGCTGATGACGGCGGCGGTGGCGGCCAGCACCCGGTCGCCGATGTCGTGGCCGTAGCTGTCGTTGATGCCCTTGAACTTGTCGATGTCGCACAGCGCGACGCAGAAGGGTTGGCCGGTGCGGCGATAGCGGTTGTGCTCCCGCTCCAGCGCCTCGCCCATGCCGCGCCGGGTGCGCAGGCCGGTCAGCGGGTCCAGACCGGAGGCGGCGGCGGCGAAGGCGCGCTCCATCCGCCGCAGATGCAGCATGAACTCCTCGAAGCGGCCGATCACCCCCTCATACTCGGTCTCGGTCGGCAGCTCGCCGCCGGACGCCTTCAGCAGGATCAGCCGGGCCTGCCGGTGCATCTGCTCGTGCAGGTTGGCCAGCTTCTGCACCGCCGGCTGTTGCAGCAGGTCGTCGCGGCGGGCCGCTTGGCACCAGGCCTCGAAGGAAGCCGGGGCCGACGACCGCTCCCCGCCGCGGCCATCGCGGTAGAAAACGGCGCGCTGCCACTGGCCGATCCAGCGCAGATGCTCGTCGAGCACGGCGCCAAGCGCCTCGGTTGTGGACGGAGTGGTCGAATCGCTCATGGGCGCATCCTACCCGACGGCGCAGAGTCCCGCCATGCGATCAAGATAAGCCGAAGCATTCGTCTAAAACAGGGCGCTATCTTGCCGGATCGCCTTTACAGCGCCGCCACCGCCGACAGGAAGGCACGGACCAATGCCGGGTCCTTGTGGCCGGGGCGGTCCTCCACGCCGGATGACACGTCGACCTCGGCGGCGCCGGTGACCCGCACGGCCTCCGCGACATTCTCCACCGTCAGCCCGCCCGACAGCATCCAGGGCCGCGGCCAGCGGCGGCCGGCCAGGATGGTCCAGTCGAAGGCGATGCCGTTGCCGCCGGGCAGCGCCGACACCTTGGCCGGCGGCTTGGCGTCGAACAGCAGCCGGTCGGCGACCTCCGCCGCCTCCAGTGCCGCGGTCAGGTCCTCCGGCCCGCCGATCTTCACCGCCTTCATCACCGGCAGGGCGTAGCGGGCCTTGATCTCGGCGATGCGGCGCGGCGTCTCGGAACCGTGCAACTGGATCAGGTCGAGCGGCACCTGCCCGGTGACATGCTCCAGGAACTCGTCGTCGGGATCGACGAACAACCCGACGGAGCGCACGCCGGTCGGCAACAGCCGCGCCAGTTCCGCCGCCATCGGCGGGGCGATGGCGCGCGGGCTGCGCGGATAGAAGACGAAGCCGACATAGCGCGCCCCGCCGGCGACGGCGGCGCGCAGACTTTCGGGCTCGCTCAGCCCGCAGATCTTGGCGGCGACGGTCATGCGGTCCCTCCGGAACTGGCCTCGATCTCCGCGACGATGCGGCGGGCGGCGGCGGCCGGGTCGGCATCGGCGGTGATCGGACGGCCGATGACCAGATGGTCGGCACCGGCGGCCAGCGCCTCCGCCGGAGTCATGAAGCGCTTCTGGTCGTTGGTGGCGGCCCAGGCCGGGCGGATGCCGGGCACCATCAGGATGAAGTCGGGGCCGCAGGCCGCGCGCACCAGCGCCACCTCGGCCGGCGAGCAGACGACCCCGTCCACCCCCGACGCCTTGGCCAGCTTCGCTAGCCGCACCACCTGATCGGCCACCGGCACCGACTGCCCGACGGCACCCAGATCGCCCTCGTCCAGGCTGGTCAGCACGGTGACGGCCAGGATCTTCGGCCGGCCGGCGCCGGCGGTGGCAGCCGTCTCCGCCGCCGCCCGCATCATCGCCGGCCCGCCGGCGCTGTGGATGGTCATGAAGGCCGGCTTCAGCGGCAGCGCCGCACGCACGCCGCCGGCCACCGTGTTGGGGATGTCGTGCAGCTTCAGGTCGAGGAACAGCGGCGGGCCGTCCTCCCCCACCACGGCGCGGACGCCGGCCGGCCCCTGGGCGATGAAGAACTCCAGCCCCAGCTTGATGCCGCCGACGGCCCCGGCCACCTGCCCGGCGATGCGGCGGGCGGACTCGATCTCGGTGGTGTCGACGGAGCAATAGATGCGCGAGGCTGGCGCGGTCATGGGAAGGCGGTCTCCAGAACCCGGATGAGAATGGTCCGGCACCCTAGCAAGGGAAGCCGACGGGCGCCAGTTTCAAGCCCGCTGTTCCGCCGTCCACCGCTCCAGCGCCGCGAACAGCCCGGCGGCAGTGGCGCAGGCGGCGGCGAGCGCCGCGGGATCGGCAAGCTCCCGCTCCAGCCGGACCATCAGCGCCTTCCAGGCCCCCGCCATGTCCAGCCCGTCCGACGCCAGGAAGCGCGCGCCGCGCCGGGCATCGTATCCCAGCGCCCGGGTGATCCCCGGCAGCATCGCCCGCCCGCCATGGGCCGAGCCGTCCAGCACATAGCGCGCCGCCAGCCGGGCCGGCGCGCTGTCCAGCGGCGGCAGCCCCTCCATCTCCGGCAGCGCGTCCGGATCGGCGCCGAGCACCCGCAGATCGTCGCGCAGCAGGTCCAGCCGCGCGGCATCCTCCCCAAGCTCCCGCTCCACCGGCGCGTTGAAGCCGTAGAGCACGGCCAGCGCGCGGGCATATTGCGGCTGCGTGATATCCGGCCGGACCAGCGGCTGCAACACCGCGGCCTTGTCCAGACGGTCGTGGCTCTCCCGCGTCGCGGCACGCAGCGCCTGCCTTGCCGGTCCCATGATGCCTGCTCCCCGGTTCCGGCTCAGGTCGGCGCCAGCACGCCGGGCAGCGGCGCCGGCCCCCCGGTCGACGCCCCAACCGATCCCTGGCTCGTCTCCTGCTGCCGCGCCCACAGGGCGGCATAGGCGCCGCGGGCGGCGAGCAGGTCGGCATGGCGGCCGCGTTCGATCACCCGGCCGGCCTCCAGCACCAGGATCTCGTCGGCGTCGATGACGGTGGACAGCCGGTGGGCGATCACCAGCGTGGTGCGGCCGCGGCTGACCTCACGCAGGTTGGCCTGGATTTCCCGCTCGGTATGGGTGTCGAGCGCGCTGGTCGCCTCGTCGAACAGCAGGATCGCCGGGTCCTTCAGGATGGTGCGGGCGATGGCGACGCGCTGCTTCTCGCCACCCGACAGCTTCAGCCCGCGCTCGCCCACCGTGGTCTGGTAGCCGTCGGGCAGCGCCATGATGAAGTCGTGGATGTGGGCCAGCCGGGCCGCCCGCTCCACCTCCGCCGGGCTGGCGCCGGGCCGGCCATAGGCGATGTTGTAGAAGACGGTGTCGTTGAACAGCACGGTGTCCTGCGGGACGATGCCGATGGAGGCGCGCAGCGACGCCTGGGTGACCTCACGGATGTCCTGCCCGTCGATCAGCACCCGCCCGCCATTGACGTCGTAGAAGCGGAACAGCAGCCGGCTGATGGTGGACTTGCCGGCCCCCGACGGACCGACGATGGCGACCGTCTTGCCGGCCGGCACGGTGAAGCTGACATCCTTCAGGATCGGCCGGCGCGCGTCATAACCGAACTCCACCCCCTCGAAGCGCAGCTCCGCCCCCTCGACCG
Source organism: Azospirillum lipoferum (assembly GCF_024170005.1). Lineage (GTDB taxonomy): Bacteria > Pseudomonadota > Alphaproteobacteria > Azospirillales > Azospirillaceae > Azospirillum > Azospirillum lipoferum. Next base: position 170,915 of record NZ_JALJXJ010000003.1, read on the forward strand.
CCAGCGGCCGGGCAGCGGGACCGTCGGCCACCTCGCGGTCGACCGCCAGCAGGATTACCATCGATTCGATGTCGATCAGCGACTGCTTGATCTCGCGATAGACGACACCGAAGAAGTTCAGCGGCTGGTAGAGCTGCAACAGATAGGTATTCACCAGGACGAAGTCGCCCAGCGACATGCTGCCGTCGACGATGCCCTTGGCCGCCATGCCCATCACCACCGCCAGCCCCAGCGAGATGATCGCCGACTGCCCGACATTCAGCAGCGACAGGCTCTGCTGACTGCGCACCGCCGCCTTCTCGTAGCTCTGTAGGGCGCCGTCGTAACGGCGGGCCTCATGTTCCTCGTTGCCGAAATACTTGACCGTCTCGTAATTCAGCAGGCTGTCGATCGCCTTGGTGTTGGCCTTGCTGTCGGTGTCGTTCATCTGGCGGCGGAACTTGATGCGCCATTCCGACACGAAGAAGGTGTAGAGGATATAGCCCATCACCGTGACGAAGGTCGCCAGCGCGAACCAGACGCTGAACAGCTTCCACAGGATGGCGCAGACCAGCGCGATCTCCACCAGCGTCGGCACGATGGAGAACAGCGTGTAGCGCAGCAGCGACTCGATGGCGCGGGTGCCGCGTTCCAGCGAGCGGGTCAGGCCGCCGGTCTGACGCTCCAGATGGAAGCGCAGCGACAGCGCGTGCAGGTGCCGGAACACCGACAGCGCCACCCTGCGGATGGTCCGCTGCGCCACGGTGGCGAAGACGGCATCGCGCAGCTCGGCGAAGACCAGCGAGGTCACGCGGGCAAGCCCGTATGCGACGATCAGTCCCAGGGGGATGGTCACCGCCGCCCCCGGCCCGACACTGCCGCCGGCGGAAGCCGGCGTCAGCGCGTCCACCGCATGCTTGTAGAAGATCGGCACATAGACGTTGGCGACCTTGGCGCCGACCAGCAGCAGCATCGCCAGCACCACCCGCACCCGCGTCTCCACGGAATCGCGGGGCCAGATGTAGGGGCCCAGCGAGCGGACCGCGGCGCGCAGATCGCCGGACGGGCGGATGAAGGCGCTGGTGTCGGAGGTGGAGGGAAGGCTGCGGCGCATGGAGTCTTCAGTGGCCTTTACGGTGATTGCCGCGAGTCTGGGGGAAACCAGCCCGCGAAGGGCTGTCGCCCGAAATGCTGTACAGGCGACCTAACCTAGGGACCGCTGCGGCGTCGTCAAAGCCCCGCATCCCGGCTTTGACACGATTTTGCCGCGACCCAGGGGCGCTTTCCGCGCATTTCCCTGCGCCATGGCAACGGACTGGAAACCACTTTCCTCTACCCTGCCGGGCGTATCGCGTTCGACCCGCACCGCAGACCAAGGCAGTTGACCATGCAGAACGCCAGTTTCGCCGGCCGCTTCAAGGTGGGCACCCGCATCCAGGTGGGTTTCCTTCTGATCCTTGCCCTCCTCGTTTCGGTGGCCGCGCTGGGCGTCCGGTCGCTCTCGACGGTGGAGGACGGCTTCAACCGCTATGCGTTGATCTCCGACAACTCGATGCGGGTATCCGAAATCGACAGCGCGGTCGCCGACATGCGGCGCAACGTGGTCAACTATTCCTTCTCCGGCACCAGTACCCTGATCGCGCCGATCCAGGCGCAGCAGAAGAAGCTGGGCGAGATGCTGCACACCGTCCGCGAGTCCACTCTGGACCCCGGACGCCGCGCTCTCGTCGACCGCATGATCCAGAAGATGGACGGCTACGCCTCCAACTTCGCCCAATTGGTGAAGCTGCGCGAACAGCGCGACCGGCTGGTGTTCGAAGACCTGATGCCGTCGGGCCTGAAGGCCCGCGAGGGGCTGAGCCAGATCGCCACCGGCGGCATTGCCGCCGGTGACTTCGAGTCCGCCGCTTACGCTGGTCAGGCTCTGGAAACGCTGATCCTCGCCCGCCTGAGCGCCCAGCGTTTCCTGACGGAGCCGTCGGCGAAGACGGCGGACGAGGTGCGCAGCCGGATGGACGGCTTCATCAAGGCCGCCGGCATTCTGGCCGGCCGCCTGACCGACCCGGCGCAGAAGCGCGCCGCGGAGGAGGCGGTGCAGATCGCCGGCCGCTACCTGGAGAACTTCAACCGCGTGGTCACGGCGGTCAACGACGCCCAGGCCCTGGCCTTCGGTACCATGGCCAAGGAAGCGGACGAGTTCGGCGAGTTGGTCGACAAGACCGTCGTGTCGCAGACCGACGCCCGCAAGACGGTTCTGACCGGCGCACAGAATGACATGGAAAGCACCTCCACCCTGCTGATCGGCATGGCGGTGGGCGCGCTGGCGATCGGCATCCTGGTGGCGCTGGTGACCGCGCGCTCGATCGTCCGCCCGGTGGTGCAGATGACCGGCACGATGACGGAGCTGGCCGCCGGCAACCTCACGGTCGACGTGCCGGCGCTTCAGAACCGCGACGAGATCGGCAGCATGGCCAAGGCCGTGCTGGTGTTCAAGGAGAACGCCGTCGAGAAGAAGCGCATGGACGAGGCGGAACGTGAACGGCTGGAGGCCGAACGCCGCGCCGCCGAGGCCCAGCGCGTCCGCGAACAGGCCATCGGCGAGGAGATCGCCGGCCTGATCGACGCCGTGTCGAAGGGCGACCTGGATCGCCGCATCGACCTGGCCGGCAAGGATGGCTTCTACAAGACGATGTCGGAGGGCATCAACCGCCTGACCGACACGGTGGAGGCGGTGATCGCCGATCTGGGCGAGGTGCTGAGCGCACTGGCCCAGGGCGACCTGAACCGCCGCGTCACCCGCGACTACCAGGGCGCCTTCGAGCAGGTGAAGACCGACGTCAACGCCACCTCCACCCGGCTGGCGGAGATCGTCGGCCAGATCACCCAGGCGGCCGAGACCATCGCCGCCGCCGCCGCCGAGGTGTCTCTCGGCTCCTCCGACCTCGCCGACCGTACCGAGCAGCAGGCCTCCTCGCTGGAGGAGACCGCGGCCAGCATGGAAGAGCTGGGGGCGACCGTGCGCTCCAACGCCGAGAACGCCCAACGCGCCAACGTGATGGCGGCCCAGGCCCGCGGTTCCGCCGAATCCGGCGGCGGCGTCGCCGGTTCGGCCATCGAGGCGATGCGCCGGATCGAGGAATCCAGCCGCAAGATCACCGACATCATCGGCGTGATCGACGAGATCGCCTTCCAGACCAACCTCTTGGCGCTGAACGCGGCGGTCGAGGCGGCGCGGGCCGGCGATGCCGGGCGCGGCTTCGCCGTCGTGGCGCAGGAGGTGCGGCAGCTCGCCCAGCGCTCCGCCCAGGCGTCGAAGGAGATCAAGGGCCTGATCCTGGACAGCGACGCCCAGGTGAAGGACGGCGTCGATCTGGTCAGCAAGGCCGGCGACGCCCTGCAAGGCATCGTCTCCGGCGTGCAGCAGGTGGCGACCCTGATCGCCGAGATGGCGTCCGCCTCGGCCGAACAGGCGACGGCGCTGGACGAGATCAACTCGACCGTTGCCAACATGGACGAGATGACCCAGAAGAACGCCGCCCTGGTGGAGGAGACCACCGCCGCCGCCCAGGCGATGAGCGGTCAGGCCACCGACCTGAAGTCGCTGGTCGGCTTCTTCAAATTCGATCAGGCCGCCGGCTTCGGCGCTACCGGCTTCGGCTATGCCCCGGCGCCGCGCGCAGCCGTCCATGTGCACGCCGCTCCAGCGGTCGCCACCACCCGTCGCGCGCCGGCTCCCACCCGCCCCGCCGCCAAGCCGGCTGCGAAGCCCGCCGCCCGTGGCAACGGCACCGCCCATCCGGGCGCCACGGCCAAGCCGGCCGCCCGCACCGACTCCCCTGCCCGCAGCACCACAGTCCCGGTTCTGAAGCACAGCTCCAGCGACGACGACGACTGGAAGGAGTTCTGAGCGGACGAAAGAACGCGTCCGTTCGGCAGATATGAAACGAAAAAGGCGTCGGGCCGATGACCCGACGCCTTTTTCGTTCCGGCTGCCGTCTGGGGCCTATTGCATGAACCAGCCGTGGCTGACGACCAGCGACTGGCCGGTCAGCGCGTTGGACCCGAACGACGCGAAGAACAGGGCGGCCTCGGCAACGTCCTCGACCGTCGTGAACTCGCCGTCGACCGTCTCCTTCAGCATCACTTTCTTCACCACATCCTCTTCCGAAATGCCAAGCTCCCTGGCCTGCTCCGGGATCTGCTTTTCGACCAGCGGGGTGCGGACGAAGCCGGGGCAGATCACGTTGGCGCGCACGCCATGCGCCGCCCCTTCCTTGGCGACCACCTTGGCGAGACCGATCAGCCCATGCTTGGCGGTGACGTAGGGCGCCTTCAGCGCCGACGCCTCCTTGGAGTGGACCGAGCCCATATAGATGATGCTGCCGCTGCCCTGCTCGTACATCGTCCGCAGGGCGGCGCGCGTGGTCAGGAAGGCGCCGTCCAGATGGATGGACAGAAGCTGCTTCCACTTGGCGAACTCGAACTGCTCGACCGGCGCCACGGTCTGGATGCCGGCATTGCTGACCAGGATGTCGATGCGGCCGAAGGCGGCGACGGCGCGGGCCATGCCGGCTTCGACCTGGGCCTCGTCGGTCACGTTCATGGCGACGCCCAACGCCCGTTCCCCCGTGGGGTCGAGGCTGGCCGCCGCCGCGTCGGCACCGGCCTGGTTCAGGTCGGCGATGACGATCTTCGCGCCCTCGCGGGCGAAGGTCCGCGCGATCTCCAGCCCGATTCCGCTGGCCGCCCCGGTGATGACGGCGACTTTGTCCTGCAAGCGCATGGGTCCGCTCCTTCTCGATCGAGATGTCGGTTACGGTTGGATCTTTTCGGTGATGGCCGGCTCAGGTTGCCTATCAGGCCAGCCGTCAGGATGGCTTGCCGTCGTCGCGCAGCACGTCGTGCGTGACGGGGCCGTCCAGTCGTGACGGCATCGCCAGCCATTCCGGGTGGGCAAGCGTGGCGAGGGTGTCGGCAAGGCCGCTCTCCCAATGCTCCCGCATGCCGGCGTTGGAGAATTCGTAGTCCTTGCTGTCGCGCTCGTAGCTTTTGCGGCGGTAGATCAGGTGGATGATGTTGACCGCCGCCCCGCAGGCGGCGCGGCGCAGCGCCCTGGCCTCCGGCGTGTCGCGAAGCTCCTCGGGCAGCCGGTCGAGCAGCGTGACCAGCTGGTTGCGCAGGGTCTGCTCGTAGGTGACCTTGTCGGTGTTGAAGCGGGTGCGGCTGGAATAGGTGATGTCCTTCTGCCGCTCCAGCACCTCCGACATGCCGCGCGGCACCTGTCCGGTGGCACTCCACAGATCGACCTGGAAGACCAGCGTGTCGCGGCGCGGCTGATCCTCCAGCACATGGTCGAGCGGCGTGTTGGAGACCAGCCCGCCGTCCCAATAGAACTCGCCGTCGATCTCGACGGGGGCGAAGCCGGGCGGCAGGGCGCCGCTGGCCATCACATGCTCCGGCCCGATCCGGTGGGTCTCGGTGTCGAAATAGATGGAGTTGCCGGTCCGCACATCGACCGCTCCCAGCGACAGCCGGATGTCGCCGCGGTTGATGCGGTCGAAATCGATCAGATCCTCCAGCGTCTTCTTCAGCGGTGCGGTGTCGTAGAAACTGGTCGGTCCGGCGAAGGGGCCGGCCGCCGCCCATTCCACCGCCGCCCGCGGCCGGAAGAAGCCGGGCTGGCCGGACAGCGCCGTCCGCCACGCGCTCCACTGGTTGAGGACGGCGATCGACGGGCCGTCGGGATCCAGCCGCCGCCACAGCGCCTCCGCGCCCTCCCAGGGCGATGGCGGGGCGACGCGGCTCCAGAACTCCGACAGCGCGGCGCAGCGCAGTTCCGGCGGGTTGCCGGCGATCAGCGCCGCGTTGATGGCGCCGATCGACACGCCGGCCACCCAGGTCGGGTGGATGTCGTGCTGGAACAGCCCCTCGACGACGCCCGCCTGATAGGCGCCGAGCGCCCCGCCGCCCTGAAGGACGAGGGCCACCCGGTCATAGGGGGTAACAAGATCGGCAAAGGACCCGTCGCGCATCCCAGTCTTCCCCAGCCAGTCAATCGATCGCAGACGTTTTCCTCAATCGGCAAACCAGATATGGGAGGGAAGTTGGCTGCGGCCATGCAGAAACGCCTCTACAAAACAGAGAATCCCTCATGCCAGCCATGCTTATTTCTTGTAACCCATCCGCATTCTTGTGAAAACCTACATCAAGGTATTACACAGCCATTAATTACTTGTCATACTCAGCATTGACGAAAGCCTCCGGGGCAAGCCGCAACGCATGATGACGGGATTCACCGCCGTTGTGCCAAATGCCCGCATTAACGTTTCGGTCGGAATTGCATGCTGCAATCTCCGCCGAGACCGTTTCCGTCTTAGGTTTTTCTGGAGGACGCCATGTCCCGCCGCCTCACCCCGCGCCGCCTTCTCCCGCTCGCCGCCCTGTTGCTGCTGGGCGGGGCGCTGAGCGGCTGTGGCGCCGTCGCCGGCGTGGCCAGCGGGGCCGCCAGCATCGCCGGCACCGCCGTGGACGTGGCCGGCACCGTGGCGGAGACCTCCGTCGACGTGGTGACCGCCCCGCTGCGGTAGAGTCCACGCCCTATCCCACCACCATCGCCGCCAGCGTCTCCAGCCGGTCGGCCTCGTGCGCCGGCTTGTCCCAGCGGATGCGGTGGATGCGGGGGAAGCGCATGGCGAGCCCGCTCTTGTGCCGGTTGGACGGGTGCACGCTGTCGAAGGCGACCTCCAGCACCAGCCCGGCCTCCACCTCGCGCACCGGGCCGTAGCGGCGGGTGGTGTGGTTGCGCACCCAGCGGTCCAGCTCGATCAGCTCGGCGTCGGTGAAACCGGAATAGGCCTTGCCGACCGGCACCAGCTCCTCGCCGCGCCAGACGCCGAAGGTGTAGTCGGAATAATAGCTCGACCGCTTCCCGTGGCCGCGCTGGGCGTACATCATCACGGTGTCGAGCGTCAGCGCCCCGCGCTTCCACTTGAACCACGGTCCCTTCGGCCGCCCGGCCAGATAGGCGCTGTCGCGCCGCTTCAGCATCAGCCCCTCGATGCCGTTCTCCCGCGCGCCCTCGCGCAGCGCCACCAGTTCGTCCCACCGGTCGAAGGGCACCAGCGGCGACAGATCCATCCGCCGCGGCTGCACCGCCCCGTACCAACGCTCCAGCCGGGCGCGCCGCTCGACGAAGGACAGGCCGCGCAGATCCTCGTCACCGTCGAACAGGATGTCGTAGAGCCGCACCCAGGCCGGCCCGTCGCGCAGCATCTGCGCCGTCACCGTCTTGCGGTTGAGCCGCTGCTGCAAATCGTTGAAGGGTGCCACCACCCCGTCACGCGCCACCAGCAGCTCGCCGTCCAGCACCGCGTCGAAACTCATATGGTCGACGATATCTGGAAACGCCCCCGACACGTCGTCGCCGGTGCGGCTGTAGAGCCGCCGCTCGCCGCCGCGCGCCACCAGCTGCACGCGGATGCCGTCCCATTTCCATTCCGCGGCATAGGCGGCGGGGTCGAGTGCCGCGCGGTCCTCCTCCTCCAGCGGGTGGGACAGCATCATCGGGCGGAAACCGGCGCCGGAGCCGCTGGCCGGGCGCTCCACCCGCCCTTCCAGCCAGGCGAACAGCTCCGGGTAAGGCGCGGTCAGCCCGTGCCAGACCTCCTCGACGTCATCGACACTCACCTCCGGCCGCGCCGCCCTGCCCCACTCCGCCAGCGCCGTCTTGGCGAGCCGGGCCGACACGCCGATGCGCAACGCCCCGGTGATCAGTTTCAGCAGAGCGAAGCGCCCCGACGAGTCGAGCGTGTCGAGCCAGCCCTCCACCAGCCCCATCACCTGTCCGCGCTTTGCGGCCTGCAAGCCCTCCACCACCTCGTTCAGGCTGGGCGGCAGGCTGTTCGCGCGTTCAGGTCGCTCGGGCCAGATCAGCGCCACCGTCTCCGCCAGATCGCCGACATAATCGTAGGACAGCGCCAGCAGGTCCGGATCGACCCGCGTCGCCGCCAGTTCGCGGATGGCGGCCGGCTTGGCTTCGCGGAAGGTCAAGGCACCGGTCAGCGCCGCCAGCGCCCAGCCGCGGTCGGGATCCGGCGTGGTGGCGAAATGCTCGACCAGCAACCGGATCTTGCCGTTGCGCGACGGCATGAAGACCAGCGCGTCGATCAGCGCAGCAAAGCGGTTCACGACGCCTCTCCTCCCGCAGCCCCACCCGTCACCCCTTCCGAATCCTCGTCCTCGAAACCGATCAGCGCCAGGGCGCGGGCGCGGATGCCGCGGCTGGTGGCGTAATGGACCAGCGCCTCCTCCCGGCCATGGGTCACCCAGACCTCCGGCGCGCCGACATCCTCCAGCGTTTGGCACAGCTCGTCCCAGTCGGCATGGTCGGAGATGACCAGCGGCAGTTCCACCCCGCGCTGGCGGGCACGCTGGCGCACCCGCATCCAGCCCGACGCCATCGCCACCACCGGATCGGCCAGCCGCCGCGCCCAGCGGTCGGCCACCGCCGCCGGCGGGGCGAGCACCAGCGCCCCCTTCAGATCCTCCTTCGCCGCCACCGTCGCCGGCCGCAGTTCCCCCAACTCGACCCCCAGACTGCCGTAGAGCCGGCACAACGGCTCCAGCGCGCCATGCAGCCAGATCGGGCGGTCATAGCCCGCCGCCCGCAGCAACGTGATCAGCCGCTGGCATTTGCCGAGCGCATAGACGCCGACGACATGGCTGCGCTCCGGAAACAGTGCCATCGAATGCAGCAACTTCTGCACCTCGCCCAGATCGGGCGGGTGGCGGAACACCGGCAGGCCGAAGGTCGCCTCGGTCACGAAGACATCGCAGGGCACCGGCTCGAACGGCGCACAGGTGCGATCCAGGCGGCGCTTGTAGTCGCCCGACACCACGACGCGCGACCCGGCATGCTCCATCACCACCTGGGCGCTGCCCAGCACATGGCCGGCCGGCACCAGCCGCACCGCCACGTCGCCGATGCGCAGGCTCTCGTCATACTCCAGCGCCTGCAGGCTTCCCCCCACCCCCTCGCCCATCCGCTGGCGCATGATGGCGAGCGTGCCCGGCGTCGCCAGCACATGGCGGTTGCCCGGCCTTGCATGGTCGGAATGGCCGTGGGTGACGACCGCGCGCTCCACCGGGCGCACCGGGTCGATGTAGAAGCCCCCCGGCTCGACATACAGGCCCTCGGGCAGGACCTTGATCCATTTGTCGGGATGGGGACGATCAGGATTGGATTGGTGTGCAGCGGACATGCGTCCTAATATAGGGCGTTCCAAGCGGAGACCCAGCGCATGCACCCGATCCTGCTGCCCACCCCCGAGATCGCCGATGCGCTCGCCACGAGGCGCCCGGTGGTGGCGCTGGAATCGACCGTGATCTCCCACGGCATGCCCTATCCGCAGAATCTGGAGACCGCCCGCGCATTGGAGGCGGAGGTGCGGGCCGCGGGCGCCCTCCCCGCCACCATCGCGGTGATGGACGGCCGCATCCGCATCGGGCTGGACGACGAGGCGCTGGAGCGGCTGGCCACCGCCGGCGCATCCGCGCGCAAGCTGAGCCGCCGCGACCTGCCCGTCGCCATCGCCACCGGTGCCCTGGGCGCCACCACGGTGGCGGCGACGATGATCGGGGCGCGGCTGGCCGGAATATCCGTCTTCGCCACCGGTGGCATCGGCGGCGTCCATCGCGGGGCGGAGATCAGCTTCGACATCTCCGCCGACCTCGACGAACTGGCCCGCACGTCCGTCTGCGTGGTCTGTGCCGGGGCCAAGTCGATTCTCGACCTGCCCAAGACGCTGGAGGTGCTGGAAACCCGCGGCGTGCCGGTCCTGGGCTTCGGCACGGACGAATTTCCCGCCTTCTACAGCCGCCGCAGCGGCCTGCCCGTCGATCATCGCTGTGACAACGTAACGGAAGTGGCGGATATCCTGCGGGCGAAATGGCAGCTTGGCTTGGAAGGCGGCGTGCTGCTCGCCAACCCGATCCCGGCTGCCGACGAACTCGACGCCGACGCGATGGAAGCAGCGGTCAACCAGGCGCTGGCCGACGCGGAAGCCAACAATATCAAGGGGAAGGACATCACCCCCCACCTGCTGGCGGCGCTGGAGCGCATCACCGGCGGGCGCAGCCTGACCGCCAACATCGCGCTGATCCGCAACAACGCGCGGGTTGCGGCCGGGGTTGCCGCCGCCCTTGCCACCCCCTAAAACCGAACGGATAGGACTAATCCTGCGGTGGTAAGGCTTTAGCCCCGGTACCGGCTTAAGACCCCGTTAACCGCCTGCGCGCAAATCTGTCGTCATCGAACGAGCGGAGGCTTCAATGCGCGCACCCAGCAGCACCTCGACCCTGGTTTCCCGGATGATCGCGATGGCCGGCCAAGGCGACGAGGCGCCGGGTATGGCGGAGATGAAGGAGCCCGCCCACGTCAAGCGCATCGTCTGGGCCTCCCAGGCGGCCAAGCTGCGCGTGTCGCTGTCATCCCGCTCCATCCACGAGATCGAAGCCGCCGTCACCGCCGACCTGGACAGCATGGAATTGCCGGAAGTGTTCTTCACCTCGGTCGAGGTTGGCGGCCATGTCGTGACCTGCGACCTGGACGCCTCCGGCACCGCCTCCATCTTCGGCCTGATCGAGGCCCATGAATATGACGATCTGGTGGAAGAGGCCGGCGACGACGCCCTGTTCGGCGTCGATTGGGACGGCGTCTACATCACCCCGGCCCGCACGCGGCACTGAGCCCGGCCCCTCCGGCCCGACAAGCCCCGCCTCCGAAAACGCCCCGCAGCCCGCCTGCGGGGCGTTTTGCGTTGCCCGCCGGACTCGAGAATCCCGCCCGGAATGGCCATGCGGATTGCATGCATCCCATGCATTCTGGTTCGCCGCTCCGACTCTGAGACGCAATTTGCGATGGCGGAAGCAGCCGGTCAGGGTTGCCCCCGCATATCCCACCCCTCCGCTTTGGTATACTACTTGCGTAAGACAAACGGCCTCTCCCGTCTCGCTGTTGCAGCGGAGTTTCCATGTCCCGACACCTGAGCGCCCTGCTTGCCGCCGGACTGGCTCTCGCCGTCGTCATCGTCATGACGGTTCACATCGTCTGGCAGGACCGGAAAAATACCGCTGCACGGATGGAGGCGCTCGCCGCTGATATGGCCAAGGTCGTCGAGGACCATGTCCTGCACACCACGAAAGGTGCCGACATCGCCTTGCGTCAGGCGATCTCCCTGGTCGACGACGCCGGCAGCCTGGAAGCCGTGCGGAACACGGTCCATTGGCGCCGGTTGCGCGATGCTCTCGCAAATCTGGACGGTGGGGACACCCTATGGCTGTTCGATGCCAAGGGCAACGCGATCGTCGGCACCGGCCGGCAGATGGACCGGCCGCTCAACATCGCGGACCGCCGGCATTTTCAGATGGTGATGCAGGGGGCGGACTTCGTGATCAGCCCGGCCTTGCGCAGCCGTATGGACAACCGCATCCTCTTCACCATCTCACGGCCGATCCGCGACTGGACCGGCGACATCATCGGCATCGCCAGCACCGGCATGAAAACCGAATGGCTGGTCAACTTCTACGCCTTGATGTCGTTCGGGCTGGACACGACGGTCACGGTCTTCCGTACCGACGGTGAGATCGTCGCCCGCAGTCCGGATTTGGCCAGCCACCTCGGCAAGAACAACCGGAACGGACGGCTCTTCCAGGAACAGCTCCCGCGCTCGCCGGTCGGTGTCTACTGGTCACGGTCCGTATTGGACGGCAAGGAGCGGCTTGCCGCCTACCGGCTGATCCCGGATCTGAATCTTGTCGTTTACACCGGAATCGAAGGAACGTCGGCCTTCGCCGCGTGGCGGACCCGATCGCTCTGGTTCATGGCCGAAGTGGCGCTGGCCACGATCCTCGTCCTGCTCGTGCTTCTGTGGGGCGTCCGCATGATCCGCCGGGAGCACCACGTCCAGATGCGCGTGCTCGAAGCGGAAAGTGCCGCGCGGCAACTGGATGCCGAACTCCATCAGGCCCGGCGCGATCCCCTGACCGGATTGCCGGCCCGTGGACTGTTCCTCGAACTGGCGGAAGGGATGCACCGGAACGCCGGGAAAAAGGGATTGGTCCTCGCCTTTCTCTACATCGACCTGGACGGCTTCAAGGCGGTGAACGACCGGCACGGCCATCATCAGGGGGATCGTGTTCTGACGATGGTCGCCGAGATCATGCGCCAGATGATCCGCGACGGCGATCTGCTTGGCCGGCTCGGCGGCGATGAGTTCGTCATCTGCCTGTCCGGGCATGTTCCCGATATCAAGACGGTCGCCACCAGCGTCGCCTCCCGCATCATCAATCAGGTTCGCGATCTCAACGTGGGCGTCGGATGCAGCATTGGAATCGCGCTGTCCGCGGGCGAATGCGGCGACCTGTCCGGTTCCCTGCGTCAGGCGGACACCGCGATGTATCGCGCCAAACAGTCGGGAAAGGGATCCTGGTCCATTCACGAACCGGTGCAGGAGCCCTGCCTCTCCCGCGATAGCAAGATCGTCGCCTGATGCCGGGCGATGTCCCGGAGCCGATCAGACCGCTTCCGATCAGGCCGCTTCCGATCAGGCCGCCTTCGATCAAACCGGCTCGCGAGTGCCTGATGGCCGTGTCGCTGCGGCGGTGGGCATGCCGACCACCACGTCGTGGCGGATGACCGGCAGGCCGGGGCGCCGTTCCTCCCAGGCCGTCAGGAAGGCGTCGATGCGGTCGGCCGGCAGCGGGCGGCTGACGAAGTAACCCTGGATCAGGTCGCAGCCCATCAGCGACAGCGCCTCCCATTGGGCCGCCTCCTCCACCCCTTCCGCCACCACGCTGCGGCTCAGGTCATGGGCGATGCGCGAGATGGACGACACCATGCTGCGCGCGTCGGGACGGCGGTGGACGTCGTCGATGAAGGCCTTGTCCAGCTTCAGCGTGTTGATCGGCAGCGTCCGCAGATAGGTCAGCGACGAATAGCCGGTGCCGAAATCGTCCAGCGCGATGTGGATGCCGGCCTGCCGCAGCGCGTTCAGCTTGCCGATGGCGGCGTCGAGCGAGCCGATCATCTGCGACTCGGTGATCTCCAGCTCCAGCCGGTGCGGCGGCAGGCCGGTGCGGGACAGGATCTCCAGGACCCGCGGCACGAAGTCATGCTGGGCCAACTGGACCGCCGACATGTTGACGCTCATCGTCACGCCGCCCGCCCCGCGGCAGGCCAGCCCGACCGCCTCGATGCAGGCGGTCTCCAGCACCCACAGGCCGAGCGGGACGATCAGGCCCGAATCCTCGCAGACCGGAATGAAGCGGTCGGGCGATACCGGCCCCAGTTCCGAATCGGTCCAGCGGATCAGCGCCTCGAAGCCGCGGACCCGGCCGTCGGATGTGGCGACCTGCGGCTGGTAATGCAGGGTGAAGGCCTGACGGTCGAAGGCCAGCCGGGCACGGCTGAGCAGCCGCATGCGCTCCACCACATTGCGGTTCATGTCGGCGGTGAAGGTGCAGATACGCCCGCGCCCGCTCTCCTTGGCCCGGTACATGGCGGTATCGGCATTCTGCAGCAGATCGTCGAAACAGCGGCCATCCCAGGGATAGCGCGCGATGCCGACGCTGCAGGAGACGAAGAAATGCTGCCCCTCGACCGGGAAGGGGATGGCCAGCGCCTGCTCCAGCCGCCGCGCCGCGTCCGCCGGGTCGCCGGCCTCTCCACTGTCGACCACCACCACGAACTCGTCGCCGCCCAGACGCGCGATGAACAGCCCGTCACCGACGGCCTTCCGGATGCGCTGGCCCAGCAGCTTCAGCAGCTCGTCGCCCGCCTTGTGGCCGAATCCGTCGTTGATGAACTTGAAATTGTCCATGTCGAGGAACAGCAACGCCAGCGCCCCGGCATTCCCCGACGCCTTTTTACCGGCGATCAGCCGGTCGACATGCTGTTCCAGGGCCAGCCGGTTGGGCAGGTCGGTCAGGGAATCGAAATGGGCCAGATGGTCCAGCCATGCCTGCTGCTGCTTCTGCGTGGTGATGTCGGTGTAGGAGCCGGCCATGATCGTCGGCTGTCCCCGCCCCTGCCCCTCACCATCGAACAGGGCCTTGCCGGTGGCGTACAGCCACAGGTAACTGCCGTCGCGGTGGCGGACGCGGTATTCCACCCGATATTCCGGCAGTTCGCCGGACAGGTGGCGCTGCAACGCTTCCTCCGCCTGCGGACGGTCTTCAGGATGGATGCGGTCGAACCAGGCCGCCCGCGTCCCGATGCTGAGGGCTTCCACGCCCAGCAACTCCTCGACGCGGCCTGACAGGACGCGGCTGTCGTTGACGATGTCCCAGGTCCAGATGATGTCGCGCGATGCCTCCGCCACCAGCCGCATCCGGCTTTCCCGCACGCGCAGGGCTTCCTTGCTGGCGGTCAGCTCCTCGATCTTGGCCTCCAGCTCCCGGCGCGACTCGCTGAGCGCCTCGTTGCTCAGATGCAGCGCCGCCTCGGCGATCCGCCGTTCGCGCAGCGCGAAGGACAGAACCAGAACCATGCCGAACAGCAGCAGCAGCACGGCGCCGACCGTCACCACCAGCCAGCGGTAGGTCTCTATGAAGGAAAAGGGCTTGTTGATCAGCCGGTCGAGCGGCACCAGCCGCGTGGTGTCGAGCCCGTAGCGCTCCATCTGCCGGTAGTCGGCGGCACGGATGACCGACTGCCGCCGCTCCGCCGACAGGCCGGAGATCGGCATGCCGTTCACCAGGGCCGCCGCCAGCACGCCGACCGCACGGCCATGCTCCTGCGCGCTCAGCAGGCTGCCGCCGACGATGCCGTGGCCCAGCAGATATTCCTGCAAGCCGTAGATCGGCACGCTGCTCTTTTCGCTCAACAGCTTCAGGAACTGTTCGGGCGGCAGGACCAGGCCTTCGCGATCGGTGGCATAGGTGCCCAGCAGCACCGCGCTGTCCGGCGGCAGGGCGGCCAGCCGCTCCTCCAGCCGGGCGAAGGGCAGCTCGGGCAGGAACTGCCGCTCCACCCCGGCAGGAAACCGGCCGGCGGCCACCACCGCCTCGATTTCGGCATCCAGCCCGACACCCGTCTCGGTGTGGTCGCGCAGGATGAACAGACGTTGCAGCCGCGGGTTGACGGCCATCGCCATGCGCACGGTGCCTTCGATGTCCTTGGTTTCGTCAACGCCGACGACGTTGACCTCGCCCTCGGTCAGCCGCCGCACCGTGATCGGCAGCACGCCGCCATGCACCAGCGGAACCGGACCATAGATCTCCCGCCGCAATTCCAGGGCGAAGGACAGCGCGGCGTCGTCGGTGGAGACGATGGTATCGACCGTGCCCTTCGGGTGACGGTAGGCGATCAGCCCCCGCAGGCGCTCTATCCCGCTGGGGTCGGGGAAACGCTTCCAATCCAGGTAATAGGGGATCACGAGCGCATTGGGCGCCCCCGATGCCAGCATGCCGGAGATGCCGGCCGCCTGCCGGTCGGTCCACTCATAGCCCTGATGGTAGGAGTGCAGGACCAGAACCGTCCTGTTCGGCGGTGTCGCCCGCCCGCCCGCCGGCACCGACAGGGTCGCCAGCAGAAACAGTCCCAACATCAGAACGCGGCTGCGCGTCCATATGGCGGACCAAGTGACGGATCGTCCGGTCATGGTGCACCCTTCGGTCGCTTACCCGGCCATACCCTTCATCGGCCGCCCCGGCAAAGCCGTGCGAAGCCTGAAGAAATCCGGCCATTCCCGAACAAAGGATAAGCAGCGCAGTCACTTCAGCGCCAGAGACTTCTGATAAGGATTCTCCCGGGAGTTATGGTTAATTTTCCATGGAAGATTGGAATTTTTCCAAATCATTCGCGGATGAGGCGTGATCGAATATTCAAATATCGGCACCTTTCTTTCTGCATCCCCATCCGCAGAAATGGATGGTTCGTCTCGCAGCCGCACACAAACCCCATCGCCTTGCTGCGGAACAGACGGCAGTGCGCGGCTGCAGTCCCGGTTGCACCTCGCCTTTTCCCCCTTGGATGCGGAGAGCTATCCGGCTACCGGCTGCCGGGGTAGGGCCGCAGGGTCACGCCCCTCATTGCAGACTGCGCTGCATCTCCTCGAAGGTGCGGGAGAAGCCGTTCAGCGGAAAATCGATGTCGCGCTTTCCCACCCGGGAATTGACGCGCACCAGGATGGTCGAGCCGTTGCGGAACTGGTCGGCGACGCGGCCGGACACGAAGTTCGGGAACATGCACATGTTCAGCGTCGCCACATGCGATTCGATGCGCGGCTGGCGGTCGACGCGGATGGCGCAGCGGTCGATCAGCCCCTGGCTGGTGGTCAGGAACAGGTGGAAGTCGTTGCCGGTCGGGATGATGCTCAGCGCGATGAAGCCGACATCCTTCCCGTCATCGAACAGGCGGTAGATCATCAGCCGGCAGGTCTTGCTGTCGGTCATCCGGTCGATGTCGCACTGGTTGGTCCAGGCGCCCTCCGGCCCGAAATCGGCTGCGGCCTTGGAGAAGTCGACGGCGGCGGCGGGCCTGGCGGTCAACAGGCCGGCGGCGAATGGGCTGACAGCCAGCGTCAGGGCCAGCAATCCCGCAGCCGCAGCCGCCCTGAACCAACCCGACAGACCCTTTGCGCGCATCGCCCCGTCCCCGCCATCGTTCGTGTTAACACGGAATGCGCCATGATAACCGGGGACGGCGGGCGTGCAAGGAACGAGATGCCGCGCATCAAACCGTCAAACGGCCTTCTGCGCGGCATCCACCGATCAGATGCAGATCAGATGCGCCCTTCCTCGAAGTCGCGGAAGGCCTGCATCACCTCCTCCCGCGTGTTCATGACGAAGGGACCGCCCCAGGCGATGGGCTCGCCGATCGGCTCGCCAGCCAGCAGCAGGAAGCGCGCCCCCTCCGGCCCGGCGACCGCCTCGACCTGCTCGCCGTCGCCCAGCACGATCACCCGCGGCCCCGACAGAGCCCCATCGCCACCCACGCTCAGTGTGCCTTCGAACAGCACCAGGAAGGCGGTGTGGCCAGCCGGCAGCGGCTCGGCAAAGGAGACCGACGGCGGCAGTACGACGTCGAAATAGCGGGCGTCGGTCGCCTCGGCCCGCACCGGCCCGGCCGTGCCGCGGGCGGTGTCGCCGGCGATCACGGTGACGGTCGCCCCGTCCTCGCGCCGCTCCACCGGGATCGAGGCGGCCGGGAACTCCTGATAGCGCGGCTCGGTCATCTTCAGACGGGCCGGCAGGTTGATCCACAGCTGGAATCCGCGCATCAGCCCCTCGGTCTGCTCCGGCATCTCCGAATGGATCAGGCCGCGGCCAGCGGTCATCCACTGCACGCCGCCGGTCTCGATCACCCCCTCATGCCCGTGGTTGTCGGCATGGCGCATGCGGCCGGCCAGCATGTAGGTCACCGTCTCGAAGCCGCGATGGGGATGGTCGGGGAAGCCCGCCAGATAGTCGGTCGGCTGGTCCGACCCGAACAGGTCCAGCATCAGGAAGGGATCGAGCGTGCGCAGGCGCGGCGTACCCAGCATGCGGGTCATACTGACCCCGGCGCCGTCGGAGGTGGCCATGCCCTCCACGGCGGCGAGCACCGGGCGGACACCGGAGGTGGCGGGCTTGGCGGACATGGCGAAGACTCCTGACAAACGAATGGATGCACCACAGGTAGTCCTCCCCGGCCCCGCCGTGAAGCCGGTCCGCCCGCGCCACAGCGTTCCGCTCCGCGCAACAATCGCACCCTAGAGTGTGATCGTTTCAAGCGGAGTCGCTTGAAGCGTGAATCACACGGAAAATCAAAAGTTTAGGGTCTGTCTGGTGCTTCAATGAGCACCAGACAGACTCCAAAAATGCATAGCGAAAAGGCCGCCGGAGAACCGGCGGCCTTCTCGAAGAGACCCGTGGGAAAGGATTGTTCTTAGTGGATGCTCTCGCCATGCAGGGCGAGGTCGAGACCGTCGCGCTCCACATCCTCCTCGACGCGCAGGCCCATGACCACGTCGACGACCTTCAGCAGGACGAAGGTGGCGATGGCGCACCAGGCGACGGTGTAGGCGACGCCCTGGACCTGGATCCAGACGGCGGCGGCGTTGCCTTCCAGCAGGCCCAGCGTGGCCTTCGGGTCGGCCTGGAGGACGGCGGCGAAACCGCCTTCGCTGTTGGACACCGACATCTTGGCGAAGACGCCGGTCAGGATGGCGCCGATCAGGCCGCCGACGCCATGCACGCCGAAGGCGTCCAGGCTGTCGTCATAGCCCAGCATGTGCTTGAGGCTGGTGGCCGACCAGAAGCAGACCACGCCGGCGACGATGCCGATGACGATGGCGCCCGTCGGGTCGACGAAGCCGGCGGCCGGGGTCACCGCGACCAGGCCGGCGACGGCGCCGGAGATGATGCCGAGGATCGACGGCTTGCCCTTGACGATCCACTCCGCGAACAGCCAGCCCATGGCGGCACCGGCGGTGGCGATGTGCGTGGCGGCCAGCGCCATGCCGGCACGCGGACCGGCGGTCAGGGCCGAACCGGCGTTGAAGCCGAACCAGCCGACCCACAGCAGCGAGGCGCCGATCAGCGACAGCACCAGGTTGTGCGGCATGAAGGCTTCCTTCGGGTAGCCCTTGCGCTTGCCGATCACCAGGGCGGCGACGAGGCCGGCCACACCCGCGTTGATGTGCACGACCGTGCCGCCGGCGAAGTCGAGCACGCCCAGGCCGAACAGGAAGCCCGACGGATACCAGACCCAGTGGGCGATCGGCGCATAGACCACGATCGACCACAGGGCGGTGAAGACCAGCAGCGAGGAGAACTTCATGCGGTCGGCGAAGGCGCCGGTGATCAGGGCCGGGGTGATGATCGCGAAGGTCATCTGGAACATCATGAAGACCGGCTCGGGGATCGTCGTCGGGACGCCAGACCCCGTCGCCTCGCCCAGCACGAAGGCCTTCGTGAAGTCGAGCCCGTTGAGGAACAGCCGGTCGAGACCGCCGACATAGGCACCGGTGCCGGTGAAGGCCAGGCTGTAACCGATCACGTACCACAGGACGCTGATCAGGCAGGTGATGGCGAAGCTCTGCATCACCGTCGCCAGCACGTTCATCTTGCGGACCATGCCGCCGTAGAACAGCGCCAGGCCGGGGATGGTCATCATCAGCACCAGCGCGGTGGAGATCAGCATCCAGGCGGTATCGCCGCCATTCAGCGCCGGAGCCGCCGGTGCGGCGGCAGTGGCGGCTGCAGCCGCAGCCGCGGCAGCGGCGGCAGCCGCCGGATCCTGGGCAAGGGCTGCGGCCGGCATGCCGACCGCGCCCAGAGCAACCGCCATCATCGGTGCGGCCATAAGGAACAGACGGTTCATCGAGGCTCCTCTTTCTCCAAAATCGCTCCCACCCCTGAACGGCCGGCGCGGCACCGGAGGTGTTCCGCGCTCAAGCCACCGCACCGGGGCGACCCCGTCCCGGTCGCCCCGTCCCCGGCAAAGGCGGGGCGGCGGACGGGACCAAGGACGCCTCCAGCGTTACAAGAAGCGTGCCAGTCGAAAACGGCTTGGAATCGTCAGGGTTGTCCTGACACGGGACCCCCGAACGGGCACCCTCCTACGAGTCGCGCCCGGTATTTGCCCAGGAAATGGGCAGATTTCGGAACCGACATTTCGCCGCAAATTTCGGGTATTCGACCGAATGGCAGGGCCGGCAGCCGCGTTCTGCTCTGCGCTTGCCAAGCATTTTGGCTGTCATTCCGGCAGATGATGAAATTTTGGGCAGTGTCCGGCTCATGCGGCGGTCAAAGCGGAGGCATCGGGGCGGAACGGTCCGCCCGCCTACCCCTTCCATCCAGGCCGTTCGGCAGGGCGCCGCATACGCCCCTCTTTCCTCCTAGGCCCGCAAAGAGGTATTGCGGCGGGTAAGCCGATGCGAACCCACCGCCGGGCCTATTGGACATGGCGGCGAGATGTGGCACCGTCAACGCCTCCATATGAATTGGTCGCCGCCGAGCGGCCGCAAGAATAAGGCAAAGGGGGTAACGGCCATGCTCGACAAACGGGATCTGCGCCTTGCACCGCGACGTGCGGTGGCGCTGGTGCTGGCCGGGGGACGCGGAAGCCGTCTGAAGCAGCTGACCGACCGGCGGGCCAAGCCGGCGACCTATTTCGGCGGCAAGTACCGCATCATCGACTTCGCACTGTCCAACTGCGTCAACTCCGGCTTCCGCCGCATCGGCGTGCTGACGCAGTACAAGTCGCACAGCCTTCTGCGCCATCTCCAGCGCGGCTGGAACGTCTTCCGCGGCGAGATGAACGAGTTCTGCGACCTGCTGCCGGCCCAGCAGCGGGTCAGCGAGACGGAGTGGTACCAGGGCACCGCCGACGCCGTGTACCAGAACCTGGACATCCTGCGCGACCACGAGCCGGAATATGTCCTGATCCTGGCCGGCGACCACATCTACAAGATGGATTACGGCGCCCTGCTGCTCGACCACATCGACCGCAAGGCCGACGTCACCGTTCCCTGCATCGCGGTCCCGCGCGAACAGGCGACCGGTTTCGGCGTCATGCACATCGACAATGACCGCCGCATCATCGACTTCGTCGAGAAGCCGGCCGACCCGCCGCCGATGCCCGGCCGCCCCGACATGGCGCTGGCCAGCATGGGCATCTACGTCTTCAACGCCCAGTTCCTCTACGACCAGCTGGAACGCGACGTCGCCACCCCCGGCTCCAGCCGCGATTTCGGCAAGGACATCATCCCGCATCTGGTCAAGAGCGGCGCCCGCATCATCGCCCACGACTATGCCGACAGCGCCATCATCGACGCGCCGGACGACGCCCCCTACTGGCGCGACGTCGGCACCATCGACGCCTATTGGGAAGCCAACCTGGACCTCTGCCACGTCACGCCGCAACTGAACCTGTACAACCGCGACTGGCCGATCTTCACCTATCAGGAACAGCTTCCCCCCGCCAAGTTCGTCTTCGACGACGAGAACCGCCGCGGCACGGCGATCGACAGCCTGGTGTCGGGCGGCTGCATCATCTCCGGCTCCACCGTGCGGCGGTCGCTGCTGTTCAGCTCGGTCCGCGTCAACTCCTACAGCGAGCTGCACGAGGCGGTGGTCCTGCCGGAATGCGACATCGGCCGCCATTGCCGCCTGAAGAAGGTGGTGATCGACCGCGGCGTCAGCATCCCCAACGGCCTCGTCGTCGGCGAGGACGCGGAGCTTGACGCCAAGCGCTTTTACCGCAGCGAGGGCGGCGTCGTCCTGATCACCCGCGAGATGATCGAGAAGCTGCCGAAGGAATAAGGCGGCATTTCGCCGCCCCCTTGCACCCTGGCCCGCGCCGATGCGATCCGGCTCCCCACCGGACCCGCATCGGCGCTATAGCATGCCTGCCCCCTCCGGCTTTTCACCCCTCCCGCCTTTCATCCGAGTGCCTTCCCGATGCGCGTCCTTTACGTCACGTCCGAATGCTACCCGATGGTCAAGACGGGGGGGCTGGCGGACGTGTCCGCCGCCCTGCCGCCGGCCCTGATCGCCGCCGGCGCCGACGTCCGCCTGCTGCTGCCCGGCTATCCCGCCGTTCTGAACAGCCTGCAGAACCTGCATGACGTCGGCGACCTGATCACCGACCTGCCCGGCTGCGACCGTGCCCAGCTGTGCATCGGCCGCACCGCCGACGGGGTTCTCGCCTATGCGCTGAAGGCGCCGTCGCTGTACGACCGTCCCGGCAACCCCTATCTCGGACCGGACGGCAAGGACTGGGCCGACAATGCCCAGCGCTTCGCCGCCCTCGCCTGGGTCGCCGCCGGCTTCGCGGCGGAGACCTCCTACGATCCCTGGTGGCGGCCCGACATCCTGCACGGCCACGACTGGCAGGCGGCGCTGATCCCCGCCTATCTGACCCTGCGCCCCGACCGCTTCGCCGGCCCCTTCCGGCCGGGCACGGTGCTGACCATCCACAACATCGCCTATCAGGGCCTCTTCGGCCCCTGGATGATGGGCGACCTCGGCCTGCCCTCCTCCAGCTTCCGCATCGACGGCGTCGAGTATTACGGCAACATCAGCTTCCTGAAGGCCGGTTGCTTCTACGCCGACCGCCTGACCACGGTCAGCCCGACCTACGCCAACGAGATCCAGACGGCCGAGCACGGCACCGGCCTGCAGGGTCTGCTCGCCACCCGCTCCGACGTGCTGACCGGCATCCTGAACGGCGTCGATTACGCGGTGTGGGATCCGGCGACCGACCCGCATCTGCCCGCCCGCTATACCCCCGACGACCTCGGTGGTAAGGACGCCTGCAAGGCCGACCTGCAATCCGCCTTCGGCCTGGACCGCCGCGCGGACGCGCCGTTGGCCGCCGTGGTCAGCCGCCTGACCTGGCACAAGGGCCTCGATCTGGTGCTGGAGGCCGCCGGCCAATGGGTGTCCTGGGGCGGCCAGCTGGTGGTTCTGGGCAGCGGCGACGCCTCCAGCGAGGCCGGTTTCCGCCAGCTTGCCCAGTGGCATCCGCAGTCCATCGGCGTCCGCATCGGCTATGACGAGCCGCTGTCCCACCGCATCCAGGCCGGAGCCGACCTGTTCCTGGTGCCGTCCCGGTCGGAGCCCTGCGGCCTGACCCAGCTCTACGCCCTGAAATACGGCACCCTGCCGCTGGTCCGCCGCACCGGCGGCCTCGCCGACACGGTGATCGACGCCAACCCGGCGGCCAGCGCCGACGGCAGCGCGACGGGATTCCAGTTCGTCAACGCGACCGGCCAGGAACTGGTGTGGGCGCTGCGCCGGGCGATGGGCGTCTACCGCAAGCCCGACCGCTGGCACGCGATGCAGCGCCGCGCCATGACGCGGGACTTCGGCTGGCACGGCCCGGCGGAGGAGTACATGGAGCTGTATCGGGGACTAGGGGAGCGGTAGGCGGACGGGCCGGCTCGCCACCCGTTTTCCAGGAAACCCCTTGGCGGCGCTTGGCGCCTCGCCGATTGTCGCCCTGTTCCTGTCTCCGGAGTGCATCACAATCGCTGCTAGCCGGGCACGGCGACACTGGCAGCCTGACGGATGGCCGACGCAATCTCGTCTTCGCTGCGTCCTCCGTTGATGGCGATGCGCCCACCGAAGACGAAGTGAGGAACTGACCTGATCCCGGCGGCTGTCGATCGGGCCGCCTCCTGCTCGACACGTCTGTGCTGCATGGGGTCGAGCGCTATCGCGCGGGCTTCTTCGCGCTCGAACCCATAGGCCACGGCGATGTCCGCAAGGACATCGGGGTCCGAGATGTTCTTTGCTTTCAGAAAATGGGCACCGGTGATTGCGGCCGCGAGCTGGTGCTGCGTACCTCGTGCTCGTGCTGCGAGGATCAACCCGTGCGCCGGCTGCGTCCTGTAAGTCCAGGGCTGGCGGCTCAGGTCAAGGTCAAGGCCGGACGCCCGTGCTTCCGCCTCGGGCCGGGCGAACGACGCCTTCGGATCGGTCACGCCGTAGCGCGAGAGGAGAAGATCGGGAATATAGAGGCCCTCCGCTGGTGCATCGGGGAGCAGAAGGACCGGATGTTGACGGATATCCACGTCCAGCTCGGGGAATCGTTCCGCCAGGACCTTATCGAGACGGTGATGCCCGATGATGCACCAGGGACAGATGATCTCGGTGTAAAGATCGATTTGCAGCATCATATCATCCTTCTGGTCGTTGAGCCGACAAGTCTTGGATTGATCTGAGCACACACCCGTCAGAGTCAGGGGCCGCCTACCGGGCTGGTCGGGATGTCGGTAAGACATGCATGTTCGCGCTCACGGCCTGAGCAGACGGCTGGCCCGCCTTCAGGCAGCCTTTTCCAAGACCGCGCGAACCTGGGCTTCGGTGGCGGCGATGGCGGCCTTGGCCGCCTCAGGCCCGAAGACGGTACCTTCCACGCGGACGATTTCGATGTCGGTCAGGCCGATGAAGCCTAGGAGGTGGCGAAGATAGCCGGTCTGGAAATCAAAGGGGGCGTAGTGGCCTTCCGAGAAGACGCCGCCTGCGGCAGTGACGAGATAGACCTTCTTGCCGGTCAGCAATCCCTGCGGGCCGCCGGCTTCGCTATAATCGAAGGTCACGCCCGGCCAGGTGATATGATCGAACCAGCTCTTGAGCTGAGACGACGGGCCGAAATTGATCATGCCCGAACCCAGGACGATCACATTGGCCGCCTTCACCTCTTCGACGAGTTGCTGGGCAAGGCCGACCGCGTTGATCTGCTCAGGCGTGCGCGCCTCGGGGGCCGCGACGCGGCCGTTGATATAAGCCTGCGCGATATACGGCGGTGGGTTGGCCGCGAGATCGCGAGTCAAAAGGGTGCCGCCCAGGCGAACCTTGAGGCCTTCGGCGATCTCGGTCGCGAAGCGGGTGGACAGGCTCTCGGCGCCACGAGGGCTCGATGTGACGAGGAGGATGTTGGTCATGGCTGCTCCGATCCGAACAGGGTAGTTAATTCTTGTTACCAACACCAATAAAGTAACTGCTCTTTCCCTCGCAAGAAGGCACTCCTATGACACTTAGTAACATTGATTTTCCTTCCCCCAGCAAAGGTGACGACTGCCGTATGGCTCGGGAAATCCTTGATCTCGTCGGTGACAAATGGAGCCTGTACATCATCGCAACACTCAAAGATGAACCAGTTCGGTTCAATGAGCTAAGGCGTCAGATCGATGGCATCTCGCAGCGGATGCTGACGATCACTTTGCGCGAACTGGAACGCGATGGGTTGGTAAAGCGAACGTTGTTTCCCACCATTCCGCCGCGCGTGGAGTATGAGTTGACGGAGATGGGACGGACGCTCCTTGCGCCCGTAATGGCTCTCGTTACGTGGGCGCGAACCAATCAGGAGAATATCCAAGAGGCTCGCGTCCGGTACGATGCAAGCTAAGGCGTCTGGGAAACAATTTGAGCCGGTATCTGGCAGTGGCGGGAGGCGGCGAGAGGCGGCGAGCCAGTGCGTTTTTCGAGCGCCCTTACCAACTGCTTCCTCCCCGTGATAGGACTAAAAGCCGCAACCGCCCGAGGAGTGTCCTACATGCATCACCAATGGTGCTACGCTGCCTTGCGCCCCGTCCCGCTGGATGGAACAGTGAACACACTCGCGAAAACCGTTCCAACCTGTTCCAAACGTTCCATCCCGCCACCGTCCCCCATGCCCGGTGGCACCGCGTGGAACAGTGAACAGTCCCCCGAAACCTGTTCCACGCTGTTCCACCCAACGCCGCCCCCAAAACGAAACGGCCCCCTTCCTGTGCGGGAAGAGGGCCGTAGTCGTTTCAGCTACCCGGTTCGGCTCAGTCGCGCTTGACCGTGTCGCTGTTCAGCGCCGCCTGCGCCGCCGCCAGACGCGCGATCGGCACGCGGTAGGGCGAGCAGGAGACGTAGGTCAGCCCGACCTTCTCGCAGAAGGAGATCGAGGCCGGGTCGCCGCCATGCTCGCCGCAGATGCCGAGCTTGATGTCCGGACGGACCTTGCGGCCGCGCTCGGTGGCGATCTCCACCAGTTCGCCGACGCCGGTGACGTCCAGCGACTGGAACGGGTCCTGCTCCAGGATGCCCTGGCGCTGGTACTCCGGCAGGAAGCTGCCGGCGTCGTCGCGCGACAGGCCCAGCGTGGTCTGGGTCAGGTCGTTGGTGCCGTAGCTGAAGAACTCGGCCGATTCGGCGATCTCGCCGGCCTTCAGGGCCGCGCGCGGGATCTCGATCATCGTGCCGGTCAGATACTCCACCGTCACGCCGGTCTCGGCCTTCACCTGCTCGGCGGCGCGGTCGATCACCGCCTTGAGGATGTCGAACTCCTTGCGGGTGATGATCAGCGGGATCATCACTTCGGGAATGACGGCCTCGCCGGTGGTCTTGGCGACTTCGGCGGCGGCGGCGAAGATGGCACGGGCCTGCATCTCGTAGATCTCGGGGTACGAGATGCCCAGACGGCAGCCGCGATGGCCCAGCATCGGGTTCGCTTCATGCAGCTGGATGGTGCGGTGGCGCACCCGCAGCGGATCGGTGCCAGTGGCCTGGGCGACCTCCGCCATGTCCTCTTCGGTGTTCGGCAGGAACTCGTGCAGCGGCGGGTCGAGCAGGCGGATCGTCACCGGCAGGCCGGCCATGATCGTGAACAGCTCGACGAAGTCCTTCTTCTGGAAGGGCTCCAGCTTGGCGAGCGCCTTGCGGCGGCCGGCCTCGTCCTCCGCCAGGATCATCTCGCGGACGGCCAGGATGCGCTCCGGGTCGAAGAACATGTGCTCGGTGCGCGACAGGCCGATGCCCTCGGCGCCGAACTTCCGCGCGGTGCGGGCGTCCAGCGGGGTCTCGGCGTTGGCGCGGATCTTCATCCGGCGGATGCCGTCGGCCCAGCCCATCAGGGTGGCGAAGTCGCCCGACAGCTCCGGCTGGATCGTCGGCACCTCGCCCAGCATCACCTCGCCGGTGGAGCCGTCGATGGTCAGGATGTCGCCTTCCTTGACGGCGACGCCGCGGACCGACATCTGCTTGGTCTTGTAGTCGATGCGCAGGTCGCCGGCGCCCGACACGCAGGCACGGCCCATGCCGCGGGCAACCACCGCCGCGTGGCTGGTCATGCCGCCGCGGCTGGTCAGGATGCCGCGGGCGGCGTGCATGCCGTGGATGTCCTCGGGCGAGGTCTCGATGCGGCAGAGGATCACCGACTCGCCCTTGCCGGCCATCTGCTCGGCCTCGTCGGCGGTGAAGACCACCTTGCCCGACGCGGCGCCGGGGGAGGCCGGCAGACCCTTGGCGATGACCTTGCGGTCGGCCTTGGGGTCCAGCGTCGGGTGGAGGAGCTGGTCGAGCGAGGCCGGATCGATGCGGCGGACCGCCTCGTTCCGGTCGATGACGCCCTCGTTCGCCAGATCCACCGCGATCTTCAGCGCCGCCGGGGCGGTGCGCTTGCCGTTGCGGGTCTGCAGCATGAACAGCTTGTTCTGCTGGACCGTGAACTCGATGTCCTGCATGTCGCGGTAGTGCTTCTCCAGCGTGAGGCGGACCTCGTTCAGCTGGTTGAACACCTCCGGCATCACCTCCTCCATGGCGGGGAGGTCGGACTTGTTGGCGATCTTGCCGGCGACGGTCAGGTGCTGCGGCGTGCGGATGCCGGCGACGACGTCCTCGCCCTGGGCGTTGACCAGATATTCGCCGTAGAAGGCGTTCTCGCCGGTCGACGGGTTGCGGGTGAAGGCCACGCCGGTGGCGCAGTCGTTGCCCATGTTGCCGAAGACCATGCACTGCACGTTGACCGCGGTGCCCCAGTCGGCCGGGATGTCGTGCAGCTTGCGGTAGGTGATGGCGCGGGCGTTCATCCAGGAGCCGAACACGGCGCCGATGGCGCCCCACAGCTGCTCCTGCACATCCTGCGGGAAGGGCTTGCCCAGCTCGCGCTCGACCGCCTTCTTGTAGTCCTCGATCACCGCCTGCCAATCCTCGGCCGACAGGTCGGTGTCGAGGTTGTAGGACTTGTCGCGCTTGTGGTTGTCGAGGATGTCCTCGAAATGGTGATGCTCAACGTCGAGGACGACGTTGGAGTACATCTGGATGAAGCGGCGGTAGCTGTCGTAGGCGAAGCGACCGTCACCCGACCGCTTGGCAAGGCCGGCGGCGGTCGCGTCGTTCAGGCCCAGGTTCAGGACGGTGTCCATCATGCCGGGCATCGACGCACGGGCGCCGGAACGGACCGACACCAGCAGCGGGTTGACCGGGTCGCCGAACTTGGCGTCCATCGCCTGTTCCAGCCGCGCGATGGCGGCGTTCACCTGCGCCGTCAGCTCCGGCGGATAGGAGCGGCCGTTGGCGTAGAAATAGGTGCACAGCTCGGTGGTGATCGTGAAGCCCGGCGGAACGGGCAGGCCAAGATTGGCCATTTCGGCCAGATTGGCGCCCTTGCCGCCCAGCAGGTTCTTCATATCGGCCCGTCCTTCGGTGGCACCGGCCCCGAAGCTGTAGACCCACTTGGATTCACCCTGGCTCGCCATCGCGGATTTCCTCTCGCCCCATGGTCGTCCGGCATGCGGGTGCTCCCCTTGTGCTCCACGGGCGATCCACCGGGCGGGTCTTTTCCGCTCAGCGAAACGCCGTGGTCAGTTTGCTTGACCGCACATGCCGCTGAGTGGACCTTCTATCGCCCCAAACGTTGGGACACAAGACAGTCGCGTGGTCTAGAACGGGATGACCTGCGCTTCACCGGCAAAGGAGCGTTGCGACTATATCGTATTGGCCGGATCCCCTTTACTCCGGCGGATCCTCATAATACCGATTCGAATGGTGAATTGCGGCGGAAGTACCCCGTAAATCCAAAGAAAAACGGGACCATTTCCCCTGCAAATGTTTCAGATGCTGATGCAATCCTCGTCCGGACACTCGTTCCAGTGCTTGCCTTCCCCCGCTAGCCAGTCGACCAGCGTCGCCGCCGGCATCGGCCGGGCGAAGAGGTAGCCCTGGCCGATGGCGCAACCCTCCGCCTCCAGCATGCGGTGCTGGGCCTCACGCTCCACCCCCTCCGCCACGACGGTCAACCCCAGCGCTTCGCCGATCTGGATGATGGCGCGGACCAGCGGCCGGTTGGCGGCGTCGATGTCCAGTTCCTTGACGAAGCTGCGGTCGATCTTCAGCTCTCCGACAGGGTAACGCTTGAGGTAGCCCAAGCTGGAATAGCCGGTGCCGAAATCGTCGATCGACAGGGTGACGCCCAACGCGTGCAGGGCGTCCAGCGCGTCATGGACACCGACCTCTTCTGTCATCATCAGCCGTTCAGTGATTTCCAACGTCAGGTCATTGGCCGGGATGCCGTTGGTGGCCAGCGCGGCGCGAACCTGGTCCGGCAGGTCGCCGCGGGCGAAGCGGACGGCGGAGACGTTCACCGCCAGTCCGGGCACCGGTATCCCCGCCGCGCGCCAACGGCCGAGCTGCGCCACTGAGGTCTGCAACACCCAGCTGTCCAACCGGTCGATCAGCCCGCATTCCTCGGCCAGCGGTATGAACTCGGCTGGCGACACCGCCCCCCAGCGTGGGTGGGTCCAGCGGATCAGCGCCTCCACCCGGTACAGGCAATTCGGCTTCAGGCGAACCTGCGGCTGGTAATGCAGCTCGAACGGCGCATCCTCGCCCGGACAGCCGGCTTCCTGCCGATCCAGCGCCTCGCGCAGCGCCGCTTCCATCTCCAGCCGGCGCACCGCCTGTTCATTCATGTCACGGCGAAAGAAGTGACAGCGGTTGCGGCCGGCCTGCTTGGCCCGGTACATCGCCGCATCGGCCTGACGCAGCAGCGTATCGAAATCCATGCCGTCGTTGGGATGAACGGCGATGCCGATGCTGGCTGTCGGCGTCAGCGTCAGGTCGGCCACCGTCATCGGCACCGACAGGGTGGTCAGCACCCGCTCGGCCAGCAGCGAGGCGTGCGCCGCATCGCATCCCGGCAGCAAGGCTACGAACTCGTCACCGCCCAGCCGGGCCAACGTGTCCCCCTCGATGAACAGCTGTTTCAGCCGGGTCGCCACCTCCACCAGCAGCCGGTCGCCCACCGCATGGCCAAGCGAATCATTGACGGTCTTGAAACGGTCGATGTCTAGGAACATCAACGTCACCGGCTGCCGCGTCCGCCCGGCCAGGGCCAGCGCCGCGGTGGCGCGGTCGGCCAGAAGCTGGCGGTTGGGCAGCCCGGTCAGGGTATCGAAATAGGCCAGCCGGTTGATCTCAGCCCGCGCCCGGTCATGTTCGATGGCAAGTGCGCACAGATGCACACAAGCCTCCACCAGCCGGCGGTGGAAGGTGGGGGCGGAGCGCGGCTCGCGATAATAGAGCGCAAAGCTGCCCAGCATCCGGGCATCCCGCCCCTTGATCGGATTGGACCAGCAGGCAGCCAACCGATGGGTCAGCGCAAGGTCCCGATGCGTGTCCCAACGCGGATCGCCAGCGATGTCGGTCGACATTACCGCCTCACCCACGCTCATCGCGCTGCCGCAGCTGCCGACGTCCGGCTCGATTGGCAGCCCGTCGATGCCGGCGGTATAGGCGACGGGCAACGACGGGGCGGCGGCGACCCGCATGCGGTTCTCGTCGTCACGCAGCATCACTGAACAGGCGACCTCCGGCGCACAGGCTTCGACCTGCCGGCAGAGGAAATCCAGAACCTGTTTCAGCGACCGGCCGGCCGCCACCAGTTCCAGGACATTCTGTTGCAGGCCGGCCACTGCCTCCGCCCGTTCTCGCTCGTCGAAGCCGCGCATCTCGCACAGGAGCAGGACATCGTCACCGTCGGTCAGATGTTGCCAGTGCAGATCGACCGGAACCGGATCGCGGCGGGGAATGCGCAGGCTACCAGTGCCGGGAGGCGGATGATCCCCCTGCGCCCCGTCCCACACCGCCTGCCAGTCACGCCCGCCGAGATCGAGCAGACCGGGCAGCGAGTGGCCGACCAGCGTCTCCAGCGGAACACCGGCCAGCCGGGCGAAACCGGGGTTGGCACCGACAATGGTGCCATCCGCCGACATCCAGACCAAGGCCGCGCTCCATTGCGCAGCGGTCGCCCGCAACAGGCGATCGGACGGCAGACGGTCGTCCAGCGCGGTCCCGGGCGAATCCATAACCCTGATCCCTCCGGACATGCTTCGGAAACGCCGTGCCGGCGCCCCCGGGAGAGTCAGCTAACATGAGTACACGCGCCACGGTCAAGGCTCGTAACGCTCCGCCCATACCGTTGCAGTCATGTAAGAATGGTTCTAATTCGCAGCAACCGGGGCCAATCGCATACAAAGAAAAGGGAGGAAGCGGTCTCCCGCTCCCTCCCCGCCCTCATTTCGTCCTCCTGCCGCACCCCAATCGGGGAGTGGTCCGCGGGATCAGCTGCAGCCGGTGGTCGAGCCGCAGCTGTCGCACTTCAGGCAGGTGCCGTTACGGACCAGGGTCATGTTGCCGCACTCGCCGCAGGGATCGCCCTCATAGCCACGGGCACGGGCCTCGCGGATGCGGTCGAAGCGCTGGTCGCTGGTGCTGCCGCCATAGGCCGTGCCGGTCGCCGCGGTGGCGGCGACATGGCCCTGGGCGGTGGCGGCGGCAACCGCCGGGCTGGCCGACATGGCTGCCTGAGCCGACGCCTGAGTGCCGGCCGAGGCGGTAACGCTGACAGCCGCCGTGTCGGTGCCGGTGGCGGCGAAGGCCGCCGCGGCGCTGGCACGCTGGGTCTGGCCACCATGCAGGACGCGCAGGTTGTTACGGACATAGCCGGTCGACGCGATGCGGCGGACGATGTCGGACGGCTGCACCTGGGTATCCGGCAGGTCGCCCTGCTTGTCGCCGCTGCCCACCGTGAAGGGCACCAGATCCTCCGGCGTGGCGTGCGCCAGATCGGTGCGATTCAGGTAGGAGATGGCGATCTCGCGGAAGATGTAGTCGATGACCGAGGTCGCCATCTTGATGGTATCGTTGCCGGTCACCATGCCCGACGGCTCAAAGCGTGTGAAGGTGAAGGCCTCCACGAACTCCTCCAGCGGCACGCCGTACTGCAGGCCGATCGACACCGCGATGGCGAAGTTGTTCATCAGCGACCGGAAGGCGGCGCCTTCCTTGTGCATGTCGATGAAGATCTCGCCCAGGCGGCCGTCCTCATACTCGCCGGTGCGCAGATACACCTTGTGGCCGCCGACATTGGCCTTCTGGGTGTAGCCCTTGCGGCGGTGCGGCAGACGCTCGCGCGAGCTGCTCTTCCGCTCCACCACCCGCTCGATCACCTTCTCGACGATGCGCTCGGTGACCATCTGGGCACGGACGGCGGACGGCGCCTCGATCACCGCCTCGACCGCCTCGCCATCCTCCTCGTCGTCGAGCAGGGCGGCCTGCAGCGGCTGGCTCAGCTTGGAGCCGTCGCGGTACAGCGCGTTCGCCTTCAGGCCCAGGCGCCAGGACATCAGATAGGCGTCCTTGCACTCGTCGACCGTCGCCGTGTTCGGCATGTTGATGGTCTTGGAGATGGCGCCGGAGATGAAGGGCTGCGCCGCCGCCATCATCGTGATGTGCGATTCCCAGGACAGGAAACGCTTGCCGATGCGGCCGCAGGGGTTGGCGCAGTCGAACACCGGCAGGTGCTCTTCCTTGAGGAAGGGTGCGCCCTCCAAAGTCATGGCGCCGCAGCAGAAGGTGTTGGCCGCCTCGATCTGCGCCTTGGTGAAGCCGATGTGGCTCAGCAGGTCGAAGCCCGGGGCATCCAGCGTCTCGGCCGGGATGCCCAGCGTCTGAGTGCAGAAGTCCGCGCCGATGGTCCAGCGGTTGAAGACGAACTTGATGTCGAAGGCAGTGGTCAGGTTGCCTTCCAGACGCTCCAGCAGTTCGGCGGTGAAGCCCTTAGCCTTCAGCGACTCGTGGTTCACGCCCGGGGCATTCTTCAGCGTGCCGTGGCCGACGGCGTAGAGCGCGATCTGCTCGATCTGGTCCGGGGTGTAGCCGAGCGTCTTCAGCGCCTCCGGCACCAGCCGGTTGACGATCTTGAAGTAGCCGCCGCCGGCCAGCTTCTTGAACTTCACCAGGGCGAAGTCGGGCTCGATGCCGGTGGTGTCGCAGTCCATCACCAGACCGATGGTGCCGGTCGGGGCGACCACGGTGGCCTGGGCGTTGCGGAAGCCGTGGGCCTCGCCCAGCTCCAGCGCCTCGTCCCACACGCGGACGGCGGCCAGAGCCAACTCCTGGTCCGGGCAGAGGTCGGCGACGAAGGGCACCGGCTCGACCGCCAGGCCTTCATAACCGTTCATCTCGCCATTGGCGGCGCGGCGATGGTTGCGGATGACCCGCAGCATGTGGTCGCGGTTGGCCTCGAAGCCCGGGAAGGTGCCCAGCTCCTGCGCCATCTCGGCCGAGGTGGCATAGGCGACACCGGTCATGACAGCGGAGATGCCGGCGCAATAGGCGCGGCCCTCGTCCGAGTCGTAGGACAGGCCCGACGCCATCAGCAGGCCGCCGAGGTTGGCGAAGCCCAGGCCTAGCGTGCGGAACTCGTAGGAGAGCTGGGCGATTTCCTTCGACGGGAACTGCGCCATCAGCACGGAGATTTCCAGCACGATGGTCCACAGCCGGCAGGCATGCTCGAACGCCTCGACGTCGAAGGAACCGTCCTTCAGACGGAACGACATCAGGTTCAGCGACGCCAGATTGCAGGCGGTGTCGTCGAGGAACATATACTCCGAGCACGGGTTCGAGGCGTTGATGCGCCCCGAGGCCGGGCAGGTGTGCCACTCGTTGATGGTGCTGTCGAACTGCACGCCCGGATCGGCGCAGGCCCAGGCGGCATAGCCGACCTTGTCCCACAGGTCGCGAGCGCGGACGGTCTTCACCACCTTGCCGTTGGTGCGGCCGATCAGGTTCCAGTCGGCATCGTCCAGCACCGCCTGCACGAACTCGTTGGAGATGCGCACGGAGTTGTTGGAGTTCTGGCCGGAGACCGTCAGGTAGGCTTCCGAATCCCAGTCGGTGTTGTAGGTCTTGAACTCGATGGAGGTGAAGCCCTGGCCGGCGAACTGGATCACGCGCTGGATGTAGTTCTCCGACACCTGATCCTTGCGGGCGGCAAGGATCGCCTTCTTGAGCTCCTTGTTCTCCTTCGGGTCCAAGCCCGACTGGGCGGCGGCCATCACCGCCGTCAGGTGCTTCTGGCAGATCTTGGAGCCGGTCACGAGTGCTGCGACCTTCTGCTCCTCGTTCACCTTCCAGTCGATGTAGCCTTCGATGTCCGGGTGGTCCATGTCCACCGTGACCATCTTGGCCGCACGGCGGGTGGTGCCGCCCGACTTGATGGCGCCGGCCGCGCGGTCGCCGATCTTCAGGAAGCTCATCAGGCCCGACGACTTGCCGCCGCCGGCCAGACGCTCGCCCTCGCCGCGCAGCTTGGAGAAGTTGGAACCGGTGCCCGAGCCGTACTTGAACAGGCGGGCCTCACGCACCCACAGGTCCATGATGCCGCCCTCGTTGACGAGGTCGTCGGCGACGGACTGGATGAAGCAGGCGTGCGGCTGCGGGTGCTCGTAGGCCGAAGCAGACGAGGTCAGCAGGCCGGTCTTGAAATCGACATAGAAATGGCCCTGGCTCGGGCCGTCGATGCCGTAGGCCCAGTGCAGGCCGGTATTGAACCACTGCGGGCTGTTCGGGGCCGCCATCTGGGCGGCCAGCATGAAGCGCATCTCGTCGAAGAAAGCGCGGGCGTCGGCTTCGGTGTCGAAATAGCCGCCCTTCCAGCCCCAGTAGGTCCAGGTGCCGGCCAGACGGTCGAAGACCTGACGGGCGGACTGCTCACCTACGAAGCGCTTCTCCTTCGGCAGGGCGGCCAGCTTCTCCTGGTCCGCTTCCTTGCGCCACAGCCAGGACGGGACGGTGTTCTCTTCCACGGCGCGGAGCGCTGCGGGGACGCCGGCCTTGCGGAAATACTTCTGGGCCAGGATGTCGCTGGCGACCTGGGAGAAATTGTCCGGCACCTCGATGCCGGTCTGCTGGAAGACGATCGTCCCATCCGGGTTGCGGATCTCGCTGGTCGCCTGGCGGAAACCGAGGCTGGCGTAGGCGTCCTGACCTTCGTGCGTGAAACGACGCTCGATCCGCATGATGAGACTGTCCCCTGCTTGGAGCGCGCCGTGGCGCGCTCGAATGGAAATGTAATGCGACCCGTCCCGATCCGAGGCAGCCGGCGGTCTCTGCCGCCGTCCGGCCCGGCAACACAGATGGCGCCGTACAAACAGAGGGCTCGTGCCCGGCTGTCCGCCGTCGCCGCTGTGCTGCCGACCGGGGCTGGCGCTCAGGCCGGCCGGGTCACGTGGGCGGCATCCTAGCCAGCGCGACCGGGGCAGGCAAGCCCACTCTGCTAGATATTGTGGTTGACATCATCGAACCCCTCAAAACCTTGATCTTGTGGTGTTCAACCCGTGACCGGGGATCCTGTTCCCGCCTGCCAAGCAATTTTTTCAGGGGGCGATGGCGGACCGCATCGCGGCCGTGAGGCACAAACTGTAGGCACTCAAATCACCGCCGATGCCGGACCGGACAGCGCCACGCCCCGATTAGAGCGCAAAACGCAGCCGACCGCCAGTGCCTCGTTGCAGTGAAAATCAACATCTTGTTGCCTATGCACTGTTGGACCCACCACCGATTCGCCACCGGCCCGACTCGGCACGAGACGGCGGAATCCAAGGGGGGACTCGACAAGGCAGGCTTGACCCGCCCCCGAGTCGCCACCGGCTCACCTGGGGATCGACACGGAAGAGGGGTGAGGACGGCCATTCCGCAACTATTTCGCGCCCGTCTGGTTGAGGCGCATGGAGCCAAGGTGGATCCTACGCGATCCTTGGGGGAGGAGAGGCGCCTATGCTGAAGATCACCCACAAGATGTGGTTCACATTGCCCGCGCTGACACTGCTGGTCGGCATGGCGACTCCGATGGGGACCACCGCCCAGACCGTCATCATCAACGGTTCGACTCCGGCCGTCGGTGCGGCGGTGGAGCGCAAGACCGGGCCCAGCGTAGACCAGTTGATGAATCGCAGCGTCGTCGGCGCCGACGGATCGAAGATCGGCACCGTCACCGACGTGATCCTCGACGACAAGGGCGAGGCCCAATACATCGTCATCCATTCAGGCGGCCTATTGGGCTTCGGCGGCAAGGACATCGCAGCCGACCTGACCCTGGCCGACCTCCGCACCGGCACAGAGGCGATCCATCTGCGCGAGGTGACAGCCGCCAGCGTCCGCGACATGCCGGAGTTCCGCTACGACGACAGCATCACGTCCCTGACCCGCAGCCCGGAACCGCGGCGGCATTAGCAAAGGGAACGACGAAAAAGGCCGCGCCCCAAACGGGACGCGGCCTTTCTCTTACTCTTCCGGGAGATCACGAGCCCCCTCCCCCATGTTGCCACAGGGGAGAACGGCGTCAGGCGATCACTCGTCGTTCTGCTGCTTGCGCTTCAGAGCGGCGCCCAGGATATCGCCCAGCGAGGCGCCCGAGTCGGACGAACCGAACTCGGCCATCGCCTGCTTCTCCTCCTCCATCTCGCGAGCCTTGATGGACAGCGAGATGCGGCGGGAAGCGCGGTCGATCTGGGTGACCTTGGCGTCGACCTTCTCGCCGACGGCGAAACGGTCCGGGCGCTGTTCGGAACGGTCGCGGGACAGGTCCGACTTGCGGATGAAGCCGGTGTAGCCCTCGCCGACGGTCACTTCGATGCCGCCGTCCGTCACCTGCGTCACGGTGCAGGTCACGACCTCGTTCTTCTTCAGGCCGGCAGTGGCCGACTCGAACGGATCGCTGGCCAGCTGCTTGATGCCGAGGCTGATGCGCTCCTTCTCGACGTCGACATCGAGAACCTTGACCTTGACGCGGTCGCCCTTCTTGTACTCGGCGATCGCCTCTTCACCCGACTTGTTCCAGTCGAGATCGGACATGTGGACCATGCCGTCGATATCGCCCGGCAGGCCGACGAACAGACCGAACTCGGTGATGTTCTTGACTTCGCCTTCCAGCTCGGTGCCAGGACCGAACTTGTCGGTGAAGGTCTCCCACGGGTTGTCCAGGCACTGCTTCAGGCCGAGGCTGATGCGGCGCTTCTGCGGATCGACGTCCAGGACCATGACCTCGACTTCCTGCGAAGTCGACACGATCTTGCCCGGATGGACGTTCTTCTTGGTCCAGGACATTTCCGACACGTGGACCAGGCCCTCGATCCCCGGCTCCAGCTCCACGAAGGCGCCGTAGTCGGTGATGTTGGTGACGCGGCCCTTGAACTTGGCGCCCACCGGATACTTCGCCTCGACGCCTTCCCACGGGTCGGCCTCGAGCTGCTTCATGCCCAGGCTGATGCGCTGGGTTTCCGGGTTGAAGCGGATGACCTGGACCGTGACGGTCTGGCCGATCTGCAGGGCTTCCGACGGATGGTTGATGCGGCGCCACGCGATGTCGGTGACGTGCAGCAGGCCGTCCACGCCGCCCAGGTCGACGAACGCACCGTAGTCGGTGATGTTCTTGACGACGCCCTGGAGGATCTGGCCTTCCTTGAGGTTGGCCACCAGCTCCGAACGGGCCTCCGCACGGCTCTCTTCGAGCACGGCGCGGCGCGACACGACGATGTTGCCGCGCGAGCGGTCCATCTTCAGGATCTGGAACGGCTGCGGGGTGCCCAGCAGCGGGGAGATGTCGCGGACCGGACGGATGTCAACCTGCGAACCCGGCAGGAAGGCAACGGCGCCCGACAGGTCGACCGTGAAGCCGCCCTTGACGCGGCCGAAGATGACGCCGGTGACGCGGGTCTGGTCGTTGAACGACTTCTCCAGCAGGGCCCAGGCCTCTTCGCGCTTCGCCTTCTCACGGCTCAGCATCGCTTCGCCGTTCTTGTCTTCCATCCGCTCGAGGTAGACCTCGACGGTGTCGCCCGCCTTCAGCTCGGGCGGCTGGCCGGCAACGGCGAATTCCTTCAGCGCGACGCGGCCTTCCGACTTCAGACCGACGTCGATGGTGACCATGTCGTTCTCGACGGCGACGACGCGTCCCTTGACGACCGTACCTTCGAGCGACTCGGCCGCGCCCAGCGACTCTTCAAGCAGAGACGCGAAGCTTTCCTTTTCGACCGTGCGGGCCAGTGACTGTGCCATTGAAACTCCTAAAGGTGGCGCGAAAGCGATCCCGTTCCGGTCCCGCCCGCGGCAAAACGGGTGGGGCCTCGACCGAACCGCCGCGCCGGGCACCACGCCCGGCGACTTGGTTGATGGTTTTCCATGGAGGGCGTCGGACCCGCCCGCGCCGCTTCCGACCGCCGGAACCGCGGCGTCACGCCGCTGGCTTCAGACCGGTCTTCGAGCCGATGTGAGCGACCGCCATCGAGAACACCTGGTCGGCGTCGAGAGCGGAAGTATCAAGCACAAAAGCGTCGACAGCCGGACGGAGCGGGGCCACCGCTCTCTGGCTGTCACGCGCATCACGAGCCTTCATGTCCTCCAGGACATCGGAGGATATAGCCGGAATCCCCCGTCTCTGCAACTCCTTGAGTCGCCGTTCGGCCCGGACCTCCACCGAAGCGGTAACGAACAGTTTGGCCTGGGCATCGGGGCAGACCACTGTTCCGATATCGCGCCCGTCGAGAACCGCCCCCGGCGCACCGCCCGGCGGATGGGCGGCGAAGCGCCGCTGGAAGTCGAGAAGGGCCGCCCGCACCTCCGGTACCGCCGCCACCTTGCTGGCTGCCTGCGCCGCCTCGTCAGTGCGCAGAGCCACTTCCTGGAGGATCGGGTGCTCGGGGTACAGCTCATAGGCCGCGCGCGCGGCCGCCGCATTGTCGGACGGATCGCCGCCGGCCCGCAGAACCGAGACGCCGACCGCACGGTACAGCACGCCGGTGTCGAGATGCGCGAAGCCGAACGCGTCGGCGATGCGCTGCGACAGGGTACCCTTGCCGCTGGCGGCCGGGCCGTCGATGGCGACGACGACCGCCTTGGCCAATGGCTCCCGGGATGGCTCCTGGTTGGAAAGCGGCTGCGTCATCGCCTCACGCCTCCATGATCGCGGCGCCGAGTCCGTTCATCAGCCCGACGAAACCGGGGAAGCTGGTGTCGATGAAGGCACCGTCGTCGACCGACACCGGCTGTTCCGTCGCCATGCCCAGCACCAGGAAACTCATGGCGATGCGGTGGTCCATGGCGGTGAGGACGGCGGCGCCACCCTTCGGCGGCTTGCCGGTGCCATGGACCGTCAGGCTGTCGTCGGCGCCGACCTCGACCGATACACCGCAGCGGGTCAGGCCTTCCGCCACCATGGCAAGGCGGTCGCTCTCCTTCACCCGCAGTTCCTTCAGGCCCAGCATCACTGTGGTGCCTTCCGCACAGGCTGCGGCGGCGGCCAGGACCGGGTATTCGTCGATCATGCTCGGCGCGCGGTCGGCCGGCACCACGATGCCCTTCAGGGCACTGTGCTTCACCCGCAGATCGGCGACCGGCTCGCCAGCCTGGTCGCGGCGGTTCTCGAAAGCGATGTCGGCCCCCATCTCCACCAGCGTATCGTAGAGGCCGGTGCGGCGCGGGTTCATGCCGACATCGTTCAGCAGCAGATCCGACCCCGGCCGCAGCAGGGCGGCGACCGCCGGGAAGGCGGCGCTGCTGGGATCGGCCGGCACATGGATGGTGCGGCCGGTCAACTCCGGCTGACCGGTGACGGTGACGGCCAGCGCGCCGTCCTCCAACCGCTGGGTGGTCACGGTGGCGCCGAAATGGCGCAGCATCAGTTCGGTGTGGTCGCGCGTCGGCTCCGCCTCGATCACCGTGGTGGCACCGGCGGTGTTCAGGCCGGCCAGCAGGATCGCCGACTTCACCTGGGCCGACGCCACCGGCAGGCGATAGGTGATCGGAACCAGTTCGCCGCTGCCGACCACGGTCAGCGGCAGGCGTCCGCCGGAGCGGCCGACGAAGCGGGCGCCCATCTCCTCCAGCGGCTTGGTGACGCGGGCCATGGGGCGTTTGTTCAGCGAGGCGTCACCGGTGAAAACGCAGGTGATCGGGTGGCCGGCGACCAGCCCCATCAGCAGGCGGGCGGCGGTGCCGCTGTTGCCCATGTCCAGCACCTGCGCCGGTTCCTGCAACGCACCCAGCCCGACGCCGCGTACGCGCCAGATGCCGTCGTCGCTCCGCTCCGCCTCGGCCCCCAGCAGGCGCATGGCAGCCGCGGTGTGCAGCACGTCCTCTCCCTCCAGCAGGCCATGGATCACCGTCTCGCCCACGGCGATGGCGCCCAGCATCAGCGACCGGTGCGAGATCGACTTGTC
Source organism: Azospirillum lipoferum (assembly GCF_024170005.1). Classification (GTDB taxonomy): domain Bacteria; phylum Pseudomonadota; class Alphaproteobacteria; order Azospirillales; family Azospirillaceae; genus Azospirillum; species Azospirillum lipoferum. The sequence continues at coordinate 210,691 of NZ_JALJXJ010000003.1, forward strand.
GCCGGGCACACGGATGCTGCCCCGGATCGCGCCGGTGGTGGTGGAGCGCAGCGGCCTTGCGTGCGTCATGGGACGGGTCCTTCGGATCGGAACGGAAAGCGGTTGTGGCCGCCGTTCCTATCACAGCCCCCGCCCCGATGCGAGAGGATGGACCTCGTTGCCGTCCTCTCCGGGACTTGTGCGACGCACAAATGAAAAGAGGCCGCCCGAAGGCGGCCCCGAGTTCAAGGAGGAAACCAAATGGAGGAGTTGCACGGTGTGCAGGTCCGTTCTAGCGAGTTATGGTTAACGTCGTGTAAAGGCAACCCCTACCCGGGCGGGATACCTCCTTCCCGCTGCCGCTTCGTCAGGTCCTGCGGCACCGCGGACGCAGGTCCGTCTCATCTTTTTTTTGACAAGAGCCGCAGGGCATGGCAAAGGGCGCCTCTTGAGAACCCCCCTGATTTTTGTGACGGAGGACGTGGCGTGGCCAAACCCGAATGGGGCGTCAAGCGCATCTGCCCGAGCTGTGGCGCTCGTTACTATGACATGCGCAAGGACCCGCCGGTCTGCCCGAGTTGTGGCGCGCAGTTCGACCCCGAGGCTCTGCTGAAGTCCCGCAAGGCCCGCCCGGCCCCGGCCGACGACACCAAGAAGGCGCCTGTCGTGGCCGAGGACGAGGAAGAGGTCGAGACCGAGGCCGAGACTCCGGAGCTGGAGGATGTCGAGGACGACATGTCCGTCGACGACATCGAAGAAGCCGACGACACCACCGAGGATGAGGACGACGTCCTGATCGAGGACACGTCCGAACTGGGCGAGGACGACATGGACGAGGTCGTCGACGTCGAAGGCGAGGACGAGGAGGAGCGCTGACCGGCGCCCTTCCCGATGGTAGCGTGAGGTCCGGCAGGGTGGTGAAAAAAAGCGCGAAAGGACGAATTTTCCGCTTGCATCACTCCGCTGCCTGACTATTATCCCGCTCCACCAACGGCCGGACGGAAACGACCGGCCCCCAGAGTTAAAGGGGCCATAGCTCAGCTGGGAGAGCGCTACAATGGCATTGTAGAGGTCAGGAGTTCGATCCTCCTTGGCTCCACCAAATCGATCAAGGGCTCGGCGAGAAATCGCCGGGCCCTTGATGCTTTTGTACCGGGCCTCAGATCAAATCGCCGGCCTCCTCGTCGGAGATCCCGCCACGCCGTTTACCAGCCGGAGCCGGTCCCGGACTGTGGAAACCGGTTGCCCGGCCGATGGTGCTTGCCGCATGGCGGAGCGCTGTTTCCCCTGGAAGTTGGAATCCCTTGCGGCGACACTCTTCGCGCCGGGGGAAGAACCGAGCGATGATGCCTGCACCGCGGAGATATCGCCATGCGGACTGTTTCCCCCGCGAATGTGTCCTCCTGCAGGTCCAAGGCGGCTCACGATGGAAGGTATGAGCAACTCACAGGCTAACCAGGCGCAGAGCCTGGTCGAACGGGCAATGCGCGCCATGGCACGTCACAAGGCAGGCGACCTGTCCGGCGCCGAGGAGGATTACCGAGCGGTCGTCGGGCAGGTTCAGCACATTGGTCTGTATGCCGGATTCGGCGCCCTGCTGCTTCAGACCCGGCGGCGGGACGAGGCCGTCCGATGGCTGCGGCGCACCCTTGCGCTCGATCCTGCCAGAGACGCGGCCATCGAGAACCTCGGTGTCCTCCTGCACGAACGTGGGGACAGGGGAGCGGCGGAGATGTGGTTGCGGCGGCAACTGGCACTGTCTCCGAATTCGCCCAGTGCAATAGCCAATCTCGGCATCGTCCTGACTGCAACCGGTCGATTGTCGGAGGCCATCGCCTCGCTCAGCGCAGCCTGCCGGAAACAGCCGGACAATCCCGACCATCGGTACAATCTTGCCGTGGCAATGGACAAGGCCGACGACCGGTCGGGAGGGCTCAAGGTCTATCGGCAAGCGCTGTGTCTGGAACCAGGCCATGCCAGAGCGCTGAGCAACGCCGCCCTGTCCGCCAACCTGATGAGTTTGGGTGGAGAGGCGCTGGACCTGTACCGGCATCTTGCGGATGTCGATCCCCGGTCCGCGTCCGTCCGCTACGAACTGGGCAATCTGCGTCTGCTGGCAGGCGACTGGGAAAAGGCGTGGGAGGATTGCGAGGCGCGCGCCCATATTCCGGGCTTGTCCCCCCCGATCAAATGGGCCACCCGGATCAAGCGATGGGATGGATCGCCCATGCCGGACGGAGTGCTGGCTCTGACCGGTGAGCAGGGCATCGGCGATGTCCTGACATTCTGCCGTTTTCTGCCCTTGGCCGCAGCGCGGGCAAGACAGGTCGTCCTGCAGGTCCACGCCCCCTTGGTGCCCCTGCTGCGAGGACAGATCGCCAACATGACGGTGCAGCCCTTCGGGGACGTCATTCACGCCGACGCTGCGCTGCCGCTCTTGTCGCTGCCGAAGGTGCTAGGCGTGACGCCATTGACCCTACCCCGCCAACCCTATCTTTCCGCGCCGCCGGATCGGATTGAGTATTGGCGTGCCAAGCTGTCCGGCGGGGAGCAACGGTCGTTCGGCTTGGCGTGGGCGGGAAATCCCGACTATCTGCACGATCGCCTGCGGTCACCGCGTCTGGGACCGGTTCGCCGGCTGCTCGATACGCCGGGGTGGCGGCCGGTGCTCTTGCAGGTCGGAGCCGGGCGGAAGGATTTGGATCAAGTGTCCTTGCCGCCCCACGTTCTGGATCTTGGTGAGCAGATGAGGGATTTCGCGGATACCGCGGCCATCATCGCATCGCTGGATCTTGTGATAACTTCCGAAACCTCATTGGCCCATCTGGCTGGCGCCATGGGCAAGAAAACCTGCATGATGGGATGGTTGCAGGCGGATTGGCGATGGATGCCGGGCCCGGAGGGTGAATTGCTCTGGTACCCGGCGACCCGAATGTTCCGGCAAAGTGCTTTCCATCAATGGGCTGAGGTTGTGGATCGGATACAGCAAGTCCTGACGGACTTTTCGCAAGAAACCTGGAACACTGTTCCCTAGAGTCTGTCTGGTGCTTATTGAAGCACCAGACAGACTCTAGGCTTTTGGTTTTCCGTGTGATTCACGTCTCAAGCGGTATCGCTTGAAACGATCACACTCTAAGCGGGCCATGGATGACGAACTCCGGGATTGGGCATCCTTACCGGCATTTTGCGTCCGGCAGGACAGCCGCCGCGCGCTGGCGGCACGCGCGGCATCCAGCGGGGTTCCTCCCGTCTATTTCAGCCAGCGGTCGAACACCGCCTGATACTGGCCGGTGGCGACCGTCTGATGCAGCCACTGATCGACCCACAGCTTCAGCACGATGTCGCGCGGCAGCAGGAAGGCCTTCTCCGAGAAGTCGAAGGGCCGGTCCGGATGGACGGCGCACAATTCCGGATGCAGCTTCTGCTGAAGCCGCGTCTCCACCGCATCCGTGATCATCAGGTCGGCCTTGCCGGCGACGATCTGGTCGAAGATCGTGACATTGTCCGGATGCACCTCGATCTGGGCCGTGCGGATGTTGGCGCGGGCAAACTTCTCGTTGGTGCCGCCGGGGTTGACGATCAGGCGGACACCGGGTTTGTCGATGTCGGCGACGGTCTGGAAACGGTCCTTGTTCTCGCAGCGGGTGATCGGCGTCTTGCCGTCGCGCATCAGCGGGGCGGAGAACAGCGCCTTCTTCTGCCGCTCCAGCGTCACGGAAACACCGCCGACGGCAATGTCGTACTTGTCCGCCAGCAGGTCGGGCAGCAGGGTGCTCCAACTGGTCTTCACGAACTCCACCTTCACGCCCAGCGCCTTGCCCATGGCTTCGGCGAGGTCGATGTCCATCCCCTCGAACTTCTGGGTCTGCGGGTTCAGGTAGGTGAAGGGCTTGTAGTCGCCGGTGGTGCCCACGCGCAGCGTGCCGGCCGACAGTACGGCATCAAGACGGGATGTTTCGGCATGCTGGGCGGCGGCCGGTGCCGACGCAGCAGTCGACGGAGCGATCTGGGCCACGGCTCCGGTAGACGACAGGACGGTAACGGCACACACCAATACCGCGCCGATGGCTGCGGCAAGGCTCCGGCCGCTGCGGCGCTGGGTATGGACGGACATGAAAGATCCTCCCGATGCTTTGTTTGCCGACCGGATGGTACGGCGCAGGGGGGAGTCTGGCGAGGGGCTGTGGTCCGGAAAGGCAGAGTTCAGATATGCAGCCTTCCAAGGGATGCGGCGGCCCCAAAATGGCGAAGGCCGCGGACCCGTTCCGGTCCGCGGCCTTCAGAATGGTGGGCGGTACTGGGATTGAACCAGTGACCCCTACGATGTCAACGTAGTGCTCTCCCGCTGAGCTAACCGCCCACTGTAGCGACCGGTGAAAGAGCGCTTGGCATCGTTCCGTCCGGCGTGGGCGGGTGTATACCGACCTCCTTGCCGACACGCAAGCCCTTTCATCGCCAAGACCGCTTTTTTTATCGGCCGGTGGCGGAGCAATGGCCGGTCCCGTGACAGACGCGCCTGTGTCCATTACATCATTCGACCATGGACGCCTCCTTCGACGCGCAACGCGATGCCGGCGCCGGTGCAGATCCGACCGCCAACGCTCCGCTGCCCAACGCCCCGGCCTTCGAGATCCTGGCCCCGCAGAGCCAGAGGCTGCCGCTCGTGCTGGCGTCGCCGCACAGCGGCAACGCCTATTCTCCGGCCTTCCTCGCCGCGTCCCGCCTGGATGCCCGTGCGCTGCGCAAGTCGGAGGACTGCTTCGTCGACGAGATTTTCGCCTTCGCCCCCGGCTTCGGCGTGCCGCTGATCCGCGCCCTGTTCCCGCGCGCCTACCTGGACGTCAACCGCGAGGCGTACGAGCTGGACCCGGAGATGTTCGCCGATCCGCTGCCGGCCTATGTCAACACCCGTTCGCCCCGGGTGGCGGCCGGGCTGGGCACCATCGCCCGCGTGGTCGCCAACGGCGAGGACATCTATAAGGGCAAGCTACACTTCGCCGAGGCGCTGGACCGCGTCAGCCGCTGCTACACCCCCTATCACAACGCGTTGCGCCAGTTGGTGGACGCCACCCGCGACGCCTTCGGCCATGCACTGCTGATCGACTGCCATTCCATGCCGTCGGGCAGCGTCACCATCGCTGGGCGCGGCGGGCGCGGCGGCACCCATCCCGACATCGTGCTGGGCGATTGTTTCGGCAATGCCTGCGCCCCGGCGGTGATCGACGCGGCGGAGGATTACCTGCGCGGGCTGGGCTATGCCGTCAGCCGCAACAACCCCTATGCCGGCGGTTACACCACCCGCCATTACGGCCGGCCGCGCCAGGGCATCCACACGCTCCAGATCGAAATCGCCCGCGACCTTTATATGGACGAGGCGGCGCTGACCCGCCTGCCCTACCTGGACACCCTGGCCCGCCACATGACCGAACTGGTCGACACGCTGGGTTTGCTGCCACCGGATGGGCTGGGTCCGCTCTGACCCGCCGACCCGATCAGGCAAAAAGGGCCGCGGGCGGACCCGCGGCCTTCAGTCTAGGGAGGAAACGCCCAAGAAGTGCGTTACGCCAACGTCCACGCCAAGGCGCGACCGTTGCCGCACTGCACAATATGAGCGCGCCACCTCCCAGCTTCAAGCCCAAAAAGAATTTCCCATTCATTACATCGCGTTAATCGGGGTAGGAGGTATCACGAACCGGATAGCGCCAGGCAGAATGTGCTGCATCGCAGCATAACCATCCGTGGAATGGCCTGCCGCAAAGGACAAAAGGTGCCGGACCTTCGGACCGCTATCTTGAGCGTGACGGCTGTGGCTCGGAACCAAGGCCGCCCTTGGTCGTTTCGCAGTGGTCCCATACCGGGTGTCCGCCACGTCGGCCCTGCCAGCGCGGACTGCGGAGCGCCCTGCCGGCGGCCAATAAGGAGAAGAAGATCGTGAGCAGGCTCGTCGTCGTATCCAACCGGGTCGCCCTGATGGAAGAGGGCAAGCAGGCTGCCGGCGGTCTCGCCGTCGCCATCCTGGCAGCCCTGAAGAAGACCGGCGGCATCTGGTTCGGGTGGAGCGGGAACGTCGTCGACGGCGACTCGCAGGCGGAGCCGACCCGGACGGACGCCGGCAAGCTGACCTACGCAACGCTCGACCTGGGCCGCCGCGACCACGACGAGTATTACAACGGCTTCGCCAACCAGACCTTATGGCCGCTGTTCCACTACCGGCTGGGCCTGATCTCGGTCAACCGCCGCACGCGCGAGGGCTATTCCCGGGTCAACGCCTATTTCGCCGACAAGCTGGAGCCGCTGCTGCGCCCGGACGACATGGTCTGGGTCCACGACTATCACCTGATCCCCTTCGGCGACGAACTGCGCCGCCGCGGCTGTTCGCAGCGCATGGGCTTCTTCCTGCACACGCCCTTCCCGCCACCGGAGTTGCTGACCGCCCTGCCCAACCACCGCGACCTGATCCGCGAGCTGTGCGCCTACGATCTGGTCGGCTTCCACACCGCAACGGACATGCGCGGCTTCTGCGACTATATCCGCACCGAAACCGACGGCACGGTGGAACAGCGCGGCGCCTACGGCACGGCGATGATCCGCGCCTTCGGCCGCACCCTGCTGGCGAAGGTCTTTCCCATCAGCATCGACACCCCGGCGCTGGAAAGCCTGGCCCGCACCGCCGGCCGCTCGCGCCAGGCCGAACGGCTGCGCGAAAGCCTGGTCGGCCGCCGCCTGATCATCGGCGTTGACCGGCTCGACTATTCCAAGGGCCTGCCGCAACGCTTCGCCGCCTTCGAACAGCTTCTGGAAAGCTATCCGGAGCACTGCAACCGCGTCTCCTTCCTCCAGGTCGCCCCGCCCTCGCGGGAGGATGTGCCGGAATACATCGCCATCCGCCGCGAGCTGTCGGAGATGGCCGGCCGCATCAACGGCCGCTTCGCCGAATTCGACTGGCAGCCGATCCGCTACCTGAACCGCAGCTTCGGCCAGCGCGTTCTGGCCGGCTTCTACCGGCTGGCCAATGTCGGGCTGGTGACGCCGCTGCGCGACGGCATGAATCTGGTCGCCAAGGAGTATGTCGCCTGCCAGGACAGCGACAATCCGGGCGTGCTGGTGCTGTCCCAGTTCGCCGGCGCCGCCCACGAGATGGGCGAGGCGCTGATCGTCAACCCCTTCGACATCGAAGGTGTCGGCGACGCGCTGCAACGGGCGCTGACCATGCCGCTGGGCGAGCGCAAGGAACGTCACGCCGCCCTGATGCAGACCTTGCGGCGGCACGACATCGGCTGGTGGCGCGAAAGCTATGTAGACGCATTGACCCGGGCACCGTATGACTTTCCGGTCACCTGAGCATCCGCTCGGCCCACCACCACCGCAGACCCGGATCCATGGCCGCCGACCTCTCCCCCGCCATTCCCGGCACCGCCGGTAACGCTGCTCCCATTGCCGCCCCCATTCTGGTCGCCGACATCGGCGGCACCAATGCCCGCTTCGGCCTGATCGACGGGCGGATCGTGCGCGACACCCGCGTGCTGCGCTGTGCCGATTATGCCTCGATCGAGGATGCGGCCACCGCCTATCTGGCGGCGGTCGGGCTTGCGGCGGTCGGCACCCCCGGCCGGCCGCGGCGCGGCGCCTTCGCGGTGGCCGGACCGGTCACCGGTGACCACATCGCCATGACCAATCTGGTCTGGCAGTTCTCCGTCAACCGGGTGCGCGACGCCTTGGGGCTGGACGGGCTGGTGGTCATCAACGACTTCACCGCCGTCGCCCTGTCGGTACCGCGCCTGGCCGACGAGGACCGGCGCCAGATCGGCGAAGGGGCGCCACAGGCGGGGGCCGTCGTCGGCGTGCTGGGGCCGGGAAGCGGGCTCGGCGTGTCGGGGCTGGTGCCCGGCGCCAACAACCGCTGGACCGCCCTGTCGGGCGAGGGCGGCCATGTCACCATGGCGCCGATCAGCGATCGCGAGAGCGCCGTTCTGGGCCAGTTGCGCAAGAGCTTCGAGCATGTCTCGGCCGAGCGGGTGCTGTCCGGTCCGGGCCTCGTCAACCTCTACAGCGCACTGACGATCCTGGACGGGCGGGAACCAGCGGCTCTCACCCCTGCGCAGGTGGCCGACAACGCCCTGGCCGGCAGCGAGCCCCATTGCGTCGAGGCGGTGGAGATGTTCTGCGCCATGCTCGGCACCGTCGCCGGCAACCTCGCTTTGACGCTGGGCGCGCGCGGCGGCGTCTACATCGCCGGCGGCATCGTGCCGAAGCTGGGCACGCTGTTCACCCACTCCCGCTTCCGCAAGCGCTTCATGGAAAAGGGCCGGATGCGCGACTTCCTGGCGCCGATCCCCACCTACGTCATCACCCACGACCTGCCCGCCTTCCTGGGCCTCGCCGAGGCCGCCGGGGCGGAATAACGCCCGACAGCGGAGGAAGCCACCGATGGGGTGCGGCCAATCGCGCACCCCATCGGTGGCTTCCCCAATTGACCCACTTGCCGCTTGAACCGGCAGGGCGCCCCCCACATGGTTGTTCCTATCCCTTTCGGATTCGCATCGGAACACCATGCCTGCCGACCTTCGTGTCCGTTTCCTGCACCCGTCGGGCGCCATCGGCCCCGGCAAGATCGCCCTGCTGGAGGCCATTGACCGCACCGGCTCGATCTCCGCCGCCGCGCGGTCGCTGGACATGACCTTCCGCCGCGCCTGGTTCCTGGTGGAGACGATGAACACCGCTTTCCGCGAGCCGGTGATCCGCACCAGCGTCGGTGGGCGGGAGGGTGGCGGCGCCGGCCTGACCCCGTTGGGTCAGGAGGTGGTCGCCCGCTACCGTCAGACGCAGGAAGAGGCGCGCAAGGTCGCCGAACCGCATCTGCGCTGGCTGGACGAGATGCTGAAGGAGGAAGACGCCGGGGAGAAACAGGCCGGGATGGAAACGCCGGCCAGCTGAGTCCAGCCTATTTATTGCTCAAGTGACCGGCATCGCTGCCGCAGGTCGCCGTCAGAACTTGCCAAAGCACTGACGTCCGTTTTTTCTTCCATGCGCCCGGTGCAGCCCAGGGCGACCGGAAGCCCGATGGTGCGGTGCGGCGAGCCGCCTTACATATGGCTCTGTTGCAGCTCGGCGCCAGCGTGACCGAACGGCAACAACACATCCTCCGAACTTCCCCGGCATCCGGACGGGCCGCAGCCGCGGCGCCGCACCGCTATGCCTTTGCCCGAGCCGATCCCCCGCCATGCTGTCCCTTCCCCTGCCCATCACGGCCGCCGACGCCTTCGGTGCGGCCGCCTTCGCCGGTTCGTGCCTGTGGCCGCTGATGAAGAAGCGCCGCGCCCTGCTGGCTGGGCAGGCCGCCACCAACCTGATGTTCATCACCCACTATGTGCTGCTGGGCGCGCACACCGCAGCCGCACTCTGCCTGCTGGTGGTGGCGCAGGCGCTGGCGGCATTGCCGGAAGGGCGCAGCCGCTGGCAGACGGCGATCTTCGCAGCGACGGTGCCGGGCATCGCCGCCATCGCGCTGTTCACCTGGTCCGGCCTGCCGTCGGCGCTGTCCAGCCTGGGCATCACCTTCTCCACGCTGGCCCGCTGGCAGTCGGACGCGGTGCGCATGCGCGTACTCTTGCTGGTGGCCGGCGGTTTCTGGGTCAGCCACAACATGTTGGTGATGTCGCCCTTCGCCATGGCGTCGGACGCCTTCTGCGCCGTCGCCAACCTGTTGCGCCTGCGCGGCGAACTGCGCAAGGGTAAGGTTCCGGCAGCGCTGCCCGCTGCCAATGCCAATGCTCTGCCCTCTGGCGCTGCCGCCGCCTGAAACGGCTCTGCCGGCCCTATTGACCGAAACGGGCTAACGCCTCCGGACGGGCTCCCCCTGTCCGGAGGCGATCGAATTGGGCACTGGCGCACCGGCACCGTCGCGCCTAAAAGATGCCTCGTGCATCGCAACGGCAGCGACGAAGGACCGCCCATTCATGCTGAAGCGCCTTTACGACTGGACCATGGCCAAGGCCGCGTCGAAGGATTCGACCGCTTGGCTGGCCGGGGTGTCCTTCGCCGAAAGCTCCTTCTTCCCGCTGCCGCCGGACCTGCTGCTGGTGCCGATGGTCATCGCCAACCGCAAGGCGGCGTGGAAGCTGGCGACGATCTGCACGCTGGCCTCGGTGGTCGGCGGCATCGCCGGCTACATGATCGGCTATTTCCTGTACGAGACGATCGGCCGCTGGGTGATCGAGTTCTATCACCTGACCGACAAGTTCGAGCAGTTGCGCCACACCTTCGTCGAATACGGGGCGGAGATCCTGATCATCAAGGGCATGACGCCCATCCCCTACAAGCTGCTGACCATCACCGCCGGCGTGGCGCACCTGCCGCTGTGGGTGTTCATCGGCGCCTCGATCATCTCGCGGTCGATCCGCTTCTATCTGGTGGCGGCACTGCTGTATTTCTTCGGTCCGCCGATCCGCGCCTTCATCGAAAAGCGGCTGACGCTCGTCACCAGCGTGTTCGCGGTGGCGCTGATCGGCGGCTTCCTGGTGGTGAAGCTGCTGTAAGCCGCCACCTCCTTCCAGACAGACAGGACCTCCATGCCTCCGCGCGGGCGCCCGCCCCATCCCAGCCGCGCCCGCTCCCGGACCGCCGCCCCCGCCACCTCATCCGCCCCGGAACCCACAGAATCGCGCAAGCTGTTCCGCGTCGCCGGGCTGGCCGCCGTCTCCGCCCTGTTCGCCCATGAGCCGGAGCGGGTGGAGCGCCTGTTCTTCGAAGAGCGGCTGAAGCCGGCGGTGGGCGCCTACTGCAAGGCGATGGCGGGGGCCCGCAAGCCCTACCGCATGGTGGAAGCCGACGAGTTGGCCAAGGTCGCCGGCACTGTGCTGCATGGCGGGGTGGTGGCGCTGATGGCGCCGCGGACGCTGCCGCTGTTCGACACCGAGGTCGCGCGCCGGGCGGCAGAGCCGCTGCTGATCCTGGACGGCGTCGGCAACCCGCACAATCTGGGCGCCATCCTGCGTACCGCCGCCTTCTTCGGCCTGCCCCGCGTCCTGGTCTCCGACCATCCCGGCCAAGCCCTGCCGTCGGAGGCCGCCTATCGTGTGGCCGAGGGCGGGTTCGAATGGGTGGCGCTGGAGCGCGCCCCCGCCCTGCCGGCCGTGCTGAAGCGGCTGCGCGCCAGCCACCGGGTGTTCGGCACGGCGCTGGACCAGAGCCGGCCGACGGTCGATGCCGGCGCGCTGACGGGATGGCGCGGCAAGCAAGGTGCCAAGCCGCCGGCGGTCGTGCTGGGCAACGAGGAGGACGGCATCCCGCCGGCCACGCTGGCGGCCTGCGAGGCGGTGCTGACCATCCCCGGCAGCGGGCGCGTCCAGTCGCTGAACGTCGCTGCCACCGCCGCCATCCTCATCCACGCCCTGGCCGCTGGGTAAGGCTGCCTTCAGCCGAGCGCCGCGATCAGCACCACCGCCACCAGGGCGACGGACGCCAGCGGCAGCAGTTCCACGCCATTGCGCGTCCAGCTGGGCGCGGCGCCATGGTGGCCGCCGGCATGACTATTCGCGATGTCATCGGCCCAGCCATGACGCGAGGGCACCGCGCCAGGGGCCGACACCGCCGGGGCGGCCGGGCTCGCCATGTCGACGACGCCATCGCCGCGGCGATAGTCGCCGGTCTGCCGCGCGAGCGCGGGATTCGGACGGCCCTGCATCAGGCGGGAATCGTCCAGTTCGACCTCGACCCCAGCGGCTTCCACCCGCTCGATCACCGCGGCGGTTTCCTCCGGCGTCATGGTGTCGACGGGCAACACGCCGCCCAGCGCCTCGGCGCTCAGCCGGTTGCCGTTGCGGCGGCCATGGTCGATCAGGGACTGGATCAGGCGCTCGTCGGTGGTGCTGGCCATGAAGGCTCTCCTTTTTAAAGTTCCCAGCAGGTCACAAGCTCAAACGCGCGGAGCCGCCCGAAGGTTCACCGGCGCCTCGACTCCCCCTGTGCCATCTTGCCGCGGCCCGGCCGCCACCCGACATAAGAGGTCCCTCCAACGGATCGTCATGATGGGAGACCCGACCATGCTGGGGCATTTTCTGCGCAAGCCGGCGACGCTGCCGACGCCGGAGGAGGCGCTGCCCGGCCGCAGCCAACCCGTTCCGGTTCCCGACCAGCACCATGTCAACGGCCATCGCCTGACCGGCCCCTATCCGCCGGGGCTGGAGGTCATCGACCTCGGGCTCGGCTGCTTCTGGGGGGCGGAGCGCAAGTTCTGGCAGGTTCCCGGCGTCTGGGTGACCGCCGTCGGCTATCAGGGCGGCCATACCCCGAACCCGACCTATGAAGAGGTCTGCTCCGGCCGCACCGGCCATACGGAGGCGGTGCGTGTCGTCTACGACCCGGCGATGGTGAAGGTCGAGGATCTGCTGCGCGTCTTCTGGGAATCGCACGACCCGACCCAGGGCATGCGCCAGGGCAACGACGTCGGTACCCAGTACCGCTCCGCCGTCTACACCCACGGCCCCGCCCAGCAGGCGGCGGCGGAGGCGACGCTGGCGGCCTATCAGGAGCGGCTGGCCCAGGCCGGTTATGGCCCGATCACCACCGAGATCCGCGAGGCTCCGCCCTTCTACTTCGCCGAAGGCTATCACCAGCAGTATCTCGCCAAGAATCCCAACGGCTATTGCGGCCTGGGAGGCACCGGCGTGACCTGTGCCGCATGATGAAGTGCCGGTAAACACAGCGGTACGGCCCCCTTGCCGGGCTTGGCCCTTGCGGTTGCGCCACACCGGCCCTTGCGGGTATGGTTCGGGCGGCTCTTGAAAGCTCCGGCGGCGTCATTCCGCGGGAGCGCCGCCCGTCCAGCTGCGATTGTCATGACCAAGGAAAGAACCGAGCTGGCGACGCCGTATCTCAGCGGCCTGCTCGAATTCTGGCTCACCAAATCCGTCGCCGGCCGTCCGCCGGTCCCCAGCAGCATCGCCCCGGCCGATTTGCGGCCGTGGAAGGACAACATCGCCGTCTTCGAGGTGATCGGGGAGGAATCCGGCACCTTCGTCTATTCCTATTACGGCAAGGCGCTGACCGCCGCCTTCGGCCAGTCGCGCCTGGGCGCCACGCTGGACGACCTGCCGCCGGAACAGCGGGCCTTGCTCCAGCCGGAATACGAGACGGTGCGCCGCGAACGGCTGCCCGTCGCCCGTGTCCACACTGCCGTCTTCGGCGGGCGCACCCGCAGCTTCGAACGGCTGGTTCTGCCGATGTCCAGCGACGGGGTCAGCATCGACAAGCTGCTGGTCGCCGCCTACGAGATGACGCCGCGCGAACTGGCGGCGCGTCCACCGCTGTCAGGCGGCCATTCCTCCGGTCCAGTCCCCCTCACCGTTCAGAAGCCCGGAGCCTCGGCATGAGCCCGCGTATGCCGCATCTTGCCGCCCCGCCCACCCAGGCGGGCGTGGTGACCGCCGACGAGTTCAATCTGTGGTGCGCACTGAACGGCCGCCCGTTCAATCTCGTCCCCAACCCGCGCCCCGACGGCCGCGTGATGTGGGATGTCGAGGTTCTGCCCGGCACGCCGCGTGCCGGCACCGTCTATTCCACCAACCTGTCGGACGAGGCGCTGGCGGTGGTCGCCGGCTTCGCCTTCCTGTCGGGCGTCGAATGGGCCTATGAGGCGCGCGACCCGGCGGAGACCGAAGCACCCGCCGCTCCGTGCGAGGCCGCCCCGGCGCCTGAAGCCGCAGCACCCGCCGCCGCCCCGGCCGTGCCCTGCGCCCCGGCCGCCCCGGTGGAGTATCCCGCGGTCTATTCGCTGCCGACCGTCTCGCTGCTGCAGACCCCGCCGCCGCGCCCGGTGCAGCAGCATGACGAGTCGGTGCTGGCCCGCAACGCGCGGATGCTGGAAACCGTCCTGAAAAACTTCCGCGTCCGCGGCGAGATCATGGACGTCCGGCCCGGCCCGGTGGTGACGCTGTACGAGTTCGAGCCGGCACCCGGCACCAAGTCGGCCACCGTCATCAACCTGACTGACGACATCGCCCGCTCGATGAGCGTGGTCACCGCCCGCATCGCCATCGTCCCCGGCCGCAGCGTCATCGGCGTCGAGCTGCCGAACCCGGTGCGCGAGATGGTCTACCTGCGCGAAAGTTTCGACCACGACGCCTTCCGCAACACCACGGCGCAGCTCGCCATCGCGCTCGGCAAGGACATCAGCGGCGAGCCGGTGGTGGCCGACCTTGCCCGCATGCCGCACCTGCTGGTCGCCGGCACCACAGGGTCGGGCAAGTCGGTGGCGATCAACACGATGATCCTGTCGCTGCTCTACCGGCTGCCGCCGGAGCGCTGCCGCTTCATCATGGTCGATCCCAAGATGCTGGAGCTGTCGGTCTATGACGGCATCCCGCACCTGCTGACCCCCGTCGTCACCGACCCGAAGAAGGCCGTGGTCGCGCTGCGCTGGGCGGTGCGCGAGATGGAAAGCCGCTACGAGGCGATGTCCAAGCTGGGCGTCCGCAACATCGAGGGCTACAACGCCCGCATGGCGGAGATGATCGCCGCCGGCGAGAAGATGCCGCGCCGCACTCCGGCGCCGGGCGAGCCGGAGAACGTCTTCGACCTGACGCCGCAGGAACCGACGCCGCTGCCCTACATCGTGGTCATCGTCGACGAGATGGCCGACCTGATGCTGGTCGCCGGCAAGGAGATCGAGGCGGCGATCCAGCGTCTGGCCCAGATGGCGCGTGCTGCCGGCATCCACCTGATCATGGCGACGCAGCGCCCGTCGGTCGACGTCATCACCGGCACCATCAAGGCCAACTTCCCGACCCGCATCAGCTTCCAGGTCACCAGCAAGATCGACAGCCGAACCATCCTCGGCGAAGCCGGGGCGGAGCAGCTGCTGGGGCAGGGCGACATGCTGTACATGCAGGGCGGCGGCCGCATCACCCGCGTCCACGGCCCCTTCGTCTCCGATTCGGAGGTCGAGGAGATCGTCCAGTATGTGAAGGCCCAGGGCGCTCCCAACTACGTCACCGCCATCACCGAGGAGGAGGAGGAAGCCGCCGCGGTGGAGGACGAGGAGGGTGGTTCGGCTGCGACCGGCGACGACCTCTACATGCAGGCCGTCAACCTCGTGGTGCGCGAGGGCAAGGTGTCGGTCAGCTTCATCCAGCGCCAGCTCCAGATCGGTTACAACCGCGCCGCCCGGCTGGTGGAGAGGATGGAAACCGAGCGCGTGGTCGGCCCCGCCAACCATCAGGGCAAGCGCGAAGTCCTGCTCTCCCCGTCCGGCCTGTCGGCGAAGCGCGCGGGGGTTTGATCGTTCCTCCATAGGATCCCCTCTCCCTCCCCGGGGAGAGGGTTAGGGTGAGGGGGAGCCGCTGCGTGGCTTACAAGAAGTGCGACGCCTCAGCCCTCCCGATAAATCCAATCCATGCATCCCCCTCACCCCGTCCTCTCCCCGAGGGGAGAGGGCGGCAGGCGCCTGATACGGGAGAGGGCAAGCAAGAGGCTCCCCAATGGACCCCAAGCCGCATTTCGAGACCCTCGCCCGCTACAACCGTTGGGCCAACCGCCGTCTTTACGAGGTCGCGTCGCAGCTGTCCGATGCGCAGTACCGGGAGGACCGTGGCGCTTTCTTCGGCTCGATCCGCGGCACGCTGAACCACATCCTGGTCGCCGACCGGGTCTGGCTGGAACGGATCGAAGGGACCGGGCCGAAGCCCTCGTCGCTCGACGAAATCCTCCACGACGATTTCGCCGGCCTGCGTGCCGCCCGCGAGGCGGAGGACGAGCGCATCCTGCGCGTCCTGGTAGCCACGCCGACGGAGCGGTTCCAGTCGGTGCTCTCCTATCGCAGCATGGCCGGCACGCCGCACGAGCTGCCCTTCACCCAGGTCGTCACCCATATTTTCAACCACCAGACCCACCATCGCGGGCAGGCGCACACGCTGCTGAGCCAGTTCGGGCTGGACGCGCCGTCGATCGACTTCGTCTATTTCCTGCTGGAGCCGAAGTGAGCCGCCCCATCACCGATTTCGCCGCCCTGGAAGCCCTCTATGGCGAGCCGGCGCCTCCCTCCATCGCCAAGGAGGTGCCGGCGCTGACGCCCGGCTACCGCGCGCTGATCGAGGCCTCGCCCTTCTTCGTTCTCGCCACCAGCGGGCCGGGCGGGCTGGACGCCTCGCCGCGCGGCGACGGCCCCGGCTTCGTCCGGGTTGCTGACGACCGCACCCTGCTGATCCCCGACCGCCGCGGCAACAATCGGATCGACAGCCTGCGCAACATCCTGGCCGACCCGCGGGTCGGGCTGCTGTTCCTGGTGCCGGGGCTGAACGAGACGCTACGGGTCAACGGCCACGCCGCGATCGACGCCGACCCGGCGCTGTGCGAGAGCTTCGCCGTCGACGGCAAGGCACCGAAGTCGGTGCTGGTCGTCACCATCGAGACGGTGTTCTTCCAGTGCGCCCGCGCCCTGCTGCGCTCCCGCCTGTGGGACCCGGCGGCGCAGATCGAGCGCCGCGGCCTTCCGTCGGCGGGGGCCTTGCTGGCGGAGGCCAGCGCCGGGCGCGAGGGTGGCGACGCCTATGACCGGTCGCTGGCCGAGCGGATCCCGAAGACGCTCTATTGAACCGATAGGGGAGCCGTCCTCGACGGGACGGCGGCATTGTCGCTCGCCGGTTCCCCGACCGCAGGCAGCCGGATGGTGAAGGAAGACCCGGCCCCGAGCGTGCTTTCCACCGCCAGCGTGCCGCCATGGGCGGCGGCGATCCGCTGCGTCATGTACAGCCCCAGGCCGGATCCCTTGGTTCCGCGCGAGGACGAGGCACGGAAATAGATCGAGCCGATCCGCTCCACCTCTTCCGGGCTCATGCCATGCCCCTGGTCGGCAACACAGATGACAAGGTCGCGCCCGGCCATTTCCGCCGTTACCCTCACCACCGTGTGTGGCGGCGAATAGCGCAGCGCATTGCGCACGAGATTGGCGACCGCCACCCCGAGGAAGGACGGATCGACCCGCACCAACCGGTCGGTCGGCTCGACCGTCACCGTCAGTCTCGTCTCGTTCTCCGCCCCGGCCAGCCCGTCCAGCGCCTCGTCCAGCAGGAGGTCGAGCGGTACGATCTCCGGCTTCAGCGCCAGCGCCCCCTGGTCCAGCGCATCCGCAGACAGGAAAAGCTCCACGAGATCGGACATGCGCCGCGTGGTCTCGATGATGCGGCGCACGCGGGTTTGCATCGACGGCGCCCGCACCTCGCCCGACAGCTCGATCATCTGGGCAGCTCCCTGGATAGCGGCCAGCGGGGTGCGGAACTCGTGCGACAGCATGGCGACGAAAGTGCGCTGTTCCTCCGCCCGCTTGGTGGCGAAGGCCGATTCCTCCTGCGCCCGCACCCGCTCCCGTTGCAGGCCGCGGATGCGCAGAGCCAGACCGGACCCCAGGCACAGCACCGTACCCAGCACGGCGATCTGGTAGGGATCGGCGAACAGCAGATCGACCGGCAGGGTTCCACGCACCGTGAATTGGGTCAGGGTGTTGCCGGCTATCGCGATCAACCCGCTGGCGGCGTAATAGCGGGTGCTGGCATCGGCGCGATTCCTGACAGCCTGCATGATCGACAGAACGGCCCCGGCCAGGGTCCCCACTGTGGCGACCAGCAGCACAATTGGATTGGTGATCGAATAGGTCCAGGAGACCGTGGTGGGGAGCGACAGCAGCGCCATCCAACGGATGCCGACATAGATCCGGTGCAGACGCGGATGGCGGCCCCTCAGGTCGAGGATGCGGTCCCACATCGACGCCCCTGCGGCGACCCCGAGAAAGGCGCTGCTGCCGACCACCAGATTCTGCAGCCATCCGGGCATATCGGGCAGCAGGATCGACGCGACCCCGCCCGAAAACAGGTAGAAGGCGAAGACACTCGCCACATAGCCGGTGAAGGCCAGCAGAGCCCCGTCGCGCAGAAGAAACCCCAGCGACACATAACCCACGATCAGGATCGCCAGCACACCGAAGAACAGGCCCTGAAACAGCAGGTTCGTCACCTGGAAGCCGGCATAGGCCGGGACGGCGTAGACCGCCGCCCGCATGGTGATGGAACTGACCGACTCGATGCGAAGATAAAGGGAAACCGGCCTGCCCTCCGGCAGGGTCAGCTGCGCGGTGTGCAGCCGGGATTTCATCGGCCTCTGGCTGAAGGGAACGAAATCGCCCATGTGGATGATGCTGTAGCCGGCCGCATCACCGGACATATCACCCGACATGGTCCGATCGGGAACATAAAGATCGAGATGATCGATATAGGCTTCGCCCAGTTCCATGATCCAGTCGGCCGGTGCGCCGGGCTCACGCAGCAGATCGAACCTGTACCAATGGATGTCGGGCGTCTGGCCCGCCCCGCGGAAGACCATCTGCGGTTCGAACCGTCCCTGCGCATTGGCCCGCAGCACATCACCAAAACCGAGCACATGATCCCGGTCGATCA
This sequence comes from Azospirillum lipoferum, assembly GCF_024170005.1. Lineage (GTDB taxonomy): Bacteria > Pseudomonadota > Alphaproteobacteria > Azospirillales > Azospirillaceae > Azospirillum > Azospirillum lipoferum. The sequence continues at coordinate 229,113 of NZ_JALJXJ010000003.1, forward strand.
GCCGGGCGAAATGTCCGGCGAGCGATGCCCGGTCTGTCGATGCTGTCAACCGCAGGGAATCGGCCGCCTGGATCACGGCAGGGTCCTTGGTCTGCGACCATGCGGCCGTCGGCAGACCGAACGTCACAAGCCACAGGATCAGGCCGAAAAGCCGGACGTACCGGAATGCCGGAGCAAGCGGACCTGTTTCCACGATCACATACGGCATCCATCGCTTGCCAGCCCGGTCGACGATCGCCCCCTCCCTTCGACAGACGCGGAATCACGCACAAAAGTGATACGCCCAAAGGATATAGGATTGCAAACGACGCCGCGGACGCAATGCGAAGCGGTATCAGGAGCGGTCAGGGGATAAGGGAATGACCGCTTTCCGACGGCCCGTCCGTCACAGGCAACAGGATGGTGAAGACGGAGCCCTGGTCGCGCACGCTCTCCACCGACAGGGTTCCGCCATGGGCGGCGACGATCTTCTGCGTCATGTACAGCCCCAACCCCGACCCCTTGGTCCCGCGCGAGGACGAGGCGCGGAAATAGATCGAGCCGATGCGCTCCACCTCCTCCGCACTCATGCCGCGGCCCTGGTCGGCGACGCGGATGACGATGCGGTTTCCGTCTTCGCCCGCGGTCACCCGGACCGGCGTGTCCAGCGGCGAGTAGCGCAGCGCGTTCTGCACCAGATTGCCGATGGCGACCCCCAGGAACGGCGCGTCGACCAGCAGCGGACGGTCGGGGATTTCGATGGACAGATCCAGGCGTTCCTCCGCCTCCGTCCCTTCCAGCCCGCCCAGAACCTCGTCCATCAGCTGCCCCAGCGCCACAGGCTCCGGCTTCAGGGCCAGCGCCCCCTGGTCCAGAGCATCGGCGGACAGGAAAAGCTCCACCAGCTCCGCCATCTTGTGGGTTGTGCTGCGGATGCGTTGCAGGCGGGCCAGCGCCGACGGCGCCTCCACCGTGCCCGACAGTTCGATCATCTGAACGGCACTGTCGATGGAGGCCAGCGGGGTGCGGAACTCATGTGACAGCATGGCGACGAAGCTGCGCTGCTCCTCGGCCCGCTTGGTCGCGAAGGCCGATTCCTCACGGGCACGCAGCCGCTCCGACTGCAGCTTGCCGATGCGCAGGGCCAGACCGGTGCCCAGCACGAGCACCGCCAGCATCGAGGAGATCTGATAGGGGTCGGCGACCGCGAAGTCGGCCGGCAGAACGCCGCGCAGCGACATCTGCGTCAGCAGCAGCCCGACGAGCGAAATCAGCGTGCTGGCCAGATAGAAGCGCGGCGTCGGGTCGCCGGGGTTTGCCCAGCTCATCCGCGCCGTCAGCACCAGGGCGATCACCACGACGACCAGCGCCGACACCGTCACGATCGGGTTGGTCAGGGTGTAGAGCGGCGAGACCGTTGACGGCAGCATCAGCAGGGCCAGCAGCGCCAGACCCTGGTAACAGCGGCGCAGCCAAGGCGCCCGGGTCTTGAGGTCGAGGATGTAGACCCACATGGTGAGAGCCGCGGCAAAGCCCAGGAAACCGCTGCTGCCCACCATCATGTTCATGAACCAGCCCGGCAGGTCCGGCAGCAGGACGGCGGCGATGCCGTTGGCGAACAGGTAATAACAGAAGACCGTGGCGACATACCCGGTGTAGGCCAGCAGCGCCCCGTCGCGCAGAAGCAGACCCAGGGCGACATAGCCCAGCGTCAGTATGCCCAGCACCCCCAGGAACAGGCCCTGAAACAGCAGATCGGTGGTCTGATGACCGATATAGGCAGCCGGCGCCCACATCCGCGCCGACAGGCGGATGGCGCTGACCGAATCGACGCGCAGGTAGAGCGATACCGGTTTCCCTTCGGGCAGGGTCAGCGGCAGGGCATGCAGCCGGGTTTGCATCGGCCGCTGGCTGAAGGGGACGAAGTCGCCCAGCCGGACCAGTCGGTAGGCGGCGGGATCCTGAGGCCGGCCCGCCGCTCCGGCGGCTGCGCCGATCGCTTTCGGGATGAACAGGTCGAGATGGTCGATATAGGCCTCGCCCATCTCCAGCAGCCAGTCCGCCGGGGCTCCGGGCGCGCGCAGCAGGTCGAAGCGGTACCAATGGATGTCGCGGGTCTGGCCGGCACCCCGGAAATCCTCGCGCGGCTCCATCTGTCCGTCGGCGTCGGCCTTCAGGATGGTGGCAAAGTCGAGCTTGCGGTCGGGATCGACCAGCCGGGCAAAATGGCCGGCCAGAGTGGCGCTGGTGGTGGTGGGGCCCAGTTGCAGCGGTTCGGCATCCGAAACCGCCGCGATCGCGTTGTCCGCGGCATTGCCGGCAAACGGCAGAAGAAGTGCCGACAGCAGTGCGATCAGCCCCGCCATCCGGCGAAAAAGGACAAAGGGCGAAGCCATGGAGCCCGCATTGCGCCTGCCACAGCCGTTATGCCGGGGCGGCGGGAAGCCAATCCAGCCCCACCACTCCCCGCGATTATTCGCGTCCTTCATCATCGCAAGTGATCGATAAAGATAAAGTTTTAGGAAAAGATTAAGCTGGTATGCATTTCGTCCTCCTACCCATCCTTGATGCGCTCACCTCAGATGCGTGAGGGAGACAGCTTGAACTCCACCACCGCGTCAGTCGAGGCAAGGGCGGTGACCAGCGCCATCGGATCGGGATCGCCCTTGCCCTGGAGCACCAGCTGGCATTCGAACTGGCCGCTGCCGTTGGCGAGGTGGAAGGCCCAGTCGACCACCTCGAATCCATGCTTCTTGGCCTGCATCCGCAATTCCTCCGGTGGCGGCGCCTTGTCGCGCGGAAATACCAGCGTCAGGTGGACCACCGACTGGTGGGGCAGCAGGCGTTCGACCGGCCTCAGCATGCTCATCACCAGGATGGTCAGCAGCGCCGCGGCGATGGCAACCGCATAGAAACCGAGCCCGATGGTGATGCCGATGGCCGAAGTTGCCCAGATCGAGGCGGCGGTGGACAGGCCGCGGATCGACAGCCCCTCGCGCATGATGACCCCGGCGCCGAGGAAGCCGATGCCGGTGACGATGCCCTGGATCACCCGCGTCGGATCGCCGGTCAAGGCGACCCCATGCGCCCCCCCCTGCGTCCCGATGCCGCCATACCACATCGAAGGATAGGCGTTGACCACCGTCAGCGCGGCCGATGCCAGGCAGACCAGCCCGTAGGTCCGCATCCCGGCCGCCCGCCCATGGTAGCTGCGCTCGTATCCCAGCAGCAGCCCGACCGCCAAAGCCCCCAGAAGATGCAGAAGAATCAACCCGTTGGTCGCCAGTTCGGCCGGCGACCAGTAGGAGCGCAGCAAGTCCATGACCCATCCCATTCCTAACCGGGGGCTTCCTGTGAAGACCTGTGCGGCAGTCTAGCGCAGCCGGAGCCGCAGCGCCTGCGCGGCGAAGACACCATTCCGTCACAGGCCACAAACCGTCCCTCTTGACCTGCGTCAATTCCAGTCCGCCTGAAAGTATCGATACTAAGGACCGAAAACCGGCACCTAAGGATCACCCTAAAGGGCTGAAATCCGGGGCCGGCTCAAACCATTCCCGCTCCGACCGAGAGTGCCGCCATGAGGCCCATCACCTCCCCCGTCCTGTCCCATCCGTCCGACCGGAAGGCGACCGACTCAGCACCGGCCCCGACCCGCCGGGCCGAAGGGCTGATGTTCCTGTCGCTGGCAGTCCTGGTCTGGCCGGTGATCGCCGTCGGCACCGTCGCCGCCTACGGCTTCTCGATCTGGATGTACCAGCTCCTCACCCACTGAGCCCGACGCTCCCCCGAGGACCGACATGCCCCGCGCCCCCGAAGTCCACATCTCCAGTCTCGTCATCCAGCACAGCCCCGACCGCACCGACGCGGTGCGCGAGGCGGCGGCCTCCGTCGCCGGGCTGGACTGGTGCACGGCGGAGAACGGCAAGGCGGTGGTGACCCTGGTCACCGCCAGCGCGGCCGAAGTCGTCGACCGCATCGCCGTGCTGAACGCCATTCCCGGCGTCCACACCACCACCATGGTCTACCACCATTACGAACCCGCGGACGCGATCGACGCAGCCTGACGCCTTTTCATCACCCGTCCCATCGCCTGTTCAGGCGCGCCGCATCCGCCCTTTCCCGACCGGATTTCCTCCAAGACTGGAGTTCCCCGCATGTTTCTGTCCCGCCGCGATTACCTGAAGGCGCAAGCCGCCGCTGCCGCCGCCGCGGCGGCCGGAATTTCGCTGCCTGCCTCCGCCGCCAACATCCTGACCGGCGAAGGCGCCAAGCTGACCTGGTCGAAGGCCCCCTGCCGCTTCTGCGGTACCGGCTGCGGCGTGATGGTAGGCGTCAAGGACGGCCGCGTCGTCGCCACCCACGGCGACGTGAAGGCCGAGGTGAACCGCGGCCTGAACTGCGTGAAGGGCTATTTCCTGTCCAAGATCATGTATGGCGAGGACCGGCTGAACCAGCCACTGCTGCGCATGAAGGATGGGAAGTTCGACAAGGACGGCGAGTTCGAGCCGATCAGCTGGGACGCCGCCTTCGACATCATGGCCGCCAAGTGGAAGGAGACCCTGAAGAAGAAGGGTCCGACCGCCGTCGGCATGTTCGGCTCCGGCCAGTGGACCATCTATGAGGGCTATGCCGCCTCCAAGCTGATGAAGGCCGGCCTGCGCTCCAACAACCTGGACCCGAACGCCCGCCACTGCATGGCGTCGGCGGTGGCCGGCTTCATGCGTACCTTCGGCATGGACGAGCCGATGGGCTGCTACGACGACATGGAGCAGGCCGACGCCTTCGTGCTGTGGGGCTCCAACATGGCGGAGATGCACCCCATACTGTGGACGCGCGTCACCGACCGCCGGCTCAGCCATCCCGGCTGCAAGGTCGCTGTTCTGTCGACCTACGAGCACCGCAGCTTCGACCTCGCCGACATCGGCCTGGTCTTCACCCCCGGCTCCGACCTGGCGATCCTGAACTACATCGCCAACCACATCATCAAGACCGGCCGGGTGAACAAGGAGTTCGTCGAGAAGCACTGCAACTTCAAGCGCGGCCGCGACGACATCGGCTATGGCCTGCGTCCCGACAACCCCTTGGAGAAGAAGGCGAAGAACGCCGCCAACGCCAACGACTCCGACCCGATCAGCTTCGACGAGTTCGCCAAGTTCGTCGAGCCCTACACGCTGGACAAGGCGCACGAGCTGTCCGGCGTGCCGAAGAACCGGCTGGAAGCGCTGGCCGAGCTGTACGCCGACCCGAAGGTGAAGGTCGTGTCCTTCTGGACCATGGGCTTCAACCAGCATGTCCGCGGCGTCTGGGCCAACAACCTCGTCTACAACATCCACCTGCTGACCGGTAAGATCTCGCAGCCCGGATGCGGCCCCTTCTCGCTGACCGGCCAGCCGTCGGCCTGCGGCACCGCGCGCGAGGTCGGCACCTTCTCCCACCGGCTGCCGGCCGACATGGTGGTGACCAACCCCGAGCACCGCAAACACGCCGAGGAAATCTGGAAACTGCCGGAGGGGACCATCCCCGACAAGGTCGGCTACCACGCCGTCCAGCAGGACCGCATGCTCAAGGACGGCAAGCTCAACGCCTACTGGGTCATGTGCAACAACAACATGCAGACGGCCCCGAACACGGCGAAGGAGACCTTCCCCGGCTACCGCAACCCGGAGAACTTCGTCGTCGTCTCCGACCCCTACCCCACCGTGACGGCGCTGGCCGCCGACCTGATCCTGCCCACCGCCATGTGGGTGGAGAAGGAAGGTGGCTACGGCAACGCCGAGCGCCGCACCCAGCTGTGGCGCCAGCTGGTCGATGCACCGGACGGCGCGCGCTCCGACCTGTGGCAGATCATGGAATTCTCCAAGCGCTTCCGCATCGAGGAGGTGTGGCCGGAGGAGCTGCTGAACAAGAAACCGGAACTGCGCGGCAAGACGCTGTACGAGGTGCTGTTCCGCAATGGTCAGGTCGACCGCTTCCCACTCTCCGATCTCGACCCGAACTACAACAACTTCGAGGCCAAGGAAGCCGGCTTCTACGTCCAGAAGGGGCTGTTCGAGGAATATGCCGCCTTCGGCCGCGGCCACGGCCACGATCTGGCGCCCTTCGAGCAGTATCATCAGGAGCGCGGCCTGCGCTGGCCGGTGGTGGACGGCAAGGAGACCAAGTGGCGCTACCGCGAGGGCTCCGACCCGTACGTGAAGGCCGGCGAGGGCATGCGCTTCTACGGCAACAAGGACGGCAAGGCCAACGTCTTCGCCCTGCCCTACGAGCCGCCGGCCGAGGCGCCCGACGCCGACTATCCGTTCTGGCTGTCGACCGGCCGCGTGATCGAGCACTGGCACAGCGGGTCGATGACTCTCCGCGTGCCGGAACTGCGCAAGGCCTTCCCGAATGCCGTGGTGTTCATGCACCCCGACGATGCCAAGGAGCTGAACGTCCGGCGCGGGCAGGAGGTGCGCGTCACCTCGCGGCGCGGCGAGGTGCGGGTGCGGGTTGAGACGCGCGGGCGCAACAAGCCGCCGCGCGGTCTGGTCTTCGTCCCCTTCTTCGACCACACGGTCCTCATCAACAAGGTGACGCTCGACGCCACCGATCCCATCAGCAAGCAGACCGACTTCAAGAAATGCGCGGTCAAGATCACGCCCGTCGTGAACGCCTGAGGAGTGCCGGCATCATGAAGACCCGTTTCCTGATCGCCGCGCTGGCCCTGCTGGCCGGCATCCCGGCCCTGACCATCGGCGTCGCCACCAGCGGCGTGGCCGCCGACAAGCCCGCGGTCTCCAGCGGCACCGGCACCGTGGGGGGGATCAAGGTCCCTTCCACCAACCATCCGATCACCACGGACGTGCCGGCCGAGGCGACTCACCGCGAGATCACCGACGACCAGAAGCGCGTGCGCAACTACGCCGACCAGCCGCCGCTGATCCCGCACGCCATCCGCGACTATCAGATCGACCTGAACATCAACAAGTGCCTGACCTGCCACGACCGCCGCAACACGGCCGGCTCGCAGGCGCCGATGCTGTCGGTCACCCATTTCCAGGACCGTGACGGCCAGACGCTGGGCACGGTGGCGGCGCGCCGCTACTTCTGCACCCAGTGCCATGTGCCGCAGACCGACGCCCAGCCGATCGTTCCCAACAGCTTCCAAGACTTCGACTCGGTCCTGGGCCATGCCCAAGGCGGCCAGAAATGAAAATCCGCGACGCAGTGCTGTGCCTGTGGCGGCTGTTCGCCCGTCCCAGCGTCCATTTCGGCCTGGGTTTCCTGACGCTGGGCGGCTTCATCGCCGGCGTCGTCTTCTGGGGCGGCTTCAACACCGCGCTTGAGGCCACCAACAAGGAAGCCTTCTGCATCAGCTGCCACGAGATGCGTGACAATCCCTATGAGGAGTTGAAGCAGACCATCCACTTCACCAACCGGTCGGGCGTGCGCGCCAGCTGCCCGGACTGCCACGTCCCGCACCAGTGGACCGATAAGATCGCCCGCAAGATGCAGGCGTCGAAGGAGGTCTGGGGCAAGATCTTCGGCACCATCGACACCCGCGAGAAGTTCCTGGACAAGCGCCGCGAACTGGCCGAGCACGAATGGGCGCGGCTGAAGTCGAACAACTCGCTGGAATGCCGCAACTGCCACAGCGCCGATTCTATGGACATCACCAAACAGAATCCTCGCGCCGCGAAGATGCACGAGACCTACCTGTTCACCGGACAGAACACCTGCATCGACTGCCACAAGGGCATCGCCCACCACCTGCCCGACATGCAGGGGATCGAGCCCGGCTGGAGCATGAAGACCAGCCAGAAGTAAGCGTCCGAGCAAGAAAACAGCCCCGCTTCCGGAAAGAGCGGGGCTGTTGCCGTTTCACGGGAAACGCCGCCGGCTCCGTCCGAACAGTGGCATCAGGGGACTTTCGCCCGGACGAACACCAGCAGGCGGATGTCACGGTCGGGAACGAACCCGGCGATCGTCGATTCGAAGGTCGTCGGCCCGGTCTTGGTCAGGCCGTTCCAGCACAGCGACAGGATGTTCTCCGGGGCACCCTTGTCGAGGGTCAGATGGAAGCGGCCGATCGGACCGCGCCAGTTGCGGGCCGTGGTCAGGATATATTCGATCTCCGCGGCGCCATAGGGCATGGCCGGCGACGGTTGCTTGGCCCGTGCCGCGGCCAGTGTCCGCCGCGCCGCGCCGTCCAGACAATAGCGGTCGCCCCCAGCCGCCTTTCGGTCCACCTCGCCGACATGGCGCCCGACCACCTCGCGCCCGTCGATCTTGGTCACGTCATCGATAAGGGCGCTGCCAAGGAAGGTCCGATAGACATGGCGGACGCGCACGTCCCGTCCCGGCGGAAAAATCTGCGTCCAGAAATAGCGGGTGCGCAGCGTCCATTGCGGGTTGTTGTCGTCCTCGCCGGTCTGGATCAATCCGGCTTCGCGCAGCCGGGCCAGTGCCGCCGGATCCAGTTTCCGCGCGTAGTCATCGTAGGCGCCCGGCGCCCAGGGCGTCATGCCCAGCGCCCCCGCCGCCTCCACGGCCACTGTTACGTCCCGCCCCTGGAAGACGGCCCGCCGCTCCAGGGAGGGCTGCACCGGCCGGTCGTCGATCCACAGGCGGAAATCGAGGAAGTCATCGGCCTGCTTGGGAAACCCCCATGCCGGCGCCGTCAGGCCTTGCGACAGGTCGAGATCCGGCAGCGGAAAGGCCACCAGCGTTTCGACCGGTCGGTCGCTGACGTTGCGGAAGACGTAGGAGACGCGGATCTCCTCCAGCCCGATCCACAGATCCTCCGACCGCATCTCGATGGCGTCGGTTTTGGTCAGCTCGATCCCGCCGGTACCCTGGAAACCGGTGCTGTCGTTGGCCGACGCCCTGCCCCCCGCCACCGGCAGAAGCAGCATCGCCACAAGGGCGGCGCCAACACTCCAGCGGTTTCTCGTGTCGGCCATCACCCCGCTCCCACAATCCCATCGTCCCAATCAGCCGCCGGCCGGCAGGTCATCCCAGCAGCGCCACCACCGACAGCGCCAACAGCGTCACCAGCACTGCCTCGCCAAGCCCAACCAGCCCGCGCAAACCCAGAGCGATAGCCCAGGTGGTCAGGTCGCGGCGGTGGCGGACCTCCTTCAGCAGGCGTTCCTGGATGCCGGCAACGGTGCGGCGGGCCGACAGACTGGCGATTCCGCCAACCAGCGCCACCAATCCCGTACCCAGCACGAAATACAAGGCGCCCTTCCAGCCGGCGAAATGGTCGGGGTCGCTCAGGTAATGCCCGGCGCCGACGATGATCCAGACCGCCGCCGGCCAGACGCCGACGATTTCCGGCCCCGGTCCTTCTTCCTTTGATCCTTCTCCCCTTTGCGCGTCGCCCATCGCAGGCCCCCCTCAGCCACCCGGCACATGGCGGTAGGCCAGCACACGGGTCGCCGGCCCACCTTCCACGTCGGCGAGCGGCAGCAGCAGTTCGACGAACTTCGCCCCCGGCAGCATCGGATCGTCGCGCACCAGCAGGCAGCGCGGCTCGCCGCTCTCCAGGCAGGCGCGCAGGTCGGACAGCCAGCGCTTTGCCGCCTGTTCCGGATGGCAGTCGGTCACCCGCCGCGTCGTCGGCCGCTCGGCCAGCCGGCGTTGCAGGGCGCGGCCGCAAGACCTGTAGACGAAATCGCTGCCGTCGGCGGTCGGCTCCATCAGGGCGATGCGCGGCACGCTCTCGCGCACCTGCGAGGTGTCGATCTCCGTCGCCAGCGGCATGCGGCGCTTGCGCTTCAGCCGGAGCCAGTGGGTGTAGAGCACCCGGACCTGCGGCGACTGCTCCACATCGATCGGGTCGGCCCGGCAGGGCGGCGGCGGCACGTCGAGCACCGGCGTCGCGACCGGCGCATCGGCGAAGGCGGCGGCGGCAGGCACCGGCTGGGAGACGGGCGGCATGGGCCGCGAGGCCGCAGCGGTGACCAGCGTGTGCGCCTGTCCGACCGGCGTGTGGCCGATCCGACCGCCGTGCTTCTTCAGCATCGGCAGCGGCGCCCAGGCGGTGCAGGTGTGATAGCCCTTGGTGACGCGGCGGTAGTCCTGGCTGCTGGCGGTGCGGCACTCCCCCTCCACCCCATGACGGGCGACGTACACCAGCGTGTTGTCCTCCGACAGCGCACGCTCGCCACCCCACGAGACGCAGGCGGCGCAGGCGCGGCTGTCCTTGGCGAATGCGTGGCTCATCGGGGCGTATCTCCAATGGGTATGCGAAACGGGAGAATGGGAATTGATGCGTCCCTTTCCCCCGCGGTTCAAGGGCCGCATGGGGCGGCAGTGCTGTGCCCGAGATTCAGTCATGCGAGGGTGACATCCATGCCACCCCTTCCCCCCCGGCCCCGAACCCCCTATAAGGGGGCCTTGCACGACATGCCCATCCCGCTCTCCGTCTCCGGTCCCCCGGCGCCGGGGGGTTTTCGGCTGACCACATTTCAGAGAAGCGGACCCATGCCCAAACGCACCGACATCAAATCCATCTGCATCATCGGCGCGGGTCCGATCGTCATCGGACAGGCTTGCGAGTTCGACTATTCCGGCGTCCAGGCGTGCAAGGCGCTGCGCGAGGAAGGCTACCGGGTCATCCTCGTCAACTCCAACCCTGCCACCATCATGACCGACCCCGGTCTGGCCGACGCCACCTACATCGAGCCGATCACCCCGGCCGTCGTCGCCAAGATCCTGGAGAAGGAGCGTCCCGACGCCCTGCTGCCGACCATGGGCGGCCAGACCGCGCTGAACACGGCGATGGCTCTGTCCGACGACGGCACGCTGGAGCGGCTCGGCGTGGAGATGATCGGCGCCAAGCGCGACGTCATCGCCAAGGCCGAGGATCGCATCCTGTTCCGCGACGCCATGGACAAGCTGGGCCTCGAATCGCCAAAGTCTCGCATGGTCCGCACGCTCGACGAGGCGATGGACGCGCTGGAGTTCGTCGGGCTGCCCGCCATCATCCGCCCAAGCTTCACGCTGGCCGGCACCGGCGGCGGCATCGCCTACAACCGGGCGGAGTTCGAGGACATCGTGCGCGGCGGCCTGCGCGCCAGCCCGGTCGGCGAGGTGCTGATCGAGGAATCGGTGCTGGGCTGGAAGGAATACGAGATGGAGGTCGTGCGCGACGGCGCCGACAACTGCATCATCGTCTGCGCCATCGAGAACATCGACCCGATGGGCGTCCACACCGGCGACTCGATCACGGTGGCGCCGTCGCTGACGCTGACCGACAAAGAATACCAGATCATGCGCGACGCCTCGATCGCCGTGCTGCGCGAGATCGGCGTGGACACCGGCGGATCGAACGTCCAGTTCGCGGTCAACCCGGCCAACGGCCGCCTGATCGTCATCGAGATGAACCCGCGCGTGTCGCGCTCCTCGGCGCTGGCGTCGAAGGCCACCGGCTTCCCGATCGCCAAGATCGCCGCCAAGCTGGCCGTCGGCTACCGGCTGGACGAGCTGACCAACGACATCACCGGCACCACGCCCGCCAGCTTCGAGCCGACGATCGATTACGTCGTCACCAAGATGCCGCGCTTCACCTTCGAAAAGTTCAAGGGGTCGGAGCCGCTGCTGACCACCTCGATGAAGTCGGTGGGCGAGGCGATGTCGATCGGCCGCACCTTCCAGGAGTCGGTGCAGAAGGCCCTGCGCTCGATGGAGACCGGCCTCACCGGCTTCAACGAGCTGAAGATCGGTGGGGAGGAGAACCCGGACCGCACCGCCATCCGCGGTGCGCTCGCCACTCCCACCCCGGACCGCCTGCTGGTGATCGCCCAGGCCTTCCGCCACGGCTTCACCGTGGAAGAGGTCCAGGCCGTCTCCAAGTACGACCCGTGGTTCCTGGAGCAGATCAAGGCGATCACCGACCGCGAGGCGGCGATCCGCGCCGGCGGCCTGCCGACCGACAAAGCCGGCTGGCTGAAGCTGAAGCAGATGGGTTTCTCCGACGCCCGTCTGGCCGAGCTGGCCAAGACCACCGAGGCCGCCGTCGCGACCGCCCGCCGTCTGGCCGGCGTCACCCCGGTCTACAAGCGCATCGACACCTGCGCCGCCGAATTCGCGTCGGCCACCCCCTACATGTACTCGACCTACGAGACCGACGGGACCGGCGAGGCGGAGTGCGAGTCGGACCCGACCGACAAGCGCAAGGTCGTCATCCTCGGCGGCGGTCCGAACCGCATCGGCCAGGGCATCGAGTTCGACTATTGCTGCGTCCATGCCGTCTATGCCCTGCAGGAGGCCGGCATCGAGACCATCATGGTCAACTGCAACCCGGAGACCGTCTCCACCGACTACGACACCGCCGACCGCCTGTATTTCGAGCCGCTGACGGCCGAGGACGTGGTGGAACTGGTGCGGGTCGAGCAGCGCAACGGCACCGTGCTGGGCTGCATCGTGCAGTTCGGCGGCCAGACCCCGCTGAAGCTCGCCGCCGCCTTGGAGGCCGCCGGCATCCCGATCCTGGGCACCTCGCCCGACGCCATCGACCTGGCCGAGGATCGCGAACGCTTCCAGAAGCTGCTGCACGAGCTGAACCTGAAGCAGCCGGCCAACGGCCTCGCCCGCTCGCTGGAAGAGGCTGAAGCGGTCGCCGCCCGAATCGGCTTCCCGGTCGTCATCCGTCCGTCCTACGTGCTGGGCGGCCGCGCGATGGAGATCGTCCATGACATGGCCGGGCTCCAGCGCTACATGGGCACCGCCGTGCAGGTGTCGGGCAAGAACCCGGTGCTGATCGACAGCTACCTGCAGGACGCCATCGAGGTCGACGTCGACGTCGTCTGCGACGGCACCGACGTCTATGTCGCCGGCGTGATGGAGCACATCGAGGAGGCCGGCATCCATTCCGGTGACAGCGCCTGTGCCCTGCCGCCCTACACGCTGCCGGCCGACACCATCGCCGAGATCAACCGCCAGTCGGACGCGCTCGCCCGCGCCCTGAAGGTGGTCGGCCTGATGAACGTGCAGTTCGCGGTCAAGGCCGGCACCGTCTACATCCTGGAGGTCAATCCGCGCGCCAGCCGCACGGTGCCCTTCGTCGCCAAGGCCACCGGCACCGCCATCGCCAAGATCGCGGCCCGCGTCATGGCGGGGGAGAAGCTGTCCTCCTTCACCCTGAACGGCCCGACCCCGCCGCACACCGCGGTCAAGGAAGCGGTCTTCCCCTTCGCCCGCTTCCCCGGCGTCGACATCGTGCTGGGTCCGGAGATGAAGTCGACGGGCGAGGTCATGGGCCTCGACCACAACTTCGCGCTGGCCTTCGCCAAGGCGCAGCTCGGCGCCGGCGTCACCCTGCCGGTCAAGGGCAGCGTCTTCGTCTCGGTCAAGGACCACGACAAGCCGGCGCTGGCGGTGATCTCCAAGAAGCTGCACGAGATGGGCTTCCGCATTCTCGCCACCTCCGGCACCGCCAAGGTGCTGAGCGATGCCGGCGTGCCGGCGGAGACCATCAACAAGGTGGTCGAAGGCCAGCCGCACATCGTCGATGCCATGATCAACGGCAACGTGCATCTGGTCATCAACACCACGGAAGGCGCCCAGGCCCTGTCCGACAGCTTCAGCCTGCGTCGCACCGCGCTGACCTACAACATTCCGTACTATACGACGGTGGCGGGAGCACGCGCGGCGGTGGAAGCGATTGCCGCACTCCGGAACGGCAGCCTTGAAGTCGCCCCGTTGCAGTCGTACCTTAGCGGATCGTATTAAGGACGGACGACGGCGCGGCGGACCTCCTCCGCGCCGTCTTCGTCCTTGATGTCGCTTTGGACAGGTCGAACGACTGCAAGCGGTGATGGACCGAACATGGAAAAAGTTCCGATGACAGCGGCGGGCTTCAACCGCCTCCAGGAGGAATTGAAGCACCTTAAGATCACCGAACGCCCGGCGGTCATCAAAGCCATCGCGGAAGCCCGCGAACATGGCGACCTTTCGGAAAACGCCGAGTACCACGCGGCGCGCGAACGTCAGAGCTTTATCGAAGGCCGTGTGCTGGAGCTTGAGGACAAGATCAGCCGTGCCGAGGTCATCGACCCGGCCAAGCTGACCGGCAGCACCGTGAAGTTCGGCGCGACCGTGACCCTGGCCGACCAGGACACGGACGAGGAGACGACCTATCAGATCGTCGGCCAGGACGAGAGCGACATCAAGAACCGCCTTCTGTCGATCCAGGCGCCGCTGGCCCGCGCCCTGATCAACAAGTCCGTCGGCGACAGCGTGGAGGTCTCCACCCCCGGCGGTTCCAAGCTGTACGAGATCGTTTCGGTCGAGTTCCGTTGAGGGCGTAACTCCCTCCCCCGGATTGTCCCCTCTCCTCACGCAGGAGAGAGGACAATCCGGCACTCCTCACCCCCCAAGCTTTTCCTTGAAGAACTCATTCACCCGCCGGATCGCATCCGAGCGGGCGTCTTCGTCCGTGCCGACATGGGCGGTGCCGCCGGGAGCGGTGGCGAGGTTCTTGCGCTTGCGCACCGGGGCGTCCGGCGAGTCGAAACCGTGATAGGCGTCGGGATAGACCACCAGATCGACCTTGCCCTTGACCCCGTCGCGGCCGGACAGTTCGACGCAGGTCTCCGGCGGGGTCCAGTCGTCCTTGCCACCGACCAGCAGAAGCAGCGGACCGTCGGGCTGCCAGTCCTCATTGCTCAGCGCCGACTTGCAACCGGGGTAGAAGGCCACCGCGGCGCGGAAGCCGCCCTCCTCGGTCCCGGCCGGTCCATCCTCGCCGGCGCCATAGGCGGCCATCACCGTACCCGCTCCCTGCGACCAGCCGATCAGGCCGATGCGCTCATGATCGACCTCCGGCCGCTTGCGCAGGAAGGCCAGCGCCGCCCAGGCGTCGCGCTTGCGCTCCACCGTGGCGCGGACAGTGCGGTCCTTCAGCGCGGTGGTGCAGACCTCCTCCACGTCGCGCGGGCCGAAGCTGTCGACCATCAGCACCTCGTAGCCCTGGCGCTGCAAATGGGTGGCCCACCAGACATGACGCGGCGATACCCGGCCGTTGCGGGTATAGAGACCGCCGCAGCCATGCAGCATCACCACCGCTGGATGCGGGCCGTTGCCCGCCGGGCGCAGCAGCCGGCCGTTCAGCATCGTCGGCGCGCCACCGGTCAGATCCCCGTCGACGGACGGGAAACGCACGATCTCCTCGGCATGGACACCGACCGCGGCCTGTGCCGGCTTCGCCAGCAGGGCCAGCCCGCCAACAGCGCTCACCCCGATACCGGCACACAGCGCCGCCCCCAACACAGCCGCAAGACCGCGGGTGGAAGCCTTCATTCTGCAGCGTCCCCGACTTCCGGCGCCGGCCCCGACGGCGGCGCTCGCGGTTGCAATATTAAACCTCTGCGATGCGGAAGACCATGGGCGCCCGGCAATTGTCCCCGATGGCGCTTCCGCCCGACGGCGAAGGCTGCCTTGCTGCCGCGTTTGCGCTAGGGTGTGGACCATGAACGACTCCCCATCCCCCATTCCGGCTTCCATCCCGGCCCCCGTTCCTGCCTTTTCCGCCTTCTGTCTCTACTGGCTTCGGCTGGGGCTGACCAGCTTCGGCGGGCCGGCCGGACAGATCGCGATGATGCAGAGCGAACTGGTCGACCGCCGCCGCTGGATCGACCAGACCCGGTTCCTGCACGCGCTGAACTTCTGCATGCTGTTGCCGGGACCGGAGGCGCAGCAGCTCGCCACCTATGTCGGCTGGCGGATGTATGGCGTGCGCGGCGGGCTGGTGGCGGGTGGGCTGTTTGTTCTGCCGGGCGCCCTGGTACTGCTGGCCCTGTCCTGGATCGCCGCCGCCCATGGCGACACCGGGCTGGTCGGCGCGCTGTTCGACGGCATCAAGCCGGCGGTGGTGGCGATCATCGCCGCCGCGGTCTGGCGCCTGGGCCGCCGCACGCTGAAGGGACCGCCCGCCGTTGCCATGGCCGGTGCCGCCTTCCTGGCTCTGGCGGTGTTGCACCTGCCCTTCCCGCTGGTGATCGGCGCCGCGGCGGTGATCGGGGGCGTGGCGGCGCGTCTGGGCCGCCACTGGTTCGCCCACCCCCATCCGGTGGCGGAGGACGGCGGCGGCACCGACTTGGCCGAACCCGCGCCGAAGGCCAGCCGGCTGCTGCTCCTGCTTGGGCTGGGCATGGTGCTGTGGCTGGTTCCGGTGGGGGCGATCCTGCTGGCTTTCGGAGCCGATCCCTGGCGAGGCGTCGCGGCGCTGTTCACCAAGGCCGCCTTCGTCACCTTCGGCGGCGCCTATGCCGTGCTGCCCTACATCGCCGGGCAGGCGGTGGACAGCTATGGCTGGCTCAGTTCGCGGGAGATGATCGACGGTCTGGCGCTGGCCGAGACGACTCCGGGCCCGCTGATCCTGGTCACGCAATATGTCGGCTTCTTCGCCGGCTGGAACCGGCCGGGCGCGCTGTCGCCGGCGCTGGCGGGGACGCTGGGGGCGGCGCTGACGACCTACGTCACCTTCCTGCCCTGCTTCCTGTTCATCTTCGCCGGCGCCCCCTATCTGGAACGGCTGATCCACAACCGTCTGGCCGCGGGAGCGCTGGCCGCCATCGCCGCGGCGGTGGTGGGGGTCATCCTGAACCTGGGCGTCTATCTGGGAATGGCGGTACTGCTGCCGGACGGGCAGCACACGGCAGGCAGCCTGATCTGGGCCTGGGCGATCATGCTGACAGCACTTTACGCGCTGACCCGCCGGGGGGTGGCGATCCACTGGGTGGTGGCGGGGGGAGCGGCGGCGGGCCTGATCCAGGCGCTCGCCGCATCTTCCTTGTAAAAACCGAGACTTCTGAATTCGAGACGGGACCCGCGCAGCGCCGGCCCAAACTAACGCCGGGTGGCGCGGGCGGGCGTTTCGTCCTCGACGTAATCCTCGTCCTCGTCATCCTCCGTCCCTTCCGGGATGTCGGGCGAATCGACGTCGATGGGAACGCCGGGGGTGTGCTTGCTGGTGCGGATCGACAGCGCCGACTTCACATGGGCGACGTTGGGCGCCGCCGTCAGCTTGGTCGTCAGGAAGCGCTGGTAGTCGTCCCAGTCCTCCGCCACGATCTTCAGCACGAAGTCATATTCGCCGGCCAGCATGTTGCACTCACGAACCAGCGGCCAGCTGTTGACGAGCTCCTCGAATTTCTTTAGGTCCGCTTCGGCCTGGCTGCTGAGGCCGACCTGGG
Source organism: Azospirillum lipoferum (assembly GCF_024170005.1). Lineage (GTDB taxonomy): Bacteria > Pseudomonadota > Alphaproteobacteria > Azospirillales > Azospirillaceae > Azospirillum > Azospirillum lipoferum. The sequence goes on from NZ_JALJXJ010000003.1 coordinate 246,272, forward strand.
CGAACACCGTGACGCCGAACCCCAGTGCATCGGGGTTGACGTCGGCGTGGTAGCCACGGATGAATCCCGCCTCCTCCAGCGCGCGGACGCGGCGCAGGCAGGGCGGAGCGGAGATGCCGGCACGTCGGGCAAGCTCCACATTGGTCATCCGGCCGTCGTTCTGCAGATCGCGCAGAATCCGACGGTCAATTCGGTCGAGTTTGACCCGCCGCATGGTTTTACTCGGTCGCTCCGGGGGTGATTTGGAGAAAGGATATTACACGGGCATGGTGTCTACGCCAAGACGGAAACCCCCGCAAGGGCGAGCAACCCGGATGACGGTCTTTTCGCCGCAGTACCCTTCACAGCTTCAACAATCCGAGTTCTCATGCAACCTCTGACTTGTTGGGTCGTGTCGGACGGCAAGGCCGGCATGGAAAACCAATGCATCGGTCTGGCGGAGTCGCTTGGCCTGACGCCGATCGTCAAGCGCGTGCACCTGCGCACGCCCTGGCGCCAGCTGACCCCCTATTTCCGCATCGGCAACCGGTTCGCCGCCGGCCCCAAGGGCGATCCGGTGGAGCCGCCCTGGCCCGACCTGCTGATCGGTACCGGGCGGCAGTCCATCGCCGTCTCGCTGGCGGTGCGCCAGCAGTCGGGCGGCCGCACCTTCACCGTCCAGATCCAGGATCCGGTGATGAACCCGCGGCATTTCGACCTGATCGTCGTGCCGCGCCACGACAAGCTGCGCGGCGACAATGTGCTGGTGACCCGCGGCGCCCTGCACCGGGTGACGTCGGCCATCCTGGCCGACGCGGCGGAGCGGTTCGGCCCCCGTCTGGCCCATCTGCCGCACCCGCGCATCGCCGTGCTGATCGGCGGCGACAACGGCGTCTACCGCCTGACGCCCACCATCATGGGCGACGTGGCCGAACGGCTTGCCAACCTGACGCGCAGCCATGGCGCCGGGCTGATGGTCACCCCGTCGCGCCGCACCGGCGCCGACAATGAGGCGATCCTGCGCGCCCGCCTGTCCGGCCTGCCGGCGGAGGTGTGGGACGGCACCGGCGAGAATCCTTACTTCGCCTATCTCGGCCTCGCCGATGCGGTGGTGGTGACCTGCGACAGCGTGTCGATGACGTCGGAGGCCTGCTCCACCGGAAAGCCGGTCTACGTGATCGAGTTGGAGGGTGGATCACCGAAGTTCCGCGCCTTCCATGACGGGCTGTACCAGGACGGCATCACCCGGCCCTTCGACGGTTCGCTGGACCAGTGGAGCTATTCACCGCTGAACGAGACGGAGGTTGTGGCCGACGAGGTGCGCCGCCGCCTGTCCGCCCACCGGAAGCGGTTCGGCCTCTGACAACAGGCCGGCGGGGTGCGGCGCGACCAATGCGCGCACCCCGCTGGTACGACCAGTTTGGGGGCAGAGTTCCGCCGCAGACCATGCCATAAGCGCGGGCAAACCGGCCGTCTCACAGACACGGTCCGGGGTCGTCCTTCCATTCGGAACTTCCGCCACCATGACCACCCCCGACGCCGTTTCCGCCTCCTTCCTGCGTTGCCTGGAGAACAGCCGGTTGTTCGGCCAGCCATACAATCACTGGCTGCTGTCCGAAGCGCTGCCGGAAGAGGCCGCCGACGCCATAGCAGACCTGCCCTGGGGTCCGCCGCCGGTGTCCGACACTTACGGCAAGCGCGAGACCAACAACGCGTCGCGCACCTATTTCGGCGAGGAGAGCCGCGGCAAATACGCAGTGTGCGAGACGGTGGCCCAGGCCTTCCAGAGCCGTCCTGTGGTGGACGCCATCCAGAAGACCTGCGACGTCGACCTGACCGGCACCAGCCTGCGCATCGAATATTGCCAGGACACCGACGGCTTCTGGCTGGAGCCGCACACCGACATCGGTGTCAAGAAATACACGATGCTGATCTATCTCTCGAAAGGGGCGAACTGCTCGCACTGGGGCACCGATGTGCTGGACGAGAGCCGGACGGTCGTCGCCCGTGCGCCCTACGCCTTCAACGAGGGGCTGATCTTCATCCCCGGCAGCAACACCTGGCACGGCTTCGAAAAGCGCCCCATCGACGGCGTGCGCAAGTCGATCATCGTCAATTATGTCGGCCCCGAATGGCGGGCGCGGCAGGAACTATGCTTCCCCGACAAACCTGTTGCATAAAACTTCGGTCGTGGTTAAGTGACGCCGGTTTTGGGGGGCAAAGCCACCGTCGGCACGCTCTTTGGGAGTTTCTTACCCATGTCCATGCTTGATCTGGACAAGTTCCGCGCCACCCCCCTGCAGCACGATCCCTATGATTTCCTGTGCGTTCCGGGGTTTGTGAAGCGGGAGTATCTTGAAGAGCTGCACCGCGACTATCCCAAGGTGGACCGGCCCGGCTCGATCCCGCTGGGCGTCTTCCCCCAGGGGCCGAGCTTCGACCGGATGATCGCCGAACTGAAGGGACCGGAGGTCTGCAAGGCCTTCTCTGACAAGTTCGATCTGGATCTGTCGAAGTACCCGACCATGTTCACCGCGCGCGGCATGTGCCGGCCGACCGACGGCAAGATCCATCCGGATTCGGCCAGCAAGGTCATCACCGTGCTGATCTACATGAACCCGCCCTGGGAGGCGACCGGCGGCCGCCTGCGCATCCTGCGCTCACAGAACCTGGAGGATTACGCCGCCGAGGTTCCGCCGGAGGAAGGCACCCTGATGTGCTTCCGCCGCAGCGACACCTCGTGGCACGGCCACTATCCCTTCGAAGGCCAGCGCCGCGCGATCCAGATGAACTGGGTCAAGGGCAGCGTCTATATCTGGCACGAACAGTGGCGCCACCGCGTCGGCGCCTGGGCGAAGGGTGTCTTCGGCGGCCAGTCGGCCGGCTATTGAGGAAAAGGACGAGGGGCGGCGCCCGCCTCGATCGGCTGCCCCTCAGTCGATCAGATCCTCGACCTCGCGGATGCGGCCGTTGTCGATCATGAACTGAACCAGTTCCGGGCGCTGCTTGCCGAGCTTGCGGTGGCGCTGGCGCACAGCGGCGATCAGGTCGCCGTTGCGGCCGAGGATGTCGTCGGCGAATTCGATCATGCGCAGGTTGGGCCAGGTCTGGGCCCGGATGGCGACCACCGCCCCCACCGCATCGGCCGCCGGCAGATCGGGACGCGCCTGCGCCAGGATCATGGTCAGCGCTGCGGTGGACCGTGACACACCGGCATGGCAGTGGACCAGCAGGTGGCGGCAATCCACCGGTTCGGCCAGCAGGTCGCGGCCGAAGGCCAGGATGCGTTCCACATCCGACCGTTCCGGCGCGATCTGGCCCTGGGTCGGTTCGATGACGTCGTGGAAGCGCAGCTCCAGCCGCTCATGCTCGCCGTAATCGCCGAAGTCGCTCGGCTCCGTCATCTCGGGATCGAGGATCGACAGCACATGGCTGACCTTGCCGCCGCCGAAATTGCAAAGCTCGCTGAGACCGCAGACCGTCAGGCCGAAAGGCACGAAATCGCTGGCCATCATTCTCTCGTTCGATTGCGGGAGGAGGAAGACAGGGGAGCTGGGAAGCCGCATTTGGCACCCGCCGCCCCGCCGCCGTCAACCCGCCAACCGTTCGTACACGAGATCATCACATGCTGTGCCGGCGCTTCTCTCCGGCCCCGTCACTCCTCTCCGCCGGCCTCCGCCTCCTCCTCGGCCCCGGCGGCATCGCCAGCCGGCGGCAGGGTCGGCCGTGGGCGACGGGTGCGCAGCTTCTTCAGCAGCAGCGAGAAAGGCTTCAGCGCGGTATCCAGGATGGTCTGATCCCCCTCCAGCCGCGACAGCAGGAAGGCACCGGCCTCCAGAGTGGAGACGCTGTCGCGCCGCGGCTCCTTGCGCGCCTGCCCATAAAGCGAGCGGAACTGCGGGTTCAGCACGATGCGGCGGCATTTCAGCAGCCAGGCATTGCGCCACCACAGGGTCTTGGCCTGGCTCCAGGTGCCGTCCAGGACGATGACGCCCTCCAGATCCTCCAGGATCTCGGCACTGTCGCGCAACGGCTGGCCATTCTTGTCGACCACCGCCACCTCCGGCCGGGGAGCGCCGTCCTCCTTCACCGGGCCGAGATACAGCACGCCCCAGCGCTTGGGATCGACCTCCCGCCCCAGGATGCGCTTCAGGCCCGGCCAGCTCAGCCCGACCTTCACCAGCGAATTGGCGAACTGCAGGTGGGCGATCTGGGCGGTGCCCAGATTCTCCCGCTTCTCCTGCGGGTGCTGCAGGATCAGCAGGAACACGCCGTTGTCGATCGGTTGCACTGCCTCGCAAATGCACAGATGATTAGGTTTTAGGCAATTTGGGCAGGAGTCGGGTGCGGTGGCGCTGTGCATGGGAGGTACGCATTCCTTGAAGGGGATTGGTCGCGAATATGGGTTGGAACGACGCGGAAGGGAACACATCTCACACAGGACAGCGGCGATGCCCGATCGAAAGGCGATGTCCGCCACGGCGTGTACGACAGATCCCCCCAGAGTCCCTCCGATTCCCTAGCGTCATACCGGTTCATGTGGGTTCAAGTGGCTTCGTATAAACCGTTTGTAGAGACTTAGTCGTGTGTCATGGAACTCGTGTGACGCGCTTAACAGCTGGCCTGGAACTTGCGTAGTTATTATCCAGGCAAACAGGACGACGGGTGGGCCAGGACCGGCCTTAGTCAGGCTGATCCGCGGTGCCATCCGGCGCTCAGAAGGAGACCTGCCATGCTGCCCGCCCATCTTGCCGACCGCCTGCTGAAACAGCACCGCGATGCCGACAGCGCGGAATTCGCCCGTCAGCTGCCGCTCTATGCTCCGCTGGATGCGGATGACCCGCGCTGGATGACCGAGCCGGACGGCACGGAGCAGCCCGCCCGCCGCGAGCCTGATTGGGCCACCAACTACTGATCGGCACTCAGCCTGCGATGGCCGGTTTGCGGTGATCCGACGAGCGACCCTGTCGGTTGTCGGACATCAGCTGCCGGGTCATCGGCTGCCGGGCCGGCCATAGCCTGGGGTCGCTTTGCACGGCCTGCCCAAGGCCGCTCCCATCCTCTTTCCCCATGTCGCGCCACCCCGCCCCATCCCAGGCAAGGGTCCAGCGTCCGGCGCATCCGCCCCGGCACCGTTCCAGCGCGACCGACCAGCGCGGCATCCCCAGACCCGGCAGTCCCCCGGCCGGGCGTGGAACTACATCCTTTTCATCCAGGCTGGGGACGGCATCCAGCCGCCAGCGGGTCACAGCGGCGCTGAGCCCCTCCGCCCGCCCACCCTCCATCTGCCGACCACCCGTCCGCCAGTTGCGTCCGCCCGACGCGCCGACGCCCAAATCCAGCAGGAAGCCGGTCACCCCCGACGACTCGGCGGCCAGTTGCAGACGCCGGCTGGTGGTCAGGTCCAGTTCCTCCAGTTCGCCCAGCACCACAGACAGGGCGGAGCAACGCAACGCCTCCTCCATTGCCCACAGCGCATCGACCGGCCGTACCGCCCGCACAGCCACCAGCCGGTCCGGTGTCAGCCCGTAGGCCGCCAGCCCTGGGGCATACAGGTCGCGCCCGCGCAGGATCCACAGTGCCGGCGTTTTCGGGGTCGCCAGCCGGGCCAGGAGTGCCGCGGCGAATCCGGTGCCCGCCCCCGGGTCCTTCGCCGCCACCATATGCAGGCAGCCAAGCGGCAGCCCGCCGTCGGGCAGATGGCCGTCAACCGACTCGACACCGAACGGCAGGGTCCGCCCTCCCTCCCCGCCTGCTCCCTCGATCCGCCGGATGCGTGCGCGCAGATCGGCCAACGTGCCGGCACGATCGCGCGGCGCAGCCTCCGTGGACGGAGAGGGGGACGACGGCACAGACATGACTCGGCTCCGCTCGACAGGCTTATGTTCCTGATATGTTCTATCACGGAAGCCTGTCGAGGGGGGAGTCTGCGACTCCTGTCTTGTTCTGTGACCGTCTGCTCCAGTTTAGTTTGCGATGGGCGTGGCGCCGATCTTTCCGCGCGGGGCCGCCTTGATGGTCGGACCAGCATTGTCGGCGGGCTTCGCCACGGTGGTGGAGGTGCCGCGGCTGCCGCGCGGCGTGTTGCCCTTCAGGCTCAGCAGGTGCAGCCGGACATAGGCGGTGGACCCGCCGACCTTCACCGCCACCCAGTCGCTGTTGCGCACCCTGCCCAGCGTGGTCACCGCCTGACCGGCCCCCAGCGTGGCGATGACGCCCGAACCGCCCGTCGGCTGGGCATAGGCCGGCGTCGGCCTGTCCACCTGCCACTCCCCATAGATCGGCTCCAGCCCGGTCCCCGTTTCGGGCGCCGTCCGCACGGTCGGCGGATTCGGAACCCGCTGGTACGGCATGCAGCCGGGAACCATCAGCGTGGCCAGGGCCACCATCAAGGGAAGGGTACGCAGACGCCGGATCATCGCTCACCTTGGAGATGGAACGGTGCTTTGCAGGAGCGGGGCAAACAGAGGACGGCAAACAAGGAGTGTGAACCTTCGACGCGACCATACAGGAGGCAGCCCCCTCTTCGCCACCGCAGCGCACCCAATTTCGCTATGCGCTTTTTGGGGCAGGCCCCCACGTCCAGAAAAATTATCTAAAGCCCGATGTTTTTCACTCCACCCCCGCGCAGGAGTCCCAACCCACCCCGCGTATCTTGACCATCGAGACGCCCGAGACAAGCCCCACCGGCCACGGTCAAAGGACGTCACCGCCAGAACGGCAGTCCATCACGACGTACTTTATGGGGGCACCGGCCATGATCTCTTCCCTCGGCAGCTCCAGCACCACCGCGACGCTGCAGAAATTCTTCTCCAAGGCGGACGCCAACAGTGATTCGTCGCTGTCCAAGGACGAACTGCTGAGCGCACTGGAAGGCACCTCGGCCTCGTCCGACAGCGACAAGCTCTCCTCGGCGGTCGACAGTCTGGTCAGCAGCCTGGACAGCGACAAGAGCGGCTCGCTCAGCGCGACGGAATTCAGCTCCTTTTCCAGCCAGTTCGACTATGGCAGCGGCAGCGCCCTGCTGGCGGCGCAGGAGCAGGCGAGCGCGATGCAGCAGCAGTTCGCCCAGAACCTCTATTCCAGCCTGGACAGCGACAGCAGCGGCGGCATCAGTTCGGACGAGCTGACCTCCGCCCTGACCTCCGCCGGCCAGTCCAGCACCGACGCCGCATCGCTGTTCAGCAGCCTCGACAGCGACGAGGACGGATCGATCTCCCAGGACGAGCTGAGCAGCGCGCTGAAGGAGGCCGACGCCAACCGCCCGCCACCCCCGCCGCCCGCCAATGACACCGGCACCGCCAGCGCTTCGGACAGCAGCAGCACGGACTCGACCTCGTCGACGTCCTCCAGTTCGTCATCGTCCTCGTCTTCGTCGTCCGGCACCGCGTCGGCGGGCGGCACGACCAGCTACGATCCGCTGGACACCAACAAGGACGGCTATGTCTCGGAACAGGAACGGATGGCCGCCTATGGCGGCACGCAGCAGCAGGCGGGCGGCGTGACGTCCAACCGCCTCAGCGGCGACATGCTGCGCACATTGATGCAGGGCATCAACGAGGTTGCCGCGTAGCCTTGTGGGTTCGGATGCGCGGCACGGGAAAAGGCGGTCGGCGGGTGGCGCCGGCCGCCTTTTCTTTTGAGCCGCCTTTTCCCTGAACGCTATCAAACCGCCCGGCTGTGCCGCCCTGCGCCCTTGGACAGGTGGGTGTCAAAACGGGCGGCGACGATGCGCATCAGCGGGCGGGCGCTCTCCGGCACATGGACGCGCCGGCCCTCCACCACCGCGACGCCATCAGCGACCAGATCGGCCATGCCCTCCAGCTCCGCGTCGAAGACGGACTCGGGCAAGCCGTGGCCGCGGGCGATGGCGGCGGTATCGACCGACAGGTCACACATCAGCCGCATGATCAGGTCGCGCCGCACCTTGTCGTCCTCGGCCAGCGCGATGCCTTTGCCGGTGGGCAGGCGGCCTTCCTCGATAGCGGTGGCATAGTGGTCGAAGGGCACGGCGTTCTGCACATAGCCCTGCGGCAGCGCACCGATGGAGGAAGACCCGAAGCCCAGCAGAACCTCGGCGTCGTCGGTGGTGTAACCCTGGAAGTTGCGGCCCAGCCGCCCTTCCTCCTGCTGCACCGCCAGCTCGTCGCCGGGGCGGGCGAAATGGTCGAGCCCGATGGCGCTATAGCCGGCGGCGGCCAGCACGGCGCCGATGGCGGCGAACTGCTCCCAGCGACCGAGCGAACCGGCCAGCACCGACTCGTCGATCTTCTTCTGGTGGGTCTTCATCCACGGCACATGGGCGTAGCCGAAGACCGACAGCCGGTCGGGCGCCATCTCCAGCGCGATCTCGGCGGAGCGGGTGACGCTCTCCACCGACTGGTGCGGCAGGCCGTACATCAGGTCGAGATTGACGCTGGTGATGCCGGCCTCCTTCAGCCAGGCCAAAGCCTGTTCGGTGACGGCGCGCGGCTGGATACGGTTGATCGCCTGCTGCACCGTCTCGTCGAAATCCTGCACGCCGAGCGAGGCGCGGTTGACCCCGGCGCGGCCCAGCGCCGCCGCCATCTCCGCCGTCAGGGTGCGGGGGTCGATCTCCACCGCCAGCTCGGCATCGGCGGCGACGTCGAAGCGGGTGCGCAGCAGCGCGATCATCGCTTCGAAATCACCCGGCGCCATCATGGTCGGGGTGCCGCCGCCGAAATGGATGTGGCGCACCGCCAGCCGGCCGGGAACACGGTCGGCCACCATGGCGATCTCGCGCCGCATATGGCCGAGATACTCCATGATCGGCTCGTAGCGCGCGACGATCTTGGTGTGGCAACCGCAGTACCAGCACATCTTCTGGCAGAAGGGCACATGCAGGTAGAGCGATCCGGACCGGGACGGCTCGATCGCCTCCAGCCAGCCGCCATAGACATCGCCGTTCACCTCTGGCGTGAAGTGCGGCGCGGTCGGGTAGCTGGTGTAGCGCGGCACCCGCAGCCCGTCATATTTGGCGAGCAGCGCGGCATCGACACCGTGGGCGACACCATGGGAATGGGACGGGTTTGCGGGGGCCGGCTTTACGGCCAGGGCGGTGATGGCGTTCATGAGCGACAGAGTGCCGCAGCACCCCCACCCCCGCCTTGATCCACGTCAAGATCGCGAAAGCGGCCTTTTCAGCGCTTCGCGGCGACCGCGGCCAGACGCTGTTCCAGATGCTCGTGCAGCAGGTTCAGGTTCATCCGGTTGGCCTTGAAGGCGATGTCGAACACGGTGCCCAGCACCGGAACCGACCCGCCCGCCCAGTCCAGCAGAACGTTGAAAACCATGCGGGCCACCAGGGTCTTGGGCAGATCGAAACGGGCGGCCTCCATGATGATGTAGGCGGAGACGATTGCCGTCACCGTATCCCCGGCCACCGGCACCAGGCTGGCGATGCCGTCCAGCCCGACCGGGATGCGGGTGAAGGGAATGCGCCAGCGGGTATCCATCAGACGGGCCAGGCGGCGCAGCCGCTCCAGCCGCTGGAAATCGATAGGGACCGAGCCGCCGGTTCCGCCCGGCGGGGTCTCGTCGGCAACGGTGTGCCGGCGTGTGCGGATGGCGTCGATCATCGCATGTCCCCCGATCTGTCGGTCCCGCGCCCGCAGCGCGATTCCCCGCAAGGAAGGAACCCGCCGGCGCCCCCACGGGTTCCGCCCTCCAGAAACAAAGTTCGCATTCCAAACAGATACCATGGCGAACTATTGCTGACGATAACCTCGCGTCCGCCGGCCTCAGCTTGCTCTGGCCGCAGCCCGCGCCCGTACAGTGCCGGCGGTATGGAGCAGCGCGTAGCCGACCAGCGCCGAGGCGAGCGAGCCGGTCAGCACGCCCAGCCGCACCGCCACCGCATGCTGCGGATCGGCGAAGGCCAGCGTCCCGATGAACAGGCTCATGGTGAAGCCGATGCCGGTCAGCACGGCGACGCCGTAGACCTGCCCCCAGCTGGCGCGGGCCGGCCGCTCGACCACGCCGATCTTCACGGCCGTCCACACCGCCAGGAAGACGCCCGCCTGCTTGCCCAGGAACAGGCCCAACGCGATACCCAGCGGCACCGGCTCCAGCAGGCTGGCGGGGGTGATGCCGACCAGCGGCACGCCAGCATTGGCCAGCGCGAAGACCGGCATGATCAGGAAGGCGACCCACGGGTGCAGCGCATGCTCCAGGCAATGGAGCGGCGCGTCCTGCGCCCGTTTGCCGTCGCGGTCCTTGACCCGCAGGGGGACGGCGAAAGCCAGCACCACGCCGGCCAGCGTCGCGTGGATCCCCGATTTCAGCACGCACCCCCACAGGACCAGTCCCAGCAGCAGATAGGGCGTCAGCGAGCGCACCCCTGCCCGGTTCAGCAGCCACAGGCCGACCGCCGATGCCGCCGCCAGCCCCAGCGCCAGTGGCACCAGCCCATGGCTGTAGAAGACGGCGATGATCACAATGGCGCCCAGATCATCCATGATCGCCAGCGCCAGCAGGAAGACGCGCAGGCTGCCCGGCACGCGGTTGCCCAGCAGGGCCAGCACGCCGAGCGCGAAGGCGATGTCGGTGGCCGCCGGGATCGCCCAGCCCTGCAAGGCGCCCGGCTCGGCCTGCGCGAACAGGCAATAGACCAGGGCCGGCACCGCCATGCCGCCCAGCGCCGCGATGCCCGGCAGCATCGCCTTGGCCGGGCTGGACAGTTCGCCCTCCAGCACCTCGCGCTTGATCTCCAGCCCGACCAGCAGGAAGAAGATCGCCATCAGCCCATCGTTGATCCACAGGATCAGCGGCTTGTCCAGGCCGACGCCGCCGGCCGTCACCACCACCTTCATCGCCAGGATCGCGTCATACAGCGGGGCCGCCGGCGAGTTCGCCCAGATCAGGGCAAGCACCGCCGCAATCATCAGGACCACGCCGCTGGCGCTTTCGGTTTTCAGGAAGGTGGCGAGGCGTCTCAGCGTCATCGCGTCTCGTCTTTCCGGGGAGTTGGCTGGAAGGAACAGATGGTACCGTCAGGCTTCCGTTGAAAGACACGGATGTCGAAAAAACTCCTGCGCGGACGAGCGGCAGAGCATCGCGGCGAATTGACGCGCCTGTGCATCTAAGCTGCTGCTGAAGCTCCGAGTTTCGGCCTCGAATACTTGGGGTCAGTGGGGATTATGTCTTTTGATCGCTGGCGATGCCTGGGGTCAGCCGACACAATTCACCCAACAGCATCAACAGAGCCGAAAGGCTTTGGACAAGGCCGGCGAACGGCCGCCCGTTCCGGAGGAAACGACCATGACCACGCTTTACTGCGCCTGCTGCGGCAGGCCCTTCGTCCGCACGTCTCCCCGCGGTCCGGCACCCTTCTATTGCTCCCAGGACTGCCGGCTCCAGATGGCGATCCGCCGACGCGCCTGGAGCGACAGGACAGCCACGCGACGGACCGTCGACCGGCACGAAGAGGAGCCGGCCCCCTTCGGCCACCTTCCCGCGACATCGGGCGGACAGCGGACCGCATCCTCCTGGAGGTGAAACGCATCACCCCCGGATCGGCGGCAAGCCGGCGGTAAGACTGGGGGAGGAATGGCGGAAAAATGGAACTTGCCCCTCTTGCAGCGGGCTGCGATCGACCTCATCTGGTCGCGGTCACGCTGGTGCCCTGCGGTGCCGGCGTGCAGCCTGTCGACTGTACCCATTTGACCGCCGCCCCCTTTTGACCGCCGGAGCCCCGCCCCTTCATGCTCGACCTGCTCGCCGACCCGAATGTCTGGGCCAGCCTTCTGACGTTGACCGCGTTGGAGATCGTGCTGGGCATCGACAACATCATCTTCATCTCGATCATGGCGTCGAAGCTGCCGCCCGAACGGCAGCACAGCGCGCGCCGCGTCGGCCTGGCGCTGGCTCTGCTGACCCGCCTGGCCCTGCTGGCCTCCATCGCCTGGGTGGCGCAGCTGACCCAGCCGCTGTTCACCGTCGCCGGCTGGGAGGTGTCGGGCCGCGACCTGATCCTGATCCTGGGCGGCCTGTTCCTGCTGGCCAAGGGCACGCTGGAGATCCACCACACCGTCGAAGGCCATGAGGAGGGCGGATCGGCGCCCAAGCACGCCACCTTCACCTCGGTCGTCGTCCAGATCATGTTCCTGGACATCGTCTTCTCGCTGGACAGCGTCATCACCGCCGTCGGCATGTCCGACCATCTGCCGGTGATGGTCGCCGCCGTCGTCATCGCCATGGCGGTGATGCTGTTCGCCTCCGGCCCGGTCGGCGATTTCGTCAACCGTCACGTCACGGTGAAGATGCTGGCGCTGTCCTTCCTGCTGCTGGTCGGTGTGGCGCTGGTGGCGGACGGCTTCGGCTTCCACATCCCCAAGGGCTACCTGTACTTCGCCATCGCCTTCTCCACCCTGGTGGAGGCGCTGAACCTGCTGGCCCGGCGCAAGCGCAGCGCGGCGCACTGAGGACAGTAAAAAAGGGGGGCTCCATATCGGCGCCCCCCTCTTTTTTCACCATCACGCCTCAGCGCGTTCGGCCGTCAGAGTTCGTAGGCGACCTTCAACAGGTTTGTCTTATGACGTTTCAGGCGAGACGAAGGCAGGCCCGGCCGAGGACCGCCGTCCGGCGATCACCATGCCCAGCGCCAGCAGCAGCGTGCCCAGCATCACCGCGGCGGCGGCCCCCAGCAATGCTGCGTTGAAGCTGCCGGTGCGGGTCACCACCAGCCCGGCCGGCAGCGGCCCGATGATCTGCCCCAGCCCATAGGCGGCGGTCAGCGCCCCGACCACCCGGGCCGAGGCGCCGGCCGACAGCTGCCGCCCCAGCGCGAAGGCCTGCGACACGATGCCGACGAAGGTGCCACCGAACAGCAGGGCGGAGACGACCGACGCGGTGGGCGAACCAGTCATCGGCAGCAGGATCGCCACCGTCTGCGTCAGGTGCGCCAGGATCAGCGACAACCAACTGTTCGACCGCCGGGCGACCGCGGCCCAGAACACTCCGGCGCCCGTCGCCCCGATGCCGACGACCATCCAGGCGGCCTCGCCCACCGCGGCGGTTCCGGGATCCGTCTTCAGAATCGAGACCATGAAGGTGGCCGAGACGATATAGCCACCGCCCTCCAGGAAATAGGCGAGCGTCAGCAACAGCAGCGGTGCCGACAGCCCTCCCCGCCGTGCCGCACCGGCATCTCCCGCCGTCCCGGCCTCGGCGGACCGCGGTTGCGGCGCCGGATCACACACCCAGAGGCCGGGCAGCAGTCCCAGCACGGCACAGATCGCCCCCAGCGCCAGCCAGTCGCCCGCCCAGCCCAGCCGCCCGCCGAACAGCGCCACGAACAGCCCCGACGAGGCGATGCCCAGCCCGACCCCGGTGTAGAGCCAGCCGGCGAAGCGTTCCCCGCCCTGACGCGCCAGCGTGTCCAGCACGATGGCGATGCCCAGGATGAAAATGCCGGCGCTCGACACCCCCGACAGGAAGCGCAGGACCAGCCAGACCGGCATCGCCTGCCCGGCATCGCCGAGGTCGAGGCCCATCGCCGCGGTGGTGCCGACGCTGACCAGCAACGACAGCCGGTACATGGCGGTTCGCGTGGACCCGTGCGGCACCAGACCGGCGCCGAGCGCGCCGACGAAATAGCCGAGGTAATTCAGCGAGGCGAGCAGACCCGCCCCATCGGCGCGCAGCCCGGTGGCCTCCTGCATCGCCGGCAGGATCGGGGTGAAGGCGAAGCGCGCAACCCCCATCGCGATGGCGAGCCCGATCAGGCCGCCGACCAGCACCCGCAACATGATCCACGCCCTCTCGGTTTTTCGGCCGGCTCGTTGAAACGGGAACTGTTCGGCAGGCCGACTGATTCGGCTTCCATCATGGCCGCGGCTCCACCCTCATTTCCAATGAATTGTTCTGATGATAAGCTCCACTTTCAGTGATGGGTGCCTTGCAATAAACGGGGCCTTGAACAGGTGGAGGAGACAGCGCGATGGATCTGGCCGGATTGCGGGTGGTCAAGGCGGTGGCCGACACCGGCAGCGTCAGCCGGGCGGCGGAGGCGTTGAACTGCGTGCAGTCCAACGTCACCGCGCGGATCAAGCGGCTGGAGGAGGATCTGGGCGTCGACCTGTTCCTGCGCCTCAGCCGCGGGATGGAGCCGACGCCGGCCGGCCGGGTGCTCAGCGGCTATGCCGACCGGGTGCTGCGTCTGGTCGCCCAGGCCCGCGACGCGGTGGCGGAAGCCGCCGGGCGCGGCGGCCGGCTGGCGGTGGGCAGCATGGAATCGACCGCCGCGGTGCGGCTGCCGCCGGTTCTGGCCCGCTTCCACCGCGCCCATCCCGACGTGGAGCTGACCATCACCCCCGGCCCGACCGAGACCCTGCTGGCGGACGTGCTGGCCGGACGGCTGGACGGCGCCTTCGTCGGCGGCGAGGTGGTGCATCCCGACCTGATCGCCCGGCGCATCTTCGACGAGGAGCTGGTGCTGGCCGAACCGGCCGCCGGGCTGACCACCGAGTCCGCGCGCCGCACCCTGATCGCCTTCGGCCGGGCCTGCGCCTATCGCGGCCGGGCGGAGATGGCGATGCGCGAGGCCGGGCGCGTACCCTTCCGCGTCATGGAGTTCGGGGCGCTGGACGCCATCCTGGGCTGCGTCGGCGCCGGCATGGGGGTGACGGTCATGCCGCGTTCGGTCGTGGAGCGCGATCCCTGGCGCGAGCTGCTGGTCGCCCGCCCGCTGCCCGATGCGCTGGCCCGCATGCCGACCCAGTTCGTCCGCCGCGCCGACGCCATCGAGACCGCCAGCCAGCGCGCCTTCCTGAAGGCGTTTTCCGAAGACTCCTGTTCAGGCATCCCCCTGAAAGCCGCCGCTGCGGGTGCGACAGGGACGCCCACATCACGCACAGGGTTGAACGGCTCGTCGGCGGCGTGCTAGGCAGGCGCGGGTTGGCCATCCGGCCCGGTGCCATGCGCGTGCCCAACTCTTGGGAAACGGCTCCGATCGGCCCCGATGGGTGATAGCGGAACCAAGGACGCGCGGCCGGCACCGCCGGCCGGAACAGCGGAGAAGAGATCATGCCCTACGTCGTCACTGACGGCTGCATCAAGTGCAAGTACACCGACTGCGTCGAAGTCTGCCCCGTGGATTGCTTCTACGAGGGTGAGAACATGCTGGTCATCCACCCGGACGAGTGCATCGACTGCGGCGTGTGCGAGCCGGAATGCCCGGCCGAGGCGATCGTCCCCGATACCGACGACCGCGCGACCAAGTGGCTGGAGCTGAACCGCGACTATTCCGGCCAGTGGCCGAACATCACCCGCAAGAAGGACGCACCGGCCGACGCCGACGAGTTCAAGGGCGTCGACGGCAAGTTCGAGAAGTTCTTCTCGCCCAAGGCGGGCTGAGACCAGAGAATGCGGCCCGGCTTTCGATCCGAGTAGGATTTTTCGAGTCGGGCCGCATCAACCGATTGCACTCCCCGATGTTGCTATGCAAAATCGACGGGGCGGCCATGGCCGGGCGATGGACGATTTCCGCCCGGTAGATTGCGCGTTCCCTTTGTAACTCGGGCGTAACATCGCTATAATGCGCGCCCGGAGCCGGCCTTCGCGCCATTGCCGGTTTTCCCTTCGCTCCAGGACTCGTGGCTTTTGTGATCGTCGTGGATGGGTCCCATCCCCACGGCGCCATAACTGTCCGGGGTCCTTTTTCGTCCCTTCCACCGGGGCGGCAAAATGGCGTGATCGCGAGAAGTGAGAGCCAATCCACATGTCGAACAAGCTTGACTTCGAAGCCGGTGACTTCGTCGTTTATCCGGCTCATGGCGTCGGTCGGGTCGAGGGGATCGAGACCCACAGCATTGCCGGACTCGAGGTTCAACTCTACGCGATCACGTTCGAGAAAGAGCGCATGACGCTCAAGGTTCCGGTCACCAAGGCCCGCAATGCCGGCCTGCGCCGCCTGTCCTCCAAGGACCGCATCAAGGTTGCGCTGGAGACCCTGCAGGGTCGGTCGCGCGTCCGCCGCACGATGTGGAGCCGCCGCGCCCAGGAGTATGAGGCCAAGATCAACTCCGGCGACCCGGTGTCGATCGCCGAGGTGGTGCGCGACCTATATCGCGGTGCCGACCAGTCCGACCAGTCCTATAGCGAGCGCCAGATCTATCAGGCCGCCCTGGAGCGTCTGGCCCGCGAACTGGCCGCCGTCGAGAAGATCGACGAGATCAAGGCGACGGAGCGTCTGGAGTCGGTGCTGTCCAAAGCCGCCTGATCTGGTCCCTCCTATACGTCCGTGACACGAACGGGCGCGCGGCTGCTACGTCACGCCGCGCGCCCGTCTCGTTTTTCGCCTTTGTTTCCGCGGCATGACACGCCTAAACTCCGGCCGCCTTCCGGCGGACAGCCCCGGAACGACTTCGCGAACGACGCCGAAGGGGATCGAGTTTGGGTCTGCCGCCGCGCCTTGGTCTCTCTCATCGCCAGACCGACCGACATGCCGGATCCGTTGCCGGTGCCGTTGTCGGCGCTCTTGAGGACGACAGCCGCTTCGCCTCGCTGGGCCGGCCGCGCCGTGTCTGGGCCGTCGGCGCCATCCATGCGCAGCCGGACCGGCTGGACCTGATTCACCGCGCCATCGGCCAGCGTTTCCGCCCCGGCGACCGGCTGGTCTATCTCGGCAACATGATCGGCGTCGGCGAACAGGTGGTGGAGACCGTCGACCGGCTGCTGTCCTTCCGCATCGCCCTGCTGGCGATGCCTGGCATGATCGCATCCGACATCGTCTATCTGCGCGGCCAGCAGGAGGAGATGTGGCAGAAGTTGCTGCAACTCCACTTCGCCCCCGATCCCCGAACCGTGCTGGACTGGATGCTGCGCCAGGGTGTGGCGCCGACGCTGGCCGCCTATGGCGGCAACCTGGATTCCGGGATGGCGGCGGCGCGCGGCGGCGCGGTGATGCTGGGCCGCTGGACGCGCGAGCTGCGGCAGGCGGTGGCCGCGAAGCCCGGACACGAGCAGCTGTTCAACGCGCTGCGCCGCGCCGCCTACACTGGCGGACCGGCTCCACGGAGTGAAACTGGGGACGGAAATGGCTGGACCGGCAGCAGCCGGGGCGGCGGGAGCCTGCTGCTGGTCAATTCCGGCATCGATCCCCGCCGCCCGCTGACCGGCCAGGGCGACGCCTTCTGGTGGGGCAGTACCGGTTTCGCCCGGCTGGAGCAGCCCTATGGCGGCTTCAACCGTCTGGTGCGCGGCTACGACCCGAACTGGACACCGGAAAGCCCCGGCGTCGATGGCGGGCCGGTGACGGTGACGCTGGATGGCGGCTGCGGCCGCGGCGGCTACCTCGTCTGCGCCTGTTTCGATTCTTTCGGCGAGATGCTGGACCTTTTCCAAGCGTGACCCATCCTTAGGTCCAGCTTGCTACATCCCTTCCCCCGCAAATCGTGGCAGCTACCCGTCCGACAACTGTCCGGCAGCCTTCGAACAGGCCGCCGGCAAAATTCCTCCGCCCCTTGTGATCCGGCCCCC
Organism: Azospirillum lipoferum; assembly: GCF_024170005.1. GTDB lineage: Bacteria > Pseudomonadota > Alphaproteobacteria > Azospirillales > Azospirillaceae > Azospirillum > Azospirillum lipoferum. Next base: position 263,750 of record NZ_JALJXJ010000003.1, read on the forward strand.
CTACACCTGCGTATGATTCCGTAACAGGGCGCGCCCATGTTTGTTGTTTAACCCGACGGCATCGACCGGGGGCAGGCGGCAAAGCGGCGAAGACCCGATAGTACGGGGATATGCGAAGGAACACGATGCCGCCCAGACGGGAAGGAAGGGACGGATGGCATACATCGACGATCCGGAGACTCAGCGTGCAAATCTGAGCTTCATCAAGGCATCCATGCGCGAACCGCTGCTGTCGCGCGACCATGAATTCGACCTCGCCCGCAAATGGCGCGAGGGCAACGACGAACGCGCCCTGCATCAGCTGGTCCGGGCCTATACTCGTCTGGTGGTGGCCACCGCGTCGCGCTTCCGCAATTACGGCCTGCCGATGGGCGATCTCGTCCAGGAGGGCAATGTCGGCCTGATGCAGGCGGCCAGCCGCTTCGAACCCGACCGCGAGGTGCGCTTCTCCACCTATGCCGCCTGGTGGATCCGCTCGGCCATGCAGGACTACATCCTGCGCAACTGGTCGATCGTGCGGACCGGCACCACCGCCGCGCAGAAATCCCTGTTCTTCAACCTGCGCCGCCTGCGCGCCAAGATCGACAGCGCCACCCAGAACGGCAGCGGCGCTCCGCTGACCAGGGAAGGCCGCGAGTGGATCGCCGGCGAACTCAAGGTCGAGGTGTCCGAGGTCGAGGCGATGGAGATGCGCCTGTCCGGCGCCGACCAGTCGCTGAACACACCGGTGGCCGACGGTTCCGACGACGACTGGCAGGATTTCCTGGCCGACCAGCGCCCCTCGCCCGAGGACGTGGTGATCGGCATGCGCGACGCCAACACCCGCTCACAATGGCTGGCCGAAGCGCTGGGCGAACTGAGCCCGCGCGAACGCACCATCATCCGCGAACGCCGCCTGCGCGAGGAAGGCGCCACGCTGGAAGAACTCGGCCGTGAGTTGGGCGTCAGCAAGGAACGCGTGCGCCAGCTTGAGCATCGCGCCCTGCTGAAACTGCGCCAGTCGATGCTGAAGCGGGTCGAGGACTCCGACGACCTGCTGGCGGAGGCGTGAGACAAAGCCCTCTCCCGAAACGGGAGAGGGCTTTTTTACATCATCAATGCCGGAAGTGCCGCATTCCGGTCAGCACCATCGCCAGACCCTTCTCGTCCGCGGCGGCGATCACGTCGGCGTCGCGGATCGAACCGCCGGGCTGGATCACCGCCGTCACCCCCGCCTCGGCAGCGGCCAGCAGGCCGTCGGCGAAGGGGAAGAAGGCATCCGACGCAACGACCGAACCCTTGGTCAGCGCCTCCGGCAGACCGGCGGCCTTGGCGGCTTCAGCCGACTTGATGGCGGCAATGCGGGCAGAGTCGACGCGGCTCATCTGACCGGCGCCGACACCGACGGTGGCGCCGTTCTTGGCATAGACGATGGCGTTCGACTTGACGTGCTTGGCGACGCGGAAGGCGAACAGCAGGTCGGCCAGTTCCTGTTCGGTCGGCGCGCGCTTGGTGACGACCTTCAGTTCGGCCGGATTGACGCGGCCGCTGTCGCGGTTCTGCAGCAGGAAGCCGCCCGACAGCTGCTTGATCATCATGCCGGGCTCGGCCGGGTTCGGCACGTCCTTGGTCAGCAGGACGCGCAGGTTCTTCTTGGTGGCGAGCAGCGCGCGGGCGGCCTCGTCGGCGTCCGGGGCGATGACCACCTCGGCGAACAGCTTGGAGATCTCCTCGGCCGTCTCGGCGTCCAGGCTGCGGTTGACGGCGATGATGCCGCCGAAGGCGCTGACCGGGTCGCACAGCAGGGCCGACTTGTAGGCCTCCAGCAGGTTGGCCCCCTGGGCGACGCCGCATGGGTTGGCGTGCTTGATGATGGCGACGGCCGGCTGCTCGAACTCGGCCACCAGCTCGAAGGCGGCGTCGGTGTCGTTCAGGTTGTTGTAGGACAGCTCCTTGCCCTGAAGCTGCACGGCGGTGGCGACACCCGGCCGCTTTTCGCCGGTAACGTAGAAGGCCGCCTGCTGGTGCGGGTTCTCGCCATAGCGCAGGGTCTGGACCAGCGAGCCCGACAGGGTGGTGCGCGGCGGGAAGGTCTCGCCCAGCTGGCCGGCCAGCCAGGTGGAGATGGCGGCGTCATAAGCGGCGGTGCGGGCATAGGCGCGCTGGGCGAGCCGGCGGCGCAGGGCCAGCGTGACGCAGCCGTCATGGGTCGCCAGCTCGTCCATCACCGCCTCGTAGTCGGACGGCTCGGTGACGATGGCGACGAAGTCGTGGTTCTTGGCGGCGGCGCGGATCATCGCCGGCCCGCCGATGTCGATGTTCTCAACGCAGTCGTCATAGGCGGCACCCTTGGCGACCGTCGCCTCGAACGGGTAGAGGTTCACCACCACCAGATCGATGCCGGGGATGTCGTGCTGCGCCATCGCGTCGGCATGGATGTCGCGGCGGGCCAGGATGCCGCCATGGACACGCGGGTGCAGCGTCTTGACACGGCCGTCCATGATCTCCGGAAAGCCGGTGTGGTCGGAGACCTCCTTGACCGGCACGCCGGCCTCGGCCAGACGCTGGGCCGAACCGCCGGTCGACAGGATCTCGACGCCGCGGGCGGCGAGCGCCTTGCCCAGTTCCACCAGACCGGCCTTGTCGGACACGGAAATCAGGGCGCGGGCGATGCGGACCTTGTCGGGAGCGGGGGCATGGTTGGCTTTGGGCGGGCTCATGGCGTCATCCTGATCGCTGCGGGTGTTGGGTCGAGGCCGCAGGCAACCGGGGAGACCCGGACAAGCACGGAAGAAGAAAAGCACGGACGGCCACGGAAATACCGCTCAGCTGTGCTTATCCGCGTCCGCCCGCCCGTCTGCACACTGCCGGCCCGGACGGACATGGATAAGCACGGCGAGACGAGTCCCGTGGTCGTCCGTGCCCCAAATCCCGTGTTCATCCGTGTTTCCATGCCCTCTCCCAAAGGAAATCGGCCCGGCCACCGCGGATGGGCGCGATTTACGCCGCCTTGCGCTCGCGGCGCAAGGCCCATTTCACCGTCAGACCCTCGGGTCCGCATTGTCCCTGCATCATGATCTGCCGGGTGCGGCGCGGTTCCTCGCCGCTGCCGAGATAGACGCTCTCCGCCACCTCCAGCACGGCGCCGGTCACCCGCATGCGCCAAGCATTGCCGCTGGGCAGACGCAGAAGCACCTGATCGTTGCCGCCATTGCCCTGTGCGACGGGAACGACCTGGACGTTGGGATGCAGGTGGAAGCGGATGGCGTAGGGCTGCGGCTGCGGTGTGGCGCCGATCACCGGTTCCAGCGTGTCCTCGCCGCGCAGATCCTCACCATTGTCGGCCAGATAGACGCGGCGGCGGTGCAACAGGCCGAAGCCCTTGCTGTAGCCGTTGTGGCTGGCGACCACCAGCATGGCGCCGTCGGATTCCTGCCGCTCGCAGCTGACATTGGTCGGCCGGCGGCCGAGCCCGCCCTTCTCCAGCACTTCCGATGAATTGGTGTCGGCCACCACCATGGTCGAATGGGCGGCCGAACCGGCCAGCGCCGCACGCCAGGGGCCACGCTGGGACGGGTGGCTGCCGCAATTGACGATCAGCCGCTCCTTGTTGACGGAGACCTCCATCGACAGGGTGCCGGCATGGGCGGTGCGGTCCAGCCCCTCCGGCGGCGGCGCCCCGGTGTCGAGCAGCACCAGGGTGCGCCCGGCGAGCAGACGCTCGAAGCCGGTGTGCGGCGCGCTCTTCAGCGGACGGCCGCGGGCGTCGGCCTGGGCCAGCACCGTGTCGATCAGCGCCGGCTCCTCCTCCCGCCCGCCGTTGAACAGGGCAAGCCCGCCATCGACATGGCGGAAGAAGCGCAAGGCCGGCGTCATGCGGTCGATGGCGTGCTGGAGGGTTTCCGGCACCTCCTCCTTCGCGACGCGCAGAACGGCACGCATGTCGATCAGGTCGCGCAGCACCCGCATCTGGATCGACGGGTTGCGCTCGACATGGCCGCCGTCGGGCAGGATCTGGCGCGGCAGTTCCTTGTCGAGCAGGCGCAGGGCTTCTCTTGCCGCCTTGTCCTGGTCGGGCAGGCAGTAGCCGCCATAGAGCAGGCCCTTGATCGCGCCGATCAGCCGCTCGCCGTCCAGCTTGGCCGGCGCCACCCGCAGCAGGTGGCGAAGCTGGCGGGCCATGCTCTCAAACACGCGGGCGCGGAACTCGTCGTCAGCCGACGCGCAGTAGAAGTCGTGCAAACCGATCCAGCTGGCCAGCCGCACGCCCAGCACGTCGGGCGCCCAGCTCTGGGAATGCCAGCCGCCATTCTGGTCCAGCCACGACCACACCAGCACCCGCGCCCGGCGCCGCGCGGTGTCGCCGCCGACCGCCCGCAGGTCGCGCAGCCATTCGAAGCCATGGGCGGCGCGCAGCCAGCCGTGGCTGGCGCCCTGGGGCCGCCAGTTGGGCGCGCCGTTGGGATCGACCATGATCGGCTGCCCGGCGAAGCTCATGCGGCCGGCCAGCATGGCGTTGCCGTTGTCGGTGTCGCCCGGCCAGGGATCGGGCGGGATCACCGCCAGTGCCCCCGGCGCCTTGCCGCCCAGCATCAGGGCGTAGAGGGGATTCCCATAGGCAAGGCGCGCCATGCCGCTGCGAAACCGTCCGTTCCTGTCGCCCATCTGCGCCGACTCCTTCAAGACCGCGAGCGGCGTCGACGGCCGGCGGAGGATGATGTTGCGGTGCGGGAGAGCGCGAACGGAAGCATGGCTCGTGTCGTATCAATTCGCCGTCCGCACCGCAAGACGGGGCTGGGATTTATCCCGCAGCGCGAACCGGCCGGTCTGGACCGGATATGGCCTCAGTCCGGGCGCCGGCGCAGGCGCGCCACGAAGAAGCCGTCGATCCCGCCGAGATCGCCCAGCATGCCCGGAAGGCTGCGGACCTCCCCCGCCTCGTTGATCGGCTCAGACAGGCCGCCGAGTTCGTCGGCGGTCACAGGCCAACGCTCCACCCGCTTATCCTGTTCCAGCAGGCGGGCGACCTGCGCCTCCCCCTCCTCCGGCTGGATGGAGCAGGTGCAGTAGATCAGCGTGCCGCCAGGCTTCACCAATTCGACCGAACGGGCGAGCAGCCGCGACTGGGCACGGGCCAGCTTGGCGATGTCGTCCGGCGTCTTGACCCGCAGGATATCGGGATGGCGCCGGATCGCCCCGGTTGCCGAGCAGGGCGCGTCGAGCAGCACGGCGTCGGCGGGCGTCTCCGGCTCCCAGGTCGCGGCGTCGGCGGCCAGCACCTCGGCCTCCAGCCGCAGGCGCTTCAGGTTCTCCGTCACCCGTTCCAGCCGCCGGGCCGAGCGGTCGATGGCGGTGACCTGTGCGCCCTGCACCACCAGCTGCGCCGTCTTGCCACCGGGGGCGGCGCAGAGATCGAACACCCGCTTGCCCCTCAGATCGCCAAACAGCTTGGCCGGCAGCGAGGCGGCGAGGTCCTGCACCCACCATTCCCCGTCCTCGAAGCCGGGCAGTTCGATCACTGACCCGCCGGGTGGACGGCGCAGCGACCCGGTAGGCAGCAGGGTGGCGCCCAGCCGCTCCGCCCAGCCGGCGGGGTCCGACTTCACCGTGATGTCCAGCGGCGCCTCGTGCAGATGCGCCTCGACGATGCCGCGGGTGCGGGCGGTGCCGTAGGCGGAGCGCCAGGACAGCCACAGCCAGTCCGGCGTGTTCAACCGTCCGGCATCCTGCCGCGCCGCCATCTCCACCCCCTCGCGCCCGATCCGGCGCAGCACGGCATTGATCAGCCCCTTGTAGGGAGCGGCGTTGCGCGCGGCGGCCAGTTCCACCGCGGTGTCGACCGCGGCATGGGCGGGAGTGTTCAGGAACACCAGCTGCGCCGTGCCCAGCCGCAGCATGTCGTGGATCGCCGCCTTGGGCAGGCCCGGCTTGACGAGGCTGGCCTGGATCATCTCGTCGATCTGGCCCAGCCGGCGCAGAACGGTGGCGACCAGCAGGCGGACGAAGCCGCGGTCGCGCGGCTGCAACGCCGCCAGTTCGGGATGCGCGTCGAACGCGTCGTCGAAGGGAACGGACTTGCGCAGCACGTCACGCAGCAAGTCGAGCGCGACGCCGCGGGCGGCGAGGGAAGTGTCGATCATGAGTATGGATCTAGCGCGACGGACAGCCAGTGTCGATACGGGATGCCCGGTGTTTCCGGGCTGTGGAGGCGGAAAAAACTGGGGCCGGAAAACTGGAGCCGAAAAAGCGAAGGGCCGGTGCGTTGCCGCCCGGCCCTTAGGTCTTCGCTTTTACCGGAGAACTGGAGCGGGCGAAGGGATTCGAACCCTCGACCCCAACCTTGGCAAGGTTGTGCTCTACCCCTGAGCTACGCCCGCGCTCCCGTCGTCCGGGAGCCGCTTTCTACGGAAACACGGCCTCCGCCGCAAGAGGAAAATGCACCCTTCCCCCACTTTTTTCTCCGCAGCCTGCTCCCTCTTTGCTGCGCCGCGGCACCGGGCGCCTTGCGTCCCGGCAGCGGCACGCTATGGTACGCGGCCATACGGCAACGGATGGAGACTGCGGCATGGCCGGCACCATCACCCTGACCCGCGATGGAGCGGTCGCGACCCTGACCCTGTCCAACCCGGACAAGCTGAACGCCTTCGACAAGCCGATGTGGCACGCGCTGATCGGCCACCTGAGCGCGTTGGAAGCCGACGAGGGAACCCGCGTCGTCGTGATGCGCGGCGGCCCCGGTTCCAACGGCGCCCGCACCTTCTCCCCCGGCGCCGACATCTCGGAGTTCGAGAGCGAGCGCAACAGCCCCGAACAGGGATCGAGCTACGGCGACCTGATGGACGAAGGGCTGGACGGCCTGCGTGCCTTGCGCCACCCGGTTCTGGCCGCCATCGACGGCCCCTGCTGCGGCATCGGCCTGGCGGTGGCGCTGGCCTGCGACCTCAGGGTCTGTTCGGAGAGCAGCCGTTTCGGCGTGCCGGTCAGCCGGCTCGGCATCTCCATGGGACCGACGGAGCTGAAGCTGGTGGCCGACGTCGCCGGCGGTCCGGCGGCGCTGGAGATCCTGCTGGAGGGCCGCGTCTTCGGTGCCGCGGAGGCCAAGGACAAGAATCTCGTCCATCGTGTCGTCGCGGACGAAGGCTTCGAGGCGGAGATCGCCGCCGCCGTCCAGCGCATCGCCGCCGGCGCGCCTCTGGCCGCGACCCTGCACAAGCGCTATGTCCGACGCCTGTCCGATCCGGCACCGCTGACCGGGGCGGAAATCGCCGAATGCTACCGCTGCTTCGGCACCGAGGACTTCCGCGAGGGCTATCGCGCCTTCCTGGAAAAGCGCAAACCGGTGTTCACCGGGCGCTGATCCCCCGTTGAGCCCTTCCCTGGGACAAAGCGCGCTTACGCATGGCAGGGCTTTCGCCTGTGCGATGGTCAATGCGGCGGAAGGCCTCACATTCGTAGGGTTCCGCTCCCTGCCTGACGGTCCGTCATGTCGCGCATCACCCCGCTGATCATCGCCTGCGCCCTGTTCATGGAGAACCTCGACTCGACGGTGATCTCCACCGCCCTGCCGGGAATCGCGCAGTCGATGGGCGAGGATCCGCTGCGGCTCAGTCTGGCGATGACCTCCTACATGCTGGCGCTGGCGGTGTTCCTGCCGGTCAGCGGCTGGGCGGCGGACCGTTATGGCGCCCGCACCGTCTTCGCCAGTGCCATCGGCGTCTTCATGGCGGGGTCGATCGCCTGCGGCCTGTCGAACGGACTGGTGGAGCTGGTCGCCGCCCGCATCCTCCAGGGCATGGGCGGGGCGATGATGGTGCCGGTCGGCCGGCTGATCCTGCTGCGCACCGTGCCGAAGGACCAGCTGGTGACGGCGATGGCGCGGATGACCCTGCCGGCGCTGATCGGCCCGGCGCTGGGCCCGCTGGTCGGCGGCGCCATCACCACCTATGCCTCGTGGCGCTGGATCTTCTTCATCAACGTGCCGATCGGGCTGGTCGGCATCGCCCTGGTGCTGGCGCTGATCCCCAATCTGAAGGAGGAGCAGCGCGACCCCTTCGACGCCCGCGGCTTCCTGTGGAGTTCCATCGCGCTGGCCGCCTTCATGTTCGGCTTCGAGAATGTCGGGCGCGACCTGCTGCCGGCCTCCGTGGTAGCGGTCCTGCTGGCGGTGGCGCTGCTGGCGACGGTGGCCTATCTGCGCCATGCCCGGCGGGTGGTGCGGCCGGTGCTGGATCCGTCGCTGTTCCGGCTGCAAACCTACCGCGCCTCGGTGCTGGGCGGCACGCTGTTCCGCATCGGCATCGGCGCCGTGCCCTTCCTGATGCCGGTGATGCTGCAGATCGGCTTCGGTCTGACCGCCTTCGAGTCGGGGGCGCTGACCTTCGCCGGGGCGGCGGGGGCGCTGACCATGAAGGCACTGGCCGGCCCGATCCTGCGACGCTTCGGCTTCCGCCCGGTGCTGACGCTGAACTCCATCGTCAGCGGCGTGATCCTGGCCAGCTATGGCGCCTTCCGTCCCGACACGCCGCATCTGGTGATCCTGGGCGCCCTGCTGCTGGGCGGCTTCTTCCGCTCGCTGCAATTCACCGGCATGAACACGCTGAGCTATGCCGAGGTGCCGCAGCCGATGACCAGCCGCGCCAACACGCTGGCCAGCGTGATGCAGCAGCTGTCGATGAGCCTGGGCGTCGCCGTCGGCGCCACCGCGCTGCACCTGACCGTGCAGTGGAGCGGCACGCTGACGCCGGCCTCCTTCGTTCCCGCCTTCCTGACGGTGGGACTGATGGCCTGTGCCTCCAGCCTGCCCTTCTGGCGCCTGCCCGCCGATGCCGGCGACGAGATCAGCGGCCATATCGGCCGCCGCAGCCCGGACAAGCCCACGGGCGATGCCCATAGCGCGACGGTCAAGGCGGCCGCGCTGACCGACGCGGCTGACTGAACGCTGCCGACTGAACGCTTAGGCGCCGGCAGTCGCAGTGGGGGCGGCAGGGCTGGGGGCGGTCGCGGTGGGCGCCGCACCGCGCAGCAAGCCCATCACCGCGTCGACCAGATCGCCGACATGCTCCTTCACATAGTCGGGGCGGCTTTCCGACTGGATCATCATCATGGGTTGGGCATTGGTCCCCTGATCGGGATCGAAGACACCGTAGCGCGCCTTGGAGCTGGCAAACTCGGGATGCCAGGCAGCGTTCTCCTCCATCATCTTGCCCATCATCCCTCTTTTCATCGCCGCGTTGCCGGCCGCTCCCTGTTCCGTGCCCGCCAGCATATCGATCATCCCGGCCTTGACCGCGTCGGGCGACATGCCGGCGAGCTTGGCCATCGCCTTGTCATCGAACATGATTTCGATTTGTTCGCTGCCGGTCCCCTGGGAGCCCGGCAGGTACAGCGTGATCATGGAGGTGTGGGCTGACCCCTCCGGCATGGTCGACGGAGATGCCGCCGCGGCCTGTTCCTTGGCCAGCAGGGCCGGCGGCTTTTCCGGCAGCACGGCGCCGTCGAGCGCCATGGTTCGGTCGATGACCTTGGAGATGTTCCCGGACAGCGCCAGACCACCGCCATCCTCGATGTCTTGTGGCAACCCGAAGCTCTTGCGCAGAAGGTCATTGCGCTGGAGATGGTGAGCGAACACCTTCTCGTGATAGGCCATGATCTCATCATTCTGGTGCGGATCGAACCTCGGCAGGATGCCGTCGGTCTTCAGCAGCAGGGGCGGCGTGTCGGTCCCGTCCAACGGTGCGGCAGTCGCTTGCGAGGCCGACGTCGCAGGGGACGGGACGGCCGTCGCCCCCGCCCCTGGCGCCTTCGCGGGGGCGGCTGAAGCCGCCGTTGCCGACGCTGTTGCCGTGGATGCCGGTACGACGGCCTTGGCCTGGACGGGCGTGGCACCGCCGCTCTTCAAGACCGCCAGCGCCTGTGCGGAAAATTCGACTTTGTCGCTGGAAGGGCTGCTTTTGCCCTTCACCTCCTTGAACACGGCACTGGCTGCGTCATTCCGGGCGGTGGCCTTTCCGGACGCCCCTGAGACAGTCGTGGAGAACAGCGAGACGAACGAGCCGGACAGGGGTTTCACGGTCATGGCGGAGGCTCCGGATGACGAGGGACCGCCCATGGGACGGCCGAAGCCGCATGATTTTCCGAAAAGGGTTTACTGTTCTTTAATTATACAACCTTAGATAACTAAGTGTTTTATCACGCTCCCTTCCGGCCTTCGCCGTCCTCAACTTTCAAACCCGCGCGGGTCAAGCCCACGCGAGTCAAGATAGGGGGCTGCTCGGATGAGAATAATTCCGGCGATCATGATTAATTTTCGTGCGAGCCGCTTTCACTAGCGCGTGCGTTCCGGGCGCGTTCCCGCTATAAACGTGCATGGCGGCCATGCGCCGTCCTCAAGATAAACGGGAGGCTCCGGGCGGCTGCGCACCGGGGCGGGACAGCATGATGGATTGGGACAAGCTTCGGGTCTTCCACGCGGTGGCCGAAGCCGGCAGCTTCACGCATGCCGGTGAGACATTGAACCTCAGCCAGTCGGCGGTCAGCCGCCAGATCAGCGCGCTTGAGGAAAGCCTGGGCGTTCCGCTGTTTCACCGTCATGCCCGCGGGCTGATCCTGACCGAACAGGGCGAGTTGCTTCACCGCACCGCCCGCGACGTCTTCGCCAAGCTGTCGATGACCGAGGCGATGCTGACCGAAAGCCGGGAGCATCCCAAGGGCCCGCTGCGGGTGACGACGACCGTCGCCTTCGGCTCGACCTGGCTGACGCCGCGCATCAACGAGTTCATGTCGATCTATCCCGACATCCAGCTGACGCTGCTGATCGACGACAACGAGTTGGATCTGGCGATGCGCGAGGCGGACATAGCCATCCGCATGAACACGCCGCGCCAGCCTGACCTGATCCAGCGGCACCTGATGTCGATCCGCTTCCACCTCTATGCCAGCCAGAGCTACCTGAAGAAGAAGGGTACGCCCAAGACGCTGGCGGAGCTGGACAGCCACGACCTGATCACCTACCCGCCCGACGTGCGGGCGCCGATCCCCAACGTCAACTGGATCATGGAGATGGGCGACCCGTCGCCCAACCGGAAGCCGATCCTTCAGGTCAACAGCGTCTATGCCATCTACCGCGCGGTGGAGAGCGGGCTTGGCATCGGCGCGCTGCCCGACTTCCTGGTCGACAGCTTCTCCAAGGACGTGACGCGGATTTTGCCCGACGTCGACGGACCGAAGGTCGACGCCTACTTCGTCTATGCCGAAGAATTGCGCCATTCCAAGCGTATCGCCGTCTTCCGCGACTTCCTGGTTAAAAAAGTGGCAGAAACTCCGTTCTGACCACGAACAATTTCAGCTGCCCCGTAAGAGAATTGCCGAAATCGACAGCGCCGCTCCGACTATCCGGAGCGGCGCTGTCGATTTCGGCATTTTTATTAGCCCTCTAAGGGTCCTCTGAAGCCATGCGTGTCTTGCATGGTAGATTTATACATTTGTGCCTGGAAAGTTGGCAGCAGAATGGTCAAATTTTGATCGTTGGATGTTGCGACGCAGCATCCGATGTTTCGTCCCGGAGGTCTCCCCTCCGGGGTTGGGTCCTCGGACCCAGCGTCTCCCAGACGTGAAGCCTCCCTGTTCAACTCGCCGCTAATCCAATGGGTTAGCGGCGGTTTTTTTATGTGGGCAGGGGCTGGGGGAACTCAGGGGGAACAATGTTCCCCAGCTTGGAGGCCGCCTCTTCGTTGGCGCCGCTGTCAGGACCGACACGAACAAGTGCTTGTCCACCTGCTGATCATGACGCCACTTGCCGCAGGTCAGGGCCTTGACGGCCTCCTTACCCCCCCCCCAACGTCGCACCGCTGCCCCAGGCTGCCTGCTTCCGATCCCCTCGACCCCACGGCGCGAGTCGCGGCCCCCGCTGCGCCAGGAGGCTTGCCCCCAGCAGCCGGCAGCGACGGAACCGCAGCGCTCCCGCCGCACCTTGACGGCACAGCCGCGCCACCACCGCAGTGGCGCCGCAGATCGACCGCATTCCGGCCGCACATCGGCAGCGCGCACCGTAGCGCCCCACAGCGGCGGTACAGGGCCGCATTCAGGGTGCGCTGGCGGGGGCTTTCGGCGTGATCGGGGCTGTAGGCGCAATAACGCAAACTGTTAGCAAGCCCGTCCTGAAGAACCCGCCGCGGACCGGATATGGACGATCAGCGCGATCAGGGCGAAGCCGGCGCCCGTCAGGCAAATCGCCGGCCAGCCGCCATGCGTCCAGGCAACACCGGCCACCGCCGAGCCCAATGATCCCCCCAGAAAGAACAGCCCGACGAACAGACCGTTCAACCGGCCACGCGCCGCCGGGTCCAGCAGATTGATGGCGCGACGGCCGAGCGTCTGGTCGCCGACCGCTCCAACGTCGAGCCCGACGGCAGCCAGGGCCAGCAGGCAGAGTGCCAGTTCCTGCATGTCTCCTACCGAATCGGCAAACGCCGCCAGCGAGAAGGACAGCACCACCAGGACATGCGAGGCGATGGTGGTGCTCCGCGCCCAGCCCCGATCACCCAAACGGCCGGCCAGGGGGGTCGCAAACGCACCACCCGCCCCGACCAGAGCGAACATTGCAATGCCACCCTGGTCGAGCCCGAAGGGCGCCTGGGAAAGACGGAACGCGACCGCCGTCCAGAACAGGCTGAATGCCGCCATCATCAGAGCCGCGGTCAGCGAGCGCAACCGCAGCACCGGCTCGTTGCACAGCAGCCACCACATCGAAGCGATCAACGCCGGGTAGGGCGTTCCTGTCGAAGGCCGCCGTCTCGGCAACCACAGCGGCAATACGAGCGCCAGAGCACCCAACAGCACCGCATTCGCCACATAGAACGCCCGCCAGCCGAAGCTGTCGGCGATCAGGCCCGCCGACGGTCGCGACAGCAGGATGCCAACCATCAGGCCGCTCATCACGTTGCCGATCGTGCGACCGCGATGCTCAGGCGGAGCCATCGCGGCGGCGATCGGCACCAGCACTTGGATTACCGAGGAGGCGGCACCAAGGACGAACAGGGCCGCCAACAACGCCCACATCCCCGTCGCCGCCACGGCGGCAGCCGATGCCACTGCCGCGCAGGCCAGCATGCGAACCGCCAACGCCCGGTTCTCCACCAGATCGGCAAGCGGGATCAGCAGGAACAGCCCGGCGGCATAGCCCAGCAGCGGCGCCATGGCGACCAACCCGCCCGCCGCGGGATCCAAACCGATCGAGGCGGCAATTGGACCGACCAGAGGCTGAGCGGCAGACAGGTTGATGATGATCACGCCGACCGATGCGGCGAACAGGAGCGTGAGCGGGGTGGAAATCCCCTGCGGTCTCGCCTCTGTGGCGGTTGGGGTGTTGGCGGATGGAACGACCGCTGCGTTGCATGAAGTCGACACTGTTGTCTCCCTGACGTTCGAGCGCTCTGACGCCTGGGACTGTACGTGCCGGCCTCATTATGATACAAATCGATTAACTTAATAAACTTTATGCGCATTCCGCATGAAGGTACCCCATGAACACACATGACCTTGATGCCTTCATCGCCGTCGTCGAGACAGGATCGATCGTTGCCGCATCGGTCCGGCTCAACCTGACCCAGCCCGGAGTGACCCGCCGCGTCCAGAACCTGGAGGATGCGCTGGGTGTTCCCTTGCTCGACCGCACAGCCAAGCCGCTGCGACCGACCGTGGCAGGACGGGAGGCCTACGAACAGGGTCGCCGCGTGCTGGGTGCGCTTGCCGACCTCGCCGCCAGCGTGGCGCCGGTCGGCACGGAGATGACGGGCGAGTTTCGCGTCGGGGTGATGGCGCATCTTTCGGAGGCGGCACTGTCGGCACCACTCGACGCGCTGCGCGAGGCCTACCCTCGGCTGATGCTGCGTGTTGGCACCGGCTGGTCGCCACAACTGGTCGAACAGCTCCAGCGCAACGCACTGGATGCGGCAGCGGTGTGCCTGCCCGAAGGCACTACGCCACCCGCTGGCCTTGCCGCTGACGACCTGGGGCCACAACCCGTGCTTATCGTCGCGGCCCCCTGGCTCGAGGTGCCGAGTCCGGCACGTCTCAACGATCTGGCCCAATACCCTTGGGTGATGAACGAAAGCGGCTGCGGTTTCCGGCGAGTGATCCGGCGCAGCTTCGAGGCGGAGCGCCTCCCCTTCACCGTGGCAATCGAAGCGAACAACAGCGACCTGCGCCTATCGCTGGTCGCCCGCGGCCTGGGGGTGGGAATCGTTGCGCCCGGCGCCTTGGTGCGCAGCCGCTGGCGCGACGAGGTCAAGATCATCGACACAGTCGATTTTCGTCCGCAGGTCCGCGCCTGGATGCTGTACCGGGCACCTGCCGGTCGGCTGGCTCAGCCGATCGCCCTGTTCCGTGACGCCTTGCGCGACACGCTGGCCGAAGGGCCGACTGCGTCCGTGAAGCCGGCCGAGGCAGCGCATGCTTAATCAGGTCCGGTACCATCTCCTGCCGCACCCGGTTAAATCACCCAAGGCCGATTACTGACAAGTCCTGCGTCCCAGCGGCTCCCGTTCCTCTATTTGCAAGAACTGGCGGCAACGCCTCCGTCGGCTGGAACCCCAGTGCGCCTCGGGCGATCTCGTCCAGCAGCGCCAGCACCTCGGCGAGCGGCGCCCCAGGCTCGTCGATCGTGCCGTCCGGCCCCCACATGGTGGCGATGATGTCGAGTCGTACCAGCATGTCGGCGGCACCGGCGACGGGCCGGGCCTGGATCTCGGCAGCGAGGCGCCGCGCCTCCTGCTCCAATCGGCGGACGCGCCATGCCGCGGCGCTCGGCGCTCCTGGCGCTAGCTTGGCGCCGTTCAACTGCGCGACCTTGGCGGCGATCATCGCCCGGAACCGCTGGGCGGCTTCGTCGCTGATGACGGTTCAACCTGGTGCTGGGATCGTCTCCAGCTGGGCGGTCTCGGTATAGCGCCATCGTCCGACCCGCACCGCCGGGACAGGCGAACGGCGACGCTGCCGTTCCTGCTCGACCAACTCGATCCGAACCGCACTCCAACCGGATCACATTGCCGAGTTCCTGACGCAACGGACACCGCACGGGCAAGCCACCGACACGGGAAGGGCCGCCCCATAGGACGGCCCCCTCTCATGCTCGACAACCCGCCCCGAAAGCGAACCGTCTTGCTTTCAAGCCACCTCTACCGCTCCAGCCTGCTCAACGCGCTTGTTCACGTTCGCGCGGATTTGCTCCAGCACAGCCAGCGGGATGTCGATCTTCACACAAGGTTCCTGAATGCGCGGATCGTCCCCTGGGTACAACGCCTCATACTCGGCGGCATTGTCGTAGGCCTGACGGTTGTCGGCTTCGAGATAGGTCTCGACCGGCAGCCCCTCTGCATACATGCCGTCGTGGCTGTCGAGTTCGATGTGGAAATACTCGATCTCCTCCATCGCATCGACCTGCCGGATCGACGAGCCGTTGATCAGCAGGCGGGCCGAAACGGCATAGTCACCGATCAGCAGTGCGTGACTGGGAGAGATGTAAAGGTCGCGGGCGGGCATGCCGCGGGCGATGGCGTCACGGGCGATCCGGATCGGCAGATGGACCTTGCACAGATGCTCGGTATCGAAAGACGAACCCGCCAGCAGACGCCGGCCGATCCAGCGGATCGAACGGAATTCGCCGGTCACCGACGACTTGATCAGATCGCCGATCTTCAGGCTTTCCACGGGCACGTCGCCGAACATGGAATGAACATAGGTGCCGCGGAGAATGCAGTTCGGAGTCGGGGACGGAGTCATTGTGTGGGAAGTCCCATTTCGGTTCGAGAAGCACGCCACCCGCCGTGCCGGTTTTTTTAGCGCCCGGCACGTTGGCGGTAGATACGAAAGGTTACTCCCCTAAGCAATTTGCGGTACGGTGAAGTTGTGCAGAATTACGACCGCCCGTGACCAATTGTCTCAAACCTGCGGGTGTGACGAAGACGCTCCCTCATCGCTCAGCCTGGGGCCCGCCCTCACTCCGCGAAGACTGCGGCATTTCGTCCCCGTCCCACTCCTCCAGCGCCGCCCGGGCGATGGCGAGGATGTTGTCCAGGCGGATGACCAGTTCGTTCTCGCACAAGGCGGAACGTGCCGATGCCGCTTCGTTTATGATCGCACGCAGGGCGTCGCTTCGTGTCATGCCGATCTCCGATTCCATGCTGCCCGGCTGTCCCTTCGACGGCCCTCCGCCCGGCAGCCCATTTTCCCTGTGAAGAACTTCACAGCACGCGCCCCGCCGTTTCACATACCCATTTATGCATCAGCAACGGAGGGCTCTCCCATGCACATGCGCAATATCAGGGTGAACGGCAAGCGGACCAGCATGAAGCTGATGCCGGTGGAATGGGAGTCGCTGGAGGAAATCTGCACCCGCGAGAACATGACGATGAGCGAACTGGTGTCGAAGATCGATGCCGAACGCCAGGACTGCGACAATCTCACCGGCTGCGTCCGCGTCTACGCGCTGTGCTACTTCCGCAAGGCCGCCAGTCTGTCGGAGCCGATGCCGCGCCACCGCCCCGCCACAGCCGTGGCCTTCGCAGCAGAGTAAAGGAAAAAACCGCGTGACGCTTCCGATCTGCCCCGCATAAGCGGTTCGCCGGAGCATCAGCCGCCAGGGTCTCTCCATCGGACAGGACCGGTGGCGCGGTCGCAACCGGCACACCATCTTCGGCGCAGGCCCCATTCCGGCGGCCACCCTCCTCCCTTGCGTCGACCGATGCGGTGTGCCAATGCCGGACGCCCACCAGTTTCCCGTCTATAGCGTCGGTGAACGGCGGGCGGATGCGGCCGTTCATGCCATCGGCGTCACGGCCGGCCTTGCCGGATTCGTCTGGCTGCTGAATGCCGGCGTGTTTTCCGGCGCCGTGCCGGTCCATACGGCGCTGGCGCTGACCATCTATGGACTGGGGCTGGTGGGGATGCTGACCGCCTCCGCCGCCTACAACCTCGCCCCGCCCGGGTTCGGCAAGGCGCTGTTGCGGCGGATCGACCATGCCATGATCTTCGTGATGATCGCCGGCACCTACACGCCCTTCACGCTGGGGCTGGGCCCAGGGATCGGCCAGGGGATGATCGGCCAGGGGATCTGGCTGGGCGGCGCCGTCTGGGGCGGGGCCGCCTTCGGCGCCGCGCTGAAGCTGCGCTTTCCGGGGCGGTTCAACCGGCTGGGGCTGGCGCTCTATCTCGGACTGGGCTGGGCGGTGGTCACGGCGCTGGAGCCGCTGGGATCGGTGCTGTCGGCACCCGCCCTGTGGCTGCTGATCGCCGGCGGGCTGGTCTACACCGTCGGCGTCGTCTTCCATCTGATGGAGCGCATGCCCTACAACAACGCCGTCTGGCACCTGTTCGTGCTGGCCGCCGCCGGCTGCCATTTCGCCGCGGTTACACTGGCGTTTCTTTGAGCGGCATTCCTCTCGATTGCCCGGGCCGCAGAAGACAAGCCGCTACGGATTCCGTATCTTCCGCGGATCACAGTCCCAGGAAGGCATGATGGGCCGGGCAGTTATGCACAAGAAGAAGAACGGAAAGCCGTCGATCGCCGGCGCGACGATCGCGGGCGCAACACTGGCACTCTCGATCATGGTCGCCGGTGGCCCTGCGCGGGCGGAGCCCTCCTTCGACTGCAAGGCGGCTTCCACCCCGGTGGAAAAGGCGATCTGTGCCGATCCCAAGTTGGCGGACGCCGACCGGGAGATCGCCGATCTTTACAAGACATTGCAGGATTTGTCCGCCGCAGCCGACCGCGACCGGCTGCGGACGGAGCAGCGGGCATGGCTGGCCCAGCGCAACCAATGTGCGGCCGCTCCTTCCACCGGGACCTGCCTCGGACCGGTGCTGGACGCCCGGCGCACCGCGCTGTCCGAGTCGATGCCGAAGGCGGTCGCCACGGTATCCGCCATCGTCGATGGCATCGCCAGCGATCCGGCCGGCGCCGCCAAGCGGCTGGCGGAAATCCGCGGCGGGCTGGGCAAGGGGTGGAGCGCCTATCTGCTGCGCTTCGGTCCGTCCCCCGATCGGGCCAAGGCGGAGGCGCTGCTCCGTGACGCCATCGCCGGCATCGAGGATTCCTATGCCCGCGAGACAGCGTCCGGCGTCGATCTCGCCACCGACGAAGGCTTCCTCACCGCGCTCCGCGTCGTCAGCGACGATGTGGAGATGGCATGGCCCTGTTCGGTGATGGAGAAACGCGGGAGCGCGGCCTGGAAGGCGATGGAGCCGCTCTATGGCAGCAACCGCGACAATTTCGGGGCCTATCCCGCCTGCCCTGACGACAACGGCCTGCTCGCCTCCCCCAGCTGGAAAGCGGTCGACGATCTGCTCGCCCCGATGCTGGAGGCGGGTTCCAACCGCACCGGCACCATCCGCTTCGCCACCTACCGGCAGATGGGCATCGACCGGATGAAGTCGGCAGTCGATCCGCGCCTGTTCGTCGCCGATCCGGGCGCCGATCCGGGCGCCGATGCGCCGCAACTGGCCCAGCTGGTCAAGGACGCCGCCGGCTGGACCAACCCGCGCTGGATCACGCCCGGCTGGGGCGACCGCCTGCGTAAGGCAGTGGATGCCGCGGTGACGGCCTGGACGCCGCAGATCGCCAAGCGCTACGGCATCGGCGCTACCGAGGCCCGGAAAATTGCCGAGGCGGTGGCGGCCCAGGGGCTGAACGGCAGCATCGGCCTGATCACCGACAATCTCGAGGTCCAGAAGGATACCCGCCTGCCGGACTGGCTGCGTGGCAACTGGAGCTGGAGCGGCGGCGGGGCGGAGGACGCGCCCTTCAACGCGCCCACCGGAAAGGCGCGCATCGACGACGCCAACATCTGCGTCGGCAACGAATGCACGGGCTATGACGTCGCCGGCCAGGGAGAGGACGCACCCTTCGAGCCCAAGGAAGTCACCGGCGGGGTGAAGCTCGCTGCCAATGCCGCCAAGCAGGCGGTCAGCCTCGCCCCGGTGTCGGCCGGCGGCAGCCTGACCGTCGTCCCGCTCGCCGACGGCAACCTGCTGGTCACCGGCATGGCCAAGCCGGTGGTGCTGAAGCGCGAAGGAAAGTAGGTCGGCATCAACGTCGGTTTCTTCCCCGGGAATGCGAAACTCTTGCCTGCATCGTTCGGGTAAGCGACACTTCGCGGCGCGTGCTGCGGTTGCGGAACCGCACGCGGCTTTCCGGGGGGAGGCATGGCACGGAACCTCAAGGCGCTCGGATTGTGGCGCACCGCGCTGGTCGCCAGCGTCCGCAAGGACGCGCCGGACCTGTCGGCGCGGCAACTGGCGATCCTTCTCCAGGTCTATCTGACCGACCCGCCGCACACCGTACGCGGTCTGGCATCCCTGCTGAACATCTCCAAGCCTGCGGTGACACGCGCGCTCGACCGGCTGTCGGTCCTGGGCTTCGTCAAGCGCAAGCGCGATGCGGAGGACAAGCGCAACGTGCTGGTCCAGCGCACGGTGAAGGGCAGCGTCTATCTGTCCGATTTCGCCGAACTGGTGATTGCTGCCGGCGCCGTGGCGCCGGAGGACATGGTCCGCATCCAGGCCGACGAACAGCTGGCCGCCAGCGCCAAGGCGAAGCTGCAGGCCGAGTTGCAGGAGGTGCCGGCGCGGGAGGCCGCCGCACTGGAAGCCTCCGCATCCTGACCGGCCCCTTCCCCTCTCCGAAGGGGAAGGGCTCCCCTTACAGCAGCGCCTCCAGAACGCGGTCGGGCGGGGCGTGGCCGTCGGTGAAGGTCTTGATGTTGATCACCACCTTCTCGCCCATGTCGATGCGGCCCTCGATGGTGGCGGAGCCCATGTGCGGCAGCAGGACGACATTGTCCAGCCGCAGCAGCTTCGGGTTGATCGCCGGCTCATGCTCGAACACGTCCAGGCCGGCGCCGGCGATCTCGCCCTTCGACAGCATGCGGGTCAGCGCCACCTCGTCGACCACCTCGCCGCGCGAGGTGTTGACGATGTAGCAATGCGGACGCAGCAGCTTCAGCCGGCGTTCCGACAGCAGATGGTAGGTGGCCGGCGTGTGCGGGCAGTTGATCGACACGATGTCCATGCGCGCCAGCATCTGGTCCAGGCTGGACCAGTAGGTCGCCTCCAGCTCCTGCTCCAGCTCCGGATGGACGCGGCGGCGGTTGTGGTAGTGGATCGACATGCCGAAGGCGCGCGCCCGCTTGGCCAGCGCCGAGCCGATGCGGCCCATGCCCAGGATGCCCAGCCGCTTGCCGCTGATGCGGTGGCCCAGCATGGTGGTCGGCCCCCAGCCGGTCCATTGGCCGGACCGCACCAGCCGCTCACCCTCCGCCACGCGCCGCGCGGTGGCCAGCAGCAGGGCCATGGTCATGTCGGCGGTGTCCTCGGTCAGGACGCCGGGGGTGTTGGTGACGATGATGCCGCGCTCCCGCGCCGCCTTCAGGTCGATATGGTCGACGCCGGTGCCGAAGGAGGCGATCAGCCGCAGCTGCGGTCCGGCGGCTTCGATCAGCGCGCGGTCGATGCGGTCGGTGACCGTCGGCACCAGCACCTCGGCGATGTTCATCGCCTCCTGCATCTGGGCCGGGGTGAGCGGCACGTCGTCCGGATTGAGCCGGGTGTCGAACAGCTCCATCATGCGCGTCTCGATGACGTCCGGCAGCTTGCGGGTGACGACAACGAGCGGCTTCTTCTTGTCGGTCATCGGTGCTGGTCCTCCCTTGCCCCGGCTGCCCGCATCTGAAGGTCTCGGCACGGGCTGCTCCGGTCCATGGTTGCCATACCAAGCGGTCGGGGGACTGTCCAGAAGTCCGTCGCGAAAGGCCGTCCTGCGGCAGGCTGTTCGCACCCTCCGCCCCTTCCAATCAGGGGTGGCGGCGCTTGCCCTATCGAACGGGTGGTCTCTATAGTGCGGCCCGGTTTTCCCGTCCCCTGTCCAAGCTCCGGTGCCGCCATGCCTGTCCGCCGCTCCGTCCTCGCCGCGCTGGCCCTGATTTTGGGGTTGGGGGTGGGGCTTGTCGCGGGCGGCACGGCTACTGGTACGGGCACGGCGCTCGCCGCGGAGGGCAAGGACCCGACCCACGCGTCGGGCCTGCCGATCCCCCGCTTCGTCACCGTGCGCGTCGGCGAGGTGAACCTGCGCTCCGGCCCCAACGGCAGCTATCCCATCGAATGGGTGTTCAAACGCAAGGACATGCCGGTGGAGATCATCCAGGAATTCGACACCTGGCGCCGCATCCGCGACTGGGAGGGGGCGGAAGGCTGGGTGCACCAGAGCGCGCTGTCCGGCCGCCGCGGCGTGCTGATCGTCGGCCAGACCCGCGCGATCCATGACGCGCCGCGCGGCGACAGCGCCGTGGTGGCCCGCGCCGAGCCGGGCGTCATCGGATCGCTGAAGAAGTGCCGCGACGAGTGGTGCGAGGTCGACGTGAAGGGCTATCGCGGCTGGATGAAGCGTGCCGATTTCTGGGGAACCTACCCCGGCGAGAAGATCGAGTAGGCCATCCCGGCCCTTCTCAGGATCCGATCGGCGCCGGCAGGGCTTGAAGGCGGGCGGGAAAGGCCGTACGGTCGCGGCCTTACCTTTCTCTACTGCAAGAGCAGTCCCATGAGCGGCGCGTCCGGCAAACAGATCAAGAAAGTGGTGCTCGCCTATTCGGGCGGCCTCGACACCTCGGTCATCCTGAAGTGGCTGCAGGAGACCTATTCCTGCGAGGTGGTGACCTTCACCGCCGACCTCGGCCAGGGCGAGGAACTGGAGCCCGCCCGCAAGAAGGCCGAGCTTCTGGGCATCAAGCCGGAAAACATCTTCATCGACGATCTGCGCGAAGAGTTCGTTCGCGATTTCGTCTTCCCGATGTTCCGCGCCAACACGCTCTATGAGGGCACCTACCTGCTCGGCACCTCGATCGCCCGGCCGCTGATCGCCAAGCGCCAGATCGAGATCGCCAACATGGTCGGCGCCGACGCCGTCGCCCATGGCGCCACCGGCAAGGGCAACGATCAGGTCCGCTTCGAGCTGGGCTATTACGCCCTGCGCCCGGACATCACGGTCATCGCGCCGTGGCGCGAGTGGACTCTGAACAGCCGCACCACGCTGCTGGACTACGCCGAGAAGAACCAGATTCCGATCGCGAAGGACAAGCGCGGCGAGGCCCCCTACTCCACCGACGCCAACCTCCTGCACATCTCGTATGAGGGCAAGGCGCTGGAGGATCCGTGGGTCGAGCCGGACGAGGACATGTACACCCGCTCCGTCGCCCCTGAAAAGGCGCCGGATACCCCGACCTACATCGAGGTCGAGTTCAAGAACGGTGACGCGGTCGCCATCGACGGCAAGGCGCTGTCCCCGGCGGCCCTGCTGACCGAGTTGAACCGGCTGGGCGGCGAGAACGGCATCGGCCGCCTCGATCTGGTCGAGAACCGCTATGTCGGCATGAAGTCGCGCGGCGTCTACGAGACCCCGGGCGGCAGCATCCTGCTGGTGGCGCACCGCGCCATGGAGAGCATCACGCTCGACCGCGGTGCCAGCCACCTGAAGGACGAGCTGATGCCGCGCTACGCCGAGCTGATCTATTGCGGCTACTGGTGGAGCCCGGAGCGTCTGGCCATCCAGGCGCTGATCGACCAGACCCAGTCGCTGGTCAACGGCACGGTCCGCCTGAAGCTGTTCAAGGGCAACGTGACGGTCGTCGGCCGCAAGTCGCCGAACTCCCTGTACCGCATGGACTATGTGACCTTCGAACAGGACAGCGTCTACAATCAGAAGGACGCGGAAGGCTTCATCAAGCTGAACGCGCTCCGTCTGCGTCTGGGCGCGATGGCCAAGCAGAAGCTGGGCTGATCGATCGTCCGAACTTCTGGATGGTGATGCTTTCGAACCCGCCGACGGTCTCCCGCCGGCGGGTTTTTCTTATCCGGCATGCCGGACGTTCCGCATTTCGTCAGTCGGCATCCACTATGCGTGTAAATTGAACCTTTACGGCTTATTTAACTTTTTGGATCATTAAGTGCGCCCTTGAAGATTTCCGCGCGAACATCCGTGTGCGAAAAGCATCATCGAGGGTCATGTCAATGGTTGAAGCGCTGAATGGCCGGCGAGCCGTCGGCATCGTTGTTTCCATTCTGGCCTTGCCGGCCGCACTCCTGGCCGGAAGCGGACCTGCGGCCCTGTCCGGCTGGGGCTTCTGGCTGGCGCTGGTTGTCGGGTTGGCAATATTGACGGTCGGGCTGCTGCTGGGCCGGGAAAAGGGGAACACCCCGGCCGGGAGCGCCCTCTCTCCCGAAGATGCGATGAGCCTGATGACGTTCGAAAAATCGGCCGACCCGATCCTGGTCGCGACCATGGAGGGGTTCTGCGCCTGCAACGAGGCCGCCGTGCGCTTCCTGCGGGCGCGGGCGCGGAACGACATCGTCGGCATGCAACCATCCGCCCTGTCGCCGACGACGCAGCCGGACGGACGCTCGTCGCAGGAAGCGGCGGTGCAATACATCACCAGGGCGGCCAGGGACGGCTTCGTCCGCTTCGACTGGCACCACCGCCGGCTGGACGGCAGCCTCGTTCCGGTGGAGGTGACGCTGGTGGCCTGCAAGCAGGGGAACAAGGACTACGTCATCACCTATTGGAAGGATCTGACCGTCCTGCTGGAGGAACGCCAGCGCAGCCATAAGCTGGCGGAGGAGGTGTCGGAGCTTGCCAACCGGTCGGCGACCATGGCCACCGACATGCAGACCATCGCGCATTCCCTGTCCAGCCTGTCGCAGGAGGGCGAGGAGAAGATGGAGCAGGCGACCGTCTCCGCCAATCAGGTATCCGCCGACACCCAGGCCGTGGCCACCGCGACCGGGCAACTCGCCGGCTCGATCAACGAGATCGCTCAACGGATCAGCGAGGCGGCCGGCATCTCCAACAGGGCGGCGGATGAGACCGGGCGGGCCGACGCGATGGTGCAGGGGCTGGCGGAGACCGCCAGCAAGATCGGCACGGTGGTCAAGCTGATCCAGGACATCGCCAGCCAGACCAACCTTCTGGCGCTGAACGCCACCATCGAGGCCGCCCGCGCCGGCGAGGCCGGCAAGGGCTTCGCCGTCGTCGCCGGCGAGGTGAAGAATCTGGCAAACCAAACCGCGAAGGCGACGGAGGACATCACCGGCCAGATTTCCCTGGTTCAGGACCAGACCCGGCAAACAGTCGAGGCGATCAAGAACATCGGGCTGGTGATCACGCAGGTTCGCGAGATTTCGTCCGCCATCGCCGCCGGCACTGAACAGCAGGGGGCAACCACGCATGACATCGCCCAACGGGTGCGGTCGGTCGCGGACAGCACCCGGATGGTCGCCGCCCACATTGATGCGGTCGCCCATGCCGCGGCGAAGAGCGGCGAGATGTCCGCGGAGGTTCTGTCTTCCGCCAACAACCTGAACGGGACCTTTGATCTGCTGAAGACCAAGGTCAAGGAGTTCGCGGCCGCCGACGCACGGTAAACGGACCCGCTCCACTGCCCGCCAACCGGGCGGTGGAGCGGCCAACCGCTTATTGTGCCGCCAGCATGTCGCGGCGGATTTCCACGGCCCGGTCGGCCGCCTTGCCGACCACCTCCTGAAGCCGTTCGAACTCGGCGCTGTAGCTGCCGACGCCGAAGGTCAGCGACCGCAGCTCGACGATCAGGTCCTGCATGTCGGCCTGCGGCATGCATGCCTTCACCTCGTCCCAGCCGGGCCAGCCGGGCCGCGCGTCGAAGCCCAGGAGCTGGCCGCGCCGGCCGCTGACCAGACGCTGCACCTTCGGCGTGAAGGCGCTGGGCACCGCGATGGTAACGGTCAATATCGGCTCCAGCAGCACCGGCTCGCAGGCCGGCAGGGCATCGGCCATCGCCTGCCGCGCGACGGTCTTGAAGGCCATGTCGGAGCTGTCGACGGCGTGGAACTGGCCGCCGGTCAGCGCCACCGCGAAATCGACCACCGGAAAGCCGAGCGGACCGCGCACCGCCGCCTCGCGGACGCCGGCCTCCACCGCCGGGATATACTGGCGCGGCACGGCGCCGCCGACCACCGCATCCTCGAACTGGATGCCCGACCCCCGCGGCAGCGGCCGGATCTCCACATGGATGTCGGCGAACTGGCCGTGGCCGCCGGTCTGGCGCTTGAAGCGGGCGTGGTGGCTGGTGCCCTTGCGGATCGTTTCCTTGTAGGGAACCTGCGGCGGCTGGCCCTTCACCGCGACATTGAAGCGGCTGCGCAGCCGGTCCATCGCCAGCTTCAGATGCACGTCGCCCTGCCCCCACAGCACCAGTTCGCCGGTTTCCGCCGACTGATCGAGCGTCAGGGACGGGTCCTCCTCCCGCAGCTTCTGCAGGGCGGCGGACAGCTTCACCTCGTCATTGCGGTTCTCCGCACGCAGCGCCAGCCCATGCACCGGCGGGGCGGCGGCCGGCCAATCGGCGGGCGGGCCGAGATTGGCCTTCTCGGTCAGCCGGTCGCCGGTCACCGCCTTCTCCAACCGGCCGAGGGCTACGAGGTCGCCGGCGACCGCCTGCGGCACCTTGGTCTGGTCGCGGCCGAACAGCTGGAAGATGCCGGACACCCGCTCTCCCCCCAGCGTCATGCCGTCGCTGACGGTGCCGCGCCAGATGCGGGCGAGGCTGAGCTTCCCGGCGTGCGAGCCCATCATTGTCTTGACCACCTGCGCGGCAACCGCCGCGTCGGCCGGGATGTCGATGCGGGCCGCGGTTGTGGCAACCTCCGGTCCCTCATGCCGCAAGGCCTTCAACAGGCGGCGAACGCCATTGTCGTTCTCCGCCGAACCGAAGAAGACCGGGACGATCAGGTCGTCGGCCAACTCATGCGCCAGCGTCTCGTACAGTTCGGCGCTGTCGGGGGCCATGTCCTCCAGCAGCTTTTCCAGCAGGCCGTCGTCAAAATCGGCGGCGGACTCCAGCATCGCCTGCCGTGCCTCCGCCTCCCAGTCGCGGGCACTATCGGGCAGGGCCACCAGGTCGGACGGCTTGTGCGGGTTGAAGCGCCAGGCGCGTTCGCTGACCAGATCGACCAGCCCGGTGATCTGGCCGTTCTCGCGCAGCGGGACCTCGCGCAGCACCAGCTTTCGGGCCGAGACCTCCTGATAGGCGGCGACAACATCGCGCACGCGCAGATCACCCAGCGTGTCGATCTTGTTGATGAACAGCAGATGCGGGATACGGTGGTCGTCCAGCACCTTGAACAGCGGGGCCAGCAGCACCGCCTTCTCCGGCGCCGCCTCCGCCACCACGACGGCGATGTCGGCGGCCATCAGCGCCGCCTGCGCCTCCCCCGTCAGTTCGACCGAACCGGGGCAGTCCAGGATCGACCAGCGTTCGCCCAGATAATCGAAGGAAGCGACGTTCAGCTCGGTGCTCATCGACCGGGCTTTCGCCTCGGGCGACGTGTCGCCCACGGCATTGCCGTCGCGCACGCTGCCCTTGCGGGTGACGGCCCCGGCGGCGAACAGCAGGCTTTCCAGCAGTGTCGTCTTGCCGGCGAGATAGGGGCCGACCAGCGCCGCGCAGCGCGCCGTCCGGATTTGCGTATGCGGCATTCACACCTCCCGTCGAAGCTTCGGGTCGTCGTGACCGGGCTGCCGGGGCCGGGGCCGGGAATGGGCCGCTGGCGCCGGCCGCCGGAGCGGCCCGTTCGCGTGTGGCTTTTAAGACTGGCACCAAAAAGAACTGGCACTTCGAGAAGACTGGCGTCCGGATCGGGGCAACGGGCGGCGGCGGACGCACGCTGGATCAGCGCATCGGGTCCGGAGCCGGGCGGAGCGCCCGCATCGGACCTTCGATGCTCCACCCGAACGACGTGGCTGTCGATGGAAAAAAGGGGCGGCAAACCGTCACGCGCGGGCTGTGTGAACCGGAGATGCGTCGATAAGCCGCAGCATTGGCCGGACGGTTCATCCATCCCCGTCCGATCGCACCGGCTGCACAGCCAATGCGTTCAAATGTAATATGATACTGCCCGAAGGCGCAGGATACCCCCATTCGTTCGTGATATTGCTATGCTGCAACGCAGTGTGATCGTGTCGAAATGCAGCGGACAAACGCATGAAACCTTCTGCTAGTAGCCTCAGGGGAAAATGGCCGCGCGTGAAGGCGATGACGGTCGGATAACACTCTTCGGGGCGTCCGGTGTCCGCCGGTCACCCCGCTAACTTTGGGGAAAGAGCACATGCGCCTGTGGTTTCGTTTACTGGCGGTCGCCCTGATTGCCGTGGGGACTGCCGTTTCCACCCCGCTGTCCACCCCGGCCGTCGCCCAGGAGGCCAAGCCGACTCAGGAGGACGCGAAGTCCATCACCCTGAAGGCGGCAGATCTGATCGCCGCCCAGGGCCTGGACGAGGCTGCCAAGGCCTTCAACACCGAAGGTCCGTTCAAGCACGGCGAGATCTACGTCAACGTCATCGACTTCACCGGCGTCTGGAAGGTCTATCCGCCGCGCCCGGCCGGCGTCGGCCAGAGCGTCATCAACGTCAAGGATCCGGACGGCCGCTTCATCGTCCAGGACGTGCTGGCCGTCGCCAAGGATAAGGGCGAGGGCTGGGTCGAGTATCGCTGGCTGAACCCCGCCAGCAACAAGATCGAACCGAAGGTCACCTACGTGAAGCGCGTGCCCGGCCAGGACCTGGTCGCCTATGTCGGCATCTACAAGTGACGGCTGCGGCGTAAGGCGGTGATCGGCGGGTAGAGCTGTTGGGGGTGAGCATGAACGGCGGTGTCTTTGCGCGTCTGTCCGGCCTGTCGGTGGCAGGCCGTGTGTTCGCAGCACCCCTGATGGGGATCGTCCTGACGGTGGCGGCGCTGGTGCTGGCCGACCGCCAGTCGGAGCAGGCGCTGGGCGCCGTGGACGCCATCCACGGCGAGGCGGCGGAACGGCTGGGCCGCATCGACCGGCTGGTCGCCATCGCCCACGTCATCCACAGCGACGTGTCCCGGCATCTGGCATTGTCGGGCTCCGGCATCGAGGAGGCGAAGCTCCAGGCCATGCGCGACGCCATTGCCGCCAACCTGGGCAAGGCGCGCGCCGCCATCGCGGAACTGCGCGCCATGCCGCTGGCCGACGCGGAGCGGGCGATGCTGGACGAGGTGTCGGTGCGGATCGGCGCCTATGCCAAGGCGGTCGACGAGATGAACCAGATGGCGGCGATCGACCGCCTGATCGGCATCCCGATGATGGCCCACACCGACGACCAGTTCGCGGCCCTGACGACCAAGGTGATGGAGACGCAGGCGGCCATCGGCCGTTCCACCGCCGCCGCCACCCAGGCCACCCGCGATGCCGCCGCATCGGCCCGCCGGGATTTCGCGCTGGTGATGGCCGGGCTGCTGCTGGCGATGATGGCGGCCGGGCTGCTGCTCGCCCGCTCCATCACCCGGCCGCTGCAAAGGCTGTCGAGCAACACGGCCGATCTGGCCGCCGGAAAGCTCGACACCGCGGTCGAGGGCGGCTGGATGCGCAACGAGATCGGTGCCATGGCCCGCGCGCTGGAGGTGTTCCAGACCAACGCCCGCGAGGTGGAGCGGCTGACCGCCGACCAGCAGCGCCAGAAGGCGGAGGCGGAGGCGGAAAAGCGCCGCGCCATCCAGGAACTGGCCGACCTGTTCGAGGCCCGCGTGGCGGAGGTGGTGCAGCTGGTGGGTTCCGGCGCCCATCAGGTGCGCAGCAACGCCGCCGGCATGCTGGAGCGCGCCAACAGCGCCAACCGGCAGGCCGCCACCGTCGCCGCAGCCAGCGCCCAGGCCGGTGCCAGCGTGCAGACCGCCGCCGCCGCGACGGAGGAGATGTCGGCCTCCATCGCCGAGATCGGCGATCAGGTCCGCCGGTCCTTCGACATGGTGCGCGGTGCGGTGCGGGCGGTCGAGGAGACCAACGCCCATGTCGTCGGCCTGTCGGACGCCGCCCACCGCATCGGCGAGATCGTCGGGCTGATCAACTCCATCGCCGCCCAGACCAACCTGCTGGCGCTCAACGCCACCATCGAGGCGGCACGGGCGGGCGAGGCCGGCAAGGGCTTCGCAGTGGTAGCGAGCGAAGTGAAGAACCTCGCCACCCAGACCGCCAAAGCTACCGAGGAGATCGGCACCCAGATCGCCAGCATGCAGGAGGTGACCGGGGCCGCCGTCACCGCGATCAAGGGAGTGGGCGAGACGGTGGTCGGCATCGACGAGATCGTCGGCTCCATCGCCGGTGCCATGGAACAGCAGGCCGCCGCCACCCAGGAGATCACCCGCAACGTGCAGGAAGCCGCAGCAGGCACCTCCGAGGTCTCGCAGACGATCGCCACGGTGTCGACCAGCGCCGGCGAGACCGGCACCGCCGCCGGCGAGGTGCTGCGCGCCGCCGAACTGCTGGACGGTCAGGCGGTGACGCTGAACCGCGAGGTGACCCACTTCATCGGCCGGCTGCGGGCGGGTTGAGGACGGAGTCGGCAGACGGCATACGCCGGCGTCTCATCACCCATCCGCGAAGTTTGGCCGCGAAGTTTAGTCGCATCAGACTTGAAACGATCCGCCTGCGCCCAAGCTGATGTCCGGAACCTGCGGGGTGGCGGCTGGTGACGGCCGCGCTTCAGCCGGGCTATGATGCAGGACACGATAACAAGGATCGAAGCATGAAGATCGACATCGGGATCTCGGACGCCGACCGCAAATCCATCGCCGAGGGGCTGAACAAGGTTCTGGCCGACACCTTCGCGCTCTACATCAAGACCCATTCGTTCCACTGGAACGTCACCGGGCCGATGTTCAACACGCTCCACACCATGTTCATGACCCAGTATACGGAGCTGTGGACCGCGCTGGACGAGATCGCCGAGCGCATCCGCGCCCTGGGCTATCCGGCGCCGGGCAGCTTCTCGCAGTTCGCGCAGCTGGCCTCGATCAAGGAAGAGGCGGGCGTGCCCAAGGCGAACGACATGATCCGCCAGCTGGTCGAGGGCCACGAGGCTGCCGCCCGCACCATCCGCAGCGTCTTCCCGCTGGCCGAGCAGGGCAGCGACGAGCCGACCGCCGATCTGCTGACCCAGCGCCTGCAAATCCACGACAAGACCGCCTGGATGCTGCGCAGCATGCTGGAGTAGTCGCGGGATCGCTCTCCCGACGGTTTGAGCAAAGGTTAAGGGCCTCCCCGCCCGGCAGGATGGGGAGGCCCTTTTCACGTCCGCCCGGCTGATCGCTTACGCCGCGTTCCTGGCGTGCTGGCGGACCGGCAGGTTGGGGATGGTCAGGGTGAAGATGGTGCCGCCGTCGCGCTCGATCTTCAGCGTGGCGCCGGCCTGGTGCGACAGCGCCTGCACCAGATTCAGGCCAAGCCCGCTGCTGGCGCCGCCGCGGCTGGGGCGCTTGTGCTGGCTCGGCATGCCGGCGGGCAGGCCGACGCCGTCGTCGCGCACGATCAGCCGCATGCCGTTTTCCTCGCGCTCCAGCAGCACGCGCACCGTGCCGGGATGGCCGTGCGGGAAGGCGTGCAGCAGGGCGTTGGACACCAGTTCGCTGGTGGCGATGGCCAGCGGCGTGGCGCGGTCGGCGTCGACGATCCAGTCCTGCGCCTCCAGCTCCAGCCGGGCGGCGGTCGGGTTGTCGGAGCGGACCAGCCCGTCGCACATCTGGCGCAGCGCGTCGGCGAAGTTGATGTGCGCCGGCTCGGCCGAGCGGTGGAGCAGCTCGTGCAGCAGGCTCATGGTCTGGATGCGGCGCAGGCTTTCGTCGAAGCCGCGGCGCGCCCTCTCGTCGATGCGGGCGGCTTGCAGGCGCAGCAGGCTGCAGATGACCTGAAGGTTGTTCTTCACCCGGTGCTGCACCTCCTTCAACAGCACCTCCTTGTCGGTCACCGCGGCCTCCAGCTGGGCGTTGGCGCGCTCCAGCTGGGCGGTACGCTGGTGGACATGCTCCTCCAGCGTGTCGTAGGCGTGTTGCAGGGCGTCCTCGGCCTCGCGCTCGCGCCGGGCGCGCTGGATGGCGAGCGCGCCGATCACAGCGACGGTGGCGCAGGCCGCGGCGGCGAAGGCGGCATAGATCCACAGCCGTTCGCTCCAGCGCCGCAGCACGCTGCCGGTGGCGATCGTCACCACGACCGACAGGCCGGTATCGCCGACCGGGCGGGTCACGGTGATGTCGTCGGCGTGGCTGCCGGCCTCGTCCCCCGTATTGCCGCCCATGGTACCGCCGCCCTCCGGCTCGCGCAGCAGCGGCGCGCCGCCCGGCTGAAGGATGGAGATGCTGTGGCCATAGCCGACGTCGAGCGAGCGGTAGACGTCGCGGAAGGCCCGCGCATCCAGACCGGCCACCGCCCAGCCGCGCGGGCTGGCGCCGGCGACGGAACCGCCCGGCAGTGGCTGCGCCAGGAACACCACCGCCCGGCCGCTCGTCTGGCCCC
Organism: Azospirillum lipoferum; assembly: GCF_024170005.1. GTDB lineage: Bacteria > Pseudomonadota > Alphaproteobacteria > Azospirillales > Azospirillaceae > Azospirillum > Azospirillum lipoferum. Next base: position 295,112 of record NZ_JALJXJ010000003.1, read on the forward strand.
CCATCCGGCCGCTGCCGATGGTCATGCCATTCGGCCTCAACGCCGGCAGGGTGGCTCCGGGGGCCGCGTCCGGCAGCGTCGACAGGCGCAGGGCACCGGCGGCATCGCGGATCTCCAGCCCGACCACATGGGGGGCGCTGGCCGCCAGCAGGCCCATGCGGTCGCGGGTCGCCGCGTCGTCGGGCAGCGGGGTGCCGGGCGGACCGGCCAGCGTGGCCGTCTGGGTCAGCAACAGATCGCCCGACTCGATCAGCCGCGCGGCATGCTCCGCCGCCAGCAGCCCGATGTTGCCGGCGACGCCGGTGGCCTGCTGGACCGCCTCGTTGCGGTCACGCCAGGCGAAGACGGCCGACAGCCCGATGGTCAGCAGAACCGCGGCGGTACAGGCGATCAGGACCAGCGCCGAACCGGGCAGCCGGTAGAGCGGTGAGGATTGGGAACGCAGCGCGCGCAACGGCATCGTGTCGGAAACCATGTGGGGATACGGCCACTTCATGCTTAACCGGAAACGGTAACACCGGCCGGCAGGTAACGGTTCCACCGAACGCTACCCGTGTTGAAGCGGCAGCGGCCACCACCTATTGTGAGGTGCCGACAAAGTCATCCCGCCTTGGTAAGGACCGGGCGGGGCCAAGGCAGGTATAGGGAGGATGGTTTTATGCGGATCGACGGGATGGCCTATCGCACCATCTGGCCGGACGGCGAGGGTGTCGTCGCCATCATCGACCAGACCCGGCTGCCGCACGACTTCGCCGTCGTCCGCCTGACCAGCTTGGAGGAGGCCGCCCACGCCATCCGCGCCATGCTGGTGCGCGGTGCGCCGCTGATCGGTGCAGCGGCGGCCTATGGCGTGGCTCTGGCGCTGCGCGCCGACCCCAGCGACCGCGGGCTGGAACAGGCCTGCGCCACCCTGCTGGCGACCCGCCCGACCGCGGTCAACCTGCGCTGGGCGCTGGAGCGCATGCGTGCCCTGCTGGCGCCTCTGCCGGAGTCGCAGCGTGTCGAGGTCGCCGAGGCGGAGGCCGCGGCCATCGCCGACGAGGATGTGGAGATCAACCGCTCCATCGGCCAGCATGGCGCCACCTTGATCCGCGCCGCGGCGGCACGCAAGGCGCCGGGGGAACCGGTGAATGTGCTGACCCACTGCAATGCCGGCTGGCTCGCCACCGTCGATTGGGGCACGGCGCTCGCCCCCGTCTATGCCGCCTTCGAGCAGGGCATCCCGCTGCATGTCTGGGTGGACGAGACGCGCCCGCGCAATCAGGGCGCCAGCCTGACCGCGTGGGAACTGAAACACCACGGTATCCCTCACACCGTGATCGCCGACAATGTCGGCGGCCACCTGATGCAGCATGGCAAGGTCGACCTGTGCATCGTCGGCACCGACCGCACCACCGCGACCGGCGACGTTTGCAACAAGATCGGCACTTACCTGAAGGCCCTGGCCGCGCATGACAACGGCGTGCCCTTCTATGTCGGGCTGCCGTCGCCGACCGTCGACTGGACCATCGCCGACGGTGTGCGGGAGATCCCCATCGAGGAGCGCGACGGCCGCGAGGTGAGCGAACTGACCGGCCGCACAGCGGATGGTCGCATCGAGACGGTGCGCGTCACCCCCGACGGCAGTCCGGTGGCCAATTACGCCTTCGACGTCACGCCGGCCCGGCTGGTGACCGGGCTGATCACCGAACGCGGCGTCTGCGCCGCCACGCGCGACGGGCTGCTGGGGCTGTTTCCGGAACGTCGCTGAAAGGGGGAAATGTCAGGGGCGACGGTCGGACAGCAGCAGCCGCAACAGCGGCCATCCCAGCTGTCGTGGGCTGTCTTCGGCATTCTTGGCGTCAAGCCATTGATCGGCCAATTCACGAACCTGCCAGTCGCCGAGAAAGCGGTCGCAGTCGATTGCGGTATAGAGTCGAACCCGCTCTTTTCCCAGCCTTTCGAAATAGGCAAGCGTTCTTTGGCGGTCGATGTCTTCCATAGGCCCCAATGAAGCGGAGATTGCGGAACGGCCGGTTCTGACGTCCGCTGATGCTCCGGATATTGGAAGAAGCCTATCGGCTGCGCAACTGTCCGTTCGTCGCGATTCCATCCCCCGGAAGGAGAGTCCGCCGTCTCCCATCGGTGGCCGGCTGCCAGTAGCGGGCTATCGGCGGCGGGCTATCGCTTGCCGGAGTCGAGCCGGCCGGTGTGGACGACGATGTCCGACAGCGGAATGCCGGCCTCTGCCGCGGCCCGTCCCAGCGACCCGCGGTCCGGCCAGCAGAGCCGCCCCCCAATCTCCACCAGCGCCCCTTTGCGTCGGATGACCCACAGGCCGGTGAAGGCCATTTCGATCATCCGGCCCATCGGCAGGGAGGGTGGCAGGGAGGGTGATGGATGGAACGGAACGCCCCGGTCTGATGCTGTGTCGTCGAACGTCATCTCTGGTCTTCCCTGTGCCGGCCTTTCTCCGAAGGCTGTCGCCAAAGCCCACGGCAGGAACCGATCTCTGTTTTCCAGAGGCACGATCCTTTGGCTCCGAACCTTTGTCCTAACCAGATCATTAGGATTTTTCATCGATAAATTTGAGTCTATTTGTGAACGCTCGTACACAATTGAAGTGGTCTTACCACACCACTTGGTAACCATAGTTACAAAGGGGAAATATCCGCCACCGACATGGCGTTGTCTTGACCATACACCTGCCTAGTCTTCGACAACTCTCCAACCCCAAAGGGGTGGATCGATCCGGCCGGACGGCTCCGATACCTCGAAATGGTCACAGCAAGGTTCGGCCCCGCTCACCAAACATAAGCTTGACCGCATTGCCTTGCCCGACGGCGGGGCGGCGGTCGGCTTATCGACGTGCCTATGCTTGAAGGAAGAGACCGATGAAGACCACCATGCGGACATTCACCACCGGGGCGATGGCGCTGCTGATCGGCGCGACCCTGCTCGGCGGCTGTTCGAACCTGAATCATCGCGAGAACCGCGCGCTGACCGGCGGCGCCATTGGTGCTGCCGGCGGCGCGGCCATCGGCGCCGTCACCGGCGGCAGCGCCGTTTATGGCGGCCTGCTGGGTGGTGCCGCCGGTGCAGCGGTGGGCGCGCTGACGGCGGACGATGGCAAGCACCGTCGTTGAAGCAAGCGAGGGTGGGGGGGCGCAGCGCCGGCCGCCCCTCAATCCTTATTCCTCGTCGTCCTCGAACTGGTCGAGGCTGAGGGAACGGACTTCGGTGCTGGGGTTCGGGGCTGGCGGAGCGGACGGCGGCACACTGGCCGGCCGGGCCGCGGCCGGACGGGTGGCGGCCCGGCCCGGCGGCAAATGGGCATTGGGTCCCTTCAGCGGACTGTTCAGCGTGCCGCGCGGGCCGATGCTGGGCTCGTCGCCGAAATCGGGCAAGGGCGGGATGCGGTCCATCACCCGGCGGATCAGGGCGGCGATGCGGTCGGCCTCGGCACGCAGGGCCTGTCCGCGCTCCCCCTCATAGAGGGGATCGTCCAGGAACTTGCGGATCTCCAACACGCCGCGCAGTTCCACCCCGCACATCTCATGCGTACCGATGGGCAGGGCCTTCACCCGCGAGAAGCTGGCGAAGAAGGCGGCGCTGCCCTCCACGAACTGGACCACCATGCGGGCATGCAGACGCTCCAGCGCGGTGGTCATGGGATCGATCAGATCCTCCATCTCCTCAGGCGCCGCATCCAGCCGTTCCTGGGTCAGGGCGGCCAGCGCGAAGAAGTCGCGCACCCGCCGGCTGAAGCGGCGATAGCGGGCCAGCCCGCCGACCGACACCCGCTCGCGCGCCGTCTGGGCCAGCTCCGCCGACTGCTTCAGCATGGCGTCGAGCCGCATCAGCAGCGTCGCGATCTCGCGCTGGCGCTGGGCCGCGCTGCGGCCGGGCGTGGGCGCCGGCGGGGCGGCCGGGCGGCGGGGAGGATTCGAACGCATCATGCCGGTACGGAGTGGCTCCTCACAGCTGGCTTGCCTCAGCGTTGGGTGCGGACGGTAACCGACTTTTGCCCGCCCTCGCGCATCACCGTCAACTGCACCGGCGTGCCGACACGCAGAAGGCCGATGCGGTTGCGGAAGTCGGTGGCGCTGCGGATGGGCCGGCCATCGACCGCGATCACCACGTCGCCGCTGCGCAGGCCGCCGCTGTCGGCCGGCGATCCGCGCTCGATCTTGGCGATCAGCGCCCCTTCGTCGCCCTTCAGGCTCATGCTCTCCGCAAGGTCGGGCGTCAGATCCTGGATGGCGACGCCCAGCCGGCCGCGCCGCACCTCTCCATATTCGCGCAACTGCTCGGTCACCGACCGCACGATGCTGACCGGCACGGCGAAGCCGATGCCGACCGACCCGCCGGCCGGACCGATGATGGCGGTGTTGATGCCGATCAGCTCCCCCTGGAAATTGACCAGGGCGCCGCCGGAATTGCCAGGGTTGATCGAGGCGTCGGTCTGGATGAAGTCTTCGTACCCCTCGATCTTCAGCCCGCTGCGGCCCATCGCCGAAACGATACCGGAGGTCACCGTCTGCCCCAGCCCGAACGGGTTGCCGATGGCGACGACGAAATCGCCGACCTTGGTACGGTCCGAGTCGCCGATGGGCAGGGCGGTCAGCCCGTCGGCCTTGATCTGCAACAGCGCGATGTCGGTGGCGGCGTCACGGCCGATCAGCTTGGCGCGCAGGCGGCGGCGGTCCTTCAGGGTGACCGCGATCTCCTGGGCGTTCTCCACCACATGGTTGTTGGTGACGACATAGCCGTTGCGGGCGTCGACGATCACGCCGGACCCGGCGCTGACCTGCGGCTTGGACTGCGGCATCTGGTCCGGCAGGTTGAAGAAGCGGCGGAAGAACGGGTCGCGCAGCAGCGGGTTTTCCGCCTGGGGCGCCTGGCTCAGCACCGAGATGTTCACGACGGCCGGCGTCACCTGTTCCAACATCGGGGCGATCGTCCCACCGCCGACCGCACCCAGGGGAAGCGCCGCTTCCGCCGGCGAGGCGCCAAGGCCGATGGCGGACCCGGCCCGGCCCAGCGCCGAGTCGGCCGGTGCCACCAGCGCGCCGCCGGCCAGCGCAGCCATCCCGACCGCCGCCGCAAACACCACCGGACGCACCGCCATCTTCATCGCCTGTTCCTTTCCTGCTGGGAATTTCTTGTGAAAACCGTGATCGACCGGGCTGATTTGGGACAAGAAGGAAAGCGGTTCAAGCCTCTCGACGGCTTGGGGCCGCCGGTGCCTCCTGCCCGCCTTGGTCCGTCAGGATCGAGGATAACGCCGACGTGACAGAAACTCCCGGTAAAGAAATTCGATGCTATAGGACAAGGTCGACGCAGCACCCCGGACTTGCCGGGAAGGCGTGGCTGTCGAGAACGGGTTGAGCGCGATGAGCGGCGGGTCACTGCTCGAACTGAGCGAGCAAGAGTATCTGCAGATGGAGGAGGCCCTGTCGCAGACCGCGCGGGGGCGAGCCTTCCTGCGCATGCGCGACCGGCGCAGCCGTGTCGTCGCCTCCGACGAGTTCCATCGGCTGGTAGACAAGCTGGAGACCCAGGTCGACCGGCTGAGCGGCACCTCGTCCAGCGCCTTCACCTCCTTCGTCCCCGGCGGCGACCCGCGCATCCAGCAGGAACTGACCGCCATCACCCAGGTGGTGCGCGAGGCGCGCAGCGACATCGCCGCCCTGAAGGCGACCGACACCGGATCGAACCGGATCGAGGCGGCGACCGGCGAACTGGACGAGATCGTCGCCGCGACCGAACGCGCCACCACCGACATCCTGAACGCGACGGAGAAGATTCAGGAAATCACCATGTCGATCCCGCGCGACGACGCCGATCTGGCCGAACGGATCGATGCGGTCGAGGCGTGGTGCATCGAGATCATGACCGCCTGCTCCTTCCAGGACATCACTGGCCAGCGCACCACCAAGGTCGTCAACACGCTGCGCTACATCGAAGAGCGCGTGAACACGATGATCGAGATCTGGGGCGTCGACCGGCTGACCGCCGCCGATACCCAGCAGAACGCATCGGGCGAGGTCTCCTCCCACCGCAAGCTGGGCGATACCCGACCGGATGCGCATCTGCTGAACGGCCCCCAGCTGGGCGGACCGGAGGTCAGCCAGGACGCCATCGACGCACTGTTCGACAGCGTGCCGGAGGTGGCGGAGCGGGCGGAGCCGTTGCCCGCCGACGTGGCGCCCTCCCCGCCACCGCCCCCTCCTCCGCCACCGCCTCCACCTGTCGCGAAGCCGGCCCCGCCGCCCCCGCCGCCGCCTGCCGATCCGGGCGGCGGCGATGGCGGAGGCGCGATCTCCCAGGCCGACATCGACGCCCTGTTCGCGTGACCGGCCATGGCGCAAGACGGCAAATCCCGCATCCGCCTGACCCAGGACCAGCTCGACCGCGTGTGCGAGCGCCATGTCCGATTCGCCGAAGGGCGTCCGAACGGCGCCCGCGCCAATCTACCCTTCTTCGACCTGTCAGGCCTGTCATTGACCGGCCGCAACCTGACCGGCGCCCATCTGGCCGGCGCCATCCTGCGCGACGCCGACCTGCGCGGAACGGTGCTTGACCATGCCGATCTCTATGGCGCCGACCTGCGCGGGGCCGACCTGTCGGAGGCGAGGCTGTTCCGTACCGACATGCGCGGCGCCAACGTGCGCGGCGCCAAGCTGGACGGCGCCACCATGGTGGAGGTCGACCTGCGCGACGGCAGCATGGTCAACCGCAACAGCGCCGGCGAACTGAAGGTGGTGGGCTTCGACCCCGGACCGGCCGACATGGCGTCGGCCCGCCTGACCAACGCCGACATGGCGCGGGCCAAGCTGTCGGGCAGCTTCGCGCGGGCGGCCGACTTCACCAACACCCGGCTGGCCGGCGCCCGGCTGGACCGCACCGACCTGCGCGACGCCAACTTCTCCGGCGCCGATCTGCGCGGAGCCGACCTCAATGGCTCCGATCTGCGCGGCGCCATCCTGGAGGGGGCGAGCCTGGACGAGGCCGGGCTTGAACTGGCGATCCGCACCGACGAGCAGGCCCAGGCCGCCCGGCAGGCGCCGTACCAGTCCCCGGCGCCCGAACCAGAGCCGGAGGAGACCGCCGCCGCCGAATTGCCGGCCCTGCCGGTGGACCAGCTGGACAGCATGCTGCGCCAGCACATGATCTGGCTCGGCACCAGCGGCAAGCAGGGCTGTCAACTCGACCTGACCGGGCTGAACCTGGAAGGGGCCGACCTGACGGGCAAGATCCTGACCCTGGCGAAGGGCAGCGGCGCCCGGCTACGCCATGCCCGTCTGAACGGCGCCCAGTTGCAGGCCGCCCAGTTCGACGGCGCCGACCTGCGGTCCGCCGATCTCAGCCGCGCCGATCTGCGCGGGGTGAAGCTGGACCGCGCCATCCTGATCGACAGCCGGCTGGACGGCGCCAACCTGGGCATGCTGCTGGTCAGCGCCGGGGCAAAGGTGATGCGCGCGTCGCTGGTGCGGGCGCGGCTGGCCGGCGCCTCGCTGAGCCAGACCAACCTGAAGGGCAGCGACCTGACCCTGGCCGACCTGACCGGCTGCGACCGCTCCTCGGCCGTGCTGGAGGGCGCCATCCTCGAAGGAACGCGGCTGAGCGGAGCCTGAACCGGTAGCGGGTTTCTTTCGCGAAGCCGTTGATTGGTTTCAAATTTCCGTCACGTTCCATGCCGGAGGTTGCCGCCGCCGACCTTGGCCGGAAGATGTTCATTGGTGGAAGAGCGCCTTCCACCGTCCGGAAAAACGATTGTGTCGTAACGGCTTAGCTCCGCGGGTGGGGCTTGACGCCTCATGCGGCCGGTGGCACGCTGCTGTCCAAGCGTGGCGCAGCCCGACCATAAGCGCCCCGCATCGAATGGGGGAACGTCAACGATCATGACCAAGTCGGAACTGATCCAACGGCTGGCGGAGCGGAACCCGCACCTGTACCAGCGCGACATCGAGAAGATCGTCGGCACCATCTTCGACGAGATCACCGAGGCGCTGGCGCGCGGCGACCGGGTGGAGCTGCGCGGCTTCGGCGCTTTCTCCATCAAGAAGCGGGACGCGCGCACGGGTCGCAACCCCCGAACCGGAGAATCGGTTGACGTCGGCGAGAAATGCATCCCTTTCTTCAAGACCGGCAAGCAGCTTCGCGAGCGTCTGAACACGGAGTGAGCGCCGGCCCGGCCATGTCTCAGCGCCGTATTCCGGCCGTATCACTCTAAGGAACCTTTGCCTTGCGCCATCTTTCCTGGATCGTCACCATTCCCGTGGCCCTCGTCGCGATCCTGTTCGCGATCTCCAACCGCGGTATCGTGACCCTGTCGCTGTGGCCGCTGCCCTTCACGCTCGAAACGCCGGTGTATCTGGCAACCCTGATCGCGCTGGTGGTGGGTTTCCTGGCCGGCGGCTTCGTCGTCTGGAACAGCCAGCGCCGCCATCGCCGCCGCGCCCGCCGCGAAGGCAACCGCGTGCTGTATCTTGAACGCGAGCTGAAGGAGGCGCAGGCCCGCGCCGCCGCCGCCGAAAAGCGTCTGGCCGAAAGCACCCGTCCGGTTTCCGGCCCGGCTGGCACGCTGCCCGGCTCCACCCTGCCGGTTCCGGCCGCCCAGGGCACGGCGCCGACCGTTCACTAGGGTCTATCAGATGCTTACTGAAGCATCTGATAGACCCTAGACATTGATTTTCCGTGCGATTCACGCTTCAGACGATTTCGTCTGAACCGATCGCACTCTAAGCGTCACCAGTCACAAAGGTCCGTCCGTATAGGGCGGATCGGGTTTGCCGGCCGGCGGGAGGGAGTCCATGCGCACCGTCAGCGGCGCCGAGCTTCGATCCGTTCTGCACCACCGCATGCTGGTCGAGCGCCTGCGGCAGACCTTCCGCACCGGCGTGGAAACCCCGCCGGCCCACCGCCATCGGGTCGAGACCTACGGCACCAGCGACGCCGCCCTGCTGATTGCCCCCGCCTGGCAGGTGAATCAGACGATCGGCGTGCGCATCGACACTGTTTTTCCCGACAATGCCGGCAGCGACCTGCCACAGAGCCAGGGCGTCTATCTGCTGGTCGACGGGAAGACCGGCGTGCCGCAGGTGCTGATGGACTCCTCCACAACGCTCGGCCGGCGCAGCGGCGCAGCATCCTCGGCCCTCGCCGCCTCCTATCTGGCCCGGCCGGATGCGGAGCGGATGCTGGTGGTCGGCACCGGCCCGCTGGCGCTGGAACTGGTGGAGGCCCACACCGCCGTGCGCCCCCTCCGGCATGTGCTGGTCTGGGGACGCGATCCCCAGAAGGCACGCAAGCTCGCCGCCCGCTTCCACCGGCCGAAGTTCCGCATCGAGGCGACCGCCGACCTGGAAGGGGCGGTGCGCGGCGCCGACATCATCGTCTGCGCCAGCGCGGCCCGCGACCCGCTGATCCGCGGCGACTGGCTGCAACCGGGCCAGCATCTGGATCTGCTGGGCGGCGTGACGCCGGAGATGCGCGAAGTCGATGACGAGTGCATCCGCCGCGCCCGCGTCTTCGTCGACAGTCGCGACCGCACCCCGGCAGAGGCCGGCGACATCGCCCAGCCGGTGGCCTCCGGCGTGCTGACCCCAGACGACATCGCCGGCGACCTGTTCGAACTCGGCCGCGGCGAACGGGCCGGCCGGCGCTTCTACGACCAGATCACCCTCTTCAAGTCGGTCGGCACCGCGCTCGCCGATCTGTGCGCCGCCCGGCTGGCGACGGAAATGGTGCTGCACAACGATTCGATCCGCTGAACCGGGCCTTATGGAGCGAAGCTTAGGCTTGGGTCTCCGAAAGATGAGGTTACGGACAAACTGTCCTGCGCTACTGTTTCACGATGATTCCCGCCCAACCGACAACCGGCGTGGCGGCTTGCACCGAAGGGAAAAGGAACGGCCGATTGAATGGCCTTGCCCTCCCCCCGTTCTCCGATGATTCCGCCGGCTCCGGACGCACCGCTGCGGACGGCGCGCAGCCTTTCCGCAAGCCGCGGCTGGAGGCCGCCATCGGCTGGCTGGCCGCCTGCGGTTTCCTGTTCCTCGCCGTCGTCACCGTGGTGGTCGGGGTGCAGTCGCGCCAGCGCGCGGTCGACGGGGCGCAGGAGCGGGCACGGGCTGCCGTCCGCGTCCTGGCGGAACATGCCGCCCGCCTGTTCGATGCCGCCGACCTGCTGGTGGAATATGCCGCGCAGGAAAGCGCCGGCCGGCCGTGGGAAGAGGTCGCCGGATCGCGCGCCCTGTGGAACAGGTTGAACGCCCAGCGCGCCCGGCTGCCCTTCCTGGACGCCGTCTGGCTGAACGATGCGACGGGGCTGCTGCGGCTGACGACAGCGGCCTTCCCGGCCCCTTACTCCAATGCGTCCGACCGTGAGATCTTCCTGTTCCATCAGCGCAACGCGCAGCAGGGCCGTGGCATCGACCAACCCCATATCGGCCCGCGCATCATCGGCCGGGTGACCAACAAGGCGACCTTCCTGCTCAGCCGCCGGCTGTCGGACCGGGATGGCAGCTTCCGCGGCATCGCCTCCGTCACCATCGATCCGTCCTACCTGTCCGGCTTCTACAAGGAGTTGGACGTCCCGCACGAGCCGGTGACCATCCTGGTGCGGGCAGGCAGCCTCGACGTGCTGGTGCGCGAGCCGGCCCAGGCTGCCGAACCCGCCGAACCGGCTCCCCTGTCCGATACCACCCGCCGGGCGATCCAGGCCCAGCCCGATGGCGGCGTCGCCCGGGACGACACCAGCATCGTCGCCCACCGCCGGGTCGACAGCTGGCCGGTTCACGTGGTTGTCCGGCTGGATCTGGCGCCGGTGCTGGTGTCCTGGCAGCGGGTGATCGCACCCTATGCCGGGCTGGCGGCGGCGGCGGCCATGGCGCTGGCCGCCCTGTCGGTCTTCGGCTTCCGGCAGGCCGGCGCCGCGCGGCAGGTGCAGCGCGAGCTGGAGCGCCGGGTGCGCGAACGCACCGCCTCGCTGGAAAAGACCATCGGCGAACGCGACGCCGTGCTGGCGCAGAAGGACCTGCTGATGCGGGAGGCCAACCACCGCATCAAGAACAGCCTGCAGGTGGTGTCCAGTCTGATGAGCCTTCAGAGCCAGGCGGTCGGCGACCCGAAACTGAGCGACCATCTGCTGGAAGCCGGACGGCGCGTCCAGGCGATCGCCGACATCCACAGGCTGCTCTACCGCGTGGACGACGTCCATTTCATCCCCTTCCACGATTATCTGACCGAGCTGTGCCGGGAGTTGGAACGCTCCGCCCGCTCCGAAGGCGGCGACTGGCGGCTGGAGCTGGTGGTGGAGCCGCTGGAGGTGCCGACCGACCACGCGGTACAGCTGGGCCTGCTTGCCAACGAGCTGGTGATGAACGCCATCAAGCACGCCTACCGGCCGCTTGCCGCCACCGTAGCCAGCACAATGGCCGGGCCACAGGCGGGCACGGCGGAGCCGGCCCGAGGAGCGGCCAACGTCATTTTCGTCGGGCTGCGGCGGGACGACGAGGCGCTGCGGCTGATCGTCGGCGACCGTGGCGTCGGGCTGCCGGCCGATTTCGACTGGCGCCGCAGCCGCAGCCTGGGCATGCGGCTGATCCACACCCTGTCCAGACAGTTGGGCGCCAGCCTGACGGTGGAAAACACCAGTCCCGGCGTGCGCTTCACCATCAGCCTGCCGCATCGCACCTTCGACAGCGGCAGCCCGGAATAGCCGCCACATAGACGAAAACCGTAAATTCAGCACAGGCGCAGTCACTACCCGCCATACGGTAGTATGATTAATTTCTATTTACGTATTTTGCTTGCGCTGGAGAGATTTTCTCCGGAGGATCGTCGCCGCGGCGCTGGCCGCAGGTGGCTTGACCGCAGATGTCTCGATTGCATCGATGATTGCGCTAACGCCACCTGTTGCGAGCCAGACCGGACCATCCGCCAACGGCTTGCCAGGGACGATTGATCTTGACCGTCTCCGCCTCTTCCGTGGACGCCAGCCCCCAACTGCGGGCACCCTCGAACCAGCTTCTGCTCGGTGCCGGTTTCATGCTGCTGTCGGCGCTGCTGTTCGGGATGGGCAACACGGCGGTGCACTGGGCCTCGACGGTGATGGACCCGCTGGAGGTCGTGTTTTTCCGTAACCTGTTCAGCCTGCTGTGGATGCTGCCCTGGGCGCTGACGTCCGGCGCCCCCGCCTGCCGGTCTGTGCTGACGGAACGGCGGCTGGGCCCCTATGTGACGCGGGCGCTGACCACGCTCTGCGCCATGACCGCCTGGTTCTACTCGATCTCCCGGATTCCACTGCCGACCGCGACGGCGGTCAGCTTCGCCATCCCCCTGTTCGTTGCGGCGGGGGCGGCGCTGATCCTGCGCGAGCGGGTGCGGGCACGGCGCTGGGCCGCAGTCTGCGTCGGCTTTGCCGGCGTGACCATCGTGCTGAGACCGGGGGCGGCGCCGGTCGATGCGGCTTTTCTGGCGCTGTTCGTCCATTGCATCGCCGCTGCCGCCGCGATCTTGCAGATGCGGCTGCTCAGCCGCAGGGACAGCGCATTGGTTATCGTCACTTTTCTGGGCCTGCTGGTCACCCCGATGGCGCTGGTGCCGGCGCTGTTCGTCTGGACCTGGCCCAGTTGGAGCGTGCTGGGCGGGTTGGCGCTGCTGGGCGGTCTGCTGACCCTGGGGCAACTGGCGATGACGAAGTCGCTGGCGCTGGCCGAATCCTCGGCGATGATGCCCTACGATTATGCCCGGCTGCCCTTCACCGCCATCGTCGCCTGGATCGTCTTCGGCCAGACCATGGATCTGTGGGGCTGGGCAGGCGCCCTGGTGATCGCCGGCTCCGCCCTATACACCATGCACCGCGATGCCGCGGACGGTCGCAAGGCGGCAAAGGCGTAGGTGGGCGGGGCGTAGGCGCGGGCGGGTCAATCGGTCTGTCCGGTTTCCCCACCACCCGTTTCGGCACCTCCGGTTTCGGCGCGCAGGGCCTGCTTCGCCCGCATCCAATGGACCGGAGTGAGATTCGTCCGCACGGTCTGCACGGCGGCGGCCAGCACCGCCGCGTCGTCGGTGAAGCCGGCGATCAGCAGCCAGTCCGGCACCGCATCGAACGGCAGCACGAAATAGGCCAGCGCCGCCAGCAGGATCGCCTTCGCCCGGTAGGGAGTGGCCGGATCGGTCGCGCAGAAATATGCGGCCAACAGCTCTTCCAAAAACGGGACGCGATGCAGATTGGCGCGCAGCTTCTGCCAGAAGCGGCGGCGGACCAGCCGTTCGTCGCGCTCGACCCGGTCGGGATCGGGAACCGTCAGCGCGGTGGCGGGGCCAAGGGAGGGGCCGAGGGAGGGGCCGAGGGAGGGGGAGACGGACGATGCGGTCATGGACGTTCAAATCCCTTTGAAGATGGCCCTTTCGGAAAACGGCCCCTTTCAGAAACGGCAGACGGCATCCTCGTCGGCATGATGCCCCTCACCATACGGTGTGGTATGGTGCGCCGGCCATCTGGTAAACAACAAGTGCGATCGCACCCTGTTGGACACAAGGCCGGCGCCGGGGGCGACCGGCCGCAATTAAGGAGGAGATGCCATGAACATCCAGGGTCTGTCCGCCGTCGTCACCGGCGGCGCCTCGGGCATGGGGGCGGCGACGGCGCGTCATCTGGCCGGGCTCGGCGCCAGGGTGACCGTACTGGACGTCAACGAGGATGCGGTGCTGAAGACCGCGCACGAGATCGGCGGGCTGGGTCTGGTCTGCGACGTCACCGACGGCGCTTCGGCCGAGCGGGCGCTCGATCAGGCGCGCTCCGCCCATGGCCCGGCCCGCATCGCGGTGAACTGCGCCGGCATCGCACCCGCCCAGCGCATCGTCGGCCGCGACGGTCCGATGCCCCTGGAGAATTTCCGCTCGGTGATCGAGGTCAACCTGATCGGCAGCTTCAACATCCTGCGTCTGGCCGCCGCCGACATGGCGAAGCTGGACCCGCTGGACAGCGGCGAGCGCGGCGTCATTGTCAACACCGCCTCGGTCGCCGCCTATGAGGGGCAGATCGGCCAAGCCGCCTATGCCGCATCGAAGGGCGGCATCGTCGCGCTGACCATCTGCGCCGCCCGCGACCTCGCCCGCCACGGCATCCGCGTGATGACGGTGGCCCCCGGCCTGATCGGCACGCCGATGCTGCTGAACATGCCGCAGGAGGTTCAGGACAGTCTCGCCGCGACAGTTCCCTTCCCCAAGCGCTTCGGCAAGCCGGAGGAATATGCCCGCCTCGTCCAGCACATCCTGGAGAACGAGATGCTGAACGGCGACGTCATCCGCCTGGACGGCGCCATCCGCATGGCACCGCAGTAAGGACGTCGGTGTCGGGCAGAAGCGGCTCCGCTACCGGGGCCGCTCTCGCCTTCAGGCTTCGGTCATGGCGGCTTCGTCTGCCCGTTCCGCCTCGCCCAGCAGGTCGATCAGCAGCGTGGTGCAGTGCTGAAGCCGCTGGTCGGCGGTGGCGGTCGCCATGTCGCGGCCGGTCATCTCCTGCCATTCCTGCAGCATCAGAGCCAGATGTTTCCGGACGTGGTCGTCCCGATCCAATCGCCGCGTCGCCATGTCGCCTCCCCGATTCCAAGCCGCCTGTGCCAAAGGCCAAAGCCGATGGACGCACACGGTCGCACGCCCACCCTTTGTGTGCCCTCTAAGTAGGTAGTCATCCAGCCCATCAACAGTCAGAGCCCAAGATGGTCACAACGGGCGGTGCTGTCCATCCATCCCCTCCTGACGACAATTCCGCCATGCCCTGTTGGAAAGCTGGACCTGCACCGACCATTTCAGCGCCGTGCTATCCAGTGAATGGGCCGGAACGGGAAGCGACCCGTTAAGCTCCCCGGTTACAAGACACTGGACAAACAGAGGAAAGGCAACCGCTCCATGACCGATGCAACGGTGCGTGCCAAACTGCTGGGCCTGCCCGGCAGCCTGCGCAGCAACTCCAACTCACTGGCCATCCTGCGCGGATTGCGGGACGCCCTGCCGGCCGACGTCAGTATGGACGTCCGTGACCTGCGCCTGCCGCTCTACGACCAGGACATCGACACACCCGACGCCCCGGCGGAGGTGCATGGCTTCCGTCAGGCCATTGCGGACGCCGACGGCGTGGTCATCGTCACGCCGGAATACAATTACGGCATGCCGGGCGTTCTGAAGAACGCGCTCGATTGGGCCTCGCGCCCCTATGGCAAGTCGGCGCTGATCGGCAAGCCGGTGCTGGTCATTTCCAACTCCCCGGCCTTCACCGGCGGCGTGCGGGCGCACCAGCAGGTGAACGACACGCTGCTGGCGCTTCCCGCCAAGTTGCTGGCCGGCCCCCAGGTGGTCGTCGGCGGCGTCGGCGAGAAGATCAAGGATGGCAAACTGTCCGACGAAGCGGTGCTGAAATTCGCGCTCGGCGCCATCGACAGGATGCTGGCGGCGAAGTAAAGCCCCCAAACGAAAAGGGCCGGCACCCTGAGGCGCCGGCCCTTTTCTTATCCCATCACCGCGGCGGCGATCAGCGCAGGTTGCCACAGGCGCGCTGGATGCGCTTGCACGCCTCTTCCAGCGCTTCCGTCGAAGTCGCGTAGGAGATGCGGAAGTGCGGGGCGAGGCCGAAGGCCGAACCCTGGACGACGGCCACACCTTCGGACTCCAGCAGGTAAGTGACGAAATCCTCGTCGGTCTCGATCACCTTGCCGTCCGGGGTCGTCTTGCCGATGGTGCCGGCGCAGGACGGATAGACGTAGAAGGCGCCTTCCGGCTTCGGGCAGCTCAGGCCCTTGGCCTGGTTCAGCATCGACACCACCAGATCGCGGCGCTGGCGGAAGGCCTCGGCACGCTCCGCGATGAAGTCCTGCGGACCGTTCAGCGCCTCGACGGCGGCGGCCTGGGCGATGGAGGTCGGGTTGGAGGTCGACTGGCTCTGGATCACGCCGATGGCCTTGATCAGGTCCTTCGGGCCGCCGGCATAGCCGATGCGCCAGCCGGTCATCGCATAGGACTTCGACACGCCGTTGACGGTCAGGGTGCGGTCGTACAGCGACGGCTCGACCTGGGCCGGGGTGACGAACTCCAGGCCGTCATACAGCAGGTGCTCGTACATGTCGTCGGTCATGACCCAGACATGCGGGTGCTTGACCAGCACGTCGGTCAGCGCCTTCATCTCGGCGCGGGTGTAGGCCGCACCCGACGGGTTCGACGGCGAGTTCAGGATCAGCCACTTGGTCTTCGGCGTGATCGCCTTTTCCAGGTCGGCGGGCTGCAGCTTGAAGCCCTGCTCGGCCGGGCAGGAGACGAAGACCGGCGTGCCTTCCGCCAGTTCCACCATGTCCGGATAGCTGACCCAGTAGGGCGCCGGGATGACAACCTCGTCACCCTGGTTCAGCGTCGCCATCAGGGCGTTGTACAGCACCTGCTTGCCGCCGACGCCGACGGTGATCTGCTCGGGCGTATACTTCAGGCCGTTCTCGCGCTCGAACTTGGCGCAGATCGCCTTCTTCAGAGCGGGCGTGCCGTCCACCGCGGTGTATTTGGTGTCACCGGACTCGATCGCCTTGATGGCGGCGGCCTTGATGTTGTCGGGGGTGTCGAAGTCCGGCTCGCCGGCACCCAGGCCGATGACGTCGCGACCGGCCGCTTTCAGTTCGCGGGCTTTGTTGGTCACGGCGATGGTCGGCGACGGCTTGATGCGCGAGAGACGGGACGCGATAATCGACATGGCAGCGGGCCCCCTCAGGGCTATGGAGACGGTGTGGCGGAGACGTCGTCGAGACGCCTGCCCCTCCGGGTGGAAGGCGCGAGGCCGGACCTTACTTCCGCTCTACCCCGGTTGCAAGGCCGGTCGGGCGGTGAAAACCGTGCGGTTGGGCGGTTTTTCCGCCCTGTGGCTGCGCCGTACCGGGGCGCAGCCGCGGGTATTTCCAACCACCCACGGATCAAACGCGCGCCCGCGGCAAATCCCGCCCCTGGTCCTCCACAGCATTATTTATCACCGCACAAATGAACGCCATGACGGCGCGATTTCGTCATGGCTGCTTCACTTGACAGCTTTGGCAGAGCGGTGTGTAAGGTCTGGTGTTGGGGCAAAGTTCAGCGAAGGAATGAGAACCGTGTTTTCCCGTATGGTGCTTGCGGCGTCGGCCGCGCTGATGCTGACCGGCGGCGTTGCCCTGGCCCAGGATGTGATCCAGACCCGCAAGGCCGGGTTCGATGACTTCAAGAAGGCGATGGGCGAGATCAAGGACGCGGTGGGGAAGGGCGACCTCGCCGCCGTCGGCCCGGTCACCGACCGTATCGACGCCTTCGCCGCCAGGATCCCCAGCCTGTTCCCGCCCGGTTCCAACAAGGGCAAGACGGCGGCCAAGGAAGTGATCTGGGCCAACTTCCCGGACTTCACCGCCAAGGCACAGGGCCTCCAGGCTTCCGCCCAGGCGCTGAAAACCGCCGCCGCCTCCGGTGACAAGGCCGCGACAGGCAAGGCGTTCGGCGCCATGGCTGACAGCTGCAAGGCCTGTCACCAGCGCTACCGCTCCGAATAAGCGGCCGGCCCGGCAAAGAAAAAGCCCTCCCCTACCGCCGTGGGCAAGGGCCTCTTCCCGGGCGGTTCCTTACTTGAAGACGGGCTGCGGCGTGGCCGGCGTGCTGGCCGGCAGCAGCGGATAGTCGACGCGCGGTTGCTGGCCGGTCAGCGCGGTCAGGAAGGCGGTGATCTTGTCGATCTCCTGGTCGGACAGGGCGGCGCCAAGCTGGCTCGACCCCATCACCGCGACCGCCTGACGCAGGTCCCACACCTTGCCGGAATGGAAATAGGGGGCAGTCAACGCCACGTTGCGCAGGGTAGGGGCGCGGAAGACATATTCGTCGTCGGCGGTCTTGGTGACGGCGAAACGGCCCTTGTCGCCCGGCGGCAGGATCTCCGCCCCCGGCTTGGTCACGACGCCGAAGGGGAAATAGTCGTGGCCGCCGACATTGACGCCGTTGTGGCAACCGGCACAGCCCTTGTCGATGAACAGTTCCAGCCCGGCTTTCTGCATATCGGTCAGCGCGTCGGCCTTTCCTTCCAGATATTGGTCGAAAGGCGCGGCGGGAGTGGTCAGCGTCGCTTCGAACGCCTCGATTGCCATGGCGACATTGTCGAAGCTGACGGGGTTCTTCTCGTTCGGGAAGGCGTCGGCAAATTTGACCTTGTAGGCGGGAATGCTGTTCAGCACCGCCATCACGCGGTCGGGCGTGCTGTTCATCTCCACCCCGGCCTGGATCGGCCCCTTGGCCTGGGCCTTCAGGTCTTCCGCCCGGCCGTCCCAGAACTGGGCGACGTTCAGCACGGCGTTCAGCACGGTCGGCGCGTTGCGCGGCCCCTTCTGCCAGCCGTGACCAACCGAGGTCTCCAGCCCGTCAACACCGCCCAATCCGAGATTGTGGCAGCTGTTGCAGGAGAAGATGCCGCTGGCCGACAGGCGCGGATCGAAGAACAGCATCTTCCCCAGGTCGATCTTCTCGCGAGTGACCGCGTTGTCGCGGACCACCGGCAAGGTGGCGGGCAGCGGCTTGAACAGCTCGCGCGCACGGCCCATCAGAGCGTCACCGCCGGCAGCCGGTGCTGCGCCGGCGGTCGCGGCAAGGATGCTCAGGGCGGCAGTGGCAGTGACCAGCAGGCCTTTCAGCGCTGCGGTCGGGCGTTCTCCGGTTTGTGCGTGCATGACTGGCGGTCCCCCGGCCGGCCGACATCCTCACCGCAGCCTGAAGCTTCAATCAGGCAAAGGTTGATCGATCCCGGAAATCGGGCCGGCGTCATTGGTTCGTCAAGGTGTGGTGCGGATCAATCTGGAGTCATTCTAAACTAGAAACCGCACAGCCCCAGACGACCCATTGTCGCACACAACCAATGACATATGCCGCGCGAGATCAGCCGGCGGCGCGCAGCACCAGGAAGACCAGCCCGGCCGACGCCGCCAGGATCGCCAGCGCCAACGCCGCCGGGGCACGGCGCGGCTCCGCCGCCGACAGCCGTGCCGGCAGAATTTTGCGGCCGGTGACCATCGGGCGGATCAGATTGTCCTTCCTGACCAGCAGATGGAAGAACACCGCCGCCACGTGCAGCCCGATCAGCACGAAGATGCCGTTGGCAAGCAGCCGGTGCAGCGAACTGAGCAGCGCCACCGTGGCGCCGGAGGCCAGCGGAACCAGCGGACCATCGATCAGGATGTCGTCGCTGGTGAACAGGCCGCTGCCGGCCTGGACCAGCAGCATCAGCAACAGCGTCACCACCATCAGCGCGCCCAGCGGGTTGTGGCCCAGGGTGAAGGCGGCTTCTCCGCCCGCGCGTGAGCGCTTCAAATAGTCGCGGATCGCCCGCGGTCCCTTGACGAAATCGGCGAAACGGGCGGTCTGGCTGCCCACCACACCCCAGACCATACGGAACAGCACGAGAATCAGAACTGTTTCACCCGCCAACATATGAACGGCAAGCACACCAAACTCAGCCGACAGAATCGCGACCGCCACCGCGGCGACCAGCGCCCAATGAAAAAGGCGGGTCGGCAGGTCCCAGACCCGTAGCTCACGGCCGTGTTTCTCCCGAGTCGCGGTATGACCACTTGCCATCGCTCGATCCTTGCAGTGTTCGGCCGTGTTTTCGGCCCCCGTCATCTGCGGCAAATGGACGGATTCTTTATACTGATCCTGAAAACGCCACGGTTCCGTGGTGGCAAAGGCCGATGGACGTGTCAACAGGCTTGAAGCGCCGCCCGGACGACGGATATGAGAATGCGACGCATCAGCCGGCCTGCCGGCGCAAAGACAGCCACAACTCCCCAATCATCCCGCTGATAAGGACCTCGCCATGCCCGACAAACAGCTCCTCCACCTCGTGTTCGGCGGCGAACTCGTGCGTCCGGACACGGACCAGTTCGTCGATCCGTCGAAGCTGCACATCGTCGGCATCTTCCCGAGCTATGACGAGGCCTACAAGGCATGGCGCGGCGCCACCGGCCAGACCATCGACGACGCCCACACCCGCTACTACATCGTCCACCTGCACCGCTTCCTCGACCCGGCGGCGGACAACCACAAGCACTGAGCGCGGAGCCGCCGGCGCGCCGGTAGCGGGACCCCGGTGTGGGAACCGCCCGCGGCGCGCCGGCGTTGACCGGTCGATGACCGTATACTTCACCTCCGACACCCATTTCGGCCATGGCGGCGCCCGCGGCCGCTTCCGCCGCCCCTTCGCCTCCACCGCCGAGATGGACGCGGTGATGGAGGCGAACTGGAACGCCACCGTCGGCCCGAACGACGAGGTCTGGCACCTCGGCGACTTCGCCCTGCACATGAAGCCCGACGCAATGGCCGCCCTGCTCGGCCGGCTGAACGGCACTAAGCATCTGATCGCCGGCAACAACGACGGCCCGGCGACGCTGGTGCTGCCCGGCTGGGCCAGCGTCGGGCATTACGCCGAGTTGACGCTGGACGGCGTCGATCTGGTGATGTGCCATTATGCCTTCCGCACCTGGAATGGCATGCACCGCAAGGCGCTGAACCTGCACGGTCACAGCCACGGCCAATTGAAGCCGCAACCCCGGCAGATCGACGTCGGCGTCGACGTCTGGAATTTCCGCCCGGTCACGCTGGCCGAACTGACGGTCCCCCGCCCACGGCGGAAGAGGATGCCAGAGGGCGAAGCGCCGGTTTTTTGATTTTTCGTGCGATTCACGCTTCAGACGATTCTGTCTGAAGCGATCGCACTTTAGGCAGCCCCCAGTTCCCCCTGCCGCAGCCGTTCCATCAGCAGGCGGCAGGCGGCGTCGGCCGGCACCGGGCGGCCGGTCAGCCAGCCCTGGACCTGGGTGCAGTTGTGGTGGCGCAGGAAATTGGCCTGCTCCGTCTTCTCCACCCCTTCGGCGACCACATGCAGGCCCAGCATGTCGGCCATGGCGATGATGGTGGAGACGATGCCGGCATCCTCGCGCTCGTTCGGCACGCCGTTGATGAAGGAGCGGTCGATCTTCAGCGTGGTGATCGGCAGCCGCTTCAGATAGCTCAAGCTGGAATGGCCGGTGCCGAAATCGTCCACCGCCACCCGGATGCCCATCGCCTTCAACGCCGCCAGAACGGCCAGCGCGTGGTCGAGGTCCTGCATCACCGCGCCTTCGGTGATCTCCAGTTCGATCAGGCCGGGCGGCAGGCCGTGGCGATCGATGATGCGCCGGAAATCCTCGGCGCTGCGGTTGCGCAGATGCTTGGGTGAGATGTTGACGGCGACCGGCACCGGCTCCATTCCCGCATCCAGCCATTCCCGCATCTGGCGGCAGGCCTCGTCCAGCACCCAGTCGCCGAGCGGGACGATGAAGCCGGTCTCCTCCGCCACCGGGATGAACTCGCCGGGCGGGATCATCATGCCCTGCCCCAAACCCTGCCCCGGCTTCTCCCAGCGCAGCAGGGCCTCGAACCCCTCCAGCGAGTAGTCGATCAGCGACACTTTGGGCTGGTAATGCAGACGGAACTGTTTCAACGCCAGCGCCGCCCGCAAATCGCCGTCCAGCGCCAGTTGCCGCCGCGCCTGTTCGGCCAGTTCGGGACGGAAGAAGGCGTGACGGCGGCCCCCCATCCGCTTGGCGGCGTAGAGCGCCGTCTCGGCCGCGCGCAGGAGCGCCTGCGGGTCGTCGCCATCCGTAGCGCCTTCTCCGCCGAGGTCGGTCGGGTAGACGGCAATGCCGACCGCCGGGCGGACATAATGCTCGCAACCCGGCAGGGTGACCGGCGCGTCGAAGGCATCCAAAATTCGTCCGGCGATGATCGCCGCCTCGTCGGCGTCGTTGATTTCCTCCAGCACCACGGCGAAATCATCGGTACCGATCCGGCCGACCAGATCGGCGGCCCGCACCGAGGCGACGATCCGCCGTGCCACCTCCTGCAGCAGCGCATCGCCGGCCTGATGGCCCAGCGTGTCGGTGATCAGCTTGAAGCGCGACAGGTCCAGGCACAACACGGCGAAGGGACGCCGGTAACGGCGGCTGCGCTCCACCGCCGCCTCCAGCAGTGATTCGATCATCGCCCGGTTGGGCAGGCCGGTCAGCCGGTCGCGGGTGGCCAGCCGCATCAGTTCGCGTTCGTGGCGCAGCCGCTCGGTCACGTCGGCCAGCGCGCAGACGAAGCCGCGCCGCCCCTGCACCACCAGCGGCGACACGCTGAGCGAGGCGTCGATCCGTTCGCCGGTTCCCGTGCGCTCGATCCCCAGCGCCTCCACCCGCACCGGTTCGGGCACATCCGCCTCCGCCGCCATGTCGGCCAGCAGCGAGTCGATCCGCGCGCGATCGGGGGCGGTGAACAGCCTGGACAGCGGCCGGCCGCGCAGTTCTCCGGCAGCCGCGCCGAACAGGGCGACGGCGGCGGGGTTGTGCTCTTCGATCAGGCCGCGGGCATCGACCAGCAGGATCGCCTCGCCGACATTGTTCATGATGCCGGCCAGCCGCTCGTCCCGTTCGATCAGGGCGATGGCGGCGCGGCGGCAGAACTCCATGGCGCGGGCCATGGCGCCGAATTCGTCGCGGCGGTCGCAGCCGGGAATGTCGATGTCGGTCCGCCCCTCCGTCAGCAGGCGCATGCGGTCCGACAGCGCTTCCAGCGGCCCCACCACATGCTGCGACAGGAACATCGCCCCAGGCCAGCTCACCACCAGCAAGGCGACCAGGAACAGCAGGAAACCCGACGCCTCCACCAGGAAATCGCGGTCGAGGTCGCCGATGTCGCCGGCGGCGGCGATCGCCCAGCCCCAGGGCTCGAACCGTCCCTCCGCCGTGACGGCGCGGTCGATGGCCGGCCAGCCATCGGGGATGACGCCGTCCGTGAAAATCCTGACATGAAAGGGCTTGGCCGACAGGGCCAGCAGCGCCGTCCGCGCCCGGTCGCGCGCCTCGTCGCCGGAGATCGCACCGGAAATCGCCGACCGTTCCAGATCGCGCAGAAGCAGACCCGCCGAATCCACCAGGGCAACGGCGACCTGCCCCCGCTCGGCGATCATGCCCTGCCGCAGCAGGTAGAGCGCGGGGATCGCCGCCATCAGGCAGCCGATCAGGCCGATCCAGGTCAGCCAGCGAATCTTGCGGCGCAGCGTCATGGGGCTTGGCGTCGCTCTCTTGTCCGTTCGGTAAACGGACGGTTAGTCATACGAAGGGGAAGGTGACGACTTCGTTTCAATCGTGCAATTCAATTTTTCTTCGCACGCGCAACAGACCCCTGTCCAACCCATACGAAGGTTGCATGCTGCGGCGCTTTGTCCCTGGCCTGCCCTTGGTCCGGCCGCCGATCCCCTGATGGCCTTCGTGCCGCAGGGATGGCGGCCAGGACCGGTTCATCCCACCCCTGCTCACCCCTGGCTGGGATAAAGGCGCTGGAAGCCCTCGGTGACACGGGCGATCACCGCCGGATCACGGTCCCGCCAATAGCGCGGGTCACGCATCAGGGTGCGCAGTTCGGCCTCGCCCTCGCCGCCGCCCGACCGGTTGCCCGCCATCGACAGGGCCACCGGCTCGCTGCCGGTCATCATCGCATAAAGCGCCATGACACCTTCGTAGGTGGTCGCCAGCCCTTCCACCGCGGCCGGCGGCAGGGTCTTGCCGGCCCAGGCCAGCAGTTGCCGCGACACCTCACGCCAGCGCTCCTCGCCGCCGAAGCGGGCGACCAGCCGCTCGACCTCGCGCTCCGCCTGGAATTCGGCGGCTATGGTCTGGATCAGCGGGATCATCCGCTCGGCGGCGAGATCATAGAGAAGCTGCGCCTGGTCAGGGGTGTAGCCGGCCTGATGCAGGCGGCCGTTGATCTCCGGGTCGGGCTGGAACAGGCCATGACCGCAGGCGATGCTGTAGCCGTCCGGCGTCTCCGGCGTCCCCAACAGGCGGCGAAGCTGCGCGGGGTCGAGGCTGGCCGGATCGAAGGGGGCGGGTTCGGAGGGCGACTCGGAAGCGGCGTCCTGCGGAGCCTGACGCGGCTGGCCCTGCGACGACAGGCGGCGTTCCAGCTCCAGGTAGGATCTCAGCAGGGCCTCGACGCGCAGGGTGCCGGTCTTGGGATCGCGGAACTTCTCCGGGATCGGCAGCGGCGGAGCCGCATCGGCGGGGGCGGGGGCGGGGGCGGGGGCGGGGGCGGGGGCGGGGGCGGGGGCGGGGGCGGCTGCGGATTCGGTCAGCAGAGTGTCGGCCATCATCAACTCCTGCAAGGAAGGGAAAGGGGTGGAAGCACCGCCGGTCATCCTGTCCGCCCGCGCGTGACCAGCGCGAGAATGGTGGCGACCAGTTGGCGCTGTCCTTCGAGGTGACGCAGCGCCGCCTCCGGCGCGTCAGGCCCCAGCGCGCGATCGAGCGTCATCGCCCGCAGCACCGCCAGCACCCGCACCCCGTCATTTCCGGCGAAGCAGCGGGCGAAGCTGGGCGCCGGATCGCCCTCCGACGCCGTGGCGTTATCCGAACCGCAGGGAGGTGACGCTTCCAGCCAGTCCCAGCCGGCCTGCTCGACCGTCGGGTGGTCAGCCATTGGAGCCACCGCCAGTGGAAAGGCCAGCGGTGGAAGGGCCGGCATCGCTCCCGGCGGCGGCGACCTCCGCCCGCATCAGCTTGGCCGGCACGCCGAAGGCCTCGCCCAGCCAATGGGCGGTCGCCGCCGCATCCACCGTGGCCTCCGCCTGCGGTCCCAGCGCCTTGACGCTGTCCAGCCAGCGCAGCGTCGCCTGCACGTCGCGCTGGGCCTGGGCCTGGGCGAGCGGGGAACGGTGCTGCAACTCCACCAGCCGGCCGTCGACGGTGATGTCAGGGATCTCGCCGCGCCGGCGCAGGATCGATACCGCCCGCAGCGCAAGCGGGGTCATCAGCTCCGCCTGGAGCCGGCCATAGGTGGCGCCGAGCAGCCGCGCCATCTCGACCGAGCGTTCCAGCACTTCGGTCGCGGTCATCCGCGCCGACTCCACCGGCCCCAGCCGGTCGACCAGCAGCGCATGGCGGATACGGCCGCGCAAATCGTCCAGCACCAGCTGCGACACGTCGAACCGGCCGGGGTTGGCCAGCGGCGTCAGCCCGGCGGAACCGACCGCCTTCGGGATGATGGTGCCGGGCACCAGCCGGATGGTGGTGGGGTTCAGCACCCCGTCATCATCCGCCTGCCAGATGCCGGTGACGGCGATGGAGGCGTTCTTCAGCACCAGCTCCACCACCTTGTTGGCGGTCTTGATGTCGGGCAGTGCCTTCATCACCGGAGAGCGGCCATAGGTCTCGCCCGGCGCCTTCAGCCAGCGGAAATTGACGAAGGGCGACTGGGCGAAGCGCCCCTGCGCCAGCCAGGACGGCTCGGCCAGCCCGCTGTCCAGCACCACGCCCCAGCGATAGGCCGTGCCGTCGGGCAGCACAGCCTCGACCAGAGGGAACCTGCTGTCGGGATCCTCGGCCGCCTGCTTGCGCAGCTCGTCCGGCAGCTCGGCGCCGGGGAAGCGCTGGAGGATTTGCGCCAGCGTCGCCTCGCTGCGGCGGAAGGTGGCGTCGAGCCGGCCGTCCGGCCCCTCCTCCAGCACCGCCTCGGCCAGCGGCACAGCGGTGAAGCGCAGGCTGGACGGGGCGCCGGGGGCGGCCTCCTCCATCAAGAGGCTGGCGGTGCCGACGGTGACGAGGTCGAGGAAGGCCTGATGGATCTCCACCGCGAAGTTGGAGCGGTCGAAATGAGCCTGGACGATCCCGGCGGCGCGGTCGAGCAGCGGAGCGACGCGGTCACGCTCCGCCCCGGTCAGGGTGGGGCCGGGCTGGAAGCCGAACCAGCGCGACCAGGGCGGCGTCAGTTCAGACAATAGACTGGCGGCCAGCTGTTCCACCGCGTCGGGAGCAGTGCCGTCGAAAAGCCGGTCGACCCGGCGCTCGCCCGGCGTGCCGCCGCCGCGGAAGGGCCTCCCATTGGGCAGCGCGTGGTCGTAGCATTCCTGCCAATGGCTTTCCCACACGCTGCGCCGGTCGCGGGCGACGCGGTAGCGTTCCAGCAATGCCTCGGGTTCCGACAACTCGCCCTTCCTGCGGACGGGCGGTTTCACGGCTGCGGATGCGGGCATGTGCGGTCTCCTCCGGTCAGGTGGCGGTGCAGTTGCCAGGGGGTCAGCACCCGGCGGGCGCGCAGGCCGATCAGGCGCTTGACCGCCTCGACACAGGTGAAGGGCCCCCAAGGCGCGGGGCCGGCCGGGCGACGCAGCGGAGCGGCGTCGACCATCAGCCCCTGGGCGCGGTACCAGCCCGGCAGGTCGAAGTCGGCGGGCAGGTCCAGCACCGCGATGTCGGTGAAGCCGGCCAAAGGATCGACCGCCACCCAGCGCCGCCCGTCGGTCAACAGGGCCAGGCAGTGGCGGAAGCCCGGCTTCAGCAACCGCAGCCACCACAAGGGCGCTTCGCCGCGATAGACGATCCAGGCTGCGCTCCAGGGGGTGGTGCTCATCGTGCAATGCCTTTTTTTCGCAGCGCCGGAGCGATCACGGTGAACGCCTCCTGCCACAGCAAATGGGCACGATGTTCACGGAAGCGCTCCGGGTCCGGCGCGCTCTGGCGGCGACCGTAATGGACCAACACATGCAGGTGGTCGCGCATCAGCTTGCGCGCCCGGTACAGGCGGTCGACCACCTGAAGAAGGTCCTGCGGCTCGCAGGGCCGTGCGACCTGCCCGCAGCCGGCAATGATCCGCGCCCCGGCCGCCTTGGCCTCATGCGCCTGCACTGCCCAGAACCACGCCTCCTCCGCGTCGGCAAAGGGTTCGCCATCGACGCTGTAGGGCTCCGGCTTCAGCGGAACGGTCCGGGAAATGCTGGTTGCTGGCAAAGCGGGGGCGGCCGGACGCAGCATGCTGGTCTCCTTGCGGCTTCGGATTTTTTGAAAAGGAAGGCGCCGGACCTGCGTCGCAGCCGCACCATCCGTTTGCGTTATGTTCCGCTCGCCGCTCGCGGTCAATAGTTTTATGAAAAAGTTCCTAGGGACGCTGTCGCCGCTTTATGAGATTATCGTCCCATGCTGAAACACACGGACATCTGGCGGGCCATAGACCGCCTTGCGGCACAGCACGGGCTCTCCGCCTCCGGGCTGGCGCGGCGCGCCGGACTGGACCCGACCACCTTCAACAAGAGCAAGCGCACGACCAACGACGGCAAGCTGCGCTGGCCGTCGACGGAAAGCATCTCCAAGGTGCTGGACGCCACCGGCGCCTCGCTGTCGGAATTCGTGTCGCTGGTCGGCGACGGCGCCGGCACCACCCCGCTGCAACGGGTTCCGGTGATCGGCTATGCCCAGGCCGGATCGGCCGGCTATTTCGACGATGCGGGCTTTCCCGCCGGCAGCGGCTGGGATGAACTGCTGTTCCCCAGCCTGGGCGACCCGCATGCCTATGCGCTGGAGATTTCCGGCGACAGCATGGAGCCGGTCTATCGCGACGGCGACACCATC
The DNA here is from genome assembly GCF_024170005.1 of Azospirillum lipoferum. Taxonomy (GTDB): domain Bacteria; phylum Pseudomonadota; class Alphaproteobacteria; order Azospirillales; family Azospirillaceae; genus Azospirillum; species Azospirillum lipoferum. The sequence goes on from NZ_JALJXJ010000003.1 coordinate 322,567, forward strand.
ATCGTCTCGCCGGCCGCACAGATCCGCCGCAACGACCGCGTCGTCGTCCGCACCAAGGGCGGCGAGGTGATGGCCAAGCAGTTGATCCGCGAGACGGCGACCAAGATTGAACTGCTGTCGATCAACCGCGCCCATCCCGACCGCAGCATCCCGCTGGCGGATGTCGCCTGGATGGCGCGGATCATTTGGGCGAGCCAGTGAGGGCGGGGGCAAACACCTCCCTGCCCGGCGCGCGGTCCTAGGAAAATTTACCTTTACCGACCACCCCGGCAGACGCTATCGTCCATCCATGGATCAAGCCGCTCGCCTGGACAGCCTTCACCGCACCCATGACGCCAAGCCGCCGAAGCAGGAGCTTCGCGTCACCCTGCTCGGCGGTCCGGGTCGCGCCAACGCCATCAAACACGCGGCAACGCTCCGCCAACACAGCACGCTCGCGGCCGAAGCGCGGTTCGCCGCCGCCCGGCGCCGCGGCGTACTGACTGCCGCGGCATGCCGGAGCGATGCGTGGCTGACCCGTCTGGCCGCCACGCTGGCCCATCACCGCCGGGCGGCGGTGGCGCTGCTCGATCAGCGGAACGCGTATTCCCAATAGAGCGCCCGCGCCCGCTGGAACAGCGGTCCCGCCGCGAGATTGCGGTCCTCCACCTTGATCACCGGCACGCATTTGGCGTGGTTGCCGGTGGAGAAGACCTCGTCGGCTTCCAGCACGTCCTGCGGGGTCAGGGTGCATTCCTCCACCGTCACGCCGTCGTTGCGCAGCAGGGCGATGACGCGCTGGCGGGTGATGCCGTTCAGGAAACAGCCGTTCGGCACCGGGGTGCGCACCACGCCGTCCTTGGCGATGAAGATGTTGGAGGTGGCGAACTCCGCAACGTTGCCGATGGCATCCAGCATGATGGCGTTCTGGAAACCGCGCTTGCGCGCCTCGGTCAACGCCAAGCCGGCGTTGGGATAGAGACAGGCGGCCTTCGCCTCGGTCGGAGCCATGGTCGGGATCGGACGCCGGCGCGTGGAGATGCAGGCGGCGAAGCCGGTCGGCTTCGGCAGCGGGTCCTCGTAGATCGACAGGACGAAGCGCGTGCTTTCCGGCGCCGGGGCGACGAAGCCGTCATCGGCGTAGAACATCGGGCGGATGTACAGCTCCGCTTCCTTGGGGAAGCGGCGGATGCCGTCCCAGCACAGTTCTTCGATCTCGCCGGCGGTGACCATCGGCTCCAGCCCCATCACCTGAGCCGAGCGGATGGCGCGGGCGCAATGCAGGTCGAGGTCGGGAGCCACGCCCTGGAAGGCGCGGGCGCCGTCGAAGACCGTCGAAGAGAGCCACAGCGTGTGGGACAGCGGTCCGACGATCGGTGGATTGCCCTCCACCCACTCGCCCTGGATCCAGTTCCACGCTTGGCCTGCCATGCCGCCCATGATTGGTCCTTCCCTTGGATAGAAATGTGTTCTCCCGCTGGGCGACGCCGGTTCGCGCCGTCCATTGGTGGTTCGTCGTCGTTGGTGATCTCCCGAAGAGCATACCCCCTCCCTGCCGCCGGTCAACCGGTGCGCACGCAATCGTCCCGTGCGAGGGAGCGGATTGCGGATTCGGCCGTTGATATGGGAGAGCGAGCAACCGACAGAGGGAGACCATCCCATGCCGATCACCGATCCCGGCCTCGGCGCCGCCCCGCCGAACCCTTTCCCAGGTCCGCACGAGGACATTCCCGGCACCGATCTGCCGGGCACCGACAACCCGGATTTGCCCGACCCCGGCGGCCCCGGCACCACCGACAGCCCGGTCCCCGGCAACGACCTGCCGCCGTCGCGGCCGACCGACCCGGATTTCGTCTGAACATCGGTCCGATGGCCCAAAATGAAAAAGGCGCCCCCGAGGGGGCGCCTTTTCCGTGTCGCGAGCGCTGTCAGCGATCAGCGGCGGGCAACCATCAGCTTCTTGATCTCGGCGATGGCCTTGGCGGGATTAAGACCCTTCGGGCACGCCTTGGTGCAGTTCATGATGGTGTGGCAGCGATAGAGGCGGAACGGGTCCTCGAGGTTGTCGAGGCGCTCGCCCGTCATCTCGTCGCGGCTGTCGGCGATCCAGCGATAGGCCTGGAGCAGGATCGACGGGCCGAGGTAACGGTCGCCGTTCCACCAGTAGCTGGGGCAGGAGGTCGAGCAGCAGAAGCACAGGATGCACTCGTAGAGGCCGTCCAGCTTGGCGCGGTCCTCCGGCGACTGCAGGCGCTCGCGGCTCGGGGCCGGGGACTGCGACTGCAGCCACGGCTTGATCGAGGCGAGCTGGGCGTAGATGTGCTTCAGGTCGGGGACCAGATCCTTCACCACCGGCATGTGCGGCAGCGGGTAGATCTTGACGTCGCCGGGCACGTCCTCGATCGCCTTCAGGCAGGCCAGCGTGTTCGTGCCGTCGATGTTCATCGCGCACGACCCGCAGATGCCCTCGCGGCAGGACCGCCGGAAGGTCAGTGTGCTGTCGACCTGATTCTTGATGTAGATGATCGCGTCCAGGATCATCGGCCCGAACTTGTCGAGGTCGACCACATAGCTGTCGACGCGCGGGTTCTGGCCGTCGTCCGGGTTCCAGCGGTAGATCTTGAAGGTCTTGGCCCGCTTGGCGCCGTTCGCGACGTTGACGGTCTTGCCGACGCCGACCTTGGAGTTGGCTGGCAGGTTGAATTCAACCATGGCTGATTTCCTTTATCCGGCGGGCCTTAGTACACACGGGCCTTGGGCGGGAAGACCTCGACCTCGTCGGTCAGGGTGTACATGTGGACCGGGCGGTAATCGATCTTCGTCTCGCCGTTGTCCGCGACCCAGATGACGGTGTGCTTCATCCAGCCTTCGTCGTCGCGGTTCGGATAGTCCTCACGGGCATGGGCGCCGCGGCTCTCCGGACGGTTCTGGGCGGAATGCAGGGTGGCGACCGCCTGACCCAGCAGGTTATCCAGTTCCAGCGCCTCGACCAGATCGGAGTTCCAGACCAGCGAGCGGTCGGAAATGGCGATCTCGCCCTTCTTGGCATAGACCGCGTCGATCTTCTTGACGCCTTCGTCCAGGACCTCGCCGGTGCGGAAGACGGCGCAGTTGTTCTGCATCGTCCTCTGCATCTCCAGCCGCAGGTCGGCCGACTTGATCGAGCCCTTGGCGTTACGGATGCGGTCGAACCGCTCCAGCGCCTTGTCGCAGCTGTCCGGCTTGACCGACGGAGCCTTGCCCGGCTGGACGATCTCGGCGGCGCGGATGGCGGCCGCACGGCCGAACACCACCAGATCGAGCAGCGAGTTGGAGCCCAGGCGGTTGGCGCCGTGGACCGAGACGCAGGCCGCCTCGCCGATGGCCATCAGGCCCGGGACCACCTGGTCCGGGTTCCCGGCGGTCGGCGACAGCACCTCGCAGTGAACGTTGGTCGGGATGCCGCCCATGTTGTAGTGGACGGTCGGCAGAACCGGGATCGGCTCCTTGGTCACGTCCACGCCGGCGAAGATCTTGGCCGTCTCGGCGATGCCGGGCAGGCGCTGGTGGATGATCTCGGGCGGCAGATGCTCCAGGTGCAGGTGGATGTGATCCTTATGCTCACCCACGCCGCGGCCTTCGCGGATCTCGATGGTCATCGAGCGGGACACGACGTCGCGCGACGCCAGATCCTTGGCCGACGGGGCATAGCGCTCCATGAAGCGCTCGCCGTTGGAGTTGGTCAGATAGCCGCCCTCGCCGCGCACACCCTCGGTGATGAGGCAGCCGGAGCCGTAGATGCCGGTCGGGTGGAACTGCACGAACTCCATGTCCTGCAGGGGCAGGCCGGCGCGCAGGATCATGCCGCCGCCGTCGCCGGTGCAGGTGTGGGCCGAGGTCGCCGAGAAGTAGGCGCGGCCGTAGCCGCCGGTCGCCAGCACCACCAGCTGGCCGCGGAAGCGGTGCAGCGTGCCGTCGTCCAGGTTCCAGGCCAGCACGCCCTTGCAGACGCCGTCCTCCATGATGAGGTCGAGCGCGAAGTATTCGACGAAGAACTCCGCCTCGTGCTTCAGCGACTGCTGATAGAGGGTGTGCAGGATGGCGTGGCCGGTGCGGTCGGCGGCGGCGCAGGTGCGGTAGGCCTGGGTCTTGCCGTACTGCGCGGTCATGCCGCCGAAGGCGCGCTGGTAGATCTTGCCTTCCGGCGTGCGCGAGAAGGGCACGCCGTAATGCTCCAGCTCGATGATCGCCGGGATGGCCTCGCGGCACATGTACTCGATAGCGTCCTGGTCGCCCAGCCAGTCCGACCCCTTGACGGTGTCGTACATGTGGTAGCGCCAGTCGTCCTCGCCCATGTTGCCGAGAGCGGCCGAGATGCCGCCCTGCGCCGCCACGGTGTGGGAGCGGGTCGGGAACACCTTGGTGATGCAGGCGGTCTTCAGGCCCTTTTCGGCCATGCCGAAGGTGGCGCGCAGACCGGCGCCGCCGGCGCCGACGACGACGACGTCATAGGTGTGGTCGATGATGTTGTAGGCGGTCGCCATGGTCGTCAGGCTCCGATGAAGATCTTCACGACGGCCAGCACGCAGGCGGCCGCCAGGGCGAAGGACAGGAACTTGACGCCGATGATCAGCGCCATCTTCTGCCATTCGGCATGCACGTAGTCCTCGATGACCACCTGAAGCCCGGACTGGGCGTGGTGGAAGGTGACCACGGCGGTGAGGATCATCATCACGGCCGAGAAGGGCGACTTCATCCAGGCGACGAACCCGGCATGATCGGCACCCAGATGGCCGATGACGCCGAAGACGAACCACACGGTCAGCGGGACGAGCGCGATCGCGGTCAGGCGCTGCGACCACCAGTGTTCGGTGCCGTGCTTGGCGGAACCCAGACCGCGCGCGACCTGCAGCGGCGAGCGGAGGGTCTTGCTATTGGACGCCATGTCTTATCTCCTCACCACACGGCCAGGCCGACGATCCAGGTCAGCACGGTCAGCACCGCCGTCGCGACGAGGACGACCTTGTTGTTGCGGTCGGCATCGGTCAGTTCGAACGACTTGCCGGCGTCCCAGACCAGATGGCGGATGCCGTTGCACAGGTGGTAGTACAGCGCCGCCGACCAGCCGAACATCAGCAGCAGGCCGAAGAAGGAGCCGATGAAGCCCTGCGCGCGCGCGAACGCTTGCGGACCGGCAGCGGCGGCGACCAGCCACCAGACCAGCAGAAGCGTGCCCACAGCCAGCCCGACGCCCGTGATGCGGTGCGTGATGGACATGACTGCCGTCAACGGGAGTTTGTAGACTTGAAGGTGCGGGGAGAGCGGCCGACCGCTGCCGTTTGCCATTGCGTCGTCCTCTGTTCGCGGCCGGACGCGGCGCAACATGACGATTGCCGCGGCGGCTGGGTGGTGCGTGCCCTTTTGGGACGGCTGTCCCGTCCTATTGGTTGGCGCAATGAATTACGCTCCCGCAGCATCCGAGTCAACGGCGGGGGGTGGCCGAAAGTGCTGGTGTGACGATTTTGGCGCAGCGCGGGAAGTGGCTGAAAAGAAACGGCCTTCCGGTCCTGTGGTAATACCAGCGAAAGCGGGCAGTCGGAGGCTGTCGCGCTTGGGGTCCCGCTACTTGTCGAAGCGCCGCACGTTCTCGACCATCATCGAGTACATCTGCGTAATCAGTTCAGTCGGACGAAGACGGCCGAACGGAATGTTGTCCTTGGCCCATTCGACCAGCCCCGGCGGCGGCTTCAGCGGCGCCACCTCGTACCCCGCCTTCTTCAAGGCGGCGGTCACCGCCTTCGCCTGCTTGGCGTAATCCTCGTTGAAGAAGGACTTGTCGGCGTCCTTGATCGCCTTGGCGATGATGTCCTCGATGGGGGCGGGCATGCCGATGCGTAGGCCGGTTCTGGTTGGCGGAGGTGCCGACACCCTGTCACAGCACGGCACCCTCCGCAATTCCCGGGGTGCCGCGCTGTCGGGAAGCCGCCCTTACGACGCCAGGGCCGCGTCCTTCTCCGCGATGACCGCGGCGATGGCGGCGCGTTCGGCGGCGGTCATGCGCAGGCTGGCGCTCTTCAGCTGGCCGCAGGCGGCCATGATGTCCTCGCCGCGCGGGGTGCGGACCGGGCTGGCATAGCCGGCATTGTTGACGATGTCGCCGAAGACCTGGATCGCCCGCGCGGTCGACCGCTCATAGGGGGCCCCCGGCCATTCGTTGAAGGGGATCAGGTTGATCTTGGCCGGAACGCCCTCCAGCAGCTTGACCAGCGCCCGGGCGTCGGCCGGCGTGTCGTTGATCCCCTTCAGCATCACATATTCGAAGGTGATGCGCCGCGCGTTGGACAGGCCGGGGTAATTGCGGCAGGCCTCCATCAGATCCCGCAGCGGGTATTTGCGGTTGATGGGCATGATGATGTCGCGCAGTTCGTCGGTCACCGCATGCAGGCTGACCGCGAGATTCACGTTCAGCTCCTGGCCGCAACGCTCCATCATCGGCACGACGCCGGAGGTCGATAGCGTGATGCGACGCTTGGAGATCGAGATGCCGTCGCCGTCCATCACGATCTTCAGCGCCTTGGCGACGTTGTCGTAATTGAACAGCGGCTCGCCCATGCCCATCATGACGATGTTGGACAGCATGCGCCCGTCGGGCGGCGCCGGCCATTCGCCCAGCATGTCGCGCGCCAGCATCACCTGCGCCACGATCTCGGCCGAATCCAGGTTGCGCACCAAGCGTTGCGTGCCGGTGTGGCAGAAGCGGCAGGTCAGGGTGCAGCCGACCTGGGAAGAGACGCAGAGCGTGCCGCGATCCTCCTCGGGGATGTGGACGCTCTCCACCTCCTGCCCGTCGGGCATGCGCAGCAGCCACTTGCGGGTGCCGTCCGCCGACTTCAGGTCCTTCACCACCGTCGGCCGCGCCACGATGTAGGCATCGGCCAGCTTTTCCCGCACCGGCTTGGCCAGCGTGGTCATCTCGGCGAAATCGGTGGAGCCGCGGTGGTAGATCCAGTGCCAGAGCTGGCGTGCCCGGAACTTTTCCAGGCCGACCGACAGCATCTCGGCTTCCAGCTCTTCGCGGGACAGGCCGACAAGGTTCTTGCGTCCGTCGGCATCGGTCGCCGGCAGAACGAAGGCGGAAGCATGATTGGAGGCGCTCATGGCCCCATTACATAGGGCCATGCGCGCGCGGAGTCAAAAGACTCGAAGGGAAAAAGACCGAGTAAAGCGCTGCGGCGATCAGCGCTTCACGCCGCAGGCCTCGTTGATGGCATCATAGGCCTGCCCGACGCCGGCCAGGCTGTAGGTGTCGGTCGTCTTGGTGCCGCGGCCGGACACGCCCTTCACCACCATCTGCTTGCCGTTGCGCAGCGCCGTGGACACGGCGCGGTCGGCGTCGGCATCGCGGGCCCAGGCGGTCTCGCCATCGGTGAACAGCTTGAAGTCCTTGCCGTCGATGCTGACCTCGGCCTCGCTGCCCTTCTTGAACGGATAGCCGACGATGATGCTGACGACGTCCAGGGCCTTTTCCGCCGGGCGGTGGGTGACCAGCGTGTAGATGTCGCCGCGCTTCGCCTTCGGCTCCGACTTCTTGGGCTGGCTGGACATGTAGCACACCTTCTGGCCCTTCTCCTCGAACAGGAAGGCGTTCCAGTCCTTGAAGGTGCCGAGATGGCGCGGGTCGGCCGCGGCAGCCGGCGCGGCTGTCACACCGGCGGCCAGAAAGCCGGCGGCGAGAATGGAAGAGACGACAGAACCGGCAAAGACGGCCCCGGCAAATCGGCGGACGGCGTTGGGAGGCAACATCGGTCTTGCGTCTGCTCGTTGTTGGTCCGTGGGGTGCGGGCGGACACTACCCCAAACGGACTGACCATTCCAAGGCCGCCGGGGCGGGTCAGGGTCGTTTCTCACAGCCTCGCTTCTCACGGCCTGCCCTGCCCGCCGCGTGACATTCCGACACCCTTTGGGATGATGGGGGGCCATAAGCTTGTCGCGGGCCTAACCGCGGGGTTCCCGCTATATCTGAGCCCGGCATGAACGCGACGGGAGCCGGCATGGCCAAGCTATTCAAGCCTGCTCCCGTCGAAGGCATTGGCGGCACTTGTCGCCGGTTGAACGAATCGTCCGATGGGATTACTTTACCGGACGCGCACCATGCACGCGCAACCGCTGGGAATGCCATGCTCCACGACGATGCACGGCCGGAGATGGCCGGTCCGGTTGCCAAACCACCATTCAAGGTTCTGGTCGTCGATCCCGATCCGTCGCTGCTGGCCACGGCCCGGTCGGCACTGAACGGGCTGTCCATCGACGGCGCCGGGGTCGAGCTGACCGGCGCCACCTCCGCCGCCGAGGCGCGTGCCGCCCTGCAGCGCCATCCCGACACCGCCCTGATCCTGCTGGAAACCGCGCTGGAAGGCCCGAAGGCAGGGCTGGAGCTGGTGGCCTATCTGCGTCGCGAACTGGGCAATCAGCGCACCCGCATTCTGGTCTGCACCGGCGATCGGGAGGCCGGGACCGAAGACGAGGAGACCGGAACCGAGGACGAGGCCATTGCCGTCAACGACGTCGGCGACTGGCGGGTGAAGGCGGAGTTGACGCCGCGCGCGCTGCGCACCGCGGTCGCCGGGCAGCTGCGCACCTTTGCCAGCCTCCAGGCGCTGGCGGCAGGCCGCAAGGGGCTGGCCCGCATGCTGGTCGCCACCACCGGCCTGCTGGAGATGCGCACGCCCGACGTGCTGTTCCCCAACATCCTGCCGCGTGTGGTCGGGCTGCTCGGCATCGGCCACCATGCGCTGCTGTGCATCCAGGGCGACACGCTGCCGCGCGACCGCAAGATCCGGGTGCGCGCCTCCACCGGCCGCTTCGCCAGGTGGAGGGATGTCGAGGTCGCGGACCTCGGCGAACCGCGGGTGGAGGCGGCGCTGGAACGGCTGTCGCCCAGCAGCGAGACGATCATCGAGCCGGATTTCTGCGCGCTGCGCCTGCGCGCCAACGGCGGCATCACCGGCATGATCTATGTCGAGGGCCGCAACGATGGCACCGCCCGCGAATGGCAGCTGATGGAGCTGTTCCGCAACAAATGCTCCATCGCCTTCGAGAACGCCCTGCTGATCGAGGAACTGAACACCTCGCAGAAGGCGACGGTCCTCGCGATGGGTGCCCTGGCCGAATACAAGGACAACGCCGCCACCGGCCATCTTCAGCGCATCGAGAAGCTGGTGGGTTCCATCGCCCGAGAGCTGCACCAGCGCGAGAAGTTCCGGGACGAGCTGGACGCCGATTTCGTCGAGAAGGTCGGGCTGGCAGCCCTGCTGCACGACGTCGGCATGCTGAGCGTGTCGGACGAGACGCTGGGCATGCCCGGCGAGCTGACCGGCATCGACATGCAGATGATCCAGCGCCACACCGAGATCGGCCACCGCATCCTGGCCGAGGCGGCGGTGCCGCTGCGCGGCCGGTCACTGCTGTCCATCGCGGCGGAGATCGCGCGCTACCACCACGAACGCTATGACGGATCGGGGTATCAGGAGGGGCTGCGCGGCAACGCCATTCCGATCGGTGCCCGCATCATGGCGGTGGCCGACGTGTTCGACGCGCTGATCACCAGCCGCCAGTACCGCAGCGCCTGGGCGGTGGAAGACGCGATATCCTGGATCGTCGAACGGTCGGGCCGCGACTTCGACCCCGACGTGGTCGACGCCTTCGTCCATGTCGTCCGCCGCTTCCAGACCGACGATCCCGGCTGGTTCCCAAAGGCCGGCAGCGGCCATGGCATGCTGGGCGGCGCCATCGGCCGCAAGCTGCGCGCCCTGTTCGGCCGCCGGGCAGAGATGATGTAGCCTCTCTCCGGGAAGGGTGCATCGCTTTGGCAGTATCTTAACGGTCATCGGCATCTACGCCACTCACCCTGGCAAGCGAAGCCCGCTATCCTCCCTGGCATATCCCCGAACCGGAGACCACGCCATGCTGGAGCTGCGCCCCAACTGCGAATGCTGCAACCGCGACCTGCCGCCCGACGCGCCGGATGCCTATATCTGCTCCTTCGAATGCACCTTCTGCGCCGGCTGCCGCGCCCGGCTACCGGGGGAGCGCTGCCCGAATTGCGGGGGCGAACTGGTGCGGCGGCCGATCCGTCCGGCGGCGAAGCTGGCAGCCAACCCGCCTTCGGCAACAAGGATCGTGAAGCCGGACGGCTGCGCCTCCCTGTTCTGACCCCTGCCAAATCGAGAGCGCTGTCGCTGGCGTTCGCCGCGCAAATCGGCCAGACTGGCGGCATCGCTCCCGGGGAACCCGGCCCCGGACGGAGCGCAGGGATCGTCACGGCATGCTCACGCTCTACAGCTTCCCCACGCCCAACGGACGCAAGGCCTCCATCCTGCTGGAGGAGTTGGGACTGCCCTATACCGTCCACCGCGTCGATCTGGCCGCCGGCGAGAACAAGCGGCCGGACTTCCTGGCGGTCAGCCCGATCACCAAGATTCCGGCGCTGGTGGAAGAGCTGCCGGGCGGCCGGGTGCGGCGCCTGTTCGGCTCCGGCGCCATCCTGCTGCATTTCGCCGAGCGCACCGGCCGGCTGCTGCCCGAGGACGAGGACGAGCGGGCGGAGGCGATGAGCTGGTTCATGCTGGGCATCAGCGACCTCGGCCCCACCGCCATCGACATGCAGCGCTTCGCCGCCCGCTCCCCTGACCGCATCCCCCACGCCATCGACCTGTACAAGGGCGAGCTGATGCGCTGCTATGCAGCGCTGGAGGAGCGCCTGGGCATGGCGGAGTATCTGGCGGGCGCCTCCTACTCCATCGCCGATATCGCCTGTTTCCCCTTCATCGCCGCCGCGGCGGTGGCGGGCGGCGGGCTGCTGGAGCGTTTTCCCAACCTGAAGCGCTGGCACGACGCCGTCGCTGCGAGGCCGGCGGTCCAGCGCGGCATGGCGATCCCCGATCTGGCCACTTCCGGCTGAATGCCCCATGTCGACAATCCGCCGCCTTCCTCCTTCAGTTCTCCCCGAACGCCATCCGGCCGTTCCAACCAGACGTTAGAGACATGCCGATCAACAACCGCATCGCCGCCTTCCAGGACGACATGACCGTGTGGCGGCGCGACATCCACGCCCACCCGGAGCTGGGGTTCGAGGAAAAGCGCACCTCCGACATCGTCGCCGCGAAGCTGGCGGAATTCGGCATCACCGTGCATCGCGGCCTGGGCGGGACCGGCGTCGTCGGCACGCTGACGGGGCTCGGCACCGGCAGCGGGCGAGCCATCGGGTTGCGCGCCGACATGGACGCGCTGCCGATGCCGGAGGCCAACGACTTCGACCATGCCTCGCGCCATGCCGGCAAGATGCACGCCTGCGGCCATGACGGACACACCACCATGCTGCTGGGGGCCGCCCGTTATCTGGCGGAGACCCGCAACTTCGACGGCACCGTCCACTTCATCTTCCAGCCTGCCGAAGAGGGCTTGGGCGGCGCCAAGCGGATGATCGACGACGGGCTGTTCCGGCAGTTCGACTGCGAGCAGGTCTATGGCCTGCACAATTGGCCGGAGTTGCCGGCCGGCCAGATCGCCGTCCATCCCGGCCCGGTGATGGCGGCGGCCAACCAGTTCGAAATCCATGTGACCGGCCACGGCGCCCACGCCGCCATGCCCCACCGCGGCATCGACCCGGTGCTGGTGTCGGCCCACATCATCACCGCGGCGCAGAGCCTGGTCAGCCGCGGGACCAACCCGGCCGAGAGCGCCGTGGTGTCGATCACGGTGGTGGAGGCCGGAACCGCAGCCAACGTCATTCCCGACAGCGCACGGATGCTGGGCACCATGCGCACTTTCTCGGAAGAGAACCACCGCCGCATCCAGGAGCAGTTCGGCCGCCTCGTCTCCAGCATCGCCGAAGGTCTGGGCGCCAAGGCAGAGTTGCGCTTCCGCCCCGGCTATCCCGCCACCATCAACAGCGAGCCGGAGGCGCGCATCGCCGCAAGCGCCGCCGCCAGGGTGGTGGGCGAGGAAAACGTTGTCTGGGCGCCGCCACCGACGATGGCGGCGGAGGATTTCGGCTATATGCTGAAGGAACGGCCGGGCGCCTACATCTGGCTCGGCCATGGCGGCCATCGCGGTCCCTCCTGCCGCCTGCACAACCCGCATTACGACTTCAACGACGCGATCCTGACCACTGGCGCCAGCTATTGGGCGTCGCTGGTCGAGACGATCCTGCCGCGGAGCGCCTGACCGTCCCATGAAGCTGCCGTCCCCTCCCCGTCCGATCCCGCATCTGATCCCGCTGCTGTTCGTCCCAGTCCTTCTGCTGGCCTCCTGCCAGAGCGGCAACGATCGTGCCGACGGCAACCTGCTGCCGACGCAGGCGGAGGCCGGCACCGTTTGGCAGGGCGATCACAGCAGCGCCGCCGAGCGCGCCTATGTCGTCGCCCGCGACTCCGGCGAATGGTCGGCATTGTGGGCCAGGGTCGGCGAGCCGGCCCCGTCCTCCCTGCCCGGCGGGCGGATGGCGGTGGCGGTATTCCTGGGGCCGCGCGACAGCGCCGGCTACGGCGTCACCGTCGACAGCGTGCAGCAGAAGGGCGCCGACCTGATCGTCGGCTATCACGAGATGGTGCCCGGCCCGGCCCAGGCCGTGGCACAGATGCGCACCAGCCCCTATGCCATCCGCCTGCTGCCCAGCGTGGCGGGGACGCCGAAGTTCGTTCGGGGGAAGTGAGGTTTGGGAGTGGTGGGGGGCTGACGCCGAAGCCTTAAACCGCCACCCTCACCGCGGCATCTGCCACGGCAATTCCCCGCCCACCAGCTTGCCCGCCTCTGCCGACGGCAGCGGGCGGGCGAAGTGGTAGCCCTGGCCGTAGTCGCAGGCCAGCGCCCGCAGCAGGTTGGCGTCGGCGCTGGTCTCGATGCCTTCGGCGATGACGTCGAAGCCGAGCAGGCGCGCCAGATCCATGATGATGCGGACGATCGCGCGGTTTTCCTCCGATTGGTGCATGGCCGAGACGAAGGAACGGTCGACCTTCAGGCTGTCGATCGGCAGCTTGTGCAGATAGGACAGCGACGAATAGCCGGTGCCGAAATCGTCGATCGACAGCTTGATGCCCAGCGCCCGCAGATCGCGCAGCAGGCGGATCGACTGTTCCGCCTTGTCCATGACGGCGCTTTCCGTCAGCTCCAGCTTGATCCAGGACGGCTCCACCCCGGTCTCGCGCAGGACCTCGCGCACGACCTGGACGAAGTTGGGATCGGACAGCTGGTGGGTGGACAGGTTGATGCTCATGAACAGCGGGGCGGAACCCGGCTCGCGGCGGTCCTGCCACTCGGCGATCTGCAGGCAGGCCTGCCGCAGCACCCAGGTGCCGAGCGACACGACGAGGCCCGTGCTCTCGGCGATCGGTATGAAGATGCCGGGCGGGATGTTGCCGCGCTCCGGGTGGTTCCAGCGCATCAGCGCCTCGAACCCTGCCAGCCCGCCGGTCACCATCTCCACGATCGGCTGGTAGGCGACCCACAGGTCGCTGCCGCTGTCCAGCGCGCTGCGCAGGTCGTGTTCCAGCCGCACCTGCTCGACCACATGGGAATGCATCGCCGGGTCGAACCAGGCCTGCCGCCCACCGCCTTGTTCGCGGGCGCGGGCGGTGGCGATCTCGGCATCGCGCAGAACGTCGTCGGGACGCTCGTGGGTCGGCGACGCCACGGCGACGCCGATGCTGGCGGACAGGAACACCGTGCCGCCGGAACTGGACCGGGCGGAGCGCACCACCGCCGCCAGTTCCTCAATGGCACTTTCCAGCGCCGGCCGGTCGCAGGAACCGCCGGCCAGCATGGCGAAGGCATGGTCGCTGACCCGGGCGATCAGGTCGAAGGCGGCGGCCTGCGCTGCCATCCGCTGGGCCAGACCGTCCAGCACCTCATTGGCGAAGCCCTGCCCCATGCTGCTGCGGATTTCGGCGAAACGGTCGATGTCCAGGATGACGAGCGTGAAAGGCTCGCCCATGTTGCGGTAGTCCGCCATGTGCTTCAGCAGCATCAGGCGGTTGGCCAGCCCGGTCACCGGGTCGTAATAAGCGAGACGGAACAGGTCGTCCTGCACCTGCCGGCGTTCGGTCATGTCCTGCAGGATGACGAAATAGCCGGTGATGGCGCCGTCTTCCGCCCGGTGCGGCGCATGCAGCCGCGTCACGTAGCGCTGCAAGCCGTCGGCCTGGGTGATCCAGCCTTCCGTCTGCACCGTCTCCCCGGCCAGGGCGCGTTCGGCCGCCCCGACGGTGTTGCGCAGCTGATCCGGCCCCAGCAGGTCGCCGATGGTGGTGCCGACCGCCTTTTCCAGCGTCGTCCCCATCATCTCCAGATACGCGCGGTTGGCGTAGATGTGCCGCCGCTGCGGGTCCATCAACGCCACCTTCACCGTCATGGCGTCGAGAATCTGACGCAGGGCATCGAGCCCCGGCGCGCCGGATACGGCACCCGATAAAGCGTCGGCCAGGGCGGTGATTCGGGGATCAGGACTCATGGCGAGGATAGAGCGGGGTACTCATCAGGAAATCGATACCCAACACTTACGCGAAGTGTCACCCGCCCGTCAAAACCAAAGCGGCCATAGTGCAACAGAGCTTGAACGTTTCTACAGCCGGTTCAACGGAAACACGGCTGCATATGCATGAGCATATCATAGTATTCATTCAAGCGCGGGTTGCACCATCGCTGAACGTACAATCCCGATTTTCTGTTCCTCCTTGCGCGAATAAAGGAAACCTCTTCGTTTTTGCCGATCGGCCTGCGGCCTGCGATTGCACTCGTGATCGAAAGTTCGGCCAACGATCTGTCTTGTGCAGTGCAGGAACGCGGCAAAGGCATGGCTGTGCCCTGTAATGGAAAGGCATCGGCGGACGGGCGCGGATTTATACTGCCAATAGAAGTGGGGCCAACGAAGCTGAGGAGTCGCCCGGCCAGCCCCGGCGCCGCCCTGACCGTAAATCCCCGATTCCCCCAACGAGGGGCAACGACCACCATTTTGGGCAGGAACCACGCCATGGCTCTCAAGGATTTCCTGGTCGTCGTCGATGATACGCCCGCGTCAGCAGCGCGTCTCGACCTTGCGGCACGGCTCGCGGCACGGTGCGATGCGCACCTGACCGCGCTCTATGCCTTCACCGATATGGTGTTGCCCGGCTACATCGAAGCCGAATTTCCGCAGGAATTGCGCGAAAGCCGCCGCCAGAGCCGCAAGGACCAGACGGACCGGATGCAGGCGGCTTTCGACGACGTCATGCGCCATCACGGCCTGACCGACCGGTCCGAATGGCTGGCACAGGAAGGCGATCCGACCATCACCACCGCAGTGCGCGGCCGTTACGCCGATCTGGTCATGGTGGGCCAGCCCGATCCGGACCGCGACCGCGACCAGCCCATCGCCCAGCCGGCCGACCTGCTGTTCGAATGCGGCCGGCCGCTTCTGGTCGTGCCCTATGCCGGCCGCTTCTCCAGCATCGGCGAGCGGGTGCTGGTCGGCTGGAACGGCAGCCGCGAGGCGGCGCGCGCCGTCGGCGACGCCCTGCCCCTGCTGACCACCGCCAAGCGCGTCGTGGTGATGGCCGCCAACCCGAAGCCCGGTCCCAATGGGCTGGGTGACGAGCCCTGCGCCGACATCGCCCGCCACCTGTCCCGCCACGGCTGCCGGGTGGAAGCGACCCATGTCGCCACCGACGTGGTGGAGCCCGGCGACACCCTGCTGAACATGGCTGCCGACGAAAGCTGTGACCTGCTGGTAATGGGCGCCTACGGCCGTTCGCGCTTCCGCGAACTGGTGCTGGGCGGCATGACCCGCTTCATGCTGCAGCACATGACGGTTCCGGTACTGATGAGCCATTGAGAGGATAGGTGGGGGCATCGCAGCCGGCAGGTCCCCACCCGGTCTCCCGCCTGCTGGCATAAGGGCGTGGGGTTAAGCGACCGGCCACTTTCCCGAGTCCCTCCGCAACCACCGCGAGTCGCCCCTCGCAGCCTGTGGGGAAAAGCGACCGGCCCCGGTTGTCCACCCCGTTCCCCGTGGGGAAAAGCGGCGGATTCGTGGGGAAAAGCGGCGCGACTCGGGGTTTCCCCATGGGGACAAGCGGCGACTCAACTAATAAGTCTAACAACTAACCGTCGACTAGCACGGTCGCCTAACCCCACATTGACTCCGCTGCCCGCCGCTCACCAGGATGCCACAACATCTGGGTGAGGGCGCGATGGGCGACATACACAGGCTGGTGATCGAACATGGCCGGGACAAGGCGCGCGCCCTGGTCAGGCCGGAGGAGCGGACGTTGGTGGACATCGCCGCCGACATCCTGGCGGACGAGAACCAGCATCTCGGCATCACCTACAGCGGCTTCTGCCTGACCAGCCTGCCGCACAAGAAGCTGGCCGACGACGTGCCCTGGGAAAAGCGCGGCCATCAGGTGACGCTGCTGGTCGAACCGGGCCGGCTGAAGGTGAACGGCAAGATGAAGCTGTTCGGCGTGCCTTATGGCGCGCGGGCGCGGATGATCCTGATCTATCTGCAGACCCAGGCCGTGCGCACCGGCCGCCGTGAAGTGGAACTCGGCCGTTCCATGCGCGACTGGCTGACCCGCATGGGCATCAGCGTCGGGGGCGAGACCTTCCGCGGCTTCCGCGAGCAGTCGCTGCGCATCTCCGCCTGCTCGCTGAAGTTCTTCTGGGACGGTGAGGATGCCGACGTCTTCGAGAAGGGCGGCATCGTCAAGCGTGGCCTGATCTTCCATGACGCCCTCGGCGACGACCGCCAGGGCACGCTGTGGAACGACGTGGTCCAGTTGGACGAGACCTTCTTCCAGGCCCTGCGCGACCATCCGGTTCCCCTGCTGGAAGAGGCGGTGCGGCAGTTGAAGGACCGTTCGCTGAGCCTGGACCTGTATGTCTGGCTGGCCTACCGGCTGCATTCGCTGAGCCGGCCGCAGCCGATCTCCTGGCCATCGCTCTATGCGCAGTTCGGCGCCGGTTACGACCAGATGAAGCATTTCAAGCCGCGCTTCGTCCAGGCGCTGCAATATGCGCTGGCCGCCTATCCGGATGCGAAGGTCGAACCGGCCGATGACGGCGTCGTCCTCCACCCCAGCCGCCCGCCCATCGCCCGCCTGCTGGCATGAGGGCGTGGGGTTAAGCGACCGGCGCTGAAAGTCCCCTGGTCGCTTAACCCCACATCCCGACGCGCAGCTTCGCCATTGACCCACGTCATTGGGGCCTCCTCCCCTCCCCCCTAAGATCGCCGCCAGTTCCCGAACCGGAGAGGCCCTGCCTTGGACGCCCTGTCGCTGCTGGATGCCGGACTGAACCAGTGCGCCGTGGTCATCGATCGCGACGGCGGGCTGCTGCTGGCCCTGCTGACTGCCGGGCTGGTCGGCGGCACCACCCATTGCGCGGGTATGTGCGGCCCCTTCGTGCTGGCCCAGGTTTCGGCACGGCTGGAGCGGGTGCCGCTGTCGGCGATGTCGGAGTTCCGGCGCCTGACCGGGGCGGCCGTGCTGCCCTATCATGCCGGCCGGGCGACGACCTATGCGCTGGTCGGCGCGCTGTCGGCTTCGGTCGCCGGCCATGTCGGGGCGCTGCCGGGACTGCGCTGGCTGTCGGTGGCGCTGCTGGCGCTGGCGGCGCTGTTCTTCCTCGGCTATGCCGCGCGCGGCATCCTGTCCTGGCTGCCGAAGGCGCCGCCTTTGGGCGGCCATGGCATACAACGCTGGTGGGCGGATCGGGTGTCCGGCCTCGCCCGGCCGCTGTTCGGCAACCCGACGGGCTGGCGCGGCTATGGGCTGGGGGTGGCCCTGGGCTTCATTCCCTGCGGAATGCTCTATGGCGCCATCGCGGTGGCGGCGGCGAGCGGCAGCGCCCTGACCGGCGCATTCGGCATGGCGGCCTTCGCGCTCGGCACGGTGCCGAGCCTGCTGGCGGTCGGTTTGGCCGGCCACATCGCCGGCCGCACCTGGCGCACCGCGGTCGCCCGCATAGCCCCGGCGATCATGCTGGTGAACGCCGGGGTGCTGGGCTGGATGGCCTGGAAGCTGGTTGCGTAAACCAGCCTCTCACCCTGCTTCAGTGGATACCGCAGCCGCCGCCCTTCAGCGCATCACCCAGCGGAATCTGCCCGCTGCCGGGCTTCAAGGGCTGCTGCTGGCTCTCGTGCGGCGACCAGCCGGCGAGATAAAGCACTTCGAAGGTCACCGGAATCCGCCCGTCCGGCTCGGCATAGAGTTCGGCATAGCGCCGGGCCGCGTCGAACAGCATGCTGCGGGTTGCCGGAACCTTGCGACGGGCCAGCACGGTGTTGGTCTCGCCCATGCCGCGCAGTTCGCGCATCAAGGCGAAGGCGTCGGAATAGGTGACGGTGATGACGTCGCTGTCGACCACCGGCAGGGCGAAGCCGGCACGTTGCAGCAACCCGCCGGCATCCTTGATCTCGGCGAAGGGCGACACGCGGGGGGAGACGCCGCCCGACACCTCCATCTCCGCCTCGTACAGGCAGCGGCGCAGCTCGGCCAGCGTCTGGCCGCCCAGCATGGAGGCGCAGAAGAAGCCGTCGGGCTTCAGCGCCTGCCGGATCTGCACCAGCGCACCCGGCAGGTCATTGACCCAATGCAGGCTGAGATTGCTGACCGCCAAATCGAAGCTGCCGGGCGCGAAGGGCAGGAACTCTTCATCAGCAGCAACGGTGGGGTTGCCGGGACCGGCGGCGGCGCGGGCGAAGGCGGGCGACAGGTCGCAGGCGACCAGCCGTTCGATCCCCTTGCGGCCTTTCAGGATGCGGCCCATCGCCCCATCGTGGCAGCCGACGTCGAGCGCCAGCGGGAATGGACGGATCACGTCCTCCAGCCGGTCGGCAAGGCGGTCGGCGATCTCCTCGAACAGGAAAGCGTGGTCGGTGAATTCGGCGACGGCGCGGTCGCGGCGGCGGCGGACGAGCGCACGGTCGAAGACGGTCATGCTGTCGGGGCTTGTCATGGCCGCACTATACCCCAGCCCGGCGGCGCGACAACCGTGCTACACTCGCAGCCCAGCCACCTTCTCCACGCCACCACTTCTGCATCGGGACAGCCAGGGAATGGGCATTGATGAAGCCATCGCCGTCAGCCATGAAGCGCTGATGGTCATCCTGAAGATCTCGCTGCCGACGCTGGGCATCACAGCATTGCTGTCGGCCGGCCTGATGCTGTTCCAGAGTGCCACCAACATCAACGAATCGTCGTTGCAGCAGGATGTGAAGTTCTTCGCGACGCTGTTGATCCTGTTCGCCACCGGCCCGGCGATCTATCTGGCGCTGCGCGACTATACCGGCGTGATCTTCGAACGCATCGCCATGCTGCAGTGACGGGGCCGGCCGATGCAGGCACCTCCCCCGCTTGCCAGATTTGGCCGCATCGCCACGGGGGCGGCGGGCCTGCTGCTGGACGCGCTGCTGCCGCCGCGCTGTCTCGGCTGCGGCGAGGCGGTCGACCGGCAGGGCGGCCTGTGCGCCGCCTGCTGGGTCAAGCTGACCTTCATCGCCCCGCCGCTGTGCGCCTGCTGCGGCCTTCCCTTCGAGTATGAGGCGCAGGAGGGTGCGCTGTGCGGCGCCTGTCTGGCCGCTCCGCCGCCCTTCGCCCGCGCCCGCGCCGTCCTGGCCTATGACGACGGCAGCCGGCCGCTTGTGCTTGGGTTCAAGCATGGCGACCGCATCCATGCCGCCAAATCCTACGGCATCTGGCTGGCGCGGGCCGGTCGGGAACTGCTGGAGGACGCCGACCGGCTGCTGCCGGTGCCGCTGCACCGCGCCCGCCTGTTCCGCCGCCGCTACAACCAGGCGGCCCTGCTGGCGCAGGCGCTGTCACGGCACAGCGGCGTTCCCGTCACCCCCGACCTGCTGCAACGCCACCGGGCCACCCCGACCCAGGGCGGGCTCGACCGCCAGGGACGCCACCGCAACGTCAAGGGCGCCTTCCGCCTGCGGCCGGGGCAGTCGGTGAAGGACCAGGTGACCGGTCAGCGGCTGGTGCTGATCGATGACGTGATGACCACCGGGGCGACGCTGGCGGAATGCGCCCGGATCCTGCTGCGCGCCGGGGCCGCCCGGGTCGACGTGCTGACGCTGGCGCGCGTGGTGCACCGCTGACGCTTGAAAAGGGCCGCGCCCGGCGATGCTGACCGGCGTTGCACGCGTGCCGCAACGTCTGGCGCCCCTTGTGGGTTGATCTTATAGTTTCCCCACGTCCAAGAGGAGCCCAGTGGCATGGCCGACGTCGTCATCTACACCACGCCCTTCTGTCCCTACTGCATGCGGGCCAAGAGCCTGCTCGACGGCAAGGGCGTGAAATACGAGGAAATCGATCTCTACGCCCAGCCGGGCCGCCGCAGCGAGATGATCGAGCGGTCGCAGGGCCGGACCACCGTCCCGCAGATCTTCATCGACGGAAAGCCGTATGGCGGCAGCGACGACATCCACGCGCTGGACCGCGCCGGAAAGCTCGACCCGCTGCTCGGCATCGCCGCATGAGCGAGGGTCCGACCGGCACCGGTGTGCTGAAGGCCGCCTGCGTCCAGGTGAATGCAGGCACGGAGCTTGAGCCGAACCTGCGGGCGGCGGGCGACCTCGTCCGCCGCGCCCGCGACGCCGGGGCGGACTTCATCGCCCTGCCGGAGAATGTCGGCTGGATCGTCCAGGGCCGCGACAAGACCATGCAGCGCGTCCGCAGCGAGGCGGAACATCCCGGCATCCCCTTCTTCGCCGGGCTGGCGCGGGAGACCGGGGCCTGGATCCTGGGCGGCACCCTGCATGTCCTGCTCGACGACGGGCGCGCCGCCAACCGCAGCTATCTGTTCGATGCCGGGGGGCGGGTCGTCGCCTCCTACGACAAGATCCACATGTTCGACGTCACGCTGAAGGACGGCGAATCCTACCGCGAATCGGCGACCTTCCGGCCGGGCGAGCGGGCGGTGGTGGCGGCCAGCCCCTGGGGTGGGATCGGCATGACCGTCTGCTACGACGTGCGCTTCGCCTATCTCTACCGGGCTCTGGCCCAGGCGGGGGCGTCGATCCTGACGGTGCCGGCCGCCTTCACCGTGCCGACCGGCCGCGCCCACTGGCACACGCTGCTGCGCGCCCGCGCCATCGAGACCGGCTGCTTCGTCGTCGCTCCGGCCCAGACCGGCAGCCACGACCAGGGCCGCCAGACCTACGGCCACTCCCTGCTGATCGCGCCGTGGGGCGAGGTGCTGGCCGATGCCGGAACCGACGTCGGCTTCATCACCGCCGACCTCGACCTCGACCGCATCGCGGAAGCCCGCGGCATGGTGCCGGCGCTGACCCACGACCGCAGCGTCGGGGTGGAGCGGATCGGGTTCTGATCCCTCAGCGCCCGTCCCCCCTTCAGCGTCCATTTTGGGTCAGCCGCAGCCACGCCATGGCGGCGGTCAGCGCAATGCCGAGAGCACCGTCGGGCCGCACCGGCAGGTCGAGGTCGCGGACCAGACTGTCCAGCCGCAGATCCACCGCCTGTTTGGACAGGCTGCGGATCTTGCGGTCGTAATAGAGGCTCGACACCTCCGTCCGCTCCTCCGGCAGCGGACGGCCGGTCAGGCGTTCCGCCATGGCGACGGAAAAATCCAGGTAATAGCCGACCAGCGGCCGATCGCCAATGAAGGCGTGCAGCAGGTCGCCGGCCTCCGCCATTCCGGTGTCGCTGCCGGGATGGAGCAGCAGGGCACTGCCGGTCAGGATACGGGGACCGCGGATGCGGATGGCGGCGAAGGTCAGCGGCCTTGCCGAGTCAGGGTCGAAGCTGGTCGCCTCGCAATGGATCGCCACGCTTTCCCGGCGGTCGGTGTGATCGGAGTGCGCCATCGCCGCCTCAATGGTTCAGGCGGAAATGGTGGGCGATCAGCTCCTTGAAGCTCTTCACCAGGGCCAGACAATCCTTGAACTGGTCGCGGTCGAGCTTCCCCAGCCGGTCCGGGTGGACGAGGTTGTCGATCGCCAGTTCCGCCCCCTCATCGTCAGGCAGGTCGACGCGCGCCTTCAGGCGGATGGTCGACAGGATGGTGAAGGCTTCCACCAGATCGGCGGCCATCTTGCGGTCCAGCGCTCCCAGTTCGGCCAGCACCTGGATGCGCTCCACCGTGTTGGTCTCCGCCCGATGCTTCTCCAGCGCCAGCGCCCGCACGCCATGGACGATGGGGAAGATGCCGGCCTTCTTGATGTCCACCGGCTCCGCCCGGCGCCGCTCGAACAGGGCGGCGAACAGGCCGCTCGGCGTGTCGAAGGACAGGGCCGGACGGGCGAACTGGGTGAAGAACATCTGGTTGTCCTGCAAGCGGCCCAGCAGATAGTCCTTCGCTTCGGCCAGCAGCGTGGTGTCGCCGGCCACCGGGGCGGCGTCGTAGAAGATGGCGAGGTTCATCTGCGCCGCCTCGTCCGGGCGGTGGACCCAGTTGAACAGCGCATCCTTGTAGCCGGCGAGCGGCCGGGTCCAGTCCGGGTTCGACACCATGATGTTGCCGGGACAGGGCGGATAGCCGAACTCCACCAGATGGCGGGTGAAGTCGGCAGCGATCCTCCGCAGATCGGGGCAGTCGAAGCCGTCGCGCAGGATCAGGCCGTTGTCCTGGTCGGTCTTCAGCAGCTGTTCGCCGCGCCCCTCGCTGCCCATCACGATCAGGCAGCTGTTCGCCAGCAGCTCCGGCGGGGCCAGCAGTTCGAACAGTTTGCGGAAGATGCGGCGGTTCAGCTCCGTCACCAGATCGGCAATGAAGGCGACCTTGACCCCGGTTGCGTGCAGGGTGCGGATCAGCTCGACGATGGACCGGCTGGCCCGGCGCAGGTCGGCGGGGTCGGTGGCATGCTCCACCTGCAAGCCGATGACCTGGGAATGGTTGGACAGCACCGCCAGCAGGTCGCTTTGCCCCAACAGCCCGACGATGGCGCCGTTTTCCGTCACCACCACCCGGCGCACCGCATGCTTGGTCATCAGCACCAGCGCGTTGAACAGCAGGTCGTCGCGGTCCAGCGTCAGCAGGCCGTAGCGGGCGAGCGGCCCCACCGGCTCGCTCACCGGCCGGCCGTCCAGCACCACCAGATCGCGCAGGTCGGTGCCGGTCAGGATGCCCACCGCCTCTCCCGTGGCCCCATCCGCCCCGCGCACCAGCACGCTGCTGGCGCGGTTCTGCCGCATCGCCTCCGCCGCGTCGCGCAGGCTGGCAGTGGCTTCCACGAACAGCGGCGGGTGCAGATAGGCCTGCCGGATGCGCGCCATGGTCAGCGCCGCCATCTCGCGGTTGGAGCGCAGGGCCGCCAGATCGCGCATGCGCTGGGCGAAGTCACCGAGGATGGCGGCACCAAACTCCGGATTCTCCGCCGCCAGCGCTTCGAGCGCGGCGCGCGGGATCAGATGGCAGGCGCAGTCCTCCGCCGCGACGAAGCGGCGGGCGGTACTGCCGCCCGCGCCAGCGCCCGCGGCACCATACAGCGCCTGCAAGCCGAAACGGTCGCCGGCCCCGTGTACCGCCGCCACCTCGCCGCCGCGGCGTTCCTGCACGGTGCCGCGCAGCACGACGAACATCGCGTCGGTCGGCTCCTCCCGCGACAGCAGGACGGCATCGCGCGGGTAGAGCGCGATGTCCAGCGCCCCGGCCAGTGCCGCCCGCTGGCCGTCGGTCAGCAGGTCGAAGGGAGGCTGGCCGAAATCGAAGTCCGGGGAGGCGGTCGGCATCGCGTGCTGCACGGGCAGGCTCCGTCACGGGAGGGCGGGGCATCAGGAAGGACAGGCATAAAAAAGCGCCTCCGGATCGGATCCGGAGGCGCTTTTCAGGATACACCCGCCAGGCCTGACGCCGGAAGCGGGTGCGACATTTGGCGGCGTGGTTCGGTCACCGCACGGGCTTGAGCTGTCCCCGAAGGGGGAAGGGAGGCGGTGCGAGATGCGATCCCTTCCGTTCTTCTTCTTGCCCCGCCCGTTTGCCTCGTTCGGCAGACCGCTTAGTGGGCAGAGGCACCCTCGGCGCCCAGGCCGGTCTGCGACCGGATGTACTGGGCTTCGAAGTCCTTGCGCTCCTTCTGGGCCTGCGCGCTGTTGTCGGTGATCGAGAAGAACCAGATGCCGACGAAGGACAGGGTGATCGAGAAGAGGCCTGGATTGTCGTACGGGAAGATGGCGGCCGGGTTGCCCAGCACGGCCTTCCACACGGTCGGGCCCAGGACCAGCAGGACGATCGCCGAGATCAGGCCCAGGCCACCGCCCAGAACCGCACCACGGGTGGTCATCTTGCCCCAGAACATCGACATCAGCAGGATCGGGAAGTTGGCCGAGGCGGCGATGACGAAGGCCAGACCGACCATGAAGGCGACGTTCTGGTTCTCGAAGGCGATGCCCAGCACGATCGACAGGATGCCGATGACGACGGTGGTGATCTTCGACACGCGGATTTCGTCGGCCTCGTTGGCGCGGCCCTTGGCGAAGACCGAGGCGTAGAGATCATGGGAGACCGCCGAGGCGCCGGCCAGCGTCAGACCGGCGACCACCGCCAGGATGGTGGCGAAGGCGACCGCCGAGATGAAGCCGTAGAACAGGTCCCCGCCGACCGCATGGGCGGTGTGGATGGCCGCCATGTTGGTGCCGCCGATGACGTTGGCGATCACCGCCTTGGCGCCGGCCGCCGGGGCCGCCGTCAGGAACGGATAGGCGCCGGTGGCGTCGGGAGCCAGGATCATCAGGATGGCGCCGAAGCCGATGATGAAGGTCAGGATGTAGAAGTAGCCGATGAAGCCGGTGGCGTAGAAGACCGACTTGCGGGCTTCCTTGGCGTCGGCGACGGTGAAGAAGCGCATCAGGATGTGCGGCAGGCCGGCGGTGCCGAACATCAGCGCCATGCCGAGCGAGATCGCCGAGATCGGATCGGTGACCAGGGCACCCGGCGACATGATCGCCAGGCCCTTCGGATGCGCCTCGACGGCGGCCTTGAACATCGCCTCGGGGCTGAAGCCGAACTTCGCCAGGATCATGAAGGCCATGAAGGAGGCGCCGGACAGCAGCATCACCGCCTTGATGATCTGCACCCAGGTGGTCGCCAGCATGCCGCCGAAGGTCACGTAACCGATCATCAGCACGCCGACGATGATGACGGCGACCATGTAGTCGAGCCCGAACAGCAGCTGGATCAGCTTGCCGGCGCCGACCATCTGGGCGATCAGGTAGAAGGTGACGGTCGCCAGCGAGCCGCAAGCCGACAGCGAACGGATCGGCGTCTGCTGGAAGCGGTAGGAAGCGACGTCGGCGAAGGTGTACTTGCCGAGGTTGCGCAGCCGCTCGGCCACCAGGAACAGCACGATCGGCCAGCCGACCAGCCAGCCCACCGAATAGATCAGGCCGTCGAAGCCCGAGGCGTACACCAGGCCGGCGATGCCCAGGAAGGACGCGGCCGACATGTAGTCGCCGGCGATGGCGAGGCCGTTCTGGAAGCCGGTGATGCCGCCGCCGGCGGCGTAGAAGTCCTTGGCCGACTTGGTGCGGCGCGCCGCCCAGTAGGTGATGCCCAGCGTGAACAGCACAAAGGCCATGAACATCAGGATGGCCGACCAGTTGGTCGCCTGCTTCTGCACGGCGCCGCCGATGGCGTCGGCCAGGACCGTGGTCGGAACCAGCGCGCCGGCGGCTGCCGCCGCAGCGGCGACCGGAGCGGCAAAACGGGTGGTGGCGCGCATCACTTCGACTCCTCCAGGATCTGGCGGTTCAGCTCGTCGAACTCGCCATTGGCCCGATGCACGTAAATGCCGGTCAGGATGAAGGCGGACACGATGGTGAAGACGCCGACGGGAATGCCCCAGGTCGTGACGCCGGAGCCGATCGGCGTACCCAGGAACGACTTCCCGAACGCCACCAGCAGGATGAAACCGAAATAAATAACCAGCATGGCAATCGACAAAGTCCAGGCGAAGGCGGACCGCTTCGCCACCAGTTCCTGGAACTTTGGATTGTTCACAATCCTTTGTGCGCTTTGACTCATGTGCGTCCCCTCATCGAGTGCCGGCAACCTTCGGCGATCCATCAAGACAAGATCTTCTGGCAAGACAGGGTCTTCTGGACCAGCGGGCATGTGCCGTCCGGGCGGTCGCGTCCGGGTTTCTCCCCGTAATTCGTACGCCCTTGACCTGCCCAATTGTTTGATACAGATCATTGTTGGGCGCACCCCCTACCTTGGTCGATGGGGCGGACGCCGGCAGGGTGGAAGGTCCCTGAAAAGCAAGCCTGGGCAAGGCCGTAGCGGCATACGACAAAGGCGCCCCCGTTGCCGGGCGCGCCCTTTCAAACAGTCAGCTTTTCAAATGGTTTCGCTGGGAATCAGTGGCGGGACGGCATGGTGGCACCGCCCTGCCGCATCGGCCGCCCTTCAGGAGTCGGTGCGGGGAATCCAGGGGATGCGGTGAAATGTCACACCTTCCTCGTGGAGTTCGGCGACTTCCTCGTCCGACGCCTCGCCATAGATGCCGCGCGGATCGGTTTCCCCGTAATGGATGCGCCGCGCCTCCTCGGCGAAATTGTCGCCGACATAGTCGCAGTTCTTCTCCACGCTGCGCCGCACCTCGGTCAACTGCCGCATCACCTCCGCCACCGCCTCGCGCTGGGCGTCGTTCAGGCTGGGCGGCAGGGCGGCGACGACATCGGCGGCGTTCGGCAGGGGAACGGGTGCCGGGATCGGTACCGGAAGGGCGGCCGGCACGGCGTTGGCAGAGGCAGCCGGCGGCACCACCGGCGGGGCATTCGCCGCCACGGCCTCGGCCTGTTCGCGGGCGCGGTCGGCGGCCCTGGCAACGCCCTTGGCGATGCGCGGGGCCATCGGCGCCTTGCCGACCACGGTATCGCCGCAGATCGGGCAGGCGATCTGGTGCGCCGCCGCCTGTTCGTCATAGGCGGCGCCGTTGCGGAACCACGCCTCGAACTGGTGGTCGGCCGAGCATCTCAACGCGAAGAGGATCATATCCCCACAAGCCCCAAACTAACCCGCAGCAGGAACGATGCGCCCCGGCCCACCGGACCGGGTTGCGGCACGACTCGGGAATCGCCCTAATTCAGCACGGCCGGGCCGCGCCGTCAAACGCCGGGCGGGTCTGTTGCGCTTACTCCCTGTGATATCGTTCCGGCGGCCACAGAAGAAAAGTCTGAATAAGGGAAATCCGACCATGCCCACGCCCCATCCGCTCTCGCCGCCCTCCCCCTGGGTCGAGCGATTCGCCCCGCTGGTGCGCGCAGGCGGCTCGGTGCTCGACCTTGCCTGCGGCGGCGGCCGGCATCTGCGGCTGTTCCGTCGGCACGGCCACCCGGTGGTAGGGCTGGACCGCGACCTCGGCGGCGTCGCCGACCTGGAGGGTGTTGCCGGCGTCATGCTGGTCGAAGCGGATCTGGAAAGCGGCGACTCGGGGCAGTCCCCCACCCCCCTGCCGGTTGACGGCCGTTTCGCCGGGATCGTCGTCACCAACTACCTGCACCGTCCGCTCTTCCCCGCCATCCTGGCGGCGCTGGAGCCCGGTGGCTTGCTGATCTACGAGACCTTCGCCGACGGCAACGCCCGCTTCGGCCGCCCGTCCTCCCCCGACTTCCTGCTGCGCCCGGGCGAGTTGTTGGAGACGGTGCGCGGCAGGCTTCAGGTGGTGGCCTTCGAACAGGGCGAGCTGTCGGTGCCCAAGCCTGCGGTGGTCCAGCGCATCTGCGCCGTCGCCGGAACCGATCCGCTGCCGATCTGACGCATCCTTACTCCTCGCTGTCGTCGGGGACCGGCTTCTGCTCCCCGCGGATGCGGCGGCGGCGGTCCTCCTTGCGCATGATCTGCTTGCCATGCTTGTGCTGCGCCGGTCCCTCCAGCGGGCCGCCGGGACGGACCGGTCGCTCGGCGAAGCGGCCGAGCGAGATCATCCGGTCGTACATCACCAGCGCCCCGGCGACGCCGACATTGATGCAGAAGGACATCGGGATCTTCACCACATGGTCGCAGCGCGCCAGCAGGGCGGGCGACAGGCTGTCGCGCTCCGGCCCCAGCACATAGGCGGCGCGCGACGGGTGGCGGAAGCTGGGCAGTTCCACCGCGTCGTCGGTCAGTTCCACCCCGACCAGCATGCAGTCCTTCGGCAGGGTGAAGTCGGCGACCCGCTCGTGGATGTAGAGCGGCAGATGCAGCGTGGCGCCCGAGGTGTCGACCAGCTTCGTCTCGCGCAGGTCCGGTTCCGGATCGATGGCGAAGAAGAAGGAAGCGCCGAAGGCATGGGCGGTGCGCATCAGGTTGCCGACATTGCCCGGCTTGCTGATCCGCTCCACCCCAATTCCGAAATAGCCACGCATGAAGAACCCGCTGCTCCAGGTAAGGATATGACCGGGCGGGAGCTTGCCGCCGCCGCCCGCCCGAGGCAAGCTTGCCCGCATGAGCCAAGACCATACGCAAGATCACTCCTGCTGCGGCGGGGATCATCACCACGGCCCTTCCCACCCTCATGGCGAGAGCGCCGAGGGCCGTGCCGACCTGTCCGGCCCGGCGGAAAGTCCGATCACGGTGGAGGTGACGCGCGGCAGCCTGGTGGAGTCGGTCCACCGCGCCCGCGCCTGCATCGTCGATGCCGGCGGCCATGTGCTGGCACGCTGGGGCGACATCGACGCGCCGGTCTATCCGCGCTCCGCCATCAAGTCGCTGCAGGCGATCCCGCTGGTGGAAAGCGGCGCCCTCGACGCCTTCGGGCTGGGGGACGAGGAACTGGCACTCGCCTGCTCCTCCCACAATGGCGAGGCTCGGCACACGGAGCTGGCGCGGTCCTGGGCCGGGCGGGTCGGGCTGCGGCTCGACGATTACGAATGCGGCGCGCAGATCCCCTATGATCCCGCCACCGCCGAGGATCTGGTCCGCCGCGGCGAGGCGCCGACCGCCTTCCACAACAACTGTTCCGGCAAGCACAGCGGCTTCCTGACCACGGCGAAGCACAAGGGCGAGCGGCTGAAGGGCTATGTCCGCTACGACCACCCGGTCCAGCAGCGCATCCTGGGCGTGATGGAGCAGATGACCGGCCAGGACCTGTTCGGCGCGCCCTGGGGGGTCGACGGCTGCTCCATCCCCACCATCGGCATCCCGTTGGGTGCCATCGCCTATGCCATGGCCCGCATCGCCGACCCCGTCGATCTGCCCGACGCACGGGCCGAGGCCGTGGCCCGCATCGCCGCCGCCTGGGGCAAACACCCCTTCCTGATCGGCGGCACCGGAACCTTCGACACCGCGCTGATGGAGGCGGCCGGCGGCGCCGTCCTGGTCAAGGGCGGGGCCGAGGGGGTCGGCTGCGCCGTGATCCTGGACCAGGGCATCGGCATCGCGCTGAAGATCGAGGATGGCGCCGCCCGTGCCCGCGAGGTGGCGCTGGCCGCCCTGATCCGTTCCACCCAAGCGCTGACCGACGCCCAATGGGCGCGTGTTCCGCAGCTGCTGACCGCCCCGCTGCTGAATCGCGCCGGCACACGGGTGGGCGAAGTGCGGCCGGTGGCGGGCTGGCCGGCGGCTTGAAGTGCGATCGGTTCAGACAGGATCGTCCGAAGCATGGATCGCACGGAAAATCAGAAGACTGGAGTTCGTCAGATGCCTCAATAGGCATCTGGCAAACTCCGGATGTTCAGTCCCGGCCTCCCTTCCGCCGCCGGGTGTGGATTTCTGGAGCACGGCCACCACGCCGCCACGCCGGATTTCCGCCAAATGCCAATGTCTTGACGTCCACCCACGCCTGCCCCGCGCATCCCCCCCTTTCCAGCCGGCCGCCGGCGCGCCATCCTTGGGGGATGGGCATCCGCATCGGATGCGTGACGTGATCTCGTGAGAAGGATTCCCCGTCTTGCTCGCCACCCTGCTTGCCGTCGACGGTCCGGACACCGTCGCCCTCACTCCCGTGACCAAGGCCGGACTGGCCGACTGGCTGGCGGCGCAGTCGCCGGCCGTCGCCGCCTGGGTCAAGGCGGTGGGCTTCACCGGCGAGGCCGGATCGACCGTCTTCCTGCCGGGACCGGACGGCGCCGTCGCCCATGTGCTGGCCGGCGTGTCGGCCATCGACGATTTGTGGGCCTTCGCCGGCCTGCCCGCCTCGCTGCCGGCCGGCTCCTACAAGATCGACGCGGCACTGGACGCGCGGGCGGCGACGCGGGTGGCGCTGGGTTGGGCGCTCGGCAGCTACCGCTTCAGCCGCTACAGGAAGCCGCCTGAGAAGGGCTTCGCCAATCTGGTCTGGCCGGCGGAAGCCGACCGCGGCGAGGTGGAGCGGGCGGCGACCGCCACCTGGCTGGTGCGCGATCTGGTGAACACCCCCGCCTGCGACATGGGACCGGCCGAACTGGCCCGGGCGGCGCAGGAGCTGGCGGCGGAGTTCGACGCGGCGGTGGAGGTGATCGTCGGGCAGGACCTGCTCGACCGCGACTATCCGGCCGTCCATGCCGTCGGCCGTGCCAGCCCGCGGGAACCGCGGCTCATCGACCTGCGCTGGGGCAACCCGGCACACCCGAAGGTCACCATCGTCGGCAAGGGCGTCTGCTTCGACACCGGCGGGCTCGACCTGAAGCCGTCGTCCGCCATGCTGATCATGAAGAAGGACATGGGTGGTGCTGCGCATGCGCTGGCGCTCGGCCGGATGATCATGATGGCCGGGCTGCCGGTGCGGTTGCGCGTGCTGGTGCCGGCGGTGGAGAATGTCGTGTCGGGCGACAGCTTCAAGCCGCAGGACGTGCTGAAGACCCGCAAGGGCCTGACGGTTGAGGTCGGCAACACCGACGCCGAGGGGCGCCTGATCCTGTGCGATGCGCTGGCCGAGGCGGATTCGGAGAAGCCGGAGCTGCTGATCGACTTCGCTACCTTGACCGGAGCGGCGCGCGTGGCGCTCGGCCCCGACCTGCCGGCGCTGATGTGCAATGACGATGCCCTGGCGAACGAGCTGACGGAGGCGGGGACCGCGGTCGATGACCCGATGTGGCGGCTGCCGCTGTGGGCGCCCTACCGCAAGGGGCTGGACAGCAAGGTGGCGGACATCAACAACGTCACCACCAACGGTTTCGCCGGCGCCATCACCGCCGGCCTGTTCCTGCAGGAATTCGTGTCGAAGGAAACGCCCTGGGCGCATCTGGACACCTATGCCTGGAACGGCTCGGCCCGGCCCGGCCGCCCGGAGGGTGGCGAGGCGCTGGGCCTGCGCGCCGCCTATGCAGTGATCGCCAAGCGGTTCGGCTGACCTCCACAGCCCCCGGCGGCAAAGGACCGGGGTGAAGGGCAGGGAATTGGCTAAATTTGTCCCGGCCCTTCATCCCCGAAGGGATGGAATGCGCAAGGGGATCGTATTAAAACGGAAGAACAGGAAACCTGACGTGTAAGAATGGACCGCCCGCCCCCGGCGCGAGGTGGGCGGTGCTGGCGGAGGCGGACGGATGGCTTTGAAGGTTCGCGAGGATTACCGGACCCTCACCGGCCCGGAAAAGGCCGCCATCATGATGCTTGCGCTGGGTGAGGAGCATGCGTCCAAGCTGTTCTCGATGATGGCCGACGAGGAGATCAAGGAGCTGTCCCAGGTGATGGCGAACCTGGGCACCGTGTCGGCCAACCTGATCGAGCGTCTGTTCGTCGAGTTCGCCGAGCAGATGTCGGCCACCGGATCGTTGGTCGGCTCCTTCGATTCGACCGAGCGCCTGCTGCTGAAGACCCTGCCGAAGGACAAGGTCGACCAGATCATGGAGGAAATCCGTGGTCCGGCCGGCCGGACGATGTGGGACAAGCTGGCGAACGTCAACGAGTCGGTTCTGTCCAACTATCTGAAGAACGAATATCCGCAGACCGTCGCCGTCGTCCTGTCCAAGATCCGTCCCGAACATGCCGGCCGCGTTCTGACCCAGCTGCCGGAAAGCTTCGCCATGGAGGTCATCATGCGCATGCTGCGCATGGAGGCGGTGCAGAAGGAGGTTCTGGACGATGTCGAGCGCACGCTGCGCACCGAGTTTATGACCAACCTCGCCCGCACCAGCCGGCGCGACAGCCACGAGATGCTGGCGGAGATCTTCAACGGGCTGGACCGCACCACCGAGCATCGCTTCATGGCGGCGCTGGAGGAACGCAACCGCGACAGCGCCGAGCGCATCAAGTCGCTGATGTTCACCTTCGAGGACCTGTCGAAGCTCGACCCCAGCGGCGTGCAGACGATGCTGCGCACGGTCGACAAGCAGAAGCTGGGCACCGCGCTGAAGGGGGCGTCGGAGACGCTGAAGGACCTGTTCTTCTCCAACATGTCCGAGCGCGCCGGCAAGATCCTGCGCGAGGACATGGCGGCCATGGGCCCGGTCCGCGTCCGCGACGTGGACGAGGCACAGATGTACATGGTGCAGATGGCCAAGGATCTGGCCGCCCGCGGCGAGCTGGTCCTGGCCGAAAGCGGCGGCGAGAACGAACTGATCTATTGATCGGTGGCGGAGGTGCCGCATGGGCCAAACAGCTGGTCAGGCAACCGGCGGAAAGGACGACTGGGTGACGGTGCGCCGCGATGCGGAGACCGGCATCGAGACCATCCGCGCTCATTTCCGCGGCCATGCCTATGACCTGCACGACCATGACGAGCTGCTGGTCGGCGTCACCGAGCAGGGGGTACAGGCCTTCCGCTGCCGGCGGCGGCTGCACACCAGCGTCCCTGGCCGCGTCATCCTGATCGAACCCGGCGAGGCCCATGACGGCCACAGCCCGGAGGAGGACGGCTTCACCTATGCCATGCTCTATCTGCCGGTGCCGCTGCTGTCCGCCCGCGGCGATGCCCTGCGCAGCCTGATGCCGCGGGCAACCGGCCTGCCGCTGGGGTTCCGCGACACGCTGGCCGACGATCCCGGCCTTGCGGCGACGATCCGCACCGCCTTCCTGGCCCTGCACCAGCGCGAGGGGCGGCTCGCCCGCGACCTGTCGGTGGACCGGCTGGCGGCACGGCTGGCCGGCCATCTGGAACAGCCGGAGGACCACCGGCCGTTGCGTCCCGGCCGCGCCGCCGCCCTGGCGCGCGACCTGCTGCACGCCCGGATGGCCGAGGATGTCGGGCTGGACGAGCTGTCCGCCGCCGCCGGCGTCGACCGCTTCCGGCTGAACCGCGCCTTCCGCGCCGCCTTCGGCCTGTCGCCGCACGCCTATCTGGTCCGGCTGCGCCTGCGCGCCGCCCGGCGCCGGCTGGCGGAAGGCGGGGCGCCGGCCCTGGTCGCCGCCGAGGTGGGGTTCGCCGACCAGAGCCATCTCGGCCGCTGGTTCCGTCGCGCCTATGGCCTGACGCCGGCCGCCTATCGCGATCTGTGCACGAACGTTCCAGACTGAGGCGCCGTCATCCGGCATCTGGTTGGGCAAAGGAGACCATTGCCATGCCGGACAGCCCGATGCCCAACAGCCTGATGCCCGAAACCAGTCCCGCAGACGCACCCGTCCGCTTCGACACCAAGATCGCGCTGGTGATCCGTGTCGACTTGGCCGTATGGCAGAAGCTGAACGTCGCCGCCTTCCTCGCCACCGGGATCGCCGCCGCCGCACCCGACGCGCTGGGCGAGGCGTATGTCGACGCTGCCGGCCGCCGCTATGGCCGGATGCTGGGCCAGCCGATGCTGATCTTCGCCGCCGATGGGGAGCAGTTGCGGACCGTCCGCGATGCCGCGCTGGAGCGTGGCCTGACGCTGGTGCCCTATGTCGCGGCGATGTTCACCACCGGCCACGACGCCGCCAACCGCGCGGTCTTCCGGGCCGAGGACCCGGACGCCCCCGATCTGGTCGGGCTGGCCCTGCGCGGGCCGAAGAAGGCGGTCGACAAGACGGTGAAGGGGCTTGCCCTGCACGGGTGAGAGGCACGGGTAAGGACTGCCCTGCCCGTCACAGCTCCTGCGGCACGGTGATCGTCACGGTCGTGCCGGCGCCCGGCACACTGTCGAAGGCGATCCGGCCGCCGAGCGGGCCGGTCACCGTGTTGAACACCACCGCCAGCCCCAGCCCCTTGTGTCCGCGGCCGCGGGCGGTGGTGAAGAAGGCGTCGGTCAGGGTCGGCAGGTTCCTGGCCGGGATGCCGGCGCCGTGGTCGCGGACGGTCAGGTTCCAGGCCGGCACCGCGTCCAGCGTCGCCGGTTCCACCGTAACCTCCACCTCGCCCGGACCGCCGCCGTAACCATGGGCGGCGGCGTTGGCGAACAGATGGTGCAGCACCCGTTCCAGATGCGGGGCATAGCCGATCCAGGGGCAGGGGGCGCCGGGGGCGACACGGATGGTCAGCGGCAGGCCGGGATGCTGGATCGCGAACAGGCTTGCCGCCTCCTCCGCCGTGCGGCGCAGGTCCAGCGCCTCCAGCGGCTCGGCGGTCTGGCAGGCGGCGATGGCGGAAAAGGCTTCCACCAGTTCCACCGCGCGGGCGAGATTGGCGTCGAGCAGGGCCGCCGGTTCCCGCAGTTCCTCGGCGGACAGCGGGCCGTTGCCGGATCGGGCCAGATCCTGAAGGTGGCTGGCGGCGGTGACGCAGACGCCGAGCGGCGTGTTCAGTTCATGCGCCAGTCCGGTCACCGCCTGGGTGATGGCGCGTTGGCGGGCCAGCGCCGATTCGGCGATGCGGGTGCGGCGTTCCAGATCCTCGCGCACCACCCGCTCCGACACCTCGCGGATCATGCGGCTGAGTTCACGTAGAAGCTTGGCCAGCAGGTCGGGCGAGGGGGAAATCAGCGCAAGGAACAGGTCGCGTTCCAGCTCGAACACCGTCACCGGCGTTGCGGCGATGACGGAGGCGGAGCGCGAGCCGCCGTCGATCAGCGCCATCTCGCCGAAACAGTCGCCGGCACGGCGGAAGCCGACCTCCACCTGACCGCCGAAGGGATCGTCGCGCACCACCCGTACCGTGCCGTCCAGCAGAACGTAGAGCGAGCTGGCGCTGTCACCCTCGCGCATCAGCACCGTGCCCGCCGGGGCGTCGAACACCCGCCCGCGCGAGGCCACGGCCGCGCGCTCCTCCGGCGAGAAGGCCTCGAACAGGACGATGCCGTCGAGGATCCCGCCGGGCGAGGTGGTGCCGGTGGTGGCGCTGGTCATGGTGAAGGGATGCTCCGAATGGGCCTCGTGCCGACAGCATAGATCAAGCAACCGGGAAACCGCGAGACGTTACCTGATGCTTCCGCGAATCGGAAACCGGCTTTCGCGCGACAGGCGGTCCAGCAGGCCGTGCGACCCGGCCTCACACAGGTCCAGCACCTGTTCGAAGCCGTCGGGACCGCCGTAATAGGGATCGGGCACCTCCTGTCCGTCCAACCTGGGGGCATCGTCCAGGAACAGGCGCGGCATCGCAGTGGCGCCCGTCGGAGCGATGCGGCGCAGTTGGACCAGATGGCCGTGGTCCATAGCCAGGATATGGTCGAAACGGGTGAAGTCGGCCGCCACCACCTTGCGGGCGCGCAAGGAGGACAGGTCGATACCGCGGGCCAGCGCCGCGCGTTGCGTGCGCGGGTCGGGCGGTTCGCCGACATGATAGCTGTGGGTGCCGGCGGAATCGGCGGTCACATGGCGACCCAGGCCGGCGCGTTCGGCCAGATGGCGGAACACCCCCTCGGCGGTGGGCGATCGGCAGATGTTGCCCGTGCAGACGAACAGGACCTTGACCACCCCTGACATCCCTCTTCCTTGTTTTCTGCGGCTTTACTTCCGGGCGTGACGAGCGTACGCCGCAGCAGTTTTCCACATGACCGGTTTCCGAACCGCTAAGGGAATCCCCATGCCCTCACCCGCGCTGACCAACCGCCTGCGGCCGACCGATTCGATCGTCATCCTGACCGGGGCCGGGATCTCCAAGGAATCGGGGCTGGACACCTTCCGCTGCGCCGGCGGCATCTGGAGCCAGGTCGATCTGGAGGATGTGGCGACGCCGGAGGGCTTCGCGCGCGATCCCGACCTCGTTCACCGCTTCTACAACGACCGCCGCCGCAGCCTCGCCGATCCGGCGGTGCAGCCCAACGCCGCGCACAAGGCACTGGCGGAATTGGAGCGGCGCTGGAAGGGCAACGTCCTGCTGGTGACGCAGAACATCGACGATCTGCATGAGCGCGGCGGGTCGAAGGCGCCGCTGCACATGCATGGCGAGCTGCTGAAGGCCTTCTGCCTGCACTGCCGCACGGTGGTGGAGGTGCGGGGCGACCTGTCGGTGCACGATCATTGCCTGACCTGCGGGCGCAAGGGCGGCATGCGGCCGGACGTGGTGTGGTTCGGCGAGATGCCCTATCAGATGGAGCGCATCCAGCGGGCGCTGGAGGAATGCGACCTGTTCGTCTCCATCGGCACCTCGGGCCATGTCTATCCCGCCGCCGGTTTCGTGGCGGAGGCGCGGTCGGCCGGCGCCTATACGGTCGAGCTGAACCTGGAACCGTCGGAGGGCGCCTCCCATTTCCACAGCTCGATCCACGGCCCGGCGACCCAGGTGGTGCCGGCCTTCGTCCAGGATTTGCTGACGCTTGTCTGATGATATTGCCGAGGGCGGCTCGGACCTCGACCGCCTGTTCGCGAAGGTGCGCGCCTGCACGCTGTGTGCGGGGATGCTGCCCCATGGCTGCCGCCCGGTCCTGCGCGGCAGCCCCACCGCCCGGCTGCTGATCGTCGGGCAGGCGCCCGGCGCGCGGGTACATGCCAGCGGCATCCCGTGGGATGATGCCTCCGGCGACCGGCTGCGCAAGTGGCTGGCGATGGGCCGCCCCGCCTTCTACGACGAATCCCGCATCGCCGTGGTGCCGATGGGGCTGTGCTATCCCGGCACCATGCCGAAGGGTGGCGATTACCCGCCGCGGCCGGAATGCGCCCCCCTGTGGCACCCGCCGGTGCTGGAGGCGCTGTCGGGCGTGCGGCTGACCCTGCTGATCGGGCAGTACGCCCAGGCACGCTACCTGGGCGACCGCCGCAAGGCAACGATGACGGAGACGGTGGCGAGCTGGCGGGAGTATGGCCCGGCCTACATGCCGCTGCCGCACCCGAGTTGGCGCAACACCGCCTGGCTGAACCGGAACCCCTGGTTCGAGGAGGAGCTGGTGCCGGCCCTGCGCCGCCGGGTGGCCGACGCGCTGGAGAGCTGAAAAGCCCTGCCCTACTCCCCTCTACTCCATCGTCTCGATCCGCTCCATGTCCTCGTCGGAGAAGCCGAAATGGTGGCCGATCTCGTGGATCAGGACATGGCGGACGATGGCCGGCAGTTCCTCCCCCGTCTCGCACCAGTAATCGAGGATCGGGCGGCGGTAGAGGAAGATCATGTCCGGCCCGCCGCGCAGGTCGGCGACGCTTTGCCGCGTCAGATCCACCCCGCGATAGAGGCCCAGCAGGTCGAATGGACTTTCCAGCTCCATCTCCCGCTCGGTATCCTCATCGGGAAAATCCTCGACATGGATGACGAGGTTCCCGACCGGGGCGAGCAGCTCCGCCGGGATGGTGTCGAGCGCCTCTTCGGCCATGCGCTCCAGGTCTTCGACCGTGGGCGGAACCGTATGGGGACCTGAAGGTTTCCGTATCATGCCGCAGAAGGTAGCGAACCGCCGCCCGTTCGCCAAGAAGCTGCGGGCGGCAAAAGAGTGACTTGAGGAAAGGGAGGTCATCATGTCCGATCGCCTTGTCGGCGCGCATCGCCAGACGGCGCTGAAGGAACTGCACGGCTGGGCGGAGGTGCTGGAACGCGACGCCATCCGCAAGACCTACCATTTCGCCGATTTCCCGGCCGCCTGGGGATTCATGAATCAGGTCGCCCTGCTCGCCGAGAAGAGCGGCCACCATCCCGAATGGTTCAACGACGTCGGCCGGGTCGAGGTGATCCTCTACACCCGCAGCGCCGACGCCGTGACCCAGGCCGACATCGACTTCGCCCACCGCCTGGACCAGATGGCGCCGCTGCACGACCGCTGACCCCTGTCCGGGACCCAACACCCGCTTCCGGGCGTTATCCTTGTCCCGCCGCTAACCGGCCGGCGGGACACCAGAGCCCTGTGCAGTGCGGAGCCGCCGACCATGCCGAAGCCATTGACCCTGTCCATTCCCCATTCGCTCGGCCGGGCGGAGGCCAAGCGCCGGCTGGTCGACGGCATGGGCGACGTGCGGGCCCGCCTGAGCGCCGTGTCGGCCAGCGTCGACGACAGCTGGACCGACGACCGCCTGACCTTCCGCGTCGTGGCGCTGGCCCAGACCATCGCCGGCCACATCGACGTGCTGGACGACAGCGTCGAGATGGAAGTGCAGCTGCCCTGGGCACTGGCCCTGCTGGCCGAAAAGATCAAGAACAAGGTCTCTCGCCAAGGCACGCTGATGCTGGAGAAGAAGTAAGGGTTTGTGGGGAGTGTCGGCTGACGGTGCCCCACCCATCCTTACCTCCCCTACCCCTCCGACGGCTCCTCCACCTTGCGGCGAGCCAGCGGGTGGTGGTCGTGCATGACCTTCTTCAGCCGTTCCGTCACCACGTGGGTATAGATCTGCGTCGTCGCGATGTCGGCATGCCCCAGCATCTTCTGGACCGAGCGCAGGTCGGCGCCATGGTCCAGCAGGTGGGTGGCGAAGGCGTGGCG
The DNA here is from genome assembly GCF_024170005.1 of Azospirillum lipoferum. Taxonomy (GTDB): domain Bacteria; phylum Pseudomonadota; class Alphaproteobacteria; order Azospirillales; family Azospirillaceae; genus Azospirillum; species Azospirillum lipoferum. The sequence goes on from NZ_JALJXJ010000003.1 coordinate 361,107, forward strand.
CAGGACGTGGGGGCTGACCTTCTCCGGATCGATGCCGGCGTCGATGGCAAGCTGCTTCAGCAGCTGGGCGAAGCGCTGGCGCGTCAGGTGCCCCTCGGCGGAGCTGCGGGACGGAAACAGGAAGGGGCTGTGCCCGGCCTCCGCACCGGCAACGGGTGGGATGAAGTGCCCGCGGAACGGGATGTAGCCGGCCAGCGCCGCCAGTGCCGGGTCGGACAGCGGCACCATCCGCTCCTTGCCGCCCTTGCCGCGCACCAGCAGGCCGCGGCCGTCGCGCATGATCGCCGTCATCGGCAGGCCGACCAGTTCCGACACGCGCAGGCCGGTGGCATAGAGCACCTCCAGCAGCGCCACCAGCCGCAGCCCCTCCGGCCCGCCGCGCGCCTCGGCGGTGGACAGCATGGCGCCGACCTCCGCCTCCGTCAGGATCTTGGGCAGCGGGCGGCCCTGCTTGGGGCTGTCGAGCGGCGAGGCGGGGTCGTCGGCGCGGCGGCCTTCGGACAGCAGGAAGCGGTAGAACTGCCGCATCGCCGACAGCCGCCGCGCCACGGTGCGCGGGGCGCCGTCCTTGCTCTGCACCGCCAGATAGGCGCGCAGATCCTCGGTGCCGGCCGCCTCCAGCGCCACGCTACGCTGGGCGAGCCAGTGGCCGAGGTCGGCAAGGTCACGCTCATAGGCCAGCCGCGTGTTCACCGCCGCCCCGCGCTCCGCCGTCAGCATATCGAGGAAGGCGTCCAGATGCGGGGAGGTGGCGAGCGTGCGCGGCTTGCACGGCCGGCCACGGCGTTTGGCACCTGCTTTGGTTGGGGGCTTGCTGCCGGTCATGGTGTCGGCGTCATCATTGTGGTGGGTTCCCCGGGCATCAGGTCATTCGGCGGTTGAGGTCGGTGTGGCCGGGCCGGCAATGGCGGCCATCGCCTCGCGGACCAGGGCGCGGGCGTCCGGCTCCAGCCCGACCGCCTTCAGGTTGGCCGCCACGCGGGCGGTGACGACGGGCGGCAGGGTGGCGGGTCCGGCCTCCCCCAGCAGAAGCAGGGCGACGGCCACCGTCTCGCCGATGCGCCCGCCGGCCGCGGCGTCGCCCAGCCGCTGCCACAGCGCCGGATCGACGCCGGCGTCGCTGCCGCTGGGCGGGCCGGCGCCGTCGGTGGCGGCCATCCACGCCTCGTCCGGGATAGCGACTCCGGTGGCCTGGAGAAGCGCCAGCTGGCCGGCGACGCGGCTGCGGGCGGGGGTGTCGGCGCCGCGCAGCGCCTCGTCCAGCCATGCGGTCAGCGCGCGCGGGTCTTGAGCCCCCAGATCGCTCCCTTGGCCCGTCGCCACGACGGCCAGCGGCCACAGCCAGGCGGTGTCGGCGCTCCGCCCGCCGCGCAGGGCCAGATCGTGCCAGCGCCGCGCCTGATCGAGCCGGCCAAGCGCGTAATAGAGCCGCGCCGCCGCCGGGGCCAGCACCGCGGCATCGCCGGTCGGCGACACGCTGTCGAGCAGCCCGGCGGCGGCACCGCCGACCGGCCCGGCGCGCAGGCGCGGGTCGACCAGCTCCACCGCCACCCCGGCCAGCGCCACCCGACGCCGGCCATCCATCGCCGCCGCCATCGCCTGATGGACCAGGGCACGGGTGCGGGCGCCGCGGTCGCGCCGGGCGATGTCGCGGACCCGCAGCAGCTCGTCCCCCACCGCCGGAACCTGGGCATAGAGATCCTGCAACTGGCGGGCGTCGAGGAACAGGGAGGCCGCCGCCCGTTCGCCGGCGGCGGCACGGGTGGTCGCATCGACAGCAGGGTTGGTGGCTATGGCGGCCAATGCCGGCAGCTTGTCCAGCGGCAGCCGGTCAGGCGGCACACCGATCCGCGCCGTGCGCATGGCGGCGAGCAGCAGCGCCAAGCCATCGGCATCCTCTTGCAGCGACAGCGAGCGGGCGGGCGGCGGTGCGGCGCCGGCCAGCGCCTCGGCAACCAGCAGGAAGGTGTCGGACCGGCGGCCGTTGCCGCGCAGACCCGCCAACGCCTCGTCGGTGCCGGCTCGATCGCCGGCGCGGGCACGGCAGAACAGCGCCAGTTTCGACCAGTAGGCGGAGGCGAAGCTCTTGCCGCGCGCCAGCGCGCGCGGGCAGTCCAGGCCGCCGCGCACCAGTTCGGCATCGGTCAGCGCCCTGGCCGCCGGCTCGTCCGCCGCCAGCGCCGCCGGCAGAAGCCCGGCCAGATCGGCCGCCCCGGCGGGATCGCCGAGCCGGGCCAGCTTCTCGATGCGCAGGGCACCCAGACGGCGGGGTGGCGGCAGCTCCCCGGTCGCGACCGCTGGAGAGCCGGCACTCAGCAGCAGCCGGCGCTCCAGTGCCTTGACCGTGGGGGAGGGAGTGTCGACCGGCAGGGCGGCGATCAGGGGCAGAAGCTCCGCCCGGCCGATGCCGCGCCAGGGATCGCTGCCCAGTCCCTGCAAGCCGGCGAGGGGACCGGCGCCGTCCGGGTCGGGTGCGCCCAATGGCTCGCGCACGACGGGTGCCGGCCGCGCCACCACCGGAGAGACGGCGGGTGGCGGGGTCACCACGGGCGGGTAGGCCGGCACGACGGCTGGAGCGGGGACGGGGGCGGCGGTCCGGGACGGGGCGGGAGCTTCCACCGCGGCATCGGGCGTCAGCCGGATCGGCGGGCCGGCCACCTGTGCAGGAGCAGCCACGGACCAGCCGGCCCCCAGCAATCCGGCCAGCAATCCGGCCAGCAGCGGAACGGTTCCCTGTCGGACATCCCCAGGTCGGGTGCCCCCGGCCCGTTGTCGGGGTTCAGCGCGGGAAGCGCTCATCCGGCAGAACCTTCTCCACCGTTTTCGACGGAGCCGGCAGGTCCCAGGAGGCGAGGAACACCATGCCACCGGCGATCACCAGCAACAGCAGGACGAAGAGGATCGAGAGAAACCGGCTCATGGCACCAGGGACGTGTTGTGTCGGGAAAAACAGCGGAGCGGAGCGGAGCTACCACGCCCTGCAGCCGCAGGGCTTGGGACAAGCAACGGCTTTTCTGCTAAAGCATCCGCGACCCGGCCGCGGCGTCGGGCGGCGGCGCAGTGTAGCCACAGGTTGGACCGCCGCGCAACCCGTCCACCGGGCCATTCACCGGCTCTCCAACAGGATGCGGGGCAGGATGCGGGGCAAAGCCGGGGCGCTTGTGCCGGCCAGCTTTCGGCGGGTATGAGTGTTGTCTGTTGCAGCGGTGCGACGGCCGGCGGAGACGCCGGCGGGCTGGCACCGGAGAGTGCGGGTGGCGATCGGATGGATGTGATGGGACTGCGCAAGGCGATGACGGCCCAAGGTCCGGGTACTGGTCCGGGCACGGGTGCTGCGGCGGATGCGGAGCCGCTGCTGCCGCGCACCGTGGTGCTGGTCGGGCTGATGGGGGCCGGCAAGAGCGCCATCGGGCGCCGGCTGGCGACGCGCCTGCACCTGCCCTTCCGCGACGCCGACACCGAGATCGAGGCCGCGGCCGGCTGCACCATCGCCGAGATCTTCGCCCGCGACGGCGAGCCGGTCTTCCGCTCCGTCGAACGCCGCATCATCACCCGTCTGGTGAAGGACGAGCCGGTGCATATCCTGGCGACCGGCGGCGGCGCCTTCATGGACCCGGAGACCCGCGCCGCCGTCCGTCAGCATGGCGTGTCGGTCTGGCTGCGCGCCGAGCTGGACGTGCTGGTCGCCCGCACCGCCCGGCGCACCCACCGCCCGATCCTGAACCAGGGCGACCCGCGCGCCATCCTGGGCCGGCTGATGGAGCAGCGCTATCCCGTCTATGCCGAGGCCGACCTGACCGTGGTCAGCGACGAACGGCCGCCCGATGTGACGGTGGAACTGGTGATCGACGCGCTGGAGGCGCATTTCGGCGTCCCGCTCCCCCACCGCCAGGGCCAAGGTCACGGCCAGGGCCAGCGCGGCGGACGGCCCGGCAAGACCGACGCCCCCTGATACTCTTTTCGCCCCCTTCCTGAACCACCAGCTTCGCGGACTGCCCCGATGACCTCCGTCAACGCCACCACCCCGGCCGCACTCGACACCGTCCGCCTGGAGCTGGGCGCCCGCAGCTACGACATCCTGGTCGGCGACGGCGTGCTGGCCGATGCCGGCGAGCGCATCGCCGCCGTCACCCGCGGCCGGGCGCCCATCGTGGTGACCGACGCCAACGTGGCGCCGCTGCATCTGGACACACTGAACGCCGCGATGCTGGAGGCGGGGATCGCCCCGCAGCCGGCCATCGTCCTGCCGGCCGGCGAGAAGACCAAGGACTTCGCCCATTTCCAGCAGCTGATGGACGATGTGCTGGGCCGCGGCATCGAGCGGTCCACCGTGCTGCTGGCGCTGGGCGGCGGCGTGATCGGCGACATCACCGGTTTCGCCGCGGCGTCGGCCCTGCGCGGCATCGACTTCATCCAGGTGCCGACCACGCTGCTGTCCCAGGTCGACAGTTCGGTCGGCGGCAAGACCGGCATCAACAGCCGGCACGGCAAGAACCTGATCGGCGCCTTCCATCAGCCGCGTCTGGTCATCGCCGACACCGCCACGCTGGACACCCTGCCGCGGCGCGAGGTGCTGGCCGGCTATGCCGAGGTGGTGAAATACGGCCTGATCCGCCAGCCCGACTTCTTCGCCTGGCTGGAGCAGAATGGCCGGCGGGTGGTGGACGGCGACAGCGACGCCCGGCGCCACGCCGTTACGGTCAGCTGCCGCGCCAAGGCCGACATCGTTGGCGTCGACGAGCGCGAGAGCGGCGACCGCGCTCTGTTGAACCTGGGCCACACCTTCGGCCATGCGCTGGAGGCGGCGACCGGCTTCGGCCAGACCCTGCTGCATGGCGAAGGGGTGGCGATCGGCATGGTGCTGGCCTTCGACCTCTCGGTGCGGCTGGGGCTGTGCCCGGCCGAGGACGCCCGGCGCGCCCGCGCCCATCTGGCCGATGTCGGCCTGCCGGTGCGCCCGGCCGACATCCCCGGCGTCGCCTGGGACGTCGACGGGCTGGTCCGGTCGATGGCCAAGGACAAGAAGGTGCAGGACGGCCGCATCACCTTCATCCTGGCCGACCGCATCGGCAACGCCTTCACCCGTCGCGACGTCGATGCCGCCGCCGTCCGCGCGGTTCTGGAGGAGGCGGTCCAGCCGGCCTGATTTCCACTCATCACGGATAATCAGTCTTTCGCACAATAGCCGCGGCAACGGTTGCCCACCCATACTTCGCCTCAAGACCGCGGCCATTCGGCCGGGGCAACAACGGGGAGGATGGGTGATGAAGGCGATGCTTGGCATGTCGGCCCTGGGGGTGCTGCTGGCGGCCGCGCCGGCCATGGCGCTGGAGGTTCGCGAGCAGGCGACGATCAAGGCGCCGATCGAGCAGGTATGGAAGCAGATCGGCCCCTTCTGCGCGATCAGCGACTGGCACCCGGCGGTGGAAAGCTGCACCCTGCGCAAGACCGGCGACAAACAGGAACGCGACATCGCGCTGAAGGGCGGCGGCGCCATCCAGGAGCGGCTGACCGGCCTTTCCGCCGCCAAGCACCGGCTGCGCTACACGCTGCTGAGCGGGCCGCTGCCGGTGAAGAACTACAATTCCACCATCCGGCTGAGCGCGGTGGACGCCCGCACTACCCGAATCACCTGGTCCTCGCGCTTCGAAGCCAAGGGTGCCTCCGACGCAGAGGCCCGCAAGGCGATTGCCGGCATCTACACCAGCGGCTTCGACGGTCTGCGCAAGCGTCTGGAATCCGGCCAGTAACCGCACCAGGGTCGGCAGTGCCCCGGCGTTCGCGGGAAATTCCAGACAATCAGTTATATTGACGATCAGCACAACAAGCTGACAGGATCGTGTATGCCGCGCTGCGAAATCGCGGTCGAGTGCATCGTTCGTCCACAAAACCTGCAATCACGAGGGAGATGGGACACATGCCGACACGCCGACTGATGCCCGACGTCATCAAGAACCAGGAGCTGACCTGCCTGCCGCCGGGCGCCACCGTGCGCGACGCCGCCACGCTGATGGCGGAAAAGCGTATCGCCGCCGTGCTGGTCACCGAAGGGAGGACGCTGAAGGGCATCGTCACCGAACGCGACATGACCACCCGTGTGGTCGCGGCCGGGCTCGACCCCGACACCACCCCATTGTCGTCGGTGATGACCGCCGATCCCGACACGCTGGAACCCTCGGCCACCGCGCTGGCGGCGCTCGACCTGATGGAACGGCACCATTACCGCCACCTGCCCATCGCGGTGGACGGCGAGGTGGTCGGCATGGTGTCGATCCGCGACCTGTTCGCCGTGGTGCGCACCCATCTGGAGGACGAGTTGCGCAGCCGCGAGGCTTATATGTTCGGCAGCGGTTATTCGGCGGAAGCCACGGTCGGGTGACCCGGAACGGGACTGACCTATAGGTAACGCTGCATTGCGGCGGGGTCGGGTTGACCGGGCGCCCGGCCCCGCCGATAGTCGAGGGTGAGCCATCCTCTCTGCTGAACTGGAAAGCCCGATGTCCGCGCCCTCGCTGTCCGCCCCCGCCGCGCGCGAGCCGATTCACACCCGCCGCGTCACCTGCCAGGGCTTCCGGCGCACCGACGGGCTGTGGGACATCGAAGGCCACCTGACCGACGTCAAAAGCTATGGCTTCCGCACGGAGGAACGCGGGCATCTGGAGCCGGGCACACCGATCCACCAGATGTGGATGCGCCTGACCGTCGACGACAAGTTGACCGTCCAGGCGGTGGAAGCGGTGACCGAACACAGCCCCTACAATGCCTGCGGCAGCATCACGCCACGGTTTCAGCAACTGGTGGGGCTGCGTATCGGTCCGGGCTGGACCCGGGCGGTGAAGGACCGGCTGGGCGGGCCGAAGGGCTGCACCCATCTGGTGGAACTGCTGGGGCCGCTGGCGACCACCGCCTTCCAGACCGTCTACCCGATTCTGACCCGCGAGGCGGCGGACCGCGCGAAGGCCTCCGGCAAGCCGGCCCAGGATGACGGCAAGCGGCCGGTGCTGCTGAACATGTGCCACATCTTCGACAGCAATGGCGAAGTCGTCCGCAAAAATTGGCCGACACATTACACCGGAGACCAAAATAAAGACGCCGCCCGGGAAGAGGCGGCGGAATAAGAAGCAGGTTTATCGCAGGTAGCGGCCGACAGGCGGCTGGGGCGGACACCGGGTGGCGCCGCCGGGTGATGCCGCTCAGGCCTCCAGACCGGGCCGGGCCGGAGCGGCCTGGGTTGGCCCTGGTGCAGGAAAACTGCCACCCGCAGCGACCGCGGTCTTGGCCCCTTCGTTATCGTCGGCCGACGGCAGTTCGAACGGCGTGCCGACAAACGGGTCGCTGCCGCCATGGCCGGCGCGCTGATGGCCGTCCTCCGTGCAGGCACGGCGATAATATGACGCAATGAAGACGCGCACCGCGGAGGTCAATGTGACATCCGCGTCCTCCGGCTTGATGCCCTTGCGGCGCGCCTGCTCCTCGATCCGCTCCTTGATCTGGGTGCAGAGGCGGTTGACGGTCATGCCTTCCCGACGGCCGATATCCTCCAGAGCATCCCACATCGACGGTTCCAGCCGCATGCTCGTGCGGTGTCCGCCGATCATGATGTTCTGGCTCCTCAGCGGTTCCACCCCCCCATGGGAAGTGTTCACGCGCTTTTTCTTCGGCCCACGCTTCGCCATCCGCAGCCCCTTCCACGAAGCCGCCGGCGGACATGCGAAGTTTTTGTCCGCCACGGCGCGATAAATGGTTGCATATATCGCACTTTACTAAACGCGGCGGGAAATGCAACCACGCTAGCGTCTCCCGTTCTTACAAGTTTTCCTAAAATCGACTCTTGGTTGCATCCATATGTATGCTATTTCGAGCACTCAACCGCTCGTTATTTAAAACGCACGAATGATCAGTCTTCAGCGACCTGCGGAAGAAAAAAGGGGAGGTGTTCAAGTCCCGGCTTCACCGGGCGGGTGCTTTATGCCCCAGCCTCGCCGGGGGCATGGGTGGTCAGGCCCAGCGCATGCACCCGCTCGCGCAGTTCGTCGGCAAGCAGGGTGTAGACCATCCGCTGACGCTCCACCCGCGACTTGCCGGCAAAGGCGGTGGAGACGACGGTGACGTGGAAGTGGGTCTCCCCGGCGGCGTCCGCCCCGGCATGGCCGGCATGGCGGGCACTGTCGTCGACCACCTCCAGCCGGTCCGGCGCCAGTCCGGCGGTCAGCTTTTCGCGGATGCGGGTGGCGTATTCCATGGCGGGATCCTGATGTCTCGGCTCTGGCCGGGGATGGGGGGAAGTGGCTGGGGCGGGCGGGCATGTCCCGGCAGCAGCAGCCGGCAGTCAGGAGACGGTGCGATCCCTGCCCTGTCAAGCATCTGTCAAGCCTGGGGCCCCGCGGATTGCGGATGACGGAAGCCCGATTCGGCGCGCTTGCCAGAGGCATCCGCTCTTCCCATACTTGGCCGATGACCAGGAACCGCACCCGCTCCAGTTACGACGCCTATGCCGCCCCGCGTGCGGCCACCCGTGTGTGCGACCATCCCGATTGCGTCGCCGCCGGTGAATACCGTGCGCCGAAAAGCCGCAGCAGCCTCAACGAATACTGGTGGTTCTGCCTGGACCATGTGCGGGAGTACAACCGGGCCTGGGATTACTACGCCGGCATGTCCACCGACCAGATCGAGGCGGAGGTGCGGAGCGACACCACTTGGCAGCGGCCGAGCTGGCCGCTCGGCAAATGGGCGACGCAGGAGCGCTTCATCCGCGACCGCGTCGTCAACGGCTTCAGTTTTGAATTCGGCCAGGACACCGGCAAGACGAAGGACGAGGAAAAGGCGCACCGGCGCCACCATGCCCGCACCGACGAGGAAAAAGCGCTGGCGGTCCTCGAACTGACGCCACCTGTGGACTTCACACGGATCAAGGCACGCTATCGGGAGCTTGCGAAAAAGCATCATCCCGATGCCAACGGCGGCGACAAGGCTGCGGAAGAACGCCTGAAAGAAATCAATCAGGCCTACAATACGCTGAAAGCCTGTTATGCTGCCTGAAACCCCGATGGCGGGCCGGGTCAATCCCGCGGCCGCCGGACAACCGACACTCGCTGGAACGTAAGAAACCACCCATGGCTTCCCAAGGAGCGACCCAGGCCAGCTCGGCCCTGTTCGACCACAAGCCCGACACGACGGTCTCGGTGCGTGAGGTCTTCGGCATCGACAGCGACATGCAGGTGCCGGCCTTCAGCCAGCGCACGGAGCATGTGCCCGACCTCGACAGCGCCTACCGCTTCGACCGGGACACAACTCTGGCCATCCTCGCCGGCTTCGCCTACAACCGCCGCGTCATGGTCCAGGGCTATCACGGCACCGGCAAGTCGACCCACATCGAGCAGGTGGCGGCCCGGCTGAACTGGCCCTGCATCCGCGTCAACCTGGACAGCCACATCAGCCGCATCGACCTGATGGGCAAGGATGCCATCGTTCTGCGCGACGGCGTGCAGGTCACCGAATACCGCGAGGGCATCCTGCCCTGGGCCCTGCAGCATGCCTGCGCCCTGGTGTTCGACGAATATGACGCCGGCCGCCCCGACGTGATGTTCGTGATCCAGCGCGTGCTGGAGGTGGAAGGCAAGCTGACGCTGCTCGACCAGAACCGCGTCATCCGCCCGCACCCGGCCTTCCGCCTGTTCGCCACGGCGAACACCGTCGGGCTGGGCGACACCACCGGCCTCTATCACGGCACCCAGCAGATCAACCAGGGCCAGATGGACCGCTGGAACATCGTGGCGACCCTGAACTACCTGCCGGTCGACGCCGAGGTGAAGATCGTCCAGGCCAAGGTCGCGTCCTATGACGACGCCAGGGGCCGCGACACGGTGGCGTCGATGGTGCGTCTGGCCGACCTGACCCGCGCCGGCTTCATCAACGGCGACATCTCCACCGTGATGAGCCCGCGCACGGTCATCACCTGGGCCGAGAACGCGCAGATCTTCAACGACGTCGCCTTCGCCTTCCGCATCACCTTCCTCAACAAGTGCGACGAGGTGGAGCGGCCGACGGTGGCCGAATACTACCAGCGCTGCTTCGGCGTGGAACTGCCGGAGACGGGGGTCCAGGCGACCCTCGTGTGAGATCCCGTGCTGCGCCCTGTTCTTCGGTGGAGCCGGGGCGCAGCACACAAGGATTCACACGGATCGGGACGGACGGCATTCCGGGCAAGAGCTTGTATCAGCGGTTCACGTCCCGGCATGTCCGTGAGCGCCATGCCCTGTTCCGTGTCAATCTTGCCCACTGCGCCGTAACTCTCCCAAGAACGAAGACGCTCCGCGATGACCACCCAGAACGACACCCCCGTCGAAGCCTTCAAGCGGTCCACCACCGCCACGGTGCGCGCCATGTCCCGGCGGGCGGAGGTGCAGGTCGGCTTTTCGTCCGATCCGCCGGGGCTGTCGGGCCAGCGGGTGCGGGTGCCACTGCCGGCGCGGGACCTCAACCCCGTCGAGGTCGCCAAGCTGCGCGGGGCGGCCGATGCCGTGGCGCTGCGGCTGCGCTACCACGACGCCTCGGTTCATGCCCACCGCATGCCGCTGGGCGATGCCGCGCGCCAGGCTTATGACGCGATGGAACAGGCGCGCTGCGAGGCGCTGGGCAGCCGCGACATGGCCGGCGTCGCCCATAACCTGGAAGCGGCGCTTGAGGATCGCTACAGCCGCCAGGGCTTCGACCGCTTTGAGGACCGCGGGCAGGTGCCCTTGTCGGAAGCGCTACGGATGATGGCGCGCGAGGCAATGACCGGTGCGCCGCCGCCGCCCGCCGCCGCCCACGCCGTCGACCTCTGGCGCCCCTGGATCGAGGAGCGGCTGGGCAAGGACCTGAAGGGGCTGGCCAATTACGCCGGTGACCAGGAAGCCTACGCCAAGGCCGTCCGCCGCCTGCTGGCCGACCTCGACATGGAAGTCGGACAGGAAGCCGACCAGGAGGAGGAGGAGGACCAGCAGACCCAGTCCTCCGAGGACGAGGAGTCGCCCCAGCACGGCCAGACCCGCGGCCAGGACGAGGACCAGTCCGACTCCGAATCGATGGCCTCGTCGGAGATGCAGGATTCGTCGGAGGCCGGCGAGAGCGCCGAGGAGGGCGCCGGCGAGGAAGGCGACATGGAGATGGGTGAGGGCGAGGGGGCGGAGGAGCCCGCCGGCCCCGGCCAGCCCTGGCGCAACGACCTCAACCGTCGCAACGAGCCCGATCCCAACGCCTACAAGGCCTTCACCACCCAGTATGACGAGGTGGTCGATGCCGCCGACCTCTGCGACCCGGCCGAGCTGGAACGGCTGCGCCACCTGCTGGACCAGCAGCTCCTGCACCTGCAGGGCGTGATCTCCAAGCTGGCGAACCGGCTGCAGCGCCGGCTGATGGCCAAACAGCAGCGCTCCTGGAACTTCGACCTGGAGGAGGGCATCCTGGACGCCGCCCGGCTGGCCCGCGTCGTCGCCAACCCGGTCCTGCCGCTCTCCTTCAAGGCGGAGAAGGAGATGGATTTCCGCGACACGGTGGTGTCGCTGCTGATCGACAATTCCGGCTCGATGCGCGGGCGGCCGATCTCCATCGCCGCGATGAGCGCCGACATCCTCGCCCGCACGCTGGAGCGCTGTGCGGTGAAGGTTGAGGTGCTGGGCTTCACCACCCGCGCCTGGAAGGGCGGACAGGCGCGCGAGGCCTGGGTTGCCGGCGGCAAGCCGCCCCATCCCGGCCGGCTGAACGACCTGCGCCACATCGTCTACAAGGCGGCGGACATGCCGTGGCGCCGCGCCCGCAAGAATCTGGGCCTGATGCTGCGCGAAGGCATCCTGAAGGAGAACATCGACGGCGAGGCACTGCAATGGGCGCATAACCGGCTGCTCGGCCGACCGGAACAGCGCCGCATCCTGATGGTGATCTCCGACGGCGCGCCGGTGGACGATTCGACCCTGTCGGTGAATGCCGGCAACTATCTGGAGCGCCATCTGCGCCAGACCATCGAGCAGATCGAGACCCGCTCGCCCGTCGAGCTGGTGGCGATCGGCATCGGCCACGACGTGACCCGCTATTACCGCCGCGCCGTGACCATCGTCGATGCGGAGCAGCTGGGCGGCACGATGATGAACAAGCTGGCCGAACTGTTCGACGAGGACGACCGCCGCGGCGGCCGTCGCGGCTGGCGTTGAGGTAAGGAACCGGCAGGGACGTCTTCAGCTTTCCAATGACTTAGATGGAAACACCAGCCCACTTCAGGGCGTATCCTTACCTGCGAACGCTGGTTTGGCAGTCTCACCCGCCACCGGCGGGGGTGCGGCGGGCGGCGCTGCCGGCGCCGCTTTCTCCCCCGCCTTCGCGGCGTCCTTCCTCTCCTCCTCCAGCACCAGGCGCCAGAGTTCGGTCATCCCGGTTCTGCCACGCAGCGACCGGCCGCCCTGGCGGACCAGCGGGACGGCGTCCTTGCCCTTGGCGGCGGTGACGCCACTGGTCAGCACGATCACCTCGGACTCGCCCTGGAGAGCCGCCGACAGTTCCTCGATGCGGGCGGCGACGTTCACGGTGTCGCCGACGATGGTGTAGTTGATCCGGCTGTCGGAGCCGATGTTGCCCACCACCACCGGACCGCTGTGCAGGCCGACACGGACATGGATCGGCGCCCGGCCCTCGGCGATGCGGCGGCGGTTGTCGGCGCGGATGGCGTGGTGGATCGCCAGCGCGGCACGTAGCGCGCGGACGGCATGGTCCTCCTGCGCCTCCGGCGCGCCCCAGAAGGCCATCAGCGAATCGCCGATGAACTTGTCCACCGTGCCGCCCTCCGCCTCGATGCAGGCGGCGAGCAGGGTGAAATGCTCGTTCAGCAGGGCGGCGGTGTCGGCGGCGGCCATATGCTCGGCCATGCGGGAGAAACCGCGGATGTCGGTGAACATCACCGTCACCTCGCGCTGCACCGAATCGAGCCCGCCCTCGGTCTCGCGCTGGCGCATCAGGCGCAGGACCAGCGCCTTCGGCACATAGGTCTCGAACCAGCGCAAACCGGCGACCATGGCGTTGAAGGCGGTGGCGGCGCGCGCCATCTCGCGCAGGCGGGAGTCGGGCAGGTCGGGGATGGCGCGGAATTCGAAGGCGCGGACGCGGTCGGCGGCCTCGGCCAGCCGCGCCACCTGCCGGCTGATCCGCCGCCCGACCAGCAGCGCCACCCCGACCGACACCAGCAGGATGGCGAAGCCGACGGCGCCGGTGATGTAGAGCCGGCGGATCTCGACGTTCAGCTCGCCGTCGCGATAGCCGATGCCGATGATCCAGTCCTGCTGGCCGTAGCCCGCCATCTTGCGGGTCAGGAAGATGTAGTCGCTGCCCAGCACGCGCACGCCGCGCGCCTCCACCCGCTTCTTCAGCGACTGGACCGGCACGCCGCTGGACCACAGCGCCGCCAGCGCCGGGTCGTCGACCTGATCGATGCGCGGCAGCGGTGGGCCGTCCAGCTTGCCGGAGAAGTCGAAGCTGCGGCCGACCAGCGCCGGGTGGGCCAACACATGGCTGTGGTCGTACAGCACGAAAGCGTTCAGCCCCTGCTCCACATACAGCACCGACAGGAAGCGCGACAGATCGCCCAGCGAGACGCCGACCGCCACCTGCCCCAGATAGCGCCCGTCACGCCGCACCGGCTGGTAGAGGGTGACGAAGCTGTTCTGCGCCTCCTTCAGCCAGCGCGGATCGGCCCAACTGGCGGCGCTGCGGTTGGGGCCGTCCAGCACCTCCGGCGGGATGTCGCTGTCGCCCTGCATGTCGAAGGGATCGGCAACCAGCCCACCGTTCAGCCGGCCGACGCGGACCCCGGTCAGATCCGGGCGGATGAAGGCGAGGCCGGTCACGTCCGGGGCGCCTGCCAGCGCACCGCGCAGCGTGTCGATCATCGCCGTGTTGTCGCCGGCCCGCAGGTCGCCGCGCTCGATCAGCCCTGCGACGAAGCGCGCCATTTCCCGCGCCGGGTCGAGCTGGTGGCGGACCCGCACCTCCACCCCGGCCAGCGCCAGATCGGCCTTGTCGTTCAGCAGGGCGAAGGTGTTGGTGCTGGCGCTGACCAGACCCAGGACCAGGACGCTGGCGACCGCCGCCAGCATCAGCGACCCGAACCCCGCCACCAGCACCGCGGCGATGGGCAGCCGCAGGCGTCGACGCCCGACAGGCTTTGACCCCGACTTCGATGCAGGCTTTCCCGCCGTCTTGCCGGCCGGCTTCACGGCCGTCGCCGGAAGGGTCGGGGCAATCGGGGTGCGCGCTGAAGGGGTGTCGGGCATGCGCGGCAGCCTACCCGCCCATCCGTCCGGCGGCAACCCGCGGGGCTGTATCCTTACGCGGATTTCATACCGTTTTGCTCATGCCCGACGGCAGAAGCTAGTCCCCGACAATCACCTTCACCCGCTGGCCGGGCGGCAATGGCGTTCCGGGCGGCAGGTCGTTGATGATCCGGAACAATTCTTCGGCATAGGGCTCCTGCGGCATGCGGCGAATGAGGCCGGCGACGCTGTCGCCGGGCTGCACCGTCGCCACCTGCACGCGGCGGGGGCGGAACCGCGCGGCCTCCTCCGCGGTCATGCGGTGGAAGCTGTTGGCCGCCGCCTGGAAATCGCCATCGAAACGAGCCAGCGATCCGGCCGGCGCCAGGAAGGTGAAGCGGTACATCTTCCCATCCGGCGCGCGGATCGCCACCAGCCGGATGTCGGCGCTGTTGCCATCGGATTCGCCGCGCGTGGTAGCGGTCGCCGCCGGCATGCCGCCGATGGTGATGCGTTCGACGTTGGACAAATTCGCGTTCTTGCCCCACACGCCGGTCAGGAAAGCGGCGGGGTCGGAGACGCCGACCGCCGATCCGCCGTCGAAGGCCATGGCGGTGCCGTTCTGGCCCTTGGCGACCACCTGATCGGCGCCGTTCAGCAGCGAATAGCCCTGCGGCACGGTGAAGGCGATGCCGAGCTGCGGGTGGGCGAAGGTCCGGCCGCGGACATAGCCGTTCTCCGGGCTGTCGCCATAGATCATGCCGTCGACCGCCGCCAGGTAAGGATCGCGCGGGCGGGCGCCGCCCTGCGGCATGGCGCGGGCGAGATCGGCGGCGCGGCGCACCCGCTCCTCGGTCGCCGGATGGCTGGCGAGGAAGTCGAAGCCGCCCTCGCCCTTGTTGCCCGCGCGCAGCCCCTCATACTGGCTGTCGCGGCGCAGCGTTTCCAGGAAGGTCGCCATGGCGAAAGGGTCGTAGCCAGACCGCCGCAGCGTCTCGACGCCGAGCTGGTCGGCCTCCAGCTCCTGCTCGCGGGAATAGCTGGCGACCACGGCGGTGCCACCCAGCCCGGCCAGCTGCGCCAGCGTGTCGTTGCCGAACACCAGCCCGATCCCGGCGGCGAGGATGCCGGCGATGGCTTGTCGGCTTTGGCGTTGCGCCGAATGGTGGGCGGTGACGTGGCCGATCTCGTGCGACAGGACGCCGGCCACCTCCGCCTCGTCCTTCGCCAGCGCCAGCAGACCGCGGGTGACATAGACATAGCCGCCGGGCAGGGCGAAGGCGTTGACCACGTCGCTGTCCAGCACCGTGAAGGTCCAGGGCTCGCGCGCCAGCGCCGTGGTGGAGGCGAGCTTGCGGCCGAGCTGGTCGATATAGCCCTGCAGCCGGGCATCCTTCACCGCCCCGCCGAATTGCGCCAGGATCTTCGGGTGCTCCTGCGCGCCCAGCGCCGCCTCGTCGCCGCCGGACAGAACATTGTCCAGCAGTCCGGCCTTTGCCGGCGCGGGGGTGACCAGACTGGGCATGGCAGCGGCCAGCAGGATGGCGGCCAATGCGGTGCGGAGGGGCTTGCGGAAGGGGAGGTGGGTCGGCATACCGGTCAAAACCCCGCCCGGCGGCGGATGTTCCGCAAGGACCGCGTTCCCCATGCGACTTGTCACGCTCCCGCTTGTGCGCCTGCCGGTCTTGCTTCTGGCTGGTCTGCTGCTGACCGGCGCCGCGTCGGCGGACGGGCTGCGGGTCGCCGCCGTTCTGGACGGCGACACGCTGGAACTGGAGGACGGACGCCGGGTCCGGCTGGCCGGGATCGAGGCTGCCAAGCCGCCGCGCCATGCCAATCCCGCCGATGGCCGGGTTTGGCCGCTGGCGGAGGCGGCAACGGCGGCGCTGGCCGATCTGGCCCTGGGCCGCCGCGTCGCGCTGCATGGGCCGGCGCCAATTGACCGCCATGGCCTTCTGCTCGCCCATCTGGTGCGGGAGGACGGGTTGTGGCTGCAATCGGCGCTGCTGGTGCGCGGGCTGGCGCGCGTCCACACCCGGCCCGACGCCCGCGCCTATGCGGCGGAGCTGCTGGCCGGCGAAGAGGCCGCGCGCAACGCCGGGCGCGGGCTGTGGCGCAGCCGGGTCTATGCCGTGCGCGACGCCGCCGACGCGGACGGGCTTTCCCGCGACCGCGACAGCTATCAACTGGTGGAGGGCGTGGTGCTGGCAGTGTCCAAGAGCGGCGGCGAGACCTGGCTGGATTTCGGTGCCGACTGGCGCAGCGACGTCACCATCCATATTGGCCGTGGCGCGATGCGCGAGGTCACCCGCGCCGGTATCGACCCGCTGTCCTACGAGGGCCGGCGGGTGCGCGTGCGGGGCTGGATCACGCTGCGCAATGGCCCCATGATCGAGATCACCCATCCCGAACAGATCGAGCGGCTTGAGCGGGAGGCGGCCTCCGCCACCCGGCAACGCTCCGACCCCGGAGACGACGATCTATGGGATGACGACGAAGGAGAGGACGACCTGGAATGATGAAGCCGTCGATCGCGCGCATGGCCGGGCGCCTGCTTGCCGCCCTTTCGCTTCTGCTCACCGCCTTGCCGCTGCCTCCGGCGTTGGCCGGCGGGCCGGCGCTGACGATCGCCGTCGCCGGGGCCGAGCGGACCTTCGACCGCGACACCCTGCTGGCCCGGCAGGACGCGGTGACCATCGACATTCCCGCCGACATTTCCTATGGCCAGCCGATGAGTTATCGCGCCGTGCCGCTCGCCAGCCTGCTCGGTACCGGCGATTTCCCACCGGGCACCGTGCTGGAGGGGGTGGCGTCGGACGGCTTCACCGCGCAGCTGCCACCGGAGCTGTGCCTGCGCACCGGTCCCGATGGCGCCGTCGCCTTCCTGGCGGTGGAGCCGGCCGACAAGCCCTGGCCCAAGCTGCCGGGCAAGGAGATGTCCGCCGGTCCCTTCTATCTGGTCTGGGTGCGGCCGGAGGCGTCGGGGGTGCGCAGCGAGCAATGGCCCTACCAGCTTGCCCGCATCGTCGCCTCGGACGATCCGCTGCGCCGCTGGCCGCAGCTGGCGGTCGATCAGGGTCTGCCTGCCGACTCGGCGATCCGCGCCGGACAGGCGGTGTTCATCACCCAATGCATGGCCTGCCACACCCTGAATGGCGCCGGCAGCGCGACGATGGGGCCGGACCTGAACCGGCCGATGAACCCGACAGAATATCTCACGCCCGCCGGGCTGAAGACTCTGGTCCGGGATCCGCGCTCCGTCCGGACATGGCCCAACCAGCAGATGCCCGGCTTCGACCAAGCGATGCTGAGCGATGCCGACCTCGACCGTGTCGTCGCCTACCTGGGACATATGGCGGGACGGAAGGCGCCGTAGGAGGGGGGCTTTCGCCCCCTCCCACCGATCGGGCGCTACAGGGTGGCGTTGAAGTCGTCCAGCAGCGTGGCGATGCGGCCGCTGTCGCTCTGATCCATGATGACGCGGGCCCGCTTGCTCGCCTCCATAAGGTCGAGCGAGCGGATGCGCTTCTTCACCGCCGGAACCGCCAGCGGCGCCATCGACAGTTCTCGCACGCCCAACCCCATCAGCAGCGCCGTATAGCGCGGGTCGCCGGCGATCTCGCCGCAGACCGACACCGGGATGCGGGCGCGCAGGGCGGCCTCCACCGTGAACTGGATCAGCCGCAGCACCGCCGGATGGAGCGGGTCGTAGAGGGTGGCGACCTGTTCGTCGGCACGGTCGATGGCCAGCGTGTACTGGGTCAGGTCGTTGGTGCCGATGGAGAAGAAGTCGGCGGCATAGGCCAGCGCGTCGGCGGCCAGCGCCGCACCCGGCACCTCCACCATCACCCCCACCGGCGGCAGCGGGTCGGCGATGGGAATATTGCGGCGGCGCAGCCGGCGGGCGACCTGCCCCATCATCTCGCGCACCTTCTGCACCTCGGTGACCGAGGCGATCATCGGCAGCAGGATACGCAGCGGCCCGTGGGCTCCGGCCCGCAGCATGGCGGCGAGCTGCGTCTCCAGCAGCTTCGGTTCGCGCAGGCCGAGGCGAATGGCGCGCAGGCCCAGCGCCGGGTTGGCCGGCTCGCCATAGCGCCCGGCCATCCAGCCGGCCAGCTTCTCGCCGCCCAGATCCATGGTGCGGGCGGTGACGGTGCGGCCGCCCATCCCCTCGATCATGGTGCGCAGCACGCCGTACTGCTCATCCTCGTCGGGCAGATGGTCGCGGTTCATGAACATGAACTCGGTCCGCAGCAGGCCGATGCCCTGGGCGCCGTGTTCCAGCGCGTGATCGAGGTCGCGCGGCAACTCCAGATTCGCCATCAGCGTCACGGCGGTGCCGTCTCGGGTGACGGCGGGCAGCTTGCGCAGGCTCTTCAACCCCTGGCGCTCGCGCTCGCGGGCGGCACGGCGCTCGCCGTAGTCGTCCAGCACCTCGGCCGGCGGATCGATCAGCACGCGGCCCTGCAGGCCGTCGACGATCACCGTCACCCCGTTGCGCACGCCGGCCAGCAGGCCGGGCGCGCCCAGCACCGCCGGCAGGCCGAGCGAGCGGGCGAGGATGGCCGTATGTCCTTCCGCCCCGCCCAGCACGGTGGCGAAGCCGCCGACGACGGTCGGGTCGAGCAGGGCGGTGTCGGCGGGGGTCAGCTCCTCCGCCAGGATGATGCTGCCGGGGGGCAGGCTGCTGAAGGCCCGGTATTCCTGCTTCATCAGGTTGCGGGTCAGCCGCCGCCCGACCTCGCGGATATCGTCGATGCGGCCGGCGAGATAGGCGTCGTCCATGCCGGCGAAGGTGGCGGCGATGGCGGCGATCTCCGCCTGGATGGCGGCCTCGGCATTGACGCGGTCCTGCTTGATGCGATGCTCCACCCCGCGGGTCAGGCGCGAGTTGGTGACCATCGACAGGTGGGCGTCCAGCAGGAAACCGATTTCCTCCGACGCCGAGTCGGGCAGCACCAGCGCCTTGCTCTTCAGCTTCTTGATCTGGCGGCGCGCCTTGGACGCCGCCTCGTTGAAGCGGGCGACCTCGGCCTCGACGGCGTCGGGAGCGATGGCATATTCGGGGATGGCGACGGCACCGCTCTCCACGACATGGGCCGGGCCGATGGCGATGCCGGGCGACACGCCCAGGCCGCGCAGGGCGCGTCCGGAGCCGCTGGCCGAAGCGCTGGCCGAACTGTTCACCGGCTCGGGCGACGGCATGCCGCCGGAACCGCCGCGGTCGGGGCCGGATACCGGGCCACCGGTCGAGCCGCCGGCCGGGGCGGCGGGGGGCAGGTCACTCTTCATCGAACTTGCGGTTTATCAGGTCCAGGAGGGCGTCCATCGCGGCATCGGCCTGGGCGCCGCTGGCGCGCAGCTCCACACTGGTGCCGGGGCCGGCAGCCAGCATCATCAGCCCCATGATCGACTCGCCGGATACCACGGATTCGCCGCGGCGCACCGAGATCTCGGCATCGAAGGTGGCGACCAGCTTGACGAATTTGGCCGAGGCGCGGGCATGCAGGCCGCGCTGGTTGGTGATGGTGGCGGTGCGGCGGATTTCGCCGTCGGCGGATGCCGTGTCGTCGGGGGGGCTCATCGAGGGCGGTCAGTCCGACAGGAGGGTGGAGGCGACGTTGATGTATTTCTGCCCGGCGTCGCGGGCGGCGATCACCGATTTGTCCAGCGGCTCGGTCTTGCGCACGCTGGCGAGCTTGATCAGCATCGGCAGGTTGACGCCGGCGATCACCTCCACCTTCGCCTTGTCCATGATGGAGATGGCGAGGTTGGACGGCGTGCCGCCGAACATGTCGGTCAGCACCACCACGCCCGATCCGTCATCGACCTCCGCCACCGAGTTCAGGATGTCCTGGCGGCGCTGTTCCATGTCGTCGTCCGGGCCGATGCACACGGCGCGCACCTGCTGCTGTTCGCCCACCACGTGGAACAGCGCGGCGATGAATTCCTCGGCCAGCCGCCCGTGGGTGACAAGAACCATACCGATCATGGGACATCCTTCAAGGTTGGGTCCTCCCCGGAGACCTGCGCGAACGCCGCCACCGCGGGGCACCGGCACTCATCGCATCTGGATCGTTGGTTGGACGCATGGTCGTCAAGGCGCAATTTGCATCATCCCGGATGGTTGGCCTGAGGATTGGCCTGCTGGTTGTTGGCCGGGCCGCCCCCGGCGGTGCGCAGGCCCAGCCGTTCCAGTTCGCGGTGGCTCAGATTGACCCGCAGCCGCTGCTCCTTCAGCCACGCGGCCAGCCGTTCGGCGATGAAGACCGACCGGTGCTTGCCGCCGGTGCAGCCGATGGCGATGGTCAGGTAGCTCTTGCCTTCCTGGTTGTAGCGGGGCAGCAGGGGGCGCAGCAGATCCGTCAGGTTCCGGAAGAAGGCGGGGAAGTCGGGATCGCTCTCCACCCGCGCGGCGACGGCCGGGTTCAGGCCGGTCAGCGGACGAAGCTCCGGATCGTAATGCGGGTTGGTCAGGAACCGCACGTCGAAGACCAGATCGGCTTCGCGCGGAAGACCCTGACGGAAGGAGAAGGAGGTCACGAACACCTGCAGGGCTGCCTGGGCGTCACGCCGGAAATGCCCGGACAGGATGCGCCGCAAATCGTGAATGGACAGTTGCGTTGTGTCGATGGTGACGTCGGCTTCTTCCTTCAGCGGGAAGAGCAGGGCGCGCTCGCGCTGGATGCCGTCGGGCACCGTGCGGTCCTCCGCCAGCGGGTGACGGCGGCGCGTCTCGGTGAAACGGCGTTGCAGCACCTCGTCGCCGCACTCCAGGAAGACCAGGCTGACGTCCAGTTCGCCGTCGCGCCGCAACTGCTCCAACTCGTCCAGGAAGTTCTGGGCGGAAAAGTCGCGGGTGCGGCTGTCGATCACCAGGGCGAGCGGCCGGCGTTTCGGGTCGGCCTGCCGGATCAGGGCGGGCACCAGCGACAAGCGCAGATTGTCCACCGCCTCGTAGCCCAGATCCTCCAGCGCCTTCAGCGCCACCGACATGCCGGCCCCCGACATGCCGGTGACCAGCACGATGCGCCCGCGGGTGGCGGGATTGGCAGGCTCGGACGGCAGGTCGGCAGACAGGGAATCGGGAGGTTTCATGGCGCGACCGGGTTCGGCTGAGTCAAATTTGATTGAGTCAAATTCGCCTGGGCCGACAGGCTGACGGGCACCCGGTCGAGCCGGCCGCAGCACAGGCTGGCGGCGGCAAGGCGGATCTTGGCGGGGGTGGAAGCATCGAAGGCGTGCAGGCCCAGACGGGGCAGGGCGACGCCCATCAGCGTGTCGGTCTCCGCTTCCGGCAGGCGGTCCACCTCGTCACGCGCAAGCAGATCGACGACAAGGCCGACGGGCGCGGACCCGGCGGACGGAACGGGGAGAATGCCGACGCCCCGCACCTCCAGCAGCCCGGCCAGGGTGGGCGGGGGAGAGGCGGTCAGGCGACCGGATTCGCAATGCAGCGCCACCCGGTCATCCGCGACCAGCAGGGCGCCGCCGTCGATCAGTCGCAAGGCCAAATCCGATTTTCCCCGTCCGGACTCTCCACGCAGCAGCACGCCGATTCCGGAGAGCAAGACGCAGGTGCCGTGAATCGTCACCATAGTCTGGCGAAGGTGAGACGTGGCGCTGGTTCTGTCAATGGAAACGGAACGGTGTCCCACAAGGTCAGGCGGGGAAACCTGTCCGGGATCCCCCATCCGCTTCCGACCGTTCTTTCGGTGCGGATAACGGCGGTGCGGATGGTGGTGTTACGAATGATGACGGCGCGCGTCTTCCGGCGGTGGAGCCCCTCAGGCGCCGGCAGCACCACGCGGGGTACGGCGGATCGCCTCCAGCTCCAGGGCAAGCGCGTCGCGGCGCCGGATCATCTCGTCCAGATCCTCCAGCTCCGCCGCCTCCTGGCAGGCGTCGCGGAAGTCCTTCTCCCGCTTCAGCCGAACCAGCAGAACCTTGTAGCTGTCGGCGATGCTGGCGAGGTGGCGTTGCGCCCCCTGGAGTGCCTCGGCCAGCTGGGTCCGCTCATGCGCGGACTCCCGCATCAGCCTTGCCAGTTCCCCCTGCTGCCGGCCGGCATCGCGGATCAGGCGGGCCAGACGGTAGCGGCGCAGGTCGACGACGTCGCCCGAAGCGGCGCCGATGGCGGCGGAACGGCGAGCAGCCGGAGACAGGATATGCACGGAGGAGTCGGGCGGAACGCACTCAGGCATGGCAACCCCACATCTTTGTTCCGGGGTACGGCCACCCTCCCGTTGCCTTATGACGCGGGCACAAACAACCGGACCGATATGGTCCATCCGCCCCAGCAGCCGACAAGCGAGAACGACCAAGAGCATGATCGATGCTTGTACACGGCTTGTCTAGCCGAGAGTGAGATGGACGTATGAAATTCCGCAGAGTTTCTCATAGCAAAGGCAGAGTCACCACGAAGTCGGCACCCTCGATATTCCCGTCCGATACCTGACGATTTTGCGCAAATACAGAACCATTGTGTGCACTGACTATCTGCTTCACGATCGATAGACCGAGACCGGAGTGGGTTCCGAACTTCTCGCCCGCCGGACGTTCGGTATAGAAGCGGTCGAAGATCGCCTCCTCCTTGCCGTCGGGAATGCCCGGTCCCTGGTCGGACACCACGATCCTGACGCTGCGGCCGCTGCGCCGGGCGGTCAGCCGCACCGTGCCGCCGGGCGGCGAGAAAGACAGGGCGTTGTCGATCAGGTTCTGGAACACCTGGGTCAGACGTCCCTCCAGCCCCGGCACCACCAGCCGCTCGCCGGCCGGCACCTCGACCACGACGCGCGGCGGCAGCGGCCCCCCACCATCGCCCCCGGTCCCGCCACCGCCCCCATCGCCCGCCGCCACCCGCTCGTCCATGGTTGCGGCAACCGTCTGGCGCAGTTCGGCCAGCATGGTCAGCAGCAGCCCGATATCCACCGGTTCAGGCTCCGCCCGCGACAGTTCGGCATCCAGGCGGGAGGCGTTGGAGATGTCGCTGATCAGCCGGTCCAGCCGCTGCACGTCGTCGGCGATGATCGCCATCAGCCGGTCGCGGTGGCGCGGATCGCTGACGCGGCCCGCCGTCTCCACCGCGCTGCGCAGCGAGGTCAGCGGGTTCTTGATCTCGTGGGCGACGTCGGCGGCGAAGCGTTCGATGGCGTCCATCCGCGTCCACAGCGCGTCGGTCATCTCGCGCAGCACGCCGGACAGCTCGCCGATCTCGTCGCCGCGGTGGGTCAGGTCGGGGATCCCGGCATGGCGCCCGTGGCTGGTGCGCAGCCGGTCGGCGGCCTGGGCCAGCCGGCGGATCGGCCGGGCGATGGTACCGGCCAGATAGAAGGACAGCCCCACCGTCACCAGCAGCGCTACCGCGAACACCCGCAGGATGTCGAAGCGGACGGAGCGGATGGCGCGGTCGATCTCGCCGCCGCCGCGGGTCAGCAGCACCGCGCCCAGCACCTCGCGGTAACGCTGGACCGGCACCGCCACAGTCAGCAGCAGTTCCGGGTCGCCGCCGGCGCCGTCGACGCGCCAGACGGTGGCCGCCGTCTCGCCGCCGAGCGCGCGCTCCACGTCCGGGTTGGGCTGGCCCGGCTGCTCGCGGTAGGCCGGCAGCCCTTCGCGGCTGGGAACCACGTCGATCAGGCGGGTGTAGAGGTCGTTGATCGCGCGGCTGACCGGATCACCGGACGGCGGGGTGGGCAGCTCGCGGATTTCGATGCGACCCTGCGAGCCCACCAGCACCCGGCTGTCGGACAGCATGTGCGCGTCGATGTCATAGAGGCGGGTGCGCGTCGCGGTCGCCTCCGCCAGCCGGCGGATCATCGGCCGGGCCAGTTCGGGCGCCAGCTCGAACCGCTCGCCGCTCTCGTCGCCGGTAGGGGAGGGAGCGGTCAGGATGCGGTTCACCGCCCCTTCGCCGAGTGCGGAGGCGAAGATGCGCGCCTCGGTCGCCAGCGCCTCCGTCTCGGCCTGGATCAGCCGGTCCTGATAGCGGCCGAGATAGAGCAGGCCGGCCATCAGCAGCGCCAGCGCCAGCACGTTCACCGCAAGGATGCGCAGGGTCAGCGGCGACACCCGCCGCTTCTTTCCCCCCCTGCCCAATGTGGACACCGCGTTATTCCTTGTACCGGTAGCCGACGCCATACAGGGTTTCGATCTGCGAGAAGTCGGGGTCGACGGCCTTGAACTTCTTGCGCAGCCGCTTGATGTGGCTGTCGATGGTACGGTCGTCGACATAGACATGCTCGCCATAGGCGGCGTCCATCAGCTGGTCGCGGTTCTTCACATGGCCCGGCCGCTGGGCCAGAGCGCGGACCAGCAGGAACTCCGTCACGGTCAGGTCGATCGGCTGGCCCTTCCAGCTGCAGGCATGGCGGGCGCCGTCCAGCAGCAGCGGGCCGCGGGTGATGATCTGGCCGGGGTCGGCGTCGACGGTTTCGCCGCGCAGGGCCTCGCGCCGCAGCAGAGCCCGGATGCGCTCGATCAGCAGGCGCTGCGAGAAGGGCTTCTTGATGTAGTCGTCCGCGCCCATGCGCAGGCCCATCAGCTCGTCCAGCTCGTCGTCCTTGCTGGTCAGGAAGATGACGGGCATCTGGCTGGTCTGACGCAGGCGTTGCAGCAACTCCATGCCGTCCATGCGCGGCATCTTGATGTCGAGCACGGCGAGGTCGGGCGGGCGCTGGCTCAACCCGCGCAGCGCCTCGGCGCCGTCGGTGTAGGTGCGCACGTCGAACCCCTCGGCCTCCAGGGCGATGGAGACCGAGGCCAGGATGTTGCGGTCGTCATCCACCAGGGCGACGGTGTGGGCCATGGTCGTAACAGATCCTATCGAAGCGGGGGCGGGGACAGGTTGCGGGCAGTTCGGAACGGACGAGCGGCGGGAACCCGGTAATGTTAGCGGAAACATCAGGCATAGGACGAGTGGTCATTCCAATACTTTATGCCAGAGTCCAGGTACCAGCGGCAGTTTTCTCTTTTCCCCCAGCATTTGTATGGTCCAATATGGCGGCAATGCGGCGCCGAACAACGGTGCCGCGCGGGAGAACGCACTCGTTTTGGAATGAGTTTTTCGAACGCCCTTCCCGCGTCCTCTCCGGCCGGAGCCACTCCGGACGGCAAGGAGGGCGCGATGCCGCCGGGCATCGACCGGAACGGCCCGGATACGGCCAACCCGGCTCCGGCGACCATGGCTCCGCCCTTGCGCGCCAGACGCCTGATGCGCGCCTGCGACCGCGCGGCCCTGGCGACTGCACAGCGGCCGGCCGATGAGGGTGCCGCAACGGTGGCGGATGCCGCCGGCTGGCCCTACCCCTCGCTGGTGCTGGTGGCGTTCGATCATGACGGCAGCCCGCTGCTGCTGCTCTCCACGCTCGCCGACCACACCCGCAACCTGCTGGCCGATGGCCGGGTCGGGCTGCTGTTCGACGGCACCGCCGGGCTGGCGCAGCCGCTGACCGGCGCCCGCCTGTCGGTGCTGGGCCGGGCGGAGCGGTCGGACGATCCCCTGCACCGTGAGCGCTACCTGCGCCGCCATCCCGACGCCGCCTTCTATGCCGGCTTCGGCGACTTCGCGATCTACCGCGTGGCGGTGGAGCGCGCCCATCTGGTCGCCGGCTTCGGCCGTATCCACTGGCTGTCCGCCGTGGAACTGGACCTTCCCGCTCCGGCCCCCGCCTTGGCGGCGGGCGAGGCGGCGCTGCTCGACCGCCTGAACGGCAAGGGGTACGGCCCCCGGCTGGCGCCCGCCACGGACGGCGATAGCGACAGCTGGAACCTGACCGGCATCGACCCGGAGGGATGCGACCTGCGACGCGGGGGGTACGTCGCCCGCGTCGATTTTGAACAGAGAATCCACGACCCCGAATCGGCTAAACTGATGCTGGACACCTTGATCCGGCCGCCGGACGGGTCGGGACAACCCGGAGGACCGACATCCGGGACAAAAACGGCTGGAACCCGACCGGACGGCGGTGGAGGCCCCTGACAGCCCCCGACGCCGATCAGAACAGGAAACAGATCAACAAGAACAAAAAGAACGGTCAGCGAAAAACGAAAACGAGAGAGGCGAGAAGCCAACCGTCAGCCTGCCAACCGTCAGCCTGAACGACCAGCCGAGAGGTCGCTTCGACACCACCGGGCGCCGCACCAAAAACAAGAACGCGGCGCGCGGGCACGCGCAACCAGGAGAACACTTCAGTGGACCATAACGGATCGACCCGTTTCCTGTCCGGGCCATTGGCCCCCAGACCTGTCGCCTCAGGACCGCCTTTTGCCCCGTATCGTCGCCGCACCCAGCCGGTGCTGCGCATCGCGGCGGGTTTCCAGCCCGGCCGCCTGTTCGGACCGGCACGCCGCTGACGCGGCGGATGCCATCCACCTGACACGACAACGGACGAAAGAACGGCCGGACCGGCCGCAGGCCCCCCACCCAGGGGCGTGCCCGGCGCAAGGATACCGGCCCAGCCTTCGAGAGGGACGATATGACTGGTAACACGCGGACGCGGAACAAGAAGCTCCTGGCCTGGGTCGAGGAGATCGCCCTGAAATGCAAGCCGGAGCGCGTTCACTGGTGCGACGGCTCGCAGGAGGAATATGACCGTCTCTGCAACGAGATGGTCGAAGCCGGCACCTTCATCCGCCTGAACGAGGCCAAGCGCCGCAACTCCTTCCTGTGCCGCTCCGATCCGGGCGACGTCGCCCGTGTCGAGGACAGCACCTACATCTGCTCGCGCACCCGCGAGGAGGCCGGTCCGACCAACAACTGGATGGACCCGGCCGAGATGAAGGCCAAGCTGGACGGCCTGTTCGAAGGCTGCATGCGCGGCCGCACCCTGTATGTGGTGCCGTTCAGCATGGGTCCGCTGGGCTCCGACATCGCGCACATCGGCGTGCAGCTCTCCGACAGCCCCTATGTCGCGGTCAACATGCGGATGATGACCCGCATGGGCCAGAAGGTGCTGGACATCCTGGGCGACGGCGACTTCGTCCCCTGCCTGCACTCCATCGGCGCCCCGCTGGAGCCCGGCCAGCAGGACGTGGCCTGGCCCTGCAACGCCGACAACAAGTACATCGTCCATTTCCCGGAGGAGCACCGCATCGTCTCCTTCGGCTCCGGCTATGGCGGCAACGCGCTGCTCGGCAAGAAGTGCTTCGCGCTGCGCATCGCGTCCGCCATGGGCCGCGAGCAGGGCTGGCTGGCCGAGCACATGCTGATCCTGGGCGTGGAAAGCCCGGCCGGCGAGAAGACCTATGTCGGCGCCGCCTTCCCGTCGGCCTGCGGCAAGACGAACTTCGCCATGCTAGTCCCGCCGAAGGAGTTCGAGGGCTGGAAGGTCCGCACCATCGGTGACGACATCGCCTGGATCAAGCCGCAGCCCGACGGCACGCTGCGCGCCATCAACCCGGAGGCCGGCTTCTTCGGCGTCGCCCCCGGCACCAGCGTGAAGTCGAACCCGAACGCGCTGAAGACGCTGGACCACAACGTCATCTTCACCAACGTCGCGCTGACCGACGACGGCGACGTGTGGTGGGAAGGCCTGACCGACGAGGCTCCGGCCCACCTGATCGACTGGCAGGGCAAGGACTGGACGCCGGGTTCCGGCCGGCCGGCCGCCCACCCGAACAGCCGCTTCACCGCGCCGGCCGCCCAGTGCCCGTCGATCGACCCGGCCTGGGAGGATCCGGCCGGCGTTCCGATCAGCGCCTTCATCTTCGGCGGCCGCCTGTCGAAGACCTTCCCGCTGGTGTTCGAGGCCTACAACTGGCGCGAAGGCGTCTATTGGGCGGCGACCATGGGCTCGGAGGCCACCGCCGCCGCCGTAGGCCAGGCCGCCATCCGCCGCGATCCGTTCGCCATGCTGCCCTTCTGCGGCTACAACATGGCCGATTACTGGAACCACTGGCTGTCGATGGAAGGCAAGGTCGAAAGCCTGCCGCGCATCTACCGCGTCAACTGGTTCCGCAAGGACGAGAACGGCAAGTTCGTCTGGCCCGGCTTCGGCGACAACATGCGCGTGCTGAAGTGGATCGTCGACCGCGTCCGCGGCCGCGCCACCGACGTGGCGGAATCGCCCTTCGGCTATTCCCCGCGCTACCAGGATCTGAACTGGTCCGGCCTGAACTTCCCGGCCGACAAGTTCGCCAAGATCATGGACATCGACCGCAAGGAGGCCGAGGCCGAGGCCAAGGACCAGGAGGAACTGTTCAACCGCTTCGGCGACCGCCTGCCCGAGGAGATCGAGCAGCAGCGCGTCGCCGTCCTGAAGCGGCTGGAAAGCATCCCGGACGTCTGGCGCATCGGCTGACCGGCCCGAGCGGTCCGCAGGTAAGGATAGGGGCTGCCGCAAGGCGGCCCCTTTTCCGTTCAGTCCTGTCCGTCCAGGGCCAAGATGAACCGGAATTCATCCGAAACCGGCCGGTGGACAGCCGATGCAGGGGGCGGCGACGATGGTTTCCAGCCTGTGCAAGGTGCCCGCTTCCTTACCTGCTGCCTTCGCCTTTCGGTGATTTAACCGGATTGTCAAATGAATCAGGCATAAAGTCGCCCGCGCCGGAGTGCGCATGCCAGGGAGGGCGACATCATGTCCGATCATCAGTTTCCACCGCAGGACGGTGACGAGTCCGCGGAGCCGACCTCCCCGTCAACCGAGCACGATGCTGCCGAACAGGATGCCGCCGACCACGAGGACGGCGGCGGAACGCTGGCATCGAAGCGGCAGCCCTGCGCCATCAGCGGCAAGCGCCGGCCGAAGCGCGACCTGATCGCGCTGGACGCGCTGCGCCCCAGCCTGGCCGACCGCATCCGCCACGACCACCCGCATCTGGAAGCGGACGCGCAGATCAGCCGGCAGGAGTTGGCGCGCTACCGCTCGCTCTATGTCGCGGAGCTGCTGAAGGAGGAGCATGGCGAACTCAGCGAGCTGGACCGCGAGGTCGCCGAAAGCCTTGCCCGGCACGAGACGCTGGCCGAGAACCCGGAGGAGGAGTACGACGACCACCGCACGCTGGGCGAACGGCTGTCGGACGGGCTGGCCAGCTTCGGCGGCAGTTGGGCCTTCCTGATCTCCTTCGCCTTCTTCCTGGGCGTGTGGATGCTGATCAACATCATCGAGGGCGATGCCAGGGCCTTCGATCCCTACCCCTTCATCCTGCTGAACCTGCTGCTGTCGTGCCTTGCCGCCATCCAGGCGCCGGTCATCATGATGAGCCAGAAGCGGCAGGAGGCGAAGGACCGGCTGCGCTCGGAAAACGACTATCGCGTCAATCTGAAGGCCGAGCTGGAAATCCGGCACCTGCACGAGAAGATGGACTATCTGATCCAGCGCCAGTGGCAGCGGCTGACGGAAATTCAGCAGCTGCAGCTGGAGATCATGCAGGAAAAACGCCTGCGCAGGTGAGCGGCCTCCGGCTGGAGGGGCAGGCCGTCAGCGCTTGCGGCGGCCGTCCAGTTCCAGCATGCCGCGCAAGGCGGCAATGGTCTTGCTGAGCGGTGTCGGCTCGCTGCCGGGCTTAGCCTCCTCCGACTGAGCGGCCGGCGGCAGAGTATCCGGTCCGGCAGGTCCGCCACGGGACGGGCGCGGCTTGCCGGCACGGGGTTTCGGCTGGGGCGGCGGAGGTTGGGACGCCGGCGGGTCCGGCTGCGCCTCGTCCTCGATCAGCCCGCGCAGGGCCTTCATCGCCTCCTCGATCTCGCGTTCCTGGGCGGAGCGGCGCCCGGTGGGTGCCGGGTCCGGCTCAGGGGCTGCCTCGGGGGCGTCAGACTCCGGCGCCGGGTCGGACTCACCCCAACCGGCCGGCAGGGACCACTCGTCCTCATCCCAGCCAGGTGTCGGATCGCCCTCTTCCCCGCGGCGGGCAGGCTTGTCCACAGACTTCGCCGCCGAACTGTTGGCTGTCTGGCCGGCTGTCCGGCCCGTGCTGCGCGCAGTCTTGGGTGGCGGGGACAAAGGCAGCGGGGACGGAGCGTCCTCCTCCGCCGGTTCGTTCGCCGCATCCTCGATCATCGACCGCAGGGCGGCGAGGGTACGGTCGAAGCCTTCCTCGTCCTCCGGCGGTGGGGGCGGGCGCTGGGCGCGGCGTTCGGCGCGATGCTGATCGAAGTCGAGCGGTTCGGCGGCCGGTGGCGGCGCAGGCTTGGCCGGGCGGCCGGCCGGGACGGGCTTTTCCGGGTCGCGGATGGCGAAGGACAGAATCTCTTCCTCCGACGGTTCCTCGCCGTCCGGCTCCCTGTCGTCGAACCCATCCTCGGGATCGTCATCAAGATCGTCATCCCCGGACTCCGCCCGCCAGGGATCGGTCCCGGCATCGGCGTCGCCATCACCCCAGTCGTCTTCGAAATCCCTGCGCACCAGGACCTTGTGCGTGAAGGCCGGCGGTTCCTCCTCGCCATCGCCGGGGTCGGAGTCGGAGTCGGCAAAATCGTCAATGGACGCGTGACGATCGGCAAAGCTCGGAGCGTGACCGGCAGCGGGCTTCGGTGCACCACCGTACCGGTCGTCCTCGCCATCCAGATCGTCATCGGAGCCATAGGCCTGCGCCAGAAGCTGGCGCATCGCCATCAGCGTCTCGTCATCACCGTCTTCGCTGTCGCCATCTTCGGAGGCATCGACACGGGCCGGTTCCGGCCGCTCGTCGT
This sequence comes from Azospirillum lipoferum, assembly GCF_024170005.1. GTDB lineage: Bacteria > Pseudomonadota > Alphaproteobacteria > Azospirillales > Azospirillaceae > Azospirillum > Azospirillum lipoferum. Next base: position 392,016 of record NZ_JALJXJ010000003.1, read on the forward strand.
TGGCCGGGGCTCTGGATCCGCCGACAGGCGTCTCATCATCCCAATCGTCGGGCTCATCCCAATCGTCGGGCGGCGGGGTGCGGCCAAGCCGGGCCGCCATGTCGGCGAGCGAAACCGGCTCCCACAACGGTTCGGCCGCGCCGTCTCCCGGACCGTCGGCCACAAGGTCGGACAGCGGAAGCTCCGACACCGGCTTGCCGCGGACAGATGCGGGAGCGGGGGGAGAGGGGGGCGGAGGAGCAGGCGGTTCGGTGTCCGCGGTCTTCCTGTCCGCACCGTCGTCATCGCGCAGGGACGCGAGCAGCCCATTCAGCGCCGCAAGCGGCGCATCGAAGGACGGTTCGTCAGTCGTGGAGGCCGGGACCACATCCTGCGGGACAGCCAGGATCGGCCGGCTTTCGATATCGCGGGAGTCGCAACGCGAGCAGCGGTAATGCGGCGCGATCGACAGCACCGGGTAATTGGGGCCGAAGCGCCGCTCCAGCATGGCACGGGGCAGCACGCCGCCATGCCCGCAGGCGCGGCAGCGCAGTTGCACGTCGGCATCGATGTCGCGGAGGAACAGCATACGGGCCATGCCGTCCAGTATAGCGGCGGCCCCGCGGCTTTCCCATTCGTTTCAAACCCCGATCCGCTTCCAATCCGCCGACGCGGACGGCATGCCGCAGGGAGGACGGATCGGAAAAGACAGGATCAGGAAGGCAGGCGCCGGCCCGGTCCGGACCGGGCGCCGGCTCCACGACGGTCACACCGCGCGGGTGACGGTCAGACCCTGTTCGGACAGGCTGTCGAAGATATCCTTGAATTTCCGCAGATAACGGGTGCGGTAGGCGTCGAAATCGGCGGCGATGGCCGCCTCGGCATTCTGGGACTTCTCGAATTCGGACACACGGTGGGCGTTCTCGGCGCGGTACAGGGCGAAAGCCCCCTTCGTCACCAGATCGTTGCCAACCGGGTCTGCGTTCTTCGCTTTGTCGCTGTTCATCAATCCATGTCCAAACGGAGTGGACATCCGGCCACCGGAGCCGGATGATCGGCAGGGGCTGCACGCCACACCCTTTCGGCCGTGCCAGGCGTTGCAGCCACTGCAAAAAGCCTACGCCCGCTTTTCCACACCCGCAATGCTGCGACGCACCATCACGCCACCACCCCACGCAGAGCCGCCATGCGGTCACGGTCGACACGGATACGGTCCAGATGTTGGGCGATCACCGCGGTGATGGGCAGGGGAAGTTCCTTCGCCATCGCCTCGTCATAGCGGCGCAGACATTCGCTCTCGCCACGCTCGACCTCGGTGATGATGGCGGCACGGTCATGGCCGAGCACGGCCGATTTCAGTTCCAGAAAGAAGCGGTGGGCCCCACCCAGCATGGTGCCGCCCATGTCCGGCGCTCCGCCCTGTTCGGCGACCAGCCGCTGGATTTCGCGCACGATGGCGCCGCGTTGGGCGGCGAGATCGTTGAACAGGGCCTTCAAATCCTCGTCTTCGGCGGATTCGGCGGCCTGCCGGTAGCCTTCGTGACTGTCCTCGACGATGCGGATCAGTTCGTTCAGCGTATCGACGATCTCGTCCTTTTCCATGGCGGCAGGTCCTCCCATGCGTCCCCTACGCTGCCACAACCCTGCCGTGGGGCTGAATGTTCCCACCCTCCGGCGGGAGCAACCCGACAGCGACAGACCGGCGGCGGACCGTTCCGGACCGCCACAGGCTGACGCAGTGGCCGGTGAGGCCCATGGCGTCGGACACCAGTCCGAAGACCGATCCAGCCAGCAGATTGTGTCCCGACCCCACGAGCGTCGCCAGGATGAAGCACAGCCGCATGGGGCCGACCGCGCTCTGCCAGCGGCCGAGCGTCGCCAGCAGGAAGCCGGTGACCGACAGCGCCGACATCGGCCCCTGCCAGCTCAACGCCGCCACCGCCAGCGCCGCCGGCACGGTCAGCGCATAAAGAAGGCCGAGCACCCGGCAGGGCTGTCGTTGGACGCGCACCGCCATCTGGATCAACCCCAGCCCGCATATCAGCATGCCGGTCTGGGCGCCCAGCAGCAGGAAATGAATCAGAAAGAGGGAGGAGGCCGTCGCCTGCGTCAGCAGGATCGCCCGCCGGCTGCCGAGCAGCGTCGACAGGGTGGCGGCGGACAGCCCGGCAATGCCGGTCGCCGCAACCGGCGAAAGAGTAAAAGAGTGCCCCGTAAAGGCCGGAAGATAATCCAGCAGAAATGCCGTCATGGAACGCCTTCGCATAAAGAAAATGCCGCAGTGCAGCGAAGGCTGTGGACGCTAGTCCCGGCTCGTTAACGAGGTATGAATATCGATGTGACCGGAAACAGACGAAAAGATGACTGGTGGGAATCCCCCGAAAGTTGGACGGTACAATGATGTGGATGGCGCCGAATGTACGGGTGATTATTTCGTGTTCTCCGTTCGAATACCCTATGATGGAAATGGTTTTGAAAGATTGGACAGGCCCGACCCCAGCGATTTCGGGTTGGATCCTGTCCATCCTTGCCGTTGGCAACAGCGGCGTCGGACGGCATTCTCGCCCCGTCACGGCAGCATCGTTATCGGCATGTCTTCAATGGTGCGGGCCGGACCGGGATCGGGGGATCATCCGCAATCTGGGAAAACTGGGGGAACCATCATGGCGCAGTATGGACGGCATCCCGCCTCATTGGGCTGGGAACCGAAGCCGAAGTCGCCCAAGACCGGCGCATCGCGCACCCATGGTGTCCGAGCCGCCCGCAGCGGCCCGTTATGCTGTTCCTGCGGCCGGCCCATCCGCGCCGGCGATCCGCATTGGGCCGGTCATGGCGACCAGAGCCCCTGGCATTATGCCTGCGCCGAGCGCGCCGGCCTTACATGGTCATGGGCGGGCCGTCCGGCCGCACCGCCGCTTCCGGCCGCGGAGATGGACTGACCGCACCGGCAGCCAGCCCCGCCTGCGCCTCTTCACGCCCGCGCCGATAGGCCTCGCGTTCGGCCTCCAGGATGGCATCGGCCAGACGCCGTTCGAACTCGCGCTCCACCAGGGCGGAGAACAGGTCGATGCGGAAACGCGCCTGAAGGGAACGGCTCAGCCTGCGGGCTCTTTCGATCGGCGGCATCGGCGTTTCCCCCTCTGGATGACGGACAGTGCCGCCAAGCTTCAGAGATCAGGGCTTCTTGAGCAATCGCGCCATCGGTGAACCGCCAACGCAAAAGAGAGCGCCCATCCGCACCCATCGGTGCGAACCGCTCGTCTCTGGATTTCCAAATTTTGAAAGTTCTTTTACGGCTATCAGCGCAGAGCTGGATGCCATGCAGCCGGCATGACGTTTGGAGCGGGTGAAGGGAATCGAACCCTCGTCGTAAGCTTGGGAAGCTTCTGCTCTACCATTGAGCTACACCCGCGCGCCCGCTGTTTATAGGCGACTGCCGCGGTGGATACAAGAGCGGAATCAAGCACTCGCGGCGGTGGGAACGGTGGCCGCCAACGCGGCGTCCACCGCTGGTGCAGGGGCGGCGGGACGGCCGGAAATGGCGCGGGCGACGCCGTCGGCGATCACGCGCTGGCAATGCTCGGCCAACGCCTTGCGGCTGCTGAAGCCGTCGATGGTGACCGGCGGGTGGAACTCCACCTCCACCGTCATGCCGCCCAGGCGGAAGGCCTGCCACAGGTGCGGCGCCAGATCCATGTCGCCGTACCAGGCATAGAAGGGACGGAAGGCGAAGCCCATCGGAATGCCGTCCAGCCGGGTGGCGGCGACGCTGACCGGCTGGACCGTCAGCGGACGGCCGTCGATGCGGCGGGCGGCGACGGCGAACAGGGCGGTCTTGAAGGGCAGGGTGCGGTTGCCGTCGCTGGAGGTGCCCTCCGGAAACAGGATCAGGCTGTCGCCGGCATCCAGACGGCTGCCGATGTCGTCGCGCTGCTTGTCGACCGAGGCGCGCGCCTTGCGCTCCACGAACACCGTGCGCTGAAGCCGGGCCAGCAGGCCGAAGAAGGGCCAGGACCCGACCTCTGACTTGGCGACGAAGGAGCCGGGAATCTGCGAGCCCAGCACCGTGATGTCCAGGTAGGAGGAATGGTTGGACACGAACAGCACCGGCCCGTCGGCCACCCGCTGGCCGCGCACCACCACGTCCAGCCCCATCAGCCGGGCGCAGACACGGTGATAGAAGGCGGGCAGGGTGCGGCACAGCCGCCAGTCGCGCGTCACCGCCAGGGCCTGCAGCGGGATCAGCAGCAGCGTCCACAGCAGATAGATCGTCAGACGCAGGGCGCCGCGGCCGGAGGAGCCCAGGGCGCGGGCAGTGCGGGTCATGGTCGCCTCAGCCGGCTTGGCTGTCGCGGCTGCGACGTTCGTAATGCTTGGCATATTTGTCGGTGATCAGATCGCTCTTCACCACGATGCAGACATCGGTGGTGTTGAACTGGTGATCGATCACGGCACCGTCGCCGATGAAGCCGCCCAGCCGCAGATAGCCCTTGATCAGCGGCGGCAGGATGTTCAGCGCCCGCCTTGGATCGATGCGGTCCTTCGGCATGCGGTCCAGCGAGACGAAGCGTTCCGGCAGCGCGGTCGCCCGCAGCTCCGCCGGAGCCAGATGATGGTGGTAGAGGTAGGACAGCGGTTCCGCCAGCGCGTCCGGATCGGTGCCGGGCAGGCTGGCGCAGCCGAACATCAGGGCGATGTCGTGCTGGAACACATAGGCGGCGATGCCCTGCCACAGCAGCTGCATGCTGCCACGCGAACGATAGCCGGCGTCGACGCAGGACCGCCCCAGCTCCAGCACCTCGCCCGGATAGCTGGCGAGACGGCCGATGTCGTATTCGTCGCTGGAATAGAAGCGGCCGACCTTCTCGGCGGCGGGACGGCGGATCAGGCGGTAGGTTCCGACCACCATCTCGGGGCCGTTGCCACGGGCATGGTCAATGACCAGCAGATGGTCGGCAACGCCGTCGTAATCATCGAAATCGCGGCCCTGGGCCTGCATCGCCGGAGTGGGGACCGCCGCCATCTCCTCATAGAAGACCCGGTAGCGCAGGGCCTGCGCCCAATCGATCTCCTCGGCCGAGCGGGCCAGCCGCACCTCCAGCGTGCCCAGGCGAATGCCGTCCGCCAGCCTTTCGCCACCGGACCCGATCACACCGGGGGCATCGGGTGCGGACGCCTCGCGCCGCTCCGGGCTCGTCCGGGTCAGGCCCGGCTGGTCCAAGCTTGCATCAGCCATGTCGACGGTCCGCTGCGATGGTTCGGGACGATGGTACAGGCGCCACGCCCAACTGCCACCGCCGGGTCACGGCGGCCAGGTCCGGCGGCCGGGTCGGGACGACAGAGTCGCGCGCACCACAAGGCATAACACGATCCGCCGGTTGCCGGTCAACCGACATCGTAGCCGACATGCCGGGGTGCGGTCAGCCGGCGCCCCCGGCCGGTGGTTGACCGGCCTGCGTGAATTTTTCCGTATGGATTTTGGAGCGCCGGGGATTGCGGCGGCGTCCGTATGAACCTGGACGCAAGCCTTCCGCAGCGAAGGCGGACTGGAAGGGTATAGAGGCAGGAACGGGCGGCGGCGCCGTCACGGCGCCAGTCCGCCCTGCGGGAACCCCATTCCTCAGACGCCGCGGCGGGCGCGGGTGCCGAGACCGATCTGCTTGGCCAGCGAGCTGCGCTGGCGGGCATAGTTCGGCGCGACCATCGGGTAGTCGGTCGGCAGGCCCCAGCGGTCACGATATTCTTCTGGAGTCATATTGTACGCCGTCTTGAGATGGCGCTTCAGCATCTTCAGCTTCTTGCCGTCTTCCAGGCACACAATATAGTCCGGCGTGACCGACTTCTTGATCGGCACCGCAGGCTGCGGCCGCTCCTCCGCCACCACCGGTTCGGTGCCGACGTTGGCCAGCGACTTGTAGACCTGCTCGATCAGAGTCGGAAGATCGGTCAGTGCGACTGTATTGTTGGAGACATGCGCCGCCACGATCTCCGTGGTCAGAGACAACAGCGCGTTGGAAGGGGACCCGTTGCTCATGTAAGCTTGCTCCGCGGCATTCGTACCTCACCATATAAAGAGGTTTTCTGCATCGTGCAATATCCATCCTTTGGAACAAAGAGGAATCGGTGACCGAAAAAATCTCCGCAGACTTGTTTCTCGACATCACCTCGCAGGTTTGTCCGTTAACCTTCGTCAAGACCAAGTTGATGGTGGAGCGGATGGACGCGGGGCAGACCCTTGAAGTCCGGCTGAATGCCGGTGAACCCTTGGAAAACGTTCCACGATCCTTGATCGAGTTGGGTCACAGCATTCTGTCTGTGCACCCCGAACGAATGGAGGAGCCGAGCGGAGTCCACCGCCTGATCGTGCGGAAAAATTAACCCCTATGCCCCGTCAAGATTGCGGCGCAGGACAAGCGCCGCGACCCGCCCGTCCGGTCGTTTATAGTATCCGGGCCGACGTCCGACGGAAAAAAAGCCGTTGGCCTTGTATAGACTCCATGCCGCCGGATTATCCTCGGCAACTTCAAGAAACAATGCAGTCGCGCCCAGATCGTGCGATCCGGTGACTGCGGCATCCACCAGCAGACGGCCGATGCCGCCGCGGCGGGCCTGCGGCAGCACGCCGATGGCGAGGATCTCCGCATCCTCTGCCGCGACACGGGCCATCACGAAGCCGACCGGCTGGTCCTGGTCATCGAGTGCGATGACGGCGAAGCCGGCCGGCGGGGCCGCCAAGGTGGCGACCGACGCCTCGTCCCACGGATCGTCGGGAAAGCAGGCCTGCTGCAGGGCCGCAACCACACCGGCCTCCAGCGGGCCGGCAGGGTGGAGACGGACGGCGGCAGCGGTCATTCCGCGGCTCCCGGTGCCGGGTTGGCTGCCGGGTTGGCTGCCGTGCTCTTCGGCCCGGCAGTCTTCGGAAGGGTGACGTCGGGCGGGCGGAGATAGAAGGGTTCGGCCGGCAGGCCGGTGGGACGAACGGCGCCCAGTGCCGCCACCACGGCGGCATCCGGCAGCCCGTCGCCGGACGCCACCGCCAGATCGGCACGCCCGGACAGCAGCGGGACCAGCGCCGCCACCGCGTCGCCGGCCACCAGCAGCGGCCCGGACGGGTACAGCCCGTCGAGCCAGCCGGGGATCGCCGCCGGATCGGGCATCGCCGGTTCGCCGACGGGAGTCAGCGCCGCGTCATAGAGTTGGAGGAAGGGTTCGGCCCGCCGGCTGTCGACGGCGACCAGCAGGAAGCGGCCGGCACGCTCGGCGTCGGGCACGCCGTGGGCGATGGCGTCGAAGCTGGTGATGCCGATCACCGGCAGATCCCGGGCCACCGCGATGCCGCGCGCGGCGGCCAGCGCGATGCGCAGCCCGGTGAAGGCGCCCGGCCCGACGGTGACGGCGATGCGGTCGAGGTCGGCGAAGCCGGCGCCGGCCTCGGCCAGCACCTCCTGCGCCAGCGGCACCAGCACTTCGGCCTGCCCGCGCGCCATCGGCGGTCGGCGCCGGACGGTCAAGCGCGCACCCTCATTCCACAGGGCATCCCACCGGGCATCCCGCCCGGCATCCTGACCGGCCGTTCCGTCCCACAGCGCCGCCGAACAGCCGGAGGTGGCCGTATCCAGACCCAGAACCTTCATCACCACACCTTCCTTGCCGCTGCGTCCCGCAAGCGGACGATTCATGATACGCACGCCCGGCTGCCGTGGATTGCCATCCTCGCCGGTATCGTCCCGGAAAAGGCACCCGCCGGTGCGGGAATGGCAGATCAGCACGCCGCATATCAGCACTTTATGGCTCCGCGACCATGGCAGATGGGGCCGCGGCCATGCTAGAGGACGTTCGTCTTCCCCATACGCCGACGGTTGCCCTTTTCATGCTGACCGAGATCACGCCTCCGGCCTTCGACATCGACCTGGAGCTTCTCTACGCCACCGCCGACAATCTGTCGGGCGCGCCGATCTATCGCTCGGCGGTGTGCCTGCTGCACCCGGATGCGGCCCGCCGGCTCGGCGACGCCATCCGGCTGGCCCGCGGCATCGGCTGCCGGCTGCGGGTGTACGATGCCTTCCGCCCGGCGGAGGCGCAATGGAGGCTTTGGCACGCCTTCTCCGATCCCACCTACATCGCCGACCCGCGGCTGGGCTCCAACCACACCCGCGGCGTGGCGATCGACCTGACGCTGGTGGACGGCACGGGCACGCCGCTGGACATGGGCACCGGGTTCGACGCGATGACCGAGCGGTCGCACCACGGCCGCAGCGACCTGACCACCGAACAGCAGCGCAACCGCGCCCTGCTGCTGGGCGTGATGGCCGGGGCCGGATGGGAGCATTACCCGTCGGAATGGTGGCACTACCAGCTGCCGGATGCCGAGCGCTACCCGCTGCTGACCGACGCGGCGGCCGGCGGCCGCCTGATGTAAGGATTTGGAATAGCCTCCGGCGGACGGTGCCTGTCCGCATATCGGGGCTTGTGCTATGCCGGCGGCGTTCCATTGTTGCACGCGCGCACCGCATCGCTGCTCTCCGCAGGAAAGCGGCGGACGGCGCTTGTTCGCAGGACGGGGATTGTGGCACACCATTTGCGTTGGGGCGGAGGTCGCCCTGATCAGCCTTTTCCGCAAGGGCGCCATGTCGTTCCGTCGTGCCGTCACGGCACTCGCCGCTGCTGCACTGTCCATCTGGACCGCGTTCGTGCCGGTGTCCCGGCCCGCCGCCGCCGAAGCCGCCTCTCCGCTGGGCGCCAGCGCGGTGGTATTTGCCTATGACCGCTTCGGCGAGGACCAGAACCCCTCGATCAGCATCCGCATCGACCAGTTCGAAGCCCATTTGGACGAGCTGACCGACGGGGATTACAACGTCCTGCCTCTGCCTAAAATTCTCGAAGCCCTGCGCACCGGCAAGCCGCTGCCCGACCATACGGTGGCGATCACCATCGACGAGGCCAGCCGCTCCGCCTTCACCGAGGCCTGGCCGCGGCTGAAGGCGGCGGGGCTGCCCTTCACCCTGTTCGTCGCCACCGACCCGGTGGACCGCGGCTCCCCCGCCCACATGACCTGGGGCGAGATCCGCCAGCTGGCGGCAGCCGGCGTCACCATCGGAGCGCTCGGCACCTCCACCCAGTCGATGCTGGCGCGCAGCCCGGATCAGGTGGCCGCCGACCTGCGGCGGATGTCCGACCGCTTCCAGGCGGAGCTGGGACGGCGCCCGGCGATCTTCTCCTATCCGCAGGGCGAATATTCGTTGGCCGTGCGGCAGCTGGTGATCGACCAGGGCTTCACCGCCGCCTTCGGCCAGCAGTCGGGGGTTCTGCACCCGCAGGCCGATCCCTGGAGCCTGCCGCGCTTCTTCATGAACGAGACCTACGGCAGCGCCGACCGGTTCGAGCTGGCCGCCAACGCGCTGCCGCTGCCGGTGTCGGACCTGACGCCCGACGATCCGCTGGTCACCGTCAATCCGCCGCCGCTGGGATTCACCATTGCCGACGGGGTGGGCGACAGCTCCAAGCTGGCCTGCTTCGCCACCGGCCAGGGCCGCACGGCGCTGGAACGCATCGCCGAGGACCGGGTGGAGGTCCGCATCCGTGATCCCTTCCCGCCGGGCCGGGCCCGTGTCAACTGCACCCTGCCGGCAGCCGACGGCCGCTGGCGCTGGCTGGGCGTGCAGTTCCTGATTCCGGAATAACCGGCCGCATCGACGATCCGGGGGGCAATCCCAACCGGTTCGATCGGGCATTGGCGGCCGGGGCCGTCGCGCCTATGGTGCCGGTCCCTGCGTGCTGTTGCGAGGCACGCGGCGATTTTCGGGAGCGGGCGATGGCCGACGACACCTATTCACCAAACGCGCAGGGCTCCGACATCGGCTGGGCCGATACGGTGCGGTTCCGGTTGCCGGCAGGCTGGGCGGTCGATGTCGAAGAGCATGAGGGCCAGCCGGTCGGCACCTTCCGGCCGCCGCCGCCGGCCGTCGGCGTTCTGCGGCTGGTGACCGACCGGGTGACGCCGCGACCGGAGTCCGGCGGCACCGCCGCCACCTTGCAGGAAATGGCGCTGCGCTTCGTCAGGCCGCAGGACCAGCGGGCGGGCGACCGGACGGTGGAAAGCCGGGCCGACGGTGCCGTGATCGCGCAGGCCATGATGCGGACGGAAGAGGACGGCCGGGCCGAGACCCATTACCTGTGGCTGGTTGGGGCGGAGCGCCCGAATAATGCCGATAGCGCGGCAGGATCAGTCGCCGCGGTCGCCATGTTCAGCTTTGCGCTGCCCGATCTGATGGATGGCGATGAATCCTGCGCCGAGATGCTGGGCCGGATCGACGACGCCATCCGCAATGCCGAGATTCTGTAAGGCGGAACGACATCCGCCCCCTGTATGTCGGGACCGATCTGCTGAAACAAATCCGCTGAAGGCTGCTCTGACCGGGGAACGGCGGGTTAAAAACTGCCGGTCAGCAGTGGCCGGCACCGGTAGCCATCAGCGCCTTCAGCCGGACCGCCTGCGGGTCGTGGGCGACGGCAGCCTCTTCGGCGGCAAGGGCGGCGAGGCTGATGAAGCGCGCGAGGTCATCCAGATCGCACCGCGTCGCATCGCTCATCAGGCTGTCCAGGCAGGACTTGATGGCCAAGGCCACATCGCGTCGTTCGTCCATCATCGCGCTTCCCTTTCACACCTGTGTGACCAGCTTCGCCAAGGAACCGCATGCTCCGGAGGTGGCATTGGCGGCAGTGCCGGCCCATCCCTTGCGGTCGCTCCTTATAGACAGACGAGATAGCATATTCCTTTTGGGTTTTCACTAATTGATTCTCGGAAACATGAATAATCACAGCAACCGCGAATTGATTGCACACAGCTTTGCACGCCAATGCTTGTTAATGAAAGGTTAACTTCCTTGGCTAGTTCAAGAGCTAAGCATTAATCACTTGTAACACCTGTGACGATTTGAATCATCGGCGACTGAATATCCGGATACTCGCGATCGCGTACTTGAATACGCAGGTATTCTATTGCCAGGGGCAGCAGGACGGCGACGATGCGGCAAAGGATGTCACGGCAGCGATTTTTCCCCGCTTTTGCGGGCCGAAAGGCGCGCCACCCTGTTGCAGCCAGAAACGGCTCCGCCTATATCTCCGCCAGCACGGGCCGGACCCGGGGGCATTGCTCTCGAGCATCGCTTCCCCGCGGACCAGACCCCCAAGCGCTCCACCGACGTTTCACCGACCCAATGGGGATCGCGGCGGTGCCGGACCAGACGGGCCGCCACGCATCTGCCGAACGAAAGAGGCTGAACATGAGCAAAGTGATTGGTATCGACCTCGGCACCACGAACTCGTGCGTCGCCGTGATGGAAGGCGGCAGCGCCAAGGTGATCGAGAACGCCGAGGGCGCGCGGACGACGCCGTCCATGGTCGCCTTCAGCCAGGGCGGCGAGCGGCTGATCGGCCAGCCCGCCAAGCGTCAGGCGGTCACCAATCCGGAAAACACCCTCTTCGCGATCAAGCGTCTGATCGGCCGCCGCTTCGACGATCCGCTGACGAAGAAGGACCAGGGTCTGGTTCCCTACCGCATCATCTCCGGCGACAACGGCGACGCCTGGGTCGAGGCGCACGGCAAGAAGTACAGCCCCAGCCAGATCAGCGCCTTCATCCTCACCAAGATGAAGGAGACCGCCGAGAACTATCTGGGCGAGAAGGTCACGCAGGCGGTCATCACCGTCCCGGCCTACTTCAACGACAGCCAGCGCCAGGCCACCAAGGACGCCGGCAAGATCGCCGGTCTGGACGTGCTGCGCATCATCAACGAGCCGACGGCCGCCGCTCTGGCCTACGGCATGGAGAAGAAGGGGTCCGGCACCGTCGCGGTCTATGACCTGGGCGGCGGCACCTTCGACATCTCCGTGCTGGAGATCGGCGACGGCGTGTTCGAGGTGAAGTCGACCAACGGCGACACCTTCCTGGGCGGCGAGGACTTCGACAGCCGGATCATCGAGTATCTTGCGGACGAGTTCAGCAAGGAGCAGGGCATCGACCTGCGCAAGGACAAGCTCGCGCTGCAGCGCCTGAAGGAAGCCGCTGAGAAGGCGAAGATCGAGCTGTCGTCCACCACGCAGACCGAAGTCAACCTGCCCTTCATCACCGCCGACCAGACCGGTCCGAAGCACCTGAACATCAAGCTGACCCGCGCCAAGCTGGAAGCCCTGGTGGACGAGCTGGTGCAGCGCACGATCGAGCCCTGCAAGGCGGCCCTGAAGGATGCCGGCCTGAAGGCCAGCGAGATCGACGAGGTGATCCTGGTCGGCGGCATGACCCGCATGCCCAAGGTCATCGACGCGGTGAAGCAGTTCTTCGGCCGCGAGCCGCACCGCGGCGTCAACCCGGACGAGGTGGTCGCCATCGGCGCCGCCATCCAGGGCGGCGTGCTGAAGGGTGAGGTCAAGGACGTCCTGCTGCTCGACGTCACCCCGTTGTCGCTGGGCATCGAGACGCTGGGCGGTGTCTTCACCCGTCTGATCGACCGCAACACCACGGTCCCGACGAAGAAGAGCCAGACCTTCTCGACCGCCGAGGACAACCAGAACGCCGTCACCATCCGCGTCTTCCAGGGCGAGCGCGAGATGGCGGCCGACAACAAGATGCTGGGCCAGTTCGATCTGGTCGGCATCCCGCCGGCCCCGCGCGGCGTGCCGCAGATCGAGGTGACCTTCGACATCGACGCCAACGGCATCGTCAGCGTCACGGCGAAGGATAAGGCGACCGGCAAGGAGCAGCAGATCCGCATCCAGGCCTCGGGCGGCCTGTCGGACGCCGACATCCAGAAGATGGTGAAGGATGCCGAGGCCCACTCGGCCGACGACAAGAAGCGCCGCGAGCTGGTCGACGCCCGCAACCATGCCGACGCCCTGATCCACACCACCGAGCGGACCATCAAGGAGAACGGCGACAAGATCCCGGCCTCCGACAAGACCGCCGCGGAGGCTGCCGTCACCGAGCTGAAGTCGGTGCTGGACAGCGAGGATCTGGAAGGCATCAAGGCGAAGACCGAAGCGCTGGCCCAGGTTTCGATGAAGCTGGGCGAGGCGATGTACAAGGCCGGCCAGGGCGAGGCCCCGGCTGCGGGCGGCGAGGCGCCGGGCGCCCAGCCGAACGAGCCGGGCGTCGTCGACGCCGACTTCGAAGAGGTCCAGGACGACAAGAAGAAGTCGGCGTAAGGCCCATCTCTTAGGGCAGCTTCTTTTTGATACGGACCTGACGCGAGCATCGATGGCCCGCCGCCTTTCCCCGGCGGCGGGCCTTCGGTATGCTGGGGTCAGGCTCCGACGCGACGCGGACAGTTTGGACCAGAACGACTCAAAGGCGGTCGGCCCCCATGGCGAAACAGGATTATTACGAGCTGCTCGGTGTGGCGAAGAACGCCAGCGCGGATGAGCTGAAGAAGGCTTATCGCAAGATGGCGATGCAGTACCACCCGGACCGCAACCAGGGTGACAAGGACGCCGAGCAGAAGTTCAAGGAAATCAGCGAGGCGTATGACGTCCTGAAGGACGATCAGAAGCGCGCGGCCTACGACCGGTTCGGCCACGCCGCCTTCGAGGGTGGCCGTGGTCCGGGTCCCGGTGCGGGCGCCGGCGGCTTCAACTTCGACTTCGGCGGCGGCGGCGGCTTCGCCGACATCTTCGACGAGATGTTCGGCGAGTTCATGGGCGGGCGCCGCGGCGGCGGCGGGGCGTCCGGCCGCGGCCAGGACCTGCGCTACAACCTGGAGATCGGGCTGGAGGACGCCTTCAAGGGCACCCAGACCACCATCCGCGTGCCCACCACCGTGCAGTGCGACAGCTGCAACGGCTCCGGTGCCGCGGCGGGAACCCAGCCGATCACCTGCCCGACCTGCCAGGGCCATGGCAAGGTGCGGGCGCAGCAGGGCTTCTTCACCATCGAGCGGACCTGCCCCGGCTGCCACGGCGCCGGCAAGGTCATCAAGGACGCCTGCAAGAACTGCGGCGGCTCCGGCCGGCTGCGCAAGGAAAAGACCCTGCAGGTCAACATCCCCGCCGGTGTCGAGGACGGCACCCGCATCCGTCTGGCCGGCGAGGGCGAGGCGGGGCTGCGCGGGGCGCCGGCCGGCGATCTCTATATCTTCCTGGCCATCGGGCCGCACCCGATCTTCCAGCGCGACGGTGCCAACATCCACTGCCGGGTGCCGATCCCGATGACCACGGCGGCGCTCGGCGGTTCGGTGGAGGTGCCGACCATCGACGGCAGCCGCACCAAGGTGACGGTGCCGCCGGGCACCCAGTCCGGCCACCAGTTCCGCATCAAGGGCAAGGGCATGTCGGTGTTGCGCAGCGCCCAGCGTGGCGACATGTACATCCAGGCGGTGGTGGAGACCCCGGTCAACCTGACCAAGCGCCAGCAGGAACTGCTGCGCGAATTCGAGGGTGCTGCGAAGGAAGGGTCGAACCCGCAGTCGGAGGGCTTCTTCGCCAAGGTGAAGGAGCTTTGGGAAGACCTGAAGGACTGATCCGTCGGCAATCGCGGATGTGTTGGACGGGCGGTGCGTCTGCGATGCACCGCCCGTTACTTTTTGTCGCACGCTGGGATCTTTCCGTGTTTTCTAACGGCCTATGAGCCAATTCCACGCGAAAGCCGTTGAAGGGCTGGTCATGCACGTGTAATCACCCAGCATGGCTAATCCATTGGCGACATGTCCGGCCGGTGCCGGGGGCGGGCTGCCTGATGCGGGTTGAGAGGCTTCTCGCCGCGCTGGTCGATGCCTTCGTCCGCAGCGACGAACTGCCCGACCTGATCCTGCCGGCGGGGCACACGCCGATCCTGCAACGTCGCCGTGCCGCGATGATCCAGTCGCGCGTCCGCATGGTGGCGCTGATCTTCGGCGTGCTGACGCCCTTGTGGATCGCCATCGACGTCACCGTCTTCGAATGGTCGCTGGCGATCTGGCTGATCCTGCTGCGCCTGACCGCCAGCGCCGCCTTCCTGGCGCTCGCCTTCGACCGCCGGTCCTGCGAGGACATGAGATGCGCCTGGGGACGGCTGGCTGCACTGCTGGCGATCCCGACGCTGTTCTTCGCCATCTCGCACCCGCTGCTCTACAACCAGGGGGTCGACGACCTGCGGATCGCCGTCAGCGCCGGCTACGGCTATCTGCCCTTCGTGATGGTGGCGGGGCTCAGCGTCTTTCCGCTGACCGCGGTGGAAGGGGCACTGTTCGCCGCCCCGATGCTGGGCGCCCATCTGGCCGCCGGCTTCTACGGGTCGCTGGTGATGCCGTTCCCGTCCTACATCAGCGCGCTGTGGCTGCTGGCGCTGATCGCGGTGGTGGCGACGCTGGCGGCGATCAGCCAGCTGCATTTCATGATCGCGCTGCTGCAGCAGGCGGCGCACGACGCGCTGACCGGCGCCTTTTCCCGGCGGATCGGCGAGGAGTTGCTGAAACTCCAGGTCGCCCATGCCGAACGAACCGCGCAGCCGCTGTCGGCGATCTTCGTCGACCTGGACGACTTCAAGGCGGTCAACGACCGCTATGGGCATGAGGAGGGCGACCGCGTCCTGCGCCATGCCGCCAACACCATCCGCAGCCTGCTGCGCCAGTCCGACGCGCTGATCCGCTGGGGTGGCGAGGAGTTCCTGGTGGTCATGCCCGACACCCCGCTGGACGGCGCCGTGATCGCGGTGGAGCGGATGCGCCGCGCCGGCTTCGGCAAGCGGCCGGACGGCAGCCTGCAGACCGCCAGCATCGGCATCGCCGAACAGACCGCCGACCGCCCCGCCGATTGGGAGGCGCTGGTGGAACTGGCCGATCAGCGCATGTACCGCGCCAAGCAGGATGGCAAGGATCGGGTGGTCATCACCGGGACCATGGCTGAATCCGCAGCCGGCGCCAAGCGTGAGACCGATGCCGATCCCTGGGACAGCATCGTCGCCTGAACGCCGTCAGCCTACCGTCGCGCCATCCAGCGGATACTCCCCCAACGCCTCATAGACGGCCCCACCGTTGCCGAGATGGCTGCGGTAAAGCGTGACCTGATCGACCGGCATCGGCCCGGCTCGGAACAGGCCGCGGTCGGACAGGAAGCGGCCGATGCGGTCGACCGGCGCGTCCTTCAGCCGGGCCAGCGTGATGTGGGGGGAGAATTTCCGTTCCTCCGCCGGCAGGCCGCAGCGGACGATGGCGGATTCGACCTTGGCCTGGAGATGGGCCAGCGCCTCGTTGCGCTCCACCCCCGCCCACAGCACCCGCGCCTTGCGGCCGGCGCCGAACACGCCGACGCCGTCGAGGGTGAGGGAGAAGGCCGGCGCCCGCAGCTCCGCCAGCGCGGCGTCGATGTCCATCGCCTGATCTTCCGGCACCTCGCCGATGAAGCGCAGGGTCAGGTGCATGTTTTCAGGTTCGGTCCAGCGCGCGCCGGGCACCCCGCCGGCCAGCCCGGCCAGCCGCCGGCGGATCTCCTCCGTCAGGTCGAGGGCGACGAACAGGCGGAGCATCGGGCACCTCCAGGGTTACAGCAAGGACCGGTTGCTGCAACGGCCCGCCCCCTTTGGTTTGGAGGGCGGGCAGCACGACAGCTTACGGGCAGGGATCCGGCATGCGGTTGTGCACGGCATCGATCTCCGCCAGCACCTCCGGCGACAGGGTCAGGTCGAGGGAGTCGATGTTGGAGATCAGCGTCTCCATCGTCGTCGCCCCGATCAGCGACGAAGTGACGAAGGGTTGCTGCAACGTGAAGGCGATGGCCATCTGGTTGGGTGCCAGACCGTGGCGGCGGGCGATGTCCAGATAGGCCTCCGTCGCGGCGTCGGCATTGACGGTGGCGTAGCGCGACGGCCGGTGGTCGAGCGCGCGGCGGCTGCCCGGCGGGATGACCCCGTTCAGATATTTGCCGGTCAGCGTGCCGGCCCCCAGCGGCGAATAGGCCAGCAGCCCGACATCCTCGCGCAGGGCCACCTCCGACAACCCGTTCTCGAAGGTCCGGTTCAGCAGGTTATAGGCGTTCTGGATCGAGGCGACGCGCGGCAACCCGGCCAACTCCCCTGCCACCTCGGCCGCGCGCAGCCAGCGCATCACGCCCCACGGACTCTCGTTCGACAGGCCGACATGGCGGATCTTGCCGGCCTGCACCAGCTCGGCCAGCGCCGCCAAAGTCTCCTCGATCGGCACGCCGTCCTGCTCCGGCTTGTGCCGGTAGCTGCGGACGCCGAAGCGGTTGGTGACGCGGTCCGGCCAATGGATCTGGTAGAGGTCGATATAGTCGGTCTTCAGCCGCGACAGGCTGGCCTCCACCGCCGCGAAGAGGTTGGCGCGGTCCAGCCGCGACTTGCCCTCGCGCACCCAGCCGAAGCCGCCGGCCGGCAGACCGATGATCTTGCTGGCGAGGATCACCCGGTCGCGCTTGCCGCGCGACTGGAACCAGCTGCCGATCACCTCCTCCGTCTTGCCGTAGGTGTCGGCGGTCGGTGGGACGGCGTACATCTCCGCCGTGTCCCAGAAATTGATGCCGCGGTCGAGAGCGGCGTCCATCTGAGCATGGCCTTCGGCCTCGGTGTTCTGGCGGCCCCAGGTCATGGTGCCCAGGCCGATGGCGCTGACCGACAGGCCTGTGCGGCCGAGCGGACGATACTGCATCCGGAACCTTCCTTATTCGAAATGATTTTTACAGAAAGAGCGTCAGCACGCCGGTGTAGCCATAGAGCCGGTTATGCGACACCTCGCCCGAGGCGAAGAAGCCGGTCAGCGGGATGTCGCCGAAGGTCTCGCGGATCATCGACAGCTCGGCATCGGCGGCACCGAACAGGCTGGGACCGCGGGCGATGCAGCTGACATACACCGCCCCCTTCGGCGTCGCCTTCACCCGTTTCTTGAGGCTGTCCAGCATGCGGCGCATGTCGGCGGCGGCGGTGTCGGCATCGCGGCGGGTGAACATCACCGGCTGGCCGGTGGTCACCCGCTCCGCGATGGAGAGCCAGCCGGCGCGTGGATCGATGGCGATGAGGTCGCGCACCAGATAGTCCTGGATGTCGGATCCGACGATGGGCAGCCCGGCGCAGATCACCCCGGCGACCTGCCGCAGGTCGGCGGCAAGCTCCGGCCCGATGTCCTCCTTGAACACGTCCAGTGCCGGACGGCCGTCGATCTCCAGGATGACGTTGTCGTCGCTGGCGGTGACGGTGCGCGTCGGCCCGATTGGGCGGCAGCCCTGGGTCAGGGCGGTGGCGACCGGCAGATCCGGCGCGAACAGCACCCCCGACACGCCGCCCTCGGTCACCGGATCGGAATCCTCCGCCCCCGCGGCGATCTGCGGGAATTCCCCGCGCGAGGCGGTCAGGCCGCCGACCAGGAAGACGCCGGCCTCCTCCGACAGGCGGGCCACCAGCCCGGCCATGTCGGCATGGTGCGGATCGACATGGACCAGCGCCAGCGCCGCGCCATGCCTGTCCAGCCAGCCGCCGGCACTGCCGCGCAGCGGTTCCAGCCCGTCGGTCAGGGTGGGGAACAGGCGGAAGCTGTCCTCCGGCAGGCGGGCGGCCATGATCGCCAGCCCCGGCTCGTCGAACAGGACCTCACCATTCGCCATCACGCCGATGCCGGCAGTGCCGACCCAATGGCGGATGCCGGTGACGCCGCGCAGCAGGGTGACGATGCTGGTGGCATGTTCCGCCAGCCCGTCGGTCAGGTAGAGGAAGCCCAGGTTGCAGCCGGCGACCGGCCCCAGCCTATCCAGGCAGGCCTTGACCGTCGGTCCCCACTCCGCCCCTGCGGCGCAGGCGGCGTGAAAGCGGGTGTCGCTGTCCAGAGTCACGGTCATGGCGGGTCAGCCTCCGGGTTTTTCAGTAGTCTTCTGGATTTGCGGCAGACTGTCGAGCAGGGCGGTGACGGAGGGCAGGATGCGCTCCACGATCACCGCCACGCCCTGGGCGTTGGGATGCAGCCCGTCCGGCTGGATCAGCGCCTGCTGCAACGCCACCCCGTCGAGGAAGAAGGGATAGAGCGGCACGTTGTAGGTCTTCGCCAGATCCGGGTAGATGGCGTTGAATTTGTCGGTGTAGGGCTTGCCCAGGCTGGGGGAGGCGAACATGCCGGCCAGCAGGGTCGGCACCTTGCGCTCCGCCAGCGTCTTGAGGATGGCATCGAGGTTGGCCCTGGCCTGACCGGGATCGAGGCCGCGCAGCATGTCGTTGGCGCCAAGCTCGACGATGGCGGCGTCCGGCTTGTCGGCCAGCGCCCAGTCCAGCCGCGCCCGGCCGCCGGCGGTGGTGTCGCCCGACACGCCGGCATTGACGACGGTGACGCTATAGCCTCTGGCGGCCAGCGCTTTCTCAAGCTGGCGGGTGAAGCCCTGCGGTTCCGGCAACCCGTAGCCGGCGGTCAGGCTGTCGCCCAGCGCCAGCAGCTTCACCGGCTGCGCGGCGTCCGCGCGGTTCGGAACGGTCATCGATATCCCTGCGGCGAAAAGAAAGGCCAGCGTGGCGCCGAGGACGCCCGTGTTGAAAGCCCGGCGGGTCGTGCCATATGGCGATGGTCCATTCCGCTTGTGCGAGTGTCGCATGTCCAAGGCTCAGTCCCCTGCAACGTCGTCAAACTCCATCGCCCGGTCTTCAAACGAAATCATCGTTGAACTCGACGACGTCCACCTGAAATTGGACAGCGGCGCCGGACCCGTCAACATCCTGCGCGGCGTGAATCTTCAGGTGGCGGCCGGGGAGCGGGTCGGCGTCGTCGGCCCCAGCGGTTCCGGCAAGTCCACCATGATGATGGTGATGGCCGGCCTGGAGCGCCCCAGCGGCGGCATCGTCCGCGTCGCCGGACAGGATCTCAGGAAGCTGGACGAGGATGGTCTGGCCCGCTTCCGCCGCCAGCATGTCGGGATCGTCTTCCAGGCCTTCCATCTGGTGCCGACCATGACGGCGCTGGAGAATGTCGCCATCCCGCTGGAATTCGCCGGCGTCGCCGACGCCTTCGACCGCGCCCGCGTCGGGCTGGAGCAGGTGGGGCTGGGCCATCGCATCCACCATTATCCCGGCCAGCTGTCGGGCGGCGAGCAGCAGCGCACCGCGCTCGCCCGCGCCTTCGTCACCGAGCCGTCGCTTCTGCTGGCCGACGAGCCGACCGGCAACCTCGACATCGACACCGGCGCCACCATCGTCAAGCTGCTGTTCGATCTGGCCGAGCGGCGCGGCACGACGCTGGCGCTGATTACCCACGACCAGAGCCTCGCGGCGCGCTGCGACCGCACGGTGCGGCTGGCGGACGGGCGGATCGCCGACGACGGACAGGCGGCACGGCGCACGAAGCTGCAGGCGGCGGGGGAGTGAGGGGGATGGGAGAACTTCTGCGGGCCGTTTCTCCCTCTCCCCCCCAGGGAGAGGGTCGGGGAGAGGGTCGGGGTGAGGGGGACGCACTGCGTGGCGTCGCTCGACGCGCAAAGCCCTCGTCATTGAAACAATCCTCACCATGCATCCCCCTCACCCTAACCCTCTCCCCGGGGGGGAGAGGGCACCCGCAGGGGAAAGGGGAGCAGCGCGGGTGTGAGGGGGGCGTGCGATGACCAACCTCCGCCTTGCGCTTCGGCTTGCCCGGCGGGAGCTGCGCACGGGCCTGAAAGGGTTCTGGGTCTTCCTCGCCTGCCTCGCGCTGGGCGTCGCCGCCATCGCGGCGGTGCAGTCGGTGTCGAGCGGGCTGCTCGATGGGCTGGCCAGCGATGGTCGCTCCATCCTCGGCGGCGACGTCGCGTTGCAGCAACTCTACAGCCCGCCGGCAGACGATCAGATGGCAGCGCTGAAGGCCGGCGGCCGGGTCTCGACCTCCGCCGAGATGCGGGCGATGGCCCGCGCGGATGACGACGTCCGCTCCTCCCTGGTCGAGCTGAAGGCGGTCGACGATCTCTATCCGCTCTATGGCGCCGTGACGCTGGAAGGCGGCGGCGACCTGCGCGACGCGCTGGCGCAGAAGGACGGTCGCTGGGGTGCGGTGGTCGAGGCCAGTCTGGTCGACCGGCTGGGCATCAAGCTCGGCGACACCATCCATGTCGGCGAAGGCGCCTACCGCGTCGGCGCGGTGCTGGACCGCGAGCCGGACCGCGCCTCCTCCAACGCCTTCTCGCTGGGGCCGCGCCTGCTGGTGGCGTTGCCGTCTCTGGCGAACACCGGGTTGCTGCAACCCGGCAGTCTCACCTGGTGGAGCGCCAAGGTGGCGCTGCCGCCGGAAACCGATCTCAAAGCGTGGCAGGAGGGATTGCGCAGCCGCTTCCCCGACGCGCCCTGGCGGATGCGCGACTACACCAACGCCTCGCCGCAGATCGAGCGCTTCATCGATCGCATGACGCTATTCCTGACGCTGGTCGGGCTGACCGCGCTGCTGGTCGGCGGCGTCGGGGTCGGCAACGCGGTGCGCAGCCATCTCGATTCGCGCGCCCGCACCATCGCCATGATGAAATGCATCGGCGCGCCCGGCGCCCTGGTGTTCCAGCTCTATCTGGCGCAGATCCTGGCGCTGGCGCTGCTGGGCATCGTCATCGGGTTGGCGCTGGGCGCGGTGGCGCCGCTGGCGCTGGGCAGGCTGCTCGACGGCGTGCTGCCGGTGTCGGCCCATATCGGCGTCTATCCCGGCGCCCTGGCGCTCGCTGCCCTCTATGGCGTGCTGACGGCGCTGACCTTCTCGCTGTGGCCGCTCGGCCGGGCGCGCGAGGTGCCGGCAGGCGCGCTTTTCCGCGACGTGATCACGCCGGCCGGCGGACGGCCGCGCACGCCCTACACGGTCGCGATGATCCTGTCGGCCCTGGCGCTCGCCGGGCTGGCGGTGCTGACCGCGCACAACAAGCTGTTCGCCCTGTGGTTCGTTGGCGGCTCCATCGCCACCTTCATCGCCTTCCGCGCCGCCGCCGCCCTGGTCACCTGGGGAGCGGCGCGGGTGGGGCGGGTCCGGCGTCCGGGCCTGCGGCTGGCGCTCGCCAACCTGCACCGGCCGGGCAACCCGACGGCGGCGGTGGTGCTGTCGCTGGGCCTCGGCCTGACGGTGCTGGTCGCCATCGCGCTGATCCAGGGCAACTTCTCCCGCCGGGTGTCGGAGACGATCCCGCAGGACGCCCCCGCCTTCTTCTTCGTCGACATCCAGCGCGACCAGTTCGACCCGTTGCATGACCTCGTCACCGCCGTCCCCGGCGCCAGCGCCTTCGAGGCGGTGCCGAGCCTGCGCGGCCGGATCGAGCGGGTCAACGGCCAGGACGCCGAAAAGGCGCTGGTCAACCCGGAACAGGCCTGGATCCTGGCCGGTGACCGCGGCATCACCTATTCGGCGACGCTGCCGAAGCATTCGACCGTCACCGCCGGGTCCTGGTGGCCGATCGACTATGCCGGACCGCCGCTGATCTCCATCCACCAGAGCGTCGCCGAGGCTTTCGGCATCGGTCCGGGCGCCACGATGACCGTCAACATCCTGGGCCGCAGCATCGAGGCGAAGGTCGCCAACGTGCGCTCCGCCGATTTCAGCAGCATGGCGATCAACTTCACCATGGTCTTCGCCCCCGGCACCCTGGAGGGCGCGCCGCAGACCTGGGTCGCCACCGTCCGCGCCACGCCCGATGCCGAGACCCAGGTGCAGCGCGCGGTGCTGCAACGCTTCCCCAACATCACCATGGTGCGGGTGAAGGATGCGCTCGACACGGTGGCGGAGATGCTGGGCCATATCGGCACCGCGGTGCGCATCGTCGCCGCCATCACGCTGGCCGCCGGCACGCTGGTTCTGGCCGGCGCGGTCGCCGCCGGGCATCGTCGCCGGGTCTACGACGCGGTGGTGCTGAAGGTGCTGGGGGCCACGCGCGGCGACGTGCTGCGCGCCTTCCTGCTGGAATATGGGCTGCTCGGCCTGCTGACCGCGGTGATCGCCGGCATCATCGGAACCCTGACCGCCTGGGCGGTGCTGAAGTTCCTGATGCATTGGGAATGGAGCTTCCTGCCGTCGGCGGTCGTCACCACCGCTTTGCTGAGCACGGCGATCACGCTGGCTTTCGGGTTCTATGGTACTTGGCGGGCTTTGGGCCAGCCTTCGGCACCATTGCTTCGGAACGAGTGACGCCTGTGTCATGAAGCCGCAGGAAAAACGAATCGTGAAAGCTTTTTCATCTGGAAAAAGCGTTGCCGATTCCTATTGAACCGCCTGACGGACTCGCCAATATGTCCTGCGACGGGATCACCCAATTCCACCGAGGAAACCAAACCATGGCAGACCCGACCTATAACCGCTTCGCGACCGTGGGCCGCGCGACAGATCGGGGATACTTCGACGAAGGCCTGCGCCAGCACATGCTGCGCGTGTATAACTACATGGGTGCCGGCCTGATCCTGACGGGTCTGGTCGCGGCGCTCGTGTCGTCCAGCCCGGCCATGATGGCCACGATCTTCGGCACGCCGCTGAAGTGGGTGGTGATGCTGGCCCCGCTGGCCTTCGTCATGGTGCTGTCCTTCGGCATCCAGCGCCTGTCCTTCGCATCGGCACAGATGATCTTCTGGGCCTATTGCGGCGCCATGGGCCTGTCGATGTCGGCCATCTTCCTGGTCTTCACCGGGGCATCGATCGCGCTGACCTTCTTCGTTACCGCCGCGACCTTCCTGGCGATGAGCCTGTACGGCTACACCACGAAGGCCGACCTGTCGAAGATGGGCTCGTTCCTGATGATGGGCGTCATCGGCCTGGTGATCGCCGGCCTGGCGAACATCTTCTTCCAGTCGCCAGCCCTGCATTTCGCCATCTCCGCCATCGGCGTGCTGATCTTCACCGGCCTGACCGCCTATGACACCCAGGCGATCAAGGAAAGCTACGCCGAGGGCTACGATCACGAGAGCACCGGCAAGCTGGCCCTGATGGGCGCCCTGACGCTGTACCTGGACTTCATCAACCTGTTCCAGTTCCTGCTGCAGTTCCTGGGCCAGCGCAACAACGACTGAACCCGAGACGCCTGATCGGACAAGCATCGGATCAAGCAGCCGCCGCCCGGAAGCCCCCGCTTCCGGGCGGTTTTCTTTTGGCCCGCTCAGGACTCCACCGTCACCGCATCGCCGACCTTGAGACCCAGCACCCGGTCTGCCCGCCCGCGGTTGACGGCGATCTCGGCCAGCCCGTTGGAGTTTTCGTACCACAGCGGCTGCCCCGGTCCGACGGCACCAAAGGTGCGGGCGCGGGTGATGCGGGTGCCGGCGGCGGTCAGCACCGCATCGGCGGGCAGGGTGGATGCCCGCATCCCGGTCATGGCGTTGCCATAGACATCGACATAGACGATGCGCGGCAACTCGTCCGGCCAGTCGGAACGGTCGATGGCGTCGCGGGGAAACGGACTGCGCTCGACCGGACGGCCTGTGGCGAGGCTGGCGGCGACGGGGGCGAACAGGTCGCGGCCGTGGAAGCTGGCGGACAGCCGGTCGGGAATCCAGTCGATGGTCCAGGCGTTTAGCGACGTTGCGCGGCGGGCGAGCAGGGCGAAGAGGCCATTGTCCGGCCCGACGAACCAGCGCCCGTCGGCCTCCACCATCACCGGCCGCCGGTCGGTGCCGACGTCGGGATCGACGACGCAGAGAAAGACGCTGCCGGCCGGGAAGACCGGAGCGTAGGCCGCCAGCAGATAGGCGGAGAGCTGCGGGTCGAAGGCGGGGGCGTCGGCGAAGAGGTCGATGACCGGGACAGCCGGCGCCTGTTGCGCCAACACCGCCTTCATCTGACCGGTGTAGGGGCCGGATAGCCCGAAGTCGGTGAAAAGCAGGATCATGGGGGCAGTCTCACCAGGGATGCGGTGGTTTGGCCCCCATCCTACCCTTCACTCACATCGACTTGGTATCCAGCGCGTAGCCGGCCGACCGCACGGTGCGGATCAGGTCCAGCTCGTCCTCTTCATTCATCGCCTTGCGCAGGCGGCGGATGTGTACGTCGACCGTACGCGGCTCGACGTACACGTCGTGGCCCCACACCAGATCGAGCAGCTGCTCACGCGAGAAGACGCGGCCGGGATGCTGCATGAAGTGGCGCAGCAGGCGGAATTCGGTCGGGCCAAGGTGTACGTCCCGGCCGTTGCGGCGGACGCGGTGGGCGGCCAGATCCATCGTCACGTCGGCGAAGGTCAGCACCTCGTCGGTCATGCCGGGCGACGCCCGGCGCAGCACGGCGCGCATGCGGGCGACCAGCTCGGTCGGCGAGAAGGGCTTGGTGATGTAGTCGTCGGCGCCGGAATTCAGGCCGCGCACCCGGTCGCCTTCCTCGCCGCGGGCGGTCAGCATGATGATCGGGATGTCGCGGGTCTTGGCGTTGCGGCGCAGCTGGCGGCAGACCTCCAGCCCGCTCATCAGCGGCAGCATCCAGTCGAGCAGGACGATGTGCGGCGTCTGTTCGCCGGCGGCCAGCAGAGCTTCCTCGCCGTCGCTGGCGGTGGCGACGCGGAAGCCTTCCTTTTCCAGGTTGTACTTCAGCAGCGTCAGGATGTCGGCCTCGTCCTCGACGATCAGGACGAGCGGCTTCAGGGCCGCGTTCATGGAGGCTCCGTTCACAGCGCGCGTCTCGACGTTAACCGGCATGGCACAGCCTTTTCAACAAAGGAGGGAAGAGGGGCAGGCGTCGGGCACAAAGGGTGGATCTCAGCCATAGCGGCCGGTGATGTAGCCCTGGGTACGCTCGTCGCGCGGGTTGGTGAAGATTTCCTCGGTGTCGTCGCACTCCACCATCTCGCCCAGATGGAAGAAGGCGGTGCGCTGGGACACGCGGGCGGCCTGCTGCATGTTGTGGGTGACGATGACGATGGTGTAGTTGGCTCGCAGCTCGTCGATCAGCTCCTCGATATGGGCGGTCGCGATGGGGTCGAGCGCCGAGCAGGGCTCGTCCATCAGGATCACCTCGGGGCTGACGGCGATGGCGCGGGCAATGCACAGCCGCTGCTGCTGGCCGCCGGACAGGCTGGTGCCGGGTTCGCGCAGGCGGTCCTTCACCTCCGCCCACAGGCCGGCGCGCTTCAGCGAGGTCTGCACCACCTCGTCCAGCTCGTCCCGGCCGGAGGCGAGACCATGGATGCGCGGCCCATAGGCGACGTTGTCGTAGATCGACTTGGGGAAGGGATTCGGCTTCTGGAACACCATGCCGACCCGCGCGCGCAGCTGCACCGCGTCGACGGCCTTGCCGTACACGTCCTCGCCGTCCAGCGCGATCTGCCCTTCGACCCGGCAGCCCTCGATGGTGTCGTTCATCCGGTTCAGGCAGCGCAGGAAGGTCGACTTGCCGCAGCCGGACGGGCCGATCAGCGCCAGCACCCGGTTTTCCTGGATGTCGAGGTCGATGCCGCGCAGCGCCTGCTTGGCGCCGTAGAACACCTTCACCCCGCGGGCGGTCATCTTGTTGGGGAGGCCGGCGGCGCCCGAACGTTGACCGGTACGGTCGTCGGCGCGGGGCCGCAGCTTCAGCTGGTTCTGAATGCCGCTTGTAATGCTCATGGGGCGCTCACCACCGTCTCTCGAAAATCTTGCGCAGGATCACGGCCACCCCGTTCAGCAGGATCAGGACGCCGAGCAGGATCAGGATCGCCGCGGAGGTGCGTTCGGTGAAGGCACGCTCCGGGCTGTCGGCCCACATGTAGATCTGCACCGGAAGCACAGTGGCGCTGTCGGTCAGCCCGTGCGGGATGTCGACGATGAAGGCGACCATGCCGATCATCAGCAGCGGCGCCGTCTCGCCCAGCGCACGGGCCATGCCGATGATGGTGCCGGTCAGGATGCCGGGCATCGCCAGCGGCAGCACATGGTGCAGCACTGTCTGCAAGGGCGAGGCGCCGATGCCCAGCGCCGCCTCGCGGATCGACGGCGGCACCGCCTTCAGCGCGACGCGGGACGCAATGATGATGACCGGCAGCGTCATCAGCGCCATCACCAGCCCGCCGACCAGCGGGGCGGAGCGCGGCATGCCGAAGAAGCCGAGGAACACGGCCAGACCCAGCAGGCCGAAGATGATCGACGGCACCGCGGCGAGGTTGTTGATGTTCACCTCGATCAGGTCGGTCCAGCGGTTTCTGGCTGCGAACTCCTCCAGATAGACCGCGGCGGCAATGCCGGTCGGCACCGACAGCGCCATGGTCACCAGCAGCGTCAGCAGCGAGCCGGCGATGGCGCCGCCGATGCCGGCCTGTTCCGGCTCGCGGCTGTCGCCGGCGGTGAACAGGGTGGTGTTGAAGCCCTGCGCCAGCGCGCCGGAGGCCAGAAGCGCATCGGCGGCGGCAATCTTGGCGTCGCCGAGCCCGCGCTCGCTCTCCGGCAGGTCGCGGCGGTAGGCGCCCTTCACCAGCTGGTCGATCTGGTCGTCGGCGCGGACCCAGATCGTCTGCGTCGTCCCGGCCAGCGCCGGGTTCTTCGCCACCATCGCCTCCAGCTCGTAGGGCGCGCCCGAAGACAGCAGGTCGTTCAGCACGCGTTTGCCGGCACGGTCGGTCACCTGCGGGAACTGGGCGTAGAGAGCCCGGCGCAGCAAGGCGGTGTAGTTGCGGTCGGCGACCTCCGCCGGGTCCAGCGTCACCTCCAGCCGGATGCGCGCCTCCAGGAAGGCACTGGCGCCCTTGGCGACGATCGAGCCCAGCAGCAGCACCAGGATCAGCGCCGCCAGCGCCACCGCCGCCGCTCCGGCCAGCCGGAAGCGGCGCTCCGCGGCATGGCGGGCGCGCAGGCGCCGGGCGAAGGCCTCGCTGCGCAGGCGCGACTTCGGCGCGGTGGAAGGGGCAGGGGAGGGCGTCACGGCCGCCGCGTCCTGCTCGACGAGGTCAGTCATATTTTTCCCGATAGGTCCGGACCACCCGCAGGGCGACCATGTTGAGGCAGAGCGTGACGAGGAACAGCACGAGGCCAAGGCCGAAGGCCGACAGCGTCTTCGGGCTGTCGAACTCCTGGTCGCCGACCAGCAGCGTGGCGATCTGGGTGGTGACGGTGGTCACCGCCTGCAACGGGTTGGCGGTCAGGTTGGCGGTCAGGCCGGATGCCATGGTGACGATCATCGTCTCGCCGATGGCGCGGCTGACCGCCAGCATCACCGCGGCGACGATGCCCGGCAGCGCCGCCGGCAGCACCACCTGCCTGATGGTTTCCGACTTGGTCGCGCCCAGCCCATAGGACCCGTCGCGCAAGCTCTGCGGCACCGCGTTGATGACGTCGTCCGACAGCGAGCTGACGAAGGGGATGATCATAACCCCCATGACGATGCCGGCGGCCAGCGCCGATTCCGAACTGACGTCCAGCCCCAGCGCCTCGCCGACCGAGCGCACGAAGGGCGCCATGGTCAAGGCGGCGAAGAAGCCGTAGACCACCGTCGGGATGCCGGCCAGAATCTCCAGTGCCGGCTTCAGCCAGGTGCGCACGCCGCGCCCGGCATACTCGGACATGTAGATCGCCGCCATCAGCCCGACCGGCACCGCCACTGCCATGGCGATGACGGTGATCAGCAGCGTGCCCGCGAACAGCGGGATCGCGCCGAAGGAGCCGCTGGATCCGACCTGATCCGCCCGCATCGCCATCTGCGGGCTCCAATGGGTGCCGAACAGGAAGTCGAGCGGCGAGACGACGGTGAAGAAGCGCAGCGCTTCGAACAGCAGTGACAGGACGATGCCGACCGTGGTCAGGATGGCGACCAGCGAGCAGAGAACCAGCACCACCCGCACCACCCGCTCCACCACCGGGCGGGCCCGCAGGTCCGGGCCGATGCGGTGGCGGCCCCAGGCCAGCCCGGCGACGGCGAGGCTGGCGCCGACGGCCAGCAGGCTCCAGTCGGCGAGATCGCGGAAGGCGGCGTAGCGGCGGGCCGCCTCGGCCACCAGCGGATCGGGCTCGCGCCCGGTGGAGATATCGCGGGCGAGGTTGAGGATGTCGGCCTTCAGCAGCGCGACCGACTGGCCGTCGCCGGTGGTCAGCCGCTCCGGCAAGGCGGACAGCACCAGCTGCATCGCCAGCCAGCCTTCCGACGCCGTCCAGGCGAGGAACAGCAGCAGCGCCGGCAACCCGGCCCACAGCGCCACATAGACGCCGTGGTAGGAGGGGACCGAATGCAGCTCCGCCACCCGCCCGCCGACCGACGCCGCCGCGCGCGACCGGCCGATCAGGAAGCCGATCACGGTGAGCAAGGTCAGGATCAGGGCGAGGAGGGTCAGCTGCATGCGGGCGGCTCGGACGGAGGAAAAGGTCAGAACTGGAGCGGGGTCAGGTTCACCGCCAGGATGCGGGCGGCTTCGCGCAACGCCTTCGGCTCCGGGATCAGGCCCTTGTCGACCAGATAGCCGTCGTCGCCCATCGCGCGCTCCGAGGTGTATTCGCCGATGAACTCGCGGATGCCCGGGATGACGCCGGCATGGGCGTTCTTGACATAGATGTAGAGCGGGCGCGCCAGCTCGTACTTGCCGGCGGCGACGGTCTCCGCCGTCAGTTCCACCCCGTCCATCTTCGCCGACTGCAAGCTGTCGCGGTTCTGGTCGAGATAGCTGTAGCCGAAGACGCCGAAGGCGTTGGGATTGGCGGTCAGTTTCTGGACGATCAGGTTGTCGTTCTCGCCGGCCTCGACATAGGCGCCATCCTCGCGGATCGTCATGCAGGTGCGCTCGCGCGCCTTCTCGTTGGGAACCGCCTTGGCGACCTCGGCCAGCTTCCTGCAGCCTTCCAGCATCGCCAGCTCGTTGAAGGTATCGCGCGTACCGGAGGTGGGCGGCGGACCCAGCACCTCGATCGCCGTCCTGGGCAGCGACGGGTCGATGTCGGACCACAGCTTGTAAGGATTGGCGACCAGCACACCGTTCACCGGCACCTCCTTCGCCAGCGCCTTCCACAGGAGGACGGTGGACAACGACACCGGAGCCGCCTTCCTCGACGAGGCGAGGGCGATGCCGTCGTAGCCGATCTTCAGCTCTGTCATCGTGGTGACGCCGTTGGCGGCGCACTGGTCGACTTCCGACTTCTTGATCCGGCGCGACGCGTTGGCGATATCGGGATGCGCCGGACCGACACCGGCGCAGAACAGCTTCAGTCCGCCGCCGGTGCCGGTCGATTCGACGACCGGGGTCTTGAACTTGCCGGTCTTGCCGAAGGCCTCCGCCACCGCGGTGGTGAAGGGAAAGACGGTGGAGGAGCCGACCGCCCGGATCTGATCCCGCGACTGCGCGAAGGCGGGTGCGGCGACAAGGCTGAGGGCCATGCCCAAGGCGCTCGCGGCGACGACAGGCGTCCTGGTGGTCACGGGTGCCCCTCCTCGATCAAACGGAGACTGGTCCATCGGAATGGCGCGGACCATAGACCCGGAGGGCGACCAATTGATTACATTTTTATGACGCTTTCATGACAGCGTCACAGAAAGCCTTCACCCCTCTCGCACACTGCCAAATCCCCTCTCCCCCCCGGGGAGAGGGTTAGGGTGAGGGGAATGCGCGGCGGGAGCTTTGGGGACGATACGCAGCATCTCCCCCTCACCCCGGCCCTCTCCCCGGGGGGGAGAGGGAGCCTCGGCCGGCAGATAAACCGTAAAGGCACTGCCCACCCCGACCTCGCTTTCGATGGTTAGGCGACCGCGGTGGCGGTTCAGGATGTGCTTGACGATGGCCAGCCCCAGCCCGGTACCACCCATGGCGCGGGAACGGGCGGCGTCGACACGGTAGAAGCGCTCGGTCAGGCGGGGCAGGTGGGTGCGGGCGATGCCGTCGCCGCGGTCGCGCACCGAAACCGACACCATGGCGGTACCGCCACGCCCGACGCGCTTGTCCTTGCCCATGCCGCCGGGCGCCGGCAAACCGGTGAAGCCCACCGCCGCACCATCGGCCAGCGCCACAGTGACGGTCACATCCGTGTCTTCGCGCGTGTATTTGATCGCGTTGCTGACGAGATTCTGGAAGACCTGGGTCAGTTGGTCCTCGTCGCCGACAACGGGCGGCAACTCCTCCGGCGCCTCCAGGCGCAGGCGGATGCGGCGCTCCGCCGCCTTCAGCTGAAGCGCGGCGATGACGTTCTCCAACTCCTCCACCACATCGACCCGGCCGCTGGGCGGCATATGTTCGTCCAGCTCGATGCGGGACAGCGACAGCAGGTCGTTGACCAGACGGGTCATGCGGCTGGCCTGATCATGCATGATCGCCAGGAAACGGTCCTGCGCCTCCGGATCGTCACGGGCGGGGCCGCGCAGCGTCTCGATGAAGCCCAGCAGCGAGGACAGCGGCGTGCGCAATTCATGGCTGGCGTTGGCGATGAAGTCGGCACGCATCTGTTCCGATCGCCGGGCAGCGGTGACGTCGTGCAGGGTCAGGATCGCCATGCGGGCGACGGTGGGCGGGCGCAGCGCCGGC
The DNA here is from genome assembly GCF_024170005.1 of Azospirillum lipoferum. Taxonomy (GTDB): domain Bacteria; phylum Pseudomonadota; class Alphaproteobacteria; order Azospirillales; family Azospirillaceae; genus Azospirillum; species Azospirillum lipoferum. The sequence continues at coordinate 423,320 of NZ_JALJXJ010000003.1, forward strand.
TCGTCCTCGATCTCGCCGTCCAGCAGGGACGGATCGGGTTCCGGCACCAGCCGCTGGAAGGGCTTCACCTGCGCCTCGAAGCTGCGCTCCACCGGGACCGGCAGCGTGAACTCGATGATGCGCGACGCGCCGCCACGCAGCACCGAATCCACCGCCTCCAGCACCGCCGGCGTGCGCAGGGACGAAGCGAGGTCGCGGTCGACGATCTTGTCGCCGAACAGCTCCCGCGCGGTCTGGTTGGCGCGCACCACCTGCCGGTCGGCATCCATCAGCAGCAGCGGGGCGGGCAGGGCGTCGATCACCGCCTCGTCGGCGTCCAGCTGCATCCGCACGCTTTCGGCCCGGCGCAGGCCGACCCGATGCAACCGTCCGATGGTGGCGGCCAGCGCCTTCAGCGCGGGCGGCGTCCCGGCCGGGGCAAGCGGCTCGTCGCTTTCGGCCAGCCGGCCGGCATAGTCGGTCATCGCATCGGCAGCGCCACGGTAGGTCCGCAGAACCTGAACGGCGCCAGCCAACGCCGCGATGCCTGCCACCAGCGCCAGCCCGCCATGCAATGCTCCGTCATGGACCGCCCAGACGAGCACACCGGCGAGGGGCACAAGCATCAGCAGGATGGCGGTCAGAAGCGGGGTGGGCGGCGACGCCTTCGGGCGCATGGGGGTGGCACCGGACTTGGGGATGAGAATGGGATGGGAAGCGACAGCTTCAGCCCTTCTACACCATCGCCGCGAGCCCTGCGCGGCGGTCATAAAAGATTCATGGCCAAGACTGTGCGGTTGGACGTTGACTCCAATATCCTGGAACACCATTCTAACTTCATGGAAAATACTGGAAATGACATCGACAGCCGGCTTGCCACCCGGTTGCGTGCCTTGCGGGCGGACCGCGGCCTGACACTGGACGGCCTGGCCGAGCGGTCGGGCGTCAGCCGCTCGATGATCTCGCTGGTGGAGCGGGGGGAAAGCAGCCCGACCGCCTCCGTGCTTGACCGGCTGGCCGCCGGCCTGGGCGTGACGCTGGCCGCCTTGTTCGCGGAGGCGGAGCGGGAAGACGCCAGTCCGGTCGCCCGCCGCGCCGAGCAGATCGCCTGGACCGACCCCGCCACCGGCTATCGCCGCCGCAACCTGTCGCCGCCGGGCTTTCCGTCGCCGATCGAACTGGTGGAGGTGGAGCTGCCGCCGGGCGCCCGCGTCTCCTACGACAGCGGCAACCGCGCGGCCATGGTGGACCAGCAGGTCTATCTGCTTGACGGCACCATCGAACTGACGCTGGGGGAGGTGACGCACCGCCTGTCCGCCGGCGACTGCCTCGCCATGCGGCTCGACCGGCCGACCGGCTTCCATAACCCGACCGATCGGACCGCCCGCTACATCGTGGCGCTGATCACCGACGGTCGCCCAGCCTTAAACACCGTTAAACGCTGATGGAGCATGCCATGGACAGTGCCTGCCTCGACTCCCGCCGGCAGACTGGAGAGCGCGAAGCCGGCGAAGTGACGATCCGCCTGCTGACGGGGGCACAAGCCCAGGCTGCCATGCCGGGGCTGACCGACGTGCTGCTGGATTGCGTGGAAGGCGGTGCGTCGGTCAGCTTCATGGCGCCGCTCGATCGCGCTACCGCCGAAGGCTTCTGGCGGGACGTGGTGGCCGGGGTGGAGCGGGGCGAACGCCTGCTGCTGGTGGCGGAGGATGGAGAGGGTGTGCTGGGCACCGTCCAAATGGTGGTCGCTCAGCCGCCGAACCAGCCGCACCGCGCCGATTTGTCCAAGATGCTGGTCCACCGCCGCGCCCGCCGCCGTGGCGTCGGCGCCGCCCTGATGCGGGCGGCCGAGGAGGCCGCCCGCGCCGCCGGCAAGACCCTGCTGGTGCTGGACACCGCCTCGCCCGATGCCGAACGGCTTTATGAACGCGCCGGCTGGGTGAAGGTCGGCATCATCCCGAACTACGCCCTGTGGCCGCAGGGCGGGCTGTGCGACACGACGTATTTCTACAAGGCGCTGGGGTGAGGGCAGTCTTAAACGCCCTCTCCCGTCCCGGGAGAGGGAGGGGACCCATGCGCAGCATGGGGAGATGAGGGGTGACCCAAGAAGCCCGAACCGCATGGCTTCATGCCTAGCCCCTCACCCTTCCCACCGCTCCACGCCGGGCCCTTTCCCTCTCCCGGGGCGGGAGAGGGAAGTCTCCTCCGCAGCGACGGAAGAGGGAGCCTCTCACCTCACCACGGCAGCGAATCATGTGCCGCCAGGGCGGCGGCGGTGACGATGTCGTTGACCGAGGCGCCCATGGTGACGATCTGCGCCGGCTTGTCCAAGCCGATCAGCAGCGGGCCGATCATCTGGCCGCCGGCCATCTTGTTCAGCAGCTTGGCCGAGATGTTGGCCGAGTGCAGGCCGGGCATGATCAGCACGTTCGCCGGACCGGACAGGCGGCAGAACGGGTAGACCCGCTTCATCAGCTGGTAATCCAGCGCCACGTCGGCCGACATCTCGCCGTCATACTCGAAATCGACCCGGCGGCTGTCGAGGATCGACAGGGCTTCCCGCAGCGGATCGGTGTTCGGATGCGGCGTCTGGCCGAAGTTGGAGAAGGACAGCATCGCGATCCGCGGCTCGTGCCCCATCTGCCGCGCCTTGGCCGCGGCCCCCACCGCGATGTCGGCCAGCGTCTTGCCATCGGGACGGACATGGACGGTGGTATCGGCAATGAAGACGGTGCGGTTCCGGGTGATCGAGAGATGCAGGCCGAACACCGGCTCGCTCGCCTTCGGGTCGATGACGCGGCGGATTTCCTCATACGCGACGCCGAAGCTGCGGGTCAGGCCGGTCACCATGGCATGGGCGTCGCCCTGCGCCACCATGCAGGCGGCAAACACGTTGCGGTCTTGGTTGACCATCCGCTGGCAGTCGCGCAGCAGGGCGCCCTTGCGCTGCAAACGACGGTACAGGTGATCGGCGTAGCGGCGGTTGGCATCCGACAGGCGGGCGTTGTGGATCTCGAACTGGACATGGCCCTGGCCCATCGCCGCCAGCTGCTCCTTGATGACCTCCTCGCGGCCGATCAGCACCGGCGTGCCATAGCCGTGGGCGCGGAAGGCCATCGCGGCACGGATCGTCCGCTCCTCCTCACCCTCGGCGAAGACGACGCGGCGTGGGTTGGTCCGCACCTTCTCCAGGATCAGTTCCAGGCTGTCGGCGGTCGGGTCCAGACGGGTGCGCAGGCTGTGCTTGTAGCTGGTCAGGTCGAGGATCGGCTTGCGCGCCACCCCGCTTTCCATCGCGGCCTGGGCAACGGCGGCCGGGACGGTGACGATCAGGCGCGGGTCGAAGGGCACGGGGATGATGTAGTCCGGGCCATAGCGCAGCCGGCGCCCGGAATAGGCGGCGTCGACCTCGTCCGGCACATCCTCGCGCGCCAGTGCGGCCAGCGCCTTGGCGGCGGCGATCTTCATCGCTTCGTTGATGGTGGTGGCACGGACATCCAGCGCGCCGCGGAACAGATAGGGGAAGCCCAGGACGTTGTTGACCTGGTTCGGGTAGTCCGACCGGCCGGTCGCTACGATGGCATCGGCACGCACCGCCTTGACCTCTTCCGGGGTGATCTCCGGATCGGGGTTGGCCAGCGCGAAGATGATCGGCTTGGCCGCCATCGACTTCACCATCTCCGGCGTCATCGCCCCCTTGGCCGACAGGCCGACGAACACGTCGGACCCCGCCACCGCCTCTTCCAGGGTGCGCTTGTCGGTGTCGACGGCGAAGGACGACTTCCACTGGTTCATGCCATTGGTGCGGCCGCGGTAGACCACGCCCTTGGTGTCGCACAGGATGATGTTTTCACGTGAAACACCCATCGTGCAGAACAGCTCGGCGCAGGCGATGCCCGCGGCACCGGCGCCGTTCACCACCATCTTCACGTCCTCGATCTTGCGGCCGGTGATGTCGCAGGCGTTGATCAGGCCGGCGGCGGCAATGATCGCGGTACCGTGCTGGTCGTCATGGAAGACCGGAATGTCCAGCAGCTCGCGCAGCCGCTCCTCGATGATGAAGCAGTCGGGCGCCTTGATGTCTTCCAGGTTGATGCCGCCGAAGCTGGGGCCGAGGAAGCGCACGCAGTTGACGAACTCGTCGACGTCGCGGGTGTCGACCTCCAGGTCGATGCCGTCGACGTCGGCGAAGCGCTTGAACAGCACTGCCTTGCCTTCCATCACCGGCTTGCCGGCGAGCGCACCGAGGTCGCCCAGGCCCAGCACCGCCGTGCCGTTGGAAATAATGGCGACGACATTGCCCTTGGCCGTGTATTCATAGGCGAGTGACGGATCCTCGGCGATGCGCAGGCAGGGCGCGGCGACGCCGGGCGAATAGGCCAGCGCCAGATCGCGCTGGGTGGTCAGCGGCTTGGTCGGGGTGATTTCCAGCTTGCCGGGCCGGCCACTGGAATGCAGCAGCAGGGCCTCTTCATCGGTGACGCGCTTGGTGTCGGACATGGATGTCGTGTTCCTCAACGGAGTGCATAGCCCGCCGGTCTTCGTTGGTGCCTTTTGTGCAGTGCGCTGCCGACGGTAGGGCCGCGATGGTATACGCCGCACGCGCAACTCGCCAAGCCTCCATCAGCCGGTTTTTGTACGAATCATGCATTTTCCTGATGGATAACGACACATCCGGTTGGAAGCGCGTCCTATCTGATCCGCTTGCCATGCATGACCGTGGCGGTTGGGAAGGGTGGGGGCGACTGTTACCATGCGCCATAATCCCGCAATTCCCGCTTTCCGCCTCCGCCGGAGCCTCCATCTTGTCCCAGGCCACACACTCTGCGGCCCCGACTGCGCTGACGCCGGGCGAACGCCGCATCACGCTGGTCATCGCGGCGGTGCAGTTCGTCAACATCCTCGACTTCATGATGGTGATGCCGCTCGGCCCCGACTTCGCCCGGGCGCTGGGCATCCCGGCGGCGCACATCGGCTATATCGGCGGCAGCTACACCGCCGCCGCTGCGGTGGCCGGGCTGATCGGCTCGATGCTGCTCGACCGGTTCGACCGCCGCCGGGCGCTCGCCGTCGCCATGGCCGGGCTGATCGTCTCCACCGCCTTGGGCGGGCTGGCCTGGGACTTCCACTCCCTGCTGGCGGCACGCGTGCTGGCCGGGCTGTTCGGCGGTCCGGCGGTCGCCGTCGCCATCGCCACGCTGACCGATCAGGTGGCGCCGCAGAGGCGCGGGCAGGCGATGGGGGCCGTCATGTCGGCCTTCTCGCTGTCGGCCATCGCCGGGGTGCCGGTAGGGCTCGAACTGGCGCTCTATGGCGGCTGGCGGCTGCCCTTCTTTGCCGTGGCCTTCGCCGGGCTGGTCGTCGCCATCGCCGCCATTGCCATCCTGCCGCCGCAGCGCGGCCATCTGGCTGCCGGATCCGGGACAGGGATGAAGACGGGTGCCTGGGTGCGGATGACCGCGCTGCTATCGCGCCGCAAGGTCTGGCTGGCCTACGCCACCGTTGGGCTGGTGCAGGTCCAGCAATTCATGATCGTCCCCAACATCGCCGCCTATGTGCAGGGCAACCTGGGCTTCCCACGTGACCATCTGAGCCTGGTCTACATGACGGGCGGGACGCTGAGTTTCTTCGCCGCGCGTTGGGCCGGACGGCTGGTCGACCGCCATGGCTCCAGCGCCGTCACCTTCGCCGCAACGGTGGGGTTGAGCATCGTGATCTTCGCCGCCTTCATCGGCTACCGGCCCTGGATGCCGGTGCTGGGGCTGTTCCCCTTCTTCATGATGTTCGTCGGCATCCGCATGGTCGCCAACGGGGCTGCCTTCTCCCGCGTACCCGATCCGCAGGAGCGCGCCGGCTTCATGGCGCTGGTGTCGGCGGTGCAGCATCTCAGCTCCGCCTTCGGCGCCTTCCTGTCGGCGGAAATTCTGACCAACGCGCCCGACGGCCGGCTGGAGCATGCACCAACCATGGCGGTCGTCTCCATCACCGTCGGGCTTGCCGTGCCGCTGCTGACCCTGTGGCTGGAGCGGGCGACGCGCACACCAGCCCCCATGGCTGCGCCTACCGTCGCGGACGCCGTACTGGACGGGGGCGGGCGGAGCCGTTAGCTTGCCGCCGACCTGCAAACGATCTTCGGAATGATGCCCATGCGCCCCTCCGGCCGCGCCTTCGACCAACTGCGCACCGTCTCCCTGGAACCCGGCTTCAGCCGTTATGCCGAGGGATCCTGCATGGTGCGTTTCGGCAACACGCATGTGCTGTGCACCGCCAGCGTCGACGAGACGGTGCCGCGCTTTCTGAAGAACACCGGGCTCGGCTGGGTCACCGCCGAATACGGCATGCTGCCGCGCTCCACCCACAGCCGCAGCGACCGCGAGGCGGCCAAGGGCAAGCAGTCCGGCCGCACCCAGGAAATCCAGCGCCTGATCGGCCGTGCGCTGCGCGCCGTCACCGACCGCTCGGCGATGGGCGAGAAGCAGATCAAGATCGACTGCGACGTCATCCAGGCCGACGGCGGCACCCGCACCGCGGCGATCACCGGCAGCTATGTCGCCCTGCATCTGGCCTTCCAGCATCTGATGCAGATCGGCGCCCTGAAGACCATGCCGCTGACCGATCAGGTCGCCGCCGTCTCCTGCGGCCTCTATCAGGGCAACGCCGTGCTCGACCTCGATTACGACGAGGATTCCAAGGCCCAGGCCGACGCGAACTTCGTCCTGACCGGCAAGGCCGGCATCGTCGAGATCCAGGGCACCGCCGAGGAAACCCCCTTCTCCGAGCCGCAGTTCATGGAGCTGCTGGCGCTCGCCCGCAAGGGCGTCAACGAGCTGGTGACGTTGCAGAAGCAGGTCCTCGGCATCAAGTAAGGCCGTTTCAGCCAGAGGTTCATCATGTCCGCTCCCCGCCGCTTCACCGGCGACACGCTCGTCATCGCCAGCCACAACAAGGGCAAGGTGCGCGAGATCGCCGACCTGCTCGGCCCCTATGTCGCCAATTTCACCTCGGCCGGGGAGCTGGGCCTGCCCGAACCGGAAGAAACCGGCACCAGCTTCATCGCCAACGCCGAGCTGAAAGCGAAAGCGGCGGCGGCAGCCGGCCATGTGGCGCTCGCCGACGACAGCGGGCTGGTGGTGCCGGCGCTGAACGGCGACCCCGGCATCTATTCCGCCCGCTGGGCCGGGCCGGCCAAGGACTTCGCCATGGCGATGCAAAAGGTCGAGGACGGACTGGCGGAGAAGACGGACCGCAGCGCCTATTTCGTCTGCGCCCTGTCGCTCGCCTGGCCGGACGGCCATGTCGAGACGGTGGAAGGGCGCTGCTACGGCACGCTGGTGTGGCCACCACGCGGTCCACACGGCTTCGGCTATGACCCGATGTTCCTGCCGGACGGCCACGGACTGACCTTCGGCGAGATGGATCAGACCAGGAAGCACGAGATGAGCCACCGTGCCGATGCCTTCCGCCAGCTGGTGGAGCGGTGTTTCCGGTGAGTGTTTCCGATCCTGGTTTCGCCATCTACGTCCACTGGCCCTTCTGCAAGTCGAAGTGCCCCTACTGCGATTTCAACAGCCATGTCCGCGAGCGGGTCGACCATGACCGCTGGCGGGCCGGGCTGTTGCGCGAGCTGGACCATTACGCCGACCTCACCGCCGGCCGCACCGTGACCTCCATCTTCTTCGGCGGCGGCACCCCGTCGCTGATGGAGCCTTCCACCGTCGGCGCGATCATCGACCGCGTTGCGCAACGCTGGCCGGTCACCGACCGGCTGGAAGTATCGCTGGAGGCCAACCCGACCTCCGTCGAGGCCGACAAGTTCCGTGCCTTTCGCAGTGCCGGAATCAACCGGGTTTCGCTGGGTATCCAGGCACTGGACGATGCCAGCCTGAAATTCCTAGGCCGCCAGCACAATGCGGCGGAGGCGACCGGCGCCATCGAACTGGCGGCACGGACCTTCGACCGCTTCTCCTTCGACCTGATCTACGCGCGTCCCGGCCAGACGGTAGCGGCTTGGCAGACCGAGCTGGCGCGGGCGCTGGATTACGCGGTCGGCCATCTGTCGGTCTACCAATTGACCATCGAGGAGGGCACGGCCTTCTATCCGCTGCATGCCCGCGGCGATCTGGTTCTGCCCGACGAGGATCTGGCCGGCGATCTCTACGAGGCGACGCAGAGCCAGCTGACAGCGGCAGGGCTGCCGGCCTACGAGATTTCCAACCACGCCCGTCCCGGCGAGGAAAGCCGCCACAATTTGACCTATTGGCGCTATGGCGATTATGTCGGTATCGGCCCCGGTGCCCATGGCCGGCTGACCTTGGATGGCGAGAAATTCGCCACCCGCGCCCATCGCGCCCCGGAAATCTGGCTGGAGCGGGTCGAGCGCGACGGCCATGGCGCAGCCGCTCCCGACCCCATCGACCGGGACGCCCGCGGAACCGAGCTGATGATGATGGGTCTGCGCCTGACCGAAGGGGTACGGCTTGCCCGCCTGATGGAGGAAACCGGTCGGACTCTGGACGATTTCGTCGATCCGGCGGCGCTGTCGCGCCTGATCGACGCTGGTTTCCTCACCCGTGGTGCCGAGCGGCTGGTTGCGACATCGGAGGGACTACAGCGACTGAACGCGGTACTGGGCGCAATTCTGGCGTAAAATCCCATGTTTCCAACGGGGAAAGGGCAGGGGATGCGCATCAGTCTGATCGTCGCCGCTGCAACCAACGACGTGATCGGCCGTGACGGCCGGCTGCCCTGGCACCTTCCTGGCGATCTGCGCCGGTTCCGGGAGCTGACGATGGGCAAGCCGATCCTGATGGGCCGGAAGACCTGGGAGTCCCTGCCGCGCCGCCCGCTGCCGGGCCGCGACAATCTGGTCGTCAGCCGTCAGGGCCTGATCGGCGAGCAGGACGGTGCCCGCTGGTTCAGCGGCCTGGGTGCGGCGGTGTCCTGGGCGCAAGGCTCCGGTGCGGCCGAACTCTGCGTCATCGGCGGTGCCGCCCTGTTCCGCGAGACGCTGCCGATCGCCGACCGCCTGCACCTGACCCGCATCGAAAGCGCGGTGGACGGCGACACGCTGATGCCGCCGCTCGGCACGGAATGGGCCGAGATATGGTCGAGCGCGCCCATGGAAGAGAATGGGCTGATCTATCGCTACATCGACTTCGAAAAAGTGCGGGGATAGGGGGCAAGCGCCCCCTGAAGCCTCTTACTCTTCGCCGCCCAGCCGGTGCAGCACGTCGTCGAGCTGGTCGAGCGTCTGATAGTGGATGGTGATCGTCCCGCGCTGTCCCTGCGGATTGATCGCGACCTTCAGACCGATGCGGGCGGAGATCTCCTCCTCCAGATTGATCAGGTCGACATCCTTCATCACCGGGGCGGCGCCGGATCCGCCGTTCGCCGCCTTGCCCTTCTTCGCCTTGGGCTGGTCCCCGCGCATCAGGTCTTCGGTCTGGCGGACATTCAGGCCGCGGGTGACCACCTCGCGGGCGACTGCCGCCGGATCCGGGGCGGTCAGCAGCGCGCGGGCATGCCCGGCGGTCAATGCACCGTCCTGCACCATCGACTTGACCGGTTCCGGCAGGGCCAGCAGACGCATCATGTTGGCGACATGGCTGCGGCTCTTGCCGACGGCGCGGGCCAGATCCTCCTGGGTGTGTTCGAACTCCTCCATCAGGCGGCGGTAGCCTTCCGCCTCTTCCAGAGGGGTCAGATCCTGGCGCTGGATGTTCTCGATCAGCGCGATTTCCAGCGCCTCGCGGTCGCTGAGATCGCGGATGACGACCGGAACCTCGTGCAGGCCGGCGATCTGCGCCGCACGCCAGCGGCGTTCGCCGGCAATCAGCTCATAGGAGTTCGCGTCCTCGCCGTCGCGTCGGACCAGCAGGGGCTGCAAAATGCCCTTGTCGCGGATGGACTCGACGAGGCCCTGGATCGCCTCCTCGTCGAACTTCCGCCGCGGCTGGTATTTGCCGGGATGGACGAACTCGATCGGCACCTGTTTGGACTGCCGCACCTTGTCGAGCGCCGAATAATCCTCGGTCGCTTCGCCGAACAGGGCGGAAAGGCCGCGGCCCAGGCTGGCGCGGCGGGCGCCACCTTGCTTGGTGTCGTCGATCATGCGGTCAGTCTCTTCTCACGGCGCAGCACCTCGCCCGCCAGATGGATGTAGGCCTGGGATCCGGGGCAGCGCATGTCATAGATCAGCACCGGCTTGCCATGCGACGGCGCTTCGGAGACCTTGACGTTGCGCGGGATCACGGTGTCGTACACCTTCTCCCCGAAGAAGCCGCGGACGTCCGCCGCCACCATGTCCGACAGGTTGTTGCGCTTGTCGAACATCGTCAGCACGACGCCGTGTATGTCCAGGTTCGGGTTGAAGGCGCGCTTCACCCGTTCGATGGTGCGGACCAGATGGCTGAGACCTTCCAGCGCGTAGAACTCGCACTGCAAGGGGACCATCACCGCATGCGAGGCCACCAGTGCGTTCAGCGTCAGCAGCCCCAGCGCCGGCGGGCAGTCGATCAGGACATAGTCATATTCCAGCGCGCTGTTGGCGACCGCCTCGCGCAGGCGGAATTCGCGGCGCTCGGCACCGACCAGCTCGATCTCGGCCCCTGAGAGGTCCACCGACGAGGTGATGATCGACAGGTTCGGCACGGAGGAGGGGGTGGCGGCTTCTTCCAGCGACACGTCGTCGAACAGCACGTCATAGATGCCGACACGGCGGTCGGAGCGCGGGATGCCGAGGCCGGTGGACGCATTGCCCTGCGGGTCGAGGTCGATCACCAGCACCCGCTTGCCGATGACAGCGAGCGCGGTGGCAAGGTTGATCGTCGTCGTGGTCTTGCCCACGCCGCCCTTCTGGTTGGCAATCGCAACCACGCGGGCAAGGGGACGGGTGACGGCAGACATGGCAGCCTCTCGGGAGTCCGGTTGGCGGGAGAAGGGCGGAGGAAGAGTGTCAGGCACGGTTTTCACGCACGCTCAAGGTCACTCACACGCAGGATGGTTCCGCTGGGATCGGTGCGGCTGTCAAATCGCTCAGGTTCCATTGTCCAATATCGCGTGGAGGCGGTCAATTCGTCGTCCAGCGCCGCGCCCTTCAGGAACAGGCACTTGCCACGTGAGCCGATGAAGGGATGGGCCCAGCCGAACAGGTCGGCCAGCGGGGCCAGCGCACGGGCGGTGACGACATCGGCGTCGATGCCGGTGACGGTTTCGATCCGCTTGGTGTGGACGGTGACCGGCGCCTCGCAGACCCGCGCCACTTCGCGCAGGAAAGCGCATTTGCGCACGTCGCTCTCGATCAGATGGACCTGCGGCACGCCGAGGATGGCAAGCACCAGACCGGGAAAGCCGGCACCGCTGCCGAGATCGACCAGCACGCGCGTGTGGTCCGGCAGCAGCGGATAAAGCTGTGCGGAATCGAGGAAGTGGCGCTTCCAGGCATCGGGCAGGGTGGAGGGACCGACCAGATTGATCTTCGGCTGCCACTTGCGCAGCAGACCTTCATAGGCGATCAGGCGGTCGAGCGTTTCACGTGAAACACCCGTGGCTTCCTGAAAGGCAACCGCATCGAACCCGCTCATTCCGCCGCCACCCCGGACGAAGCGACGTCACGGCGCTTCACGTGGCGGAGCAGGGCAACCAGTGCCGCCGGCGTCATTCCGGGGATGCGCGCCGCAGCCCCCAGCGTCGCCGGACGCGACTGGCGCAGCTTCTGCCGGATTTCGGCGGACAGGCTGCCAATGCCGTCGACATCCAGATCGTCGGGCAGGGCGAGGGACTCGTCCTTGCGGAAGGCGCGGATGTCGGCCTCCTGCCGGCCGAGATAGCCGGCATATTTGCCGTCGATCTCCAGCTGCTCGGCAATGTCCTGCGCGATCTCCCCCAGCTCTGGCCACAGGCGGGCAAGGGCCGCGAGGTCGATGTCGGGATAGCGCAGCAGGTCGGCGGCACTGCGGCGCACTCCGTCCTGGTTCACCGCAACCCCCTGGCGCGCCAGTTCAACCGGCGTCGCTTGGAGCGAGGCGACCAGGGCACGACCGGCGGACAGGGCCGCGCTTTTGGCAGCGAAAACATCGCGGCGTTCGGAGCCGACACAGCCAATGACGACACCCTTGTCGGTCAGCCGCTGGTCGGCGTTGTCGGCGCGCAGCAGCAGCCGGTATTCGGCTCGCGAGGTGAACATGCGGTAGGGCTCGTTGGTGCCGCGGCCGATCAGATCGTCGATCAGCACGCCGATATAGGCGTCGGCACGATCGAGCACGAAGCCGTCCCGGTTGCCGCTCGCCGCCAGGGCGGCGTTGATGCCAGCCATCAGGCCCTGGGCCGCCGCCTCTTCATAACCGGTGGTGCCGTTGATCTGGCCGGCCAGGAACAGGCGCGGCGCCCGGCGGGTCTCCAGCGTCGGCTTCAGTTCCCGCGGGTCGACATAATCATATTCGATGGCGTAGCCGGGGCGGATCATCACCACCTTCTCCAAACCCGGCATGCTGGCGAGGATGCCGAGCTGCACGTCGCGGGGCAGGGAGGTGGAGATGCCATTCGGGTAGACGGTGGGATCGTCCAGCCCTTCCGGTTCGAGGAAAATCTGATGCTTCTCCTTCTCGGCGAAGCGGACGACCTTGTCCTCGATCGACGGGCAATAGCGCGGACCGGTGCCGGTGATCTGGCCGGAATACATCGGGGCGCGATGCAGGTTGGCGCGGATCAGCGCATGCGCTTCCGGCGTCGTCCAGGTGATCGCGCAGTCGATCTGCGGCGTATCGATCCGCTCCGTCATATAGGAGAAGGGCGGCGGCGGCAGGTCACCCGGCTGCTTCTCCAGAGCGTCCCAATCGATGGTGCGGCCGTCGAGGCGCGGCGGGGTGCCGGTCTTCAGCCGGCCGAGCGGAAAGCCGAGCCGAGCCAGCGTGTCCGACAGGCCAATGGAAGGCGCCTCGCCGACGCGGCCGGCGGGGGTGCGCTCCTCGCCGATATGGATCAGGCCGCGCAGAAAGGTGCCGGTGGTCAGCACCACGGCACCGGCCTGGATGGTCTCGCCGGCCCCGGTCACGACACCGGTGATGCGCTGCTCGGCATCGACGATCAGGTCTTCGGCACCGCCGGCTTCGATGAACAGGTTCTCCTGCTCTGCCAGCAGAGACTGCATCGCCTGACGATAGAGCTTGCGGTCGGCCTGGGCGCGCGGGCCGCGCACGGCGGGTCCCTTGCTGCGGTTCAGGATGCGGAACTGGATGCCGCCGCGGTCGATGGCCTTCGCCATCACACCGTCCAGCGCATCGATCTCCCGCACCAGATGGCCCTTGGCCAAGCCGCCGATGGCGGGGTTGCAGGACATCTCGCCGATGGTTTCGACCTTGTGGGTCAGCAGGAGCGTGCGCGCACCCATGCGCGCTGCCGCCGCAGCCGCCTCACAGCCGGCGTGACCGCCGCCGACAACGATGACATCATAGCTTCGCATGTGCGGGACCATAGCGGAACCGCGGCGCGGATCCAAGAGGAAGGCAGGGAGGCGGGGCGGGGACGAGTGCCGCAGGTCAGCGCTGTTTCACGTGAAACACGCCCCACTCGCTTGCCGCCCCTCACTTGCCCTCCCTCACTTGCCGATGCAGAAGTCCCGGAAGATCACGTCCAGCAAATCCTCCACATCGACCCGTCCGGTGATGCGCCCCAATGCCCGGCTGGCGAGACGCACATCCTCCGCCGCCAGTTCGGGCAACGGGGCCTCCAGCGCCCGCAGCAGCGACTCCCGGCATTCGGTCAGCGCCGCCCGGTGACGGGCTCGGGTCAGCGACGGCGCGCTGCCGATGGCGAGACGGTCGGCACTGAACTCAGTCAGTTTTTCTTCCAGCAGCTTCAGCCCGTCACCGGTCTGGGCGGAGACCAGGATCGGAGACAGATCCGGGCGCAGGTCGGTGGCTGTCGCGAGGTCGGTCTTGTTGAACACCACCACCGTGTCACGGTCGATCAGGTCCAGCGTCGCCGGGTCGAGATCGGGCAGGGTGGTGGCATCGAACACCGCAACCTTCACATCGGCGCGTGCCGCCCGGTCGCGGGCGCGGCGGATGCCTTCCTCCTCCACCTCGTCGGCGGCGGCCTCGCGCAGACCGGCGGTGTCGGCCAGCACGACCGGGTAGCCGCCAAGGTCGAGATGCACCTCGATGATGTCGCGGGTGGTGCCGGCCCGGGCGGAGACGATGGCGGCGTCGCGCCGGGCGAGCGCATTCAGCAGGCTCGACTTGCCGGCGTTCGGCGCACCGACGATGGCGATGTGCAGGCCTTCACGCAGACGCTCGCCACGGCCACCGTCATCGAGATGGGCGGCAATCTCCGCGGCCAGCCCGCCGATCACCGGACGGACGGCATCGGCGACACCGCCCGGCAGATCGTCCTCGGCGAAGTCGATGTCGGCCTCGATGTGGGCAAGCGCGCGGGTCAGCCGCTCTCGCCAGCCGTCATAGAGCCGGCCGAGCGCTCCCTCCATCTGCCGCAAAGCCTGCCGGCGCTGGGCATTGGTCTCGGCATCGATCAGGTCGGCAACCGCCTCGGCCTCGGTCAGGTCGAGCTTGCCGTTCTCGAAGGCGCGGCGGGTGAACTCGCCGGGTTCGGCCAGCCGCAGGGCGGGCAGGGTGGCAAGCGTCTCGATCACGCCGGTGACGACAGCCCGGCCGCCATGCAGATGCAGCTCCACCACATCCTCGCCGGTGAAGCTGGCGGGGGCGGTGAAGCGCAGGACCAGTGCGTCGTCGAGCGCATCGCCGGTCTTGGGATCGCGCAGCTTGGTCAGCACGGCGCGGCGCGGTTCGGGCAGGGGACGGCCGGTCAACGAGGCGAGGGCGGATCCGGCCTCCGGCCCTGAAATGCGAACCACCGCCACACCGGATCGGCCGGGGGCGGTGGCGAGCGCGTAGATGGTGGTGAACATCAGCGACGGATCAGCCCTGCTGCCCGGGCCGCAGCTCCCGCTGCTCCGTCGTCAGCATCAGGCGTTCGACGCGGCGGCCTTCGACCAGATGGGTCTGCAGGATTTCGTCGACGTCGCCGGTGCTGCGATAGGTGTACCAGACGCCTTCCGGATAGATCACCAGCGTCGGGCCCAATTCGCAGCGGTCGAGACAGCCGGCGGAGTTGATCCGCAACTTGCCGTCGAACCCGAGTTCGCGGGCGCGGGCCTTCATATAGTCGCGCAGCTTCTCCGACCCATGGGCGGCGCAGGAGCCGCGCCTGTGCCCGTCGGGGCGGCGGTTGGTGCAGCAGAAGACATGGGCTTCAAAGTAAGGTTTCGGATCGGTCACTTTCTTCCTTCCTGACCCAGGGCCGACGCCATCTGGGACCAAAACATCTTCTGCATCTGCTCCATGCCCTGGATGCCGGCGGGAAGCCAGGTCTTCAGCATGGTCTCAGGGTCCATCGCCTGGAGGTTCGCACGCATCCGTTCCTGGATCTCGTGCATCATGGCATCCTGCATCGGCTTCACGTCGGGCAGGCCCAGGAAGTGCCGGGCCTCGTCCGGAGTGCAATCGATGTCGACGGTGATTTTCATGGGACCCCCTCCAGAGCCGGATCCGGCGCCCGATGCGGGAGCGGTCCGGGCATTGGCCGTGTTGATTTTGGGGTTGAGCGCCGCAGCGGCTCATGCCCCACTATACAGATAGGATGCACTGGCGCAACGCCACCCCGGCGCCACCTATTGTCTAACGACACACCAACAGATCGGACACCGCCATGCCCGCCACTCCGTTGGGCGCGAACCTGCTAGGCCGGGAGACGAGCCCCTATCTGCTGCAGCACAAGGACAATCCGGTGCATTGGATGCCCTGGGGGCCGGAGGCCTTCGCCCGCGCCAAGGCGGAGAACAAGCCGGTGCTGCTGTCGGTCGGCTATGCCGCCTGCCACTGGTGCCACGTGATGGCGCATGAGAGCTTCGAGAATCCGGAGATCGCCGGGCTGATGAACGAACTGTTCGTCAATATCAAGGTGGACCGGGAAGAGCGGCCGGACCTCGACACCATCTACCAGTCGGCACTGGCGCTGCTGGGACAGCAGGGCGGCTGGCCGCTGACCATGTTCCTGACCCCGAATGCGGAACCCTTCTGGGGCGGCACCTATTTCCCGCCGGCCGCGCGCTATGGCCGCGCCGGCTTCCCCGACGTGCTGCGCGGCATCGCCGGCACCTATGCCAATGAGCCGGACAAGGTCGGCAAGAATGTCGATGCACTGAAATCGGCGCTCGCCGGGATGGGGGAGAACCGCTCGGCCGGTGCCGTCGATGCCGGGGTGCTCGACCAGGTGGCGCAACGGCTGCTGCGCGAGGTCGATCCGATCCATGGCGGCATCGGCAGCGCGCCGAAATTCCCGCAGGTGCCGCTGTTCGAACTGCTGTGGCGGGCTTGGCAGCGCACGGGACGCGAGCCGTTCCGCGAGGCGGTGACCCACACGCTGGCCAACATGGCGCAGGGCGGCATCTACGACCATCTCGGCGGCGGCTTCGCCCGCTATTCGGTCGATGAACGCTGGCTGGTGCCGCATTTCGAGAAGATGCTCTACGACAATGCCGAGCTGCTCGACCTGATGACTCTGGTCTGGCAGGAGACGCGCGATCCGCTGCTGGAGACGCGCATCCGCGAGACCGTCGGCTGGTTGCTGCGCGAGATGATCGCCGATGGCGGCGGCTTCGCCGCGACGCTGGACGCCGACAGCGAGGGCGAGGAGGGACTCTTCTATATCTGGAAGGAGGAGGAGGTCGACCGGCTGCTGGCCCCGGCACTGGGCGCCGACGGGCTGGCGACGTTCAAGCGCGTTTACGAGGTGCTGCCCCAGGGCAATTGGGAAGGCGTCACCATCCTGAACCGGCTGGGTGGCCTGTCCCTGGCCGATGACGCCACCGAGGCGACCCTCGCCAGGGCGCGCGAGATCCTGCTGCGGGCGCGGGCCAAGCGGGTGCGGCCGGGCTGGGACGACAAGGTGCTGGCCGACTGGAACGGCCTGATGATCGCGGCGCTGACCCATGCCGCCCTGGCGTTGGATGAGCCGGAATGGCTGGACGCCGCCGGCCGCGCCTTCGCCTTCGTCCGCGACCGGATGGATGCGGACGGGCGACTCTGCCACAGCTGGCGACACGGGCAGGGCAAGCATGCTGGCATGCTCGATGACTACGCCCACATGGCGCGCGCGGCCCTGGCGCTGCATGAGGCGACCGGGGATCCGGCGGCGCTCGATCAGGCGAAGATCTGGGTGGCGACGCTCGACGCCCATTTCTGGGACGGCGCCAACGGCGGCTATTTCTTCACCGCCGACGATGCGGAGGGGCTGATCGTCCGCACCAAGAGCGCCTATGACAACGCCACGCCCAGCGGCAACGGCACCATGCTGGCGGTGCTGACCACCCTGTTCCAGCGCACCGGCGAAGATGCCTATCGCGAGCGGGCCGAGGCGCTCGCCGCCGCCTTCTCCGGTGAGCTGACGCGCAACTTCTTCCCGCTGCCGACCTTCCTGAACGCGGTGGAGCTGATGACGGCGCCCTTGCAGATCGTCATCGTCGGCCCGCCCAAGGCAGCGGAGACGGAGGCGCTGCGACGGACGGTGCTGGAGCACTCGCTGCCCAACCGCATCCTGACCGTCCTCGCACCGGGGGCGGATCTGCCCGCCAACCATCCGGCACAGGGGAAGGGGATGCGCGACGGAACGGCGACCGCCTATGTCTGCCGCGGCATGACCTGCTCGGCGCCGGTGACGGCCCCGGCGGATCTGGCCGCCCTTCTGGCAACGAAGACCTGATTTTGCGGGAGGACCCCATGGCGCATCTTTCCATCGACAGCCCGCTCGGCCCCCTGATGCTGGCCGGCGACGGATCCGCCCTGACTTCGGTCGGCTGGGGCCGCTTCGAACGGGACGAGCCGGACGCGCTGCTGGTCGAGACGGCCCGCCAGCTGGAGGCCTATTTCACGGGACGGCTCCAGCGCTTCGACCTGCCGCTGAAGCCGGCGGGCACCGCCTTCCGGCGCAGCGTGTGGGATGCGATGCTGGCGATCCCCTATGGCGGCACCGCGACCTATGGCGGGGTGGCGAAGATGCTGGGCAGCGGGCCGCGCGCGGTCGGTGGCGCCTGCGGCGCCAACCCGATCCCGATCGTCATTCCCTGTCACCGGATATTGGCCAGCGGCGGGGCGCCCGGCGGCTATTCCGGCCATGGCGGGCTCGACACCAAGGCGTGGCTGCTGGCCCTGGAGCGCCGGCATGCCGGCATAAGCCAGGGCAACGGTGCGGCGGCGGAGCAGTTCGCGCTGCTCTGAAGGCCGGGCGATACTCAACGACCAAACGATAAGGGAAACCAACCACCATGGTTCACGCGATCCGCATCCATGAGCATGGCGGGCCGGAGGTTCTGCGCTGGGACGAGATCGAGGTGGGAGAGCCCGGTCCCGGTCAGGTCCGCATCCGCCAGACCGCCGTCGGGCTGAACTACATCGACACCTATCACCGCTCCGGCGCCTACAAGCTGCCGGATCTGCCGGCGGTGATCGGCATGGCGGGATCCGGCGTGGTCGAAGCGCTGGGGCCGGACGTCACCACGCTGAAGGTCGGCGACCGCGTCGGCTACGCCATGTCTATCGGCGCCTATGCCGAGAGCCGCCTGATCGCCGCCGACCGGCTGGTGCCGCTGCCGAGCTGGCTCGACGAGCAGGCCACCGCCGCCACGTTGCTGCAGGGTCTGACCGCACAGTATCTGCTGCGCAGCACCTATGTGGTGCAACCCGGCGACACCATCCTGGTCCAGGCTGCCGCCGGCGGGGTGGGGCTGCTGCTGTGTTCCTGGGCGCGGCATCTCGGCGCCACGGTGATCGGCACCGTCGGCTCGGAGGAAAAGGCCGAGCTGGCGAAGGCCCATGGCTGCCACCACACCATCGACTACACCCGCGAGGATTTCGTCGCCCGGGTGAAGGAGCTGACGGACGGGAAGGGCGTGCCGGTGGTCTATGACGGCGTCGGCAAGACGACCTTCATCAAGGGGCTCGACTGCCTGCGGCCACGCGGGCTGATGGTGCTGTTCGGTGCAGCGTCGGGCGCACCGGCACCGCTGGATCTGGGTCTACTGGCGGCGAAGGGGTCGCTCTATGTGACGCGGCCGACGCTGGCGACCTACACCGCCAAGCGGGAGGATCTGATGGCCTCGGCCGCGGATCTGTTCGACGCGGTGAAGAATGGCGGCGTGACGTTCACGGTCAACCAGCGCTTCGCGCTGAAGGACACCGCCGACGCGCACCGGGCGCTGGAATCGCGGGCGACGACCGGGTCGACGGTGCTGGTGCCGTAAGAGGTTGGATCGGGGGGCGGAAACCCCGCCCCCTCACTCCACCGCCCACAGCGGGTTCTTGATCTTCTTCAGCATCTCCGCATGCGCCGCGGCCTCTTCGTCGCTGACGGCGAAGACGCGGGCTTCGCGGAAGGGGCGGTCGATCCGGACCGGGCCGGTGGCACCACTCTTCGCCGCCGGGCCGCCGGCAAAGGACAGGCCGGTCTGCCGGCCGCCCAGCAGTTCCAGATAGACCTCGGCCAGCAGCTGGGCGTCGAGCAGCGCGCCGTGCAGGGTGCGGTTGGAGTTGTCGACGCCGAAGCGCTTGCACAGCGCGTCCAGGGTGGCGGGCGATCCCGGGAACTTCTGCCGGGCCATCAGCAGCGTGTCGACGGCGCGGTCCTTCGGCATCACCGGATAGCCGGCGATCTTCAGCTCCCAATTCAGGAAGTGCATGTCGAAGGCGGCGTTGTGGATCACCAGCGGCGCGTCGCCGATGAAATTGACGAAGTCGGCGGCGACGTCGTTGAACAGCGGCTTGTCGGCCAGAAACTCCGTGCTCAGCCCATGGACGGCGAAGGCCTCCGGCGGCATGTCGCGTTCCGGATTGAGATAGACGTGGAAGCGTTCGCCGGTGGCGAGGTGGTTGACCAGCTCGATGCAGCCGATCTCGACCAGCCGGTGACCCTCCTCCGGCTTGAAGCCCGTGGTTTCGGTGTCGAGAACGATTTCACGCATGATGGATCTGCCCTGGTTGATAGCCGCGCGGCGGCCAATGTCTGGCCGGCCGCCGCGCCACGTCGCGTACAATGCCCTGAAGCGCCCGTCGCGTCACCAGCCGACCGGCCCCCGTCGGCACGACATAATCGGCGCGCCGCCGCTTTTCCGCGTCCGGCATCTGGCGGGCGAGGATGCCGGCGAACTTCTCCGCCGTCATGCCCGGCCGGGCCAGCACACGGGCGCGCTGGACGGCGAAGGGGGCGGAAACGACGATGGTCGCATCGACCCGGCGCTCGCCATGGGTCTCGAACAGCAGCGGAATGTCCAGCACGGCGATCCTGGCGCCACGCCGTGCAGCCCCGGCAAGGAAGTCGCGCTGCTCCGCCTGGACCATCGGGTGCAGGATCGCCTCCAGCTGCTTCAGTGCACCCGCGTCGCGGAACACCGCCCCCCCCAGCGCCGGCCGGCTGACCGCGCCGTCGATGACCACACCGGGGAAGGCGGCATCAATAGCCGGCACCGCCCGGCCGCCGCGCCCGAGCAGCCCATGCACCACCGCGTCGGAATCGCAGACCGGGGCACCCATGGCCTGCAACATGCGGGCGGCGGTGCTCTTGCCCATGCCGATGGAGCCGGTCAGGCCCAGCACGATCATGGCCAGCGCCTCAGCCTTCCAGGACGAAGCGGGTCAGTTCCGGCGTTACCTGCGGCTCGACGCCGAACCAGGCCTTGAAGCCGGGACGCGCCTGATGCAGCAGCATGCCGATGCCGCCGGCCACGGGATTGCCGCGCGTCCTGGCCTCGGCCAGCAGCGGGGTCTCCAGCGGCACATAGACGATGTCGTTGACGACCGCCGAGATGGGCAGGGCATGCAAGGACAGGTCCAGCGCCGGCTGACCCGCCATGCCCTGGGTCGTGGTGTTGACCAGCAGCGACGCGCCGTCGAGCGCGGTTTCACGTGAAACCCAATCGACCACCGTCACGCCGCCGTTCAGCCCAACCGCACCCAGATCCGCCGCCAGTTCCTCGGCACGGGCGCGGGTTCGGTTGACCAGCCGGACCTCCGGCGCACCGGCGTCGAGCAGGGCGACCACCACGGCGCGGGCGGCGCCGCCTGCCCCGATCACCACCGCCGGACCGCGCTCCGCCGTCCAGTCCGGCTGTTCGGCACGCAGATTCTCGATGAAGCCGAAACCATCGGTGTTGCCGCCCTCCAACGCGCCGTCGTCGCCCACCACGATGGTGTTGACCGCCCCCATGCGACGGGCGGTCTCATCCAGCCGATCGACGGTGCGGAAGGCGATCTCCTTCAGCGGAACGGTGACGTTGCAGCCGCGGAAGCCGAGGGCGGGCAGGGCGCGGATCGCCTGTTCGGCGCGGCCCGGCGCCACCGCCAGCGGCACATAGGCGCCGTCGATCCCATACTGGCGCAGCCAGAAGCCATGCAGCCGGGGGGAGCGCGAATGGCCGATCGGCCATCCCATCACGCCGGCGATCTTCGCCTTGCCGCTGATCGACCAATCACCACCAGATTGAACCGCCGTCATTCCCTGCCTACCCCATGCACACGCAGAAACCCGAGCAGCGGCAGAAGCGGCAGCCCGAGGATGGTGAAGAAGTCGCCCTCGACCCGATGGAACAGCTGCGCCCCAAGCCCTTCCAGCTGATAGGCCCCGACCGAGTGCAGCACGTCGTCGCCGACACGAGCGAGATACTCGTCGAGAAACGCTTCGGAGAAGTTGCGCATGGTCAGCCGGGCGCTGTCGATCTGGTGCCACATCCGCTCGCCGTCGCGCACCACGACGGCGCAGCTGACCAGCCGATGGGTCCTGCCGCGCAGGTCAAGCAGCTGGGCGCGCGCCGCAGCGCGGTCGGCCGGCTTGTCGAACCAGCGCCCCTCGCATTCCAGCATCTGGTCGGCGCCGACCACCAGCGCGCCGGGGTGGCGGCGGGTGATGCGCTGGGCCTTCAGCTCGGCCAGGGCCTCGGCGACGATGTCGGCGGAGACGCCTTCGGCCCGGCCAGCGGCCTTCACCTCATCCTCGTCGACCAGCGGCTTGTCGAGGATGGCGCTGATGCCGGCCCGTTCCAGCATCGCCGCCCGGGTGCGCGACCCGGACGCAAGTACCAGAAGCGGCTGGCTCACGTCTTCTTTCCTTCCGGGCTGAACTTGGCGCTCTGGCGGCGGGCCAGCAGCATCATGATCTCGGCCGCCGTCTCTTCGATGGAGCGGCGGGTGACATCGATCACCGGCCAGCCGCGCCGGCTGAACAGACGCCGGGCCTCCTGAACCTCCGACCGCACCACCTCCGGATCGGCATAGCTGGAGCCCTCGCCCTGGTTCAGCAGCTTCAGCCGGTTGCGCCGGATCTGCACCAGCCGGTCGGGGTCCTTGGTCAGCCCGACGATCAGCGGCCGGGTCAGCAGGTCCAGCTCCGCCGGCAGCGGGCTGCCGGGCACCAGCGGGATGTTCGCCGCCTTGATGCCGCGGTTGGCGAGATAGATGCAGGTCGGCGTCTTGGAACTGCGCGACACGCCGATCAGCACCACGTCGGCTTCGTGCAGGTCCCAGTTCGACTGGCCGTCGTCATGGGACAGGGCGAAATCGACCGCATCGATGCGGCTGAAATATTCGGCGTCCAGCACATGCTGGCGGCCGGGCTGGCGCTGCGATTCCACGCCCAGGAAGGCGGCGAGCGCGTTGATCAGCGGATCGAGCACGGGGATGCAGGGCACCTGCATCTCGCGGCAGAAATCCTGGAGCCGGCGGCGCAGCGTCTCGTCGACCAGCGTGAACATCACCAGCCCGTGGTTGTCCCGGATCCCCTCCAGCACGAGGTCGAGCTGACGGTCGGTCCGCACCAGATTCCAGAAATGCTCGATCGGCCGCACGTCGTCGAACTGGATGACGCAGGCGCGCGCCACGCTGTTGATGGTCTCGCCCGTCGCATCGGACACGAGATGTAGGTGGAACTCTTTCATCCGTCCCCAACATTCTGTGGAGAACCCGGCCCAGATCTGTGGACAACCGGATCCGCCTGCGTTTCATCCCGGCTGGGGGACTCCTCCTCCCCGTTACGGCCAAGGGCGGAACAACTCCGCCGACCGCTTCGGAAGCTGGGAAGATCCGGCCCCGTCTGCCCTGTTATCCACGGGACTCCCGTTCGTCCAGCTATAGCATTTCCGCCGTTTCCGACGGTAGTGCTCCGAATCGTCCACAGATCCGCGCACATGGCCACACAAGCCCCCGGATCTGTGGATAGATTCTCCAGAATCGGGGATCACCGTTATCCACAGCCATCCACCTCATCCTCTTCCTTTCTCCCTTTAAAAAATATAGTGAAGAAGAGGGGATAAACCCGTCCCGGATTCTGGCGTGGAATCGGCGCTGGAATCGCAGGGGCTTTCCGGATTCGCATCTCAGGGGAACGCACCGTCTTGTCCGCCACCAGCTCCGACGTCCAGAATCCGGCTTCCCAGCCTGCCCTGAAGCCGATGCTCGCCGCTTTGGCGGGAGAGGTGCGGTCGCGTCCGCCCTTCTGGCTGATGCGTCAGGCCGGGCGCTATCTGCCGGAGTACCGTGAATTGCGGGCGAAGGCGGGCAGCTTCCTCGACCTATGCTACAACCCCGACTTCGCGGTCGAGGTGACCTTGCAGCCGCTGCGCCGCTACGGCATGGACGCGGCGATTCTGTTCTCCGACATCCTGGTGGTGCCGCATGCCCTGGGCCAGCCGCTGGCCTATCTGGAAGGGGAGGGGCCGAAGCTGGATCCGGTCCGCAACGTCGAGGACCTGAAGCGCCTGTCGCGCGACCGCTTCCACGAGACGCTGGCGCCGGTCTACGAGACGGTGCGTCGGCTCTCCACCGCGATTCCGGAGCAGACGACGCTGATCGGCTTTGCGGGGGCTCCCTGGACCATCGCCTGCTACATGGTCGAAGGGGCAGGCTCCAAGGAGTATGCGTACGTCAAGCGCTGGGCCTACGGCGACCCGGCGGGATTCGGCCGGCTGATCGACCTGATCGTCGAGGTGACCGCCGACTATCTCTGCCACCAGATCGAGGCGGGGGCGGAGACGGTGCAGCTGTTCGACAGCTGGGCTGGCGTGCTGCCGGTGGCGGAGTTCCGCCGCTGGGTGATCGAGCCGACGCGGCGGATCGTCGCACTGGTGAAGGCGAAGCACCCGAACACGCCGGTCATCGGCTTCCCGCGCGGCGCCGGCCACGCCTATGAGGAGTATGTCGCCGGGTCTGGGGTGGATGCCGTCGGGCTTGACACCACCGTCCCGCCGGTGTGGGCGGCGCAGACCCTCCAGACCCGGCTGCCGGTGCAGGGCAACCTCGACCCGATCATGCTGGCGGCCGGCGGCAAGGCGCTGGAGACGGCGACGCACGACATCCTGGCGGCGTTGGCCGGTGGACCCTTCGTGTTCAACCTGGGCCATGGCGTCATCCAGTCGACGCCGCCCGACCATGTCGCCGCGCTGACCCGCATCCTGCGCGAATGGCCGGGGCAGGGCTGACCCGCCTGCGCCTCAAGCGGCTGGAAAAGCGACGGAGGGGGTCTGGACAGAGCGGCGGCGACGCTCCAGTTTAGCGGGCACCATGAGCCAGCAATTCCCCCAGACCTCCGCCTCGACCACCGCAACGCCCGGCAATCAAATGTCTGGGGGCCGGCCGCGACGTGTCGCCGTCGTGCTGTTCAACCTCGGCGGTCCGGATGCGCCGGAGGCGGTGCGGCCCTTCCTGTTCAACCTGTTCGCGGATCCGGCCATCATCCGGCTGCCGAACCCCTTCCGTTTCCTGATCGCCAGCCTGATCAGCGGTCGGCGGGCGAAGCCGGCGACCGCGATCTATGCGCAGCTCGGTGGCAAGTCGCCGCTGCTGGAGAACACGGAAGCCCAGGCGGCGGCGCTGGAAGGCATTCTGGGGGCAGATCCGGCGACCGCTGGGGCGGAGACCAAGGTCTTCATCGCCATGCGCTACTGGCACCCGATGAGTGCCGAGACGGCCGCCCGGGTGAAGGCCTACGACCCGGATCTGGTCGTGCTTCTGCCGCTCTACCCGCAATTCTCGACCACCACCACGGCGTCGAGCGCCAAGGCGTGGCATGAGGCGGCGCGCACCGTCGGGCTGACGGCGCCGACGAAACTGCTGTGCTGCTACCCGACCCAGGCCGGCTTCATCGACGCGACGGCGGACCTAATCCGCCCGCTCTACGAGGCTGCCAAGGCCCATGGCAGGCCGCGCGTCCTGTTTTCCGCCCACGGGCTGCCGAAGAAGGTGGTGACCGCCGGCGACCCCTATCAGTGGCAGTGCGAGCGGACGGCCGAGTCCATCGCCGCGGCGCTGGGCATCGACGATCTGGACTGGATCAACTGTTATCAGAGCCGCGTCGGTCCGATGGAGTGGATCGGTCCCAGCACCGACGCTGAAATCCGCCGCGCCGGCCAGGACGGCGTGCCGATCCTGGTGGTGCCGATGGCCTTCGTGTCGGAGCATTCCGAGACGCTGGTGGAGATCGAGGTGGAATACCGCCACCTCGCCAGGCAAGCGGGCGTGCCGCACTTCACCCGCGTGCCGACGGTGGGGGTGCATCCCGGCTTCATCGACGGGCTGGCCAGGCTGGTGCGGCAGACTGTCGCGGGCAGGGCGGCGATCTGCTCGCAGAAGGGCGACCGGATCTGCCCCTCCAACTTCTCCGGCTGCCCGCAGGCGCGGCCCTGAACCGCAACGGCTGAATCGCAACCGCCGAACCGCAAGGAAAGAGGGGACACGCCCGGTGCTGTACGAATGGATCAAGGCGCTGCACGTCATCAGCATCATCGCCTGGATGGCGGGGCTGCTCTATCTGCCGCGCCTGTTCGTCTACCATTGCCAGGTACCGGCCGGATCCGAGACGTCGGAGACCTTCAAGGTTATGGAACGCCGCCTGCTGCGCGCCATCATGAACCCGGCGATGATCGCGGCGTACGTATTCGGCATCACCATGATCGTGCTGACGCCGGAATGGATGAAGCAGGGCTGGCTGCATGCCAAGCTGCTGTTCGTGCTGCTGCTGACCGCCAGCCACATGATGATGGCCCGCTGGCGCCGCGACTTCGCCGAGGACCGCAACACCCGGCCGCAGCGCTTCTACCGCATCGCCAACGAGGTGCCGACGCTGCTGATGATCGGCATCGTCATCTTCGTCGTCGTGAAGCCCTTCTGACCGGCGCGCCGGTGAATCCCCGGTCTTCCACCTCCCGGAAAAAGCGGAATCCGCGACCTTTGCCGGTTTCGCTTTCGTTTGACTTGCGCCCGCCGATCCGATAACCATGTCAGGACCACGGGGTTTTCGCCCCGCGGCCTCCCACGCCCACATCTGCCGATCCGACGCTCTGATCTTGAGCCGGGCCTGGTGGCTGGCGAATCGCTCCCGTGCGACCATGTTCCGGACGCCCTGGCGCGCCTTCGCCGAAGCGCCACCCGCTGCCCACCCGACGCGACTGCGTTGCGGCGTCCGCCGCCCCCAGCTGCCGTCGGCCGGACCCTCCGGCACTCCCCACCCCCAAGGCCACTCCCCCGCATGACGATTTCACAGGCAATCCGATGCATCTCCAAGAGCTGAAGTGCAAAAGCCCCGCCGAACTGCTGGCGTTCGCGGAGGAGCTGCAGATCGAGAATGCGAGCACGCTGCGCAAGCAGGACATGATGTTCGCGATCCTGAAGCAGCTGGCCGAGAACGACATTCCGATCTTCGGCGACGGCGTGCTGGAGGTGTTGCAGGACGGGTTCGGCTTCCTGCGTTCGCCGGAGGCCAACTATCTGCCGGGTCCCGACGACATCTATGTCAGTCCCAGCCAGGTGCGCCGCTTCGGCCTGCGTACCGGCGACACGGTGGAAGGGCAGATCCGCTCGCCCAAGGATGGTGAGCGCTATTTCGCCCTGCTGAAGGTCAACACCATCAATTTCGACGCGCCCGACAAGGTCCGTCACCGCATCAACTTCGACAATCTGACGCCGCTCTATCCGGAAGAACGCATCCGGATGGAGGTCGAGGACCCGACCAAGAAGAACCTCACCGGCCGCATCGTCGACCTGGTGGCACCGCTGGGCAAGGGACAGCGCGGGCTGATCGTGGCGCCGCCGCGCACCGGCAAGACGGTGATGCTGCAGAACATCGCCCACTCGGTCGCCACCAACCATCCCGAAGCCTACCTGATCGTCCTGCTGATCGACGAGCGTCCGGAAGAAGTGACGGACATGGCCCGTTCGGTCCGCGGCGAGGTCATCAGCTCCACCTTCGACGAACCGGCGACCCGCCACGTCCAGGTCGCGGAAATGGTGATCGAGAAGGCCAAGCGGCTGGTCGAGCACAAGCGCGACGTGGTCATCCTGCTGGACAGCATCACCCGTCTGGCCCGCGCCTACAACACCGTCGTTCCGTCATCGGGCAAGGTGCTGACCGGCGGTGTCGACGCCAACGCGCTGCAACGGCCCAAGCGCTTCTTCGGTGCCGCCCGCAACGTGGAAGAGGGCGGGTCGCTGACCATCATCGCCACCGCGCTGATCGATACCGGCAGCCGCATGGACGAGGTGATCTTCGAAGAGTTCAAGGGTACCGGCAACTCGGAAATCGTGCTGGACCGCAAGCTCTCCGACAAGCGCACCTTCCCGGCCATCGACATTTCCAAGTCGGGCACCCGCAAGGAGGAATTGCTGGTCGACAAGGGCACCATGTCGAAGATGTGGATCCTGCGCCGCATCCTGATGCCGATGGGCGTGACCGACGCGGTCGACTTCCTGGTCGACAAGCTGAAGCACACCAAGTCGAACAACGAGTTCTTCGAAAGCATGAACCAGTAAGGTCATGCCGGATCCGCCCTCTCCCCTCGGTGAGGGGGCGGCACGAAAAAAGGGCGGGGGCCTTTCGGCCACCCGCCCTTTTCCTTTTTAACTCCGCCCGATCCGCTTTGGATCAGAAGGGCGGCTGCTGCGGCGCGGCCTCCTGGGCCGACTGGCGGTGATACAGCTCGGCGAAGTCGATCGGGTTGATCATCAGCGGCGGGAAGCCGCCTTCGCGGGTCGCGCTGGAGATGATGGCGCGGGCGAACGGGAAGATCATCCGGGCGCCTTCGATCATCAGGACCGGGCGGTGATGCTCTTCCGGCAGGCCGGGGAACTGGAACAGCGCGCCATAGGCCAGCTCGACCAGGAATGCGACGGACTCGCCCTGGCGGGCTTCGCAGCGCAGGTTCAGCGTCAGCTCATAGAGGTCGTCACCGACCTTCTGGCCCTGGACGTCGACGCCGATGTTGACCTGCGGCTGCGGCTGGTTGGGCAGCAGGCTCTGCGGGGCGTTGGGGTTCTCGAACGAGAAGTCCTTCACATACTGCGCGAGGACATGCATCGGCAGCGAGGACGTCTGCTGCTGCTCGGCGCCGTTGCTCATCTGATCGGACATAACGGACTCCTAATCGCCGGCCCGCGTCCCGGCCCCGAACAGGGCAGGGGCGGCAGGCCGACCCGGATGTGAGGTGACAGGGGTTGGTTCGCGACGGTTGTGCCTTCGCCCAAGGGGCTGGCTATCACGGATCGGCCGTCCTGCCAACGGAAACCACCGGCGGGAAACCAGCTACTGGCCGGCCGCTCAGCGCTGCTCATCCGGACGGTGCTTCCCCCATTGGGAGTCGGTCAGCCGCGGGGCATCCCTATCGTCCGTCTTCTCTCCGGGAGTGACGTCGCGGTAATCGCCGTCGATCACGCCGGGGGCGGGATGGAACGGGTCGTCCGTACGGCGGGGGCCGTCGGCGCCGAAGTCAACATCGCCAACATTCTGGCCAAAATCCCGGCTGAAATCCTGGCCGAAGCCTGCTGCTCCGAACCCGCCTTTGCCGGTGGTGGTGAAGACCGGCATCCCGGCGCCGAGGCGGCCGAGCAGCCAACGGCCGATGCCGCGGCGCAAGGGCCGGATCAGCAGCATGATCCCAAGGATGTCGGTCAGGAAGCCGGGGATGATCAGCAGGATGCCGGCGAGCACGGCACAGAAGCCGTCCAGCACCGTGCCGATCGGCGCCTCGCCGCGCGCCGCCGCCGCCTGCGCCCGGCTCAGCGAAGCCAGACCCTGGTGGCGGACCAGCAGCACGCCCACCACCGCCGACAGGGCCAGCAGCCCGATGGTCGGCCCGGCGCCGATCCAATCGCCGACCTGGATGAATCCGACGATCTCCAGGATCGGCAGAAGAAGGATCAACAACAGGGGATTCATGGTGTCCTTGCTCTTCGGGCTCGCTGCCCCTATCTAGGTTTGGATAGGTCGTCCGGTCGAAAGGCCGCCGACTTCATCCAATTGGCTGTCACTGCCGGGCAAGCAACACGTAATGCCGACCGGTGGCAAGGTCCAGAGGTGGGCCGGATCCACCGGCGATTTCGCCTCGGCACACAGTTCTCGGCACACAGTTTACGATACGTCGTTTTGGCTCGGTGTTTTGGAAGGAACGGATGATGGGAGACGGGTTCGTGTTCATCGAGATCGTGATCTTCGCGATGATCGCGGCCTTCCTCGTCTATCGGCTGCGCAGCGTTCTCGGCCGCCGGACGGGGGAGGAGCGGCAGCGCTCCAACCCCTTCACGTCCGCTCCCGGTGCTGCGAAACCCGACAATGTCGTGACCCTGCCGGAGCGCAACCGGCCGCGGCCCGATGTCGCACCGGGTGCCGACCTGCCGGCGTCGGACGAGCCGCTGTCGCTGGCCGCCTCCATCGACCAGATCCGGGCCGCCGACCCGAATTTCGACGAGAAGCATTTCCTGGAAGGCGCCAAGGCCGCCTTCAGCATGATCGTCGACGCCTTCGCCCGCGGCGACACGGCGACACTGCGCCCGCTGCTGGCCGACGACGTCTATGACAGCTTCGCCCGCGTCATTCGCGACCGTCAGGCCGCCGGCGAACAGCACGAGACCCGCATCGAACAGGTGCGCGAGGCCGAGGTAGTGGAAGCGAAGCTGGACGCTGGCCGCACCGCCCGTATCACCGTGCGTCTGGTCTCCGATCAGGTGAATGTGGTGCGCGACCGCAACGGCACCATCGTCGACGGCGATCCGAAGGCGCTGGTGGAGAACACCGACGTCTGGACCTTCGCCCGCAATCTCCGTTCCCGCGATCCGAACTGGGCGCTGGTCGAGGTGCGTCCCGTCCAGTGACGAACGACCACCAGTAATGGCTCTCAATCACCGTACCGGTTTTAGCGCCATCGCCCTCTTCGGGGCGGTGGCGTTGCTGTTTTCGGCCTGCACCCCCAAGGAGGAGGCCAAGCCGCCGCCCGACGCCCTGACCCTGGCGTCGCTGTCCTTCGCCGACTTGGCCGGTTGGCGCAGCGATCCGGTGGCGCAGGCGGTACCGGCGCTCGCCCGCTCCTGTGCCCGCTTCAAGGGCCAACCCGCGGACCGGCCGGTCGGGCCGAACGGGGTGGCCGGGACCATCGGCGACTGGCAGGGTCCTTGCGCCCGGCTGGTGGATCTGCCTTCCGGCGACGATGCCGCCGCCCGCGCTTTCTTCGAGGCCAACTTCACCCCTTATGCCGCCGGCAACAACGGCACGCGCGAGGGTCTGTTCACCGGCTATTACGAAGCCGAGCTGGAGGGCAGCCTGCGGCCGGATCCGGCCTATCCGGTGCCGCTCTACCGCCGGCCGCCCGATCTGGTGATGGTCGATCTCGGCGACTTCTCCGACCGCTGGAAGGGGGAGCGCACGGCCGGCCGTGTGGTCGACGGCAAACTGAAGCCTTACGAGGATCGCGCCGCCATCGTCACCGGCTCGCTGAAGGGCAAGGGTCTGGAACTGGTGTGGGTGAAGGATCCCATCGGTGCCTTCTTCCTGCAAATCCAGGGGTCAGGCCGGATCCGCCTCGCCGACGGCAGCGAGACGCGCATCGGCTACGCCGCCCAGAACGGCCACAGATACGTCGCCATCGGCAAGGAGTTGATCGACCGCGGAGCCTTGAAGCGGGAGGAGGTCTCGCTCCAGACCATCCGCGACTGGCTGCTGGCGCATCCCGATCAGGCGGCGGCGGTGATGAACGTCAACCCGTCCTATGTCTTCTTCCAGCCGCTGACCGGCGACGGTCCGAATGGCGCCCAGGGCGTGGCGCTGACGCCCGGCCGCAGTTTGGCGGTGGATTCCAAGTTCATGCCCTATGGCGTGCCGGTGTGGCTGGATGCCGAGGATCCGGTCGAGCCCGGTCAGCGCCTGCAACGGCTGCTGGTCGCCCAGGACACCGGCGGAGCGATCCGCGGCCCGGTACGCGGCGACGTCTTCTGGGGCCATGGGGCCGAGGCGGAGCGCAGGGCCGGGGTGATGAAGAGCCGGGGCACCTATGTGCTGCTGCTGCCGAAGAGCGTGAAGGTGGCGGCAGGCAGCTAGCGGAATGTTTCACGTGAAGCGGGGGGCACCCAAGGCGAGCGCCCCCGCACCCGTCACAGGATGAACTTCGACAGATCGGCGTTCTTCGCCAGCCCGCCGACCCGCTCACGCACCAGGGCGGCGTCGATGGTGACGGTCTCCCCGGCGCGGTCGCTGGCGGCGAAGCTGATCTCCTCCAGCAGGCGTTCCAGCACCGTGTGCAGGCGGCGCGCGCCGATGTTCTCGACGGAGCTGTTGATCTCCGCCGCCAGCCGCGCCAGTTCGTCGATGCTGTCGTCGGTGAAGACCAGATCGATCTCCTCGGTCTTCATCAGCGCCTTGTACTGGCGGATCAGGCTGGCTTCCGGTTCGGTCAGGATGCGCTTGAAATCGTCCTGGCTTAGCGCCTTCAGCTCGACGCGGATCGGCAGGCGGCCTTGCAGCTCAGGCAGCAGGTCCGACGGCTTGGCGACGTGGAAGGCGCCCGAGGCGATGAATAGGATATGGTCGGTCTTCACCGGGCCGTGCTTGGTCGACACCGTCGTGCCTTCAATCAGCGGCAGCAGGTCGCGCTGGACGCCCTCGCGGCTGACATCGGCACCACGCGCATCGGAGCGGGCGGAGATCTTGTCGATCTCGTCGAGGAAGACGATGCCGTTCTGCTCCACGGCGCGGATCGCCTCCGCCACCACCTTCTCCTGGTCCAGCAGCTTGTCGGACTCCTCGGCCATCAGCACACCATGGCTCTCGGACACCGTCATCCGGCGGGTCTTGGTGCGGCCTCCCATCATCTTGCCGAACATGTCGTTGAGGTTCAGCATGCCCATCTGGGCACCCGGCATGCCGGGAATGTCGAAGGTCGGCATGCCGGCCGGCGCACCGGTGTCGGCGACCTGGATTTCGATCTCCTTGTCGTTCAGCGTGCCTTCGCGCAGCATCTTGCGGAACTTGGCGCGCGTCTCGGCACTGGCGCTGTCGCCGCACAATGCGTCGAGCACCCGTTCCTCCGCCCGCAGCTCCGCCTTGGCGGCGACCTCCTTGCGCAGGCGCTCGCGGGTCAGGCCGATGGCGGCCTCGACCAGATCGCGGACGATCTGCTCGACATCACGGCCGACATAGCCGACCTCGGTGAACTTGGTGGCTTCCACCTTCAGGAAGGGCGCCTGGGCCAGCCGGGCAAGGCGGCGGGCGATCTCGGTCTTGCCGACGCCGGTCGGGCCGATCATCAGGATGTTCTTCGGCAACACCTCTTCCCGCAGCCCTTCGGGCAGCTGCTGCCGGCGCCAGCGGTTGCGCAGGGCGATGGCGACGGCGCGCTTGGCCTCGTTCTGGCCGACGATGTAGCGGTCGAGTTCGGAGACGATCTCGCGCGGGCTGAAGGCGGCGGTGTCGGCGGAGACGGAAGCGGATTGAGTCGTCATGGCGGTCACAGCTTTTCCAGGGTGACGTTTTCGTTGGTGTAGACGCAGATGCCGGCGGCGATCTTCATCGCCTTGCGTGCCACGGCTTCCGCATCCATCCCGTCGATGTCGATCAGCGCCCGCGCCGCCGACAGGGCGTAGGATCCGCCGGAGCCGATGCCGATCAGCCCATCCTCCGGTTCCAGCACGTCGCCGTTGCCGGTCAGCACCAGGCTGACGGTCTTGTCGGCCACCGCCATCATCGCCTCAAGCCGGCGCAGGTAGCGGTCGGTGCGCCAGTCCTTGGCCATCTCGACGCAGGCGCGGGTCAGCTGGCCGGGATACTGCTCCAGCTTGCCTTCCAGACGCTCGAACAGGGTCATCGCGTCGGCGGTGGCCCCGGCGAAGCCCGCCATCACCGTGCCGCCGGCCAGCCAGCGGACCTTGCGTGCATTGGCCTTCATCACCGTCGGGCCGACCGAGACCTGCCCGTCGCCGGCGATCACCACCTGCCCGTTCTTGCGCACCGACAGGATCGTGGTGCCGTGCCACTGGATGGGATCATGAGGATTGGACGCTGGGTAGGTCATGCGGAAACCACGCTGGAGAATGGGAAATGTCCTGCTGACCCGATGCAGGAGCACAAGACCCCGTGATTCGTGGTTCCAGGACATCCGGTCTATGTGGGAGGGGCGATGTCGCCGTCAAGCATGTCGCCGTCAGGCGCCTCATCCTCCCAGGCTGGATCGGCCGGGACGTTGCGGCGCGTTTTGCCCGGTTTGGACGGTGTGGCGGGCGGCGCGGCACCCAACGCGGGACCGCCCGGATCCGCCCCCAGCCGGTCGAGCAGCGGACCGAGTGTCAAGAACTCCACCAGCCCGGGCGGCGTGGCGGCCGAGCGGCCGGCGGACGGTGCGACGCCGATCAGTGCGCCACTGCCGTCCAGCAGCGGGTCGCCTGCTTCGGTCATCGCGGTGAACAGGGCGGCGGAGCCCAGATCCGCCTGGATCAGAGCGGCGCCGGGCCCTTCGTCGGCCGGCAGGCCGCCGACGATGCCGGTAATCTCCTTGCCGCGTCCGTCCGGGATTGCCCGCACCGGCTCGCTGACGCGCAGAGACGCGGTGCGGATGGGCAGGGCGGGCAGCCGCGCCGGCACCCGAACCAGGGCGAATCCGCTGGCCGCGTCGCGCCCGACCACCCAGCCGGTCAGCTCCACCCCGCGGGCCGGCCGAACGGTGACGGTAGGGTCGGATCCGGGCAGCGGAACCAGCAGTACCGCCTGCACCTCGCCCGACACATCGGTCTCGCCGATCACCAAGCCGTGTGAGCCACCGACCGGTATCCGTGCCGATGCGAGCCGGCCGGATCCGGCACCGCTCCGCAACAGCAAGCGGCTGCCCGCAGCGGGTGCTGTGGCCGTCAGGGCAGGGGATGTGGCGGCCGGCGTCAGCGGCGTAGGGCCGGATCCGGCCGGTGCTGGCACAGGAACCACCGGCGGCACAGCGGCAGACGGAGCGGACAGGGTACCGCCCGACACCAAGTTGCGGAAACCCGTATCGGCGGCGAGTGCCTCGACTGCCGCGGCGAAAGCTTCCTCCACCAGCATGGTGTCGCCCTGCGGCACGCCGCTCTCCCGCGCGGTGGCGCCGGTGGTGACCACACGGTGGACCAGCCCGCCGCCGCGCGCGTCGTAGACCGTCCACTCCACCCTGACGCTGCCGGTGCCGGAGCTTCCCTTGCTGCTGCCGGTCAACCAGTTGGTGCGGTGACACAGCTCCAGCTGAACGTCGCGCAGATCGCCCTGTACGGTGAAGCGGGCGCGGCTGCGGTTGCCGTCGGGATTGTCGGGACCGCCGGGCCGGCCGACCACGTCGAAACCTGCGGCGGTCATCACCTCGGCGAAGCGCTCGTCGAAGGTGGAACCGCGCCGCATGTTGACGCCGCTGGTCCAATAGACGTCGTCATAGGGCGGAGCACAGTCGATGCCCCAGACGTAACGCCCGATCTGCATCCCGCGCCGCATCGACCCGATGGTCAGTTCGCCGAAGCGGAAGGGCGCCGTGGTCCCGGCAGCCACCGGCGGCGGCGTCTTGCCGACCGGCGGTGTCGGCGACATGCCGCCGCAACCGGCCGGCAGCAGGCCGAAAAGGAGAATCAGAACTGCGGCGAAGGGGTGCGGGTGGGTCATCATAAGCGGATATGCACGCAGGAAGTGTAACGAACTCTACCCTGCACACCTTTGTAGGACAATCGTCGGAATGGACAGGACGCGCATCAATCGTGCCGGATGCTGGCGTGTGGGGATGCTTCCTGCTACAAAACCGCCATGGACCAGACCCCCACGAATGGCGGCCGCCGCGCCTCGATCGAGCGGAACACCACGGAGACCCGGATCCGGGTCGCGCTGAACCTTGACGGCACCGGCGTCTACGACGTCAAGACGGGGGTCGGCTTCCTCGACCATATGCTGGAACAGCTGTCGCGCCACAGCCTGATGGACCTGACGGTCCTGGCCGACGGCGACCTGCACATCGACTATCACCACACGACCGAGGACACCGGCATCGCCATCGGCATGGCGGTGGCGAAGGCTCTGGGCGACCGCAAGGGCATCCAGCGCTACGGCCATTCCTATGTCCCGATGGACGAGACGCTGACGCGGGTGGCGCTGGACTTCTCCAACCGGCCCTACCTGATCTGGAAGGTGACCTTCACCCGCGACAAGATCGGCGATTTCGACACCGAGCTGTTCCGCGAATGGTTCCAGGCCTTCGCCATGGCCGCCGGCGTGACGCTGCATGTCGAGAACCTGTATGGCGAGAACAACCACCATATCGTGGAAAGCTGCTACAAGGCGCTTGCCCGCGCGCTGCGCGCCGGGGTGGAGATCGACCCGCGCAAGCGCGATGCGGTTCCCTCCACCAAGGGCACGCTCGGCGGATCGCTCTGACGGCGGGGACCTGAAGTCCCGCTCCGCCGTCCTTTCGGAAGGTTTGTCACGTCCATGGAAACGGTCGCGCTGATCGATTACGGCTCCGGCAACCTGCGCTCCGCCGCCAAGGCGATCGAGCGCGCGGCCGGTGAAGCCGAGGCTTCGTATAATGTCCTTGTCACCTCCGATGCCGATGCGGTCCGTCAGGCCGACCGCGTGGTGCTGCCCGGCGTCGGCGCCTTCGCCGACTGCAAGCGCGGCCTGTCGGAAGTCCCCGGCATGCTCGACGCGCTGGAGGAGGTGGTGCACCGCCGCGGCCGTCCCTTCCTCGGCATCTGCGTCGGCATGCAGCTGATGGCCGAACGCGGGCGCGAGTATGGCGTGACCGAGGGGCTGGGCTGGATCCCGGGCGAGGTGGTGAAGCTGGAGCCGTCCGACCCGACCCTGAAAATCCCGCACATGGGCTGGAACGAACTGAATGTCCGCCACCCGCACCCGGTTCTGGCCGGCCTGCCGGAGGGGGCACACGCCTATTTCGTCCATTCCTACCAGTTCAGGCTGGCCGATCCCGACACGCTGATCGCGTCGGCGGAATATGGGGGCCCTTTCGCCGCGGTGGTCGGGCGCGACAATCTGGTCGGCACCCAGTTCCACCCGGAAAAGAGCCAGGCCACCGGTCTGGCCCTGATCGCCAATTTCCTGCGCTGGAAGGTCTGACGCGATGGCCGAGATCGCCATCGACAAGGTCGAGGCGCTGAAGACCGCCGAGCTGCACGACCTGTGCGACGCGGCCGATGACGCTATCCGCGCCGGCGGCGGCTTCGGCTGGGTCGAGCCGCCGCCGCGCGACGTGATGGAGCGCTATTGGAAGGGCGTTCTGGTGGTGCCGGAACGGGTGCTGTTCGTCGCCCGCCTCGACGGCGTGGTGGCCGGATCCGCCCAGCTGGTCAAGCCGCCGCGCAACAACGAGGCACAGGCCCACGCCGCCCAGCTGACCACCAGCTTCGTCGCCCCCTGGGCACGCGGCCACGGCCTTGCCCGCCGCCTGACCATGGCGGTGCTGGACGAGGCGCGCGCCGTCGGCTTCAAGGTGCTGAACCTCGACGTCCGGGCGACGCAGGAAGCGGCCATTGCGCTCTACGAATCGCTCGGCTTCAAGCGCTGGGGCACCCATCCCTTCTATGCGCTGGTGCAGGGAAAGCCGCTTGCCGGACATTTCTACTGCAAGGACCTCGAGCCTGCCCAACAGCCGCCAGCCCAATAACCGCCAGCAACGCCATAGGAAGACGCCCGCGATGATCATCTATCCCGCCATCGACCTCAAGGACGGTGCCTGCGTCCGCCTGCTGCGCGGCGAGATGAGCCAGGCCACGGTCTTCAACACCGATCCCGGCGAACAGGCCCGCCTGTTCCAGAGCCAGGGCTTCGAATGGCTGCATCTGGTCGACCTCAACGGCGCCTTCGAAGGCAAGCCGGTGAACGGAGCGGCGGTCGAGAGCATCCTGAAGTCGGTGACCATCCCGGTGCAGCTCGGCGGCGGCATCCGCGACCTGAACACCATCGGCATGTGGCTGGAAAAGGGCATCAGCCGCGTCATCCTGGGCACGGTGGCGCTGCGCGATCCGGAGCTGGTCAAGGCGGCCTGCCGCGAGTTCCCCGGCAAGATCGCCGTCGGCATCGACGCGCGCGAAGGCTATGTCGCGGTGGCGGGCTGGGCCGAGACCTCCGACATCAAGGCGCTGGATCTGGCGCTGAAGTTCGAGGATTGCGGCGTCGCCGCCATCATCTACACCGACATCAACCGCGACGGCGCCATGGGCGGCGTCAACGTCGAGTCCACCTCCGATCTCGCCTTCCACCTGACCACGCCGGTCATCGCCTCGGGCGGCGTCTCCTCCATCGAGGACCTGAAGGCGCTGAAGGTCGAGGAGGACACAGGGATCGAGGGCGTGATTTGCGGCCGGGCGCTGTATGACGGCCGGATCGATCCCAAGGAAGCGCTCGCCCTGCTGTCCGCCCCCGCCGTCGAGGACGCCGACTGATGCTGAAGATGCGTGTCATCCCCTGCCTGGACGTCAAGGACGGCCGGGTGGTGAAGGGGGTCAATTTCGTCGATCTGGTCGATGCCGGCGATCCGGTGGAGCAGGCCCGCGTCTATGACCGCGAGGGGGCGGACGAGCTGACCTTCCTCGACATCACCGCCAGCCACGAGAACCGCGACACCATCTTCGACGTGGTGCGGCGGACGGCGGAGCAGGTCTTCATGCCGCTGACCGTCGGCGGCGGCGTGCGCACGGTGGACGACATCCGCAAGCTGCTGCTGGCCGGTGCCGACAAGGTGTCGATCAACACCGCGGCGATCCACCGTCCGGAGTTCGTGCGCGAGGGCGCCGAGAAGTTCGGCGCCCAGTGCATCGTCGTTGCCATCGATGCCAAGAAGGTCGCTCCAGGCAAGTGGGAGGTCTTCACCCACGGCGGCCGCAACGCCACCGGCATCGACGCGGTGGAGTGGGCCAAGCGGATGGAATCGCTGGGAGCGGGCGAAATCCTGCTGACCTCGATGGACCGTGACGGCACCAAGAGCGGCTTCGACCTGGAGCTGACGCGCAAGGTGGCGGACTCGATCCGCGTCCCGGTGATCGCGTCCGGCGGTGTCGGCACGCTCGACCATCTGGTGGAGGGCATCCGCGAAGGGCACGCGACTGCGGTGCTCGCCGCCTCGATCTTCCATTTCGGCACCTACACCATCGGGCATGCCAAGGCCGCGCTGAGCGCCGCCGGCATCCCGGTGCGCCCGGCCAAGGCGCTGGAGACGGCGAATGGGTGATAAGAAGCCTGCCGCCCCGGTCCAGCCTTCGGCCGAGATACTCGACCGCCTGTTCGTCACCGTGCAGGCCCGCAAGGGCGCGGATCCGGAAAGCTCCTACACCGCCAAGCTCTACAGCCGCGGCACCGCCAAGATCGCCCAGAAGGTGGGCGAGGAGGCGGTGGAGGCGATCCTGGAGGCCGTGCGTGGCGACAAGGCCGCGCTGGCCGCGGAATCGGCCGACCTGCTCTATCACCTACTGGTGCTGTGGGCCGACACCGGGCTGGATCCGGCGGACGTCTGGAGCAAGCTCGCCCAGCGCGAGGGCACCAGCGGCATCGACGAAAAGAAGTCCCGCAAGGCCTGAGCGGGACTCCCCACCAAGAGGACGCATGCGATGGCCAAGAGCTACGACGCCAACAACGTGTTCGCCCGCATCCTGCGCGGCGAAATCCCGTGCAAGAAGGTGCATGAGACCGACCACGCACTCGCTTTCCACGACATCGAGCCGCAGACCCCGACCCATGTGCTGGTGATCCCGAAGGGCGCCTACACGGACATGGACGACTTCACCGCCAAGGCGTCGGAAGCGGAGATCGCCGGCCTGTTCCGCGCGGTGGGTGAGGTCGCCCGCATGGTCGGCGCCGACGGTCCCGGCTACCGCATCCTGTCCAACTGCGGCGAGGACGCGCATCAGGAAGTGCCCCACCTGCACATCCACCTGTTCGCCGGGCGCGATCTGGGGCGTATGATCGGGAAGGCTTGAGATCAGAAACCCCTCTCCCCCAGGGTGCACAAGGGGGAGAGGGGAAACATCTATCTCCGCCGCACCCACACCCGCCGCCGCGTTCCCTTCTTCGGCGGCACCGCGTCCAGGATCGCCAGGATCGCGTCGATCCGTTCCTCGTCCAGATCGCCGATCCGTTCCGACAGCCGGTTGGCAAGCTCGGTCGCCCGGGCGCTCAGGCCCGATGTGTCGACCGTCACGCGCGGGTGGGACAGATCCGCCAGCCGTTCCAGTTCTTCCGCCTCGTCCCAGATGATGCCGAAATAGGCGCAGATCTGCCGGACCAGCTGGGGGGAAGGCTGGCCGCGCTTGCCATGCTCCAGGGCCGACAGGTAGGCGGACGAGATGGACAGGTCGGTCGCCATCTGCTTGAGCGTCACGCCCCTGGCGTCGCGCAGCGACCGGACCCGTTCGCCGAACGGGGTCATGTGGAGTCCCTGACTGTTTGGGACCTAGTCCTTACGGTCGCGCCGCCGTTTGATCAAGACATACAGCGCACCGTCGCCGCCATGCTTGGGCTGGGCCGGCTGGATCGCCAGAACCATCGGGCGCAGGGCCGGATCCGCCAGCCAGCGGGGGGTCGCCTGGCGCAGCACGCCCAGGCTGCCGAAACTGCCCTTGCCGGTGATCACCAGCACGCAGCGCCGCCCCTCGTTCCAGGCACGGTGGACGAAGCCGGCGAGCGCGTGGTGGGCCTGGGCCTGGGTCATGCCGTGCAGGTCGATGCGGCCGTCGATCTCCAACTCGCCGCGGCGGAACCGGTCGCCGGTGCGGCGGTCAATGTTGGCGGTCGATCCGGGCGTCAGCGGCGGCTGGGCCGCCCGCGACGGCCGGGCCGGGGAGGGGAACTGCTTGGCGGTCGGCGGCGGGGCGAGGCTGGTCGCCACCGGCTCCTCGACCAGCTCCGCCATGGTCGCTACGGGTTCCGGCTCCGCCTCGACCTGTCGTCCGGGCATCGGTTCGGCGTCGCGCATGGCGATCCGCCACAGGCGCCGCTCGTCGGGCGTGGGCAGTCGTCTGCGGGTCATCGGGGAACCTTCTGCGGAAATGAAAAGGGCGGTACCAACGGATAAAGCCCGTCGGCCCG
The DNA here is from genome assembly GCF_024170005.1 of Azospirillum lipoferum. GTDB lineage: Bacteria > Pseudomonadota > Alphaproteobacteria > Azospirillales > Azospirillaceae > Azospirillum > Azospirillum lipoferum. Next base: position 463,700 of record NZ_JALJXJ010000003.1, read on the forward strand.
CCCCTGTCAATGTGTGTCGCCGCGCTGCAAAGAAAAAGGGCGCGCAGAAAAAGGCTGCCTAGGAAATCAGGCCCGGCTTACGCCTGCGAATAGGCCGCTGCCGCCGCGACCTGCTCGTCGGTCGGCCGCACGCCGGTGTAGAGCACGAACTGTTCGAGCGCCTGCAGGGCGATGACTTCGGCGCCGGTGATCACCGGCTTGCCGGCCTCGCGCGCGGCGCGGATCAGCGGGGTTTCGGCCGGCATGGCGACGACGTCGAACACCTGCGCCGCCGAGGCGATCAGTGCCGGCTCGAAGGCGAGGGCATCGGCCTCCGGCGCTCCCGCCATGCCGAGCGGCGTGACGTTGACCAGCAGCGATCCCTCGGCGATGCCGGCGGTGTCCGGCTGCCAGGGCAGGCTGTACTCATCGGCCAGCCGGCGGCCGGTCACCTCGTTGCGGGCGATCAGCGTGCCGTTGGTGAAGCCGGAATCGCGCAGCGCGCACAGGACCGCGCGGGCCATGCCGCCGCTGCCGCGGAGCGCGAAGGGCAGGCCGGGCGAGACGTCGTGGCGGTCCAGCAGCGTGCGGACCGCGAGATAGTCGGTGTTGTAGCCGCGCAGCCGGCTGCCGCCATCTTCGGCGGTGTCGTTGACGATGGTGTTGACCGACTGCAACCCGGCGGCCGACGGGTCCAGCTCGTCGAGAAAGGGGATGCAGGCTTCCTTGAAGGGCATCGACACGCCGCAGCCGCGGATGTTCAGCGCCCGGATGCCGGTGATGGCGCCCGGAAGATCGTTCGTGGTGAACGCCTTGTAGACGTAGTTCAGAGCGAGGGCGTCATAGAGGTGATTGTGGAAACGCGTGCCGATGTTGCTCGGGCGGCCCGAGAGCGAGATGCACAGGCGCGTGTCTCTGTCGATCTTGTGGGGCAACCTGACCTCTCCTTGCCTATATGCCTTGCGGGGCCTTCCTGCTTCGTAGGTCAGCCGCCCGCCTTCAACGCGTCCAAGCGTCCTTTCAGCAGAGTGTATTCAGGATCGCTCGGCTTGAACTGGGCGATCAGCTTACCCCAATGGGCGGCGGCCTCGTCCCTGCGGCCCGACATCATGGCGTCGAGGCCGAGCAGCCACAGCGCGTCCTTGTTCTCCGGCTCCGCCTTCAGCGCCAGACGCAGGGCGGAGGTGGCCTCCTCCGGCAGGGGCTTCGGCGTGTCGTTGCGCGGCTGGGTCTGCAGCACGGCATTGGCGTAGGCGACCTGCACATCGGCGCGGTCCGGTGCCCGCTCGCGCGCCTTGCGGGCGGCGTCCAGCGCCTTGGTCGTCTCGCCCAGCACGCCGTAGGAACGGGCGAGCTTCAGCCAGCCGTCGACGTCCGACGGATCGGCCTCCAGCCGGGCGGCGAGGTTGGCGACCATGCCGCGGATCATCTCGTCCTGGCCCGCCCCATTTCCTTGGGCGCCGGCCGCAGCATTGCCCTGCCCATTGGCTTGCGCATTCGGAGCCGCTTGTTGCTCTTGCGCCGCCTGCTCCCTCCGCTCCGGCGGTAGCGGCTGCGGCGTGACCTTGGCGGGGTCGAGGTTCAGCGCCACCGCGGCCTCGCGGATCTGGTCGCGGACCACCGGCACCCACGGCGCATCGGCCGGCGATTCCGCCATCAGCGCGCTCCAGCGGTCCAGCGCGCCCTGCTGGTCGCCGGCTTGGAAGCGGGCGAGCGCCGCGAAGAAGCGGGCGCGCGGGTCCTTGGGTTCCTTCGCCAGCACGGCGTCAAAGGCGGCCACCGCCTCCTCCGGCACCATGCCGTCGTTGGCGGAGACCAGCGTCTCGCCGAACAGGCCCTGCACCTCGGCATCGTCCTTGTTCAGGGCGACGGCATGGCGCAGCGCGTCGGCGGCCTCGGCGTTGCGGTTCATCTTGACATAGGCCTGACCCAGGATCAGCCAGCCTTGCAGGTCGTTGGGGTTCTCCGCCAGCTGGGCCTTCAGCTTGTCCATGGCGGCCAGCACGCTCTTCGGCGGGCCGCCGCGCTCCTGCTCCAGATTGCGCGAGGCCAGCGGCTGGGCCGGCAGATCCGGGCGGCCGACCGAACCATAGACGGCAAGTGCGCCGACCGGCAGCACCAGCGCCAGCAGAACGGCCAGCACGCGGGCGCTGCGCGGGGTGACGGCGGCGCCTCCTTTGCTGCCCTTCTCGGCGGTTGCCAGCATGCGCCGGGCGATCTCCGCCTTGGCGGCCTCGGCCTGGGCGTCGTTGATCAGGCCGCGCGCCCGGTCGCGCTCCAGCTCGTCCAGCTGGTCGCGGTAGACCTCGCGGTCGAACTCCTCGCGGTCGGGGCCGGATCCGGCGGAGCGCAGCAGCGGCGGCACGAGCAGCAGCAGCACGCCTGCGGTCAGGACGGCGGCGAAAATCCAGAACAGCATCAGTCGTCTTTCCGCAACAGGGCATCCAGCCGCCGCCGCTCATCCGCGCTCAGGGGGGCGGTGTCGGCGCCGGCGGCCACGCCGCGCCGCCCGCGCAGGAACAGGAAGGTGCCGACAGCACCCAGCAGCAGCACGGCGAAGGGGCCGATCCACAGCACCAGCGTGGTCGCCTTGAAGGGCGGCCGCAGCAGCACATAGTCGCCGTAGCGGTCGGTGACGTACTCCATCACCTTGGTGTCGCTGTCGCCGGCCTTCAGCCGGTCGCGCACCAGCAGGCGCAGGTCGCGGGCCAGCGGGGCGTTGCTGTCGTCGATCGACTGGTTCTGGCAGACGAGGCAGCGCAGCTCCTGGCTGATGGCACGGGCACGGGTCTCCAGCGCCGGATCCGGCAGCACCTCGTCGGGCTGGACGGCCAGGGCAGGGGAGGAGAGCGCGGACAGCGCCAGCAGGGCGGCGAGGAGGATGCGCTTCATCAGCCCTGCCTCAGATGCTTGACCATGGGAAGGATCTGCTCCTCCACCACCTGCGGGGTCAGCGGGCCGACATGCTTGAAGCGGATGCGGCCCTTGCGGTCGATCAGATAGCTTTCCGGCACGCCATAGACGCCCCAGTCGATCGACACCCGGCCATCCTGGTCGGCGCCGATTGCGGCATAGGGGTTGCCGTTGCGCGACAGCCAGGTCAGGGCGTCCTCCGGCTTGTCCTTGTAGTTGATGCCGTAGACCGTCACCCCCTGTTCCCGCGACAGGCGGGTGATGACGGGATGCTCCGCCTTGCAGGGGATGCACCAGGACGCGAAGACGTTCACCAGCGTCACGTCGCCGGCCAGCTTGGCCGAGGACAAGCCGGAGCTAGCCGGCTGGCCCTGGACCATCTGGCCCGGGATGGCGGGCAGGTCGAAGGTCGGCGCCGGCTTGTCGATCAGGGCCGACGGGATGTCGCGCGGGTCACGCTCGAACCCCAGGTAGAAGGCGATGCCCACCCCGATGAACAGCAGGAAGGGCAGCAGGTACAGAAGGCGGCGCATCGTGTCTTGGTCCTCATTCGGCCGGCAGCGGGGCCGATTTTCCACCGGTCTTGCCGGCCGCACGGCGGCGTTCGGGCGCACCGATGCGGAAGCGGCGGTCGGTCAGGCTCACCAGCCCGCCCAGCATCATCCCGACGCCGCCGATCCAGATCCACGGCACCAGCGGGTGGTGGTAGATGCGGACGATCCAGGCGGTGCCGTTCTGCGTCGGGTCGCCCAGCGCCACATACAGGTCGGAGAAGACCGTGGTGTGGATGGCCGATTCCGTGGTGGTCATGCGGGTGGTGCTGTAGCTGCGGCGTTCCGGCTCCAGCGTGGCGACGCGCTGGCCGTCCCTGGTGACGGTGAAGACGCCGCGCTCTGCCTTGAAGTTCGGCCCGTCGACCAGCCCGACGCTGTCGAAACGGAACTCGTAACCGGCGACGCTGGCCCGGTCGCCCGGCTTCATCGCCGTGATCGATTCCGTCTGCCACGCCGAGGTGCCGGTCATGCCGAGGATCGACAGGCCGAGACAGGCGTGGGCGATGGTCATGCCCCAGGCGCTGCGCGGCAGATGCACCGCCCGGTTCCAGCTGTTGCGGAACGGGGTGCGGAACAGGGCGATGCGGTCGGCGAACTCCACCAGCGAGCCGACGAAGGCCCAGGCGGCAAGGCCGATGCCGACGAGTGCCAGCAGCGGCCCGCCGCCCGCCTTGACATAGGCGGTGACGGCGACGGCGATCACCACGGCGACGCCGGCCACCCACAGCCGGGACAGCGCCGCTCCCAGATCCGCCCGCTTCCAGGACAGGAAGGGTCCGACGACCATGGCGACCACCATCGGGATGGCGACCGGCAGGAAGGTGGCGTTGAAGAAGGGGGCGCCGACCGACACCTTGCCCAGCTTCATGATGTCGAGGAACAGCGGATAGAGCGTGCCGATGAACACCGTCGCCGTCGCGGTCGACAGCAGCAGGTTGTTCAGCACCAGCGCCCCTTCACGGCTGATCGGCGCGAACAGCCCGCCCGCCTTCAGCGTCGGCGCCCGCAGGCTGTAGAGCAGCAGCGAGCCGCCGGTGGCGACCGCCAGCAGCACCAGGATGAAGATGCCGCGCTTGGGATCGACGGCGAAGGCATGCACCGAGGTCAGGATGCCGGAGCGCACCAGGAAGGTGCCCATCAGCGACAGCGAGAAGGTGACGATGGCCAGCAGGATGGTCCAGCTCTTCAGCGCGTCGCGCTTCTCCACCACGATGGCGGAATGCAGCAGCGCGGTGCCGGCCAGCCAGGGCATGAAGGAGGCGTTCTCCACCGGGTCCCAGTACCACCAGCCGCCCCAGCCCAGCTCGTAATAGGCCCACCAGGAGCCCATGGCGATGCCCATGGTCAGGGTCGACCACGCCGCGAGCGTCCAGGGCCGCACCCAGCGCGCCCAGGCGGGATCGACCCGCCCCTCGATCAGCGCGGCGACGGCGAAGGAGAAGGCCATCGAGAAGCCGACATAGCCCGCATAGAGGAAGGGCGGGTGGAATGCCAAGCCGGGATCCTGCAGCAGCGGGTTCAGATCGTTGCCGTCGATCGGCGCCGGCACCACGCGGATGAAGGGGTTCGACGTGATCAGGATGAACAGCAGGAAGCCGACCCCGATCAGCCCCTGGACCGCCAGCACCCGTGCCTTCAGCGTCGGCGGCAGGTTGCGCCCGAACGCGGCCACCGCGGCGCCGAAGATCGTCAGCATGACGATCCACAGCATCATCGATCCCTCGTGGTTGCCCCAGACGCCCGACACCTTGTAGAGCATCGGCTTGGCCGAGTGGCTGTTCTGCACGACGTTCAGCACGCTGAAATCGGACACCACATGCGCCCAGGTCAGTGCCGCGTAGGCGATCAGCACCAGCAGCATCTGGGCGATGGCCGCGGGCACCGCGACGTTCATCCAGGCGCCGTTGCGGGTGGCAGCGCCGACCAGCGGCGGCACCGACTGCACCAGCGCCACGAACAGCGCCAGCACCAGCGCGTAATGGCCGAGTTCGGGGATCACGGTCCCGCTACTCCTTCTTCGCGGTCTTCGTCGCGGAGTCCGCCGGGTTCTTGTAGACGCCGGCCTGCTTCAAGGCTTCCGACACCTCGGGCGGCATGTAGTTCTCGTCATGCTTGGCCAGCACTTCGCGCGCGACGAAGACGCCGCCGGTCATCCGGCCCTCCGCCACCACGCCCTGGCCCTCGCGGAACAGGTCGGGCAGCTGGCCGCGGTAGCGCACGTCCACCGTGTGGGCGGTGTCGGTGACGCGGAAGACGGTGGTGACGCCGTCGGGCTGCTTCTTGACGCTGCCTTCCTCCACCAGCCCGCCCAGGCGGAAATTGCGGTCGCCGACCTGCTGCGTCTGCAGCTGGCTCGGGCTGTAGAAGAAGACGATGTTGTCCTGGAAAGCGGTCAGCGCCAGGGCGGTCGCCGAACCCAGCCCGAGAAGGGCGAGGCCCAGCATGTAGAGGCGGCGTTTCTTGCGGGTCATCCTTCGCTCGCTTCCGCCGGAGTTCCGGCGGTCTGATCGGCCGCTTTACGGCCAGTGCTATTGGAGCCATTGCGGGTGCGGCGGCGGGCCGGGCGGGCGCTTTCCAGCGCCTTCAGCGTCGCCTCGGCATTGCGCAACCCCTTCCAGGTGGCGACCAGCAGCCCCAGCAGGACGAGGGTGGCGATGCCGTAGGCCGGCCAGACATAGGCGGCGTACCCGCCCATATGGAGAAATTCGTTCATGGCGCTTACCCCTGCATCCCGTCCGACACGGCGCCATCACCGGCAACTCCGCTGGCCACCGAAAGCCGCAGCGTCTGTATCTTGCGCTGGGCGATCTCGGTGCGCACGCGCAGCATGACGACCGACAGGAAATAGGCGGTGAAGGCGCCGGCCATCACCAGCAGCGGCGTCAGCATGCTGGGGTCGATGCTGGGTCCGCCCATGCGCACGACGCTGGCCGGCTGGTGCAGCGTGTTCCACCAGTCGACCGAGAATTTGATGATCGGCACATTGACGATGCCTACCAGCAGCAGGACGTTGCCGGCCTTCATGCCGCGCTGCGGATCGTCGAAGGCGTTCACCAGGGCCATGTAGCCGAGATAGAGGAAGAACAGGATCAGCACGCTGGTCAGCCGCGCGTCCCACACCCACCAGGTTCCCCACATCGGCGCGCCCCACAGCGACCCGGTCACCAGGCAGACGAAAGTGAAGCCGGCGCCGATCGGGGCGGCGGCCTTGGCGAACAGGTCGGCCAGCGGGTGCTTCCACACCAGGCCACAAGCCGCGGCGATGGCCATGTTGGTGTAGACGAACAGGCTCATCCAGGCGGCGGGGACATGGATGTACATGATCCGCACCGTCTCGCCCTGCTGATAGTCGGGCGGCGAGCTGAACAGGCTGAACCACAGACCGAGGATCGTCAGGATCACGGTCGCCCCGGCGCACCACGGCAGCAGCAGGGCCGACAGGCGCAGGAAGCGGGCGGGGTTGGCGAAGCGATGCATAGAACGATGGCCCCGGTACAGGTGACCTTGGTCAGGCTTGCGGACGATATAAGCGCATGTATGGCGGACTGCGAGGGGTTTCGCCTTGATCTCGGTCAGGAAGATCCGCCATTCGTTCGTACTCTGACACCAAGGTATGAGGCGGCTCGGACCTTGGGCAGCGGCTGTTCTGCTTGTTGCAGGACGCCGGCGGCGGAGATTTTCATCCCCGCCCGCCGGTGATTTTCTCCGGATCAGGCTGCCATACCCTCCCGCACCGCCGCCCGCATCTCCCCAGCGATCAGGTCGAAATCGCGCAGGCTCACCGGCAGCAGGCCGAAGCGGAAGGGATAGCCCCAGTTCCGCACCCCGGCGGTCAGCTCCAGCCGGTTCAGCAGCGGCTGGATCGGCGCCTCTTCCGCCGGCCACCAGGACACGTCGCGCCGGAAGGGGACGAAGCCGCCGCCCATGTCGAACCGGTAGGGCTCGCCCGGCAGGATGGTGCCGATGGCGGTGAAGGACTTCAGCCCGTCCGCCGCCCCGAACCTGTCGGTGGGGGAGTAGTAGACGACCCGGTCGCCCGCCTGGATCCGCCGCAGCGGGGCCGCCTTGCCGTGGCAGACCTGCATGAAGCCGCCGGCCCGTCCGCGCCGGACATGCTCGGCGCTGGCGACGGCGATCCAAGCTGCGAACCGGGTGCCGGTGTACGTTCCGCCCCCGCTCACGACCGCACCTGTTCCGGCTGAGCCTCGTCCTGGTTGGGGGCGAACACGCGCAGGCGGTGGCCGTCCGGATCCTGTGCAACGAAGGTATGACCGAAATCCATCGCCGTCGGCGGTTGCAGGATGGTCAGGCCACGGGCGCTCCAGTCGGCGTGGAGGCCGCGGACCGCCACCTCGCTGGCGACGGTGAAGGCGATCTCGCCGCCTCCCGGTGCGGTCGCCGCCGGCTCCACCGTGTGACGCGACCACAGCCCCAGCATCAGCCCGTCGCCCGCCTTGAACATGGCGAAGGTGGGGGAGGCCTCGACCGGCGGCCGGCCCAGCAGATCGGCGTAGAAGGCGGCGCTGGCGGCCGGGCTGTCGACATAGAGCAGGACGAAATCGAGGGCGAGGGCGGCGGCAGCGGTCTGGGTGGCGGTCTGGGTGGCGGTCATGGTCGGCTCCGGTCTTGAGCGGTTGGGGTGGGGCGGTTCCATTCGCCGCCCTCACCGGCAAAGCCAAGACTAGGCCGACATGCTGACAGTTTCCGTCAGCATGCCGTCATCGTTGCGGAATGCCCTCCGCCGCGCGCCACTCCTTCAGCATTGCCTGCCGGCGCCGGGGATAGCGGGCCTCGCTGGCAGTCAGCGCCAGGATGCGGTCGGTACGGAAATGGCGGAAGGACTGGCGCAGCTCGCACCACGCCACCATTACCCGCACCCGGTCGAAGAAGCCCAACGCAAAGGGCCAGACGGTGCGCCTGCTCTCCGACCCGTCGCGGTCGCGGTAGGCGATCTCCAGCTTGCGCTCCGTCCTGATCGCGGTACGGATGGTCGCCAGTTCCGCATCCCCGGCCGGGATGGGCTCGCCCGGACCGACCAGCAGTGTCGAGCCGTCCAGCTCCTCCCGCTTGTCCGGCGGCAACACCGCGGCGATCTTGGCGAGCGCGTTGCGCGCCGCCCCGCCCAGCCGGCTGTCGCCGCGGTCCACCACCCAGCGCGACCCCAGCACCAGCGCCTCGACCTCCTCCTCGGTGAACATCAGCGGCGGCAGCAGGAAGCCGGCGCGCAGCAGATAGCCGACCCCCGGCTCCCCCTCGATCATCGCGCCCTGCGCCTGGAGCGTGGCGATGTCGCGGTAGAGCGTGCGCAGGCTGACCCCCAGCTCGTCGGCAAGCGACTTGCCGCTGACCGGCTGCCGATGCCGCCGCAGAACCTGCATCAGATCGAGGAGACGTTCGGCGCGCGACATGGGGAGCTGCGAAAAAGGAAGGGTGCTCATAATGAACAGGGGCGCTCCCCGATGGGAAGCGCCCCTGTTCATGGCAGGTCCCGCCGGGCGGTTGCCCGGCGTTCCCGAACCCTATCGACGGATCACTCCGCCTTCTTGGTCAGGTCCTCGCCGGTGGCCTGGTCGACCTGCTTCATCGACAGCTTGACCTTGCCGCGGTCGTCGAAGCCGATGACCTTGACCTTCACCGAGTCACCCTGCGACACGACGTCCGACACCTTGCCGACGCGCTGCTGCGCCAGTTCGGAGATGTGGACGAGGCCGTCGCGCGAACCCAGGAAGTTCACGAAGGCGCCGAAATCGACGACCTTCACCACCTTGCCGGTGTAGACGACGCCCATCTCCGGCTCGGCGACGATGCCCTTGATCCACTCGATGGCGGCGTCCGACTTCTTCTGGTCGACGGCCGAGACCTTGACGGTGCCGTCATCGTCGATGTCGATCTTGGCGCCGGTCTGCTCGACGATCTCGCGGATCACCTTGCCGCCGGAGCCGATCACGTCGCGGATCTTCTCCTTCGGGATGTTGATGACGGTGATGCGCGGGGCGTTCTCGTTGACGCCTTCGCGGGCGCCGGTCAGCGCCTTCGCCATCTCGCCCAGGATGTGCAGGCGGCCGTCCTTGGCCTGACCCAGCGCGATCTTCATGATCTCCTCGGTGATCGAGGTGATCTTGATGTCCATCTGCAGCGCGGTGACGCCGACCTCGGTGCCGGCGACCTTGAAGTCCATGTCGCCGAGATGGTCTTCGTCACCCAGGATGTCCGACAGGACGGCGAAGCCGTGGTCTTCCTTGATCAGGCCCATGGCGATGCCGGCGACCGGACGGGCCAGCGGCGCACCGGCGTCCATCAGCGACAGCGAGGTGCCGCAGACGGTGGCCATCGAGGAGGAGCCGTTGGACTCCGTGACTTCCGACACGACGCGCAGCGTGTAGGGGAAGTCTTCCTTCTTCGGCAGCAGCGGGTGGATGGCGCGCCACGCCAGCTTGCCGTGGCCGATCTCGCGGCGGCCCGGGCTGCCCATGCGGCCGGCTTCACCCACCGAGTACGGGGGGAAGTTGTAGTGCAGCATGAAGTGCTCGCGGTACTCGCCCTCGAGCGCGTCGATGATCTGCTCGTCCTGGCTGGTGCCCAGCGTGGTGACGACCAGCGCCTGGGTCTCGCCGCGGGTGAACAGGGCCGAGCCATGGGCGCGCGGCAGCACGCCGACTTCCGACACGATCGGGCGCACGGTCTTGGTGTCGCGGCCGTCGATGCGGCGGCCGGTCTTCAGGACGGCGCCGCGCAGGATGTCGGCCTCCAGCTCCTTGAACTCGAACCCGATCGACTGGGCGTCGAATTCCTCGGCCAGCGTCTCGAGCGCCTTCGCCTTGGCGGCGCCGACCTTCTCGTAGCGGCTCTGCTTCACCGTCTCGGTGTAGGCGGCCTCGACGTCCGAACCGACGGTCTCGCGCAGGCGGGCCTTCAGGGCCTTGCGGTCGTAGGCCGGCTCCGGCAGGTCCCACGGCTCCTTGGCGCATTCCTCGGCCAGATCGATGATCATGTTGATCACCGGCTGGAAGTTGCTGTGGCCGAACATGACGGCGCCCAGCATGACCTCTTCGGTCAGCTCCTTGGCTTCCGATTCGACCATCAGCACGCCTTCGACGGTGCCGGCGACGACCAGATCCAGGTCGGTGTCCTCGACCTGGTCCATGGTCGGGTTCAGGATGTACTGGCCGTTCTTGTAGCCGACGCGGGCGGCGCCGATCGGGCCCAGGAACGGAATGCCGGAAATCGTCAGGGCGGCCGAGGCGCCGACCATCGCCACGATGTCCGGATCGTTCTCCAGGTCATGGCTCAGCACGGTGCAGACGACCTGCGTCTCGTTGCGGAAGCCATCGGCGAACAGCGGACGGATCGGACGGTCGATCAGGCGGCTGACCAGCGTTTCCTTCTCGGTCGGACGGCCTTCGCGCTTGAAGAAGCCGCCGGGGATCTTGCCGGCCGCGAATGCCTTTTCCTGGTAATTGACGGTCAGCGGGAAGAAATCGACGCCCGGCTTCGGCGCCTTGGCGGCGACGGCGGTGCACAGGACGGTGGTGTCACCATAGGTGACCAGAACCGCGCCGTTGGCCTGACGGGCGATCTTGCCCGTCTCCAGGACCAGCTTGCGGCCGCCCCACTCGATTTCCTTGCGATGAACAGTAAACATGGATTCTTTCCTTCCATCCGACACCCTGCAACGGCCGGATTGCCGCCCAAGGCCGGGGCCATCGGTCGTAGGACCCCGCGAGAAAACTGGAGATATGATGGTCGACAACAGCACTAAACGAATCAAGATAGAGGTGGCGTGAATGCAAAAAAGGCCGGTCCCCGAATGATCGGGCCGGCCTGTCCGTCACGAAACGCTCAAGATCCAGTTTCTATTGCCAATAACCAATGAGGTGTTCCGGAACGATACAGGTGAACGACGGCTTTGATGTTTGACTTTTTGTTCCCGCCCGATTTCAGGGGACACCCCCGGCCGGTGGCCGGCCAGGGGAACCCGAACCCGTCAGCGGGACGGCGCAGCCGTTAGCGGCGCAGGCCCAGACGCTCGATCAGAGCGGCGTAGCGCGACTGATCCTTCTTCTTCAGGTAGTCGAGCAGACGGCGGCGCTGACCGACCATCACCAGCAGACCACGGCGGGAGTGGAAGTCCTTCTTGTGGCCCTTCAGGTGCTCCGTCAGGTTGCTGATGCGCTCCGTCAGGATCGACACCTGGACCTCGGGCGAACCGGTGTCGTTGGTGCCGCGGGAAAATTCCTTGATCAGCTCCTGCTTGCGCTCGGGCGTAATCGACATCGGGGTCTCCTAAATCACGTGAGGTTGAGTACGCGCACCGGACGGACCTCCGCCCCCTCGACACGGGCCAACGCCACCGGCGTTCCGCCGAAAAGCGCAATGACGGTGCCATCCCCACCGTCAGCACCCTGAACCGCCATCAGGCGGTCACGATCCTGCCGGGTGAGGAGAGCGACCGTCTGGCCGTGCCTCAGTCGGTGCGCTTCCGCTTCCGTCAGGGCCAACGCCGGGATGTCGTCCAGCGCGGTCTCGATCGGCAACAGAAGTCGTTCGACGGCCGCACCTTGCTCCATGGCGGCCAGTTCGTCCAGGGAAATCGCGCGCTCCAGCGTGAAGGACCCGACGCGCAGACGGCGCAGAAGCCCGACATGGCCGACCGTGCCCAACGCCTCCGACAGGTCGCGGGCCAGCGAGCGGACATAGGTGCCCTTGCCGCAATCGACCTCGAACACCGCATGGTCGGCATCCGGTTCCTCGACCAGCTCGAAGCGGTCGATGCGCACGGTGCGGGCGGCCAGATCGACCGCGTCGCCTTCGCGCGCGATGTCGTAGGCACGCTCGCCATCGATCTTGATGGCACAGAACTGCGGCGGCACCTGCTGGATCTCGCCCAGGAAGGCGGGCAGGGCGGCGCGGATTTCGTCCGTCGTCGGCCGCCGGTCGGAGCGGTCGATCACCGCGCCCTCGCGGTCGTCGGTGGTGGTGCGCTCGCCCCAGCGGATGGAGAAACGATAGGTCTTGGCCCCGTCCATGGCATAGGAGACGGTCTTGGTCGCCTCGCCCAGCGCGATCGGCAGGATGCCGGTCGCCAGCGGGTCCAGCGTGCCGCCATGCCCGGCCTTCTCGGCGTTCAGCAGACGGCGCACCTTCGACAGCGCCTGGGTGGAGGTCATGCCTTCCGGCTTGTCCAGCACGATCCAACCATGGATCGGCGTGCCCTTGCGCTTACGAGCCACGACGGCCGCCCCGGCTCTCGTCCTTGCCCTCGCCTTCGCCCTTGTCCTCGTCGTCAAGCATGGCGCTGTCGTTGTCTTCGAGGTCGTCGTCCTCGTCCCCCTCTTCGTCCCAGGCGTCGTCCTCGTCCTCATCCTCGTCATGGTCGTCGTCGCCGTTGACGCGGCCCAGCGGATGGCCGCTCAGGTCGCGGGCGACCTCCGGGCTGTGCAGGATGCTGTCGATGCGGTGGGCGTAGTCGAAGGAGGTGTCGCCCTCGAAGCTCAGCGTCGGGGCATGGCGCAGGTTGACCATGCGCGCGACCTGCCCGCGCAGGAAGGCGGCGGCACGGCGGAGGGCGACCTGGGCCTCCTCCATCCGCTCGCCGCCCAGCGTCGAATAGAAGACGGTGGCGTTGGACAGGTCGGGACTGATCCGCACCTCGGTGACCGTGACGTTCAGCGAGGCCAGCTCCGGATCGTGGAAATCCCCGCGGCGGAACAGGTCGGCAAGCGCGTGGCGCAACTCCTCGCCGACACGCAGTTGCCGTTGGGACGGGGGCTTGCCGGCGATGAACGCGCCGCGCTTCTTGCTGGCCATGGTACGTTTCTTTCGTCGATGTCACTTGGCCGGGCTGCTTCAGCTCTCCAGCCGATCACAAGGGGTCGGGGGAATACGGTCTCCCACCCCAATATAGGAACAGGGCGCAGGATTGATCCCGCGCCCCTGAAAGTCAAAAAGGCCACCCGATCCATCCCGGCGGATGCCGGAAGGGATCGGGCGAACCGGACAGGTCACAGCTCGCGAGCGATTTCCTCGATCTCGAAGGCTTCGATCTGATCGCCGGCCTGGATGTTGTCGTAATTCTCGAAGGCCATGCCGCACTCGTAACCCTCGCGCACTTCCTTGACTTCGTCCTTGAAGCGCTTGAGCGTCTTGAGCGTGCCTTCGTGAATGACGACGTTGTCGCGCAGCAGGCGGACGCCGGCGCCGCGCTTGACGGTGCCCTGCGTGACCATACAACCGGCGACCTTGCCGACCTTCGTGATGTTGAACACCTCGCGGATGGTCGCGTAGCCGATGAAGCGTTCCCGCAGCGTCGGAGACAACAGACCGGTCAGCGCCGCCTTCACGTCGTCGATCACGTTGTAGATGATCGAGTAGTAGCGGATTTCGACGCCGTCGCGCTTGGCGAGGTCGCGGGCCTGCGGGTTGGCGCGGACGTTGAAGCCGATGATCATCGCGTTGGACGCATTGGCCAGCGTGATGTCGGACTCGTTGATCGCACCGACCGAGTTGTGCAGGACGCGGACCTTGACCTCGGTGTTCTCGGCCGTGAGCTTCTCCAGCGAACTGGCGATGGCTTCGATCGAGCCCTGCACGTCGCCCTTGATGACGACCGGCAGTTCCTTGGCCTCGCCGGCCTGGATGCGGCTGAACATGTCCTGCAGCGAACCGCGGGCCGAGGCCGCCACCACCGCTTCGCGCTTCTTGCGCTGGCGGAACTCGGCGATCTCGCGGGCACGGGCCTCGGACTCGACGACGGTGAAGTCGTCGCCGGCCATCGGCGTGCCGTTCAGGCCCAGGACCTCGACCGGGACGGCCGGGGCCGCCTCGTTGACGGTCTGGCCGCGGTCGTTGATCAGGGCGCGGACGCGGCCCCATTCGGCGCCGGTCACGAACACGTCGCCGACCTTCAGCGTGCCGCGCTGGACCAGCACGGTGGCGACCGAACCGCGGCCACGTTCCAGCTTCGCCTCGATGACGACGCCTTCGGCGGCCCGCTCGGGGTTGGCCCGCAGCTCCAGGATTTCGGCCTGGAGGAGGATGGCCTCTTCCAGCTTGCTCAGGTTGCGCTTGGCCTTGGCCGACACCTCGACGTCGAGGACGTCGCCGCCCATCTCCTCGACCACCAGCTCGTGCTGGAGCAGTTCCTGGCGGACGCGCTCCGGCTTGGCATCGGGCAGGTCGCACTTGTTGATGGCGACGATGATCGGAACCTTGGCCGCCTTGGCGTGGCGGATGGCCTCGATCGTCTGCGGCATGACGCCGTCATTGGCGGCGACCACCAGCACGACCACGTCGGTGACGTTGGCGCCGCGGGCACGCATCTCGGTGAAGGCGGCGTGGCCCGGCGTGTCGATGAAGGTGATCTTCGCACCCGACTCCAGCTGCACCTGATAGGCGCCGATGTGCTGGGTGATGCCGCCGGCCTCGCCCGACACCACGTCGGTCTGGCGCAGCGCGTCGAGCAGCGAGGTCTTGCCGTGGTCGACGTGGCCCATGATGGTGACCACCGGCGGACGCGGCACCAGGATGGCGCCCTCTTCCTCGGTGGCACGCAGGCCGATCTCGACGTCGGACTCCGACACGCGGCGGACGCGGTGGCCGAACTCGGTGATGACCAGTTCGGCGGTGTCGGCGTCGATGGTCTGGTTGATGGTCGCCATCACGCCCATGCGCATCAGCGCCTTGATGACGTCGGCGCCACGCTCGGCCATGCGGTTGGCCAGTTCCTGGACGGTGATGACTTCCGGCAGCACGACGTCGCGGGTGACCTTCGTCGTCTCCTGACGGCTCATCTGGCGCAGGCGTTCACGCTCGCGGGCACGGCGGACGGCGGCCAGCGACCGGGTGCGGTCGCCGCCATCGTCGCTGAGCGCCTGCGAGACGGTCAGCTTGGTACCCTTGCGGCGGTCGGCGCCGGCGGGAGCCTTGGCGGCCGGACGGGCCGGCGCGGCCTTGGCGGGAGCACCGCCACGACCACCCTTGCGGCGGTTGTCGTCCTCCTCCTCGACGGCGCGGGCCGGCGGGGCGCCGGCACCCGGCAGGGTGCGGCCGGGAGCGGTGTCGGCGGCGGGACGGGCGGAAGTACCGCCGGGGCGCTGGTCGGTACCCGGACGGGCGCCGGCCGGACGCGCGCCGTCACGGCCCGCACCTTCGCGGGCACCGTCACGGCCTGCACCGTCACGGCGCGGCGCCGGTTCGGCCTCGCGGCGCTTGGCGTCCTCGGCTTCCTTGCGCTTGGCCTCCTCCTCCTTGCGGCGGCGTTCGGCCTCGGCGGCGATCTTGCGCTCCTCCTCCTGGATGGCGCGCATCTCGTCCAGCTCGCGCTGGCGCAAGGTCTCGGCATCCAGAATGATCGGCGGCATTTCCGGCGCGGCCGATGCCGGAGCATCGGAAGCGGCGGGGGCGGCAGCCGGGGCATCGGCTTCGGAGGGGGCGGCCGGAGCGGCGGCTGCCTCTTCGGCGGCACGGGCGGCGGCCTCGGCGGCGCGGGCTTCGGCGCGGGCCGCTTCTTCCTCGGCATCGATCCGGCGCTGCTCTTCGAACGCCGCGGCGCCACGAAGCGCGCGCAGGCGGGATTCCAGCTCCTCGCGGGTCAGCTGGCGCCCGGCAGGGGCACCGCCGCCGCGGGGACGCTGGCCCTGCGCACCGCGCATGGGCAGGCCCTGGGCAGCTTGACGCGCGGCGGCACCGCCGTCGGCAACGCCGGGCACGGCGCCCTTTTCAACATGACGCTTGCGCTTGACCTCTACGGTCACCGCTTTTGACCGGCCATGGGAGAAGCTCTGCCGGACCTGGGTCTCGACCGGCTTCTTCGACTCCAGCTTTCCTTTGCTGGCGCCGGTTAGGTGCAAGACTTTCTTCTGGTCCTGGTCGTTGCTGTCGGTCATCGGTTCCCGAATGGTCAGACGTTACATCGCAGGCCGGCCGGCCGTATCGCCGACTCCCCAGCCCTTATCAGAGTCCTGGTGCGCATTCTGGTCCCCTTGGGGACCTTTCAGCCCCCTCAGGCGTGCCGCTTCACGGGCCAGCCCAGCGGCCAGCCTGCCCCGCGCCACCACGGCGTGCACCGCGTGATCGCGCCCGAGCGCCGCGGCCAGGGCCGAAGACTCGAACAGATCGATCACCGGCAGCGACGGCGCGAGCGCCGTCACCTTGCCGCGCTGGTCCAGCGAGCCGTCCGCGGCTTCGACCAGCAGGGCCGGCGGGGGACCCGCACGGCCGACCTGGTTGGCCCTCAACGCCTCGCGCACCTTCTCGTATCCCGCCAGGACGTGGCCGGCACGGCGGGCAAGGCCCAACGCGTGCAGACAACGCCGTTCCAGCAGCCGTTCCAGCCGTTCGGCCAGATCGGGCGGTACTTTCACCGCCCGGCGGGCCGCTTTGGCGAAAACGGATTTACCCATGGCTTTCGCCAGAGCATCCCGGTCGGCCGTGACCCAAAGGCCGCGGCCGGGCAGACGTTCCTCCAGGTCCGGTACCACCTCGCCGTCGGGGCCGATCACGAAGCGGATCATGCCCTCTTTCGGCCCGACCGTACCCGACGCGATGCAGCGGCGCAGAGGCCCCTTCTCGTCGTCGGCCGGCAGGCGGTCCGTCCCGGCACCCTCGTCCTGTGCCAATTCCTGATCCGGCACCGCATCCGCGGCGGCGGTCGGTGTCCGTTCGTCGTTCCGTTCGGTCATCCGATCGTCATCCGCCCGCGCGGTCCCGAATAATCGTTCCTGTCGGGCGCAGTTCCAACCGGCATTGCTGCCGGTCAGGCCTGCGCGCCCTGACCATCGGCAGTGCCGTCGGCCGAACCGTTGGTGGCCGGAGCCGCAGCGGCGCCGTCCTGTTCCTCACCCTCGAACCAGTGGGCGCGCGCGGCCATGATGATCGCGTTCGCCTCCTCTTCCGAGGGGGCGTCCTTGGCGCCGTCCTTGCTCAGGATCTCGACCAGCTCGTCGCCGGCGAGGTCGGCCAGGTCGTCCAGCGTCTTCACGCCGTTCTCACCCAGCTTCACCAGCTGGGTGGCGCTGAAGCCGGTCAGCTCGGCGACGATGTCCTCGACGCCCAGCTCCAGCCGGCGCTCGTTGGCCTGCTCGTCCTGCACTTCCAGGAAGGCGAGGGCGCGCTGCTTCAGCTCGTCGGCGACCGACTCGTCGAAGCCTTCGATCTCGGCCAGTTCCTCGGTCTCGACGAAGGCGATCTCCTCGACCGAGGTGAAGCCTTCGGCGACCAGCAGGTGGGCGATCACGTCGTCGACGTCCAGCGCCTGCATGAACAGGGCGGAGCGGTTGTGGATTTCCTCCGACCGGCGCTCAGACTCTTCCTGCTCGGTCAGGATGTCGATGTCCCAGCCGGTCAGCATCGAGGCGAGGCGCACATTCTGGCCGCGGCGGCCGATGGCCAGCGACAGCTGGTCGTCGGGCACCACCACCTCGATGCGGTGGTTGTCGTCGTCGAGCACGACCTTGGCGACCTCGGCCGGGGCGAGCGCATTGACGACGAAGGTCGCCGCCTCGCCCGACCACGGGATGATGTCGATCTTCTCGCCCTGCAGCTCGCCGACGACCGCCTGGACGCGGCTGCCGCGCATGCCGACGCAGGCGCCGACCGGGTCGATGGAGCTGTCGTGGCTCAGCACCGCGATCTTGGCGCGCGAACCCGGGTCACGGGCGACCGCCTTGATCTCGATGATGCCGTCGTAGATTTCCGGCACTTCCTGGGCGAACAGCTTCGCCATGAACATCGGATGCGTGCGCGACAGGAAGATCTGCGGGCCGCGCGGTTCCTCGCGGACGTCGAAGATATAGGCGCGGACGCGGTCGCCGTTCTTGAAATGCTCGCGCGGCAGCAGCTCGTCGCGGCGCAGGATCGCTTCGGCGCGGCCCAGGTCGACGGTGACGTTGCCGTATTCGACGCGCTTGACCAGACCGTTGACGATCTCGCCGTTGCGGTCCTTGTACTCGTTGAACTGGCGCTTGCGCTCGGCGTCGCGCACCTTCTGCACGATCACCTGCTTGGCGGTCTGGGCGGCGATGCGGCCGAAATCGATCGGCGGCAGCGGGTCGACCAGGAAATCGCCGATCTTGGCGCCGGCCTTGCGGCGCTGGGCGTAGGGCAGGGTGACCTGCGTCGCCTCGTTCTCCACCGTCTCGACCACCTCCAGGTGGCGCGTCAGATGGATGTCGCCGGTCTTGCGGTCGATGCGGGCGCGGATGTCGTGCTCGTGGCCGTACTTGGAGCGGCCGGCCTTCTGAATCGCCTGCTCCATCGCCTCCAGGACTTCGTCCCGGTCGATGTTCTTTTCGCGGGCGACCGCGTCAGCGACTTGCAGCAGTTCCATCCGTTACACTTCCTGAGTCGGTCTTGTGTGATGCCGGTCTTGCGTGATGTCCGGTCGGGTCGGCGGGGTGGGGCAGTCAATCCAGGCCAGGCATTACTGACAACGCGTCCTGATTGGACGGGTCCGTCAGTGTTCCAGGCCCTCCTGCTGCTCCTGGCTGGCGCGGATCAATTCGTCCGTCAGCACCAGCTTGGCGCGCAGGATGTTGTCGAACTCCAGCCGGGCGGCTCCCTGTTCGGTGTCGATGCACACGAGGCCGTCCTCGACGCCCTTCAGCATGCCCTTGAAGCGCTTGCGGCCGTCGATGGCCATGCGGCTTTCCAGCCGGGCTTCGAAGCCGGCGAAGCGCTCGAAATCCTTGAGCCGGGTCAGCGGCCGGTCGATGCCGGGCGAGCTGACCTCCAGCGTGTAGGCCTCGCGGATCGGGTCTTCCACGTCCAGCAGGGCCGAGACGGAACGGCTGATGTCGGCGCAATCCTCGACAGTCATGGGCGCGCCGTCGGCGCGCTCCGCCATGATCTGGAGAACCGACCGCTGGCCGCCGGAGATCTGAACGCGCACGACCTCATAGCCCATGGCTTCGACCGACGGCGTGATGATCTGTTCGATGCGACCTGTAGCGTCCATTCCACCTGACCCAAAGCCTGCGGCCGGGATCGAACCGGACGAGGTTTCCACAACAAAAGGTTCAACAAGCGCGTGGTTCCACACGCTCATAAAAAAATAAGTGGGCAAAAGCCCACCCGCAAAGCGTCTCGCCGGCCCGGTTGCCCGGGCCGCCGATCCGTATGGGTTCTCAGAGGGTGAATATAGTCATTCCGCCCGATGCCGCAAGCCTTTTCCGGCCTGATCGCTGTGACCGGCCGGAATCTCAAGCGGAACGGGTATGCGTCAGCCCCGCGGGCGGCGGACGAACCGCATGAAGACCGGCTTGCGGCCGGCGGCGATGGCCTTCTCCTCGTAGCGCGTCGCCGGCCAGTCGTCGGGGCGGATGCGCCAGTCGGAGGGGCGGCGTGCCGTCCATTCGAAATCGGGATGCTTCACCGTGTGTTCAAGCATCCAGCGCACCAGACCCATGTCGTCGCTGGCCAGCCGCAGCTCTGCGCCGTCCTTCAGCACGCGGGCCAGCCGCGGCAGGTTTTCCGGCCCGATGAAGCGGCGGTCGGCGTGGCGCTTCTTCGGCCAGGGGTCGGCGAACAGCACGAAGGCGCGGCCGACCGAGGCGTCGGGCAGGGCGTCGAGCAGCGGCCGGGCATCGTCGGGCTGGATGCGGACGTTGTTCAGGCTCTCGTCATCGACCATGCCCAGCAGGCCGGCGATGCCGTTGAGGAAGGGTTCGGCGCCGATGATGCCGACATCCGGATTGTGCGCGGCCTGCCAGGCGAGGTGATGGCCCATGCCGAAGCCGATCTCCAGCCAGACCTCCCGCTTCGGCGTGTCGAACAGACCGGCGGGGTCCAGGCGGTCGCCCGGCTTCGGCAGCGGGATCTGGAGTTGCGGCAGCAGATCCTCGATCAGGCTCGTCCGGCGCTTGCGCAGGGGACGGCCCTTGCGCCGGCCGAACAGCCGGTTTCCGGTTTCGGTCTGCGGAGCGTCGTCGGTCGGTTGGGCGGTTTTGCTGTCGGTCATGGCAATTTGGTATGGGTGGCCGGTGCTGCTCGAAAATCGGCGGTGCGGGGCGCGGTGCCGGCGAAAAACGGGCTTACAAAAAAAGACGGCGGGGGCCGTTTCCAGCCCCCGCCGTCCCGTTCAGGTTCCTGATCCGCCGGTTCGGCCGATCAGAAGGCGCCGCGCAGGGCGTCGACCAGATCGGTCTTCTCCCACGAGAAGCCGCCGTCCGCCTCGGGCTCGCGGCCGAAATGGCCGTAGGCCGCGGTGCGGGCGTAGATCGGCTTGTTCAGGCCGAGATGCGTGCGGATGCCGCGCGGGGACAGGTCCACCAGCTGCTGGAGGATGTCGGACAGACGGTCCTCGTCGACATTGCCGGTGCCGTGGGTGTCGACATAGACCGACAGCGGCTTCGACACGCCGATCGCGTAGGAGACCTGGATCGTGCACTTCTCCGCCAGTTCCGCCGCGACGACGTTCTTGGCGAGATAGCGGGCGGCGTAGGCGGCCGAGCGGTCGACCTTCGTCGGGTCCTTGCCGGAGAAGGCGCCGCCGCCGTGCGGGGCCGCACCGCCGTAGGTGTCGACGATGATCTTGCGGCCGGTCAGGCCGGCGTCACCGTCCGGGCCGCCGATGACGAAGCGGCCGGTCGGGTTCACGTAGAGGTGCTTCGGATCGCACATCCAGCCGTCCGGCAGGCAATTGACGATGTGCGGCAGGACGATCTCGCGCACGGCGTCCTGGTCCAGCCCCTCGGCGTGCTGGGTCGACAGCACAATGGCGGTGGCGC
The DNA here is from genome assembly GCF_024170005.1 of Azospirillum lipoferum. GTDB lineage: Bacteria > Pseudomonadota > Alphaproteobacteria > Azospirillales > Azospirillaceae > Azospirillum > Azospirillum lipoferum. The sequence continues at coordinate 484,869 of NZ_JALJXJ010000003.1, forward strand.
GGGTCGGGCGGCCGTTGACGTACTGAAGGGTGACCTGGCTCTTGGCATCCGGGCCGAGCTGCGGGGCGGCACCGGAATGGCGCGCCTCGGCCAGCGACTTCAGGATGGCATGGCTGTAGTAGATCGGCGCCGGCATCAGCGCCGGGGTCTCGCGGCAGGCATAGCCGAACATGATGCCCTGGTCGCCGGCACCCTCGTCCTTGTTGCCGGCGGCGTCGACGCCGACGGCGATGTCGGCGGACTGGGAATGGACGAAGCACTTGACGTCCATCTTCTCCCAATGGAAGCCGTCCTGCTCGTAACCGATGTCCTTCACCGCGGCGCGGGCGACCTCGACCAGCTGGTCGGCCTTGATGCTGTCGGGGCCGCGCACCTCGCCGGCGAGGACGACCTGATTGGTGGTCGCCAGCGTCTCGACGGCCACGCGGGCCTGCGGGTCGTGCGAAAGATAAAGATCGACGATGGCGTCGGAAATGCGGTCGCAGACCTTGTCGGGATGACCTTCCGACACGGACTCGCTGGTGAAGACGTAGTTCAGCTTTGCCACGGGAAACCTCGGCATTCGGCGGCGCGCTATTTCATGAGCCGAAACGGCAGACCGGTACAGCGGCCGCAGACACCGGTCCAAAACCGGTTTTGACAAGGAATCATGCCGGGGTCAAGCAGACTACCGGCGGTAAGGCCTCGGGCCTATCACCGCAGGCACCACACGAAGGGGGGGACACGGACGCGCCGTGCCTTCCCCGTTCGGTGGGTATCACATGCCGTGGCGGCCGGCAGGAGGTACTGACGGGAGTTGCCGGCTGTTGCTCTCTGGTTACTCTGCGGCTTCCGCAATGGCGGCGCTGGCCACAGCCTTGGTCAGCTCGAACAGGCGCTTGCGCACCGACGGATCGTTGATCTTGTAGTAGGCGCGGACCAGTTCCAGCGTCTCGCGCTTGGCCATCGGGTCGGGCTCGTAGGTGCTGGCGGACCGCTCCTCCGAGGCACCGGACTCATCGTCGTCCTCGACGCGGGCGGCGGCCGCTTCGGCCGGCATGTCGTCGAAGAAGAAGGAAACCGGCACGTCCAGGACTCGGCTGAGATCGAACAGACGCGACGCGCCGATGCGGTTGGCGCCACGCTCGTACTTCTGCACCTGCTGGAAGGTCAGGCCGATGGCCTCGCCCAGCTTTTCCTGGCTCATGCCGAGCAGCGTGCGGCGGAGACGGACGCGGGATCCGACATGGACGTCGATGGGATTCGGCTTTCCGGTCTTCGGACGGCCCGCACCCGCACGGCGCCCGCGCGGCGCCCCAGTTTCAGTCTGCATCTCGTTTATCCCTGTAACGGTTGTGCAACCTAGTTACGACATATCCACGTATGCAGTCAAGCCCGCTCCGGTCAAGCCGGTTACACGAAATTGTTCTGCCGGTGGAGGGCGGATTGCCCGTATTGCTGCGTCACCGGTGATATCGCGAGGCCAGGGCCGCGATAAAACAGCCCAGAAGCACTATGCCGAAGATCCAGTCGCCCATGCGGGCATAGGCTGTGACACCGACAGAAGCTTTCGGCAATGTGGTATCGATAAAGCCACGCTCACCCAGTCCGAGCAATTGTCGCACACGACCGTAGGAATCCACCACCCCGGATATTCCCGTATTCGCCACCCGGACGAGGGGCAGTCCCTCCTCCACCGCACGCACCTGATTGATGGCGAAATGCTGGTGCGGACCGGCGGTGCGGCCGTACCAAGCGTCATTGGTCAGGTTCAGCAGCCATTGCGGCCGGTCGGCACTGTCGACCACGGCGCCGGGGAAGATGCTCTCGTAGCAGATCAGCGGGCTGAAGGGAGGCAGGCCGGCCACCCTGTCCGCCAGATGCAGGGTGCGCGGACCGGGGCCGGGGGAGAACTCCGCCCCATTGCCGGCGATGGCGCCGACCGGCAGCCATTGCCGCAGCGGCATATACTCGCCGAACGGCACGAGGTGGAACTTGTCGTAGTCGGCGGCCACGGCGCCGCTGCCGTCCACCGCCACCATGCCGTTGAAATAGCGGCGCTCGCCGTCGGCATCGACCGTCGTGCGCGGCGCGCCGGTGATCAGCAGCCCGCCCGGCGGCGTGACCGACCCCATGGCCTGCCGCACCCGCGCATCCTCCTCCACGAAGAAGGGCACGGCGGTTTCCGGCCAGATGATGACATTGGGCGGCGGGGTGGCGGGATCGGTCGGCGGGGCGGCCGACAAGGCCAGATGGCTCTGGAAATTCTGCACCCGCTCGGCCGGTGCCCATTTCAGCCGCTGGTCGATCGCCGCCTGGACCAACCGCAGCCGGATGCCCGGCACCGGCTCGTCGACCGCGCCGGCCAGCCTCCAGGCGCCCCAGCCGCCGAGGACCGCCAGCAGCGCCAGACCGGCGGCAACGGCGGCACGGGCACGGCCGGGCGTGGTGTCGCGGTCGGGCAGGGCGGCGGGCAGCGATGCCACCAGCACCGTGACCAGCGTCAGCCCATAGATGCCGACCAGCGAGGCGGTTTGCAGCACCGGCAGGACCCCGACCCAGCCATAGCCGATCAGGTTCCACGGGAAGCCGGTGAAGACATGGCCGCGCAGCCACTCCCACAGGCACCAGCAGGCGGCGAACAGCAGCGGCCGTCCCAGCCCGGCGCCGAAGCCGCGGCGGCGCAGCAGCTGGAAGGTCAGGGTGGCGCCGCCGCTGAACATAGCCAGCAGGATCGGCAGGCCGACCGCCGACAGCGGCAGGGCCCACCAGAAGCGTTCGATGTCGGTGAACAGCGCGGCGCTGATCCAGTAGAGACCCAGCAGGTGATGACCGAAGCCGAAGAACCAGCCGACAGCGAAGGCGCCCTTCTTCGTCTCCACGCCCTCAAGCAGCCAGATCAGGCCGGGAAAGGCGACCAGCACCACCGGCATCAGGTCGGCCGGCGGCAGCGCCAGCGTGGCGAGCCCGCCGAGCAGCGCCGCGGCGGCCGGCCTGCGCCAGCCGCTCAGCGCGGCCAGCCGCGCGGAAACGCGGCCCAGCCGGGCCGGGACGGGCAGGGTGTCGGTGGCGGTCAAGGCGGAAACTCCGGCAGCGGCGGGGGGCGGCGCCATAGGTGCAGGGCGGGCGGCGCCATAGGTAATGTGGCCGGGCAGGGGTGCCAAGGTGCTTGTGGGCGGGACTGTGTTGTGGGGGTGGGGAGGCCGGCCCCCCATCCCCTTATGCCGTCTCCGCCAGCTCCGAACTGTTGGCCGGCACGTTGTGAACCCGCAGACGTTTCAGGCGGCGGGAATCGGCATCGACGATCTCGAACTCCAGGCCCGAGGGATGGACCAGCCGTTCACCCAGCCCCGGCACGCGGCCGGCGATGGAGACGACCAGACCGCCGAGCGTGTCGATGTCCTCGCGCTCCTCCTCGGTCAGGACCGGCCCGACACGGATCTCGAAATCCTCGATCGGCAGGCGGGCGTCGGCGATCAGGCTGCCGTCGGGACGTTCGACCAGTCGCGGGGCCGCGGCCTCGTCATGCTCGTCCTCGATCTCGCCGACGATCTCCTCCACCAGATCCTCGATGGTGACGAGGCCGTCGATGCCGCCGAACTCGTCCACCACCAGCGCCATGTGCTGGCGGGTCTGGCGCATCTGCACCAGCAGGTCGAGCACATGCATGGAGGGGGCGACGATCTTTGCCTCGCGGATGATGCCGGTCAGGTCCGGCTTCTGGCGCAGTCCTTCGGCGGAGACGGCCTGTCTGGCCATCAGGGTCATCACATCCTTGATGTGGATGATGCCGACCACGTCGTCCAGGGTCTCGCGGAACACCGGCAGGCGGGAATGGCCTTCCTCGGCGACGCGCTGGACCAGGGCGGGGAAGGGGGTGTCGATGTCGACGGCGATGATGTCGGCGCGCGGCACCATGACGTCGGCGACGGTGCGGTCGCGCAGCTTCAGGATGTTGGTCAGCAGCGCCCGCTCACCGGCACCCAGCGAATCCTCGCCGTCCTCGCTGGCCGCATCGTCCAGGCCGGAGATCAGCTCTTCGATGGTGCCGCGCAGGGACGTATCCTCGCGGCCGCCCCAGACGGTGCGGAGCCACCCCTTGAACAGGTGGCCCAGGGAATGGTCTTCGGCCCCGTGGTCATCACGGGGCGTGCGACTGTCGGATATATCGCTCATCGGTCCGGCGGTTGGTGGTTGGCGGCGTATGGATCGGCGATTCCGAGCGTGGCGAGCAACCGGGTTTCCAGCGCCTCCATCTCCTCGGCCTCGTCGTCCGTCTCGTGATCATACCCCAGCAGATGCAGAACACCATGCATCACAAGGTGAGTCATGTGGTCCTGCAAGCTTTTCCGCTGTTCGGCGGCTTCGCGTGCAACCGTTTCATAGGCGAGGATGACGTCGCCCAGCATAACCGGCACGCCCTCCTGGGCCTCCGGCTCCTCCGCCTCGGTCAGGGCGAAGGACAGCACGTTGGTCGGCTTGTCCTTGCCGCGATACTCGCGGTTGAGCCGGTGGACCAGTTCATCGTCGGCCAGAACCACCGAAAGCTCGGCCGGGCCTTCCTCGTCGTCATAGGCGGCACCCAGCGCGGCGAGCGCCGCGCGCTCCGCCAGCCATTCGGCATCCTCGGCCCAGTCGCCGGCTTCACGTGAAACAGTGATGTCGACCGCGGTGGTCATTCCGGTTCTCCAATGATCCCGGTGTTACCGATGGTCGTTTCGGGTACGGAACCAGAGCGACGGGCCTGCCTGCGTTCCGCCTCGCGGGCATCGGCCTGATCATAGGCGCGGATGATGCGGGCCACCATCGGATGGCGGACCACATCGGCATCGGTGAAGCGGACGAAGCGCACGCCCTCCACCCCGCGCAGGATGTCCAGCGCGTCGCGCAGGCCTGACCGGGTGCCCGACGGCAGGTCGATCTGCGAGATGTCGCCGGTCACCACCATCCGCCCGCCCTCGCCGAGGCGGGTCAGGAACATCTTCATCTGCATCGGCGTGGTGTTCTGCGCCTCGTCCAGGATGACGAAGGCGTTGCCCAGCGTCCGGCCGCGCATGAAGGCCAGCGGCGCGATCTCGATCTCGCCGGACTCCAGCCGCTTCTTCACCTGTTCCGCCGGCAGCATGTCGTGCAGCGCGTCGTAGAGCGGACGCAGGTAAGGATCGACCTTCTCCTTCAAATCGCCGGGCAGGAAGCCCAGCCGCTCGCCGGCCTCGACCGCCGGGCGCGACAGCACGATGCGGTCGACCTGCCCGGTGGTCAGCAGGGCCACCGCCTGCGCCACCGCCAGATAGGTCTTGCCGGTGCCGGCCGGGCCGAGGCCGAAGACCAGCTCGCTCTCCGCCAGGGCTTGCAGATAGGCGGCCTGGGTCGGGGTGCGCGGGGTGATCGGGCCGCGCCGGCGGGTGCGCAGCGCGATCTCGGCGCGGGTGATGGTCGCCTGCGGGCCGGGCGCGCGCGGCTCCTCGCCGCTTGCAATACCGGAGAAGCCGGCCTCGGCGGTCGCCATGCGGACGGCGCCGTCGACCTCGCCGCCGTCGATGGTCTGGCCGCGGCTCAGCCGGCCATACAGGCCGTTCAGCGCCGTCCGCGCCGTCTCGGCGGCCTCGGCCGGCCCGGAGATGGTCAGGGTGTTGCCGCGCGAGATCAGCGACACGCCGAGAAGGGATTCGATGCGGGCGAGGTGGCGGTCATGCTCCCCGTACAGCATCGGCAGAAGACGGTTGTCATCGAATTGAACGTCGATGCGCCGTTCGGGCAGACCGTTCAAGCGCTTGCCTCCAAGGTTACGGCAGGCTGGAAGGGAAAAGCAGTGGTGTGTTCACCCGTGACGACGGTGCCGGCGAGGCTGTTGGCCCGCGCGGCGTCGACCCGCACCTCGACGATGCGGCCGAGCAGCCGTTCGTTCGCCTCGGCATGGACCGACTGCATCCACGGGCTGCGGCCCAGCAGCTGGCCGTCGCGGCGGCCGACCCGGTCGAACAGAACCGGCACGCTGCGGCCGACGAAACCATGATTGAAGGCGATCTGCTGGGCGTCCAGCAGCTGGCGCAGCGCCTCCAGCCGCGCCTCCTTCACCTCTTCCGGCAGTTGGGATCCCTCGACCGAAGCCGGGGTGCCGGGGCGCGAACTGTATTTGAAGGAGTAGGCCTGGGCATAGCCGATGTCGGTGACCAGCTTCAGCGTCTGGGCGAAATCGGCGTCGCTCTCGCCGGGGAAGCCGACGATGAAGTCGCCGGACATCGCCAGATCGGGCTTGGCCGCGCGCAGCCGGTCGACCAGCCGGCGGTAGTCGTCGGCGCTGTGCTTGCGGTTCATCGCCGCCAGGATGCGGTCCGACCCGGCCTGCACCGGCAGATGCAGGTAGGGCATCAGCTGCGGCACTTCGGCATGGGCGCGGATCAGGTCGTCGGCCATGTCGCGCGGGTGCGAGGTGGTGTAGCGGATGCGTTCCAGCCCGTCGATCTCCGCCAGCTCGCGGATCAGCCGGCCGAGGCCCCAGCTCTTGCCGTCCGGCCCGTCGCCGTGCCAGGCGTTGACGTTCTGGCCCAGCAGGGTGATCTCGCGCGTGCCGCCGGCGACCAGCCGCTTCGCCTCGGCCAGGATCTGGCCGGCGGGGCGGGAGAACTCCGCACCACGGGTGTAGGGCACCACGCAGAAGGTGCAGAACTTGTCGCAGCCCTCCTGCACCGCCAGGAAGGCGGTGACGCCCTGGGCACCGGATTCCTCCGGCAGCAGGTCGAACTTGGATTCGGCGGGGAAATCGGTGTTCAGCACGCTGCCGGCGGCACGGCTGGCCTTCGCCACCATCTCCGGCAGGGTGTGGTAGGTCTGCGGGCCGAAGACCATGTCGACGAAGGGGGCGCGGGCGACGATCTCCTCGCCCTCGGCCTGGGCGACGCAGCCGGCGACCGCCAGGATCATCCGGCCGTCCTCGGCCTCCGCCTTGCGGTCTTTCATCTGGCGCAGCCGGCCCAGTTCGGAGAAGACCTTCTCGGCCGCCTTCTCGCGGATGTGGCAGGTGTTCAGGATCACCATGTCGGCGCCGTCCGGCTCATCGACCGGTTGGTAGCCCAGCGGTGCCAGGACGTCCGCCATCCGGGCGGAGTCGTACACGTTCATCTGGCAGCCCCAGGTCTTGATGAACAGCTTCTTGGTCAACCCGCACCCTTCCGCTTGGAACAAAAACGAATAGCGCGCTCACGATGATGCGTGGCGCGCGGCACGCCGTCGGTCCGGCGTCGCTCCTGAAAAGATGGTATCGCGTGTGGGGCGAATCGAGTCAATCCCGCTTCGCCCCACCCATGTTTGCAAGCCTATGCTTTCCGCACTTCGGACCAAGGGCCGGAAAGGTCACGCCGCCCCGGCCTGAAGGCCGTCGCGCCAGAACCAGTCGGTCCGGCGCACCCGGTCAGTCCAAAGTCGCTCCGCCGCCGTCCGGCTGAACAGGGCGCTGAAAGGGGCGGGGGTGTCTCCCGCCAGCACCGGAGTCATGACCGGCGTCAGCACCGGGGTGGCGCCGATGGCGACATCCCGCGTATCCGCCTGTTCCGGCTTGCCGATCATGCCGGCGGCACCGGCCAGCGAGCCTTCGACCAGTTCCAGGCCCAGCAGCCGGTTCATGTCGACCGGACCCGGCATCTCCATGCCCAGGGTCAGGGCGCGGGAGAAGCCGAACCGCTCGTAATAGGGGGCGTCGCCGACCAGGATCACCGACTTGTGGCCCAGCGCCACCGCCTTGTTCAGGCTCATCCGGATCATCTTGCTGCCCAGCCCGCTGCCCTGGAGGTGGGCGGCGACCGCGATGGGCCCCAGCAGGATGGACGGGGTGGTGCCGCCGACCAGGATCGGCCAGTAGCGGATGGTGCCCACCACCACCTCGTGCCCATGCTCGTCATGCTCGATGGCGACGAGGTTCAGGGCGGGGATGGAGTCGACGCCGTCGCGCAGCCGGTAGGCGGTCTTGCCGAAGCGGTCGGGACCGAAGGAGGCGTCCAGCAGGGCTTCGATGGCGGCGGCGTGCTTGGGCTCTTCGACGGTGATGATCATGCGTGGGGCTCCCGGCGGGAAGAAGGTCTTCTCAGAAGGCTTCTGAAGGGCGGATCGCGCCGCCGCCGGAAGGCCGGGGGTGTCAGGTCCCCGATGTGCCTTTGGCGTTCGCACGCGACCCAAGGACGGCCGCAACCGCGATGCGCGGTGCGAGGCTCCGTCGTCGGATGCGAAGGGCGTGCGAACGAGACATGGACAAGGCTCTTCGGCCGTTGCTGGGACTTGCGCATATATCATCGTCGCCCCCCCGTCGCAAGACCGTGGAGACCCTGATGCGATGCATGACTGTGTCCATCTGGATGCGGTCCTGTCGCAGGATTGTCCGGACCGCTTCTGGACAGTGCGGAGGGGGGACTTTATTCTGTGGCCAACCGCCGCCCGGCTACCCGGACTCCCCGGCCGCCGGCCCGTTTCAGGCCAGTGCCGTTCATTCGGATCTTCCGTCATGTACACCGCCGTCACCCACGACATCCGCGTCACCGTCCAGCCCGTGTTCCTGGAGGACCAGTCCGCTCCGGCCGAGGGTCGCTTCGTCTGGGCCTATCATGTCCGCATCGAGAATGAGGGCAACGAGACGGTGCAGCTGCGCACCCGCCACTGGCGCATCACCGACGCCATGGGCCGCGTGCAGGAGGTGAGGGGCCCCGGCGTCGTCGGCGAACAGCCGGTTCTGGAGCCGGGCGACCATTTCGAATACACCAGCGGCACCCCGCTCGGCACGCCGTCCGGCATCATGGCCGGCACCTATGGCATGGAGGGGAAGGACGGCCGCGCCTTCGACGTGACGATCCCGGCCTTCTCGCTCGACAGCCCGCACCAGCCGATGCAGCTGAACTGACCGGAAAATCCGAACGTAAGCAAATAATACAATAGGATTTGTGTGGATATTGGAAGAAATTAACACGCGGCTTTGACAATCCGCATGGCTGCCCGTACTTTGCCCATCGCTTGAAGGCCATGGGGCCGGCGCTATCTAAGAGCTTCCAAATGGCGCTTGGCGACAGAAACCGGGCGGAAACGGGAAGGCGGGCGCCGCCACTCCGTGCATAGATGGCTTCTTTCCGTCTTGCGGGCCGTTCGGTTGATCCGCCGAGGCGTCGGCTCCGTACTGACGCCAGACACGAGTGACGATAGAGACGATGGGCGTATTGCGCGGCAGCCGTCGGTTCGCGGCCGATGACCCACGCAGGGCGTTTTCCCAGTTATGGAAAGGATGTTTCCCGTGACGGCTACCAAGACCCCGCACGCCAAGCCTCCGGTGGTCGACAACGTGCTCCGCGGCCCCGGCCTGTCCCGGCCGGATGCCGCCGCCCGTCCGTCCCGCGCCGAGGCGGAAGAGGCGGTGCGCACCCTGATCCGCTGGGCCGGCGACGACCCGGCGCGCGAAGGGCTGGTCGGCACGCCGGACCGCGTCGTCCGCTCCTACGAGGAATTCTTCGCCGGCTACGGCATCGACCCGGTCGAGATCCTGTCGCGCACCTTCGAGGAGACCGACGGCTACGACGAGATGGTCGTGCTGCGCGACATCCGGGTGGAGTCCTATTGCGAGCACCACATGGTGCCGATCATCGGCAAGGCCCATGTCGCCTATCTGCCGCGCCGCCGCGTCGTCGGCATCTCCAAGCTGGCGCGCCTGGTCGAGGCCTATGGCAAGCGCCTGCAGATCCAGGAGAAGATGACGGCGCAGATCGCCAACACCATCGACGAGGTCCTCCAGCCCGAGGGTGTCGCCGTGGTGGTCGAGGCGCAGCACCAGTGCATGACCACCCGCGGTGTCCACAAGACCGGCGTGACCATGGTGACCAGCCGCATGCTGGGCGCCTTCCGCACCGACCCGTCGACCCGCCGCGAATTCCTGACGATGATCGGCAACCCGTCCTCGCGCGGGATGGAGTGAGGATCTCGCTCCTCCCCTCCGGGGAGAGGTCTTTACACCCAAAGCGCTGCCTGCCAAGCTCCCGCCGCTTTTTCCCAGTGAGCGGTGTGGAGCATGGCGGCGAAGGTGACACCGGCAGTCAATGCGGCGAAGGCGGCGGGCGTCGCCTTCCGGCTGATGGAATACGAGTACGACCCGTCGGCCGATGCCATCGGCCTGCATGCCGCCGAATCGCTCGGGCTCGATCCCGCCATCGTCTACAAGACCCTGATCGTCCAGCTGGAGCCCAAGGCGCTGGCCTGCGCCGTCATTCCGGTCGCGGCCAAGCTGGATTTGAAGGCCATCGCTGCGGCGGCCAAGGCGAAGAAGGCCGATCTGGCCGACCCGGCACTGGCGGAAAAGACCACCGGCTTCCTGGTCGGCGGCATCAGCCCGCTGGGCCAGAAGAAGTCGTTGCCGACCTTCATCGACGCGAGCGCCGAAGCGCTGCCGGAAATGGTGGTGAATGGCGGCCGGCGCGGCTTGCAGATCGTGCTGGCGCCCGCCGATCTGGCCAAGGCGACGAAGGCGGCGGTCTGCGCCATCGTTGCACACTGAACCGTCGCGCTTTGAAAGCGGAATTGGTGGTGACCCCGGCAGGACTCGAACCTGCTGCCTCAAGTTTAGGAAACTCGCGCTCTATCCTGATGAGCTACGGGGCCACTTGCGCCGCACCTTAACGGTTTCGCCGGCAAGGGGAAAGCGGCTTTTGGTGAGGCTGTGAAATGCACGCGGGGTATCCAGGCAAAAGCGTCAGTTCGATCCGCGCATGCGCGCCGCCGCCAGGGCAACCTGCTCCTCACGCTTGAGGCGACGCTTCTTCGTGTCGGCAAGCACGGCCTGCACCACAGGCTGCGGCGACGTATAGGGTGTGCCACCCTTGAACGGGGGTTCCGGGTCGTATTCCATGGCGAGCTGGATTTTCATCGCCACCTCTTCGCCCGCAAGATCGCCGACAACCCGCAACGCCATATCGATGCCGGAGGTTACGCCGCCCGCCGTATAGAGGTTGCCGTCCCTCGTCATGCGATCGTTCGAGACCGTGGCGTCGAATTGCGTCAGCAGGTCACGCGCCTGCCAATGTCCGCCGGCGCGGCGGCCTCGCAGGAGCCCCGCGGCACCGAGCAGCAGGGAGCCCGTGCAGACTCCAAACACATACTTGGCTGTTGCCGCCTGGTGCTGGACGAAAGCGATCCATGCCGGATCGAGCATCGCCGTATCGATACCGGTTCCTCCCGGCACGACGATGATGTCGCATGGCTTTGCGGTCTCGCGCGTCGCGTTGGGCAGCAGCCGCAGCCCGCGGTCCGTACGGACGGGATCCATGGTCGCCGCGACAAGATCGACCGTCCATCCGGGCGTACGCGCCAACACTTCGAACGGACCGGTGATGTCGAGTTGCACCATGTCGGGCACGGTGACGATGTTGCAGTGCATCCCCTGCTTCGAGGGACCTGATGCTGCCCCGTCATTTTCCGCACCGCGCGCAAGATGACCGCCGCCGACGATCATGGAAACGGCTGCGGCAATGCCGAAGGTTTCCCGACGTGTGAAATCCATGGCAATCTCCTCTCATGTATTGACAGCTTCATTTCCTTTGGGAAATCTGTGATTATCATTCACAGACAAAGGATATTCTGTCCATGCCAAACACAGACCAGAAAGTGCCAAGTCGATTGATCTTGATATTGGCGTTTCCCGGCGTCCAAATCATCGACGTCGCCGGGCCGACCCAGGTGTTCACCACGGCGAACGAGGAAGGGGCGACGCCGCCCTATGATGTGCGGGTCGTTGCCTTCGCGGACGGGCCGGTCGAAACCGCGTCCGGGGTCGGGCTGGTCGCGACCGCAATCCCTGCCGTGGAGACGGTCGATACGGTCATGGTGCCGGGCGGACCCGGCGTTCACGAGGTCCGCCAGGATCCCGGATTCATTGCCGCTCTCCAGGCCCTGCTTCGACGCGCGGAGCGTGTCTGCGCCGTGTGCACCGGGGCGTTCCTCCTGGCTGAAACCGGTGTTCTCGACAAGCGCACCGCGGTCACGCATTGGCGCTCCTGCGAGCGCTTCGCTCGGGAATTCCCCTCGATCAGGGTCGACCCGGCCCCGTTGTTCATGAATGACGGGCCGATCTGGACGACGGCGGGCGTCACCGCCGGGATCGACCTGTCGCTGGAGTTGGTCCAGCGGGATCACGACCCTGCGCTTGCAGCGCGCATCGCGCGGCGGCTCGTCGTCTACATGAAGCGGCCGGGCGGACAAAAACAATACAGCGAACCGTTGGCACTGCAGATCGCCGACGCATCGCCTTATCGGGAGTTGACTCAGCGCATCGTCAGCAATCCCGTGGCGGACTGGACCGTGGAGAGGATGGCCGGAATCGCCGGTCAGTCGTTGCGAACCTTCCATCGCCGCTTCCAGGCGGCGACGGGAGCAACTCCGGCCGAAGCCGTCGAAAAGGTCAGGTGCGAGTTGGCCCGATCCCTCCTTCACACAACCGACCTCGGCTTCGGGCAAATCGCCGCACAGACCGGGTTCCATTCCGAGGTCGGCTTACGGCGGGCGATGATCCGCCAATTCGGGATCGGACCGAACGAGATGCGCAAGCGCTTCGCCTGACCCGGGAGATCGGTTCCGTCAGGTGTCACGGCAGGTCTGAGTTCACGGCCTGTTTCGGGCCGTCAGTCGGAATAGCGCTCCTCCAGCCACGGATCGGCATGGTTGTTGTAGCCGCGGACCTCCCAATAGCCCTTGCGGTCGCCGGCCAGCAGCTCGATCCGCTTCACCCACTTGGCGCTCTTCCACAGATACAGCTTGGGCAGGATGATCCGCACCGGTCCGCCATGCTCGCGGCTGATCGGCTGGCCTTCCCAATTGGTGGCGAGCAGCACGCCATCGTCGTCGAAGTCCGACAGGGCGACGTTGGTGGTGTAGCCGTCGAAGGAATGGAAGACGACGAAGCGCGCCTCCGGCTTCGGCCGGGCCAGCTCCAACAGGCGGCGGGCGCTGACGCCCTCCCACCGGTTGTCATAGCGCGACCAGGTGGTGACGCAGTGGATGTCGGAGACGAAGCTTTCCTGCGGCTGGGCCTGGAAATCCTGCCAGTTCCAGGACAGCGGGTTCTCCACCAGCCCGTCGACGGTCAGTGTCCAGTTGGCGGTCGTCACCTTCGGCGTGATGCCGAGGTCCAGCACCGGCCAGTCGGTCACCAGACGCTGGCCGGGCGGCAGCCGTTCCCGCGCCGGGTCGGCGGCATGGCCGGTCAGGGCACGGCCGTCGCGCGCCCATTGCTCCTTGGTGGCGACCAGCTTGTCGCGGACCACGCCCTCCTGCTCCACCTCCTGGCCGGGCTCCAGCCCGGTGGTCCTGTCCGCATCCTTGTCCGGTATGGCGGGTGTGTCGTTCATGGCTTGGCCTTTTCTCCGATTCCGGTCTTTCCGGCAGGGGTCCCGCTTAAAAAAGGAACAGACAGTCGGGTTGGCAAGCGGAAGCGGGAGAACTAACTTCCCGAAACCCGGCATATTGGAGCCACAGTTGCGCGCCACGGTGCGCTGTTTTCCGCCGATCCTGTCCCAAAGACCACCCGAGTGATTTGCCGATGATCCGGTCCGCAACGCCCGCCGCATCTCCCCCCGCACATGTTTGGGCACGCGCCTGGCGTTTGTTCCTGTCCGGCGGCCTGGCCGTCCTGCTGCTCGCGGTTCTGCTCGCCGGGCAGGGAATGCCGGCGCTGGCCGCCTCGCCGGCACCCGCTGCCCCGGCCCCGGCCGCCGCCCCCGCCGCCGCCGCTGCTCCGGTGGTGGTTGACGAGGCGACCGTCCAGCAGCTGGAGGCGCTGGTCGGCACGCTGGAGAACCAGGATGCGCGCACCCAGCTGGTCACCCAGCTGCGCAACCTGATCACCGCCCAGCGTGGCCTTGCCCAGGCGAAGGAGGCGGAAGGCGAGTCGGCGGTGCCGCAGACCCTCGGTGCCCGCGCGCTGGCCTTCCTGGCGGCGCGGATGGACGTGGTCAGCCGCCAGCTGGTGCAGGTCGCCAACGTCTTCTCCGACCTGCCGGGGGCGCTGTCCTGGATGCAGCGGCAGGCGCAGGACGACACCGCCCGCGAACGCTGGGTGCAGATCGCCATCCAATTGGCAATGATCCTCGGCATCGGCGCGGTGGCCGCCCGCGGCATTGCCTGGCTGCTCAGCCGGCCGCGCCAGGCACTGGCCGCCCGCCGTGTCGACTCCACTCTGCTGCGCATCCCGATGCTGCTGGGCCGGGCCGTGCTGGAACTGGCGCCGATCCTCGGCTTCATCGTCGTCGCCTATACGATCCTGTCGGTGACCGAGCCGGCGCCGCGCGTGCGGCTGGTGGCGCTGGCGGTGGTCAACGCCACCGTCATCACCCAGGCGCTGCTGATCCTGGTGCGCATGCTGTTCGCCCCCGACGCCCCCAACCTGCGGCTGGTCCAGACCAGCGAGGCCGGGGCGCGCCGCTGCTACATCTGGTCGCGCCGGCTGATCGCGGTGGCGGTATACGGCTATTTCGTCGCGGAGGGGGCCTATGTGCTGGGCCTGCCGCTGGGTGCCTACGGCGCGCTGCTGAAGCTGCTGGGCGTGGTGATCGCCGGCATGCTGATCGCGCTGATCCTGCAGAACCGCGTCGGCGTCGCCGACTGGATGCGCGGCAACCCACTGTCGGGCGACGGCGACCCGCTGGCGACCGCGCGTCGCGAGGCGGAAGGGCAGGGGGCCGTCCTGCGCACCGCGCGCCGCCGCTTCGCCGAGATCTGGCACGTCCTTGCCATCCTCTATGTCGTGGTGACGCTGGGCGTCTGGGTGCTGAACGTCTATGGCGGCTTCGAGTATCTGGCCCGCGGCACGGCGGTGACCATGGTGGCGGTGGTGGTGGCGCGACTGCTGGTGACCGGGCTGAACCGGACTCTGCGCCGCGGCCTGACCATGAACCGCGAGCTGGCCGGCAACCTGCCGCAGCTGCACACCCGCGCCTTCCACTATCTCCCCATCGTCCAGCGCATCGGCAAGGTCATCATCTGGCTGGTGGCGCTGGGCGCCGCGTTGAACGGCTGGGGCATCGACACGCTGGGGCTGGTCGAGTCGGCCGCCGGCCGCCGCATCGTCGGCAGCGCCATCTCCATCGGCCTGCTGCTGGCCGGCGCCATCGTCGCCTGGGAGGTGGTCAGCGCGCTGATCGAGCATTTCCTGCGCACCACCGACCGCAACGGCACCCGGATCGAGCGCAGCGCCCGCATGCGCACGCTGCTGCCGCTGCTGCGCAACGCCTTCCTGATCCTGCTGGTGACGATGGTGTCGCTGATCACCCTGTCGGAACTGGGCGTCAACATAGCACCACTGCTGGCCGGTGCCGGTGTCGTCGGTCTGGCCATCGGTTTCGGATCGCAGACCCTGGTCAAGGACATCATCACCGGCCTGTTCATCCTGTTCGAGGACACGGTGTCGGTCGGCGACGTGGTGGATGTCGGCGGCGGCCATTCCGGCACGGTGGAGGCGATCTCCATCCGCTCCATCCGCCTGCGCGACGGGGCGGGTGCGGTCCATTCCGTGCCCTTCAGCGCCGTCACCACCGTGAAGAACATGAGCAAGGACTTCTCGGTCACCGCCTTCAACGTCACGGTGTCGAACCGCGAGGACCCCGACCGCATCATCGCCATCCTGAAGGAGACGGGGGCCGAGGTGCAGGCCCAGCCGCAGTTCGCCGCCGACATCCTGACCCCGCTGGAGGTGCTGGGCGTCGACAAGCTGTCCGACACCGGCATCATCATCCTGGCCCAGTTCAAGACCCGCCCGACCCGCCAGTGGGGGGTGAGCCGCGAGTTCAACCGCCTGCTGAAGAAGAAGTTCGACGAGCTGGGCATCGCCATGCCGACCCAGTCGATGCAGCTGGTCGTCGGCCAGAACCCGCAGGACCGCGCGCTGGCGGAAGCGCTCAGCCAGGGGTCGTAACCCGCATCCTCCTGGCCGGAGGTGCAGGGTCCGACTGTACGGAAAGGGAACCGCCCGGCTCTGCCGGGCGTTTTCCTTATGTATGTCGGATGAACCGGAGCCTGCCGCACCATGGTCAGCGATGCCTTTTCCCGTTTCGCCCGCTGGATGGAGCGTCAGTCCGGCCGGCCGGGTGCCTTCGTCACCGCCTTCGCGGTCGTGCTGGTCTGGGGCCTGACCGGGCCGCTGTTCCACTTCTCCGACACGTGGCAGCTGGTGATCAACACCGGCACCACCATCGTCACCTTCCTGATGGTTTTCATCATCCAGAACGCCCAGAACCGTGACACCCAGGCCATCCACCTGAAGCTGGACGAGCTGATCCGCGCCAGCCATTCCGCCCGCAACGGGATGATCGACGTGGAGGAGATGCCGGAAAACGAACTGGCGAAGGTGAAGCGCAGCTTCGAACGTCTTGCGAAGACGGCCGAGTGCCTGGACCACCGTATCGACGAGAAGGTGGAACGGGCGGTCGAACGCGAAGTGGAGCGCGAGGTGGACGAGGAGCTGGAGGAACGCGGCCTGCCGGATCCCACGGATCGGCGGCAGTAGACAGCCCTATCCGGCTGGCGCCGGCGGGCAGGGAGGCCGGCGCCAGGAACGCAGCGCGTCGCCCAGCGCACGGGCGAATGTGGACCGTTCGTCCGGCGACAGGAAGGATCCGACCCCCACCGACTGGCCGTGCGAACTCAGCGTCACCTGCCCGGCGGCGCCGCGGCGGTCATGGTCGGCCGGCTCGTTGTGGGTGATCCGCAGCCAGTAGGGATGGAAGGACCAGCGCCGCTCCGGCCTCTTCCAATGGACCCGCTGCACTGTCAGCGCGGTGTCGGTCAGCCGCACCCGTTCATACTGGCGGGCGGAGCGGTAGCTGACGCGGAAGGCCAGCCACAGCGCCAGCACGTCCAGCCCGCAGAAGGGCACCACCGGCCAGGCGCCGTGGGCGACGAAGATGCCGGCGACGATCAGGTTCATCGCCACCACCACCGCCATCAGGACCCGGAAGCCGTTGCGGCCCAGGCTGCGGTGCGGGTGGAGGATGGCATCGAAGAAAACGCGCACGGACCCGCCTGCGCCGCCGCTTTCCGCGGAGGGAGGGCCGTCGGGCTGGGGACCGCTGATGTCGATGGGCATGGCGGCCATTCTAACCCAGGGCCGCCCGGCAAAAAACCGTGAGGAGGGCGGGGTTATGCCGCCTTCGACACCATCGGCACCGCGCCGCCGTTCAGTACCCAGGCCATGGCGCTGTCCATCCCGGCGAGGTCGCCCGCCGGGCGGCCTTCGATCTCCGCATCCAGCCCGCTTCCGGCTTGCAGACCCTCGGCCAGGACGAAGATCCGCGCCTGGTCGTCGATGCCGGCCGCGATCATCGCGTCGGCCATCACCGAGGCCCAGTGCCAGTCGGTCATCACCACCGCGCTACGCTGATGTCCGCAGCGCCGCGCCAGCGTCATCAGGGCGACGAGGATGTCCGGCCGCAACCCGTCGGCTTCGAAATGGTCGAACTCGACAAGGCTGCACCAGGGCGTGCCGCGGGCGCCAAGGGTGGCGCACAGTACCTCCACCTGCCGGGCGATGGCGTCGCGCTGGGACAGCGACAGGGTGCCCTGCAACCGGACATGCAGGCCCCAGTCCTTCAGTTCCACAAGATAAGACGCGGTCATATCGAAATACCCTTATCCGATCCGAACGCCACGACCAGGGTCATCCATGGTTCATTTAGAAGCATTCAAACGGTGTCTTGGCAGTCAACAAATCATACGCCACCACCCGAGGGACCGGAAAGCGGTATTCCTGCGACCAATTCTGTTTAATTAGCGTCACTTATTCCAAATTTTGTCGCAATTTGCGACGCAACGCTGCAGTTTGCTCATCTGTCCGTACGTCTGCATCGGACCTTGTCGGGCGCCGGCGGTGCCGTTCCGGTCCGTCCCGCCTCTGGCGCAAGCGGGGCCGTTGCGGCTATGCTGGCGGCCATGAAGCCCGCTGCCGTCCAGGAATTCTTCCGCCGCCTGTCCGCCGCCAACCCGGAACCCCGGAGCGAGCTGGAATACGTCAATCCTTACACGCTGCTGGTCGCCGTGGTGCTGTCGGCCCAGGCCACCGACGTCGGCGTGAACAGGGCCACCGGTCCGCTGTTCCAGATCGTCACCACGCCCCGGCAGATGGTGGCGCTGGGCGAGGAGGGGCTGCGCCGCTACATCAAGACGATCGGCCTGTTCAACACCAAGGCCAAGAACGTCATCCGCCTGTCGGAACTGCTGATCGAGCGCCATGGCGGCGAGGTGCCGCGCGACCGCGAGGCGCTGGAACAGCTTCCCGGCGTCGGCCGCAAGACCGCCAACGTCGTCCTGAACGTCGCCTTCGGGGAGGAGACCATCGCGGTCGACACCCACATCTTCCGCGTCGGCAACCGCACGGGGCTCGCCCCCGGCAAGACGCCGGACGCGGTGGAGGCGAAGCTGCTGAAGGCGGTGCCGAAGCTCTACCGCCGCCACGCCCACCACTGGCTGATCCTGCACGGCCGCTATGTCTGCAAGGCGCGCAAGCCCGACTGCCCGGTCTGCCCGGTCGCCGACCTCTGCGCCTTCAAGGACAAGATCATCGCCTGACTTGGTTTGATCGTGCCCGACCGGAACGCAAAACGCCCGGCATGGCGGGAGCCAGCCGGGCGTTTTCGCGTCTTGTGCCGGTCTCAGCTCAGACGGTCTCGGCCGCCACCTGCTCGACGACGGGCGCCGGGGCCGGTGCCGCAGCCGGCTGGGCCGGAGCGGCGGCGGGCTTGGCGCTGTAGAGCTGGATGTCGCCGATCAGCTGGCCGCCGGCATCCACCGCCAGTTCGCCGAAGCGGATCGACCCGGTGATCTTGCCGGTGGACCGCACGGTCAGGCGGCCGCGGACGGCGATGTCGCCTTCGAAGCGGCCGGCGATGTCGGCCTCCTCGATGTCGACCGATCCCTTGAACAGGCCGGTCTCGGCGATCTCGACCAGCCGGCCTTCGCGCAGCTTGGCCTCCACCGTGCCTTCGACCACCACCACGTCGCAGGAACCGATCTCGCCGGTCAGGGAGATGTCGCGGCCGACGGTCAGGCGGCGCTGTTCGGGCATGGCCGGAGCAATGGGGGCTACCGGAGCCTGGGCGACGGGAGCGGCGGCCGGGGTGGCGACGGGGATCGACGGCTGGCGCGGGGCGGAGCCCGGCATGTCGACGACCCGGCGCGGCACGTCGGTCTTGAAGCCGGCACCCGGCACGGACGGTGCGGACGGGGGCTTGGGAATGCTGTTCATGTCGGGTCCCTTCGAGGCGGAAGGCATGTCGGGATAGGCCGGGGCGGCGTGCTGCGTGTCGGCCAGGGCATGGGCCATGCTGGGGGCGGCCGCTCCGGCCGCGACAGCGGATGCAGGAACAGGCATCCCCTGTCCCGGAATCTGTGCCGGGTTGTTGAGGGAGGCGAGCGGCGACGAGACGGCGCCGGGCTCGCCCGGGGTGTACGGACGGACACCCGGCTGCGGCGGGACGGGGCTGTCGGCCTTGGGAGCGGCGGGCGGTGTCTTTCGTCCGAACAGCATGAGCGGTTCCCCCAATCTGGACATTCGGGTGGCGGGATGGCCTGGAAGCCGGGAAGGCGGTCGCCACAGTCGGTTTCCGGGCGGCCGGTTTCCGGGCAGGCGACGGTGTGCGGCCGTGCCGCCTAGCGGCGTATCACGGTCGTCCGGCCTGCCGCAAGGGGCGCCGACATGGACTGTAGGACATGAACCATGAAGGCGCTGGCGACGACCGGGACCAGCAAGTTGACGAAGGGGATGGTGGAAAGGAAGGCAATGACGACCCCGGCCAAAAAAGGTTTCAGCGGTCTGGCACGCCGCATCATCCGGGCGGTGGCGCGGTCCATCCGCCGGTGCGCGACCATCTCGAAATACTCCCGTCCCAGCAGATAGCCGTTGATGGTGTAGAAGACGACCAGGTTCAGGCCCGGCGCGAAGAGGTAGACCGGCAGGGCCAGCAGGTTGATCGCCAGCACCAGCAGCAGGAAACGCAATGCCGTCGCCAGCTCCTCCAGCCAGCCGGCATGGCGCGGGGCGGGCAGGGCGGGATAGTGCCGCGCCTCGACCCGTTCCACCACCTCGTCCAGGAAGAAGCTCGACACCGTGCCGACGGTGGCCGGGAACAGCAGCCACGCCAGCACCAGCACCCCCAGCCCGCCCAGCACGTCGATGGTGGCGTCGACCCAGCCATAGCCGGTCAGCGGCGTCGCCGCCAGCGCCCAGGACGCGCCGACGGCCAGCAGGGCATAGGCGAGCAGCGAGACGAACACCCCGATCCACACCACCCGGCGCACGCGCGGGTCGGACAGCTGGGCGAAGGCAAGCACGAGGGCGCGGATCATCGGCGGTCCGTAAGGCGGTGGAGAAAGGGCGCGCAGCCGCCCGCATATCTACGGTCGCCGGGCGCCGGGTTCCAGTCCCCCCTCTCTTCCCCCTCTCCCTCTTCCGGCCGCCGCCCGTCAGGCCACCCGTCAGTCCGCCGGGCTGAACACCAGCGCGGCGTTGGTTCCGCCGAAGCCGAAGCTGTTCGACAGGACGTGGCGGATGCGCCGTTCCTTCGGCCGTAGCGGCACGAGGTCGAGGTCGCAGCCTTCCGACGGCGCCTCCAGGTTCAGGGTGGGCGGCGCCACCTGATCGCGCAGCGCCAGGATGGAGAAGATCGCCTCGACCGCCCCCGCCGCACCCAGCAGATGGCCGGTCGCCGATTTGGTCGAGGACATCGAAAGTCCGCCCGCCGCTGCGCCGAACAGGCGCTTGACCGCCGCGATCTCCACCGGGTCGCCGGCCGGGGTGGAGGTGGCATGGGCGTTGACGTAGTCGACGGCGTCCGGTGCCAGCCCCGCCCGCTTCAGCGCGGCGCGCATGGCGCGGAAGGCACCGTTGCCGTCCTCCGCCGGGGAGGTGATGTGGTAGGCATCGCCTGACAGGCCATAGCCGGTGACCTCGGCATAGATGGTGGCACCGCGCCGCTTGGCGTGTTCCAGCTCCTCCAGCACCAGCACGCCGGCGCCTTCGCCCATCACGAAGCCGTCGCGCTCGCGGTCCCAGGGGCGCGACGCGCTGGCCGGGTCGTCGTTGAAGCCGGTCGACATCGCGCGGGCGGCGCAGAACCCCGCAATCCCGAGCCGGCAGATCGCCGCCTCGCTGCCGCCGGCCAGCATGACGTCGGCGTCGTCCATGGCGATCAGCCGGGCGGCATCGCCGATGGCGTGTGCCCCGGTCGCGCAGGCGGTCACGGCGGCATGGTTCGGACCGCGGAAGCTGTAGCGGATCGAGACATGGCCGGATGCGAGGTTGATGAGGGTCGACGGCACGAAGAAGGGCGAGATGCGGCGCGGCCCCTTCTCGTGCAGGGTCAGCGCCGCCTCGGCCAAGCCGGGCAGGCCGCCGATGCCGGAACCGATCATCACGCCGGTGCGCTCCTGCGCCTCCGCGTCCGCCGGGTGCCAGCCGGCATCGGCCACCGCCTCCTCCGCGGCGGCGAGCGCCAGCAGGATGAAGCGGTCCATCTTGCGCTGGTCCTTGGGCGGCACCACCGCATCGGCATCGAAGGGGGCATCGAAGGCGACGTCGCTGCTCTCCGGAACCTGCCCGGCGATGCGGCAGGGCAGGTCGGCGACATCGACCCCGCTGACGGCCCGGATGCCGCTCCGTCCGTCCAGCACGGCGCGCCAGCTCGACGCCACGCCGGCCCCGAGCGGCGTGACGGCGCCCAGGCCGGTGACCACGACTCGTCTCATTCGCATTCGTCCTTTGCCCATGTCGTCTTTGCAGGGATCGTGAATTCCGGGCGCAGCCGCTCCGGCCGGATTGCTTCCCCTGTGGTCCGGTCGATCAGCAGCGGTTCGACCGGCAGGCCAGTCTCGCGGTCGATGATCCGGAACGCCTCTTCGGACCCCAGCCATCGGCCGCCCCAGTCCGCCATGGCGATCAGCACCGGCAGGAAATCCCGCCCCTTGTCGGTCAGGTGATAGCCATGGCGCAGCGGGCGGTCCTGGTAAGGCCGCTTTTCCAGCAGCCCGGCCTCGACCAGAGCGTGCAGGCGGCGGGTCAGCATGTTGGTGGCGAGTCCGATGCTGCGCTGGAACTCGTCGAAGCGGGTCAGGCCCAGCATCGCGTCGCGCAGGATCAGCAGCGACCACCATTCGCCGACCTCGTCGAGGCTGCGGGCGATCGGGCAGGGAACGTCGGTCAGTCGGGTGCGTCGCATGGCGGCGACTGTCCCACAGTGACTTTCATCTTGCAAGCTACTACCAGCATCGCCGCAGCCGGAGAACATCCGGAGTGCTTCCAGGAGCTTCACTTGTGATGCGGGCGGCGGCGGCTATACTCGCGCCGCAACATCGCCTTCACCGTACGACCTTTCAGGAGAGCCCATGACCACGTCTGCCTACGACGTCACCGGCATCGGCAACGCCATCGTGGACGTGATCGCCCACGCCGACGACGCCTTCCTCGCCGCCAACACCATCGAGAAGGGGGCAATGACGCTGATCGACGCCGCCCGGGCGGAGGAGCTGTATGGCCGGATGGGGCCGGGCGTGGAGGTCTCCGGCGGCTCGGCCGGCAACACCATGGCGGGCATCGCCATGCTGGGCGGCCGCGGCGCCTATATCGGCAAGGTCGCCAGGGACCAGCTGGGCGACGTGTTCCGCCACGACATCCGCGCGTCGGGCGTCGCCTTCGACAGCGCGCCGCTGTTGGGCGGGGCGCCGACCGCCCGCTGCCTGATCCTGGTCACCCCGGACGCCCAGCGCTCGATGAACACCTATCTCGGCGCCTGCGTCGAGCTGGGGCCGGAGGACATCGACGAGGCGCTGATCGCCGGCTCGCAGGTGACCTATCTGGAAGGCTATCTGTGGGATCCGCCCCGCGCCAAGGAGGCCTTCCGCAAGGCGGCGGAGATCGCGCACGCCGCCGGCCGCAAGGTGTCGCTGTCGCTGTCCGACAGCTTCTGCGTCCATCGCCACCACGCCGAGTTCGTCGATCTGGTGGAACGTCATGTCGACATCCTGTTCGCCAACGAGCATGAGATCGGCGCCCTCTACGGCACCGAAAAATTCGAGGATTCGCTGGCGGCGGTGAAGCGGCTGGGCAAGACCGCGGCGCTGACCCGCAGCGAGAAGGGCGCCGTCATCGTGTCGGCCGGCGAAGTGGTCGAGGTGTCGGCCGAGCCGGTGGAGCGGGTGGTCGACACCACCGGCGCCGGCGACCTCTACGCCTCCGGCTTCCTGTTCGGCTACACCCGCGGCCTGTCGCCGGCGGTCTGCGGCCGGCTCGGCGCCGTCGCCGCGGCGGAGATCATCAGCCATGTCGGCGCCCGGCCGGAGGTGAACCTGCGCGAGCTGGTCGCCGGGAAGGGCATCCTGTAACCGCGATCTGCCGATAACCGCGACCTGCGTGTCAGATCGCAAAGACGCCGCCGGCCGCATTGCATTCTGCAACTGCGGCCGGTTCCGTTTTTCAATTCAGCTGGCCGTCCAAGACCGGCCGTTCCGGCACGCTGATCCTGGCGCACAGCAGAGCCATCGCCGTTCCGCCGTCCGGGGCGGCCACCGCCCAGCGCTCCGGCCGGTCCGGCCGCGGGACGGTCATAAGCCACAGCCGGTCCTTTTCGCCGAACCGTTCGTTCAGCAGCGTGTATTCCCGCGGACCCTGACGGCGCAAGTCGTTCAGCCGGCTCTGCAAGTCCACCGCCTGGGCGTTGCGCACGGTGATGGCCTCCTCCACCTGCCGAAGCTCGGAATCCAGCTGGTGCATGTCGCGGCGCAGGGCGTCGGTCGACCGGGCCAGTTCGGCCTGTCCCTGACGCAGCTGCGACCGGCGGCGCTGCACAGCGGCGATCCGGTGGCCGATCCGCAGGATCGACACGGTGATCCAGCTGAGGCAGGCCGTCAGGATCACCATCTCCAGCACGAACAGCAGCGGTGTCTGCGTGCCCATCGTCCTCTCCGCTCCCGCGGCACGCTCCTTGCGTGCAGCCTTGCCGGCGCTTCAGCAACAGGCGTGCCAAGGACGGGTGCTGGGGCCGGGCACTGGTGGATCAGGAAACGAGGTGGTGATGGAGGCGGTGCGGACGATCCTCGACTCGGCGGTTCCGCTGGTGGCGGCGCTGGCGGTGTTGTGCCATCTGTGCTGGGTCGGCATCCGGCGCGGCTGGGAACGGGTGGCGGGGCTGGACCGGTTGCGGCGGTCGGTGCTGCCGTTGAAGGAACGCCGGCGCGCCGAGACCGAGGCGCTGGCCGACCTGACCTGCCGGCTGGAGGAGGCGAAAGGCCGGCTGTCCGCCGCCGAACAGCGGATCGACCATCTTCAGCGCCAGATCGACACGATGACCAAGGAACCGCCGGTCTTCCTGCACATCCTCGGCGCCCCCGGCGGCAACCGGCGCAGTTTCCGGGCGGAGGCGCAGTACGACACCAATGCCGCCGCCGCGGCCCGCGCCGCCGGCAAGCCGGTCAATCCGGCTTGGCGCTACAACAACCGCGTGCTGGCGCATGCGCAGGATCTGCAATCCGCCCGGCGCGAGGCGGAGCATATCTTCCCGCACAAGGGTGGTTATCAGGTCTTCTTCCATGGGGCATCGCCCTAATTCCAATGGGCATCGCCCTGGTTCCAAGGGACGGGTTCCAAGGGACGGCGCCCTGACCGGTTTCCGTTTTTGCAAAAGCCCACCGATAACAGAAATAATTCCTATAATCTCCGCAAGAGATCCCATCATTCTGCGGAGCGAAGCCATGCCCCTCGACAGCCGAACCCTCCAGAACGACCATTTCCCCCTCTGGGCGGAAGAGCCGCCAGTCCCCTCCGAAGGCTCGCTAGTCCCCGGTTCGCAGTTCCATGAGGAACAATGGATCATGGCCGCCGGCATGCTGGCGCGCGGAACCAGCTTCCTTTATGTCGCCCGCACCATGGGATGCAGCCGCACCACGCTGTGGCGCGCCTATTACGGCTCCAAGGATTTCCGTCACAGGGTCTGGTGGGAACGGCAGGCGCTGAACCGCGAGGCCGAGTTGCGCCTGTCTTCGCTGCGCATCCTCGTGGCCGAGCAGATCGAGCGGCTAGTCTCCTCCGGCGATCCCGCCACCGTCCGCTGGCTGGCCGAACGCCTCGGCCTGTTCGCCGGCCTTGAGACCACGAGGGAGACTGCGAGGAATGCTCCACGGGACATCCCGGCCCCTGAGCCGCAACCAGCCCATCCCCAGCCGCCCCACCCTGAAGACCCTCCCGCCGTCACCGTGCCCGAACTCGACGACGACATCCCCGGTGCCCTGCGCGAGCGGACGCCGCCCAATCCGCGCGCCGTCGCCGCCATCCTCGCCCGGCCGGAAGCGGCGGGGCCGAAGGGCGTCTATCCCTATACCGTCAACCCCGACGATCCCTATCCCAACCTCGGCTCGGCGCTGGAACGCCAGGGCGGAAAGGCCGCCTTCTCCCGCCGTCTGTAGGATGGGCGGGATGGAACATCCGCCGGAAAGCGTTCCACGCTGTTCCACCCCTCTCAACCGCCCCCCTTTCACCGGATGCGATCCCCCCGAAGGCTGATGCTGCGGTCTTCCGCCACGGCACCGGCTCGGGTAAGCTGCCGGTCCCGCTGCCCATCCTGAACATCCCGACAGATCGCTCCTCCATGCAAGTCTACCTGCCGATTGCCGAGATGTCGGTCAACGCGCTGCTGGTGCTCGGCATGGGCTGGCTCGTCGGCTTCCTGTCGGGGATGTTCGGCGTCGGCGGCGGCTTCCTGATGACGCCGCTGCTGATCTTCATCGGCGTGCCCCCCGCCATCGCCGTCGGCACCCAGGCCAACCAGCTGGTCGCCGCCAGCGTGTCGGGCGTGCTGGCCCATTGGCGGCGCGGCAATGTCGACGTCAAGCTGGGCGTGGTGATGCTGGGCGGCGGCGTGCTCGGCACCGCGGTGGGGGTGTGGATCTTCGGCATCCTCCAGCGGCTGGGCCAGATCGACATCGCCATCACCCTGTCCTACGTCTTCTTCCTCGGCACCATCGGCGGCATGATGCTGGTGGAGAGCAGCCGCGCCATCCTGCGGCGCCGGGCGCCGACGGCCAAGCGCGGCAAGCTGCACCGCCACATCTGGCTGCACGGCCTGCCCTTCAAGATGCGGTTCCAGCGCTCGAAGCTCTACATCTCCGCCCTGCTGCCGGCGGGGATCGGTGTGGTCGGCGGCATGCTGGTGGCGATCATGGGCATCGGCGGCGGCTTCCTCCTGGTGCCGGCGATGATCTATCTGCTGAACATGCCGGCCGGTCTGGTCGCCGGCACCTCGCTGTTCCAGATCATCTTCACCACCGCCGCGGCCACCATGTTGCAGGCCGCCACCAACCAGACGGTGGACGCCATGCTGGCGCTTCTGCTGCTGATCGGCGGCGTGATCGGTGCCCAGTTCGGCACCAAGGCCGGCACCAGGCTGCGCGGCGAGACCGCCCGGCTGGCGCTTTCGCTGATCGTGGTGGGGGTGGCGCTGAAGCTGGCCTTCGACCTGTTCTCCCGCCCCGACGACCTCTACACCCTGACCATGGGGCTGCGGTGATGGCGGGGGTGATGAAACGCCGTCTGGTGCAGGCCGCCGCGGCGCTGGCCGGGCTGCTGCTGGGCGGCACGCTGGCGGCGACGGTGTGGGCGCAGCAGCTGGTCGCCGACCTGTCCAGCCACCTGATCGCCATCACCACCGGCTTCACCGGGACGGAGGTCGTGCTGTTCGGCACCACCGACGGGGCGGGCGACGTCGCCATCGTCGTCACCGGCCCGCGCGCCCCCGCCACCGTCCGGCGCAAGCAGCGGGTGGCCGGCATGTGGATGAACACCGACAGCCTGCGCTTCGATCAGGTGCCCAGCTTCTACACGGTGGCGGTCAGCCGTCCGCTCGACCAGCTGGTCGGCCGTCCGGTGCTGGAGCGCCACCAGCTTGGCCTGCCGCAGCTGCAACTGCCGGTCGACACCGCCCTGCCGCCGGAGGAGCTTGCCGCCTACCGCAGCGCGCTGATCCGCAACAAGCAGCGCCAGGGGCTCTACGCCATCTCGATGGGGCAGGTCGCCTTCCTGGGCGAACGGCTGTTCCGCACCAACATCTATTTCCCGGCCAATGTCCCGACCGGGCTGTACAATGTCGAGGCCCTGCTGATTCGTGACGGCGAGGTGGTCAGCGCCCAGACCACGCCGCTGGTGGTGTCCAAGATCGGGTTCAGCGCCGAAGTCTCCGACTTCGCCCGCAACCGCCCGGTCGTCTACGGGGTGGCCGCCGTCCTCGGCGCCATCGCGGCCGGCTGGGCGGCCGGCGCCGCATTCCGCCGGGTCTAAGCCGAGAGGGTTACAGAGATGACCGACACGACGCAGTCCACGAGTCCCGAGGCGCAAGCACCCAAGCCGGTGCGCATCTTCCTGGTGGTGGTCGACGACAGCCCGGAGCTGAAGGTGGCGCTCCGCTATGCCTGCCTGCGCGCCCGCAAGTCCGGCGGCAAGGTGGCGCTGCTGACCGTCCTGGAACAGGGCGAGATGCAGCATTGGCTGGCGGTGGAGAACCTGATCCGCGAGGAGCAGCGCGCCGAGGCGGAGCAGATGCTCCAGAAGCTGGCGCGCGAGGTCAACCAGCTGACCGGCACCCTGCCGGCGCTCTATGTCCGCGAGGGCAACCGCACCGAGGAGGTGCTGGCCCTGATCGGGGAGGAGCCGAGCATCTCCATCCTGGTGCTGGCCGCCGGTACCGACCCGGAGGGTCCCGGCCCGCTGATCTCCTATTATACCGGCCGCGGGCTGGGGCGGCTGCGCATCCCGCTGACCATCGTCCCCGGCGGCCTCAGCAACGATGCGCTGGACGCGATTACTTAAGCGGGGGGCACGCAGGTAAGGATAGGCGCCGGGAACAGGCCGCGCATGCCGGACACCGAATACCCACACAACCGGGGTCCTTGATCCGTCCGGCGTTTCGGCCCAGATTTCCCTCCAATCGTTCCGCGTCCCGATCCCGGGCGCGCCGGCGGTTCCATTCCGCCGCCGATGGAGGACCAGACCATGTTCATTCAGACCGAGCAGACGCCCAACCCGGCGACTCTCAAGTTCCTGCCGGGGCGTGACGTGCTCGGACGCGGCACCGCCGACTTCACCAGCCGCGAGGATGCCGCCCGTTCGCCGCTCGCCCAGCGCCTGTTCGAGATCGAGGGCGTCGTCGGCGTCTTCCTGGGCGCCGACTTCATCACCATCACCAAGACCGACGCGCGCGACTGGTTCCTGCTGAAGCCGTCCATCCTCGGCGTCATCATGGAGCATTTCACCGCCGACCGCCCGGTCCTGCTGGAGGATGGCGGCGACGGCCATGCCGCGGCGGCGAGCGCCGACGACGAGGAGATCGTCGAGCAGATCAAGGAGCTGCTGGATACCCGCGTCCGCCCGTCGGTCGCCCAGGATGGCGGCGACATCACCTTCCAGGGCTTCGAGCGCGGCGTCGTCTATCTGGCAATGAAGGGGGCCTGCTCCGGCTGCCCCAGCTCCACCGCCACGCTGAAGCACGGCATCGAGAACATGCTGCGCCACTACATTCCCGAAGTGGTCGAAGTCCGCGCGGTCCAGTGAGGCCTGCCATCCCGGTTATGCCGGTCCGCCCTTGATGCGGCGGGCCGGCATTCCCATGCTGGTTGCATGATCATCTCCGCCAGCTACAAGACCGACATTCCCGCCTTCTACGGGCGCTGGTTCCTGAACCGCCTCGACGCCGGTTACTGCCGGATGGTCAATCCTTACGGCGGCCAGACCTACCGCATCGACCTGACCCGGCCGGCGGTCGACGGCTTCATCTTCTGGACCAAGAATCTGGGACCCTTCCTGCCCGCGCTCGACAGCGTGGCGGAGCGGGGCTTTCCCTTCATCGTGCAGTACAGCGTCACCGGGTTGCCGACCGCGCTGGAACGCTCGGTCCCCGCCTGGGACACTGCGGTCGGCCATATGGCGCAGGTGCGCGAGCGCTGGGGTGCGCGGGCCGCGGTCTGGCGCTACGACCCCATCGCGCTGACCGACGCCACCTCGCCGGACCGGCACCGCCAGACCTTCGCCCGGATCGCCCGAGCCTTGCGCGGGGTGACCGACGAGGTGGCGGTGTCCTTCCTTCAGCCTTACCGCAAGACCGCCCGCAACCTCGCCGCCGCCGGCATCGGCTGGCGCGATCCGGAGCTGGAGGAGAAACGCGCTCTGCTGGCGGATCTGGCGGGGATCGCGGCGGGGGAGGGGATGGCGCTGACGCTCTGCACCCAGCCGGAGCTTTTGGATACGCCCGGCACGGCAGCGGCCCGCTGCGTCGATGCGGTCCGGCTGTCGGACGTCGCGGGGCATGCAATCGCGGCGCGGGAGAAAGGCAACCGGCCCGGCTGCCTGTGTGCGGAAAGCCGCGACATCGGCGACTATGACAGCTGTCCGCACGGATGCGTCTACTGCTATGCCGTCGCCGACCGCGGCACGGCGCAGCGGCGGTTCGCCGCGCATGAACCGGAGGGTGAGTTCCTGGTGGCGCGGTGAATTAAGGACAGACCTTTCTCACCGTCTCCACCAGCTTTTCCGGGTTGAACGGCTTCACCAGCCAGCCGGTGGCACCGGCTTCGCGGCCGGCGGACTTCTTGGCGGGGTCGGCTTCGGTGGTCAGCAGCAGGACCGGGGTGGCGCGGTTGGTGGCCGAGGCGCGGATGGCGCGGGTCAGCGCCAGCCCGTCCAGGCCCGGCATGTTCAGGTCGGTGATGATGCAGTCGAACTTGCGCTGGTTGACCAGGGCAAGACCGGCATTGCCGTCCGACGCCTCCGCCACCTCATAGCCGGCGCCTTTCAGCGTGAAGCCGACCATGTCGCGGATGGTCTTGGAATCGTCGACGGTCAGGACGCTTTTGGGCATGGAAGCGGCTCCGGTTGCTCGGCCGAAAAGATCGTCCGAAAGGCCTAGGCAATTTCCCACCGACCGTCAACCGTCGGAATTCCGTATTCGAAGAACACGAAGCCCCCGGCCCGGCGGCGAACCGCCGAACCGGGGGCTTTGCAGAAGCGGTATGGTTACGCCTTCGTATCGACGTGCTGGCCGCCGGCGTCACCGCCCTTGGCAACACCGACCATCGCCTCGCGCAGCAGGCGGCCGTGGATGGTGTAGCCGGGCTGGAGAACCTGCACGACGGTGCCGGCGGCCTTGCCGGTGTTCTCGATCTCGAACATCACCTGATGGAAGTTCGGGTCGAACGGCTCGCCGGCCGGGTCCAGCTTCTTGATGCCGGCGCGGTCGAAGGCGGCGAACAGCTGGCGTTCCGTCGCCTCGACGCCGACGGCGAGGCCCTTCAGCATCTCGTCCTGCTCGCGGCCCTCGGCCGGCACGGCGTCCAGCGCGCGGCGCAGGTTGTCGGCGACCGACACCAGCTCCTTGGCGAAGCTGGAGACGGCGAACTTGCTGGCGTCCTCGCGGTCGCGCTGGGCACGGCGTCGGGTGTTCTCCGTCTCCGCCATGGCACGCAGAAGCTGGTCCTTCAGGCTGGCGACCTCGGCCTCCAGCTTGGCGACGCGGTCCTCGGGAGAACCGGAGCCCGTCTGGCCGGCATCCGTCTGGCTGGCGGTGTCGGCGGTGGCCTCGGTCGGCTCCACCGTGGCGTCGGAGGGCTTGTTCTGCTCTTCGCTCATGGTTTTCTCAATTCTTGCTTCGTCAAAAGGCGGAGGGAGTGAGACGGGGACGGTGCTCAGCCGATCAGCCGGCTGACCACCTTGGCGGTGTAATCCACCAGCGGAATGATGCGGGCGTAATTGATGCGGGTCGGGCCGATGACGCCGATGGCGCCGATCACCTGTTCCCGGCTGTTCTGGAAGGGGGAGATGATCATCGAACAGCCGGAATGGCTGAACAGCACATTCTCGGCGCCGATGAAGATCTGCACGCCGTCGCCGCGTCCGGTGGCGTCCAGCATGCGCAGCATCGTCTCCTTGGTCTCCAGCGCCTCGAACAGGCCGCGCACCCGCTCCAGGTCGGACAGCGCGGTGACGTCCTCCAGCAGGCGGGACTGGCCGCGGACGATCAGCTGGCCGGCATTCGACCCGCCGCTGCCGGCCCAGGTGGCCAGACCGGCGGCGACCACCTTGCGCGACAGCTCGTCCAGCTGGGTCTTCTGCTGTTCGATCTCCTGCAGAACCTCCTGTCGCGCTTCGTCCAGCGTGCGGCCGGCGAGCTTGGCACTGAGGAAGTTCGACACGGTCTGCAAGGTCGAGGTCGGCACCCCCATCGGCACCTCGATCACCCGGTTCTCGACCAGCCCGTCCTCGTTCACCAGGACGACCAGGGCGCGGCCGGGGCCGAGCGACACGAACTCGATGTGCTTCAGCGGCCGGTCGGTCTTCGGCGCCACCACCAGGCCTGCACAGTGCGACAGGCCGGACAGCATGGTCGACGCCTCGCCCAGCACGTCGGCGAAAGCGCGGCCGGAGGCGGAGCATTTCGCTTCGATCGAGGCGCGTTCATCCTCGGTCAGCGACCCGATCTCCAGCAGGCCGTCGACGAACATGCGCAGGCCGGCGTCGGTCGGGATGCGGCCGGCGGAGGTGTGCGGGGCGTAGAGCAGCCCCTGCTCCTCCAGATCGGCCATTACGTTGCGGATGGTCGCGGGCGACAGGGCCATGCCAAGCCGCCGCGAGATGGTGCGCGAGCCGACCGGTTCGCCCGACGCCACATAGGCGTCGACGATCAGCCGGAAGATTTCGCGCGATCGCTGGTTCAGCTCGTTGATCATGGACTAGGGCGGTCGTGCTCTGTTCGGGCCGGTCGGTTGCGGGACGCTGGTCCCGTCAACCGGTCCGAATTTAGGCAGGTCCGACCGCCGAATCAACGTGCGGGGCGAAGAAGCCCCACCGTCATGCAGGCGGCATGCAGGCGTGTGGCCGCCCTTACTGTTCCGCCAGGAAGGCGCGGTACTGGGTGGCGATGGCGCCGACCGCCGCCTCGTACAGGCGCTGGCCGTGCTCGGGACGGGCAAGGCCGGGGGCGGAGCCGATGCGGCCGTCCGGGTAGCGGCGGCGGAAGTCGCGGGCATCGTGGAACCCGCCGGCCGGCGCCTGTTCCGGCTCCATCGCCGCGGTCTTGATCGAGTCGGGGTAGGCGTACTGGGTGACCGACACCTCGCTGGGCGTGGCGTGCGAGCCTTCCTTGCCCTGGTACAGTTCGCGTGACAGCCGGCCGACCTCGCCATTCTCCCACCAATTGACCAGGGCGCAGCGCAGGTCCGGCGCGTCACGGCCGCGCAGCGCCCGGTTCTCGGCATAGATCTCGTAGAAGGCGGCGCGAACCGTGGCGATGTTGCCGCCATGGCCGTTGACGAAGAAGAAGCGCTCGAACCCGTGTTCGGCCAGAGAGCCGACATAGTCGCGCAGCAGGGCGATCAGCGTCGACGGCTTCAGAGTCATCGAGCCGGGGAACTCCATATGATGGACGGCCATGCCGACCGGAATCGTCGGGCCGACCAGCGCGCCGGTGGCGTCGCCGACGCCCTTGGCGATGAATTCGGCGCAGATGGCGTCGGTGCCGACCAGCCCGTTCGGCCCATGCTGCTCGGTCGAGCCGATCGGCATGATGATGCCCTTGGAGGTCTTCAGATAGGCCTCGACCTCGCTCCAGGTGCTGAGATGCAGTTGCACGCTAGCCTCTTCTCGCCGGGGTGATTGGTTTCACCAACATAGTCCGGCGGATTTTCCCCACCAACCCCGTCCGGCGTGGCGGGAGCCATGCGACGGACGCTTATGCGGCCCGGCGCGGCGCGGTCCGCGACCGCTGCAGCACAGGCAGCAGGACATCGGCGAGCCAGCCGCCGGCGAGCAGGGAGGCGACGAACAGCAGCGCCGACAGGCCGTCGTTGCCCAGCAGCACCAGGGCCGGGCCGGGGCAGATCCCCGCAAGCCCCCAGCCCAGCCCGAACAGGGCCGCCCCGCCGACCAGACGGGCGTCGATCAACCGGCGGTCGGGCAGGGCGATGGGGTCGCCCAGCAGCGCGACCGGCTTGCGGCGGGCGATGGCGAAGGCCGGAGCGGCGACGGCGATGGCGCCGATCATGACGAAGGCCAGGCTGGGATCCCAGCTGCCGGCCCAGATGGTGGCGACATCGAGAAAGCCGAGAACCCGTGCCGGATCGGTCATCCCGGCGACGATCAGCCCAAGCCCGAAGACGAAGCCGAACAGGCCGGCGGTGAGGCTGCGCATGGCCGCTCTCCTACAGATGGCGGGTGACGAAGACCGTCGCCGCGGCGACCGCCATGAAGACCAGCGTGGCGACCAGCGATCGCGGCGACAGGTTGGCCAGACCACAGACGCCATGCCCGCTGGTGCAGCCCGACCCGATCCGGGTGCCGATGCCGACGATCAGCCCGGCGGCGATCAGCATCGGCACCGGCAGCAGCGCGAAGGCCGGCGTCGGTTCGATCCCCGACAGGCGGGCGGCCAGACCGGCGGCCAGCAGACCGGCGACGAACGCCCATTGCCAGGGGGCCACCCCCGGACGCACCGCACGCGCCAGGATGCCGCTGATGCCGGCGATCCTCCCATTCACCAGCAGCATTCCCGCCGCCGCCGCGCCAATCAGCGCGCCACCGGCCAAAGCCTCGATCGGACCCGCCATCGCACCCTCTCATCTCGAGTCCGGGCAGTTGCAGCCGCCTCACATGGTCATGACATCCATTCTCACATATATTTTCTCTAATATAAAGCCTCTTAATGATCCGGCGGCTACCGACCACCATACAGCCATGGAGAGTTTCCGGCGCGGGGATCATCGCCGAACGGGATTGACCGTTCCTGTCCGCTCCCGTCATACATTTGCAGTCGGAGACGTTATTCAACGAGGGTCTGCCTTGGTCGCCCGCATCAACACCGTCGCGTTCCAGGGCATCGAGGTGCTGGGGATCGACGTCCAGGTCCAGATGTCCGGCGGAATCGTCGCCTTCACCGTCGTCGGCCTGCCCGACAAGGCGGTGGGCGAAAGCCGGGAACGGGTGCGCGCCGCCCTGCATGCGCTGGGGCTGGCGCTGCCGGCCAAGCGCATCACCGTCAATCTCGCCCCCGCCGACGTGCTGAAGGAGGGCAGCCACTTCGATCTTCCCATCGCGCTCGGCCTGCTGACGGTGATGGGCGTGCTGCCGGATGCGGAGATCGCCCGCTATGTGGCGCTGGGCGAGCTGGCGCTGGATGGCGCACTGACCCCGGTGGCCGGCGTGCTGCCCGCCGCCATCGATGCGCTGGCCAATGACCGCGGGCTGATCTGTCCGGCGGCCTGCGGCGGGGAGGCGGCATGGGCCGGCCCCGACCTGGACGTGCTGGCCCCGGCCAACCTGCTGGCCCTCATCAACCACTTCAAAGGCACCCAGGTGCTGACCCCGCCCAAGCCGCGGATGCAGGAACAGGAGGCACCGCCGCCCGACCTGCGCGACGTGAAGGGCAACGAGACCGCCAAGCGCGCGCTGGAGGTCGCCGCCGCCGGGTCGCACAACCTGCTGATGATGGGTCCGCCCGGGTCCGGCAAGTCGATGCTGGCCGCCCGTCTGCCCGGCCTGTTGCCGCCCCTCGACCCGGCGGAGGCGCTGGAGGTGTCGATGATCCACAGCGTCGGCGGGTTGCTGGAGGACGGGCGGCTGCTGCGCCAGCGCCCTTACCGCGCGCCGCACCAGTCCGCCAGCCTGCCGGCGCTGGTCGGCGGCGGCACCCGGGCCAAACCGGGGGAGATCTCCCTGGCGCACCAGGGGGTTCTGTTCCTCGACGAGCTGCCGGAGTTCCCCCGCGCCTTGCTGGAGGCATTGCGCCAGCCGCTGGAAACCGGCAAGGCGGTGGTCAGCCGCGCCAACCACCATGTGACCTATCCGGCCCGCGTCCAGCTGGTGGCGGCGATGAACCCCTGCCGCTGCGGCCATCTCGACGACGCCTCGCTCGCCTGCGCCCGCGCGCCGAAATGTGCCGCCGACTATCAGTCGAAGATCAGCGGACCGCTGTTCGACCGCATCGACCTCCACATCGACGTGCCGGCGGTCAGCCCCGCCGACCTCAGCCTGCCGCCGCCGGCGGAGGGCAGCGCCGACATCGCCGCCCGCGTCGCCGTTGCCCGCGCCATCCAGGCGGAACGCTATGGCGGCTTCGGTCCTTACCCGGCCGGCCGGGCGGTGCGGACGAATGCCGAGGCTGACGGCGAACTGCTGGAAAAGGTCGCCTCCCCCGACGGCCCCGGCCGTGCCCTGCTGACCGAAGCGGCGGAGCGGCTGAAGCTGTCCGCCCGCGGCTATCATCGGGTGATGCGGGTGGGACGGACGCTGGCCGACCTCGACGGGGCCGAGGGGGTCAGGCGTCGCCACATCGCCGAAGCACTGAGCTACCGACGGATCGCGCCGGGCCGGTGAGGGAGCCTGTTAAGGCCCCTCGAACACCGGCGGCTTGGCCGCTCCCGGACAGGCGGTCGCCGGCAGCGTTTCCTGCTCCACGAAGCCGACCGCAGCGGCCATGGCGCAATCCTCGCTGGAGGTCACGATGTGGCTGGCGGCGCGGAAGACCAGATGCCGGCTCTTTGGCAGGGTGGCGGCGGCGCGGTCGCCCCAGTCCGGCGGGGTGACCGGGTCGTAGGCGCCGGACAGCAGCAGAACCGGCACTGGGCTGGCGACCGGCAGGCGTTCGGCCAACTCCTGGTGGCCGGCAGGCCAGAGACGGCAGACGCGCTGGCCGGGGTCGTCGGCGGCGACCAGCCCGTAGGGGGTATAGCGGCGGGCGCCATCGGCACGCTTCACCGGGTCGGCGGTGGTCACCGACTCGCGGCATTCGACGGAGAAGGCCAGCCCGTCGGCGACCTCCGGATCGCCCAGCCAGTTGGTCGGTGCCCATTCGGCCAGCGTGGCGTATTGGCCGCGGACGGCGCGGTCGATCATGATCGGCAGGGCCGGCACCGCCTCGCTGACCGCCATCGCCTCCAGCCCGGCGGCGATGGCCGCCCCGCCGGTCAGCCGCAGGACGCGGTGCGTCTCGTGGTCGCCGACGACGATCTCGACCGGGTTGCGGTCCAGCCGCTCGACCAGGGCGAGGAAACGCTTCTCCAGATCGGGAAAGGCGGAGCGGCAGATCCGGTTGGCGGCACAGTCGTCGAACAGCCGGCGGTAGGCGCGCTGGGCCAGCCAGGCCATCTCCTCCTGCGCGTTGACGTCGGGCGGATAGACGCTGTCGAAGACGGCGGTGCGGACGCGGCCGCCCTGCCGCCGCAGGATCTCCAGCCCGACCCGGGTGCCGTAGGACACCGCGAACAGGTTCACGCGCTGGGCACCCAGCGCGGTGACGATGTCCAGCGCATCCTCGGCGGCGACGGGGGTGGAGAATTGTGTGGTATCCAGCCCGGCCGCCTGCAGCCGCGTGGAGCAGGCGCTGACAGCGGCCCGTTCCGCCGCCGCCCGCTGCTCGCGCGTCAGCGGCCGGGTGCCGCGGGTGGAACCGACGGCGTCCAGCTCCGGGCAATCGGTGTCGGGTTCGGCCCGGCCGACGCCGCGCGGGTCGAACAGGATCAGGTTGCGGGTGCGGCGGAAGGGGGCCGACAGCTCCCACCACACTTCCATCCGCTCTTCCGTCGCCTCGCCGCTGCCGAAGGGGGAGGCGCCGGGGCCGCCCTCCAGGAACAGCACGGGATCGGGGGCCGGCTGGCGCGCGGTGCTGAGCAGCACGGCGACCGGCAGGCGCAGGCCGCGGCTGTTGGGACGGTCGCGCCGCTCCGGCACCGCCACCGTTCCGCACAAAGCCGCTTCGCCATCCGGCACGGTGAACCAGCAGGGGCCGGGGGTGAAGCGCGCCTCCGCCGCTGCCGGCAGAGGCCACAAGGCACCCGCCAACATCGCTGCCCCCACGGCTGCCGCCACCAGCAGAATACGGGCGGAGCGCACCGCTGTCGGCCATGCGGGAGAGGGGAGGATGGACACGGACGGACGACCCGAACTGATGGATAGGAAACAGATGAGCGGAGTACTGCGGACGGCTTTTGCCGCCGGCTTTGTGTTTGACCGACCGGTCTCCGCTTGTCCAGAGGTGCCCGGCTCCATCCTCTCCGATGGCGAAACTGCTGAAAAGCGATGCCGATCTGCAACAGGCGTGCGGCGAAGGTAACGCCTGTTACGGACGAACGGCCTTCCCTGGACGAACTGGTTGACGGAACACATCCGTGGGCGGAATTATTTCGCCACTGGAGGCCCGACCGTCGGAGCCTCTTCTCTATGGGAGCAGATCATGCCGACCTTGTGGACGGCGTTGCGGAGCCGCTGGCTCGATTCCGGAGCATCCTCCGGACCGGGCCGACTGTGCGACCACCTGCGGCGCGATATCGGATTGACGGATGGAGAGGCTGGGGACGGCGAAGAGCCTCCACTCGGCAGTCGCCTTCCGCCTTTTCACATCCGCGATCGGAACCTATCGGACGCGCGGACATTTTTGACCTTGCAACCGTATCGCTGACCGGCGATACCGGATCCGTCGGCCTCTCACGCCGGCATCACTCAACCTCTGGAGAGTTTCGATGAAAGCCATCGTAGCCACTGCCTGGACTCGCCGATCGGGCGATCCGGCCACCAACGCCGCCCATATGGCCGTCACCCACGCCCAACCGGCCCTGCTTTGTCCCGCAGCCTTCGAACGTGAATTCCGGATATCGAGAGGATCCCATGTGTGTCTTTCTGGGTTTTTGCGGTCACCGTCTCTTCGTTGAACACGCCCGCTGGGCATCGCCGGCCGGGTCCTTCGACCTGAGGCGTGAAAACGGGGAAGTCATCCTATGGCTTGGACGCCTGAACATCATCTACACACCGGCCCGTTGGGGACCACCCTCCCGCGCTGCATAGCGCGCGGCGCCGCGGAGACCTGCTGAATGCCGGCCCGCGTTCGTCATGACGAGGTCCTTACCGTCGTCCAGGTGCTTGAGGCGTTCCGCAAGCTCGACCCCGACCTGCCCATCCAGTATGCGCTGAGTTTCATGACCATCGCGCAGAGCGAAGGCATCTCCATCGGCGAACTGGCGGAACGCCTGGGCATCGCCCAATCCTCCGCGTCGCGCAACGTCGCGGCGCTCAGCCGCTGGCACAGCTTCGGCAAGGCCGGACTCGATCTGGTGCAGGCGCAGGAAGACCCGCGTGAACGCCGCCGCAAGATCGTCACCCTGACCGACAAGGGCCGTGAGTTCCTGGACGCACTGCGCGCCATCGTGAGCCCGCCCGAGCAGCGCCGTCCCGCCAGGACGGCCTGATCCCTTTTCAGGCGATCCCGTCCAGCGCCCGGCGCAGCATTCCCACCAGCGTGCGCACCGCCAGCTCCTGCCGCTCCAGGCTCAGGCCGCCAAAGCGGCGCAACTGGCCAGCCCGTTCGGGCAGCGGCGGCAGGTGGAAGAAGCCGTAAGGCACGTCCAGCCCGGCGCTTTCGATGATGTGGCGCGCCCGGTAGAATAGATGGTTGCCGAGGAAGCCGCCTGAGAAGTCGCCGAAGGTCACCGGCAGCCCGGCCATCGATAGTTCCCGCATCACCCGCGGCACCGGCAGGGTGCTGCCATAGGCAGTCGGCCCGTCCGGCACGATGTCCATGCCGATGCGCACCGTCCCGGCGGCATCGGCCAGCGGACTTTCGTCGCGGTTCCAGGCCAGCCGTTCCAGCCGGATGTAATCGCTGGATTCCAGATAGGCGAAGCCGAGCGCCGCCAGCGGCCGGTATTCCGCCAGCAGCCCGGCGAAAGCCTCGCCGCAGGCGTCGTACAGAGGGGCCAGGGTGGCGGTGACGACCCCCGGTTCCCCCGCCAGCCGGTCCATCAGCAGGGCGGTCGGATCGGCCGTCCATGGATGATCGGCAGAAGGATGATCGACAGGGGGATGGTCTGACGCGGAGGCCGGCTCGCCGTCCGGGGGGAGCCCGAACGGCGCGAAGCCGGTGATCAGGATGGGGGCCGTCACGGGCAAGGCATCCTTACGGTCGCAGCAGGCCGATGATGTCCTTCACGTCGTTCAGGTTCTTTTCCGCAATGGCTGCGGCACGCTCGCCGCCCTTCTTCAGCAGCCGGTCGATCTCCGCCTTGTCGGCCAGCAGCTCCTTCATGCGGGTGGTGATCGGCGCCAGCTTGTCCACCGACAGGTCGACCAGCGACTTCTTGAAGTCGGAGAACTGGGAGCCGGCGAACTGCGCCAGTACCTGCTCGCGCGACTGGCCGGCCAGCGCACCATAGATGGTGACGAGGTTGTCGGCTTCCGGACGGGCCTCCAGCTCGGTCACGGTTTCCGGCAGGGGTTCCGGGTCGGTCTTGGCCTTGCGGATCTTCTGGGCGATGGTGTCGGCATCGTCGGTCATGTTGATACGCGAGTATTCGGACTCGTCCGACTTCGACATCTTCTTCTTGCCGTCGCGCAGGCTCATCACCCGCGTCGCCTCGCCCAGGATCTGCGGCTCGGGCAGCGGGAAGAACTCGGTCTCATAGCGGCGGTTGAAGGCACCGGCGATGTCGCGCGCCAGTTCCAGATGCTGCTTCTGGTCCTCGCCCACCGGCACATGGGTGGCCTTGTAGAGCAGGATGTCGGCGGCCATCAGCGTCGGGTAGGCATAGAGGCCGAGGTTGGCCATGTCCTTCTGCTTGCCGGCCTTTTCCTTGAACTGGGTCATGCGGTTCAGCCAGCCCAGCGGCGTGTGGCAGGACAGGATCCAGCCCAGCTCGGCATGGCCCGGCACGACCGACTGGTTGAACAGGATGTTCTTGTCCGGGTCGATGCCGGCGGCGATGTAGGCCGCGGCGACCTCGCGGATGTTGTTGCGCAGGACCTCCGGGTCCTGGTCGATGGTCAGCGCGTGCAGGTCGACGACGCAGAAGATGCACTCGTAGCTGTTCTGCAGTTCCACCCAGTTGCGCAGCGCCCCCAGATAGTTGCCGAGGTGAAGCTGCCGGGTCGGCTGCATGCCGGAGAAAATGCGGTTCACGGGTGGTCTCGCTCGAAAACTCTGGGAGGCGGCAGTTATCGCCCCCCGAAGTCCGCCGGTCAAGGCGCGGCGCATGCCGGCCTGAGGGCCTGCGACCGTTCGACCGGGGCCATTCCCGTCAGGCCAGCTGTTGCTCGATCGACCGGGTCATCGGGGTCTCGACATCGCCGGTGTGCTTCGTCGTGACCGTTTCGATCAGCAGGATGCAGCATTCCTCGTCGGCGACCGGATTGTGCATCACGCCTCGGGGAACGATGCAGAACTCGCCGGGCGACAGCGTGGTTTCGCTGCCATCCTCGAACTGGATGCGCAAGCGGCCGCGGATGACCTGGAACAGTTCGTCCTCGTCGTCATGCTTGTGCCAGACGAACTGGCCGAGAAGCTTGGCGACCTTCACATACTGGTCGTTTACACGGCCCACCACCTTGGGTGACCAATGTTCGGTGATGCCTGCCAGGGCTGCCTCGATGTTGATGGACGGACTCATGCGCGTTCTCCCTTCGCTTAGGCCCGATGGGGCTGCGGCGGCAGGATCGCGCACACCTTTCCAACCTGAAAACTAATTCTAGTGAAGCAATTCATTAGCATTCATAATGCACCGATGGCCCGCAACCTT
This sequence comes from Azospirillum lipoferum, assembly GCF_024170005.1. Lineage (GTDB taxonomy): Bacteria > Pseudomonadota > Alphaproteobacteria > Azospirillales > Azospirillaceae > Azospirillum > Azospirillum lipoferum. The sequence continues at coordinate 525,435 of NZ_JALJXJ010000003.1, forward strand.
GACGTCGCGCTTCTGCGCAGCTTCGCTGTCGCCGCCGATCTGCGCAGCATGACGGCGGCAAGCCAGGCATTGAACCTGACGCAAGGGGCGGTCAGTCAGCAAATCGCGCGGCTGGAAGCGCTCACCGGCGGATCGCTGTTCATTCGCGACCGTCGCAACCTTCGTCTGACGCCGTCCGGAGAGCGGCTGTTGGCCAAGGTCCGGCAGCTGTTGTCGTTGAACGACGAAATCTGGGCCGGCATCAACGGCGGCATCCTGGACGGGCCGGTACGGATCGGCGCGCCCTATGACCTGATCGGACCGTGCATTTCCCCGGTGCTGAAGGGCTTTGCCGAGGCCTTTCCACAGGTGGAGCTGTCGCTGGTCTGCGGATCGTCGCCGGAACTGGCCGAGCGGCTCGCCGGCGGTGAACTTGACCTTGCGGTGGTTGAGGAGCCGGTGGCGACGGCACGGGGTGAGCATCTGATGGCCGACCGCTTGGTCTGGGTCGGTGCCAGGGGCGGCACAGCCCATGCGAAGCTGCCGCTGCCGCTGTCACTGGTGGTGGACAGTTGCATCTTCAAGCCGGTGGTGACGGCGGCTCTGCAACGGCAAGGCCGGAATTGGCGGACCGTGTTCGAGAATGGCGGTCTCGATGCCACCTTCGCCACCGTGCGGATGGATCTTGCGGTGTCGGCCTGGCTGGCCTTTACCGTGCCCGCCGACCTTGAAATCCTGCCGACGGATTGCGGCTTGCCCGAGTTGCCATCCTTAGCCGTCACGCTGCATCTGCCGGATCGGCCACCCACGCCGGCAGCGGCCGAACTGGCACATCATGTCCGCGACGCCTTTGCCCGGCAGCGTCTGGCCGCCTGAAGGCGGCCTGTCCCTGGGGCCGTGTCGCGGCACAATATCCTTACTTCCCCGCGCGACGCCGTTCGATGGCATCCCACAGCAGGGCTTCCAGCTGCACGCCGTTCAGGCGGTTGATCTCCTGGATGCCGGTAGGGGAGGTGACGTTGATCTCGGTCATGTAGTCGCCGATGACGTCGATGCCGACGAAGACCAGACCCTTCTCGCGCAGGACCGGGCCGATGGCGGCGCACATCTCGCGCTCGCGCGCGGTCAGTTCGGTCTTCTTGGCGCTGCCGCCGGCATGGAAATTGGCGCGGGCCTCGCCCTCCAGCGGCATGCGGCTGACCGCACCCACCGGCTCGCCGTCGACCAGGATGATGCGCTTGTCGCCCTGGCGGATCTCCGGCAGGTACTTCTGCACGATCACCGGTTCGCGGTAGAGCTGGGTGAACAGCTCCAGCAGGGAGCCGAGATTCTCGTCGTCCGGCTTCAGATGGAAGACGCCGGCGCCGCCGTTGCCGAACAGCGGCTTGACGATGATGTCCTTGTGCTCCGCCCGGAAATCCAGGATGGCCTGCTTGTCGCTGGTGATCAGCGTCGGCGGCATCAGGTCGGGGAATTTGGTGATGAACAGCTTTTCGGGCGCGTTGCGCACCTCGGCCGGGTCGTTCACCACCAGCACCTTGGGCTGCACATGCTCCAGCAGGTGGGTGGAGGTGATGTAGGCCATGTCGAAGGGCGGGTCCTGCCGCAGCAGGATGACGTCCATGGTCGACAGGTCGGTCAGCACCGGCTCGCCCAGCGTGTAGTGGGCGCCGCGCTGGCGCACCACCGTCATCTCGCGCACGCGCGCGGTCAGGCGGTTGCCGGTCAGGATCAGGTCGCGCGGGTGGTAGTGGTACAGGCGATGGCCGCGCTTCTGCGCCTCCAGCGCCATCATGAAGCTGGAGTCGGTGTCGATGTTGATCGACTCGATGGGGTCCATCTGGAAGGCGACGGCGAGGCTCATGGCGGGTCTCCGGACCTCTGCAACAGGGTCAGTTCAGGCGGTTCTTCAACTGCTGGATCAGCGAGGCGGTCTGGTGCCGGTGATGGTCGTCGCCGGTCAGCGCCATGAAGGTCTCCAGCGCGGTGATGGCATCTTTCAGGTTGCCGGCATGGGCCTCCAGAAGGCCGGTCTCGCGCCACAGTGCCGGCTCGTGCGGGGCGAACAGCCGCATCGCCTCCAGCACCTCCAGCGCCTTCGGCACCTCGTGCGCCGACAGGTGGCGCAGCTTGATGTTGTTCTGCAGCCGCAACAGCACGTCGCGGTTCGACACCGGCTGGTAATGGCCGGGCTCCAGCTCGGCGGCGCTGCCGGCGGTGGCCTTCAGCAGGTCGCGCAGGTCGACGACGCTGCGGGTCTGCCCCTCGTTGAAGGGGTCGAGGATGGCGCGGGCGCCGTCCTTCTCGATGCGGACCAGGAAATGGCCGGGAAAGTTCAGCCCGACCATTGGCCAGCCCTGCGAGCGGGCGGCATGCATATAAAGAATGCCGAGCGCCACCGGCAGCCCGCGCCGGCGGTCGATCACCCGCAACAGGTTGGCGTTCTGCAAGTCGTCGTAGGTGTCGTGGTCGCCGGAATAGCCGTGGCGTTCGCCGATCACCGCATGCAGATGGGCGATGCGCACCTCCAGGCTGTCCGCTGCCGGGTCCTGCCCTGCGACGCGGGCGGCCATATCCTCGACGATGGCGCGGATATGGGCGCGGTAGGGGGCAAGGTCCGCGTTCGGCAGCTCCAGCGCGCCCAGCGCCAGGGCGGCTTCGGCCAGATCGATCTCGTCGTCCGGCTGGTCGCCGATGCGGCGCAGGATTTCGCGGGCTTCCGCGCGGTTGCTCAAGACTGTCGCCCTCTCATAACGGCCCTCACGCTCTCCCCTTATGCCCTCCAGGCATCGACCAGATGACGGGGCCAGGCCCAAGGGGTAACCAGCATCACGTCGAAGCGCAAGACATAGCCGGCATAGCGCGGGTTGGCGCCCAGGAAGGCATGGGCGGCGCGGGCCAGCCGGCCGCGCTGGCGGGCGTTCAGTGCCTCGTTGGCGGTGTCCCAGTCGCCGCGCGCCTTCACCTCGACGATGGCGATGGTTTTGCCGCGCTTCGCCACGATGTCGATCTCGCCCATCGGTGTGCGCAGGCGGCTGGCCAGGATGCGGTAACCGCGCAGCCGCAGCGACAGGCGGCACAGCGCCTCCGCCCGGCGGCCCAGGTTTTCGGCACGCAGGCGCCGCGCATCCAGGTCGGTCATTTCGCTTTTCCCTCCCGCGCCAGTTCCAGGGCGCGGGCATAGACGGTACGCTTGTGCTGGCCGGTGCGGGCGGCGACGTCGGCGGCGGCGTCGCGCACCGACAGGCGGATCAGCGCCTCGCGCAGCAGGGCGTCGACGTCGGCCTCGCCCGGCGTCGCCTCCTCGCCCGGCGGGCCGATGACCAGCACGACCTCGCCGCGCGGCGGACCTGCCTCGGCATAATGGGCGGCCAGCTCGGGCAGGGTGCCGCGCCGCACCTCCTCGTACAGCTTGGTCAGCTCGCGGGCGACGGCGGCCTCGCGCGGACCCAGGATGTCGGCGAGGTCGGCCAGCGACTCCGGCAGGCGCTGCGGCGATTCGAAGAAGACCAGCGTGGCCGGCACGCCCTTCAGTTCGCCGGCGGTGGCGCGCCGCGCGCTGCTCCTGTTGGGCAGGAAGCCCGCGAACAGGAAGCGGTCGGTCGGCAGGCCGGACAGCACCAGCGCCACCAGCGGGGCGGAGGCGCCGGGCAGGGTGGTGACCGCCACCCCCTCCGCCACGCATTCCCGCACCAGCTTGTAGCCGGGGTCGGAGACCAGCGGCGTGCCGGCGTCGGTCACCAGCGCGATAGCCTCGCCCTTTTTCATGCGGCCGATCAGGACCGGACGCATCTTTGCGGCGTTGTGTTCGTGGTAGGAGACGAAGGGGGTGTGGATGCCGTGGATGCCCATCAGCTTGGCGGTGACGCGCGTGTCCTCGCAGGCGATGGCGTCGGCCCGCTTCAGCGTGTCGAGCGCCCGCAGCGTGATGTCGGCGGCGTTTCCGATGGGGGTAGCGACGATATGGAGTCCGCCCGCGAGTTTACTTGGCGCGGCGAGGGGGCTACCTTGAGCGCCACTTTGGTCTGGGCCGTTGGGGTCCGGGCCGTTGGGGTCCATGCCTTGGGTTTCGCCTTCGGTATCGGCGGCCGTTTCAGCAGATGTGGAGACGATTGGTGGCACGCTTGGCAACAGCTTTCTCACAGGGTCTGAAACGTCACGGCGTGGCAGCCTTGCTGGTCGCCGGCCTGTTGTCGGCCTGTTCGACTGTAAGCGCGCCGCCACGGGTGGCACAAGCGCCGCAACCGGCCCCGGCCCCGGTGGCTCCCCTGCCGGAAGCGCAGGGCCCGATCAAGGTCGCCGTCCTGGTGCCACTCAGCGGTCAGAGCGCCGCCATCGGGCAGGCCATGCTGGACTCGGCGCAGATGGCACTGTTCGACATGGCCGGCGACCAGCTGCAACTGCTGCCGCGCGACACCAAGGGCACGCCGAGCGGTGCGGCCGACGCGGCGCGTCAGGCGCTGGCCGAGGGCGCCCGGCTGATCATCGGCCCGCTGTTCGCCGTCGACGTCGCCGCGGTGCGGCCGATCGCCCAGAATGCCGGCGTCGACGTGCTGGCCTTCACCAACGACGCCACCCAGGCCGGCAACGGCACCTATGTGCTGGGCTTCGTCCCGGCCGATCAGGTCAACCGCGTCGCCGGCTATGCCCGCTCGCGCGGAGCGACGCGCTTCACCGTGCTGGCGCCGCGTTCACCCTATGGCGATGCGGTGGTGAACGCCATGCAGCAGATCGCACCAAAGCTGGGCGCCATGACCACGCAGGTCGAACGCTATGACCCGGCGGTCACCGACCTGTCGATCCCGGCCAAGCAGGTGGCGCAGGAAACCCCGCAGCCGCAGGCGGTGATGCTGGCCGAAGGCGGGCAGCGCGCCCAGGGCATCGCCCAGGCGCTGGCCGCCAACGGCGTGCAGCCGCAGCAGGTCAAGCTGCTGGGCACCGGCCTGTGGGATGACACCTCGCAAGGGGCACTGGGGCAGGAGCCGGCGCTGGTCGGCGCGCTCTATGCCGCACCGGCGCCGCAGACCCGCGCCCGCTTCGAGTCGCAGTTCGAGCAGGTCTATGGCCGCAAGCCGCCGCGCATCGCCACGCTGGCCTATGACGCGACGTCCATTGCCGCGGTGCTGACCCGCACCGGCGGTCCGGTTCCCTTCGACCGCATGGCGATGACCAACCCGAACGGCTTCGAAGGGCTGGACGGCCTGTTCCGCCTGCGCACCGACGGCTTGGTCGAACGCGGTCTGGCGGTGATGGAGATCACCCCGACCGGATCGCGCGTGGTCGACCCGGCGCCGCCGTCCTTCGAGATGCTGGGGCAGTGACGGATAAGAAAAAGGCCCTCTCCTGAACCGGGAGAGGGCCTTTTCACTGATATCCTTACTTACGTCACTTACGCCCGCGCCCGCAGGTAGGGGGTCAGGCGCCATTCGGCGAACTTGATCAGGCGGGTGGCGATGAAGTTCAGCACCAGATAGATCGCGCCGGCGACGATGAACAGCTCGAAGACCGCGAAGGTCTGGGCGATCATCCGCCGGGCGATGCCGGTGACCTCCATCAGCGTGATGGTGCTGGCGAGCGAGGTCGCCTTGACCATCAGGATCACCTCGTTGCCGTAGGCCGGCAGCATCTGGCGGATCGCCACCGGCAGGACGATGCGACGGAAGGCGAGCGCTCGCGACATGCCGCAGGCCCGCGCCGCTTCCACCTGTCCTGAGGGAACCGACAGGATGGCGCCGCGCAGCACCTCGCTGGTGTAGGCGCCGGTGTTCAGCGTCAGCGCCAGGATGGCGCACCAGTAGGGCTCGCGCAGGAAGGGCCAGAGGATGCTGTCGCGGATGAACTCGAACTGGCCGAGCCCGTAATAGACCAGGAAGATCTGCACCAGCAGCGGCGTGCCGCGGAAGACGAAGACATAGGCCGCGGCCAGCGTCTCCACCACCCGGTTGCCCGACAGCCGCAGCAACGCCACGGCGAAGGCGACCAGCGCGCCCAGCGCCAGCGAGCCGACGATCAGCTGCAGCGTCAGCGACAGCCCGCCGAGCATGCGGGGCAGGCTGTCCCACATCAGTTGCCAGTTCATGGCCTCAGGCCCTCCGGACGCCGCGATTGGCGGAGATTTCGGCGCGGTTGAACAGCGCCGTCGAAACGGTGGTCAGCATCAGGTACAGCAAGGCGGCGGTCCCGTAGAACAGGAAGGGCTGGCGCGTGGCACCGGCCGCCAGATGGGTGATGCGCATCAGCTCGGCCAGCGCCGTCACCGACACCAGCGCCGTGTCCTTCAGCGTCAGCTGCCAGACATTGCCGAGGCCGGGCAGGGCGAAGCGCAGGGTCTGCGGCACCAGAACCCGGCGCAGGATCAGCCAGCGGCTCATCCCGCAGGCGCGTGCCGCCTCGATCTGGCCGAAGGGGACCGACTGCACGGCGCCGCGGATCACCTCGGTCGAATAGGCGCCGGAGATCAGCCCGACCGCCAGCACGCCGATGGTGAAGGCGTTCAGGTCGACCCGTCCGTCATAGCCGAAGGCGGCGGCGATGGAGGTGGCGACCCCGCTGCCGCCGAAGAACAGCAGGTAGATCACCAGCAGTTCGGGGATGCCGCGGACGATCGTGGTGTAGACATCGGCCACGACGTTCAGCGCCAGCGAATGGCTGAGCTTGGCCGAGGCGCCGAGCGATCCGACGAGGATGCCGAAGGCGAAGGCCGACACGGCGACCGCGACCGTCATCGCGGTGCCCATCAGAAGCTGTCCGCCCCAGCCGTTGGGACCGAAGGAAAGGAGTTCCAGCATTGGCACGCCCGGTAAGGCCCGCCGGGCGCGGCGCGGAGCGCCGGCCGGACGGGGGTCAGCGAACGGAGGTTACTGAACGACTGGCGCCCGGTCGCCGTGAAGGCCGCCGGGCGCCGTACCGATCAGACAGTCGGACCTGGGGTCCGCCTTACTTGGTGGGCGAGATGTCGTAGCCGAAATGCTGGGTGCTCAGCTTCTTGACGGTGCCGTCCTTCAGCGCCTCGGCGATCGCCTTGTCGAACATCGCCTTCAGGTCGGCGGTGTCCTTGCGCAGGCCGACACCCATGCCTTCGCCGATCACGCCGCCGATGAAGTTCGGGCCGACGATGACCATCTTGCCCGGCGTGGCCTTCACCACCGCCTCGACGACCGAGCGGTCGCCCAGCATGGCGTCGACGCGGCCGGAACCCAGATCGATGCCGGCATTGTCGATCTTGTCGTAGGTGCGCATGGTCACCTTCGGCAGATGCTTGTCCATGAAGTCGGCCTGGATGGTCGACACCTGGACGCCGACGGACTTGCCCTTCAGCGCCTCGGCCAGCTTGTCCAGGACCGGCTTGGCCTTGCCCTGGTCGTTCAGGTCGACGCGGTCGGCGCCGAGGTTCAGCGCCTTGGCCAGCGGCGAGCCGGTAACGACGGCGAAGACCGACGGCTCGGTGCCGTAGGGGACCGAGAAGTCGATGACCTTCTTGCGCTCGTCGGTGATGGTCATCGCCGACATGATGGCGTCATACTTGCCCTGCTGCAGGGCCGGGATGATGCCGTCCCAATCCTGGGCGACGAACTCGCAGGTGACCTTCATGCGCTTGCACAGGTCGTTGCCGAGGTCGACTTCGAAGCCGGTCAGCTTGCCCGAGGTGTCGGTGGCGTTCCACGGAGGATAGGCGCCCTCGCTGGCGATGCGGACCGTCTTCCATTCCTTCGCACCGGCGGCGCCGGCAGCGGCGACGGCCATCATGGCGCCGAGCGCCAGGGCCGAAACGATCTTCTTCAAGGAACACACTCCTCTGTTCGGTTCGCCCGTTCTTTGGCCCCTGTTGGGAGCCGGGCTGTTTCTGACGGTCCGGTCCTGCCCTCTGCCTCGTCCCCTCACGCCGCGCCGGACAGATGGCGCGAGAGGAACTGCCGCACCCGGTCCGAGTCGGGGTTGGTCAGCACCTTGTCGGGTGACCCCTCCTCCTCGATCCGCCCCTGGTGCAGGAATACCACCTTGGACGCCACTTCGCGGGCGAAGCCCATCTCGTGCGTCACCAGGATCATCGTGTTGCCTTCGTCCGCCAGCTGGCGGATGACGCGCAGAACCTCGCCGACCAGCTCGGGGTCGAGTGCCGAGGTCGGCTCGTCGAACAGCATCACCTTCGGCTGCATGGCGAGTGCCCGCGCGATGGCCGCGCGCTGCTGCTGCCCGCCGGACAGCTGCACCGGATAGCTGTCGGCCTTCGCCAGGATGCCGACCTTGTCCAGCAGCATGCGGGCGCGGTCGACGGCCTCCGCCTTCGGCACGCCCAGCACATGGACCGGCGCCTCGATCACGTTCTGCAGGATGGTCATGTGGGTCCAGAGGTTGAAGCTCTGGAACACCATGCCGAGCCGGGTGCGCATGCGCTCCACCTGCCGGGCATCGGCGGGGACGCTGGCGCCGCCGCGCGTCTTCTTCAGCGAGATCGCCTCGCCGCCGATCACCACGCGGCCGTCGTCCGGGATCTCCAGCATGTTGATGCAGCGGAGCAGCGTGCTCTTGCCCGAGCCGGACGAGCCGATCAGCGTGATCACGTCGCCTTCGCGGGCGGTCAGGGACACGCCCTTCAGAACCTCCAGCTCGCCGAACCGCTTGTGCAAATCCTCCACGACGACGGCGGCGGGGGCGGACTCGCTGACGGGCGGATGGCGATGCATGCGGGGGAACCAACTGGCTTGTTGGGATTGGTCATGGTCTGACCATTGCGGCATAGGCTAGACCGGGGCGCAGGGGTTCCGCAACGCGGATTTCACACAGTGCGCACGTTGTGTCGCTTGTGTCGGAAAATGGTGCGTCACCACAACAATAGTACCAGAATCTGGGGCCCCAGGATACGCAGGCACATCGCCAGCGGGTAGACGGTGGCATAGGCCAGCGCCGGCGCCTCCGACGCGACCAGCGCGTTGGCATAGGCCAGCCCCGGCGGGTTGGTCTGGGCGCCGGCCAGGACGCCGCAGATGGTCAGGAAGTTCAGCTTCATCAGCCCGCGTGCGACCAGCCCGGTCAGCAGCAGCGGCACCAGCGTCACCAGCACGCCCCACATCATCCAGGGCCAGCCGGCGCCGCTGGCCAGCGTGGCGACGAAGCGGTCGCCGGACGCGATGCCCAGCACGGCCAGGAACAGGATGATGCCAATTTCGCGCAGCGCCAGGTTGGCGGCCGGCGGCATGAACCAGACCAGCGGCCCGACATGGCCGATGCGGCCCAGGATCAGTGCGACGATCAGCGGCCCGCCGGCAAGCCCCAGCCGCAGCGGCGCCGGCATTCCCGGCAGGAAGATCGGGATGGCGCCCAGCGCCGCCCCCAGCGCGATGCCCAGGAATATCGGAATCATTTCCACCTGCTGAAGCTTGCGGGTGGAGTTGCCGAAGATCTGCCCGACGGCGGCGAGGCTGTCCGGCCGGCCGATCACCGTCAGGATGTCGCCGAACTGAAGCTTCAGCGCCGGGGTCGGCACCAGCTCCACGCCCGACCGGTTGACGCGGCTGACCACCACGTCATAAGCGTCCTGGAGGTTCAGCGCCGCGATCGACTTGCCGAGCACCGCGTTGTTGGTGACGACGATGCGCTCCCATTTCAGGTCGGTGCCCTTGGTGGTCAGCGGCCGGTCGAACTCCTGTCCCAACAATGCCCGAACCTGCTCCAGCTTCGGCCGCGGGCCGACCACATGCAGCACGTCGCCCAGCTTCAGGCAGGTCCCGTCATGCGGGACGCAGAGCTTGCCATCGCACAGCAGGCGAGAGGCGACCACTCCCTGGCCGCACAGCAGGTCGATGGAACCGAGGGGGCGGCCCTCCAGTTCCGGATTGCGCACGGCCAGATCCATGGTCTCCAGCGTCGACACCTCGGCGCGCCGGCACTCCTCGAAGCGGGCGGCCTCCGCCTCCGGATCGATGCGGAACAGGATGCGGACGGCGGCCATCGACAGCAGGTTGCCGGCGATGCCGAAGGGGTAGGTGACGGCGAAGGCGAGGCCGGGCAGGGCCATCACCCCGGCACCCGCCCCCACCTCCGTCAGAACCTGTTGGGTGGCGGCCAATGCCGGGGCGTTGGTCACCGCACCGGCGAACACACCCAGCGAGGAGCCCAGCGACAGCGCCCCCGACGACACCAGCGCCGCGGTCAGCAGGATGCTGGACCCCACCATCAGCAGGGCCAGTCCGTTCAGCGCCAGCCCGGTGCGGCGCAACGCCGCGAAGAAGCCAGGGCCGACCTGGATGCCGATGGTGTAGACGAACAGGATCAAGCCGAAGTCGCGGATGAAGTCCATCATCTCCGGGTTGAAGGCGACGCCCGCCTGCTTGGCGATGTGGCCGCCGGCGATGCCGGAGAACAGCACGCCGCCGATGCCGAGCCCGACTCCGCGGATCCTGATATGGCCGAGCGCCACGCCCGCCGCCGACACGAGACCGAGCATGAGAACCACCCGCGCGATCGGCGGCATGGCCTGGAGGATGTCTGCGAAGGCCGGCATGGGACAACTCGCTTCCTGAACACAATTGGGGCAGATGCCGCCGCGATCTGGAGGAACCCCGGATGGATGCGGCGCCCCCCGTTCGATCGGGGGCTGAGACGGAGCCACGATGCGTCAGGACAGCGCTCAAGGCGTTGATTCAGAACAAGCGTCCGGCCTTTAGCCGTGACAATCCCGGCACCCGGTGCTGCGGCGTGCGCATGGGGGTTCAGCGCTGCGAGGTTCTTGGACCGTCATGGCACGGCGTCCAATTCCTCGAACTCCATCCAAATTTTGCCACTTTCTTCCCTTAGACGATAACCCAAGCAACCGGCCCCTCAGGTCGCGCGCACCGGCGTTCCCCCTAGCGCCATCGCAGCGACGAACGAAGCCGTTCCACAAGGTATCGACCGGCCGGACCCGGCCGGACGCAAGGCCATCGCGAGAACCCCCTCGCGGTGGCCTTTTCTTTTGGCCCGCTTCCTTTGAACTGCTGCGTCGGTTGAACCGCTGTGGCGGCAGCATTCTCGCTCCGGCTTTTCCGCCGCCCTGTGCTATAGCAGCGCCTCCCTCAACCGGAAGCGCGACCCGTCACCATGCCCGTCTTTGCCGGATCAGAACTGACCTGCCTGCGTGGCGACCGGCTGGTCTTCACCGGGCTGGAGTTCCGCATCGCCCCCGGCGGTGCGCTGGTGCTGCTCGGCCCCAATGGCAGCGGCAAGTCCAGCCTGCTGCGGGTGATGGCCGGGCTGCTGAAGCCGCTGCGCGGGACGCTGGGCTGGGACGGGGTGCCGGTTTCCGACGACCCCGACGCCCACCGGGCGCGGGTGCAGTATGTCGGCCATCTCGACGCGGTGAAACCGGTGCTGACGGCGGTGGAGAACCTCGCCTTCTGGGCGGCGCTGGCCGGTGCCGCCGACCCGGCCGCCAATGCGCGGGCGGCACTCGACCGGCTGGGGGTGCCGCACATCGCCGGGGTACCGGGCCGCTACCTGTCGGCCGGGCAGAAGCGCCGGTTGAACCTGGCGCGGCTTCTCGCCGCACCGGCGGCGCTGTGGCTGCTGGACGAGCCGACCGTGGCGCTCGACCGTGCCGCCATCGCCCTGTTCGAAGGTCTGATCGCCGAACACCGCGCCCAGGGCGGCATGGTGGTGCTGTCCACCCACACCGACATCGCCACCCCCGGCGGCGAGGAACTGCATCTGGACGACTTCACCCCCTACGCCGACGAGGACGACGCCGAAGAAGCGGGCGAGGGAGAGTATGAGGAAGAGGGGACCGAGCCATGAGCCGTTTCCTGCGCCTTGTCGCGCGCGACCTGCGGCTGGCGCTGCGCCAGGGGTCGGATGCCACCATCGCCGTCATGTTCTTCGTCTTGTGCGTGGTTCTGTTCCCCTTCGGCGTCGGTCCTGAGCCGAACATCCTCGCCCGCATCGCCGCCGGCGTGATCTGGGTGGCGGCGCTCCTCGCCTCGCTGCTGTCGCTGGAGCGTCTGTTCCAGACCGATTACGAGGACGGTTCGCTGGAACTGCTGTCGCTGTCCTCCCTGCCGCTGGAGGCCGCGGTGCTGGCGAAGACGCTGGCGCACTGGCTGGTCACCGGCGTGCCGCTGATCGTCGCCGCGCCGCTGCTGGCCGTGCTGCTGAACATGGATGCGGAGGGGTTCGGCATCCTGGTGCTGACGCTGACGCTGGGCACACCGATCCTCAGCCTGATCGGCGCCATCGGCGCCGCGCTGACCCTGGGGGCGCGGCGCGGCGGCGTTCTGCTGTCGCTGCTGATCCTGCCGCTCTACATCCCCGTGCTGATCTTCGGCGCCGGCGCCATCGACGCGGCGATCAACGGACTGACGCCGCGCCCGCACCTGCTGCTGCTTGCCGGCATCCTCGCCGCCGCCCTGCCGCTCGCCCCCTGGGCCAGTGCCGCGGCCCTGAGGCAGGCGGTTGAGTAACCTGAGGCAGGCGGTGGAGTAAGGAGGGAAGGCGCCGACGCCCCTTACGATTTCGGCGCCTTCTCCGGCAGCAGCGTCTCGATCGCCTCGCGCACCTTGTCCGACTCGGGGTCGGTCATGGTGGAGAACCAGGACACCAGCTTGCCGTCCGGCCCCACCAGATATTTGTGGAAGTTCCAGCGCGGCTTGGCGAGGAAGCCCAGCTCGTCGGCCGCCCAGCGGTAGAAGGGGTGTGCGCTGTCGCCCGACACCACCGTCTTGTCCGTCATCGGGAAGTCGATGCTGTAGTTGACCTCGCAGAAATCCTTGATCTGGTTGGCGTTCCCCGGCTCTTGCCCGCCGAAGTCGTCGGACGGCACGCCGACCACCACCAGCCCGCGGTCGCGGTAGCGCTGCCACAGCGCCTCCAGCCCCTTGTATTGCGGGGTGAAGCCGCATTGCGAGGCGGTGTTGACCACCAGGATCGCCTTGCCCTTGAACTGCGACAGCGGCAGCGGCTTGCCGTCGATGCCCTGGAAGGTGAAGTCGTAAGCACTGCTTGCGGCCATGGCGCTGGCGGCTCCCATCACGGAGAAGACCGCCGCCATGGCGACGGTGCGAAGGCTGGCTCGGACGGTCATCGGTGCGGCTCGGTGAATGGGGTGGGTGGTTGGAGCGGGTGCATCCTTACTCATACGATGCCTGATACGAGGTCCGGCGCCCACCGGATCATGGCGGCGCCATCCATCCGCCCGCCACATCCGGCCTACCCCCATCGGACGGGTAGCGCCGGCCGCTGTCGATCAACAGCTTCATAGGCAAGGTACACGGCAGTCTCCCGCTGCCGGCCTTTCATTCGAACCGGTCCACCGCGCAGCGCCCGAAAAATGTCCCACCCGGCCGAGCCTCAGCCTGAGCATAAGAGTCTATCCCATCGAAATGGGTATGCGGCCGCTCGCCCGGCGTCTGCGCTTCCCGTCGCCGATGCAAGCCCATCCCAGGAGAACAGGTCGATGAACGCCGGAGCCATCATGCAGAACTCCCAGATGCCGCAGCCATGCTCGTCGGGGCCGGCGATGTGCCGGGTGGTCCATGCCGCGGCGAGGGCCGCCGGTGTTGTCGGAGCGGTTCTGCTGCTCGGCGCCGGGCTGTCGACACCGTCGCTCGCCGACCCCGGCGAGCATGGCCGTGGCCATGCCTGGGGCCACCATAAGAGGCATCACCATGACGACGGTCCGGTCGTCATCTATGGCGCGCCACCGCCGGTGGTCGTGGTTCCGGCCCCGCCGCCCCCGCCGCGCGTCGTCTATGCCCCGTCCTATGCGCCGCCCCCTGTCATCTACGCCCCGCCGCCTCCGCAGCCGGGCGTCAGCGTCCAGATGAACATTCCGCTTCGTTAACGTTCGTTGCTCTTCAAGCGCCCCGGCGGTCCGGTCATACCCGGCGCCGGGGCGTTTCGCATTTCGGCACCGCCCGCCGGGCTCCCACCCGGGCTGTGACCATCCTGTGCTCTTCTGACGCGCTCCACCTGTACTTTGCCACGACACCCAGGCCGTTTGGACGCTCTGCCTGCCCTGCACCCACCCTGCACCCGCTGAAAACCCTGACTCCTCAGTCCTTTCGTGACAGGGCCCGCCCGCACCGGTAGGATCGCGCGGCCTGTCGCGAAGGCGGTAGGCCGTTCGGATGATTCACGGAAACTCAACGGATATCCGGCCATCTGTCGGCCGGGAGCATCTTGCGGCCCGTGGTCGGTATGGGGAGGGGAGAGACCGAATGTTCGTGATGATCGGCTTCGGCATCGTGATCTTCAGCGTGTTCGGTGGCTACATCCTGGGTGGCGGCCACATGGGCGTGCTGTGGATGCCGTTCGAGTTCATGATCATCCTGGGCTCCGGCGCCGGCGCCTTCTTTATCGCCAACCCGAAGTCTGTGGTCACCCACACCGGCAAGGAGCTGGGCCACCTGTTCAAAGGCCCGAAATACAAGAAGGAGGACTTCCTGGAGGTCCTGACCATGATGTATCAGGTCTTCAAGATCGCGAAGACCAAGGGCCTGTTGGCGCTGGAACAGCATATCGAGAAACCGGAAGACTCGCCGCTCTTCCAGCAATTCCCGAAATTCTACGGCGACCACCATGCCATCGCCTTTCTCTGCACCTATCTCCGTCTGATGTCGCTCGGCGCGGACAACCCGCACGAGTTGGTCGACCTGATGGACGAGGACATCGAGACGATGCACCACGAACACCAGCGCATTGCCGACGCCATCCAGGCGGTGGCCGACGCCGTGCCGGCGCTGGGCATCGTGGCGGCGGTGCTGGGTGTGATTCACACCATGGGTTCGATCACCGAACCGCCGGAAGTGCTGGGCAAGCTGATCGGCGGCGCGCTGGTCGGCACCTTCACCGGCATTCTGGTCGCCTACGGCTTCCTCGCCCCGATCGCCAGCGGCCTGAAGAACGTCTATCACGCCGAAGGCAAGTATTTTCAGGCGATGAAGACCGGCCTGATCGCCCATTTGTCCGGCTATGCACCTGCAATCTCGGTAGAATACGCCCGCAACGTGCTGGAACCGGAATACCGGCCGAGCTTCGCCCAGGTGGAAGAGGCGACCTCCGCCCTGCCGCCTGCCTGATCCGGCCACCTGATCCTGCGGAAGACGCCGATGCCGGATATCGACATCGCCTGGAACGAGGGTACGGTCGGCGACTGGGATGCGCTGTTCGTCCGTGTTCCCCGCTCCACCCTGTTGCAGAGCTTCGCTTATGGCCGCGCCATGGGGCGCACCTATGGCCATGTCCCGCGCCTGGGCGTGATTCGCCGCGACGGCGAGCCGATCGGCCTCGTCCAGATGCTTGACCGCCGCATGCTGAAGCTGTTCCACGACCGGCAATGCTACCGCGGCCCGCTTTGGCTGGACGGTACGATCCCCGATGCCGACACGCTGGAGGCGGTGTTCCGCCTGCTGCGCCGCGCCTGCCCAGGCAACCCGCTCAACCGCGCCAACCTGTTGCCTGAACTTCCGGCAGGGCCGGAGAACGAGGCGCTGCTCGCCCGCTGCGGCTTCCGCAAGGTCGGCCCCGGCTATCGGACCATCTGGCTGGATCTGACCCGGAGCGAGGAGGCGATGCATGCCGGCCTCGCCCGCGACTGGCGCAAGCGGCTGCGCGGGGCGGAAAAAGCCGGTCTCGTCCTCGACGTCGATTGGAAGGCCGACAATCTGCCCTGGCTGATGAAGCTCGAGCATGATCAGGCCCGCGACAAAGGCTTCCGGGCCATGACCGGGCCGCTGGCTGTCCGTCTGCGCAACGCCATGGTCAAAGGCGGCGGGCTCAACGACGGGGCGCTGATGATTACAGCGCTGGATGGCAGCACGCCGGTTGCCTGCTGGCTGTTCTTCCGCCATGGCGTCTGCGCCACCAGCCAGATCAGTTGGGCCAGCGAGGCGGGCCGCAGGAACGGCGCCACGCGGCTGGTGTTGTGGAAGGCGATGCTGGAATTGAAGCAGCGCGGCGTCTGCGCACTCGACCTCGGCGGCATCAATCCGGACACCGCCCCCGGCGTCACCGAATTCAAGCTCGGCACCGGTGGTGAAGCGGTGGAAACCGTCGGCCAATACCGTTGATATGCTTTGCCTGATGATGGCTGCCGCGGTTCCGGCTATCCTTACCTGCGTGCCGACCCGATAGCTTTTTCGCACTGGACATCCGCCATGTCAGACCTCGAACCCCTGAAGCCCGGCGAAGCCGACGTCGCCATCGAACGCGCGATGCAGCAGCGGCCGAAGGCGATGATCATCCGTGACAAGCTGCAGAAGATGCTGGAAAACGAGGACACCGCCCGCCAGTTCGTCGGTGCCATCCGCAACATGATGAACAAGGAATAGGCGCACCGGCAGCCCTCGCCGCCGGTGTTCCGTCCACTTGTCGGTCAGCAGCTGCTCGCCTTGTTGCAGCCCTTCTCCTCGGCCGAAGCCGGCGCCGGGGTGCGGGCCAGCTGCATGCCGCTGCGGCTTTCCTCGAACATCTTCTCAATCGACCGCCGGGCCTGCTGGAAGGCCTGAAGCTCCCGTCCCTCCAGCTTCTCGCCGGTCGGCAGATCGACGGAACGCGGGTTCACCTGATGCCCGGCCTTCAGAACCTCGTAATGCAGGTGCGGCCCGGTGGAACGGCCGGTGGTGCCGACATAGCCGATGATGTCGCCCTGATCGACCCGAGCGCCGCGCTGGATCGACTTGGCGAAGCGGCTCATATGGGCATAGGCGGTCGAAATCTCGGTGTTGTGGCGGATACGGACATAGTTGCCGTAGGAGCTGCTGCGCTCGGCGATCTCGATGGTGCCGCGGCCGGCCGCATAGATCGGCGTTCCGGTCGGAGCCCCGAAATCCACGCCCTTGTGCATCTTGCTGAAGCCCAGGATCGGGTGGTGGCGCATGCCGAAGCCCGATGTGATGCGGGCGCCGTCGATCGGCGTGCGCAGCAGGGCACGGCGGATGCTCTCGCCGTCGCCATTGTAATAGTCGACCCGCCCGTCGCGGGTCTTGAAACGGTAGATCGGCATGTCGTCGCCGCTCAACGTCAGCGAGGCATAGAGCAGTTCGCCCTCGCCCGCCTGGGTGCCATCGGCGGTGACCAGCTTCTCATACAGGATCTCGAACCGGTCGCCCGGTTGCAGGTCGCGCTGAAAATCGACGTCATAGGAGAAATTCTGGATGAAGGCCATCATGACCGAGATCGGCACCCCGGCCTGGGCCCCCGCCTCGAACAGGCTGGAGCGGATGACGCCCTGTGCCGCCACCGGCTTGCGCGTCACCGGCTTCTCGGTCTGGCTGGAGGTGAAGCCGGTATCGCCCTTGCGTGCGATCGACACCGACCGCAACGGATCGGGGGCGAACTCGAACCCGACGAACTTGCGGGCACCGCTCCGGCGCGGCTCGAACAGGACCGTCACACGCTGGCCGACCTGGAGACGGCGCGGGTTATAGACCTCGCGCAGGGCGGCGACGGCGTCGTGGGCGTCGTTGGCCGGAACGTTGGCGGTGGCCAGCAGATCCATCAGCGTGTCGCCGCGGCCGATCGACAGGATGCGGCGATCGACCGGTCCGGTGGCCGGGCCGTCATCCTCGTTGTCGTCCTTGGCCTCCGCGGCGCCCTCCGCACCGGTGTTCGGTTTCACCGCCGGCTTATAGGTATGGGGGGCCCGGCCATTCGGCGCATCGGCGTTGCGCGCGACACCTGTCGCAGGCATCAGCGCACCGGCCGTGATGATGGCAAGCAAGGCGAGCGTGGGAAGGCGGGAAAGCCTCGAACGCACCGTCGTCCTCCTCCTGTAACCCCTGTGGCCGTCCAGCAGGTTGTCGGCGATGGCCGTCACCGAAGGTGTTAAGCCTATCGATCGGACGATGCTGGACCGCTCCGACCCTGTCAACCGACACAAGACCGCAGGGATGAGCCCGCTGGAAACACCAGGGCTTCCAATGGGTACACTATCGATTGGCGTGCACGGACTGTCGCCGGTCACGCCGCGGCTGGTGGGTCGTTCCCTTACACTGAATCCGGTGCAGGCTCTGGTGAAAAACGAACCGTCAGGAAATTTTCATCGAAAAGCAAAAAAGCTCTTGCGCGTTTTGGGGGAGGGCGCCTATAACCCGCTCCACCGACGGCGGGGCGCTGAACGACAGTGCGGCGCCGGCGGAGAAACGGAAGAGAAAACAGCAGCTTAGCAGTTTGGCTCTTCCGGCTTCGACCGAAATTCTCCGGTCACTCTGATCCGATCCTCTCCGAAAAAAAGGGGATGCGGAAGAGCGGCCGGTGCGGCGCGTCTCGGCGTTGCGGGCTCTTTGACAAGTTAATACCGTGTTGTGAGAAGGGATGCGCAGGCGGCGGCAGTTGGTAGCCGTTGCGGCCTTGTGGTGCAGGTTCTTGAGGGGATCGGCGCAATGAGGATCGTCTGTGCATCTTTTGAGCAGAGAAACTGTAACAGTATCGACGTATCAGGAGATCGTTAAGGCGGTCCTGTCAGTCGTGGCTTTTGTCACGATCTGAACCTGAGAGTTTGATCCTGGCTCAGAACGAACGCTGGCGGCATGCCTAACACATGCAAGTCGAACGAGGGTTTCCTTCGGGGGGCCTTAGTGGCGCACGGGTGAGTAACACGTGGGAACCTGCCTTTCGGTTCGGAATAACGTCTGGAAACGGACGCTAACACCGGATACGCCCTATGGGGGAAAGTTTACGCCGAGAGAGGGGCCCGCGTCGGATTAGGTAGTTGGTGAGGTAATGGCTCACCAAGCCTGCGATCCGTAGCTGGTCTGAGAG
>NZ_JALJXJ010000004.1 GCF_024170005.1 Azospirillum lipoferum
CACGACGGCGTCCGCTGCGACCAACGGCGTGAACGTCAGCTCCAACGAGCTGGTGAGCCTGACCTCGGTCGTCAGCGGCAGCCTGACGGATGCGAACCTCGCCAGCTTCCGTACGGCGCTGGGTACGCTGACGAACTCGTCGGCTGGTGCGAGCACGCTGGTTCTGGCCAACAACGGCACCAGCTCCGCTCTGTACCAGGTGGTCGACACCAACGGCGACGGCCAGGTGGCCGCCACCGAGGTGCGCCTGCTCGGCGTCTACAACGGCACGGTCCTCTCGCTCCCCGACATCAACCTCGGTTGATGGTTGGGGTTGATGTCGGGGGTTGATGGCTGGCGTTATGTCGGGCTCAAAGCTTCGTGCCTGAAATTCGGATCGAGGGACGTCGTAGCCGACCTCGCCATAGCGGATTGAACGTCATCGTCAACGGGAACGGGAGGCAGCGGAATTTACAGTTGCTGCCTCCCGAAAGAGATCCTGTAACGCTCTTTCATTAAGATCGTCTTCTTCGAAGAGGTCGACCGCACGCCGTACCCCTGTCAAGCTGGCGTTGAAAAGCCCGTGCTTGTCGTGGAGCATGCTTCCTTTGGGGAAGGTGAGTTTGACCTTGTCTTTGTATGTCTCGCCTGTGCAGATGATGCCGGTATGCGACCATGTGGGCACACCAAGGGGGTTGGTCGCTTTGCGCCACTTCACCTCTTCGACCACGTCCGGAACGGCCTCCCTCATCAGCCGACGGATGCGGGTGAGCAGAGCCCCACGCCAGTCGGGAAGGCTGGCGATCTTTGCATCGACGGCTTCTGACATTATGCTCATCCTTCCGATTGAAGCAGGCGCGGTTTGTGCCAGTTGCGGGTCCGCTGCCTCCCCAGCATACAGCAGCCGGTGAGGCCGGGCAGCAGCGGCACATGTGGCGAATGGGTGATCGCACCATCCACCCGCCACCCCAGGCCTTGCCGGTGGTTCCGGCCCGTTCAGGGCGACAGCTCTTCCAGAACCCGGCCCTTGGTCTCGATCGCGAAGAGGGAGGTTATGACCGCGCCG
This sequence comes from Azospirillum lipoferum, assembly GCF_024170005.1. Taxonomy (GTDB): domain Bacteria; phylum Pseudomonadota; class Alphaproteobacteria; order Azospirillales; family Azospirillaceae; genus Azospirillum; species Azospirillum lipoferum. Next base: position 1,046 of record NZ_JALJXJ010000004.1, read on the forward strand.
ACCAGCGACACGGCGGCGAAGGTCGCGAACACATACTGGACACCGGCCGACCCCATCAGAACGCCGACCAGGATCGGGCCGGTGGAGGAGCCGAGGCGCAGCCATGCGCTGCCCAGCCCGGTGCCGAGCGCCCTCATGCGGGTGGGATAAAGCTCGGCGGAATAGAGATAAAGCGAGAAGGTGATGGTCTGGAGGATCGCATAGGCCAGCCCAGCGAGAATCAGCACCTCGAGCGGTGACGTGGCGCCGAGGAAGGCGAGGACCAGAAGCGGCAGCGGAGCGGCGAAGAAGGCGATCATGTACCAGCGCTTGCGCCCGACCCTGTCGATCAGCAGGGCGCAGGCGACCGAAGCGACGACGCCGGCGACCGAGGTCAGCAGCCCGTACAGCAGGCTGGTCTCGAGCGGCAGATTGAAGGTCTGGCGATACAGCGTCGGCAGCCAGGTGATCATGCCGTTGGCGACCAGATAGGAACAGAACCACATCGCCCAGATGGTGAAGGTGCGGCGCCGGTAGAAGCCGGAGAACAGCTCCCGCCAGTTGGAGCCGGCCTTCGCGCGGGTGGCGACAGGCTTCGGGGGTTCTAAGCTGTGTCCTGCGGCCGTGGCGCTCGCCTCGAGCTGGCCGACGATGCGGTCGGCTTCCTCGTAACGGCCCTTGGAGGCCAGCCAGCGCGGCGATTCCCTCATGAAGAAGCGGAACGGGATCAGGATGATGCCGGGAATGATGCCGACGAGGAACATCGCCTGCCAGCCATAGGCCGGAACCAGCGCCCGGGCGATCAGGCCGGCACCGACGAGGCCCAGCAGGAACATCACCTCGTAGAGCAGGAAGAAGCGGCCGCGCCCCTTCGATCCGATATATTCGTTGATGTAGGCACTGGCGACCGGCACCTCGCCGCCCGTTCCAATGCCCTGGATGAAACGGAACACCATCATCGATGCCGCGCCCCAGGCGAACAGGCAGGCGACATCCATGCTGACGAACAGCAGGATGGTGAAGAGAAGGACGCTCAGCCGGCCGATCCGCTCGGCGAGCCAGCCGAAGAAGACCGCGCCGATCAGCTGGCCCAGATACCCCATCGACAGGATCAGGCCGGTCTGTTCGGGCCCCAGTCCCCATTCGCGGACCAGCACCGGCATGGCATAGGCGATGGCGATGACCGTGTAGCCGTCGAAGAAGGTGGCGGCACCGATGATGTTGCGGGTCCAGAACACCCGCCGGGTGATCGGAAGCCGTTCAAGCCGGGCACTGATGTCCGCCTGTCCATCGAACGCGTCGGGCGCGGCGTTGCGGGCAGTGGTGGCGACATCCCCGGATGTCTGCATGAGCATGGCGTTTCCTCTCAAGCCTGATTTTTTGTTTTTATTGCTGGCAGTCTTTGGCTGCCGGAGGTCCCCCGGAGTTGGGTCCGCGGCGGCGATCCCGATAATCCCGGATCGCCGCCGATTGCGTAACGGGACGAAGGAGAGGCCACCGTCGGGGTGGCCCCGGCCTTCAGGCGGCGAGAGCGTTCTGGATCACGGTCAGACCGGACGCCTTCACCGCGGCGCGGATTTCCTCGTCGGCACCATCCCCCAGCGGCTTCAGCGGCTCGCGGACATTGACGTTGTCGATGAGGCCGCGGGCGCGCAGGGCGTGCTTCAGCGCAACCGACCCTTCCATGTGCGAACCGCGATGGTAGACCGCGCGGGTGATCGGCAGCAGCTGCTCATGGTACTTGCGGGCGAGCGGATAGTCCTGCGCCTTGCCGGCGGCGAGATATTCGATCAGCAGCTCCGGCGCCATGTTGCCGTAGCCGACCAGCAGGCCGTCGACGTCGAACATCGTCGGCAGCAGCCATTCGTCATGGCACGACATGATGGCGAGGTTCGGGAAGGCGTTCTTCAGCGCCGGGATTTCATCGTACCAGCGCTTCATGTCGCGCACGCCGTTCTTGGTGGCGGTGACGCCCGGCACGGCGGCGATCTGCAGCTGGGTGTCCAGATCGTAGTTGGCCTTGGTCACGGCCGGATATTGGAACAGGATGCATTCCAGGCCGGACTGGGCAACGGCCTTGTAGCGGTCCACCGGGGCGCCCTTCTGATAGCCGAAGCGCAGCCAGCCGTGGTTCGGGTAGACCAGGGCGCCGGTGGCGCCGGCCTCGAACTTCTCCTTGGCCTCCAGTTCGGCGACCTTGGTGCCTTCGCCGGTGATGCCGGCGACGACCGGCAGCGGCGTCGCGTCCTTGTAGACGCGGATCAGTTCCAGCTGCTCGTCGTGGGTGAGGAAGGTGCCTTCACCGGCATGGCCGAGAATGACCAGGCTCTTCACGCCGGGAATCGACGCCATCCACTTGGCCAGGCGTGCGTTGCCGTCGAAGTCGACGTCGCCGTTGTCCTTGAACAGCGTGACGGGTGCGGGGTTCAGACCCTTCCAATCAATAGCCATGGTTGTGGTGCTTTCCCTAGAGGATCGTTGTCTGCGTTGGGGAACGTTCCCAGAGGCGACCCTGGCCAGTTGCTGATTGGATCGTTACCGGGAACGTTCCCACGGTATGTCTTGAATAATTGGGGAGTCAAGCGTTATCTTGCTCCCACAACGGATCACGAAGGACGCGCTGTGTTCAGCCGCGACGAGTCACCAGAGAAGCAAAGCCGTGTGACGCTGCATGACGTCGCCGCCGCGTCGGGGGTGTCGAAATCCACCGTGTCGCGGATCCTCGACGAGCGTCTGCCCCGATCCGACAGCGAAACGGCCCGCCGTGTCCGGCAGGTGGCGGCGGACCTCGGCTATGTGCGGGACGTTTCGGCGGCCAGCCTGCGCCGGGGGAACACCAACACGATCGGCGTCATCGTGCCGAGGCTGACCGACACGGTCATGGCGATGCTCTACGAAGCATTGGCGCATGCCTGCGCCCGCACCGGGCGCTTCGCCATCGTGGCGACGACCGATGACGAGCCGCAGGCGGATCGCGCCGCGGCCAAAAGCCTCCTCCAGCGCGGCGTGGACGGGTTGGTGCTGTCGACGGCGCGCGAGGATGACGACTTTCCCGTCCAGCTGGAAACCCGTGGCGTTCCCTATGTCCTGGCTCTGCGAAGCGATGGCCGCAGCATGTCGTCGGTGGGGGATGACAAGCTCGGCGGTTATCTCGCCACCCGGCATCTCCTGGATCTCGGGCATCGCCGCATCGGCATCATCGCAGGGCCCAACTACGCTTCGAGCAGCCGCGGCCGGCTCGCCGGCTACCGATGGGCGATGACGGAGGCCGGCGCCGCGATCGACCCGGACTGGATCGTCGAATCGACCTTCGGGATCGACTCCGGTGCCGAGGCTGCCGAACGCCTGATGAGCGGTGCCGCGCGGCCGACCGCCATTTTCGCCATGAACGACAACACGGCGATCGGCGCGCTGTCGGCGCTGGTCAAGCTTGGCCTGTCGGTTCCTGAGGATGTTTCCCTGGTCGGCTACAATGACATTCCCATCGTCAGCCGGCTGTCCGTGCCGCTGACCTCCGTTCGCGTCCCTTTCGACAGGATCGCGGCGGAGGCTCTGGATTTGCTGTCCCGGGGTGCGAAGTCGGTCAATGACCGCATGCGGGTGGCTCCGCCCACCCTGATCCCCCGGGCTTCGACCGCGCCTTACCGGTCTGTCGACCGGTAGGCCGCGCATGGCAACGCGTCCCCGGCGCATTTACGCCGGGGACGCGTTGCTTTGCGGCTTGTCAGATTTCCCGTTTGGACATCTGGTCGGCGATGTAGTCGGCCTGCCGGATCGCCAGTGCGACGATGGTCAGGGTCGGGTTCTCCGACGCGCCGCTGGTGAACTGGCTGCCGTCCGACACGAACAGGTTCTTCACGTCATGCGCCTGTCCCCACTTGTTGACGACGCCGTCGCGGGCGTTGGCGCTCATGCGGTTGGTGCCGAGATTGTGGGTGGAGGGGTAGGGCGGGGTGTGGATGGTCCGCGTGGCACCCACCGCGTCATAGACCGCCGACCCGCGGCCATAGGCGTGGGTGCGCATGGCGATGTCGTTGGGATGGTCGTCGAAATTGACGTTGGGGATCGGCAGGCCGAACTTGTCCTTCTCCGTCGCGTGCAGGGTGACGCGGTTGGTCTCGCGCGGCATGTCCTCCCCCACCAGCCACATGCCGGCGATATGGTCGTAGGCGTCCAGCGCCGAGCTGAAGTCGCGGCCCCAGGCGCCGGGGTCGAGGAACGCCGCCATGAAGGGCACGCCGAGCGACAGCGTCTCCATCTCGTAGCCGCCGACGAAGCCGCGCCGCGGGTCGAAGCGGGATTCGTCGCGGATGATGCCGGCCATGGTGGTGCCGCGGTACATGTGCACCGGCCGGTCGAACATCGCATAGACCGATCCGGTCATGTGCCGCATGTAGTTGCGCCCGACCTGACCCGACGAGTTGGCCAGCCCGTCCGGGAACATCGTCGAGGCCGAGTTCAGCAGCAGGCGCGGGCTTTCGATCGAGTTGCCGGCGACCGCGACGATGCGGGCCTTCTGACGATGCATGGCGCCGGTGCTGTCGGCATAGAGCACGGCGTTGACCTTGCCCTTCGCGTCATGCTCGATCTTCAGCACCTGGGCGTTCGGCCGGACCTCCAGGTTGCCGGTGGCCTCGCCTTTGGGGATCTCGGTGTAGAGGGTCGACCATTTCGCCCCCGACTTGCAGCCCTGGAAACAGAAGCCGATCTGCTGGCAGGCGCCGCGTCCGTCGCGCGGCTTGCTGTTGATCGACATGTTGCCGGTGTGGAACTCGCTGTACCCCAGCTTCTTGGCGCCGGCCGCCAGCACCTTGTAATTGTTGTTGCCGGGCAGGCGCGGGATGCCGTTGGTGCCGGTGGTCCCCATCTTGAACTCGGCCTTGTCGTAATAGGGCTCCATCTCCGCCAGCGTCACCGGCCAGTCGAGCAGGTTGGCGCCCTCCACCGCGCCATAGGTGGTGCGTGCCTTGAACTCGTGCTCCTGGAATCGGAGCGAGGCGCCGGCCCAATGGACGGTGGAGCCGCCGACCGCCTTGACGATCCAGGCCGGCAGGTTGGGGAAGTCCTTAGCCACCCGCCAGCTTCCCGACGTGGTGCGCTTGTCCAGCCAGGAGATCTGCGAGAAGCTCTTCCATTCGTCATTCACGAAATCCTGGATTTCGTGGCGCCCGCCGGCCTCCAGACAGACGACCTTGATGCCCTTCTGGGCCAGTTCGTTCGACAGGGTGCCGCCGCCGGCCCCCGATCCGATTACCACCACGACGCTGTCGTCATCCATCGCGAATTTCGCAACCATGTCTCGGTCCTCCCCATTTTTTCGGGCGTTCAGTGCGGCAGACGGGTGGAGCCGTCAGGCGTCTTTGATCCAGTCCAGATCGTCGAAGCCGCGGTGGATGTAGCCGCCATATTCGGCCGACGCCCCTTCGTAGCCGAGCTTCGCCCACACCTCCGGCTGGTTGTAGAGGGCGACGACCATGTCGCCGCGGACCTTGCGGAAGAAGGGCGTGGTCTCAATGGATTTCAGCACGGTGACACGGTCCGCTTCCGCCTTGATGGCGGCGTAGGGCGTGTTGCGCAGCTTGCGCGCGGCGGCATCGAGGTTCGCCGCGCCGTCGTTCAACTGGCCCGCCAGGGTGGCGTCCTTTGCCGCCGCCTGGTCCATCGAGGCCAGCGCCTTCTCGTAATAGGCATCGCCCAGCCGGTCGTGCGGGTAGAGGTCGCGCACCATCACCAGCAGGGTCTTGGCCGCATCGGGCTTGATGGCGGTGAGCCCCTCGGCCCAGGCCGGGGTCGCTCCGATCGACACCACGCCGCCGGAAACCGCACCGGCCGCCGCCACCGACGCGGCGGAGGTCTTCAGAAAGTTCCGCCTGTTGAACCGTGTCCGCTTGTCGAGAACGCGCATGATCGACGTCTCCTTCCCATGAGTTTGGTTGTTTTTGAAACCCGGACTTACCGGTAGCGGCCGTGGCGTTGCAGGACCTCGGTCTTGTAGCCGTCCGGATCGGTGACGAAGAAGAAGCGGGCCAGCAGGGTGCCGCCGGGGGCGAACTCCTTCACCGGCGTCACCGGAAAGCCCAGGGCCGACATCCGGGTGTGCTCGCGCTCCAGATCGTCCACTGCCACCGCCATGTGGCCGTAGCCGTCGCCGTGGGTGTAGGGCGCGGCGCGGTCGTGGTTGACGGTCAGCTCCAGTTCCATGTCGTTTTCGGCGTTGCGCAGGTAGATCAGCGTGAAGCCGTCGAAGCCGAGCCGTTCGGCCGGTTCCAGCCCGAAGGCCTTGGCGTAGAAGTCCAGCGACCGCTGTTCGTCGAGGACGCGCACCATCATGTGAATGATCTTGGCCATGATGCTTCCCATGAGGTCGTTGAGGGAGGGCGTTACCGTTTGGCGCTGGTTTCCAGGAACTGGACGATGCTCTTGCGGATGCTGTCGTCGTCCTGCCGGTAGTTCATGTAGCTGCCAGGGACGAACTGGTTGGAGTTGGCCAGCCAGTGTTCCAGATGCCCGGCGTCCCAGGCGAAGCTGGCGCCCCGCAGCGCATCGGAATAGTCGAAGCCGTCCACGCTGCCGGCCTTGCGGCCGATGACGCCGTAGAGCGGCGGCCCGGCGCGCGGCCCGTCGTCCTTCTTCACCGAATGGCAGGTTCCGCATTGCTGGCGGAACAGCGTCTCGCCATCCGCCGCCGCGGATTTCCGCGTGAAGGACGAAAAGGGAATGGACAGAAGGAGCAGCAACATCACCCAGCGGTGCGGCGACATCCTCGCGTGCATCGCATGCCTCATCGTTTGGAAATCCTCTCGAAATCTCGGGCGAAGCCTTTGGGCGCCGATACATCGGACCAGCCGGTGCGGCGCCGTCGACGAGGATTGAGCAAGGGGCGTGCCACGCTGTGGGAGGTCGCCCAGGATAAAGGGAAAGGCGGGTTTTGTGCGGTATCGTGGGAGGGCGCTGTCCCAACTGTTTCATTTTGGGACACCGCGGAGCGACAGATCGTCCCATCATGAGACAATATGTCACACGCACATTCTTTAAAATCGTCCATCCGGCGGTCTCCAGCATTCTGGCACGCCGGTTGCTTTATGGGGTGGGCGTTGCAGCCGCCCCGGTTCGGCGGTCGCAAACGGCCTGAAGCTGCGGACCATCATCGCCGCGCCGTTGCGCGGCCCCGGTCCGACCGATCCCGCCCTTAACACTGCCGGTGTCCCGTCATCCGGCATGCATGGCCGACGCGATCCTTCAGGCCCGGATCAACATCATCAAAATCATGGGGAGAGACGACATGCCGGATGGATTGACGCTGAACAAGATCACCAGCCAGAAAGGCATCGGCATCACCGAGGCGGCGCGCCGCGTCGCCGATCTCGGCTGGACGCCGTCCTACGTCAAGGAGGCGATGGCCTTCCCGACCGACTACAAGATCTCCAAGGCGCCGCGCGACCCGATGAAGCAGGTCCTTCGCTCCTACTTCCCGATGCAGGAGGAGAAGGACAACCGCGTCTATGGCGCGCTGGACGCGGCGCTGCGCGGCGACATGTTCCGCAATGTCGAGCCGCGCTGGATCGAATGGATGAAGCTGTTCCTGGCGATCATCCCCTTCCCGGAAATCTCGGCTGCACGCTCGATGGCGACGCTCGGCCAGCTGGCGCCGGGCGACGACCTGCGCACCGGTTTCACCATGCAGATGATCGACGAGTTCCGGCACTCGACGATCCAGATGAACCTCAAGAAATGGTACATGGAGAATTACATCGACCCGGCCGGCTTCGACATCACCGAGAAGGCGTTCGGCAAATGCTACGCCACCACCATCGGCCGGCAGTTCGGTGAGGCCTTCCTGACCGGCGACGCCATCACCGCGTCGAACATCTATTTGCAGGTCGTGGCGGAGACCGCCTTCACCAACACCCTGTTCGTCGCCATGCCGTCGGAAGCGGCGCGCAACGGCGACTATGCCCTGCCCACCGTCTTCCTGTCGGTGCAGAGCGACGAGTCCCGCCACATCGGCAACGGCCATTCCATGCTGATGTCGGTGCTGAAGGAGCCGGACAACCATCTGCTGCTGGAACGCGACATCCGCTATTCCTTCTGGCAGAACCACATGATCGTCGACGCCGCCATCGGCACGATCATCGAATACGGCACCAAGCACCGCGACAAGAACAAGGAATCCTACGCCGAGCTGTGGCATCGCTGGATCTTCGAGGATTACTACCGCACCTACCTGCTGCCGCTGGAGAAATACGGCATCAAGATCCACCATGACGACGTTCACGAAGCCTTCGACAGCATCGTCAAGAAGAACTACGTCCATAAGATCGCCCAGTTTTTCTCGGCCGGCTGGTGGGCCAATTTCTGGCGCATCGAGGCGATGACCGAACGCGACTTCGAGTGGTTCGAGAGCAAGTATCCGGGCTGGTACGACGAGTTCGGCATCTGGTGGGAGAATTACGCCAAGCTCAGCAAGCCCGGCAGCGTGCCGATCACCTTCGCCGACACCGGCTACGTCTATCCGCACCGCTGCTGGTCGAGCCTGGTGCCCTGCGTGATCCGTGAGGATTTCACGATCGACGAGGTGGATGGGGAGCTTTTCACCTACGCCTCCGAGGTCGACCGCTGGACCCACAAGGAAGCCTTCGCCGCCGAATACCAGGGCCGCCCGACCCCGGCGATGGGCCGCTTCTCCGGCCGGCGCCAGTGGGAGGAGGTCTATGACGGCTGGGATCTCGCCGACGCCATCCAGGACATGGGCTTCGTCCGTCCCGACGGGAAGACGCTGATCGCCCAGCCGCATCTGTCCTTCGAGGAGAAGGACATGTGGACGCTCGACCATGTGCGCGGCCACACCATCCGCAGCCCGCTGCTGGCGCTCCGCGAAATGACGCCGCAACAGCGGCAGGCGCATGTCGAGGAATACCGCAAGGGCTTCAAGATCCGCCGGGTCTGATCCCCCGCCCATTCACTCGGGCCCGCCCCCCTTTCCCGATGGAGAGGGGGAACGGGAACCCTTGCGGACTTTACAGGCGGACATCACCGCGGAGATCGACAGACCATGACCGCACAAGCGCTACAGAACAGCCCGGCCGTCCACACGGTGCGGCTGGAGCCGGTCGGCATCGAAATGGAGGTCGCGGAAGGGGAAACCATCCTCGACGCGGCCTTCCGCCAGGGCGTCTCGCTGATGCATGGCTGCAAGGAGGGGCAATGCTCCGCCTGCAAATGCCTGCTGATCGACGGCGACGTCGAGATGCTGAAATACTCCACCTTCGCACTCTCCGATCCGGAACGTGACAGCAACCACATCCTGCTGTGCCGCTCGCTGGCCTACAGCGACGTGGCGGTGGAACTGCTGAACTATGACGAGGATCTGCTGTCCCGCTCCATCCCGGTGAAGGACTTCAATGCGCGGCTGGCGGCGGTGGAGCCGCTGACCCACGACATCGTCGCCATCGCGCTGGACCTCGACCAGCCGATGAAGTTCTGGGCCGGCCAGTATGTCGACATCACGCTGCCCGGCATCGGCCTGACCCGCTCCTTCTCGATGGGCAACCCGCCGGCGGACGGCAGCCGGCTGGAGTTCATCATCAAGAAATACCCGGACGGCGCCTTCTCGCGCCAACTGGACGGCGGCCTTTCGGTCGGCGACCGGGTGAGCGTCCGCGGCCCCTACGGCACCTGTTTCCGCCGCGAGGGGCGGGAGGGGCCGATGATCCTGGTCGGCGGCGGGTCGGGCATGGCGCCGCTGCTGTCGATCCTGCGCGATCAGGCCGCCAGCGGCGAGACGCGGCCGGTGCGCTTTTTCTACGGCGCTCGCAGCCGGCGGGACCTGTTCCATCTCGACCTGTTCGAGGAGTTCGCCCGCAGCCTGCCGGACTTCGCCTTCATCCCCGCCCTGTCGCATGCCGAGGAGGGCGATGGCTGGACCGGCGAGACCGGCTTCATCCACGAGGTGCTGCGCCGGCACCTGTCCGAGATGGATGAGGTGGAGGAGGCCGACGTCTTCTCCTGCGGGCCGCCGCCTATGATCGACGCGGTGCTGCCGGTCCTGCAAATGGCCGGCGTCGATTCCGCGCGCGTCTATTTCGACAAATTCACCCCCGCGACCCGCTGAGACGGGCTCGTGCAAACACGGGAGGAACGACGATGACCATGCAGGAAACCACAGCCGCCTCTGCCGCCGCCGGGGCCAAGGTCTTTCCCGGCTCCGACAGCCGTCGCTACAACTACTTCGAACCGAAGGGCCGCAAGGCGACCCATTACGAGGACGTGACCGTCGACGTCCAGCCCGATCCGGAGCGCTATCTGCTCCAGAACTGGATCATCTCCTTCGGCGACGGCACGCCCACATATTCCAAGGACTGGACGGCGTTGAAATGCGCGGACTGGCACGGCTTCCGCGCGCCCGACCAGGAATGGGAACGCACCCATTACCAGCGCCAGTCCACCATCGTCGGCATGATCCAGAACGTCGTGGAGAACGCGCGGCGCGCCGGGGCGCCCCAGCGCTTCGACAAGGCCTGGGTCGCCGTGCTCCAGAACCATGTCGGCGCCTTCAAGCATGCCGAGTATGGCTTGGGCACCGCGCTGATGCGGGCGCAGCGCTATGGCTATACCCAGATGGTCAACAACGCCATTCTGACCAACGCCTCCTACAAGCTGCGCTTCGCCCAGGATCTGACGCTCTATCTGGCCGAGGTCGGCAGTGACATCGGCGGTTTCGATCTCGACGCCGGCAAGGCGCACTGGCTGGACGACCCGATCTGGCAGCCCTGCCGCGAGGCGGTGGAGCATATCCGTGCCGCCACCGATTTCCTGGAGCAGTATTTCGCCGTCAACCTCGTCTTCGAACCGCTGGTCGGCGAGCTGTTCCGCAGCGGCTTCGTCATGCAGGTGGCCGCGGCGCAGAACGACTTTTCCACCCCGTCGGTCATCTCGGCGGCGGAGGCCGACTATGAGAGGAACCTTGCCAACGCGGTGGAGCTGTTCGCCCTGCTGCTGCGCGATCCGGTTCATGGCGAGGACAACCGGACCATGCTGCAAAGCTGGTTCACCCATCATGGCGGGCTGGCGGTGAAGGCGGCCTTGCAGCTTCAGCCGCTTTGGTCGCTGCCGCGGGTCAAGACGGCCAGCTTCGCGGACGCCTTCGAGCGGGCGCGCGACCGTGTCGCCGCCATCGGCCGCGAGATCGGCATCGATGCCGACCTGCCGGCCCTGCCGCCGGTCGAGGTTGGGCAGGCCGCGGCGGTCACTGACGCCGCTGCCGAGTGATCCTTCCCGCATCTCCGCCAGAAGAGGACGAAAACCATGAGCGTCACCACCGTGCAGCAGCTTTTCAAGCCGCTGAAGGACATCACCCAGGACGGCACCATCTCCCACCAATGCGGCGTGACGATGAATGACAGCGTCGAGGCGCGCTGCATCGCCGAGGTGATGGAGAGCAAGCCCGGCATCACCGTCACCTACCTGCCGGCTATGATCCGCATCGACGGCGAAGGCAAGATCGAGTTCAAAATGAGCGAGATCGGCGAGGCGCTGGGCCGCGAGATGACCCCGCACATCTTCGAGATCTCCACCTCCACCCACTATGGCCGCATGGTCATGATCGACGAGGACACCGTCGTCCTCTTCGGCAACATGGATGACGCGCTAGCCTACGAGTGATCTCGGGAAGGCGGGGCCTGCTTCAGGTCCGGCGGGCTCCGCCTCTTTTTCAAAACCGCAAAATCAAGAATGGGAGGGACAGACGCCATGCCGAAGATGATGCTGCACCGTGCCGAGGCGCGGGCTGCGCTTGCCCGCGGGGTGGGCAAGCTGGCGCTGGCGGTGCGCGGCACGCTGGGGCCGAAGGGGACGAACGCGATCATCGACCGTCCCATCGGCACGCCGATGATCTCCCGCGACGGCGTCAGCATCGCCGCCGAGATCGAACTGCCCTGCCGCTTCGAGAATATGGGCGCCCAGGTGGTGCGCGAGGTGTCGAAGCAGACCAACGACGTGGCCGGCGACGGGACCACCACCGCCACCGTGCTGGCCGATGCGCTGATCCAGGACGGCGTCGCTGTGCTGGCGGATGGACATGGTTCGGTCGAACTCGTCGAGGGTATGGAGCGTGCCTGCGGCTTCGTCGTCGACCGGCTGCGCCAGATGGCCCGGCCATTGGAAAGCCATGCCCGGCTGGAGCAGGTGGCGACCGTCGCGGCGACCGATCCGACGCTCGGCCGGCTGGTGGCGGACGCCCTGCGTCGGGTCGGGATGGAAGGGGTGATCGACATTGAATACGGCCAGCCGGGCGCGCCGACCGCCCTGCATGTGCTGGAGGGCATGGTGCTGGACCGCGGTTTCCTGTCCCACCATATGGCGACCGAGCCCACCGGCCAGACCGCGGTGCTGGAGCGGCCCTACATCCTGATGACCGACCACAAGATCACCGATCCTGCGCCGATCCTGCGCCTTGCCGACCGCATCGCCGCCGGGCACCGCCCGCTGCTGATCATGGCCGACAACGTGGCGCCGGAGGTGGTGGCCGCATTGATGGAACTGCGCCGCGACGGGCGCGCCACGGTGGTGGCGATCAATCCGCCGGAATTCGGCCACTGGCGTCAGGCGATGATGGAGGACATCGCGATCCTGACCGGCGGGCGCGTGATCGCCCGCGATCTGGGTGGGCGCCTCGACGGCGTGACGGCGGAGGATCTGGGGGGCGCCGACCGCATCGAGGTGTCCGCCGGCCGTACCACCCTCCTGCGCGGTCATGGCAATCCGGACGCGCTGGCCGCCCGCCGCGCCCTTGTCCAGCGCCAGTGGGAGGAGGCGCCGCCCAACATCGAGCGGGACAAGCTGTCCCAGCGGCTGGCGAAGCTGACGCACGGCACCGCCCTGATCGAGGTCGGCGGCGCCACCCCGGTGGAACAGAAGCGCACCGCCCAGCTTCTGGAGGATTCACTCGCCGCCGCCCGTGCGGCTCTGGCCGAGGGGGTGGTGCCCGGCGGCGGCACCGCGCTTGCCCGCGTCGCCCCGCTGCTCGACCGGCTGGCTGCGGATGTGGGGGAGGGCGAGCACGCCGGGATAAAGCTGGTGCAGCGGGCGATGGTGCAGCCCCTGGTCTGCATCGCCGAGAATGGCGGGCTGGATGGGGCCGGAGTCGCCGCGCGGATCGCGGAGCTTCCCGATGGCTCCGGCTTCGATGCCCGCACTGGCCGGTTCGGCGACCTGTTCGCGGCCGGCATCATCGATCCGGTCAAGGTCACCACGCTGGCCTTGCTGAATGCGGTATCGGTCGCCAAGCTGGTCCTGACCACCCACACCCTGATCGCCGACATCCCCGATGACGTCGATCCCACCGCCGGCCCGGCCCGCGGCGGCGGAATGGAGCGGTACGGGCGGACCTGATCCCGCCCGGCCGCAACACCTCACCTCCACCTTCGGGGAGAAAGGCAGGAAAAAGGCCATAGAGTATTCCGCTACTACCGCTCCCGCTTCGGTTCGGCTTATGGTTTTCTATACAAACAATCCTTGATGCGGAGGATTTCGGAGAGAGTCTCCGCATCCCTTGTCCAAGGACAATCGGCGCATCGGGCGGCGCATCGGGAAGCAACCGCGAAGACGCCGGGAAGCAGGGAGGGACTATGTTGGCCAATGAACGGGCCGGCATCGGCCGTCTGGCCGTTGCTTCGTCCAATCTGACGCTCCACGCGCCGGGCGACGGCGAAACGGTGACGATGAAGGCGTGGGAGGACTTCGTTTCCGGCTCGCGGCGCGACAATCTGCCGGTGCGCGACGTGGTCATCCGATCCTGGGCGCGCTGTCAGAGTTTCCTGGTCGATGCGCGGGCGGATGCCGCACCGGTGGTGGGCAGCGACCATATCGAGGCCCTGCGCCGAGACAACCGCGATTTGCTTCAGGCCGCGGCGGCGACCCTGGCGGAGGCGGCGGATCTGCTGGCCGGAACCCGGACGGTGATGCTGATCACCGACGCCAACGGCGTGGTGCTGGATGCCGCCGGCGACCGGGCGACGCTGACCTCGGCACGCGACATCAGCCTTGCCTGCGGCGGCCAGTGGGGCGAGACCTGTGCCGGCACCAACGGCATCGGCACGGCGCTCGCCTCCAGGCAGCCGGTCCTGGTCCAGGCGGCGGAACATTACTGCGCCGGCATCAAGGGATGGAGCTGCGCCGGAGCGCCGATCCACGATCCCGTCGACGGGTCCATCGTCGGCCTGCTCGACATCTCCGGTTTGAAGCAGAGCTTCAGCGGGCAGGCCCTGGCGCTGGCCGTCGTCGCCGCCCGGCAGGTGGAGTGGAACCTCGCCCGCCAGACCGAGGCCGAGCATGTGCGGCTGCTCGAAGCCTGCCTGGAGGACAGCCAGAAATATGCCGGCGAGGGGCTGATCGCGCTGGATGCCCGCGGGCGCCTTCTCTATGCAAGCCGCAAGGCGGCGCACCTGTTGAAGGCCAGTTTCGGATCCGACCTGCCGCAGCTGAGCCGGGGGACGAGGCTGCCCATCCCCGGGATCGGGGTAGGAGGCGGGGCCGGGGAGGGAACCGGCTGCCGGCTGCCGGTTCCCTCCGACTGGGTCCGGCCGCTGATGCTGGACGGCGAGCGGCGGGGGACGCTGCTGGTCATTCCCGCGGCGGCGTCTGCCCGGTCTTCGGTCGGGCGCCGGGCGGTGCCGGACGAGTCCGACCATGCCCGTTCCCGCTTCGCCGACATCGTCGGGGCCAGTGACAGCCTGCGCATGGTGATCGGCCAGGGGGAGCGTCTGGCGCCGCTGCCGGTCCCCATCCTGATCGAAGGGGAGACCGGCGTCGGCAAGGAGCTGTTCGCGCGCGCCGTCCATGGCCACAGCGCCGTCGCCGGCGGTCCCTTCGTGCCGTTCAATTGCGGCGCCGTGTCGCGCGAGATGCTGGGCAGCGAGCTGTTCGGCTATGTGCGCGGCGCCTTTACCGGTGCGGCGGCGGAGGGGCGGATCGGCCGCTTCGAACTGGCGGACGGCGGCACGCTCTGCCTCGACGAGATCGGCGAGCTGCCGCTCGATCTCCAGCCCTACCTGCTGCGGGTGCTGGAGGAGGGGGTGCTGTACCGCATCGGCGACAATGTCCCGCGCCGGGTGTCGGTGCGGCTGCTCGCCATGACCAACCGCAACCTGCGGCAGGAGGTTGCCGCCGGCCGGTTCCGCCGCGACCTCTATCACCGCCTCGCCGTGACGGCACTGCGGGTGCCGCCTTTGCGGGAACGGCATGGCGACGTGCCGCGCCTGATCTCCCACTTCAATGCCCAGCTGGCGGAGCGGCATGGCCGGGCGCCTGTCCGCTTCACCGCGGCGGCACTGGATCTGCTGCAACGCTACGACTGGCCGGGCAATGTCCGGGAGCTGCGCAACGCGGTCGAACGTGCGGTCCTGCTGTCCACCAGTGGAAGCATCGATGTCGACGACCTTCCGGACGAACTGCGCGACGCCTGTGCCTGCGGGATGGGCGAGGGGTGGCCTCTGCTCGGCTCTCCGGTCCCGCCCGTTCTGGCATCCACCCCCATCACCTCGGTTCCGCTGGCGGCTCCGACGGCGGTTCCGGCGGCCATGGCCTTGACGGTGACCGAACAGCGGACCATCGAGGAGGTGATTGCGGCGACCGGCGGAAACCTGTCGGATGCCGCCGCGGTCCTGGGCATCTCGCGCAGCACGCTGTACCGGAAGCTGAGCCAGCACGGCATTCAGCGGACGACGGCCAGAAAGATGCAGACTGGTCGGGCCGGAATCGGCTTCGGCCAAACCTGACATTACGGTCCCTGACAGCACGGTCCCTGACACCACCTTCAAGGAAAGGCGGGCGAATGTGCCAGATCTTCGTCAACACCGATCCGATCCTGTACGAAGCACGGTCGCGGTCGGTGCGCATCCACGGCATGGTCACCAGCATCCGGTTGGAGAACCTGTTCTGGAACGTCCTCGCCGACATCGCCGCGGAACAGGGAACGACGACGAACCGCCTGATCCTGTCGCTGTACGACGAGGTTCTGGAGGCCCATGGGGCCGTCCAGAACCTCGCATCCTTCCTGCGCGTGAGTTGTGTCCGCTACCTGTCGATGAAACCGGATAAACTGCGGCCCGCGAAGGTGGGCGGATTGCCGGACGGTGCGGAGCCATCCTTGGCCGGCGACGGTGCGTCCATCGTTTCACTCTGGCGGGATGGCCGGCAATCGGACAAGTTGTGAAGCCATGGCGTCGCCTTTGGCGGAATATTGACCGGCCGCGGCAGCATCCCCGGCCGGTCAGGGTCCTCGGCAACGATCAGCGCGCCTGCCGGCGGTTCCGCAGGGCACGGGTGGCGAGGCACAGTTCCTCGAACAGGATCTGCGCGCCGACCTGGGCGGTGTTGCTGGTGGGGTCGTATTGCGGCGCCACCTCCACCACGTCGGCACCGACCACATCCAGCCCATCCAGGCCGCGCAGGATCGCCAGCGCCTCGCGCGAGGTCAGGCCGCCCACCTCCGGCGTGCCGGTGCCGGGCGCATAGACCGGATCGAGGCAGTCGACGTCGAAGGAGACGTAGACCGGGCCGTCGCCCACCACCTCGCGGGCTTTGGCGATCACCGCCTTGACGCCCATTTCCTCGACGTCTTCGGCATGCAGCACGGTCATGCCGGACTCGTAGGAGAATTCCCAGAAGAACTCGGCGCTGCCGCGGATGCCGATCTGGATGCTGCGGTCCGGATCCAGCACGCCGTCGAGAACGGCGGTGCGGAAGGGACCGCTGTGGTGGAAGCGGGCGCCGTCGCCGACCCCGCTGGTATCGCAATGGGCGTCGAAATGCACCAGTCCGACCGGGCGGTTGCGGCCCAGGCTTTTCAGGATCGAGCCGGTGATGGAATGGTCGCCGCCGACCGACAGCGGGATGACACCGGCCTCCGCCAGTCGGGCATAGAAGGCCTGGATGTCGTGATGGCAGCTGTCGTGGCTGAGATAGTTGGCGAAGGGGACGTCGCCGATGTCGGCGATCTCCACCAGGGTGGCCGGCGCCAGCTTCAGCACATGATCGTAGGGGCCGATGCGGTCGGTGTTGCGCAGTGCCCGCGGCCCGAAGCGGGAGCCGGCCCGGTTGGTCACGCCGAGGTCGAGCGGCACCCCGACCAGGGCGATGTCGATGCCGCCGAAATCCGGCAGAGCCGCCAGATCGGTGCGCAGCGGCGCATCCAGCAGGGTGCCGGCATCGCAATAGGGCTGGCGCGGCGCCTCGGCCCCGCGGAAGACCGCTTCGGCAACCTGCCGGAACTGCGGATCGAAGAAGTCGGCCGGAGAGGCGTTGCCGTAGCGTTCGCGCAGGCGCGCCAGTTTCGCGCTGTCCACCATGTCGTGATCTCCCATTCCTGCCGTCAGGCCGTCGCCAGGGCGGTCTGGATCTCGGCGGCGACGCGCTCGCCGGACCGGATGGCGCCGTCCATGTAGCCGGCCCAGCGGCTGGCGGTCTCCGTGCCGGCCCAGTGGATGCGGCCGCAGGGGGCGGTCAGCGCCGGGCCTAGCCGGGTCCAGACGCCGGGGATCATGAAGCCGGCATAGCCACCACGCGAATATTCCTCCTCCAGCCAGGACTGCTCGATGAACTCCCGCACCTCCAGCGCACGCGGGCCGAACAGCCGCGCCAGGGCGTCGAGCACGGCGGCCCGCCGCTCCCCGGCGTTGCGGCCGGTCCAGTCCTTGGCGTCGTCGCCCTCGATGAAGCAGACCAGGACGCCGGGCAGGCCGGACGCCGGCGAGTTGTCGTAGGTCAGGCTGATCGGGCCGTCCTGGTTGACCGCCATGCCCGACAGCCCGTCCTCGCGCCAGAAGGGCGTGTCGTAAAAGCACTGGATCTTGATGCAGGCCCCCATCGGCATGCGCTGGGTCAGGTGGTCGCGCTGGCCGGGCAGGGCAGGGCTGTAGCGCAGGCGGCCGGCGAGCGCCGGGGGCAGGGTGACAATGACGCGGTCTGCCCGCAGAGTGCCGCCGGCATGCTCCATGGTGACGCCGCTCCCGTCCTGGATGATGGCGGTGACCGGACAGTTGAAGCGGATGTCGTCGCGCAGGCTGTCGGCCAGCCGCTCGGCCAGATGCTGGGCGCCATGGGTGAAGCGCCGCTCCTGCGCGCCGCCGGACATGCTGATCAGGCTGGCCAGCCCGCCGCCGGCCTTGATGTAGACCATCACATGCAGCATCGACAGTTCGCGGGCATCGGCCGCCAGCACCGAATTGGCCAGGAAGCGCATCCAGAAGGCGGCCTCCGGCGTGTTGGCGGTGCGGACGATCCACTGTTCGAAGGTGATGCCGTCCAGCTCGTTGGCATTGGGTGTCTCCCATGGGCGCTCGGTGTCGGCGGTCGCCGCCAGCGTGTCGAGGGCGCCGAAGATCGCCTCGGCATCGGCGAGGCCGGCCGGCTCGTGCGGCGGCAGCAGCCCGGCGAAGCGCATCAGCTTGCCCCCGTAAAGGCAGAGATTCTCCCCCGCCTCGTAGGAGGGGAAGGTCTCGACCCCCAGCTCCTCGGCCAGCGCGATCACGCGATTCTGGCCCGGACCGATCCACTGGCCGCCGACATCCACCGGCGTGCCGTCCTGCGCCACCTTGGTGTTGATGCGTCCGCCGACCCGGTCGCGGGCTTCCAGGACGGTGACGCGGTGCCCGGCGGCCTTCAGGGCGCGGGCGGCGGTCAGTCCGGCGAAGCCCGCGCCGATGACGGCGACGTGACCAGGGGATGTTTGGCGGGAAGCGGTGTGGATCGGGGTGTTGCCCATGGTGTCTCCGAAGGGTTCGCGGGTTGTCAGAGATGCATGCGTTGGGCCGCGACGATCAGATTCTGGATTTGCTGGCGGGCCCGCGGCGTGTTGGCGGTGGCGAGCCACTGGAGGACGGTGCCGACGAAACCGGTGAAGATGAAATTCGCCAGGGCGTCGAGGTCGATGTCCAGTGAGCCGGTCGTGATCTCGGTGGAAGAGGCGAGCGCATCCCGGTACAGCAGCAGAAGCTCCTCGTACTTCTTCTTCCCCATCCATTCCGACCCGGCGGTCGTCAGGGCGTAGAGCGTGAGGTCGTAGAGCGTCAGCTGTTCTTCCGGTGCGCGCTGAACCTCGCCCCAGATGAAGGTCAGCAGATGGTCGATCCGGTCCCGCAAGGGCTCCGGCCTGGAAAAGGTCATGTCCAGTTCCTGCCGATAGCGCGCGGTCAGATGACCGAGCACGCTGAGCAGGATCGTTTCCTTGCTTTCGAACTGGTAATGCAGGGTCGCGAGATTGATTCCCGCTTCCGCCGCGATCTTGCGCGTGGTGGCGCCATGCACGCCCTCCTTGGCGATGACGGCGATCGCCGCCTGCAGGATGGTTTCGCGCTTGGCCTCACTCTTCGCTCTCCGTAACACCTTCGGTTTCCTCCTTGGGTCGACGCGGGCCGCACACGGGAAACGCGCGCAGGACCGGACATTCCGGCGCGGTCGGCCGGCAGGGAACCGAAACTAGGTCAAATGACTAGTTCGTGCCAGGATTTATCGGGATGCGCTTCATCCCTTCGGGTCGATCGGCAGGATCGGACCAATGCGTTGCCCAAGCGCCTCGGCGGCGGTCAGGCACAGGCCGTCGCGGAACCGGGCGCCCACCAGCTGGATACCGACCGGCAGTGGCGCGCGCACCACCGGGACGGAGATCGCCGGAACGCCGAGGAAGGCCGTGACGCAACAGGGGCTGTGCGCCCGCAGGACCTCCAGCGCCTCGCTTTCGCCGACGGTGTCGTAGCCGACGGGGAAGGGCAGGGCCCAGGCCGTCGGCATCAGCAGCAGCGGATACTGCTCGAAGAACAGCTGCCACGCGCGCTGATAGGTGGCGCGGGCGGTGAAGGCGGCCAGCATCTCCTCGGCCGACAGGCGGGGCGACAGGCCGGCGGTCAGCGCCTGCGACCGGCGTAGCGGCTCGTCGGCGAGCGCCATCGCCTGCTGCATCGCCGGGCCCTGCATCTCGGTGCCCAGCATCGCCATCCATAGCCGGGCGATCTCGGCGAAGCTGGGCGGTGCGGCTTCCTCCACCGTGTATCCGGCGTTGCTCAGCCAGTCGCCGGCCAGCCGCAGCACGTCGCGAACGGTCGGGTCGATGGCATAGTCCGGCGCCCCGGTGAACAGGGCGACGCGGACCCTGGCGTCGTCGCCCTCCATCGCCAGCGGCGCCGGCACCCACAGCGGATCCCGCGGATCGCGCACCGCCATCGTCTCCAGCCCCAGGCGGATGTCGCGTACCGAGCGTGCCAGGACGCCCTGGGACGAGCCGATCTGCAGACAGAGGGAGCGTTCGCCCTTGCCGGTCGGATTGAAGGCAGGGACCCGGCCGGTGGTCGGGCGCATGCCGTAGATGCCGCAGGCGCTGGCAGGCAGCCGGGCGGAGCCGGCCAGATCGTTGCCATGGGCCAGAGGGCCGATGCCGGTGGCGACCGCGGCGGCGGCTCCGCCGCTGGACCCGCCGACATTGCGGGCGGGATCCCAGGGGTTGAGGGTCAGGCCATGCGGCTCGTTGTCGGTGAACCAGCGCACGGAGAAGGGCGGCGCATTGGTCCGGCCGATGAAGACGGCGCCGGCCTTGCGCCAGTTGGCGACCGGCGGGCTGTCGGCCTCGGCGATCAGGCCGGTGAAGGCGGCAACGCCGTTGGTGGTGGCGACGCCGGCCTGATCGACGTTGATCTTGGTGGTGACCGGCACCCCGTGCAGCGGAGCAAGCGGTTCGCCAGCCTCGGCCCGCCGGTCCGCCCGCCCGGCCTCCTCCAGCGCGCCGGCGCCGAGGTCGCCCACCATGGCGTTGATCGCCGGGTTGACGGCGTCCAGCCGCTCCAGACAACTCCGCGCCGCGTCGAGTGCGGACAGCTCCCGCCGGGCGATCCGGGCGGCGAGATCCGTGGCGTCCATCTGCCAGGGAGCCGGCGTTCCAGTCCTCTCGTCAGTCATGATCGTGAATCCCTTGTCGATCCGCCCGTCTCCGGGCCGCCTGCCTGTCAGCTCCCCAAATCTGCTGGGGGATGCGCGTCCTGCCCGAACACCGGGCGGCGCCATTTTTTGTTCATGTTTCGCTTGACACCGATAGCACCCCATCTGCATGTTGGTCAAACGATTTGGTCAAACGACCAGATTTTTACGGAGCCCCCGGTTCGACGGGCCTCCGGACTCTTTTTCGACTGAAATGACGGGGCGGTCGCGCCGCTTCGCATCCGGGCCTATCCTGTCCTTCGGGGTGGGGAGTCCCCGTTCCCGGACAACGATCCGGCGGACGAAACGACAGCAAAGGTCATTCCGGCCCGGCCGCGATCATGAGCGTCCGGGCGGCAGCGAATGCCACTGAACAGGCAGCTGAGCAGACAGTTTTTGGGAGACACATCATGAGGTCTTCGACCCTTCGGTCTTTCGCGGCCATCACTCCTCTCCCGATTGCGCGGAACCTTCGGGCCGGACCGGCATGCAGCCTTCCCGGACTGCGTTCGGCGATCCGCTGACGGCGCGATCCATCGCGGCTTCCTGGCCGCCGGACCGCCATCGGCCTCTGATCATGCCGCCTCGCAGCATCCGGGTTCTCCGGCTGCGGCCGGAGCCCCGGTGCACCGACTCCCCCATCGAGAGAGTGCCGCCTCATGTCCATCGATTCCGGAGCGCCGCAGGACGGCGCCCAACCCGCCGACAGCGCGCTGTCGACCGCCGCCATCACGTTGTTCGGCATCGTCGGCCCCTACAGCTTCCTCGTCTCGCCGGTGGTCACCGGCCAGATGGCCGGCCAGCTCGACTGGTCGGCCGGGACCATCGGCCTGATCATGGGATGCGAACTGGCCGGCGCCTCGCTGGTCTCCTTCCCTGCCATGAGGCTGCTGCGCATCCTGTCGCCGCGCATCGTCGCCCTGCTGGCGACCATCCTCTTCATCCTCGCCAACGTCGCCTCGGCGCTGTTCACCTCGGTGGATCTGTTCCTGCCGGCGCGCATCGTCGCCGGTGCGGCCGGCGGCGTCCTGTCGGTGGTGGCGCTGGTGTCGGCCGCCCGTTCGGCCAACCCGCCGAAAGCCTTCGCCTACTGGAGCGGCGGCCAGACGGTGGCGGCGGCGGTCGGACTGCTCTATCTGCCCGACCTGTTCGTCCGCACCGGCATCGGCGGCGTCTATGGCTGCCTCGCGGCGGCGGCGCTGCTGTCGCTGGCGGTCATCGGCGGTTTTGGCCGCGGTCTGCTGCCGTCCCTGAACGGCGGCGGCGAGCGGCACAATCTGAAGGCGGCGCGCTGGACGCTGGTGGCGATCTTCGGCTTCTACGTCGCGGTCGGCGGCGCCTGGGCCTTCGTCGGCATTCCGGGGGCCGAACTGGGCTTCACCGATGCCGGGATCGGCATGCTGTCGTCGCTGGCGATGACGGCCGGCATCCTGGGCTCCATTCTCGCCTCCCATGTCGGCGGCAAGGCCCATCACAACCGCTTCGTCCTCGCCAGCTACCTGCTGCTGGTGCTCTGCCTGGGGGTGATCGAACTGGTCGCCGACCATCTGGTCTTCGCCGGCGTGATCGTCCTCCTCCAGGTGCTGTGGTCGTTCCTGCTGCCGCTCCTGCTGGCCTCGCTGGCCGACAGCGACGATGATGGCAACATGGTGATCCTGTCGAATATGATCATCGGCGGCGGTGCGGCGCTGGGTCCCATGCTGGCCGGCTACACCATCGACTTCCTCGGCGGCTATGGGGCCGTCGCCACCGAGGGCGGCATCATCCTGCTGCTGTCCGCCGCCGCCTTCGCCCGGGCCCGCTCCCGGGCCCTGGCGAAAGCGGGGACGATCCAGACCCCCTCAAGTTCCCTTTCTCATGGATGACGATCATGGTTGATACCACCCGGTTCTACATCGGCGGACAGTGGGTGCAGCCGCAAGGCTCCCGTCTGATCGATGTGATCAATCCGGCGACGGAAACGGCGGTCGCCCAGGTGGCGCTCGGCACCTCGGCCGATGTCGACCGCGCGGTGGCGGCGGCCCGGACGGCCTTCGACAGCTTCTCCCGGACCACGCCGGCCGAGCGCATCGACTTGCTGTCCGCCATCCTCGCTGTCTACAAGCGCCGCATCGAGGAGTTCGGCGACGCGATCCGGCAGGAGATGGGGGCACCCCAGGGCTTCGCCTGCCAGGTTCAGGCCGGCATCGGCGTCGCCCATCTGGCCCAGGCCATCGAGACCGCCCGCAGCTTCCCCTTCGAGGAGGATCGCGGTTTCCAGCGCATCCTGCGCGAGCCGGTCGGCGTCGTCGGTCTGATCACTCCGTGGAACTGGCCGATCAACCAGATCACCTGCAAGGTGGGGCCGGCGATCGCCGCCGGCTGCACCATGGTGCTGAAGCCCAGCGAGCTGGCTTCCCTGAGCGCCGCCCTGTTCGCCGAGGTGATCCACGAGGCCGGCGTGCCGGCCGGCGTGTTCAATCTGGTCCATGGCGACGGGCCGGAGGTCGGGCAGGCGATCTCCGCCCATCCGGACATCGACATGGTATCCTTTACCGGCTCGACCCGGGCCGGAATCGCGGTGGCGAAGATGGCGGCCGACACCGTCAAGCGCGTTACCCAGGAGCTGGGCGGCAAGTCGCCCAACATCATCCTGGCCGACGCCGACCTTGCCAGGGCGGTGACCCGCGGTGTCGAGCGCTGCTTCGGCAACAGCGGCCAGTCCTGCAACGCGCCGACCCGCATGCTGGTGCCGGAAGCGCTTTATGAGCAGGTGGCCGAACTGGCGAAACAGGCGGCGGCGAAGGCGGTGGTCGGCGACCCGCTCGACCCGGCGACCACCCATGGCCCGGTGTCGAACGGCAACCAGTTCCGCAAGATCCAGAGCCTGATCGGAACCGGCATCGCCGAAGGTGCGGAACTGCTGGCCGGCGGCCCCGGCCGGCCGGAGGGGCTGGAGCGCGGCTATTTCGTCCGTCCGACCGTCTTCGGCCGCGTCACGCCCGAGATGACCATCGCGCGCGAGGAGATCTTCGGCCCGGTGCTGTCGATCATCACCTACAAGGACGAGGAAGAGGCGATCCGCATCGCCAACGACACCGTCTATGGGCTGGCCGGCTATGTGCAGTCCGGCGACCCGGCCCATGGCGCGGCGGTGGCCCGGCGGCTGCGCGCCGGCACCATCTATGTCAACGATCCGCCCTGGTCGGCGGCCGTGCCCTTCGGCGGTTACGGCCAGTCGGGCAACGGGCGCGAATATGCCGAGTTCGGTCTGGCCGAATTCGTCGAGATCAAGGGCGTGGTCGGGGGCTGAGTTTTGCCCTGACCCTAAAGTGTGATCGGTTCAAGCGGAATCGCTTGAAGCGTGAATCACACGGAGAATCAAAAGCCTAGTTTCTACGTGTGAGTGACGGTTCAGGCGCAGGTGCTTGAACCGTCCACACCCAAGTCCGGGGGCGGAGCAAGCCGTTCCGCCCGAACCGGCGCAAAAAATCAAGACATCACGAACGGAGAGTGCTTCATGTGCAACGCCCTGCGCGTCGCGCCACGGACCGGTGCGCGCCCTTTCACGTCGGTCTGCCTTGCCGGCACCGTTTTGCTGGCGCTGACCGCCGCCGCACATGCCGACGTGACGCTCCATGAGCAGAACGGAGTCACGCTGGAAGGCGGCCTGACCGCCGGCCTCGGCGCCATCAGCGTCAGGAACGCCAATCTCGGCGCCGGCGTGGTCACACCGGACGGCAAGGTGCAGAAGGATCGCAACTGGGCCGAAGGCTACATCGCCCCCAGCCTGAAGCTGACCTATGTGACCGAAGGCGCCGGAACCCTCTACAGCGGCGTGCGTGCGGTGTCGAGCGGGACGGGCGGCGACGGCGATGCCGGCGGCTTCACCCAGGGCCGCCAGGGCCGCACCGACCTCGACAACCTCTATGTCGGCTGGAAGAGCGGCGATCTGCTGTCCAGCCTGGGCAAGGACGCCGTCGATCTCGCCTATGGCCGGCAGAACTTCGTGATCGGCGACAGCTTCATCATCGGCGACGGCACGCTGGATTCGCAGCGGCAGGGCACCTACTGGCTGGGGCCGCGCCGTGGCTGGAACACCGGCACCGCCGTCGCCAAGTTCGACATCGCACCGGTCCATGCCGACCTGTTCCGTCTGAAGAGCGACAGGAACAGCAACACCGACATCATCTATGGCGGCAATCTGGAATGGCGCTTCGGAGCGGAGGGCGGGGCGGAAGGCAAAAGCTCGCTCGGCGCTTCCTATATGCGCATCGACCAGTCGAACCTGCCGACCCGCAAGGGCATGGACATCTACAACCTGCGTGCCCTCGGGCTCACCATTCCGTCGGTTCCCGGCCTGACCCTGTCGTCGGAATATGTGAAGGAGCACAACAGCCGCGCCGGTGTCCAGCTGGATGCCTCCGCCTGGTATGGCGAGGCCGCGTATACCTTCACTGATGTGACCTGGACGCCGCGC
Organism: Azospirillum lipoferum; assembly: GCF_024170005.1. Taxonomy (GTDB): domain Bacteria; phylum Pseudomonadota; class Alphaproteobacteria; order Azospirillales; family Azospirillaceae; genus Azospirillum; species Azospirillum lipoferum. The sequence continues at coordinate 26,445 of NZ_JALJXJ010000004.1, forward strand.
GCCAGCTATCGCTACAGCCAGTTCAGCGGCGACAATCCGGGAACGGCCAAGAGCGAAGGGTTCGACCCGCTCCATCTGGGCGCGCCGCGCTGGGGCAGCTGGCTTCAGGGCGAGATCAACGGCCAGTATTTCCCAACCTCCAACAGCAACGTGAAGGTCCACAATGTCCAGTTCGCCGTCCAACCGACCGAGACGCTGACGCTGACCGCCCTGCTGTACGACTTCCGCTTCGACCGCAAGCCGGCCGGCATCACCAGCGGCCATGTCGGCAACGAGATCAACCTCGCGGCCGACTGGGCGGCGACGCCCAACCTGCTGGTCTCGGCGGCGGTCGGCCAGTTCTTCGCCGGGGACGGCGGCAAGCAGCTTCTGCGGGGCAACAAGGACAGCACTGTCTTCGAACTGGCGGCGATCTTCACCTACTGAACTGGTTTGCGACGGATTGGCGTTCCGGCTGGTTCCGCCGGGCGACAGTAGCCCATAGCTATAGCGCCGTGCGTTTCATATTAAACGCACGGCGCTATAGCTTTCTGTTTGACGATCGGATTCACGCTTCAAATCGATTCCGATTTTACGCGATCCGATCTAGGCAGTGCGGGCCGCCTCGACGATCACCGCCGCCACTGCATCCGGGCGCGACAGGTGGGGAGCATGACCGCTGTCGACCTCCACCGTCCGGGCACCGATGCGCGACGCGGTGGCGCGCAGGAAGTCCGGCGGCAGCATGCGGTCCTGGCTGGCGACGACATACCAGGAGGGCTTGGTCTTCCAGGCGGCGGCGCTGACCTTGGTGGCGAAGCAGGCCGCCGCTACCGGCCCCTGGGTGGCGGCCAGCAGGGCAGCGTCCTCCGCCGGCAGATCCTGGGCGAAGTTGCGGGCCATACCCTCCAGCGTCAGGGTCAGGAAGCGGCCCTTGTCCACCGACACTCCTGTCAGCCCGGCCGACGGCGGGAAGGGCTTCAGCGTGTCGTTCGGTGACTGCCCGGCATCGGGGGCGAAGGCGGCGATGTAGACCAGGGACTTCACCCGCTCCTGCTCACCGATCTGGGTGACGACGGCACCGCCCCAGGAATGGCCGACCAGCACCACCGGCCCCTTGCTCCGGTCGATGGCGCGCTGGACATGGGCGACATCGTCCTCCAGCGAGACCAGCGGGTTCTGCACCGCGACCGCCGCGAAGCCTTCCGCCTGCAAGCGGGGGATCACCCGGCCCCAGGAGGAGCCGTCGGCGAAGGCGCCATGGACGAGGATGATGGTCGGGGTTTGGCTCATGGAATCGGCTCCCGCTGGCGGTCGGACAAGCCAGTCAGAGCATGGGGAGAGCCGGACCGTCCAGCCGGGACGGGGAGCTTTTCCTCTGGGTGGAAAAGGGCTTGGGCTTTATTCCGCGGGCTGCTGGCTCGTCCGCCGGCCGAAGGTGGCGACGCGGTAGACGTACCAGAGGGCGACCACGGCGGCGACGATGTTGGAGACCGGGTTCAGCCAGCCGGCGACCTGCTGATAGCGGTCCTCCAGCAGATAGCCGGCGGTGGCGAGGAAGCTCGTCCAGATCACGGTGCCGATGGTGGTGTAGAGCAGGAAGGGCGTCAGCGCCATGTTCGACACCCCGGCGGGGATCGAGATCAGCGTGCGCACCGCCGGGATCATCCGGCCGATCAGCACCGCCCGGCCGCCATGCTCGCGGAAATGGGCGGCGGCCTCGTCCACCTCCTCCGGCGCGATGGTCAGCCAGCGGCCATGGCGGGCGGCCCACTGCTTCAGCCGGCTGCTGCCGACCCAGCGGCCGATCCCGTACCAGAACAGCGCCCCCAGCACGGCGCCCGCCGTGCCCGAGACGATGATCATCGGCAGGCCGAGGTCGCCGCGCGCGGCGGTGAAGCCGGCCAGCGGCAGGATCAGCTCCGACGGGATGGGGGGAAACAGATTCTCCGCGAACATCAGCAGAGCGACGCCGAGATAGCCCGTCTGCTCCACCATACCGACGATCCAATCGAACACGCTTGTCCTCCTCGTGCCTGCCGATCCGCACCCACCACCGGGCCAACACCCGGAAGGGGGGATTGGTTGCACGGAAGGGCTCGCACCGGCCGGTGGCTCTGCTTATGTTTGCAGATGCAACGATTGGATGGACGGAGAAGGCGCCAATGGCGGCGATCAAGCTCGACCGGCATGAGAAGGGTATCCTGGCGGCCCTGCAGGAGAACGCCCGCCTGACCATGCAGGAGCTGGGCGACACCGTCGGCCTGTCAGCCTCCCCCTGCTGGCGCCGGGTGCGGTCGATGGAGGACATCGGCGTCATCCGCCGCTACACGGTGCAACTCGACCCGCGCAAGCTGGGGCTGGGCGAATGCGTCTTCGCCCATGTCACCCTGGAACGCCACAAGGAGAATGCGGTCGAACAGTTCGAAACCGCCATCGCCGGCATGCCGGAGGTGCTGGAATGCTTCGCCGTCACCGGCGACGCCGACTATCTGCTGCGTATCGTCGTGCCGACCACCGAGGATTACGGCCGCTTCCTCAGCGAGCGCATCTTCTCCATCCCCGCGGTGTCGCACGTCAAATCGAGCGTCACCCTGAAGGAGGTGAAGTTCGAGACCCGCCTGCCGCTGGACCATCTGGAGTGAGTGGAAATCGGCAATGAAAAAGCCCCCGCTCCGGTGGAGCGGGGGCTTTTTCACATCACAACGACCGATGAGAGATCAGGCCATCTCGATGCGCTGAGCCTCGGGGCCCTTGGCGCCCTGGCGGATGGTGACGCGAACCTGCGCACCGTCGTCCAGGCCGTTGATGCCCGACCGCTCCAGCGCACGGATGTGCACGAAGATGTCCTTGCCGCCGGTGGACGGGGCGATGAAGCCGAAGCCCTTCGACACGTTGAACCACTTCACCGTGCCGTCGACGACTTCGCCGCTGTCCGAATCGCCATAGCTGTCGGCGCCGTAGCCGCCGCGGCTGCCGCCGTAGCTGTTGCCGCCGCCGTAGCCGCCGTCGTTGCCCCAGCTGTCACGCTCGCGCGGGGCGCGCGACGGACGGCTCGGAGCGGCGGTCGAGGTGTCGACCGCGTGGATGGTGGCGACCTGCGGGCCCTTCGGGCCGCGCGACAGGTCGCAGGTGATGGTGGCGCCTTCGGGCAGGCTGTCGTGTCCGCAGAACTGCAGAACCGTGGAGTGCAGGAAAGCGTCGGGCGAGCCATCGTCAGGGGTGACGAAGCCGAAGCCCTTGGTGGCGTTGAACCACTTGACGGTGGCGCGGATGTCGCGCTGGGTGATTTCAGGAGCGCGGAAGGAAGAGCGCTGCGGACGGTCGAACATCAGTATCGTCTCATCTGTCGTGTTAAACCCCGCCCCGGCAAGAACCAAAGAGGGAGACCCGGAACAGGGCGAGCGAAGGATGATCGGTTCCGACCCATAATTCAATCAGGATTGCGAATTTTCCCCATACGCGCACAACAAAAGCACCGCCGCCGCCTGTGGGGCAGGCGGAGCGGAGCAATTTGGCCGTATTTTGTGCAGGTGCAGCGTGACGACTCAGCCGCGACTCAATGTGGGAGCCGGTCAGGCGCCGTGGCACTTCTTGTACTTCTTGCCGCTGCCGCAGGGGCAGGGGTCGTTGCGGCCGACCTTGGGGCCGCTGCGCGGGCGGGCGCCCAGCTGGCCGTCCACATAGTACCAGCGGCCGTCCTGGTGGGTGAAGCGGCTGGTCTCGTGGTGGGTCATCGGCTTGCCGTTCATGCTGAAACGGGCGACGAACTCCACGATCCCCTCGCTGTCGCCGGGCTGGCCGGCCTCGGTCGAGCGGATCTCCACGCCGGTCCACACGCTGTTCTTCGCCCAGGTCTCGATCTCTTCGCGGTTGAAGTCGTCGCGGGTGCTGGGCAGCAGCGTGTCGTGCAGGTAATCGATGTTGCCGGTGGCGAAGGCGGAATAGCGCGAGCGCATCAGCGCCTCCGCCGTCGGGGCGGGCATGCCGGCCAGATAGGGTCCGCAGCAGGCGTCCAGCGGCTTGCCGGAACGGCAGGGGCAGTCGGCGGCGGTCTGGATGGTGTCGGTCATGGCCTGCTCTTCAGGTGATGGCGTGGTCCGGCTTTGCGGGGCGCATCCATAGCGCAGCCATGCGCCGCTTCTCAAGAGGCTGGTTGACGCGAATGGCTGCCAACCGGCCCGGTCTTGCGCCGGGACTCCCGCCCGGTTATCAAGCGGCCCCATCCCGATCCGTATTCCCCTGCTGCCCGGAAGGCTGCCCGCCCATGCCTGCCAAAGCGCCCCGCAAAGCCGCCGTCCCCCGGCAGCGCCCCGACCTGTCGCTGGAGGCCGGCTTCGGCCCCGGCCGCCGCGTCTGTGGCATCGACGAAGTGGGGCGCGGCCCGCTCTGCGGCCCGGTGGTTGCCGCCGCAGTGGTCCTGCCGCCCGAAGGGCTGCCGCCGGAGATCGCCGCGCAAATCGACGACAGCAAGGCCGTCACCCGCCGCCTGCGCGAGGAGATCGAGCCGGCGATCCGGACTCATGCGTTGGCCTTCGCCATCGCCGAGGCGTCGGCCGCGGAGATCGACGAGCTGAACATCCACAAGGCGACGCTGCTGGCGATGAAGCGGGCCTATCAGGCGCTGCCCGGCCCGGCTCCCGACGCGGCGCTGATCGACGGCAAATTCACCCCGGACATCGCGTGCGAGCGGGTGGCGGTCGTCAAGGGCGACAGCCGCAGCCAGTCCATCGCCGCCGCCTCTATTCTCGCTAAAGTGGCGCGCGACAGCGAGATGTTGCGGTTGTCGGTCCAGTATCCACACTATGGATGGGACCGAAACGCCGGCTATCCGACACCCGAGCATCTGGAAGCATTGACCCGCCATGGTGTCACGCCGCATCACCGAGTCAGTTTTGCACCAGTGAAACGCCAAAAGGCGCTAAGCGGCTGAGCCGTCGTCACTTGGCAAAGAAAGCTGTTGACGGCGACTCGGCCGCGACTCATTGTCCGGCCGAGTCTCAGTTCTTTGCCGGTCGCATCATGCTCCCTGAAAACCGTATCCTGGTCGGCGATTGCATCGCTCTCATGAACGATCTGCCGCCCGCGTCGGTCGATCTCGTCTTCGCCGATCCGCCCTACAACTTGCAGTTGGGGGGTGAGCTGCTGCGGCCGAACCACACCCGCGTCGCCGGGGTGGATGACGAGTGGGACAAGTTCGACGATTTCGAAGCCTATGACCGCTTCACCCAGGACTGGATGGCGGCGGCCCGCCGCATCCTGAAGCCGGAAGGCTCGCTGTGGGTGATCGGCAGCTACCACAACATCTTCCGCGTCGGCGCCACCTTGCAGAATCTGGGCTTCTGGATTCTGAACGACATCGTCTGGCGCAAGACCAATCCGATGCCGAACTTCCGCGGCACCCGCTTCGCCAATGCCCACGAGACGATGATCTGGGCGGCCCGCGACAAGGATGCGCGCTATCGCTTCAATTACGACGCGATGAAGAGCCTCAACGAGGATCTTCAGATGCGCAGCGACTGGCTGCTGCCGATCTGCAGCGGCGGCGAGCGCCTGCGCGACGAGGAGGGCAAGAAGACCCACCCGACGCAGAAGCCGGAATCGCTGCTGTACCGGGTGATCCTGTCCTCGTCCCGCCCCGGCGACGTCGTGCTGGATCCCTTCTTCGGCACCGGCACCACCGGTGCGGTCGCCAAGCGGCTGGGCCGCAAATGGATCGGGCTGGAGCGCGACGACACCTACGTCAAGGCCGCCCAGGCCCGCATCGACGCGGTGGAGGAAGCGCCGGAGGCGGCGATCCTCGACACCCCGCCGAAGCGCGCCGCACCGCGCATCCCCTTCGGCTGGGTGGTGGAGCGCGGGCTGCTGCGCCCCGGCTCGACCCTGTTCGACCAGCGCCGCCGCGTCGCCGCCCGCGTGCGCGCCGACGGCACGCTGATCGGTTCCGGCCCGCGCGGCGACCATCGCGGCTCGATCCATCAGGTGGGTGCGGCGATGGCCGGGCTGCCGGCCTGCAACGGCTGGACCTTCTGGCATTACGAGGAGGGCGAGGATCTGCGCCCGATCGACGTGCTGCGCGAGCGCATCCGTTCGGAAATGCACTGAGTCCGTCCCAGACCTGTCCGTCTGACATAGGCGCCACCGGGGACGGTTGCTTGGCAGCGGTGGCGTTGCCGTGTTAGGGCTGTCGCCCATGAACAAGCTCTTCGCCACCGTTACCGCCCCGGTGCCGCGCTCGGCCCCGGCGGTGCTGTCCACCCGTTGTTTCGTCCGTGATCTGGTGATGGACGCGCTGATCGGCGTCTATGCCCATGAACGGCTAAAGTCCCAGCGCATCCGCCTGAACCTGGACCTTGAGGTGATCGCCCCCGGCGTCACCGGCGAGGACATGGCGACCATCGTCAAGGGCGTCGTCACCCAGGGCCATGTCACGCTGGTGGAAACGCTGGCCGAACGCATCGCCGAGCGCTGCCTTGCCGACGCGCGGGTGACGATGGCCAAGGTCCGGGTGGAAAAGCTGGACGTGTTCCCCGACGCTGCCAGTGTCGGCGTGGAGATCGAACGCGCCCGCGGGTGAGGATAAGGGGCTGAGAGTAAGTTAGCCCCTCACCGCCCCCCTTATCGCCGCAGCGGCACCGCCCGCTTGACCAGCCGGCGGTCCATGTCCGCACTCGCCACCGTCGGTTCGCCCAGGCTGCGCATGACGAAGGCGAAGGTGTCCATCACCCGGTCCAGCACAATCTCGTTGTCGTCCAGGCGCCGGCTGACCGACACCACGGCATAACCGGCGGCGCGGGCCACCGCCGGTTCGCCGCGCAGGCCGCGCACGCCCCATCCCGCCAACGCATCCTTGCAGCGGAACAGCTCGGCGGCAAAGCCGCCGGCCGACTGGGTACGGCCGACCACATAGGCGGCGGCGACCGCCAGCGGCGCAAGCAGCCCGTCCCAATCCAGGCAATCCTCCCGCCCGACCCACACCCCGCCGACCGAGCAGGCGGCGGCGCCGATCGCCTCGCCCAGACCGGCGCGGAAGGCGCGCAGCGAGTCCACCGCGTCGGCCGCCGGCATCGGTTCCACCCGGCGCCCCTCCGGCATCAGCATCAGCCGGCCCGCCCATTCCGACGAGGGCGGCAGCTGTTCGGTCAGGCGCGCGAGCAGCGCCTCGCGGGCGGCGGCGAAGGGGACGACCTCGGACATCGGGGCCTGCGGCAATGGTGGGGAGGGGAGGGCGAGAAAAAGCCTGAGATGCCTCGAACTGTCAAGAGCAAGCCTGTCCGCCGGCAACCAATGGCTGCGGTTGGTGTGCCTTGTCACAGGCGCAGGGCGCGAAATCGGCCTCTTCCGGAAAAAATGCTGAGCTTTGCTTTTTTCCGCTTGCCAGGATTCGTCATCGGCCATATAAGGCGGGCCTCCGTTCCCGGTTAGCTCAGTTGGTAGAGCAGCGGACTGTTAATCCGCTTGTCGCTGGTTCGAGTCCAGCACCGGGAGCCATCGCGCGGGTGTAGCTCAGTTGGTTAGAGCGCCGGCCTGTCACGCCGGAGGCCGCGGGTTCAAGTCCCGTCACTCGCGCCATTCTCTCCTATATCTCTCCAAAATGATGTAGCGGATGATGGCGGCTGCCCCAGCGGGCGGCTTCGCGCTATCATGCTTTCTTCGCCGTGTTCACGATGCGGCCGATGGTGCCGGTTTCCTGTTGAACGGAGTCCACGCGCCCAACGGCCGCGCACAGCCGGGAAGGAACCGCTCATGCGTTTGTCTGACAAGGTCGCCGTCGTCACCGGCGGGGGATCGGGCTTCGGCGAGGGCATCGCCCGCCGCTTCGCCGCCGAAGGAGCCCGCGTCATCGTCGCCGACCTGGACGAGGCCGCCGCCGGCCGCGTCGCCGACAGCCTGGGGGAGACGGCCTTGGCCGTCCGCGCCGACGTCGCGGTGGGCGAGGATTACGAGGCCATCGTCTCTGCAGCACTCGGCGAGTTCGGGCGGCTCGACATCCTGGTCAACAATGCCGGCTACACCCACCGCTATGGCTCGATGCTGGACGTGGACGAGGCCACCTTCGACCGCATCTATGCCGTCAACGTGAAGTCGATCTATCACAGCGCCATCCACGCCGTGCCGGTGTTCCGCGCCCAGGGCGGCGGCGTGATCCTGAACATCGCCTCCACCGCCGGGCTGCGGCCGCGGCCGAACCTGACCTGGTACAACGGCTCCAAGGGCGCCGTCATCACGCTCACCAAGTCGATGGCGGCGGAGCTGGCATCCGACAATGTCCGGGTCTGCGCCATCGCCCCCGTCGCCGGCGAGACCGGCATGCTCCACCGCTTCATGGGGCAGGACACGCCGGAACGCCGCGAACAGTTCCTCAGCAGCATCCCGCTGGGGCGTTTGTCGACGCCGGGGGACATCGCCAACGCGGCGCTCTACCTGTGCTCCGACGAGGGGAACTTTCTGACCGGCGTGTGCCTGGAGGTGGATGGGGGGCGCTGTATTTGAGCGTGTTTGTGCGTGGTTAGACCCCCACCCTAACCCTCCCCCGCTGGGCGGGGGAGGGAACTCTGTTCCTCTTTCAACTCAGCTGCCAATCTCCCTCCTCCGCCCAGCGGGGGAGGGTCGGGGTGGGGGCAAGTGGTGGCGGTGTCAGGCACCTGCCCAGCCACCACCATCTCCTCCTCAACCGTCTCTTCCTCCTCCCGCTTCTCATCCGGCAGCACGGCCTCGAGCAGGCGGGCGATGTCGTCGGTGGGCCGCAGGGCGCCATAGCCCGGCGCGTTGTAGTCCCAGTCATATTCGGCAAAGCCGCGGAAGCCGGCGATGACCGGATCGCTCACCCAAGCCTTGCGCAGAGCCTCACGGCGCAGTTCCGCCGGCACCTCGCGGCGGAGAAAGCCGGTGTAGTCGCTGTCGGAACCCAGACTATCCAGCGGGGGCAGTTCCGGCGCCTCCTCCACCACCTCCGTCTCGGCCGTTTCCATCGGCTCCGGCTTCGGCACCAGCGAAGCGGCCGGCTCCTCTGCCCGCGCCTCGCGCTTCATTCGCGACCAGCGGCCGAGGAAGCCTTCCTCCTCCTCCCGCTCAGCCATGCCGTGCCGGTCCCTGCGGCAGTCCGGTCCTGCGGTGCTGTGCCAGGGCTTCCGGATCGGCACGGTCGCGTTTGCGTTTGTGGAAGGGGCGCTCGACATGGTGGCGGGCGACGAAGCCGTCCATCCACAGGACCAGCGGGATCGGCAGCGGCAGCGCCTCGATCACGTCGTCGCCGGCTTCGGCATGGGCATCGATCTCGCCGGGGTCGGCGGTGACCGCCAGCAGCCGCACCCCCGGTGCCGGGCCGCCCGGCCGCAGGATGACGTAGGCGCTGGGGCTGCCGCCGTCGAGGTTGTGCTTGTAGTTCTCGGCCTCGGTCGGGAACAGGGCGATCTCGGCGGTGCCGGCATAATGGCGGGTCCAGTCCGGCCCCTCGGCCAGCACGCTCCAGTCGGGCAGGGTGGGGTCGGCCGGGACCAGCATCACCGGCTGCCAGCAGGCCTCGATCCAGGGATTGTCGACGCGCCGCCGCTCCACCACCACGCCGACGCTGCGCCGTTCGGCGCGGTCGGGCGGCGAGGCCGTGGAGGTCGGTGGTGAGGTGGCGGAGGACGGGAACTCGCTTGGCATTGTCGGTGTTCCTGATGGGCTGGGACCGGACGGCCGAAGCCGGACTCTGTCTCCGGTACAACGCGCCCGCGGCGGTTTGGTGCCGCCGCGTTTCGGACTCCAACGGCTTTCCCCGAAAGGCCCGACTGCTCAAAAGAAAGGATGCGCCATGCGCAAGATCGCCGCCGCCCTGCTGCTGTCGGGGCTCCTGTCCGGCCTGCCGTTGCTCGGCGCCACGGCGCAGCAGCCGGATCAGCAGCAGAGCCAGCAGCAGCCCGGAGCCGACCAGCCAGGGGCAGCAGCTGTCGAGTCCGGATCGAAGGAGTCCGCCGGCGACGCGCTCGCCCGCGACGGCAAGGTCCAGCAGAGCCAGGATCCGCATCCCACGGCCCAGGGCACCAAGCCGCCGAACCCGTCCAGCTCCGCTGCGACCGGCAGCCAGGAATTGCAGCAGGCGCTCGCCGACGTGCGCCGGGCGCCGCCTGACCTGAACGGCAACCCGGTGCCTCGCCCGAACCAGTGGGCGAGCGAACCGGACCAGCCGAACGAGCCGACCCGGTCGCAGAACCCCTCCGACCTGACCAGCCAGGAGGTGAAGTAGAGGGGGCTTAGCCTGAAACCCGGCGGCCGCGGACGCGGATCAACCCGCTGCCCTCGGGGTCGGCGTGGTCCGGCTTCAGCATGGCCTCCAGCAGCCGGGCGTCGCTGGTCCAGTAGGGGACGTACCATGTCCGGTCGGGGTCCATCACCAGCGCGCGCCTGTTGGCCGCGTCATAGGCGCCCAGCGGGGCGATGTGACCGAGGCCGACGTCCCCGGTCAGCGTGCCCTGATCGAAGGCCAGCAGGATGATATCGTCGGCGTTGCGCTCGTTGTCGGACAGGATGCGGCGCAGCTCCGCCAGCGTGGCGGGGGAGGTGTCGCGCGGGCGCCAGACCTCCACCTCGGCGTCGATGCCGTAGGCGCTCAGGCTGCGGCGGACATAGGCGATCAGCTCGCCGAAGGAGATGCCTTCGCCATCGTCGTCGGTCGCCTCGCGCCAATGGTCGTCGTCCAGCCGGTCGAGCAGCTGCTTGGCGGTCACCAGCCGTTCCGACGCCAGCCCCGGCAGCCCGCGCAGCGCGTTCAGCATCATCACCACGCTGGCCACCGAGCAGGAGGCGCCGGTCGTCTGCGGCACGTAATAGGGGCTGAGCGCCCAGTAATCCGGTGCCGGCGTGGTGCGGACGAAATCGGCGGAGCGGGTGATCGGCAGGGCGTCCGGGCCGAACTTGGGCTTCCTGTCGTCCTGTGCTCCTTGGGCCAGGGCGGGTACCGTCATACAACAGGCGGTCCACAGCAGGAGGCTGGCCCCCAGGGTCTTCGCCACGGCTCCTGCGGTCCACGTCGCTTGCGTCATCGGAAACTGTCTCGGTCCGTCCAATCTGGAATGGGAATGCGCCCCGCTCCGTCTGCGGCGGGATGCCGCATGCATATGGTGCGCTGCAGCACCGACGCCAAGCAGGGGGCAAGGCTGCGCCGATTGCGCTTGCGCCTGGCGCTCACGCCGTCTTGGGAATGGGTTGCCGAAATGCATGTGGGCGGAGCCTCCGTTGCTCGACCTTCGAGCAAAACAGGCTCCGCCCACGACAGGGGCCGGCTCATCGAGGGCGTACCCCCGATGCGCCGGCTATCAGGATCGTCTATCGGTACCGGCGATCAGACGCCGTCCCAGAAATGTTCCAGCCCGACCGCGGCGACGCCGTCAGCCCCCATCTTCGCCCAGGCGAGGTCGTGAATGCCCATGGCGAAGGCCGGCGAGGAGGCCTGGAGCGAATAGTCGCCCCAATAGGCGTTGTTGAACATCGGCTTGCCGATCACGTCATGGTCGCCGTATTTCGGCACGTTGTAGACGAGGTTGTTGTCGATGACGAAGTCGTTGGCGCTCAGCAGCTCGGTGTAGTCGTCCAGCGGCAGGGTGCCCATCACCACGTTCTTGGTGATCGTGTTGTTGTGCGGGTCGCCGGCCGTGCCGTGCACCGGCTGCCATTCGATGCGGATGAAGTCTTCCTTGTTGCTGGCGATGACCGAGAAATTGTTGGTCACCACGTTGTTGTCGCCGCCATGGATCTGCACCGAAGCCCAGTCGGCGTCCTTGATGAAGTTGTCCTTGACGGTGATGCCGCCGGCCATGTCGTCCAGATAGATGCCGAAGCCCTTCTGGCCGGGCAGCCAGGTGTCCTGGTTGCTGGTGGCGAGGCCGTTGGCATGCTCGATCCGGTTGCCCTGGATGATCATGCCGGTGTCGACGCTGGACCGGCCCAGGATCTCGATGGCGCCGCCGTCGGCGGTCTCCAAACCGGTGTAGGAGATGTTGTTGAACTGGATGACGTTGTTGTGGTTCACCGTGTTGGTGGTGCCGCCGTAATCCTTGAACGAGATGCCATAGCGGGCGCTGTGGTCGATGTCGTTGTTAGAGATCAGGTTGTTGTCCACCCCGGTGCCGATGATCCCGGCCACCGCCTTGTGCACTTCGCCGATGTTGCTGATCGTGTTGCCATAGATGCTGTTGCCGTTGCTGCGGCCGTCCATCTCGATGCCGTTCTCCGCCAGATGGTTCAGCGTGTTGTGGGCGATCTGGTTGTTGGACGAGCCGGATCCCAGATGGATGGCGGTGCCGACGTTCAGGAAGCTGTTGTCGCTGATGTGGTTGCCGCTGGCCTTCAGCAGGTCGAGCGCGTTGCCGCCGGTGGTGGTGTTCTTGAAGGTCAGCCCGTCGATGGTGACGTCGCTGGCGCCGTTGAGGCGGACCAGCGTGCCCAGCCGCGGCACCTCCACGCCGGTGGAGGCGAAGCCGGAGCTGGCCGCCTTGTAGAGCAGCGCGCCGTCGCTCGTCCGCCAGGCGAACTCGCCCGCCTGATCGACGTAGGAGGCGTTGTTCAGCAGCTTGTAGGTGGTGCCTTCCGCGAAGGGCAGGGAGGCGCCGTTCTTCAGCATGATGGTGCGGGTGGAGGCGTTGAAGCTGGCGATGGTGCCCAGCGTGTCGCCCAGCCGCTCGGCATCCATGATCTGGATGAGCGTGCCCGGCTGGATATCGGCGCTGGTCACGTCGGTGCCGTGCGAGCGGATGGACCAGCCGCTGGGGCCCCCCGAGGCTGCGTCGGCGAAGTGCCAGCCGCTGGTGACGTCGGAGGCGTCATAGGCGAACTTCTCGGCCAGATGCTGGCGCACGTCGCCGACGATCAGGTCGAGGTTGCTGGCCGTGCCGAGCTTGGCCGAATAGAGGCCGTTGCCCTCGCTGGTGAAGCTCTTCACCACTTCGCCGCCGCTCAGGATCGGCTTCTCGCCCGGATAGTTCTGGAAGCTGTGGCCGTTGTCGAGCGAAGTCAGCTCTAGCGTCTTGGTCAGGTGGTACTCGCCGCCGCGGATATAGGTGGTGTCGATGGTCGGGTTGGCCCGCATGGCGGCCTGCGCCTTCTCCAGGCTGGCGAAGGGACCGTCGGTGCCGTCGGCATTCGGGGCCGCCAGCTTGCCCGACCAGCTGTCCTTGCCGTTGGTGGCGACGTAGAAGGCCGGCTTGGTCGGCGGGGTCGGGATCGGCGTCCCGGTGGAGGGCGTGTCGCTGAACAGGTCGGTGCCGGCCTTGATGTTCAGAGCGCCGCCCCAATAGAGGCCTTCCTGGCCCTTGACCACGTCCTTTCCGTCGACCGCACCCTTGTCATAGGTGACGATGCTGTCGGTGACGGCGACGGTGTGGCCGTTGATGGAGACCGACTTGACGAACAGGTTGCGGTCGACGCCGTTGATGGTGGCGTCGTTGTCGTACCAGACCTGGACCGAATGGGCCTTGGTCGGGTCGATGTCGGTGGTGAACTTGTAGCCGGCGGTGGTGGCGGTCGCCTTGGCGTCGCCGATCACCTGCCCGTCGACCAGCAGCTTGAAATGCGCCGCCTGTCCGCCGGCCGAGGTGCCGGAGGCATTGACGACGATGTCCACCGACTTGCTCGGCGGCGGCGGGGGAGGCGGGACATAGGCGCCGCCGAAATATTCCTCCGGCACGCCGAAGGTCAGGGCGCCGCCCCAATAGAGGCCTTCCTGGCCGGCGACGACGAATTTGCCGTCTACCGGGCCCTTGTCGTAGGAGGCCATGTCGGAGGTCGACGCGATGGTCTGACCGTCGATGTTGATCGACTTGACGAACAGGTTGCGGTCGACGCCGTTCACCGTGGCGTCGTTGTCGTACCAGATCTGGATCTTGTGGGCCTCGTTCGGGTCCACCTTGGCGGTAAAGGTGTAATCAGTGGGCGAGGTCGCGCTGACCCAGGCGTCGCCGACCACCTGATCGTCGACCAGCAGCTTGAAGTGCGGGGCCTGGCCGGCGGCGCTGATGCCATAGGCGCTGACCTTGATGATCGTGGTCATGGTGGCGGCCGTCTCGGCGCTCGGCGCCGTGGCGACCGACGGGAACAGGGTGGCGGGCAGCGGCACGTTCAGCGCGCCCGGCCAATACATCTCGGTCTGGCCGGCGATGACGTTCAGGCCGTCAACCTTGCCGGTGTCGTACTTGACCGACGGATCGATCGACAGGATGGTCTTGCCGTTCACCTCGAACGACTTGACGAACAGGTTGCGGTCCACGCCGTTAACCGTATCGTCGTTGTCATAGACCAGCTGCAGCGCGTGCGCCTTGTCGGCCGGCACGTTGGCGGTGAAGACGTAACGCGACTGGGTGGCGGAGGAAACGGTGGCGTCACCGATGCTGGTGCCGTCCAGAAGCAGTTGAAAATGCGGCCATTTTCCGCCGGCCGCCGTGCCCCAGGCATTGACCGCGAAGGTGACCTGGATCGTGCCGTCGGTATTGGTGGTAGCCATTTTGGAACTCCGCTTTATGGGTATCGCCTCGTTCCGCAGGCTCGTCTGTTAGCCTTAATCGGGTACTAACACTTATGGTTAGGAAATTATGAATGAGGGGGTTTCCCGTGGCATGAATGAGACAAAAAACGGACGATTGTTTTTTAGGCGAATCAGTGAAAAATGAAACTCCGCCTCTTCGGCAGAAGCGGCAGAATTTGACCGGCAGTTTTTGCCCGGCTGACTCGGGCTTTGCGGTTTCTGTTCGCCAGCATGTTTGTAGATGAAGGAGCGCAGGCTGTCTTTTTGGGAGTGTCGACTTGCGGACAGCCGTCCCGAGCGCCGTCACCGCATCACACCGGACGAATGGAACCGGGAGCCTCGATTCCGCGTCCAGTCCACGCGCCCGCCCGTCCGGAGTGAGCGCCGGCGGACGGATAGGGCATATGGCATGCCGGTCCTGGCCCTCATCATCACCAGCAAGCTTGCCATTGGACAGGTCATGGGGATGCGTGCTTGGCTCAAGCATCATCCGATGCCTGGGAATGGCGCACCATGATCATTGCACAGCTGTCGGACCCGCATCTGCAACCGCATGGCGTTCTCTATCAGGGAGTTGCGGACTCGAACGGGATGTTCCGGACGGCGGTTGAACAGATCAACCGCCTGACGCCCCGGCCCGACCTTGTGCTTCTGAGCGGTGACGTGGTGGATGGGGGAACGATGGCCGAGTATGCCGTCGCACGGGAACTGCTTGGAGAACTCCAGCCGCCACTGCTGCTCATTCCCGGCAATCACGACGAACGCGAGGCTTTCCGGTCAAGCTTCGCCCATCACGATTACCTGCCCGCAACGGGGCCGCTCCATTTCAACGTTCGAGACCGTGGTCCCGTCCGGGTGATCGGACTGGATGTGACCATCCCTGGCCACCACCATGGGGACATGGATGACGCCGCCGCGGCTTGGCTGGAGGAGGCGCTGGCATCGGAACCGGCCCGGCCCACCATCATCATGATGCATCAGCATCCCTTCCTCAGCGGAATCCCCTACATTGACGAGTATTGCTGCAGAAGAGGCGAACGGCTTGCCGCCATCGTCGGGAAATATCCTGCCGTCGAGCGGATCGTGTGCGGGCATATTCACCGGTTCATGCAATTGCGATTCGGGGGCACGCTGCTCTGCACGGCACCGAGCACGACCACAGCCATCGCGCTCCGCCTTCAGCCCGATGCGGTCCCGGCCTCCCATATCGAGCCACCTGCCTTTCTCCTTCACCATTGGACAGCCGGCAGAGACCTCATTACCCATACAGTGCCTATCGGGACGTTCGCCGGGCCATTCCCTTTTGCCTGATGACGAGATGACAAGGAACCTGACGGAAGACTGACAGTTCTATGTTGCGAGGGACTGACATTCTGACATTGCGCTTACAAAGCTGAAGCGCATAAGCATTATTATGGAAATTATAACCAAAATGGGCTTTTTGAACGCGAAAACGCCGCCCGGCGCTGCGACCGGACGGCGTTCGGAACCTTGCCAGCAAAATCGCCTAGCGGTCAGGCGTCAGGCGGCATCCTCGCTCAGCACGCCGCGGCGGATCTGGTCGAGTTCGATGGATTCGAACAGGGCCTTGAAGTTGCCCTCGCCGAAGCCCTCGTTGCCGATGCGCTGGATGATCTCGAAGAAGATCGGACCGATGACGTTCTGGGTGAAGATCTGCAGCAGCAGTCCCTGGCCCTCGGTCGGAGCCCCGTCGACCAGGATGCGGTTGGCCTGAAGGCGCTTCAGGTCCTGGTTGTGGCCGGGAACGCGGCTGTCGATGCGTTCGTAATAGGTGTCGGGCGTGTCCTGGAACGGCGTGCCCATGCCGCGCATCGTCTCCACCGTGTGGATGATGTCGCTGGTGCCGAGCGCCACGTGCTGGATGCCCTCGCCCTTGTAGTCGCGCAGATATTCGACGATCTGCGACTTGTTGTCGGCTGACTCGTTGATCGGAATGCGGATCTTGCCGCAGGGGCTGGTCATCGCCTTCGACCGCAGGCCGGTCAGCTTGCCTTCGATGTCGAAATAGCGGATTTCGCGGAAGCCGAACAGGCGGGTGTAGAAGTCGGCCCACTCCTCCATCCGCCCGGTGTGGACGTTGTGGGTGAGATGGTCGATGTAGGTCAGGCCGGCGCCCATCGGATGCTGGTCCACCCCCGGCAGCGGCACGAAATCGACCTCATAGATGCTGCCGCGCTCGCCATAGCGGTCGACGAGGTAGATCAGCGAATCGCCGATGCCCTTGATGGCGGGGATGTTCAGCTCCATCGCGCCGACGCGGTTCTCCACACCCCAAGCCCCGAGGTCCACCGCGCGGCGGTAGGCGAAGGCGGCATCGGCGACACGGAAGGCGATGGCACAGATCGACGGGCCGTGCTGGGCGGCGAAGTTGCGCGGAAAGCCCGACGGTTCGGCATTGACGATGAAGTTCACATCGCCCTGGCGGTAGAGCGTCACATCCTTGGACCGGTGGCGGGCGATGGCGGTGAAGCCCAGCTGCTCGAACAGGCGGCCCAGCGCCACCGTGTCGGGTGCGGTGAATTCAATGAACTCGAACCCGTCGGTCTTCATCGGGTTTTCCCACATGTCGGCCATGATCGCCTCTCCCTTGGTTCATTCTGCGATCAGTATGCCGGACTGTCGGTGGAAATAGCTTTCAAAGTGGGGCAGGTGCACCTATGATTTTGGCAGGATTTCCCTTCTAAGCCACTAGGATCGGAGAAATTTTCCGTTGTCCGCCGTCCTATCGGAAATCGACATCAGAATCCTGGTTGCCTTGCAGGAGGATTCGCGCCTGACGGTGCAGGAGCTGGCCGACCGCGTCGGCACCTCGCCGTCCTCCTGCTGGCGCCGTCTGAAGTCGCTGGAGGAAACCGGGGTGATCCGGCGCTACACGGCGCTGGTCGATCCGAAAGCGGCGTCGGTCGGCGAATGCGTCTTCGCCCATGTGACGCTGGACCATCATTCGGCCGAAACCGCCGCCGTCTTCATCGACGCGGTGCGCAGGCGGCCGGAAGTGCTGGAATGCTACGCGGTGTCGGGCGATGCGGACTATCTGCTACGGGTCGCGGTGCGGGCGATCGCCGATTACAACCGCTTTCTGGAGGAGTTCGTCTTCCAGCTGCCCTTTCAGGTCCGCATCCGCTCCAACTTCGCCCTGAAGGAAATCAAGTTCGAAACGGCATTGCCATTGGGGATGCCGCCGGGGGGTGGGGCGTAGCACCTCCTCCCCCGTTGCCTCCCCCCTACCCCGCCACGCGGCGCTTGGCCGGCACGGCGGCCGCCGCGGCTGCCGGATGCGGGCCGGCGATGCGGTCGAGCAGCAGGTCCAGGCCGGTGCGACTGGTCTCGTAGGCGACACGCGCGCGGGTCAGCGTCTGGGCCGAGGCGGCGGCGAGCGCCTCGCGGTCGTCGGCCCAGGCGGCCAGGATCGGCAGCGCCGCCTTCACGAAGTCGGCATTCTGCGGCACCAGCCCGTCGGCCGGGATGTCGGAACCGATGCAACCCCGCTCATAGGCCAGAACCGGAACACCGGCGGCCATCGCCTCGAACAGCACCAGCGGTTGCGCCTCGTTGCGGTAACGGGTTGGGAAGACGAAGACGTCGATGTCGCGGTAGAAGGCATCCTTGGCCTCGCCGTGGACCGGGCCGTGATACTCCACCGCCCCGTCGAAGGCCATCAGCCCGGCGGCGATCATCGCGTTGTCCTTCGGTTTCAGCCCCGGACCGGCCAGCACCAGCCTGGTGTCCACCCCCTCGATCTGAAGGGCGCGCAGCAGGGCGAACAGCGTGTCCAACCCCTTCTCGCTGCACAGGTTCGACAGGTGACCGATGCGCAGCGGACCGTCGCGTCGCGGGCGCGGGGCGGCGTCCGGAACGGAGAAGATGGCGTTCGACATGGTCATGCAGCTGCGCGCCGCCGGATAGACCGACTGAAAACGCATCTGCATCGCCGGGCACAGCAGCACATGGGTGCAGTCGCTGCCGGCGATGCGGGTCAGCAGCCGCATCCGCCAGGTCGGCTTGGCTATGGTGGCGAAGGAGTGATGGTGCAGCACCCGTTCATAGCCGAACAGCCGCGCGGTCCCGGCCAATGCTGCGGTGTAGAGCGCGCCCCAACCCGAATCCACCGGCATGTAGAAGCGGCGGTCGGGCTTGCGCAGTCCCGCGGCGAGCCGGCCGATGGCGCCGAACACCCGCGTCATCTTGCGCAGATGATAGGCGGCGCCGCCACCGTTCCAGCCGGGCGACAGGTCGGCGACCTCCACGCGGCCGCGCCCCCGCATGCGGTCCTGCAGACGCTCCAGCACCAGGGCCGTCACCCGGCTCATCCCGTCCACCGGCGGCGGCAGGCGCCCGGAGACGACCACATGGGTGCGCGCGTTCCGTTCCATCGTCAACTCCCGGTCAATGCCGCTCCGGTCGACCGGCCGTGCTGGCCACCCTCCGGGTCGGCGGAATAGTCGGACACATAGTCCGTGTCCGCGCTGCGCTCCGCCTTGGGGCCGCCCAGCGCCACCACGGCCTTCTCCACCGACAGGGCGAAGAAGCTGGCGTCGGCCAACGCCTGGAAGGGCCGCCCGTTCAGGCTCAGGCGGCGCCATTCGTCCTCGTCCCCCGCCACCGACAGCATGTAGCGCGCCAGCCCCTCGGGGTTGTCCGGCTCCACGATGTGGCCGTTCAACCCGCTGCGGATCAGCACGTCGCGCGCCCCGCACTGGTCGGACAGGATGGTCGGAACGCCCATGGCGAGCGCCTCGTTCACCACCAGCCCGAACTGCTCCTCCAGCGACGGCAGAAGCAGGCAGAGCGTCGACCCCAGCGTCTCGGCGATCCCCTTCTCCTGAAGGAAGCCGCGGAAGATGATCGACCCGTCCAGCCCGCGCCGCGTCACCTCGGCCCGCAATTCCGCCTCCAGCGGACCGGACCCGCAGAGGTGCAGCGGGCGGGCGGCCGGACCGGCCAGCCGCCGGTAAATGTCGTAGGCTTCGACCGCCCGGAACAAGTTCTTCTTCGGGACGAAGCGCGCGATGATGGTGAAGTGGCGGTCGGCGAAGGGTACTCCCCCAGGGGCCGGCTCCATACCGGACAGCCGACGGATGCGGTCCAGCGACAGCGTGTCATACCCGATATAGAGTCTGTCCTTCGGCAGTCCCAGCAGGCGGAAGTAATCCACCGTGCGGTGACTTCCGCCGATCCCGGCCTGATAAGGGGAGTAGAAGACGCTCTTGACCATCTCGCGCCACAGGATGCGCGGCTTGTCGTCGTACTTCGACGCGTTCATGTTGATGACCTTGCGCCCCATCAGCCGCATGGTCAGGGCTAGCGCGAAGACGTCCGGGTCCTCGTAATGGCAGAGGAAGACATAGCGCGCGTCGGCGCGCCGGCATTCGCGCAGCAGGGCGCGGTAGACCGCGGCCTTCGACAGGTCGGCCTTCGACTGGCCGGGAAACAGGGTGATCTTGCGGAAATTCTGGCCCGACCCGGTCGAATCCCAGGCATAGGTGTGCGACTTCGACCCAACCTCCAGCCCGATCACATCATAGACATGGCCCAGCCGGCGGCCGACCGCTTCCAGCCGGTCCATGTGGTAGGGGCCGAACATCTCCCAACTGAAGACCAGCGCGGGCTTCTTCATGCTGCGTCTCCCAACAGAAGGCGGGCGTAGCGGTCGAGCGCCACGGCGCGGGTGGCGTTCGCCTCCACCCAGGCCCGGCCGCGGCGGCCCATGGCGGTGGCGCGGGCGGGGTCCGACAGCAGGGATGCCACCGCCTCGGCCATGGCGCGGGGCTCTTCCGGCGGGGTGCACAGGAAGGCGCCGACCTGCGCCTCCAGCGTGGCGAGCGCCGATCCGGGCAGGCAGGTGCTGACGAAGGGCCGGCCGGCGGCAAGGATGGTCACAGCCTTGCCGGGCATGGCGAAGGCCGCCCCCTCGGGCCGCTGGGGCACCAGATGGACGTCGCCCTCCGCCATCGCTTCGTTCAGTTGGTCCTTCGGCGCCAGCGGCTGGAAGATCACGTTGCCCAGCCCCATGGCGCGGGCGCGCGACTTCAGCTCCTCCTCCAGCCCGCCCTGCCCGCGCAGCTTGATGCGGGCCTGCGGCATCAGCGCCGCCAAGTGACCCGCCATGTCCAGCACCTGCTCCAGCCCCTGCTTGCGGGCGAAGGCGCCGCTGTAGAGTGCGGTCGGCGGCTGGTCGGGGCGCGGCAGCGGATAGACCGCGTCGGCATCGACATGGGGCGGGATCACGTGGATCGGCCGGGTGACGCCCAGCTCCTCCAGCACGCCGCGCATCGGCTCCGACAGGACGACGATGGCGTCGGCGCGGTTCAGCGCCGCGCGCTCCATGGCGCGGATCGCCTTGACCGCCGCCTTGCCGCCCATCCCCAGCGCCCCGGCTAGGCCGGACTGGATGTCGTGGACGATGGCGACGTGGCGGCCGCCCGGTGCCTTGAAGCGGTTGGCGATGGCCACCGACAGGATCGACGGGCAGAGCGACAGCACCGCGGCATGCCGCCCGACCCGGCCGCGGGCGCGGGCGGCGGCGAAGCCGGCATGCAGCACGCCCTCATGGATCAGCCGCGCCTTCATGCCGCCGCCGGCCGGCGGGATGGTGTGCAGACGCTCGATCAGCACCCCGTCCACCGTCCTGCTGTCCTGCGACCCGTCGGCGTAGCCGTCATAGACCGTGTTGCCGGGATAGTTGGGACGCGCTGTCAGCACCGTGGTCTCGGCCCCGGCCGCCGCGAAGGCGGTGGCGAGGTCGGTCATCATCGGCGCGCTGCCGGCCGGTTCCGGCCAATAGCTCTGCGCCACGAGCAGCAGTTCTTCCGGCACGGGCACGTCCGCCAGGGACAGCGCGCCCGCTGAAGCCTTGGAAGCCGGCCGGTCGAAGGCCGGCGGCCGCAGATGGATGGAATCGTCCGGCATCGGGCTTTACTCCGCTGCCTGCTTGGGGACTGGGCGGCGCTCCGGAGCGGCATTCTCCAGGAACCAGTCGTAGGTGCGGCGCAGCCCCTCCTCCAGCGACACCTTCGGGCGCCAGCCGGTGGCGAACAGGCGCGACACGTCCATCAGCTTGCGCGGGTGGCCGTCGGGTTTGCTCAGGTCGTGGGTCAGCGTGCCGGCATAGCCGACGGTGTCGCGGATCAGTGCCGCGAGGTCGGCGATGGCGATGTCGTCGCCGGGGCCGACATTGATGATCTCCTCGCTGTCGTAATGGTCCATCAGGTGCAGGCAGGCGTCCGCCATGTCGTCGACATAGAGGAACTCGCGCCGCGGCTTGCCGGTGCCCCACAGCGTCACCGTCGGGTCGCCCGCCATCCTGGCGTCGTGGAAGCGGCGGATCATGCCCGGCAGGGCGTGCGAAGTCTCCGGATCGAAATGGTCGCCGGGGCCGTAGAGATTCGACGGCATGGCGCAGATCGCGTTGAAGCCGTACTGGCGCCGGTAGGCCTGGCACATGGTGATGCCGGCGATCTTGGCGACGGCGTAGGGCTTGTTGCTCGGCTCCATCGGGCCGGACAGCAGCGCCTCCTCCTTGATCGGCTGTTCCGCATGCTTCGGGTAGAGACAGGAGGAGCCGAGGAAGAGGAGCTTCTTCACGCCGGCGCGCCAGGCGGCGTCGATGACGTTGTTCTGGATCAGCAGGTTGTCGCGGATGAAATCGCCGCCGAAGCGGTCGTTGGCGAGGATGCCGCCCACTTTCGCCGCGGCCAGGATCACCTGATCGATGCCCTCGCGGTCGAAGAAGGCGCGCACCGCCGCCTGATCGGTCAGGTCGAGCTGCGAGCGGTCGCGGATCACGAGGTCAGTGTGCCCGGCCTCGGTCAGCCGCCGCAGAATGGCGGATCCGACGAGTCCCCGGTGGCCGGCGACGAAGATGCGGCTGTTGCGGTCCATGCGGGCCGTCTCCTTGAGATCTTGCGTGCGAACGAATGCCTCATCGGCCGTCATCCCCGCCTCTGCGGGGATGACGCATGGGAACGTGACTGCGCGTCACCTCCCCCCTACTCCGCCGCCTGCCCCATGCGACCCAGGTCAGCCCGCGCACGCTCGGCGTACCACTCCACCACGCCCTGCAGGCCGGCGGAGAGCGGGATGCGCGGGGTGAAGCCCAGCGCGGTCAGCTTGGCGATGTCGGGGCTACGGCGGTCGGTGCCGCCAGGGGCGGCCGGGCCGGGGAGCACCTGGGCCTCGCGGCCGAGGCAGGCGACGGTCTGGCGGGCGAGGTCGGCGATGGTGACCTCCTCCGGGTTGCCGACATGGTAGATGCCGAGATGCGCGCCCTTGTCGATCACCGTCACGATGCCGTCGATGGCGTCGTCGATATGGACGAAGGCGCGGGTCTGGCGGCCGTCGCCCTGGATCTTGAAGGGCACCGCCCCGCTCGGGTGGCCGGCGATCGCCTCCACCGCGCGGCGGGAGAATTCCGGCACCACATGTTCCCAGCCCATGTCGGGGCCGTAGACATTGTGCGGACGGAAGATCGCCACACGGTCGAAGCCGCTGCGGCCCCAGTTGACCGCCAGCAGCTCCGAGATCAGCTTGGAGCCGCCATAGCTGTAGCGGGCGTTCAGCACGTCCGGCACCACCAGCGGCACGTCCTCCGGTGTCGGCACCATCGGCGGGGTCTGGTAGGCCTCGGAGGAGGAGGCGACGACCAGATCGCCCACCCCGTCGGCGCGGCAGGCGTCCAGCACGTTCAGCATGCCGCGCACGCCGACGTCCAGCACCACCTCCGGCTTCTCGTAGAAATGCTTGGTCCCGTTGACGGCGGCCAGATGCAGCACGCCGTCGACGCCGCGCACCGCCTCGCGCACGGCGACCGCGTCGCGGATGTCGCCCTGGACGAACTCCACGTCGTCCAGCACGCCGGCCAGCCGCCCGGTATGACCGCGCGAGTTGTCGTCCAGCACGCGGACGCGGTGGCCGTCATGGACCAGACGGTGGACCAGGGCGGCGCCGATGAAGCCGCTGCCGCCGGTGACGAGATAGTGTTTCATATCGGTCAAATTCCTCTTCCCAAACCGCTTGGCCAAAGCCCTTCACGCCCGGATTTCTTCAGGCCACATGCGCGTAACGGGCGGCGCCATGGCTGCCGAGCGCCACGTAGGCGGTGCCGTCCGGCAGGTCGACATCGCGGCTGTTGAAGTTGTTCCAGAAGTCGTAGATCACGCCCGGACGATCCATCCGCTGGGCCAGATCGGGCAGCGGCATGGAGGTGAAGACCGGGTGGTTGTTCAGGATCACCGCCAGATTGGCGCCGGACACCGCCTCGGCCATGTTGGCCGCCGGCTCCAGCCCGAAGGAGCGGATGTCGTCCGGCCGCACCACCGCGTCGAAGCCGCGCAGGCGGGCGGTGGGGAAGCGCTGGCGCAGTTCCTCCAGCACCGGCTTGGCCATGGTGCCGCGCAGGTCGTCGGTCGCCGGCCGGCCCTTGAAGGCGAGGCCCATCAGGCTGATGGTCGGCGCCTGCGGGAAGCCTTGCATCGAATTGGCGAGCTTTCCGAGGAAGTCAGCGACCTCGACCGGCTGGCTTTCGTTGACCAGACGGCCGGCGGCGGTGATGGCCATCTCCACCCCGACCTCGCGCGCCGCCTCGATCAGGATGTGGGGGTCCTTCTCCAGGCAGGGGCCGCCGACCGGACCGGGCAGCGGCAGGTTGGTGCGCGGATAGCCAAGCTTGCCGGCACGCGCCACCTCGACCGCCGAGATCTCCATGGCGTTGCACAGCTTGGCGATCTCGTTGGAAAAGGCGAAGGTGACGTCGCGGTAGGTGTTGTCGACCAGCTTGATCAGCTCCGCCGTCTCCAGGGTGGAGACCTTGACGGTGGTCGGGGTCAGGAAGCCGAAGATCTGCGCCGCACGGGTGGCGACGTCCAGGCTCTCCGCCCCGATGATCTGCGGCAGCTGGTTCAGTTCCAGCAGTGCTTGGCCTTCCAGGGTGCGTTCCGGGCAGAAGGCGATGTCGAACTGCTTGCCGGTGGCGCGCAGGATCGGCGCCACGATGTTGCGGGTGGTGCCCAGCTTCACGGTGGAGCGCAGGATGACCAAGTCGCCGTCATGCAGGCTGGCGGCGACCTGACGGGTCGCCGCCTCGATCATGTCGGTGCGGACCCGGCCGTTCTTGCTCAGCGGCGTGCCGACCGTGATGATGAAGACGCTGGCCTTGCCGCAATCCTCCTGATTGCGGCTGAAGGTGAGCCGTCCGCGCGCGATGACGTGGCGCAGCTTCTCCGTCAGGCCCGGCTCGTGGAAGTGCGGGTTGCCCTGGGCGAGCTTGTCGAGCACGTCCTGCCGCACCTCGACCCCATGCACCTGGAAGCCGGCGTCCGCCATCGCCACCGCCAGCGTCAGGCCGACATAGCCGAGCCCGAGGACGCAGACGTTACGATCGGAAAAAGTCTTGGGAAGCATCGTCGCTCCTGCCGTTTGCTGAGGCCCCGCCACCGGTGGCGGGCTGCCGAGAGTTTGGAGACGCCCCGCGTGTCATGCCCTGTTGCCAAGCATGCAGACGGAGAAACCTCGAAATTCGAAATTGTTTTCTTATTGTGACTTCGCCGTGACGATGAAGTACCTCGTTACCGGCGTTGTGCAGCGCGAAGTGTTCCAGAAATCACCGTCCGATGAAAAGACTATGATTGCCGCTCTCCACCGTATTAATGGTACTAACCCCCGTCGCGGCTAAATGAATGCTTGGAGGCACCAACAGAGACGTTCGAAAGTGGTGCAATAGGCGCATTCTGTTCCGGCTGCCGGTGTCTATCTACCCGGCCTTGCAGAATTGAGGGTTGAACCATCCATCCGGCCACGTCCCGCCCCCTCAGGCTGTGGCGCTGGTCAGCCGGCGCAACCTTTTCAGGTGGACCAATCCCGTCAGCACCGCCACCGCCCCATAGACCGCGACCATCGCCACGCTGCCGGCGACGAAATGCACCAGTGCCGGCATGCGGTCGAACAGCGGAGCGGCGACGCGGTCGAGCGCGAATGCGGCGGCGATCGCCGCACCGGCGCACAGCAGAGCCCGTGCGGCGATCCCGCCATACAACTCTCCGACCGCCTGCCGGTGGATCCAGGCGATCGCGACGGTGGCGGCCAGCTCCGCGGTGAAGGTCGCCATTGCGGCACCCTCGATGCCGTAGCGGGGGATCCACCAGATGTTCAGCAGGGCGTTCAGCGCGCCGCCCGACAGCATAGCGACCATGTAGCCGGTCTGCCGGTGCCAGACGAGCAGCGGATTGCCCAGGATCATGTTGGCGTAGACCACCGCCGAGGCCAGCATCAGCAGGCGCAGCGCCAGCGTCGCCGGGGCGTAGGCATCGCCGAACAGCGTGCCGAGGATGGACGGCGCCAGGGCGAAGCCGCCGGCGATGACCAGCCCGCCGACCGCCAGCATGACGGAGGCATAGGCCCGCATCCGGTCGCGCATCGGCCCAAGCTCGCCATAGGCGGCTGCCAGCTGCGGCAGGAAGGCGTTCATCACGATGTTGCCGACCAGATTGGCCAGCGTCTGGATCTTCACCGCCGCGCTGTACCAGCCGACCTCGGTGTGCGGAGCCAGGAAACCCAGCATCACCACGTCGAGATGGGTGAAGATCGCCCAGGCGAAGACGCCGACCGCCATCGGCGTCGCCGCCGTCAGGATCTCCCGCCACACCTTCAGGTCGACCCTGGGGCGCAGGTGGCCGAAGTCGCGGCGGAAGCGGCCAATCATCACCAGCGCGTTGACGGTGATGGAACCGCCGGTGATGGCGGCCGCGGTGATGGCGTCCTCAGGCCCACGCACCAGCAGGAAGACGAGAAGCATCGAGCCGATGGAGGTGCCGATCTCGCGCGTGGCGATCACCCCCATCTTCTCGGTCGCTTGGTAAACAAAGTCGAGCACCAGGGCGTTCCCCAGCAGCTGGACCGCCTGCACCAGAAGAACCGCCTTCACCTCCATTGGCTTATCCAGCGAGAGGACGAAGGCGGCATAGAGGGCGCCGACCACCAGGGCCAGCACGGTACGCAGGGTCAGCACATGCTCCGACAACTCGGCCGCCCGATCGCGGTGGTCCTCCTGCTCGCGATTGCGGGCGATTTCACGGATGGCGTAGGTGGACAGCCCCATGTTCACGAACAGCGCAGCATAGGCCATCAGCGAGGTGCCGAAGCCCAGCACGCCGAAACTGTCCGGTCCCAGAACCCGCGCGGTCCAGGCGGCGGTGACCAGCCCGCTCGCCATCGTCGCCGCTTTCGCGGCGGCAAGGGCACGGATGTTCCGGAAGATGCGGTGTCCAGCCGACATTCATGGGCTCTTCGGTGGTTGAAAACATCGTGACGCGCAGTGAAAAGCCCTTCTCCCGCCTCGGCCGGCCAATCGGACCGGCCTCCGGCCAGCCGAGAGCGGGAAAGGGGGATTGTCCTCAGTTCGCGTAGTAGCGGCGGTAGCCGTGGTAGCGCCCGCTGTCCGGGAACTCGTACTGGGCGTGGCGCCGGGTATCGACCTGACTGAACAGGACGCCCACCACCTCGCCGCCGGCCTCGATCACCTCCTTCAGGCCGGCCATCGCGGTGCCGCGCTTGGTCATGCCCCAGCGGACGATGAAGACCGTCTGGTCGGCGAGGGCCGCCAGCAGCTTGCCTTCCGATACCGCCAGCACCGGCGGCGAATCCAGCACGATGCGGTCATAGTTGACCGACAGGCGCGACAGCAGCTGGTGCATGCCCGACGAGCCGAGCGTGTCCTGCGGCAGCGTGCGGCCATGGCCGGCGGGGATGACGTGCAGGCCGGTGCGGGGATCGACCTGGATCACCTCCTCCAGCGTCGCGGTGCCGGCCAGCACCTCCGACAGGCCGCGGCCGTTGGACATGCCCAGCATCTCGTGCAGGCTCTTCCGCCGCAGGTCGCAGTCGACCAGGATCGTCCGCTGGCCGGCGTTGGCGCAGGTGCGGGCGAAGGCCGCCGCGACGGAACTCTTGCCCTCTCCCGGAACGGAGGAGCTGAACAGGATCACCCGGTGGCGCCCGTCCGGATTGGCGAGCAGCAGCGAGGTGCGCAGGTTCTGCATCGATTCTGCGAAGGCGGAGATCGGCTTGTCGACCACGTAAGCCGCCGGCGAGCCGCCGAAGCGCGGGATGCGCGGCACGATACCCAGGCTGCGCACGCCGGTCGCCATCTCGAATTGGTGCGGGCTGCGGAAGCCGCCGTCTGACCGTTCGCGCAGCATGGCCAGCAGCACGCCCAGCGTGCCCGACGTCACCAGCGCCAGCAGCAGGATCAGCTTGCGGTTGGGTTGCGACGGGTCAAGGGGGATCGCCGCCTCCGACACCACGCGGGCGTCCGGCTGGCGCATGTCGGTCTGTGCCGCGATCTGCTGCGAACGGGTCAGCAGCGCCTCGTACATCGACTGGGCAGTGTTGGCGTCGCGTTCCAGCGTGCGCAGGCCGACGGTCGCCTGCTGCTGCTCGTTCTGCTTGGCCTCGGCCTGATCCAGGCTGGCCTTCAGCCCTTGTTCGCGCCCCTTCGCCAGCTCCACCTCGTTGCTGAGATTGGAGACGATCTTGCCGACATCGGCCTTGATCTGGCCTTGCAGATCGCGCAGCTGGCTTTGCAGGGCCTGCAGCATCGGATGCTTGCTGCCGTAGCGGTTGGTGGCGTCGGCGATCTGGCGCTGCAGGTCGACCTCGCGTTCCCGCAACGCCTGGATCAGCGGCGAGCCCATCACGTCGCCGACCGCCGAGGCGCCACGCGGCGAATTCGCCATGGCGGTGACGTCGCGCAGCTTGGTCTCCGCCTCCTGCCGCTTGGTGCGGGCCAGGATATAGTCGGCATTCAGCTGGCTCAGCTGCTGGCCGACCACCGTGCTCTCGTTGTTGGACGAGGTGGTCAGACCATGCTGGGTCCGGTACTTCTCCACCGCGTCGCCGGTGGTCTGCGCTTCCTTGCGCAGGTCGGTCAGCCGTTCCTCCAGCCATTGGGTGGCGCGCTTGGACGCCTTGAACTTCTCGTCCAGCTGGTCGACCAGATAGAGGTCGGCCATGGTGTTCGCGATCAGCGACGCCTTGCGCGGATCCTCGCTGTCGAAGCTGACGGCAATGACGTAGGAACGGCCTTGCGGCCGGACAGAGGTGTTGTCGAGCACTGCATTGACCACGGAGGTCATGTGGTTGCGCTCGATCTCCTCCGGAGACAGCGGCACGTCGTTGCCGTGCTTCCAGCTGTCGGGAATCCAGTTGCGCGGGTTCAGCGCCGACACCCAGCCGGGGGGCGGGGGACGCAGCGACGCGTTGAATTCCGGATCGCTCATCAGTTTGAGTTTCGCTACAACCTTTTCAGCGAAGGCCGGCGACTTCAGGATCGCGACCTCGCTTTGCAGCGCGCTGATGTCGGGGGTCATGTCGGACACCACGCCCTCGAAATTGAGGACGGTGTTCTTGCGGTGCTCGACCATGATGAGCGTTTCGGCGGTGTAGAGCGGCGTCATCCGGAAGGCGACCAGGGCCGCCAACCCGGTGCCGACCACTATCACCGCACCGATCAGCAGCTTGTGCCGGCGCAACAGCCCCGTGGTCCGGCGCACGGCGCTGGCGGCGCTGGCCGACAGATCATAGGAGATCCCGGGGGAGACGGAACCTGGGCCCCGCCGAGACTCAGGGGTATTGCGTCGGGGTTGTTCCTGAAGTTCCTGGGTGGCCAAAGGGTCCTCCTCGCGTAACGACCAAAAAGCGCGGCCATAGGACCATCCGTTTGCCCGATCCTCCGTTCCGGGCAGCTGATGCTGTCCGGCGGGCAGGCTCGGCGGTTCGTCCGATTGGCTGAAACGCAGTGTTAGTCCAGCCGTTGCATCGGCCATCCAGTGCATGCGGCGAGCAATGGGCGCGCAGTGGGTAGCCTTCCTGACCCTGCTGCAGTGCAGTATGGACCGTCGATGCAGGGCGGGGGATAATGGGGGTTACTCGGAAGGACAGGTTCCATGACGTTCGATCGCACCGGCTGGCCTGCGGACATTCCCGCGATTTTCCCGACACTGGCGAAGCTGGAACCGGATCTGGCGGCCCATTTCGGCAACGTCGGGCAGCGGGTAAACGTTCCGCGCGGAACCGTCCTGTTCCGCGCCGGCGACCGTTGTCACACTTTCCTGATGATTTTAGAGGGTGCGGTTCGGGTGCAGATGGCGTCGGAGACCGGCCGCGAAATCGTGCTGTACCGCGTCGGCCGCGGCGAGACCTGCATCGTCACCACCGCCTGCCTCTTGACCGACAACCCCTACAGCGCCGAAGCGGTGGTGGAGACCGACATGGACGCGGTGGCGCTGGCCGCCGGCCCCTTCCATGATCTGGTGGCGGGCTCCGCCGTCTTCCGCGACTTCGTCTTTGCGTCCTTCGGCAACCGGCTGACCGGCATGATGATGCTGATCGAGGAGGTCGCCTTCGGCCGCATCGACCTGCGGCTCGCCCGCTTCCTGGTTGACCGCCGCGACGCTGCCGGCGGGCTGGACATCACCCATCAGGCAGTGGCGGTGGAACTGGGCACCGCGCGCGAGGTGGTGAGCCGACAATTGAAGGAGTTCGAACGCCGCGGCTTCGTCGCCCTGTCCCGGGGCCGCATCCAGGTGCTCGACCCGGATGCCCTGCTGACTCTGGATGGCTGAGCGTCTGATCAGGGCATGCGACAAATTGTTAGGCAGACGTATTTTATGCTGTAACGGTTAGGATAAAAGGGATAGAGTCACTATGTCTTTTGGACGGAGGATATGTTATGCCGCACCGTCAAGAATCCGCCACCGTCAGCGCGATCCGGCAAATCCGCGATCACAGCCGGGAATGCCACAATCTGCCAGCCCGTGAGGTGCTGTTGCGGATCGAGCGGCGAATGATCGAATTTCTTGAAGATGGGCCGGTTCCGCCGACGCATGGTTCATGGTCGAATTAGGGACGGCAGACGTCCCAGCGTGACTCCGTCACAGACGCGGCTTTAGCTGGAGCGTAAAGCGGACGGCATCGCTCACACACAAGGGGTGCCGCCATGAATTGCCGCAATCTGGGTCCGGTGGATCGCGCGCTGCGCGCCATCGTCGGACTGATCCTGATCTCGCTGACCGTCGTCGGGCCGAAGAGTCTGTGGGGACTGGTCGGACTGGTGCCGCTGCTGACGGCGTTGGTCGGGTTCTGCCCGGCCTACACGCTGCTGGGCATCAAGACCTGCCGCACGGAAGACCGCACCGCCTGAGCGGTGCGGCGTCCTGACATGCGAACGGCCCGCCCCGGACAGGGGCGGGCCGTTCGCGTTTCCCGGGAAGCCTCCCGCTCAGGCGCGCGGGGCGTGCTTGTTCAGGATGCGCTGGAGCGTGCGGCGATGCATCTTCAGGCGGCGTGCGGTCTCCGAGACGTTGCGGTCGCACTGTTCGAAGACGCGCTGGATGTGCTCCCAGCGGACGCGGTCGGCCGACATCGGGTTTTCCGGCGGCTGCGGCAGCGTCCGGCCGTCGGCCAGCAGGGCCGATTCCACCGCGTCGGCATCGGCCGGCTTCGGCAAATAGTCGACGGCGCCGGCCTTCACCGCGGCGACGGCGGTGGCAATGTTGCCGTAGCCGGTCAGCATGACGACGCGGGCGTCGGGGCGGGCGTCGCGCAGGGCCGACACCACGTCCAGCCCGTTGCCGTCGCCCAGCCGCAGGTCGACCACCGCGAAGGCGGGAGCGGATTCCTGCGCCACCTCGATGCCGAGTTGGACGCTGTCGACCGCGACGACGTTGAAGCCGCGCTTCTCCATGGCGCGGGCCAGCCGCGTGCGGAAGGGGGCGTCGTCGTCGACGATCAGGAGGCTGCGGGTGACGTCGCCAGTGAAGGTCAGTTTGACGGCATCGCCCGACAGCAGGTCATCGGTTGTTTTGAGGGTATCCACCGTGAAACCTCATTTCTTGGCGTTGATGGTCTTCCAGCGCACGGAAATCCGCGCGCCCGTTCCGCCCTGATTGGGATGCCCGCCGGCGGTCTGGTCAGCGGGCGGAGTGCTGCTGTCCGGCGGATTGTTGCTGTAGCGCACCGTCGCGCCGGTCTTTTCCAGCAGCGTCTGTGCGATGAAGATGCCCAGCCCCATATGGCCGCCGCCCGTCTGCCCCTTCGGGCCGGAGCGCTCGCCGCGCACCGACAGGTAGGGCTCGCCGATGCGGCCCAGCAGGTGGGGCGGGAAGCCGGGGCCATCGTCCATCACCGTGATGGTGACGCCGCGTCCGTCCCAGGCGGCGGCCACCGTCACCTTGTGTCGGGCGAACTGGTGGGCGTTCTGGATGAAGTTGCCGATGCCGTGGATGATCTCCGGGCTGCGGCGCAGGAAGGGCTCCTCCGCCTCGCCAACCGGGTGGGGTTCCACGGCGAACTCGATATGGCCGAGACGATGCGGGGCGGCGGCGGCCTCGATCAGCGTGGTCAGCGGCAGCCGTTCGAACGGGTCGCCGCCGTCGGCCTCGGGCTTGCGCGCCAAGTCGGCCAGGATCTCGCGGCAGCGCATCACCTGGCTTTGCAGAAGCTCGACATCCTCGCCATAGGGGCTGTCGGGCGGCAGGTCGCGCGCCAGCTCCTTCGCCACCACGGCGATGGTGCCGAGCGGCGAGCCCAGCTCGTGCGCGGCGGCGGCGGCGAGCGCGCCGAGCGCCCCCAGCCGCTGTTCGCGGGCAAGCGCCACCTGCGAGGCGGCGAGCGCATCGGCGAACCGCCGCGCCTCGGCGGCGACGCGGAAGACATAGCCGGCGATGAAGACCGACGACACCGTCAGCGACAGCCAGACGCCGAAGGCATAGAGCGGCGCCATCGAGCGCACCGGCTCCTCCCACGGCAGCGGGAAGTGCCAGAGGGCGAGTGCCGTCAGGCAGATCAGGTTCAGACCGGTCAGCAGCACCGTGCTGTAGCGTGACAGGATGGCCGCACCGACGGTCATCGGCGCCAGCAGCAGGATGGCGAAGGGGTTGCTCAACCCGCCGGTCAGATAGAGCAGCAGCGTCAGCTGCAGCATGTCGTAGCTGAGATACAGCGCCGCGTCGCGGTCGGCCAGCCGCAGCCGGCCGCCCCGCTGGGTCATCGCCACCACGTTCAGCAGGGCCGACGCGCTGATGGCGGCCAGCACCGGCCCCAGCGGCAGCGGGAAACCCAGGCCAAGATTGACGAAGGTCACCGCGGCCAGTTGCCCTAGCACCGCGACCCAGCGGATCAGGATCAGCGTGCGCAGCGTGATGCGGCCGTCGGGCTGCGCCCAGTGCGGCGGCGCCGGAGAAGCCGGGACCGGTACGGTCAGCACGCTGGCGAACGTCACCATGATACATGCCTCCGGGCTGCGTGCCCCTGGCGGTTGCGGCGGCTGCCGCCATATTCTGTGTCCATGACCGAGCGAATCATCCCACAGCAACCAGCCATCCGGGCGGACGGGCTGACCAAGCGCTTCCCGACCCCGGACGGCCCGGACGTGACGGCGGTCGACGCCATCACCTTCGCCGTACCGCGCGGCAGCGTCACCGGCCTTCTCGGCGGCAACGGGGCGGGCAAGACAACGACCATCTCGATGCTGCTGGGGCTTTTGCTGCCGACGGCCGGGACGGTGGAGGTCCTGGGCGTCGACATGGCGCGCCGTCGGCATGCCGTGCTTCCGCGCATGAACTTCTCCTCCCCCTACGTCGAGCTGCCCCATCGGCTGACGGTGCGGGAGAACCTTACCGTCTATGCCCACCTCTACGGTTTGACATGCGTCAAAAAGCGCGTCCAAGAATTGGCCGAGCATCTTGACCTGTCGCGTTTTCTCGATCGCCCCTCCGGCGGACTGTCGGCCGGCCAGAAAACTCGCGTGGCCTTGGCGAAAGCGCTGCTGAACGATCCCGAACTTCTGCTGCTGGACGAGCCGACGGCGTCGCTGGACCCCGACACCGCCGACTGGATCCGGACATATCTTGAGCGGTACCGCCTGCGCACCGGCGCCACCATCCTGCTCGCCTCCCACAACATGCTGGAGGTGGAGCGGCTGTGCGACGGCGTGCTGATGATGCGCCAGGGCCGGATCGTCGACCGCGGCGCGCCGTCGGCCTTGCTCGCCCGCTATGGCCGCCAGACGCTGGAGGAGGTGTTTCTCGACATCGCCCGCGCGTCGGACGACCGCATCCCGACCGGGGAGGCCGCCGATGCCGCCGAATGAAATGGCAATCCCACGCAACGACTTCTCGCTGCGCCGGGTCGGCGCCATGGTGCTGCGTTACTGGTATCTGCTGCGCGGGTCCTGGCCACGCATCCTGGAGTTGGCCTATTGGCCGACGATGCAGATGATCCTGTGGGGGTACATCAACCAGTTCATGGCTTCATCCAGCGGCGGCGGCAGCGGCTGGGTGGCTCAGGGGGCCGGCGTGCTGGTCAGCGCCGTACTGCTGTGGGACGTGCTGTTCCGCGGCCAGCTCGGCGTCTCCATCTCCTTCCTGGAGGAAATGTGGTCGCGCAACCTGGGCCATCTGTTCGTCAGCCCGCTCCGCCCCGGCGAATGGGTGACGGCACTGATGACGATGAGCCTGCTGCGCACCCTGATCGGCGTTCTACCGGCGGCGGCTCTGGCGATCCCCTTCTTCGGCTATTCGGTCTTCGCGCTGGGGCTGCCGCTCGCCGCCTTCTTCGCCAACCTGATCGTGCTGGGCTGGTCGCTGGGGCTGCTGATCGTGGCGCTGATCCTGCGCTATGGCATGGGGGCGGAGGGGCTGGCCTGGATCGTCGTCTTCATGCTGGCCCCGGTCAGCGTGGTCTATTACCCGGTTTCGGTGCTGCCGACCTGGCTGCAACCGGTGTCGCTCGCCCTGCCGTCTGCCCATGTGTTCGAAGGCATGCGGGCGCTGGTGTTCGACGGTACCCTGCGCTGGGACCATCTGGCCTGGGCGGTCGGGCTGAACATGGTCTACATGGCGGGCGGCGTCGCCGTGTTCCTCTACGCCTTCCATCAGGCGCGGGTGCGCGGCGCGCTGCTGCAAACCGGCGAATAGCGGGTAGAGTGTCCGTCCCAATTCGTCAGCAACACCGGAGACCGACGCCATGCTCCTGCCCTCCCACAGCCCCGACCTGTTCGACCGGTTCGTCGCCGAGGCGCGGGCGGACTGGGCGGCCTATGTCGACCATGCCTTCGTGCGCGGGATGGGCGACGGGACGCTGCCGCAGGAGAGTTTCCGGCATTATCTGGTGCAGGATTACCTGTTCCTGATCCATTTCGCCCGCGCCTATGCGCTCGCCATCTACAAGGGCCGCGACCTGCGCGAGATGCAGGCGTCGCTGAACGGGCTGAAGGCGATCCTGGACGTGGAGATGGACCTGCATGTCGGCCTGTGCGCAGGCTGGGGCCTGTCCGCCGCCGAGCTGGAACGGGCGGCGGAGGCCAAGGCGACGATGGCCTACACCCGCTATGTGTTGGAAACCGGCCTGCGCGGCGACCTGCTGGATCTGCATGTGGCGCTCAGCCCCTGCGTCATCGGCTATGCCGAGATCGGCCGCCGGCTGGCGGCAGTGCCAGGTGCGCTGGACGACGCCAATCCCTACCGCGTCTGGATCGCCGAATATGCCGGCGAGGCCTATCAGGAGGTGGCGCGGGCGGCGCGGGAGAATTTGGACCGGCTAGCAGCCGAAGGGATGACCGAGGCGCGCTTCCCCCGCTTGGTCACAATCTTCCGGCTGGCCTGCCGGCTGGAGGCGGACTTCTGGGAGATGGGGATGACTCTGGCGGGGTGAGAGGGGGGCCTCGGCGCCCCTTACCCCATCGTGTGCTCCAGCAGGATCTTCGCGCCCAGCCCGATCAGCACCACGCCGCCCGCCATCTCGGCCCAGCGGCCGAGATGCGCTCCGGCGGCACGTCCGATCAGCACGCCGCCGAAGGCCACCGCGAAGGTCACCACGCCGATCAGCGCCGAGGTCGTCACCATGTCGACGTCGACCAGCGCCAGACCGGCGCCGACGGCGGCGGCGTCGATACTGGTGGCGACGGCGGTGGTCAGCAGGGCCAGCCATTCGGAACGCGCGCTGCGCACCGGGCCGCAATCCTCCTCGCCCTCATCCTCGCCGTCCATGATGGCATTGCGCAGCATCGCACCGCCGACCGCCAGCAGCAGGCCGAAGGCGATCCAGTGATCGACCGACTCGACGAGGCTGGCGAAGGCGATGCCGACGCCCCAGCCGACCAGCGGCATGGCGAACTGGCAGACGCCGAAGGCGGCGCCGACACGCATCGCTTCCGGCAGGCCGGCACGGCGCGAACAGGCTCCGCGGCCCAGGGCCGCAGCGAAGCTATCCATCGAAAGGCTGAAGGCGAGAGCGAGGGACGTGGCGATCATTGGCTGTTCCCGGGCCAGACAACACAGTGGAATCGGACGGACTCCGGCTGGCCGCGGAGATGCCCGATCCACTGGTCTCGCCGGGTCGACCCTCTGGTCGCCGTGCGCGCCATGGCGGTAACGGCCGGAGGCCGGAACCATCCAAGTCTGTTGACGCGAACCCCACCGGATCACCGCCGGCGGGTGGCTACTCCCCAATGACGGCGGAAGTCCTACAGGGACTGGGGGCTTGGGTCAAGCGCCCGTTTGCCGCAGGTGCGAATTGCGGCCGCGCAGATAGGTGGCGGCCACCGAGCGGTCGTCGCCCAGCGTCACCTGGATGAACAGCTCCTCCTCCAGGTCGCCGTCCACCGCCTTCATGCGATGTCGCATAGCCGGGGTCGCGGCGGAGTCGAGCACGACGAGATCGGCCCAGCGGCCGGGCTCCAGGCTGCCGATCTCGTCGGCCATGCCCAGCGCCTCGGCATTGCCGCGGGTCATCCAGTGCAAGGCGGCGAGCGCCGGCAGGTTCTGGCGCCGCAGCTGCAAGACCTTGTAGGCCTCCGCCGCGGTGCGCAGCATGGAATAGCTGGTGCCGCCGCCGACATCGGTGGCGATGGCGGTGCGCACCGGCCGCTCCGGCTTCGACAGGGCGTCGAGATCGAACAGGCCGCTGCCGATGAACAGGTTGCTGGTCGGGCAGAAGACGGCGACCGACCCACTCTCCGACAGGCGGGTCATCTCGGCCTCCGACAGATGGATGCAGTGACCGAACAGCGAGGTCGGTCCCAGTAGCCCGAAACGGTCGTAGACGTCGGTGTAGTCGCGAGCGCCGGGGAACAGGCGGCGCACCTCGGCGATCTCGTCGGTGTTCTCCGACAGATGGGTCTGCATGTGGACGCCGGGATGCTCGCGCAGCAGCGCACCGGCCGCCTCCAGCTGCGCCTCGGTCGAGGTGATGGCGAAACGCGGGGTGACGGCATAGCGCTGGCGCCCCGTCCCGTGCCAGCGGCCGATCAGGTCCTTGCCGTCGCGATAGCTGCTCTCCGCCGTATCGGTCAGGGCGAGCGGGGCATGGCGGTCCATCATCACCTTGCCGGCGATCAGCCCGGCACCGCGCGCCTCCGCCTCGGTGAACAGGGCGTCGACCGATTGCGGATGGACCGAGCCATAGACCACCGCCGTGGTCGTGCCGTTGCGCAGCAGTTCGTCCATGAAGAAGGCGGCATTGGCGGCAGCATGGGCCGGGTTGGCGAAACGCTGCTCCTCGATGAAGGTGTATTTCTCCAGCCAGTCGAGCAGTTGCGCGCCGTAGGAGGCGATGACCTGGGTCTGCGGGAAATGGATGTGGGTGTCGATGAAGCCCGGCAGCACCAGCCGGCCGCTGTGGTCGTCGACCGCCACCCCTTCCGGCACCCGGCCGCGCAGATCGGCCCAGTCCCCGACCTCCAGAATCCGCCCGGCGGCCCCGACCAGCAGCAGCCCATCCTCGTGATAGGTCAGGCAGTCGAGATCCCCCGGCCCGGCAGGCGCGCGACGGAAGCTGAGCAGGCGCCCACGGATGGCGGAAGAGATGGATTGATCGGGCATGGGGATCCGGTTTCTGTAGATCACTTCAAGGCAGGGTTACTTAATGTCACCCGACCAGGCCGCCAACACCGCGCGTTCCTGCGGGGTGATACCGGTGATGTTGGCGGGGGGCATGGCGCTGCTGTAGCCGGCTTGCAGACGGATCTGGTCGGCATGGCGGCGGATGCCATCGCCCTCCAGCACGACACCGCGTGGCGGGGTGGCGATGCCCTCCCACACCGGCTGGACGGCGTGGCACATGCTGCACCGGGTGGTGACGATCTCCTCCACCTGATTGAAGCCGACCTTGACCGGTGCCGTGGCGGCATTGGCCGGGCCGAAGGTGCTGAGCCAGACGCAGCCCAGCATGCCGGCGGCGGCAACCCCCCAGGTCCACCAGGGTGTCGGCTTGCCGGCATGGCGGCTGTTGAAGAAATGGCGGATCGCCGTGCCGACCATCAGGACCAGCGCCACCATCACCCAGTTGTAGCGGGTGGAGCTGACCAGCGGATAATGGTTGGACAGCATCAGGAAGACGACCGGCAGGGTCAGGTAGTTGTTGTGCAGCGACCGCTGCTTTGCCTTCTTGCCCAGCGACGGGTCCGGCGTCTCGCCGCGCAGCATCGCGGCCACCGTCTTGCGCTGGTTGGGGATGATCAGCATGAAAACGTTGCAGGCCATCATCGTCGCCATAAGCGCACCGACCTGCAACATGGCGCCGCGCCCGCTGAAGATCTTCGTCATGCCCCAGGCGGTCGCCACCAGCATGACGAAGCCGGCGACCGCGAGCGCCCCGTCGTTGCGGCCCAGCGGCGACTTGCACATCAGGTCATAGGCGACCCAGCCCGCCACCAGCGCGCCGGCGCTGATCGCCACCGCCTGCCAGGGACTGAGCGCCAGCACGTCCTGGTCGATCAGGAACAGGTCGGCGCCGCGGTAATACAGCACGCACATCAGGAAGAAGCCGCTGAGCCACGTCGCATAGGATTCCCACTTGAACCAGGTCAATTCCTCCGGCAACTGCGGCGGGGCGACCATGTATTTGGTCATGTGGTAGAAGCCGCCGCCATGGATCTGCCAGGCGTCACCCGCCGTTCCGCCCGGCGCCCCTGCCCGCTTGCGCAGCGAGGCGTCGAGATGGATGAAGTAGAAGGACGATCCGATCCAGGCGATGGCGGTGATGACGTGCAGCCACCGCGCCAGGGCGTTGATCCATTCCCACAGGATGGGCTCCATCGCGCGCACGCTCCTTCCGGTCAAGGTCCAGGCTTCGACTCTACGGCGATTGTGCGGGTGCGGAAAACCACTCGTCCATCCCAACAGCTTCAAAAAATGACGAAAGATGGAGAGCCGCCGGAGGACACGCCGATTGCCAACCCCACTGCGAATTGGTAGAGGCTCCTACCCATTCTCGCACCGGCCGGCCATCCGCGATGCAAAAAGCCAGAAGCACCGTCACCCGCCGGACCCTTCTGATGCTGCTCGCCGCCGCGTTCGCCTTGCTGGCGATCATCGTGATGTCAGGGTGGCTGGCGGACAGCACGCAGCAATATTCCCGCTCCGTCAGCCGGATGAGCGCCCTGCGGGTCGCCGCCGGGACCCTCCTCAGCCAGTTGCAAGACGCCGAAGTCGGACAGCGCGGTTATCTGCTCACCGAGGACCGCAACTATCTCAAGCCCTACGAGGCCGCCGTCACGGCGGTGGACAGCACGATCGCCCGGCTGCGCGACCTTGCCGATGGCGATGCCGACGAGTTGCGCATCGTCGACCATCTTGTCGGCCTTGCCGCCGCCAAGCGGGAGGAACTGGCGGAGACCATCGCCCTGATGGAGGCCGGACGCCGCGACGAATCCCTGGCCATCGTGCGCACCGGCCGCGGCATGAGGCTGATGGACGATGCCCGGCGCTCGCTCGCCGACCTGATCACCCCCGCCGATGCCCAGCTCGACACCCAGCTTCGTGCCCTGACCGGACAGGCCAGGATATCAGGCTGGGTGGCGAACCTGGGCGGCCTGTTCATCCTGCTGGTGGTCGGCGGTGCGGTGTGGATCGCGTTCCGCTACACCCGCGACCTCATGCAGGCACAGCGCGCGATCCAGGCGCTCAACGATTCGCTGGAGCAGCGCGTGTCGGAACGCACGATGGAGCTGCAACGGGCCAATGACGAGATCCAGCGCTTCGCCTATATCGTCAGCCATGACCTGCGCGCGCCACTGGTGAACGTGATGGGCTTTACCAGCGAGTTCGAGGCTGGGTTGGCGAGCGTGGCCGCCGACCTCGACCGCCGGCCAACGGACACCAACGATGCCACGGCGGCGGAGGCGCGGCGGGCGGTGAGCGAGGACATGCCGGAGGCCATCGGCTTCATCCGCTCATCGACGACGAAGATGGACCGGCTGATCAATGCCATCCTCGCTTTGTCGCGCCAGGGCAGCCGGACGCTCACCCCCGAACCCGTCTCCATGCAGGCCCTGCTGGAAAATGTGGTCGCCAGCTTCCGCCACCGGGCCGGCGAACTGCGCTGCACCATCGACATTGCCGGACCCTTGCCGTCGCTCGTCTCCGACCGCCTCGCTTTGGAGCAGGTGTTCGGCAATTTGCTCGACAACGCGATCAAGTATCTCGACCCGGCACGTCCCGGCCGGATCACCATCCGCGGACAATCCGGGA
The DNA here is from genome assembly GCF_024170005.1 of Azospirillum lipoferum. Lineage (GTDB taxonomy): Bacteria > Pseudomonadota > Alphaproteobacteria > Azospirillales > Azospirillaceae > Azospirillum > Azospirillum lipoferum. Next base: position 66,465 of record NZ_JALJXJ010000004.1, read on the forward strand.
AGGGTCGCCTGACCTTCGAGGTCGCGGACAACGGACGCGGGATCGCAGCGCAGGATCACGAGCGCATCTTCGAGCTGTTCCGCCGCTCCGGCGTGCAGGACCGTCCCGGCGAGGGGATCGGTCTGGCCTATGTCCGGACGCTCGTCCGGCGCCTGCACGGCGAGGTCACCGTCGACTCGGTTCCTGGACAGGGCAGCATCTTTCGCATAAGCCTTCCAGATATCCTCCCCCTGCCCTCGGAGACGTCCGCCCATGATGCGTGACCCCCAGACGGTGTGCATCGTCATGATCGAGGACGACGAGGGGCATGCCCGGCTGATCGAAAAGAACATCCGGCGGGCCGGCGTGAACAACGAGATCGTGCCGTTCACCGACGGCAACAGCGCGCTCGCCTATCTGTTCGGACCGGACGGCAGCGGGCAGGCCAGCATCGGCCGGGCGCTTCTCATCCTGCTGGACCTGAACCTGCCGGACATGACGGGCGTCGACATCCTGTCCAGGCTCAAGGCCAACCCCCATACCAAGCGCTTTCCGGTCGTGGTGCTGACCACCACCGACGACCGGCAGGAAATCCAGCGCTGCTACGATATCGGGGCCAACGTCTACATCACCAAGCCGGTGAACTACGAAAGCTTCGCCACCGCGATCCGCCAGCTGGGTCTGTTCTTCTCCGTCATCCAGATCCCCGAGGCGGAGATATGACCGACCCGGCCATACGCATCCTCTACATCGACGACGACGTTGCCATGGCGCGGCTGGTGCAGCGGAGGCTGGAGCGGCGGGGCTATGCCGTGGAGTGGGCGAAGGACGGCCGGGAAGGATTGGACCGGCTGGAACGGGGCGGCATCGCGCTCGTCGGGCTGGACCACGAGATGCCGGGGGAGACCGGGCTGGACATCCTGCCCGCCCTGCTGTCGCGCGAGAACGCGCCGCCGGTCGTCTATGTCACCGGCGCCGGCGACACGCGGGTGGCCGTGGCGGCACTGAAGGCCGGTGCCGACGACTATGTTCCGAAGGAAGCCGGTGAGGGGTTCTTCGATCTGCTGGCGGCGGCCATTGAGCAGGCCCTGGAAAAGGCCCAGCTTCGCCGCGAACGGGAGCGGGCGGAACTGGAGGTGCGCGCCGCGCGCGACCGGGCGGAACTGCTGTTGAAGGAGGTCAACCACCGGGTCGCCAACAGTCTGGCCCTGGTGGCCGCCTTCGTGCGGATGCAGCGGTCGGGCCTGTCCGATTCCATGGCCCGCACCGCCCTGGACGAAACCCAGGCGCGCATCACCGCGATCGCCGGCATTCACCGGAGCCTCTACACCTCCGACGACGTAAGGTCCGTCCGCTTCGATTCGTATCTGGAAACGCTTCTCGCCGAGATGCACACCGCCATGGCATCCCGGCGCCCGGAAAGCTTCATCGTCCTCGCCGACGCGGTTTCAGTGCCGACCGACAAGGCCGTGTCCCTGGCGGTGATCGTGACCGAACTGGTCACGAACGCCTGCAAATACGCCTATCCCGAAGGCCGCTTCGGCAGCATCCGTGTCCGGGCGATGGCTGCCGAGGGGCAGCTGTCGGTGAGCGTGGAGGATGACGGGGTCGGCTACTCCGACGACGATGCGCCCCGGGGAACCGGTCTCGGCACCCGCATCGTCCAGGCGATGGCGACCAGCCTGGGAGCCCTGCTGCATCACGACCGCCAGCATGTCGGAACCCGGGTGACGCTGACGATGCCGCTCCAGCCGCTGTAACCCTGCCCTGACGGCTTCTGTCAGGGGCCGGGCAGGAGACTGCAGGCGATCCGTCCGAACCCATGGACAGGGTGACGCACCCAAGCTATATCTCCGCCCCCAAGGTGAGTAAGCACTCACTTATCACAAGCGACCGATCCGGCACCCCGATGGCACCCCGCCTCGACAGCCAAGCCCGCAAACGGGCGATCCTCGACGCCGCTTTGCCGATCTTCGCGCGCAAGGGCTTCGCCGCGACCACTACACGGGAGATCGCGCAGGCCGCCGGCGTGTCGGAGGCGCTGATCTTCAAGCATTTCCCGTCCAAGGCCTCGTTGTACGAAGCGATCTTCCTCAGCTGCATCGACGGCGACCCGGAATATGAGCGGCTGGTCTCCCTGCCACCGAGCACCGACACGCTGGTGCAGATGGTCCAGGGGCTGGTGAGCTACTTCGTGATCGAGCTGCCGGCCGATCCGAACGAACGCGCCCGCCACCGCCTGTCGATCATCAGCCTGCTGGAAGACGGCGAGTTCATGCGGCAGGTGTTCAAGGGCATCCGCAGCCGCTTCCTGCCCTGCTTCGCCGCCTCCATCGAGGCCGCCATCGCTGTCGGCGATCTGGTGCCGGGGCCGGTCGATGCGGAAAACGGATTCTGGCTTGCCGAGCATCTGTGCGAGATGATGGCGACCGTCTGCCTGTCCGGCGGCGCCATCGTGCCCTATCCTTGCGACCGTCCCGATCTTGCGCGCCAGACCATCTGGTTCATCCTGCGCGGGCTCGGGCTCAGCGACACCGCCATCGCCGCGCATGAGCGCGGCGGACGCTTTCCCTTCGTGCCTTCCCAGCCGCCGCCGGCACATGGCGCAGCCAAGAATGACGACCCCACACCCGAGAGACCGGAGTAGCCGATCGTGACCCTGGACCATTCGCCAAAGACCGAGACGTCATTCGGGCACCCGGCGTCCGAACCGGGCCACGGGATGCCTCCCCCGCCCTCCGCTCCTCCGCCCCGCAAGCCGGTGACGCGCGGGCGGCTGACCCTGCGCATCGTCATCACGCTGATCGTGCTGGGGCTGCTGGGTGCGGCGCTGTACGGCTTCAACACATTCCGCGCCAAGGCCATCGCCGACTTCTTCGCCAACAACAAGCCTCCGCCCACTCCGGTGGCGCTGGCCGAGGCGACGGTGCAGACCATTCCGAAATACCTGTCGGCGATCGGCACGCTGCAGGCGGCGCGTCAGGTGACGGTGGCCCCCGAGGTCGCCGGCCGCGTCGACCGCATCCCCTTCGAATCGGGCACCCGCGTCAAGGCCGGCGACCCGCTGGTGCAGTTGAACGACGCCACCGAACAGGCCGACCTGCTGGCCCAGCGCGCCCAGGCCCGTCTGGCCGAGCTGAACCTGGAGCGCTACCGCGACCTGCGCCGCAGCCAGGCGACGCCCCAGAGCAATGTCGACCAGTATCAGGCACAGCTCGACGAGATCAACGCGAACATGAAGCGCACCAGCGCCCTGATCGGCCAGAAGCTGATCAAGGCGCCGTTCGACGGCGACCTCGGCATCCGTCAGGTCAATGTCGGCGACTACGTCAATCCGGGCGCCACCGTCGTGACGCTGACCGACCTGTCACAGCTCTACATCAACTTCACCCTGCCGGAGCAGTCCTTCACCAAACTGTCGGTCGGCCAGGCGGTGCTGATCAACGTCGACGCCCTGCCCGGCCGCGATTTCGAGGCAAAGATCACCACCATCGAACCGCAGGTCAGCGCCGACACCCGCGCCATCAAGGTGCAGGCGACCATGGACAACCGCGAGCGCCAGCTGCGGCCGGGCATGTTCGCCAATGTCCGCGTCGTCCTGCCGCCGCAGCCCAACACGCTGACCGTGCCGGAAACCGCAGTGGACTACACCGTCTACGGCGATTCCGTCTTCGTCGCCGCATCGCAGAAGACCCCCGACGGCAAGGAGCAGATGGTGGTGGAGCGCAAGCCGGTGAAGACCGGCGACCGTCTCGCCAACCGGGTGGAGATCCGCAGCGGCCTGAACGCCGGCGACCGCGTCGTGGTGTCCGGCCAGCTGAAGCTCGCCAACGGCGCGGCGGTGATCCCGGCGGAGAGCAATCCGCTGACCCCGCCGCAGTCCCTGCCGCAGAACTGAGGCCGACGTCATGGGCAGTTTCACCGACATCTTCATCCGCCGGCCCGTCCTGTCGCTCGTGGTCAGCCTGCTGATCCTGTTGGTCGGCGCCCGCGCTCTGCTGGAGCTGCCGATCCGGCAGTATCCGCAATTGCAGAACACGGTCATCACCGTGACCACCAGCTATCCCGGTGCCTCGCCGGAACTGATGCAGGGCTTCATCGCGACGCCGATCGAACAGGCGGTGGCGACGGCCGAGGGTCTCGACTATCTGACTTCCTCCTCGACCCAGGGGCAGAGCGTCGTCACCGCCTATGTCCGGCTGAACTTCGACCCCAACGTCGCGATGACCGACGTGATGGCGAAGGTGCAGCAGGTCAAATACCAGCTCCCGCGCGAGGCGAACGACCCGGTCATCCTGAAATCGACCGGCGAGACGACCTCCATCCTCTACATGGGCTTCTCCAGCCCCGATTTGCCGGAAGCGGCGATCTCCGACTATCTGACGCGCGTGGTGCAGCCGGTGCTGTCCACGGTGAACGGCGTCGCCCAGGCCAAGATCCTCGGCGGCCAGACCTTCGCCATGCGGCTGTGGCTGGATCCGGTCAAGATGGCGGCGCGCAACATCTCGCCGGCCGACGTGTCGGCCGCCATCACCACCAACAACTTCCAGTCGGCCCCCGGCCAGACCAAGGGCGTCTTCGTCGTCACCAACATCACCGCCAACACCGGCCTGACCGACGTCGAGCAGTTCCGCGACATGGTGGTGAAGGCCAAGGATGGGGCGCTGGTGCGGATGCGCGACATCGCCACCGTCGAACTCAGCTCCCGAAGCTTCGACGCCAGCGTGGCGATGAACGGCCAGCAGGCCGTCTTCATCGGCGTCGACGCCACCCCGACCGGCAACCCGCTGAACATCGTCGCCGACATCCGCAAGATGGAGCCGGACCTGCGGCGCAACCTGCCGCCCGGCATGAAGATGGAAATCGTCTATGACAGCACCCGCTTCATCCAGGCGTCCATCGACGAGGTGGTGAAGACGCTGGTCGAAGCGGTCGCCATCGTCATCGTCGTCATCTTCCTGTTCCTGGGCAGCTTGCGCTCGGTGCTGATCCCGGTGGTGACCATCCCGCTGTCCATCGTCGGCGCCGCGACCTTCATGCTGGCTCTGGGCTTCTCGCTGAACCTGCTGACGCTGCTGGCGATGGTGCTCGCCATCGGCCTCGTCGTCGACGACGCCATCGTGGTGGTGGAGAACATCCACCGCCATATCGAGCACGGCAAATCGGCGGTCGCGGCCTCGCTGATCGGCGCGCGGGAGATCATCGGGCCGGTCATCTCGATGACCATCACTCTGGCGGCGGTCTACGCCCCCATCGGCCTCTTGGGCGGCCTGACCGGCGCGCTGTTCCGCGAGTTCGCCTTCACGCTGGCCGCGTCGGTGATCGTATCGGGCGTGGTGGCGCTGACGCTGTCGCCGATGATGTGCTCCGTCATCCTGAAGGAGGGAAAGCCCGGCCGCTTCGCCGCCTTCCTCGACCGCCAGTTCGAGAGGCTGGCCAACTGGTACGAGCGCCGGCTGGACGGCATGCTGGACTATCGCGCCGCGACCCTGCTGTTCGCCGTCGGCATCCTGCTGTCGGTCGGCTACCTGTTCGCCAACACCATGGCGGAACTGGCGCCGGAAGAGGATCAGGGCATCCTGTTCGGCATCTCCAAGGCGCCGCAATACGCCAACCTCGACTATATCGACAGCTTCGGGAAGCAGATCGACGGCACCTTCGCCAGCTTCCCGGAAACCGACACCCGCTTCGTGCTGACCGGCCTGCCCACCCTGAACCAGGGCTTCGCCGGCATGATCCTGAAGCCGTGGGCCGAGCGCAAGCGGTCGGCCAAGGAACTGCAGCCACTGGCCCAGGCCGAGCTGGGCAAGGTGACGGGCATCAACGTGTTCCTGGTTTCGCCGCCGGCCCTGCCGGGCTCCACCGGCGGCCTGCCGGTGCAGATGGTGATCTCCAGCCCCGGCGATTACCGCACCATCTTCGACGCCATCGAGCGGATCAAGGGCGCCGCCACCAAGAGCGGCATGTTCATCGTCACCGACAGCGACCTGCAATATGACAGCCCGGTCGTCCGGCTGAAGATCGACCGCGCCAAGGCGGCCGACCTCGGCCTGTCGATGAAGTCGGTCGGCGACACGCTGGCCGTGCTGGTCGGCGGCAACTACGTCAACCGCTTCAACCTGAACGGCCGCTCCTACGAGGTCATTCCCCAGGTGCCGCGGGCCGAGCGCCTGACGCCGGAATCGCTGACCAACTATTACGTCACCTCCGGTTCGGGCGCCCAGATCCCGCTGTCGACCGTGGTGTCGGTGGAGACGGCGACCGAGCCCAACGCGCTGAACAAGTACAACCAGCTGCCTTCGGCCACCTTCTCGGCGGTGCCGATGCCGGGCGTCTCCATGGGTCAGGTCGTCGACTTCCTGGAGGAGCAGGCGCGCACCCAGCTGCCGGCCGGCTTCAACCACGCCTACCTGTCGGAGTCGCGCCAGTTCGTGACGGAGGGCAACCAGCTGATGGTCACCTTCGCCTTCGCGCTGATCGTGATCTATCTGGTGCTGGCGGCGCAGTTCGAGTCGCTGCGCGACCCGCTGGTGATCCTGGTGTCGGTGCCGATGTCGATCTGCGGCGCGCTGCTGCCGTTGTTCTTCGGCGTCTCCACCATGAACATCTACACCCAGGTGGGTCTGGTGACGCTGATCGGCCTGATCTCCAAGCACGGCATCCTGCTGGTGGAATTCGCCCGCGAGATGCAGATCAACGAGGGCGTCGACCGCCGTACCGCGATCGAGCATGCCGCCCGCGTCCGCCTGCGCCCGATTCTGATGACCACCGCGGCGATGGTGGTCGGCCTGCTACCGCTGCTGACCGCGGCGGGGGCCGGTGCGGCCAGCCGCTTCTCCATCGGTCTGGTCATCGTGTCCGGCATGCTGATCGGCACGCTGTTCACGCTGTTCGTCCTGCCGGCGGTCTACACCGTGCTGGCCAAGGACCACTATGCCGCCTCGCGCTCCGGCCGGGCGGAGCAGCTGCGCAGCACGACCTGACGCGCCGTCGGACATCACGCGACGAAACAGGCCCCTCCCGACCGGGAGGGGCCTGTTTTCGTTTGGGGCGTCTCACCCCGCCAGTTCCGCCGGCGCCGGCACATCCTCGCCTTCTTCGCGGCGGAGCATCCAGACCAGCCAGCGTTCGGTATGGATCAGCAGGCGCCGGGTTTCCACGCTGTCGCAACCGCGGCTGTGGTCGCGCAGCAGACGGATGGCGCGGCAGATGGCCGACTGCGGGTCGAGGGCTCGTTCCGGCACGGGCGGGGTCCTTGGTAGCAATGATAGGGGCGGCCAGTGAGGCTCTCCGACACATACCGGACCATTCCGCAACCAACGCGTGATCTTTCTCGGGCGCAACCTGAATCCTGTCGCGCAACCGTTCTGAAGCTGCGCGTGGCAGGCAGAATGATGCGGGCAAAGACGGTCAAAGTTCCACAAGCGCCACGACCGGCGGGACCTTGGCCGTGAGACATGCGGGTAAGGCTCCCTTGCTCGCTCTTACCCCTGCCTGTGGTATTTATCGAATGTTATATCTTTTGTTCTACACCAGCAGTCGGGCAATCGCCGTCACGAATGCTGTCCCTTTATGCGCCGGCACTTCAACACCTACAGACCATGGGGCAGCGGCGACGGCACGCCGGCTCCCGGGCCGACCGCTCCCGAATTCCTGTATCCGGAGGCTGACATGACCGACATCCCGGACGACGACCTTCTGGACGAGGAGCAGGTCTCGCTTCTGCTGGAGGTGCTGACGGCCGACGACTGGAGCGCCTCCATCGCCGGCTTCGCCGAGAATGGCCGCAAGACCATCGACAGCATGACCGCCCAGGCCCGCGCCGGGGAACCGCACAACCGCACCGCCCACACGCTGAAGGGCACCTCGCTGAATCTCGGCGCGGCAGCGCTCGGCCGGCTGGCGAAGGACCTGGAACACGCCCCCTCCGCCGCGGTTCTGGAGCAGGAAAAGCGGCTCTACGACCTGCTCGAGCGCTCCATCGCCGCACTCGCCACGCGCACGCCGCTCGACGTCTGAACGGGTAGCCCGGCGGCCCGACAGCCACCAACAGGCAGTCGCCGCTTCCACATTCGGACAGGTCGGCGCGGCACAAAAGCTTCCCTGACACGTTGTTCCTTCAGGACAACGACCAGAGAGGCACCATGACCGACCTTGCAGACGATCTCGACCAATGGACCGGCGCGCGGTCCGGAGCGAGGGCTGACCGGGTGCGGCCGGCGGTGCGCCAGGCCATGGCCGCGGCCGGATTCGTGCCGATGGATCTGGGCGACGGCTGCCACGCCTGGTACCGCCGGTCCGAAGATGGCACCCATGCGCTGATCTCGCACAACAACGCTCTGGACGGTGATCCGACGGTCAGGGACTGGATCGTCGGCCAGTATGGCGAGCGCGGCGGCTTCGTCGAGGTCGGCGGCCTGCCGTTGTCCCGCGCGCTGGAAGGAGCCGACATCCTGCCGTCGCCGGTGCGGCCCGACGGATCGCTGGTGGAAGCGCTCTACCCCTCCCTCCAACAGGCACTTGATGATCTTGGGTGATAGCCCAGCCAGAGCTTGCGAATGGCCCAATGGGCGATGACCAAGGTCCGGGTGGACAAGCGGACGGCTGAACGGAAAAGCTCACGCCGGTTGCCGGATGGGGTTACGACCCCCATCTGACCGCCGACAACAGCTTTGACCAGCAGCGAGCCGCCTGCCCATGGAAGCCGACCGATCCAAGCCCTTGCGCATCCTGCTCGTCGAAGACGAGCCGCTGGTGGCCATGGCCATCGAGGATTCGCTGGAAGTCCAGAATGTCGGCGTCGTCGGCCCCGCCGGCACGGTGGCGGAGGCGCTGGACCTGATCGCCAAGGGCGGCATCGATGCCGCCCTGCTTGACGTGACGCTCCGCGGCGAACGTGTCGACAGCGTCGCCGACGCCCTGAGCGCCCGGGGCATTCCCTTCGTCTTCACCACCGGCCATGGCGCCGCCGGGCTGCCGCAGGGCCACCAGGACCGCCCGGTCCTGACCAAGCCCTTCCGCGAGGTCGAGATGACCGACGCCATCGACCGCTATTTCCGCGGTGGGGCGTAAGGCCCCACCTACGGCACCCTTCTGTCCCGTTCAGCCCGGCCGCCCATCAACCCGGCCGGCCGTCTGCCCGCGGCGACAGCAGAACCGGGGCGTAGGCGGTCAGATACAGGGCGAAGGCCGCGACCCAGGCATAGCCCGACCATTGCAGCGCCACCCACACCCACTCCACTGGCAGCAGCGGCGAGGCGGTGCGGCCGACCGCCGCGACCGTCAGCAGCACATAGGCGGCGACCGTCAGCCGCGACACCACCAGCGGCCGCCCGGTGTGGCCGAGCGAGGCGCGGCTCATCACCGCCAGGATCAGCGTGGCGAAGGCGCCGACCGTCAGCGCATGGGTTCCCGCCGCCGCCGGCAGCCCGGCCAGGGCATGCAGCCCGCGCAGGCCCAGAGCCACCGGCACCCACAGATAGCCGACATGCAGGATCCACAGGATCGGCGAGCGCCAAGCCTTCCAGCCCTGCCAGCCGGCCAGCCGCACCGCGTGCGCAACCGCGGCGGCAAGGGCGATCACCCCGGTGACCACCGACTCCGGCGCCAGCATCGTCGCCGGGATCAGGGCCAGGGTCAGGACCAGCGTCGGCCGCTCCACCATCGGCCAGGACCGCACGCCCAAGCCCGCTTTGCCCAGCCCGTTGCGGGTAAAGGCCGGCAGGATGCGCCCGCCGATCACCGTCACCATCATCAGCACGATGCCGAGGCCCAGTGCGAAGCCGGCATCCGCCCCGCCCTCCAGCACATCCAGCCAGTCCAGATGGATCAGCAGGTTTGCGGCGGTCATCAGCCCGATCAGGATCAGGAAGGCGCTGTTCCGCCATTTCCCGGCCGCCACCAGCGGCCGGGCGAGCGCCAGCCCCAGCCCCGGCAGGAAAGCGATGTCGATCACTGCCGCCACCGGTTCCGGCATGCCGGTCCACGGGAAGACTGCGACTCGGCCGGCGATCCACAGGGCCGCGAGCGCCATCAGCGGGGCGCCGGACACCGCCTTGGTCCCGGTCCAGCTCGGCACCGCGGTCAGCAGGAAGCCGGCGACGGCGGCGATCACCATGCCGAACAGCATCTCATGTGCATGCCAGGCGCTGGCGCCCACCGCATGCTCCGGCCATTCGCCGGTCGCCAGCACGCCCAGCCAGGCGGCCAGCAGCCCGACCGCGGCCACGCCGCTGAACAGGAAGAAGAAGCGGAAGCCATACTGGAACAGGATCGGGACGGCGGGGCCGTCGTCGCGGCCGGCAAGACTGGGGGAGGACATGGACAGGGACTCCGCAAGACGGTTGCTGCAGTGCAGGATTGACTGTCAGCCTGCGCGCCCCGCCCCCACGCCGCCTTGACGAAAATCAAACGCATTCTCAAGCTGGCGTCCCATCCGATTTCGCCCCCAATTTCCCCCGGATCCATGCCCCGTCCCGACAGCCTGTCCCTGCGCGAGGCGCGCCGCGTCGCCATCGCGGCCCAGGGGTTCCCCAACGGCGCCCCCAACAGCATCCCCGACGCCACGCCAGACACCGATCCCGTGGAGGCCCGCCATGTCCGGCGCCTGATCGGGCGGCTGGGGCTGGTGCAGATCGATTCGGTCAATGTGCTGGTGCGTTCCCATTACCTGCCGCTGTTCTCGCGGCTGGGGCCGTACGAAGCGGCGTTGCTCGACCGGCTGGCCTATGGCGGCAAGCGGAGGGCGCTGTTCGAATATTGGGGCCACGAGGCGTCGCTGATCCCGGTGGAGCAGCAGCCGCTGTTCCGCTGGCGCATGGCACGGGCCGAGCGCGGCGAGGGCACCTATGGCGAACTGGCACGCTTCGCCACCGAACGCCGCCCCTATATCGACTCGGTGCTGGCGGAGGTGGCGGCACGCGGCCCGATGGGCGCGTCGGAACTCAGCGAGGCCGGGCGCGGGGCCGGTGGCTGGTGGGGATGGAGCGACGGCAAGCGGGCGCTGGAGTACCTGTTCTGGGCCGGCCTCGTCACCACCGCCGGGCGGCGCGGCTTCGAGCGGCTCTATGACCTGCCGGAACGGGTGCTGCCCGCCGCCATCCTCGACACGCCCACCCCGGAGGAGGCCGAGGCCCAGCGCGCCCTGCTGCGCATCGCCGCCCGTGCCCATGGCGTGGCGACCGAGCGCGACCTGCGCGACTATCACCGGCTGGACCTCGCCGACGCCCGCCTGCGCATTGCCGAACTGGTGGAGGCGGGGGAGCTTCTGCCGGTGACGGTGGAGGGCTGGGACCGCACCGCCTATGTCATCCCCGACCTGCGCATCCCCCGCAAGGCCCCGGCCCGCGCCCTGCTCTCCCCCTTCGATTCGCTGGTCTGGGAACGGCAGCGCACCGAACGCCTGTTCGGTGCCCGCATCCGGCTGGAGATCTACACCCCGGCCCACAAGCGGGAGCATGGCTATTATGTCCTGCCCTTCCTGATGGACGAGCGCATCGCCGCCCGCGTCGACCTGAAATCCGACCGCAAGGCCGCCTGCCTGCTGGTCCAGGCCGCCCATGCCGAACCGCATGCCAGCGTCGATGCCGTCGCCCCGGCCCTGGCGGCGGAATTGCGCCGGCTGGCCGGCTGGCTGGGATTGGAGCGGGTGACGGTGGTCGGTACCGGCGATCTGGCGCCGGCCCTGGCGAGGGCGTTGGGCGACGGGCAGGCTTGCTGAAATCGACCGTCCCCTACCCCATCACCCGCTCCGGCGGAAAGCGCAGCCGAACCGTCGTCCCGCATCCCGGCGCGCTGTCGACGGCTATGCTGCCGCCATGCAGCTCCACCAGGGCGGCGGTCAGCGGCAGGCCCAAGCCGGAGCCGTGCTGGGCCACCGTCATCGGGTCATGGGCGGGGTCGTGCAACTGGGCGAAAGCGGTCAGCGCCTGCGGGATGCGGTCGGGCGGCATGCCGCGGCCGTCGTCGGCGACCGCCAGCACCAGACCGCCGTCTGCCTCGCGCTCCACCGATACCATCACATGGCCGTCGGCGGCGGTGAATTTCAGGGCATTGCCGACGAGGTTAGTCAACATCTGCCGGACCAGCGACGGGTCGGCCCACAGCACCGGCGGATCGTCCGGCAGGCGGGCGGACAGGGTCACGCCGGACCGCTCGGCCCGTGCCGCCATCATCGACAGGGTGGCGTCGACGATCAGGGCGGGCAGGCAATCCTCTTCATGCAGATCCAACGCTCCCGCCTCGATGCGGGCGAGATCGAGCAGGTTGTTGATCAGTTCCAGCATATAGTCGCCGGCCGCGACGATCTGGGCCGCCGCGTCGCCATAGCGCGGGTTGTCCGGCGGCCCGAACAGCCGGTCCCGCAGGATCTCGGCAAAGCCGATGACGGCGGTCAACGGGGTGCGCAGCTCGTGGCTCAGATGGTGGACATAGTCGGATTTGCGGCGGTTGGCGGCGGCAAGCTCCAGCGCCCGGGCCTTCAGGTCGGTGATGTCGGTGCGCAGGCCGACGGTGCCGCCGTCGCAGGTCCGCCGCTCCTCGATGCGTAGCCAGCGGCCGTCGGCAAGCTGCACCTCCATCGGCGGGCCGCCATTGCGGTGCAGGGCCAGCCGCCCGGCGATCCACTTCTCCGCCTGCTCTGGCGGGATGCGGTAGAGGCCCCGCCGCACTCCGTCGCGCAGCAACCTTTCGAACGGAGTGCCGGGCTGCGCCAGATCGGGATCGGAGATCTTCAGGTCGCGGTAGCGGCGGTTGAACAGCACCAGCCGGTCGTCGGCGTCATACAGCACGAAGCCCTGGCCGATGCTGTCGATGGCGTCCAGCAGCAGCCGATGCGCCCGCTCCGCCCGATGCTCCGCCCGGGTCCGGACGGTGACGTTGCGCAGGATGCACAGGATGCGGCTGCCGTCGTCGCCCAGGGGAACCAGCCGCGCCTCGAACACGGCATCGCCCCCGGCCTGCCGGTTGCCGGACAGGCGGAGATCGACCGTTGCGGCGGGAGCACCGGCCACCACCCGTTCCAGCGCGTCGGCCAGAGGCCCTGCGGCCTCCTCCGGCAGCACGTCCTGGATGCGGCCGTTCAGGAAACGAGCGTTCAGGATGCGCTGGGCCGGAATGCCGAACTCGGCGGGGTTGCCGGCGGCGAAGTCCAGGATGCCGCCGTCGCGCCGAAGCTCGAACCGCAGGTCGGGATAGGCGTAGGACAGGGCGACCAGCTGCTCGTTCAGCCGGGCCACCTCCTGCCGCGCGGCACTGTCGGCCGGCGCCTCCACCAGCAGAAGATCGCATCCGGCCACAGGCCCGATGCGGACGGTCAGGGCGGCGGATCCGCCGCCGCAGCGGATGGTCACCGCACGCTCGACGGGGGTGGCAGGCACCGGCCCGGCCGGCATCATGCGCAAAGGTCCGCCCATCGCATCCGGGTCCAGCAGCGTGCAGGCCGCCCCGTTCAGCCAGACGACGGCACCGTCCTCCACCCGCGCCAGCCACAGCGGAGTGGCGAGGCCGGCCAGCAGGGCCAGCCCCGGCAACTGGGACGGATCTTGCGTGACGGCGGACAGGGACGGCATCGGCTCCCCGGCGGCAGGGGTTCAGGATGCGCAATATTGCGTCCTGGAAAGGTAACACGATGGCATGAAAACAGCCAGCCGTTGAGCAGCGGCCGATCAGCCCTCCGCCGGCGTGTCCCAGTAATGGCAGGCCACATGGTGGCCGGGCGCCACCTCCTCCAGCGCCGGGATCGCCTGGGCGCAGAACTCCCGCGCCAGCGGGCAGCGGCGGCGCAGCGGGCAGCCGGCCGGCTGGGCGAAGGCCGAGGGCGCATCGCCCTCCAGCGCCGGGCGTTCGCCGCGGGATGCCGCCCGCATCGCCCGGCTGTAGGGGTGCAGCGGCGCCGTGCGCAGCGTTTCGGCGTCGGCGCTCTCCACCACCCGGCCGGCCAGCATGACGATGCCGCGGTGGGCGTCGCGCAGCCCCTCGTCATAGCGCTCGGTCGCCAGGACCAGCGACAGGCGGCGGCGGTCGCGCACCGTCATCAGCGTGTCGAGGAAGGTCTCGCGCTCCTCCGCCGACAGGCTGGCAGCCGGTTCGTCGGCGATCAGCACGCGCGGTTCCGACAGGATGGCGCGGGCGAGTCCGGCATGGGCGGCCTCCGCGACGCTCAGCGCCGAGGGCCAGCGGAGCGCCGCCTCGGGCCGCAGGCCGGCCTCCTCCAGCACCTCGTCGATGCGGTGGTCGCGGCGGTCGGCGGGAATGTCGGGGCGCAGGCTCTCCAGCACGAGGCCGAACTGGTCGCCAAGCGTCATCGCCGGATCGAAGGAGGAAGCCGGATCGGGGAACAGCGGTTGCAGATCGCGCCGGGCGCGGCGCAGGCCGCCGCGATCGGGATCGTCGCCCCTGGCCTCTCCCGCAGCCGGCGGTGCCGCGGTCGCCATCAGATCGCGCCCCATCCACACCACCGCCCCCGCCGTCGGCGGCGGCAGGCACAGCAGCGAGCGGGCGAGCGTCGCCTTGGCGCTGCCGGTCTCGCCCAGCAGGGCCAGCGTCTCGCCCGTCCGCAAATCCAGGTCGATGCCGTGCAGGACCGTCAGCGACCGCGACTTCCCCCCCGGGCCGGCGGCGAGCGGATAGGACATGCCGACACCGCGCCCATGCAGGCGGGCGGTGCCTGGCGGCTCCAGCGGGGTCAGCGGCTCGGTCCGCGGTGGATTGGGCGGCAGCAGACGGCCACGGCGCAGGGTCAGCACATGGTCGGCAACACCGGCCACCCCGTCCTCCGGCCGGCCGGCGAGGACCAGCGCCACCCCGTCGGCCCGCGCCCAGTCGGCCAGCCGGTGGAGAAGCCGCAGCCGCACCGTCGGATCAAGCCCGGCGGCCGGCGCATCGGCCAGCAGCACCGCCGGCCCCACCGCCACCGCCATGGCGAACAGGCAGGCCCAGCGCAGCGACTCCGGCAGCTGTTCTGGCGGCAGGTCGAAGCGGCGGGCGGCAGCGGGCACGCCCATGCGGTCGAGCCCGTCGGCCATGCGGCGCAGCGACGACCGCAGATCGAGCCCCAGATGATGGCCGACCACCTCCGCCACCTGCAAGGCCAGCGGCCGGCGTGGCGCCAGCCGGCCGCCCTGGGCGATCAGCAGATGCCCATCGACGCGGGCGTCGCCCGCCATATCGACCCCGGCGGGCAACTGGCCGGCGAGCGTCCCCAGCAGGGCGGTCTTGCCGCTGCCGGCACCGCCGGTGACGGCCAGAACCTGCCCGCGCTCCACCCGCAGATTGGCGCGGTCGAGCAGCACACGGTCGCCCAGCATCAGGGTGAGCGCCGCGGTCTCCACCGGCGCGGGCTTGGCGGCAGCATGGACAGCGATGTGGTTCATGATTTGCGCTGTCCGGCCTGGACGCCGTCGGCAATGGCGCAGGCAGCCCAGAGGGCGAGCGCCAGCAGAAGGGCCGGCGGGGCGAAGGCCACCGGGTCGCCCAGCCGCGCCGCCAGCCCGACGGAGGCGCCCCAGCTGCCCAGCGCCGGCGGCAGACCGAGGCCGAGCAGGCTGGCGAAACTCTCCGCCGCCAGCACGCGCGGCAGGGCCAGCACTCCGGCGGCCAGCAGCGGTCGGGTCAGGTTGGGGATCAAATGCCGGCGCAGGACCTCTCCCTCCGGCAGGCCGGCGGCGCGGGCGGCGGTGAGGAACTCCGCCCGCATCAGCGTCGACAGCTCGGCATGGGCGAGGGCGGCGACCGCGGGAGCGGCGGTCAGCGCGGTGACCAGCGCCAGCAGCCAGACCGGCCCCACCAGTCCGCCGGCGAGCGGAACCAGCAGGGCGAGCGGCCAGCCGGCCATCCGATGGGCGGCGGCGATGGTCCGCCGCTCCGCCCGGCTGCCGGCCAGAGTGCCGAGCAGCCCGGCCAGCAGCGCCCAACCGATGCCAAGCCCCCCACCCAGCACCGCGGCCAGCAGCGCAAAGGACAGGCTGCCCCGCCCGTCGAGCAGGGCGGCGGCCACCGGGTCGGCGTCCAGCCGGTGCACCGCGCTGCCGTCGGCCATCAGCGGCGCCGCGGCACAGGCGAGCGCCAGGGCGGCGAGCACGGCGGCTCCCGACAGCCCGCGGGCGAAGCCGGCGCGCGGCGGCTCCGGCGGAAGCGGGTGGGACAGCGGCGGTTGGTCGTACTCGGCCATCAGGATCCTTATGTGGGATATGGGGTTGGCGGCCGTCACGGCCCGTCATAGGGCGTGGAGCTGTGATTGGCCGGGTCGATCCAGTCGCGCACCCCAAGTCCCAGCGCGTTCAGGAGGGCGGTCAGCCCGCCCAGCGCCACCAGGACCGGCACCGCCCCGGCGGCCGATCCGGCCCGGGCGGAATCGACCATCAGCGCCCCGGCTCCCGGCAGGTCCAAGAGGCTTTCCAGCGCCACCGCCCCGACCATCGCGGCCAGCACGGCGGCACGCAAGCCGCCCATCACCGGGGCGACCGCCTGCGGCAAGGCGTGATGGCGCAGCACGGTGCGCTCGTCCAGCCCCAGCCCGCGGGCCATCCGTACCGCACCGCCCTCCGGTCCGGCCCCCAGCGCACGGTCCATCGCCGGACGCGCCAGCCGGGCAGCCTGGCAGGCGGCGGGGATCGACAGCGCGGTCCAGCCCAGCGGCGCCGCCGATGCTCCCGCCCGCACCGCGAGGGCTGCGACCGCCGCCAGCAGGAAGCCCGGCAGCAGCGGCCCCGCCCCGGCCAGCAACCGCCCGATCAGCCCGCCGGCCGACCGCGGCGCCACCGCCGCCCAGGACCCGGCGAGCGTGCCCAGCGCGGTGCCGACCGCCAGCGACGGCAGGGTCAGCAGAAGCGTCACCACCAGCCCGCGGAGCAGCGCCATGGCGGCGTCCGGCTGCGGCGCCACCAGAGCCGACAGCCCCACACCCGCCGCCATCGGCAGGACGGCGGTCGGCATGGCATCGATCAGGCGGCGGATCACGGGACGCGGCATCTGGGCAGGGGGACCGAAATGAGAAAAACTCTATATGGTGTGATATGCGACCGTAAGCGCCCCACCCCCGCCGGGCAACTGAATTAGCGTCGGCCCGCGGAACCCTCCACTCCGCCGCTATACCCGACCCCCGCGCTTGACTTTCAGCACCGATTTTGTACTATATGCCTGCCTGCTCCGCCGGAGAGGCCGGGACCTGCCGTCTTGGGGGTCCTGCACCCGTCATATCGCTTTGCACGAGGATGTGACATGAGCACCGCCATCGCCCTTCGTTCGCCCGATTCCGGCGAATCCCTGTCCCGCTACATCAACGACACGCACCGTTACCCGGTCCTGACGGCCGAGGACGAGTATATGCTGGCCAAGGCCTGGACCGAGCATGGCGATGTCGATGCAGCGCACCGGCTGGTCACCAGCCATCTCCGTCTCGTCGTCAAGATCGCCGGTGGTTACCGCGGTTACGGCCTGCCGCTGTCCGACCTGATTGCCGAGGGCAATCTCGGCCTGATGACCGCTGTCAAGAAATTCGAGCCGGAACGCGGCTTCCGCCTGTCCACCTACGCGATGTGGTGGATCAAGGCCTCGATCCAGGATTACATCCTGCGGTCCTGGAGCCTCGTGAAGATCGGCACCACCGCCGCGCAGAAGAAGCTGTTCTTCAGCCTGGGCCGCCTGAAGCGGAAGCTGGGCGAGTACGGCAGCGGCGACCTGCAGCCCGACAGCGTCACCCGAATCGCCACCGACCTGTCGGTGCCGGAGGAGGACGTGGTCGCCATGAACCGCCGCCTGTCGGCGCCGGTGGCTTCGCTGAACGCGCCGATGAGCGCGGAGGGCGATTCGGGCGAATGGCAGGATCTGCTGGCCGACGAGCGTCCGTCGGTGGAGGAGTCGCTGGTCGAACGCGGCGAGGCCCGTCAGCGCAGCGCCCTGCTGTACGAGGCGATGGGCGTGCTGAACGACCGCGAGCGCGACATCCTGACCAGCCGCCGCCTGTCGGACAGCCCGTTGACCCTGGAAGACCTGTCGGTCCGCTACGGCGTCAGCCGCGAGCGCATCCGCCAGATCGAGGAAAAGGCCTTCGAGAAGGTCGCCCGCCAGACCCGCGTCCTGGCCGCCGCCGTGGCAGCCTGAGTGGCAGCCTGATCGGTCGGGGCCTGATTGGCAACCTCCGCATAAAATCCCCGCCAGTTCCGGCGGACCGCACCGTGTAACCCCTCCATCAGCGCCGGCGGTTTCCGCCGGCCCTCGTGGAGGCGGGCCATGTCGAAATCTATCTCCCGGACGTCGAAGATCGAAGTCATCAAGGACGCGCTGACCCTGTATGAAGGCAACAGGATCAGCCGCTGGCAGGTCATCAACCGCCTGATCCATCTCGGCCTGTCGGCCGACGACGCCAACATCATCGCCGACCATGGCAGCATCCCGGCCCACATCCTGAGTGGCCTTGGCGCTCGGCACCGATGAGCCCGGCGGACGCCGGTTTTGGGACGGCCCTGCGCCTGCACCGCGCCGGATGCTGGGCACAGGCGGTGGTGGTCTACGATGCGCTGCTGGCCGACCCGCGGCTGCCGCCCGTTCAGGCGGCGCAGGCCCACGCCAACCGCGGTGCCGCCCTGCGCCGGCTGGGACGGGTGGATGAGGCGGTGGCCTCCTGCATCGAGGCACTGGTCCGCTGCCCGGACATGGCGGAGGCCTATGCCAACATCGGCGCGATCCTCCAGGAGGCCGACCATCCGCTGGCGGCTCTCGACGCCTGCCGCCGGGCCATCGCGCTGTCCCCCGGCCTCTACACCCCCTATCTGGCGATCGCCCATGCCCGCCAGGACTGCGGCGACCACGACGAGGCGCTGACCCTGCTTCACCGTGCGGCGACGCTCGCCCCGGCAGCGCCCAGCGTGCGCTACAATCTGGCCGAAGCGCTGCTCCAGCACGGGCTGTTCGAACAGGGCTGGCAGGCTTACGAGACGCGCTGGCAGGTCCGGGAACTGGCGCTGGCCCGGCCCGCCTGCGCCAACCCGGAATGGACGGGACAGGACCTGACCGGCAAGACCCTGCTGGTGGTGGAGGAGCAGGGCTTCGGCGACACCCTTCAGTTCATCCGCCTGATCCCGCTGGTGAAGGCGCGCGGCGCCCACCGCATCATCCTGCAGTGCCGGGCACCGCTGGTCCGGCTGCTGGCGGGGACGGAGGGCGTCGACGCGGTAACGGCCACTCTGCCCGATGCGCGTTCCTATGATCTCTGGGTGCCGCTGCTGTCGCTGATGCAGCGGCTGGCGGTGGCACCCGACCGCATTCCGGCGACCGTACCCTATCTCACGCCGCCGCCCGACGCCGTCCGGCAGTGGGCCAGGGCGCTGCCGGAGACGAAGGATCTGCGGATCGGACTGGTCTGGGCCGGCGACCCGCGGCTGGGCCATGCCGCCGCCAGCCGGACCGATGCCCGCCGCAGCCTCGCCCTCGCCCAGCTCGCGCCACTGCTGACGGTGCCGGAGGTGTCCTGGGTCAGCCTGCAAAAAGGACCGGCGGCGGCACAGTTGGAGGGCATGGCGATCCTCGACCCGATGACCGGGGTCACCGATTTCGCCGATACCGCGGCCATCGTCCAGCAACTCGATCTCGTAATCGGGGTGGACACCGCCGTCGTGCATCTCGCTGGCGCCCTGGGCGTGCCGGTCTGGGTGCTGTCGCGCTTCAGCGGCTGCTGGCGCTGGCTGCTCGACCGCGACGACAGCCCCTGGTACCCGTCGCTGCGGCTGTTCCGCCAGCAGCAACCCGGCGATTGGGCGCCAGTGGTGGCCCGGGTGCGTGAAGAGCTGTTGCACACGGTGCGTCTCCCTCGCCATGATCGCGGTCAGGCTTGAACAGACTGAATGTCCTTGAGGAGTCCGCGATGCCCAGCTATCCCGCCGCCTATCAGGCCAGCAAGGGGTCGGCGCTCGACATCGACCGCACCTTTTACGGGCGCGTCGGCTCGCAGACCGAGGGGCGGGAACTGGTCGACAGCTTCGTCGTGCCGATCCGCTCCGGCCGCGCCTGGACCGTGCCGGCCGGCCACGTCTTCCGCATCGTCACCATCGAGGGGCCGCAGGTCGCCGACCTCAACATCTGGAACCGCCACAACCCGCGCGAACGCTTCTGGGCCTCGCGCACGCGGCAGCTCCAGCAGGCGCATGTCAGCACGTTCGACCGGCTGTGGTCGACCCTGCCCTATCTGCGGCCGCTGGCGACCATCACCCACGACACGCTGGCCGATTACGGCATCGACGAGTATGGCGGCCGGGTCCACGACCTGCTGGGCACCCGCTGCGATCCCTACGTCAACCGCATGCTGACGGGGGAGGATTTCCACCATCACTGCCATTCCAACCTGACCCGCGCCGTCGCTCCCTATGGCCTGACCGAGTTCGACGTGCATGACGTGCTGAACGTCTTCCAGGTCACCGGACTGAACGCCGAGGACAAGTATTTCATGAAGGCCTGCCCGGCCAAGAAGGGCGATTTCCTGGAGTTCTTCGCCGAGATCGACCTGCTCTGCGCCCTGTCGACCTGCCCCGGCGGCGACCTCAGCGTGCCCTTGTGGGGACCGGACGCCCGCGACCCGCTGGAGGTCTGCCGCCCGCTGGGAGTCGAGGTTTATCGCTTGGACTCGGCGCTGCTGGCGGGCTGGTCGTCGCCGGAGGTCGCCGCCTATCGCGGCAACCACGGCATGACGCTGCCGACGCCGCCCTGGGAACGGAAGGACACGGTCTAGTCAGGACTCAAACTCCGGTACCCTGCTCGACTTCGGTCAGCAGCCAGTCCTTGAAGCGGCGGACGCGGCGGGCCCGCTCGGCCCCCGGCGCGTGGGCGATCAGGTAGCGGCCGCGCGGCCGCAGAGTCTCCGCAAAGGGCTGAACCAGCCGCCCCGACGCCACATCGTCCGCAGCCAGGAAGACCGGCAGCAGAGCCACCCCCATGCCGGCCGATGCGGCTTCGATGATCATGAAGAAATGCTCGAAGGCCAGCGACAGCGCCGCCTCGGGCAGCGGCAGGCCGAAGGCGGCGAGATAGACGCGCCAGGAATCGGGCCGGGTGGTGTGCTGCAACAGACGGTGCTGCGCCAGATCGGTGGGGTGACGCAGTGGCGGTCCCTGCTCCAGCAGCGACGGCGTGCAGAAGACGCCCATCGTCTCCGGCATCAGCGTCGCCATCTCCGCTCCCGGCCAGTCCTCGACACCATAGCGGATGGCGACGTCGATGCGCTCCTTGGCGAAATCGACGCGGTGCTCGCCGATGCTGACCTCGACCTGGATGTCGGGATTGTCAGCCTGGAAGCGCTTCAGCCGCGGGATCAGCCAGCGTTGCGTCAAGGTCGGCAGCGCGCTGACCCGCAGTACCCCGCCCTCCTGCGCGCGGGCGGCCCGCGCCGCCGCGGCGATGCGGTCGAGCGCCGCCGACGCCTCGCCATAGAAGGCTGCCCCGGTCGGCGTCAGCTCGACCCCGCGGCCGACGCGGCGGATCAGCTCCACGCCCAGATCGGCCTGAAGGGTCTGCATCATGCGGCTGACCGCCCCCTGGGTCACCGACAGCTCGTCCGCCGCCCTGGTGAAGCTGAGATGGCGGGCCACCGCGACGAAGCTGCGGACGGCGTTGAGCGACGGCAGGACGCGGTCGGGCATGGACAATCCGAATCATGAGTTGAACTCATAAATCTCTGTCCGAGAACTCGTTTGTCAAGTCCACAGGGATAAGCTCTGCTTGGGGCACCAACAGCCATCCCTGGCAGCCACCTGTCCTCCGGTCGCGAAAGGCCACCCTCCGATGACGACGCTGACGCCCTTCCACATCGCCTTCCCGGTCGACGATCTGGCCGCCGCCCGCCATTTCTACGGCACCGTCCTGGGTTGCCCGGAGGGGCGCAGCAGCGACGAATGGATCGATTTCGACCTGTTCGGCCATCAGATCGTCGCCCACCTGAAGCCGCGCGACCCCAGCGCCGCTCCGGCCCACCACAACCCGGTGGACGGTCACGACGTGCCGGTCCCGCATTTCGGCGTCGTGCTCCAGCCCGCCGACTGGGACGCCCTGGCCGAGAAGCTGAAGGCCGCCGGCATCAGGTTCGTGATCGAACCCTACACCCGCTTCAAGGGTCAGGTCGGCGAGCAGTCCACCATGTTCTTCCTCGACCCCGCCGGCAACGCGCTGGAGTTCAAGGCCTTCGCCGACATGTCGCAGCTGTTCGCGAAGTAACCGGGTCAGGGTGCATGGAGGCGGGCCGTCCTTACGGATAAGCCCGCCGGCACACCGCCGCGATGGTCTCGCGCAGCCAGCGGTGGGCCGGGTCGGCCTGGAGGCGCGGGTGCCAGATGGCGGAGATGGCGAACTCCGCCGTCCGCACCGGCAGATCGAAGCTTTCCAATCCCGAGCTGACCAGTCCCTGGCCGACGGCAGGACCGGCCGTCAGCCCGTTGCCCAGGCAGGAGCGCGGCACCGCCGCGATCAGGTCCGACCCGGCAACGACCCGCATCGCGTCGGGGTATCGTGGAACGACCAGGGACACGTTGCGGCTCAGGCCCAACTCCGCCAGCGCATCGTCAACCGGTCCATGGAACTCGCCCCGGCGCGATGCGGCGACATGGCCGCAGGCGGCATAGCGCTCCGGCGTCACCGCGCCGTCCGCGAGGATGGGATGCCCGCTGCGGGCGACGCCGACCAGCCTGTCGCGGAACAGAAGCTGCGTCAGCAATTCGGGCGCCGAGCTGCCGAGCACGCCGATCTCCAGATCGATCCGCCCGTCCCGCAGTGGCTCCGCCTCCTTGTCCGGCTTCGGTACGAAACGGAGGCGGACATGCGGAGCGGCTTCCGCCACTTCAGCCATCACGGATGCTGCCAGCAGCTCCACAAAACTCTGGCCGGCGCGGATGGTGAAAGTGCGATGGACCGACGCGAGATCCAGCTGGCCGGCGGCGGGCCGAAGGACCGCCTGCACATCACGGCAAAGCGCATGGACCTGCCCGGAAATCTCCTCGGCGTACGGTGTTGGAACGAGGCCGCGGCCGGCCTGGACCAGCAGCGGATCGCCCGTCACCCGGCGGAGCCGCGCCAGCGTCCGGCTCATCGCCGAAGGGCTCAGGCCGAGACGGCGGGCGGCCCCCGTCACGCTGCGTTCGGTGAGCAGCGCATCCAGCGGCAGAAGAAGGTTAAAGTCGACGGCCTGCATCGGCACAGGATAGCCGGACAGCCGGCCGATACACAGCGCCTGATGCAATCGATCTTTGCATCCTGTGCGTCTGGTGCATAAAACGGCCGGGATGCATATCGGCATGGACATCAACAGCGAAAGCCGCGATCCCATGCAACCGTTCCCCACGGAGTCCCGCCGCAGCATTCTTATCGCCGGCGCGTCGCGCGGCCTTGGCCATGCCATGGCGGCGGAGTTCCTGAAGAAGGGCTGGAACGTCCTCGGCACGGTGCGCGGAACCGCCCGCACCGAACTGCACGATCTGGCGGACGACCATCCCGGCCGGGTCGAGATCGAAAGCCTGGACATCTGCGTGCCAGACCAGCTGGCCGCCCTGCGCGAAAAGCTGTCGGGCAGGACGTTCGACATGCTGTTCGTCAATGCCGGCACCGCCAACCGCGACCCGTCCCAGACCGTCGGCGAGGTCTCGACCGACGAGTTCATCCACATCATGCTCACCAACGCCCTCGGCCCGATGCGCGTCATCGAAAGTCTGGAGGGCACAGTCTCCGCCACGGGGTTGATCGGGGTGATGTCCTCCGGGCAGGGAAGCATCGCCAACAACCTCTCCGGCCAGCGCGAGCTTTATCGCGGCAGCAAGGCGGCGCTGAACATGTTCATGCGCAGCTTCGCGGCACGTCAGGCCAGTACAGGCCGCCCGTTGGCTGTAATGGCGCCGGGCTGGATTCGGACGGCGCTCGGCGGCGAGCACGCACCGCTTTCAATCGAGGACAGCATTCCGAAGCTGGTCGATGTCCTCCTCGCCAAGCAGGGCAGGCCCGGCCTGGAATATCTCGACTATCAGGGGCGGACCGTTCCCTGGTGAGGAGCGACGCCCCTCACCCGCAGCCCGCCATCATCAGCCCCAGCGTCTTCTCGTCCGCCCGGTCCGGCATCACCTCGCCGACGATGTGGCCGTCGAACATCACGACGATGCGGTCGGACAGCGCGCGGATCTCGTCCAGTTCGACCGAGACCAGCAGGATCGCCTTGCCCTGGTCACGCAGGGCCACCAGCCGGCGGTGGATGAACTCGATGGCGCCGATGTCGACGCCGCGGGTGGGCTGGCCGACCAGCAGCAGGTCGGGGTTCCGCTCGATCTCGCGGGCCAGCACGATCTTCTGCTGGTTGCCGCCGGAGAAGTTGGCCGCCGCCAGCGCCCCGTCGCGCGGGCGGGTGTCGTACTCCTCCATCCGGCGGGCGCAACTGGCCGCCACCGCGTCGCGGTCCAGCAGCACCCTACCGTTCCAGGCCGGATCGTCCTGGAAGCCCAGGATCGAGCATTCCTCCGCCGAGAAGCTGGTGACGAGGCCGACCTTCTGCCGGTCCTCCGGCACATGGCCCACGCCCAGGCCGCGCAGCGCGCGGGCGTTGAAGCGGTCCGACCGTCCGGCCAGTTCCTCCCCGCGCAGGCGGACGGAACCGCCGGCGATGGGACGCATGCCGGCCAGCGCCTCCAGCAGTTCGGACTGGCCGTTGCCGGACACGCCGGCGATGCCGACGATCTCGCCGGCCCGCACCGACAGCCCGACCCCCTTCACCCGCTCCACGCCGGAAGGATCGCGCACCCGCAACCCCTCAACCCGCAACACCTCGGCGCCCGGCTTGGCTGGCGTCTTGTCGACGCGCAGCAGCACCTTGCGGCCGACCATCAGCTCGGCCAGTTGTTCCCGGCTGGTGTCGCGGGTGGCGACGTTGGCGACCACCTGCCCGCGCCGCATTACCGTGACATTGTCGGTCAGTTCCATAATCTCGCGGAGCTTGTGGGTGATGATGATCACCGTCTTGCCCTGCTGGCGCAGGGCCCGCAGGATGCGGAACAGATGGTCGGCCTCCTGCGGGGTCAGCACGCCGGTCGGCTCGTCGAGGATCAGGATGTCGGCGCCGCGGTAGAGCGCCTTCAGGATCTCCACCCGCTGCTGGGCGCCGACCGGCAGATCGCCGACCGGGCTGTCGAGATCGACCTCCAGCCCGTAATCGCGGGCCAGCCGGGTCAGTTCGGCCCGCGCGCGGGCAAGTCCGCCCGCCAGGGTGACCCCGCCTTCCGCCCCCAGCAGCACATTTTCCAGCACGCTGAAGGGGTCCACCAGCATGAAGTGCTGATGGACCATGCCGATGCCGGCGGCTAGCGCGTCGCGTGGGGTCCGGATGGCGGCAGGATTGCCGTTCACCCGGATTTCCCCGCTGTCGGCGCGCAGATAGCCGTAGACGATGCTCATGATCGTCGACTTGCCGGCGCCGTTCTCGCCGATCACCCCGTGGATGGTGCCGGCCGGGACCGACAGCGACACGTCGCGGTTGGCATGGTTGGTGCCGAACCACTTGTTGATCGCCACCGTTTCCAGGGCGATCGGCGCGCTTTCCTGCGTCATGAAGCGCCCGCTTACGGCTGGTACGGCTTGACCGCCAGCGAGCCCGCGATGATCTGCTTCTTCGCCTCTTCCAGCTTCGCTTCCATCTCAGGCGTGATCAGCTTGCGGTTGTTGTCGTCGAGCGCATAGCCGACGCCATCCTCCTTCAGCCCGACGACACGGTGGCCGGCCTTCCAGCTGCCGTCCTTCGCCGACTTCATGCAATCATAGACGACGACGTCCACCCGCTTGACCATCGAGGTCAGCACTTTGCCGGGATGGACATGGTTCTGGTTGCTGTCGACGCCGATCGACAGCTTGCCGGCATCGGCCGCCGCCTGCAGCACGCCGAGACCGGTGGCGCCCGCCGCGGCGAAGACCACGTCCGCCCCGCGCGAGAACTGGCTCTTGGCCAGCTCCGCCCCACGGCCGGGATCGTTCCAGGCGGCCGGGGTGGTGCCGGTCATGTTGACGAACACCTCGTCACCGGCGGCGACATGCTTCACGCCCTGCTCGTAGCCGGTCAGGAAGTTGCGGATCAGCGGGATGTCCATGCCGCCGACGAAGCCGACCTTGCCGGTCTTCGACGCCAGCGCCGCCGCCATGCCGACCAGGAAGGATCCTTCCTCCTCCTTGAAGGTCACCGACTGGACGTTGGGGGCGTCCAGCTTGTCGTCGATCAGGCAGAACTTGGTCTTGGGCGATTCCTTCGCCACCTTGTCCACCGCCGCGGTCTGCGAGAAGCCGACGGCGACGATGACCGAGGCGCCGCGGCGCACCAGCGTGCGCATCGCCTGCTCGCGCTGGCCCTCGTTGGTGATCTCGAACTCGCGGTAGGCGGTGCCGGTTTCCTTCTTGAACCGCTCGGCGCCGTTATAGGCCGCCTCGTTGAAGGACTTGTCGAACTTGCCGCCCTGGTCGAACACCACGGCCGGCGCGAAATCGTCGGCCAGCGCCGGGGCACCGGCCGCCCCGGCTGCGGTCATCGCCAGCATGGCTGCAAGAATACGCGTCTTCATGTCCCACCCACTCCCGACTGCGGAAACTTGACCGAAAGGATAACCGCGCCATGATTTCACACAACAGGGAAAGCGGACGAAACAGTGGAGCGAATCGGGTCGCCCCCGGTTGATACCCTGGTTGACGGCGGGGACGGGGGCGTTTATCACCCCCGCCGATAGTCGTTGCGACGAACTGGCGACGACCACCGCCACAAAAATCCGGTCATAGAAAACTTGGGGGCGACGCTCGGTGGACCAAGTCTGGGTGCTCTTGCAGGGAATCGTTCTCGGATTCGCCATCGCCGCACCCGTCGGGCCGATCGGTCTGCTGTGCATCCGCCGCACCTTGCAGCATGGGCCCCTGATGGGCTTCTTTACCGGATTCGGCGCCGCGGTGGCCGACACCGTCTATGGCGCCATCGCCGCCTTCGGCGTGTCGGCGGCGCTCAGCTTCCTGCGCGGCCACGAAATCGCCTTCCAGCTGGTCGGCGGCATCTTCCTGCTGGTGGTGGCGGTCCGCACCTTCCGCCAGCATCCCGACGCGGAGGAGCGCGAGGCGGCCTCCGCCCCCGACACCAAATCCTGGCTCGCCGGCTTCATGACCGGCCTGTCGCTGACGCTGACCAATCCGGCGACCATCATGGCCTTCATCGCCATCTTCGCCGGTTTCGGGCTGGGCGGCACGCTGGACCGGCTGGAAGCCTCGACCCTGGTGCTGGGTGTCTTCATCGGCTCGTCGCTGTGGTGGATGACGCTGTCGATGGGGGTGGCCGCCGTGCGCCACCGCATCTCCGACCGCGGCCTGACCATGCTGAACCACTGCACCGGCGTGGCGCTTGGCCTGTTCGGCCTGTGGGCACTGGGCATGGCCGCCACCGGCATCGTCGGGATGGCGACGGCCTGAAATCTCTCAGCCGTTCCCTCAGCCCGCAGATGGCGTGACGCTCGGCACCTCCCGGGTCGCACCGCCCTTGCGCAGCAGATGCAGGTGTCTGGTCAGCCGCCACAGATACAGGCCCACCAGCACCACCAGCAGCCCGATGGTGAAATAGCCGACCAGCCGGTGGGCGAAGGGCCAGGTCGACAGCATGTAGCCGGTCCAGGCCAGCAGCAGCGTCCACAGCACCGACCCGATGCCCGACGCCAGCGAGTAGTTCAGGATCGACATTTTGCAGGCGCCGGCCGGGATGGAAATCAGCGTCCGCACCCCCGGCACCGGCTGCGAGAACAGAACGGCCAGCCCGCCGCGCTTGGCGAACCAGTCGGTGCTCTGCCGCACCTTCTTCGGGTTGATGGTCAGCCAGGGGCCGTATTTCTTCAGGAAGGCCTCCAGCCGGTCGCGCCCCATCAGCCGACTGGGCAGGAACCACACCAGCTGGCCGGCCAGCGAGCCGAGCCCGCCGGCGATGGCGACTCCGAACAGGGTGAACTCCCCCGTCGCAGCGCCGATCCCGGCCAGCGGGATCACGGATTCGGCCGGTAATGGCGGGAAGACCCGTGCCAGCGCCACGAGAAAGAAAATCCCGACATAGTGGAGGTTGTGCATCACCTGCACCAGCCAGTCCGTCAAGCCACCTGCCAAGCTTCGTCTCCCCTGCCGGAATCCAGCCGTATCCCGAAAACGGCCGACCGGCGCAAAGGGTTCCCGAATGCAACGGCGCAGGTGGCACGCCTGCGCAATGAGGTGAACGGCTTCCTGTCGCGGGTCCGGGCGGCCTGACGGCGCGCCGGAGATCGGCAGTTGCCGGAATCGGGACGGCCAGAACCCGGAAGGGAGGAGACCGCGGGGCGTTGGATTGAACGTGCCCGCACATCCCCGAATTCTCCGCCTTTCCGGGGGGCCGGTCATCCTTGGCACCGAACGGTCGGCCGGCCGAACAGGACAGCCCGGATCGGGTATCCTGTCTGGAACGATTCAAAGGATCGCTTTAAACGACTGTCCCGTCCAATCGATTTTTCAGAAGATCTCAATAGGAAAAACCGATCGAAACGGATCGGGTAACCGGCTTGCCCAGCGTCTCACCCGTTGAACAAGGTCGCGTCGATCCGCCGGACCATCGCCACCAGTCGCGGCGCATACTCCTCCTCCAGCTTCTTCAGATCGACCATGAAGGCCGGTCCGCCGCAGTTGAAGGCGAGCACCTGGGAGCCGTCGCGCGGCACGAAGGGGACGCCGACGGCATGCACCTCCGACTTCCAGGCGCCGATGGAGCGGCAATAGCCGCGCGTCCGGTAATCCTCGATGGCCTGGAGGATGCCATCGCGGATCTCCGGCCAGCGCTCCCCCTCATGCTCCTCCAGCTTGGCCATCAGCGGCGCGCGCTCCGCCTCCGGCAAGGCCGCCAGATAGGCGCGGCCCATGCCGGTGGTCGACAGCTTGATGTGGGAGCCCACGTCGAGCGACAGGGTGATCGGCCCGGTGGCCTTGCAGCATTCCAGATAGATCATGCTCAGCCGGTCGCGCCCGCCCAGCGCCACCGCCAGCCCGGTCTGGTCGGCCAACTCCTGCATCAGCGGCCGCGCCACCTGCCGGATGCCCATGCCCGACAGGCTGGCATAGCCGAGCGCCAGCACCGAAGTGCCGAGCCGGTATTTGCCGGTATTCTGATCGTAGGCAAGATAGCCCAGCTTCGCCAGCGTGTAGGTCAGCCGCGACACCGTCGGCTTGGGCAGGCCGGTGCGCTGCGCCAGTTCCAGATTGCCGAGCATCGATTCGTTGCGGCGGAAGGCGCGCAGCAGCTCCAGCCCACGGGCAAGTGCGGTGACGAAGCGCGGGTCCTTCTCGTCATCCGTCAGATCGTCGGCGACCAGAGCCTCTTCCCGCCTGCGCATGACCCGTCCCTCCCGCAAACCATAGCAGTACGATCCTGCCAGCGGCGGGACAGCGCGTCAACGGAACAAGGTTTCGCAATACGGAATTTAAAGCCGGCAGCCTCTTATTGCGTCGCCCCCAGCCCCAGCGTCACCATGCGTTCGTACAGCGACGCGCGCGAAATGCCCAGCAGCTTCGCCGCCCGTGCCTTCACCCCGTTGGCCTCCTCAAGGGCCGCGGCGATGGCATGGCGTTCGGCGGCGTGCAGCACCTCCTGCAACGGCCGCGCGCCCACCGCCAGCGGCAGGGCCGACGCGCCGGCCGGATGCTGGGTGCCGGGCAGCACGCTGCGGATGTGGGGCGCCGTCAGGATCGGCGCGTCGGTCAGCGCCACCACCCGCTCCAACGTGTTGTAAAGCTCGCGCACATTGCCGGGCCAGTCATAGTCGCGCAGCACCTGCACCGCCGATTCCAGCAGTTCGCGCGGCGGGGTGCCCTGCTGGATCGCCAGCTGTTCCAGGATGCGGTCGGCGATGCTCTCGATGTCCTCCGGCCGGTCGCGCAGCGGCGGCAGGGTGATCGGCACCACGTTCAGCCGGTAATAGAGGTCGGCGCGGAACTGCTTCTCGCGCACCAGGGCGTGCAGGTCACGGCTGGTGGCGGCGATGATGCGGACGTCGACCCGAACCACCTTGTTGGAGCCGAGCGGCTCGATCTCCCGCTCCTGCAACACGCGCAGCAGCTTCGCCTGCACCGGCAGCGGCATGTCGCCGATCTCGTCCAGGAACAGGGTGCCGCCGTTGGCCAACTGGAACTTGCCCTCGCGGTGACGGCGGTCGGCGCCGGTATAGGCACCGGGGGCGACGCCGAAGAACTCCGCCTCCAGCAGGGTTTCCGGAATGGCGGCGACATTGACGCCGACGAAGGGCTTGGCCGCCCGCGGGCTGGCGGAATGGATGGCCTGGGCCAGCAGCTCCTTCCCCGTCCCGGTCTCGCCCAGCAGCAGCACGGTCGAGTCCATCTGGGCGGCGCGGCGGCCCAGCCGCTTGATCTCGCGGATCGATTCGCTGGCGCCGAGGAATTGCGAGAAGGAGTATTTGGCCCGGCGCTCATGCGCCAGCTCCTGCTGGGTGCGGGCCAG
This sequence comes from Azospirillum lipoferum, assembly GCF_024170005.1. Lineage (GTDB taxonomy): Bacteria > Pseudomonadota > Alphaproteobacteria > Azospirillales > Azospirillaceae > Azospirillum > Azospirillum lipoferum. Next base: position 96,937 of record NZ_JALJXJ010000004.1, read on the forward strand.
CTCCTCCTGCATCTTCTCGTATTTGCGGACCAGCGGGCGGAGATATTCGGCGCGGTCGAACAGCACGAAGCCGATGGCGCCGATGATCGACCCGTCGGTGCCGAACAGCGGCATCCGCGTCACCACGAAGGAGCGGTCGTCGAACTCCATGATGTCCAGCGGCTGCGGCTGGCCGCTGTCGATCACCCGGCGCAGCTGGCTGTTGGGAATGACTTCCTCGACCGGCCGGCCGCGCGGATCGCCGGGCACACCCAGCAGAGCCTTGTACTTCTCGTCCATCCAGGCGATGCGGGCGTTGTGGTCGACGGCGACGGCGCCGACGCACATGGATTCCAGATGTTCGAACAGGGAGTGGACCGCCCGCTGGCGCAACGCTTCGAAATCGACGGTGTCGCCCACGTCACCCTCCCAAACAGGCCCGATTCTCGTTGCCCCGGCATCGATGCCCGCCAGCGGACCGGCGGCGGAGCCTGCTGCATTGCAGCGCAATTTGCCAACAATATCAGAGGTCAACATAGTAGCCCATCCGTCGGATTAAAGGGAAGGCGCACAGAATCGGGCGGGTGCGCGGAGTCGATCCGCACCCGTTCATCAGACCAGACCTTGGCGGCACGGCACACCGGGGGAGCTTTTAAAAAGGCAACCCCGACCTGTTCTCTACATCCTCCGCCATAGGCACTCTCCTTTTCCGGATTCGCAACCCATGCGGGTGAGCGAAAAAGGAAAAAGAGGGGGACCTTTCGGTCCCCCCTGGGGGAGTTTCTGGAGACGTTTCGCGGAAAGGAATGGCTGGCTCAACGCCCCCGCTTGGGCAACCGGGCCAGCAGCTCGCCGACGATGCCGCGGCGGAAGACCAGGACGCAGACGACGAAGATGCAGCCGATCACCACCGGCACCGGCAGGCTGGTGGAGGCGAGGTAGCTTTCCAGCGTCACCACCAGTCCCGCACCCACCACCGGCCCGAACAGCGTGCCCATGCCGCCCAGCAGGGTCATCAGCACCACCTCGCCCGACATCTGCCAGGTCACGTCGGTCAGGCTGGCGAGCTGGAACACCAGCGCCTTGGTCCCGCCGGCGAGACCGGCCAGCGAAGCCGACAGCACGAAGGCGACCAGCTTGTAGCGGTCGGTGCGGTAACCCAGCGAGACGGCGCGCGGCTCGTTCTCGCGGATCGCCTTCAGCACCTGCCCGAAGGGCGAATGGACGGTGCGCCAGATCAGGGCGAAGCCGCCGACGAAGATCGCCAGCACGGCGTAGTACATGGTCAGCGGCTGGTTGAGGTCGAACAGCCCGAACAGGGTGCCGCGCGGCACGCCCTGGATGCCATCCTCGCCATGGGTGAAGGGAAGCTGCAGCGCCAGGAAGAACACCATCTGGCTCAGCGCCAGCGTGATCATCGCGAAATAGATGCCCTGCCGGCGGATGGCGATCAGGCCGAAGACCAGCCCCATCAGCCCGGCGACCGCCGTGGCGGCGATCAGCCCGAACTCCGGCGCCCAGTTCCAGACCTTCACCGTGTGGGCGGCGATGTAGGCGGCACTGCCGAAGAAGGCGGCATGGCCGAAGCTGAGCAGGCCGGCGAAGCCGATCAGCAGGTTGAAGGCGCAGGCGAACAGCGCAAAGCACAGCACCTTCATCAGGAAAACGGGATAGAGCACGAAGGGGGCTGCGACGGCGACCAGCAGCAGGGCGGCGGCGATCATCGCCGTTCCGGTGCCGCGGGCGGGGCCGCGCAGGGCGACGTGGGTGGAATTGCTGGCGACGCTCATGGATCAGCGCTCCCGTCCGAAGAGGCCCGCGGGCTTGATGAGAAGGACGATCGCCATCACGACGAACACGACGATGTTGGAGGCTTCCGGGTAGAAGACCTTGGTCAGCCCCTCCAACAGCCCCAGCCCGAGGCCGGTGACGATGGCGCCCAGGATCGAGCCCATGCCGCCAATCACCACCACGGCGAAGACGATGATGATCAGGTTGGAGCCCATCAGCGGCGACACCTGATAGATCGGTGCCGCCAGCACGCCGGCCAGCCCGGCCAGCGCCACGCCGAAGCCGTAGGTCAGCGACACCATCACCGGCACATTGATGCCGAAGGCCTGCACCAGCGTCGGGTTCTCCGTCGCCGCCCGCAGATAGGCGCCCAGCTTGGTCCGCTCGATGGCGAACCAAGTGCCGAAGCAGATGGTCAGCGAGGCGACGACGACCCAGGCGCGGTAGTTGGGCAGGAACATGAAGCCGAGATTCTGCCCGCCCTTCAGCGCGTCGGGGATCGGGTAGGGCTGGCCCGACACACCATACTGGTGGCGGAAGGCCCCCTCCAGGATCAGCGCCAGCCCGAAGGTCAGCAGCAGGCCATAGAGGTGGTCGAGCTTGTAGAGCCGCGACAGCATTGACTTCTCCAGCGCGATGCCGAGCAGCCCGACCACCAGCGGTGCCACCACCAGCGCCCCCCAATAACCGACCCCGGCATAGGTCAGCAGCAGCCACGCCACGAAGGCGCCGACCATGTAGAGCGCGCCATGGGCGAAGTTGATGACGTTCAACATGCCGAAGATCACCGCCAGCCCGAGGCTGAGCAGCGCATAGAAGGAACCATTGATGAGGCCGAGCAGAAGCTGCCCGAACAGCACTTGGGGCGGGATTCCCAGCAGGCTGACCATCTCCGCATCTCTCCCGGTTCGTTGGTGTTGTTTTTGTTTTGGATCAGGGACCGTCGATTGTCGTCACCCGGCCTCGCCCATGGGCAAGGCCGGGTGACGACTCAACTCCTCACTTCACCAGCGGACAGCCGCTCTGCTTCGGGTCCATGAAGGCGGTGTCGGCCGGGATGGTCTTGACCACCTTGTAATAGTCCCACGGCCCCTTCGACTCGGCCGGGGTCTTCACCTGGACCAGATACATGTCGTGAAACATGCGGCCGTTGGCGGCGACCTTGCCCTTCCTGGCGAACATGTCCTCCACCGGCAGCTCGCGCATCTTGGCGGCAACCTTGTCGGCGTCGTCGGTCTTCGCCGCCTCGACCGCCTTCAGGTAATGCTTCACCGCCGAATAGACGCCGGCCTGCACCATGGTCGGCTTCTTGCCGGCCTTGGCCTCGAACTTCTTCGACCAGTCGCGGGTCTGGTCGTCCATGTCCCAGTAGAAGCCTTCGGTGAACATCAGCCCCTGCGCCGCCTGCAAGCCCAGCGCATGCACGTCGGAGATGAACATCAAAAGGCCGGCCAGACTCTGGCCCGACTGGGTGATGCCGAACTCCGCCGCCTGCTTGACCGCGTTGACGGTATCGCCGCCGGCATTCGCCAGCCCGATCACGTCGGCGCCCGAGCCCTGCGCCTGCAACAGGAAGGACGAGAAATCGGCGGTGCCCAGCGGATGGCGGACCGCCCCGGCGACGGTGCCGCCCAGCGACTTCACCATCTTGGTGGTCTCCTCCTCCAGCGACTGGCCGAAGGCGTAGTCGGCGGTCACGAAGAACCACTTCTTCTTGCCCTGCTCGTAGAGAGCGCGGCCAGTGCCGGCGGCCATGGCATAGTTGTCGTAGGTCCAGTGGAAGCCGTAGGGGCTGCACTGCGCGCCGGTCAGCGCGGTCGCCCCCGGACCGGACATCAGGAAGATGCGCTTCTTGTCCTTGGTGATCCCCTGCACCGCCAGGGCGGCGGCGGAGTTCGGCACGTCGGCGATGACGTCGACGCCGCCGGTGTCCACCCACTCGCGCGCCTTCGACGCGGCGATGTCGGCCTTGTTCTGGTGGTCGGCGACGACGATCTCGACGGGCGCGCCGGCGACCTTGTTGCCGAACTCCTCCGCCGCCATCCGCGCGGCGATGGCGGAGCCCTCACCGGCCAGATCGGCGTAGATGCCGGAACGGTCGTTCAGCACGCCGATGCGGATGACGTTGTCCGACACCTGGGCGGCGGCCGGAATCGCAGTCCCGGCGAGCGTCAGCAGGGCGGTGCCGGCGAGAAGAAGCGTGCGCATCGGAAGGTCTCTCCCTCTTGGTTTTATTGTCGGCCGGTTCCCATGGCGGGGAACCGATGCCGCAGGCAGGCACAAATCCGGCGATTCGCCGCTCCGCCCATGATTGGGGCGGGGCGGCGCACTTGCCGATGACGTTGGGGGGCTGGACCGCCTACACGCCGAGATAGGTGTGGAGCTTGTCCATGTTGGCGTGGAGCTGGTCGTTGGGGATCATGTCGACCACATGCCCTTCCTCCATCACGTAATGGCGGTCGGCGATGGTGGCGGCGAAGCGGAAGTTCTGCTCGACCAGCACGATGGTGAAGCCGCGCTGCTTCAGCGCCCGCACCGCCACGCCGATCTGCTCGATGATGACGGGGGCCAGACCCTCGGTCGGCTCGTCCAGCAGGATCAGATTGGCGCCGGTGCGCAGGATGCGGGCGATCGCCAGCATCTGCTGCTCACCGCCCGACAGCCGCGTGCCCTGGGTCGAGCCGCGGCCCTTCAGGTTGGGGAACAGATCGTAGATCTGCGGGACCGTCATCCCGCCGTCCTTGACCACCGGCGGCAGCGTCAGGTTCTCGTCCACGCTGAGGCTTGAGAAGATGCCGCGCTCCTCCGGCACATAGCCGATGCCGAGACGGGGGATTTTGTGCTGCGCCATGCCGATCAGCTCGGTGCCCTGGAAGCGGATGGAGCCGGTGCGCTTGCCCATGATCCCCATGATGGCGCGCATGGTGGAGGTCTTGCCGGCGCCGTTGCGGCCCAAGAGCGTCACCACCTCGCCCTGCCGCACCTCCAGGCTGACGCCGTGCAGCACATGGCTTTCGCCGTAGAAGCCGTGCAGGTCGGCGATCTCCAGCATCGCGGTCTTGGTCATCGCGCCGTCAGGCATGTCCGGTCCCCATATAAGCTTCCATCACCTGCGGGTTCTTGGAGACGACCTCGTAGGGTCCCTCCGCCAGGATCTCGCCGCGGCGCAGCACGGTGATGGTGTCCGACAGGTGGGCGACGACCGACAAATTATGCTCGACCATCAGCACGGTGCGGTCGGCGGCGACGCGCTTGATGAGATCCGCGGTGCCTTCGATGTCCTCATGGCCCATGCCGGCCAGCGGCTCGTCGAGCAGCATCACCTCCGGGTCGAGCGCCAGGGTGGTGGCGATCTCCAGCGCGCGCTTGCGGCCATAGGGCAGCTCGGCCGCCAGATGGTTGGCCCAGGGGGACAGGTTGACCGCCTCGATCAGTTCCAGCGCCCGGTGATGCAGGTCGTAGAGGGATGATTCGGACTTCCAGAAATGGAAGCTGGTGCCAAGCGGCCGCTGCAACGCCACCCGGACATTCTCCAGCACGCTCAAATGCGGGAAGACGGCGGAGATCTGGAAGGAGCGGACCAGACCCATCAGGGCGATGTCGGCCGGCTTGGTGCGGGTGATGTCGCGGCCCTTGTAGAGGATCTGGCCGCGCGTCGGCGTCAGGAACTTGGTCAGCAGGTTGAACACCGTGCTCTTGCCGGCGCCGTTCGGGCCGATCAGCGCGTGGATGGTGCCGCGGCGAACCTGAAGGTTCACCTCCTTCACCGCCACGAAGCCCTTGAACTCCTTTGTCAGGTTGCGCGCTTCCAGGATGATGTCGTCGTTTGGTGCGGCGTTCATCGGTCGCGAATTCTCCTCCCGTTCGTCCTTTTATTCCGGGCTTCCAGCCCGGGGGCCGCCATGCGGCGGGACGTTTCATCGATTGTTGTACGCACGAAGCGTGCCATGACCGGGCATGCTTCGGTCTGGCCGTCCGGCCCTTTGTTTTCCGCCGGTTTTCCTGCGGTGTCCGTCCTTTCCTCTCCAATCCTTGCGTTGGAAAGTGTCGGATTTCCGGACACTCTGTCCAGCAAACATGACAGCACCCAAAATGTCTGCGTGCAAGATCATCCGTGTAGCAGACGCCTTATTGCGGGCTTGCCAAACGCGCGCGGCACTGCGATGGTGGCAGTCCGACGGTGCCCTGCCCGTCCTGACGGGCGGCGGGGATAATAGGGAATGCGGTGCGGAGCTTCCTGGAAGCGCCAATGCCGCGGCTGCCCCCGCAACTGTAAGCGGCGAGCGTCCCGTCCATCATGCCACTGGCCCTTCGCGGCCGGGAAGGCGGACGGCGATGCGGCGACCCGTGAGCCAGGAAACCTGCCGGCGGACGTACCAACCTTTCCCAACCCCGCCGGGTGTGGCGGGAGAGCAAGGATGTCCTCAATGACCACCCGCTCCATCAATAGCGCTACCGCCGGTTCCGCGACCCGCAGCGCCGCCCAGACCGCGGTCGCCGCCTTCGCCGCGATCCTGCTCGGCAGCTTCCTGCTGTATGGCGTCGGTTTCGCCCAGCCACAGCAGATCCACGACGCGGCGCACGACGCCCGTCACTCCTTCGCGTTCCCCTGCCACTAAGCAGCGGGTCATGGATCTGATCCGGCGGCTGTTCACAGCCGCCCTGGTCGCGGGCGTGCTCTCCGGCACGGCCGCGTCCGTCGTTCAGCAGGCGACGACCGTCCCGCTGATCCTCGAAGCCGAGAAATACGAGGTGGTGACCCCGCCCGCCGCAACCGCCGCCGCTCCGGCTGGGGCTCCGGCCGCCAGCCACGCGGAAGGCCACCAGCACGGCCCCGTGCGCGAGGTCGGCGAAGGCGTGCCGGTCACGCTGGACGAGGCGATTCAGCGCATCGGCCTGACCATCGCTACCAACCTGATCGCCGGTGTCGCCTATGCCCTGCTGCTGGGCGCCGCCATCCTGCTGGCCGGCCGGCCGGTCGATGCCCGGCGCGGGCTGGTCTGGGGCATGGGCGGCTTCGTCGCCGTCTCGCTGGCGCCCTCCTTCGGCCTGGCCCCGGAGCTGCCGGGCATGGCCGGGGCGGAGCTGGAACTGCGCCAGCTCTGGTGGCTGTCCGCCGCCGCCGGGGCCGGCGTCTGCATGCTGGCCTTTGCCTTCGCCCGCAACCGTCTGGTCATCGCCGTCGCCGTTCTGGCCGCCGCCCTGCCCCACCTGATCGGCGCCCCCCATCCGGAAAGCGCCGAGGGTGCGGTTCCAGCGGAATTGGCCGCCCGGTTCGTCACCGCCTCTCTCGGCGGGGCCGCGCTGTTCTGGGCGATCCTGGGTTCGGTCAGCGGCTGGCTGATGAGCGGACTGGTCGGTGAGGGCGAACCACGCCCGGCCCTGCGGGTCCAGCCCGGCACGCGTTAAGGAGACGCTATTTATGTCCGCTCTTGCGAAAACGGCCGCCGGCAAGGTCCCGGCGACCGTCATCACTGGCTTCCTCGGCGCCGGCAAGACCACGCTGATCCGCGGCCTGCTGGAAAAGGCCGCCGGCCGCCGGCTGGCGCTGATCATCAACGAATTCGGTGATGTCGGGATCGACGGTGACATCCTGCGCGCCTGCGGCAACCCGACCTGCACCGAAGACGACGTGATCGAGCTGGCGAACGGCTGCCTGTGCTGCACCGTCGCCGACGACTTCGTCCCGGCCATCGAGAAGCTGCTGGCCCGGCCGGAGCCGCCCGAGCATATTGTGATCGAGACCAGCGGCCTCGCCCTGCCCAAGCCGCTGGTCCAGGCCTTCCACTGGCCGGCGATCAAGACGCGGGTCACGGTCGACGGCGTCATCGCCGTGGTGGATGCCGCCGCCGCGGCGGAGGGCCGCTTCGCCCCCGATCCCGCGGCGCTGGAGGCCCAGCGCGACGCTGCCGGCACAATCGATCACGAAACCCCGATCGAAGAGGTGTTCGAGGACCAGTTGCTCTGCGCTGACCTGATCGTCGTCAACAAGACCGATCTGGTGGCCGACGGCGACCTCGCCCGTGTGGAAGAACTGATCCGCGGCGCCCTGTCCCACACCGTCGGCCGCGACGCCAAGCTGGTGCGGGCCTCCCAGGGTGCGGTCGATCCGCTGGTGCTGCTGGGCGTGGGGGCTGCGGTGGAGGACGATCTCACCAACCGTCCCAGCCATCATGACGATGAGGAAGGCCACGACCACGACGACTTCACCAGCTTCGTGGTGGAGTTGCCGTCGCAGCCCGACCCGGCCGCTCTGGCGATGACGCTGGAGAAGGTCGCCGGCCTGCACGGCGTTCTGCGCCTGAAGGGCTTCATCGACGTGCCCGGCAAGCCGATGCGCCTGCTGGTCCAGGGCGTCGGCACCCGCATCCAGACCCACTACGACCGCCTGTGGAAGCCTGGGGAGGAGCGCCGCAGCCGTCTGGTGGTGATCGGCGAGACCGGGCTGGACCGCGACGCGGTGACGCGGGCGGTTGTCGGGTAAGAGTTAGGGTATCGCGGCGTCTGCCCCCTCCTTGACCTTCACATTTTTCGAGGGGGGAGGGGGCCAGCGCTCCTGGACGTCAAACCATGCACCTGCTCGCTGCCCGCCAGGACGAACTGGACGCCGGCCCCCAGGCGGAAGATCTGGGGCAGACGCCGGCCGACCTCGTCATGCTGTCCTTTTCCGACAGCGACCTGACCGCGCTCGCCGCCGCGTGGCGGGCGGGACGCGAACGGCTGCCCAGCCTCCGCCTCGCCAACCTCAACCGCCTCGGCCATCCCCTGTCGGTCGATCTCTACGCCGACGGCATCGTCGCCAAGGCGAAACTGGTGGTCCTGCGCCTGCTCGGCGGCAGCGGTTACTGGCGCTACGGCCTCGACCGCCTCGCCGCCCTCTGCCGCGAGCGCAACATTCCGCTGGCCGTCCTGTCCGGAGAGGCGCAGCCCGATCCGAACCTGACCGCCTACGGCACCATCCCGGCCGACGACGCCGACCGCCTGTGGCGCTATTTCACCGAGGGCGGCCCGGCCAACATCGGCCATCTGCTGGCCTGCGCCGCGACGCTCGCCGGCACGCCACTGCCCTATGACGACCCGACTCCTGTTCCGCGCTTCGGCGCCTATGGCGGCTGGACCGGCCCGGCAGCCGCCCCCATAGCCGCCGACGCCCCGGTCACCGCGGTGGTCTTCTACCGCTCCCACCTGCTGGCCGGCGACCTCGCCCCGGTCCATGCCCTGTGCGACGCGCTGGCCGCACGCGGCCTCGCCCCCCGGCCGCTGTTCGTCGCCAGCCTGAAGGAACCGGACTGCGCCGCCTGGATGCGCGCCAGCCTGACCGCGCAGAACGCCGCCTTGGTCGTCAACACCACCGCCTTCTCCGCCGCGCGCGACGACGGCTCCCCGCTGGAGGCCAACGACACGCCGGTCCTGCAAGCCATTCTCGCCACCACGCCGGAAGCCGGCTGGCAGGCCTCATCGCGCGGGCTGGCGCCGTCCGACCTCGCGATGAATGTCGTGCTGCCGGAGATGGACGGCCGCATCATCGCCCGCGCCATCGCCTTCAAGACGGCGGGCGAGCCCGACCCCGACCTGCAATTCGCCGCTCCGGCCCTGCGCCCGGTCCACGACCGCGTCGCCTTTACCGCCGACCTCGCGGCCGGCTGGGTCCGCCTGTCCCGCACCCCGCGGGCGGAGCGGCGGATCGCGCTGGTGCTGTCCGACTATCCCGGCCCCGGCGGCGGCATCGGCCATGCTGTCGGCCTCGATAGCCCGACCAGCACCGTGGCGATGCTCCAGCGCCTGTCCGCCGAGGGCTACAGCCTGTCCGCCGTTCCGGACAGTGGCGCCAAGCTGATTGAGTTCCTGACCGGCGCGCCCACCGCGACCCTGTCGCTGGACGACTATCTGCGCCTCGCCCGGCCGGAACTGCGTGCCCGCATCGCCGGGACCTGGGGCGAGCCCGCCGCCGATCCCCTCTGCCGCGACGGTACCTTCGCCTTCCGTGTCCTGCCCTGCGGCAATGCGGTGGTTGCGGTGCAGCCCAGCCGCGGCCACGGGCCGCTGACCACCGCCCAGCACCATGACCCCGACACCCCGCCCAGCCACGGCTATCTCGCCTTTTACCTGTGGCTTCGCCAAGTCGTCGGCATCCACGCCCTGGTGCAGATCGGCGCCCACGGCACGCTGGAGTGGCTTCCCGGCAAGGCGGTGGCGCTGTCGGCCGACTGCTGGCCGGAGATCGGCGGCGGCGCCCTGCCGACCCTCTATCCCTTCATCGTCAACAACCCCGGCGAGGGGGTGCAGGCCCGCCGCCGCCTGGGTGCTGTCCTGATCGGCCATCTGACCCCGCCGCCCGTTGAATCCGGCCTCTACGGCGACCTCGCAGCACTCGAAACTGCCATCGACGAATATTCGCAGGCGACCGGGCTCGACCCGCGACGGCTAGGCATGCTGCGCGAGACCATTCTCGACCTCGCCTGGAAGTCCGGCGTCGCCGCCGACTGCAACCTGCGCCCCGACGACGATCCCGACGCCATCCTGTCGCGGCTGGACGCCCATCTCTGCGACGTGAAGGAGATGCAGATCCGCGACGGCCTGCATGTCTTCGGTTACAGTCCGACCGGCGAGCGCCGCGACCGCCTGACCGCCGCCGTCGCACGAACAGCCGATCCAGTCATGGTTGCCAGCGCCGTCGATGCTTGCGGCGAGGCGGAGATGCGGGCGCTGCTCGACGGGCTGGACGGCCGTTTCGTCCGCCCCGGCCCCGGCGGCTCGCCGGCGCGCGGGCGGGCGGACACGCTGCCGACCGGCCGCAACCTCTATGCGCTCGACCCGCGCGGGGTGCCGACGCCGACCGCCTGGACTCTCGGCTGGCAGGCGGCGGATGCGCTGATCACCCGCTATCTCCAGGACCATGGCGATTGGCCGTGCCGGCTGGTGGTGGATTGCTGGGGCACCCCCGCCATGCGCACCGGCGGCGATGAACTGGCCCAGGCGCTGGCCCTGCTCGGCGTCCGTCCGCTCTGGGAGAACGGCTCCGGCCGCGTCACAGGCTACGAGATCATGCCGGCCGGCGTGCTCGGCCGCCCGCGGGTGGATGTGACGCTGCGCATCTCCGGCCTGTTCCGCGATGTGTTCCCACAGCAGATCGCCCTGTTCGACCAGGCAGTGCGCGCCGTCGCCGGCCTGGACGAACCGGACGACGTCAACCCGCTGGCTGCCACCGCGCGAGCGGAGGAGCAGCGCCTCGCAGCGTCCGGCACCGCCATGGAGGATGCCCGCCGCTGGGCCACCGCCCGCATCTTTGGTACCGCCCCCGGCGTCTACGGCACGGCGCTCTCCGGCATGATCGCGCGCGGCGACTGGACCGCGCGGGCCGATTTCGGTACCGCCTATCTGGAGGGCGGCTGCCACGCCTATGGCGCCGGGCTGGAGGGGGTGCCGCTGCCCGCCCTGTTCCGCCGCCGCGTCGGCGGGGCCGATGCACTGGTCCACCATCAGGATCAGCGCGAGCACGATGTCCTGTCGACCGACGGCTTCATGCAGTTCGAGGGCGGATTCGCCGCCGCCGCCGCGCTGGAGGACTCCGAACCGGCGCTCTACCACCTCGACAGCGCCGATCCGGACAAGCTCGCCGTCCGCACGCTGGCGGAGGAGATCGCCCGCACCCTGCGCGGCCGGGCGGCCAACCCGCGCTGGATCCAGGGCATGATGCGCCACGGCTATCGCGGGGCGGCGGAATTGGCGGCCGGCGTCGACACGCTGTTCGCCTTTGCCGCCACCACCGACGCCATACGTCCCGCCCATTTCGACCTGCTGTTCGACGCGTACGTCGAGGATGCGGAGGTGTGGGACTTCCTGTCGCATGCCAACCCGGCGGCGGCCCGGCACATTCTGGCGCGCATGAACGAGGCGCTCGACCGCGGTCTGTGGCATCCCCGCCGGAACTCCACCGCGGAGGATCTACGGCGCCTCCGGGAGACCGCCGCATGACCACCCCTGCCGCCACCCAGCCGAGACGCCGCGGCACCTGCCCCGGCATACTGGCGCCGATGCAGGTTGGCGACGGCCTCCTGCTGCGCGTCCGCGTTCCGGCCGCGGTGCTGCCCGCCGACCATGCCCGCCGCATCGCGGAGTTGGGGGATCGTTACGGCAACGGCCTGATCGACCTCAGCCAGCGCGGCAACCTGCAACTGCGCGGCATCCCCGCCGACGCGCTGGAGCCGGTGATCGAGTCCCTGCGCGCGATGGATTATGTCTCCGGCGACGCGGCGAGCGAGGCAGTCCGCAACGTGCTGTGCTCCCCCACCGCCGGGTTGGATCCCACCGCGCTGATGGACATACGGGGGGTGGCACGTACGCTCGACGCGCGGCTGACGGAGGACGCGGCCCTGCACCGCCTGCCGCCGAAGTTCGGCTGGCTGGTCTGCGGCGGCGGCATCGGTCATCTCGCGGACAGCAGCACCGACGTACGATTCGACGCGGTGGACGCGGAGCGGTTCCGGGTATCCTTGGGCGGCACGCTGGCGACGGCGGCACCGCTCGGCCTGTGCCGGGCGGAGGACGCGGCGGATGTGGCGTCGGCGCTGGGCCGCGCCTTTTTGGACCTGCGTAAGTCGTTGCCGGAGCCGCCACGCCGCATGGCGGGTCTGGTCGCGGCAATTGGAATTGAAAAGGTGGGAGCGCGCCTATCCCCCTCGCTTTCTCCTCTCCCCCCCGGGGAGAGGATCAAGGTGAGGGGGACGCACCTCATGGATCTCTTCGGCTCCGCCGAACCCCTTCATCCCAACCGTCTCCCCAGGGGGGAGAAGAGATCCCACGTTGGGATAGCGCCGGCCTTCCTTACCACTGCCTTCCCCTTCGGCCGTCTCACCGCCGCCGCCCTTGCCGCCCTCGCCTCCGCCTGTGCCGAAATCCGTATCACCCCCTGGCGCACCCTGCTCCTCGTCGATCCTTCCACGGACGCAGAGAAGACGGCCCACAACCACGGCGCCATTCTGTCCCACACCGACCGCCGGCTGAAGCTGACCGCGTGCAGCGGGGCCGGCGGCTGCGATGTCGGCACCACCGACACCCACGCGACGGCGCTCGCCATCGCCGACCGCGCAGGCCCCTTGCTGGATCATGTCCGAATGGTGCATGTGTCGGGCTGCGCCAAGGGCTGTGCCCATCCCGCCATCGCCGATGTCACCCTGACCGCCCGCGACGGGCTGTATGACGTCGCCCTGAACGCCAAACCCGGTGACGCCGTCTGCCAGACGCGGGGGCACACCGGCCTGTCTCCCGCCGACGCCGTGGCCCGCGTCGCGGATTTGTTGACCGAGGAGTCCACCGGTGCCTGAGCCGCTCTACGACTATATCCGCGACGGAGCGGCCATCTACCGCCAGTCCTTCGCCACCATCCGGGCGGAGGCCGACCTGTCCGCCATACCCGACGACCTGAAGCCGGTGGCGGTGCGCGTCATCCACGCCTGCGGCATGGTCGATGCGGCCCGGGACCTGCTGTTCTCCACCGATGTCGGCAGTGCCGCCCGCGCCGCCCTGCGGGCCGGCGCGCCCGTCCTCTGCGACAGCGAGATGGTCGCCCATGGCGTGACCCGCGCCCGCCTGCCGGCGGATAATGCGGTGGTCTGCACCCTGCGCGACCCCACCGTGCCTGATCTGGCCAGGACTATCGGCAACACCCGCTCCGCCGCGGCGCTGGATCTGTGGGGCGACCGCCTCGGCGGCTCGGTGGTCGCCATCGGCAACGCGCCGACCGCCCTGTTCTACCTGCTGGAGATGCTGGCGGCCGGTGCGCCGAAGCCGGCGGCGATCCTCGGCTTTCCCGTCGGCTTCGTCGGCGCCATGGAGAGCAAGGAGGCGCTGGCCGAAAACCCCTTCGGCGTCCCCTATCTGGCGATCCACGGCCGGCGCGGCGGCAGCGCCATGGCCGCCGCCGCCGTCAATGCGCTGGCGAGTGACGTCGAATGAGCGGCGACACCCCCAATCCCCCCTGCCCCGGCACCCTCTTCGGCGTCGGCGTCGGTCCCGGCGATCCGGAACTGATGACACTGAAGGCGGTGCGTACCATCGGCGCCTGCCCGGTCGTCGCCTATTTCTGCAAGCGCGGGACCCGGGGCCAGGCCCGTCGCATCGCCGATCAGGCCATCACCGCCGATCAGATCGAGCTGCCGATGGTCTATCCAGTGACGGTGGAACTGCCGCCGACCCACCCGGACTATGGCCGCCAGATCGAAGCCTTCTTCGACGAGTCTGCCGAACGCATCGCCGCCCATCTCGCCGCCGGGCGTTCGGTCGCCGCCCTGAACGAGGGGGATCCGTTCTTCTACGGCTCCTTCATGCACCTGTTCCTGCGGCTGTCCGGCCGCTTCAAGGCCGAGGTGATCCCCGGCGTCACCAGCATGGTGTGCAGCGCCTCCCTTCTGCCCCGCCCGCTGATGCTGCGCGACGACGTGCTGTCGGTGATCCCCGGCACGCTGGACGAGGCGGCGCTGGTCCGCGCGCTCACGGCGGCGGATGCCTGCGTGGTGATGAAGCTGGGCCAGAACCTGCCCAAGGTCCGCCGCGCCATCGCCGCCGCCGGGCTGGCCGAGCGGGCCTGGTATGTCGAGCGCGCCAGCATGGACGAACAGCGCTTCATGCCCTTCCTGGAGGCGCCGGACGTCGCCCCCTACTTCTCCCAGATCGTCATTCCGGGCGAGGGCAAGCGCGGATGACCGGTCCGGAAAACAATGGCTGGCTCAAGGTGGTTGGACTGGGTCCGGGCCCGGAGGACTGGCTGACGCCGGAGGCGCGGCGCGATCTGGCCGAGGCGACCGATCTCGTCGGCTATTTCCCCTATGTCGACCGCGTGCCGCCGGGAGATCAGGTCCGCCACGCCTCCGACAACCGGGTGGAACTGGACCGCGCCCGCTTCGCGCTGGATCTGGCGGCGCAAGGCCGGCGGGTGGCGGTGGTGTCGGGCGGCGACCCCGGCATCTTCGCCATGGCCGCCGCCATTTTCGAGGCGCTGGACGATCCCGAGGCACCTGAGGCGTGGCGTGCAGTCCCGCTGTCGGTCGATCCCGGCGTTTCCGCCATGCAGGCTGCCGCCGCGCGGGCGGGGGCACCGCTGGGACACGACTTCTGCGCCATTTCGCTGTCCGACAATCTGAAGCCGTGGGAGGTGGTGCTGCGGCGCCTGCGTCTGGCGGCGGAGGCGGATTTCGTCATCGCGCTCTACAACCCGATCTCCAAGGCCCGCCCCTGGCAACTGGGAGCCGCCTTCGACGCCCTGCGCGAGCTGCGCTCCCATGAGACCCCCATCGTGCTGGGCCGCGCCGTCGGCCGCGCCGACGAGGAGCTGACGGTGACGACGCTGGGCGAGGTGCGGGCGGAGCAGGCGGACATGCGCACCCTGGTCATTATCGGCGCCTCGCACACGCGGTTCGTGCCCAAGGCCGACGGCGGGCGCTGGGTCTACACCCCCCGGCATTACCGGGGGTGAGGATGGGTGTGACGACCAACCCATCGCGAGTAACCCTCTCCCCCCCGGGGAGAGGGCTGGGTGAGGGGGAAGCGCGGCGAGGATTCTCGGGAAGTCGCTCAATGCATCCCCCTCACCCCGACCCTCTCCCCGGGGGGGAGAGGGGGAGTTCGCAGGGGGGCGAGTCAACCCATGCCCTCCAGCCACCCCACCGCGCCCTCCACATCGTGCAGTTCCGCCACACCGTTGCCGGCCGGCCGCTCCACCATCACCACCGGCAGGCCGAGCTGACGCGCGGCCTCCAGCTTCGCGTCGGTGGCGCGTCCGCCGCTGTTCTTGCTGACGACCGCCTCCACCCGTTCCCTGCGCATCAGCGCCAACTCTCCCTCCACGGTGAACGGTCCGCGGTCGAGGATCAGGGTCATCCGTGGCAGGGCCGGCATCGGCTCCGGCGGATCGACAGCGCGGATCAGGTAACGCTTGTCCGGCATCGCTTCGAAGGCGGCGGCCTCCTGCCGGCCGATGGTGAGGAACACCGTGTCGCCCAGGTCGCGCAGAGCCTGCGCCGCAAACCCCATGTCCGGCACGCCGATCCAGCGGTCGTCCGGTCCCGCCGCCCACGCAGGCCGGGTCAGGAGACGCAGCGGTACACCGACCCGCGCACAGGCCACGGCGGCATTGGCGGAGATCTGAGCCGCGAAGGGATGCGTCGCGTCGATCACCGCGCCGATGCCCTCGGTGCGCAGGTAACCGGCCAAGCCCTCCACCCCGCCGAAACCGCCGATGCGGGTCGGCAGCGGCGGCAGCACCGGGTTCTTCGTGCGGCCGGCCAGCGACACGCGGGCGTCGATGCGCGGATGACCGGCCAGCCTTTTTGCCAGCGCCGTCGCCTCCGTCGTGCCACCCAGGATCAGCGCCTTCACCACTTCCCCCTCCCCACCCGTCAGGATCGGCGCCATGGATAGCATGGGAACCGCCCGCTGGCTCAGCATCGTCGGCATCGGCGAGGATGGCTGGGACGGTTTGTCGCCAGCCGCCCGCGCGGCGGTCGAAGGCGCCGCAATCCTCCATGGCGGCAGCCGCCACCTCGACCTCATACCGGTCGTTGCAGGACAGGAACGACTGCCTTGGCCGTCGCCGATGACCGACGCCTTTCCTGGCCTGCTCGCCCGGCGCGGCCAGCGGGTCTGCGTGCTGGCGAGCGGCGATCCGTCCTGGTACGGGGTGGGCGCCACGCTGTCGCGGCTCGTTCCGGCTGCGGAAACGAGGGTGATCCCGGCGGCCTCCGCCTTCAGCCTCGCCGCATCCCGGCTTGGCTGGCCCTTGCAAGACTGCCGCTGCCTGACACTCCATGGCCGCCCGCTGGAACAGGTCGTTCCGCATCTGCAACCGAACGCCAAGCTTCTGCTTCTTTCCTGGGACGGAACGACCCCGGCCAAGCTCGCCGCCCTGCTGCGTGCCCGCGGCTTCGGCGCCTCGCGCCTGACGGTGCTGGAGGCGATGGGCGGCCCGCGCGAGGCCTGGCTGGAGGCCACCGCCGACGCCTGGAGTGCCGAGCGTACCGCCGACCTCAACACCATCGCGCTGGACTGCGTCGCCGCGTCCGGCACCCGCATCCTGCCGCTGGCCCCCGGCCTGCCCGACGACTGGTTCGACCATGACGGCCAGATCACCAAGCGCGAGGTGCGCGCCGTCACGCTGTCCTTCCTGGCGCCGCGCCGGGGGGAACTGCTGTGGGATGTCGGTGCCGGCTCGGGCTCCATCGGCATCGAATGGATGCTGCGTGATCCGGCCAACCGAGCCGTCGCCGTCGAACATCATCCGGAGCGCGTCGCCCGCATCCTGACCAACGCCGCGGCGCTCGGCGTGCCCGGACTAACGTTGGCGCGCGGCAAGGCGCCCGCAGCGCTGGAGGGTCTGGAACGGCCGGACGCCGTCTTCATCGGCGGCGGGCTGACTGCGGATGATGTGCTGGCGACCTGCTGGGATGCCCTGCCTCCCGGCGGCCGGATCGCCGCCAACGCGGTGACGCTGGAAAGCGAGGCGGTGCTGTTCGATGCGCACAAGCGGCTGGGTGGCGAGCTGACCCAGCTTTCGGTGGCCCGCGCCTCGGCGGTCGGCGGTTTCCGCGGATGGCGCGCGGCGATGCCGGTCACGCTGTGGCGAGCCGAAAAGCCGTATCAGGAGGGCGCATGGACCGCCTGACCCCCGATGCCCTGCTGTTCGGCCCGGTCTTTGTCGGGTTGGGCTGCCGCCGCGGCTGCGGCTGGGAGGAGATCGCCGGTCTGGTCGCCGCCGCTTTCGACGAGGCCGCCCTGCCCGATGCCGCGCGCCAGTTGGCGGCTCTTGCCGCCCCAATGATGAAGGCCGACGAGGCCGGATTGGCGGAGGCAGCCCGTGCACTCGGCCTGCCGCTGCGCTTCATCGAGGAGGATGCGATGCTGGCCGTGCAGGACCGCGTCCACACCCGCTCTTCCACCGTTTTGGCCGCGGTCGGGCTGGCGTCGGTGGCGGAAGCTGCGGCGCTGGCCGCCGCCGGGCCGGGATCGCGCCTGCTGCTGCCGCGCCGCTCCACCCCCCGCGCCACCGTGGCGCTCGCCTTGCCTGCCGTCGCTCTGTTGGAGACCCGTTCATGACCGTCCATTTCATCGGTGCCGGACCGGGCGCTCCCGACCTGCTGACCCTGCGCGGCCGCGACCTGATCGCGCGCTGCCCGGTCTGCCTCTATGCCGGTTCCCTGGTCCCCAAGGAGATCATCGCGCACGCCCCTGCCGGCGCGCGGATCGTCGACACCGCCCCGCTGACGCTGGAGGAGATCGTCGCCGAGTTCCAGGCCGCCCATGCCGCCGGCCAGGACGTGGCCCGCCTGCATTCCGGCGACCTGTCGGTCTATAGCGCGCTGGGGGAACAGACCCGCGCATTGCGGGACCTCGGCATCCCCTACACCATCACCCCCGGCGTGCCGGCCTTCGCCGCCGCTTCCGCAGCACTGGGGCGGGAGCTGACCCTGCCGGAGGTCAGCCAGACGCTGATCCTGACCCGCACCGAGGGGCGCGCCTCGGCCATGCCGGCCAACGAGACGCTGGAGGTGCTTGGGGCGTCGGGCGCCACGCTGGCGGTCCATCTGTCGATCCACGCCATCGACCGGGTGGTCGAGCGGCTGACCCCGCTCTACGGCGCCGATTGCCCGGCGGCGGTGGTCTACCGCGCCACCTGGCCGGACGAGCGGGTGCTGCGCGGCACGCTGGCCGACATCACGGCGCAGGTCGCGGCCTCACCGATGGAACGCACCGCGCTGATCCTGGTCGGCCCGGCACTGGGCCATGAGGAGTTCCGCTGCAGCGCGCTCTATGACGGCAGCCATGTCCGGCGCTATCGGGGGCTGGGGGAGTGAAGTTGCGCGTCCCACATGCGAAAAGGCCCTCTCCCCCCCGGGGAGAGGGTTGGATGAGGGGGATCCGCTTGCCGGACGCTCCTCGCCACGCATCCCCCTCACCCTGCCCTCTCCCCGGGGGGGAGAGGGTTCACAAGAGCGGGAGAGGGAGCACTTCCCACAATCCGCCCTTGGCGGTCGGTGACCAGCACCTCAACGGCAACCAGCGCATCCTCCAACACCTCCTGCGCGGCACGGCGCGCCAGCTCGGCCACATGGTCGGCCAGCGGCAGGCCGGCGGCGTCCGCCATGCCCAACACCTGCGCCGCCGTGTTGGCGCCCCGCACCTGCGCGACCAGGTCCGGCCCGGCGCCGAGATCGGCCAGCCGCCCGGCCAGCCAGTCGAAATCGACGCTGTTGCGCTTGCTGTGCAAATCCATCAGCCCGCGCGCCAGCTTGCCGAACTTGGCGAAGCCGCCGCACAGCGTCAGGCGGGGGATGGGGTGCCGCCGCAGGTACTTCAGCGTGCCACCGACGAAATCGCCCATGTCGAGCAGCGCCTGCTCCGACAGGCCATAGCGCGCCACCACCGCCTTTTCCGACAGGTCGCCGGTGCAGGCCGCGACATGGGTCAGCCCGGCCGCCCGCGCCACGTCGATGCCGCGCTGGATCGAGGCGATCCAGGCCGCGCAGGAATAGGGCACGACGATCCCCGTGGTTCCCAGGATCGACAGCCCGCCGAGAATGCCGAGCCGCCCGTTCATGGTACGCTTGGCGAGCAGTTCGCCATTCTCCACCCCGACCTCGACCACAAGGTCGGGCGACTGACCGGCGGCGCTTGCCGCCTCCCCTACCGCCTGGGCGATCATGCGCCGCGGCACCGGGTTGATGGCGGGCTCGCCGACGGCCAGCGGCAGGCCCGGCAGGGTCACGGTGCCGACGCCGGGGCCGGCGCGGAAACTCACCCCACTGCCGGGCACACCGCGCCAGACGCGCGCCCGCACCAGCGCGCCATGGGTCACGTCGGGATCGTCGCCGGCATCCTTGACCACGCCGGCCGCGGCCCAGAGGCCGTCCGGCCCCTCCCCCCGCTCCGTCACCGCCAGGGCGAAGGCCGGGGTCTGGCCGCCGGGCAGCGTGACGGTCACCGGGTCGGGAAACTCCCGGCCGAACAGGGCCTCTGCCGCCGCCCGCGCCGCGGCGGTGGCGCAGGTTCCCGTCGTCCAGCCGCGGCGCAAGGGTGTAGCATGCTCCGGCATGCCATCTCCGGCGCCGGCACCCTCCGCACCGCCTTCCGTCTTCTCCGAGCCCGAGTCCGCGTTCATGTCGTTTGAGTCGTCCATTCCCGAAAGCGTCCTGGTCCCCTTCGCCCCCGGCAGCGTCTGGCTGGCCGGGTCCGGCCCCGGCGACCCCGGCCTGCTGACCCTGCTGGCGCTGCAAGGTCTAAGGCAAGCCGACGTCATCGTCCACGACGCGCTGGTCGGCGAACGGATCATGGCGCTCGCCAGCCCGTCGGCAAGGCTGGAGTTCGCCGGAAAGCGCGGCGGCCGCCCCTCCGCCCACCAGGACGACATCACCAACCGCCTGATCGAACTGGCGAAGGAGGGGCATCGAGTCCTCCGCCTGAAGGGCGGCGACCCCTTCGTCTTCGGCCGCGGCGGGGAGGAGGCGCAGGCGCTGGCCGCTCACGGCATCCCCTTCCGCATCGTGCCCGGCATCACGTCGGGCATCGCCGGACCGGCCTATGCCGGCATCCCGGCGACCCACCGCGACACCAACCAGGCGGTGATCCTGGCGACCGGCCATTCGCTGGGCGGCGGGCCGGACTGGCGGGCGCTGGCCGCTACCAAGGCACCGCTGATCCTCTATATGGGCTGGAAGGCGCTGCCGACCATCGCGGCGGAGCTGATGGCCGGCGGCCTGTCCGCCGACACCCCCGTCGGCGTGGTGACGGAGGCGACGACCGCCAACCAGAGGAGCCTCGTCACCAGCCTCGGGACCTGCGTCACCGATCTGGCGGCCAGCGGGCTGGAGCCGCCGGCCATCATCGTGATCGGCGAGGTGGTGCGGCTGCGCCCGGCGCTGGAATGGCTGCCGGCCCAGACGGCGCTTCAGAATGGCTAAAGGTCTCATCATCGCCGCCCCGGCCTCGGGCACCGGCAAGACGACGCTGACGCTGGGGCTGCTGGCGGCTCTGCGCGCCCGCGGCGTGGCGGTGGGGGCGGCGAAGTCGGGACCGGACTACATCGATCCGGCCTTCCACCGCGCCGCCACCGGCCGGCCAAGCGTCAATCTCGATAGCTGGGCGATGGGGCCGGACCTGCTGGACGGTCTGGCCGCCCGCGCCGCCGAAGGTGCCGATCTGCTAGTCTGCGAGGCGCTGATGGGCTTGTTCGACGGCGTGGCCGGCGTCGGCGCCACCGGCACCGGATCGACGGCGGAGATCGCGGCGCGCACCGGCTGGCCGGTCCTGCTGGTGGTGAACGCGAAGGGTCAGTCGCAGTCGGCTGCGGCCCTGGTGAAGGGCTTCGCCACCTACCGCGACGATGTGACCATCGGCGGCGTGGTGCTGAACAATGTCGGAAGCCCGCGCCACACCGCGCTGGCCGGCAACGCCATCGAAGCACTCGGAATCCCGGTCCTCGGCGCCCTGCCGCGCGCGCCGGATCTCAGCCTGCCCGAACGCCATCTCGGCCTCGTCCAAGCCGACGAGACGGAGGGGCTGACCGACAGGCTGGCCGCCCTCGGCCGCTTCATCGCCGAGCATGTCGATCTCGATCGCGTCGTCGCTCTCGCCAAGCCGTCGAAGGCCGGGCGCGGCGGCGATGCCCCCGCCCTGCCGCCACTGGGCCAGCGCATCGCCATTGCGCGGGATGCCGCCTTCACCTTCGTCTATCCCCACCTGACCGCCGGCTGGCAGGCCGCCGGGGCGGAGCTGCGCTTCTTCTCCCCCCTGGCGGACGAGACGCCACCGCCGGACGCGGACGCCGTCTATCTGCCCGGCGGCTATCCGGAGCTGCATGCCGGCCGCCTCGCCGCCAACCATCTCTTCCGCGACGGCCTGCGCGCAGCGGCGGAGCGGGTGCCGGTCTATGGCGAATGCGGCGGCTACATGGTGATGGGCGAGACGCTGGAGGATGCCGATGGCGTCACCCACCCGATGACCGGGCTGCTGGGGGTGCGCACCTCCTTCGCCAAGCGGCGGCTGCATCTGGGCTATCGCCGCGCGGCCCTGCTGGCCAACGGGCCACTGGGGCCGGCCGGCACAGCGCTGATGGGGCACGAGTTCCATTACGCCTCGACGCTCGCCCGCGGCGATGACGCTTCGCTGCTGCATGCGGTGGCGGCCGACGGCAGCGACCTTGGCACGCTGGGCAGCCGGCGCGGGCGGGCGCTGGGGTCCTTCGTCCATTTGATCGCGCGGGGGTGAGAATGGAGGAGGATTTCACCCCGGCGGAGCGCGACGCGCTCTACAAGGCGATCTTTTCCCGCCGCGACGTGCGCGGGCAGTTCCGGCCCGATCCGGTGCCGGACGAGGTGCTGACCCGCATCCTGCTGGCCGCGCACCACGCGCCGTCGGTCGGCTTCATGCAGCCCTGGAACTTCATCGTCGTCACCGACCCGGATGTGAAGTCCCGCATCCAAGCCGACTTCGCCCGCGCCAACGAGGAGGCGGCGGCGATGTTCGAGGGCGAACGGCGCAGCCTCTACAGCCGCTTGAAGCTGGAGGGCATCCGCGAGGCGCCGGTGAACCTGTGCATCACCTGCGACCGCGAGCGCTCCGGCCCGGTGGTACTGGGCCGCACCCACATGCCGGCGATGGATCTCTACAGCTGCGTCTGCGCCGTGCAGAACCTGTGGTTGGCCGCCAGGGCGGAAGGTCTGGGGGTCGGCTGGGTCAGCATCCTGCACGAGGAGGCGCTCCGGGACGCACTGGGCATCCCGGAGCGGATCGTGCCGATCGCCTATCTCTGCCTCGGCCACGTCACCCATTTCGAGGCGACGCCGGAACTGGAAACCAAGGGCTGGCGCAAGCGCCTGCCGCTGGAGGATCTGGTGTTCAGGGACCGGTGGGAAGGGACCAGCCCCTCTCCCCCCCGTGTCAGCGCAAACGAAGTCTGCGCTGACACGACAGGCGGATCGAAGATCCGCCGGAAGCGGGGAGAGGGAAAGGGTTAGGGAGAACTCACAGTCTTTACGCCGCCAGCTTATCGACCTTGCCGTCCAGGCCCATCAGCAGCAGTTCGACCTCGAGGTCCGGGTGGCGTTCCTTGACCATCGCCTTCAGCTTGGTCAGATACTGGCCGTGCACCTCGGCCTCCTTCGCCGGATCGGGCGACAGGTCCATGCCGAGGAAGACCTTGTAGGCGCCGCAGTCGCGGTGATCCATGACGATCAGGCGCTTGATATGGTGCAGGTCCTTGGCGACCGCGACATGGTCCCAGAAGGCGTCGCCCCAGGCCGGCTTCTTGTCGGTCAGCGCACCCAGGCTGGCACCGGCCAGGATGACATGGTCATAGTTCGCCTGCAGATTCCGGGCGTTCATGTAGCTGGCGACATGGCCCATCAGGCGATAGTCCATGCAGGACAACAGCAGCGTGTCGACACTGCCGGCCAGCGCCGGGCGGCTCATCATCATCGGCGCCATCAGCGTCACGCCGGCACCCAGCGTCGCCAGCTTCAGGAACCCGCGGCGCGAGCTGTGCTCGCCCTGGCAGCAGCCATGGTGATGACCGGTCGAATGATCCATTGCGCCCTCCCAACACACCCCGAACCCGTATCGGGGGTTTCACGCGTGATGGTGGCAGATGATTGTTAAAAATTTCAATATAGGGTCTTCCGCCATATGGAAAAGCAATAAAAATTTATTCCTGTGGCATTTTTCGGATAGCTCACTCCACAACCGGATTTCATTTCTCATTCAAGCGATTTCTCATTCAAGCGGGAAAGACGCGGAATCAAAAGGAAACGGGCCGCCCGGCGAAGGGCGGCCCGTTCCGATGCATGGGCATTTCCTGGTCGTCAGCGTTCGGCCATCAACGTTTAGCCGTCACCCGCCGCGCGTGCTGCTGGGCGCCGGTGTGCCGGCCGACCCGACGGTGCTGGAGGCCGGCGGCGGCGACGCGCTCGCGCTGTGGTTGGGCGAACAGTCCGCGTTGGCGATCCCCGCCGTCAGGAGAGTGGCGAGACCGAACAATGCGGCGACGACCGGACTGGCTCCATGAGACATTGGATCACCTCCTTTCTGAAACGTTGCGACCACCAACAGATTGACACAGTAGGGCGCTCGGTCAATGGCCGATTCGAACAATCACGCTGCCGTCTCCCAATGGAACAGGTTTAGATCTTGACCTTGAGTGGTGTCAGCGGGTTTCCAGCAGCCCGCTCATCGTCGCGAACAGTTCCGACTTCGCTTCGAAACCGACGCCGGGCAGGTCGGGCAGCCGCACCCGGCCATCCTCGACTGCGATACCATCGGCGAAACCGCAGAAGGGCTTGAAGACGTCGGGGTAGGACTCGTTGCCGCCCAAGTGAAGACCGGCGGCGATGTTCAGCGACATCTGGTGCCCGCCATGCGGGACCACCCGCCGGCTGGACCAACCATTGTCCTTCAGCATGTCCAGCGTGCGCAGATACTCGACCAGCCCGTAGCTCAGCGCGCAGTCGAACTGCAGCCAGTCGCGGTCGGGCCGCATGCCGCCATGGCGGATCAGGTTGCGGGCATCCTGGTGCGAGAACAGGTTTTCGCCCGTCGCCATCGGCCGGTCATAATGGTTGGCGAGTTCAGCCTGCAACGCATAGTCCAACGGGTCGCCGGCCTCCTCGTACCAGAACAGGCCGTAGGGCTTCAGCGCCTCCGCATAGGCGATGGCCGTCCTGAGGTCGAAGCGTCCGTTGGCGTCGACGCACAGATTCTCGCCCGACCCGACCACCTCCAGCACCGCGTCGATGCGCCGCAGATCCTCCTCCAGCGATGCGCCGCCGATCTTCATCTTCACGACCTTGTAGCCGCGGTCGCGGTAGCTGCGCATCTCGTCCTGAAGCGCCTTCACATCCTTGCCGGGATAGTAATAGCCGCCGGCGGCATAGACCCAGACGCTGTCGTCGGCCACGCCGTCGCGGAAACGGTCGGCCAACAGGCGGTAGAGCGGCACGCCGGCGATCTTCGCCACGGCATCCCACACCGCCATGTCGATGGTGCCGACGGCGACGGAGCGCTCGCCGTGACCGCCCGGCTTCTCGTTGGTCATCAGCCGGGCCCAGATGCGGAACGGGTCCAGATTCTCACCCGTATCATCCAGCAGGCTGTCGGATGCGGCCGACATCAGCCGCGGAATGAAGCGCTCGCGCAGCAACCCGCCCGCAGCATAGCGGCCGTTCGAATTGAAGCCGTAGCCGATCACCGGCTTGCCGTCGCGCACCACGTCGGTGACCACCGCGACGACGCTGCAGGTCATCTGGCTGAAATCGATGAAGGCGTTGGCGATGTCGGACTTGATGCCGGCGGTCTGCTCGCGGATTTCGACGATGCGCATGGCGGTTCCCCTTGCAGCGTGGTGGCGCGTTTCGTGACGGCACTGTAGGGATGATGCCGGCCGCCGGGCCAATGCCAAGGTCGGAACGCATCATGCGGGTTCGGCATAGGGCGGCGGGAAACCGGTCCGGCCCGGCAGACGTGACGAAGATTCCGTGACGAAGATTGGGCGATGGAACTCTCCTGGCTCGACGATTTCCTGGCGCTGGTGGATTGCGGCAACTTCTCCCGCGCCGCCGACGCGCGCCACCTGACCCAGCCGGCCTTCAGCCGCCGCATCCGCGCGCTGGAGGATTGGGCCGGCACCCCGCTGTTCGACCGCAGCGCCCAGCCGGTGACCCTGACGGAGGCCGGGCGCCGCTTCCGCCCCTTCGCCGACGAGACGGTGCGCCGCCTGCTGCAAGGCCGCGAGGAGGCCCGGCTCGCCGCCCAGTCGGAGGCCGCGACCCTGCGCTTCGCCGCCACCCACGCGCTGTCGCTGACCTTCTTCCCCTCCTGGCTGCGGGCGTTGGAGGCCCGCGCACGGCTGGGCGCCATCACCCTGTCGTCGGACAGCATGGAAGCCTGCGAACGGCTGATGCTGGCCGGGCAGGCGCAGTTCCTGCTCTGCCATGCCCACCCGGCAGCGGCCGGCCGGCTGGATGCCGAGTCCTTCCGCTCCGTCGTCGTCGGCGGCGACCGGCTGCTGGCGGTGACCGCGCCCGATGCCGGCGGCCGGCCGCGCCATGTGCTGGCGGATGGCCAGGACACACCGCTGCCGCACCTGTCCTACAGCCGCGAATCCGGCATGGGCCGCATCCTGGAGGCGGTGCGGGCGGTGCAGCCGCTGCCCGCGGCACTCGACACCGTCTTCACCTCGCACCTCGCCGCGGTTCTGCGCACGCTGGCCCGCGACGGGCGCGGGGTGGCCTGGCTGCCGGAAAGCCTGATCGCCGAGGATCTGGCGCGCGGAACCCTGGTGCGGGCCGGAATGCCGGCCGGCGACGAGCGCTGGACCGTGCCGGTGCAGATCCGGCTGGTCCGCCCCCGCGCGCGCCAGAGCAAGGCCGCCGAGAATTTCTGGACGCTCGCGGTCGAAGCTGCCCTGTGGCGCAACGCCGAGTCGTCGGCTGAGGCCACAGCTCTGGTTGCCGGGGCGGAAGCGATCGCTGAAAAAGAGTTGTGAGCGTCGGTACCCAAGTCACTTTGATCGTTGACATTCTCGGAAAAACTTGTCCAGCCGCGTGTTTTCTCTGGCGCTACCCCGTCCGATCGGGCAAAATTTGCCTAGTTCGAGGTAAGAGGCGTCGCGTCAGCGACGGGAGGAACGATCATGGGCGTGAGCAGCATCGGCGGTATCGGCGGCTACCAGCAGCAGCCATATGTCACCCCGCTCAGCAGCGGCCCGGCCGCGGCTCAGCGGTCCACCTCGCCTGTGGAGTCCGCGCAGGAAGACGAGACCGAGCGCACCCGCCGCCAGCAGGAAGCGCAGGCCGCCCAGAGCGGTTCCAGCGGGGGCAACACCACCGCCACCCGTGGCCAGAACCTGAACATCACGGTCTGAAACGGATCGGGCCTGAGCGGCGGAAGTGGTGAGGGGAGTGAAGCGGGGCAGCACCCGGTAAGGGATTGCCTCTGGAGCAACGCCTGGAATGCGGGCAAGAAGCGCGGGAGGCACCGATGGAGATCCGTGGCGTTTCCAGCACGACGGCAGTCCGCCCGACGGCTTTCCAGCCGACGGAGGCCGGCAGTGCTTCCGCGTCGACTCCTGCGGAGACCACAGGCACCGCCGCGAATGGCGAGACGGAAAAAGCCTCCGGCGCCGGCTTCATCAGCCCCTTTCTGCGCTATGACCAAAGCGCCCGGGTGGCTGTGCTGTATTTCCGCGACTTCGACACCGGAGCAACCCAGGACCAGATCCCGTCCCGCCGTGTGGTGGAGGAATATCGCCGCACCGCCAGCCGGCTGTCTCAGGAAGACGAACGGAAATCTGCCGCGGCGAAGACCGGTTCGGACGGATCGGCGGACGGCTCCACCGGCAGCGCGGCGGCTTCGCCGGGCAGCGGCTATGGCACGGCTTATGGCACGGCGGCGGGCGACACCGGGTCGACCGGCACGTCGATCGGCGTGTCCTTCGCAAGCGCTGCGAGCAGCAGCGGGTCGGCGACGGGGTCCGGCACCGCGGCACCGACGACCGGCGGCTCCACTCCGGCCGCAACCGGCGGACGCACCGGCGGATCGCCGGGTGGGCTGGTTTCGGTGACTGTCTGACGGGTTTGGCCGGGGTGTCGTCAGCCGACATCCAGCCACTCCCGAACCTCACCCCCCGGCCGCCTCTTCCTCCGCCTGCCGGCGCCGGAATCCGACCAGCGCGGTTTCGTCCAGCATCGCGGCGTCCTTGCGCTTCTGCTTGTCGCGCTCGCGCTTCTGCCGCTCCTCTTCCGCCAGTTCGTAGCGCTTCAGTTCCTGGAAGGCTTCGGCCATTTCGTCGGTGGCGATCTCGATCTGCGCCTCCACCTGCCCCAGCGATTCGCCCAGCTTGCGGCCACGCTCCATTGCTGCCTGGGCAAAGTTGGAATAGGTGAAGGAAACGGAGAAGTCGTCGCGCACGGTTTCCTGCTCGTGAACGATCTCCTGCTTCACCTTCTCGATCTCGTTGCGCAGCCGGTCAGCCAGCGTGTGGAGTTCCGCCAGGACGCGACGCTTCTCGTCCAGTTGCAGCTTTTGCAGGCGGATGATCGTCTTCAGGCTCATTGCGGCCACTGCACCCCAAAGATTTCAGCGAGCATGGCGTAGCTGGTCTCCAGATCGGTGGCCTCGCGCTTGCCCTGCTTCAGGAAGGCTTCCAGCGCCGGCTGGAAATGGATCGCCTCGTCCACCTGCGGGTCGGAGCCGCGGCGGTAGGCGCCCAGCCGGATCATCTCCGCCATGTTGTCGTAGGACGACAGCAGGCGCCGGGCATGGCCCACCAGTTCGTTCTCGTTCGGCGTGTTGCAGCCGGGCATGGTGCGCGACACGCTGCGCAGGATGTTGATGGCGGGATAGCGCCCGCGCTCGCCGATCTGGCGCTCCATCACGATGTGGCCGTCCAGGATGCCGCGCACGGCGTCGGCGATCGGCTCGTTGTGGTCGTCGCCGTCCACCAGCACGGTGAACAGGCCGGTGATGGAACCCGACCCGACCACTCCCGGCCCGGCGCGCTCCAGCAGGCGCGGCAGCTCGGCGAAGACGGTCGGCGGATAGCCCTTGGTCGTCGGCGGTTCGCCGGCCGACAGGCCGATCTCGCGCTGGGCCATGGCGAAGCGGGTGACGCTGTCCATCATGCACAGCACGTCGCGGCCCTGGTCGCGGAAATGCTCGGCCACCGCCAGCGTCATGTAGGCAGCCTGCTTACGCATCAGCGGGGCCTCGTCCGAGGTGGCGCAGACGACGACGCTGCGGGCCAGACCCTCCGCGCCCAAATCCTCGGTGATGAATTCCTGCAATTCGCGGCCGCGCTCGCCGATCAGCCCGATCACCGCGACCTCGGCGGCGGAGAAGCGCGCCAGCATCGACATGACCGACGATTTGCCGACGCCCGATCCGGCGAAGATGCCCATGCGCTGACCGCGGCAGCAGGTGAGAAAGGCGTTGATGGCGCGGATACCCAGGTCCAGCTTCTCCCCCACCCGCGCCCGCGAATGGGCGTTGGGCGGGTTGTTGCGGATCGGCGTACCGATCGGCCCCTTGGGCAGCGGCCCCTTGCCGTCCACCGGCTCGCCCAGCGCGTTGACGACACGGCCGAGCCAGGCGTCGGTCGGGAAGATCTGCGCCTGGTCGCCCGCCACCAGCGCGCGGCAGCCCAGCCCCACCCCGTCCAGCGCACCGAAGGGCATGGCGAGCGCCCGGCCCTGGCGGAAGCCCACCACTTCGCACGGGACCTGACGGCGGTCGCGCGTCTCGACGATGCAACGGCCACCGACCGACAGCTCCTTCTCGATCCCGCCGACCTCGACCATCAGGCCGGACACGGCGGTGACGCGGCCGTAGCGGCTACGGTCGGGGATCTGGTCGATGTCGCGGATCAACTGATCGATATCGAACGGCATGGATCGGATACCGGCGTCCCAAAGACGGGACACGCTCCTATTAAGGGGTAGTTCTGTGGACGGAGGCGACGTTAACCACCATGATCACATCTTGCGATGGAAGGATTAACGTTGTGTAAGCGCTTGGCACTGGCGTTAAGCTGAATCGTCTGTTAACTTGTGTAAACGGGATGGTTGAAATCGGTCATTAAGGACCGGGGACCATCCATGGGGTCGGGTAGCGAAAGCGCGCCATCAAACGTCGGGATATCGCCATGAGGGTTCTGCTGGTTGAAGACGATTCCTCCGTCGCCAAAAGCATCGAGCTGATGCTGAACACGGAGGGTTTCATCGTCGATTCTACCGACCTGGGTGAAGACGGGCTCGAGATCGGCAAGCTCTATGATTACGACATCATCATTCTCGACCTGATGCTGCCGGACATCGACGGATACGAGGTTCTTCGCCGCCTGCGCGCCGCGCGCGTGACCACCCCGATCCTGATCCTGTCCGGTCTGACCGAAATGGACAACAAGATCAAGGGCCTGGGTTTCGGCGCCGACGATTACCTGACCAAGCCGTTCGACAAGCGCGAGCTGATCGCCCGCATCCAGGCCATCGTCCGCCGGTCGAAGGGCCATTCGGACAGCATCATCCGCACCGGCCGTCTGACCGTCAATCTCGACACCCGCACGGTGGAAGTCGACCAGTCGCCGCTGCACCTCACCGGCAAGGAATACGGCATCCTGGAATTGTTGAGCCTGCGCAAGGGCACGACGCTGACCAAGGAGATGTTCCTGAACCATCTCTATGGCGGGATGGACGAGCCGGAACTGAAGATCATCGACGTCTTCGTCTGCAAGCTGCGCAAGAAGCTGGCCGCTGCCACCCAGGGCGACAACTACATCGAAACCGTGTGGGGCCGCGGTTACGTGCTGCGCGACCCGCACGAGGAAATCGTCGAAGCCAATCCGCCGCCCCCGCCGCGCGTACAGCAGCAACAGGCCGCCGGCTGACGCCGGCATAACGCTCCGGCAGTTCGGCTTTTCTTTTCGTTCGCCCCCACACGCCCGGCCGTCTTTCACCTTGAAAGCCGGACCGGGCGTTCCCATGTCTGAAGGGTCATTCTGCTTCGGACTGCGGGGCGTTCAACCGCCCCCACGCTCAGCCCCCCTTTTTTCGCCATTGCGAGCATTCGTTCGCGAGCTTATGGGGGCCGCCAATCCCACACCCAGTCTGATGCGCCGCACCGGTGGTGTGGCGCCCTTTGCGTTATGGGAGACAGACATGCCCGTCGGCACCGTCAAATGGTTCAACAGCACCAAGGGCTTCGGTTTCATTCAGCCGGAAAGCGGCGGCCCGGATGTGTTCGTTCACATCTCCGCTGTCGAACGCGCCGGGCTGCGCAGCCTGGTCGATGGCCAGAAGATTTCCTACGAGGAGCAGCGTGATCCGAAGCGCGGCAAGACCTCGGCGGAAAATCTGAAGGCGGTCTGACCGCCTGACCGCCGACCTGCGGAAAGAGGGCATCGGGAAACCGGTGCCCTTTTTCCGTGTTGCACAAGTCCCTGTCGCCCAAATGCAGGGCTCTGCCCAGAGGAGATCCGCGATGGCTTTCAAACCGAACTACAACCAGCAGCGGGCCGAGCGCAACCGGGCCAAGGAACAGAAGAAGCAGGAAAAGCTTCAGCGCCGCGAGGAAGGCGTTGCCGCCCGCCGCGCCGGCGAGACCGATGGCGATCAGACCGAGCAGGACGGCTCCGATACGCAGAATGACGCCGTCACGACCGACACCAACAATGCCTGACCGGACGGCCGCAAGCGCGGCCGACCGCGACCATACGGAGGACAGGCCATGGCCCGTCAGAAGAAACAGCCCGTCGACAACGCCTTCGCGCTTTTCGACGTGATCTACCAGGATGGCGCGCGCACCTCGAACCGCAAGGTGCCGACGTCCGACATCGACCAGTTCGACCGCGAGAATTCCATCCGCACCTTCATCGAGGCGCAGGACCGCAAGATCGCCGAAATGTCCGGCAACCCGCGCGGTCCGATCAAGTCGATCACGCCGTCGGCCTGAGAGTTCGCTGATCGAGTGGGGGCGGCTCTCCCGCCCCCGTCGCTCTTGCAGATCCTTACGCCACCTTGGCACCGGCGGCGGAGAAGCCGCCCAGGCTGTAGAGGCCGCGCTGGCCCTCCACCGGCTTGAATTTGTCGGTGATGCCCAGGACCGTTTCCGCACCGCCCAGATAGAGCACGCCGTCCTGCGGCATCTGGCGGGAAATGGAGTCCAGAACCTTCGCCTTCGTCGGCTGGTCGAAATAGATCAGCACGTTGCGGCAGAAGACGATGTCGAACTGACCAAGCGCCGAAAGGTCGCCCAGCAGGTTCCATTCGCGGAACGACACCATCTGGCGCAGCTGCTGGCTGATCTGCCACTTGTCGCCGTTCTGCTTGAAATGCTTCACCAGCATGGTGATCGGCAGGCCGCGCTGCACCTCGAACTGGGTGTAGATGCCGGACTTCGCCCGCTCCACCATTTCCGCCGAGATGTCGGTGCCAACGATCTCGATGCGCCAGCCGGCCAGCTTCGCCGCGTCCTCGTTCAGGAGCATCGACAGCGAATAGGCTTCCTGGCCCGACGAACAGGCGGCCGACCAGATGCGCAAGCTGCGCTTGGCCGCCCGCGCCTCCATCAGCTTCGGCAACACCAGCTGTTTGAACTGGTCGAAGGGCTTCTGGTCGCGGAAGAAGGACGACTCGTTGGTCGTCATCGCTTCCGTGATGTCGCGCAGCAGCGCCTCGTCCTTGCGGGTGCGGACGGTGGTCGCCAGCTCCTCCAGCCCCTTCATGTTCCACTTGCGCGCCACCGGCATCAGCCGGGATTCGAGCAGGTAGGCCTTGTCGCGGGTGAGGACCAGGCCGGAACGCTGCTTGAGCAGCGTGGAGAACATGTCGAAATCTTCGACTCTCATGCTGCCCTCGAAGCGAGCTTGCGGATATGGGGACCGATTTCCTTGAGCGGCAGGATGGCGTTGCAGATGCCGGCTTGCGCCACGGCACCAGGCATGCCCCAGACCACGCTCGACGCCTCGTCCTGGGCGATCAGGGTGCCGCCGCCATTGACCACGTCGGTGCAGCCCTTCAACCCGTCCTGCCCCATGCCGGTCAGGATACAGGCCAGGATCTTGCGGCCGCCGAAGGCCTTCAGGATCGACCGCATCATCGGATCGACCGCCGGGCGGCAGAAATTCTCCGGCGGATCCTTGCTGAGAGCGATCACGTTGGCACCACCGCGCTGTGCCACCAGCATGTGGAAGTCGCCGGGTGCGATGTAGCAGCGGTTCTGCACGACCGGCTCGCCGTCCTTGGCCTCGCGCGCGTCGATCCCGCATTGGCGGGTGATGTGCTCGGCCAGGATCGTGGTGAAGGTCGCCGGCATGTGCTGGGTGATCAGGATCGGCTGGGTGACGCCGGTCTTCAGGTGCGACAGCACCTCGAACAGCGCCTGCGGGCCGCCGGTGGAGCTGCCGATGGCGATCACGTCCGGCTTGGTCGCGATGGCGCCGGCCGGGGCCGGCCGGGTGACGATCAGCCCGACCTCGCGCTTCATCAGCCCCAGCGGGGCCGCCGGCGTCAGCGGGCGGATTTCGCCGCGCGAGCGCGACCCGGCGCGCCTGGCGGCGGCACCCAGCGCCTTGACCTTGGCGACCAGCTCGCGCTTGAAGTCCTCCGCCCCGCCGATCTCACGGGTGGAGGTCGGCTTCGGGATGTAATCGGCCGCCCCCGCCGACAGGCAGCGGATCGACACGTCGGCCCCGCGCAGCGTCAGCGTCGAGGCCATGATGATCTTCACCTGCGGCGCAACCGCCAGCAGCTTCGGAATGGCGGTCAGCCCGTCCATCACCGGCATCTCGATGTCCAGCACGATGACATCGATCGAATTGCGCTGCAGCGAATTGACCGCCATCTGGCCGTCGCCGACGGAGGTGACGACGCGGATGTCCGGGTCCCCTTCCAGCGCGCGGGTCAGCAGGCCGCGGATGACGGCGGAGTCGTCCACCACCATGACCCGGACGGGATCCGGGTTGGCCGGTCGCGCGGTGGTGAGGGGGCCTCTGCCAAAACTGTCCGACATAACGGCAATTCGCCTTTCAACTCGACTGGTTCAACGCGGCTTTTTGTGGGCGGCTTCTCCCGGCACCCCGACCGGGATCAGAGAAGGCCGACCTGCGCGAACTTGGTCTGGATGATGTCGCTGTCGAAGGGCTTCATGATGTACTCGTTGGCCCCGGCGGACAGCGCTTCCTGGATGTGGGCGAGGTCGTTCTCGGTCGTGCAGAACACCACCTTGGGCTGTTCGCCCCCGCTCATCTTGCGCAGCCGGCGCAGGAACTCGATCCCGGTCATCACCGGCATGTTCCAGTCCAGCAGGATGGCGTCCGGCATCTGTGCCGCGCAGGCTTCCATCGCCTGCTTGCCATCCTCGGCCTCGGAGCAGGCGAAATTCAGCTCTTCCAGGATCTTGCGCGCGACCTTGCGGACCACGCGGCTGTCATCGACCACCAGGCAGGATTTCATTGCGGCAGGGCCTCAGGTCATCTGTTCGTCGGCGAAAGCCGGCCGGCCGGAACGGCGCCTTCCCCAGGGGGAAAGGCGCCGGAAGCCGTCAGGCCGTCTCGATCGTTGTGAAGTTGAGCAGACGGGGCACGTCCAGCACAACCATCAACTGACCATTCAGCCTATAAATTCCGGTCGAGACCTCGCGCCAGCGCGGATCCAGGGTCGCCGGATTGCGTTCGAAGTCCTCCTTGGTCAGGCTCAGCACCTCGCCGACCGAATCGACCATCAGGCTGTAGAGCTCGCCGCGCAGGTCGACGACGATCGACATTCCGGGCTTGTCCTTCGGCCGGCCGGTCAGGCCGAGCCGCAGGCGGACGTCGATGGCGGTGACGATGCGGCCGCGCAGGTTCAGCGAACCGGCGACCTCCGGCGGGGCCAGCGGGATGCGGGTGATCCGCTGATGGCCCAGCACGTCCTGCACCTGAAGGACCGGGATGCCGAACATCTGGTCGGCGATCGTCATGGTCACATAGTCCTGGTTGCCGGAAACGACGAGGTCGTCGCCCTTCGACTTCCGGACGGTGGACGGCAGCTTGGCGTTGCTCATGCGGCACCTTTCTGTTCGGTCAGCGTCTGCTGGAGCGCGAAGAGCAGCGCGTCACGGTCGAACTTGGCGACATAGTCGTTGAAACCGGCGATCCGGCCGCGGTCGAGGTCGCGGGCGCTGGCATGGCTGGACAGGGCCACCATCGGCACCCCCTGCCAGCGGCTGCCGTGGCGCACCGCCTCGGCGAAGTCGAAGCCGCTCATGCCCGGCATCTCGATGTCGGAGACGATGACGTCGAAGTCCTCGCCCGCCTCGCAGAGCGCCAGCGCGTCGCCGGCATTCTCCACCGCCGTCACGTCGTAGCCGGCGACCGACAGCAGCGGCGTCAGCAGGTTGCGGAAGAAGGGGCTGTCGTCCACCAGCAGCACGCGCTGGAGCTTCTCCTCCTCGAACCCCTCCTGGGTGGAGGAGCCGAACCAGTCCTTGTAGGCCTGGGTCAGGAAGAAGCCGGCGTCGATCACCTCGGTCGCCTTGCCGGCGATGATGGCCGAACCCATCAGGCCGGGACGCTCCGCGGCGAGCTGGACGTTCAGCTTCTCCTCGACGATGTCGACGATCTCGTCGACGATCAGACCCATCGAGCGGTCGCCGTCGGCGAACACCAGAACCGGCTGGCGGCCTTCGTTGGCAACGACGAAGTTCGGGTCGATCGGAACCAGCGGCATCAGCTTGCCGCGGTACTGGACCACCGGCAGGCCGTTCGACAGCTCGACCGTGGCGAGATCGACGTCCTCCAGACGGGCGACCAGCGACAGCGGCACCGCCTTGGGCGCGCCCTGGCCGGCGCGGAACAGCAGGAGCGCCATCTTGTCCTCCTGGCGCTGGGTCTGGACCGCGGTGGTCTCCTTCCCGGCGGCCTCGCCCATCGCCATCTCGCCGGTGGCCGACGCGATGCCGTTGGGGTCCAGGATCATGATGACCGAGCCGTCGCCCAGGATGGTGTTCCCCGAGAACATCTCGATGTGGCGCAGGATCGGCGCCACCGGCTTCACCACGATTTCCTCGGTGTCGAACACGCGGTCGACCATGATGCCGAAGGTGTAGGTGCCGACCTGGGTGACGACGATGAAGATCTCGTCCGCCGGCTTCTTGGCGTCCTCGCTGTCGTCCAGCCGCAGCAGCTGCTGGAGCGAGACCAGCGGCAGCAGACGGTTGCGCAGGCGCAGGACCGGCGTGCCCTTCAGCCGTTCGATGGTGTGCTCGCTGTCGGCGGCGGCGCGCACCAGCTCGACCACGCTGATCTGCGGGATGGCGAAGCGTTCGCCGGCGCATTCCACGATCAGGGCCGAGACGATGGCCAGCGTCAGCGGGATCTTGATGACGAAGGTCGAGCCCTTGCCCTGGGCCGACTTGATCTCGATCGTGCCGCCGATCTTCTCGATGTTGGTCTTCACCACGTCCATGCCGACACCGCGGCCCGACACGTTGGTGACCTTGGCGGCGGTGGAGAAGCCCGGCTTCATGATGAACTGGATGATCTGCTGGTCGGTCATCGAGGCCAGCTCGCCTTCCGACGCCATCCCGTTCTGGATCGCCTTCTGCTTGATCTTGTCGATCGCCAGGCCCTTGCCGTCGTCCTGGATCTCGATGATGATGTGGCCGCCTTCGTGGTAGGCGTTCAGCGTGATGCGGCCGGTCTCCGACTTGCCGGACTTCAGGCGCTCCGCCGGGATCTCCAGGCCATGGTCGGCGCTGTTGCGCACCATGTGGGTCAGCGGATCCTTGATCAGCTCCAGGACCTGACGGTCCAGCTCGGTGTCGGCGCCGAGCATCTGGAGGTCGATCTTCTTGTTCAGTTCATGCGCCAGATCGCGCACCAGACGCGGCAGCTTGGCCCAGGCGTTGCCGATCGGCTGCATGCGCGTCTTCATGACGCCTTCCTGCAGCTCCGACGTCACATGGTTCAGGCGCTGCAGCGGGGCGGCGAACTCGCTCTCCTTCTGCGACCGCAGGATCTGGAGCAGCTGGTTGCGGGTCAGCACCAGCTCCGACACCATGGTCATCAGGTTTTCGAGGAGGTCGACGTTGACACGGATGGTCTGGGCGGCGACCGCCGATTCCTTGGTCGCGGCCTCGGCACCGGCATCGGCGCCGCCGTTGCCGCTGGCCGAACCGCTCGCCATCGGCGCGACCGGCGCCGGCATCTTGGCGGCGGCCGGCTCGGGGTCCGGCACGACGAGGTCGTGCGACGGGGCGGGCTCCTCGGCCGGCTCGGGCGCACGGGTGGCGACCGCCGTGCTGGGCGCGGCGCTGGCGGCCGGAGCAGCGGCGGCGGCCGGAGTGTCGTTCGGGCCGGGGGTGGAGTTCCAGAGGGCCTCCAGCTCGTCCAGCGTCACCGGCCGGGCTTCCGATGCCGCGACCGCAGGGGCGGTCGGCGGCGGCGGGGGCGGTGGAGCGGCGGCGGCCGGGGCGGGACCGCCCAGCTTGCCCTCGGCGCACAGGTTCAGCCGCTCGATCAGCGGCAGGTCGTCGCCGGGCGGTTCCGCCTCGGTCGCTTCCAGCACCGCCAGCAGGCTTTTGATGGTGTCCAGAGCCTGCAGGATCAGGGACACCGCTTCCGGGTTGATCGTCAGTTCGCCGTCACGGAACTTGCCGAGCACGTTCTCCGACGCGTGCGCCACCTTTTCCAGGCGGGGCAGGCCGAGGAAGCCGCAGGTTCCCTTGATGGTGTGAACAAGCCGGAAGATGTTCGACAGCAGTTCCGGATTGTTGGGATTCTGCTCCAACCGGACCAACTCGACGTCGAGCACCGAGAGGTTTTCGTTGGTCTCCGTCAGAAACTCGGACAGCAGATCATCCATATCGCATTCCCCAGGCCCAAAGTTTATGGTCCGCGCCGGCCTGCGGCTCGAACGGGCAGCATCGAAAGGCCACCGGTTGCGCTCCAGTCCAGGTAGGGTGGGAGCCTGTCAAACACTGATTAAGAGAACCTTACCTCTTCCGATAGGGACTCCTCCGGGAGCTTCTACCGGTAGGATCGGGGATCCATTGTCACAGGGAGGATCGATGACCGACGCCGAACTCGCTCAATCCGTGCGCGATGCCGTGGAGCGCCTCAACGCCGCACTGGCGGAGGCCGCGCGCCACAATCTGGCGGTCACGCTGCGCACCACGGCCCATCAGACCACCGGCGGGGTGGAGCAGATCGTGGTGGAGCCGCGGATTCTGAAGCAGTTGTAAAGGCAGCGGCCGAGGAGTCTCACCACTCCGCGGTGAAGACCAGCCGCTCGCTGCTTTCCGTGGCGACGGCGATGCGGAAGCCGTCGCTCTCCGCCAGCCGGCCGGCCAGATAGGCGTGGATGGTGCGCGGGCTCAGCGCCTCGGCCGTCGCCGTGCCGGCCAGCGCCGCCGCGGCCTCCGGGTTCAGGGTGCCCGGCCGGCCGGCGGCGGTGACGGTGATGCGGCCGGACGTCTCGTCGCCGTCGGCGGCGACGGAAACCAGCCCGCCATGGGTCAGCGCCTCGTCCGCCAGCATCACCAGATTCAGCACGAGCTTCACCACGCCGCGACGCTGGGCGGTCATGTCGTGGGGCACCCGTTCCGGCCAGTCCAGCCGGGTGCGCCCACCCTCGACATAGCCGGCGGCGGCGGCGCGGGCATCGCCGAAGCCCTTCTGGTCGCGCCCGGCCAGCCCATAGGCCAGCCGGAACACCCGCAGCCGGCGGTCGGCCTGACCGGAGGAATGGTCGATCAGCTTCACCGCCTCGCCCAGGAAGCCGCCGATGGAACCGCCGACCGCCGGTCCGTCCTCCTCGTCCTCCTGCATCTCCTCGATCAGTTCCAGCCCGTTGCGGATGGCGCCGACCGGGCTGACCAGGTCGTGGCAGAGCTTCGACGCCAGCAGTTCCAGGACGCGGATGTCGACGCTGACGGGGCGGGAGGACGATTCGGTCACGAGGCAGACTCCGAAAAAAGGAACGGCGACGGCACGGTGCCGGAGATTCTATACTTTCCCGGCGCCGCCGCACAGGCGATCGCATTTCCTATGTACAATAGTGTGATGGATGGGATCCGACATGGACGATTCGCTGGTGCCGGGCGCCTGGGTGCGCCACCCGGACCAGCCCGACTGGGGGCTGGGGCAGGTGCAGTCGGCCATCCGCAACCGCATCACGGTCAATTTCGAGCATGCGGGCAAGGTGCTGATCGATGGCAACGTCATCTCGCTGACGCTGGTCGACCCCGACGAGATCTGACCTTCGGCGGCAGGACTCCGGGAAAGCGCGGATTGCGCCGCCCTGGCCGCTTTGCTTTTATGCGAATGATTTCGCTCACGCGTCAGGGAGAGATGGGATGAAGGCAATGCTCCTCGGCTTCGCCGCCGCGGCGGTGATCGCGCTGGGCACGGCAGCGGTGCTGAACTCGATCGGCCATTCGACCGCGGAGCGCTATTCCAGCGGTTCCGTCCGCCTCTAAGAGAAGAACGGCTCAGCCTGTTCCACGACAAGGCGACTTCCGGCGACCCGATACACGGTGTAGGATCGGCCGATCCATGACCGGACACGGCGGGCCGTCGCTTGATCTCGCGTCTCAAAGGGGGAATGGGCGCATTCGGTGTGGCGCTGATCCTGGGCATCAACGCCATGGTCGGTTACGACCTCCTGCACCAGCGTGACGAAACACTGGCCCGGGCGCAGGAGGACGGCGCGTCGATGGCGCTGGTTCTGGAGCGCCATGCCACCGACAGCCTGTCCGGCGTGTCGAAGATCCTGGCCGGCGTCGTGGAGGTGCTGGCCGTCCGCACCGACAGCTGGGACCGCGGCGACACCGACGTCCACGCCCTTCTGCGCCGTCAGGCGGCCCTGTCGCCGCTGATCCGCGCCATCCTCGTGGTGTCGGCCGACGGCAGGCTGATCCACGACACCAAGACGACGGAGCCGGCCGGGATCGACCTGTCGGACCGCGATTACCTGATGGCCCACCGCGACGGGCTGGTTGCGGGCGGTGCCGATGCCGTCTTCGTCGGGATTCCGGTGCGCGGCCGCACCTCCGGCACCTGGTTCATCAGCATGAGCAGGCGGCTCGACACGTCCGACGGCCGCTTCGCCGGCGTGGTGGTCGCGGTGATCGAGCCGATGGCCTTCCGCAGCTTCTACCAGACGCTGCCGCTGTCCGGCGACGCGGTGATCACGCTCTATCACGCCGACGGGCCGGTGATCGCCCGCTTCCCCGACCATGACGGCTTCATCGGCCGTTCCGCCCGCCATCTGCCGCTGTTCACCACGCTGCTGAAGGAGGCGCGGACGGGCACCCTGTCACTGGACAGCGCCGTCGACGGGCCGCGCCGAATCCTCAGTTATCGTGCGTCGGACGACATGCCGCTGGCGGTGACGGTCTCCGCGTCGCGTGACGCGGTGCTGGCACACTGGTGGTCGAAGGCGATGGTGCTGGCGGCGGTCGACCTTGCCGGGACGCTGGTGCTGGCGGCGATGACGCTCGCCCTGCTGCGCGAGGCGGAGCGGCGCGAACGGGCATTGGCGGACCTCCAGGACGGCGAGCGGGCGTTGCGCGACAGCCAGCAGCGGCTGATCCAGGACATTGCCGCCCGCCACCGGATCGAGGCGGAGCTGATCGCCGCCAAGCAGGTCTCCGACGCCGCCAACCGGGCCAAGACCCAGTTCCTGGCCAACATGAGCCACGAACTGCGCACGCCGCTGAATGCCGTCATCGGCTTCGCCGAGGCACTGGAAAGCGGCATCTTCGGCCAGATGTCGGCCAAACAGACCGAATATGTCGGCGACATCCGCAAGTCCGGCCAGCATCTGCTGAGCCTGATCAACGACATCCTCGACACCACCAAGATAGAATCAGGCAAATATGTGCTGCACCAGGAGGACCTGGCGGTCGGCGAACTGATCGGCGAATGCCTGCGCCAGATGGAACCGCTGGCGGTGGAAAAGGGCGTGACCCTGACGGCGACGCTGCCCATCTCCCTCCCCGTCCTCTATGCCGATCCCCGTGCGGTGCGGCAGATCCTGCTGAACCTGCTGTCCAACGCCGTGAAGTTCACCCCGCCCGGCGGGCGGATCCTCGTCGAGGCCGACCGCGCGGCACGCAGCCTGCGCCTGCGGGTCAGCGACACCGGCATCGGCATCCCCGCCATGGAGCTGGAGCAGGTGATGGAGCCCTTCCATCAGGTCGACAACTCCCACACCCGCCGCTATGCCGGGACCGGGCTGGGGCTGCCGCTGGTCAAGTCGCTGGTGGAATTGCAGGACGGCCGCTTCGTTCTGTCCAGCGTGCTGGGCCGCGGCACCACGGCCACGGTGCTGTTCCCGCCCTCCCGGCTGCGCAGCCGTTCCGACGATCTGCCGACCTTGAAGCGGGCCCCGGGACGTACGCAGACCGCCCCGGCCTGAGGCGGAGTTTCCTCACGCCCGCCGAGTCTTGCCGACAATGACCAGGGCGATGCCGCCCAGCACGGCGAGCGACGATATCGCCAGGATCGGGGTAATCCGCTCCCCCAGCGCCAGCACCGCGGCAAGCCCGGTGATGACCGGCACGCTCAGTTGGACCGAGGCAGCGCGGGCCGCGGTCAAAGCGGGCAGTGCCGCATACCAGATGGAATAGCCGACGCCGGACGCCAGTGCTCCCGACAGCACCGCATAGACCAGCCCGCCCTGGTCCCAGCGCAGGCCACCGCCGAAAACTGGCCCTGCCCACGCCGCCAGCAGGGCCAGGACCGCCGCCATCGGCGTAGCGCGCAGGAAGTTGCCGGCGGTGGTGGCGATCGGGTCGCGGCTGGCCCGCCCGAGCAACGAATAGACACCCCAGGCAGCGCCCGCCGCCGCCATCAGCAATGCCCCCAGCGGATCCGGCGCCGACAGGCCGGGGGCCAGCAGCAGGGCCAGCCCGCCGAGCGCCAGCGCCAGCCCTCCCCATTGCAGCGGCACCAGCCGTTCGCCGCGGGAAAGCCCGACCAGGATCATGGTCGCCTGCACCGCCCCGAACAGCAGCAGCGCCCCGGTCCCCGCCGTCATGGTCAGATAGGCGAAGGAAAAGGCGGCGGCATAGGCCAGCAGCGCCGCCGCCCCGCGCCAGCTTCCGGCCCCCGCCCCAGGCCCCGCTTTCGCATGCCCGGTGGCACGGGCGATCAGCCACAGGCTGGCGGCACCCGCCGCGATGCGCACCAGGGTGAAGCCGGCCGGGTCGATGGCAGTCTGGGTCAGCGCCAGCCGGCACAGGATGGAGTTGGCGGCGAAGGCCAGCATCGCCAGCAGGGTCAGCAGCGCTGCCCGCCCGGTGCTCGGCACGGCCGGCGCCGCAACGGGTCCTGCCTTATCGTTTGTTGGCACGATTGTTTTCCTCGCAACCATCTCCGGCCAGCTAGCCGCAGGGACGCCACCCTGTCAAATGTCCGGCGGCCCTCTCCGACTTTGGTCGAAGCGCAACGGTCAGGAAGACGGGCCGTGCAGAGCAAACAGCAGCAGATAGGTGCGCTGGAGCGAGCTGAAATTGTTGTCGGAGATCAGATAAACCAGCGTTTCCCCCGCCGATCCCGACCGGGTGGCGATGCCTTCAAAATTGTCGTTCACCAGAGGCGCCTCCAGACGCCCAAGCTCCTCCCCGTTCACCACGGCGCCGGCTACGGCGCCGTCATATAGTTGCCGCGCCGCCACCCGCACCAGCCGCGACGACCAGCCGCCCAGCAGCGACACCCGGCGTTCCAGCACCAGCACGCCGCCGTCCGGCAGCGGGGCGACGGAGGTCGGGCGATAGCGCGGCGCGGTGCGATAGGTGAAGGGCTGCCAGTCGGCGGCACTGCGCGGCACGCCGTCTCCAGAAAGGCCCAGCTTCGTAATCCAGGCACGACGGTCCTGACGGCCGTCCTCCTTGCCCTCCTCGATGGTCAGCAGCCGGCCGTCGGGCAGCAGGGTCAGTGCCTCCAGCCCGCCATTCTCCGGCGTGCCGTCCATGCCCGGCGGCAGGGGGATCGGAGTCGGGATGCCGTCCGGCCCATGCTCGCCGCCCTGCTTGCCGGCCTTGTAGCGCAGGATGCGGTGATCGCGTTCCAGCGACACCAGCCAGCCGCCGTCGGGCAGGCGTGTCAGATCCTCGGCATCGGTGCGGCGCTTGCGGTGGGAGATCCCCTCCTCGACCGTCAGCGGACGGGCCTGGACCTCCGACAGACCGGCCAGCCGGCCGCCGGCATCGGTTCCCAGCCGGCCATCCACCACCAGCCCGGTGTCGCCGATGGCGACGAAGCGATCGCCGGCCGGATCGACCCACAGGCCGGACAGCCCGCCAACGCGCTCGCCGCCGGCAATGTCCAGACCACCCAGGAAGCGCAGCGGCCCGACCGCGACCTTGTCCGGCCGCCCACGGTCGAGCGGCACCACGGAGGCGGTGACCGGACCGGGTTCGGCACCGCCGGCACCGACCACGGCGGCGCAGCCGCCGGACAGGGCAACCAGAGCCAAGCTCCAGAGCAGTCTTTTGCGCATCGTCATCGCGGCACTCTTGCGAGTGCAACCGAGGGATACAATCTTTCTTTTGGACGTGCCTGCGGGCATACGGCAGGATGCGGCGCAACCGTCATGTCATCCCCACCATACCGGCCGGTCATATCGGCTAGGCGCGGCGGATTACTCCCTCAGAACCGGTGGGGCCGGCCGGACAAGCGCTTAGATTGACGAATGTTTTCGACGATGCTTACCCGTGACGATCGAGCCGAGTCCGTTCCCATGCCGATGCTTCCGCGGTCGCAGACCGCCTATTCTCCTCCGGACCAGACCGGCGACGGCATCGCGTCCGGCATGTCCGGCGCGTCCCCGGCCGACCAGCTTGCGGCGCGCATCCAGGAGTTGGAAGCGGAGCTGCGGGAACTGCAGCATCGCGCCAAGAACAGCCTGCAGCTGGTCATCAGCCTGCTGAAGCTTCAGGCCGGCCGCATCCGCGACCCCGATGCCCGTGCCGCCTACGAACAGACCATGCTCCGCATCGAGGCGCTGGCGATCCTCTACCGACAGCTGCACGAGAGCGGCGCCGGTACCCATGTCGACCTCGGCCGTTACGTCACAGCGCTCTGCGAAGCCGTGCGGGAAGGCACGCCGGGCGCCCTGTCGCGCGTGCCGGTGACCGTCGATTCCGATCCGATCCAGATCGGCCTGTACGAGGCGATGCCGCTTGGCCTGATCATCGCGGAGCTGGTGACGAGCTGCCTGCACCATGCCTTCCCCGACGACGGCTGGATCCGCATCACCGTGCGCCAGCAGGGCGACAGCGGCCGCGCCCGCCTGACGGTGGAGGACAACGGCCGCGCCCTGCCCGCCGGGTTCGACACCACGGCGGAGGACGGCCTGATGCTGGCCGAGGCGCTGGCCGGCCAGTTGGGCGACACGCTCTCCACCGACAGCGACGCCGCCGGAACGACCGCCAGCGTCAGCTTCCCGGTGTGAGTCGTGCATCCCCTTAGTGCCGATGCCCGTCACCGTCATGGTGCTCATGCGGGTGAGCCGGCTCGGGCGCCGGTTCCAGCGTGCCGGCGAACCAGCCGCGGATCGCCCGCAGCGGGTCGGTTTCCATCGTCGTCACCGGCTCGATGCCGCGGCGCTTCATGTGGGCGACGAAGCCGGCACCGGACGATCCGGTGATGACCACCTGCACCGCATCGATCGGGTGAGGTCGGCCGTCGCCGCAGAGGTGCAGAACCTCCTCCTCCCCCAGCTCGATCCGCCCTGTCTCGACCGGGTCGGTGCCGACCCCGGCCTCATAGACCAGGAAGCGGCGGGTGCGGCCGCCATGGGTGGCGATGGTGGCGAAATCCGTGGTGCCGACGGCGATCTTCATGCTCTGCGGTCCCCTTGAAACTGGTGCCCGGCGACAGGGCAGTCCTGCCACGCCTCCGCTCCGCTCGCACTGAGCGAGGTCAATCGGCAACCACGGAGCCCTCCGTCGCCCGATTTTTTGACCGCCAGCGTGGCCTGGGTGGCTGCAATTCCCACCGGCTTTCACCAAATGGCGAAGGGTGGGGAAGGAATGGCCTTCCCACATGTTATGACCAAGGACACGCACCCGATCGGACGCCATGTACGCCCAGTCTCCCCAGCCCCTGCCGTCAGCCGGACCGCCGCCCGACCTCGCCGGGCCGGCCGGTATGCCGCGGCCGATCCTGGAGCCGGGGCGGACCTGCTGGCGGGTGGAGGACACCGCGCGGCTGGGCGTGATCGTCGATGCGGAGGATTACTTCGCGCTGGCCAAGGCCGCCATGCGGCGGGCCCGGCGCAGCATCTACATGACCGCCTGGGATTTCGATGCCCGCATCCGGCTGATGCCGCAGACCCGCCGCCCGCGCCGGCCCGACCGGCTGGGCACGCTGCTGAACTGGCTGGCGACCACCCGGCCCGACCTGCACATCCATGTGCTGAAGTGGGATTATGCCGAGCTGTTCGACCTCGCCCGCTGGTCGCACCCCTTCATGCTGCGCAACTGGCTGACCCACCGCCGCCTGCAATACCGGCTGGACGGCGACCACCCGACA
Organism: Azospirillum lipoferum; assembly: GCF_024170005.1. Lineage (GTDB taxonomy): Bacteria > Pseudomonadota > Alphaproteobacteria > Azospirillales > Azospirillaceae > Azospirillum > Azospirillum lipoferum. The sequence continues at coordinate 141,761 of NZ_JALJXJ010000004.1, forward strand.
GGCGCCTGCCATCACCAGAAGCTTCTGGTGATCGACGACCGGCTGGCCTTCTGCGGCGGGCTGGACGTCACCGCCAACCGCTGGGACACCCGCGCCCACCATGCCCATGACCCGCGGCGGCGCCAGCCCGACGGCAAGCCCTACGAGCCGTTCCACGACGTGATGATGGCGGTGGACGGCGACGCCGCCCGCGCGCTGGGCGAGATGTTCCGCGACCGCTGGGCGCGGGCGACCGGCGAGCGGCTGACGCCCCCCGCCCCGCAGCCCGGACGCCCGGCCCGCCGCCACCCGCTGGCCGCCGACCCTTGGCCGTCTGGCTTCGAGCCGATGCTGCGCAACGTCCGCGTCGGAATCGCCCGCACCGACCCCGCCTGCAACGGGCGCGAGGAGGTGCGCGAGGTCGAGGCCCTCCATCTGGAGGCCATCGCCCAGGCACGTGACGTCATCTATCTGGAAAGCCAGTATTTCGCCTCGTCAGCGGTGGCCGAGGCGCTGAAGGCCCGGCTGGCGGAGGAGGACGGACCGGAGGTGATCGTCGTCAATCCGGTGCGTACCACCAGCTGGCTGGAGAACACCGTCATGCTCGGTGCCCGCGCCCGGCTGACCCGCGAGCTGCGCGAGGCCGACCGGTACGACCGCTTCCGCCTGTTCGCCGCCCTGACCGACGGCGGCGCCTGCATCACCGTCCATGCCAAGGTGATGGTGGTGGACGACCGGCTGCTGCGCATCGGTTCCGCCAACCTGAACAACCGCTCGATGGGGCTCGACACCGAATGCGACCTGGCGCTGGAGGCCGGGCCGGGGCCGGAACATGCGGAGACCCGCCGCGCCATCCTGCATACCCGCAACGACCTGATCGCCGAGCATCTGGGATCCACCCCGGCGGAGGTCGCGGAGGCGCACCGGCGGCTGGGCTCGCTCGCCGCCGCCATCGAGGCGCTGCGCAAGCCGGTCGGCCGCACGCTGGAACCGCTGCACGACCCTGAACCGGACGGGCTGGCCGCCGCGGTCGCCGACGCCCGCGTCTTCGATCCCGAACATCCGGTCGGCGCGGTGGAGATCGTCCGCCGGGTGCTGCCGTCGCGCATCCCGCGCACCCGCCACTGGCTGACGCTGGCCGGCATCCTGGCGCTGCTGGGGCTGTGGGGCATGTGGCGCTACAGCGCATTGCGGGAATGGGCGACGCTGGAGTCCGTGCTGACCGTCTTCCACAGTCTGGGCGACAGCCCGCTGGCGCCGCTGTGGCTGATGCTGGCCTATGTCGCCGGCGGCTATGTCATGTTCCCGTTGACCGTGATGATCGCCGCCACCGCCATCGTCATGGGGCCGTGGTGGGGCTTCCCCACCGCCATGGCCGGGGCGGTCGCCTCGGCGGTCGCGATGTTCTGGACCGGGCGGATAGCGGGACGCGACCTGCTGGAGCGCCATGGCGGCCCGCTGATCGCCCGCCTCAACGAGAAGCTGGCCGACAGCGGCATCGCCGCGGTGGCTGGCGTGCGCGCCGTGCCGGTGGCGCCCTATACGGTGGTGAACCTCGCCGCCGGTGCGTCGAAGCTGCGTTTCGGCGATTATGTGATCGGCACCATGGTCGGTCTTGCGCCCGGCATCCTTGCCTTCAACCTGCTCGGGCACCAGCTTGAACGCACCATCACCAACCCCGGGGCCGGCGACATCGTGCTGCTGATGGCGATGGCGGCGGTGGCGATCGGGCTCGGCTGGCTGACCAGCAGGATTCTCGGCCGTTCGGGCGGAGGCAAGCCCGGTGAGGACCGGCAAGACGACAGGGCAGACGAAAGGATTTTGGAACCGTGATCCGTTTCAGCCGTGACCGTGTCCAGCGCATCGCCGCCGCGTTGCGCGCCGCCCGTGCCCGCCGCCCCCGCCGTGCCGACCGCCGCAGTTCCCCCGTCCCGGACGGCATGGCGGCCCTCAGCGTCGCCACCTGGAACATCCACAGCTGCGTCGGCCTGGATGCCCGCTTCGCCCCCGACCGCATCGCCCAGGTGATCCGTGACCTCGACGTCGACCTGATCGGCTTGCAGGAGGTCGGCTGGCACCATCGCGGCGAATCGGGGATGGACCAGTTCGCCTTCCTGGAACGCAACACCGGGCTGACGGCCTATGCCGGCCCGACCAAGCACAGCGAGCGCGCCCATTACGGCAATTGCCTGCTGACCCGCCTGCCGGTCCGGTCGATGGAGACGATGGATCTGTCCGTCGGCAAGCGCGAACCGCGCGGCGGCATCGACGCGGTGGTGGAGGTGCAGGGCCGCCCGGTACGGGTGATCGTCGCCCATCTCGGCCTCGACCCCTGGGAACGGGCCAAGCAGGTGGGCGAGATCGTGTCGCGGGTGGAGAGCCAACCGGAACTGCCCACCCTGTTCATGGGCGACCTCAACGAATGGACGCCCAGTTCCCCCCGGTTGCGCCAGTTGGCCGCCTCCTTCGCCGACGTTGCCAACCCGCGCAGCTTCCACGCCCGCATGCCGACCCTGCGGCTCGACCGCATCTATGTGACGGGAGGCCTGCAGATCCCCGCTTTCGAGGTGATCCGCACCATCCTTACCCGTCGGGCATCGGACCATCTGCCGGTCCGCGCGGTGCTCGCCGTCCCCTGATCGTCGAGGGCCGCCCCAGAACGTCAGCATGACCAACGGAATCATACGCCGGGGTCATAGCGGGATCGTTGCGGTTGATAATTTTTTGTGCACCGCAATGTTCTTTTAACAACAGAGCTTTGCAAATGCGAAAAGGCTCTTGACCTATACGCGACCCCCGACGAAGGATATGGTTGGTAATACGATCAATATGTGGTCGAAGGAATAACCGACCCTGGCCGGCCGGGGGCAGCCGTGACGTGAGGATCTGACTTGCTGTATCACCTGTACGACATGCAACATGCCGCCATGCGGCCGATGCGTTTCTGGGCCGAAGCCGCTCAGCACACCTTCCAGAACCCGTTGATGCCGTTGTCCTACACCAAGCTGGGCCGGGCGGTCGCCGCCGGGGCCGAGCTGGTGGAGCGGACCACCCGCCGCTTCGGCAAGCCCGCCTTCGGGCTGGCGGAAACGGTGGTCGACGGGCAGACCGTCCCGGTTACCGAACGTTTTGTCTGGCAGTCCCCCTTCTGCAAGCTGCTGAACTTCGCCAAGCCGGAAGGCACGCCACGCCAGCCGAAGGTGCTGCTGGTCGCCCCGATGTCGGGCCACCACGCCACGCTGCTGCGCGGCACGGTGGAAGCGCTGATGCGCGACCATGACGTCTACATCACAGACTGGATCGACGCGCGGCTGGTGCCGATGTCTGCCGGCCGCTTCGACCTGGACGACTACATCGACACGGTGGCGGAACTGATCCGCTTTCTGGGACCGAACACCCACGTCATCGCGGTCTGCCAGCCGGCGGTGCCGGTGATGGCGGCGGTGTCGCTGATGGCGGCGGCGGACGAGCCGGTGCAGGCGCGCAGCATGACCCTGATGGGCGGCCCGATCGACCCGATGGCCAACCCGACGGTGCCGGTCAAGCTGGCGATGGAACATCCGCTGAAGTGGTTCGAACGCAGCGTGATCACCACGGTCCCGGTCTATTATCCGGGTGCCTTCCGCCGCGTCTATCCCGGCTTCATCCAGCTGTCGGGCTTCATGTCGATGAACCTCGACCGCCACATCAACGAGCATGTCGGCCTGTTCCGCCACCTCGTCCGCGGCGATGGCGATTCGGCCGAACAGCATCGCCGCTTCTACGACGAATATCTGTCGGTGATGGACCTGTCGGCGGACTTCTACCTTCAGACCATCGAGACGGTGTTCCAGAAGCACGCCCTGCCCAACGGCACCATGATGTCGCGCGGCCGCAGGGTGGAGCCGGCGGCGGTCCGCAAGACCGCGGTGATGACGGTGGAAGGCGAACTGGACGACATCTCCGCCCCCGGCCAGACCATCGCGGCGCAGCGCCTGTGCTCGTCGCTGCCGGACGGGATGCGCAAGACGCATTTCCAGAAGGGCGTCGGCCACTACGGCATCTTCAACGGCCGCCGCTGGCGCGAAGCGATCCTGCCGGAAATCCGCAGCTTCATCCAAAGTCACGATGCGGAGTGAGGGCAAACAGGAAGGGGGCGCCGAAGACCGGCGCCCCCTTCCCTGACGTCAACCAGCCGAAGCTCTCAATCCGCCACTCAGTCCACCGCTCAGTCCACCATCGTCCGCGCCTCGGTGAACGCATCCATGTGCGTCAGCCCCGAGGAGGCACCGGCCTTCACCCGCATGCCGGCGGTGGCGAGGTGGAACAGGTAGCCCAGCGCGAACAGCGCCACGAACAGCCCGAACACCAGCGTGTTGTAGTAGACCATCGTCACCAGGGCCAGCACCGCCAGCACCAGCGAGATCGCCGGGAACACCGGATAGAAGGGCGCGCGGAACGGACGCTCCAGCGCCGGTTCGGTGGCGCGCAGGCGGAACAGCGCCGCCATGCTCATGATGTACATGACGATGGCGCCGAAGACCGACATGGTGACGATGTTGGCGGTCAGCGGCTGGCCGCCGATCTGGATCAGCTCGTCGGAATAGATGGCGGCGATGCCGATCACGCCGCCGGCCAGGATCGCCCAGTGCGGGGTCTTGCGCGTCGGGTGCAGACGGGCCAGCACCGGCGGCAGGAAGCCGGCGCGGGACAGCGCGAAGATCTGGCGCGAATAGCCCATGATGATGCCGTGGAAGGAGGCGATCAGCCCGAACAGGCCGATCCACACCAGCATGTGCAGCCAGCCGCTCGATTCACCGACCACCGCCTTCATCGCCTGCGGCAGCGGGTCGTTGATGTTGGACAGAGCGTTCCAGTCGCCGACGCCGCCGGCGAAGATCATCGTGCCGAAGGCCAGCACCACCAGCGTCAGGATGCCGCCGATATAGGCGCGCGGCACGGTGCGCTTCGGATCCTTGGTCTCCTCCGCCGCCATCGCGGCCCCCTCGATCGCCAGGAAGAACCAGATGGCGAAGGGGATCGCGGCGAAGATGCCGCCCAGCGCGTCCTTGCTGAAGCTGGCCTGCCCGGCCCAGCCGTTGGCGGTGAAGTTGGCCCAGGAGAAGCCGGGATAGACGACGCCCATGAACACCACCAGCTCGATGATCGCCAGGATGGTGACGAACAGCTCGAAGGTGGCGGCGATGGACACGCCGGCGATGTTCAACCCCATGAACAGGATGTAGGCGCCGACCGCCGCGGTCTTCGGGTCGAGCCCGGGAAACTGCACGTTCAGATAGGCACCGATCGCCAGCGCAATGGCCGGCGGCGCGAAGACGAACTCGATCAGCGTGGCGAAACCGGCGACGAAACCGCCCTTGGGTCCGAAGGCGCGGTAGCTGTAGGCGAAGGGACCGCCGGCATGGGGAATGGCGGTGGTCAGCTCGGTGAAGCTGAAGATGAAGGTGGTGTACATCGCCGCGATCAGGATCGTGGTGACCAGGAAGCCCAGCGTTCCCGCGGCGGCCCAGCCATAGCTCCAGCCGAAATATTCGCCGGAGATCACCAGCCCCACCGCGATGCCCCACAGATGGAGCCCGCTCAGGCTCTTGCTCAGTTCAGGTTTCGTGTTCCCAGACATGTTGCCTCCTGCCCCTGTTCAAGGCTTTGCAATTCAAGGCGTTGATGCCGTTGGCGGCGCTCTCTCACGACCGGTCGGTCAGTTGGTTTTTCTGGTTGTCCGGACCGGGGAGCGACGGGGCGTCCTCCTTCAGGGCGACCCCCGTCAGTTTCAGCCGCGCCGCCTCGGTGGCGAGCCAGCACAGCTTGTCGGCGGCCGTCTGGATCGACAGGCCGTCGGCATGGATGTTCGATATGCAGTTGCGTTCGGAATCGGCACGGCCGGGCTTCGGCTCCCAGGTCAGATAGACCCCCAGCGATTCCGCCGCCGACAGGCCGGGCCGCTCGCCCACCAGCAGCGCCACCAGCCGGGCGCCCATAGCCGACGCAACTTCGTCGCCGAGCGCGACACGGGCCTGTTCCGCCAGCACCACCGGGCCGATGCGCAGGTGCCCCAGGCGCGCGACGCAGGCATGGACCAGCGGAGCGGCGTTGACCTGCACCGCTGCGGCCGACAGCCCGTCGGCGATCACGAACAGCAGGTCCCACTGCCCCGCCGGCAGACCGGCGGCACTGGCCGGATCGAGCCGGCGGCCAAGGTCCGGGCGGCGCAGATAGGTCGGGCGGTCGGGTGCCGCACTGTGGACGCGGATGGTCTCCCGCGGCGACAGGTCGGCGGCCAGCCGGTCGAAATCGACGGCACTATGGACGGCGTCGCGGGCGCGGGCATGGGCCAGCTGGAACTCCAGCAGAGCCTTGGTCGGCAGGGCGTCGCCGCTGCGGCCCAGCGCGATGCGGGCACGGGTGGCGGTACGGAAGCGCGCCCACGGATCCTTCTGGGTGTCGCTCATCAGGCCGCACTCCCCAGCAGGGCGGAGACGACGAGGCTCTGGTCGGGCCAGGGCGGCAGCCGGCGCTGCTCGTCGAGCCAGCCGGCCTTCTCCAGCCACGCCTCGAACTCCGGGGCCGGCGGGCGTTTCAGCAGATGCCGCAGGCCGAGCACGTCGTGATAGGACAGGCTCTGGTAATTCAGCATGACGTCGTCGGCGCCGGGCACCGCGATCAGGAAATTGACGCCTGCGGTTGCCAGCATCGTCATCAGGACGTCCATGTCGTCCTGGTCGGCCTCGGCATGGTTGGTATAGCAGGCGTCGCAGCCCATCGGCACGCCGAGCAGCTTGGCGCAGAAATGATCTTCCAGCCCGGCCCGGGTGATCTGCTTGGCGTCATAGAGATATTCCGGGCCGATGAAACCGACCACCGTGTTGACCAGCAGCGGGTCGAAGGCGCGGGCGACGGCATAGGCGCGGGTTTCCACCGTCTGCTGGTCGACGCCGAAATGGGCGTCGGCCGACAGCGCCGATCCCTGCCCCGTCTCGAAATACATCACGTTGTCGCCGATGGTGCCGCGCTTCAGCGACTTGGCAGCTTCCTGCGCCTCGGCCAGCAGCGACAGGGTGACGCCGAAGCCGGCATTGGCCTTCTCGGTGCCGGCGATGGACTGGAACACCAGATCGACCGGCGCCCCGCGCTCCATCGCCTGCATCGTCGTGGTGACATGGGCCAGCACGCAGGACTGCACCGGAATGTCGAAACGGGTGCGCACGGCGTCCAGCATCTCAAGGAGCGCGATGCAGGCCGGCACATTGTCGGTCGCCGGGTTGATGCCGATCACCGCGTCGCCGATGCCGTAGAGCAGCCCGTCGAGCGTGGAGGCGGCGATGCCGGTCGGATCGTCGGTCGGGTGGTTGGGCTGCAAGCGGCTCGACAGCCGCCCCGGCAGCCCGACCGTGGTGCGGAAACGGGTGACCACCGAGCATTTGGCCGCGACCGAGACCAGATCGTGGTTGCGCATCAGCTTCGACACCGCCGCCACCATCTCCGGCGTCAGGCCGGGGGCGAGGGCCGCCAGCGCGGCGGTGTCGGCCTGATAGGACAGCAGCCAGTCGCGGAACTGCCCGACCGTCATGTGCGCCACCGGCCGGAAGGCGTCGGCGTCGTGGCGGTCGATGATCAGGCGCGTCACCTCGTCGGTCTCGTAGGGGACCAGCACCTCGGTCAGGAAGGTTTTCAGCGGCAGGTCGGCCAGCACCACGCGCGCCGCCACCCGCCGTTCGTCGCTGTCGGCGGCGATGCCCGCCAGTTCGTCCCCCGACCGCCGCGGCGAGGCGCAGGCCATCACCGCCTTCAGGTCGTCGAAGCGGTGGCGCTGCCGCCCCAGATCGCAATGGTACCCAGCCATGCCGGCCTCCCGCCCATCTCATCGTGGGGCAAGAGTGGCACGGGCAGCGCGGCGGGCAGTTGACCGTAGAACACAAAATGCGGGGACGTCCGCGGGGATTTACCCCTTTTGCGCAACTCCGAGCCCAAGCGTGACCGTCAGCGGAGCAATCGGCTAGGCGGGCGAACCCGCAGCCCGGCCGTGCCGTTCCCTATCGCACCGCAGCGTGGCGTCCCTCTCGGGATCGCCGCGCACCATAAGCGAAGGAGTCTCTCTATGCTGACACTGTTGCGCACCGCCGCCCTGGTCCTGCCGCTGGTCGCCGTGGCCGCCTGCCACCAGGAAGGTCCGGCCGAACGGGCCGGCGAGTCCATCGACAAGGCCGGCCAGAGCGTCAAGGACGCCATCGATCCGCCGGGTCCTGCCGAGAAGGCCGGCCGCGCCATCGACCGGGCGGTGAACTGACCTCCTCCACGGTTCAGCGGGCGGCGAAATCCGGCCCCCGCCCGCCCGGCTGGACGCCCGACACCTCCAGCAGCAGCTTGCTGAGAATGGCGTCGGCGAAGGCGTCGAAGTCGCGGGCGGGCACCAGGAAGGCACCGGGGCCGCCGATGACATGGTCGCGGTAATAGGCTTCCAGGTCGTTCGGCGCCGCCCCGCCCCAGGGGTTGGGGCGGTCGTTCAGGATCGGCAGCCCGTTGATGGTGATGCCGCGGGCGACCGCGGCGTCGCGCGCCTCCTCCACCGGGCGGCCACGGTTGTTCTCGCCATCGCCCGAAATGTCGATGACCCGCCGCGTGCCCTCGAACCCGTTGTTGCCGAACAGCGGGACGGCAAAGTCGATCACCGCGCTGATCGAGGTCCACTGCTCCGTCATCATCGGCGCCTCCGCCACGCTGGCGGCGAAGCGCTCGACACTGGCCGGATCACTCAGTTCGGTCCAGCCGACGACGGTGTGCTGGTGGCTTTCCCCCGCCCACTCCACATAGGTGGCGCTGATCCGGCCGAACGGCCCGCCGCGAATTGCTTCCTGCACCTTCGGGTTCAGCAGGGCCTGCACATAGCCGTTGCGCTGAAGCTTCGCCTCGTCCGGGTCGACGCTGCCGGACACGTCGATCGCCAGGACCAGTTCGACGTCCACCGGCTTCTGCGCGGCGGCCGGAACCACGGATACGGGCAGACATAAGAGAACGAGGATCGGAAGACGAACGACCGCAGTCTTGAGCATGCGGGTCAGGGAGTGGGCCAAGAGACGGTATGCACGCATACGCACCCTCCATCCAGCCACCGGTTCCGGCCAAGGCGCCGGACGAAGGATTGAGGATTGGTACGCGAACGTTTCCTGTCCATGCTTCACAGGGCTATTTCAATCCGGCCGGAGGACCAGTGCGGGGTACTCCGCCGCCGGGACAGCGGGACCAAATACAAGAATATGCAGGCGGCCTGCGGGTAATGGATGACAAAGCCAGGATTGCCTGCATAGGCTAAGCCCTAAGGGGTAAGCCGTAAGGCACGGCGTTATCCTTAGCCGCCGCCCGCCCCTTCAATGTCCGAAGCAGCCATCGACGTGCTCCCTGGTCGTTCGCTCCCCCTGCCCGCCATGGCATCGTCGTCGCGATGGACCCGCCGGCTGCTGCTGTCCGCCTGCGCCGTGCTTTCGGCCGGACTGCCGACGCTCGGCACGGCGCAGCCATTGACGACGACTGCCCCGATCACCGTTGCGGAATTGCCGACCCCGCCCGCTCCCATCCGTGCGGCGGAACTGATGGCGCCTGACCGGCCCAAACCGCAAGGTCAGACGCAGCCCGTCGCCACCAAGCCCCCCGCCCCGCGATCGGCCACGCCCTCCGCCACGTCTTCCAACGCACTGACCGCCGATCCGCAGGCCGCCGAGGCCAGGGCCGCCGTCGCAAAAGCGGCGAGAGCCGCCAGGATGGCCGAAGCCAGGGCGGCCGACGAGCAGATCATGAACAGCCGGGCCGCCGACAGCCGGCCGGCCGAAGGGCAGACCGCCTGCGCCGACCATGAGCCGGCGAGCCAGCCGGTTCTCGACGCCCTGTTCGGCGGGGATGCAGCCTTCACCGAGCTGGCCCGCCGGTCGCCGACCGAGGCGTTCCGCTGCTCCAGCCTGTTCCTCGGCGACACGGCGCTGGCCGCCCTGCGCGACGCGGTCCCGCTGGCGCCTTTCGATGCGATCGGCGCCGCCGACCAGTTGAGCACCCGTCCCGGCGGGGAGGAGGTCATCACCCGCGCGCTCGACCTCGGGCTGCTGACGCGCTCGCTGGAGGGGGGCATGCCCTTCTACGAGACGCGGCACGAGCTGCGCAAACGCCTGCCGAAGACGGATCTCCAGGCTCTGGAAATTCGTGCGGCGAAGGCATTGGCCGTCTCCCTGGCGCGTGATCCGGCGGGAATGGCGCCGAAGATCGGCGCGCTGCTCGACGACATGGTCGACGATCCGCCGGCCGATCGCTTCCGCATCACCATGGCGCTGTCGTCGGAGGATCTGCTCGGGCTGATCGCGCGGACCGGGCCCCAGATCTACACCTCCTCGCTCGACGGGCTGGTCAACATCCTGCGGATCCAGTTGAAGCTGGAGAAGCGCAGTTTCCTCGACCTCGCGCGCGAGGAGCGGACACGGCCGCTGTGGGCGGAATTCTTCGTCGCGGCGGTCGGTGGCGGACGGGCGGCGAGTGTGTTCGGCACCACCCCGGCCATCGCGCGGGAGCTGATGCGCGAAAGCCTGCGGGCCCTGCTGCCGGTCGACGGGAAGCCCCCCGCGATCGACACCGCGGTCGTGATCGGCGCCATCGCCGACGCCATGGATCTCGACAGCGCTCCCATCCGTGCGGCGCTTGAAGACGAGTTGGCCGCCCGCTACCGCGCCGCCGGCGAACCGTCGGCGAAGACCGCGATCCACGAAGTGGCTGTCCGGGGCGGGACCGGCGATACGCCGGCCCGGAGCATGATCGGGTTGGCCGGCAGCCTGCACGCGGCACGCCTGTCCGGCCGGCCGGCCACCCCCGCCTTCGAGGCGGAACGCTTCCCCCAGAACCATCCGCTGGCCGCCCTGCCGGTCCTGAGTGGAGAGCGCCTGTTCCGCAACGGCCTCAACGTGCAGCGGATGACCTTCTACGACGATCCCGACGGCCGGGCGTCCTTCCGCGGCTTCCTGCGCCATCATCGGGCGCAGGGCTGGGCGCTGCACGCCCAATCCGGCTTCGCCGTCGCCATCAGCCCGGAACGCAACGGGCGCCGCATCGTCATCGTCGCCGACATTCCCGGTGCCGGCGATGCCGGACGAGCCGCCGCCTGGGACTGGATGACGCGCGAAGGGCTGACCCCGTCCATCGTCATCCATCGCGGCCACAGCTATCACGAGGACGCCACGATGACGGAGATCGCGCCGGGCACGGCGCTGGTCTTCTGGGGCTCCTGTGGCGGCCACACGCGCCTGCGCGCCACGCTGGAACGCGCCCCCGACGCGCTGGTGCTGGCAACGCAGAACATCGGCGTGTCGACGGTCAACGAGGCTCTGCTGGGTATCATGGAGGAGCGGCTGCTGACCGACGGTGCCATCGACTGGAACGCCGTGTGGAAGGAGGCCCGCGGCCGGATCCGCGACCGCCGCTTCGCCTCCTACAAACGGCCGGACCAGGATTCGGCGAACCTCGCCTTCCGTGCCTGGCAGGTTCAGACGGCGTCGCACTGATCCGCATCGGACATCAGATTCCAAAAGCATGGCTGTGTTTCGCCGGCGTCGCTTGCAGCGGAACCGGGCGCATGCTGCTGTGGTGTGACAGATTGTCGCCCACCCTCCGGCATCCACCCGGTTTCGAGGTTTCCAGCCATGACGTGGCAGACGCTCGCCTTCTTCTTCGCCACCGCCTTCGTGATCTCGATGACGCCGGGGCCGAACATGCTGCTGGCGATGAGCCTCGGCCTGCGGTTCGGCGCGCGCCGCGCCGCCTGGGGCGGGGTCGGCATGTGTGCGGCGCTGGCGGTGATGGCGGCGCTGTCGGCCTTCGGGCTGGGCGCCCTGCTCTCCACCTCCGTCCTGGCTTTCGAGATCGTGCGCTGGGCCGGCGTGGCCTATCTGACCTGGCTCGGCATCGCGGCGTGGCGGGCGCCGGTGGAACAGCCCGGCGAGCGTGACGCCGCGGCAGCCGCATCGGGGGAGGGCACGCCCGTCCGCCTGTTCCTGCGCGGCGCGCTGGTCGCCTTCAGCAACCCGAAGGCGCTGGTCTTCATGGGCGCCCTGTTCCCGCAATTCATCGACGCCGCCGCCCCGCTGGCGCCGCAGCTGATGGCGCTGGTCGCCACCATGGTGGTGATCGAGTTCGGCTGGATCATGGCCTATGCCACCGGCGGCGACCGTCTGGCGGCGAAGCTGACCACCGTGTCGGCGGCCAGGTCGCTGAACCGCCTGACCGGTGGTCTGATGATCGGCGCCGGCGGCCTGCTGGCGCTCGCCCGCCGGGTCTGATCCGCCCTCAACCGTTCCGGAAAAGAAAAAGGGCCGCGCAATTGCGCGGCCCTATAGTTTAGGGAGGAAACGCCCCGAGAATGGGCAGGGCCAGGATATGCTGCGGCGCACACGAACTGGTATTACCAATGATGAATGGTAGCCATGCGCTGTAGGAATGGACCTATGCAGCAATATGCGTTGTCAGCAATAGAACCCTGCTCCGGTTACAAAAATTTCATAGAAACGCCGCGTCCTGGTCATCGCTCGCCCTACTAATGCTTCGGTTCGCCCCTCTGCCGAAAGGCTTACTCCTGGTGGAGGTGGCGGTGCGAAACATCCGGCCGAGGAACGGTGCGATGGCGATCCCAGTCCTGCGCAGCCTGACGCTGAAGCAGGCGATTCATGCAGTCCTCGCCGCCTTCGTCATCGGCCTGACCATCAGCACAGCCGAATTCGCCTGGACCGCCACGCGCGAGCGGACGATGGCGCTGGCGCAGGTGGAGGATATGGTCGCCCTGGTGGAGGGGCCGGCCGCCACCGCCGCTTGGCTGATCGACGGCGAACTGGCCGGAGAGGTTCTGCAGGGCATGGTGCGTGCCAGCGCCGCCTGGGCGGAGATCCGGCTGGGGGACGGCACCCTGCTCGCCCGCCGCGAGCGTCCGGCCAAACCGCCAAGCCTGCTGGAACGGGCGGCGACGGCGCTGCTGTTCATCGACCGGCCGGTGGTGACCCGCGACCTGACAACGCCGGCGAGCGGGACCAGAGCTGAGGTCGGGGCGGCAGGCGTTTCCCGGATCGGCCGCCTGACCGTGGGCATCGACACCGGGCGGGCGGCCTCCGCCTTCCTCGCCTATGTCTCGGCGGCGCTGGTGGCGGGGACCCTGCGCAACCTGCTGATCGGGCTGGCGATGGCGGCGGTGTTCCACCGGTTGCTGACCCGCCCGCTGTTGCAGATCGGCCGCGCGGTGGCGCGCATCGACCCGGAAAAGCCCTATGGCCAGCCGCTGACCGTGCCGCGCGGCCATGCCGACGATGAACTGGGCTTCGTCATCGCCCGCTTCAACCACACCCTGACCCTGCTGGAACGCGAACATGACGAGCTGCGGCGGCTGGCGACGCGCTGCCCGCTGACCGGGCTGGCGAACCGGGCGCTGCTGCTCGACCGGCTGGACCACGCCATCGAACTGGCGAACCGCGCGCGGGAGCCGGATGCAGGGCGGCTGGCCGTGCTGTATGTCGACCTCGACCGCTTCAAACGGGTCAATGACAGCCTGGGCCATGGCGTCGGCGATCTGCTGCTCTGCCGGGTGGCGGAGCGGCTGGGCGCCAGCGTGCGCCGCTGCGACACCGTCGGCCGGCTGGGCGGCGACGAGTTCCTGGTGGTGCTGGAGCGGGTCGCCGACCGCGACGAAGCGGCGATGGTGGCGCAGCGGCTGCTCGACGACCTGTCCACCCTGCGCGAGGTGGGAGACCATCGCGTCCACCTCACCGCCAGCATCGGAATCGCCGTCCATCCCACTGAAGGGAATGGGAAAGCGCCCGACAGCACCGGGCTGATGCGGATGGCCGATTCGGCGATGCAGGCGGCCAAGGCGGCGGGCGGCGACCGCTTCGTCTTCTACACCCGCGACATGACCGACCGGGCGGAGACCCGGCTGCGGCTGGAGTCCGGCCTGCGCGAGGCGGTGGCGGCACGCTCCTTCGAGCTGGTCTACCAGCCGAAGATCGAAGCGGCGAGCGGCCGGCTGACCGGCTTCGAGGCACTGATCCGCTGGCGGCACGACGGTGCGGCGGTCTCCCCCGCCGACTTCATCCCGGTGGCCGAGGACACCGGCCTGATCATCGAGATCGGCCGCTGGGTGCTGGAGGAGGCCTGCCGCACCGCGACCCGTTGGGCGCTCGACCATGGCCCGGTTCCGGTGGCGGTCAACGTCTCCGCCCGCCAGCTTGCCGACCCCGGCTTCGCCCGGCTGGTCGAACAGGTGTTGCAGCGCCACGGCACCCCGGCCCACCTGCTGGAGCTGGAGATCACCGAGACCGTCATCATGAAGGACGTGCGCCACCATCTGCCGACGCTGAACCGGTTGCGGGCACTGGGGGTGCGCATCGCCATCGACGATTTCGGCACCGGCTATTCCTCGCTGGCCTATCTGCGCCAGCTGCCGGTCGATGTGCTGAAGATCGACCGCAGCTTCGTCAACGACCTGCCGCATGCCCCCGACATCGCCTCCACCGTCATCGCCCTCGCCCAGCGGCTTCTGCTGTCCACCGTGGCGGAGGGGGTGGAAACCGCCGAGCAGCGCCATTGGCTGGCGGAGGCGGGATGCGACTGCCTGCAAGGCTATCTGATCTCGCGCCCCCTGGCTGCCGAGGCGGCGGAGGCAATGGTGATGACCGCCTTCGCCCGCAACGAGGCGTTGGCCCTGACCGCGTGAATTGTCCGCGCGAGGCCGGAGTTTCGGTCAATGCGCGGCGGAGGTCCGGTCAAGACAGCCCTCTGCCGGCCGGCTATGGTCGCCTCCCCCGCACCAACCAACCGACACACCCGATGACCGTCTCCTCCGCCGTACCCGACCGCTCCGCCAACCGCGCCACGCTGGTCGGCTTCATCGCCATCCTGCTGTGGGCGACACTGGCCCCGCTGGCGACCCTGGCCTCGATGGTGCCGCCGTTCCAGCTGGTGGCGACCTCCTTCCTGCTGGCCTTCCTGGTCGGCAGCGGCTGGACCGCGTCGCGCGGCGACAACCCCCTGCGCTATTTCCGCCAGCCGGCGGCGGCCTGGGCGCTGGGAGTCGGCGGCCTGTTCGGCTTCCACTTCCTCTATTTCATGGCCTTGCAGGCGGCTCCGCCGGTGGAGGCCAACCTGATCAACTATCTGTGGCCGCTGCTGATCGTGCTGTTCTCCGCCCTGCTGCCAGGGGAACGGCTGCACTCCTGGCATGTCGGCGGCGCCGTCGCCGGGCTGGCGGGCACCGCGTTGCTGATCGCCCGCGGCGGGACCGGCGGCCTGGGAGGCGGTCTTTCCATCGACCCGGCGCATCTGCCCGGCTATGCCGCCGCCCTGGCCAGCGCAGTCACCTGGGCCGGCTATTCGGTGCTGCGCCGCCGGCTGGGCCAGATCGGCGAGGCGCCGACCGACGCGGTCAGCGCCTTCTGCCTCGTCACGGCACTCTTGTCGCTGCTCTGCCATCTGGCGCTGGAACGGACGGTGTGGCCGGACACCGCCATCGGCTGGGGGGCGATGCTGCTGCTGGGTCTGGGACCGGTGGGGGCGGCCTTCTTCGTCTGGGACTATGGCGTGCGCCACGGCGACATCCGGGCGCTGGGGGCGCTGTCCTATCTGGCGCCCCTGCTGTCGACCCTGCTGCTGGTCCTGTTCGGTCTTGCCGCCAACTCCAGCATCATCTGGCTGTCCTGCGCCTTGATCGCCGGCGGGTCGCTGCTCGCCAGCAAGGATCTGCTGCGGCGGAAAGATTAAGCCTCCACCCCCTGCGCGGCAGAGGCTACGTCGTGACGGGCGCGGTCGGCGCTCGCCAGACCGTTGAAGTACCAGTTCAACGCCACTGCCGTCAGGGTGCCCAGCAGGATGCCGCTGTGCAGCAGCGGCGACAGGAAGGCCGGCATCTGCGAGAAGAATTTGTCCGACACCAACGGAATCAGCCCGACGCCGATGCTGACCGCCACGACGATCAGGTTCTCGCGCCGGTGGGCGAAATCGACCTGCGCCAGGATTTTCACGCCGGTCGCCGCCACCATGCCGAACATCACCAGCCCGGCTCCGCCCAGCACGAAGGCCGGCACCGACGCCACCACATGGGCCAGCTTCGGCAGCAGCCCCAGCAGCAGCAGGATCAGCCCGCCCGCCGCGCAGACCCAGCGGCTGCGCACGCCCGTCACCCCGACCAGCCCGACATTCTGCGAGAAGGAGGTGTAAGGGGAATGTGTTGAAGACACCACCGATCAGAGTGCCCAACCCGTCGGTGCGCAGGCCGCGGACCAGATCCTCCCGCGTCACCGGACGACCGACCATGTCGCCGACGGCCAGGAACATGCCGGTCGATTCGATCATCACCACGATCATCACCAGCGACATGGTCAGGATGGCGACCGGGTCGAACACCGGCATGCCGAACTGGAAGGGCTGGACCAGCGCCACCCACGGCGCCTCGGCCAATCCTTTGAAATCGACCATGCCCAGCGCCATCGCCAGCACCATCCCGGCCACCAGCCCCAGCAGCACCGCGACGTTGCGGACGAAACCGCGGCCATGCTTCATCAGCGCCAGGATCGCCAGCAGCACGAAGGCAGCCACACCCAGGAAGGCCGGATCGCCGAATCGCGGATTGCCCACCCCGCCGCCGGCCCAGCCCACCCCCACCCGCATCAGCGAGACGCCGATGATGGCGATGACGCTGCCGGTCACCACCGGCGGAAACAGCGGCAGAAGCCGGCCTACCAGCGGGGCGGCGAGGATGGCGAAGATGCCCGATCCGATCACCGCGCCGTAAATCCCCAGCAGCCCCAGCGACGGGTTGGTCGCCATCGCCACCATCGGACCGACGGCGGCGAAGGTGACGCCCATCATGATCGGCAGGCGGATGCCGAATCGCCAGAAACCGACGGCCTGGATCAGCGTGACCACGCCGCAGGCGAACAGGTCGGCGTTGATCAGCATGGCAACCTGGTCCTTCGGCAGCTTCAAGGCACCGCCGATGATCAACGGCACCGCGATGGCCCCGGCATACATCACCAGCACATGCTGCAACCCCAGCGCCAGCAGCCGCCAAGGCGGCAGGACCTCGTCGACGGGATGGACGCCGCTGGGATGGGCGTCACTGGGACGGGCATCGGGGGTGGCGGCGCTTTTCATGGCGGAAGCCTCGCAGTGCGATCGGTCGGCTTGGTTCTGCATGGGACGTGCCGCCCCGCCGGACCACGGTTCCCGGCACCATCCCCACCCATTCTGCATAACATTTAAGCACACTTTCGCCGTCTCTGCCCGCGCAGGTGGCAGAAGCCGCAAGATTTATTGTCGCGTCCGGCTGGAGACCCCGACGGAAGCTGCGTTATTCTTTAACGATCCGTGCGTACAGTCGCTCCCGCCTACCCCTTTCTCGCAACCCGAAACCGAGCGTCGCGATGAGCAAGTCGATCGAGGGTGTGTCCAACTGGATGCACATGTTCCGCTGGATCGTGAAGCTGATCCGGGACGAATATGGGGTCGATGAGGCTCTGCTGACCCGCAATGCAACGCTGGAGACCGACATCCAGTTGTCGATCGACCAGATCGAGCAGGTTCTGGAATACATCTCCGACAGTTTCGCCATCCGCTTTCCCGAGGGGACGCTGGACGAGCTGGTAAAGCTGGAGGAGCTTTGCCTGCTGGCGAGCTGGATCAAGGGCTATTACAAGCGCCCGGAATTCATCTCCGACGCCTTCGAGGCCCGCTGCCGCAGCATCAACCAGATCGCGGCCTGACCATGACCAATCGCCCCTCCCCCTATCCTCACAACGCCTATCCGCCGGGTTTCGTCTGGGGCGTCTCCACCTCCGCCTACCAGATCGAAGGGGCGGCGGCCGAGGAGGGGCGGGGCCCCAGCATCTGGGACGTGCGCTGCCGCACCCAGGGCGGTGTGGTGAACGGCGACACCGGGGACGTCGCCTGCGACCACTACCACCGCATGCCGGAGGATGTGGCGCTGATGAAGGGGCTGGGCGTCGACGCCTACCGCTTCTCGGTCTCCTGGCCCAGGGTGATGCCGCGCGGCAAGGGCGCGGTGAACGCGGCGGGACTGGATTTCTACGACCGCCTGATCGACCGGCTGCTGGAAGCGGGCATCGAGCCCTGGCTCTGCCTCTACCATTGGGACCTGCCGCAGGCCTTGCAGGATCTGGGCGGCTGGTCGTCCCGCGACTGCGCCGGCTGGTACGCCGACTATGCCGCACTCTGCGCCCGGCGCTACGGCGACCGGGTAAAGCGTTGGATCACCTTCAACGAATTCTCGGTCTTCACCCTGTTCGGTTATGCGATCCCCTGGGCGGCACCGGGAATCGTCGACCGGGCGCAGCATCTGCGCGCCATCCACCACGTCAACCTCGCCCATGGCGCCGGGGTGGACGTGCTGCGCGACATGGTGCCGGGGGCCTCCATCGGCGCCATCCACAACCGGCAGGCCGTGATCCCGGAAACCGACACGCCGGAGAACCGCGCCGCCGCCACCCTGCTGGATGAGCATTGGAACCTGGTCTTCTGCGATCCGCAGATCCTTGGCCACTATCCGCCGCAGACCGCCGCCGCCATCGAGCCCTATGTCCAGCCCGGCGACATGGCGCGCATCGTCCGGCCGGTGGACTGGTTCGGGCTGAACCATTACGGCCCGATCTTCGCCAAGGCCGATCCGGCCCGGACCTGGGGCTATGGCTGGGGCGACGCGCCGGCCGATTCGCCGACCCACGGCGTCGGCTGGGCGATCTTCCCCGATGCCTTCCGGGACGAGCTGCTGACCATCCAGCGCCGCTACCGCCTGCCCATCGTGGTGACGGAGAATGGATGCGGCGGCAGCGATACCGTCAGCCCCGACGGCGCCGTCCACGACCCGCACCGCATCAACTACCTGACCATCTACAACGCCGCGATGCGCGACGCGATGGCCCAGGGTGCCGACGTGCGCGGCTATTTCGTCTGGTCGCTGCTGGACAATTTCGAATGGGGCAGCGGCTATGGTCAGCGCTTCGGCATCGTCCACGTCGACTTCCAGACCCTGACCCGCACGCCGAAGGATTCGGCGCGCTGGTACGAGGAGCTGATCCGGGCGGCGAAGCCCTAACGCCGCCGCACCTCGGCACAGACACCTTCCGCCCCTGCCGGCGCCTCGACCAGCGCCGCCGCGTCGCGCAGGAGCAGGCTGTGGCCGGCGGGAACCGTCAGCGTCTCCCCACCTTCACGGGTAACCGTCAGCGTACCGCCCAGGGCGTGGACCAGCAGAGCATCGCCGGCGGCCCGATGTACGGTGAGGCCGGCCAGCAGGGTCAGCACGCCGGTCGCCGATGCGCGGTCCAGTATCAGGTTGACGTCGCGAATCGGGCCGGCGATCGGCTCGCACCACACCGGCGCTTCGCCGGGAAAGGCGAAGGCGGGGTCCAGACGACGGCGTTCGACCGGAGGCTCGCCGTCGACCGACAGGCGCATGCCCTCGCCCTCCACCACGGCGATCAGCCTGTCATAGCCGGGAAAAGCGGAAAAGGGACCGGGTTCGACCACGTCGGCGATGCTGACGCGCCAGACGAAGCGGCCGTCGGCGGCCGGTTCCACCGCCAGTTCGGTGGTGACGCCGCCGCCATTCTTCCACGGAACGCGGCGGTGGTCGGCGGGTGTCAGGCGCGTGATGGACGGCAAGATCTTGCTCCGGGACGGATCGGCTCCGTCCCGTCATAGCACAACCGGCAGCCCGGCTTCACACGAACAGGCTGAAGCTGCCCATCAGTTTCTGGGTGCCGGTCTGTCCGGTGGGGATGGAGTTCATGCTGCCGATGGCTTGGTTCAGCCCGTCGAGCGTCGCCTGCTGTCCGGTGGTCAGCGTCAGGCCGGTGTCACCCTTGGCCGGCTGCTTGGCAACAGTGTCGTAATCCTGGCTGTAATTCCCCATGACCACCTGCATGGCGTAGTTCTTGGGGTCCTTGTCCGACTGGCCCTTGTCACGGCTTACGCGCAGGGTGTAGTCGCCCTTGTCGACCGTCAGGTTGCCGGCCTGCAATTGCTTGAAGGCCTTGTAGTCGTCGCCGGCCTTCGGGTCGCTGTCGGCCACCACGCGGCCCAGCTTGTTCATCAGCTGGACATGCACGCCGTCGTCGCCGACCTGCCCCATGGTCATCTCACCCTTGGAGACGACCTTGAATTTGTAGAAGTCGACCTTGTCGTTCGCCGCAAGCGTGCTGGCGACGTTCAGGCGGGTGGTGTTCTTGGCGAGCACGCCGATGTCGGTGGCGCCGGCCGTGGTGGTCAGCGCCGATTTCTTGACCGTCTTGGAATATTCCTTGACGTCGCCGACGGCCTGATTGCTCTGCGACTTCTTGATGGCCTCCACCGCGGCGTTGATCGACGCGTTGAGGCCCGAGACCATAGAGTTGACGCTTGAGAGAGCATCATCCGCCATGATTCGTCATCCTTCTCCCGATCCGACCATCACGCCCGACCGGACCGTCCAACCCTGAACGCCGGCGAGGAAGTACCCAACAGAGGTGCGGCCGGCTGAGCCGCCACCCGGACATGTCTGCCCAAAGGGAGTATACGACAACAGCCGGCCGAACATAGGGTGGATTCGTGATTTTTTTGGTCGAAAGCTGGGATGCGGGACTTGCACGCCACGGTCGGCGGCCCGATCCACGCTCAGGATCGTGCTTTTTCCCCCTTTGTCGTATCCACCTCGACCAGAGGGGCGGCGGCCATACCGGTCGGGGCCGAGCGCTGCGGGACCGACTCGGAGCCGGACAAGCTGGCAGACTCGTCGGTCAGGGGGCAGTGGGGCGGCTGGGTGGGACCGGTGACGACATCGAAATCGAACATGACAACCTCTCTCGGCTGGTGGTGAGGCCGCCCGGGTCGCCCGTGTTCGGATTTTCAGGATGTGCAGCCCGTCAGGGGCTGGGGGTCACAAACGCGAAAGCCGCCGCGGATCGGTCCGGGCGGCTTCGGGAGTGAGCGACAGATGCGCGTTCCTAGGCCGCCGAACGAAACCAGCGGCCAAAATATCGGGAGCGTCCGCAGGACGCGATGGTCAGCATCTGTTGCATGACGGCGACCATAGCGCGCGGTCGCCGCCCTGCCAAGAGGCATTTGGGCCAAGAAGCATTTTGTCGGTCAGCTCGCCTTCCGCTCGCCCACCGTGTCGGCGACATAGGCGTCGCGCTGGCCCAGTGGTCGGGCCGGACGGCCATCGCGGTCGGTGGTGTCGCGGGCGGTCTGGTGTTCGATCTCCGCATTCAGCTCCGCCCCCAGCAGCACGACGTAGGAGGTCAGATTGAACCACAGCAGCAGGACCACGACGGCGCCGACCGATCCGTAGGTCTCGTTGTAGCTGCCGAAGTTCGACACATAGACGGAGAATCCCAGCGACCCCAGCAGCCAGACCACCGTCGCCATCGCCGACCCCCAGGTGACCCAGCGCCATTGCGGCTCCCGCCGGTCGGGGGCGTAGCGGTAGAAGACGGCGAGAGCCAGCATGATCGTCACCGCCAGGATCGGCCAGCGGGCAAGGCTGGCGATCCAGCCGATCGGCGTGTCCTTCAGCCCGATGATGTTGATGGCGGCCGGCACGGCGACGATCATCACCATGGCGACGATGACGAACAGCAGCCCCGCCACCGTCAGCCCCATCGACAGCGCCGCCAGCTTGATGAAGCCCCGCGTCTCCTTTTCGCCATAGGCGATGTTCAGCGCAGACACCAGCGAGTTGGTCCCGCGCGAGGCACTCCACAGTGTCAGCAGCAGGCCGAAGATCAGGCCGAAGCCCAACCCCTGCGACGGGGCGGTCGCCACCTTGCGCGCCTGGTCGCTGACGATGGTCAGGGCTTCCGGCGGCAGCAGGCTGCCGAGCTGATTCAGCTGGCTTTCGATCATCGACGGATCGGCGACGAGGCCATAGATCGACACCAGCGCCGCGATGGCCGGAAAGATGGCGAGCAGGGCGTAATAGGCGACGCCGGCGGCCAGCATGGACACATTGTCCTTGCCCTGCTCGTCCCACACCCGCAGCAGGATGTCCTTCCAGCCCTGCTTCGGGATGTCCGACGGGGCTTCCGCCGACCGGCCCCGGCCATCGCCGCCCCGGCGCCCGTCATCGGCGGCCCGCCCGCCGCCATGCTGCCGGTTCGCACGGTGCCGGTGCTCGTAATAATGTCGGCGGCTCAGCCCCAGCATCCCCCGTCCTCCTCAGACCACGGCTTCGCGCAGCGCGCCGACCCGGTGCCGCGCCGTCTCCAGGGCGTGGAACTGGGCGCCGATGGCGACCTGGAGATGGTCGTCCGGTGCATCGCGCAGGGCATCGCGGAACAGCGCCAGCGTGCCGTCCAGCCCGCCTTCCAGCCGGGCCAGCAGGTCGCCGCGGGCACCCGGCCCGCCGACCCCGGCCATCATGCTGCGGGCGTTGGCCTCCGCCAGCCCATGCATGGGCGACCAGACGCGGGCACCGTCGCCGGCGGTCTCGATCCAGCCGCCGCCCTGGCGCAGCTCCGCATCCAGCGCCATGGCGCTGCGGTCGAGCTGGTCGGCCAGTTCCTGCAAACGGCCGGACAGCGACGGGTCGGCGATGGTCATGTCGGCGCGGCGGAAAGCCTCGGCCCCGTCGCGGCAGGCGCCGGTCAGGTCGGTCAGCAGATGCCGGCTGCGCGGGTCGAGCTGCCGGCCATGAGGGGCGTAATCGTCGAACTCCGTCGCCGACTCCGGCGTGCGGGCGACCGCCACGGCAAGCCAGAGGGCGCCGACACCCATCAGCGCCACGGGGATCGGGTTGGCGCGCACGGCGCGGGCGATGCGGCCGGACAGACCGTCGCCGCCGCCCTGGATCACGTCGCGCACCACCTGGACCACGCCGCCGGACATCTGGCCGGGCGACAGGCGGAACTCGATCTCGTCGATCACCTGGTCCATGCGGGCGCGGATCGACTGGATCTCGTGCTCGATCTCTTCCGGGCGGCGGCCCTGGGTGGCTGTCGTGTCGGGAGGAGCGGCGGACGGAATGGCGTCGTTGTGAAGGGTCATGCCGGGCGTCTCCTGTGGGGGCTGCCGGCTTGCAACACCAGGAGACGCCGATTGTTCCGGTCACGCCCGCTTCGCCAAGGGCCGGTCAGCCCATAAGGTCAGCCGATCTGACAGCCGAAGGGCCGGACGGTTTCCCGCCCGGCCCTCGTCGCAAACAGGTCGCAAACAACCGGAAGCAAAAGGCCGGCGGTCAGGCCAGGGCGGCCAATGCCACGCCGCTCAGCCCGATGGCGGCACCCAGCCCGCGCAGGGCGAGCGCGCCCTTGCCGTCGAGGGCAATGCCCCTCAGCGACAGGGCGGCGGCGACGCCGGCGCCATGCAGGAGCGCGGTGGCAAGCGCGAAGCCCAGGCCGTAGAGCAGCGGTTGCGCCGCCTCCGGCATCTCGGCGCCATGGGCATGGCCGTGGAACAGGGCAAAGGCCGCGACCACCGCCAGCGAAACCGGAAGCGACAGGCGCGACTGCGCGGCGATCAGGGCGCCCAGCGCGATCACGGATCCGGCGATCCCCAATTCCACCGCCGGCAGCGCGATGCCGGTCATGCCCAGCAGACCGCCGCCGATCATGGCGGTGACGAAGGCCGCCGGCAGCGCCCACAGGGCGGACCCGCCGCGCTGCGCTGCCCACAGCCCGACCGCGACCATCGCCAGCAGATGGTCCCAGCCGCCGACCGGATGCAGGAATCCGTGGGCGAAGCCGGCGTCATGGGTACCGAAGGTGTGGGCGTCGGCGACCGCGGGCAGCACCAGCCCGGCCAGCAGGACAGCCGAGGCGAGAGGGAAACGTTTCATGGACCAGCATCCTCTGATGTCGTGTCGCGCCTATCGGGTCGTGCCGCCCTGGGTTTTCCCGCCCGACGCAGGGGAGACCGGACGGCGTGGCGCGGTTGGGGCGAAGTGTAGCAGAAAGCGTCAGCCCGGCCATGGCCGAGACGGGGACTCCACCTCGCCGGATCTACGTATTTTGACGCAGGTCAATGAGTTGCACCCCCGATCCGTCAGGATACCGGCCGATGACGCGCCAGGAATCCCCGATGTCCACCACAACGCTTCCCGGAGAGGGTTCGGTATCCGTCCGGCTGTGGCTGGACGGCGCCAAGGACGGCATGGTCATTCAACGGGCCGAAGTCGCCACCCGGCGCCCGCGTGCCGTTGCCGCCCTGGTCGGCCACAAGGCGGAGGAGGCGGTGCGGCTGGCGCCGCTGCTGTTCAGCCTGTGCGGCAGCGCCCAGGGACTGGCCGTCGCCCGCGCCTGCGAAGCGGCACTGGGAATCGACGCCACCTCCCACGAAACCGCTCGCGCCCTGCTGACCGATGCGGAGGCGCTGGACAGCCATGGCTGGCAGGCCGTGGTCGAATGGCCAGCGCGCCTGGGCGCCCCACCGCGGCCCGTCGCCTTGCGCGACCTGCGGGCAGCGGTGTCGGTCGTCATGCCTGCGCTCTATCCTGCCAAGGACGGGCTGCGTCCCGGCGGCGGCGTTTTGCGGCCGGACAAGGCGGCCCTGCGAGACGCGCTGACACGGATGGCCGGATGGCTGGATGCCACCGTCTTCACCGGCCCGCGCCCCCAGGATGCCGACGACCTCGCCCGCTGGGCGACACGCAGCGGCAGCGACGCGGCCCGGCTGGCAGGACGGCTGCTGTCGCCCGATCTGGCCGGCTGGGGAGCCTGCGGGGTGCCCCTGCTCGGCGAACGGTCGCCCGGCTGGTTCGCGGCGGCGCTGGCCGGCGATCCGGCCTTCGCCTCCAATCCCCAATGCAACGATGCCCCGGCCCTGACCGGCCCGCTGGAGCGGCAGGCCGACCATCCGCTGGTCGTCTCGGTGACGGAACGCTTCGGCGATGGTCTGGCCCGGCTGTTCGCGGCGCGGCTCGCCGATCTGGCCGAGCTGCCGCAGCGGATGGCGGCAACCATCACGGCGCTTCAGCCGGCCGACCCGGTTGCCGCCGGTTCGTCAGCTCCGGGCGGGGGCTGCGGCGTGGCGGAAACGGCGCGCGGGCGGCTCGCCCACTGGCTGCGGCTGGACGGGGATGACCGGCTGGCCGATGCCCGGATGGTGGCGCCGACCGACTGGAACTTCGCCGCCGACGGCCCGCTGGCGCGCGGTCTGGCCGGGGCACCGGTGCGCGACCGAGACGATGCGGTGGAGCGGGCGCGGCTGCTGGTCGCGATGCTGGATCCCTGCGTCGCCTGCGGCATAGAAGTCCAGGAATGAGGATCGCTTGCCGAAGCCCGCGGGCAAGTCGATGATGGGCGGGCGTCTGGCGGATTGACGAGTGGGAGAGCGCGTGATGTGCACGGTTTGCGGATGCGGCGAAGGCGAGACCCGGATCGATGGCAAGGGGATCGACGGCAAGGCCGCCGATGCCGGGCATGAGCATATCGGCCCCGACGGCAAGGTCTACCGCCACCGCCACGGCGAGGCGCACCACCATGCCCACCATCACCATGACGACACCCACGAGCATGTCGCCCCCGACGGCACGGTGTTCCGCCACAGCCATAACGACCACGGGCACCCTGATCACGGGCATGACCACCACCATCACGATCACGGCCACACCCATGACCACCACCGCCCCGACCGTCCGGACGCCATCGACGGCGGCGCCGCGCTGAACCAGCCGCGGCTGGTCACCATCGAACGCGACATCCTGGCGAAGAACGACGGGCTGGCCGCCGTCAACCGCTGCCGCTTCGCCGAGCGCGGCGTGTTCGTGCTGAACCTGATGTCCAGCCCGGGCTCGGGCAAGACCACCCTGCTGACCCGCAGCCTGACCGACCTGAAGGGCCGCTTCCCGGTCGCGGTGATCGAGGGCGACCAGCAGACCAGCTTCGACGCCGACCGCATCCGCGCCACCGGCACCCCGGCGGTACAGGTCAACACCGGCAAGGGCTGCCACCTCGACGCTTCCATGGTGGCGCAGGCGGCCGACAAGTTGGCGGCCGGGGGCCAGTTCACGGCAGACGGCGTGCTGTTCGTCGAGAATGTCGGCAATCTGGTCTGCCCCGCCGGCTTCGACCTGGGCGAGACCCACCGCGTCGTCGTCCTGTCGGTGACGGAGGGGGAGGACAAGCCTCTGAAATACCCGGACATGTTCGTCCGCGCCGACCTGCTGGTCGTCAACAAGATCGACCTGCTGCCGCATCTGACCTTCGATGTCGAGCGCATGATCGGCTATGCCCAGCGCCTGAACCCGTCGCTGGCGGTGATCCAGCTGTCGGCCACCACCGGCCAGGGGCTGGAGGAGTGGTACGACTGGATCGCCGACGGGCTGGCCGAGGCCCGCGCCTCCCACGCTGCTTCCGCTGCCATCTGACCGGAGGGTCGCCGCCATGTGCCTTGCCGTCCCCGCCTTGGTGACCGCCCTGCTGCCCGACGACCGCGCCACCGTCAGCTTGGGCGGTGTCACCTCCACCTGCTCGCTGGAGCTGGTGGAGGACGTCGCCGTCGGCGATTACGTGATCGTCCATGTCGGCTACGCCCTGTCCCGCCTGGATGCGGAGGAGGCCGAGCGAACGCTCGCTCTGCTGGCCGAGGTCGCGGACGCCGCGGCCTGACGCAGACACAACACCTCTCCACACACCCGCCGACCACCCGGACCCCCGCCATGACCGACCGCCGCCTCTTCACCCGCAAGCTCGACATCGCCCGCGGGGCGGTGGACATGACCCACGGGTCGGGCGGCAAGGCGATGGCACAGCTGGTGCGCGAGCTGTTCGCCGCCGCCTTCGCCAACCCGTATCTCGACCAGGGCAACGACCAGGCCGCCTTCGAGGTGCCGGGCGGGCGCATGGTGATGACGACCGACGGCTTCGTCGTCTCGCCGCTGTTCTTCCCTGGTGGCGACATCGGCTCGCTGGCCGTCCACGGCACGGTGAACGACGTCGCCATGGCGGGTGCGGTGCCGCTGCACCTGACCGCCGGCTTCATCATAGAAGAGGGCTTCCCGCTCGCCGACCTGAAGCGGGTGGTCGACAGCATGGCCGCCGCGGCGCGCGAAGCGGGGGTCGCCATCGTGTCGGGCGACACCAAGGTGGTGGAGCGCGGCAAGGGCGACGGGGTCTTCATCACCACCACCGGCATCGGCATGGTGCCGCCCGGCGTCGCGCCGTCCGGCGACCGGGCGCGGCCGGGCGACGCGATCCTGGTCAGCGGCACCATGGGCGACCATGGCGTCGCCATCATGTCGACCCGCGACAATCTGGGCTTCGAGACGGCGATCCTGTCCGACAGCGCCGCGCTGAACGGGCTGGTCGCGGCGATGGTGGCAGCGGTGCCCGACGTCCATGTGCTGCGCGATCCCACCCGCGGCGGACTGGCGACGACGCTGAACGAGATCGCCCACCAGTCCGGCGTCGGCATGCGGCTGCGCGAATCCGATATCCCGGTGCGGGCGCAGGTAACGGCGGCCTGCGAATTGTTGGGCCTCGACCCACTCTATGCCGCCAACGAAGGTAAGCTGATCGCGATCTGCGCCGGGGAGGAGTGCGACCGGCTGCTGTCCGTCATGCGCGATCATCCGCTGGGACGGGACGCCGCCTGCATCGGACGGGTGGTGGAAGACGCCCACCGTTTCGTTCAGATGGAGACCCGGTTCGGCGGCCACCGGATCGTCGATTGGCTGACCGGAGAACAGCTTCCCCGGATCTGCTGATACGTACCGGCGGGCTAACCCGCTGTTTCCAAAGAAGCGGTCCCATTGGCGGGACCCCTTTCGCGCGCTGGCCGTTGCCTCTCCCGGATGGTCCTATGCTCTGACCAGAGACGATCAGCGACGAGAGAATACGATGGCGTTGTCCAACATCGCTCTTTTGGGCGCTCCCCGTCTGGACCCCGGCCGTATGGCCGGAACCCGGTCGGCGATGCAGGCGATGGATCGGCTCCCCGGTTGTCCCCCCTTGCACAGGCACCGCGTCAAACGCGCCTTCGACATCGTCGGCTCGCTGGCGCTGCTTGCCGTTTTCGGGCCGTTGATGCTCGTGCTGGCCTGGATGGTGGCGCGCGACGGCGGCCCGGCGGTGTTCGGCCACCGGCGCATCGGTGCCGACGGGCGTCCCTTCACCTGCCTGAAGTTCCGCTCCATGGTGGTCAATTCCGCCGAGGTGCTGGAACGGCTGCTCGCCACCGACGAGACGGCGCGCGCCGAATGGCTGGCGACGCGCAAGCTGCGCAACGACCCGCGCATCACCCCGGTCGGCCGCTTCCTGCGCAAGTCGAGCCTGGACGAACTGCCGCAGCTGATCAACGTGCTGCGTGGCGACATGAGCCTGGTCGGCCCGCGCCCGATCATCGATGACGAGGTGTCCTACTACCACGCCTGCTTCCCCTTCTACACCCGCTGCCGCCCCGGCCTGACCGGGCTGTGGCAGGTCAGCGGCCGCAGCGACGTCGACTATGTGCGCCGCGTCCAGCTCGACACCGCCTATGTCGTCGGCTGGAACTTCTGGGCCGACATCGGCATCATGCTGCGCACCGTGCGCGTCGTGGTGAAGGGCAGCGGCGCCTACTGAGCGCATCTCCCCGGCCTGCCTGGTCCCCTCCGAAAGTGCTCATCCCTTCACGCCGGTCGCGCGCCCCAGGGGGGCGCGCGACATCGCTGTTTGTGCATCCTATTTCAGGAGTCCGCTCCATTGCGCGGTTTGGCCGTTCCACCCCCGGCATGCCCTCTTGCCGAAATCGGGGTGGACTTTGAGAATGGGCGAACGACGTGCTAGGGTCGGGCAACCGGCGAAACCCTGGTATAGTGAACGATGCGTGTAAGACCGCCGGCCGGATCGGCCAGTCAAGAGGGTCCAAGGATGGCGAAGCTGCTGGCTGCCTTGCTGCTGATGATGGTGGCGATCGGGCCCGCTTGCGCCGTGGCCCCCGCCAGCCGTGCCGACACCGTCGCGGCGCTCGACCGCTACCGCACCGATTTCGCCAAGGTCCGCGGCTATGGCTCGCTGTCCACCGCCGACCGCAATTACGTCCTCTTCTCCGACGCCATGCGCCGCGTCCTGACGGAGCATGTGAAGTCCTTCGACCCGCAGGTGCTGATCGACAAGGCGGAAGACGGGCTGAAGAAGAAGAAGGCGGAGAACCCGAAGGCCAGCGACCGCATGCTGACCGAGGCGGCGCTGGACAGCATGCTGGGCTCGCTCGACCCCTATTCCAGCTTCCTCGACGCCGAGCGCTACCGCTACCTGCGCGAACAGACCCAGGGCGAGTTCGGCGGCCTGGGCATCGAGGTGACGATGGATGAGGAAAGCGGCCTGATCAAGGTCGTCTCCCCCATCGACGGCTCACCCGCCGCCCGCGCCGGCCTGCGCAGCGGCGACCTGATCGCCCGCATCGACGACGTGGCGGTGAAGGGGCTGAACCTGCACGACGCCGTCGCCCGCATGCGCGGGCCGGTCGGCAGTTCGGTCGCCCTGTCGATCCGCCGCCCGCCGGCGACCGACGCCAACACCCGCGTTTCGCTGACCCGCGCCATCGTCAAGATCCAGCCGGTGCGTTATCGGCTGGAGGGCAACGTCGCCTATGTCCGCATCGCCACCTTCAACCAGTCGACCTCCTCGGCGCTGGACGCAGCGATCGAGGACATGCGCCGGCAGGCCAAGGGTCGGCTGACCGGCGCCGTCATCGACCTGCGCAACAACCCCGGCGGCCTGCTGGAGCAGGCGGTGCAGGTGGCCGACCGTTTCCTGGAGACGGTGGACATCGTGTCGGTCCGCGGTCGCGATCCGGAGGAATCCCGCACCTACCGCGGCACCGCCGGCGACCTGATGGCCGGCCTGCCGGTGGTGGTGCTGATCAACAGCGGTTCGGCCTCGGCGTCGGAAATCGTCGCCGGCGCGCTGCAGGACCATCACCGCGCGCTGCTGTTCGGCTCCCGCTCCTACGGCAAGGGGTCGGTGCAGACGATTTCCTCGCTCAGCGTCGACACCGGCATCCGCCTGACCACCGCCCGCTACTACCGCCCGTCGGGGGCGCTGGTGGACTGCTTCGGCGTCTCGCCGAACCTGGAGGTCAAGCCGACCCATGGCAGCACCGAGGAAACCCACCCCGACCCCGCCACCTGCGACCCCAACGCTCCGGTCCCGCCCAAGCCGCAGGTGTGGCTGGCGCAGGACATGTGCCCCGACGTGATGGACAAGGCCCCCAAGCCAGACGACGACCGCCCGCTGGAATGCGCCGTCTCCGCCATCCGCAACCGCCTGACCGGGACGTTGGCCGGCGGGGAGTGAAGGAAGCTCCCCCTACCCCACGAACCCCGCATCCATCACCCGCCCCTCCACTATCCAGCCGGTGCCGTGCGCCGCGATGGCGGCGATGGTGCCTGGAAGCACCCGGCGGTCGAACAGGCTCCAGTCCGCCGGCACGCCGACATCGCCGCGCAAATCCTCGCCGATCTCCAGCAGGGCCGGCGGTGCATCCGGCCTCACCTCCACCGCGAACTGGTCGAGCGGCATCGACAGCCCGACGCCGGCCGCCTTGATGAAGGCCTCCTTCCGCGTCCAGGCCAGCAGGAATCCCTCGTCACGCCGTTCCGGCGCCAGCCCCTGCAATGCCGCGCGCTCGGCGATGTGGAAGAAGCGGTCGGCGATGCCGTCGGCGCTCTCGATCGGGCGCAGCCGTTCGATGTCGACACCGATCCGCCCCTCCGCCGCCACGGCGATGGCGAGGCTGTCCTCGCTGTCGCTGAGGTTGAAGGCCGGGCCGCCGGGCAGCGCCGGCTTGCCGTGGGTGCCGTAATCGAAGACCAGCCCCGCCGGGTCACGGCCCGTGCAGCGCCCCAGCAGCAGCCGCAGCAGCCCGCGGCGCAGGATGAAGCGGTCGGTCAGCCGTTCCATCATGAAGCGGTCGGCGCGCTCGACCTCGTCGTTGGACAGCAGGGCGCGCATCGCAGCCTTGTGTGCCGAGAGGGCGGTCAAATCGGCGAACCAGACACGGATGAGACCGGGCGCCAGGACATAGTCGCCGGCAGGCCCGGTTACGGTCCCGGTGGCCGGCATTTCGATGGTCCCGTCATGCATCGGACAGCGATCCTCCCTCCTGAAATTAGCGTCCTGGCTCCGGCAGGGGTTTCGGGTATCATGCGCGCCTCTCGCATCCGCCCCTGCATCCGGACCAGGATCCCATGGTTGACACCGCCCTGCTCGCCCCGCACCTGACCAACGTTCTTCGCGACGCCTTCATCCCGGAGCTGCCCAATCATTACCGCGGCAAGGTGCGTGAAAACTACGACCTTCCGGATGGGCGGCGGATCCTGATCACCACCGACCGGCTGTCGGCCTTCGACCGCGCCCTGACCGCCATCCCGTTCAAGGGGCAGGTGCTGACCCAGACCGCCCGCTTCTGGTTCGAGGCGACGAAGGACATCTGCGCCAACCACGTTCTGGAATACCCGGATCCCAACGTGGTGGTGGCGAAGCGGCTGACCATCATGCCGGTCGAGGTCGTGGTCCGCGACTATATGGCCGGCACCACCGGCACCTCGATCTGGTCGATGTACAAGCAGGGCCGGCGCGAGATGTACGGCCACATCTTCCCCGACGGGCTGCGCCAGAACCAGAAGCTCGGCACCCCGATCATCACGCCGACCACCAAGGCCTTCGACGCCGGCCATGACGAGGAGCTGACCGCGGCCGAGATCGTGGAGCGCAACCTGCTGACCCGCGCCCAGTGGGCCGAGGTGTCGGACAAGGCGCTGGCCCTCTTCGCCCGCGGCCAGAAGATGGCGGCGGACCGCGGCCTGATCCTGGTCGACACCAAGTACGAGTTCGGCTTCGATGAGGACGGCAACATCCTGCTGGCCGACGAGATCCACACCCCCGACAGCTCGCGCTACTGGTTCGCCGGCAGCTATCAGGAGCGGTTCGAGGCTGGCGGGAAGCCGGAGAGCTTCGACAAGGACTTCGTCCGCAACTGGGTCGTCGCCCGTTGCGATCCCTACACCCAGGACGTTCCGGAAATCCCCGCCGACGTGGTGCTGGAAGCGGCGCGCGTCTACATCGAAGCCGGCGAGACCATCACCGGCCGCCCGTTCGAGGTGCCGGCGACCGCCGTCCCGATCCTCGACCGTATCCGCGCCAACCTGGCGCCCTACTTCACCAAGTAAAGGGGGACGGGCTCCATGCGCATCGCCATCCTCGACGACTACCAGGGGGTCGCCCGCGACCTCGCCGACTGGTCGCAGCTTCCGGTGGGAAGCAGCCTGACGGTTTTCGAGCAACCGCTCGGAAATCAGGACGCGGTGACGGCGGCACTGGAGCCCTTCGACGTTCTGGTGATCATGCGGGAACGCACGCCGTTTCCCGCATCGCTGATCGAGCGGCTGCCGAACCTCAAGCTGCTGGTCACCACCGGCGCCCGCAACAACGCCATCGACCTGAAGGCCTGCGCCGCCCGCGGCATCCCCGTCTGCGGCACCCGCATGGTGGGCGCGCCGACGGCAGAACTGACCTGGGGCCTGATCCTGGCGCTGGCCAAGCGCATCCCGGCTGAAGAGCGGGCGCTGCGCGAGGGCCGCTGGCAGACCGGCCTGACCGGCGATCTCGGCGGCAAGCGGCTGGGACTGGTCGGCCTGGGCAAGCTCGGCAGCAAGGTCGCCAGGGTCGGTCAGGCCTTCGGCATGGAGGTGGTGGCCTGGAGCCCCAACCTGACCGACGAACGCGCCGCCGAAGCCGGCGTGACCCGCGTGGAGAAGCGCGAGCTGTTCGCGACCGCCGACGTGGTCAGCGTCCATCTGGTGCTGAGCGAACGCACCCGCGGCGTGGTCGGAGCCGCGGAGATCGGCGCGATGAAGCCGACCGCTCTCTTCATCAACACCTCGCGCGCCGGACTGGTGGACGAGACGGCGCTGGTCCATGCGCTGCGCCACGGCCATATCGGCGGCGCCGGCATCGACGTCTTCCCGATCGAGCCTCTGCCAAAAGACAGCCTTTGGCTTGACCTTCCCAACACCGTGCTGACGCCCCATCTGGGCTACGTGACGCGGGAGAATTACGCGGTGTTCTACCGCGACGCCCTGGAAGACATCCTGGCCTGGACGGCCGGCTCACCGGTGCGGCTGCTCTCTCCCGCCTGAACGGCAACAGGGATGGAGGGTGCGGGTGAGCCGGAACGAAGGAGTTGGGGGCGGGGCTGGAAACGGTTCTGACAGAAACGGTTTCTGGGCGAAGCTCAGCCGTCACCAGCCTGGCATGCTGGTCGGCCTCTCGGTCATCGCCGGCCTGCTGTTCGGTTTCGTCGAACTGGCCGGCGAGGTGATGGAGGGGGAGACCACCGCCTTCGACAAGCGCATCCTGCTGGCGCTCCGCGATCCGCTGAACCCCGACCAGCCCGGCGGACCCTGGTGGCTGGCGCGCGTGGCGCGCGACATCACCTCGCTCGGCAGCACCACCATCCTCGCCATCCTGACCGTCGCCACGCTGGGCTTCCTGCTGCTGCTGCACAAGCGGGCGGCGGCCCTGCTGGTGCTGGTGTCGGTCGGCGGCGGCGGGACGCTCAGCACCGTGCTGAAGATGCTGTTCGACCGTGCCCGCCCCGATCTGGTGCCGCATGGCGACGAGGTGATTTCCGCCAGCTTCCCCAGCGGCCATGCCATGCAGTCGGCCGTCGTCTACCTGACGCTGGGCGCCCTGCTGACCCAGTTCGTCGAGGGCCGGCGGACCAAGGCCTATCTGCTGACCTGGGCGATGCTGCTGACGCTGGTGATCGGGTCGAGCCGCGTCTATCTGGGCGTCCATTGGCCGACCGACGTGCTGGCCGGATGGAGCGTCGGTGCCGCCTGGGCGGCCTTCTGCTGGATGATCGCCGAATGGCTGCAACGCCGCGGCGCCGTCGAGCAGGACCGGCCGGAGGCGACGGCTGGGCGCTGACTCAGTTGCATCGCACAAAAGGTTAACAAGCGGGTTGAATCAGGTCGCGTACCAACCGATAGTGTCGGCCGTAACCCTTTCGGATCAGGCCGCACCATGCCCCAGGGCACCCTCGACCGCGAAACCCTCGAAGCCGTCGGCGTCCTCGCCCGCGCGGTGGAGCGCGAACGGGTGCCCGGCGTCCTGGAATGCCGCCTGCTGGCCAACGCCCTGAAGCGCACGCTGGACAGTGGAGGGGAACGCGAACTGAACGAGGCCTCGCGCGTCTTCCGCACGCTGGACGTCGATTTGCGCGAACGCATCGTCGCCCGCGCCCGGACGGAGGCGCAGCAGGCACGCGCCCAGGCGAAAGCGGCGGATGCGGCGGGGGCCGATGCCGACCGCGATGTGGTGACTCAGGAAATCCCGGCGTTGCCGGCCCGGCTTGTCAACGAACCGAAGGGCCGCGCCGGCACCAATTTCCTGACCGCCCTGAACGGCCTGCGCCCGGCCGCCACCGCTGGCAGCCGCGGTGCCGCCCGCGACCGCCTGCGCGCCGCCGTCGATTCGCAGCGGCGGGTCGGTCAGCGGATGGAGCCGACGCTGGATTGAGGGGACGGGGGACGGGGGACGGGGGCCAGAGTCCACGAGGCGTGAGCCCCGTTACTCCGCCGCCGCCAGCGCCGCCGCGCGCTCGGCATCCTTGGCGCGGCGGGCCTTGCGCTTCAGCCACCACATCAGCGTGCCGGTGACGGCGAACAGCGGCGGCAGGATGCCGGACAGGAAGACCGCCCATTTCCACACGGGCCCGAGCCCCTCGCCGGCATGCAGCGGGCGCTGCCACGCGATCACCGTCTCGCCCGCGCTGTAGCCAGCCGGATCACGGACCTCGGCGACCTGGGCGGTCCAGGGATCGACGAACACCGTCGCACCGGGCGCACCATGCGCCTGCCCGGCCGGGACCAGGCCGATGCGGTAGGCCTGATCCGGCCGCGCCGGCAGCGAGACGGAGCGCAGGGCGGCCTCCGGCATTGCCGCGCGCGCCAGGCCGACCGACCGGTCGACGTCGATGGGGACAGCCCCCTTCACCGGCTGCACCGTCACCGCGGCGCGCAGGTCGCGGGCCGGCAGGATCGACGACACGCCGGCCCCCAGCGTCTGCGGAAAAGCGAGATAGACGCCGGAAAAGCTGACGATCAGGAAGACCAGCAGCGACCAGATGCCGACCGCACCATGCAGCTCGCGGTGCAGGCGGATGCCGCGGGCGC
Organism: Azospirillum lipoferum; assembly: GCF_024170005.1. GTDB lineage: Bacteria > Pseudomonadota > Alphaproteobacteria > Azospirillales > Azospirillaceae > Azospirillum > Azospirillum lipoferum. The sequence continues at coordinate 176,895 of NZ_JALJXJ010000004.1, forward strand.
CGGCCTTGACGGTGAAGGCAGCCTTCCAGCGACCCGGCCGCGGCCACCACAGGACAAGGCCGCTGACGCCCAGCACCAGCATCGCCACACCCAGCCAGCCGACGACCTCCCGTCCGCTGCGGTCGCGGATCAGCAGGTTGCCGTGCAGCAGATGGACCGTCCTTAGGAAGCCGCCGGACGCCTGCGCCGGATCGGCACCGCCCACCAGCACCAGCGACACCGGGTCGATGGTCAGCATGCCTACCAACCCCGGCTGCGGCCCCTGTTGCGGCCCCTGCGGCCGTTCCCCTCCCCGCTCACGCGCCGCGACGAGACGAACCGTCGCGGGACGGCCCGGCTCTTCCGGCAGGACCAGAAAGCCCGGCTGGGTTCCCGCCGGTGCTGCGGCGCGGGCGGCGGCCAGGATTGCGGAGACCGGCTGCATCGGCCCGTCGGCCAACGCCTTGGCCGGTGCGTCACCGATCAAGCCGCGCAGTTCCTCGTCCACCACCAGGATCGACCCGGTGATGCCAAGGACGACCAGGGGAAGGCAAAGGATCAGCCCGACCCACAGATGGATGGTCTGAAGCGTGCGGTACCACGGGTGCTGGCTGCGCGGCTTGCTGGCGGTGGCCATGGGACGGGCTCTGACGGGACAGGCGGTTGGACGGGCCGCGGATCAGCGGATGAAGAACTGGACCGGAACCACCAGCTCGATGCGGTCCTTCGCCATCTCCTCCGGTGGGGCCGGCAGGGGAGAGGCGCGGCGGACCATCTCCACCGTCTCCTCGTCCAGCGCACTGACGCCGGAACTGCGGTCGAGCTGGACCGACAGGACATTCCCTTCTCGGTCGATGACGAAGCGGACCTGGGCGACGCCCTCCTGCCGGCGGGCCTGGGCGGCGCGCGGATAGCGCTTATGCCGTTCCAAATGGCTCAGCAGCCGGCCCTGCCAGGTCGGCACCGCCCGGCTGGGTGCCGCCGACGGCGCCGGGGCCGCCGGAGCAGGAGCGGGTGTGGGAGCGGGCGGAGCCGCCACCGGGGCCTGCTGCACCGGCTGGGTCACCGGGCGCGGCGGCCTTGGCTTTTCCGGTTGGGGCTTCTCCGGCTTCGGCTTCGGCGCTTCCTTCTTCACCTCGGGCTTCGGCTTCGGCGGTTCGGGCGGCGGTTTGGGCAGCACGACTTCCGGCTCGACCACGGGGGGCGGCTCCGGCGGCGGGGGCGGTTCCTCGATCACCGGTTCGGGTTCGGGTGGCGGCGGTTCGATCACCGGCTCCGGCATCGGTTCCGGCAAGGGGATGTCGATTGGGATGTCGATGGCCGGCGGCGGCTCCGGCGGGGTGACCGGCAGCGGGGCGAGTTCCAGCAGGACGGCAGGCGGCTCGACCTCCGACGGGGTGACCGGCACATGCCAGGCGACCATCGCGACACCGGCCGCAGCATGGACGCCCAGCGCCAGCATCAGGCTGCCGCCCCAGCGGAAGGCACCCCGCGCCGGCCGTTCGCCGTCCCCGGCGGACCAGTCCACGGCGCCATGGTCGAAGGCGGCGCTCATGGGGCGGGCGCCGCTTCCAGCCCGACGAGGCCGATCTTCAGGTAGCCGGCGGCGCGCAGGCTGTTCATCACCTCGGTCAGGGCGCCGTAATCGACGGTCTTGTCGGCACGCAGGAAGACCCTCTGGGTCTTGTCGCCATGGGTGGCGGCGTCCAGTGCCGCCCCCAGCGCCTCCTTGGTCGTCGCGGTCTCGCCCAGCGACAGCGTCTTGTCGGCCTGGATGGTCAGGAACAGCGGCTTGTCCGGCCGCGGCGTCGGCGTCGCGGTGGAGGCCGGCAGATCGACCGGAACGTCCACCGTCGCCAGCGGAGCCGCGACCATGAAGATGATCAGCAGGACGAGGACGACGTCGATGAAGGGCGTGACGTTGATCTCATGGGTTTCGGTCAGATCGTCGTCGTTGCCGGAGCCGAGGCGCGCACCCATCGCCGTTACTCCGCCGCGCGGGAATTGCCGTGCCCCTGAACGCCATGGGCCGGAGCATGCGCCGGAACCGCATGGGCACGCGGCAACGCATGGCGGTCGATATCGCGGCTCAGCAGGCGCAGCACGGCGGCCGAGGCGTCGGTCAGCTGGGCCTTGTGCCCGCCGATGGCGCGGCTGCAGGCGTTGTAGACCACCACCGCCGGAATGGCGGCGACGAGGCCGATGGCGGTCGCCAGCAGCGCCTCGGCGATGCCCGGCGCCACCACGGCGAGGTTGGTGGTCTGCGCCTTGGAGATGCCGATGAAGCTGGTCATGATGCCCCACACCGTGCCGAACAGGCCGATGAAGGGGCCGGTCGAGCCGATGGTGGCGAGGATGCCGGTGCCGCGCGCCATGCGCCGGCCGGCCGCCGCCTCGATCCGCTCCAGCCGCGAGGCGGCGCGGTCCATCAGCCCGTCGCGCGACGGCGCATCGGCCGACAGGTGGGTCTCCGCCAGCACCGCACGGACCAGCACCGCTGCGGTGCCCTGGCTGAAGCCGACCCGCTCCGCCGCCTGCGACAGCGACCGCGACTCCTCAAGCATCGCCAGCGCCGAGCGTGCCTTGCGCTTGGCCGACGACAGCTCCACCGTCTTGGCGATGGCGATGGTCCAGGTGATGACCGAGGCGAGCGCCAGACCGACCATCACCGCCTGCACCACTGGGCTGGCCGTCACGAACATGCCCCAGGGCGACAGGTCGTGCGGCAGTGAAGCGAGCGCCGCCGCAGCGTCCGGCACACCCTGCGCTACACCCTGCGCCGCCCCTTGCGCCACACCCGGCCCTGCCGCCGGCACGGCGGCGGCCGGCGCGGCAGCCTCCTGTGCCTGGGCGGCGCCGGCCATCAGCGCCCCGGTGCCGGCGAACATGGCGGCCAGGACAGGACGGTGGCGAAACGATGTCGGCATGGCGGTCCAACTCCCCCTCGGCGCGTGCCCGGCACGCGCGATGCAAAAACCCGATGGCACTCCGGAGCGATGGCCCGGAGCAGATACCCCACCGCGGTTATAATGCGAGTGAGTCGCACTCGCACTGAAAATCGACTGCGCCCAATGGCGAGTCATTCTTTTTTTGTGGGAATTCGGCGCCGCTCGGCCGCGATTTTATTGGCCCGACGAACTGTAGCGGACACACGGACGGCAACGGCGACCAAGTGCGAATAAGTCTCAATACTATCAATTTGTCCAGTTGTCGCGAAGAATCTCGCCACTGCGCAACCTTCCAGCGCTTCCACCGGTTGAACCGACCGACACGACGACGCCAAGGAGAAGGCCGATGACCCAGCTTTCGGTGGTGGAGGAAAAGGGCAGCTTCCGGCTGGTGGCCTGCGACGGCCGCTTCGCAGTGGTGGAGATCCGGGCCGGACAGGTGTTCGGCATGCCGGACGACGCAGATGGCGGCCGGGACGGTGCGGCGGACACCCCCGACGGCATCGCGTCGGTCGCCCGCTGGACAGGCGAGGAGGAGGCCCGCGCCCTGATGCGCGACCTGTCCGAGCGTGGCGACCAACTGGCCCGCCGCATCTGGTGATAGCATCTTGTGATCCGGCAAAAGCCTGACGGCGTATCGTCCAGGGTTGACCGTGCGGGGCGCGCGCCATGGATGGTACGGACGGTGGGATGGGAAATGATCCGGACGGCAAGGTCCGCGGCGTCACCTGGATCACCGGGGCCGGCAGCGGCATCGGCCGGGCGCTGGCGATCCATCTCGCCACGGCCGGGGCATCGGTCGCACTCTCCGCCCGCACCGTCGAGGATCTGACGGCCGCCGTTCAGATGCTGCCCGACCGCATGCGGATGTTCCCGCTGGACGTGACAGACCGCAAGGCGACCGCCGCCACCGTCGCCGCCATCGAAAACCGGCTGGGACCGATCGACCGGGCGGTGCTGAACGCCGGCACCCATATCCCGATGTCGCTGGAGGACTTCTCCGCCGACACCGCCCGCCGGCTGCTGGAGGTCAACTATATGGGCGTCGTCCATGGGCTGGAGGCACTGCTGCCGCGGATGCGGGCGCGGGGGCGCGGACAGGTGGCGGTGGTGGCCTCGGTCGCCGGATACCGCGGCCTGCCGACCGCGGCGGCCTATGGCCCGACCAAGGCGGCGCTGATCAACCTGTGCGAAGCGCTGAAACCCGACTGCGACCGCGCTGGGATCAAGCTTCAGCTGGTCTGCCCCGGCTTCGTCGACACACCGCTGACCGCGCGCAACCGCTTTTCCATGCCGGACCTGATGTCGGTGGAGGACGCGGCCTGCGAACTGGCTGCCGGGCTGGACGCCGATGGGTTCGAGATCACCTTCCCCCGGCGCTTTGTCCGCAAGCTGAAGCTGGCGCGTTGCCTGCCCTATCGGCTTTACTTCCCCCTGGTGCGCAAGGCGACGGGAGCATGACGGACGATCCGCGGACTGCCGGGCTGGAGGCCTGGGCCGAGTTTTTCGAGACGCTCAGCCACGACAATCTGGACCGGCTGCCGGCGCTGACGGTGCCGGAGGTGCGCTTCCGCGACCCCTTCAACGACGCCCGCGGTCGAGACGCGGTGCGTGCGGTGCTGGTCCACACGCTGAACGGCTGCCGCGACCTGCGCTTCACCGTCACCCACCGGCTGTCCGCCGCCGATCTGACGATCCTGCGCTGGCGGTTCGAAGCGACGGTGACCGGCATCGGCCGCCTGGACGTGATCGGTACCAGCGAGGTGCGGCAGGCCGCCGACGGCCGGGTGGCCGAACACATCGACCATTGGGATTCCGGCGAGCATGTCTATCTGCGTCTGCCGCTGCTCGGCGCCCCTCTGCGCCTCATTCGGCAGCGGCTGGGGGCCGTTCCGCCGCGGTGACGGCATCCGGCCGTGCCAGCCGGCCTTCGGGCAGGAAGAACAGACTGACCGTGCCGATCCACAGACCCCAGCGATAGACATTGGCCCGGTTGATAAGCGCATCGCCGGGTTGCAGCCACATCCAGTCGTCGAAGCGCACGCGCCAGCGGTCGCCGCCGACCTTCAGCACCATCTCATAGGTCCAGTTCAGCGCATTGCCCACCGCCCGGCCGGACGCCGTGCCGATCACGTCGTCGGCCCGCCCCTCATAAAGCCCGTCCCCGGTCCTGGCGATGCGCCAGACCCGGCGGTCGGTCTCGCCGTCGGCGTAAAGGAAGCGTTCGTCCAGCACCAGTTCCCGCCCGTCCCACTGCCCGTCGATGTCGACGGTGAAGCTGCGGCGCAAGGTACCGAAGCGGTCCTCGAATACGCCCCAGGCTTGGGTGCGCCCGACGAAATAGTCTTCGATCCGCAGTTCCGGCGTCCGGCCGGCGAAATCCTCGATCTTCATCTCAGGCGCCCTCCGCTCACGGCTTGCGGAAGCGCCAGAGCCCGACATCGATGGTCCCGGCGCGGAACCCGGCCTCGCAATAGGCGAGGTAATAGTCCCACAGCCGGCGGAACCGCTCGTCGAAGCCCAGCGCCGCCACCTGCGGCCCGGCCTCCAGGAAGCGCCGCCGCCACTCCGCGCAGGTGCGGGCATAGGAGGCGCCGAAACTCTCGGCATGATCGACCACCAGCCCGGCCCGCTCCGCTTCGCCACGCAGGGCCGACGGGCAGGGCAGCAGGCCGCCGGGAAAGATGTGGCGCTGGATGAAGTCGCAGTTGCGGCGGTAAGCCGGGAAGCGGGCGTCGTCGATGGTGATCGCCTGCACCACCGCCGCCCCGCCGGGCAGCAGCCGGTCGCGCAGGGTGGCGAAGTAATGCGGCCAATGCTCCTCCCCCACCGCCTCAATCATCTCGATGGAGACGATGCGGTCGAAACTGCCGCCAACATCGCGGTAGTCCATCAGCCGCAGATCGACCTGCCCGGCCAGTCCCGCTCCGTCCACACGGTCGCGGGCGAAGGCCAGTTGCTCGGCCGACAGGGTCAGCCCGACAACCGAGGCGCCGCGGCGGCCGGCCAGATGCTCCGCCATGCCGCCCCAGCCGCAGCCGATCTCCAGCACCCTGTCGCCGGGACGGAGGTCCAGCAGTTCGGCGGCGCGGGCGATCTTGGCCTCCTGGGCGTCCTCCAGGCTCTGATCCTCCCGCTCGTACAGCGCCGAGGAATAGGTCATGCCGGGGTCGAGCCACAGCCGGTAGAAGTCGTTGCCCAGGTCGTAATGGAAGGCGATGTTGCGGCGGCTGCCACGGCGGGAATTGGCGCGGCTGCGGTGGAACAGCCGGTTGACCAACCCGGCCAGCAGACTGCCGTCAAGACCGCTGCCCAACTCCGCCTCGTTGCGGATCGCCAGCTCGATCAGCGCCGGCAGGTCGCCGCTGCGCCACAGCCCGTCGCCATAGGCTTCCGCCATGCCGATGCCGCCACCCAGCAGCAGCCGGCGTGCCGCGCCATCGTCGAGCAGAGTCAGGTCGGCGCACGGACCTTGCGCCGGATCGCCGACGCCCATGGTCCGGCCGTCGGGCAGGCGCAGGGTCAGCTCGCCCCGGCGGATGCGGCCGACCATCCTCACCAGGGCTGCGGTCCACAGGTCGCGTCCGGTCACAAGCCGCAGCCACCGGGGCTGACGTCGAAGCGCGCTTGCAGCGATGTCGGTCATGGGCGGAAAGCCTTCTCGGAAACGGTCAGGAACGGGTGGGGGCGATGTTCGTTAGGTCAGCGCCCCGTACCACAGTCACGGGATGGACAGGGGCCGGCGGGCGCGGGCGTATCGCCAGCCCCTTGCGCCACAGATGCAGCGCCTCCCAATGGATGCCGGCGACCACCTTGGCGGTCATCAGCGGGTGGCGGGCCCAGGCGCGCAGGATGGCGCCGTCGCTCAGTTCCACCCGCTCGGCGGTCAGCGAGGCGTGCAGCACCGGCCCCTCGGCATCGGTCTGGCGGATGGAGATCGCCAGCCGCTCCCCCGCCTGACCGCCGGGCGGGCGGATGCGGAAGTGATAGGCTGTCTCCATGTCCATGAAGGGCGAGACGTAGAAGCGCTTGTCGCAGTGCTGGCGCACCAGCCCGTCCGGCCCCGCTGCCGCCGGGATCAGATAGGCGTGACGCTGGCCGAAGGTGTTGGACACCTCATGGATGATGGCGGCGAGCGTCCCGTCCCGCCGGTGGCAGAACCAGACGCAGAGCGGGTTGAAGACGAAGCCCAGCACCCGCGGGAAGCACAGCAGCCGCACCGGCCCGCCGCCTTCGATGCCGGCAGCGGCAAGCTGGCCTTCGGCCCAGCCCTTGAGGTCTCTTATCTCCCTTTCCCTGGGGGGGAGAGGGGATTCACCACCCAGCGGTCCGAAATCGCGGTCGTGAAAACCGATCAGCCCGAAGTGATTGTGTGCGAACAGCCGCAGCTCGCGGTCCAGCCGGGGAAGCTCGTCCAGATCGGCCAGCAGGCTGAACACCCGGTAGGACAGCCGGTGCCGCACCGGTTTCACCCGGTGGTGCATCACGCTGCCGACATAGAGGCCGGAGGCAAAACGCGGCACCTCCATCACACCGCCTCCAGTTCAGCGGCGCCGGGGGCCTGGGCGGGCGTCTGTCCCACATGGATACGGCCGGACGGGTTCGACACGGCCCAGGGCCGCGGCACGCCACCGAGCGCCTCCGCCACCGCGAGGCCGGCCTGCGCCCCGTCCTCGTGGAAGCCGGCGCCGAAATAGGAGCCGGCGAACCAGGTCCGCCGCCGCCCTTGCAGGCTCCACAGCTGCTTCTGCGCCGCCAGCGCTTCCATCCCGAAGATGGGGTGGTCGTAGAGCACGCTGCGCAGGATGCTGCCCTCGCGCGGCGGGCGGACGGGGTTCAGCGTGACGAACAGGTCGCGCTCCCTGGGCAGGAAGCCTTGCAGCCGGTTCATCCAGTAGGTGACGCACACCGCATCACGTCCGTTGTCGCCCTGCTCGGCCAGATAGTTCCAGCTCGACCACACCGCCCGGCGCTTCGGCATCAGGGCGGCGTCGCTGTGCAGGATGGCGAGGTTGCGCTCGTAGCCGAAGGCGCCCAGCAGCCGGCGCTCCTCCTCCCCGGCGTCCTCCAGCAGGGCAAGCGCCTGATCGGCATGGGTGGCGATCACCACGTGGTCATGGGTGCGCACCGCGCCGCGGCGGTCGCGCACCAGGACACCGGCTCCCTCGCGGACGATGCCCTCCACCGCGCAGTTCAGGCGCAGGGCGCCGGGCATGTCGGCCAGAATGCGTTCGACATAGCTGCGGCTGCCTCCCTCCACCGTGCGCCAGACCGGGCGGCCCTTGATCTTCAGCAGGCCGTGGTTGTCGCAGAAGCGGATGAAGGCGGCGGCGGGATGGTCGCGCATCGCAACCGCCGGGGTCGACCAGATGGCGGCGGCCATCGGCAGCAGATGGTCGCGGACGAAGGCGTCGGAATAGCCGCCGCGGTCCAGCACGTCGCCCAATGTCAGCGTCTCCGCCGCCGGGCCTTGCTGCAACTCGGCGAGAAGGCCCGGCGCCTCGCGGTAGAAGCGCAGCAGGTCGGCGATCATCCGCCAGAAGCGCGGCCGCAGCAGGTTGCGCTTCTGCGCGAACAGGGTGGTGAGCGAGCTGCCGGCATATTCCACCCGCCCACCATCCAGCGAGGCGGAAAAGCTCATGTCCGTCGCCCGCGTGGCCACGCCCAGATGGTCGAACAGCGCAACCAGATTGGGATAGCAGGGCTCGTTGTAGACGATGAAGCCGGTGTCCACCGGGCCGGCGCCATCGGTCTCCACCGTGTTGGCGTGGCCGCCCGGCCGGTCCTCCTTCTCGTACAGGGTGACGCGGTGCGTCTTCGACAGCAGCCAGGCCGCCGACAGTCCGGCGATGCCGGCGCCGATGACGGCGATGTCGAGCGGGACCTGGGAGGTGGACTGAGGCGGGAAATGCGGCATGGGGCGGCCCTCTTCGGGGTCTTGGCGGTAATCAGGGGTGTGTCCGGGGCCGCACCCTATCCGATTTGGGTAGGCTCGGCGTGTGACCGGGATACGGCGGCGGATCGCGGTTGGATCATCGCCACGCTGGCGCATTCCCGCCACCCGGCCGACTGGACAAAAGAGACGGGCGGCAGTGATCCGAAGCGCGGGCGTCGGCGTAACCCCAGCATGATCGCCCCCCTGGCCACACTTCTGACGCACGCCGCCGGACCGGACCGCGCGAGAGCCGGAGCGCCGCCCCGCGGCTGTGCCGACCCGGCTGCCGCACAGCTGTCCGCCGATCTGGTCGCGGTGGCGGCGGGCGACCGGCAGGCCTTCGCCCGGCTGTTCGCCCATTTCGCCCCGCGGGTGAAGGCCTACATGCTGAAGCTCGGCATGCCGGCCCAGCGGGCGGAGGATCTGGCGCAGGACACCCTGCTGTCGGTGTGGCGCAAGGCCTCGCTCTACGACCCGGCGAAGGCCGAGGCGGCGACCTGGGTCTTCACCATCGCCCGCAACCTGCGCATCGACGCGCTCCGCCGCGAACGCCATCCGGAGGTGTCGGACGACGAGCTGCTGGAGCATGAGGACGACCGGCCCCCGGCCGACGAACTGCTGGACGGCGACCGCCGTGCCCGCCGCCTGCGCGGCGCGCTGGCAGCGCTGACGCCGGAGCAGGCGGAGGTGGTGCGGCTGTCCTTCTTCGCCGACCTTGCCCATCCGGCCATCGCCGAACGGCTCGACGTGCCGCTGGGCACCGTGAAATCGCGCCTGCGTCTGGCCATGGCCAAGATCCGCAAGGCGTTGGGAGACGACGACCGATGACCGCCCGCCAACCCACCGCCCGCCCAGTCTTCCTGCCGAACCATCACCCCAGCGACGCCCTGCTGGTGGCCTATGGCGCGGGCAGCCTGGGAGAAGGGCTGTCGCTGGCCGTCGCCGTCCATCTCGCCCATTGCCCCGACTGCCGCGCCGCCTTGGCCGAGGTGGAGGCGTTGGGCGGCGCCCTGCTGGAGGATCTGCCGCCGGCCCCGCTGGAGACGCTGTCGCTGGCCGCCACGCTCGACCGCCTGGACCGGGAGGAGGCGCCGGCCAATCCCTGCAAGGCGATGCGCGTCAGGCCGCACTGGAGCAAGCCGAAAGCCGCGTCCATGCCGGCCCCGGTTTCGCCCCTGCCCCGTCCGTTGCGCGCCTATGTCCCGTCACTCGATGGCCTGTCCTGGCAGCGTCTGGCCCCCGGCGTGCGGCGGGTGGAGCTGCTGCCGCGGACGGCATCCGGCGGCGCGGCGCAGCTTCTGCGCATCGCGCCGGGCACCGCCCTACCCCACCACGGCCATGGCGGGCTGGAGCTGACCGTGGTGCTGAGCGGCCATTTCGCCGACGAACTCGGCCGCTACGGCCCCGGCGATCTGGCGGAGGTCGATGGTGACACCAACCACCAGCCCATCGCCGACAGCCACCGCGACTGCATCTGCCTGATCGCGACCGACGCGCCGCTGCGCTTCACCGGACTGATGGGCCGGCTGATGCAGCCTTTCATCGGGCTGTAGGCTGGGGGCTGTCGGTCATCGGCCTATAGGGCATATCTCCCTCTCCCCGCTCACGCGACCGCCGTCATCGGCGTCAGGCCGCGCGTCAGGCGCTCCACCTCGCGGTCGAAGTCCTCCTGGTCGGCGTCGGACAGGTCGAACTTCACGTGCAGCCGGTCACGCTCGCTGGACTTGACCCGTGCGGCGAGCGGGCTGGAGACGCTGTCGATGCGCAGGGTCACCGTCCCGCCGGTCACCTGGTCGGGGACGCCGGTCACCATGGCGCCGCCGGCCGACAGGTTGGCGATGGTGACACGCGTCGGGCGGGATCCCGGGACTTCCAGGACGCCGCCGATCGACAGGGCGAAACGCGGACGCTGGCGGCGGTCGACGTCGGTGGTGGCGGTGCGCACCACGCGGACCAGCATGTTGCGCAGGGCGTCGATGCCGCCGGCGACGTCGTCCGCCACCGTCCGCACCTCGTCGGCCCGGCTCTGGGTGGAATTGGCTTCGGCCGAGACCCGGCCGATGCGCGCCGACACCTCCTTCGCCGCGTCGCTGGTCTGGTTGACGGAGCGGGCGATCTCCTGGGTCGCCGCCGCCTGTTCCTCCACCGCGGCGGCGATGGAGGACGAAATGCCGGCCACCTCGTCGATGGTCTCCGACACCTCGCCGACAGCGCCGACGGCCAAAGCCGTCACGGCTTCGACCTCGGAGATCAGCGAGCCGATCTCCTCGGTGGAACGGGCGGTCTGGCTGGCGAGACTCTTCACCTCGTTCGCCACCACGGCGAAGCCGCGCCCGGCGTCGCCGGCCCGCGCCGCCTCGATGGTGGCGTTCAGCGCCAGCAGGTTGGTCTGGCTGGCGATGTCGCCGATCAGCCGGGCGACGGTGCCGATGCGCTCGACCGAGGCCGACAGCCGTTCGATGGTGGATCGGGCGAGCCCGGCCCGCTCCACCGCGCGGCCGGTGACCTGGGTGGCGGTTGATACCTGCATGCCGATGTCGCCGATGGAGGCCGACAGTTCCTCGGTCGCAGCGGCTACGGTTTCGGCGTTGCTCAGCGCCTGCTGGGCGGCGGCGGCGACGTTCTGGGCATTGTCGCTGACATGAACCGCCGATTCCGCCATGGCGCCCGCATTGCTGCTCATGCGGCTGGTGCGCTCCGCCACATGGTCGACGGCGACACGCGTCTCGCGTTCCACCTTCTCCGCCATCGCCTCCAGCGCCTGGCGCCGTTCCTCCTCGCCGCGGCGGCGGGTCTCCTCCTGGGCGGCGCGCAGCCGGGCGTTCTCCTGCGCGCCCTTCTGGAAGACGCGGACGGTGTCGGCCATGTGGCCGATCTCGTCCCGGCGCTCGGCCAGCCCGACCTCGACCTCCAGGGTGCCGCCGGCCAGCGCGACCATGACGCGGCGCAGCCGTTCCATCGGGCGGATCATCGCCGCCTCCAGGAAGACGACGCAGGCCGACGCCATCAGCAGGATGACCAGCCCGGCGCCGGTCAGGGTCCAGCGCAGACCGTCGGCCGTTTCCCGCACCACCTCGATGCCGGCGGTCAGCTCCTTCAGCCGGTCGGCGCTGACGGCGACCACACTGGCGCCCAGGGTTTCCAGGCTGTCGCCCATCGCGTCGGCGACGCTGTCGAATTCTCCCATGATCCGGTTGCCGGTCTCCGGCCCGCCATCGACGTAGGCCTGCGCCATCCGCCGGCCCATGTCGTAATAGGGACCGAAAGCCTTGCGGGTACTGTCGATCTCCCCGACCACCTGGGGCAGGTTCAGCGCCCGCGCCACTTCGGTGGCCTTGGTGGTGTGCTCCTCGAACTTGCGGGCATAGTCGGCGGCTTTTTCCGGGCCGTCATTCATCCCGTCCAGCCCGCGGGTGGCCGAGATGTCGGTCAGCCACTGCTGGGTCTGCACCACGTCGTTGCGGATTTCCCAGACCAGCGAGACCAGGGGAATGACACTGCCGACCACATCGTGCGCGTCGCGCTGCACCTCCGACAGATTTTCGGTCTGCCGGCCCATATCGCGCATGGTGAGGAAAGAGGACAACCCGACCACGGCAAAGACGAACACTGCGACCGCCACGACCTTCGCCCGGATCGAGATGGCGTGGAGAATGTTGCCGACAGTCTTCATGATTAAGGACTTCACTGGTTAAGAGTACGAATGATCGACAAAGGACGACAAAACGTATTCTATACCATGAAAATCATTCCGTCACTGATGAGGCGAACCTTTTGTTTTCGTTTTTACGGTAATGCAGTCATTAATTTGAATAATTCTTTGAAACCCTTTCCGAAACAAAGAAACTGCTGACGATATGTTTGTTTCGTCAAGCCGTTTCCTGCTCCATCGCTGTTTTGCCGTCCGGCTGGAACTGCGACGACAGTACCTCCAATGTGGCCTCGGCGACGTCGTTCAGCGCTTCGCAGCACGGATCGTCGACCGCCCAGCCGCCATGGTTCTGCGCCCGCTGTTCCAGCTGCGAGGCCAGACGGCTCAGGCGCACGGCGCCGATGTTGGCGGCGGTTCCCTTCAGGGTGTGGGCGATGCGGACCAGCGGCAGAGCGGCCTCCTCTGCCTCCTGTCCGGCCGCATTGCGGATGGCGGCCACGCTGTCGCCCACCGTCCGCCGGAAGGCGGCCACGGTCCGCATCCACGCCTCCTCTCCGATCACCGCGCGCAGCGACTCGGCCTGTCCGCCATCCAGCAGCGGCACCGCGCGCCAAAGCTCCGTCTCGGGCTGGGCGGGGGGCTGGGCCGGCGCATGGGAGATCGGGGCGTGGAACGGCTCAGCCGACGGGACTGCTGGTGGAACAGGGGCGGCGGCCGGCCGCGGCGGCATGCCGCCGTTCCCCCCTGTGCCGCCGGCGGTCCGCGATTCGGCCACCGACGCCAGCACGTCGAACAGGTCGGCCGACACGATGGGCTTGGTCAGGTAGTCGGTCATGCCGGCGGCGAGATATTCGGCACGGTGGCCGGGCATGACGTTGCCGGTCAGCGCCACGATGGGCAGGCGGGAAGCTTCGCCCGGCATGCCGCGGATATGCCGGGTGGCAGTGACCCCGTCCATCACCGGCATCTGCACGTCCATCAAGACAAGGTCGAATCCGCCCTCCTCAACCAACCGCACCGCCTGTAGCCCGTCCTCCACCGCGGTCACGCGATGACCGGCGCGGCTCAGCATGGTGACGACGATCTCGCGGTTGATCTCGTTGTCCTCGGCGACCAGCACATGCAGGCCCGCCTTCGGTGCCGCCCCATCTCCGGTCATCGGCACCGGTTCAGGGGCGCAGGGCACGGCCAGCACCCCGTCCGACGGATCGGCGGCGGGTTCGCAGCGGACGGTGAACCAGAAGGTGCTGCCCTTGCCTTCGGCGCTGGCCACGCCGATGCGCCCGCCCATCAGCGTCACCAGTTCCCGGCTGATCGCCAGCCCCAGCCCGGTGCCGCCGAAGCGGCGCGTGGTGGAGCTGTCGGCCTGGGTGAAACGGCGGAACAGGGTCGGTTGCACGTCTTCCGGAATGCCGATGCCGGTGTCGGCCACTTCGAAGCGCAGGAAGAAGCCGCCATCCGCCGTCCCTCCTGCCGCCGCCGCTCCTGCCCCCGTCTCCTCCAGCCCGACCCGCACGGCGACGCCGCCGCGGTGGGTGAATTTCAGCGCGTTGCCGACCAGATTGACGAGAACCTGCCGGATGCGGCGCAAGTCGGCGCGCACCCGCTCGGGCACGGCGGGCGCCACCTCCCTCGTCAGGATCAGGCCCCGCCCGCAAGCGGCCGGCTCCAGCAGGTCGATGCTATCGCCCAGAACGGCGCGCAGCTCGAAATCCACCGGCTCCACCTCCGCCTTGCCGGCCTCCAGCTTCGACAGATCAAGGATGTCGTCGATGATCTGCAACAGCGCGTTGCCCGACCGGTTGGCGACGTCCAGCAGCTGGCGCTGCTCCTCGTTCAGGTTCGGCCCCTCCACCAGGGCGAGTGCGCCCAGCACACCGTTCATCGGCGTGCGGATCTCGTGGCTCATCGTCGCCAGGAACTCGCCCTTGGCGCGGTTGGCCTGATCGGCGGCCTCCTTGGCGCGGCGCAGGCTGGCCTCGATCTCGCGCTGGGCGGTGACGTCGCGCAGCGCGCCGGTGACGTAGCGGCGGTCGCCTTCGCGCCAGCCGGCCAGCGTCGCCTCCAGCGGGAATTCGCTGCCGTCCTTGCGGCGGCCGGTCAGCTCCCGCATCTCCGACCGCGGCACCGAGGCGTCGCTCTCGCGATAGGTGGCCAGCAGCCCGTCATGGACGGCGCCGACGGCACTCGGCATCAGCCGGGTCATCGGCCCGCCGACCACGTCGGCCGCGCGGTAGCCGAACAGCCGCTCCGCCGCGCGGTTGAAGGCGTCGACCGTGCCATGCTCGTCGATGGTGATGATCGGCTGGCCGACCGCCTCGAACATGGCGCGGTAGCGCGCCTCGCTGGAGGCCAGCCGGTTGGCGGCCAGCTCCCGCTCGGTAATGTCGGTGGCCGAGCCGCGATAGCCGCGGAACCGTCCCTTCTCGTCGAAGATCGGACGGCCGCTGACGCTGAAATAGCGCAGGCCCGCCGCCGTCATCACCCGGTAGCGGAAATTCCGGAACGGCTCCCGCCGCTCCATCATCTGGCGGTGCCGCTCCCACTTGGCGGCGTCCCCTGGTTCGCGCAGAGCCACATCCTCCCGCCGGAGGCCGATGGGCAGCGTGCCATTGGCGACATGCGGGACCAGCGGCCCGGCCAGATTGGAGAAGCGCAGGTCGGCATCCATCTCCCAGAACCAGTCGGAGGCGGTCTCCGCCTGGTCGCGGAACCGCTCCTCGCTCTGGACCAGCTGCCTTGCCAATGCTGCGAGCCGCGCCGTCTGCCGCGTCGCCAGCAGCGCCAGCCCGGACAGCCCGAAGCTGCACGCCGCCGCCGCCAGCAGATAGACCCGCTGCCGCTTCCGGGTGTCGGCCAGGAAGGAATCCTCGTCGAAGGCCGCGGTGACGATCAGCGGGTAGGAGGCCAGGGTGCGGAAGGACTGCAGGCGCTGGATGCCGTCGATCACGCTGGCGGTGTGGACGAAGCCGGTGGTCTGGCGGCGGGCCAGTTGCAGCGTCGGCGATTCGCCCAAGTCGCGACCGACGATGCGGTCGTTCATCAGCGAATGGGCGCGCAGGATGCCGTCGGTGCCGATGATCGCCACCGCCCCGTTGGGGCCGACGTCCAGTTCCTCCAGCAATCGGCTGAAATAGAAGGGGTCCATCGAGGCGACCAGGACCCCGGCGAGGCTGCCGTCGCTGTTGCTGACGCGCCGCGTCAGCTGGATCGACCATTTGCCGGATGCCCGGCCGAACACCGGCTTTCCAATGAACAGCCCGGCGGGCGGGTTGTTGACGTGGATCCGGAAATGCTCGCGGTCGGCCAGATGGATGCGGGCCGGCGCATCCTCCACGCTGGTGTGGATCAGGTCGCCATGCGCATCGACCACCGCCAACTGAACCAGGATGCCCGACCGCTCCACCGCCTGCCGCAGCAGTTGGGTGATGCCAGGGGTCCAGGTGTCGCCATGCTCGTGGAAATCATCGATCAGGAACAGCAGAACGTGGTCGGCCTCGGCGATGGTTCGGGTCGCCTGTTCGGCGACGACACGGGCAAGGTTGCCGCTGTCGCGCTCGGCCCGCGCCATCGCCTCGGCATCGTCGTAACGGGCCAGCGTCAGGGCCGCCGCCCACAATCCGGCGGCGATCACCAGGGTCGCCGTCCAGATGGCGATGATGAAGCCGTGCAGATGAAGGCGTCCGCCCATCAGCGCCGTTCTCCGGCCATTCCGTCCCCGCTCCCCTGGCAACTCCCTTGCCGGCTACCGGCGGCAAGCGCCGCCACCCCGCGCGCCAGCCGCGGCAGATCGACCGGCAGAGGCAGCAGCAGGTCGGCCGGTCCGTCGGCCCCGGCCTGAAGCGGCTCCGCGCCCACCGTACCATAGAGCACGCAAGGCAGATCCGGCCGCAGCGCCTTCAGACGGCCGGCCAGCGCAGGACCGGCCGGAAGCGCGCTCAGCCCCGGGCCGATGACCACCGCGTCGAAGAAGCCCGGCTCGTCGGTGACGACGTCCAGAGCATCGCGAAGATCGTCGCAGACCGACACCTCGAACCCCTGCCGCTCCAGCCCGGTCTGGAAGCGGTCGCCGGACATCGGGTCGGCGTCGACAATCAGAACCTTGCAGGCCGGCGCGAGGCTGTGCTTCGCCGGACCCGGCACAGGTTGCGGCTGCGGAATCGCCGCCTGGGGGGAGCGGAGTGGAGCGGCGGCGGCGGGAATGTACAGCCGCACCGCCGTGCCCTCCGCCGGGTGGGTCAGCAGGCTCACCCCGCCGTCATGGAGCCGCGCGGTCAGAAGGGCTGCCGGCCAATGGGCCCCCTCCTCCCGGTCGGACTGGCCCCGACGGTAGCAGGCGCGGGCGAACAGCAGGGGGTCGACCAGCATGGACAGCACGTCGTCGGCCAGCGGCGTGCCGTCGACGCGCAGCTCGAACAGGGCGTGCGGCCCCGGATGCGGCACCAGGAGCGGGCGGACAGTCCAGCCGGCGGCGGCATCCGCATCCTCCTGCTCCGCCGGGATGGAGACGCAGGCCGAGGCGCGCAGGCAAAGCCGGGCATCGCCGGCCCGGCCGGTGGCGGCGAGGATCTCCGCCGCCAGACCAGCGAGCGTCCGCGCCAGCAGGCCGGCGTTGCAGACCGGGTCGGGCGTGCCGGCGTCATGGCGGACGGCCAGACTGCCGGGTGGCGCCGGGACGGCGCGCAGCAGTGTCGCCGTCTCGTCCAGAACGCCGACGGCACGCTCTGGCTTCAGGGGGGCCGTCTCCAGCCTCGCGGCCGACACCAGCGTGCGCAGGCCCGGGCGGGCACGGGCGACGGCCGTGATGATGCGGTTGGCGTAATCCGCCTGGGGCGAATCGGCCGGCAGGTCGCTGACCAGGAAATCGGCATAGCCGGAGACCGCGCCCAGCGCATTGTTCATGTCGTGGACGATGGCGCAGGCAAGCTCGGCCCGGGCATCCATCGCCGCCAGTTGCTGGCTGCGCAGCCGCTCGGCCGCCTGCCTGTCCTTGCTGCGCAGCGCCTCCTCCAGCGCGGCGATGCGGACGGCCGCCTCGGCAGCTCTGTCCACAGCCGGCTGTTCCGGCGGCATCGGTGGGATGGAAGGTGGGACGAAACTTGCCGGCGCCCGATCCCGGACAGCCGTCAGGCGTCCGGCATTCCAGACCGACAGAAGCGCCAGACCGGCCGCAGCGCCACTGAAGGCGGCCATCAGGGGAAGCGCCCATGGCGCCGCTTCGCGCAACGGATCGAGCGCGGACAGCAGAAGCACCACCGCTCCACCCAATGCCGCAAAGACTGGGGCAGCGAGGAGGGGCGCAGCGCGGCCTGTTCGCGGACCGGACAGGGAATGGTCGGATGGGCTCATCGGCGACTCGGAATGCGGCCCTGTTGCTGTCACGCCCGTCTCTGCCGCGCTGGAAGAAGGCGTATGACCGGAGGACGCCACCATAGCAGAATGGGTTACCTCATGCTGCTGGGACCAGCCCTATGCTACCGCCCGGCCATAACCGGCACCCCCCTGCCGGTTTCCTGTCGGCTTTCAGGGCGCCGCTTCGTCCAGGCTGCGGGATAAGAGGCCGGCCTGCTGGGCACGGCGCACGGCATCGGTGCGGTTGCGGGCTCCCAGCTTGCGCAGAATGCGGCGGGTGTGCAGTTTGACCGTCACCTCCTGAAGGCTGAGGTGCCGACCGATCTCCTTGTTGGTCGCGCCGGTGGCGAGCATCGACAGCACCTGCTGCTCCCGGTCGGTCAGGGGCGAGGATGGTGCCCCCTCTCCCTCCAGCGACGGTCCGTCGGCCTCTTCCGCCTCATCGATGTCGAGCGACAGGTCGGTCATGTGCAGCAGGTCGAGCGCCACGCATTTCGGCACGAAGCTGCCGCCTTCGGCCACCAGACGCAGGGCCTGGGCCAGAACACGGCGCGGCGTGGTCTTCGGCAGGAAGGCTTCGGCGCCGCAGCGCAGGACCTCCAGGGCGGTCAACGCATCCTCCGCCCCCGTCACGACGGCGACCGGCCCCTGGACCCCCGCCTGGCGAAGCACGCTGATCGGATTGCTTCCCTCCGCGCCCGGCATCCGCCAATCCAGCACGATCAGGTCGTAACGGAAGAGCATCGCGGGGGTGCCGCCATCCTGTACCGATACCGAAGGCGCCGCCGCAGGCAATTCAAGCAGCGAGCCGATGCAGCCGATTTCCGCATCCGGCCAGGCCTGGCGGATCGACAGCTCCAACGCGTCCCGGAACAGGGGATGGTCGTCCGCCACCAAGATCTTCATCAACCAGCCTCCGCCACCCTCGGCAACCGCTCATCCCATGGTATCAACATTCGCTGTTATGCCGGACGAAATCTTAAGTTTTCGTGGCTTCCCCATATTTCACGTCAGTCATATTTGACTGACGACTCATATTTCCCTGACCGCGGGATAATATCCCCGCTATCCCGTTTCCCGTCCCTGCTATCCCTGACACAGCGGGTACACACCCCGGTGGCCGGATATGCTGAACCTTAGCGATTTCTCTCCGGCGCACCCCGCCGGTCGGACGGCGGACCACGGAAGCGGCAACCATGGAAATGACCCTGTACGAGCTGCGGGCCCGGCCCGCCTCCTCCCCCACGACCGAAACCGCCCCGTCCGTCCTGCTGGTCGACGACGACCCCGACTTCCGCGGGATGGTGCGCATCGCCTTCCAGCGCGCCGGCTACACCGTTCACGAGGCGGAGAACGGCAACGCGGCGCTGGACGTCCTGGCCGGCCATCCGGTGGATCTGGTGGTGACCGACATCATCATGCCGGAGGCCGACGGGTACGAGGTCATCCTGCGGCTGAAAGGACAACAGTCGCGCCCGCCGCTGATCGCGGTGACCGGCGGCAGCCTGCGCCTGCGGCTGGAGCTGCCGGGAATGGCCCGCCTGCTGGGGGCCGATGCGGCCTTCGAGAAGCCGGTCGACCTGAAGGCCCTGCTGGCCGAAGCCGGCCGGCTGGTCGCTGCGCACCGGAAGGCCGGACGGACGGCGGCGGAAGATAAAGGGGGGGACAGCAAAGCGGATGTCGCAGGATGAACATCCTGATCGTCGACGACGACCGCACGAACCTGCTGATCATGGCCGCCATCGTCCGCCGCATGGACGATGCGGAGCCGGTGACCATGAGCAACCCGCTGGACGCCGTCGAATGGCTGCGCGGGAACGAGCCGGACCTGATCCTTCTGGACCAGATGATGCCGGAGATGGACGGCATCGACCTGCTGCGCCGCATCCGCGACGATGCGCGGCTGGACACCGTGCCGGTGGTGATGATCACCGCCAACACGGCGGTCGACATCCGCGTGCGGGCTCTGGACGAGGGCTGCAGCGATTTCCTGACCAAGCCGGTCGTCGTGCCGGAGGTGCAGGCCCGCCTGCGCAACCTGCTGGCCCTGCGCCAGAGCCGCGCCCTGCTGCGCGACCGCGCCGCCCTGCTGGCCGCCGAGGTGGAGCGGGTGACCGCCGCGCTCCAGCGCCAGGGGAAGGAACTGGTCAGCCGCCTGTCGCGCGCCGCCGAGTACCGCGATCCGGAAACCGGTGCCCACATCGAACGGATGGCACTCTATTCAAGGCTGATCGCCGAGGTTGCCGGCTGCGGCGGCGCCTTTGCCTGGGAGCTGATGAAGGCGGCACCGATGCACGACATCGGCAAGATCGGGATCCCCGACATGATCCTGCTGAAGCCGGGCCGGCTGACGCCGGAGGAGATGACGGTGATGCGCCAGCACGCCACCATCGGCCACCGCATCCTGGCGGATAGCGACATCCCGCTTCTGCGGCTGGCCTCGGAGATCGCCGTCAGCCACCACGAGAAGTTCGACGGCAGCGGCTATCCCAACCGCCTGTCCGGGACCGCCATCCCGCTGTCCGGCCGCATCGTCGCCATCGCAGACGTGTTCGACGCCCTGACCTCCACCCGCCCCTACAAGCGGTCCTGGACGCTGGAGGAGGCGCGCGCCTTCATGGTCGAGAACAGCGGCCGCCATTTCGACCCGTCGCTGCTGGACGCCTTCCTGTCGCGCTGGGACGAGGTGTGCAGGATCCACCGCGAGAACGCCGACGAACTGCCGGAGTTCACACCAGAAGAGGCGTGAGGGCCGCGAACGCCCTCAGTTCACGATGCGCCACGTCCCGTCGGACTGGAGGCAGGCGGTGCCGTAGACCGGCTGCGACCGGCCGCCGACCATGGCGCGGCTCTGGTATTCACGGCATTGCTGGCCGTTGCGCGAATAATAGACCGGGCCTGCCGGATCGGCGCTGACGGCGGCCGGGGGCGGAGCATAATACTGCACCGCAGGCGGCGGCGCATAGACGACCGGCGGCGGCGCGTAATACTGCACCACCGGCGGGGGCGGCGCGTAGTAGTAGCGGTAGGGGTGGTAATAGCCGTAGGCCGGGAAAACCGGTCCGACGCCGATGCCGACCGACACCGAGGTGCGCGCCTGTGCCGCACCCGGAACGGACATCACAGCAGCTGCGGCCGCAACCGCCAGCATCGCAGCACCCAGGGCGACCGCTCTCCGCACCGTCTTCATCCCTCATCTCCCGGTCTCTATGTCCCGGCTGCGGCCCGCGGGAACCGTCCCGCCGACCGTCTGACACAGGATGGCATCATACACCGGTCCCGCGGCGCATCACAGAGGCTGCGCGCGGGGAGCCGTATGCAGGACCGTCAGATGTCGAGCGGCAGATTGTCGGGGTCGAAGCCCAACTGCTCGACGATGGCGCGGGCGAGCGGAATGCTGGTCTCGAACCGCCACTCGGCCATGCCGGGGCGGTATTCCGACACGTTCGGGCGGCCATTGGCGAAGCGGCGCGGATGCAGCTCGTACCAATAGATGTCGCTCAGCGACACGCCCTGTTCCTTCGCATAGGCCTCGGCGATGCGGGGCCAGTCATTCACGGCCGGCTGGGGAGACCCGGCCGCCTTGGCGATGTCGGTCTGTTCCAGGAAAGCGACGATGCGCTTCCCCTCGCGCTCGAAATCGGCGACCCGGATGGTGACGGGCTGCTTTCCTTCACGCTGATAGGTCCACTCGCGGTTCTTTTCGACCAAGGCCTTGTCCACGGCAAATGCTCCGGTTCACTCCTGCAAAGGCTAACCGACAGGCCCGCCTTAATCCAACTGTTCCGTTGCCTTTCCGGAACGGGCACGAGCCCTTGGGCCCTGCGCCGCCCGGCAAGGCGGATCAAAGGTTACCAAAGCACGCCGCTTTTTCTTTGTACACGGGAATTGTGACGCCCGGCCCTCGCCGGGCGCCCTTCTTTCCTTCCGTCCATTGCCCTCCGGTCAATAACCCCCTCGGTACCCCCCTCAGTAGCCCAAAGTCATGCCGTCCGGATTGCGCGGGTCGGAATAGCCGTACAGCCCGTCCTCGCGCAGCTGGATGGTCTGGGTGCGGCCCATCGTCGGCTTCACCGCCACCTTGTGGCCCATCCCCTCCAGCAGGCGGACGGTGTCGGGGCTCAGGCCCTTTTCCACCCGCAGCTCGTCGGGGGTCCACTGATGATGGACGCGCGGCAGGGCGGCGGCCTCGGCCGGGTTCATGCCGAAGTCGATATGGTCGATCACCGTTTCCATGGTGGTGGTGATGATGCGGCTGCCGCCGGGGCTGCCGGTGACCAGCCAGGGCTTGCCGTCCTTCAGCACGATGGTCGGCGACATCGAGCTTAGCGGCCGCTTGAAGGGCTGGACGGCGTTGGCGTCGCCGCCGACCAGGCCGAAGGCGTTGGGCACGCCCGGCTTGGCCGAGAAATCGTCCATCTCGTTGTTCAGCAGGATGCCGGTGCCTTCGGCGACGATGCCGCTGCCGAAATTGAGATTCAGCGTGTAGGTGGTGCTGACGACGTTGCCCTGGTTGTCCGCCACCGAGAAATGGGTGGTCTGGTCGCTCTCGTAGGGGGCCGGCTTGCCGGGCTTGATGCTGCCGGCCGGAGTCGCCTTCTCCGGATCGATCTTCGCCGCCAGCTCGTCGGCGTATTTGCGCGAGGTCAGACCCTTCACCGGCACCTTGGTGAAGTCGGGATCGCCCAGATATTCGGAGCGGTCGGCATAGGCCAGCTTCATCGCCTCCGCCATCAGGTGGATCGACCGGGCGCTGTCGGGGCCATAGTCCTTCAGCGGCCAGCGTTCGAGGATGTTCAGCATCTGGATGATGTGCGTCCCGCCGGAGCTGGGCGGCGGCATCGACTTCACCGTGAAGCCGCGGTAGCTGCCGCTGACCGGCTCGCGCTCCACCACCTTGTAGGCCTTCAGGTCGTCCTTGGTGATGTAGCCGCCATGCTTGGCCATTTCGGCGGCAATCCCGTCGGCGATGGCGCCTTCGTAGAAGGCCTTCGGCCCCTGCTGGGCGATCATCTCCAGCGAGTTGGCGAGGTCGGCGTTGGCCAGCGTCTCGCCGGCGGTCAGCGGACGGCCGTCCTTGAAGAAGATGGCGCGGGTGGCGTCCCAGGCGGCCAGATGGTCGCGCTCGACCTCCAGCAGCCCGGCCAGCTGCGGGGTGACGGCGTAGCCCTCGCGCGCCAGCCTGATCGCCGGGGCCAGCACATCGGCCAGCTTCATCGTGCCGTATTTTTCCAGCGCATGCGCGAGGCCGGCGACGGTGCCGGGGATGCCGACCGCCAGATGGGTGTAGAGCGAGCGGTCGGGGACGACCTTGCCCTGCTGGTCCAGATACATGTCGCGAAAGGCCTTGGCCGGCGCCATTTCGCGGAAGTCGATGGCGACGTCCTTGCCGCTCCTGGCGTCATGGACGACCATGAAGCCGCCGCCGCCGATGTTGCCGGCATTCGGCAGCACCACCGCCAGGGCGAAGCCGACCGCCACCGCCGCATCGACCGCATTGCCGCCGCGCTTCAGGATGTCGACGCCGATCTCGGTCGCCAGCCGGTGTTCGGAGGCGACCATCCCGTTCTGGCTGCGGACGGGATAGAAGATGCCGTAGCCGATGTCGTAGCGGACCGAAGCCGATGCCGGGACCGCAGCATTCTGGGCGAGCGCCGGCACCGGCGGCACCAGGGCGGAGCCGACGCAGAGCGCCGCCACCGCCGCAATGGTGGAACGGGATCGGAAAGCGGGGAACCACATACGGTGAGACTCCTGAGCGGGACGTCAGGTCGGGGGCTGCGGACCGGGTTCCGCAGGATGTCACACCCGCGGTCTCCGGTCTTCACCCCGTCGCTGGGCCGCCCAACAATTCACCAACAGGGTTAATGGTATCGCGCAGTTTCGTGAATGGAATGCGACAGCCGGTGAATGGATGGCGTCCGTTCCGCTGCGGATCAGTAGGTCTCCGCCATGCGCGACCGGGCCATGTCGTGCGACTCGCCATGGGAACCGCCGCCATTGGAAGCGCCATGGCCCAGCCGGTCCTGCTGGCCGCCGGACAGGCGTTCCTTGACCGGGCAATGGCCGCTCATGCCACGGGCGACCAGGGCGGCGCCGACCAGCCCCATGATGGCGCCGGGAATGCTGGCACCCTTGCGCAGGCCACCCGCCGCGACGGCAAGGCCGAGGCCGGTCGAGACGATGCGCTCGCCCATGCCCAGGTTGGTGTGGCCTTCGAACACGCTGTCATAGGCGTTGCGGATCGTGGATTGGGCGTTCATGGCTGCTCCGGGGCTGAAATGGACTGGGACCGCCCTTCCAACGCCATGGCGCCCTTCCGTGTTCCCTCGGGCGTGTTCCCCTGGAGGCTTCCCCTGGGGGTCACCCTTCCACCGCCGCCATGTCGCGGATGGAGCGGACCAGCCGCGACGGCTCGACCGGCTTGGACAGCACGGTCAGCGCCACCTCCTGCGCCGCGGCGGTGGAGGTCAGATCCTCGGCATAGCCGGTGACCATCAGGATCGGCGTCTCGTCGTGCCGGGCGCGCAGGGTGCGGGCCATGTCCAGCCCGGTCATCCCCGGCATCATATGGTCGGTGACGATCACGTCCGGCCGGAACCCGTGGTCGAGCAGCGACAGCGCCGCCGCCGCGTCGGCCGCCTCGCGCACCGCGAATCCCGCCTGTTCCAGATAGCCCGCGGTGGCGCTGCGCACCAGTTCCTCGTCATCCACCAGCAGGACGGCACAACCGGCGCCCATCGCGACCGCATCCCCTGCCGTCTCCTTCGCCACCGGCGGAGGCGGCGGCGCGGCAGGCGCATCCGCTTCCTGCAAGGCGCGCGGCAGATAGAGCGTCACCGTGGTGCCCAGCCCCGGCCGGCTGTCCAGCTCCACTCCGCCACCGGACTGGGTCGCCAGCCCATGCACCATGCTGAGGCCCAGCCCGGTGCCGCGCCCGACCTCCTTGGTGGTGAAGAAGGGTTCGAAGGCGCGGGCCGCCACGTCGGCCGGCATGCCGGTGCCGGTGTCGCGCACCCGCAGAACCACATAATCGCCGGCGTCCAGCCCCTCCACCTGCATCGGCAGCGGCCCGGCGCCAACCGTCCGGTTGCCGGCCAGGATCCACAGCGTGCCGCCGCCGGGCATGGCGTCGCGGGCGTTCAGCGCCAGGTTCAGCACCGCCATTTCCAGCTGGGTCGGGTCGATCATCGCCGGCCACAGGCCGGGCGCCACCTCCGTCTCGATCCGCACCGACTGCCCCAGCGTGCGGCCGAGCAGACGGCTGGTCCGCTCCACCAGAGTCGCGACGTCGACCGGGACGGGACGAAGCTGCTGCCGGCGCGAGAAGGCCAGCAGATGCTGGGTCAGGGTGGCCCCCCGCTCCACCGCCTGCAAGGCCAGCCGCGCCGGGCCGGAGATGCGCTCGTCGTCGGTGCGGCTGTCGATGACGTGCAGGTTGATGCCGATGGCCTGGAGCAGGTTGTTGAAGTCGTGGGCGACGCCGCCGGTCAGCTGACCGATCGCCTCCATCTTCTGGCTCTGGCGCAGGGCATGTTCGGCCTGCTCCCGCCCTTCCACGGCGCGGCGGGCGGCGTCCATCGCCCGGGTCGCCGCCTCGTAGGCGCTGAACTGGCGGGCCAGCGCCCAAAGCGACAGCAGCAGCGCCGCGACGCCAACGGTGCCGGCAGCGCCGATGGTCCAGGCCTGGATGCGCCATTCCTTCAGCACCGCATCCAGCTTGCGCGTCACGTTGACGACCAGCGGATAGTCGGCCAGCGCCTGCGTCGCCACCAGACGGGCGCCGTCGTTCAGCCCGCCGGTCGACAGATAGACGCCCGACCGGCTGCGCTCCAACACCTTCAGGAACTGGCGCTGGCCCAGCGGCCGGCCGATGTCCGGCAGCACCGGATGGCGGGCCAGCAGGAGGCCATCGCGCCGCCACAGGCTGATGCTGCCGTCGCCGTCGGGCTGCAATGCCTGGTAAATCCTCTGGAAATAGCTCAATTCGATGGCACCCAGCACCAACCCGACGAATCTGCCGTCCCGCCCGCTGATCCGGCGGGCGAGATAGACGGTCCAGCTGCCGTTGCCACGGTTCTGCACCGGCTCGCTGATGTAGGGGTCGGTCGTGTCGTGATCGCGCAGGTAAGCGAAGTAATCGCGGTCCGACACGTTGACCGCCGGGATCGGGTAATAGCGCGAGAAATTGATCAGGTGCCCGTCCGCCGCGATCATCGTCACGGCGTCCAGTTGCGGCAGCCCGGTGATGCGCGCCCGCAGCATCTGGTGGGTGTCGCGCCCGCCCATCCGGCGGACATACTCCTCCGGCGTGTCGACCCCGTCCGCCTTCAGCTGCTCGATGATGGTGGTCAGTACCAGATCGACGCTCTGCGTCGCGCTGGCCGTCTGTTCCGCCAGCGACAGGTTCAGGGTGGACAGCTCGCGCTCCGCCCCTTCCAGCTCGCGGTCGCGCATGCTGCCGATGTAATGGATCGTCGCCACCAGCAGCACGGCGACCGACAGCCCGCCGATCAGCAGCAGGACGCGCAGGGGCCGGCTGGCGCGCAGATGCGCCAGCCAATGCCGGATCGGCGGAATCGGCATTCCACCGTCCGGCTGCGTGGTCCTGTCGGAAGAGAGCAAAGCTTGCCTATGGTTTAGTGACGCACTGACCGGCCGGAATGATCCGGACGCCATGGGGCCTCGTCAAGCTCATCGAGGTTAATAGGACCTTGACGCACTTGGTTCCGCCCGCCGGCCCCCAAGCGGTCCCCAATCGTCCGATGATCAGGCCCGCACGCGGGCGGGGGCCGGCAGTTTCAGCACCGACAGCGCCAGCCCGGCGAAGACCAGCAGCCCGCCGGCCAGCTTCGCCGCGGTGAAGGTCTCGCCCAGCAGCAGCGCGCTGGAGCTCATGCCGAAAATGGGGACGAGCAGCGAGAAGGGGGCGACGAGGCTCGCCGGATAATGCCGCATCAGGAAGCCCCAGGCGGCGAAGCCGAACAGCGTCGCCGCCGCCGCGATATAGAGCAGCGAGCCGACCCCGACCAATGTCAGGGTGGTGAAGGCGTGGACGATGCGGTCCGGCCCTTCCAGCGCCAGCGACATCGCCAGCAGCGGCAAGGGCGGGATCAGGCTGACCCAGACCATCAGGCTGAACAGGTCGGGCGCCTTGGCCTGCTTCATCACGATGTTCGACACGCCCCAGGCCGCCGCGGCCGCCATCGTCAGCGCGAGGCCGAGCAGCGAATCGCCGGCCGGCATCTCCAGCGCGATCAGCCCAACGCCGGCGAAGGCCACCAGCATGCCGCCGACCTGCCGCGGCCCCGGCCGGTCGCCCAGCGCGAAGGCGGCGAAGATGGCGGTGAAGAAGGCCTGCGCCTGCAACACCAGCGACGCCAGCCCGGCCGGCATGCCGACGTCGATGCCCAGGAACAGCAGCGGGAACTTCACCACGCCCAGCATGACGCCGATGCCGATCACGTAACGCCAGGGCACCGGCGGCCCCTTGCCCCAGCCCAGCACCACCACCGGCAGCGCCGCCAGCGCGAAGCGCAGGCAGGAGAAGAGCAGCGGCGGGAAATCGCGCAATCCGACCTTGATCGCGACGAAATTGAAGCCCCAGACGGCGGCGACCGCCACGGCGAGCAGGATGTGGGAAGCGCGCATGGTGGGAAAGCTAGCGGCTGGCTGACCGAAGGGTCAATCCATCGCCACCCTGCGCGGGCCGCAGGGCTGCCGCGCGAAGACCGGCGTGGCCTATGGCAACAGGGCCGGATCCCAGTGTTCGACCGCCTTGCCGTCCCGGATGCGCCACATGTCGAACCAAGTGGTGCTGTAGTCGCCAGCCGGATGCTTGGGGTCCTTGACCTGACGGGGATAGGCCACGACGACCAGATCGCCCTCGGCCGTTACGCTGACGATCGGCGTCTTCAGCCTGGCGGGGATCGGCTGCGGCTTCACCTGACGCACCTTGGTGAAGTACTCCACCACGGCGGCCCGGCCGCTGGCTGCGTTGGGGTTGTGCTGGATGTAGCCCTCGCTGAGATAGCGGTCGGCCATCTCCCAATGCCCGGCCTCCAGCAGATCGCGGATGATGCCGTAAACCACCTGCTTGTTGGCGTTCAGCACCGGGTCGGGGCTGGTGAACAGCGCCTCGGCATCGCCGGCGGGCACGACCGCCTCCTGTGCCGTCGCCGGCTGGGCCATCACCGGCTGGACCAGAACGGCGGCCAGAGCCACCGCCACGACGAACAGTCTCTTCATCGTCTCGCTCTTCCCTTCGACAGGCCGTGGTTGCGCATCCGTCCGTCACGACTCCGCATGCAGGATCCGGCATTCGTCCGATGCGTTGATCGCCCAGGACGATCCCGACAGCAGCATCGTGCCGAGATCCCCCAACCCGCTGCTGCGGAAGCTGACGCGGTGGGCACGGGCCAGCGGTTCCATCTCCTCCAGATAGCCCTTGGTCGGCACGGCGACATGGAGGCTGCCGTTGGGCAGCCCGCGGGCGCTCAAGGACAGGCGCGACCCCAGGTCCGTCGTGACGGTCAGGTCATAGCGTTCGCCGGGCTTCACCATCGCCCCGCTGTCCGACGGGGTGAAGCTTGACAGGATGAAGCCCGATTCGGCGGCGGCGGTGCGGAAGGTCAGGCGCGGCGCGGCGTTCTGGCCGACCGAAATTCCGCGCTCGGCAACGCAGAAGCCCTTGCCGCCGGGAGGCGTATGGATGGTGACGGTCCAGCCCTTGCCGGAACTGAAGGGCCTGACCGGCCCGTCCGGCAGCCCGGCCGCGGGCGGGGCTGCGACCGGCGCCGGCGGCACGGTCTCGCAGGCGGACAGCGCCAGCGCCAGGCCGGTCAGCAGGGCCCCGGTCAGCAGGGCCGAAGGCGTCGCCGCCCGGACGGTACGGCGGTCCCGAAAGGCCGGCCGCAGTCGGACGACGGGTGCAGGTTGCTGCCGATCCATCGCGGCGTCCTCCCCATCCCTGAACGTGATGCGGCGACTTCCATACCACGTTCGCATGCCCCCGCGCGACCGTCGCGGGAACCGTTCCGGCTGTGCTAGAACCAGGGGCCCTGTAGCAAGCAAGCCTCCGGTTGCCATGCCCCACGCCGACTTCATCCACCTGCGCGTCCATTCCGCCTATTCGCTGTCGGAAGGTGCGATCAAGGTGAAGGAGCTGGTCAAGCTCTGCCTGAAACAGCAGATGCCGGCCGTCGCGGTCACCGATACCGGCAACCTGTTCGGCGCGCTGGAATTCGCGCTGGCGGCATCGGATGCCGGCGTGCAGCCGATCATCGGCACCGTGCTGGGCATCACCCGCGTCGGCCCGGCCCAGACCAAGCCCGGCCTGCCCGGCAAGGCGGCGGCCACCCCCGACCAGCTCGTCCTGCTCTGCCAGAACGAGGAGGGCTACCGGAATCTGACGGCGCTGGTGTCGAAGGCCTTCCTGGAGTCGGACCCGCTTGCCGGCCCCCAGGTGACGCTCGACGCGCTGGAAGGCCATTCGGCCGGACTGATCGCGCTGACCGGCGGTCCCGGCGGCTCGATCGGCCGGCTGCTGCACGAGGGGCAGAAGGATCTGGCGCTCGACGTTCTGGAGCGTCTGAAGCGGCTGTTCCCCGGCCGCCTCTATGTCGAATTGCAGCGGCACGAGGGCGGGCGCGGCCATTTCGCCGCGGTGGAGAACGCCATCGAGCCGGCGCTGATCGACCTCGCCTACCAGCACGAGCTGCCATTGGTCGCCACCAACGACTGCTATTTCGCGACCGCGGACATGTACGAGGCGCACGACGCGCTGCTCTGCATCGCCGAGGGTGCCTATCTCAGCCAGGAGGACCGCCGCCGCCTGACCCCCGACCACCGGTTCAAGTCGGCGGAGGATATGCGGCTGCTGTTCGCCGATCTGCCGGAGGCATTGGACAACACGGTCGCCATCGCCCGGCGCTGCTCCTTCCTGCTGAAGCCGATCAAGCCGATCCTGCCGCCCTTCGCCTGCGAAGGCGGCCGGACCGAGGACGACGAGCTGCGCGCCCAGTCGCGCGCCGGGCTGGAGGAGCGGCTGGAGAAGGTCGTCTACACCCCGGAGATGACGCCGGAGCAGCGGGCGGAGACCCGCAAAACCTATTTCGAGCGGCTGGAGTTCGAGCTGGACGTCATCGTCAAGATGAAGTTCCCCGGCTACTTCCTGATCGTGTCGGACTTCATCAAATGGGCGAAGAACCACGACATCCCGGTCGGCCCGGGCCGCGGTTCGGGTGCCGGTTCCGTCGTCGCCTGGGCGCTGACCATCACCGACCTCGACCCGTTGCGCTTCGGCCTGCTGTTCGAACGCTTCCTGAACCCGGAACGCGTGTCGATGCCCGACTTCGACATCGACTTCTGCCAGGACCGCCGCGAAGAGGTCATCCGCTACGTCCAGAACAAGTACGGCTACGACCGCGTCGCCCAGATCATCACCTTCGGTAAGCTCCAGGCGCGCGCCGTGCTGCGCGACGTCGGCCGCGTGTTGCAGATGCCCTACGGGCAGGTCGACAAGATCTGCAAGATGGTGCCGAACAACCCGGCCAACCCGGTGACGCTCCAGCAGGCGCTGGACAGCGAGGAGATGCTGCGGCAGGCGCGCGACGGCGACGATACCGTGCGCCACCTGATCGACATCGCGCTGAAGCTGGAGGGCCTCTACCGCCATGCCTCGACCCACGCCGCCGGCGTGGTGATCGGCGACCGGCCCTTGCAGGAACTGGTTCCGCTCTACCGAGACCCGCGGTCGGACATGCCGGTCACCCAGTTCAACATGAAATATGTCGAACAGGCCGGTCTGGTGAAGTTCGACTTCCTGGGTCTGAAGACGCTGACCGTGCTGAAGACGGCGGTCGACCTGATCCCCGGGAAGCCGGATCTGACCACCGTCCCGCTGGACGACGAGAAGAGCTACCAGCTGCTCAGCCGTGCCGAGGCGACCGGCGTGTTCCAGCTGGAAAGCTCGGGCATGCGCGACGTCCTGCGCCGGCTGAAGCCGAACCGGCTGGAGGACATCATCGCGCTGGTGTCGCTCTACCGTCCCGGCCCGATGGACAACATCCCGAAATACATCCGGGTGAAGAACGGCGAGGAAAAAGCCGACTACATGCATGACAGCCTGGAAGGCATCCTGAAGGAGACCTTCGGGATCATGATCTACCAGGAACAGGTCATGCAGATCGCCCAGGTGCTGTCCGGCTATTCGCTGGGCGGCGCCGATCTTCTGCGCCGCGCCATGGGCAAGAAGATCAAGGAGGAGATGGACAACCAGCGCAAGATCTTCTGCGACGGCGCCGAGGCGCGCGGCGTGAAGGCCGATCTGGCCAGCATGATCTTCGATCAGGTCATGAAGTTCGCCGGCTACGGCTTCAACAAGTCGCACGCCGCCGCCTATGCCCTGGTCGCCTACCACACGGCATACTTGAAGGCGAACCACCCGGTGGAGTTCATGGCGGCGTCGATGACGCTCGACCTCGGCAACACCGACAAGCTGAACGTCTTCCGCCAGGAGTTGGCGCGCCTGCGCGTCAAGCTGCTGACCCCGGACATCAACAAATCCGACTCCATCTTCGGGGTGGAGCAGCTGACCGACGGGACCAAGGCGGTGCGCTACGCGCTGGCCGCCGTCAAGGGCGTCGGCCTGCCCGCCATGAAGGCGGTGGTGGAGGAGCGACGGAAGAACGGCCCGTATAAGAGCCTGTTCGACTTCGCCCGCCGGCTCGACCTGAAGACCATCAACAAGCGCCAGCTTGAGAATCTCGCCTGTGCCGGCGCCTTCGACGGGCTGAACCCCAACCGCGCCCAGGTCCATGCCGCGCTGGAGACCATCATCCGCTACGCCCAGGCGGAGGCGGCGGAGCGCGACAGCGGCATCGGCAACCTCTTCGGAGGCGGAGGCGGCGGCCTGCCCGAACCCGAGATGCCCAAGGTCAAGGATTGGGAACCGCTGGAGAAGCTGAAGCACGAGTTCGGCGCCATCGGCTTCTACCTGTCGGCCCACCCGCTGGACGCCTATTCCGGCCCGCTCGGCCGCATGAAGGTGGTTCGCTCGGCCGAACTCCAGACCGCTATCGCGAAGGGCGGCTCCACCCGCTACAAGATGGCGGGCATCGTCGTGTCGAAGAAGGAGAAGACCGCCAAGTCCGGCAACCGCTTCGCCTTCGTCGAGCTGTCGGACGCCACCGGCGGCTATGAGGTAACCCTGTTCTCCGAAGTGCTGGCCGCCAACCGCGACCTGCTGGAACCCGGCCGTCCGGTGCTGATGACGGTGGACGCCCAGCTGAACGGCGAAGAGGTCCGGCTGACCTGCCAGGAAATCAGGCCGCTGGAAGAGGCCGTCGCCTCGGTCAGCGCCGGCCTGCGCGTCGTCCTGCGCGACCCCGGCCCGATCGAACATCTGCGCGCCACGCTCGACCGGCTGTCGCGCGGCAAGAGCCGCATCAATGTGCTGGTGGAGGTCGATCCGCTGAAGGAAATCGAGATCGAGCTGCCCGGCAGCTACACCATCACCGCGCAGAGCCGTTCCGCCCTGAAAGCGGTGCCGGGCGTGGTGGAGGTGGCCGAACTTTGATCGAAACGGCGGCGCCCGCCTTCGGGCGCTTCATCGCCATCGACTGGTCCGGTGCCCGCGGCAAGCGCTATGCCGGCATCGCCGTGGCGGAGTGCAAGGCGGGCGATGCCGCCCCCCGACTGGTAGAAGGACCGGGGGGCTGGTGGTCACGGACGGCGGTGTTCGGGTGGCTGTGCGCGGAACTGCCCCGCGAACCGGCGCTCGTCGGCATCGACTGCGCCTTCTCCCTGCCCTTCGCGGTAGCGGCATGCGGCTTTCCTGGCCGGCAGGCGACCGCCTTCGACCTGTGGGATGCGGTCGAGGAGGTCTGCGCGGCGGAGCCCGACTTCGGCGGCGGTCCCTTCGCCAGCCATCCGCTGCACGGGGGTGGTTTCTGGCATGGCGGACCGCAGCCGGACTGGTACCAGGATCCGCACCGCGCCACCGAATGGGCCTGCCGCGCCGACGGGCTGGGCCACCCGCAGAGCCCCTACAAGCTGATCGGCTCGCGTCAGGTTGGCAAGGGTGCGCTGGCCGGCATGCGGGTGCTGCGTGCCCTGCGGGCCGCCCTGCCCGGCCGGCTGACGGTCTGGCCCTTCGAGGAACCAGCGCCCGGCGCCAGCGTGATGGTCGAGATCTACCCCCGCCTGTTCCTGAAACACACCGGCTTCGGCCAGCGCAAGATCCGCGACGGTGCCGAAATGGACGAGGCGCTGCGCCGGCTGGGCTCGCAGCCGCTGGAGCGGGCCGGGCCGGTCAGCGACCATGACAGCGACGCGCTGGTGTCGGCCGCCGGCCTGCGCTGGCTCGCCGGACTGCCGCAGGCCTGGGCTCCGCCGGGGTTGGACGATATTGCGCGGCGGCAGGAGGGGTGGATTTTCGGGGTGGGAATGACCGGATCATGAGCGCAATCGGCATCACGCCGGCACGGGGGCTCGCACGGGCTGGCCGCCGCCCGGCGATCGACGTGGCGCGCGGGCTGGCGCTGCTGGCGATGGCGGCCTATCACGGCAGCTGGGACGCCACCTATTTCGGCCTTGCCGGCTTCGATCTGCTGGACAACCCGTTGTGGCTGGCCGCCCGCACGGTGATCCTGTCGAGCTTCCTGCTGCTGGCCGGCATCGGGCTGGTGCTGGCGACCCGCGACGGGTTGGATGGCGGACGCTTCCTGCGCCGGCTGGGACGGGTGGCGGCGGGGGCCGCGGCGGTGTCGGCGGCCTCCTATGCCCTGTTCCCCGACAGCCCGATCTTCTTCGGCGTGCTCCACCACATCGCGGTGGCGAGCGTCATCGGCCTCGGCTTTGTCCGCCTGCCTGCCATTGTGACCCTGGCGGCGGCGGTCGCGGCGGTGCTGGTCGGGACGACGCAATCCTTCCCGCTGTTCGACAGCCCCTGGCTCCGCTGGATCGGACTGACGACTGTGGCGCCGGATTCCAACGATTTCGTCCCGCTTCTGCCCTGGATCGGCGGTGTTCTGGCCGGAATCGGACTTGGCCGGCTGTGGCCGGGACTGGGGCAGGGCGTTGCGGTGACCGGCCACGCCGGGCGGCTGCTCGCCTTCGCCGGACGGCACAGCCTTGCCGTCTATCTGCTGCACCAGCCGCTGTTGTTCGGGATTGCCTGGGCCGTGGCGCAGCTGATGCCGGCGGAGACGCTGGCCGTGCGCAGTTTCCAGGCGTCCTGCGTGGCGAGCTGCGAGCGCGCCGGCGTGGCGAGGACCACCTGCACCGCCAACTGCGGCTGCGTTCAGTCCGAATTGGCGCGCAACGGACTATGGGAGGGTTTCGTCGCCAACCGCCTCAGCGAGCGCGATCAGCGCGGGCTGCAGGCGGCGGTCGCGGCCTGCAGCAAGCCCTGACGGCGGTCAGACCGACTGCCGCTTTTCCAGCAGGCCGCGCAGCAGGCTGGTCAGCGTTTCGGCCAGCTTGTACTGGTCGTCGTCCGGCAGCCCGGCGATGACGCCGGCGAAGTCGTTCAGCGGGTCGTGGCGCAGCAGTTCCAGCGCCTTCGGCGTCGGGTGCAGCTGGGTGACGCGGCGGTCCTCCGGAACCGGGACACGGACCAGCAGCTCCTTGCCCACCAGCACCTCGACCATCTGCGAGGCGGCCCCGCGGGTGGTGGCGTGGAAATCGGCAAAGGCCGACACGGTGCGCTGGCTGTTGTTGGCACCGGCGAAATAGCGAAGCGCCGTCCACTGCGACGGCTTCAGCCCATGGGTGTAGCCAAGGCTGTCGGCGATGTGGGCGATCTGCAGCATCACGTCGGCAATGGCCTGCGGCGAGGCGGCACCCGCATGATCCGGTTCGGCGAAGTCCATGGCGGCTCCGATGGATCCGGCTCCGATCGACGTCCGGCCCGCAGCAACGCCGCGCACTTTTGCGAAGTCCATTTTTTCCACTCTATAAAGTTTAGTGGCTATACGATGGGCGCATCAAAAGGCAGGCAGCTATCGCTGTAAGGCGGCAGCCACTTCGATCATGAGATCGTCATATATAATAGCGGGATCGAACAGAAAACGGAACCTGGAACACTTCATCCTTTTGTTGCAAATTGTCGCATCGGCTTGAGCTTGGCGAAAGGATGGATAAGGATCGGAAGTCCCCGAAGCCCCGGCATTCCCAGGCGAATCCGGTATGGCCGCCATGCTTCGGTCGTTTCGTCGCCATGTTTCACTGGCGTAATCTTCGATTCGGCGGTATACGCGCGCGATGACCACATCCCCCGTTCCGAAGTCCGCATCGCCGGCCGCCGCCCAGACCATGGGCGCCCCGAAGGTCGGCATCGTCAGCCTCGGCTGCCCGAAGGCGCTCGTCGATTCAGAGCGTATCCTGACGCGCCTGCGCGCGGAGGGGTACGAGATCTCCCCCAGCTACGACGGCGCGGACGTCGTGCTGGTCAACACCTGCGGCTTCCTCGACAGCGCCAAGAAGGAGTCGCTGGACGCCATCGGCGAAGCGATCAAGGAAAACGGGCGGGTCATCGTCACCGGCTGCATGGGCGTGGAATCGGACATGATCCGGCAAATCCACCCCGACGTGCTGGCCGTCACCGGTCCGCACCAGTATGAACAGGTGGTCAGCGCGGTGCATGACGCCGTGCCGCCGACGCACAACCCCTTCACCGACCTCGTGCCGCCGGAAGGGCTGCGGCTGACCCCGCGCCACTACGCCTACCTGAAGATTTCCGAAGGCTGCAACAACCGCTGCAGCTTCTGCATCATCCCGTCCCTGCGCGGCGATCTGGTCAGCCGGCCGATCCATTCGGTCCTGCGCGAGGCGGAGAAGCTGGCGGTCGCCGGCGTCAAGGAACTGCTGGTCATCTCGCAGGACACCAGCGCCTATGGCGTCGACGTGAAGTACAAGACGGAGCAATGGTACGACCGCGAGGTCCGCACCCGCTTCTTCGACCTGTGCAACGAGCTGGCGAACTTCGACCTGTGGGTCCGCCTGCATTACGTCTACCCCTACCCGCATGTGGACGAGGTCATCCCGCTGATGGCGGAGGGCAGGATCCTCCCCTATCTCGACATCCCGTTCCAGCATGCCTCGCCCACCGTGCTGAAGGCGATGCGCCGTCCCGCCGCCCAGGAAAAGCAGCTGGACCGCATCCGCAAATGGCGCGACGAGTGCCCGCATCTGGTGCTGCGCTCCACCTTCATCACCGGCTTCCCCGGCGAGACGGAGGAGGACTTCCAGTTCATGCTGGACTGGCTGAAGGAGGCCCAGCTCGACCGCGTCGGCTGCTTCAAGTACGAGCCGGTCGAGGGTGCGACCGCCAACGACCTGCCCGGCGCCGTCCCGGAGGAGGTCAAGCAGGAGCGCTGGGAGCGCTTCATGGAGACGCAGAAGGCGATCAGCGCCGAACGGCTCCAGCAGAAGGTCGGCTACACGCTGGGCGTGCTGATCGACGAAGTCGACGAGGACGGTGCCATCGGCCGCTCCTACGCCGACGCACCGGAGATCGACGGCAACGTCTTCCTGAACGGCGAGACCAGCCTGAAGCCGGGCGACATGGTCGACGTCACCATCGAGCATGCCGACGAGTACGACCTGTGGGGCAGCGTCGAGCGCGACCTGTAACCCCGCCGATCAACAGGAGAGCGCCATGCCCGTCACGCCGGACGACACCAGACTGATGGACGTCCAGCAGGGCGGGCGCTGCTTCTTCTGCGACGGGCCGGTGGGAGCGAAGGCCACCTTCGACCATTTGATCCCCCAGGCCTATGGCGGGATCGACGATCCGGCCAACGTCGTGCTGGCGCACCGCCGCTGCAACCAGCGCAAGGACGACCGGCTGCCGACCCGCGAGGAACTCGACCGCTTCTTCGCCCTGCGCCGCTCCAGCCGGCTCGGCGTCTGGCCCCCCTTGCGCACCCTGCGCAACGAGGATGGGGGGATGGACGAGGAGGAGCGGTGGATGGCCGTGGCGCAGGCAATCGCACGGCAACGGTGACGGCGCCTGAAACCAAAGCGGCCTGATCCGGTTAACGGGGGACACCTTATATAAAGGGAGAACCCCCCGATGCCCGGCCAGCCCCACAACCAGCAGAACAAGCAGCCCCACACCGAACAGACCGTCCGCCACACCGACGGCGAGCAGAACACTGGCAACCACAAGAAGCCGGACGTCCCCGACGCCAAGGGCGCCGACCGCTTCGGCGGCACCCGCGCCGGTGCGGAGAATGTCGAGCCCAAGAAGTAAGTCTGGCATCGCACCGCCGGCCTGTGCGAGATCCGGGGGACGGCGCCCGCGGACCTCATTCCCAGGGGCCGCCCCCACTTCGCACCCGTAAGCCGGCTTCCGTGAGCAGAATGGCCCCCTCGATCTTCAAGCGCTACAAGCTGCACTTCACCCGCCCGCTGCCAGGCCTGCGCCCCGGCCGGCCGGAACGCGACGCGATGGTGGAGCGGGTGCGGCGGCTGGCCAGCGAGAACGGCATGGCCGGCGACCTCCACGCCATCGCCCCCAACGCCGGCTTCGGCATCCTGGAGGTGCGCTGCACCGAACGGCTGGCCCGCCGCCTGTCCGATCTGTCGGAAATCGAGACCGTCCAGGAGGCGTGAGCCGTCACGCCTCTCCGTTTACGCCGCCCGCACCGTGGCGATAAACCCCGTCAGGTCGTCGCGCAGGCTGCGCGCCAGCATGTCCAGGTCGCGGGCGGCCTCCAGCACCTGACCGGCCATGGAACCGGTGTCGTCGGCCGCCGCGGCGACGCCGTCGACGATGACCGACACCGTTTCGGCACCCGCCGCGACCTGCTGGATGGTGGTGGCGATGCGTTCCGTGGCCGCCTCCTGCTGGGCAAGGGCGGCGGCGACGCGGGCGGCGATGTCCCTCATGCTGCCGACGGTGCCGCGGATGGTGTCGATCGTGCCCACCGCCGCCCGGGCCGCGTCCTGGATGCCGGTGACCTGACCGGCGATCTGCTCCGTCGCGCGGGCGGTCTGGGATGCCAGCGTCTTCACTTCCCCCGCCACAACCGAGAACCCTTTGCCGGCCTCCCCCGCCCGCGCCGCCTCGATCGTGGCGTTCAGCGCCAGCAGGTTGGTCTGTCCGGCGATGCCGGCGATCAGTTCCACCACCTTGCCGATCTGGTTGGCGGCGTCCTGGAGGCCGCCGATGATGGTGCCGGTGCTTTCCACCTCCGCCACCGCAGCACTGGTGATGCGCAGGCTTTCCTCGGTCTGGCGGTTGATGTCGCGGATGGCGGCGCTCAATTCCTCCGCCGCGGTGGCGACGGTCCGCACGCCGTCCAGCGACTGGCGCGATGCCCCCGCCATGCTCAGCGACCGCTGGCTGTTCTCGCCCGCCAGATCGGACATCCGGCTTGCGCTGTGGTGCATGCGGGCCGCCATCGCCGTCATGGTGGACAGGGCGCCGTCGCTGCTGCTGCCGAAGCTGTGCAGGGCATCCTCCATGCTGCGCTGCCGCTCCTCGGCGAGGGCCCGTTCGCGCTGCTGCTGGTCGGCGAGCGAGGCGGTGGCATCCGGCCCGTCGCGAAAGCGCCGCGCGGCCTCCAGCACCCAGGACGGCGCGTTAGCCACGTCCAGCAGCCGGCCGGCCACCGGCGCCATGGCGCGGCCGACCCGTTCCGCACGCCGCGCCTCCGCCAGCAAAGCACGGCGCGTCCACCACATCATCAGGCGCACCGGCACCGCCACGCCGTCGAAGGGCCGGACGAACTCCCGGCGCGCCTCCGCCAGCGCCGTCCCGCAGATCGCCTCCAGATCGGCGACCAGCGCGTCCTCCACGGCCTTCAGCCCGTCGACCCGCCGAGTGGCGGCGGCGAACCAGGACGGCGCGTCGAAACCGGCGACACTCCCGGCCAGACCATCCTTGCGCATCGCCATGCGCATCCGC
This sequence comes from Azospirillum lipoferum, assembly GCF_024170005.1. Taxonomy (GTDB): domain Bacteria; phylum Pseudomonadota; class Alphaproteobacteria; order Azospirillales; family Azospirillaceae; genus Azospirillum; species Azospirillum lipoferum. The sequence continues at coordinate 215,678 of NZ_JALJXJ010000004.1, forward strand.
TCGAATTCGGCCTGATCCGCCAGCAGGTCCCGCAGCACGGCAGCACGGGACGGCGTCGCGGTCTGCGACACCGTCTCGAAGCAGCGCTCCTGTGCGGCGATCAGGGCCAGGAAACGCCGGTGCTGCGCCGGCTCGAACCGTCCGACCGACAGTCCGCCGGCACCGGTCGCCCGTTCCTGCCCGGCCTGCTCCTTGCCTTGCATCAGGTTGAAGGTGGCGATCAGCGCCTGCGAGACGGCCGGGTCGGTCACGGCGTCGGCCGCCGCCGACACGATGGCCAGCAGGCGTCCGACCAGGACGCACAGCGCGGCGAACATCTCCCGCGCCGACACTTCGTTCCGGCCGGCACGGTCCCGCAGATCCGGCAGTGCGTCCACCTCCGCCATGGCCTGCCGGATGGCACCGAACAGTGCCGGACCATGGGCGATGCGGTCGAGCCCGGCCAGGGCGGCGAGCATCTCCTGCTCACGCTGCCGGCACAGCGCCATCTGGGCATCGATCCGGATGGCGATCTGCCCGCCGACGCGGCCATCGCCGCTGGTCAGCCGCAGGTTCCACAATCCCCGCTCCTTCTGGAGTTCATGGACGAAGCCGGACACGGTGGAAACGAAACCGCAGACGGCGCGCAGCTGCTCCAGTTCCCGCATGCGCCGGAAACGCGTCACCAGCACGAAACTTGCGGCTGCGTACTGATCGCGGTTCGAGACGGTCCTGGCCATTGCTGCCCTCCTGCAGGGAAATCAGTCGAAGGGGCCGGTCCTTTGGAGTCGGCCCCTTCCCCGGGGACCAAGACGCAAAATGCGGGCCGACATCCAATCGTCTGAAAATGCAGGATCAAAGGATGAGCATCGCCCACTGACTGTCCAAGCTCTGGGCCGGTTGGCGCATAGATAGGCATGGAGGGGCATCCCTCTCCAAACGGCTAGGCCGCTGGCGGCGCCCGGTCCGGGATCTAGGTCATGAGCGGCCCGTTCCGCGCCTTGCGGCCGGGCGGACAAAACCGACATGGTCGAAACTGAAATGGGGAGACACCATCATGGCGATGCGGCAATCGGATGCCGAATGGCGCGGCGACCTGAAATCGGGCAGCGGCAAGATGCGGCTGGGCAGCGGCGCCTTCGAGGGCAGCTATTCCTTCCCGTCGCGCTTCGAGAACGGCCAGGGCACCAATCCGGAGGAGCTGATCGCGGCGGCCCATGCCGGCTGCTTTTCCATGGCGCTGTCGGCCGGGCTCGCCCAGGCCGGCCACACGCCGACCCGCGTGCACACCACTGCGAAGGTGCATCTGGAGAAGGCCGGCGCCGGCTTCGCCATCACCCGGATCGAGTTGGAGTGCGAGGCCGAAATCCCCGGCATCGACGAGGCCGCCTTCCAGGAACAGGCGAACGGCGCCAAGGCCAATTGCCCGGTGTCGAAGGCGCTGGCCGGCACCCAGATCAGCCTGACCGCCAAGCTGCTTTGATTGCCGGGGGGAGGTGCCGCCCACCGCCGGGCGGCGCCTCATCGGCGGCAAGCGTGCCGGTGCAGATAATAACGTGCTCCGCCAATGGTTAGGCTGCCGCTATGGGCCATGTCCTCCGGACGCTTTGCTCTGCCGAAGGGCAGATTGACCCCACCGCTTCCGCCCACCCATAGTGCCGCGTTGCGTGCGCGGGAGCCCCTCTTCCGTCCGCCGATCCATTCGAACGACGGTCAATGTTTATCGCAGTCCTTCGCCTACTCCGGCCGGTCCTTTTTCTGCTTGCCGCAGCACTTTCGCTTGCGGCGATGCCGGTTGCCGCGCAGGTGGCCCCGAAACCGGCCGGGGAGCCTGTGGTGCTGGCGCTGGACGGGGAATTCGGGCTGACCAACAGCACCTCGGCAGAATCCATCGAACGCGGCATCCTGACCGCCATCGACGACGTCAACCGCCAGGGCGGCGTGCTGGGCGGCCGGCCGCTGGAACTGATCACGCGCGAACACCGGTCGATCTCCGCCCGCGGCATCAAGAACATCCGGGAACTGGCCACCATCCCCGACCTGATCGCCGTGTTCGGCGGCCGGTTCAGCCCGGTGGTGATCGAGGAGCTGCCGGTGCTGGAGCAGACCCGCACGCTGTTCCTGGCCCCCTGGTCGTCGGCCGACGCCATCGTCGACAACGGGATGGAGCCCAACTACATCTTCCGCCTGTCGCTGCGCGACAGTCTGGCGATGCCCTTCCTGCTGAAGCGCGCCGCCGACCGGGGCCTGACCCGCATCGGCCTCCTGCTGACCAACACCGCCTGGGGCCGTTCCAACCTGGAGGCCGCCAATCGCTATCTCGCCGGCCGCAAGGTCCCGGATCTGGCCGGTACCGCTTGGTACAACTGGCGCGACCGCTCGCTGATCGACAAGTATCAGGCGCTCGCCGAGGCCGGCGCCCAGGCGATCCTGCTGGTCGCCAACGACGACGAGGCCGCCGTTCTGGTGCGCGAGGTGGCGGCCCTGCCGCCGCAGCGGCGGCTGCCGATTCTCAGCCATTGGGGCGTCACCGGCGGCGATTTCGCCGGGCAGGCCGGACCGGCCCTGCATGAGGTCGATTTCACCGTGATCCAGACGGTCAGCCCCTTCCGCATCCCGCCGGACCGGCTGGCCCCGGTGCTGGAGACCGCCGGGCGGCTGTTCGGCATCCGCCGGCCGGAGGACATCGTGTCGCCGGTCGGCTTCCTGCACGCCTACGACCTGACCCGCATCCTGGCGCTGGCCATCGACCGCGCCGGCACCACCGACCGTGCCGCCGTGCGCGACGCACTGGAACAGGTCGGCCCCTATCGCGGCGTGACCCGCGACTTCGACCGCCCCTTCGCCCCCGGCCGGCACGAGGCGCTTGGCCCTGACGACCTGCTGATGACCCGCTTCCGCGCCGACGGCGTGCTGGTCCCGGTGGATTGAGAACAGATGACCGATCCCACCCCCATCGATCCGCCGGTTTACGGCACCGTCCCGCGCGCCGCCCAGCGGATGCTGACCTCCGGCCGGCTGGCCCGCCGCTTCGCGCTGGTGTCGCTGATGCTGGGCGTGCTGATCGCCATCCTGATCGGCGCCAGCCTGTATGTGGTGTCCAGCCGCCATCTGGCACGCCAGCACCATGCCAATGTGGAGGCGAACGCCAGCCTCGCCGCCCGCCAGACCGAAGGGCTGCTGAACACGCTGGTGACGACGGTGCGCGAACTGGCGAACAACAGCGTGCTCGCCACCGCCCTGGTCGATTCCGCCGGCAAGGAAACCTACCTGATCCCCTTCCTCGGCAGCTTCAACCACATCGCCAGCGTGCCGGTGGCGCTGGTCTTCACCGATTTCGAAGGGGAGCCGATCGCCGACAACGGCCGCCATGCCGCTCCGCTGGCCATCGCACCCGCCGACATGGCCTGGCTGCGCGCCACCGTCGCTACCGGCAAGCCCGCCGCCCGCGTGGTGCAGCAGGGCGACACGCAATTCCTGCTGGCGGCGGAGATGCTGGCCTACTCCCGCACCCAATCGCCGGAGGGGGCGCTGCTCTACAAGGTGCCGCTCGACTCCCTGGTCCTGCATCCGGAGGCGGAGCTTCTCTTCGCCGGCGAGCCGCCGGCGCCGGTGCCACCCGACATGATGACGGTGACGGTGCCGCTGACCGTGCCGGAACGGTTGGCCAATCTCGGGCTGACACTGCGGCTGGAGGCGCCGGAAACGCCGACCTCCACGCTGCTGTCCTGGATGCTGCCCGCCTATGGCATGGTGGGGCTGGCCGCCCTGCTGGCGATCTATGTCGGCAGCCGCGCCGTCGGCAACCACATGACCCGCTCCCTGCGCGAGCTGGAGCGGCTGGCCGGCGCCATCGCCACCGATGGCTTCACCGGCCAGCGCGCCAAAGTGCGCGGCAACGACGAGGTCTCGGCCCTGGCGCGCGGCTTCAACGCCATGCTGGACCACATCGCCGGCATCCAGCGCGAGCGCGAGATGCGCGCAGCGGAGGAGATCACCATCCAGCGCACGCTGGCCGAGCGCGCCGAGCAGGCCCGCGCCGAGGCGGAAGGCGCCCGCAACGAGGCGGAACGCTCGCGCCAGGAAGCGGTGATGGCGCTGATGGTGGCGGAGCGTGCCAACGCCGCCAAGACGCATTTCCTGGCGGCGGCCAGCCATGACCTGCGCCAGCCGGTGCAGTCGCTGGTCCTGCTGACCTCGGCCCTGGCGATCCGGCTGGGCGATCATCCCGCCGCCGCCCTGGTCGGCAGCATCGAGGCATCGATGGACGCGCTCTGCCGCCTGCTCGACGCCATCCTCGACATCTCCAAGCTGGATGCCGGCACGGTGTCGCCCAATGTGCAGGCGGTGTCGCTCGGCACCATCTTCGCCCGGCTGGAGGGCGAATACAGCCTGCGCGCCGCGGAGAAGGGGGTCGCCTTCCGCAGCGTCCCCACCGGCGTGACGCTGAACGCCGATCCGGCGCTGTTGGAGCGGATCATCCGCAATCTGGTGGAGAACGCCCTGCGCTACACCGACCATGGCCGCATCCTGCTGGGCTGCCGCCATGCCCGCGGAGTTCTGCGCATCCAGGTCTACGACACCGGCATCGGCATTCCGCCCGAACATCTGGAGCGGATCTTCCACGAATTCTATCAGGTCTCCAACCCCACCCGCGACCGCGGCAAGGGGCTGGGGCTGGGGCTCGCCATCGTCGACCGGCTGGCACGGCTGCTGGGATACCGCGTGCATGTCGCCTCCCGGCCGAACAGGGGCTCCTGCTTCACGCTGGAGATTCCCACCCCGGCCCTTGCGGCCATCGAAGCTCCGTCAACGGCCATGCCGGCCGAACAGGCGCCGGAGCCGGGGCGCGGCACCGCCCTGGTCATCGACGACGACCCGCTGGTTCGCGAAGGGTTGACCCTGCTGATCGAGGATTTCGGCTGGCGGGCGACGCCGGCCGACAGTGCAGGCCATGCGCTGCGCCTGCTGCGCGACCAGGAGCGTCCGCCCGATCTGGTGATCGCCGACTACCGGCTGGAGGCCGGGGCCACCGGCCTGGAAGCCATCCACGCGGTCGAGGTTGCCCTGCGCGGCCGCGGCCTCGCGGTCCCGACCAGCGTGGTGCTGACCGGCGACACCGCGCCGGAACGCATCGCCGATGCCGAAGCCAGCGGTTATCGCATCCTGCACAAGCCCATCGCCGCCAAGGAGGTGGCACAGCTGTTGAGCGATGCCCTTCTGGAGCGGAGCGGACGCGAAGCCGGCGGTCGGCATGATCAGGCTGTTCTGCCGGGCTGATCGCGCCGACCCTCCATAGTGTCACCGGCGGCCGGGCGTCACCCGGGGCTGGAATGTCCGGCGGCATCCACCTGCAGGACCAGCCGTTCGATGGCGCGCACCGCCAGTTCCTGACGCCCGCTCACCAATCCAGGCGTTTCCTGGCGCAGATGGGCGGCTGCCGCATCCTCCAGCACGCCCCGGGCCTCCTCCGCCGTGAGCAGGCCCTTTTCGACCATGGCAATCACCAGCGATTCACAAATCGAGAGAGCGGCCATACCCGCCGCTCCGTCCTCCGCCGTCATCATGCCCCCCGTCTGACTGGATTTCCTTCCCGCCCGGCCCTGCCGCCGATAGGTCCAATTGCATAGGGAACAACAAGGGGGTCGGCTGCGCGTCACAGACCGTTCGAGAAAAATATTCGGCCGATTAACCTATGTTGTGGCCGCCTTCGCCGAAAACCCTAAACGTTCGAGACCACGCGGAACCGGCTCAACTGCAGGCGCGTTTATCGAAACGCCAATATTAGGACAAAGAAGGCAAAGAGACGACCATGACTCGCGCCCCGGCGAGCCGCGCCCTCGACCCCACTCCACTGTGGCTCAAATTGAGCAGCTACCTCGTCCTGTCGGATGAGGAAAAGATGTACCTGGCCGATTTGGAAAGGACAATCGCTCGTGAGCCGCCACGCACCGATCTTCTCCAGCAGGGCGAAAGATATCGGGACGTGCGGATCATGCGGGAAGGCTGGGCGATCCGCCATAAGGCCTTGCCGGATGGCCGGCGTCAGGTCGTGAACTTCGTCCTGCCCGGCGACATTATCGGCATGTATTGCACGCTGTTCGAATCGGCCGACCACAGCGTCACCACCCTGACCCCGGTCGAGGTGGCGAGCTTTCCGCCCGAACGGATCGGCGAGCTGTTCCAGTCCTTCCCCCGCCTTGCCGCCGCGCTGGCCTGGTCCGGCGCGCGGGAGGAGGCCATCGTCGCCGAACGGCTGCTCAGCCTGGGCCGCCGCACCGCGCTGGAGCGCACCGCCCACCTGCTGGTCGAGCTTCTGCGCCGCCTCAGCGTCGTCAACATGGTGACCGACGGCCATTTCGTCCTGCCGGTGACGCAGGAGATCCTGGCCGATGCACTGGGGCTCAGCATCGTTCACATCAACCGCACCCTGCGCCGTCTGCGCGACAGCGGCCTGATCGAACTGAACGGCCAGCGCATCACCGTCAACGACGTGCGCCAACTCGCCTCCGTCGGCCAGTTCGACGAACTGTATCTCCACCTGATCCGCGCCCCGCGCCGTCTGGAACGCGCCTTCTCCGGCGCCCACCACCACCAGAACGGCCACAACGGCGTCCGCCCCGACGGCGAAGACCGGGCGAAGGCATAGGGGCCCAAACCCGTTCAAATCCCCCTCTCGCCCCAGGGTGAGGGGGATTTTCCCACTGCCCCAATCAGTCATTTCGGCGGCAGCGCCTTCCCCTCTTCAGCCTATCCATTCCGCATCGCACAAAATCCGCAGAACCACACCGTCTGTGTATCGGCGGATGCCCTGGCGCGCGCATTTTCAGTGGACAGCAGCCCGGGATGCACTGTCATTCCTTAAATCAACAAATTGAAAAATAACGGTTTTCCCTGACGCCGCCGCCCATCCCAAAAGCGACACATAATTCTGCTTTACAGTCGTTGATCTGTATCATATTTTTCTCTCAGAAAATGTTCGCTGGACGCGCAATCCATCTCGGGGATGCCGATGTACACGCAGGGTTTGGATGCCAAGGCCGAGCAGGGTGCTCAACCGTCTCCCCGGCTGGTGACGGAGCAGGAAGCCGCTCTCCAGGGACGCTTCCAGGAGCGCGTCGACGCCGAGGAGAAGATCGAGCCGCGCGACTGGATGCCGGAGGGCTACCGCCGCACGCTGGTCCGCCAGATCTCGCAGCATGCCCATTCGGAAATCGTCGGCATGCTGCCGGAAGGGAACTGGATCACCCGCGCGCCGACGCTGCGCCGCAAGGTGGCCCTGCTGGCCAAGGTGCAGGACGAGGGCGGGCACGGCCTCTACCTCTACAGCGCCGCCGAGACGCTCGGCGTGTCGCGCGACGAGCTGGTCGGTCAGCTGCTGTCGGGCAAGGCCAAATATTCCAGCATCTTCAACTACCCGACCCCGACCTGGGCCGACATCGGCGCCATCGGCTGGCTGGTCGACGGTGCGGCGATCATGAATCAGGTGCCGCTCTGCCGCTGCTCCTACGGGCCCTATGCCCGCGCCATGGTCCGCATCTGCCGCGAGGAGAGCTTCCACCAGCGCCAGGGCTACGAGCTGATGCTGGCGCTGGCCCAGGGCACACCGGAACAGAAGCGGATGGCGCAGGACGCGCTGAACCGCTGGTGGTGGCCGTCGCTGATGATGTTCGGCCCGTCCGACGACCAGTCCGCCCACTCCGCCCAGAACATGGCCTGGAAGATCAAGCGTTTCTCCAACGACGAGCTGCGCCAGCGCTTCGTCGACGCCACGGTGCCGCAGGCTGAGTTCCTCGGCCTGACCATCCCGGACCCGGAGCTGCGCTTCAACGCCGGGACCGGCCATTACGAGTTCGGCGCCATCGACTGGACCGAGTTCAACGAGATCCTGAAGGGCAACGGCCCCTGCAACCGCGAGCGCATCGAGGCCCGCCGCAAGGTGTGGGACGACGGCGCCTGGGTGCGCGAGGCCGCCACCGCCCATGCCGCCAAACGCAAGCAGCGCGCCCTCAAGAAGGCCGGCTAACAAAAATCCAAGGGCAAGAATTCCGAGGGGACGAGACGATGGACCGTAAGGACTGGCCGCTGTTCGAGATCTTCATCCGGCCGAAGAACGGGTTGTCGCACAAGCATGTCGGCAGCCTGCACGCCGCCGATGCCCGCATGGCGCTGGACAATGCCCGCGACGTCTATACCCGCCGCGGCGAGGGCGTCAGCATCTGGGCGGTCCCCGCCGCCAGCATCGCGGCGTCTGACCCGACGGAGAAGGCCAGCCTGTTCGATCCGGCCGACGACAAGGTCTATCGCCACCCGACCTTCTACGACATTCCCGCCGACGTCAAAAATATCTAGCCGGAAGACCATCTGATGAGCACCGATCTCAAGGATGCCCTGTTCGGCTATACGCTGCGGCTGGGCGACACGTCGCTGGTGCTGGGGCACCGGCTGTCGGAATGGTGCGGCCATGCGCCGGAGCTGGAAGAGGACATCGCGCTGACCAACGTCGCGCTCGACCTCGTCGGCCATGCGCGCATGCTGCTGACCTATGCCGGCGAGCTGGAGGGCAAGGGCCGCGACGAGGACCGCCTCGCCTACCGGCGCGACGTCTTCGACTACCGCAACCACCTGCTGGTCGAGCAGCCGAACCGCGACTTCGGCCACACCATCGTCCGCCAGTTCCTGCACGATGTCTGGGCGGTGGAGCTGTATGAGCGCCTCTGCGCCTCCAGGGACGAGACGCTGGCTGGCATCGCCGCCAAGGCGGTGAAGGAGGTGCGCTACCATGTCCGCCACAGCGGTGACTGGCTGATCCGGCTGGGCGACGGCACCGACGTCAGCCACGCCAGGGTCGCCGACGCGCTGGGCCGGCTCTGGCCCTACACCGGCGAGATGTTCGAGCGCGACGAGGCGGAACAGGCGCTGGTCGCCGCCGGCATCGTCCCCGACCCGGCCGAGCTGAAGGCCGCCTGGACCGCCCGCGTCGAAGCAGTGCTGGAGGAGGCAACGCTCGACCGTCCGGCCGACGGCTGGATGCAGAAGGGCGGCCGCCGCGGCGAGCACAGCGAGCATCTGGGCTATCTGCTGGCCGAGATGCAGTTCCTGCCGCGCGCCTATCCCGACGCGAACTGGTGAGGGCGAGATGCCGGATGCAGTGGGCTGCTGGGGACCGGAACCGGGCGCCGATGCGGTGGTGAGGGCCGCCTGGGATGCGCTGGCCGGGGTGATGGATCCGGAGATCCCGGTGCTGAGCATCGTCGATCTCGGCATCGTCCGCGCCGTTTCGGCCGACACGGAAGGCCGTCTGTCGGTGGCCCTGACCCCGACCTATTCCGGTTGCCCCGCTACCAACGTCATCGTGATGGAGGCGGAAACCGCCCTGGCCCGCGCCGGCCTCGACGCCCGCGTCTCGGTGGTGATCGCCCCGCCCTGGACGACCGACTGGATCAGCGACGCCGGCCGGGAAAAGCTGGCCGAGGTCGGCATCGTCCCGCCGCCGTCCTCCGGCAAGCGGTCGCTGACCGCGCCGGACGAGGTGATCGCCTGCCCGCGTTGCGGATCGGAGGACACCCGCCAGATCAGCCGCTTCGGCTCCACCGCCTGCAAGGCGCTGCACGCCTGCAACGCCTGCCTCGAACCGTTCGACGTGTTCAAATGCCATTGAGTGGCTTCGGCGGAGGCTCCCTCCGCCCCGCAAGGATCCCGAGCCCATGACCAGCCCCAGCTTCCACCCGCTGACCATCCGCGAGTGCCGGCGGGAGACCGCGGACACCGTGTCGATCGCCTTCGATGTGCCGGCGGATCTCGCCGACCGCTTCCGCTTCGTCCAGGGCCAGTACCTCACCCTCAAGACCCGCATCGGCGACGAGGAGGTGCGGCGCTCCTACTCGATCTGCTCCGGCGTGGGAGACGGCGAGTTGCGGGTGGCGGTGAAGAAGGTCGATGGTGGGCTGTTCTCCACCCACGCCAACCAGTCGCTGGCACCCGGCGCCGTGCTGGAGGTGATGACGCCGATGGGCCGCTTCCACACGCCCCTCTCGCCGGACGCCGCCCGCACCTATGTCGCCTTCGCCGCCGGCAGCGGCATCACCCCGGTGATGTCGATCCTGAAGACCGTGCTGGCGCAGGAACCGAAAAGCCGCTTCGTGCTGGTCTACGGCAACCGCACCGTCTCCTCCATCATCTTCCGGGAGGAGCTGGAGGATCTGAAGAACCGCTATATCGGCCGGCTGGTCATCCACCATGTGCTGAGCCGCGAGCCGGAAGAGGCCGGGCTGCTGGGCGGGCGCATCGGCGCCGGACTGGTGCGCGAGCTGTGCGCCGGCCCGCTCAAGGCCGAGGACATCGACGCCGCCTTCCTCTGCGGCCCCCAGCCGATGGTGGAGGAGGTGCGCGACGCGCTGGCCGCCTGCGGCACGCCCGCCGCCAACATCCATGTCGAGCTGTTCGGCACCACGACGTCCGCGCGCCCGGCGGTGAAGAAGGCCGCAACCGACACGCCGACCGACGCCGCCACTGTCGCCATCCTGCAGGACGGCAAGCGCAAGGAATTCACGCTGCCCTATGACGGCGAGAGCATCCTCGATGCCGCCCACCGGCATGGCGCCGACCTGCCCTATTCCTGCAAGTCCGGTGTCTGCTGCACCTGCCGCGCCAGGGTGCGCGAAGGCAAGGTCGAGATGGCCGAGAACTACTCGCTGGAACCGTGGGAGGTCGAGGCCGGCTATGTGCTGACCTGCCAGTCGCGCCCGCTGACCGAACGGGTCGTCATCGACTTCGACGCCGCCTGAGCAAAGACAGCCAACAACGACAACGAGGAAACGCCCCGCCATGACCACCACACCGCAAGCCCTGTTCGAGACGCACGAGGCGACACTGCAAAAGGCCGTCGAGGCCTGCCGCAGCCGCGCCTACTGGTCGGCCTTCCCCGAAATGCCGAGCCCGCGTGCCTATGGCGAGACGGCGGCGGCGGATGGCGACGCGGCCTTCGCGGCCTACCGCGACAAGCCCTTCGAGCTGGACCAGCCGGGCGTGACCGGAACGGCGGGTGGCGAGCGCTCGCCCTTCGGCTTCGACCTCGGCATCACCTATCCGGTGTCGGATGTCGACGCGCTGGTGAAGGCGGCCAAGGCGGCGATGCCAGGCTGGCGCAAGGCCGGGCCGAACGGCCGGGCCGGCGTCTGCCTGGAAATCCTGAAAAGGCTCAACGCGCGCAGCTTCGAGATCGCCAACGCAGTGATGCACACCACCGGGCAGGCCTTCATGATGGCCTTCCAGGCCGGCGCCCCGCACGCCCAGGACCGCGGGCTGGAGGCGGTGGCCTATGGCTGGAAGGCGATGACCGACCAGACTCCGGCGGCGCGCTGGGAGAAGCCGCAGGGCAAGAACCCGCCGCTGGTGATGGACAAGCGCTTCGAGGTGGTCGGCCGTGGCGTCGGGCTGGTCATCGGCTGCGCCACCTTCCCGACCTGGAACGGCTATCCCGGCCTGTTCGCCAGCCTCGTCACCGGCAATGCGGTGATCGTCAAGCCCGGCCCGACCGCCATCCTGCCGCTCGCCATCACCGTAAAGATCGCGCGCGAGGTTCTGGCGGAGTGCGGGCTCGACCCCAACCTCGTCACGCTCGCCATCGGCGACACCATCGCCAAGGATCTGGCGCTGCGGCCCGAAGTGGCGGTGATCGACTACACCGGCTCCACCGGCTTCGGCGACTGGCTGGAGCAGAACGCCCGCCAGGCCCAGGTCTACACCGAGAAGGCCGGCGTCAACACGGTGGTGATCGACGGCACCGACGACCCCAAGGGCATGGTGCGCAACCTCGCCTTCACGCTCAGCCTCTATTCCGGCCAGATGTGCACGACGACCCAGGTCATCTTCGTGCCCAGGGACGGCATCCAGGCCGGGCCTGAGCACATGAGCTTCGATCAGGTGGTCTCGGCGCTGGCCGGCGGCGTCGACAAGTTCCTGTCCGACCCGGAACGCGCGGTGGAGGTGCTGGGCGCCATCCAGTCCGACGCTACGCTGGCCCGCATCGACGAGGCGGCGAAGCTCGGCACCGTCGTGCTGCCGTCGCGCGCCATCGCCCATCCCAGGTTCCCCGACGCCCGTATCCGCACCCCGCTGATCCTGACCATGGACGCGGCCGACGAGGACAAGTACGGCCATGAGCTGTTCGGCCCGATCTCCATCATCGTGAAGACCGACGGCACCGCCGACAGCCTGGAACGCGCCGCCCGCCTGACCCGGACCAAGGGGGCGCTGACCACCGGCCTCTACAGCACCGATCCGCAGCTGATCGAGCAGGCGACCGAGCTGTTCGTCGAGGCCGGCGTCGCCCTGTCGGTCAACCTCACCGGCGGCGTCTTCGTCAACCAGTCGGCGGCCTTCAGCGATTTCCACGGCACCGGCGCCAACCCGGCGGCCAACGCGGCGCTGTGCGACCTCGCCTTCGTCGCCAACCGCTTCCGCGTGGTGCAGAGCCGCGTCCCGGTGCTGGAGGCCGCACAATGAGCGAGAAAATGGGGAGCAGCGACAAGACCATCCTCCTCGACATCGCCGACGGCGTCGCCACCATCACGCTGAACCGGCCGGACCGGCTGAACAGCTTCACCGCGGCGATGCATGAGGAGCTGCGCGAAGCCGTCGCCGAGGTGCGCGACGACAAGTCCGTGCGCTGCCTGCTGCTGACCGGCGCCGGGCGCGGCTTCTGCGCCGGCCAGGATCTGTCCGATCGTGCCGTCGCTCCCGGTGCCCAGGGTCCGGACCTCGGCGTGTCGATCGAGACCAACTACAACCCGTTGATCCGGTCCTTGCGCAGCCTGCCGATGCCGGTGGTCTGCGCGGTGAACGGCGTCGCCGCCGGGGCGGGCGCCAACATCGCGCTGGCCTGCGACATCGTGCTGGCGGCGCGCTCGGCCAGCTTCATCCAGGCCTTCTGCAAGATCGGGCTGATCCCCGACAGCGGCGGCACCTGGACCCTGCCGCGTCTGGTCGGCCATGCCCGCGCCATGGGTCTCGCCATGCTGGGCGACAAGGTCCCGGCCGAGCAGGCGGAAGCCTGGGGCATGATCTGGAAGGCGGTGGACGACGACACGCTGATGGCGGAGGCCGGCGCGCTCGCCCGCCATCTCGCCACCCAGCCGACGCATGGGCTGGCGCTGATCAAGCGGGCACTCAACGCCTCCTCCGCCAACGACCTCGACACCCAGCTCGACCTGGAACGCGATCTACAGCGCGAGGCCGGCCGCTCGCACGACTATCGCGAAGGCGTGTCGGCCTTCGTTGAGAAGCGCGCGCCGAAGTTCGAGGGGCGGTGATGGCGGCGCTCGCTCCCTCCGTTACCGTCGCGGTGGTCGGGGCCGGCGCCATGGGCCAGGGCATCGCCCAGGTCGCGGCGCAGGCCGGCCACCCGGTCCTGCTGACCGACAGCCGCCCCGGCGCCGCGCAGGCCGCCGTCGAGTCCATCGCCAAGGCCCTGACAGCGCTGGTCGAGAAGGGCAAGCGCACGGCGGCGGAGCGCGATGCCACGGTAGCCCGGCTGCGCGCCGTCGACGGCCTGTCCGACCTCGCCCCCGCCGGCTTGGTGGTGGAGGCCATTGTCGAGGACCTCGATGTCAAGCGCCGCCTGTTCGCGGAGCTTGAGGACATCGTCGGCGCCGACGCCATCCTCGCCACCAACACCTCGTCGCTGTCGGTCACCGCGATCGGCGCCGGGGTGCGGCGGCCGGAACGGCTGGCCGGGCTGCATTTCTTCAACCCCGCACCGCTGATGGCGCTGGTGGAGATCGTCAGCGGACTCGCCACCGATGCGGCGGTGCTCGATACGCTGTTCGACACGGCGAAGGCCTGGGGCAAGAGCCCGGTGCACTGCCGCTCGACCCCCGGCTTCATCGTCAACCGGGTCGCCCGCCCCTTCTACGCCGAAGGGCTGCGGCTGGTGCAGGAGCAGGCCGCCGATCCCGCCACCATCGACGCCGTCGCCCGCGAGGCTGGCGGCTTCCGCATGGGGCCGTTCGAACTGATGGACCTGATCGGCCATGACGTGAACTTCGCCGTCACCCGCTCGGTCCATGCCGCCTATTTCGGCGACCCGCGCTTCCAGCCCTCGCTGATCCAGCAGGAGCTGGTCGAAGCCGGGCGTCTCGGCCGCAAGACCGGCCGCGGCTTCTACGACCACAGCCCCGGCGCCGCCAAGCCGGTGCCGCGCAACGCCGAACCGGCCGCCAAACCTGACCGCGTGCTGGTGCAAGGTGACCTCGGCTCCGCCGCTGCGCTGGTGGGGCTTCTGCGCGAGGCCGGCATCGCCATCGAGGAAACCGCCGGCCCCGGCCTGCTCGTCGCCGATGGCGTCACCCTGGCGTTGACCGATGGCCGCACCGCCACCGCCCGAGCGGCGGAGGACGGCATCGCTCCGCTGGTGCTGTTCGATCTGGCGCTGGACTATGCCAAGGCGACCCGCGTGGCGCTGGCCCCCGCCGACGGCACGCCGTCCGAGGCGGTCGCCGTCGCCACCGGATTGTTCCAGGCGCTGGACAAGGCGGTGTCGGTGATCGACGACGCCCCCGGTCTGGTGGTGATGCGCACCGTCGCCATGCTCGCCAGCGAGGCGGCCGACGCGACGATGCAGGGGGTCGCCAGCGCCGTCGATATCGACATCGCGATGACCAAGGGCGTGAACTACCCGCTGGGTCCGCTGGCCTGGGCCGACCGCATCGGCCTGCCCCATGTGCTGGCCGTGCTCGACGCCCTGGCCCGCACCTACGGCGAGGACCGCTACCGCGCGTCGGCTTTGCTGCGCCGGAGGATCTCCGCATCCCATATTCCCTCTCCCCCCCGGGGAGAGGGTCAGGGTGAGGGGGTCGCACCGCGTGGCTCAACAAGCAGCGGACACTCCAACACCATCGCCGAATCCACGCCGCGCATCCCCCTCACCCCAACCCTCTCCCCGGGGGGGAGAGGGGGTAAGGAGCTTTCCGCATGACCGACACCCCCCAATCCCTCGCCGAAGCGGTCGGCCGCGGCATGTACGAGCGCGACCATTGCGCCCAGGCCCACGGCATCGAGCTGCTGGAGATCGCCCCCGGCTACGCCCGCATGGCGATGAGCGTGCGCAAGGACATGGTGAACGGCCACGACATCGGCCATGGCGGCATGACCTTCACCCTGGCCGACACCGCCTTCGCCTATGCCTGCAACGCGGCGAACGAAGTGACGGTGGCGGCGGGCTGCTCCATCACCTTCCCGGCGCCGGCCAAGCTGGGCGACCTGCTGACCGCCGAATGCCGCGAAGTGCACAAGCGCGGCCGCTCCGGCGTCTACGACGTCACCGTCACCAACCAGGACGGCACGGTGGTCGGCCTGTTCCGCGGCCAGTCGGCGCGCCTCGCCGGCACCGTGATCCCCGTTCCCGGAGCATCCCATGCGTGAAGCCTTCCTCTGCGACGCCGTCCGCACTCCCTTCGGCCGTTACGGCGGCGGGCTGGCCCCGGTGCGCCCGGACGACCTCGCCGCGGTGCCGCTGAAGGCCCTGATGGAGCGCAACCCCGGCGTCGAATGGTCCGCCGTCGACGACGTGATCCTCGGCTGCGCCAATCAGGCCGGCGAGGACAACCGCAACGTCGCCCGCATGGCGGCGCTGCTGGCAGGATTGCCCGATACGGTGCCCGGCACCACGGTCAACCGCCTCTGCGGCTCCGGCATGGACAGCATCGGCATGGCCGCCCGTGCCATCAAGGCGGGCGAGGCCGACCTGATCGTCGCCGGCGGGGTGGAGAGCATGACCCGCGCCCCCTTCGTCATGGGCAAGTCCGACAGCGCCTTCTCCCGGCAGGCGGAGATCTTCGACACCACCATCGGCTGGCGCTTCGTCAATCCGCTGATGAAGGCGAAGTTCGGCATCGACAGCATGCCGGAGACGGCGGAGAACGTCGCCGCCGACTACAACATCTCCCGCGCCGACCAGGACGCCTTCGCCGTCCGCAGCCAGCAGCGCGCCGGCCGTGCCCAGGAGTCCGGCCGCCTCGCCCGCGAGATCGTCCCGGTCAGCATCCCCCGCCGCAAGGGCGAGCCAGTGGTGATCGCCGCCGACGAGCATCTCCGCCCCGACACGACGCTGGAGGCGCTGGCCAAGCTCTCCACCCCCTTCCGCAAGGAGGGCGGCAGCGTCACCGCCGGCAACGCGTCGGGCGTCAATGACGGCGCCGCCGCGGTGATCGTCGCCTCGGCCGACGCCGTGAAGCGCTATGGCCTGGCCCCGCGCGCCCGCGTCGTCGGCACCGCCGTGGCCGGCGTGGCGCCGCGCGTGATGGGTATCGGCCCGGCGCCGGCAACGCAGAAGCTGCTGGCCCGCCTCGGCCTGACCATCGGCGATGTCGATGTGATCGAGCTGAACGAGGCCTTCGCCGCCCAGGGTCTCGCCGTGCTGCGCATGCTGGGCCTGCCCGACGATGCCGAGCATGTGAACCCCAACGGCGGCGCCATCGCGCTCGGCCATCCGCTGGGCGCCAGCGGCACCCGTCTGGTCGCCAGCGCGGTGATGGAACTGGAGGACCGCAAGGCAGCCCGCGCGCTCTGCACCATGTGCATCGGCGTCGGCCAGGGCATCGCCATGATGGTGGAGCGGGTCTGAACGAAAACCGGCAATACCGGCCGCCAAGCGCCGGGGATCAGCACGAAGGGGAGAAGCGCACCATGTCCATCATGACCGACAGCGGCGTGAACCAGACCAAGGCCGGCATGGACCGCTACGAGTTCGCCAGCCGCGACGAGATCACGGCGATGCAGACGGAGCGGCTGGCATGGTCGCTGCGTCACTCCTACGCCAACGTCGCGTCCTTCCGCGCCAAATGCGAGGCGAAGGGAGTCCATCCCGACGACTTCAAGGAGCTGAAGGATCTGGCGCTGTTCCCCTTCACCGTGAAGGACGATCTGCGCCGTGCCTACCCCTACGGCATGTTCGCCGTGCCGATGGAGGACATCGTCCGCGTCCATGCCTCCAGCGGCACCACCGGGCGGCCGACGGTGGTCGGCTACACCAAGGGCGACATCGACGTGTGGTCGGAGGTCGTCGCCCGCTCCATCCGGGCGGCGGGCGGCACGCGCAACGACATCGTGCACATCGCCTACGGCTATGGCCTGTTCACTGGGGGGTTGGGCGCCCATTACGGGGCGGAGCGGCTGGGCTGCGCCGTGGTGCCGATGTCGGGCGGCCAGACCGAGAAGCAGGTCCAGTTGATCCAGGACTTCAAGCCGACCATCATCATGGTCACGCCGTCCTACATGCTGAACATCGCCGACGAGATGCGCCGCCAGGGCATCGACCCGCGCAGCACCAGCCTGCGCGTCGGCATCTTCGGCGCCGAGCCCTGGACCGGCGCGCTGCGCGAGGAGATCGAGCGCACCTTCAACATCCACGCGGTCGACATCTACGGCCTGTCGGAGGTGATGGGGCCGGGCGTGGCGTCGGAATGCGTCGAGACCAAGGACGGCCCAGTGATCTGGGAGGACCATTTCTATCCCGAGATCATCGACCCCGAGTCCGGCGAGGTGCTGCCCGACGGCTCCTATGGCGAGCTGGTCTTCACCACGCTGACCAAGCAGGGCATGCCGGTCATCCGCTACCGCACCCGCGACCTGACCCGGCTGCTGCCGCCGACGGCGCGCGGCATGCGGCGGATGGACAAGATCACCGGCCGCTCCGACGACATGCTCATCATCCGCGGCGTGAACGTCTTCCCGACCCAGATCGAGGAACTGATCTGCAAGATCCCGGCGCTCGCCCCGCACTATGAGCTGGTGGTGACCCGCGACGGCCACATGGACAACCTCGCCGTCCGGGTGGAGATGCATGACGACATCCACCCGTCGGAGTGGGACGGCCATGCCAGGCACCTCCAGCACTCGATCAAGTCGCTGATCGGCATCAGCACCCGCGTCGAGGTGGTCGAGCCCGGCGGCATCGCCCGGTCCATCGGCAAGGCCAAGCGGGTGCAGGACCTGCGCCCGAAGGCCTGAACGATCTGCACTCAGCCCTTCTGCGACAGCAGCGGGAAGGCGTCCAGGACACCGGTCAGCAGGATCTGGACGCCGACGCAGAACAGCAGGAAGGCGAACAGCCGCGTCAGCACCCGGACCCGCGTCGGCCCCAGGAAGGCGACGATGCGGTCGGCAGAGCGGTAGGACAGCCAGATCAACGCTGCAATCGCCAGCGCCGCCCCCGACATGCCGATGAAGAACTCCATCAGCCCGCCGGCCCCGCGCGTCGGGCGGGTGGAACCCAGCGCGATGGCGACGGAGATGGTGCCTGGCCCGGTGGTGAAGGGGATCGTCATCGGGAAGAAGGCCGATTCGGCCAGCCGGTCGCCGTCGCCGGCCGCCTGTTCCTGCTTGCGCGCCTCGTGGCGTTCCGGCGCGGTCAGCAGCGCCCAGGCGCGTTCGGCCACGACGAAACCGCCGGCGATCCGCAGCGCCGCCATCGACACGCCGAAGAAGTTCAGCACATAGGCCCCCGCCCACAGCGCGGTCAGCATGACGATGGCCGAATAGAGGCTGACCAGCCCGGCCAGCCGCGCCCGGTCGCGCGGACTGCTGTCCGCCGTCACCTGACTGAAGATCAGCGCCATCGCCAGCGGATTGACGATGGAGAACAATGCTGTGAAGGCGAGCAGGAAACTGTCGAACATGGCATCCATGCGTTTGTCGGCCGTCCGAACAGTTAGCGGGGACGGGGCAGCACTGGCAAGGGGTGGGAAGGGGCCTGCAAAGGGAATGTCTCCATTGCCCGAAAATTCACCACCGAAAGACCCTCAGCCCGAAAATTGTGCGGCCCTCGAAAAGCACACCTGCCAGAACGCTGTCCGATCCGTCAGTTCCTGTCTCGATGGACAGGTTTTCTTTCCGCAATAACAATACTCTACCATTCGGAAACTCCGTACCCATCCCATTTGGCTCGCTTCTTGCTGTCGTCCTGCCCGAGAGACGACAACGCGAAGGGACGAACGCCGTGCCAGCCGCCCAGCCCGCACCGCTCACTCTGGTTCCGCCGGCCGCCGAACCGGCGCCGCGCACCATCGTCGACATCCGCAACCTGACCCTGACCTATCAGGCCGCAGACCATCCGGTCTATGCGCTGAGCGACGTCAGCCTGTCGATATCCAAGGGCGACTTCATCTCGCTGATCGGCCCCAGCGGCTGCGGCAAGACGACCCTGATGCGTGTGGTCGCCGACCTGGAGCAGCCGACCTCCGGCGAGGTGACGGTCAACGGCATGACGCCGGAACAGGCACGGCTGAAGCGCGCCTACGGCTATGTCTTCCAGGCCCCGGCGCTCTACCCGTGGCGGACGGTGGAGCGCAACGTCATGCTGCCGCTGGAGATCATGGGGCTGCCCAAGGCCGAGCGCCAGCAGCGCGCCCGCGAGCAGTTGGAGCTGGTCGGGCTGGCGGGTTTCGAGCGCAAGTTCCCCTGGCAGCTTTCCGGCGGCATGCAGCAGCGCGTGTCCATCGCCCGCGCCCTTGCCTTCGCCCCCGACCTGCTGCTGATGGACGAGCCGTTCGGCGCGCTCGACGAAATCACCCGCGACCACCTGAACCTTCAGCTCACCCGCCTGTGGCTGAGCACCCGCAAGACCTGCATCTTCGTCACCCACTCCATCGCCGAGGCGGTATTCCTGTCCACCCGCATCGTGGTGATGAGCCCGCGCCCCGGCCGCATCCTCGACGTCATCGACTGCGACCGCGACCTGCCGCGCGAGCGCACGCTCGACATCCGCGAAAGCCCGGAGTTCCAGCGCATCGCCCACCGCGTCCGCGACGGGCTGATGGAGGGCCACAGCTATGACGACTGAGGGGACGATCAAGAAGGCTCTGCCGGTGGCGGTCATGGCGCTGGCGGTGCTGGTGCTCTGGTACGCCGG
Source organism: Azospirillum lipoferum (assembly GCF_024170005.1). Taxonomy (GTDB): domain Bacteria; phylum Pseudomonadota; class Alphaproteobacteria; order Azospirillales; family Azospirillaceae; genus Azospirillum; species Azospirillum lipoferum. The sequence continues at coordinate 235,566 of NZ_JALJXJ010000004.1, forward strand.
GGCGGTCTGGCTGAACGCGCCGACGGCGACCGATGCGCTGAACCGCGCCGGCCCGGGCTGGACCACCGCCGACCTGATCCGCGCCACGCTGGCGATGAAGCGCCCGATCCTGCCGACGCCGGATCAGGTGGCGCTGGACCTCTACACCTCCCTGACCGGCTATCCGGTGACCAGCATCCGCAACCTGCTCTACCACACCGGCGTCACCGCCGGAGCGGCGCTGGCCGGCTTCGGCATGGGGGTGGTGCTGGGGGTGGCGCTGGCGGCGGGGATCGTCCAGGCGCGCACGCTGGAATCGAGCCTGCTGCCTTGGGTCATCGCCTCGCAGACCGTGCCGATCCTGGCGATCGCGCCGATGATCGTGGTGATCCTCGGCAACCTGGGTTTCACCGGCCTGCTGCCCAAGGCGATCATCGCCATGTATCTGTGCTTTTTCCCGATCACCATCGGCATGGTGAAGGGGCTGCGCTCGGCCGATCCGCTGACGCTGGACCTGATGCGAACCTACAGCGCCGGCACCGCCCAGACCTTCCGCCTGCTGCGCCTGCCGGCCTCGCTGCCCTACCTGTTCACCAGCCTGAAGATCGCGGTCGCCGCCAGCGTCGTCGGCGCCATCGTCGCCGAGCTGCCGACCGGCGGGCAGGCGGGGCTGGGCGCGCGGCTGCTGTCCGGCTCCTATTACGGCCAGACCGTGCAGATCTGGAGCGCGCTGGTCATGGCGGCGTTGCTGAGCGTCACGCTGGTCGCCGCCGTCGGCCTCGCCGAACGGGCGCTGGTGCCGGGCGGCCGGGGAGGTGCGCGATGAATCGTCCAAATATGGCGCCCCCCACTATGGCTCCGTGGCCGCTGGTGATGCTGGCCGCTCCCCTGCTGCCCTTCGCCACGCTCGACGGCACCGCCCTTTATCTGCCGCAGATACCGGCGGCCCTCGCACTCTTCGCGCTGAGCGTCGCGACGATTCTCGCCCGCCGCCTGCCCGGCTCCGCGTTGGGCGAGGCCCTGCTGCTGCTGGCCGGAGTCGCCGCCGCCTATGCCACCCCGCTGGTCCTGCTGACGCAGGGCCACGCCCTCGCCCAGGCCGGCGGGCTCTGGCTCTCCGTGGCCGGTACGACGCTGCTGCTGTGGCGGGTGCTGGCCCTGCTGGCGGACGTCGCCGGCCCGGTGCGATTGGCCGGCCCGGCGCTGTTCGGGCTGGCGCTGGTCATGCTGTGGGAGATCCTGACCCGCGGCTTCCAGGTGCCGACCATCTTGCTGCCGCCACCGAGCCTCGTGCTGACCGCCTTCGCCGCCAACGCCGCCGACCTGTGGGACGATTTCCGCCAGACGGTGCTGATCTCGGTCCTGCGCGGCTATCTGATCGGCTGCGGCGCCGGCTTCCTCGTGGCGATCCTGGCCGACCGGGTGCCCTTCCTGGCGCGCGGGCTGCTGCCGCTCGGCAACCTCGCCAGCGCCGTGCCGGTGGTGGGCATCGCGCCGATCATGGTGATGTGGTTCGGCTTCGACTGGCAGTCCAAGGCCGCCGTCATCGTGGTGATGACGTTCTTCCCCATGCTGATCAACACCCTGGCCGGCTTGCAGAGCGCGGAGCGCATCCAGCTCGACCTGATGCGGTCCTATGGGGCCGGCTATTGGCGTACGCTGGCGATGCTGCGGCTTCCCTGCGCCTTGCCCTTTTTGTTCAACGGACTGAAGATCAACTCCACCTTGGCCCTGATCGGGGCCATCGTCGCCGAGTTCTTCGGAACGCCGGTGGTGGGGATGGGCTTCCGCATCTCCACCCAGGTCGCCCGGATGAATCTGGACGTGGTCTGGGCGACGATCGCCGTCGCCGCCCTGACCGGATCGCTGCTCTACGGTGCGCTGGCACTGGCGGAGCGGCATGTCACCGCCTGGCACCCGTCTTTCCGCAAACGCTGACCGACTTCAAGTCCTTCAAGCCAAACCAAGCCCAGCCAGAAGAGGATCGAACGCGATGAAGACCCTTGCCTCCGCCGTCCTGCTCGCCGCCACCGCGCTCACCGGCCTCGCCGGCTGGGGCGCGCCGGCCGCTGCCGCCGATCCGCTGACGCTCCAGCTGAAATGGGTCACCCAGGCCCAGTTCGCCGGCTATTACGTCGCGGCGGCCAAGGGCTTCTACAAGGACGCCGGGCTGGACGTCACCATCAAGGCCGGCGGCCCCGATATCAACCCGACCCAGGTCATCGCCGCCGGCGGCGCCGACGTGATCGTCGACTGGATGCCGTCGGCGCTGGCCAGCCGCGAAAAGGGCGTGCCGCTGGTCAACATCGCCCAGATGTTCCAGAAGTCCGGCATGATGCTGACCTGCCGCAAGGACGCCAACATCAAGGATCCGAAGGACTTCAAGGGCAATACGCTGGGCGTCTGGTTCTCCGGCAACGAATATCCGTTCCTGTCCTGGATGAGCAAGCTGGGCTATTCCACCTCCGGCTCCAGCCCGGACGTGAAGGTGCTGAAGCAGGGCTTCAACGTCGACCCGCTGTTGCAGAAGCAGGCGGCCTGCATCTCCACCATGACCTACAATGAATATTGGCAGCTGATCGAAGCCGGCATGAAGGCGGACGAGCTGACCGTCTTCAAGTATCAGGACCAGGGTGTGGCGACGCTGGAGGACGGCCTCTACGCCACGGAGAAGTCGCTGTCCGATCCGAAGATCGTCGAGAAGCTGGCGAAGTTCGTCAAGGCCTCGGCCAAGGGCTGGGAATACGCCGCCAAGAACCAGGCGGAGGCGGTGAAGATCGTGCTGGAGAACGACACCACCGGTGCCCAGACCGAGGAACACCAGACCACCATGATGCAGGAGGTCGCCAAGCTGATCGAGGGCGGCGCCAAGGGCACCGGCTATCTCGACCCGGCCGATTTCGACCGCACCGTCGGCATCCTGATGTCGGGCGCGTCGGCCCCGGTGATCTCCAAGAAGCCGGAAGGCGCCTACAGCCACGCGGTGTTCGACGCGGCGGCCAAGCTGTAAGGGGTTGGTCCTTGGGGGAGCGGGTGCCGTGCCCACTCCCCCCGAAAATTCCCGAGGCAAAAAGCTTCCCGCCCGCGGAAACGCAGCGATATATTAGTGGCTGCGGCGTCATGGCACGGTCATGGCTTGACCGCCGACGACATGAGTGGGACGAGCATGGATTCCAATGCGGGCGAAACGAACATGGTGGCCGTGGCCGCACCGGTGCGCCGCCGCCGCCGCCGCCCCGCCAGTGCGACCGCAAGGCCCGCCCACCGCGGCGCCACCGTGTCGGGCACCATCTACCGCGACCTGCGCGACGACATCGTCTCCCTGCGGCGCAAGCCGGGCGAGCCGGTGATTGAAAAGGAGGTGGCGGAGACCTATGGCGTCAGCCGCACCCCCGTGCGCGAGGCGATGCTGAAGCTCGCCGACGAAGGTCTGGTGGAGGTGTTCCCGCAGTCCGGCACCTTCGTCGCCCGCATCCCTATCAGCGGCCTGCCGGAAGCCATCGCCATCCGCCGCGCGCTGGAGGAGGCCACCGTGCGCTACGCCGCCGAACAGGCGAGCGGCAGCCAGGTGGCACGGCTGCGCGCCAACCTGGAACTCCAGCGCGAGATGAAAGAGGCCGGCGATTTCGACGGCTTCCATGAGGCCGACGAGGCCTTCCACGCCCTGCTGGCGGAGATCTCCGGCTATCCAGGCTTCTGGGCGGTGACCCAGCAGGTGAAGCGGCAGGTCGACCGCTACCGCCACCTGACCCTGCCGGCAGCCGGCCGGATGGACAAGGCGCTGACCGAACATGGCGCCGTCGTCGAGGCCGTCGCTGCCCATGATCCCGACCGCGCCGTCGCCGAACTGCGCCACCACCTGACCGACCTGCAACTGGGCATCGCCGACGTCCGGCGCAGCTATCCGCAATATTTCACGGAATGAGCCGGCAGGCCCGCGCTCACAGCTTGCGCGTCTCGTAGGCCGTGAAGCTGGCGGCGCGCGGGGCGTAGCCGCTGGCGAAATGGGCGGAGGACACGATCATGTCGGCCGTCGCCTCGTTGCAGGCCATCGGGATGTTGTAGAGCGTCGCCAGCCGGGTCAGCGCCTTCACGTCGACATCATGCGGCTGGGCGGTCATCGGATCGACGAAGAAGACCAGCAGATCGATCCGTCCCTCCGCGATCATCGCGCCGATCTGCTGGTCGCCACCCAGCGGGCCGCTCTTCAGCGGGGTCACGTCCAGACCGGGATGGGCGTCGCGCACCTTCTGGCCGGTGGTGCCGGTCGCCCAGAAGGCATGGCCGTCCAATGCTGCGATGTTGGCGCCGATCCAGGCGATCAGGTCCGCCTTGCGGGCGTCGTGGGCGACGAGAGCGATGCGCTTGCGGGACTGCTGGCCAGATTGCTGGCCAGATTGCTGGTTGAACATGACTGGACACTCCGGGCGAAGACCGTTCACTAATATATTACCTTTGAGGCCGGTGCAATGCGGCCCCCCGACCCTACTGCAATCCCCCTTCGCCCCTGCGACTTTGTCGCACCCTCCGCCGTCTGAAATGTCCGGCCCTCCATCATTAGAGCTTGCCCGGCTTACTAGTATATTAGTATGATGGCGCCAGACCCGCCGGGACGCCGGCTGCACAGAGTTAAAAGGAGCCACCCCATGAAAATCTCCGTCCGGCACGCCTCCCACCCCGACGCGGTCCGCGGCTTCGACACCGAGACGCTTCGCGACCATTTCCTGGTCCCGACCCTGTTCGAGGCGGACGAGACCGTCTTCACCTACAGCCACATCGACCGTTTCGTGGTCGGCGGCGCCATGCCGGTCGCCGGCCCGCTGAAGCTGGAGTCCTCCAAGGAGATCGGCTCGCCCAACTTCCTCGACCGGCGTGAACTGGGTGTGGTCAATGTCGGCGGCGCCGGCCGGGTGACCGTCGACGGTGCCGTCTACGAGCTGGCGCCACGCGACGCGCTCTATGTCGCGATGGGCAGCAAGGACGTCGTCTTCGAAAGCCTGGACCGCCGCGAGCCGGCCAAGTTCTACCTGAACAGCACCCCCGCCCATGCCCGCTTCGAGACGATGAAGATCTCGATCGGCCAGGCCAAGGCCGTGCATCTCGGCGACCCGGCCCAGTCGAACGAGCGCACCATCTACCAGATGATCCACCCGGACGTGGTCCGCACCGCGCAGCTGGTGCTGGGCATGACGGTGCTGAAGCCGAACAACATGTGGAACACCATGCCGTGCCACACCCATGACCGGCGCTGCGAGGTGTATTTCTACTTCGACCTGCCGGAAGAGGCGCGCGTCATCCACCTGATGGGCGAGCCGGAGCAGACCCGCCACATCGTGGTCGCCAACGAACAAGCGGTGATCTCCCCGCCCTGGTCGATCCATTCCGGCGTCGGCACCCGCAACTACACCTTCATCTGGGCGATGGGCGGCGACAACCAGGACTTCACGGACATGGACTTCGTTGCCATGGACCGCCTGCGCTGACGCGCCACCGAGCTTCAACGAACCTTAAGAACGGAAACCGACCATGAGCATTTCGTTCGACCTGACCGGCAAGGTGGCGCTGGTCACCGGCGCCAACACCGGCATCGGCCAGGGCATCGCCCTGGCGCTGGCGCAGGCCGGCGCCGACATCGCCGCCGTCGACGTGGTGTCGCTGGACGAGACCAAGGGTCTGGTCGAGGCGACCGGCCGCAAGTTCCTCGGCATCCACGCCGACCTGACCTCCATCGCCCCGGTCCAGGGGCTGGTGGAGGAGACGGTCGCCAAGCTCGATGGACTGGACATCCTCGTCAACAACGCAGGGATGATCCGCCGCGCCGATGCCGTCGACTTCAGCGAGGCCGACTGGGACGCCGTGATGAACCTCAACATCAAGACGGTGTTCTTCCTCTGCCAGGCCTTCGGCCGCTACGCCATCGGCGCGGGCCGCAAGGGCAAGATCATCAACATCGCATCCATGCTGTCCTTCCAGGGCGGCATCCGCGTGCCGTCCTACACCGCCTCCAAGAGCGGCGTCGCCGGCATCACCAAGCTTCTGGCCTGCGAATGGGCCGGCAAGGGCATCAACGTGAATGCCATCGCGCCGGGCTATGTCGCCACCAACAACACGGCGGCTCTCCGCGCCGACGAGAACCGCAGCGCCGAGATCCTCGGCCGCATCCCGGCCGGCCGCTGGAGCGTGCCGTCCGACATCGGCGGCCCGGCGGTCTTCCTGGCCTCGGAAGCGGCCGACTACATCCACGGCACCATCCTGCCGGTCGACGGCGGCTGGCTGGCGCGCTGACGGGAAAACGGCCCTCCCCGCCCCTCACGGGCGGAGGAGGGCGTTCCATTGGGGGGAGGAAACCGGACAATGACCACCGCAAGGACAACCGATGTGTTCGTGACCGCGGGCGACATCCCATGGCAGGATCTGGGCGACGGCGTGCGCCGCAAGATCCTGGGCTACAACGACACGATGATGATGGTGCGGGTGGAGTTCGAGGCCGGCGCCATCGGCGCGCAGCATCGCCATCCCCATGTCCAGTGCGCCGTGGTGGAGAAGGGGTCCTTCGACGTCACCATCGATGGCCGGACCAAGCGCCTGAACGCCGGCGACGGCTATATGGTGCCGTCCAACGTCCTCCATGGCGTGGTTGCGCTGGAGCCGGGCGTGCTGCTCGACATCTTCACGCCGATCCGCGAGGACTTCCTGGGCGAGCCGGTGGCCTACGCCGCAGCGGCCGACGCGAAGTAAGCCCCCGGGTTCGGTTCAGACCGGCCCCTCAAACCGGATCGCCCGGCGCCGTGAAATAGCGCGGGTAGTCGCGGCGGATGTCGGCGACCGAGATCTGCAAATCGTCCAGATGGTCGTCCAGCGCCTTGATGGCGGCGGCGGGATCGTTGGCCGCCACCGCTTCGAGGATGGCGGCATGCTCCGCGATCACCTCGGCAATGCGGCCGCGCACCGGCAGGGTCAGCAGGCGGTAGCGGTCGATCTGCACCTTGGTCTGCTGGATCAGCGTCCAGAATCCGGGATAGCCGGCAATCTCCGCGATCAGCGCGTGGAACGACTCGTCGGCTTGGTGGAAACCTTCGTAATTGGCGGTTTCCTGCATCTCCCGCTGCAATTCCAGATTGGCGCGCAATGCCGCGATCTGGCTGCGGCTCGCCCGCGCCGCCGCATAGCGCACCGTCGCCTCCTCCAGCGCCTTGCGGATGGCGAAGGCCTCCGGCAGGGCGTCCAGCGGGATGCGCGACACGAAGGTGCCGGACTGCGGGAAAATCTCGATCAGCCCTTCGTCGGCCAGCTTCAGCACCGCCTCGCGCACCGGCGTGCGGCTGACGCCGTAGGTTTCGGCGATCTGCTTTTCGGCGATGGCGTCGCCGGGTTTGCGCTTCAGCGAGACGATCTCCGCCCGCAGGTCACGGTAGATGCGCGACGCCACGGTCGCGGCGCGGCGCGGCGGACGCACCGCCGGTGCCGGGGCCCCGGCACGGCGCACGGTTGCGGAGGCCAGGCCGCCCTCATCCTCTGTCGTCGCGACCTTCTTCACCGATGGCTCCATTCCGGCAGGCATACAGATGTCGTGGGGCGGCGGTCCGCCACCCGCGAGATGTTCCTCATCCCCAGCAATCTACCCGCCCCTCTTCGTCAACGTCAAATCCATCGCCAGCCTCCTTTATGGAACAGGTGCGGCGACTGGGCGCAGCCTTCACGGGCATCGATGCCCGATCTGCGGAACGATTGGGCTTGCAATCAGATCTGATATATTAATATTATACGACCAGCCGGTAGGGACGGTCCCCCGCACGGACCCCGCCTTTTCCCCACCCTGCTTTTGCCCTTCTCTTGCAGCGTAGAGGCTTCCGATGCTTCACCCCGACCGTCTTTTCCCGAGCGACCCGACGCAACGTGCCATCGCGCGCCGCCTGTACGGCGAAGTCGCCGCCCTGCCGATCGTCAGCCCGCACGGCCACACCGATCCGTCCTGGTTCGCGCAGAATGAGGCGTTCCCCGATCCGGCGAGCCTGTTCGTCAAGCCCGACCATTATGCATTCCGCATGCTCTACAGCCAGGGAATTCCGCTGGAGCAGCTGGGCGTTCCGCGCAAGGACGGCGGGGAGACCTCGACCGACTCGCGCGCCATCTGGCGCCTGCTGGCCTCCAACTGGCACCTGTTCCGCGGCACGCCGACCTCGATGTGGCTGACCCACGCCTTCGAGACGGTGTTCGGCGTCACCGAGCGCCTGAGCGCCGCCAGCGCCGACCGCATCTACGACCAGATCGAAGAGTGCCTGCGCAAGCCGGAATTCCGTCCGCGCGCCCTGTTCGAGCGCTTCAACCTCGAAGTGCTGGCGACCACCGAATCGCCGCTCGACCCGCTGGTGCACCACAAGGCGATCCGCGAGAGCGGCTGGAAGGGCCGGGTCATCACCGCCTTCCGTCCCGACCCGGTCGTCGATCCGGAGTTCGAGGGCTTCCGCGACAACCTCGCCGAGCTGGGCCGCATCACCGGCAAGGACACCGCGACCTGGGACGGCTATCTCGCGGCACTCGCCGACCGCCGCCTCTATTTCAAGAGCTATGGCGCCACCTCGACCGACCACGGCCACCCGACGGCGGCGACCGCCGATCTGCCGCGGGCCGAGGCCGAGAAGCTGTTCGACATCGTGCGGCGCGGCGGCGCCACGGCCAATGAGGCCGAGCTGTTCCGCGCCCAGATGCTGACCGAAATGGCGCGGATGAGCCTGGAGGACGGTCTGGTCATGCAGATCCACCCCGGCAGCTTCCGCAACCACAACAACCTCGTGTTCGAGCGTTTCGGCCGCGACAAGGGTGCCGACATCCCGAGCGGCACCGAGTATGTGCGGGCGCTGAAGCCGCTGCTCGACCGCTTCGGCAACGAGCGCGACCTGACCATCATCCTGTTCACGCTGGATGAGGACAGCTATTCCCGCGAGCTGGCTCCGCTGGCCGGCCATTACCCGGCTCTGCGCGTCGGCCCGGCCTGGTGGTTCCACGACAGCCCCGAGGGCATGCGCCGTTACCGCGAGATGATCACGGAGACCGCCGGCTTCTACAACACGGTCGGCTTCAACGACGACACCCGCGCCTTCTGCTCGATCCCGGCCCGCCACGACGTGTCGCGCCGCGTCGATTGCAGCTTCCTCGCCCGTCTGGTCGCCGAGCACCGGCTGGAAGAGGACGAGGCCGCGGAACTGGCCGTCGACCTCGCCTACCGCCTCGCCAAGAACGCCTACAAGCTGTGATTGGTTGAGCTGTAACGCCCAGATCCCCCTCTCCCCCCCCGGGGAGAGGGTCGGGGTGAGGGGGATGCGCGGCATGGCTATCCCGAGAATCCTCGCTGTGCGTCCCCCTCACCCTAACCCTCTCCCCAGAGGGGAGAGGGAATATCACGTCTCCTTTGCGCCTCAAGGACATCTTCCCATGGCATCGCTGACCATCCGCCTGCACCCCGCCGACAACGTCGTCGTCGCCGGCGCCGACCTGGAGCCCGGCACCATTCTGCCCGGCCCCACTGAGGACACTGGCGTCGCGACCACCGGACCGGTGCCGGCCGGGCACAAGGTCGCGGTGCGCGCCATCGCGCTGGGCGAACCGGTGCGCAAGTACAACCAGGTCATCGGCTTCGCCACCGCGGCGATCCAGCCGGGCGACCATGTCCACGTCCACAACATGGGCATGGGCAGTGATTTCGAGCGCGACTACGCCTTCGGCGCAGACGTCCACCCGGTCGAGCCGATCCCGGAGGCCGAGCGCGCCACCTTCCAGGGCATCGTTCGCCCGGATGGCCGCGTCGCCACCCGCAACTACATCGGCGTGCTGACCTCGGTGAACTGCTCCGCCACCGCGGCGCGGATGATCGCCGACCATTTCCGCGGGTCCGCCCTGGCCGCCTATCCCAACATCGACGGTGTCGTCGCCCTGACCCACGGCTATGGCTGCGGCATGGCCGGCAGCGGCGAGGTGATGGACACCCTGCGCCGGACCATCGCCGGCTACGCCCGCCACCCCAACTTCGCCGCGGTGATCCTGCTCGGCCTCGGCTGCGAGGTGAACCAGATCGACAAGCTGATGGAGGCCACCGGCCTGGAGGAAGGCGCCCGCGTCATCCCCATCGGCATCCAGGACATGGGCGGCACCGCGGCGGCGGCCCGCGAGGGCATCCGCCGGATCGAGGCGCTGCTGCCGGAGATCAACGACGTCACCCGCCAGACCCTGCCGGCCAGCCACCTGACGCTGGCGCTGCAATGCGGCGGCTCCGACGGCTATTCGGGGATCACCGCCAATCCGGCGCTGGGCTATGCCGTCGACCTGCTGGTCCGCAACGGCGGCACCGCCGTGCTGAGCGAGACGCCGGAGGTCTATGGCGCCGAGCATCTGCTGACCCGCCGCGCCGTCCGCCGCGAGGTGGGCGAGGCGCTGGTCGAGCGGATCGGCTGGTGGGAGGAGTACACCAGCCGCACCGGCGGCGAGATGAACAACAACCCGTCGCCCGGCAACAAGAAGGGTGGCCTGACCACCATCCTGGAGAAGTCGCTGGGCGCGGTCGCCAAGGGCGGCACCACCCCTATGACCGCCGTCTACCGCTATGCCGAGCCGATCACCGACAAGGGCTTCGTCTTCATGGACACCCCCGGCTACGACCCGGTGTCGGCGACCGGACAGGTGGCGGGCGGCGCCAACGTGCTGTGCTTCACCACCGGCCGCGGTTCGGTGTTCGGCTGCAAGCCGACGCCCAGCCTGAAGCTGGCGACCAACAGCACGCTGTTCCGTCGGATGCCGGACGACATGGACATCGATTGCGGCGCCATCGCCACCGGCGACGCCTCCATCGAGGAGGTCGGCCGCGCCATCTTCCAGCTGGTGCTCGACACCGCGTCGGGCCGCAAGACCAAGAGCGAGGAACTCGGCGTCGGCGCCGACGAATTCGCCCCTTGGCAGATGGGAGCGGTTATGTAAGGGGTCCGCCCCCTTATCGAAAACCGTTGAAGAGCCGGCGCCATGCCCGACAGTTCCACCTCCCGCACCGATACCGGTCCCGAGCCGGTCAACGCGCCGCAGACCCCGATCCAGCCGACGGTCAGTCCGAAGGCTGTGTCGGGCTCCAAGGGTACGGAGCCGATGCGGGCGATCCTGCTGGTGGTGCTGGCGGTGGCCTGCCTGTCCTGCTCCGACGCCACGGCGAAATATCTCGGCCGCACCCTGCCGCCGGCCGAGATCGCCTGGATGCGCTATGTCGTCTTCACGGCATTGGTGATGCCGCTGGCGCTGCGCGGCGGCTCGCTGAGCGTGCTGAAGACGACGCGGCCGGGGCTTCAGGTGGTGCGCGGCCTGGGCATGCTGGGCTCGGCCCTGTTCTTCATCATGGCGATGCAGCATCTGCCGCTGGCCGAGGCCGCAGCGATCAGCTTCGTCTCCCCCGTTTTCGTCACCGTGCTGTCGATCCTGCTGTTGGCCGAGAAGGTCGGCATCCGCCGCTGGGTGGCGCTGCTGGTCGGGTTGGCCGGCGTGCTGATCGTCATCCGGCCGGGGGAGGACGGCTTCCAGCCCGCCTCGCTGCTGCCGATCCTGACTGCCTTCAGCTGGGCCTTGGGGTTGGTGGTGACGCGCAGGATGACGGTGCAGGAAAACCCGCTGACCACCATGGTGTGGAGCGCGCTCACCGGCCTGATCGTGCTGACGGCGCTGCTTCCCCTGCACGCGGCATGGCCGACGCCGTGGGAGATGCTGCTGGGGGCCTTCATCGGGCTGGTCTACACCCTGTCGCAATGGCTGCTGATCCTGGCCTACCGCCAGGGCGAGGCATCGGTGCTGGCGCCCTTCACCTATGTCCAGCTGATCTGGTCCACGGCGCTGGGATACCTCGTCTTCGGCGCGGTGCCCGACCATTGGACCTTCGTCGGCACCGGCGTGATCATCGCCAGCGGCCTCTACACTGCGCACCGCGAACGGATGCGGGCACGGGAACGCCGCTTGGCGGCGGCATGAATAAGGTTTCGCCGGGGCGATCCCCGGCTTGTGGAGAAGAAGCATGACCGACACGCCCAACCGCGTCGCCGCGCTCGGCGAATGCATGATCGAGATGTTCCGGCGGCCGGACGGGTCGCTGACCATGGGGTTCGGCGGCGATACGCTGAACACCGCGGTCTATCTGGCGCGTCTGGGCACGCCGGTCGACTATGTCACCGCTCTCGGCGATGACAGCATCAGCGACGACATGGTGGCGGCCTGGGCGGCCGAGGGCGTCGGCACCGGCCACGTCCTGCGCGTGCCGAACCGCCTGCCCGGCCTCTACCTGATCGAAACCGATGCCAGTGGCGAGCGCCGCTTCCTCTACTGGCGCGACCGGGCGCCTGCGCGCGAGCTGTTCGCCCTGCCCCAGACGCCGGAACTGTCCAAGGCGCTGGAGGGCTACGGCATCGTCTATCTGTCCGGCATCAGCATCGCCATCCTGGGCGAACAGGGCCGCGAGCGGCTGTTCGAGCTGCTGGAGCGGGTCCGCGCGCGCGGCGGCAAGGTCGCCTTCGACACCAACTGGCGTCCGCGCCTGTGGCCGGACCTTGAAACCGCCCGCGCCGCCTTCGACCGCATGCTGCGGCTGACCGACATCGCGCTGCCCGGCGTCACCGACCTGCGCGACCTCTATGGCGACGCCGATGCCGACGCCGTTCTGGCCCGCGTCCGGAAGGCCGGCGTCGCCGAGATCGTCCTGAAGCTGGAACAGCCCGGTTGCGTGGTGATCGAGAATGGCGAGGCCGTCGAGGTGCCGGCCCAGAAGGTCGCCACGGTGGTCGACACCACGGCGGCCGGCGACAGCTTCAGCGCCGGCTATCTGGCCGCCCGCCTGCGCGGCGAGGGTCCGGCCGACGCCGCCCGTGCCGCCCACAAGCTGGCCGCCGCCGTCATCCAGCACCGCGGCGCCATCATCCCGCGCGACGCCATGCCGGCCTGAGCACCGGTTTCAAGCCGACACATCAGCCTTCCGCCAGTTCGCGGCGGAAGGCGCGGCCCGCCATCTGCGCGACAACGGTGAGCGCCGCCTCGTCGGCACCGTCGCGCGCCGCCGCAGACATCCCCTTCATCGCGATCGCCACGAAGTCCGCCAGCGCGTCGGCCCGTTCCGGCGCCTCTCCGGCGATGAAGTCCCGGATCGCCGCCACACCGGCCTTCCTCATCACCTCGGCCAGCGCGCAGGCCTCCGGGTCGGCGCTGTTGCGCGCGCCGTCGAGCACGAGGCAGCCGGCCACCCCGTTTCGCTCCGGATAGAGCTGCGCCGCCAGCAGCAGCGTGCGCTCGATCACCTCGGCCACGCCACCGCCCTCGGCCTGCGCACGCGCGAAGATGTTCGCCTCACCCGACGCATAGCGCCGGAGCGCCCGCTCGAACAGCCCGGCCTTGCTGCCGAAGGCCGCATAGAAGCTCGGCGGCTTGATTCCCAACTCCGCCCCCAACTCGGCAACGCCCACGGCGTCGTAGCCGCGCGCATGGAACAGCCTCATCGCGGTTTCGACCGCCTCGTCCATGTCGAAGGACCGTCGCCGTCCCCGCGATCCGGTCCTGGATTCGGGCAAATCTGTAGCGATCACTATATTTTCTCCTTGCACAAACCCTCCACCTCCATTTATATAGCGATCACTACATTTTCTCAAGGAGCACATCATGGGTGAGTTCACCGGCCGCAAGATCCTGGTCCTCGGCGGCAGCCGCGGCATCGGCAAGGCCATCGTCCGCCGCTTCGCCAAGGCCGGCGGCGCGGTCGCCTTCACCTATGCCGGGTCGAAGGACGCCGCAGAGGCGCTTGCCGCCGAAACCGGTGCTGAGGCCATCCGCACCGACAGCGCCGACCGCAACGCCCTGATCGCGACGGTGGCAGACCGCGGCGCGCTGGACGTGCTGGTCGTCAATGCCGGCACGGCGATCCTGGGCGATCCGCTGACCTTCGACCCCGACGCCGTCGACCGCATGATCGACATCAACGTCCGGGCGCCCTACCACGCGGCGGTCGAAGCGGCCCGGCGCATGAACGACGGCGGGCGCATCATCGTCATCGGTTCGGTCAACGGCGACCGCATGCCCTTCGCCGGCGGGGCCGCCTATGCCCTGACCAAGGCGGCAGTACAAGGCATGGTGCGCGGCCTCGCCCGCGATTTCGGCGACCGCGGCATCACCGTGAACGCGATCCAGCCGGGTCCGACCCATAGCGACATGAACCCGGCCGACGGCCCGATGGCGCCCGCCATGCACAGCTTCATGGCGATCAAGCGCCACATCGACGCCGACGAGGTCGCCGAACTGACCGCCTATGTCGCCGGTCCGCATGCCGCGATGATCACCGGCTCGTTCCAGACCATCGACGGCGGCTTCGGCGCCTGACGCCAAGCATTCGAAAACAAGCCTTTGAAAAAGCGGGGGACGGATGTTGTCCCCCGCTCTTCTATTTCTGCTGATCCTCGCGCGAGGCCCCCGTGCCGCCGGTGGCGTCCGGCAGCGGGGTGTGGCCGGTGTTGCCGGTGCGGTGCTGCGGGTCGTCGCCGGCCTGCGGCGTGTTGCCGGTGGACATGGCATCGACAGCCCGCCTGATCCGCTCGCCGCCTTCGCGCGCATCCTGTTCGTGGCCGGACAGGTCACCCGCCACCCGGTCCTTGGCCTGATCGATCACGCCCTTCATGCGCTCGTTGTCGCCTTGGGCCTGATCCTGCCCGCTGCCCTGATCCTGGCCCTGATTCTGGTCATTCCGGTCGCTCATCACAGCACCCTTCCGTTGGCGTGTTCCTCCCCTCAACAACCGGGACGCCACAGCGAAATGCTCTGAACGGAAGCGGTATGGTGTCCCCTACCCTACGGTTACCCCCTCATGCGCCAGCAGCCAGCGCTTGCGCTCCACCCCGCCGCCATAGCCGGTCAACGCCCCGCCGGAGCCGATCACCCGGTGGCAGGGCACCACGACGCTGAGCGGGTTGGCGCCGTTGGCATGCCCCGCCGCCCGCACCGCCGCCGGACGCCCGGCCAGCGCCGCCAGTTCGCGGTAGGCTATGGTCGTGCCGCAGGGAATCCCGCGCAACGCTGCCCACACCGCGCGCTGGAACGGTGTCCCACCGGTGCGCACCGGCAGCCTGTCGATGACGGCGAGATCGCCCGCGAAATAGGCATCCATCGCCCGCGTCAGGCCACCCGGATCACGTGACGGTCGCAGTTCATAGCCGCCGGAGTGATGCAGGCGCAGCAGCCGGTGCAGCCGGTCCTCATGGTCGGTCCAGTCGATGGCGCGCAGGGCGCCCTCCCCATCCGCCACCACGATCAGTTCGCCGATCGGCGTGGCGGTGCGGTCGATCAGCAGACTGGAGACGGCGGACATCACGGCACACCCTATCCCGGTTGCATAGGTGCGCTGCCAAATTTGGAGGCAGCGGCTCTGCGGCGCAACCCTTTGATACGGCGCAATTTCCTGTTTCCGCGCTCGCGAATTCCCATGCGTTTCTTGCGTATCGCCGCGAAAAGAGGCGCCAAAAGGCTGAGTTGCGTGCAATCCGCATGGCTGGCATGATGGAGCCATGCCTGTCCATACCGTCAGTTCTTGACCGAACAGTCAGCTTTTCCGCCGCCCAACGCCGTTGGCAGTGCTGGTTGGTTCTCTTGGCACGCGGGTTGCTGACGCTTCGGTAGATACGCCGCTCTGCGACCGAAGGGAAGCCATCCGCCATGACCCTGATCGCTACGCTTTCCACCGCCCAATACCCGGCCGAAGACCAGCTGGCTTCGCCCTACACCGACCTGACGCCGGCGATGACGCCGGTGCAGGCGTTGGCCGAGTCGAACCGCTGCCTGTTCTGCTACGACGCCCCCTGCATCAAGGCCTGTCCGACCGGGATCGACATCCCGGCCTTCATCCGCTCGATCGCCACCGGCAACCTGAAGGGTGCCGCGACGACGATCCTGTCGGAGAACATCATGGGCGGCACCTGCGGCCGAGTCTGCCCGACCGAGACCCTGTGCGAACAGTCCTGCGTCCGCAACCGGGCGGAGGACCGCCCCGTCGCCATCGGCCGGCTGCAACGCCACGCCACCGACCGCCTGATCGACGGCGAACCCGCCCACCCCTTCGCCCGCGCCGCCGCCACCGGCAAGCGAGTCGCCGTGGTCGGTGCCGGCCCGGCCGGCCTGTCCTGCGCTCACCGCCTCGCCACGCTCGGCCATGAGGTGACGGTGTTCGAGGCGAAGGCGAAGTCCGGCGGCCTCAACGAATATGGCCTCGCCCCCTACAAGATGGCCGACGATTTCGCCCAGCGCGAGGCCGCCTTCATCCTCGGCGTCGGCGGCATCACGGTGGAGCATGGCCGCAGGCTGGGCGCCGACCTGTCGCTCGACAGCCTGCGCGCCGACTATGACGCCGTCTTCCTCGGCGTCGGCCTGGGGTCCAACAACCGGCTCGGCATTCCCGGCGAGGAGCGTGCGGGCGTCGAGGACGCCACCGCCTTCATCGAGCGCGTCCGTCAGGCTCCCCCCGGCCAGCCGCCCGCGGTGGGCCGCAGCGTCGTGGTGATCGGCGGCGGCAACACCGCCGTCGACGCCGCCATCCAGGCCAAGCGCCTGGGTGCGGAGGACGTCACCCTGGTCTACCGTCGCGGCCGTGCTCAGATGGGCGCCACCGCCTGGGAGCAGGGACTGGCACAGACCGAGGGCGTCGTGCTGAAGACCTTCGCCGCCCCCAAAGAAATCGGCGACACCACCATCACCTTTGAGCGCACCCGGCTCGCCGACGGCAAGCTGGCCGGCACCGGCGAGACCTTCACCCTCCAGGCCGACATGGTGCTGAAGGCGGTGGGGCAAAAGCTGTCCACCGACGCGCTGGCCGGCCTTCAGGTCACCGGCGGCAAGATCGCCATCGACGCCACCTACCGCACCACGCTGACCAAGGTCTGGGCCGGCGGCGACTGCGTCGCGACGGGCGAGGATCTGACGGTCCAGTCCGTGCAGGACGGCAAGCTCGCCGCCCTCGCCATCCACAGCCACCTGACCGCCTGAGGAAAGGGAGCCACATCATGGCCGATCTTCGCAGCACCATCGCCGGCATCCGCTCCCCCAACCCCTTCTGGTTGGCCTCCGCCCCGCCGACCGACAAGGCCTACAACGTCGTCCGCGCCTTCAAGGCGGGCTGGGGCGGCGTGGTGTGGAAGACGCTGGGCGAGGACCCGCCGGTGGTCAACGTCTCCAGCCGCTACGGCGCACATCTCGACACCGACCGCCGGATGATCGGCTTCAACAACATCGAGCTGATCTCCGACCGGCCGCTGGAGGTCAATCTGCGCGAGATCATGGAGGTCAAGCGCGACTGGCCCGACCGCGCCATGGTCGTCTCGCTGATGGCGACCATGACGGAGGCCGCCTGGGCCGGCCTCGCCCGCCGCGTCGCCGAGACCGGGGCCGCCGACGGGCTGGAACTCAACCTCGGCTGCCCGCACGGCATGTGCGAGCGCGGCATGGGCTCCGCCATCGGGCAGGTGCCGGAGATGGTCGAGCAGGTCACCCGCTGGGTGAAGAACGCCGTCAACCTGCCGGTGATCGTCAAGCTGACCCCCAACATCACCAACATCCTGTGGTCGGCCGAAGCGGCCAAGCGCGGCGGCGCCGATGCCATCTCGCTGATCAACACGGTGAACTCCATCGTCGCGGTCGACCTCGACGCCATGGCGCCGACCCCGGTGGTCGACGGCAAGGGCAGCCATGGCGGCTATTGCGGCCCGGCGGTGAAGCCGATCGCGCTGAACATGGTGGCGGAGATCGCCCGCAATCCCGATACCCGCGGCCTGCCGGTCAGCGGCATCGGCGGCATCACCACATGGCGCGATGCGGCGGAGTTCCTGGCGCTGGGCGCCACCAACGTCCAGGTCTGCACCGCCGCGATGACCTACGGCTTCAAGATCGTCGAGGACATGATCGGCGGCCTGTCCAACTGGATGGACGAGAAGGGATACCGGACGCTGGACGAGTTGAGCGGGCGCGCAGTGCGCAACGTCGTCAACTGGAACGACCTGAACATGAACTTCTCGACCAAGGCGGTGATCGACCCCGCCTTGTGCATCGACTGCGGCCGCTGCCACATCGTCTGCGAGGACACCTCGCACCAGGCGATCCGCATCGACGCCGGAGAGGGCCGACGGGTCTTCACCGTGGTCAACGAGGAATGCGTCGGCTGCAACCTGTGCAGCCATGTCTGCCCGGTGCCGGACTGCATCACCATGGTGCCGGAGCAGAACAATCTGCCCTACGTCACCTGGCCCAACGACGCCCGCAACCCGATGCGCGTCCCCGAAGCCGCCGCCGAATAAGAACGCTGCACGACAACGACGTTCAGGAGAGAGCAACATGTCCACCCCGCAGAATGTCGCCGTGAACGGCTCGCGCCTGTGGCAGAGCCTGATGGACATGGCGCAGATCGGCGCCACGCCCAAGGGCGGCGTGTGCCGGCTGGCGCTGACCGACCTCGACAAGCAGGGCCGCGACCTGTTCGTGCAATGGTGCGAGGAGGCCGGCTGCACGGTCTCCGTCGACAAGATGGGCAACATCTTCGCCCGCCGCCCCGGCCGCGACGACAGTCTGCCCCCGGTCATCATGGGCAGCCATCTCGACAGCCAGCCGACCGGCGGCAAGTATGACGGCGTCTATGGCGTGCTGGCCGGGCTGGAGGTGGTGCGCAGCCTGAACGACATGAACTACGTCACAGAGGCCCCGGTGGAGGTCGCGGTCTGGACCAACGAGGAAGGCTCGCGCTTCGCCCCGGCCATGGTGTCGTCCGGCGTCTTCGCCGGGGTGTTCGACCTGGACTACGGCCTGTCCCGCGCCGACCTTGATGGCAAGACGATGGGCGAGGAGCTGGCCCGCATCGGCTATGCCGGCGACCGGGAGGTCGGCGGTCGCAAGGTCGGCGCCTATTTCGAGGCCCATATCGAACAGGGTCCGATCCTGGAGATCGAAGGCAAGACCATCGGCGTCGTCACCGACTGCCAGGGCCAGCGCTGGTACGAGATCACCTTCACCGGCCAGGAGGCCCATGCCGGCCCGACCCCGATGGTCCGCCGCAAGGACGCGCTGCTGGGCGCCGCCCGCGTCGTCGATGCGGTCAACCGCATCGGCATGAAATACGGCCCGCTCGCCTGCGCCACGGTGGGCCTGATGCAGATCCATCCCAACAGCCGCAACGTCATCCCCGGCCGCGTCTTCTTCACCGTCGATTTCCGCCATCCCGACGACGCCATCCTCGCCGCCATGGACGGCGAGCTGCGGACCGAGGTGGAACGCATCGCCGGCGAGATCGGGCTGGAGACCGACTTCCAGCAGATCTGGTACTACGCCCCGATCAAGTTCGACGAGACCTGCGTCGCCGCCGTCCGCAAGGGGGTGGAGCGCACCGGCCACAGCTTCCGCGACATCGTGTCGGGCGCCGGCCACGACGCCTGCTACCTGTCCAAGGTGGCGCCGACGGCGATGGTCTTCATCCCCTGCATCGACGGCATCAGCCACAACGAGGTCGAGGAGACGACCCCGGAATGGTCGACCGCCGGCTGCGAGGTGCTGCTGCACGCCGTGCTGGACCGCGCCAACGCCATGGCCGAACTGAGCCCTCTCCCCCCTGGGGAGAGGGTGGGGTGAGGAGGACACGCCGCAGGATTTTCACAAAGGTCCCCGCAACGCATCCCCCTCACCCTAACCCTCTCCCCGGGGGGAGAGGGGATAGGTGCCAGTCGAGATGAATGATGGCGAAAGCGATGGCGCGAACGGCTGCAGACACCGCAGACTCCACACAGCCCCAGGGCCGCATCCGGCGTGAGAACGTCGAGCGCATCCTGAAGGCGGCCGAGCGCGTCTTCGCCGAGGCCGGCTTCGCCGGCGCCACCATGGCCGACATCGCCGAGCGGGCCGGCCTGCCCAAGGCGAACCTGCATTACTATTTCGGCACCAAGGACGATCTCTACCGCGCGGTGCTCGACAACATCCTGCGGCTGTGGCTGGCGCCGATCGCCTCCTTCACCCCCGACGCCGATCCGGTGGAGACCCTGACCGCCTATGTCACCGCCAAGATGGAGGCGTCGCGCACCCGTCCGCACGCCTCCAAGGTCTTCGCCAACGAGATCCTGCATGGCGGGACCCAGGTCGAACGCTTCCTGGCGGAGGACTTGAAAGCGCTGGTCGACGCCAAGGCGGCGGTGATCGACGGCTGGGTCGCCGCCGGACGCATGGCCCCGGTGGATGCCCGCCAGTTCCTGTTCATGATCTGGGCGGTGACCCAGCATTACGCCGACTTCGACGTCCAGATCCGCAAGGTTCTGGGCCGCCGCAGCCTGACCCGCCAGGACTTCGCCGCCATGACCGCCGAGGTGCTGAGGCTGGTCCTGCGCGCCGCCGGTCTGCCAGAGCCGCAGATGGCCGAACCGCAAATATCCGAACCCGACCTATCCGAAACGCCCGACCACTCCGCCCAACCAATCCTTTGAGGGAGCGCCCGAGCATGTCCACCATCCTGATCCGCGGCGGCACCGTCGTCACCGCCGAGCACACCCGCCGCGCCGACGTCCTCTGCCAGGACGGCCTCATCACCGCGGTGGGCGAAAAGCTGGACGTGCCGGCGGGGGCCGAGGTGGTGGATGCCGGCGGCTGCTACGTCATGCCCGGCGGCATCGACCCGCACACCCACATGGAATTGCCCTTCATGGGCACGGTGACGACGGAGGATTTCTTCAGCGGCACCGCCGCCGGCTTCGCCGGGGGGACGACGATGATCATCGACTTCGTCATCCCCAACCCGAAGCAGAAC
This sequence comes from Azospirillum lipoferum, assembly GCF_024170005.1. Lineage (GTDB taxonomy): Bacteria > Pseudomonadota > Alphaproteobacteria > Azospirillales > Azospirillaceae > Azospirillum > Azospirillum lipoferum. The sequence continues at coordinate 256,363 of NZ_JALJXJ010000004.1, forward strand.
CTGATGGAGGCTTACCACACCTGGCGCGGCTGGGCGGAGAAGGCGGCCGGCGACTACAGCTTCCACGTCGCCGTCACCTGGTGGGACGAGAGCGTGCGGCAGGACATGGGCACGCTGGTGGCCGAGCATGGCGTGAACAGCTTCAAGCATTTCATGGCCTACAAGAACGCCATCATGGCCGACGACGAGACGCTGGTGAACAGCTTCCAGCGCTGCCTGGAGCTCGGCGCCATCCCCACCGTCCATGCCGAGAACGGCGAGCTGGTCTTCCAGCTCCAGAAGAAGCTGCTGGCCCAGGGCCTGACCGGTCCGGAGGCCCATCCCCTGTCCCGCCCGCCGGAGGTGGAGGGCGAGGCCGCCAACCGCGCCATCCAGGTCGCCAAGGTGTTCGGCGTCCCGGTCTACATCGTCCATGTCTCGGCCAAGGAGGCGCTGGCCGCCATCGAGCGCGGCCAGAATGACGGGCAGCGCGTGTTCGGCGAGGTGCTGGCCGGCCATCTGCTGATCGACGACGGGGTCTACCGCAACCCCGACTGGGACTTCGCCGCCGGCCACGTCATGAGCCCGCCCTTCCGCCCCAGGGAGCATCAGGACGCGCTGTGGCGCGGCCTCCAGGCCGGGCACCTGCACACCACCGCCACCGACCATTGCTGCTTCTGCGCAGAACAGAAGGCGATGGGCCGCAACGACTTTACCAAGATCCCGAACGGCACCGCCGGCATCGAGGACCGCATGACCGCGCTGTGGACGCACGGCGTCAACACCGGCCGGCTGACGATGAACGAGTTCGTCGCCGTGACCTCCGCCAACGCGGCCAAGATCTTCAACCTCTACCCGCGCAAGGGTTCGGTCAGCGTCGGGGCCGACGCCGATCTGGTGGTATGGGACCCGAAAGCGACCAAGACCATCTCGGCCAAGACCCAGATGCAGAAAGTGGGCTTGAACATCTTCGAAGGCATGACAGTCACCGGCACCCCGGCCTACACGCTGAGCCAGGGCCGCATCGTCCATGCGCTGGGCGAGAGCCGCGCGGTGCGCGGCGCCGGCCGCTACATCAACCGCCCCGCCTTCCCGCCGGTCTATGAGGCGGTGTCGAAGCGCAACGCCCTGAACGTCCCGACGGCAGTGGAGCGGTAAGCAAAACAACGCCCAAAATCCCCTCTCCCCCCCGGGGAGAGAGTTAGGGTGAGGGGGAAGCACTGCGGGACTTTTGTCGAAATCCTGCGGTGTATCCCCCTCACCCCGACCCTCTCCCCAGGAGGGAGAGGGAGTGGTCAGTTCCCCCGATCACCCCACCGAACTGGCGAACAGGAAGTTCTCGGCCGTCAGGCTGTTGCGGTCGACGCCCATCAGCTTGATCGAGTTGAAGGCACCGAGGTCGATGGACAGGTCGGCGCCGTCCTGCGTCGAGTGGGTCAGCACGCTGTTCAGGCTGGTGAAGCCGCTGATGCTGCGGATGTCGATCACGTCGCCGCCGGTGCCGGCCTGGAAGTCGCCGATGACGTCCCAGCCGTCGCTGGCATGCTGGACGAAGGTATCCCGCCCGGCGCCGCCGATCATGTAGTCGTTGCCGGCATTGCCGGTGATCGTGTCGTTGCCGCTGCCGCCGGCCAGATACTCCCCGGCCGAGGTGCCGGTGATGGTCTGGCCCGGCGTGCCGCCGGTCGAACCGCCGCTGCCCCCGCCCGTGCTGCCGCCGGTCGCGGTGAAGGAGAAGTTGGCGGCGGTCAGGCTGCTGCGGGTGACGTTGGCGAGGATGGCGCTGTTGTTGTTGTCGAAATTCACGACGGTGTTCGCACCGTCCTGGACGGTGACGGCCATCACCGACGCGAAGTCCTTGAACCCGCTCCAGCCCGCGACGTTCAGCACGTCGCCGCCGCTGCCGGCCTGGAAGTCGCCGACATAGTCCCAGCCGTCGCCCGGCTTGAAGACGAAGGTGTCGCTGCCGCCGCCGCCGGTCATGTAGTCGTCACCGGCGTTGCTGATGATGGTGTCGTTGCCGCTGCCGCCGGCCAGATAGTCGCGGCCGTCAGTGCCGGTCAGCGTCTGGCCGCCCGTCCCGCCACCGCCGGTTCCGCCCCCCGTATCGCCGCCGCCGGTCGAACCGCCGCCAGTCGATCCACCACCTTGGCCCAGCGTGATGGTGTTGCCGGACAGGCTGATGCTGGACGCGGCGAAACTGCCGGCGATGCGCAGCGTCAGGTCGGAGCCGGCGGTGCCGTCGAGCCCGACATGGACCAGCGTGACGCCGTTCACCGTCTCCGCCTGGACCTTGCCGGCGGTCAGCGTGCTGCCGTTGCCGCTGCCGACCGTCCCGGACAGCGAGGCGCCGACGATGGCGAAGGCGTCGCCGGTGGTGGCGCCGGTGATGCTGCCGAAGCCGTTGCCCTGCGCCGCCGTCATCGTCACGGTGTGGTGCTGGCTGCCGGTCAGGGCGAGAGTCTCGACGCTGGTCAGCGTCATGCCGCTGATGTCGATCTTCGGCGAGGCGACGTCGTTGTAATATTCAAGATTGTAGCCGTTGTAGCTGGTCAGATTGTCCGACCGCAGCTCCAGCGTGTCGGTGCCGGCGCCGCCGTCGAAGCTGACGGTCCCGGCATCGTACTGGCTGACCACGATATAACGGTCGTTGCCGGCATCGCCATAGATCAGGTCGTTCTGGGTCTGGGCATAGCTGCCCGAGCTGACGATGCCGGCGAGGATGGTATCGTCGCCGTCGCCGCCATAGACGGTGTCGCGTTCCCAATCACCCTTCAGCAGGTCGTTGCCGGCATCGCCATAGATCAGGTCGGCGCCGCCGCCGCCGGCCACCGTATCGTTGCCGAGTTCGCCGTGAAGCTGGTCGTTGTCGGCACGGCCGTACATCAGGTCGTTGCCGCCACCGCCGAAGACGCTGTCGTTGCCGTCACCGGCCTCCAGCGTGTCGTTGCCGGCGCCGCCATGCTCGACGTCGTTGCCGCCATGGCCCCAGAACCAGACCGCGGTGTCACCGGCGGTCAGGCTGTCGGCATATTCGGAGCCGATCCAGCGCTGGATGTTGACGAAGCTGTCGCCGGCGGCTTCGCCGGTGTTGTTGGCGCCGTTGGTCAGATCCAGCGTGATGCCGGTGGTGGCGTTCTCGTAGGTGACGATGTTGAAACCGCTGCCACCGACATAATGGTCCGCACCCAACCCGCCATTCATGGTGTCGCCGGCCGCCTGTCCGGTGTTGCCGCCACCGACCAGCGTGTCGTTGCCGATGCCGCCGATCAGGCTGTCGTTGCCGGTGCCGCCGACGATGCTGTCGTTGCCGGCCAGCCCGTTGATAGTGTTGCCGCTGTTGTCGCCGATCAGCGTGTCGTTGCCGCTGGTGGCGGTGCCGCTGTAGGCGAGACGGTGCGGCCAGGCCTCAGCCCCCGCGAACGGACAGGCCGCCAGGATCGGACCGGTCACCACGTCGAGGTCCCAGGAGGCGCCCTGGTCGGCCACGCCATCCGGGTTACCGACCGGATGGCTGGCGGCGGCGACGCGCGCGCCGGTGACGGCGGCCAGACGCTCCACGAAGCGGCGGCCGTTGCGTCCAGCGCCGACGTCGCAGGCATGGATCAGAATCTCGCAGCCGGTCGCGTCGGGCCAGCGGCGATCGAGCAGAGCGCTGGTGTCGAGCGGCGTCGCCCCCAGCTTCACCACGCCCGGCGCGCCATGGGCGATCAGGTGGACCGCCGCCGGGCTAGCCTCGCGGGCGGCCTCCAGGGCGTCGGCCAGCAGGCCCAGGGCGTCCTCGTCCGCGGCGACCCGGACCACCGTCACGTCCGGCGCGTGCCGGCCGATCAGCGCATCGATGTCGGCCAGACCGGCGTCGGCAAGAATGATCCCGTGCATGAAAACCCCTTTCTGGGGAATTGTTGAAAGTCGTTTGCGCGTTCTGTGATGTACGGGATCATGTCCACCGAACAACATCCAATAAGCCCATCATTCCTTGGGAAGCATCCACTCCGGCCGGGCGATCTGTTTTCTCCGTCATAGCGAAAGCGGTGCAGTCTCTTTCGATTTCGACGCCATCCGGCCGGTCGGGCTTGTTGCGGCGGCTTGCCACTCTTTTTCCCGATCAGAGAAGATTCATCGGGACCTACCACCAATTCGGGGCGTATGCCGACGCGCACGGGTGGAAAGCACAAAAAAATGGGCCATCGGGGACGCCCCGATGGCCCAATCCAGGAGAGATATCGTTCAGGGGAACCCGAAGCCGGTCCGCCCGCGGCGCCGTCTCAGTGCATCAGCATGCGCGGCAGCCACAACGAGAAGGCCGGGACATAGGTGACCAGCAGCAGCGCCACGAACAGCGCCCCGTAGAAGGGCGTGATGGAGCGCATCACCTCGCCCACCGACACGCCGCCGATGGCGCAGCCGATGAACTGGGTGGTGCCGACCGGCGGGGTGTTCAGACCAAGAGCGCAGTTGATCAGCATGACGATGCCGAACTGCACCGGGTCCATGCCGTACTGCATGGCGATCGGCAGGAAGATCGGCGTGCAGATCAGGATGGTGCTGGCCATGTCCATGAAGGTGCCCAGCAGGAACAGGATGATGTTGATCAGCAGGAAGATCATCAACGGGTTGGTCGACACGCCGGCCAGCAGTTCGCCGGTCATGTCCGCCACCTCATAGAGTCCCATGAGGTACTGGAACATCGTCGACACGCCGATCAGCAGCAGCACCACGCCGGTGGTCTTCACCGTCTTGGCGGCAGCGGCCAGGAACTTCTCCCAGCTCAGCGTGCGGTAGACGAAGGTGGTCAGCAGCAGCGCGTAGATCACGGCGACCGAGGCCGACTCGGTGGCGGTGAACACGCCGGTGGTGATGCCGGCCAGGATGATGACGACGATCAGCAGGCCCGGAAGTGCTGCGGCGAAGCTGTGCAGCAGGATGTCCCAGCCGGGGAAGGTCCCCTTCGGATAGCCGCGCTTCACCGCGACGTAATAGGCCGCACCCAGGTTGCAGACCATCAGCAGCAGCGCCGGCATCAGCCCCGCGGCGATCAGCGCGCCGATGGACGCCTTTCCGCCGGCGGCCAGCGCATAGATGATCATGTTGTGGCTGGTCGGCATCAGCGCGCCGACGAGGGCGGCGTGGGTGGTGACGTTGACCGCGTAGTCGGCGTGGTAGCCTTCCCGCTTCATCATCGGGATCATCACCGCGCCCATGGCCGACACGTCGGCGACCGGCGATCCGGCGACGCCGCCGAACAGCGTGCAGGCCACCACGTTGGACATGCCCAGCCCGCCGCGGATATGGCCGACCATGCTCTTGGCCGCGGCGACGATCTTGTCGGCGACGCCGCCATGCAGCATCAGCTCGCCGGAGAAGACGAAGAAGGGAATGGCCAGGAACGAGAAGACGTTCATGCCCGACATCATCTGCTGGAAGACCACCGCGACCGGCAGGCCTTCATAGAGGATGGTGCAGAGCGCCGACAGGCCGATGGCGAAGGCGACCGGAATGCCGAGGATGAGGAAGCCGAAGAAGGTGATGGACAGGATGGTCAGTTCCATGACGGCTTGACCTCCTCGCCGCGCAGGATGGCGACGATGTGCTCGATGGAGAAGAGAACGATCAGCACGCCCGACAGCACCAGCGGCACGTAGCGCACGGCTTCGGAGATATGAAGGTTCGGGATGGTGTAGGAGGCGACCGAGCTGCCCAGGATCCAGCCGTTGTAGGCCATGCAGGCGCCGAAGATGCCGACCAGCGCGTAGATCAGGATGTCCATCTTGCGGCGCGCGCTGTCCGACAGCATCACCAGCAGCGATTCCAGACCGATATGCCCGGCGTCGCGGACGCCGACGGCCGCACCGATCAGCGTGACGTAGAGCACCAGCACGATCGCCAGGCTCTCCGCCCAGGTCGGCGAGCTGTTCAGCACATAGCGGCCGAACACCTGATAGAAGACGACGCACACGATCATCATCAGGCCGATGATGGCGACATACATGCCGGTCCTGGCCAGCACCGCGTTCATGCGGGTCAGCCAGCCGGCCGCATGCGGCGGGCTGACGTCCATTGCTTGCAGCTCGATATCCATGCTGCGGCTCCCCACTCCTGAGACCCCGGCGGTGCGCAGCCCGTCCCGTCCGGGACGAAGCCGCGCGCCGCCTTGCTCTTGGCGTTACAGAAAGGTCGTTACTTGGTTTCCTGGACGCGCTGGACGAGGCTCTGCAGCTTCGGCGTGTTCGCGAACTGGGCGTAGACCGGCTTCATGGCGTCGATGAATTCCTGCTTGTTCGGAACCTCGACGATCTGGGCGCCGGCCTGGGTCACGATCTCCTTCGACTTCAGCTCGCGCTCGTCCCACAGCTTGCGCATGTAGGGCACGGAGTCCTTGGCGGCCTTGCGGATCGTGGCCTGATCGTCCTTCGACAGGCGGTCCCAGGCGACCTTGGAGAAGACCAGCACTTCCGGCGCCATCGCGTGTTCGGTCAGGGTGAAGTACTTGGCCGCCTCGAAGTGGCGGGAGGATTCATAGGACGGGTAGTTGTTCTCGGCGGCATCGACGATGCCGGTCTTCAGCGCGGTGTAGACCTCGCCGAAGGGCATCGGCGTGGCGTTGGCGCCCAGCGCCTGGATCATGGCGACGAACAGGTCGGACTGCTGGACGCGGATCTTGGCGCCCTTCATGTCGGCCAGCGTCTTGTAGGGCTTGGCGGCCGAATACATGCTGCGCGAGCCGCTGTCGTAGAACGCCAGCCCGATCATGCCCTGGCTTTCCATCGCCGCCAGGATTTCATCACCGATCGGGCCGTCCAGGACGCGGCGCATGTGGCCGGTGTCGCGGAAGATGAAGGGCAGTGCGGTGACCATCGTCTCCGGCACCACGTTGTTCAGCGGCGCCACGTTGATGCGCATCATCTCCAGCGCGCCGATCTTCAGCTGCTCGATGGTGTCCTTTTCGGTGCCGAGCGCGCCGTTCGGGAACACCTTGATGCCGAGCTTGCCGTTGCTGCGCTCGGCCACCAGCTTGCCGACATAACGCACCGCCTCGACGGTCGGGTAGTCGGTCGGGTGGATGTCGGCGGACCGGAAGTCGCGCGCGGCGGCCGGCGCCGACAGCATCGGAGCGGCCAGGATGCCGCAGACGGCACAGGCGGCCAGCAGCGCGGTGCGGACCGAGGTGAGCGAAAACTTCATAGGTTCTCCTCCTGATGGCGGGGACGGAGCCTGATGCGGCCCGGCCTCTCTTGTTCTGGTGTTACCTGGTTGACCGGCGGGCCACGGGCCGCCTGCACTCGACTGGACGAACTGTGGACCGGTGGCAGGCAAGGCATCGAAGATGAGACACTGCGGCGGCCGGCCTTCGCAGCGCTGCGATAGCGCGGCGTGCAACCGGGTATCATGCACGGCCGATATGGCCCCGCCCTCGACCCTATCCTCGTTCAGCCCCCCGGCTTGCCTTCCGCCGCCCCTGTTCACGTCACTTAGGATATTAGTATATCAATCTGCGCGCAACCCTGAAAGTTCAAAGCGGCAACTACCGTTCGGACTTTAAACTGAACAGGATCGACGGGGAGAGGGACAAAGTGACCGCCGCAGCGGGTTTCAGCCAGCGTACGGATCGCCGCAGGGGGGCGGGTGCGACATTCGGCCCCAGCTTTCGCCGCAGCCCTTCCCCCCACTCACTCAGATGCGGCGACGATCGCGCTCCGCCGGTCAGGCGTGCCCGTTCACCAGGGGCCACACTTCCAGGGCGCCACGATAGATCATGTGCAGGGCGACGTAGAGGATGATGGCGAGGCCGACATAGGCCAGCCAGCGGTGCTTATGCAGGATACGGGCGATCAGGCTGGCGGCGAGGCCCATCAGGGCGATGGACAGGGTCAGGCCGATGACCAGCACGCCCAGATGCTCGCGCGCCGCGCCGGCGACGGCCAGCACGTTGTCGAGCGACATCGACACGTCGGCGACCACGATCTGCCAGACCGCCTGCCCCAGCGTCTTGCGCGGACCGGCAGCGGCGGCGTCATCGTTCTCCAGCGCCTCGACCGCCTCATCCTCCTCATGGGACTGGCGCAGCTCGCGCCACATCTTCCAGCACACCCACAGCAGCAGCACGCCGCCGGCCAGCAGCAGCCCGATGATCTGGAGAAGCTGGGTGGTGACGGCCGCGAAGGCGATGCGCAGCACGGTGGCGGCCAGGATGCCGATCAGGATCGCCTTGCCGCGCTGCTCCTTCGGCAGACCCGCTGCGGCCAGACCGATGACGATGGCGTTGTCGCCGGCCAGCACCAGATCGATCATGATGACCTGGAGCAGCGCGATCAGCGCCTCGGTGGTGAAGAGTTCCGTCATTTGGGCACGAGTCCTCGCATCACGATCAGTGTGGGAGGAGAGGCCGCACGGGGTGTCCCGATGACCGGCCGGGCCGCGCCGATGGCGTCGGACGGGAAGCGCCGGTCAAGGGCAAAAGGCGCGGGCCGCTCCTGATGTTCCCAGTCCGACATCGCAACCGGTGAAGGTTGCCAGAGGGGCCCGGCCTGGTTCTGGCGCTTTACGCCAAAGTGGTGGATTCCGCAAGGCCATGATTCCGACCTGCGGAACTCCGGTCGATGACAGGAAGCAGGGATAGGGATCAGGGCGTTCCCACCTCCACGCTTCTGGCGCTGCCCGACGCTTCCAGGATTGCCTCGATCAGACGGTGGACCTTCAGCGCCTCGCGCCCGTCCACCCGCGGCCGGCGGCCTTCGTCCAGCGCGTCGAGGAAGTCGGACAGCACCGCGCGGTGATGCTGGTGGGAGAAGGCCATCGGGTCGGCCCCGCCGCCCAGCGTGGCGCCGTCCTCGCCGGCAACGATGCGCTCGCCGGTGACCAGCTGCGCCTCCAGCCGGTCGCCGGCCAGCACGGCGGAGCCGCCGGTGCCGGCGATCTCGATCCGCTCGGGATATCCCGGATAGACGGCGGTGGTGGCGTTCACCGTCGCCAGCATCCCGTTGCCGTAGCGCAGCGCCGCAGCGACCACATCCTCCGTATCCATATTTGTGCCCGGTCTGCGCAGCACGCTGGTGACAGCGAATCCGGCGACCTGATCCGGCAGTCCAGCCAAGCCGACGAAGGCATCCAGCGTATGGATCGCCTGGGTCAGCAGCACGCCGCCGCCGTCGCGCGCCTTCATGCCGCGGCCGGGCTGGGCGTAATAGGCGGCGTCGCGCCACCAGCGCACCGACACCGCCGCGGTCAGCGGCCGGCCCAGCGTGCCGTCGCGCATCAGCGCCTCCAGCCGCTCGACCGAGGCGCGGAAGCGATGCTGTAGTACGACGCCCAGCGTCAGCCCCGCCTTCTCCATCGCCGAGACCACCGCCCGTGCGCCCTCCGGTGTGGCGTCCAGCGGCTTTTCCAGCAGCACATGCTTGCCGGCGGCGGCACAGCGCGCCACCAGATCGGCGTGGCTGTCGGGTGGGGTCAGCAGCAGCACGGCCGACAGCGCCGGGTCGTCCAGCAGTGCCTCCAGCCGGTCGACCACCGGCAGGCCGTGGCGGGCGGCGAAGGCGGCGCGGCGCGCGGCCGACGGGCTGAAGCAGCCCGCCACCTCCACCCGGTCGGCCAGATCGATCAGGCTCTGCGCGTGCGGCGCCGATGCCATGCCGAGGCCGACGACACCGATGCGACGGCGTGGAGTGGTCATCAAAGCGCTCCGTCCAGGGTGGCCATGTCGGCAGCGATGTCGGCGGTCAGGCTGCCGGAGAAATAGAGCGGCGCCGCGTTGCGCACGTCGTCCACCGTGATCTGAAGATTGTCCAGATGGCGCACCAGACTCTGTTCGGCCCGGTCGGGATCATGGCCGGCGATCGCCTCGACGATGGCCTCATGCTCGGCGATGACCGTGCGCATGCGGCCGGGGACCGGCAGGGTCAGGCGGCGGCAGCGGTCGAGCTGGACCTTGGCCTGCTGGATGATCGCCCAGAAGCCGGGATAGCCCGCCATCTCGGTGATCTGGGCGTGGAAGGCCTCGTCCGCCTGATGGAAGCCGTCGGCATCGCCCACCGCATCGACCTCGCGCTGGTGTTCCAGGCAGGCGCGCAATGCCGCGATCTGGCTGCGGGTGGCGCGCTCGGCGGCGAAACGCACGGTCGCCCGTTCCAGCACCTTGCGGATCACGCCGGCTTCCGGCAGGGCACCCAACGGGATGCGGGCGACGAAGGTGCCGGATTGCGGGAAGATCTCGATCAGCCCCTCGTCCGCCAGCCGCAGCACCGCTTCGCGCACCGGCGTGCGGCTGACGCCGTAGGCCTCGGCGATCTGCTTTTCGGCGATCGGTTCGCCCGGCTTGCGTTTCAGCGAGACGATCTCCGCCCGCAGGTCGCGGTGGATGGCGTCGGCCGCGGTCGGACCGCGCCGCATGTCCCGCCGCGCCGGCACGCGGCTCAGCAGCGGGGCGGCCTTGGCCGACAAGATCGGCGGGGATGCCGCGATGGAACCGGTTTTGGCCGGCGGGTTGCCCGATGGCATGGCGTCCAGCCTCCTCAGAAGCACATGCCTCAGAATACTAATATATCAGATGGCGCGGCAAGCAATTTCGCTCATCCCCCGTTCGGATCCGGGTGTGACAAAGGCGCCCCCACTCCCGTCATGGATGCAGGAAGAGGGCGCGGGCGCCTTCCTAAAGCCCCGCCGCCAGCCGGGTTCCCTGGGCGATGGCGCGCTTGGCGTCCAGCTCCGCCGCGACGTCGGCGCCGCCGATCAGGTGGACGGCGATGCCGGCGGCCTCCAGCGGGGCGTGCAGCTCGCGCAACGGCTCCTGCCCCGTGCACAGGACGATGGTATCGACTGCCAGGGTCTGCACCCGCTCGCGCTTCTCGCCGAAGCTGATGGTCAGCCCCTCGTCGTCGATGCGCTCGTAATTCACCCCGGACAGCGCCTGGATGTTCTTCATCTTCAGCTGCGCCCGGTGGATCCAGCCGGTGGTCTTGCCCAGGCCGGCACCGGGCTTGCTCGCCTTGCGCTGGAGCAGCACGACCTCACGGGCCGGCGGGGTCAGGTGCGGGCGGATGCCGGCGACACCGCCGCGCGCCTCGGCCGGGTCGGCGACCCCCCATTCGGCCCGCCACAGCGCCGGGTCCAGGCTGGGCGAGGGCGCCTCCTGCGTCAGGAATTCGCTGACGTCGAAGCCGATGCCGCCGGCCCCCACCACGGCAACGCGTCTACCGACCGGCTTGGCGCCGCGCAGCACGTCGATGTAGGTCAGCACCTTGGGATGGTCCTGGCCCGGGATCTTCGGGTCGCGCGGCACCACCCCGGTCGCCAGCACCACGGCGTCGTAGCCGTCGCCGGTCAGGTCGTCGGCCGTCACCCGCCGCCCCAGATGCAGCGCCACCCCGGTCTCCGCCAGCCGGTGGCGGAAATAGCGCAGGGTCTCGTGGAACTCCTCCTTGCCGGGGATCCGCTTGGCCATGTTGAACTGGCCGCCGATCTCGTCGGCCGCGTCGAACAGATGCACCTCGTGCCCGCGCTCCGCCGCCGTCGTGGCGCAGGCGAGGCCGGCCGGGCCGGCACCGACCACGGCGACGCGCTTGCGCTGCTTGGCCGGCGCGATCGTCAGCTCCGTCTCGTGGCAGGCGCGCGGGTTGACCAGGCAGCTCGCCGTCTTGCCGGAGAAGATGTGGTCCAGACAAGCCTGATTGCAGGCGATGCAGGTGTTGATCGCCTCCGCCCTGCCGGCCGCCGCCTTGGCGACGAAGTCCGGATCGGCCAGGAAGGGCCGGGCCATCGACACCATGTCGGCCAGCCCCTCGCCGATCACCGCGTCGCCGACCTCGGGGGTGTTGATGCGGTTGGTGGTGCAGAGCGGGATCGACACCGCCTCTTTCAGCTTTCCTGTCACCCAGGCGAAGTTGGCGCGCGGCACGCTGGTGGCGATGGTCGGCACCCGCGCCTCGTGCCAGCCGATGCCAGTGTTGATGATGGTGGCCCCAGCCCGCTCGATGGCCTGGGCCAGCTGCACCACCTCCTCCCAGCTGCTGCCGTCGGGGATCAGGTCCAGCATCGACAGGCGGTAGATGATGATGAAATCGTGCCCGACCGCCTCGCGCATGCGCGACACGATCTCGACCGGGAAACGCATGCGGTTCTCGTAGGGACCGCCCCATTTGTCGGTGCGCCGATTGGTGTGGGTCACCAGGAACTGGTTGATCAGGTAGCCTTCCGACCCCATCACCTCCACCCCGTCATAGCCGGCCTCGCGCGCCAGTTCGGCACAGCGGACATAGGCGCGGATCTGGCGCTCCACCCCCCTGGCGGTCAGGGCGCGCGGGGTGAAGGGGGTGATCGGCGACTTGATGCGCGACGGCGCCACCGACAGCGGGCTGTAGGCATAGCGGCCGGCATGCAGGATCTGCAGCGCGATCTTGCCGTCTTCGGCATGCACCGCGTCGGTGATGACCCGGTGCGCCCGCGCCGCCCCATGCCGCGCCAGGGTGGAGCCGAAGGGCGACAGCCACCCTTCCACATTCGGCGAGAATCCGCCGGTCACCATCAGCCCGACTCCGCCGCGCGCCCGCTCGGCGAAATAGGCGGCCAGCCGCGGGAAATGGCGGCGCCGGTCCTCCAGCCCGGTGTGCATCGACCCCATCAGCACCCGGTTCTTCAGCACCGTAAAGCCGAGGTCGAGCGGGGCCAGCAGATGCGGATAGGGCTGGGAGCCGGGCATGGTCACGAGGCACTTCCTCCGGTTATCGAACCCGCGCTTCTGGCGGCGCTGGGTAAGCGGATGATTGAGGGTGCGAAGCCTAGTTCAGGGTGACGTATGCGTCAATCAGGTTCCGCAACGACCTGAGACCCGATCGTTCGCGCACCCCGCTTTCCGCTGTGTGAAAAAGCCGTTCGGCGAACTGGCTCAAGGGCCTGCGCGGCGGTCAAGCTCCCTTCCCAAGGGCCGCCCCTCCATCCGCGGCGGCCAATTCGCGCAACCGGAGTTCGGTCATGGTGCAATTCGCCGCCAACCTGACGATGCTCTACAACGAGCATCCCTTCCTCGACCGATTCGCCGCGGCGGCCGATGCCGGCTTCCGCGGGGTCGAGTATCTGTTCCCCTATGATTTCGCCGCCGACGCGCTGGCCGAGAAGCTGCGCCGGCATGGGTTGACCCAGGTCCTGCACAATCTGCCGGCCGGCAACTGGGGCGGCGGCGAGCGCGGCATCGCCATCCTGCCCGACCGCGTGCAGGAATTCCGCGACGGTGTCGCCCGCGCCATCGACTATGCCGGCACGCTGGGCTGCAAACAGGTCAACTGCCTCGTCGGCGTCCTGCCGCAAGGCGCGGACGCCGCCACCGCCGAAAGCACCCTGGTCGGCAACCTCGCCTATGCCGCCGACGCGCTGGCCGGCGCCGGGATCAAGCTGCTGATCGAGCCGATCAACACCCGCGACATCCCCGGTTTCTACCTGAACCGCACCAAGCAGGCGCTGGACCTGATCGCCAAAATCGGCTCCGACAATCTGTACGTGCAGTACGACATCTACCATATGCAGATCATGGAAGGCGATCTGGCCCGCACGATCGAGGCCAACCTCGCCCGCATCGCCCATGTCCAGCTGGCCGACAACCCCGGCCGCTTCGAACCGGGCACCGGCGAGATCAATTATCCCTTCCTGTTCAAGCATCTGGACGCCATCGGCTACAGCGGCTGGGTCGGCTGCGAATACAAGCCGAAGACGACGACGGACGAGGGGCTCGGCTGGTTCGCCCCCTACAAGACCGAACCGGCGCACGCCTGAGGCGCCCCCAACATCACGCGAGAAAGGACCATAGTCATGAAGGTCGGATTCATCGGTCTCGGCATCATGGGCACCCCGATGGCGGGGCATCTGCTGGACGCCGGTCACACGCTCTACGTCCACGACATCAAGCCGGTCCCGGCCGAGCTTACGACCAAGGGCGCCATCCCCTGCCCGAGCGGCGCGGAGGTCGCGGCGGCGGCCGAGGTCATCATCACCATGGTGCCGGACACCCCCCATGTCGGCGCCGCCCTGTTCGGTGAGAACGGCGTGGCGGCCGGCCTGTCGGCGGGCAAGATCGTGGTCGACATGTCCTCGATCTCGCCGATCGAGACCAAGGAATATGCCAAGCGGATCAACGATCTCGGCTGCTCCTACCTCGACGCGCCGGTGTCGGGCGGCGAGGTCGGGGCCAAGGCGGCCTCGCTGACCATCATGGTCGGCGGCCCGCAGGAGGCCTTCGACACGGTCAAGCCGCTGTTCGAGAAGATGGGCAAGAACATCACGCTGGTCGGCGGCAACGGCGACGGCCAGACCACCAAGGTCGCCAACCAGATCATCGTCGCGCTCACCATCGAGGCGGTGGCCGAGGCCCTGCTGTTCGCTTCCAAGGCCGGTGCCGATCCGGCCAAGGTCCGTCAGGCGCTGATGGGCGGCTTCGCCTCCTCCCGCATCCTGGAGGTCCATGGCGAGCGGATGATCAACCGCAACTTCACCCCCGGCTTCCGCATCGAGCTGCACCAGAAGGACCTGAACCTGGCGCTGAACGGCGCCAAGGCGCTGAACCTGTCGCTGCCGCATACCGCGAGCTGCCAGCAGCTGTTCAACGCCTGCGCCGCGCAGGGCGGGGCGGCCTGGGACCATTCCGGCATGCTCCGCGCGCTGGAACTGCTGGCCGGGCACGAGGTCGGGTCGAAGTGACGGGATGGGGGCGCCGCCGGCGGAGCATGCAGCCGATGGCGCCCCACTCGAATCATTGGCCTATCAACCATTCCTGTGCATTCTAAGCGCCCCGCCACCCACGACGCCCGAGCGACCATGACCGCCACCGCCCCAAATGCCGACGCCCTGCTCCACGACCTGTTCCAGGCGGCGCTCACCGCGGTGACCGCCGAGACCCGGCTGCCGGCGGCCCTGCCGCAGCCGCCGAAGGGCCGCACGGTGGTGATCGGCGCCGGCAAGGCGGCGGCGGCGATGGCGAAGACGGTGGAAAACCACTGGCCGGGACCGCTGACCGGCCTCGTCGTCACCCGCTACGACCACGATTTGCCGACCGAGCGGATCGAGGTGGTGCAGGCCAGCCACCCGGTGCCCGACGCCGCCGGGCAGGAGGCGGCGCGCCGCATCGTCGACATGGTGCAGGGGCTGACTGCCGACGACCTCGTGCTCTGCCTGATCTCCGGCGGCGGCTCCGCCCTGCTGGCCCTGCCAGCGCCCGGCATCACGCTGGAGGACAAGCGGGCGGTCGCCAAGGCGCTGCTGAAGAGCGGCGCCGACATCGGCGAGATGAACTGCGTGCGCAAGCACCTGTCGGCGGTGAAGGGCGGCCGGCTGGCCGCCATGGCCCATCCGGCCCGCGTCGTCTCGCTGCTGGTTTCCGACGTGCCGGGCGACGACCCGTCGGTGATCGCCAGCGGCCCGACCGTGCCCGACCCGACCAGCTTCGCCGATGCCCGCGCCATCCTGGCGAAATATGGCATCACCCCGCCGCCGGCTGTGGCCGCCTTCCTGGAGGCCGCCGAGGACGAGACGCCGAAGCCCGGCGACCCGCGCCTGTCCGGCGCCGTCACCACCATCATCGCCACCCCGCAGGACGCGCTGGAAGCGGCGGCGGCACTGGCCCGCGACCGTGGCTACACCCCCGTCATCCTCGGCGACGCCATCGAGGGCGAATCGCGCGAGGTCGCCAAGGTCCATGCCGGGATCGCCCGGCAGGCCGCCCGCCACGGCCAGCCGGCCCCGGTTCCCGCCGTGATCCTGTCCGGCGGCGAGACCACGGTGACGGTGCGCGGCCAGGGCCGCGGCGGGCGCAACGTCGAGTTCCTGCTGGCGCTCGCCGTGGCGCTCGACGGCCACCCCGGCATCTGGGCCGCCGCCTTCGACACCGACGGCATCGACGGGACGGAGGACAATGCCGGCGCCGTCCTGCGCCCCGACACGCTGGCCCGCGCCGAGGCCATGGGGCTCGACGCCAAGGCCTTCCTCGCCAACAACGACGGCTACAGCTTCTTCAAGGCGCTGGGCGATCTGGTGGTGACCGGCCCGACCCGGACCAACGTCAACGACTTCCGGGTGATCGTGATCGACCGCGCCTGACCGCCGGACGGCTCACCCCGGCTTCGTCTTCATCAGCTGCGAGATGTAAATCCGCGTCAACGACTTCAGGATCGGCGGCATCGCCATCACCGCTTCCTCGAAGCTGCGCTTGTCGATCACCTCGCAGATGCCGCCGCTGACCGCCACGGCGGTGACATCCGGCGGACGGCCGGTCAGCAGATAGATCTCGCCGAACAGGCTGCCCGGTCCGAAGCTGGCGATCTCATCACCCAGCGTGCCGCGGCCGGGACGCAGCACGACCCGGCCGGACTGGATCAGGTAGGCGGCGTTCACCGGGTCGTTGGGGCTGAAGAAGACATGCCCCTCGCGGATCATCCGGCGGTCGACCACCTTCTGGAACGAGTTGGTGGAGCGGAAATCCACCGCATTGCCGACCCGCTCGGTCGGCGGCAGGCCATAATCGCGGCGGATGGCGGCGATCAGGCTCTGCAACAGGTAGGAGGCCAGCGGCGGGCTGCGCTTCAGCAGGCCGCGGAAGGCGTCGCGCGTCACCTCGACGCAAGACACCTCGGTCAGCGAGCGCACGGTGGCGCTGCGCTCGCCATCATCGATCAGCGCCATCTCGCCGACCACCGCCCCCTTGCCGACCACCCCCAGCCGCCGGGTGCTGCCGTCCGCGGCGGTCAGCAGCACCTCCAGTTCACCCGAGTCGATCAGCCACGCCCGGTCGCCGCGCTCGCCCTGCCGCATCAGCACGATGCCGGGACCGATGGTGGTGCGCTTGGGACCGGAAGGGGCGGACTGCGTCATTGGGCGGCTCGGGACAGACGAAAGACTATCGCCGCACTTTACCTCAAGGCCGTCAAATCGTCAGCCGCCAGTCGTCAGCCCCCCGTCTTCATCACCCCGCCGCGGTCACGCGCCGGCCCGCCGCCCCGATTCCCGCCATGGCCCAGGAACTGGCGCAGGAAGGCGACGACCTCCGGCGAATCCCATTCCACCGCCCCTTCGACGCGGCCAAGCTCGCGGCCCTCAGGATCGACCAGCACGGTGGTAGGCAGTCCGCGCAAGGACAGCGCCTTCATCGACTCCGATCCCGGATCGAGGAAGACCGTCAGACTCTGCACGCCCGTCTTCTTGTAGAAGGGCTCCACCGCCGTCCGCCCGCCACGGTCCAGCGACAGCGCCACCACCTGAAAGGCATCGCCGCCCAGCTGGGCCTGCAAGCGGTCGAGCGACGGCATCTCCTTCACGCAAGGGCCGCACCAGGTCGCCCACAGGTTCAGCAGGATCACCCTGTCCTTGAAGTCGGCCAGATCGATCCGCCGACCCTCGGCATCGACGAAGGACAGCGGCGGCATCGGCTTGGGCTCCGCCCCCTTGAACTTCTCCAGCTTGTCGGCGCCGGTGGAGGCGACGGGCGTGGGCAACGAACCCGCATCCGGCGCGCCCAGCCGCACCACCTCCGGTGCGGTGGCGCCGGGGTTGGGCGCCGCACCGGCGCTCCACCACAGGCCGGCCCCGGCCATGCACACACAAACCGTTGCGACAGCCGCCAAAGTCCGCATACTCACGCTTCCTCGCTCCCCTTCACCCGAATGCCCCGGTACCCGTCCCCATGAGCGCCGATCAGACCCCGCCGAACTCCGCCACCACCCCCGGCGCCCCCACCGGTGCCGCCGCACCCGCCGCCAGCCAGATGTGGGGCGGGCGATTCGCGCGCGGTCCCGCCGCCATCATGGAGAAGATCAACGCCTCCATCGGCTTCGACAAGCGGCTTGCCGACCAGGACATCGCCGGGTCGAAGGCCCATGCCGCGATGCTGGCCAAGCAGGGCATCATATCCCAGGCCGACGCCGACGCCATCATCGGCGGCCTCGACCGCGTAAAGGCAGAGATTGACGCCGGCAGCTTCACCTTCAAGGTGGAACTGGAGGACATCCACATGAATGTGGAGGCCCGGCTGGCCGAGCTGATCGGTGAACCGGCCAAGCGCCTGCACACCGGCCGCTCGCGCAACGACCAGGTGGCGACCGACTTCAAGCTGTGGGTGCGCGACGCCATCGACCGCAGCATCGCCGGCCTGACCGCGCTCCAGGCCGCCCTGATCGACCTGGCGGAGCAGCACACCGGGACGGTGATGCCCGGCTTCACCCATCTCCAGGCGGCGCAGCCGATCAGCTTCGCCCACCATCTGCTGGCCTATGTCGAGATGTTCGGGCGCGACCGCAGCCGCTTCCGCGACGCCCGCTGCCGGCTGAACGAATGCCCGCTGGGCTCGGCGGCGCTGGCCGGCACCCCCTACCCGATCGACCGCTTCATGACGGCGGAGGCGCTGGGCTTCAACCGACCGACCGCCAACTCGCTGGACGCGGTGTCCGACCGCGACTTCGCGCTGGAATATCTGTCGGCGGCCTCGATCTGCGCCATGCACCTGTCGCGCTTCGCCGAGGAGATCGTGATCTGGTGCTCGGCCCAGTTCCGCTTCATCCGGCTGTCGGACGCCTTCACCACCGGCTCCTCCATCATGCCGCAGAAGAAGAACCCCGACGCGGCGGAACTGGTGCGCGCCAAGGCCGGCCGGGTGATCGGCAGCCTGAACAGCCTGCTGATCGCCATGAAGGGCCTGCCGCTGGCCTATTCCAAGGACATGCAGGAGGACAAGGAGCCGGTGTTCGAGGCCGACGACACGCTGGCGCTCTGCATCGCCGCCATGGAAGGCATGGTGCGCGACATGCAGCCCAACGTGCCGGCGATGCGCGAGGCGGCCGATCGCGGCTTCCTGAACGCCACCGACCTCGCCGACTGGCTGGTGCGGGAGCTGGACATGCCCTTCCGCGAGGCGCACCACGTCACCGGCCGCGCCGTGAAGGCGGCGGAGGACCGCCGCGTCGGCCTGACCGACCTGACGCTGGCCGAACTCCAGGCCATCGAGCCGCGCATCACCGAGTCCGTCTATCCGGCGCTGAGCATCGAGGCGTCGCTGAACAGCCGCACCAGCTTCGGCGGCCCGGCCCCCGTCCGCGTGCAGGAGGCGGTGAAGGCCGCCCGGGAGCGTTTCCTGTGAACCGCAGCCTTACCCTGACAATCCTGGCCCTGGCCGGCGCCCTGGCGCTGGCCGGCTGCGGCAAGAAGCCGAAATTCGTCGATAGCCCGGTCCCCGAAGGGCAGGTCGATCCCTTCCCCCGCACCTATCCCAACCCTTCGCTGGACCCGAAGCCCGGTAAGCCGGCCGGTTCCGGAGTCCAGTTCCCATGAACGCCGCCCGCACCGGTGCCCCGAACGGCTCGCCCATGAGCGTCTTCGCCTACCGCAACGGCGTTCTGCATGCCGAATCCGTGTCGCTGGAGGATGTGGCGCGGGAGGTCGGCACGCCCTTCTACCTCTACTCCACCGCGGCGCTGGAATCGCACTACAACGCCTATGCCGGCGCCTTCGCCGGCCAGGATGCCGGCGTCTGCTATGCGCTGAAGGCCAACTCCAACCTCGCCGTCATCCGCACGCTGGCGAAACTGGGGGCCGGCGGCGACGTGGTGTCGGTGGGCGAGATGAAGCGTGCGCTGGCCGGCGGCATCCCGGCCGAACGCATCGTCTTCTCCGGCGTCGGCAAGACCCGCGACGACCTGCGCGCCGCCCTTGAGGCCGGCATCCACCAGATCAACGTGGAGTCGGTGCCGGAACTGGAGGCGCTGAGCCAGATCGCTTCGTCCCTCGGCGTGGAGGCTCCCATCGCCTTCCGCGTCAACCCGGACGTCGACGCCAAGACCCACGCCAAGATCGCCACCGGCAAGAAAGAGAACAAGTTCGGAATCGACTACGACCACGCGCGCGAGATCTACCGCCGCGCGGCGGCCCTGCCGGGCATCAAGCCGGTCGCCATCGCCGTCCATATCGGCTCGCAGCTGACCGACCTCGCCCCCTTCCGGGCAGCCTACGAGCGGGTGGCGGCCCTGCTGCACCAGCTGCGCGAGGACGGGCACGACATCCAGCGCCTGGACCTCGGCGGCGGTCTCGGCATCACCTACAAGAACGAGGCTCCGCCCGATCTGGCCGACTATGCCGCGATGGTGCGGTCGATCACCGGCAATCTCGGCTGCCGCATCACGCTGGAGCCGGGCCGTTCGCTGGTCGGCAATGCCGGCATCCTGGTCAGCCGCATCATATATGTGAAGCAGGGGCTGCACCGCCGCTTCGCCATCGTCGACGCCGCGATGAACGACCTGATCCGCCCGTCGCTGTACGACGCCTATCACGGCATCGTCCCGGTGGCGGAGCCGGCCGCCGGCGTCGCAACGGAGCCCTACGACGTCGTCGGCCCGGTGTGCGAGAGCGGCGACACCTTCGCCGTGCAGCGCCCGCTGCCGCCGCTGGCTGACGACGACCTCGTCGCCTTCCTGTCGGCCGGCGCCTATGGCGCGGTGATGGCATCGACCTACAACACCCGGCCGCTGGTGCCGGAGGTTCTGGTCAACGGCGACCGCTTCTCCGTCATCCGCCCCCGCCCCACGGTGGAGGAGATGCTGGCGGCCGAGCGGGTTCCGGACTGGCTGTAACGGCTCCGGCTGTAAACGTCATCGCCCCCTCCCCTGGCAAGAGCGGAGAGGGGGCGATCATCGTCAGGCGTCCAGCACGAACCGGCTGTTCTTCGCCGTCAACGCCTCGAAATAGGGCCGCAAGGTCACGTCGTCGAAGCCGAAGGCCTGCTGGAAGCGGATGATCAGGTCGCGCTCGCCCTGCTCCGCCTCGCCGTCGGCCATGGCGCTGTCGATCATGTTCAGCAGGATGCACAGCCGCTGCTGCTGGTTCAGTTTCGGCGTGACCTCGGCCAGGAAGCTGTCCGGCGGGGTGCTGCGCGCATATTTGAAGCAGCGCTCCAGTTCCTCCCGCGTCGCCCCGCGGCCAAGGACGGAGACCAGATGGCCGACCTCCTCCGGATCGATCTCGCCGTCCGACCCCATGCAGTAGACCAGCGACACCACCAGCGCGCGGCGCGGGTTCAGCTCCAGCGGCGCGTTGCCCTTGAACATATCGAACAGACCCATCGTTCGACCTCCCCAATGGTTCAGACGCCCGCCCATTTGGGCCCATGGGAAAAGCCGTGCAAGAGGGGGGAAGGCTCGATTTTTCCACCGGGTGGAGCATTCGACCGTGCAGGCTCCCTCCCCGCAAGCCCCCCGAGAGAGTCCGGCTATTGGGACAAACCCCAAGCCCCCTTCCGGTCGAATAGCGCATCAACCCCACCGGATTCGTGATAGTTTGGAACTGAAGCTTTAATCGGGTCGCATCGCGCATCGGCACGAAAATGGGGGATTTGTGGGACGCTTCCTACGGGGTGCGCTGGTGGTGGTGGTCGTGCTGGCCGCATTGGCCGGCAACGCGGCCCTCAGGATCTATCACGATTACCAGGACACCCAGCAGCACCGCTTCGCTCTGGTCCGGGATATGGCCCGGCTGGTCGACGAGCATGTCCGCCGCACGGTGCGCACGGCCGACGTCGCGCTCGACCAGACCGCGGCCATGGTGGCGGAGGCCGGCGGTCCGCAGAAGGTCCGCGACCTGAAGCATTGGACCCGCCTGCGCGAATATGCCGCCCAGGCCGAAGGCGCCGACGCCATCTGGATCTACGACGCCGACGGACGGGCCGTGCTCGAATCGGCCAGCTTCCCCAACCGCATCGCCGGCTTCGCCGACCAGGCCGGTCTCGACGCTTTGCGCGGCGGGACTCGCCTGCACATCGGCGCGGCGCAGCCGGTCCGCACCGGGGCCCAGCCGCTGGTCTTCCCGGTCTCCCGCCCGCTGCATGACGACGAGGGGCGCTTCGTCGGGGTGGCGGCCGTGTCGATCCGGGTGAATCACCTGACCGACTTCTACACCATACCCGGCCTGGAGTTCGATCCGCTGGTCGCCGTCTACCGGCCGAACGGCGAGGTGGTCGCCCGCCACCCGGAACCCGAGATTTCGGCCGGCCGCTCGGCCGCCGCCGGCACGCTGTTCCAGTCCAAGCTGCGCGAGGCGCCGGAAGGGCAGTTCCTGGCGCCGTCGCCGCTGGACGGGGTTCTGCGCATCGCCGCCTACCGGACCGTTCCCGACTATGGGTTGGTGGTGCTGACCGGCATCGGCCGGGACGAGGCGATGGCCGAATGGCGCACCCGCACCCTGCATACGGTGCTGGAGACCATCGTCGGCCTGCTGGCGGTGCTGGGGATGCTGGCCTGGGGCCTGCGCTATCTCGACCGCGAGCGCAAGGCGCAGGTGGCGCTCGCCGAGGCGCGGACCGCGGTGGAGCGGACCAGCGCCGAGCGCGACGAGAGTGCCCGGCTCGCCGCGGCGCTCGATCAGGCCCGCGACATGGCGGAGACCGCGCGCCAGGCTGCCGAGGCTGCCAACCGCGCCAAGAGCGAGTTCCTGGCCGGGCTGAGCCACGAGCTGCGCACGCCGCTGAACGCGGTCATCGGCTTCGCCGACCTGATCGCCCGCGAGGCGGAAGGGCCGGTCGGCACCCCGTCCTACCGGCAATATGCCGCCAATGTCCGCGACAGCGGCCAGCATGTGCTGGAGTTGATCAACGAGATCCTCGACCATGCGCGGGTCGAAGCCGGGGCACTGACCGTCGAGGAGGGGCGCTGCGATCTGGAAGCCGCCGCGGATTTCGCCGTCCGCATGCTGACCCCGCGGGCGGAGCGTGCCGGCGTGCTGCTGTCGGCGGTGGTGGCGCCGGCGGTGCGGGGCCTGCGCGGCGACGACCGCCGCATCCGCCAGATCCTGCTGAACCTGATCGCCAACGGGGTGAAATACACGCCGACGGGCGGATCGGTGACCTTGTCCGCCCTTCTGGAGGGCGGCGTGCCGGTGATCCGCGTCACCGACACCGGGCTGGGCATCCCCGCCGAGGATCTGGACCGCGTGCTGGAGCCCTTCGCCCGGGTGGAGCGCGCCGACCATCGCGGGGTGGAGGGCGCCGGGCTGGGCCTGCCGCTGACCAAGCGGCTGGTCGAGCTGCATGGCGGCACGCTGGCGCTGCGCAGCACGCTGGGCGTCGGCACCACGGTGACGGTACGCCTGCCGGCAGGCCGCCTGCTGCCGGCGGCGCCTCCCGCGACGGTGGAGGCATCGCCGATCCAGCCGGCCCCCGCCGCCATCCCAATTGCCATCCCCGCGCCGCCGCGGGCACAGCCTGCACCACCGGCACCGGCGGCGGCCCCTTCCGGACCGCTGTCGATCCTGCTGGTCGACGACGACCCGACCGTGCGCGACATGGTGGCCGGGCTGCTGCGCGGCTGGGGTCATCGGGTGATCGCCGCCGCCAATGCCAACGAGGCGCTGGTGGTGCTGGACGGGACGGAAAAGCTGGATCTGCTGCTCAGCGATGTCGTCATGCCGCCGGGCATGGACGGGACGGAGCTGGCGCGGCATGCCGCCCGCATACGCCCCGGCCTGCCGGTTCTGCTGGCCTCCGGCTTCGCCGCCCATGCCGTCGGCAGTCCGGCCGGCTTCGGCCCCGACGTGGCGATGATCGCCAAACCCTTTTCCATCGACGATTTGCGCCGGCAACTCGCCCGTATCGCCGGCGGGCGGACGGAATCGGCAATCCCGACACAGGCGGTCGCCACACCGGCCCCCACCCTCCGCCCCCCCGGACCGCCGCGCCTGCTGATCGCCGAGGATCTGTCGATCAACCGCGAACTGCTGGCGGCACTGTTCAAGGACAGCGGCTACCGCATTGATCTGGTGGCCGACGGCGCCGCGGCGGTGGAAGCGGTGACGGCCGGCGACTACGACCTCGTGCTGATGGATGTGCAGATGCCGGGGATGGATGGGCTGGAGGCAAGCCGCGCCATCCGTGCCATGCCGCCGCCGCGCGGCGACCTGCCCATCCTGGCGCTGACCGCCGGCTCGTCCGAGGAGGAACGGCGGAACTGCCGCGATGCCGGGATGAACGGGCACATCGGCAAACCCTATGATCGCGAGATCATGCTGCGTCAGGTCGCCCACACGCTGGCCGCCGGGCGCAGCCGTACCGGCACGGCTTAGACTGTCCGGAAAGCCCCGTCAGGGCTGCTCGAACACCCGCGGGAAATGGGCGAGACGCCGGCCGAACAGACTCTGCGGCGTGGCCTCCGCCACCGCCGGAGCCGTCTGATTGGCCGGCAGAGGCGCTGCGGTCATCGGAGCGGCAATCGGAGTTGACGGCAGCGCCCGCGCCGAGGTCGGGCGGGGGCGGCGTTCGGACTTGTCGGGTGGGGCGTAGAAATGCAGGGTCAGCTGGCCGTCGGCTTCCGCCGCATAGGGCAAGCCGGGGGCCGTCCGGCGCTCGGCGCCGGGAAGCACATACTGCTCACCTTGGTCGGTGCGTTCGATATGCGGCATGACCGGTATCCTGTCTCCACCGGACCGATCCTGCCGTTCCCGCCCTTGCCGGTCAAGGCCGCGCTGCATCCCGAAGGGGTTATCTGTTTGTCCCCGCGTTCACAGGGTGTTCTCACCCCGCATCGAGCCCCCTTACGGGTGCAGGACGCTCGCCACCAGCAGGTAGGACAGCCCGTGACTGTCCAGAAAACGTCGCCTTAATGTAGTGCATACACTACTTTTCCATTGACGATAGACAGCCGCGACCCCATTGTAGTGATATCACTACAAGGATGCCGAGATGCCTCGCACCGTATCCGCAGCCGACGCCAACCGCCAATTCTCCGAGATCCTCGGGCAGGCCACCAATGGGCACACCGTGATCATCACCAAGCGTGGCCAGCCCGTGGCGCAGTTGGCGCCCTATGACCGGTCTGCCGCCAAAGCCGATGGCGGCTTGGCTTGGAACCGTCTGTTCCAGACGCTGGAAGACGGCGTGGACCTCGGGGGCGAGCGGTTTGACCGTGACGCCCTTTATGACCGGTGACCGCTATGCGCTTCACGCTCGACACGAACATCTTGGTCTATGCGGTCGACCGGTCCGCCGGTAAGCGGCACCATCAGGCTGTTGCCCTGATCCACCGTCTCCCCGGCCGGGATTGCGTGCTGACGCTCCAGTCTCTGGCGGAACTCTTCCGTACCCTCACCAGCGCTAAGCAGGGCATCCCGCCGGCGCGAGCAACAGACATTGTCCAGCAGTGGCGCGACACGTTGCCGGTGGTGGTGGCGGACGACGCGTGCCTCACGGATGCAATGGACGCGGTCACCCATCATGGGTGGTCGTTTTGGGATGCGATGATCTGGGCGACTGCCAAGCGTCACGGGTGCCGTCTCCTCCTTTCGGAAGACGGCCAGGCTGGTCGTACCCTGGGTGGAGTCAGCATCGTGAACCCATTTGCCAACGGCCCGCATCTTCTGCTTGATGAGGCGCTGGGGGTGAACTGAGTGGCTGTTCGTGGAGTTCATGCGGGGGTTGCCTGGGTGACGAGCCCGTCACGAACAAGCTCTGAACTTGACGGCGGCTGCCTCATGGTGCGTGCGACACGCTCCGGCGGTAATGGCCCGGTGTGACACCAAATGCGCGCCGGAAACAGCGGCCGAGATGGCTTTGATCGGAAAAGCCCGTCTCGGCTGCCACGGCGGCGACCGGTTGCCCGACCCGCAACAGATGTCGCGCCTCGTTCAACCTTTCAGACAGTCTGAAAATCTGCGGGGGGATGCCAAATTGTTTTCGGAACCGGCGCGAGAAGCCCTCGCGGCTCATCCCGGCGAGGCGAGCCCCTTCGCTGACCGTTTCCCATGAGCCATTCCTCGCCTCCGTCCGTTCCCGGGGCATGCCGCCATCGCACCGGTGATCTTCGATGATTGCCGCAAGATCGAGCCAATCGATGCTCCCCTGCCGCAGCAGCAGTGACATTCCGGCAAACAGACCCGCGGCGTCGTAGACCCCCGGCGCCGTGTAGATATTGATGCAGAGGATGTCCATCGACTCGGAGAGGGAGCGGTGGGGCGTGCCGGCCGGAATTCTCACCCCCTGGCCGGGTGCGACATCGAACAGCGAGTCCTTCATCAGGAACCGCCGGCGTCCCGACAGGACGAATGTCAGTTGGTCCTCCTCATGGAAATGCACCGGCAGCGAGACATCCTGTCCGCACACGACCCCCAGTTCGACGATGTCGCTGCTGAACGGCCGCCAATACTGCCAGACGCCGTTGGCGCCCGTACCCATGCCGATGTCCATGCCCTTGGGGAACTGAAATGACGCCACCATGACAAACCACCCTGCATCCGTAATCCGGCCGGACCGCCCTGTCCCCCGGGTCCGGCCGGGGCTCTCACGCATCAGCGCTCCGCAGCCTCCTGAGAGTCCCCAAAGTCTGCCATCGCAAAAAGCCCCGCCATGCGTTCGGAGTTTGCATTTGTCCGCCTCCCATCAAACCCCGGTTGCATAGGCGAATTCAAGATGGATCTCGCGCAGGCGCCTCACCGCGGCGCCGACCTTGCCGTCGCCGATGGGATGCCCGTCGATCGCCACCACGCCCTGGACCAGCACCGACGCGCTGGTGATGAACACCTCCTTGGCGGCGAGCGCTTCGGCAACGCTGAAAAGGCGCTCTTCCACCGGGATCTTGCGCTCCTCGCAGAGCTTGATCAACGCCTTGCGCGTGCATCCGTCGAGGATCGCGTTGAAGCGCGGCCGCGTCACCAGAATTCCGTCGGCTGTGACGATGAAGGCCGACGACGACACGCCTTCGGTAACAAAGCCGTTTTCAACCATCAGCGCCTCCTGGCAGTCGGCGTCCACGGCCAATTGCCGCGACAGCACCTGAGCCAGAAGGGAAATGTTCTTGATGTCGCGGCGCGCCCAGCGAATATCGGGAACGGTCTTGACCGAAATGCCTTCGAGCGCTTCGGGCGAATCGATCATCTTCTTCGCTCTGACGAACATGATCAGCGTCGGTCTCGCATCCTTGGGAAAGGCGAAATCACGCTCCGCCGCGCCACGCGTCACCTGCAGGTAGACGAAGCCCTCTTCCAGCCCGTTCAGCGCGATCAGTTCCTTCAGCAGCGCGATGAGCCTGTCGGGTGTCTCCGGCAGGGTGAGAGAAATTTTTTCCGCGGAACGCTGAAGCCGCGCAAGATGCGATGAGCTGTCGATGATCCGGCCGTTCAGCACCGCCGCCACTTCATAGGTGCCGTCTCCGAACAGAAATCCGCGATCGAGGATGGAAATCCTCGCTTCGGCAAGCGGGACAAAAGATCCATTTACATAGGCGATCTGTGTCATTGCCATAAGTCTTTCCGCTTTCATTGAATGACAATCGGGTAATCGGTTTGAGCAATTCGGCCCGATTACTCCATTGCCGTTCGCCTAACCGACGCCGCTTGCAGCAGCGGGGCCGCGATATCCAGAATGACCTCGACCGCCGCATCGCCGTCACGCTCGTCCGCGGGGGCGTGGAACTCAGCAAGTTCGACACCGGCAAGCTGCGAGCCCGGAATCGCGGCGAAGATGTCGCGCAGCTGCGACGGCAGCAGACCGTCCGGAACCGTGTAGTCCGCAGGGATATATCCCGGTTCCATCACATCCCAGTCGACATGCACCCAGACCGGTGCACCGCCTATCTGGCGGAGCACATGGTCCGGCGTCGCATCGGCAGGAGCGATGGTCCGCACGCCGGCCCGACGCAGCAACTCGCCCTCGGCCGGATCGATGTCCCGCGCCCCGACCAGAATGACCTGTTCGGGCCGCAGGCCAGCCCCATGACCGCTGTCCCAAAGTCCGCAGGCGGCGGCAACGACCATGCCGCCGAGATAACCGGTGCCGGTCGTTTCGGGGGTATTGAAGTCGCCATGAGCGTCCACCCAGAGAACCACGGCGTCCGGAAGACGTTGCGCGACGACCGGCAGCGTCGCAAGGCTCGCCGGGCAGGTGTTCGAGATCAGAACGCTCAGCTTTTCCCCGTCGATGCTCTCGGATATCGCATCCTTCAACGCGGCCAGCGTGGCGTGTGCCTGCGGAAGGCTGTCGTGCCAATCATCCTGCGCAGGGGGGGTAGGCTTGCCGACGACCCGTGCCTTCACGCCGTAGCGACGTTCCAGGGCCCGGGCGACGCGCGCGGCACCTTCGATCGTCTGTGCGCTGCGGTCGGCCACCCGGCCCTGCGAAACGATAAGATCGAACATCGGTTTTC
Source organism: Azospirillum lipoferum (assembly GCF_024170005.1). GTDB lineage: Bacteria > Pseudomonadota > Alphaproteobacteria > Azospirillales > Azospirillaceae > Azospirillum > Azospirillum lipoferum. Next base: position 284,481 of record NZ_JALJXJ010000004.1, read on the forward strand.
AGGCTCCGCTCTCTTGAGACTGCAGAAGTTGGCCCAACACCCGGGCGAAGCGCATGGCGCCGCCGTCGCAGAATGGAAAGGAGAGCGACGGTTCGCAAATATCCAGTTCCAGCAACATCGGTCTGCCATCGTTGCCACGGATGAGGTCGACGCGCCCGTAGAGCAGCGGCCTGCCAAGCCCGAGATGGTCGGCGGTGGCATCGAGGATCGCCAGCGCCACGGCCTGCTCATCCGCATCCGCGACCCGGGCCGCACGGAAATCGGGGGTCGGTCCGTTCACCGTTCCGTCGGACATGAGCAACGCGCTTTTGCGGATCGCGTGGCTGTAGACACGATCGAAATAGGTGAGATTGGTCTCGCCGACCTGATCGACCGACGAAAGATAAGGCTGGAGGATGACGCTGCGGTTCTGCTCCAGAAGGCGGCCGATATGCTCAAGGGCCTCGTCCTCCGCCACTCCGGCGAACCGCTTCACGTTCTTCGAATAGGAACCGACGGTCGGCTTGACAACCAGTTCGGCGGCTTGACCGTTCGTGGACAGGAAATCCCGCAATGCCGCCCGGGCATCCTCCCCCGGTTCGACGAACCGGCTCGGCACCACCGGAACCCCGCGCGCGGCAAGATCGGCAAGGTAATGCTTGTCCGATGCCCAACGCACCACCGACAGTGGATTGACCAGGTTGGTCGTCGCAGCGACCCGCTCCGCCCAGGCCAGGAATTCTTCACGGCATTCGATGTAATTCCACGTCGACCGCAGGACGACGTGAGCGTAGCGCGACCAATCGACGCCCGGATCGTCCCAGGCGCAGACGTCGGCCGGAACACCCAGCGTCTCGCACGCCGCCAGCAGCAACGGCATGTCATCGTCGTTTTTCAGGTCGGTAACGGAAGTAGCCAGGGCGAGACGGTGCATGGAGCCAATCCAGTTTTGGAATACGGACAATCGGGAGTCGGGCTGGCGCCCGGGATATCGTGTCGAACCGGGGTGACCGGATGTTTTCAGTCCGGCCGGTTCACCAACGCGCTGGTATCCAGCCTTCCTTCGAAAACGAAGGCGGCCGGACCGCTCATCATGATGGGAGCCTGCTCGTCCGGCCATGCGATGTCCAACTCGCCGCCGGGCAGGGCCACGGACACGCTGCGGTCGACGCGACCACGCCGCATCATCACCGCCGCCGCGGCGCAGGCACCGGTGCCGCAAGCCAGCGTTTCGCCCGCGCCATACTCGTAAACCCGGAGAGTCAGGCGTTTGCGGTTCACGACTTTGACGAAGCCGACATTGACCGTCGGCGGCAGGACCCGCGAGTTCTGCAAGGCCGGCCCGATCTCGGCGACCGGCGCGCCGGTCTCGTCATCCACCTCCAGCACCGCATGCGGGTTTCCGGTTGACACCGCGGCGAAGCGGATGCGCCGGCCACCGGTCAGGTCGACTTCGTAGAGGTCCTGCTCGCTTTCGAAGCCGGCCAGCGGAATTCTGTCCGGAGCGAAGGCGGGGATGCCCATAGCCACCCGGAAGCGCTGGCCACCGAGCACATCCACGGCATGCGTACCGCTCGGGCTGTCGAGCAGGAAGCGATCTCCCGTCGCAAGTCCCGCGCGCACCACCCAGGCGGCGACACAGCGCGCACCGTTGCCGCATTGCATGGACGGCGATCCGTCCGGGGTCCAGATGCGGTAGGAGGCGACGGCCTGCGCGCTTCGCGGTGCCGCGATGCCGAGGATCATGTCGCAGCCGACGCCCATGTGGCGATCCGACAGATACCGGCACAGGGCTGCCGAAGGCTCCGGCACCTCACGCAGGTCCAGGACGACGACATCATTGCCGGCGCCGTGCATCTTGCTGAATGGAAGCGTGGGGGAGGCATGCAAGGGCGGTCGTCCTTCTTCGGGTTCAAAGTCGTTCAGCAAGGCACGGCATGGCGATGCGCCGTCATCACGGCGCGGGGATTGCCGTCACCACGGCACGGTTTCGTCCATATGAACGAAGGTTCCCGTCGGCCCGTCGTTGTCGAGCAAGGCCATGCGCACGCCGGTGGCGGCCCCGACCGGGATTTCGAAATAGCCGTCGCCGTCGTTCATGTCGGTCTTGGTGTAGCCGGGATGGACCGCATTCACCTTGATGGTCGTCCCGCGCAATTCGTATGCCAAATGTACAGTCCAGGAATTGAGCCCGCTTTTTGCGGCGCTGTAGGCCGGGAGCGATTTGAAATGATCGGTGTAGGCGTATGAGTCCGGATTGCTGTGGGTGCCGATCGAGGCGAGAAGGCTGGACAGGTTGACGATGCGCCCGGCCGCCGACTTGCGGATCAGGGGCAGGAAGGCCTGCGTGACTGCGACGACGCCGAAGAGATTGGTGTCGAACGTCTCGCGCCATTGCGTCAGCGGCTGCTCGGACGGCTGCTTGCCATATTGCTCGATGCGGATCGCCGCGTTGTTGACGAGAATATCGAGCCGGCCGAACTCGCGCTCGACGTTGCCGGCAGCGGCCCGGATCGTTTCGTCCCTGGTGACGTCCAGAAGGATGGGCTGCACCGCAAGCCCCTCCCCGCGCAGCGTCTCCGCCGCCATGGCCGCCCGTTCCGGATTGCGCCCCGCCAGCAGGACATGGATGCCGTTATGGGCAAGCTGACGCGCCGTCTCAAGGCCGATTCCGCGCGTGGCACCGGTGACGAGGGCGATCTTGGCAGGTTGGGTCGACATCGGACATCCGTCGGTTGATTGGGCGATGGAACAGGGTGGAGAGGGGGCGGGCATCGCCGGCCGGACGATGGGGCGGAGTTTTCCGGCGGGAGGAGCCCCAGGCTGGCCTTACTGGGGCCAGCCTTATTGGATGCACGCAGCTCCGGACCGGCGATGGGCGGGCTGGATCGCCTTCATTCGGGACAACGGCGACCATCCTGCCATCCCATGCTGCCGCAGGTCGGCAAGGAACCCGGCCACCGCCGGGCCGAAACGGTCCGTGTCGACCAGGAAGGCGTCATGCCCCTGCGGCGATTCCAGCGGCAGGAATTTGGCATCCACCCCGCCCGCCCGCAGTCCGACCGCGATCTGCCGTTGCTGGTTCAACGGGAACAGGACATCGCTGGATACGCCCAGGACCAGCGCCCGATCGAGGCTCAACCGAGCCAATGCCTGGTCGGCGCTGCAGCCATAGGCATCGCCGAGGTCGAACCAGTCCATGCAGCGGCTGAGATAGAGATAGCAGTTGGGGTCGAAGCTGCGCACGAACCGGCGCGCATGGCTTTCCAGATAGCTCTCGATTTCGAATTCGCGGCCGAAGGAATCATCCTGGCCGCGCTGTGCCGCATCCAAACGCAGGCGGCCGAAACGGCCATCCCACTCCAGGGCCGAGCGGTAGCTGATGACCCCAAGCTTGCGCGCGGTCATCATCCCGCTTTCGGGATAACGCGCGTGGTCGTAATGGCCGCCGTTCCAATGCGGGTCGAGCCGAATCGCCTCGCGCTGCAATGATCGCACGGCAATCGAAAACGGCAACGCGTGGACCGCGCTGGAAATGCTGATGTGGCTGCTCGCCAGACCGGGATGCCGTGCCAGAAGCGATAGTGCCGTCATCCCACCCATGGAATTGCCGATGACGCAGGCCAGCCGATCGATGCCCAGCGCCCGTACCGTGAAGGCGGCCGCGTCGGCGATATCCTCGATGGAGAGTTCGGGAAACTCCAGCCGATAGGGACATCCGGTGGCCGGATCGATTGAAGCCGGCCCGGTCGAACCGTTGCAGCTTCCCAACGAATTGACGCAGATCACATGCCATAGGTCGGTGTCGATCGGCTTGCCGGGTCCGAGCATTTCCTCCCACCAGCCGGGCGTGGGATCGCCGTCGTGCGAAGCCGCATGCGCGCTGGGCGAAAGCCCGGTGACGATCAGAATCGTATTGTCGTGCGTGTCTTGCGGCTTGCCCCAGCTTTCATATGCGATGCGCGCACCATGCAGCACGCCGCCCCGCTTGATCGGAAAGGCGGCGGGCAAATCGATGAACCGGGTCGCCGGAGGAATGAATTCGCTCATTTGCCTGGAGAATGCTGGAATATTGCGGAACGAAGGCTGGTAAGCCCGTCGATGGAAGGCCGGTGCGGTGTCGCAGCCGGTCAGGCTTCAAGCGACGCCAGCCAATCGTCGTCCGAACCTTCGGTGACGCCGTCGAACAGAAAGGTCGACAGATACCGTTCGCCGGTGTCGGGCGCCATGGCGAGGATCACCGATCCTTCCGGTGCGCTTTCCGCCACCCGCAGGGCGGTCGCCACGGTGGCGCCGGCGGAGATGCCCACGAAGATTCCCTCCTCCGCGGCAAGGCGGAGCGCCACATCGCGACCGGCCACCTCGTTCACCTCCAGCAGTTCGTCGATGACCTCGCGGTCGAGGATGCTGGGAACGAAGTTCGGCGCGAGGCCCTGGATCTGGTGAACGTTCCAACCCTTGCCTGACAGCACGGCGGCATTGTCCGGCTCGGCCACGACAATCCGCACCTCCGGCCGCGCCAGTTTCAGCATCTGGCCGATGCCGGTCAGCGTTCCGCTGGTCCCGAAACCGGTAACGAAGTAGTCGAGGCGCTTTCCGGCGAAATCGGCAAGGATCTCCGAAGCCGTTGTCTGGCGGTGGTACGAAGGGTTGGCAGGATTGTCGAATTGCCTGGCGCGGAACCAACCGTGTTTTTCGGCCAGCTCATCGGCGATGCGGTTGCCGCCGCTGCTGCCCAGTGCGCTGGGAAACAGCAGAACCTTGCCGCCATAGGCGCGGATCAGCTTGCGCCGTTCCACCGAATACCCGTCGCCCATCACCGCGACGAAGCGATAGCCGCGCGCCGCCGCAACCATCGCAAGCGCGATCCCGACATTGCCCGAAGTGCACTCCACGATGGTATCGCCCGGCTTCAGCAGTCCCTTCCTCTCCGCATCGAGCACGACGGAGAGAGCCAGCCGGTCCTTGACCGAACCGCCGGGATTGAATTTCTCCAGCTTCGTGTAAACCGTCACATGGTCCGGCGCGAGCCGGTTCAGCCTGACGATCGGCGTGCGGCCGATCGTGTCGAGAATGCTGTCGTAGAGCGGCATCGGAAAATCCTCGGCAAGGAAGCGATATGGGGAAGGAAGGTCACGCCTGCGTCAGTCCGCGGCCAATCCGCCGTCCCAGGGGGCCGGCGGATTGGCCGCGGGACCGGCTGGCGATCTTTCATCCGTCCGCCGCCCGTCTTCCGGTCGTCCCGCGCCGGCAAAGGCGAACGGGCACTTGTCGGTTCGCTCGACATTGTCCTCGATGATGCCGTATTGCCACCATTCGAGCCCCCCGGAACCGTACGAGCCGAGTTGGAGGGATCGCGGCACGCCGTCATATCCGGCGATCCGGTCACGGATATTGTTGCGAACCTTCCGTCCGGTGGGGTTGTTGCCGGCGACGACGTCGAAGCGTTCGCGGGGATTGATCACGAACAGGAAGTGCGCACCCAAATTGCGGCTTCGGCGAACCTTGTGCGCAGGATGGCTCATGTTGCAGAACAGTTGCATGCCATTGAAGCACATGGACCAGGATGGCGAATGGGGATCGGTCGCGACGTCCTGCGGCCACGGCATCGGGTCGATCTCGTGCAGCTTCTGGAGAACGCTCCAGCCGAAGGCATGGTAGTCGGCCCACGAGCCATCCCGTATCGCATCCAGGGAAAAGGCGACGACCAGCGGAGATGCCGTGTTGAGATTGCCGTCCCATCCTTTCGAGCACTCGACATATTCGACGAGACCGTCCGCGAGATGCCGGATCCCGGCCGGATCGACCGATTCGACAAAAATGAACTTCAATATTCCTTTTCGGATTGCACTTCTTCCGAAAATACAGGGAAATTCCTGATCGTCGACGAGCCGCGCCTTGATGTTGCCAAGAACAGTGCGGTGCCAATCGCAGCCGTCCGTCGATGCCTGCTCCTGAGACAGCATTCTTGTCTTTCGATAATTACCGCCCATTTCGTTTTCGCCTGCCTGTTGAGGGCCATCGCACGAAAAACCGTCAATGGAAGAAGACGTGCCAATAACAGAGACATCTGCCATGACCATTTCACTCCCGGTTATTCTCTTGTATTTCGTTACGGCAAACGCCGTCTGAGCATGTTTCGGCTTTCCAGCGGATCGGAGCGCCGAATTCGGGTGTATTGCCTTCCTTTCAAACTGGGCTTTTAGAATTGGTCGCGGATATGGCGCGCTCTGCCTGCCCCTGGTGACGCCAGCCTGAAAGGGTGAAACGGTGTGTATTTCTTGCTTGAATGCGACATCCACGGTCGAAACAGGCCGGATGACATGCTCCGCATTTGTGCATAGAGCGAAGACTGGAAAGAAGTATTTTGTTCGACTGCATAATGGTCTTTGGACATCAATACACGGTGGACGAAAGAGCAACTAGAAATTCATTTTATTTCATTGCTCACATTCGGAACGGGTATCAAACCTCTCACAAGCGTTCTAGAACGAATGTGACCGCGCGGATTTCATCGATAAAAAATTGTATCGAGTGCAAGAAATATAAATTTAAGGGAAAATCCCTGGAATTGCCGTTGTCCGCTTCTCTGCCGCTATGCGGGATTGCTGACCGATCCCGCAATTTCCCGCAGCGGATTTCGGGCCGCGGCAGGCGGGTCACATCCGTTCCAGACGGCAACGGCCCAGCCCTGCTATCCAGTGGTCCAGGAGCGCTGCATGGAAAACCATCCATGCGAGCCGGCACGTTTTCGGGGAGTATGGCATGACCGCCGCTTTGTCCGCATTTTCATATCTGCTGGTGGTCGGCGCCGGCGTGAGCGTAGCTCTGCAGCAGGTTCTGAACGCAAACCTGCGGGCTGAACTCGGGTCGCCCTGGTGGGCAGGCTTCATCAGCTATTTCGTCGGCATGCTGGCGATGCTGGCAGTCGCGCTGACCTCCTCCAGCCCCCGGCTGTCCGATTCGTTCGCCGGGTCGGTGTCTTGGCTGTCATGGACCGGGGGGCTTTTCGGTGCGCTGTTCATCGGCACCGCGATTCTCATGGTTCCCCGCCTCGGCGCCGCGACGGTTCTCGCCTTGATCGTCGTCGGACAAATGCTCGGCTCGCTCGCCTTCGACCATTTCGGCCTGTTCGGGCTTCCTCACCACCCGGTCAGCCTCACTCGCCTGGCCGGCGCGGCTTCTCTACTCCTGGGCGTCGTCCTGATCCGCCTTTGAAGCTGGGAGGCCATGGTGAAGCTCGTCATCATTTCCGATATCCATGCCAACCACGAAGCCTTACGTGCCTTGCCCGAAGAGTATGACGAACTCTGGGTCCTCGGCGATCTTGTCAACTACGGCCCGCAGCCAAGGGAAGTCGTTGCGTACGTCATGGAAAAGGCTTCCATGGTCGTACAAGGCAATCATGATCACGCGGTGGCTTACGACGACGACTCACGCTGGAGTCCGCGCTACCGCCCGATAGCCGAAGCGACCAGACGATACACCTCCTCCGTCCTCAGCGAAGAACAGAAGGCTTATCTCCGCGGGCTTCCGCAGCAGGCGCAGGCCGAACGCGACGGTCTGCTGTTTCACCTGACGCACGCAATGCCTACAGACCCGCTCTACGGACGCTACCCGACGGAAACAGGAAGGTGGGATTCGGCACTCGATGGACTGCAGGCGGATGTCCTTCTTGTCGGGCACACCCACATGCCGATGCTTCGCAAGGTCCGTGACATGATTGTGCTGAATCCGGGAAGCCTCGGCCAACCTCGAACCGGCACTTCGCTGGCAAGCTACGCCGTCTGTCAAAACGGCCACTTCGAACTTAAATCCTTCCGGTACCCGGTTGAAGCAACCGTTGCGAAGCTCAGGGAGCTGGCGTTGCCGCGTCCGGTCGAAAGCGAACTTGTCGCTATTCTCGAAACCGGTTCGGTTTGATGGCTTTGAACCGCGCCGAGTGTGAATCGGCGCGGGGGTTTCAACGCTGATCGGCATGGGAGTGCGTTGGTAAAGATCGAAACTCTGGGGTCCCAGCCGCGTGCTATTTCACACATAGGTTAGCCCACGGTACCGACAAGGTGCAGCAAGAGGCCTCTGCGGCGTAGCGCCCGTCGCTTAGTCTCTGGATGAGCGCCTTTCTCACGCGGATGATAGCCGCCGACGGCTCCAGTCTGCTGTAGGTGCCAAGGCCCAGGCAGCGTAGATCGCCTCAAGGAGCCCCTCGGCGTCACCGCGCGGTGACTCGGGGTAGGCCCGGAGCGCGGCGCGGTGGACCCGACCTGTCACGGTCGATGGTTCGTTCACCAGAAGAGCGGAGCGGTGATCCAGTAAGTGACCGCTGCGATTACAGCCGATGCGGGGATGGTGATGAACCAAGCCCAGATGATGCCACGCGCGACTCCCCAGCGCACGGAAGAGGTCCTGCGGGCGGCGCCCGCTCCCATGATGCCCCCGGTGATGGTGTGGGTGGTGGATACCGGAACGCCGAGGTGCGTGGCCAGGAACAGTGTCATCGCTCCGGCACTCTCGGCGCAGAAGCCTTGCATCGGTTTCAGGTCGGTGATCTTGGAGCCCATCGTCTTGACGATTCGCCACCCGCCCATCAGCGTGCCGAGCCCCATCGCCGCCTGGCAGATGATGACCACCCATAAAGGAATGTGGAACTCGTTGCCCATGTAGCCCTGAGAGAACAGAAGAATGCCGATGATACCAATCGTCTTCTGGGCATCATTTCCACCGTGCCCAAGGGAGTACAGCGCTGCGGAGAATAGCTGCCCACGGCGGAAACGACGATCTACCGCGAACGGCGTCGAGCGAACGAAAATCCACGACACCACAAGCATAAGTACTTGAGCAAGGACGAACCCCAGCAGCGGAGACACCACAATGCCAGCGGCAGTCTTCCCGATACCTTCCCACACCAACACCGACGTGGTGCCTGTCTTGGCAACGGCACCACCGATGAGCCCCCCAATCAACGCATGGCTGCTGCTCGACGGGATGCCTCCCCACCAAGTGATCAGGTTCCAGAAGATGGCGCCACCGAGCGCGCCGAGCACCACACGCGGGTCCGCGACCGCGGGGTCGATGATGCCCTTCCCGATAGTGTTAGCAACGTGAAGTCCGAAGAACAGAAACGCAATGAAGTTGAAGAATGCTGCCCAGACAACGGCGTATTGAGGCTTTAGTACCCGCGTGGAAACTACAGTGGCAATACTGTTGGCCGCGTCATGGGCTCCATTCGTCATATCGAATGCAAGCGCAATTGCTATAATGAATACCAGAAGAGGTGTGCCGATAATCATCGTATCCATGGCGTCTTTCCAACATACCGAAACTGTGGAGCATTCCAGGCCCGAGCTTGGCGCACGTGTCGCACGCCGTCATGCTCATGCCAACTACTATCTCCCGGGCGCGGTCCTTCGCCCAAGCCGGAGGGGCTTTGCCCTGAACTGATGGTGCGGATGCCCCCCTTTCCTGGGCATCGGAGCATGCCAGGATGCGGTGTTTGTCTGACATTGCAGTGGAGGGCAGCATGGCCGAAACCTATCTGGTGGCGCTCGATCATGAGTTGCGTCCGATGGATCTGCCGACGCGGTACGAACCCGGACAACTGGCTTGGCCATCTCCTGCGCGCATGGTCGTCGCCGTCGCCCTGGCCAACAAGATGGCGCGCGCCATCTGGGCGATGGTGGTCAAGCAACAGGATTATCGGACAGCGTGCTCCGAAGGAAGCTGTAGGCGACCGACGGAATGCGTTGCGGGCCACCCGGCCCGGGGCAGGAAGATCGACTGACGGTGTAGGCGGCAAGGACTTCAATGTTCAGATGAAGAGATCCAGTCCCGGCGCGCGAGCGTCATAGCTCTCTGAACCGATGTGGGCTCCATCTTTCGAACAGCATACCGGCCCGTGGCCTGCTCAGGCCACTTTACGGGGCCTGACACACGACCGATAGAACTCCCTGCACGCCGCGCAGTGTCAGAAGATTTCTCTTGCTTAACCGGGGGGCATCCACACACGGTGCCGCCTCAGACCTGATCGAGCGTGATGCCCGCGACCAGGTCGCCGACGTCGTCGCAGCGGTCGGTCACCGCCTCCAGCATCTCATACAGCTCGCGCCGGCCGAGGAAGGCGATCATGTCCGGCTTCTCGGCGATCAACGCCTTCAGCGCACCGCGCAGCACATCGTCGGCCTCGTCCTCCAGGTCGGACAGCCGGCCGCAGAGATGCTCGATCCGCTCGGCGTTGCTGGCGATGGCGCCCAAGAGCGGCATCAGTTCCACCAGCAGGTCGGCCTGCTGGCGGATCAGGACGACGAAGCGGCGCATCGGCTCGTCGAACACCTCGACTCCGTAGAGCCCGGCATGGCGCGGCACCTCGTCCATCAGGTCGATGGCATCGTCCAGCGCGTTGATCAGCGACAGGATGTCCGAGCGGTCGAACGGCGTGATGAAGGCGCGGTGCAGGTCGCGCCCGGCGTCCTTGGCGACGCGGTCGGCATCCTTCTCCACCCGCTTCAGCGCGGCGATCTTCTGCGCGCGCTCGTCCGGTCCGGAGTCCATCACCGCTTCCAGGGCAATGGATGCCGCCACGATATGGCGGGCCTGCTCGACGAACTGGTCGACGAAGCGTTCCTCCTTCGGCATCAGCGAACGGAATGCGCGCAGCAGCATGGGACGGTGACTCGCGTAGACTGGGGTGGTTTGGCGCTGCTCTTAGCATGCTTCGCGGTGCGGTGCAGCGGCAGCATGCCATGTAAAGGTCATGAAACGGTCATTTGGTAGCAAAATCGCCACAGGTCGCGGCATAGTGCCGCTTTTCCTCCCGCAAACCAGTTGGGCAAGCCAATGAAGGCCCCCCATGGAAAGCGGGCCCTGGCCTTCCCAAATCTCCGCGAAGCCCTTCCCCGACCACAGGGTCTCCCCCATGACGTGCCCACCCGCCCCTCTCCACCGTCTTGCAGTGCCGACACTCGCCGCCCTGCTGCTGAGCGCCGCCCCGCTGCATGCCCAGACGACAATGCCCGATGATCCCGCCGGCCGCTGCAGCCCCACCGTCGCGGCGGCACTCGGCGCCTGGGATACCGGCGTCGCGGCGGCGGAGCGCTTCGGCGACAAGGCCGCGGCGGTGGCGCGCGAGAAGGGGCGGGAGTATCTGCTGCCGCTGCTGGGCATCGACCCGAAGACGGTGCCGCCCGACGCCAAGGGTGGCACGACCGACGATGTCGGCCGCGCGCTGGAGGAAAGCCGCAACGATCCGAAGCGCCGCGCCGCTCTCTGCACCGCCATCACCCGTGCGGCAGACGAGGCGAAGAGCACGGCCGGCGCCGGGCTCGACGCGCTGAAGCGGGCACTGGACAATTGGCAGCTGACGCCGCCCGCCGCGCCGACACCGGCCCCGGCGCCCACGCCGACGCCGACGCCGGAACCGACAAAGCAGGACGGGCTAATCCGAACCTGAGTCCCCTGCCCAGATCCGTCGCAGATTAAATCCGCCGCAGCGGACGCCGGGCGCTCCACACCCCAGCCAGGAAGGGCAGCGCCAGCAGGACCTGCAAGGCTGCCCAGCCCAGCGCTTCCCAGTTCGGCCGGGTCCAGTCGACCTCGTGCAGCGCCTCCAGGAAAGGCAGCTGGCCGTAGATCAGCGATTCGAGCGGCACGAAGCCCTCGGCCACCACGGTCAGCAGTGCCGCCAGCAGCAGCCCGAAGCCCAGCACCGACTCGACCGGCAGGCGGCGGACGGCGCCGCACAGGCCGCGCGGCTCGCCGTCGGCAACGGGCACCGCCGGACGGAACAGGCTGGCGATGCCCAGCGCATCGCGCGCCTCCGTCCCCGCCGGCCGGCGGGCGGCGCGGATCAGCCCCAGCGCCGGCAGCGCCACCGCCGGGATCAGCAGGTACGGGTTGGGGAAGTCGCGGTAACGGCCGTCGAAGACGATCAGCAGCGACCAGACCAGCGCCGCCACGCCCAGCGCCACCGCACTCCACCGCCCCACCCGCTCGGTGCGGGTCAGGGCCGGGCGGGCATGGCGCAGGCCGACCAGCGGCTCGCTGGCCAGACCGCCGCTCGCCAGCGTGCGGTGAGCGGTCAGCAGCACCGCCAGCGCCAGCGCCGCGGTCAGCGCCAGCATCGCCACGGCCAGCGTGGTGTCCTGCCAGTAATGCTTGCCATGCTCTGCCAGGAAGGCGGCTCGGACATAAAGGGTCGACAGCGCCTGCGCCAGCAGGATCAGCACCACCCAGCCGGTGCCCGGCACAGGACGGCGCAGCAGCGACAGCCCGCCCAGCAGCACCAGAGCCAGCCCGCTCGACGCCGCGAACAGCCAGGGCCACGCGACATTGCCGACGACCGGCCCGGCCAGCGAGAATTTCGGCGTGCGGTCGGCATTGTACAGGCCCCAATGACCGCCGACCGTGCCTTCCAGCTTGGCCTTCCATTCCTGGTCGAAGGCCTCGATCACGTTGTAGTCGAAGCCCTCCTGCTCGGCCATGCGGACGAAGGCGTTGACGAACTTCGCCTTGTTGACCAGCCCCGGCACGGCGGCGCCGCGCGAGCGGCCTTGGGTCGGCCAGCCGGTCTCGCCGACCAGGATGGGCTTGCCGGGGAAGCGGTGGGCGATGGTGCGGTAGCTCTGGCGGATGCGCTCGGTCGCCGCCTCGACGCCGGCCGGCACGTCCTCCCAATAGGGCAGCAGATGGATGGTCAGGTAATCGACATGGTCCGCGATCTGCGGATATTTCAGCCACCATTCCCAGACGTCGGCATAGGACACCGGCTGCTTCACCGCCGCCTTGACGCGGTCGATGTAGCCGGCGACCTGCTCCGGCGTCAGCTCGCGGCGCAGCAGCACCTCGTTGCCGACGATGACGCGGGTGATGACGTCGGGATAGCGGTTGGCGAGGTCGATCAGCGAGGCGATCTCCGCCTCGTTCTTGTCGGTGCGCGAGGACAGCCACGCCCCCATGGTGACCTGCATGCCGTGCTTGCGCGCCAACTCCGGCACCACCTGCAAGCCTTCCAGCGAGGTGTAGGTGCGGATGCCGGCCACCTGCGGCGCCAGCGCGGCAAGGTCCTCCTCGATCTGGGCGGTGGAGGGCAGGACGCCGGTCAGCGGGCTCTGCCCGTCGCGGAAGGGGGCGAAGGACACGCTGCGCAGCTTGCCGCCGGGCGGCGGGTCGAGCGGCACCGGGCGGTTCGGCAGGGACCAGACGGCGAGATTCGCGAGGCCGGCGACGATCATCGCGGCGAGGATGAGGATCAGGCGCATGGGCGGGATGTCTACACCAAAGGCTTGACGGTTTGAACGGTGACCGTCGCACCAACAGGCCGGACGGCGATTTTATTCACGGAGGCGGACAGAAAATGGGCGCGCCCCCCAAAGGAGGCGCGCCCAGTCGGTCAAGGATTGAGTGACGTGCCTTCGTCACAGATTGGTAAACAGGCGGGACGGGAAGTTTATTCCGTGGGAAACCGGTCTCCCGGCATCCTCACCACTCCCATCACCGCTCCACGAACGCCTTCTCGATGACGAAGCCGCCCGGCTCGCCGTTGGTGCCCATGACAAAGCCGCGTTTTTCCATCATCGCCGTGGTCTCGGCCAGCATCGCCGGACTGCCGCAGATCATCACGCGGTCCTTCTCGGCGTCCAGCTCCGGCAGGCCCAGGTCTTCGTACAGCTTGCCGGTCTCCATCAGCGTGGTCAGGCGGCCCTGGTTGCGGAAGGGCTCGCGCGTCACGGTCGGGTAATAGAGCAGCTTTTCCTTCACCTGCTCGCCGAAGAACTCGTTTTCCGGCAGGCTGTGGTGGATCAGGTCGTCATAGGCCAGTTCCGCCACGGTGCGGGTGCCGTGGGTCAGGATCACCCGGTCGAACTTCTCGTACATCTCCGGGTCCTTGATGATGCTGAGGAACGGCGCCAGTCCGGTGCCGGTGCTCAGCAGATACAGGTTCCGCCCGGGAAGCAGGTTGTCGGTGATCAGCGTGCCGGTCGCCTTGCGGTTCACCAGCAGCGTGTCGCCTTCCTTGAGGTGCTGGAGCCGCGAGGTCAGCGGGCCGTCCTGCACCTTGATGCTGAAGAACTCCAGCGTCTCCTCGTAATGGGCGCTGACCAGGCTGTAGGCGCGCAGCAGGGGCCGGCCTTCGACCTCCAGCCCGATCATGGTGAACTGCCCCGGCAGGAAGCGGAAGGACGGATCGCGCGTGGTGGTGAAGCTGAACAGCGTGTCGGTCCAGTGGTGAACGGTCAGCACGCGCTCTTTGATCAGATTGCTCATTTGGGCGTTCCAAAACCTGTCGAGGCCAAGCTCTGTTGGCAATGTTCAATACCAAAGTCCGGGACGCTGCGTTCAGGTGGCCGGTGCGCAAACACGCATGCGGAGCTGCCGCGACGCAACGGCCGAAACCTATCAACAATCCCGACCGAAGGCCACGGATTTATACCAGTCAAATGACGGGCTTTCCGGTAAACAACACAGTCTGCGCCGTACAACATTGATCCCGGTCAATTCGCTGCTCACTCCGCACTGGGCGGGGCGAACAGGTAGGGCGACAGGCCCCGCAGGTTCTCATCGACGATAAGCCGGTGATTCAACGGCGGAAATGCCCGCTGCGAGCAGTCCAGCCGCGGACAGAGCCGGCAATTCACCCCGATCGGCGTGGCGGCATCGGTGTTGGTCAGGTCGAACCCGTCCGCATAGGTGACCTGAGCCGCATGCTGGACGTCGCAGCCCAGCGCCACGGCGAATTGCTGCGGCGGGCTGCGGTGGCCGCCACCGGCCTTCACCACCGTGCGGGCGATGGAGAAATAGGCGGTGCCGTCCGGCATCTCCGCCATCTGGCTGTGGATCTTGCCCGGCGTGCGGAAGGCCTCATAGACGATCCAGCGCGGGCAGCCGCCGCCGAAGCGGGCGAAATGGAAGCCGGCGCCGGAAAAGCGCTTCGACACGTTGCCGGCGCTGTCCACCCGCATGAAGAAGAAGGGCACGCCCTTGGCCCCCGACCGGTGCAGGGTGGTCAGCCGGTGGCAGACCTGCTCGAAGGAGGCGTCGAAGCGCCGCCGCAGGATCTCGATGTCGTAGCGCAGCTGGGTCGCCGCCTCGTGGAAGCGGCCATAGGGCATCAGCACCGCCGCGGCGAAATAGTTGGCCAGCCCGATGCGGGCCAGCCGCCGCGCCTCGTCGTCGGACAGGTTGGCGGCGTCGACGATGCCGTTCAGCAGGTCGCGGTGGCGCAGCAGCGCGATCTGGCAGGCCAATTGGAAGGTGCGGCCCGACGGTGCCAGCATCTCCGACAGCAGGATGCGCCGGCTGTGGCGGTCGAAGCGGCGCACCGCATAGCCCATCACCTCCGACGGCAGCAGGCGGACGCGCACGCTGTGCTGGGTGTTCAGCCAGTCGACCAGCCCGCGATAGAGGTCGCCGCGCTCCAGCTTGCCGTCCTGCCACAGGCTTTCCGCCGCCGCCTCCAGTTCGGGGAAATGGTTGGAATGGGCCTGGAACAGGTCGCGCACCTCGTCCTGTGGGAAGCCGGTGGCCTGCACCAGATGCAGCTTCTCGCGGTCAGCCACCCGCTCCGCCAGGGCCTGGAGATCGTCACGCGCCCCGCGGAAGCCGCGATAGAGCGCCACCACGGCCTGCCCCAGCGTCGGCGCCACCGCCGCCAGTTCGCGGAAATCCTGGTTCTTGATGTCGGAGCCATCGAACAGCGGGTCGGCGAACACCTCGCGCAGGCCGGCCACCAGCCGGCTTTCCTCATCCTCGGCGAAGGCCTGGAGATCGACGCCGAACTGCTGGCCCAGCTTCAGCAGCAGCGGCACCGTCACCGGGCGCTGGTTGTGCTCGATCAGGTTCAGATAGCTGGGGGAGATGCCGAGCTGGTCGGCCATCTGGGCCTGGGTCAGCCCCTGGTCGCGGCGCAGGCGGCGGACCTTCGGCCCCAGCATCGCCTTCTTTTCCATGCTTGCCACCGCGCCTCTCCGCTTTACAAGATTTACCGATTTACAGCTTTGTGAAGACGGCAGTTTACAAACGGACCTTTTTACAAACAAGGGCTTATTGCAACGCACTCGGGCCGGGTTTAAGTCTTGATCCACGGCCGCGCTGTAAAGCGCAAGCAGCCCCGAAGACACCGGACGGCAGAGCCAAGGCGGGAGGAAACGCCACTGCCCACAACCGGTTCCGGGACCGACAAAAGGCCCGCCCCGAGACCCCAGGCCCGCCCCGATCGACCGGGCGCACCGGACAAAAGGAACCTGACCCATGTCGCTCGATGAAAAGACCAAGACCGCCATCCACGCCGCCCGTTACGAGGGCATCCGCCGCGACTACACCATGGACGACGTCAAGCGTCTGAGCGGCTCGGTCAAGATCGAGTACACGCTGGCCGAGCTGGGTGCGCGCCGCCTGTGGGAGCTGCTGAACACCGAGCCCTACATCAACACGCTGGGCGCTTTGACCGGCAACCAGGCGATGCAGGCGGTCAAGGCCGGCCTGAAGGCCATCTACCTGTCGGGCTGGCAGGTCGCCGGCGACGCCAACACGGCCGGCCAGATGTACCCGGACCAGAGCCTGTATCCGGTGAACTCGGTCCCGGCGGTGGTCGAGCGCATCAACAACACCTTCAAGCGCGCCGACGAAATCCAGACCTCCGAGGGCAAGGGCGACACCTACTGGTTCGCGCCGATCATCGCCGACGCCGAGGCCGGCTTCGGCGGCCCGCTGAACGCCTTCGAACTGATGAAGGCGATGATCAAGGCCGGTGCGGCCGGCGTGCACTGGGAAGACCAGCTGGCGTCCGAGAAGAAGTGCGGCCACCTCGGCGGCAAGGTTCTGATCCCGACGCAGCAGCACATCCGCACGCTGAACGCCGCCCGTCTGGCCGCCGACGTCTGCGGCACCTCGACCCTGGTGATCGCCCGCACCGACGCGGAGTCGGCGCAGCTCATCACCTCGGACATCGACGAGCGTGACCATCCCTTCATCGATTTCGACAGCGGCCGCACCACCGAGGGCTTCTTCCGCCTGAAGAAGGGCATGGGCGTCGATCACTGCATCGCCCGCGGCCTGTCCTACGCGCCGTACTCCGATCTGATGTGGTGGGAGACCTCCAAGCCGAACCTGGACGAGGCCCGCCGCTTCGCCGAGGCCGTGCACAAGCAGTTCCCGGGCAAGATGCTGGCCTACAACTGCTCGCCGTCCTTCAACTGGAAGGCCAACCTGGACGACGCCACCATCGCCAAGTACCAGCGCGAGCTGGGCGCCATGGGCTACAAGTTCCAGTTCGTCACGCTGGCCGGCTTCCACAGCCTGAACTACTCGGCCTTCACCCTGGCCAAGGGCTACGCCGAGCGCGGCATGGCCGCCTACTCCGAACTGCAGCAGGCCGAGTTCGCGGCCGAGAAGGACGGTTACACCGCCACCAAGCACCAGCGCGAAGTCGGCACCGGCTACTTCGACGCGGTCGCCACGGCGATCTCCGGCGGCACCTCCTCGACCACCGCGTACAAGGACTCCACCGAGGCTGACCAGTTCCATTGATCGCAGGTTCCGATCAACGGGAGTGGTCCGTGATCCAGTGTGCGAGCTGGATCTTTTCGAACGGCTGATGCTTTGACTTGCCGACGGCCGGGGGCCTTCCCCCCGGCCGCTTTTTTATGTCCGGACCATCCGGTGGCGGTTCTTTGGGAATAACCCGTCGGTAAAGCCACGCCCCTGTGGTATGGCAGCCCTGCGTGACATCAACCGGTGGTACGGTCCGCATCGGTCGAAAGTCTTGAACTGGGCTGGAAAATGCCGCGGAATCCACCATCCACAGCCGATTCCGGAGCGCCGCAGGCTTGGGTGCGCCGCGGAATCCCTTGTTGACTTGGAACGGCATCGGGACCAATTAAGTCCGCATGCTGAAAACAAACCGATCCGGGACGTAAAGGTCCCACACGCCGGCACCCGACCTCGGGGTCCCGGCGGGCGGAACTGGCCGCCGCGCATCCCCATGCGCGGCGATGACCGTTTCCCGACCGCCCCCCTGCTCCGGCGGGGCCCCCGGCGGGTTCTCCCCTGGCCGACAGGCCATCGGAGATGCTCCGGCGTTCTTTGGTGAAACGATGAAAGGACAAGACAGTATGGATCAATCGCTCGCAGGAAAGTCCATCGCCATCCTCGTCTCCAACGGCTTCGAAGAAGCGGAGATGACCGAGCCGCAACGCGCCCTGATCAAGACCGGCGCCACGCTGCGTACCATCTCGACCGAGACGGGTCTGGTCAACGGCTGGCACGGCAAGTCCTGGGGCCATTACTTCCCGGTGGACAAGCATCTGAGCGAGGCGCTGGGCGCCGACTTCGACATGCTGCTGCTGCCGGGTGGTGAGCGCAGCGTGGCCAAGCTGCAGCAGTCGGCCCACACCCGTCGCATCGTCGGCCATTTCCTCGATGCCGGCAAGCCGATCGCCGCCATCGACCAGGGCATCCAGCTGCTCGCCATCCCCGGCAAGCTGCGCGGCCGCCTGCTGGCCGCCCCGGAAGCCTACCGCGCCGACCTGACCGCCGCCGGCGGCCGGATCAGCGAAGAGGCGCTGGTCGTCGACGACATCACGGTCTCGGCGCTCGGCCAGGACCAGCTGAACGAGTTCGTCGAAGCCGTGGTGAAGCTGTTCACCGAGCTGGGTTCCGTTCGCAAGGCCGCCTGATCTCCATCCTCAGACGGTCCCGAAACGGCCGCCGCACCACCCGGGTGCGGCGGCCGTTTCGTTTTCGGGATCCATCCCCGCTCCATTCCAATCCCGCACCTGTGACCATTGGTCGATCCACCGAATTTCCGAGGAATTCACTCACCTTCCGCGTTGATAATTTTAAACATTCGGATTAGTAAGATTGAGGGTCGAACAATACCTTCGCGTGGATAGGGATCTTTCCGAAGCTTTGGCGGGGATGCGGGCAATATGGCTAAAATTCGTGCATTCGGACGACTGACCATCCGCGCCAAGATCATCATTGCGGTGCTCGGCACCGTGGTGATGGCCGGCGCCTTCGGGCTTTTCACGCTCAGCCGGCTTGAAATCCTAAACAATGCCGCCGAAACCATGCGCAGCCGCTCGCTGCCCGCGACCCAGCTGGCCGGTCAACTGACCTCGGCCGCGCAGAGCCACCGCATCGCCGAAGCCGCCTATGCGCTCGCCACCAACGAGATGCAGGTGAACCAGGCGGAAAAGGGCTGGACCGACGCGGTGACCGAGGTCGCGGCCCGCCGTCAGGCCGCAGGATCCCGCTTCACCGGCGGCGAGGGTGCCGCGCGTCTGGCCGCCTTCGACGAGGCCTGGACCGCCTATGCCGCCGCTGCCGACCGGGTGCGCAGTCAGGCGCGCGACGGCAACGCCCAGTCCGCCGTCAGCGTCTTCAAACGCCCCAGCGCCGTCGCCTTCGCCCGCGTGCAGGAGGCTTTGGACGCTCTGGTCGACGGCACCATGGCCGATGCCGGCGCCGTCGCCGACCAGGGGGCGGCGGTCTACAACAGCGCCCACGGCATGGTGCTGGGCGGGGTGACGCTCTGCACCCTGCTGGCGCTCGGTTTCGGCGCCGTGCTGGTGCGTGGCATCTCCCGCCCGATCCTCGACGTGGCGGGTGCGTTGGAACGCTTGGCCGCCCGCGACTTCACCGCCAGTTTCGAAGAGGGCCGCCGCGACGAGATCGGCCGCATGGCGACCGCCGCCCGCGTCTTCCGCGACACCATGCTCGACACAGAACGCCTCCAGCAGGAGCAGGAGCGGCTGAAGACCGCCGCCGCCGAAGAGCGCCGCCGCGAACTGCGCACGCTGGCCGACGGCTTCGAGGCGACGGTGAAGCGGCTGGTCGAAGCGCTGTCGTCCTCCACCGCCGAAATGGCCGCCGCATCATCCGCGATGGCGGAGGGGGCCGCCGAGACGGCGCGCCATTCCGACGCAGTGTCGTCGGCCGCTGGCCGCGCTTCCGCCAATGTCGACAGCGTCGCCGCCGCCACCGCCGAACTGTCGGCCAGCTTCGCCGGCATCGCCCAGCTGGTCGCCGATTCCGCCGGCATCGCCGCCGACGCCACCCGCGACGCCGAACGCAGCACCGCCGTGATGGGCAGCCTCGCCGAGGCGGCGGAGGAGATCGGCAAGGTCGTGGACATGATTTCCGGCATCGCCGGCCAGACCAACCTGCTGGCGCTGAACGCCACCATCGAAGCCGCCCGCGCCGGCGAGGCCGGCAAGGGCTTTGCCGTCGTGGCGAGCGAGGTGAAGCAGCTCGCCGGCCAGACCGCGAAAGCCACCGCCGAGATCCAGGCGCGCATCGCCGAGATTCAGAACGCGTCCGGCACCGCGGTCGACACCATCGGCGCGGTGACCCGCACCATCGCCCGCCTGAACGAGATCTCCGGCGAGGTCGCCGCCGCGGTCGAGCAGCAGACCGCCGCGGTGGGCGAGATCGCCGCCAACATCCAGGATGCCGCCGACGGCACCCGCAGCGTCTCCGACAACATCGCCGCCGTCACCGCCGCCGCCGCGTCGGCCGAACAGGCCAGCGGTGTGATGGTGCGCTCGGTCGACACGGTGACCGGCGATGCGGGGAGGATGCGGCAGGAGGTCGACGGCTTCCTGGGGGCACTGCGGGCGTCGTAGGGGGCAGGAACGAAACCGCCGAGGATTTCCCTCTCCCCCCTGGGGAGAGGGAAATCCTCGGCGAGGTCGGACTCGTTTACGCCTGCTTGGCGTCGATGATCCCGCGCCGCACGGCGCGGGTCTTGGTGAAGTGGTCCTGCAACTGCTGCCCCTCGCCCCAGCGGATTGAGCGCTGGAGCGCCGTCAGATCCTCGGTGAAGCGCTGCAAAATCTCCAGCACAGCCTCGCGGTTGTTCAGGAAGATGTCGCGCCACATAACGGGATCGCTGGCGGCGATGCGGGTGAAGTCGCGGAAGCCGCCGGCCGAGAACTTGATGACCTCGGACTTGGTGTCCTCCTCCAGGTCCGACGCGGTGCCGACGATGGTGTAGGCGATCAGGTGCGGCAGGTGCGAGGTGATGGCCAGCACCCGGTCATGGTGGCTGGCCTCCATGATCTCCACGGTGGAGCCGACACGGCGCCACAGCTCCGTCACCCGCTCCAGTGCCTGACGGTCGCTGCCGGTCGGCGGGGTCAGGATGCACCAGCGGCCCTGGAACAGGGTGGCGAAGCCGGCCTCCGGCCCCGAATGCTCGGTACCCGCCACCGGGTGGCCGGGGATCAGAGGAACGCCGTCGGGCAGGTGAGGCCCGATGTCGCGCAGCGCTGCCTGCTTGACCGAGCCGACGTCGGTGACGATGGTCCCCGGCTTCAACAGCGGCCCGATCGCCTCGCCCACCGCGGCATAGCTGCCGACCGGCGTCGCCAGCACCACCAGATCGGCCCCGGCCAGCGCCGCCGCCGGATCGGTCGAGGCTTCCGCCACGATGCCGAGTTCCAGCGCCTTGGCGCAGACTTCCGGGCTGCGGTCGGCGCAGACCACCTGCCGTGCGATCTCATACTCCGCCAGCGCCCGCGCCAGGGAGGAGCCGATCAGACCGATGCCGATGATGGCGACGCGGTCGAACAGGGGGCCAGGGGCGAAAGCGCTATCAGCAATGGCGGTGGACATGACGCTGGGTGTCCCGGAAGAGGCATGGACGGGTGAAAAACCGTCCCGTTTAAACCACCTCGCGCCCGCAGGACCAAGCGATACTTTGATCGGGATGCCGCTCAGCCTTCCTTCGGCGTCATCTCGACCCGAAGTGCTTCGGCCAGCCGCTGGAAGGTCTCCTTCCGCCCCGAGGTTTTCCTCCAGGCCAGCGCGATGCGCCGCCCCGGCCGGTCGGCGGCCAGCGGGCGCACCGCCAGATCGAGTCCACGCAGGATGCCCGAATCGACCGCCATCTGCGGCAGCAGCGTCACCCCCAGCCCGTTCGCCACCATCTGCACCAGCGTGTGCAGGCTGGTGCCCTGGAAGGCGGTGTTGTGCGGCGTGCTGTCCAGCGCGCAGGCCGCCATCGCATGGTCGCGCAGGCAATGCCCGTCCTCCAGCAGCAGCAGATCCTCCGACGGCACCGTAACGGGCTGCGCCGGGTCGCCGCCGCCCAGCCGGTGGCCGGTGGGGCAGACGAAGGAGAAGCGGTCCTCGGCGATGTCCTCCGTCTCCAGATCACCCATCGGATAGGGCAAGGCCAGCAGCGCCGCGTCCAGCTTGCCGGCGTTCAGCTGCTCCAGCAGCCGCGCCGTCTGGTCCTCGCGCAGATAGAGCCGCAGGCGCGGGAAGGTCTCGCGCAGGGCCGGCATCACGCGGGGGATCAGGAAGGGGCCGATGGTCGGGATCACCCCCAGATGCAGCGCCCCCGACATCGGGTCGGCGGCGGACCGCGTAATGTCCACCAGCTCCTCCGCCCCCTTCAGCAATTGCCGCGCCCGTTCCGCGATCTCGCGGCCGAGCGGGGTCGGCAGCACCGAGCGGCGCGTGCGCTCCACCAGTGTGGCGCCCAGCAGATCCTCCAGCTCCTGCAGGCCGGCGCTCAGGGTGGACTGGCTGACGAGGCAATCCTCCGCCGCTTGCCCGAAATGGCAGCGGTCGACGACGGCGACGAGATAGCGGAGCTGGCGCAGGGTGGGGAGCGGTTTCATGCCCGGATATGTAATCGGATTTATCGATCAATTCAATTGGTATTTTCTACTTCTCTTGATCACAGATTTCCCGTATTCCTCCATTCGTCAACGGGACAACGGAACGACGCCCCGCTCCCTGGCCACACGGCAGGCCCCCTTGTTCGACGCGGTGCGCCGCACTAAGTCGGGCATGTCACGGCCACCGGCCGGGGCCAGCGGCCAGGGATTGGGGCGACAACCAATCATCGCATCCATCGGAGAACACAAATGTCCTTGATCAACAGCGAGATTAAGCCCTTCAAGGCGACCGCGTACAAGAACGGCAAGTTCATCGACGTGACCGACGCCGACCTGAAGGGCAAGTGGTCGGTCGTGTTCTTCTATCCGGCCGACTTCACCTTCGTCTGCCCGACGGAGCTGGAAGATCTGGCCGACAACTACGCCGAATTCCAGAAGCTGGGCGTCGAGGTCTACAGCGTCTCGACCGACACCCACTTCTGCCACAAGGCCTGGCACGACACCTCGCCGGCCATCGGCAAGATCAACTACACCATGATCGGCGACCCGACGCTGGCGATCAGCCGCAACTTCGAGGTCCTGATCGAGGAAGTCGGTCTGGCCGACCGCGGCACCTTCGTCGTCGATCCGGACGGCAAGATCCAGATCGTCGAGATCACCGCCGGCGGCGTCGGCCGCGACGCCAAGGAGCTGCTGCGCAAGATCAAGGCCGTCCAGTACGTCGCCGCCCACCCGGGCGAGGTCTGCCCGGCCAAGTGGCAGGAAGGCGAGAAGACCCTCGCCCCGTCGCTCGACCTCGTCGGCAAGATCTAAGGTTTCCCCTCAAGGGAACCCTGAGGATCGGGGGCCGGCTCCGGCCGGTCCCCACCCCCGCTCCGGCGGGATTGCAAGCAGTACCCTTGGATAGGCCGCCTTGAAATACGGGGCTGGCCGCAGGGCAGGTTTTTACGGGCCGGCTTTCAAAGCCTCCCCGACACAGGACCCGTCATCGGTTTCCCCATCCCCGCGAAGGCGGGCACCCAGGCGCTTTTTGTCGCAGCCTTTTCCAAGCCTGGATCCCCGCCTGCGCGGGGAGGACGATGACGTTTCAAACGCTTCGCTGTTTCAAAACCAGACCGCCCGCCCGACCGGCTCTTTTGCCTAGGGCCACCATTTTTCCGCCCGGACCGCCGCGAATCTGCGCAGGCGATCCGCCCCGGACACGAGACGTTGGGAACGAAAGCCATGCTGGACGCCAATCTGAAGACGCAGTTGAAGGCCTATCTGGAACGCATCACCAACCCGATCACGCTGGTGGCGTCGCTGGACGGCGGGGCAAAGTCGCAGGAGATGCTGGGCCTGCTGGAAGACATCGCTTCGCTGTCGGACAAGATCACGCTGGAGCGCAACGGCGCCGACGGGCGCCGGCCGTCCTTCGCCATCATCCGCAACGGCAGCGACATCGGCGTCACCTTCGCCGGCCTGCCGATGGGGCACGAGTTCAACTCGCTGGTCCTGGCCCTGCTCCAGGTCGGCGGCCATCCGTCGAAGGAGTCGGAGGAGCTGCTGGAGCAGATCCGCAACCTCGACGGCGATTTCCGCTTCGAGACCTATTTCTCGCTGACCTGCCAGAACTGCCCGGACGTGGTCCAGGCGCTGAACCTGATGAGCGCGCTGAACCCGCGGGTCAAGCATGTCGCCATCGACGGTGCCCTGTTCCAGCAGGAGGTCGAGCAGCGTCAGGTGATGGCGGTTCCCACCGTCTTCCTGAACGGCGAGCCCTTCGCCCAGGGCCGGATGGACGTGGCGCAGATCGTCGCCAAGCTGGACACCGGCGCCGTCGCCCGCGCCGCCGAGAAGATCAAGACCAAGGCCCCGTTCGAGGTGCTGGTGATCGGCGGCGGCCCCGCCGGTGCCGCGGCCGCCATCTACGCCGCCCGCAAGGGCATCCGTACCGGCGTCGCTGCCGAGCGGTTCGGCGGTCAGGTGCTCGACACCATGGCGATCGAGAATTTCATCTCGGTCTCCCACACCGAGGGGCCGAAGCTGGCCGCGGCGCTGGAACAGCACGTCAAGGACTATGAGGTCGACGTGATGAACCTGCAGACCGCCACCGCCCTGGTGCCGGCCACGCAGGAAGGCGGTCTGATCGAGGTGAAGCTGGCCAGCGGCGCCTCGCTGAAGTCCCGCACCGTGGTGCTGTCGACCGGTGCCCGCTGGCGCTCGATGAATGTCCCGGGCGAGGCGGAATACCGCAACAAGGGCGTCGCCTACTGCCCGCACTGCGACGGCCCGCTGTTCAAGGGCAAGCGCGTGGCGGTGATCGGCGGCGGCAACTCCGGCGTGGAGGCGGCGATCGACCTCGCCGGCATCGTCTCGCACGTCACGCTGATCGAGTTCGACAGCCAGCTGCGCGCCGACGCGGTGTTGCAGCGCAAGCTGCACAGCCTGCCCAACGTCACCGTCATCCTCTCGGCCCAGACCACCGAGGTGCATGGCGACGGCAACAGGGTCGTCGGCCTGACCTACAAGGACCGCGTTGGTGGCGAGCTGAAGCGGGTCGATCTGGAAGGCATCTTCGTACAGATCGGCCTGGTGCCGAACACCGAATGGCTGAAGGGCACGCTGGCCCTGACCCCGCGCGGCGAGATCGAGGTGGACAACCGCGGCCAGACCTCGCTGCCCGGCGTCTTCGCCGCCGGCGATGCGACGACGGTGCCGTTCAAGCAGATCGTCATCGCCATGGGTGAAGGCGCCAAGGCGTCGCTGGCCGCCTTCGACCACCTGATCCGCACCGTTCCCGCCGAGGAAGCCGTGCGCGAGACCATCGCGGCGGAGTGAACGGTTCGAGATGAAAAAAGCCGGCGGTCCCGCGAGGGACCGCCGGCTTTTTTGCTGTTCGAGAGATGAAGAACCTACTTCTTCACCGCTGCCTTTTCCTTGTCCACCGCATCCAGGATCCGTTGCAACGCCTCGGTGCTCAGGGCCGAGTCCATCGTCAGGCCGTCCCCGAATTTGCGCAGCGCGCCGATGACGCGGCGGCGGGCGACGAAGTCGTCGTCGCCCGGCTCGAACGGCTCGACCACCGGACCCTTGTAGTAGCTGCCGCGGAAGCCCCACTGGCGGCGGCCGTCGGCCCGCCATTCGCTGCCGTCGGACAGCACCATGCAGCGCCCCCCTTCGGTGTAGCGTTCCACCGTGGCGATGGATTGCGGAATGGACTGGCCGCTGCGGATGGTCACGCGGTCGCCGACGCGGAAGCTGGCGGCAGTGAACATGCTGTCTCCCTGAATGGCGCTTTCTGAAACGCCGCAAAAATCCCGAAGGCGCTGTTTTCCACCAGTTGTGCCCCCGAATCCAGCGCCAAGTCCCATACCCCCCCTCTCCCCGGGGGGAGAGTGATCTACAGCGCGAAACTCGCCACCACCGGTGCGTGGTAACTCACCGGCGACGGCTCGTCGGCGTGCTCGACCTCGTCGGTCAGCTCCTCATTGTGGATCGCCACGTCGCGCAGCCGCCCGGTCAGCTGCGGCGACGCCATCAGATGGTCGAGCAGCACCGGCGTGCCGCCATGCAGCACGGTGTAGCGCCGCTCCTCCGGGATCGCCTGCTCCAGCGGCTCCAGCACGCGGTTGGCCAGTTCGGCGTTGCCGGTGAAGTCGGGAGCGGCGCGGATGATGCGGACGGCGGTCTGCTCCAGATCGGCGTTGCAGTCGCCGGCCACCACGATCAGCGCGTCGGGATCGGCATCGAACAGCCGGTCGACCGCCATGCGGGTCTCCAGTGCCTGGCCCGCCCGCTTGATCGAGGCAAGGTAGAACCCCTCCGCCCAGCCCGACGCCGTCTTCCAGGTCTGGGCGCCGGCCTTCTGCCCCGGCACCGGGGCGGCGATGGGTGCCCGCAGATGCAGGTCGAACACATGCAGGATGCGGCCGTCCGGCATCTCCACCTCGGCATGCAGCACCGGCCGGTCCCAGCCGACCTCCGTCTCCCCCTCCGGCGCCGGGTCGGCGGTGGCGAGACGCACGCGGGCCGGCGGCACCAGATGATGGCGCAGCAGCCGCGCCGCCCGGATCGGCCAGCGGCTGACGATCACCGGATTGTGGCGGTCGGCCGGCGACGGGGCATCACCCGCAGTGACGTGATAGCCGGCATAGCGGGTGCCCTCCAGCAGCCGGGTCAGCGCCCGCAGGATCCGCGGCTCGCTCTTCACCGGATGCTGGGCGTCGACCTCCTGCAAACAGAGGATGTCGGCCTCCAGCCGTTCCAGCTGCGGGCGCAACGTGGCGATCCGCGCCTCGAAGGGTGGCTCGTCGGCATCGTCGTCCAGGTTTTCCAGGTTGAAGGTGGCGATCCGGAACAGCGTGTCGGCCATGAAGGGCTCCGCAGAAGGACGGCGGGTGGGAGCACGCGACGAATGGCTGTGCCCCCGGTCGAGCTTATCAGAACAGCTCGACGTCGCCTTCGATCCGCGTCCGGCCCAGATGCTCCATATAGGACGACTCGTTGCGGGCGATGTCGTGCAGCGACTCGTCGCCGATCAGCCGGCGCTGGCTGCGGCCGGTGGTGGGGAAGAAGCGCACCGCGCGCGGGCTGGCG
Organism: Azospirillum lipoferum; assembly: GCF_024170005.1. Classification (GTDB taxonomy): domain Bacteria; phylum Pseudomonadota; class Alphaproteobacteria; order Azospirillales; family Azospirillaceae; genus Azospirillum; species Azospirillum lipoferum. The sequence goes on from NZ_JALJXJ010000004.1 coordinate 311,660, forward strand.
CCGCCGACGTCCCAGCTGACGGTGGGGATGCCCTCCGTCGCCAGATACTCCATGACGAAGTCGACGTTGCGCTGGCCGATGTTGGCGGTGCGCAGGGTGTTCAGGTTGACGTTGGCGCCGCCGAACAGCTTGGCGCGCAGCCGGTCGCGCCGGCCGGTGACGGCGAGCAGCCGGTTGATCAGATGCTCCATCGCCGTGGCGCCGTAGCGCGACGACAGCGACAGCGTGTCGGTGCCGGCATCGGGCAGCAGGAAATGGTTCATGCCGCCGATCTCCGCCACCGGATCATAGAGGCAGGCGGCGACGCAGGAACCCAGCGTGGTGGTGATGACGACGTTCGGGTCGTCGGTGACGACGCAGCCGCCGACGACGATGTTGACCACCTCCGCCCCCAGCCGCCGGTCATGGTAGCGGTTGGCGGCGACATCCTGATGTTCCAGCCGGCGGCGCAGGACCTTGTGCGCGGGAGAGAGGCCGGAACGGTCTGTCATCATCGGGTCTGGGGCTCTCGCTGCTGGATGCGGACGAATAAGCGGCGGGCAAGGGGGCGGGCAGACGAATGAAGCACCAATTTTGCGCCGGTTTCCGGCGAATCAATATCGATCCGCATTTTGTCATATATGGCATGCTCGGATCTATGACCTATGTCAGTCAATAGGTGGAAACCCACCTTTCCAGAATCTCAGCCTGAAGCCTGGCCGCGCCGATGGCCCAGGCGCGTGCCTCCGGCGGCGTGGCGGTCACCCGGCGGTCGAGCGCCGCATCCATCGCCGCCCGCCGCCGCGGATCGGCGATGAACAGGACGAAACCCAGCCGCCGGCCGCCGGCCGTCGTCAGCAGCCCGGCCAACCCCTTGACATAGGCCAGTGTCCCCGTCTTGGCATGGACACCGGCGGGCAGCGCCTTGCCGTCCTCCTCCCCCGGCAGCAGCTCCCACAAAGCGGGGCCGCCGGCCCGCAGCAGCGCCCCCATCTGCCTCGGGGTGGAGCGCGACCCGGTGCCCAGCCCCGAATGGTTGGCGAGCCGAAGCCCACTCCATCCCGCAGCCTGCCTGCCTCCTTCCACCGCCTGCCGCGTCAGCCAGCCCTGCAACAGCGCCGCCGAGCGCTCCAACGTCGCGGCCGACGGATCCAGCCGGCGCGACGCCGCCAGCCCGATCACCTCCGCCGACAGGTTGTTGGAATGGCGCAGCAGCCCGCGCGCCAGATCGGTCAGCGGCGGGCTGTCCAGCGCCGCCAGCGCCGCGGCCCCATCTCCAGCCCCAGCCGGCGCCCGCCCGATCTGGGGAGCCGGCAGGGTGATGCCGGCATCGGCGGCCAGCCGGCGGAACAGCGTGGCGGCGGCCAGCCCCGGCCGCGCCACCGGCACCCAGGCACTTCCCCCCTCCCCCGCGGCCGGCGGCATCATCAGCCAGCGGTCGGCCCCGTCCGGCAGCAGCGGGAAGCCGCCGCCGCCAGCCATCGGCCGTACCGCGACGCTGTCCAGCGGCAGCCGCCCGGCATCGGCGACCGTCAGCACCTCCGGCCCCGCAGCGCCGCGCCGCCAGCTCAGCAGGGCACGGTTGTAGTTCAGCGACAGCGCCCCCACTCCGGTGTTGTAAGGGGCGGCCCAGGGCTGCCCGGCGTCGATCTCCGCCAGTTCCGGCAGCAGCGCCGTATCGTACAGGAACCGCCCCTCCACCCGCTGCAGCCCGGCGGCGGTCAGCCCGCCCAGCAGCTGCAACAGCCCTTCGGTCGCCAGCGCCGGGTCGCCGCCGCCTTGCAGGATCAGGTCGCCACGCAGCACCCCGCCCGCCAGCGGTCCCGTCGCCAGCAGCCGCGTGGTGAAGCGATGGTCCGGACCCAGCAGGGCCAGCGCCGCCGCCGCCGTCGGCAGCTTCGCCACCGACGCCGGGATGAAGGGGGTGTCCGCCGCCTGCGCTTCCAGCGCGCGGCCGCTGTCCGGCTCGAACAGGGTGTAGCCGACCGCAGCATCCTCCAAACCACCGGCGGTGCCCGCCATGGCCGGCACCGGCAGCCCCGCCGCCGGCAGGGCCAGGGATCCCAACAGGCCGAGGAACGGCCGGCGGCCCAGCAGCAGTCGGTTATCGGGCCGGCTACCGGAGTGACGGATTGCGGTCAAGGGTCGGGTCTTTCCGCTTCTGATGGAAGCTTTCATAAAGTATTTTGGGAAAAAATCGCCGGGAATCGTGAACAGGGACGTAGCCGGGCGGCAGTCCGTCGAGGACAGTCCGATAGGGGCAGGCTGAGCGGGCAAGCCAGGGGGGGACGGTTATGGCGATGTCCAAGCGGCGCGAGGCGCGCTTCGAGGTGGTGGTCGAACAGGGCGGCAAACCCAACATCGACGGCGTCTTCGATGACGAGAAGTCGGCGACGGAACGCGCCAACTTCCTGCTGCGCCTTGCCAAGTTCCCGGTGGTGCGCGTGGTGAAGGTCACCGGCACCGGGCGGGAAGAGACCATCTTCCAGAAGACCTCGTCCGGCGGCGCCAAGCTGACCACCATCTCGCCGATCGACACCGCCAACCTCTGCACCGACGTGTTGCAGGTCTTCTCCTTCGACAGCCGGATGACCCTGCTGCGGCTGCTGCGCGGCTACTGGGATGACCAGGGCATCATTCCGTCGGAACAGCTTCACCGCTACTATCCGTTACGCTATTTCGAGCGCGAGGCGCTGCTGTTCAACCCGGCGATCAGCCGGCTCGCCACCCTCCAGGCGCCGATGCTGGGGGTGAAGCCACATGAACGCTACGACCAGATCACCCGCCTGTTCACCGCGCTGAAGGAGCTCGCCCAGAAGTCCGACACGCTGGCCCCCTTCGACCAGGCGCTGATGCGCGGCGGGATTTCCGGCCTGTTGCTGGCCGCCGTCGACCGCCCGGTGGAGGAGCGCGACCGCATCGTCACCCACGCCTTCGGCACCCTGCTGGAACCGCACCGGGAATGGGGCGCCAAGCTGACCGCCGTCCTGCGCCTGTATCAGGAGGGCGACGGCGAGAACACCCGGCTGGTGGACGAATTCGCCGCGGAGATCGTCGACGGGCGGGAACCGATCCGCGCCCTGATCGGCTATTCGCCCGATCTCGCCTCCGCCCTGCTGGCCCTGCTGGCGGCGCTGCGCGGCGATCTGGACGACCGGCTGCCCCACACCGAAGCCCTGCTGACGCTGTCGAACGCCCTGGCCTCCGACGGAACGGGGCTCGGCTTCGCCCGCACGCGCGGGGCGCTGCTGAACCGCATCCGCGGCGGACTGGACGGGCTGACCCCGCTGACCCGCACCGGGTCGGCCAGCGACGCCCGCGCCTTCTCATCCATCGTCGACGGCATGATCGCCTTCGACGGCTATATGGGCGGTCCGGAGATGGCGGAATCGCTGACCCGCCGCGGCAAGACCGTGTGGGCCACCGGCGGCGTCGACCTGTCCTTCGAGGAGACGATGACGCGGCTGGCCGGCCGCTTCAACACGGCGGCGGGGCGGCTCGGCTATCTGCTCGACCTCGGCGCCAGCCCCTACGGCCACAAGAAGATCAGCCTCGTCATCCAGCGCGTCGCCGACGAGTTCAACCGGGTGAAGACCGCGGCGGAACTGGCCGCCCCCGGCGCCTCGATCCAGGAGGTGCGCGAAGGGCTGGGCCGCCGCCTGCGCGCCGCCGGCATTCCACGGGCGCTGGCCGACGGGCTGATCGCCAAGATCGCCACCATCCCCGACGACCAGCGCGTGTCGATGACCGGCACCGGCGTGGTGGCGGGACTGCGGATCGCCTCCTCGCCGCACGCCCGGCCGACGGACATGACGGTCGACATGCAGGCGCCGCCGACGCCGGCCCCCCGGCTGACGCTCAGCTACCAGGGCCGGACGGTGGCGCTGCCCGATGCGGGCGACGATGTGGTGATCGGCCGCGCGGCGGAGTGCGGCATCACGCTGGACCACGCCTCCGCCTCGCGCCGGCATGCGCTGATCCGGCTGCGCGACGGTGCCTTCACGGTGGAGGATCTCAGCCGCAACGGCACCCGCCTGGTGGCGCAGGACGGCGAACAGCGCCTGCTGAAGATGGGCGATGTGGCGCCGCTGTCCGGCCGGGGGGAGATCGTCATCGGCTCCCTCGACCTCGGCGAACATCCGGCGCGCATTGCCTGGAGCGTGGGGGCGGGACGCTGACCGCCGGGGGCGCCGGGACCGTCAGTCCCCGGCGCAGGCGGCCTCGGCCAGCCGGGACGACTCGGAAGCCCGGCTGGCGGTCGCCCGGTCGTCCAGCAGCGCCACCGCCCACACCACCAGACCGCAGAGCGCCAGCACGACGCCGACCCAGCCGGTGGAGGTCCAGCCCCAGCCGGCGGCGATCGCCATGCCGCCCAGCCAGGGGCCGAGCGCGTTGGCGGCATTGAAGGCGCTGTGGTTCAGCGCGGCGGCCAACGTCTGCGCATCCTCCGCCACATCCATCAACCGGGCCTGCAACGGGGTGCCGAGCCCGCCGCCGCAGCCGATCATGAAGACCACCACCGACACCAGCCAGATGTTGCCGGCGGCGAAGGGATAGAGCGCCAGCGACCCGGCGCTCCACAGCAGGACGATGGCGACGGTCGGCATCAGGGCGCGGTCGGCGGCCCAGGCGCTGACCAGCGTGCCGACGGTCATGCCGGCGCCGAACACCGCCAGCACGACGGGCACCACCGCCGGCGACACCTGGGTCACCTCCATCAGGGTGGAGGCGACATAGGTGTAGACCGCGAACATGCCGCCGAAGCCGATGGCGCCGATGCCCAGCGTCAGCCAGACCTGCCGCCGCTTCAGGGCCCCCAGTTCCCGCAGCGGGCTGGCATCGGGATGCGGCCGGTCCTTCGGCGCGAAGATCCAGACCAGCAGCACGGTCAGCAGCGCCAGCAGCCCAACGACGCCGAAGCCCCAGCGCCAGCCCAGCACCTGCCCGATCCAGTTCGCCATCGGCACGCCGATGATGGTCGCTACCGTCAGCCCCAGCATGGTCCGCGCCACCGCCTGCGCGCGGCGCTGCGGCGGCACCAGCGAGGCGGCGACCAGGGCCGCAACGCCGAAATAGGCGCCGTGCGGCAGCCCGCTCATGAAACGGAAGGCCAGCATCCAGCCGTAGGAGGGCGAAAAGGCGCTCGCCACGTTGGCCGCGGCGAAGATCGTCATCAGCCCGATCAGCAGGGTCCGCCGCGCCACCCGCGCCGCCAGCACCGCGATCACCGGCGCCCCCACCACCACACCCAGCGCATAGGCGCTGATGACATGGCCGGCGGTCGGCTCGTCGATGCCCAGGCCGCGGGCGAAATAGGGCAGCAGACTCATCGTCGCGAATTCGGTCGTCCCGATGGCGAACCCGCCCATGGCGAGCGCCAGCAGCACCAGCCCGGGATGGGCCGAGGTCAGCGGTACCTCCGCACGCAAGTCGCCGTGATGGCCGGCAGACGCCATGGTCGTTTCTCCGCTGTCGCGCTGGATGAGGGACGGAAGGGCCCGGCAGCGGGGGAATCGAAAGCGACCGGGACAGGGTCAGGATATTTGCCAATGCCCCGCTGAGGCAATCCGCCGCAGGCCGTCAATTTCGCAGGTGCGAAATGACCGGCGGGCATGGCTTGGCTGACATTCGCACAAAATCCCCTCTCCCCCCCGGGAGAGGGGCAGGGTGAGGGGGATGCGTTGCAGGATTTTCGCAAAAGTCCCGCCGCGCATCCCCCTCACCCGCCCCTACAGCAGATCCTTGAACAGCGGCATCTCCGCCGCCTTGTCCCGCTTGCGCGCCTTTTTCGGCTTGTCCTTCGTTTTTTCCGGCTGCTCCACCGGCAACTCTGGTGCCGCCATCGGCATCGGCAGTTCGGGAGCAGGCGGCTCGGCCACCGGTTCCGGCGTCACCGGCGGCGCGGGCTCCGGCGCCACCACCACCTCGGGTACCACCTCGGGCGGCAGTCCGGGTGCGACCTCCGGCACCGCCTCCACCTTCTCCTTCTTCTTCCGGGGCGGCCGGCGTGCCGGGATGCCGACGCCTTCCTTGGCGCGCTGCTTGGCCTTGTCGCGGGCCTGCGCCTCGGGTGCGTCGGGGTCGTCGGTCAGCCATTTGCGGCGCTTGATGACCTCGTTCACCCGCCCCTGGTTCACCCCCAGCTGGAAGGCGATCTCCTGCTGGGTCATGTTGGTGGTCTCGTGCAGGTGCAGGATCTCTGCGGCCAGTTCCGGCGTCATCTTGCGTCCGGTCAGGCGCCGCGCCGGACGGACGGAGCGCTGGGAACGGTCGCGCGCCCTCAAGGATTCCAGGATCTCCAGCGCAGCCGTGTTGCCCGCCGCCTTCAGCGCGTCCTCGAATTCCTTCAGCGTCGCCATGAACATCCCCCCTGCTGTCGCCGGCCGGTCCCCGCAACGGCCGGCAGGATCACAGATAGTTCGTCCCAACGCGACGGAAAAGCCTTGGCGATGATGGTGGTCAGGCCGGAAAGCGCAGTTCGATCCGCGTGCCGGTGCCGCAGGGAGAGCCGTTTTGGGAGCCGTCGGCGGGACCGTGGGTCAATCGGCCGGACAGCTGGGCGGCCAGGCTCTGGATGATCTTCCAGCCCAGGCTGGGCAGGCGCTGCGCGTCGAAACCGTCCGGCAGGCCGACCCCGTCGTCCATCACCAGCAGGTGCAGCTGGCCGGGCTGGTCCGGCACCTCATGCAGTTCGACGGTGATTGTGCCGCCTTCGCGGCCGGCAAAGGCGTGCTTCAGGCTGTTGGTCAGCGCCTCCACGATCAGCATCGCCAGAGCCAGCAGCCGTTCGGGCGACTGCGGCGCCGCCCGCACCGTCACGCGGCAGTCGATGCCGGGAGCGCCGGCCGCCGACATCATGTCCCGGCACAGCCCTTCGATGTGGCTGCCGAAATCATCGCCGGAGCGCGGGTCGTGCAGGCGCCGGTGCACCCGCGCCATGGTGTCGAGCCGCCGCCCCGCCTCCTCCAGCGCCGCCAGCGCCCCTTCCCGCGTGTGGCCGACGGAGCGCTTCTGCAAATCCAGCACGGCGGAGACGAACTGCATGTTGTTGGCGACGCGGTGCTGCAGCTCGTGGAACATGGTGGTCTGCACCTCCAGCAGCGAGGCGGTACGGCCGCGCTCCTCCTGGAGACGGGCCAGCGTGGTCTGCATGCCGTGGATCAGCGCGATGTCCACCGCGACCACCACCGCATAGAAGGCCAACGCCAGTTCGACGGATGCGTTCAGCCCGAAGGATTCGTAGGGCGGAATGAAGAAATACCAGGCGGCCAGTCCCGACAGCACTCCCGCCGCCACCCCCGGCCCCCGCCCGGCTATGAAGGTGGTGAGGATCACCGCCGGGAAGAAGGTGAGAAAGGGAAAGCCGGACGACATGGTGCCGTCGACGGCAAGGCGCAGCAGCAGGGCGGTGCCGGCGGACAGCACGGCCATGCCATAGCGCGGCACCGGACCGCGCCGCAGCAGCGAAAAACGCGCAAACCACTGCCAGACCGGCCGATCGGACCCCATTCCCTCCATAACCCCGCAATTTTCCCGCACAGACATAAGACCGGCACCTGGCGCTTGTAAGGGCCGGAGGAAGTCCCTGCACCTGAAATATCGGCCGGCCCCCGTGACAATCGACGGGCGAAGCCCGGTCACCCCCTTCGCCGCCTGCGCGGCCAATCTGTCCAAAGCTGTTCACAACTCCGCGACAACCGTTCATGCCGGTCGGGCACTTTGTTCAACCCACGGAGCGATTGTGACGGCACGCGGCGGCCGGAGCCTCCTGCCCCGGCGCCCCTGGAATGAACAAGGCTGAAGGAGCCACGCCCCGTGAAGTCCCATCTGAGCGCGCTCGCCATCGCGGCCACCCTGTCCGTCTCCGCTCTTGCCCTGTCCGGTACGGCCCAGGCCGGCGCCACCTTCGACGGCGTGAAGCAGAAGGGCTATGTCCAGTGCGGCGTCAATCTGGGCCTGTACGGCTTCTCCGCGCCGGACGACAAGGGCAAGTGGTCGGGCCTGGACGTCGACATGTGCCGCGCCGTCGCCGCCGCCATGTTCGGCGATGCCGAGAAGGTGAAGTACACCCCGCTGTCGGCGCAGCAGCGCCTGCCGGCGCTCCAGTCCGGCGAGATCGACCTGCTCGCCCGCAACACCACCCGCACCCTGACCCGCGACACCGCCAACGGCCTGAACTTCACGCCGACCAACTATTATGACGGCCAGGGCTTCATGGTGTCGGCCAAACTGGGGCTGAAGAGCGCCAAGCAGCTGAACGGCGCCACCGTCTGCGTCCTGCCCGGCACCACGACCGAGCAGAACGTGTCGGATTACTTCCGCGCCAACAAGATGACCTTCAAGCCGGTCGTCATCGAGAAGAACGAGGAGCTGAACAAGGCCTTCTTCGCCGGCCGCTGCGACGCCCTGACCTCCGACGCCTCGCAGCTGGCCGCCATCCGCGCCGCCGAGGTGCAGAACCCGGCCGACTACGTCATCCTGCCCGAGCTGATCTCCAAGGAGCCGTTGTCCCCGGCCGTCCGCCAGGGCGACGAGGAATGGACCAATCTGGTCACCTGGGCCTTCTACGCCATGGTCCAGGCCGAGGAGAAGGGCCTGACCTCGGAGACGGTCGACGCCGCCATGACCTCTCCCGATCCGGACGTGAAGCGCCTGCTGGGCGTCACCGCCGGCAACGGCAAGGCGCTGGGCGTCGAGGAGAACTGGGCCTACGCCATCATCAAGCAGGTCGGCAACTACGCCCAGAGCTATGAGCGCAACGTCGGCGCCGGCTCCAAGCTGAAGATGCCGCGCGGCCAGAACGCCCTCTACACCGAAGGCGGCCTGATGTACGCCCCGCCGATGAAGTAAGGGAGTCCTCCCTCTCCCGCCTCTCGCACAAACTTCGTTTGTGCTGACGGCGTCAGGCGGATCGAAGATCCGCTGAGAGCCCCGGGAGAGGGCTTTTTTCCCCCGCACGGAGCAACACCATGACAAACCCGGTCCAGGCGCTGAACTCCGCGCGCGTGCGGGGGTGGCTGTATCAGGCGCTGTTTCTGGCCTGCACCCTCGCCGTCGCCTGGTATCTCGTCTCCAACACGCTGACCAACCTCGCCAACCGCGGCGTCGCCACCGGTCTCGGCTTCCTGCACCGCGAAGCCGGCTTCGAGATCGGCGAGAGCCTGCTGTCCTATACCGCATCGGACACCTATCTGAAGGCGCTGGTCGTCGGCCTCTTGAACACGCTGGCGGTGTCGGCCGCGGGTGTGGTGCTGGCGACCGTGCTGGGCGTGCTGATCGGCATCGGGCGGCTGTCGTCCAACTGGATGGTGAACCGCTTCGCCACCCTGTATGTCGAGACGGTGCGCAACGTGCCGCTGCTTTTGCAGCTGGTGGTCTGGTACACGATCCTGAACCGGCTCCCCAGCCCGCGCGAGGCGCTGGAGATCCTGCCGGGCATCTTCCTCAGCAACCGCGGCATGAAGTTCCCGGTCCTGGTGGAGCATGCCGGCCATGGCTGGATCCTGCTGGCACTGGTCGCCGGCATCGCCGCCGCCTTCGCCGTCGTCCGCCATGGCCGCCGCCGCCGCGAGGCCACCGGCAAGCCCTTCCCCACCCTGCCGGCCGCCATCGCCGCCGTGCTGCTGCCGCCGGCCCTGGCCTTCATCGCCACCGGCGCGCCGCTGGCCTTCGACGTGCCGGTCCTGGCCGGCTTCAACTTCGAGGGCGGCGGGTCGGTCACCCCGGAATTCACCGCGCTGCTGATCGGCCTGTCGGTCTACACCGCCGGCTTCATCGCCGAGATCGTGCGCTCCGGCATCCTCGCCGTGCCGCACGGCCAGACCGAGGCCGGGCTGGCGCTGGGCCTGTCACCGGGCAAGATCCTGCGCCTCGTCATCCTGCCGCAGGCGCTGCGCGTCATCGTGCCGCCGCTGACCAGCCAGTATCTGAACCTGACCAAGAACAGCTCGCTGGCCGTCGCCATCGGCTATCCGGATCTGGTCAGCGTCTCCAACACCTCGGCCAACCAGACCGGTCAGGTGGTGGAGGCGGTGGCGATGATGATGCTCGTCTACCTCATCATCAGCCTCGCGATCTCCGGCTTCATGAACTGGTACAACCGCCGCGTGGCTCTGGTGACCCGATGAGCAAGCAGTTCCCGGCCGATCCGGCCCCCATCCCCACCGCTCCCGTCCCTCCCGCCCATTGGGCCGCCTCCTACGAGGAGGAGCCGAGCCAGGCCTCCGCCCCGCCGCAGGCCAACGGCATGACGGCGCTGAAGCCCTTCGGCTGGGCGAAAGACAACCTCTTCAACACGCCGCTGAACACGGCGCTGACCGTCGCCTGCCTGTTCCTGCTGTGGCTGGTGGTGCCGCCGATGGCGAACTGGCTGCTGCTGAACGCCAGCTGGTCCGGGTCGTCGGAGGCCTGCCGCGAGGCGGCCGGCGCCTGCTGGTCGGTGATCGTGGTCAAGCACCGGCTGATCTTCTTCGGCACCTACCCCTATGACGAGCAGTGGCGCCCCTTCCTGGCCTGCGCCCTGTTCGTGGCGATGCTGGGAGCCAGCGGTGTGCGCGCCTTCTGGCGGCCCTGGCTGGCCGTCGCCTGGGCGCTGACGCTGGTCGGCATGGGCGTGCTGATGTGGGGCGGCGTCGCCGGCCTCACCTATGTGCCGAACGACCGCTGGGGCGGGCTGCCGATCACGCTGATGCTGTCGGTCTTCTCCATCGCCCTGGCCTTCCCGCTGTCGATCCTGCTGGCGCTCGGCCGCCAGTCGTCGCTGCCGGCCATCAGGACCTTCTGCGTCGGCTTCATCGAGACGATGCGCGGCGTGCCGCTGGTCAGCGTGCTGTTCATGGCCTCGGTAATGTTCCCGCTGTTCCTGCCGGAAGGCGTCACGGTGGACAAGCTGCTGCGCGCGCTGGCCGGCATGACCCTGTTCACCGCCGCCTATCTGGCCGAAGCGGTACGCGGCGGCCTGCAGGCGATCCCCAAGGGCCAGTCCGAGGCCGCCGACGCGCTCGGCCTGTCCTACTGGCAGAAGACGATGCTGATCGTCCTGCCGCAGGCGCTGCGCATCGTCATCCCGCCGATCGTCAACCAGTTCATCAGCGCCTTCAAGGACACCTCGCTGGTCACCATCGTCGGCCTGTACGACCTGCTGACCGCCGCCACCGTGGCGACGACCGACCCCGAATGGCGCCCCTATTTCGCCGAGGTCTATGTCTTCGCCGGGCTGATGTTCTGGATCTTCTGCTTCAGCATGTCGCGCTACAGCCAGTGGCTGGAGCGTCTGGCCAACCGCTACACCCGCCGCTGACCGGCTCTGGAGACCGACAAATGACCGCCAACGCCATCATCGAACTCCGCAAGGTCGGCAAGTGGTACAACAGCTACCACGCGCTCCGCGACGTCAGCATCAGCATCGGCAAGGGCGAGAAGGTCGTCGTCTGCGGCCCGTCGGGCTCGGGCAAGTCGACGATGATCCGCTGCATCAACCGGCTCGAGGCGCACCAGACCGGCCACATCATCGTCGACGGCATCGAACTGACCGACGACGTCAAGGCGGTGGAGAAGATCCGCCGCAAGGTCGGCATGGTGTTCCAGAACTTCAACCTGTTCCCGCACCTGACCGTGCTGCAGAACCTGACGCTGGCCCCGATCTGGGTCCGCGGTATGGCGAAGTCCGAGATCGAGGAAATCGCCATGATGTACCTGAAGCGGGTGCGCATCCCCGACCAGGCGCACAAGTTCCCCGGCCAGCTGTCCGGCGGCCAGCAGCAACGCGTCGCCATCGCCCGCGCGCTCTGCATGCGCCCGGAGATCATGCTGTTCGACGAGCCGACCTCGGCGCTGGACCCCGAAATGGTCAAGGAGGTGCTGGACGTGATGACCGAGCTGGCCGGCGAGGGCATGACCATGGTCTGCGTCACCCACGAAATGGGTTTCGCCCGGCAGGTCGCCGACTCTATTGTCTTCATGGCCGAGGGCTCGATCATCGAGAGCGGGTCGCCGGCCGAATTCTTCGAGAACCCGAAAAGCGAGCGCACCCGCCAGTTCCTGGGCCAGATCCTGGAACATTGAGGCGGAACCCACGGGTCAAGGTGGGGCGCGAAAGGCGGACGAGAGGGCCATGCCGGCGACCATTGCCATCACCGACGACGACGCGGTGACGCGCGAGACGCTGAAGTCCTACCTGACGGATGAGGGCTTCGACGTCCTCCAGGCCCGAAGTGCCGAGGAGCTGAAGGACCTGCTGGCGGCGACGGCGGTGGACCTCGTGCTGCTCGACATCCGGCTGCCGCGCCAGGACGGGCTGACCCTGACCCGCGAACTGCGCGCGGTGTCGGAGATCGGCATCATCCTGGTCAGCAGCCGGGCGGAGAAGCTGGACCGCATCATCGGGCTGGAGATGGGGGCAGACGACTACATCGCGAAGCCCTTCGAGCCGCGCGAGATCCTGGCCCGGGTGCGGAACCTGCTGCGCCGGCTGAAGGCGCCGGGCGACCAGCGCGACGACCGCCGGCGCTGCTTTTCCGGCTGGACGCTGTGGCTGGACCGCATGCGCCTGACCGACCCGCAGGGCAACCCGGTGCGGCTGACCGGTGCGGAGTTCGAACTGCTGTCGACCTTCGTCTGCAACCCCGGCCGGGTGATGAACCGCGACTATCTGCTGACGGCGACGACGCGGCGCAAGACGGACGCCACCGACCGCACGATCGACAGCCTCGTCCGCCGCCTGCGCCGCCTGATCGAGACCGACCCCGCCGACCCGAGGCTGCTCGTCACCGTCCACGGCACGGGATACCTGTTCGCCGGCGATGTCACGCAGGATGGGTAGGGAGTTCTTCGAACCGGCCAGGATCCCCTCTCCCCCCGGGGAGAGGGTTAGGGTGAGGGGGGCGCACCGCGAGGATTCTCAAGAACCGCGCGCTCCCCGCTCCCTGCCAAATCCACCCCCTGCATCCCCTTCACCCCAACCCTCTCCCCGGGAGAGGGAGAGCGGGGGCGGGAGAGGGCAAGACACCCAACCCCGAGCAAACTCCCCCGTCGCTTCAGTCTCGCGGCGGCCACGCGCTCGGCAACCTGGGCCACGGAAATCGCGAATTTTTTCGCGCGTTTCCGTGGCCCATTTTTTATGCGTTAACGCAGGCGGGCAGCCTGTTCCAAAGTCATCCCACCACATGTGGTTGCTTTTCTTCTTGCACGATTCCTCTCCAGGAAAGTCCTGGCCCGTCCATCTGCCGAAAAGACCGTCTGTTTCCTTCCCCCTGTCATCCGCGCTTGCCTCAAATGCAAACGAAAAGACACGAACTGTTCACAAATGAACGCTAAACCGTTCAAAGGGCCCTGCGACGATATGCGTGTAGCAATCCGTAAAACCGTTATTGGCGGCGGGGGTTTGGGCATGACGGCGATCTCGACGAAAGCAGGCCGGGCGGAGACGGGCGGCACCACGGACGATGGCGGCATGCGCCACCGCTTCTGGACCCTGCGCCGCGCCATGGTGTCGGTGGTGGGTGTGCTGGTGGCGGCGCTGATCGCCAGCCAGGCCTGGGTGTCGCAACGCTACACCGACTTCGCGCTGACCACCTTCAACAGCAGTGCCGCGGCGACGCTGCGGGTGCTCGCCAACGACCGCATCCGCAAGAACTACACGGAATGGCTCCAGGGCCACGCCAACGAATGGAGCCGCGACGCCTTCCTGGTCGACAGCATCAACCAGAAGGATCCGGCCAAGACGATGCTGGCGCTGAAGAACATCAACGCCCGCCCCGTCGTGGTCGATCGCGAGGTGCGGCTGGTCTCGGTCGCCGTCTACGATGCCGACATGACCCGCATCGCCCTCACCGGCGGGGAGCAGGACAGCGTCGCCACCGTCGCCCCGCTGTTCGAGGCGCTGAAGACCCGCGACCTCGCCGACAAGCGCCGCCCTGCCAGCCTGCTGTGGCGCGACGGCCAGGGCCGGCCGCTGTTCAGCATGATCGTCCCGATCGGCGGCTTCCGCGTCCTGGGTTTCCTGGAGGTGGTGACCGATCCCCTGCCCGCCCTGTCGAACCTGGGCGCGGTGCTGGACGCCGACATCCGCTTCACCGACACCAAGGGCGGCGTGCTGTTCGAGGCCAAGGGCGGCGAGCCGTCGGCCCATGCGCAGCTCTCCACCACCACCGTGTCGCTCGGCGGCGACGGCGGGCTGCCCTGGGCGACGGCGGAGATTTCCCGCGACGTTTCCGAGTTCGTCGGCGCGACGGAGGAGCTTCGCAACGACGCGCTGAAGATGGTCGGCGCCTTCGCGCTGGCGGTCGCCATCGCCGCCGCCCTGCTTCTGCGCGTCGCCGTCTTCGCCAGCCTGCGCAAGTTCGCCCGCGCCATGGAGCAGATCGCCGCCGGCGACCTGTCCATCGAGGTTCCCCGCACCGGCCGCGACGAGCTGGCGGTGATGGCGACGGCGCTACGCCGCCTGCGCGGCAGCGTCGAGCAGGTGCTGCTGATGAAGCGGATGGTCGACAGCAGCCCGGTGCCCACCGCCCTGCTGCGCACCGACGGCCAAGTCGGGTTCGTCAACCCCGCCGCCCGGACCTTCTGCGAGGCGCACGGCATCGACCCGACCGGTCCCGACCTGCTGGCCCAGGGGCCGGACTTCACCGCCGCCTGCACCGACCCCGCCCGCCCGCCGATCCCGCGCCGCACCCTGACGGTGGACGAGACGACGGTGGAGGCCCATGTCGATACCGTGTTCGACGACCAGGGCAACGTGCTGGGCAAGACGCTGTCCTGGACCGACGTGACCGAGCAGGTGCGCTCCGCCGCCCTCGCCCGCCAGCTGATGGAGGACGTGCATCAGGTGGCGTCCGGCGTCGCCACCCAGTCGGGCCAGCTGCGCGAGCTGGCCGACGCGCTGCGCCGCGAATCGTCCGGCACCATCGACAGCACGGTCAGCGCCGGCAGCTTCGTCGCCGAGAGCAACCGCAACGCCAACACCTGCAACGACAGCGCCGAGGTGCTGATGGACACCATCGGCAGCGTCTCCAGCCTCGCGACGGAGGCGGCGGGGGTGGTCGGCGCCACGCTGGGCGAGCTGACCGCCGCCCGCGAGGTGGTCGGCCAGCTGGGCGAGAACACCGAGCAGATCCGCCGGATCGTCGACGTCATCACCGGCATCGCCCACCAGACCAAGCTCTTGGCGCTGAACGCCACCATCGAGGCGGCCGCCGCCGGCGTGGCGGGCCGCGGCTTCGCCGTGGTGGCGGCGGAGGTGAAGAAGCTGGCGGAGGAGACCGCCAACGCCACCGTGCAGATCGCCAGTTCGGTCAGTGCCATCAACGGCAGCATCCAGAACACCGTCGGCACCTTCGCCCGCATCTCCGGCTCGGTCGAGCGCATCAACGAGGTGCAGGAGCTGATCGGCGAGGCGGTGGCCCGCCAGACCGACTCCTCCACCGACATCCGCAACCGCGTCGGCGTGATCGCCGGCAACACCGGCGAGGTGGCGAGCCTGATCGACGGCGTCAGCGCCCAGGCCGCCCGCACCGGCGACATCGCGGCGTCCCTGACCGAAACGGCGAACACGCTGGCCGAGGAAGCCGCTTCGCTGCATAGTCTGCTCGGCACGCTGCGCGCCGGGCAGGCGGCCTGATCCCGCCCGCCCTCCGCGAAAGAGCGGCGGATGAGGCGGGTCAGGGAATGGGTGTCGGGATGCGGCTGGTGTTGCTTCTGCTGCTGGCAATGGTATCGGCCTCACCGTCGCTCACACCACCAGCCTGGGCCGAGGACGGCGGCACGCTGGAACGCATCCACGGCCGCGGGTTCCTGATCTGCGGCCTGCGCAGCGGCGTCAGCGGCATCTCCTTCTCCGACCCGCAGGGACATCTCGACGGTTTCCTGGTCGATGTCTGCCGGGTCTTCGCCGCGGCGACCCTGGGCAATGCCCAGGCAATCCGCGTCGTCCGGCTGCCGGAAAAGCCGCAGGAGTTCCAGGCGGTGGAGAAGCACGAGGTCGACGTGGCGCTGACCACGACGACCTGGACCTTCAGCCGCGACCTCTCCTACGACATCGAGTTCCTGATGCCGCTTCTGCATGACGGCCAGGGCTTCGCCATCCACGCGGACGGCACGCCGCCGCCGCTCGACCGGCTGGGCGCCCGCACCGTCTGCGTCAAGACCGCCACCACCACGGTCCGCAACCTGGAGGACCATATCCGCAAGTCCGACCTGCCCTGGACGATGCGCACCTTCCAGACGCTGGACGAGGCGTTGCAGGCCTTCCTCGCCCATGAATGCGACCTGCTGACCACCGACCGCACGGTGCTGATCACCTCGCTGGCCGGCTACCGGCAGGCCGGCATGGGCATCTACATCTATCCCGACGTGATCTCGCGCGAGCCGCTGACGCCCTACATCGCGCGCGGCGACCGCAACTGGTACGACATCACCCGCTGGGTGCTCCACGCCATCGTCCTGGCCGACACCAAGGGCATCACGTCCGCCGACGTGCAAGCCGGCCGCATCCCCGACGACCCCGAACTGCACCGCATGCTGGGCCATGCCGGCACCGTCGCCCGCACGCTGGGCCTGCCCGACGACTGGGCCTTGCAGGTGCTGGCGCAGGTCGGAAACTACGGCGAGATCTTCGACCGCAACCTGGGCGTCCCCTACGGCATGGACCGCGGCCTGAACAGGCCCTGGACCCAGGGCGGGTTGCTCTACGCACCGCCGTTCCGGTAACGCGTCGGGGAAATCCCCCTACGCCGCCAGCGCCACGCCCAGATGCCGTTCCAGCAGCGCCGAATCCGCCTTCGCCTGTGCCGCCGGCCCGGCATGCACCACCCGGCCGCGGTCGAGGAAGACCACGCGGTCGGCGAAGTCCAGGGCGCGGTCGACCTGCTGCTCCACAAGCACGATCGTCATGTCCAGCTTCGACAGCGCCGCCATCAGCGTGTCGCAGATCACCGGCGCCAGCCCTTCCAGCGGCTCGTCCAGCAGCAGCACCGTCGGCTTGCCCAGCAGGGCGCGGGCGACCGACAGCATCTGCTGCTCGCCGCCCGACAGCTCGCCACCGCCGTTGCGCCGCCGCTCGCCCAGCCGGGGAAACAGCTCGTACGCCTCCGCCAGCGCGCAGCGCGGCCGCCCCTTCAGCCCGGTGACGAGATTCTCCTCCACCGTCAGCGATTTGAAGATGTCGCGCGTCTGCGGCACATAGCCCAGCCCGGCCGCCGCGCGCGCCGAGCTGTTCATTCCACTGAGATCCACCCCGTCCAGCCGGATGCTGCCGCCATGGCGGGTGGTCTGGCCGACCAGCGTCGCCAGCGTCGTCGTCTTGCCCACCCCGTTGCGGCCGAGCAGCGCCAGCCGCCCACCCGCCGGCACGGCCAGCGATACGCCGTCGAGGATCAGCGTCTTGCCGTAGCCGGCGCGCAGATCGGCGACCTCAAGTGCTCCCCGCGGTTCAGTGTGCATCGGCACGGCTCCCCAGATAGACCTCGCGCACGCGCGGGTCGGCGACGATCTCCTTGGCGGTGCCGCTGCACAGCAGCCGCCCCTGCGCCAGCACCACGATCGAACTGGCGAAGCGGAACACCAGATCCATGTCGTGCTCGATCATCAGCACCGCCAGATCCTTCGGCAGCCGGTCGATGGCGTCGAGGATGCGCTGGCTTTCCGAATGGGGCACGCCGGCCGCCGGCTCGTCGAGGATCAGCACCTTCGGCTTCATGGCGAGCGCCAGCGCGATCTCCAGCAGCCGCTGCTGCCCATAGGCGAGCGAGCCGACCGCCGTGTGCGCCACCGGCGTCAGCCCCATGCCGTCGAGCAGCCCCGCCACCTCGTCGGCCAGCCCGGCCACCTTCGCGACGCTGGCGAACAGGCGGAAGGTGCGGCGGTCGCGCTGGAGGACGGCCAGTTCCAGATGCTCGCGCACCGTCATCGACTTGAACAGCCGCGCCACCTGGAAACTGCGGATCAGCCCCAGCCGCACCCGTTCCGCCGCCGACAGCCGGGTGATGTCGCGGCCGTCCAGCCGGATGGTGCCGGCGCTGGGCGGGATCACCCCGGTGACGAGGTTGACGAAGGTCGTCTTCCCCGCCCCGTTCGGTCCGATCAGCGCGCAGCGGTCGCCGGCATTCAGCGTCATGGTGATGTCGGACGACACCTGGAGGCCGCCGAAATTCTTGCTCAGCCCTTCGACTTCCAGAAGCTTGGTCATGCCCGGTCCTCTTTCCCCCGAAACAGCCCGCCCAGCCGCTCCAAACCGGACGCGATGCCGCCGGGCAGGAACAGGACGATGCCGATCAGGAACAGGCCGATGAAGCCCATCCAGTGGAAGGGATCGCTGGCGGCCAGGACATGGTGGATGCCCATGAAGGCCGCCGTGCCGATCACCGCGCCATAGAGCCGCCCGGTGCCGCCCAGCACCAGCATCACCAGCGCCTCCGCCGACCAGGGGAAGCCGGCGCTGTCCAGCCCGACGATGCCGCTGGTCACCGCGGTCAGCGCCCCCGCCACCCCGGCGAACACCCCGGCCACGCCATAGAGCGCCACCAGATAGGATTTCGGCGACCCACCGATGGCGGAGATCCGCAAGGGATCCTCCTTCACCCCGCGGCAGGCCAGCCCGAAGGGCGAGCGCACGATCCGCCGCGCCACCACCAGCCCAACCACCAGCACCGCCAGCGCGAACAGGTAGGAGGTGCGGCCGAACATGTCGAAGCGGAACAGCCCCAGCACCGGCGCCGGGTCGATGCCCGACAGCCCGTCGCTGCCGCCGGTCCAGTCGCGCGCCTTGTTGGCGACCTCCTGCACGATCTGCCCGACCGCGATGGTCAGCATCAGCAGGGTCAGCCCGCGCGCATGCAGGATCAGGGCACCGGTGACCAGCGCGATCAGCCCGCCGGCCAGCCCGCCCGCCGCCAGCATGACGAAGGGGTCGCTGTTCCAGTTGACCGCGACGATGCCGGCGGCATAGGCGCCGGTGCCGAACATCGCCGCCTGCCCCAGCGTGGCGATCCCGCCATAGCCGAGCACGAGGTCGAGCGACAGCACGAACAGCGCCGAGGCGGCGATGCGGGTCAGCAGCGCCAGATCGTCCGGCAGCAGCCAATAGGCGGCCAGCCCGGCCACCGCGACCAGCGGAATGCCGATCCAGCCGAGATCGCGGCGCCGGCCGAGCGGAGCGGGTCTGGTCATCTGGCCGGCCTTTCCGTCACGCGCGGCGACGCTCGTCATGCCGTCCTCCCTTTGAAGAAGCCGTGGGGCCAGCGGAACAGGATCAGGATCAGCGCGGCGTAGAAGAAGAACTCGCCGAAATTCGGGATCAGGTATTTGCCGGCGGTGTCGATGATGCCCAGCGCCAGCGCCGCCGCCGCCGATCCGAAGATGCTGCCGGCCCCGCCGACCGCCACCACCGCCAGGAACAGCACGATGTAGCGGATGGCGTAATAGGGCTCCAAGGGCAGCAGCTCCGCCCCCAGCACGCCGCCCAGCGCCGCCAGCCCGGTGCCGAGCGCGAAGGTCGCCAGATAGAGCCGCTCGGTCCGGATGCCCAGCGCCGCCGCCATGGCGGGGTCATCGACCGCCGCGCGCAGCCGGATGCCGAAATCGGTGCGCTCCAGCAGCCACCACAGCCCCAGCAGGGTCGCCGCCCCGGCGCCGATGACGAAGGCACGGTGGGTGGGGATGGCCTTCGGCCCCAGCGCCACCGTGCCGGTCAGCAGGTCCGGCAGCGGGATGCGCTTCAGCGTCGGGCCGAACAGGTAGTTGATGCCGGCGACGATGACGAAGGTCAGGCCGATGGTCAGCAGCACCTGCGCCAGCTCGTTGGCCGAGCCGTAGATGCGCCGGTACAGCAGCCGCTCCAGCGGCAGCGTCGCCAGAACCGTCAACGCCACCGCCGCCACCAGCGCCGCCGCATAGGGCAGCCCGGCGCTCTGCGCGGCATAGGAGGCGACATAGCCGCCGACCATGGCGAAGGCGCCGTGCGCCAGATTGACCACCCGCATCAGCCCCAGCGTCACCGACAGCCCGACGGAGATGATGAAGAGGATCATGCCGTAGGCGACCCCGTCGACGGCGATCCCGAACATGGTTTCCATGATGTCTCTCCGTCTGCCCTCTCCCGCCCCGGGGCTACGTCATGCGCGAACCTCCCAACTTGGGAAGATCTCCCTCTCCCCCCCGGGGAGAGGGTCGGGGTGAGGGGGATGCGTGGCAGGTCTTCGACAAAAATCCAGCATGTGCGTCCCCCTCACCCTAACCCTCTCCCCGCTTTCGGCGGACCTTTGGTCCGCCTGTCGCGTCAGCGCAAACGAAGTTTGCGCGAGAGCAGGGGGGAGAGGGGATTTCATCTTGGTTGGGAGAGGGACACCCCCTCACTTCGCCAGCTTGTACCCATAGTCCGGCTGCTTCGGGAACGCCTCCTTCTCGACATTCTCCAATTTGCCGTCGACCTTCTCGACCGTGCGCAGATAGATCGTCTGGGTGACGTGGCGGCTGTCGGGGTCGATGGTCAGGGGCCCGCGCGGACTTTCCCAGCTCATGCCCTTCACCGACTCCACGGCCTTGGCACCGTCGATCCTGCCGCCGGCATTCTTGATCATCTGATAGATGACATGCGTGCCGTCATAGGCGCCGACCGAGGTGAAGGTGACGGTGTCGTAGGACCCGAACATCTCCTTGTGCTTGGCGACGAAGGCCTTGTTCATCGCCGAATCATGCGCGCGGCTGTAGTTGAAGGTGGTGGTGATGCCCAGCGCCGCGTCGCCCAGCGCCGGCAGGTCCGGTTCCTGGGTCAGGTCGCCGGGACCGAAGAACTTGATGCCGGCGGCGCGCAGCCCGGTGTCGTTGAAGGCCTTGGCGAAGGCCAGCGTCGCCGGACCGGCCGGCAGGAAGGCATAGACGGCCTCGGCGCCCGAATCCTTGATGCGCTGCATGAAGGGGGCGAAGTCGGCGGACTTCAGCGGCATGCGGATGGTGTCGACCACCGTGCCGCCATGCTTCTCGAAGGTGGCCTTGAAGGCGGCCTCGCCGTCGATGCCGGGGCCATAGTCGCTGACCGCCGAAATCGCCTTCTTGATCCCCTGCTTGGCCATGTATTCGGCCAGCGGCACCGTGTTCTGCCACAAGGTGAAGGAGGTGCGGACATAGCGCGGCGACTTTTCCGTAATGGCGGAGGTCGCGGCGTTGAAGATCACGCAGGGAATGTTCGCCTCGTCGATCAGCGGGGCGACGGCCAGCGCGTCCGGCGTGAAGAAATAGCCGGCGAGGACGGACACCCTCTCCTTGACGATCAGCTCCTGCGACAGCGCCTTGCTTTGGGCCGGGTTGGCCTGATCGAGATCCTTGTAGACGAACTCCACCGTGTCGTTGCCGACGGTCTTGCCATGTTCGGCCTGATAGAGCTCGATGGCCTCCTTGAAGCTCTTGCCCACGACCCCGAACGGCCCGGAGAAGGGCGCCACGACGCCGACCTTGATGGTGGCGGCCCCGGCCGGACCGGCCGCCAGCGCCAGACCGAACGCCGCACCGAGCAGCGCGTTGCGCAGAGTCCTCGTCATTGTCCCTCCCATATGTGACCGCTTGCCGGCGCCGGAACTCATTGTCCCGGTCATTGACTGTTTAGACAACCGTACTGAGGGATGCCATAACCGTCAAGTTCGATATATGAGTTTAAGTTCTATAATCGCACAAATTTTCCCGATCACTTATGTGACTGTATTCGCATGGATTTCTTGGATATGACCGTCAAATTTACACTCACTTCCGAATGTTGCGGTGCAATATGGGCGATTATCGTACGCTATGTGCATTTTTCGCCCTTGACAGTTGCCGAGCCTCGTCGCCAATCTGTGTCAAAAGGCAGATCAACGTGCGGTTTTCGCACATTCGGGAGGTCATATGGCGAAGATCACGCCCCTGCGCGAGGCGGTGGCGAGCCTCGTGCACGACGGCGACACGGTCGCCCTGGAAGGGTTCACCCACCTGATTCCCCATGCCGCCGGGCATGAGATCATCCGGCAGGGCCGGCGCGGCCTGACCCTGGTGCGCATGACGCCGGACCTGATCTACGACCAGATGATCGGCATGGGCTGTGCCACGAAGCTGATCTTCTCCTGGGGCGGCAATCCCGGCGTCGGCTCCCTCCACCGCTTCCGCGACGCCGTCGAACAGGGCTGGCCGCACCGGCTGGAGACCGAGGAGCACAGCCACGCCGGCATGGCGAACGCCTATGTCGCCGGCGCCTCCAACCTGCCCTTCGCCCTGCTGCGCGGCTACACCGGCTCCGACCTGCCGAAGGTCAATCCGAACATCCGCTTCGTCGAGTGCCCCTTTACGGCTGAGAAGCTGGCCGCCATCCCCTCCGTCCGCCCGGACGTGACGGTGATCCATGCCCAGAAGGCCGACCGCCGCGGCAATGTCCTGCTCTGGGGCATCCTCGGCGTCCAGAAGGAGGCGGTGCTGGCCGCCAAGCGTTCCATCGTCACGGTCGAGGAGATCGTCGACGACCTGGAGGCGCCGCCGAACGCCTGCGTGCTGCCGAGCTGGGCGCTCTCCGCCGTCTGTCCTGTCCCCGGCGGCGCCTATCCGTCCTACGCCCAGGGCTATTCGGAGCGCGACAACCGCTTCTACAAGGCCTGGGACCCCATCGCCCGCTCGCGCGACGACTTCCGGGCCTGGATGCAGCGCCATGTGCTGGACACCGACGATTTCGCCGGCTTCCGCCGCGTGCTGGCCGAAAGCATGAAGGAGGCCGTGTGATGAGCGCCGAAACTCTTGATTTCACCGCGACCGAGATCATGACGGTGGCGGCCAGCCGCCTGCTGAAGGACGGTACCGTCTGTTTCGTCGGCATCGGCCTGCCCTCCACCGCCGCCAACCTCGCCCGGCTGACCCATGCACCCGAGGTGGTGCTGATCTATGAATCCGGTCCGATCGGCGCCAAGCCGACGGTGCTGCCGCTGTCGATCGGCGACGGCGACCTCGCGCTGACCGCCGACACCGTGGTCAGCACGCCGGAGATCTTCCGCTACTGGCTGCAGGGCGGGCGGATCGACGTCGGCTTCCTCGGCGCCGCCCAGGTCGACCGCTTCGCCAACATCAACACCACGATCATCGGCCCCTATGACGCGCCCAAGGTGCGGCTGCCCGGTGCCGGCGGCGCGCCGGAGATCGCCTCCCAGGCCAAGGAGGTCTTCATCGTCCTGAAGCAGAGCCCGAAGGCCTTCGTCGCCAAGCTGCCCTTCGTCACCTCCGCGGGATATCTCGACGGCGGCGACGCGCGGGCAAAGGCCGGCATCCCCGGCGCCGGGCCGACCGCGGTGATCACCGACCTCGGCATCCTCACCCCCGACCCGGTGACCAAGGAGCTGACCCTGACCAGCATCCATCCCGGCGTGACGGTGGAGCAGGTGAAGGCGGCCACCGGCTGGGACCTGAAGATCTCGCCCGATCTGAAGACCACCGAAATCCCGGACGCCGGCGCGCTCGCCGCCCTGCGCGACCTCCAGGCCCGCACCGCCGCCGCCCATGGGCAGGCCGGCGGCGGGGAAGGATGACATCATGACCGAAGCCTACATCTGCGACGCCATCCGCACCCCCATCGGCCGCTATGCAGGATCCCTGTCGTCGGTGCGCGCCGACGATCTCGGCGCCGTGCCGATCCGCGCGCTGATGCAGCGGAATCCCTCGGTCGACTGGGCCGCGGTGGACGACGTCATCTATGGCTGCGCCAATCAGGCCGGCGAGGACAACCGCAACGTCGCCCGCATGTCGGCCCTGCTGGCGGGCCTGCCCGACGCGGTGCCGGGCACGACGATGAACCGGCTCTGCGGCTCCGGCCTCGACGCCGTCGCCACCGCCGCCCGCGCCGTCAAGGCGGGCGAGGCCGAGCTGATGATCGCCGGCGGCGTGGAAAGCATGAGCCGCGCCCCCTTCGTCATGGGCAAGGCCGACGCCCCCTTCTCCCGTCAGGCCGAGATCTTCGACACCACCATCGGCTGGCGCTTCGTCAACCCGGCGATGAAGGCGGCCTACGGCGTCGATTCGATGCCGGAGACGGCGGAAAACGTCGCCGACGACTGGAAGGTCTCCCGAGCCGATCAGGACGCCTTCGCCCTGCGCAGCCAGGAACGCGCCGCCCGCGCCATCGCTGACGGCAGCCTCGCCCGCGAGATCGTCCCCATCACCATCAGGACCCGCAAGGGCGAGACGGTGGTGACCACCGACGAGCATCCCCGCGCCACCACGCTGGAGGCGCTGTCGGCGCTGAAGCCGATCGTCCGCCCCGGCGGCACGATCACCGCCGGCAATGCCTCGGGCGTCAATGACGGTGCCGCCGCGCTGCTGATCGCGTCGGAAGCGGCGGTGAAGCGGTTCGGTCTGACCCCGCGCGCCCGCATTGTCGGCGGCGCCACCGCCGGCGTCCCGCCCCGCGTGATGGGCATCGGCCCGGTGCCCGCCACCCGCAAGCTGCTGGAACGGCTCGGCCGGACCATCGCCGACATCGATCTGGTCGAACTGAACGAGGCCTTCGCCGCCCAGGCGCTGGCCGTCCTGCGCGAGCTTGGCCTGCCGGATGACGCCGCGCATGTGAACCCGAACGGCGGCGGCATCGCGCTCGGCCACCCGCTGGGCATGAGCGGCGCCCGTCTGGCGACCACCGCGCTCTACCAGCTCGAACAGTCCGGCGGCCGGACCGCGCTCTGCACCATGTGCATCGGCGTCGGTCAGGGCATCGCGGTGATGATCGAGCGGGTGTAGCGTCGGAAGCCAACCGCGCCAGCCCAACAACAAGCGAAGGCAGACCCAATGCCCTTCATCGAAGCCGCCGGCATCACCCAGCACTATGACCTGACCGGCCCGGCCGGGGCGCCGGTGCTGCTGTTCGCCAACTCCATCGGTACCAGCTTCCAGATCTGGGATGCCGTGGTGCCGCACCTGTCGCAACGCTACCGCGTGCTGCGCTACGACATGCGCGGCCACGGCCTGACCCAGGTGACGCCGGTCACGGAGGAGGCCGGCTACAGCATGGACCTGCTCGCCGACGACGCCGCCGGCCTGCTCGACTCGCTGGGCATCGCGCGGGCCCATGTCTGCGGCCTGTCGATCGGCGGCATGATGGCGCAGCGCCTCGCCGTCAAGGCGCCGGCCCGCGTGCATGGCCTGATCCTGTGCGACACCGCCGGCATGATCGGCCCGCCCTCGATCTGGGCCGACCGCATCGCCGCCATCCGCGCCCGCGGCATGGGCGCCATCGCCGACGGGGTGATGGCGCGCTGGTTCACGCAAGGATTCCGCGAAAGCCGCCCCGACCAGATCCGCGGCTACACCGCCATGGTCGCCCGCACCACCGAGGACGGCTATGTCGGCTGTTCCATGGCGATCCGCGACGCCGACCTGCGCGCCGCCAACGCCGCCATTACCGCGCCCACCCTGGTGATCTGCGGCGCGGAGGACGTGGCGACCCCGCCCGAGGTCGCGCGCGAGCTGGCCGCCGGCATCCCCGGCGCCCGGTTCGAGCTGCTGCCCGGCGCCGCCCACATCCCCGGCGTCGAGAAGCCGACCGAGCTGGCCGCCCTGATCGACAGCTTC
The DNA here is from genome assembly GCF_024170005.1 of Azospirillum lipoferum. GTDB lineage: Bacteria > Pseudomonadota > Alphaproteobacteria > Azospirillales > Azospirillaceae > Azospirillum > Azospirillum lipoferum. Next base: position 337,199 of record NZ_JALJXJ010000004.1, read on the forward strand.
CTGAGGACTCTGTAATGGACGATAAGGATCTGTACGACCGCGGCATGGTGGTGCGCCGTTCGGTCCTCGGCGACGCCCATGTCGACCGCTCGCTGGAGCGGGCCACCGACTTCGACGCCGATTTCCAGGAGTTCATCACCAAGACCGCCTGGGGCCAGATCTGGACCCGGCCGGGCCTCGACATCCGGACGCGCAGCATGCTGACCATCGGCATGCTGGCCGCACTCGGCAAGGACGGCGAGCTGAAGCTGCACATCCGCGCCACCCGCAACACCGGCGTCACCCGCGACGAGGTGAAGGAAATCCTGATGCAGGCCGCCGTCTATGCCGGCGTCCCGGCCGCCAACCACGCCATCGCGCTGGCCCGCGCCGTCTATGCCGAGATGGACGAAGAGGACGCCCGAAAGGGCTGACAAGTTGGGGTGAACAGCATGACCGTCCTCCACCACGCCGACCCGCTGCTCGACCCGCTCTTCACCAGCGACGCGGCGGCCGATGCCTTCTCGCCGACGGCAAGGCTGCAAGCCATGCTGGAGTTCGAGGCGGCCCTGGCGCGGGCGGAGGCGGCGGTCGGCGTCATCCCCACCCATGCCGTCCCGGCCATCGAGGCGGCCTGCAAGGCCGACCTCTACGACCTCGACGCGTTGGGGGCGGAGGCGGCGCTGGCCGGCAACACCGCCATCCCGATGGTCAAGCACCTGACCCGTACGGTGAAGGCCGCCGACGAGGAGTCCTCCCGCTACGTCCATTGGGGCGCCACCAGCCAGGACGCCATGGACAGCGGCCTGATGCTGCAACTGCGCCGCTTCCTCGACGGGCTCGACGCCGATCTGGCGGCGCTCGCCGGTGGTCTGGCCGAGCTTGCCGACCGCCACCGTGCCACCCCGATGGTCGCCCGGACTTGGCTGCAACACGCCCTGCCGACCACCTTCGGGCTGAAGGCCGCCGGCTGGCTCGACGCGCTGGGCCGCGACCGCCAGCGCATCGCCGCCGCCAGCAAGCGCATCGCCCTGCAATTCGGCGGCGCCGCCGGCACGCTGGCGGCACTGGGCGACGCCGGCCCGGCGGTGGCGGAGGCCCTGGCGAAGGAGCTGGACCTCCCCCTGCCCGCCCTGCCCTGGCACGCCAGCCGCGACCGCGTCACCGAACTGGCCTCTGCCCTCGGCATCCTCGCCGGCACGCTCGGCACGCTCGGCCGCGACATCTCGCTGATGATGCAGATGGAGGTCGCCGAAGCCTTCGAGCCCGCCGCCCCCGGCCGCGGCGGTTCCTCCACCATGCCGCACAAGCGCAACCCGGTGTCCTGCGCCGTCCTGCTCTCCACCGCCATCCGAGCCCCGGCCCTGGTCGGCGGGCTGCTGGCGGCGCAGGTGCAGGAGCATGAGCGCGGCCTCGGCGGCTGGCATGCCGAGTGGCAGGCGCTGCCCGACCTCTGCCGCCTCGTCGCCGGCGCCGCCCGCCATGCCCGCGAGACCGTCGCCGGCCTGACCGTCGATGCGGAACGCATGCGTGCCAACCTCGACCTGACCCGCGGCCTGATCCTGGCGGAGGCGGTGACCATGGCGCTGGGCGACCGCATGGGCCGCATGGCCGCCCATTCCCGCGTCGCCGAGGCCAGCCGCCACGCCGCCAAAGCCGCCCGCCCGCTGCGCGACGTGCTGGCCGAGGATGCCGAGGTGATGCAGGCGCTGGGTGCCGAGGCGCTCGACCGCCTGTTCGATCCGCTGCGCTACACCGGCGCAGCGGCCCATTTCATTGACCGCGTATTGGACGACCACAGATCCCAACAGCGTCAGCAGAACTGACCGCCGCCAAGGAGGACTCCCGAGATGGACACAGCCGTTCCCGAGCCGGAGGGCGATTTCGGCCCCCGCGATTGGGCGCAACACCCGCCCTACCTGTCGCCGCTCTACAAATCGACGGTGCTGCGCTCGCCGCGCAAGCCGCTGATCCCGATGAAGCAGGGACTGTCGGTCCGCACCGGCCCGGTGTTCGGCCATGACAGCGTCGATGCGCTGGACGGCGACCTGACGAAGAACGGCCGCGTCAACGGCGAGCCGATCGGCGAGCGCATCATCGTCACCGGCCGCGTGCTGGACGAGAGCGGCCGGCCGGTGCCGCACACGCTGCTGGAGATCTGGCAGGCCAATGCCTGCGGCCGCTACGTCCACCGCTGGGACCAGCACGACGCGCCGCTCGACCCCAACTTCTTCGGCGCCGGCCGATGCATCACCGATGCCGAGGGCCGCTACCGCTTCACCACGATCAAGCCCGGCGCCTATCCCTGGGGCAACCACCACAATGCCTGGCGGCCGGCGCACATCCATTTCTCACTGTTCGGGCCGTCCTTCCTGACCCGGCTGGTCACCCAGATGTATTTCCCCGGCGATCCGCTGCTGCCGCTCGACCCCATCTACAACGGGGTGCCGGAGGGGGCCCGCGAGCTGCTGATCTCCCGCTTCTCCATCGACGTGACCGAGCCGGTGTGGGCGCTCGGCTATGAGTTCGACATCGTCCTGCGCGGACGCCAAGCCACGCCGATGGAGGGCTGACCGTCATGAGCCAAACGTTGAAACAGACCCCGTCCCAGACCGTCGGCCCCTATTTCGCCTATGCCTGGACGCCGGAACTCTACGGCCGTCGCCCGCTGGCGACCAACCGGCTGGCCAGCCGCGACACCCCTGGCGAGCACATCCGCATCGAAGGCGTGGTCTATGACGGCGAGGGTGCCCCGATCCGCGACTGCGTGGTGGAGATCTGGCAGGCCGGCGCCGACGGCAGGCACGCCCCCGGTGCCGCCGGCTTCGGCCGCTGCGGCACCAACGACGCCGGCTATTACTTCTTCGACACGGTGAAGCCCGGCGCCTGCGATCCCGGCCACGCCCCGCACATCGCGGTGACGGTGTTCGCCCGCGGCATGCTGAGCCACGCCTTCACCCGCCTGCATTTCTCCGACGAGGCCGCGGCGAACGAGGCCGACCCGGTTCTGGCGAGCGTCCCCGCCGACCGCCGCGACACCCTGATCGCACAGCGTGCCGAGGTGCCGGGCGGGGTGGTCTACCGCTTCGACATCCATGTCCAGGGCGAAGCCGAGACGGTGTTCTTCGACTGTTGAAACCGGCGGGGGAGCCGTCGGCCGACGGCTCCCCCACCCTCTCAGCCCTCCCGGATCGTCGCCACGAAGCGCTGCACTTCGCTGCGCAGCTGCGCCGACTGGTGCGACAGCGTGTCGGCCGCCGCGCGGGCCTGGGAGGCCATGCTGCCGGTCTCGCCGGCGGCGCGGGTGACGCCGTCGATGTTGGTCGACACTTCGCGGGTGCCGGCGGCGGCCTGCTGGACGTTGCGGCTGATCTCGCGGGTCGCCGCCCCCTGCTCCTCCGCGGCGGCGGCGACGGCGGTGACCGTCTCGCTGATGCCCAGGATGGTGCGGCCGATGGCCTGGATGGCGCCGACGGCGTTGCCGCTGACCGCCTGGATCTCGGCGATCTGGGCGGCGATCTCCTCCGTCGCCTTGGCGGTCTGGCTGGCGAGGTTCTTCACCTCCTGCGCCACCACGGCGAAGCCCTTGCCAGCCTCCCCCGCCCGCGCCGCCTCGATGGTGGCGTTCAGCGCCAGCAGGTTGGTCTGGCCGGCGATCGACTGGATCAGGTTCACCACCTCGCCGATCTTCTGCGCCGCTTCGGCCAGACCGGCGACGGTGCCGTTGGTCTTCTCGACCTCCCCCACCGCGTCGTTGGCCATGCGGGAGGAGGCGGCGATGCGCTGGTTGATCTCCTCGATGGAGTGGGACAGCTCCTCCGCCGCGGCGGCCACCGTCTGCACGTTGCCGCTGGCGACGTCGGCGGCGCTGGCGACCGCCGCGGCCTGGGCGTTGGTCTGCTCGGCGATGGCCGACAGCCCTTCCGAATCGGTGCGGATCGCCTCGGCCTGCCGGGCCACATTGGCGACCACGTCGCCGACCGAGCCTTCGAAGCGGTCCGCCAGCCGGGCCAGTTCCTGCCTGCGCTGTTCGGCGGCGCGCTGCTCGTCCAGGCGGCGCTGCTCCTCCATCTCGGCGACGCGGCCGGCATTCTCCTTGAACAGCTGGAGCGCCTGGTTGATGGCGCCGATCTCGTCGGCGCGGTCGCGGTCGGCCACCTCCACGTCGCGCCGCCCGGCGGTCAACGCCTGGATGGTGGCGACGATCCGGCGCAGCGGCTGCCCGACCACCATGCGGCTGGTCAGCCACAGCGCCAGCAGAAGCCCGAGGGTCAGCAGGACCGCCCCCACCGCGATGAAGGTGCGCAATTCCTGCTTCGGCACCTCGACCTGATTGATCGGCAGGTTGACCAGGATCGACCAGGGCGTCCCCGTGCCGTCGATGACGACCGGCTTGAACAGCTGCTTCACCTCGGTCTTCAGGCTGGCCGACACCGAGAAATGGGCGAAGGTCCGGCCCTCGCGGATGGCGGGCATGGCGTCCTTCAGCCGGGCGTTGGTCTCCAGGATCGGCTTGCCCAGATGGTCGGGGTTGCTGTAGGCCGCCCACGCGCCGCCGTTGGAGATCAGGAAGACGGAGCCCGTTCCGAATGGCTTCGCCGATTTCAGCTCGTTCCAGATTTCGTCGTTGGCGATGTCCACGCCGGCAACGCCGATGACCTTGCCGTCTTCCATGATCGGAACGACAAGCGACACCATCAGAACATTTTTACCGGCGACGAGATAGGAATAAGGCTCGACGATGACTTCACGCTTCGTGCGTTTGGCTTCGGTATAGTAAAAGCCGTCGGGGCCGGAGCTTTCATAATGGGACAGCGGCTGATAATTGATCTTGTCGCCGACCCTGTTCCAGTAGGGTATGAACCGCCCGGTGGAGTCTCCGGTGGGGGCGTTTACGAAGTCCTTGTCCCGGCCGTCGAGGGCGTTCGGCTCCATGCCCACCCAGACACCCAGCAGCTTGGGATCGGCGATCAGCAGGCTTTTCAGCCACGCGCTCACCTTGTCGCGATCGACAATTCCCTGGCGCTTCAGGGCGAGCAGGGTGGTGCTCACATGGCGGCTGATGTTCATCGCCTCGTTCAGCCGCCGTTCGACGGTGGCGGCGTGAAACTTGCCCAGTTCCTCTCCGACCTCGAAGGACAGCGCGTCGGTATCCGCCCCACTCTTGGCAGAAATCACCACCGTGCCCAAACCCAATCCAACCAGGAGAACAAAGCCGATCGCAAGCACCAGCTTGGTCACCAAAGGCAGTTTCTTGAACATCGAAACACCCCGCGACATGCCCGAATGACGGGACGACACCCGGACCGATTGTCTCGCGGTTCTGTTAAATTCGAGTAAATTGAAATCTAATATATCTGCCAAGCCAACAGTTAATGAGAGCGCTTCTCAAAACCCGACCAAGCACTCATACCCGCATCCGCAAACCATACTTAAGGACAAATTTGCGAATCGTTCCGATACATACAACCCTCACTGGAAGATCATAAAAACAAAGGGGGCGGACCGGCTGCCCGGCCCACCCCCCGGCCCACCCCCTTGCATCACTCCGGCCTGCGCCGCCGCGGTTACTTGCGGGCGGCGGCGATGGCAGCCTGCAGGTCCTTCAGCACCTCGGCACCGCCGTCGGCGGCGTACTTGTCGAAGGCCGGCTTGACCATCTCGCGCATGCGCTCCAGCTCGGCCGGGCTCAGCTCGTTGATCTGCATGCCCTTTTCCTTCAGATAGGCCACGCTCTGTGCCGAGGCCTCGCGGCTGTCCTTGCGCTCGAAGTCGCGCGAGGCGACGGCGGCCTCCTGCAGGATCTTCTTCTCGTCCGCCGACAGGCCATCCCACCAGCGCTTGCTGGCCATCATGATCCACGGGCTGTACACGTGGCGGGAAATCGTCAGGTACTTCTGCACTTCATAGAACTTGGACGACTGGATGGTGGTGACCGGGTTCTCCTGGCCGTCGACCGTGCCGGTCTCCATCGCCGTGAACAGTTCGGAGAAGGCCAACGGCACCGCGTTGGCGCCGAAGCGGTTGAACATGTCGATGTAGACCGGGTTCTGCATCACGCGCAGCTTGATGCCGCCCATGTCCTCGACCTTGGTGATCGGCCGCTTGCTGTTGGTCAGGTTGCGGAAGCCGTTCTCCCAATAGACCAGCCCGACCAGCCCCTTGTCGCTCAGCGACTTCATCAGCTTCTCGCCGAACGGGCCATCCAGGACGGCATCGGCCTCCTTCTCGTTGTTGAACAGGAAGGGCAGGTCATAGACGCCGAAATCCTTGACCACGCCGACCAGGGTGGCGGTGGAGCCCACCATCATCTCCTGCGCGCCGCCGATCAGGGTGTTCTGCATCTGCATGTCGCTGCCCAGGCTGCTGTCGCCGAAGCCCTTCACCTTCAGCTTGCCGCCGCTGCGCTTGGAGACTTCTTCGGAGAAGAACTTGACGGCGCGGCCCTGGTTGCTGCTCTCCGACAGGCCGTAGCCGAAGCGGATGATGCGGGACTTGACGTCCTGGGCGGAAGCGGCGACCGGGGCCAGCAGGGCGGCGGCGATGCCGGTGGCGAGAAGCAGTTTGCGGAACATGGTGTCGGTCTCCCTTAACCGTCTGGTGTTTGGTTGGTTTTGTCAGGCGTCAGTGGAAGATGTGCAGCGGCACGGTGATGATCTCCGGCACGGCGATCAGCAGCCCCACCAGCACGATGTAGGTCAACAGGAAGGGCCAGATGCCCTTGGTGGCGCTTTCCAGCGAGATGCGGGCGACGCCGCACACCACGTTCAGCACCGTGCAGACCGGCGGATGGATCAGCCCCAGCGTGCCGATCAGCACGAACATCACGCCGAAATAGGTCGGGTCGATGCCGGCCTTGATCGCCAGCGGGGTCAGCACCGGACCCAGCACCAGGATGGTCGGCGTCAGGTCCATCACCGTGCCGACGGCCAGCAGAAGCAGGGCGATGGCCAGCATCAGCATCTTCGGATGGCTCATCAGCGGGGCCAGCAGCTCGGTCATCTGCTGCGGCAGGTCGGCCAGCGTCACCATGTAGGACGACACCAGCGCCGCGGCGCACAGGAACATCACCGTGCTGGTGGTGCGCGCCGCCTGGACCAGCAGCGGCACCAGCTGCGGCAGCGTCACCTGCCGGTAGACGAACAGCGCCACCAGCAGCGAATAGACGGCGGCGACCACCGCGGCCTCGGTCGGCGTGAAGATGCCGCCGCGCAGGCCGCCGATGATGATGACCGGCAGGGCCAGCGCCCAGACGCCGTCGGTCAGCGCCTTCACCCGCTCCCGCCCGCTCGCCTTCGGCTGCAGCTTCACCGTCATGTCGCGGACGACGAAGACCCAGGCGCCGATCAGGCCCAGCCCCATCAGCAGGCCGGGGACGATGCCGCCCATGAACAGCGCGCTGATCGAGGTGTTGGTGGTCACGCCGAAGATGATGAAGGGCATGCTGGGCGGGATGATCGGGGCGATGATGCCGCCCGACGCGATCAGGCCCGCCGCGCGCGGCACCGGATAACCGTGGTCGCGCATCATCGGGATCAGCAGCGTGGCGAGTGCGGCCGTGTCGGCGATGGCGGATCCCGACAGGCTGGCCAGCATCACCGACGCGCCGATGGTGACGTATCCAAGCCCGCCCTTGATGTGGCCGACCAGGCTGACCGCCAGGTTGATGATGCGTTGCGAGATGCCGCCGGCATTCATCAGCTCGCCGGCCAGGATGAAGAAGGGCACCGCCATCAGCGGATAGTTGTCGGCGCCGTTCAGCATGTTCTGGGCGACCAGCTGGGCGTCGAAGAAGTCGAGATGGACCATCAGCGCGACGCCGGTCAGCATCAGCGCGAAGGCGATGGGCATGCCGAGCAGCATGAAGCCGAACAGCGAGCCCAGGAAAATGGTGAGCGTCATGGCGGCGTCTCCGTCCGCAAAAGGTCTTCCGGGCTTGGCTCAGTGCTTGACGGCGGCGGGGGCGGCGCCGGGATGGCTGCCGGGCGCAGGCGGCGCCACGGCGGGACCGTGCGATTCCGGATGGTCCATCATCGTGTCCGGGTCGCCGGGGATGCGGGCGCCGGGCTGGTTGGTGACGATCCGCCACAGGTTCGCCAGCACGATCAGCGTCATGGCGATGGCCGGGAAGAAGCCGGCCGCGGCGTAGATCGCCATCGGGAAGCGCAGGACGGTGGAGAAGGTCTCCATGCCGATCAGCAGCTGAATCCAGCTGCCCTGCACGAACAGATAGAGCGCGTAGAGGATCATCAGGTGCGAGATCACCGCGCAGGCCCGGCGCACCTTGAACGGCAGCCGGCTTTGCAGGATCTCCAGCCCGAGATGGCGCTGGTGGCGCAGCGCCACGGTGGCGCCCAGGAACACCAGCCAGACGAACATCAGCCGCGCGATCTCCTCAGCCGCGACGATGCCGCTGCTGAAGATGTACCGCAGGACGACGTTGCTGAAGACGAGACCGACCATGATCGCCAGCATCGCCGCCATGATCCATTCGGTGATCCGCTCCAGCAGATCCGCCACGCTCCTCATGCGTTCCTCCCGGCGGCTTCACCGCCAACATTTGGCCCGGCGGCGGAGCCGCCATTATAAGAGCTTGTTTTATCGGCTTCGCCGCCGGTCAGGCGGGCACAGGCGTCGGCGACGATCGCCGCGGCCGGCATCGTCACCTCATAGGACAGGACCGCCTCGTCGGCGCCCGGCGTCTCAAGGTCGGCGAACTGGCTGTCGATCAGGGCCGTCGGCATGAAATGAGCGGTCCGCGCCCCCATGCGCGACACGATCAGCGCCTTGTCGCCGTGCAGATGCAGAAAGATCACCCGTTTGCAGCCGCCGCGCAACCGGTCGCGGTAGCGCCGCTTCAGCGCCGAACAGGCGACCACCAGCCCGCGCCCGTCGCGGTCCGCCTCGGCGATGAAACCGGCCAGCGTGCCCAGCCAGCCGTCGCGGTCCCCGTCGTTCAGCGGAATGCCGGACGACATCTTGGCGATGTTGGCGGGCGGGTGGTGGGCATCGCCCTCGATGAAGCCAAGGCCCAGCGCCAGCGCCAGGGTCTGGCCGACACTGGACTTGCCGCAACCGGCCACCCCCATCACCACGACGACCGGCGGCAGGGTAGACGCTCGAATGGCGGTTTCAGGAAGTGGCGGCGCGATGGGGGGACCGTTCATGAGCCTGTGTTCCCGCTTTCCGGTGCAGGGCCACGTCCGCGACGGATCGCGGCGGGCCATGCAAGGGCTTATGTTAGCGCTGTCATATATCAGTCGCCTCGGTTACGATCAGCCGGTGTCCGCAGCCACGGGAGCCGGTATGTACGGATGACGTCGAGACGGGATGCCGCTACTGTTAGCGCTAACCTCGATGCCCGTAAAGAGATTTGTTTGAGAGACTGACAAACTTGCCCGCGGGCGCGGCAGGCAGAGGACACAGGGCCTGCGGACAACGGCTCCGCGGATAAGGGCTCTGCGGAACTGGCGGCTCCGGCCGGCCGTGCTACACACTACCACCCGGCCCTCCCGCGCGCTTCCCGGCCGCGGGGGCCGGAATCGGAAGGACACCTACCCTGTGACGACGCATGGCGATGATCGGGCTGCACCTTCGGCGGTCAAGACGCGCAAGCCGCGCTCCTCGCGCACCGGCCGCGCGACGATGGCGGACGTGGCGGAACGCGTGGGCATCAGCGCCATCACCGTGTCGCGCGCCTTCAAGCGGCCGGAGCTGGTGGCGCCGCAGCTTCGCCAGCGCATCCTCGACATCGCGCAGTCGATGGGCTACGTGCCGAATCAGGCGGCCAGCGCCCTGGCGTCGGCGCGCTCGATGACGGTGGCGGTGCTGATTCCGTCGATGACCAACATGGTCTTCGTCGAGACGCTGGCCGGCATCCACGACATGCTTCTGCCGCGCGGCTACCGCGCCCTGATCGGCGTCACCCATTATTCCCCGGAGGAGGAGGAGCGGCTGATCCGCACCTACCTCCAGTTCCAGCCCGACGGGCTGCTGCTGACCGGCACCGACCACACCGCCGTCGCCCGCACCTACCTGTCGGCGCTGTCCAGCCCGACCGTCCACATGATGGAGTTGCTGGACGACCCCGACAGCCTCAGCGTCGGCTGTTCGCAGGAGGAGGGCGGCCGGCTGATGACCACCCACCTGCTGGCGCGCGGCTACCGCCGCATCGGCTTCGTCGCCGTGCAGCTCGACCCCCGCACCCTGTCCCGCCTCGACGGCTACCGCCACGCGCTGGAGGAGGCCGGGCTCTATGACGAAAAGCGCGTCTGGCGCCTGCCCGACCGGTCCTCGATCCAGCTCGGTGCGGCGATGATCGACCGGCTGATGGCGGAGAACAGCGACTGCGACGCCGTCTTCTTCTGCAACGACGACCTTGCCCAGGGCGCCCTGTTCCAGTGCCAGCGCCGCGGCATCCGCGTGCCGCAGCAGCTCGCCATCGCCGGCTTCAACGACCTGCCGGCCTCGGCCTGGACCACGCCGACCCTGACCACCATCGCCACCCCACGCTACGCCATCGGCCGCCATGCCGCGGCGATGCTGCTCGACCTGATGGACGGCAAGGACCCGCCACAACGCCGCCTCGACCTCGGCCTGACCTTCATCGCGCGGGAAAGCACGTGAGGGAGCACATCCCCTCCGCCCGGCCAATGATCCGGATCAACCGCAAGGCGTAAGCACGGGCATGGCTGACGCGCAGGCTCGGCGACGCTGACCGGCCGGGCCGGGCGTAGACTGTCCGCATGCTGACGCTTCGACATCTGGCGATCGACACCGTCCGGGAGAACGTCGCCTTCCTCAACCGCCGCTGCACCCGCTACCATGTCGAGGATTTCCTCGGGCTGGGCCGGGTGGAGGTGCGGAACGACGGCCGCTCCCTGCTGGCGGTGCTGAACATCGTCGACGACCCCGCCATCGTCGCCCCCGACGAGATCGGCCTGTCCGATCCCGCCTTCGGCCAGCTCGGTCTGGCCGAGGGCTCCGCCGTCCATCTCGTCCCGCCCACCCCGCCGGAAAGCTTCGAGCTGGTGCGCGCCAAGGTCGGCGGTGCGGCCCTGACCGACGACCAATTGGCCGCCATCATCCGCGACGTCACCGACCAGCGCTATTCCAAGATCGAGATCGCCGCCTTCCTGATCGCCTGCGCCAGCTTCATGACGACGGCGGAGGTGCTGGGCCTGACCCGCGCGATGATCGCCGCCGGCACCCGCCTCCAGTGGGAGGGCCTTAATGGCGTCAGCGGCGGCACCATCGCCGACAAGCACTGCATCGGCGGCATCCCCGGCAACCGCACCTCAATGATCGTGGTGCCGATCGTCGCCGCCCATGGCCTGCCGATCCCCAAGACCTCGTCGCGCGCCATCACCTCGCCCGCCGGCACCGCCGACACCATGGAGGTGCTGGCGAATGTCGACGTGCCGGTGGAGCGCATGCAGGCCCTGGTGCGCGAGGCGAAGGGTTGTCTGGTCTGGGGCGGCCATGTCCGGCTGTCGCCGGCCGACGACATCCTGATCTCGGTCGAACGGCCGCTCGCCATCGACACCCGCGAACAGCTGGTCGCCTCCATCCTGTCGAAGAAGGTGGCGGCCGGCTCCACCCATCTTCTGATCGACATCCCCGTCGGCCCCAGCGCCAAGATCCGCACCGCGAGCGAAGCGGTGCGCCTGCGCAAGCTGTTCGAGCATGTCGGCGACCGGCTCGGCCTGACGCTGGAGGTGGCGATCACCGATGGTTCGCAGCCGGTCGGGCGCGGTATCGGCCCGGTGCTGGAGGCGCGCGACGTGATGGCGGTGCTGCGCAACGCCCCCGCCGGCCCCGCCGACCTCAAGGAACGCGCCCTGCTGCTGGCCGGCCGCATCCTGGAATTCGACCCCGCCGTCCGCGGCGGCAGCGGCAACCGCCGGGCGCGCGACCTGCTGGAGTCGGGTGCCGCGCTGGCCGCCATGGAACACATCATCGCGATGCAGGGGCCGCCGCCCGCCGTCGCGGCTCTCGGCTCCCTGGTGGCGGAGGTCGCGTCACCGGCCGACGGGGTGGTGTCGTCGCTCGACTGCTACCGCCTCGCCCGCATCGCCCGGCTGGCCGGTGCCCCCACCGACAAGGGCGCCGGCATCGACCTGCTGCGCAAGGTGGGCGAGCGCGTGCGCCGGGGCGAGCCGCTCTACCGCATCCACGCCAGCACCAACGCCGACTTCACCTTCGCCCAGGCCTTTGCGGCGGAAAACAGCGGGGTGGCGGTGGCGTGAGGTGAGGTGAGGTGAGGTGAGCAAGAACCAGTCTCCTTCTCCCCCCTGGGGAGAAGGTCGGGATGAGGGGGTTCGGCGTAGCCGAAGAGATCCACGAAGCGGTTCCCCCTCACCCTGACCCTCTCCCCGGGGGGAGAGGGGATATTCAAGAAGGAGCCGACCAATGTCCCTGTCGCTGACCTTCCATGGCGCCGCCGGAACGGTGACCGGTTCCTGCTTCCGCCTCTCCACGCCCGAAGGCGACGTGCTGATCGATTGCGGCATGTTCCAGGGCACCAAGACGATCCGGGAACTGAACTACCGCCCCTTCCCCTTCGATCCGGCCGCGATCAAGGCCGTCCTGCTGACCCACGCCCACATTGACCATTCCGGACTGCTGCCCAAGCTGACGCGCCTCGGCTTCCGCGGTCGCATCTACGCCACCGGCGGCACGGTGGACCTGCTGGAATACATGCTGCCCGACAGCGGCTACATCCAGGAGGGCGAGGTCGAGCGCCTCAACCGCCGCAACCGCCAGCGCGGCCGACCGCCGGTCCAGGCGATCTATACCCAGGACGACGCCATCCGCAGCCTGCGCCGGCTGCGTCACGTCGAATACGACCGCTGGACCGAGATCCTGCCGGGCCTGCGCGCCCGCTTCTGGCAGGCCGGCCATATCCTGGGCTCCGCCTCCATCGAAGTCGAAGTCTCTAATGGGACCGGTGACCCCACCCGCATCCTGTTCTCCGGCGACCTCGGCCCCGGCGGCAAGAGCTTCCACGCCGATGCCGACGGTCCGGAGCGGCCGGACTGGATGGTGCTGGAGACCACCTACGGCGACCGCGACCGCACCGACCTGGATGAGGCCGGCCGGCAGGCGGTGCTGCGCGCCGAGGTGTCCGCGGCTCTGGCGGCCGGCGGCGTCCTGCTGATCCCGGTCTTCGCGGTGGAGCGGACGCAGGAACTGCTCTACGACCTCGACCGCCTGTTCGACAGCGGCCAGCTGCCGGCGGTGGATGTCTTCCTCGACTCCCCCCTGGCCGACGCTGTGACCGGCGTCTTCCGCCGCCATCTCGCCGATCTGGAGACCGACGGCGATCCCTTCACCCGCGCCAATTTCCACCATGTCCGCGGCGTGCCGGACAGCCAGCGCCTCAACAGCATCGCCGGCGGCGCCATCATCATGGCGGCCAGCGGCATGTGCGATGCCGGCCGCATCCGCCATCACCTGAAGAACCGCCTGTGGCGCCCGCAGGACACCGTGCTGCTGGTCGGCTATCAGGCCCCCGGCACGCTCGGCCGCCTGTTGCAGGAGGGGGCATCCCGCGTCCGCATCCACGGCGAGGAGATCGCCATCAGGGCGAAGGTCCGCTCCATCGACGTCTATTCCGGCCATGCCGACCGCAGCGCCCTACTGGACTGGGTGGCGGCCCGCCATGGCGTCGGCCATGGCCTGTTCCTGGTCCATGGCGAGGAACCCGCCCGCGCCGCCATCCGGCAGGCGCTGCTCGACAAGGGCTGGTCGGCGGAGCGCATCGCCCAGCCGGCGCTGGACGACCGCGTCGACCTCGCCGCCCCGCGCCCGCTGGCTCCGGCCGACCGCCATCCGCGCCTCGCCCCGGCCGACCTCGCCGCCGGCCTCGACTGGCACAACCACTATGCCGAGGCGCTGCTGGCGCTCCGTCGCACGCTGGACGCCGCCCCCGACGACGCGGCGCGCGAACGCATCCTGGCCGGGGTCATAGACGCACTGGACGATAACGAGAAAGCCGGGAAAGGAACCCAGCCATGAGCATCAAGCGCCTTCTCATCGCCGTCGCCCTGCTGGCGCTGCTCGGCGCCGGGGCCGCCTATGGCTGGCGGGCGATGCAGGGCAACCGCCTGCCTGCCGGCTTCGCCTCCGGCAATGGCCGGATCGAGGCGAACGAGATCGACATCGCCACCAAATATGCCGCCCGCGTCCTGACCATTCCGGTGCAGGAGGGCGATCTGGTGGAAGCCGGCGCCGTCATCGCCACGCTGGACACCCGCGACCTGGAGGCCCAGCTCCGCTCCGCCGAGGCCCAGCTGCGCCAGACCCGCAGCAGCCGGGAGGAAGCGAACGCCCTGGTCGCCCAGCGCGTCAGCGAGGCCGATTTCGCCGCCAAGGAGATGGAGCGGGCGCTGATCCTGTTCGGCAAGGGCCATGTCGCCGAACAGCGCGTCGATCAGGCCCGCAACAGCCGCCGCACCGCCGATGCCGCTCTGGAAGCCGCCAAGAGCCACCTCGCCAGCGCCGAAGAGGCGATCGCCGCCGCGGCCGGCGACGTCGACCGCCTGACCGATCTGGTCGCCGACGGCGTGCTGAAGGCACCGCGCAAGTCGCGCGTGCTCTACCGCCTGTCCGAACCCGGCGAGGTGCTGGCGGCCGGTGGCAAGGCGGCGACGCTGCTCGACCTGTCGAATGTGTACATGACCTTCTTCCTGCCGACCGACATGGCGGGAAATCTGGCGCTGGGCGCCGAAGCCCGCATCCTGCTGGACGCTGTGCCCGACACCGCGATCCCCGCCGCCGTCACCTTCGTCGCCCCGCGCGCCCAGTTCACGCCCAAGCAGGTGGAGACCAAGTCCGAACGCGACCGCATGATGTTCCGCGTCAAGGCCCGCGTGCCGGAGGCACTGGTGACCCGCTACGTCGAGCGGGTGAAGACCGGCCTGACCGGCATGGCCTATGTGAAGCTGGACGACAAGGCGGTGTGGCCCGACTGGTTGGAATCGAAACTGACGCGGGAGACGACTTCTTCCCCCGGGAATACTCCCTCTCCCCCCCGGGGAGAGGGCCGGGGTGAGGGGGATGCACCGCGTGATTTTGCCAGAATGCCTCCCTCTCCCGCCCCGGGAGAGGGAAGGGGCCCGCCGCAAAGCGGTGGGAAGGGTGAGGGGTTGGGCACGGCGCCACGTGGTTCGGGGCCATGCGGTTCGGGATGCTTGGAACACCCCTCACCCTCCCCGCCTTCGGCGGGTCCCCTCCCTCTCCCGGGGCGGGAGAGGGCATTATCATGACTCCCGCCCCCGCCGTCTCGCTGTCGGGCGTGCGGCACCGCTATGGCGGGACGGTGGCGCTGGAGAACGCCTCGCTCGACATCGCCGCCGGTGTCAGCGTCGCCGTCATCGGCCCCGACGGCGTCGGCAAATCGACCCTGCTCGGCCTGATCTCCACCGCCAAACGCATCCAGCAGGGCAGCGTCCGCGTTCTCGGCACCGACGTCGCCGACCGGCATGGCCGCGCCGCGCTCCAACCGCGCATCGCCTATATGCCGCAGGGTCTCGGCCGCAACCTCTATGCAGACCTCAGCGTCGCTGAAAACCTCCAGTTCTTCGGTCGCCTCTTCGGCCTCGACGCCGCCGAGCGCCGGCGCCGCATCGCCGACCTGCTGGAGTCCACCGGCCTCGCCCCCTTCCCCGACCGCCCGGCCGGCAAGCTGTCGGGCGGCATGAAGCAGAAGCTCGGCCTGTGCTGCGCCCTGCTGCACGACCCCGACCTGCTGATCCTCGACGAACCGACGACCGGCGTCGATCCGCTCTCCCGCCGGCAGTTCTGGGACCTGATTGCCCGCATCCGCGCCGGCCGCCCCGGCATGACCGTTCTGGTCGCCACCTCCTACATGGACGAGGCGGAGCGTTTCGACCAAGTCGTCATGATGAACGCCGGCCGCCTGCTGGCCCACGACACCGCCGCCGCGGTGAAGGCGCGCACCGGCGCCGCCGATCTGGAGGAGGCCTTCGTCGCCCTGCTGCCGGAGGAGGCCCGGCACGGCCATCAGCGCTTGACCGTCCCGCCCCGCCGGCCAGAGCCGGACGGCGCCGAACCCGCCATCGAGGCCATCGGCCTGACCCGCCGCTTCGGCGATTTCACCGCGGTGTCGGACATCAGCTTCCGCATCGGTCGGGGCGAGATCTTCGGTTTCCTCGGCTCCAACGGCTGCGGCAAGACCACAACGATGAAGATGCTGACCGGCCTGCTGCCCGCCAGCGCCGGCGAGGCGCGGCTGTTCGGCCGGCCGGTGGACGCCGGCGACCTGGAAAGCCGCCGCCGCGTCGGCTACATGGCGCAGGCCTTCTCGCTCTATGGCGAGCTGACGGTTCGCCAGAACCTCGACCTGCACGCCCGGCTGTTCGACCTTGCCGACGCCGATACCCGGCTGGCGGCGCTGGTCGAGCGTTTCGGCCTGTCGCCCTACGTCGACGCGGTTGCCGACCGCCTGCCGCTCGGCGTACGGCAACGGCTGTCGCTGGCCGTTGCCATCCTGCACGGGCCGGAGCTGCTGATCCTCGACGAGCCGACCTCCGGCGTCGATCCGGTGGCGCGCGACCAGTTCTGGCGCGACCTGATAGCCCTGTCGCGCGACCAGGGGGTGACGATCTTCGTCTCCACCCACTTCATGAACGAGGCGGCGCGCTGCGACCGTGTGGCCTTCATGAACGCCGGCCGCGTCATCGCCGCCGGCCCGCCCGACGAACTGCGCCGCCAGCAGCAGGCCGACAGCCTGGACGACGCCTTCATCGGGTTCATGGAACAGGCGGAGAATCTCCCTCTCCCCCCCGCTCTCGCGCAAACGAAGCTTGCGCTGACGCGACAGGCGGACCAAAGGTCCGCTGAAAGCGGGGAGAAGGTCGGGGTGAGGGGGACGCACCGCGTGACTGCCCCGAGAATCCTCGCCACGCTCCCCCCTCACCCTAACCCTCTCCCCCCCGGGGGGGAGAGGGGATCCAGCACCGGGAATCTCCCCCTCTCCCGCCGCCGCCTGCTCGCCTACGCATGGCGCGAAACCCTCGAACTCCGCCGCGATCCCGTCCGCCTCACCGTCGCCCTGCTCGGCACGGTGCTGCTCATGCTGGTCTTCGGCTTCGGCATCACCATGGATGTGGAGAACCTGACCTTTGCCGTGCTCGACCACGACCGCTCGCCGGAAAGCCGCGCCTATGTCGAGCAGTTCGACGGCTCCCGCAGCTTCCGTGCCACCCCGCCAGCCATCGACGCCCGCGATCTGGCACTCCGCCTGCAACGCGGCAAGGCGTCGCTGACCATCGAAATCCCCGAAGGCTTCGGCCGCGACCTCCGCCGTGGCCGCATCCCGGAGGTGGCGGTGCGCATCGACGGCGCCATGCCTTTCCGGGCGGAGACCATCCAGGGCTATGTCTCCGGCCTGCACCAGCGCTTCATCCAGGATGCCGCCACCGCCTCCGGCATCACCCTGCCCGCTTCCCCCGCCACCCTGGAGATGCGTTACCGGTACAACCAAGCCTTCCGCAGCCTGGATGCCATGGTCCCCGCCACCATCGGCCTGCTGCTGGTCTTCATCCCTGCCATCCTCGCCGCCCTCGGCGTGGTGCGGGAGAAGGAACTCGGCTCGATCACCAATCTCTACGTCACCCCGGTGACCCGGCTGGAATTCCTGCTGGGCAAGCAACTGCCCTATATCGCGCTCGCCGCCTTCAACCTGTTGCTGATGGTCGTGATGGCCGTCACCCTGTTCGGCGTGCCGGTGAAGGGCAGCCTGTTGGGGTTGCTGCTCGGCGGGCTGGTCTATGTGGTGGCGACCACGGCCTTGGGACTGCTGATCTCCGTCTTCACCGCGACCCAGACGGCGGCGGTGTTCGGCACCGCCATCCTCACCATGCTGCCGGCCACCCAGTTCTCCGGCATGCTGCAACCGGTCTCCACCCTGGAAGGCGGGGCGTGGCTGTTCGGCACGCTGTTCCCGACCACCCATTTCCTGAAACTCTCGGTCGGCGCCTTCACCAAGGGCCTCGCCCTGCCCGAACTCATCCCCTTCATCCTGGCGACCGCCGCCTTCATCCCGGTCTTCCTGGCGCTCGGCGTCGCCTTCCTGCCGAAACAGGAGCGCTGAGCCATGCAGCGCTTCCTCCGCAACAGCCTGACCCTGGCGCGCAAGGAGTGGATCAGCCTGCTGCGCGACGCCTTCATGCTGGGCTTCGTCGTCTACTCCTTCACTTTTTCCGTCTACAGCCAGGCCACCGGCATCTCGCACGAGCTGCGCAACGCCGCCATCGCCATCGTCGACGAGGACCGTTCGACCCTGTCGCAGCGGCTGGCCTCCAGCTTCCACGGGCCGGAGTTCCAGACCCCGGCGATGATCGGCCATGCCGAGGTCGATCCGGCGATGGATTCCGCCCGCTACACCTTCGTCCTCGACATCCCGCCCGATTTCCAGGCCGACGTGCTGGCCGGCCGCAGCCCGGCGATCCAGCTGCTGATCGACGCCACCGCGATGATGCAGGCCGGCATCGGCGCCGGCACCATCCAGGGCATCGTCGACGACGAGGTCGGCCGCTTCGTCCGCCACGAGGCCGATGGCAGCGCCGCCCCGGTCAGCCTGCAAGTCCGCGTCGCTTACAATGAGGCGCTGGATACGAAGTGGTTCACCGGCACCATGGCGGTGGTCAGCAACGTCACCATGCTGGCGGTGCTGCTGGCCGGCGCCGCCCTGATCCGCGAGCGCGAACACGGCACGCTGGAACATCTGCTGGTGATGCCGGTCCGCCCGGCCGAGATCATGGCCGCCAAGGTGCTGGCGAACGGTGCGGTGATTCTGGTGCTGACGCTGGTGGCGCTCTATGCCGTGCTGCGCGGCCTGTTGTCGGTGCCGCTGGCCGGCTCGGTCCCACTGTTCCTGGCGGGCACGGCGCTCTACCTGTTCTTCGCGACCGCGCTCGGCATCTTCCTCGGCACGGTGGCGCGCTCGATGCCGCAGCTGGGCCTGCTGTTCATCCTGATCGTGCTGCCGATGAACATGCTGTCCGGCGGCTTCACCCCGCTGGAAAGCGAGCCGGAGTGGCTGCAGATGGCAATGCAGCTGTCACCCTCCACCCATTTCGTCGCCTTCGCCCAGGCGATCCTGTTCCGCGGCGCCGGCTTCGACGTGGTGTGGCCCAGGTTCGCGGCGACGGCCGGAATCGGCGCTCTGTTCTTCGCCTGGAGCCTGGCAAGGTTCAGACGCCATCTGGCGAGTTTCAGATAAAACGGAGAAAGGCGCCGTCCTTCGACGGCGCCTTTCCCATTCGCACAGATCAGTACGCCGACCCGTCAGTGCGCCGACCCGCCGCCCTCGAAGGACGGAGCGCTCAGCCCGGAGGCCACCAGCTGCTCGATCAGCGCGCCCTTCAGCCGCTCCAGCCCTTCCGGGCTGTAGGACTCGGCGCGGGCCACCAGCACGTCCTGGGTGTTGGACGCGCGCAGCAGCCACCAGCCGTCGTCGGTCGTCACGCGGACGCCGTCGATGTCGTTGACCTTGGCGCCCGACGCCTTGACCCGGCCCTTGACCTCCTCGACCACGGCGAACTTGCGTTCCTCGTCGATCTGGAAACGGGTCTCCGGCGTGTTGACCATGTCCGGCAGCCCGTCGCGCAGGGCCGCCAGCGTGGTGTCCAGCTTGCTGACCAGCCCGACCAGCCGCACGCCGCAATAGAGCGCGTCGTCGAAGCCGTACCACTTGTCGGCGAAGAAGATGTGGCCCGACATCTCGCCGGCCAGCGGCGAGCCGGTCTCGGCCATCTTGGCCTTCAAGAGCGAGTGGCCGGTCTTCCACATCAGCGGGTTGCCGCCATGCTTGGCGATCTCGTCGAACAGGGCCTGGCTGGCCTTGACGTCGGCGATGATGGTGGCGCCCGGATGGCTCTTCAGCACGTCGGCGGCATAGAGCGCCACCAGCTGGTCACCCCACACCACGCGGCCCTTGTGGTCGATGGCGCCGATGCGGTCGCCGTCACCGTCGAAACCGATGCCGATGTCGCAGCCATGCTCCGCCACCGCCTTCTTCAGGTCGACGAGGTTGGCCTCGACCGTCGGGTCCGGATGGTGGTTGGGGAAATTGCCGTCGATGTCGTCGAACAGCAGGACATGCTTGCCCGGCAGCTTGGCGGTCAGGCGGCGCAGGATCTCGCCCGACGCGCCGTTGCCGGCGTCCCAGGCGATCTTCAGGTCGCGGGTGCCGTCATAGTCCTTCAGCAGGCGGGTGACGTATTCGTCCTGGACGTCGATCTTCTCCGACGAGCCCTGGCCCTGCTCCCAGTCGGCCTTGGCCGCCATGGTGCCGAGTTCCAGGATCTGCTGGCCATAGACCGGCCCCTTGCCCAGCATCATCTTGATGCCGTTGTAGTCCGGCGGGTTGTGCGAGCCGGTGATCATGATACCGGCCGCCGCCTCGCGGTCGCGGGTGGCGAAATACAGCATCGGCGTGGGGCCGAGCCCGATGCGCAGGACGTGCAGGCCGGTGGAAACCAGCCCCTCGACCAGCGCCTCCTCCAGTTCCGGCGAGGACAGACGGCCGTCATAGCCGACGCAGACCGTCTTGCCGCCCTTGCGCACCACCACGGTGCCGAAGGAGCGGCCGACCGCGCGGGCGTCGGCGGGGGTCAGCGTCTTGCCGACGATGCCGCGGATGTCGTACTCGCGCAGCACCGTGGGGTGGAAGGTATGGGCTTCGCTCATAGTCTCGTTAGTCCTCTGTTGGACGCCGTCTTTGGACCTTAGCCGCGGTCCATCCCGCCGGCCGGCGACGGCCGGCCGATGGAGGTATAGGTGAAGCCGGCCTTCGCCATGTCCTCGGGGTTGTAGATGTTGCGCAGGTCGATCATCACCGGCCGCTTCAGCATCGACTTGACCCGACGCAGGTCGAGCGCGCGGAATTCGTTCCACTCCGTGAGAATAGCGACGCAATCGGCCCCTTCCAAGGTGCCGTAGGCGTCCTTGGCCCATTCCACGCCGGGAAGCAGCTTTTCGGCCTCGTGCATCGCCGCCGGATCGAAGGCGCGCACATGGGCTCCCGCCGCCTGCAAGGCCGGGACGATGTCCAGCGACGGGCTGTCGCGCATGTCGTCGGTGTTCGGCTTGAAGGCGACGCCCAGCACCGCGACGGTCTTGCCGTCCACCGTCCCGCCGCAGGCGGCGATGATGCGCTCGGCCATCTGCTTCTTGCGCTTGTCGTTGATGTCCACCACCGTCTCGATGATGCGCAGCGGGCTGCCGACCTGCTGGGCGGTGCGGACCAGCGCCAGCGTGTCCTTCGGGAAGCAGGACCCGCCATAGCCCGGACCGGGGTGCAGGAACTTCTTGCCGATGCGGCCGTCCAGACCGATGCCGCGGGCGACGTCATGGACGTTGGCGCCCACCTTCTCGCAGAGGTCGGCGATCTCGTTGATGAAGGTGATCTTGGCGGCCAGGAAGGTGTTGGCGGCGTATTTGGTCAGCTCCGCCGTCTCCAGCGAGGTCACCACGATCGGCGTCTCGATCAGGTAGAGCGGCCGGTAGAGCCGGCGCATCACCTCGCCGGCACGGTCGGAGGTGGCGCCGATGACGACGCGGTCGGGCCGCATGAAGTCGCCGATGGCCGAGCCTTCGCGCAGGAATTCCGGGTTGGAGGCGACGTCGAACTCGGCGTCGGGGCGGACGCGGCGGATGATCGCCTCGACCTCGCGGCCGGTCCCGACCGGCACGGTCGACTTGGTCACCACCACCGTGTAGTGGTCGAGATGCTGGGCGATCTCCTCGGCGGCGCCATAGACGTAGGACAGGTCGGCATGGCCGTCGCCGCGGCGCGACGGGGTGCCGACCGCGATGAACACGGCGTCGACGCCCTGCATCGCCTCCTTCAGGTCCATGGTGAAGGACAGGCGGCCGGCGGCGACGTTGCGGGCGACGAGGTCGTCCAGGCCGGGCTCAAAGATCGGAATCTCGCCGTTCCTCAACCGCTCGATCTTGCCGGCGTCCTTGTCAACGCAAGTGACGTGCACGCCGAATTCCGAAAAGCAGGCGCCGGAGACCAGGCCGACATAGCCCGTGCCGATCATCGCAATGCGCATCGCGTCCCCCTCATGTCCTCAAAAAGGAATGCTGTCTGTCTCTGGGATGCCCTGGTGGGTCTCCACCATGGGGCGTTCCTCATGGCCGGCCTTTTCAAAACCGCCGGCTCTTTATCCAAGGCACAGTCCAAACGCATGTGCCCGCCGCCGTCCGGATCAGGGGACGGGGGCGGGCACCGCGTCATGCGTGCTGCCCGTCGGTCAGCAATATTTGCGCAGCATGGCGCGCACCTTGTCGGCCATGTCCGGCCGGTTCAGCGCGTGGGCGAGCGTCGCCTCGATGAAGCCGACCTTGTCGCCGCAGTCGTAGCGGGTGCCTTCGAAGCGCAGGCCGTGGAACGGCTGGTTGCCGATCAGCTTGGCCATGGCGTCGGTCAGCTGGATTTCGTTGCCGGCGCCGCGCTGCTGCTTTTCCAGATGGTCGAAGATTTCCGGCTGCAGGATGTAGCGGCCGATGATCGACAGGGTCGACGGCGCCTCCTCCGGCTTCGGCTTCTCGACGAGGCCGCGGACGGTGGCCAGACGGCCGTCGTCCTTCTCGACATCCAGGATGCCGTAGCTGCTGGTGCGTTCGCGCGGCACGTCGACGACGGCGACGATGTTGCCGCCGACCTCCTCGTACGCCTCGACCATCTGCTTCAGGCAGGGGGTCTTGCCCTGGACGAAGTCGTCGGGCAGCACGATGGCGAACGGGTCGTTGCCGATCAGGGCGCGGGCGCACCACACGGCGTGGCCGAGGCCCAGCGGAACCTGCTGGCGGGTGTAGAAGCAGCGGCCGGGGGCGATCTCGCTGTGGCGGACCTCCTCCAGCGCGTCCATCTTGCCGCGCTCTTCGAGCGTGCGGTTCAGTTCGGTGTCGGCGTCGAAATGGTCTTCGATGGCGCGCTTGGAACGGCCGGTGACGAAAACGAAATCCTCGATGCCGGCGGCGCGCGCCTCTTCGACGGCGTGCTGCAGCAGGGGGCGGTCGACCAGGGGCAGCATCTCTTTCGGGATGGCCTTGGTGGCCGGCAGGAAGCGCGTGCCGAGACCGGCGACCGGGAACACCACCTTGCGCACGGGTTTCCGCATTGGACGTCTCTTGTGGTTGAGGCGAAGTCAAAATCCATGGTCCCACGGCACCGCCCCGCCGCAAGCGGAACCTGCGGAGGCATGGGCCGTGGTCCCGGCTTTCTGCCACGCCTTCCGCCACCGCGCAACAAACCTTCCGAGACCGGGCAAAAGGCTAGTCCCAGAGGCCGAAATCAAATGAAAACCGGCCGAAACTCCTCAATCAAGCCGATCTTTATCCGTTAGGTCCGAAGCAGCCCGCCACCTTTCTCATAGGCAGTAACGCCTGGAAAAGCGGCGGAAATCACCGGCGCGACACCTTGCCGCTGCCTTTCTGCCAGGATCGCTCC
This sequence comes from Azospirillum lipoferum, assembly GCF_024170005.1. Lineage (GTDB taxonomy): Bacteria > Pseudomonadota > Alphaproteobacteria > Azospirillales > Azospirillaceae > Azospirillum > Azospirillum lipoferum. The sequence continues at coordinate 360,666 of NZ_JALJXJ010000004.1, forward strand.
GTCAGCGGACTTTCCGTATGACGTTTCATTGCGAATACTTGCGCAAACAGGGCGCCCGTGGCCATGGTGCCGGCCATGATCCCCGACTCGCACCAACACGACCCGCTTACCCCGAACTTGCCCGCAGCGGACTCGCTCCCCCCGGTAACACTCACTGGGGACCAATTGCGCGCCCGCGTCCTGCACCGGGACGAGCTGTGCTTCGTCATCGACAAGCCGGCCGGTCTGGCGGTCCACAAGGCCGGCCGCATCACCGACCATCTGGAGCTTTACCTGCCCCACCTGTCGGACCCCGGCGGAGAGCCGCCGAAGCTCGCCCACCGGCTGGACCGCGACACCGCCGGCTGCCTGATCCTGGGCAGCACGCCTTGGGCTCTGAAGCGATTCGGCCAGATGTTCGCCGCCGGCCATGTCGAGAAGACCTATTGGGCGGTCGCCGACGGCATCCCGCAGACGGAGTCCGGCATCATCGACCTGCCCCTGCTCAAAAAGATCGAACCGGGGGCGGCGCGGTCCTCCTGGACCATCCTGCCCGACCCGGCCGGCCAGCCGGCGGTCACCGAATACCGGGTCCTCGGCAGCGGCAATGGTCGCGCTTGGCTGGAGCTTCGCCCGCGCACCGGCCGCACCCACCAGATCCGCGTCCATTGCGCCGCCATCGGCTGCCCGCTGGTGGGCGAGCCCTTCTATGGTCCCGAGCGCCGCCCGCCCGGCAACCTGCATCTGCTGGCCCGCTCCGTCGCCTTCCGCATGGCCTTCGAATACGCGCCCGTGAGCGCCGTCGCCCCGGCGCCGGAGCATATGCGCGACGCGCTGTCCGCCTGCGGCTGGCCAGGGGAGTAAAAATTGGGAGTAGGGTCGGCTCCGCGAAAAAGGGGGACTGCCATCGCGTCCGCCGCATCCCACCTGTTGAAGGGTGAGTGTCCACGACAGACGGAGCCCCCAGCATGGCACAGGCGGTCACCGACAACCGCGCGATGAACCGGTTCGAACTGGCGGTCGGCACCCAGACGGTGTTCGCCAACTACCGCCGCAACGGCCAGACCCTGGTGATTTCCTATGTCGAGGCCCCGCCCTCGCTGCGCGGCACCGGCGCTGCCGGCCGCCTGATGGACGGCGTGGTGGAAGCCGCCCGCGCCGAGGGTCTGAAGATCGTCCCCCTGTGCAGCTACGCCGCCCTGTGGATCCGCCGCAACCGGCACGACGACCTGCTGGCGTGAGGGGAGAGACCCGGAGCATCCGGTCTGGGTTCCGACGCGTAAACGAACGATTTGCAGGATGCTTGACGGCAGCCTTGTAAATCATTAGTTTACAGGCACGATTCGCAGCATCCGGAACAAGGCGCTCAAACGCTATTTTGAGACCGGCAAGTCCGACAAGCTTCCCATTCAGGGTGTCGCGAACATTGCCCGGCTTGGCCGCATCCTTCTGGCGCTCGATGCCGCAAGCAAGCCGGACGATCTGAACCTTCCAGGCTTTCATTTTCATGGCTTGGAGGGCGAGGAGCGCTGGTCGGTGCGGGTCACGGCGAATTACCGCATCACTTTCGCGTGGGAAGCACCGGATGCCATTGCGATCGACCTGGAGGATTATCACTGATGACCGACACTCCTCTCAAACGCGGCCTCCCTCCGCTTCATCCCGGCGCCCTATTGCGCGAAGACATTCTCCCATCGCTGGGTATTTCGGTAAGCAGTTTCGCTAGCCATCTCCGCGTGTCACGGCAGATGCTCCACCGCATACTCTCGGAAGAAGCTCCAGTGACGCCAGCCATGGCCCTGCGCCTCGGCAAGCTTTGCGGAAATGGCCCGGAACTATGGCTGAACCTGCAAGCCCGCTATGATCTCGATCGTTATGGCCGGGAATTGGCAAAAGAGTTGGATGAAATCCCGACACTGAACGCAGCGTGAGGGCAGCAATACCTAATGCGTGCCCGAAGCCCCTCCCTCACCCCAACTCGAAGCTCGTAACCCCGAACAGCCGCCCCGGATCGGTCGCCGGCGCCGGCCCCAGATACATCCGCGCCGTCTCGAACTGCGGCGTCAGCCCCAGTTCCTCCGCCAGCCGCACCCCCGCCGCGTTCGGCTCCGGCACGTCGAGGAACACCGGCCCGGCGCCGGCCGCCCGCCCCAGCGCCAGCACCAGATCCCGCGCAATGCCCCCATCGGCCGCATAGAGCGGACCGATCTTGAAGCCGCTGTGGCACGGCCGGATCACCCCGAATCCGGCCACCGCGCCATCCTTTACCGCTGCCAGCGCCGTGGCGCCCGGCAGAGCGATCCAATTGGCGAGAAACCCTGGGCGCGGTGCCGGGAACAGCTCGGCGTCCAGCGCGGTCAGCCGATCGAACGGCACTGTCCGCGCATCCACCAGAGCGGTTCCACTCATCTCGTCATCCGGCAGGCTGCCGCCGAAGCGGATGTTGCGGTGGGACAGGGTGAAGCCGGATTTGCGGTAGTTGTCCTGCTGGGCGACCACGCCGTCGAGACCGACGGTGCAGCCCTCCAGATGGCGCAGCCCCTCCTGCCACAGCCGCCAGCCATAGCCCCGCCCGCGCGCCTCCGGCCGCACGATGTAGAAGCCGAGGAAACCGAAATTTTCCGGATAACGCACGACCGACAGCGAGGCCACCGGCTGCCCGTCCAGCAGCCCGACCAGGAAGCCCGCCGGATCGACGGCATGGAAGGCGCCGGCATCATGCAGGCCGGGGTTCCATCCCTCCAACCGCGCCCAGTCCACGGCCAGATCCAGTTCGGCCCGGCTCATCACGCGGACCCGATAGCCGTCGGTCCCCTGTGCCTCGCTGCGCTCCATCTCCGCCCCCCTTCAGCGATGTCCTGATAGAAAGCGTAACCGTCGGCGTCGCCACAAGGCAATCCGCGGCGCGCCAGAGATTATCCAACGACACGGCCAAAGTCCCCTCTCCCCCCCGGGGAGAGGGTTAGGGTGAGGGGGACGCGTGGCTAGGATCTTCAAGCATCGCGCACTCCCAACTCCCCATCAAATCCACCCGGTGCATCCCCCTCACCCCGCCCCTTTCCCTGGGGAGAGGGGGTCGACCGCGATTTTCACCGACCCTTTCCCCAAGCTCCCGCAGTCGTGATAGGAATATCATCCCGCCCATCGCCAGGAGAGAACTGCCATGCACTGCCCAATACCGTTCACCCAATCCGCATTCCCCATCAATGGCTTAACTCCCGATGAAACAGTGGAACACCACCCGGAATCCTGTTCCACGCTGTTTCAAACGTCCAGTCCGGCCCCACCCCGCCATCTCTCCGCCGCCGGATGAAACAATGGAACAGGCCCCGCAACCCTGTTCCACGGCGTTTCAAATGTTCAGCGGAGCCCCCACCGCCTTCCGCCCGCGCGCCGTTGCTTTCGAGGCGGGAGTGCGGTTAAGTCCCCGCCGGTTTCCGCTGATCCGCGTCGAGTTCATGCCCGTCGACTCCCTGGACGCCACCGCGTCGCGCCCCGCCTCCCCACCCACCGCTCCCGGTGCCCCCCCGGCTCCCGCCGGCCGTGGGGCCGATGCCGCTTTGCGGGGCGTGGCCGGGGCCGCCGCCCTGGTGCTGGGGCCGCTGGCCGCGCTGGCCCCGCGCGGGCTGCCGGTCTGGGCCATCCTCGTGCTACTGCTGTCGCTGGCGGGTCTGGCCCGGCGAGGTGCCTTCGGGCGCATCCTGCACCTGACCCCGCCGGTCGCCGCGGTGGGCGCCTTCCTGCTGCTGGCCCTGGCCTCCTGCCTGTGGAGCCCGTCGGACCGTGCGCTGGCGACGGTGCTGGAGATCGGCTACATCGCCCTCGGCGCCTTGGCCGGCGGTGCCTGGATCGCCGGGCTGCCGGCGGCGGAGGCGCGGCGGCTGGCCGGGCTGTTCCTGGCCGGCGGGCTGGCCGGCGGGCTGCTGTTCGCGGCGGAGGCGGCGCTGGACTTCCCGCTGAACCGCTGGTGGAACGCCGTCCCCGACGACCAGCTGCCCAACCTGCTGAACGGCAATGTGCCGAAGCGGACGGCGGCGCTGCTCTGCCTGCTGGTCTGGCCGGCCGCCCTGGCGGTGGACCGCTTCGGCCGCAAGGCCCTTGCCCTGCTGGTGCCGGTCGGCTATGCGCTGGCCTGCCTGCCGCTGACCAGCCGGTCGGCCATGCTCGGCATCGCCGCCGGGCTCGCCACGCTGGCCGCCGCCCGTGCATCCGCCCAGTGGACCCGCCGGCTGTTCGCCGCCGCTGTGACCGCCGCCTTCCTGCTGGTGCTGCCCGCCGTCCTGCTGTTCTCCGGCCCGCTCGACCTCGACCATTCCGGCCTGCTCTTCCGTTCCGCCCAGCACCGGGTGGAGATCTGGGGCCATGCGGCGGAGCGCGCGCTGCGCACCCCCGCGTTCGGCCAGGGCATCGATGCCTCGCGCTCCCTGCCACCGGAAGGAGCGGTGTCGGAGTTCTCGCCGATCGGCGACAGCCTGCTGCCGCTGCACCCGCACAACGCCTTCCTCCAGGTCTGGCTGGAGACCGGCGCGGTGGGTGCCGCGCTGGCGCTGGCCGTCCTGCTGATGCTGCTGGCCGCCACCGCCCGGCTGGAGCGGCGCGACCAGCCTTTCGCGCTGGCGCTGTTCGCCACGGCGATGGCGATGGGCAGCACCGCCTACGGCATCTGGCAACCCTGGTGGATGGCAGGCTTCCTGTCCGCCGCGCTGATGCTGCGGCTGGCAACCCGTATCGGGGCCCGCATCGGGGCCCGCATCGGGGACAAGGCACGATGAGCAAGCGTCCGCTCCGCATCCTGGTCATCAAGCTGGGCGCCTTCGGCGACTTCTTCCTGGCCCAGACGACCTTCGCCGCCATCCGCCGCCATCATGCCGGCGACCGGATCACCCTGCTGACCCTGCCCTCGCTGGCCCCGCTCGCCCGGATGAGCGGCCTGTTCGACGAGGTGCTGGAGGACCCGCGCGAGCGCTCGCTGTCGGCCTATCTGGCGATCCGCCGGGCCTTGCGCGCCCACCGCTTCGACCGGGTCTACGATCTCCAGGCGCAGACCCGCACCGACCTGTACCACCGGCTGCTGTTCCCCGGCCCCTGGCCGGAATGGTCGGGCACCGCCCGCGGCGCCTCGCATCCCGACCGCTACGAGGGACGGCGCAAGGTGCCGGTGCGCGACCGCTACGTCCGCCAGCTCGCCCCCTTCGGCATCGTGCCGGACAAGACGCCGGACCTGTCCTGGCTCGATGCCGACATTTCCAGGTTCGGCCTGCCGGAGCGCTTCGCCCTGCTGGTCCCCGGCTCCTCCCCCGGGCGGCCGGACAAGCGCTGGCCGGTCCGCCGCTATGCCGAGGTGGCGGCGGCGCTGGCCGAGCGCGGCATCGTGCCGGCGGTGATCGGCACCGGCATCGAGAGCGACCTCGCCCGCGGCATCGCCGACTACTGCCCGCAGGCGGTCGACCTGACCGACCGCACCAGCGTGCCGGAACTGGGCGGTCTGGCCCGCCGGGCCTGGGGGGCGGTCGGCAACGACACCGGCCCGACCCACCTGATTGCCGCCGTCGGCTGCCCGACCGTGGTGGTGTTCTCCGACGCCTCCAACCCGATCCACAGCACCGGCCCGCGCGTGCTGATCCACCACCGCCCCGACTTCAACGACATCGACAGCGCCGGCGTGGTCGAGGCGCTGGACCGGGCGCGCGCCCTGGGAGGCTCCTAACGACAGAAGGGAAACGGCGCCACCTTGGGCATGTAGATCGGGATCCACTCGCAATGGGTGACCGGGTTCGGCAGCTTCCGGGTCTCGATGATCGGCCAGGCATGGGCCGCGACCACCACCAGCGCCACGCCGCCCAGGATCCAGCGCCTTGGGCGTGTCCGGTCCAGCAGCCCCGGCATCCGCGCCAGCACCCAGGCGGCGGACAGGATCGCCAGCGGGTCGGTGTAGGCGGCATAGGCGCGCTGGAAGCCGCGCAGCGAGAACAGCGCCTCCAGCCCCCAGGCGACCAGCAGCAGGAACAGCGCCTGCATCGCGGCCAGCCGCTCGCCCCGCCGCCACAGCGCCACCGCTCCGGCGATGGCGAACCACTCCACGATGATGGTCTGCGGGATGTTGTCGGGATGCAGGACGATGGTGCGGATCGCCAGGGTGCGGCCGATGCCGGCCAGCAGCAGGCCAAGCGTCCCCTGCCCCACCACGCTCCCCTGGCCGTTCAGCGCCGCCCCATGCCGCCAGGAGGAGAAGACGAACATATGCTCGACGAAGTTCGCCACGGCGATGGCGTTCTGCTCGTTCCAGCGGAGGTCGAGCGCCAGCAGCCCGGCCGCCAGCCCCAGCAGCACCGCCGCCGCCCCGGCCACCGCGCGGCTCGCCGGCACCCGGTGCACCACCGTATGGACCAGGATGCCGACCAGCACCCAGCCGGCGACGATGCTCTGATAGCCGCCGCCCGACAGCCCGCCCCCCGGCCAACTGCCGACGGGAGTATAGGGATAGACCGCCCGCCCCCAGCCGGCCAGCCCGGCCTGGATCAGCCCGAAGGCCGGCACCGCCGCCGCTGCGGCGGCCAGCCCGACCAGCGCCGCCAGGCCCCAGCCGGTGCCGGACGCGCGATCCGGCTCCACCCGCCGCCCGAACAGGATCGCCGCCACCGGCAGGCCCATCGCCAGGAAGACCGCCTGCACCTTGGTTACCATGGCCAGCCCGACCAGCAGCCCGCCCAGCGCCAGTTGCAGCAGCGACCAGCCGCCGCAACCACGCCCCGCTCCTGGCCCCCATGCCGGCCGCACCGCCCGCAGGACCAGCAGCAGCCCCAGCACGACGAAGCCGGCCGACAGCAGATCGGTGCGCATCTGCCGCCCCTGCGCCGTCAGCCCGACGCCGAAGGCCAGCAGGATGCCAGCCAGCAGCGCCACCCGCCGGTCCCCCACCAGCCCACGCAGCAGCGTGGCGTAGCTGACGGCGAAGGCGGCGGTCAGCAGGATCGACAACGCCCGCCCGGCCTGGACCAGCGACTGCCACACGGCTTCGGTCGCCGCCACGTCGCTGCCCGGCGGCAGAGCAGACAGGCTGGCGACCGGCAGCAACCCGACCGCATGCAGCAGCCGGTACCAGACATCGATCACCAGGAAATAGCCGTAGCCGGGATGGTCGAAATACTCCTGCGGCAGGCCGTCACCGAACAGCAGCCCGTGATAGGCCAGCACCAGATCCTGGTCCGAATGCACCCAGTAAGGCAGCCGGAATCCGACCAGCAGGACCGACAGAGCCATCGCCGCGGCAAGCCCCGCACACAGCAGCCACCAGGGCGCCGCCGCGACGCGGTCGAGCAGGGAGGGACGGGCGGCGGAGGGTGCAGGCGTCATGATTGGCACGGCTCACGGTTCAGGTCGACGGGCGCCTTGTGGCACGGAATGCAGTGGTTGGGAACCAGTCCCATCCTGCGGTGTTGCCCTCATGGAACGACGGAGACGGGAGTCTCCGCCTCTTTCGTGGTGCCTCGCACGAATGACTTTGCAACGCTGGCGGGCCGCTGCCACAAAATACGGTATGGCAGGCCGGCTGGGCAGACAAATGCCGGACAGACAAATGGGGAACTCGATGGCCGATACCGACGATATCCAGGAGCGTATCCGACGCCGCGCCCACGAGTTGTGGGAGAGCGAGGGCCGTCCGCACGGCCGCGACTCCGACCATTGGACCCAGGCGGAAGCGGAAGTCCGCGGTGCCGGCGCGCTGGAGCCGACCGGCAAGGTCGCCGGCTCGCGCAAGAAGCCCCCTGTCTCCAAGGCCACCTCCAAGACCGCCGGCAAGAGCACCCGCGCCGCCGCCGAATCCCTGTCGGAGGTCGCGAGCGCCCCGGCGGAGAGTGCCAAATCCGCCCCCGCCAAGCCTGCGAAGGCCAAGCCGGCCACCGCCCCGAAGGCCGACGCCGCTCCGGCTGAAGAGGCCGCCTCCGTCAAGGCTCCTGCGAAAGCCACCCCCAAGGCCGCGGCCGGAAAGACCGCCGCCAAGACGACGCCCGCCAAATCTCCCCGCACTTCCAAGAAGGACGGCGGCAAGAGCGCCACGGCCGGCTGATCCCCGGCCTTTCTTGTTGGAACCCGGCGGCCCCGGAGCCGGTTGTCAGGTCATCCCTGCAATCTTCTCCGGAGGAACCGTCATGGCCAGCATGCCGTCGATGGACGACTGCATCCGCAACTGCACCGACTGCCACACGATCTGTCTGGAAACCGTCGCACACTGCCTGGGCAAGGGCGGTGCACATGCGGAAGCCGGGCATATCCGCCTGATGCTGGACTGCGTCGACATTTGCCGCACCAGCGCGGATTTCATGATCCGCGGCTCCCGCTTCCATCACCTGACCTGCCGCGCCTGTGCCGAGATCTGTGCGGCCTGCGCCGACCAGTGCGACCGCATGGTCGACGACGCCATGATGAAGCAGTGCGCCGAGATGTGCCGCCGCTGCGCCGAAAGCTGCCGGGCAATGTCGAGCATGGCCGCCTGATCGGCCTATCTTATTGAAAGATCCCTATTCCATCACCGCCGCTTCCTCCGGTGCCTGGGCTCCCGCCTTCGGCCGCCGGAGCAGCAGCAGCATCGGGATCACCAGCAGGGCGACATACATCATCAGCTTGAAGTCATCGATGTAGGCGATCATCGCCGCCTGCTGGGTGACCTGGGCGTTCAGCATCGCCAGCGCCTGCGGCGACGCGGTGACCTGCTCCGTCATCGCCTGGGAAAAGGGTGTCAGATGTGCGGACAGACTGGCGTGGTTGACCTGGGTGTTCTGCGACAGCAGGGTCATCACCACCGAGATGCCGACACTGCTGCCCAGGTTGCGGACGAGGCTGAACAGGCTGGCGGCGTCGGTGCGCAGCCGGGGCTCCAGCGTGGCGAAGGCGATGGTGCTGAGCGGCACGAACACCAGCCCCAACCCCAGCCCCTGCACCACGCCGCTGACGATGATCGGTCCGCGGTCCATCACGATGGTGAAGCCGGTCATGTACCACAGCGACCAGCTGGTCAGCAGCACGCCGGCCAGGATCAGCAGCCGGGCGTCCACCCTGCGCACCAGCCGGCCGACCGCCAGCATCGAGATCATCGTGCCGACGCCGCGCGGCGCCAGCACCAGCCCGGTGGTGACCGTCGGGTAGCCCAGCAGGTTCTGCAGCATCGGCGGCAGCAGCGCCATCGTCGCCAGCAGGATCACGCCGATCACGAAGATCAGGATCAGCCCGGTAACGAAGTTGCGGTCGCGCAGCAGGGCCGGGTCGATGAAGGGCTCGGTCCTGGCATTGCCGCGGGCGGTGGCGATGTGGATGGCGAAGACCCAGAAGGCGCAGGCGGCCAGCGCCGTCTCGATCCAGATCTCGGTCGCGCCGAACCAGTCCAGCTGCTCGCCGCGGTCCAGCAGCATCTGGAAGGCACCGACCGCCAGCCCCAGCATGGCGAAGCCGAAGAAATCGAAGCTGCGGAGGCGGCCCTTGGTCTCGTGCAGGAAGACCGCCATGCCGGCGAAGGCCAGCAGCCCGACCGGCAGGTTGATGTAGAAGACCCAGCGCCAGCTGAAGCTGTCGGTCAGCCAGCCGCCCAGCGTCGGGCCGGCAATCGGACCAACCATGATGCCGGCCCCCCATAGCGCCATCGCCTGCCCGTGCCGCTCCTTCGGGTTTATATCCAGCAGCACCGACTGCGACAAGGGCACCAGCGCCGCGCCGAAGATGCCCTGCACCAGCCGGAAGGCCACCATCTGCGTCAGGCTGCCGGCCAGCCCGCAGAGTACCGACGCGGCGGTGAATCCCGCCACCGCGATCAGGAACAACCGCTTGCGCCCGAACCGGTCCGCCATCCAACCGGTGGCCGGCGTGGCGATGGCAGCGGCGACGATGTAGGAGGTCAGCACCCAGGTAATGGTGTCCTGCGCCGCCCCCAGGCTGCCCTGCATGCTGGGCAGGGCGACGTTGGCGATGGTGGTGTCCAGCACCTGCATGATGGTGGCGAGCATGATCGACACGGTGATCATGCCACGATGCTTCACCTCATGCGGGGCTGCGGAGGATTGGGTGGCGGCCATGGAATGCCTGCGGATGATATGATGCGTGGTTGCCTTACCGGATCGCCGCCACCGCGTTGCCGATGGCTCCCGGCAATGGGCGGCTGTAGTGGGTGTCGACCTCCACCTCGGCGCTGAGGCCGGTGCGTAGCGGCACGGCGTCGCCGCCTGCTTGGTCGATGCGCAGGCGGACCGGCACGCGCTGCACCACCTTCACCCAGTTGCCGGTGGCGTTCTGGGCGGGCAGGACCGAGAATTCCGATCCGGTACCGGCGCCGATGCTCTCGACATGAGCGGTCAGGGTGCGGCCGGAATAGGCATCCAGCACCACGGTCGCGGTCTGGCCGACCGCCATATGGGTCAGGTCGGTTTCCTTGAAGTTGGCCTCGACCCAGCTCGACCCGCTCATCACTAGACTGACCGCCGACAGCCCGACCGAGGCATACTGCCCGACCAGCAGCCGGTCGGTCTGGCTGACCACGCCATCGGCCGGCGCGGTCACCACCGTGTGGTCGAGATCGCGCTGCGCAGAGGCTTTCTTCGCCAGCGCTTCCAGCACCGTCGGATGACGGTCGGTCGGGATGTCGGGATCGCCGCCAAGGGCAGCGCGGGCGCTGATCACCGCCTGCTTTTCCGTGTTCAGATCCTGCTGCGCCGCCATCAAATCGTGGCGTACGGAATCGTAGGTCGCGCGCGCAGCGACGCCGGTCTTCAGCAAATCCTGCTGGCGCTGGAACTCGCGCTGCTCAAAGGAGACCTTCTCTTCCGCCGCAGCCTGCTTGGCCTGCACCTCGCCCAGGTCGGCGCGCAGCTGCTCCACCTTCAGCCGGGCCGAAGCCAGCGCGGCATCGGCCTGTTGCAGGGCCAGCCGGTAAGGCTCGTCATCGATGCGGAACAGCAGGTCGCCACGATGGACCGGCTGGTTCTCATGCACCGCCACCTCGACGATGCGGCCGGAGACGTCCGGGCTGATCGTCACCTTGTCCTGCTGGACATAGGCGTTGTCGGTCGAGACATAGCGTCCGCCCACGACATACTCATAGCCGCCGCCGACCGCCACCAGCAGCGGCAGGGCGGCCATCAGCAGCCAGCGGCGCCAGCGCGTCCGGCGGACGGGCTTCACGGCGTCAGGACGGGTGTCGGTATCGCGGTCGGTCACGGCGGTCATTGCGATCGGGTCCCGAAGGAAAAAGACGGAGTGCGTCAGGCTTTGGCAGCGATCTTTTCGGCAACGATCTTTTCGGGCGGCTCGGTCCGGCGGTCGGACAGGTTGGCGCGCATGTGGGCCAACATTTCGATCAGCTTGGCTTCGGCGTCGGACGGCAGGCCGGCCAACGCCTCCGCATAGATTTCGGCGGCGAGAGCCCGGCCCTGCTCCAGCACCGCATGCGCCTTCGGCGTCAGGTGCGGCAACCGGGCGCGACGGTCGGTCGGATCGGCATGGCGTTCGATCCAGCCGCCCTCCTCCATCCGGTCGATCTGCCGACAGAGGGTGATCGGCTCGATCTCCAGCAGGTCGGCCAGCGTCGCCTGCTTGATCCCCTCGTTCCTTGCCAGCGTGGCGATCACCGACCATTGCGCACGGGTCAGGCCGAGATGACGGGCACGCTGGTCGAAACGGACGCGTATCATGCGCGCCGTGTCGGCCAGGACGACGCCCAAGCTCATGGAATGGGGAGGTACGGAGCGGGTATCGGCGGTGGAGGACATCGGCATATCATAAGCTTACTTATCAGTCCTTCGAAACTAATAAGCCTGCTTATCATCGGCAATCCTCACGGCGTGCATGGCAGAGCCACGCCGGCGTCGCGCCTCCGACGTCCGAGACAGGATCGCGCCTCTGGCGCGCGCGACAGGAGATTGCTAAGGTGCCCACCCGTTTCGTTCCATTCCTTTCGCCAACTCGCCCAAATCGACCAGCTGAGGACCGATCCATGCCGCACTACCGTTCCCGCACCTCCACCCACGGCCGCAACATGGCGGGCGCGCGCGGCCTGTGGCGGGCAACCGGCATGAAGGATGGCGATTTCGGCAAGCCGATCATCGCCATCGCCAACTCCTTCACCCAGTTCGTCCCCGGCCACGTCCATCTGAAGGATCTGGGCCAGTTGGTGGCGCGCGAGATCGAGAAGGCTGGCGGCGTGGCGAAGGAGTTCAACACCATCGCAGTGGACGACGGCATCGCCATGGGCCATGGCGGCATGCTGTACAGCCTGCCTTCGCGCGAGCTGATCGCCGACGCGGTGGAGTACATGGCAAACGCCCATTGCGCCGATGCTCTGGTCTGCATCTCCAACTGCGACAAGATCACTCCCGGCATGCTGATGGCCGCAATGCGGCTGAACATCCCGGCGGTCTTCGTCTCCGGCGGCCCGATGGAGGCCGGCAAGGTCAAGTGGCGCGGCAAGGTGAAGTCGGTCGACCTGATCGACGCCATGGTCGCCGCCGCCGACCCGACCGTCTCCGACGAGGAGGCGGCGGAGATGGAGCGCGGGTCCTGCCCGACCTGCGGCTCCTGCTCCGGCATGTTCACCGCCAACTCGATGAACTGCCTGACCGAGGCGCTGGGTCTGTCGCTGCCCGGCAACGGCACCATCCTGGCGACCCACGCCGACCGCAAGGAGCTGTTCTTGGCAGCCGGCCGGATGGCGGTCGACCTCTGCCGCCGCTGGTACCAGGAGGAAGATGCCACCGCCCTGCCGCGCGGCATCGCCACCAAGGAAGCATTCGAGAACGCGATGACGCTGGACATCGCCATGGGCGGTTCCACCAACACCGTCCTGCACATCCTGGCGGCGGCACAGGAGGGTGGCATCGATTTCACCATGGCCGACATCGACCGGTTGTCGCGCCGCGTCCCCAACGTCTGCAAGGTCGCTCCCGCCGTGTCCGACGTCCATATCGAGGACGTGCACCGCGCCGGCGGCATCTTTGGCATCCTGGGCGAGCTGGACCGCGCCGGCCTGCTGAACCGCGAGGCGCCGACCGTCCATGCTCCCACGCTGGGCGACGCGCTGGACCGCTGGGACGTGATGCGCACCCAGGACCAGTCCGTCCACACCCTGTACCGTGCCGCCCCCGGCGGCATCCCGACCGTCGTGCCTTTCAGCCAGGAGCGCCGCTGGCCGGAACTGGACCTCGACCGCGAGAGGGGCGTGATCCGCAAGGCTGAAAAGGCCTTCAGTCAGGACGGCGGCCTCGCCGTGCTGTACGGCAACATCGCCGAGAACGGCTGCATCGTGAAGACGGCGGGCGTCGACGCTTCCAATCTCGTCTTCGCCGGCCCGGCCCGTGTCTTCGAGAGCCAGGACGACGCCGTCGCCGGCATTCTGGGCGACGTGGTCAAGGCGGGCGAGGTGGTCGTGATCCGCTATGAGGGTCCGCGCGGCGGCCCCGGCATGCAGGAAATGCTGTACCCGACCAGCTACCTGAAGTCGAAGGGGCTGGGCAAGGCCTGCGCCCTGGTCACCGACGGCCGCTTCTCCGGCGGCACGTCGGGCCTGTCGATCGGCCACGTCTCGCCGGAGGCGGCACAGGGCGGCGCCATCGGTCTGGTGGAGGACGGCGACCGCATCGAGATCGACATCCCCAACCGCATCATCCGCCTCGCCGTCGACGATCAGGAGATGCAGCGCCGCCGCGACGCGATGAACGCCAAGGGCATCAATGCCTGGAGGCCGGTCAGCCGCGACCGCGTGGTTTCCCCGGCGCTCCGCGCCTATGCCGCCCTGACCACCAGCGCCGACCGCGGCGCCGTGCGCGACGTGACCCAGGTGGAGAATATCGCCGTCCGCCGCTGAGCGCTGTTGAACCGGGGAGTGCCGACGGAACCCGAGTCAGGCACAACAACTGTTCATCACAAGTAACAATCAAGGCGCCGCGCAAGTCGCGGCGCTTTCTTTTTGCCAAGAATTACATACACAGATATGTTGCCTTCCGCCTGCGCGAAAATCTTCGGGTGTCCCATCGCTCGGATGTTCGCAAAATTCGAAATGCATGCTCTAATATGCCAACGCGAATTCCGCGAGGGGGGCGGACGTGGCGGACACCATGTTGGGCGCAGCGACGGACGAAGGCCGTCCCTGGCAGGAGGCATCTCGCCTGCCGGGCGATAAGCCGCGCGAACGCAAGGTGGTCACGGCGATGTTCGTCGACATCGTCCGCTCCTCCGCCATGGTGGCCGGCCGCGATCCGGAGGACGCGGACGACCTGCTCCTTTCGATCCTGAACCGTTTGACGGAGGCGGTGCCGCGCTTTGAAGGCACGGTGACCCAGATGCTGGGCGACGGCTTTCTGGCGACCTTCGGCGCCCCAGGCGCCAAGGAGGACCATGCGCTGCGCGCCTGTCTTGCCGCCCAGGACATTCTGAGTGCCACCCGCGACGAACAGGGACGCCCGCTCTTCCACATCCGCATCGGCATCAGTTCGGGTGACGTCGTCGCCCATGTGATGAGCAACGGCCTGTGGACCGACTATCGCGCGGTCGGCGAATGCGTGCATATGGCCGCCAAGCTGCAACAGCGTGCGGCTTCCGACACAGCACAGCTCAGCCGCGATACGCTGGACCTCATCCCGGTCGGTGTGGCGGTGCGCCCGATGGGAAGCCTGCGCCTGTCCGACGAGGTGGAGCCGATGCCGGCCTTCCTGCTCGACGGGGCGCGAGCCGTCCGCCGCACCGCAACCGACCTGCTGTCCGCCACCGACGCCCCCTATGTCGGACGGGAGCAGGAGGTGGCAACCCTGTTCGCCATAGCCGATTCGGTGGAGGCTGGGGCGCCCGCCCAACTTCTGCTGCAGGGGGACGCCGGAATCGGCAAATCCCGTCTCGTCGGCGAGTTCCTGCGCGACCCGCGCAGCCGGCGCTGGACCCTGCTGCAATGGCCACAGATGCCGATCCGCCGACTGGCGGATCCCGACGATCTTGAGGCGGTGGCGCTGAGCCTGGCCGAACAAGTGGCTGGCTGCGCCAGCGAGGAAGGCATCGGTTGGGTCTGTGAGGCCGCACACCGCCGGTCCGGTTCACTGTCCGGCGACGCCGTGCGCACGTTGTTTGGCCATCAAGGGCTGGATCCGTTGTGGAGTGGCCTAGACGCGGCGCAGCGCCTGTCGCTGAGCATCGAGGGGCTGGTGGGGGCAACGTTGGAACTGTCGGCGCCGCTTGGTGTCGCCGGCGGCAATGCCACGAGGAACGAGGCGGCGATCGGAGAGGCAAGCGGCACCGCAAGTGGCGCAGTGGGCCGGCCGCTGTTGGTGTTGGTGGAGGATGCCCATTGGGCTCGCCCGGTGATGGTACGGCTGCTGGACCGGCTGGCGGAAGCCTTGCCGGGTTCAGGGGCTCGCCTGCTGCTGCTCGCCACCCGACGGCCCCCCCCGCTGGGACCGGAGTCGGAGGAACGGGGCTGGAGTGGCCGTCCGGGCGGGCGCCGCATCGATCTGGGAATGCTGTCGCCGGATCAGGTGCAGAGCTTCCTGGCGCACTGGCTTGGCGACGATTGGTCGCTGGTAGAATTAAAGGCCCAGGTCGCCAGCCGCTGTCAGGGTGTTCCGCTCTATCTGGAGGAGGTGCTGCGCACGCTTGAGGCGTCGAATGCCATCGAGGGCATGCCGGGCGCCTATCGGCTGATCGACCCGCTGGTGGTTCACAAGCTGCCGCGCACATTGCACGCCCTGCTGGGCGAACGCATGGACCTGATGACGCTGGAGCGGCGCCGGCTGCTGATGAATGCCGCGGTGATCGGCACGACCTTCGATGTCGGCCTGCTCCAGGCGCTGACCAGTCTGTCCACGCCGATCCTGTCAGATTCTCTGGCCTATCTGGAACGCGCCGGCTTCGTGCTGCGCACCCGTCTGCTGCCCAACCTGGAATATTCCTTCAAACATGCGCTGATCCAGGAAGTCGCCTACGCCACCCTGACCAAGTCTGACCGCCGGGCGCTGCATGCCCGCGTTTTGGAGGCGCTGCGCCACCGCCGCGACCACGACTTGCCCAACCGCCTGGATCTGCTGGCCCACCACGCCTTCATGGCAGAGAACTGGCCGGCCGCCCACCTGTTCGGCCGGCGAGCAGGCGTGCGGGCGGAACTGCGATCTCGCCTGGAGGATGCGAGCCGTCATTATGAATGCGCTCTTGCCGCCCTTGATCGAATGACAGACGATGTCCGCAATAAGACAAGGCGCATTGACCTGTCCATAGCAACCGCTCGCACCCGTTTACCGCGCGCAGTCAAATATATGGATGAAGGACTTGAAGAAGCCAGGAAATTGGCGCTTCGCCTTTGCGATGCTAACCGTTATGCACGCGCATCATCGCTTATGGCCGCATTTGAGTGGTCGTATGGCGACATCGACAATGCTGTCTCCTTCAGTCACGAAGGATTGAACACATGCAGGGATATTTACGACAGGAGAACACGCCTACAAATACTAGCCCGCTTAGGTGGAATACTTTCAGACAAAGGGCAATTTTTTGAAAGCCGCGATGCTTTGCTGGCCGCCAAGGAAATGTTACCGAACCTCCGCTCTCAAGAGCGGTTTGGGCTTGCAGTGATCGCCACTGTCGGGGTTCTATCCAATTTGGCTCGAAATTTTGCTGAACTCGGCCAGGCCGAAGAGGCAAAAGCTCTGGCCGTGCTGGCCATTGAGGCAGCGGATAGTGGAAATCACAACTTCTCAAAGATATATGCTCATGAGTATTTAGGATGGATATTGCTTCTTTCCAATAGAATAGAAGAGGCCATCCCACCCCTTCTTCACGCATTGGATTTATGCAATGTAGTTAGTGTGCGCCTTCACAAACCGTTTATCCTTGGCTCTCTAGGATATGCTATTGCAAAAACTGGTGATGTAAAAGAGGGAATGGGATTTTTTGAGCGGTGTTTTGCAACATCTGGAAGTGATAAAGTACCGGCATCCCTGAGCCAAATTTATATCTGGCACGCAGAAACGCTGCTAGCACTCGGTTATGCCAAAAATGCGCAGCAGCAGGCGCAACGTGTGCGCGTTGCCGCAAAGCAGTCCGGACGCATTGGCTATTTTGCCGACGCACTCTCTCTGGAAGCCCAGTCTGCGCTAGTGTCAGGTAACAGGGATGCACTTCAGATGCTTCAAGAGGCCGCTGCTCTTGCCTGTTCTCTGGGGTTGGCTCGCGTGACCGAGCGCTGCAATGTGGTTCTGGCTAGATTTGGAAAATCTAGAACCATGATCGGTGCAAAAGGATAAACTGATCAGATATTATTTGGGGTACGCTCTGCTCTGCGGAAATAATCGAGTACGTAACTCCGTATCGCACTGTTTAGCGCAACGCCGAAAGGGCGATTTCCGTTAACTTCATCACAAAGCTCACGAAGTGGTCGCCGCTGCTGCTCTGCGATTTCTTCGAGGCCATTCCAGATTATAGACTCCAGCCGGAGCTTCGCACGCCGATCGCTCAAGGGAACGGTCCGGGAAACGATCACCGGCCACTGCATATAGTCTTCCAGATTTGAATTCATCGACGACTGCACCAATAAGCTCTTTTTGGGTTGCATAATCGCCTCTCCAACAACCACCAACAACCGGACGGCAAAAGACCGTTTATGGCTATTCCTTGAGACCGGCTTTCGCTGTGAAGTTTTTCACAGCGCCAATTTGCTTCGAATGCGATGTATTGCACATCAAATCGCTACCGAAGTTCATGCAACACTCAGGAGCATCACAATGACGATCCAGAACATTCAGAACTCCATCATCCGTGGTGCCGATGGCCGCCTGTATGCCATTTCTGCCAATGGCATTACCGAGGTTGCGGACTCGACCGCCGCCAGTGTCCGTTCTCACATTCGTTCCGGTGAGCTTTCGGGGCGCGACGTTGCCGATCACGAAGCGGCTCGCAATATGGTGACCCCGAACCTCTGAAGCACAGTCCATTCGGATCGTGACAGCCAGTTGCAGATCATTACTGGCCGTCACCGATCCTTGGAACGAGGATGTGTCTCGAATTCAGATTCGAGCATTCCGCCAAGACGGCTCACCTCAAAGCCAGTGACGTGCGATGCCCTTCGATCTGCTCGATGTCAAAGCTACGGGTTTGGATGCGGTGAAGGCCCACACGGTCGGCACCCACCGGGTCATGGCACCCGAACAGACCCTGGCGCGGGTCGCCCCGTTTCTGCCGATCATGGGGATCACGCGGGTCGCCAACGTCACCGGGCTGGATTCCGTCGGCATTCCGGTGGTGATGGTGACGCGGCCCAACTCGCGCTCCATCTCGGTTTCGCAGGGCAAGGGGGTGACGCTCGCCTCCGCCAAGGCGTCGGGGGTCATGGAGTCGATCGAGAGCTACCACGCCGAACGCATCACCCTGCCGCTGAAGTTCGCCAGCTTCGAGGAGCTGCGCTGGATCCACCCTGTGGTGGACGTCGACCGCCTGCCCCGGCTGTCGACCGGAAGCTTCAATCCCCACAGCCCCATCCTGTGGATCGAAGGTCAGGATCTGCTGAACGGCAGCCCGAAATGGGTGCCGTTCGAGATGGTCCACCTGAATTTCACCATGCCGATGGCCCCCGGCCATGGCGCCTTCCTGGCCGGTTCCAATGGCTTGGCGTCGGGCAACCATAAAGTCGAGGCGATCAGCCACGCCGTCACCGAACTCGTTGAGCGTGACGCGACCACCCTGTGGCGCCTTCAGGACTCCGTTGCCCAGGCGGCAACCCGCATCGACCTGCACAGCATCGACGATCCGGTCTGCCGCTCACTGATCGACCGCTTCGAAGCGGCCGGTGTGACCGTCGGCGTTTGGGAGACCACCAGCGACATCGGGCTGCCCGCCTTCCTCTGTCGCATCGTCGAGCGCGAGGAGTTGCCCCAGCACTCCATTCGCCCGGCCACCGGCATGGGCTGCCATGTGGCGCGCGAGATCGCCCTGTCCCGTGCGCTGACCGAGGCGGCGCAGAGCCGCCTGACCTTCATCGCCGGCGCCCGCGACGATATGCCCCGTGCCGAGTATGAGCGTCACCTCGACCCAGCCCACCATGCCCGCTGGAAGGCGATGATCGTGGAGGGTGGCGGCCGGCGCTCCTTCCGCGACTGCCCGACCAGTGCCGCCCCCACCATCGAGGCCGATCTCGCCCAGCAGCTCGACCGGCTGCGCGCCGTCGGCATCGAGGAGGTGGTGGCAGTGGACCTGACCAAACCGGAATTCGGCATCCCCGTCGTGCGCGTTGTCGTGCCGGGGCTGGAGGGTACCGACGAATCCCCCGATTACCTGCTGGGCGAACGCGGCCTGCGTGTGCTCGGTGCCCAAGCCATGGAGAAGGCGGCATGAGCGGCGTCTATGTCTTTCTCGGCCCCACCCTGCCGCGCGAGGACGCGGTCCTGGAGTTGGACGCCACCTATTTGCCGCCGGTCGCCCAAGGTGATGTTCTACGTCTATGCGCGGAAAAGCCGGCGGCCATCGGCATCGTCGACGGCTTTTTCGAAAGCGTGCCGTCGGTCTGGCACAAGGAAATCCTCTACGCCATCCACGCCGGCATACCGGTATTCGGCGCCTCCAGCATGGGGGCCCTGCGCGCAGCCGAGCTGTATCCCTTCGGCATGATCGGCGTCGGCGCCATCTTCGAGGCGTTCCGCGATGGCCGACTGGAGGACGACGACGAGGTGGCGGTCATCCACGGCCCGGCCGAATTGGGCTACACCTCCCTGTCGGAGGCGATGGTCAACATCCGCCGAACCCTGTCTGACGCGGTCGCCGACCGGGTGCTGACTGCCGGGACCGCCCTGCGCTTGGAGTCCATCGCCAAGGAGCTGCCCTACCGCGAGCGCGGCTATGGCCGGATGCTGCGGCTGGGCGGCGACATCGGTCTGTCAGCTTCCGAATTGGCTGCATTCCGCGGATGGCTGCCGCAGGGGCGCTTCGACCAGAAACGGGAGGACGCCAAGGCGATGCTGCGCACCATGGCGCGGCGGCTCGGCCGTCCGACGGGCGACGACGCGACGACCGAAGCCCGTTTCCATTTCGAACACACCATCCTGTGGGAACGCGCCATGCGCGATACGGCACCGCTCGCGATGTAAGCGCGTTTTGGCTAGACTGGTCGCGCCGGGGTGGCGGTCATCGCGACCCCGGCGCGAAACTGTGTCTGGACGGACGGATGAACGCGCCTGTGGATGTCGCGGCGGTGCTGAGGCGCAACCGGCGGCTCGGAGAACTCGACGCCGGACAGATGGCGGAGATGGTGACGCTGGGCCGCATGGCCCGTTTCGATGCCGACCAGATCATTTTCGACAAGGGTGATCCCGGCGACAGCCTGTTCGCCGTATTGAAGGGACAGATCGCCATCCGCACCTCCTCGGCGGATGGCAAAACCATGCTGCTGAACATCCTGGAAGCCGGCGATGTGCTGGGCGAGATCGGCCTGATCGACGGCCGGGAGCGGACGGCTGCTGCGGTCGCCCTGCGGTCGGTCGAGCTGTTCCGGATTGACCGCTCCGACTTCATCCCCTTCCTGGAGCGCCATCCGCGACTGTGCACCCGCATGATGATCGTCCTGTGCGACCGCCTGCGCTGGGTGTCGGAGAACATTGAGGACGCTGTGTTCCACGATGTTCCACGTCGGCTCGCCCGCCGGCTGCTGCTGCTGTCGGACAGTTACGGGCAGGATACTCCTGCCGGCCGACGGCTGACCCTGCCCCTGTCGCAGGAAGCACTGGCAAACATGCTAGGCGTCACCCGCGAAATGGTGAACAAGTGTCTTGGTGCGCTGCGCCGCACCGGCACAGTGACATATGCCAAAGGTTTTATCGTCATTAACGACCTGGCTTTACTCAAGGACATGGCCGGGGACCCCGAGCGGGCCCCCTAGGGGGAATCCTTACCTGCCTAAAGTTTTGTTCCCAAAACCGGTTGTGGTCGCGTTATAGTGTTCATGCGTTGGGGGCAATCGCACGGCCAGCACGAGGGCTTAAGAACATGTCGAGCGATGGGAACAGGAAATCTCGCATCGATCAATCTTTAGGTGTCGCCTCCCTAGCCTCCCGCACGCTGAGATTGTCTGGGCGTGATGTTTCGATCCGGCTGGAGCCATCCTATTGGGAAGGGCTGGAGGAGATCTGTCGGCGCGAAGACCTGACGGTGGACGAGTTGTGCGACGACGTCCGTGACCGCATGGAACAGCAGGCCCGCTGGTCATCCCGGTCCGGCGTCTCGCTGGCGAATGCCCTGCGCGTGTTCGTGGTCGGCTATTTCCGGCAGGCCGCGACCGAACGCGGTCATGCGCGCGCCGGCCATGGCCAGGGGCGTCCCTTCATCGCTACCCCCTTCGACACGATTCCAGTCACCAGCGACACCTGAGACCTGGGAAGCCGCCCCGGGGACCGACCTTTCGATCCGCCTCCGAAATGCGGCTACCCCCATCCTGGCAAGACCGCCTTACTGGGCGGTCCAGCCGCCATCCATGGTCAGAGCCGCGCCGCGCATATTGCCGGCGGCTTCGGAGCACAGGAACACCGCCAGTTCGCCCAGTTGTTCCGGCGTGACGAAGGACTTGGACGGCTGCTTCTCGCTCAGCAGCTCGCGTCCGGCCTCTTCCACCGACAGATTGCGCGCGGCGGCCAGTGCATCGATCTGCTTCTGCACCAGCGGAGTGAGCACCCAGCCCGGGCAGATGGCGTTGCAGGTGATATTGGTCTCCGCCAGTTCCAGCGCCGTCACCTTGGTCAGGCCGATCACGCCGTGCTTGGCGGCGACATAGGCCGACTTGTTGACCGACGCCACCAGACCATGGACCGAGGCGATGTTGATGACCCGGCCCCAGCCGCGCGCCTTCATGCCCGGCAGGGCGGCGCGGGTGCCGTGGAAGACGGCCGACAGATTGATGGCAATCACTGCGTCCCAGCGTTCAACCGGGAAGGCGTCAACCGGCGCCACATGCTGGATGCCGGCATTGTTGACCAGCACGTCCAACCGGCCATAAGCCGTCTCGGTGGCGGCGACCATCGCCTCGATTTCCTCGGGCTTCGACATGTCGGCGCCGTTATGAGCGACGCGCACGCCGAACTCCTTGGACAGCGACTGACACAGCTCGGCGATGTAGCCGGCATCGCCGAAGCCATTCAGCATCAGGTCGGCGCCCTGTCCTGCCAACTGCCGTGCGACCCCAAGGCCGATCCCGCTGGTGGACCCGGTGACGAGCGCAGCCTTCCCCTTCAGATTGGTCATTCTTCTTTATCCTTCGATCGGCATGGAACGGAGGCCCGGGGCAATGATCAGTTCGCACCCGGTGTTGGCGATCACCTGCTCCACCGTGACACCGGGGGCGGTTTCCTTCAAGACGAGCCCGGCATCGGTCGGCTCGATGACGGCGAGGTCGGTCACCACCAGATCGACGCGGCGGACCGAAGTCAGCGGCAGGGCGCAGCGCTCGACGATCTTCGCCTCGCCCTTGGCGCTGTGCTGCATGGCGACGATCACCCGGCGGGCACCGGTGACGAGGTCCATCGCTCCGCCCATGCCCGGCACCATCTTGCCCGGCACCATCCAGTTGGCGAGACGCCCCTCGCGGTCGATCTGCAGGCCGCCCAGCACGGTGACGTCCAGATGGCCGCCGCGGATCAGGCCGAAGGAGAAGGCGCTGTCGAAGGACGCCGCCCCTGGCAGGGCCGAGATGGGCGAGCCGCCGGCATCGGTAAGGTCATGGTTCTCCGCTCCGGTGATCGGGCCGGACATGCCGACGATGCCGTTCTCCGACTGGAAGAACACATGGCGTCCGGCAGGGACGTAGCGGGCGACCAGGGTCGGCAGGCCGATCCCCAGATTGACGAGGTCGCCGTCCATCAACTCCAGCGCGACGCGCTTGGCGATCAGGGTCTTTTCATCCATGGCTCTCTACTCCCCGATCAGCGCGGCGTTGCGGCGACGATGTAATCGACCAGCACCGACGGCGTCATCACCGCGTCGGGCGGGATGCAGCCGACAGGCAGGATGTCCTCGGCCTCGGCGATCACGGTGGCGCCGGCCATCGCCATCAGCGGGTTGAAGTTGCGAGCGGTCAGCGCGTAGGTCAGGTTGCCGTACAGATCGGCCTGCTTGGCGGCGACCAGCGCGAAATCGGCCTTGATCGGCATTTCCAGCAGATAGGTGACGCCGTCGATCTCGACCTTGCGCTTGCCCTCCTCCACCGTAGTGCCGACACCGGTGGGGGTCAGGACGCCACCCAGCCCGACGCCGCCGGCGCGGATGCGCTCGGCCAGCGTGCCCTGCGGCACCAGTTCCACCTCGATGTCGCCGGCGATCATCTGCTTCTGCGTTTCTGGGTTCAGCCCGATGTGGCTGGTGACGACGCGGCGCACCAGCTTTTCCACCACCAGCTTGCCCAGGCCGTTGTTGGGCCGGGCGGTGTCGTTGGCGATGATGGTCAGGTCGTGCTTGCCCTGGCGGATCAGTTCGTCCACCAGCCGGTTGGGGCCGCCGACAGCCATGAAGCCGCCGATCAGCAGGGAAGCGCCATCGGGAATACGCGCGACGGCGTCCTCCAGGGAAATGAGCTTGTTCTTCATGATCAGACGATCCCGGTCAGGTAATAGACGGCGATCACGAAGAAGACCGCCAGCGTCTTGATGCAGGTGACGGCAAAGATGTCGCCGTAGGACTGCCGGTGCGTCAGCCCAGTGACGCCCAGCAAGGTGATGACGGCGCCGTTGTGCGGCAAGGTGTCCATGCCGCCGCTGGCCATGGAGGCGACGCGGTGCAGAACCTCCATGGGGATGCCGGCGGCGTTGGCGGCGGTGATGAACTGGTCGGCCATGGCCGCCAACGCGATGCTCATGCCGCCCGACGCCGATCCGGTGATGCCGGCGAGCGCCGTGACGGTCACCGCCTCGTTCACCAGCGGGTTCGGGATGGCGGCCAGGGCGTCACGGATCACCAGGAAGCCCGGCAGCGCCGCAATGACCGCACCGAAGCCGTATTCCGACGCCGTGTTCATCGAGGCCAGCAGCGACCCGCCGATGGCAGCCTTGGTGCCCTCGGCGAAGCGTTGGGACACCGGCTTCCAGGCGAAGGCCAGCACCATCAGAATGCCGCAGAGCAGGGCCCCTTCCACCGCCCAGATACCGGCGACGGACGAGACCTGCGTCACCAGCGGCTTGGCGCCGGGGGTCAGCGCCACTTCGCTGGTGGCACCGTACACGCTGGGAATCGCCATGGTGAACAGCTTGTTCAGCACGCCGACGGCGACCAGCGGTGACAGCGCCAGGATCGGGTTGGGCAGCTTCTCCGACGCCACCGGCTCCGGCTCGTTGGTGTGACCGCTGCCATAGCCTTCGCCGCGCGCGATGGCCGAACGCACCCGCCATTCCAGATACAGCAGGCCCAGCACCAGAATGAAGACCGAGCCGATCAGGCCCAGCCAGGGGGCGGCATAGGCGTCGGTCTTGAAGAAGGTGGTGGGGATGATGTTCTGGATCTGCGGCGTGCCCGGCAGCGCGTCCATGGTGACGGTGAAGGCGCCGAGCGCGATCACGCCGGGGATCAGGCGCTTGGGGATGTCGCCCTGCCTGAACATCTCCGCCGCGAAGGGATAGACGGCGAAGACCACGACGAACAGCGACACGCCGCCGTAGGTCAGCAGCAGGCAGACCAGGACGATGGAGGTCACCGCACGCTCGCGCCCGACCAGCCTGATCACGGCCGAGACGATCGACTTGGAGAAGCCGGACAGTTCGATCACCTTGCCGAATACAGCGCCCAGCAGGAAGACCGGGAAGTACAGCTTCACGAAGCCGACCATCTTGTCCATGAACAGGCCGGTGAAGATCGGCGGCACGGCGGATGGATCGGTCAACAGCACAGCTCCCAACGCCGCCACCGGCGCGAAGAGGATGACGCTGAAGCCCCGGTAGGCGACCAGCATGAGGAACGCGAGCGCTCCCAGGCAGATCAGGAAACTCATTTGGACGGTGCTCCCTCGGTTATTCTTGTCGGAAGACCGACTTAACGGACGTCGGTTCCGGGCGGGACGGCTGGTTCAGCCGCCGTTGCCTGTCGTGATGAACCCGGCTACGGGTACATGCGTCAATATCAGCAAAGGTCATGCCACCGGGAACGGAGCCCGATCGTCGCAGGCGAAACCTTTGATGCCTCTGACTTTTTGCACTGCACACAAAAATGCTGACTGAAGGCTTGTCTCCTCTTCAAGACAAACCCCGAAACGCGAGTCTCAAATAAGAGACTTAATCTCGATTTGTGGACAGCCGGGCTGACGTGAAACGATCCCACAGGCGGGAGGTTGAGCGGATCATCGGAAACCCGCTTGACCTTCCAGCGGCTGGAAGGCGCAGCCTTTCGCAATCACGTCCACAACCGCACCGCCAGAGGAGAAGACCCATGCTGACGTTGAAGGTTTCTGGGATGACCTGCGGCCATTGTGCCCAGACCGTGACCAAGGCCGTGGAGGCGCTTCCCGCCGTGGAACGCGCCCTGGTCGACTTGAAGGCCGGTCAGGTCGCCATCGAAGGCAGCGCCGACGAATCCGTCATCCGCCAAGCCATCGAGGATGCCGGCTATGAGGTACAAGGCCGGGCGTAAAACGTCATCACAAAAAAGAAAATGGGCACCGGACCAGAGTGGCCGGCGCCCATTCTCGGCGGCGTTTTTCCCGGAAGGTTCTTTAAAGGTCTTTTATTTGGTCAAAATCAGCTTGTTGGCGCGGGTCACACGCAGGCGGTAGCTCTGCCCGGCGTGCTGGATCACGATCTCGCGGCTGCCCGACATCAGGCGGCCGGATTCGACCACCGGCAGGGATGCGGCGAAGGAGGCGGGAGCGGAGACGGCGCTGTCGTGCATGGCGTGTCTTTCTTGCTGAACGGACGTTGCGGTCGGCGATGTCCGGGCGTGAACCCTGAGCAGGACCCTACTCTAGCTCGCGGCTAATTGCAAGTCATTCTCATTCGCTTTTTGGGTTGCCGCCCTACCTGCGGGGATCAATCCCGAATCACGCGGCGGACCGTCCAGCGCAGGCCCACCACCAGCAGCTTGTTGTACTCGTTGATCAGCAGGTTGGCGGTGCCGGGCCACATCCACCAGTCGTCGAGGTGGACGGTGGGGGCGACGACGGGATAGGGAACCAGTTCCACGTCCGGCATCGCCATCGACAGCTCCAGCAGGCTGCGGCGCATGTGGTAGTTGGCGGTCACCAGCCGCAGCGACCGGAATCCCTGGTCGCGCATCCAGTCCGCCGTCTCATAGGCGTTGCCGATGGTGCTGTCGGCGGAATAGCCCAGCGTGATGCAGCATTCCATTTCGGTCGGGGAGCGGCGGGACAGCTTCAGCAGTTCCTGCACATCCACCCCGTCATAGACGCCGGAGACGAACAGTTTCTTCGCCCGTCCGGCGGCCAGCAGTTCCAGCCCGGTGCCCAGCCGGTGGCTGCCGCCGGTCAGCACGACGATGGCGTCGGTCGGCCGTTCGGCATCGGCGCCGCCGGGAGAGGAGCGCGGCACATCGGCCGCATACCAGAACAGCCCGGCCAGCCAGACCGCCGCCAGCACCAGCACGCCGGTCATCACATGCGCGATCGCCCGCGCCATCACTCCGCTGCTCCGCCGCCGGCTCATGTCGCAGTTGACCTCACGGCATGGACTCCAGCGTGCGCAGCACGGTCCAGCGCGCGGTGACCAGCGCCAGCAGGGCCAGCGCTCCCGGCACCAGCAGCAGGACCGCCCATTGCCAGGGCTGAAGAGCCAGATCGGGCAGCAGGCTGGCCCGCAGTCCCTGGGAGGCACGGTGCAGTCCATACATCGTGCCGCCGGCCAGCAGCAGCCCGATCCCGCCGCCGCGCAGGCTCCGGCCCACCACATGCCGTTCGAACTGGCGGGAGACATAGCGGTCGGTGGCGCCCATCAGGTGCAGCAGTTCCACCACCGGCCGGTGGATGGCAAGGCCGGTACGCACGGCGAAGACCACGGTCATCACCGCCGCCGCCCCGATCAACACCACCACGCCCAGCGCCGCCAGCCGGATCGCCCCAGCGAAGGAGCGCAGATCGGCCAGCCACACCGCGTGGTCGTCCAGCGTCGCCCCCGGTGCGGCGGAGGTCAGGCGCAGGCGCAGGGCGGCGACATCGACCGGACCGCCAGCGACGACATCGATCAGCCGCGGCATCGGCAGCAGCGGGTCCGTCGCGCCGGCTCCCAGCCAGGGCTCCAGCAGCCGGGCGATCTCGCCGCCGCCCAGCAGGGTGGCCGAACGGATTCCGGGGAAGGAACGCAGGACGGTCAGCGCCGCCTCCGCCCGCTCGTCCAGCGGCGCGACGGGGGCGCCCGGCATCGGCGCCACCTGCACGGTCAGCCCGCCGGCCAGCCCGCTGTCCCAGCGTTGCGCCATGTCCGACACCAGCATGGCGCCGGCCAGCGCCAGCGCCGCCAGGAATGCCATCAGCGCGGTGATCCAGCCGAGAAAGCGCGAGGAAGGATCGACCGCCAGCGGCAGGTCGGAACGGGGCCGCATGGGACGAAGCGCCATGCCGCTACTCCCCCCGTGAGTCGATGGGGCCGGGGTCATTGGCCCGCGCGTCCTTCGCACGGGCTTCATGAACGCGGCCGCGCGCCGGCAGCACCATCAGCCGGCCATTGTCGAGATGCAGGCGCGGATGGTCGAAACGGCGGATCAGCGCCTCGTTGTGGGTGGCGATCACCACGGTGGTCCCCAGCTTGTAGAGTTCCTCGAACAGGTAAAGCAGCCGCATGCCGATGCCGTCGTCGACGTTGCCGGTCGGCTCGTCGGCCAGCAGCAGCCGCGGCCGGTTGATCACCGACCGCGCGATGGCAACCCGCTGCTTCTGCCCGCCCGACAGGGTCGAGGGCGTGGCATGCAGGTGGTTGCCCAGCCCGACCCAGCGCAGGATCTCGCTGCAATGGGCGACCACGTCGGTCTCCGGCGTGCCGGCCATGCGCAGCGGCAGCGCCACATTGTCCAGCGCCGACAGATGGTCGAGCAGCGCGAAGTCCTGGAACACCACGCCGATCTGGCGGCGCAGCTCCGGCAATTCGCGGCGGGTCACCAGCGCCATGTCGCGGCCGAACAGGGTGACCAGCCCGCGCGAGGGCCGGTGGGCCAGATACATCAGCTTCAGCAGCGACGATTTGCCCGCCCCGCTGGCGCCGGTCAGGAAGTGGAAGGAGCCCGGCTGAAGGGTAAAGCTGATGTCCCGCAGCACCTCCGCCTCGGTGCCGTAGCGCAGGCCGACATTCTCGAAACGGATCACGGTTCCACCACGGCTGGCCAACCCTTAGCACCCCACCCCTCCACGCCGGGGACAATGCACCCGGCCGGGGGCGGAGTCCACCCTGCCCCGCAAACGGCACCCTCTCCCTCCTGTCCTCTCTCCGGCCGCGCGGAATACTTGAGAAGTCGGCGAAGACCTGACAAGTTGCCGGCCATGATCTGGATCCGGTCCCTTGCCTTCAACATCGCGTTCCACCTCTGGACCGCGCTGATGTGCTTCGCCCTGCTGTGGATGCTGCTGCTGCCGCGTCCGCAGATGGTCGGGGTGGTGAAATGGTATCTGCGCAGCGTCGGCTGGCTGGAGCGCACGCTCGTCGGCATCCGCTACGAGGTGCGCGGACGCGAGAACCTGCCCGACGGTCCCTTCCTGCTGGCGGCCAAGCACCAGTCGGCTTGGGAGACGATGAAGCTCCACCTGCTGGTGAAGGACCCCGCGATCATCCTGAAGCGCGAGCTGATGTGGATCCCGATCTGGGGCTGGTACGCCGCCAAGGCGAAGATGATCCCGGTCGACCGCGGAGCCGGCGGGGCGGCGATCAAGTCGCTGATCCGCAACTCCCGCCCGGTGCGGGACGAAGGCCGGCCCATCGTGATCTTCCCCCAGGGCACCCGCGTGGCTCCGGGCACCTACCGGCCCTACCGGATCGGCGTCGGCGTGCTCTATGAAAGCCTCGGCATTCCGATCGTGCCGATGGCGCTGAATGCCGGCCTCTACTGGCCGCGCCACAGCTTCCTGAAGCGTCCCGGCACGGTGGTGGTGGAGTTCCTGCCGCCGATCCTGCCCGGACAGCCGCGCGCCGAGGCGATGCGCGACCTGGAGGAGCGGCTGGAGGCGGCCAGCGACCGCCTCGTCACCGCCGCCGGCGGTCCGCCCACCCTGCGCCCGTCGCAGCCGGAACCGGCGGCAGACAAGCGGACGGCGCCCGCCGTCTCCTGAATTAAGCGCCGGCCGCGACTTAGTCCCTTGAGCGCAGCCGCTTATCTGCCTACCCTCGCGCAACAATCGCCGGAAGGGCCGGTTGAACCGGCTCCCGATGACGTGCGAGAGGAAGATGACGCAGACCGCGAAGCCCCGAAGGCCCACCCGGTGTCAGGATCGCTGGACGGAGCGATGGCGCGCCGCAGCCGTCGCCCTTCTGATGACGGTGCAGCCGCTGGCGGTCCCCGTCGGCACCGTCCTGACCGCTCCCGCGGCACCCGCCCCGCTCGCCATCGCCGCAATCGCATCCACGGCGGCAGCGGCCATCACGCTGACGCCGCAGGAAGCCGAGGCCCGCGCCGGGTCCAGCAGCCGGTCGTCGGGCGGCTATTCGCGGCCGTCGCGCACCCCGTCCGTCGGCAGCAGCAGCGGGGGCAGCAGTGGCGGATACTCCCGCCCCTCCACCTCGCGCACGCCGTCCACAGGATCGTCATCGACCGGAAGCGGCGGCTGGTTCTCCGGCGGGTCTTCGAGTTCGAGCGGCGGCTATGCCCGGCCGGGCAACAGCGCCCCGTCGGTCGCCGCACCACCGGCGTCGGCCGGTGACAAGGCCTTCAGCCAGCAGGGCTCGGCCGACGCGCTGAACCGCTACCGCACCAAGCAGGAGGCCGACCGCACCCCGCCGGCCCAGCCCGGCGCGCCGCCGCCCACCGCCTCCACCCAGGGCGGCACCGGCGGGTCCAGCAGTTCGAGCGGTTCCGGCTGGAGCTGGGGCTGGGGCGGCTCGTCCTACCGCACGCCGTCGACGCGGCCGGCACCGGCCAACCCCTATGGCGGCTACGGCTGGAGCCCGCCGCCCTACAGCTACAGCGCCCCGCGCCGCTTCGGCATCTGGGACGGGCTGTTCCTGTGGTTCATGCTCGACACGCTGACGCGGCCGGGCCATGCCGCCTTCTTCCACAACAACGCCGACGACCCCGGCTATCGCGAGTGGCGGCAGGAGGCCGACCGGCTGGCCCGCGACAATGCGGAGCTGCGCGGCAAGCTGGACCAGCTCGACCAGTCGATGGCTTCCCAGTCGGGCGCCCCGCGTCAGGCCGGGCAGCTGCCGCCCGACGTGCCGGCGGAGCTGGCCCGCGCCGACTCGGCCAGTTCGGTCGACAGCGCCAACGCCGCGCAGGCTTCCCGCGGGTCGGGGCACGGCTTCTGGTGGTGGGGCCTGCTGCTGCTGGGAGCGGCGGTGCTGTTCCTGCTGTGGCGGGCGCGGCGCCGGATGGATGCGCCAGCCAAATCCGGGCCGACAGCCAACGGCCCCGTTGCTAAGGAGGGATCGGACGTGCCCCTGTTCGGAACGCTCGGCAATTACGTGAACCAGAAGCTCAGCGGCAAGGCCTACAGCCCGTCGCTGTTCCGGCTGGGCATGACCGTCACCATCGACCCCACCCCCTTCCTGCTGGCGGAGAGCGCCACCAAGGTCAAGGCGCCGGACACCGGCACCGACCGGCTGGTGTCGATCGAGGCGGTCGGCACCGTCACCTCCGGCCCGGCCACCGTCTACCGCCTGCATCTGCCGGGGGGCGGCTTCTTCCAGATCCATCTCGGCCCGGACGGGCAGCCGGACGAGTGCCGCTACTTCACCCCGATCGACAGCGTCACCCCGGCCGACGAGGGCGAGTGGGGCTTCTGGCTGGACGATGCCGAGGGGATGATCGGCTGGCCGGAGTTCCAGACCAAGGACGGCAAGCTCTATCCCCGCGTCTGGCAGCCGGGCGCCAGCCGCATCCAGCCCTTCACCCTCAGCGAGACGCGCCAGACCCTGCGCGGGACCGAGACGGTGACCAGCCAGTCGATGCTGTACGGCGCCCCCACCGGCGCCGCATCGCCGGCACCCACCACCGAATATATCCTGGTGGAGGCGGTGGAGCGGTCCGGCCGCGCCTCGGTCGAGATCGCCGCCGGCATCGACGTCAATCCCGCCTCCCTCTCCCTGTCCTAACCTCCACACGACAAGAGTGCCGGCCCCATGGAAAGCACCTTCGGTTCCATCCTGACCGCGCTCGGCACCGGCCTTCCGGTGCTGCTGGTCCAGCTCGCCGTCACGCTGGCGCTGCTGGCGGTCGGCGTCGCCGTCTACACCCGCATCACCCCCTTCGACGAGCGCCGGCTGGTGGCGGAAGGCAATGCCGCCGGCGGCCTGACGCTGGCGGGATCCATCGTGGCGCTCGCCATTCCGCTGGCGGCGACGCTGGCGACCAGCACCTTTGTGCTGGATATCCTGTTGTGGGGTGTGGTGGCGCTGATCCTCCAGCTGGTCGCCTTCGCCGTGGCGACCCTGCTGATCCGCGACCTGCGCGGCCAGATCGAATCGGGCAACGTCGCGTCGGCCACGGCGCTGGTCGGCGTCCAGCTGGGGGTGGCGGTGATCAACGCCGCCGCCATGGCGGGATAACGGGGGCCGGACAAGTCGCCCCCAAGAGGTAAGGATGGAGGGGTCTGGTTCCCGGATCGCCCCCACCCCATCTGTGCAGGCGAAGCGTCCGCGGTCTTTCGGGTCGGGGCGCCTCCAACAACCCTCCTTCGACAGGAATCAGCCATGCTTGCCTTCATCCGCAACCTTATGGGTGTCAAGACCGACCAGGCCGTCCAGGGCGCCATGGAGGCGCTGGTCCGCTGGGATCCGAAGTCCGCGACCGAGGCGGAGCTGCGGACCATGGAGCAGCATCTCGACGGGCTGGGCCGGCAGGTGGCGGAAGCCCGCGCCATCCATGACCGCGAACAGCGCGAGGCCGACGAGATCAAGGCCCTGTCGGCCCAGCGCATGGCCGCCGCCGAGCATCTCCAGCGCCAGATCGACGCCGAGACCGACCCGGCCCGCAAGGCCGGCCTGGAAAAGAGCCTGGAGACCATCGTCGCCATGCTGGAGGAGATGGCCCCCGAGATCGAGCGCGAGGTCCGCGATGCGGTCGAGGCGCGCGAGTTCCTGGAGATGCTGGAGAAGAACTATGCCGACGCCGGCGCCAAGCTGAAGGCCGCCCGCGCCGAGCTGACCCGCGCCCAGCGCGACATGGGCCGCGCCGACCAGCAGCGCGCCATGGCGGAGCGTCAGGCCGAAGCCGCCCGTCAGGCCGCCGGCCTTGCCGGGGCCACCAGCGGCCTGACCGTCGCGCTGAAGGCGATGCAGGACACGGCCGCCAAGGATCTGGCCGCGGCGGAGGCCGCCAACGCCAAGGCCAAGCTGCTGCGCCCGTCGGCCCCGGAAAAGGAAGACCCCAACATCGCCGCGGCGCTGGCCGCCGCGTCGGGCAAGACGGCGCCGACCAGCCTGTCCGACCGTCTGGCGGCGCTGAAGGCCAAGCAGGGCTGAGTGTTGGGGGGATCGGCGGGGGAGGACTCCGCCGATCCTTACCTCCTGGGGGGATGGAACAGCGTGGAACAGTTTCCGGCGGCTGTTCCATTCTGCCTTACCGCTTGCCGAAGGCGCCCTTCCCGCCCTGCCGTTCCAGCGCCGAGCCGAGATTGGGATAGGGATCGTCGGGGTTGAAGGTAAAGGGGTAAACACCCTTCGGCCCCGTCGCTTCCGGGCGGGCGAGGATGGCGGCGACGGCGCGCGGGTTGGGCGGGGTGCGTTCGCGGAAGGCGCCGGGGATGCTGTCATCGTCGAGTTCTGGGACGACTTCGGCGGACGGGTCTTCCGACGGCTGCGGAGAAACGGAGTCGGCCGGCTGCCGGGTTTGCGGCTGTTGCGCCGGTCGTTGAGCCGGGTGAACGCCTAGCCCGTCGAGAAGGCCGAGCCGTTCGGCCAGCCAGCGCACGGTCGACGGATCGCCGGAGGAGACCAGCCGTTCGATCTGTTCGACGACCAGACTGCGCAGAGAGGACAGGCGCAGGTCGGCCTCGCGGTTCAGCGCCTGCCTTTCCCACCAGACCCTGTGACGAAAATCCTTCGAGCCGTAATAGGCGCGCCACAGGGTGGTGCGGCTGCATCCCATGGCGCGGGCGACATAGAGGAAGCTGCTGCCGCGCGCCAGCATGCCGGCGGCCATGATCCACTGCTCCTCATGGAACTGCGATCCGGGGACCAGCGAGCCTTCCGACGGCACCGGCGGCTCTTCGGCCCAGAGGGGGAAGTAGTCGTTCTGGAAGGTACGGCTGTCGAGGGGCATGGCGTGGCTCCGCAAGGGGATGGGACGGGGTGCGGAGAGGATATAGGAATTTTATCACTTTATAGGGATTTTGTGCAAAACCCGTGGGGATCAATGGCTTGATGCCGTTGCCCTGCCTGGATATGGGGTGACGGCACGGAAGTGCTTAGATTGTCCGGGATGTAAACACACGGTCAGAACATGTGCTTCTACGCCCTGTAATGCCGGTTTGTCATAAGGGCCGGCGTTTCCTTTGCGAACCGGGCCGTTCCGCCGCCTTACAAGTAGGTGCGGTAGACCGTCATGGCTTCCTGAATGGTGGCCAGGGTGTTGGGGCCGCCATCGCCAATGGTCCTGTGGACCTGTGTGGCGGTGGCAACGACATGCGGGAAGTCAGGATCAGGGTAACCAACTATCTGCACACAGCCCCGGTGATACTTCTGGTGATCGCGAACGTGATGCTTGGTGGCGTTGGCGGCGGCATCCAATGCACGGAAGGCATTAGACCGCTTCTTCAGCTCTTTGAGGAATTCTGCGGCGTTGGGTGTGTCATGTACACGCTTCTTGTCCGTGGAATCCCAGTACCACCACAGCCGTTCGTGAAAGTGGAAGACCTCGCGAACAGCGCTTACTGCACGGTGCAAGGTGTCGAGATCGCGGGCGAACTCATCGACCAGCGGCTCGGTCACCTCGGCGAACCACACATGTGGTGGGCGCATCTGGAGTGCTTGAATGTCATCGAGGGTCGGCCGCTTGGCGGGGGGAACGGGCATGGCGGTCTCGGGATGGGAGGGGGTGGTTGGGCGTCGCGGTGGCCCCCCCGGCGCCCTTGAGGGCGCCGGGGGGACGCTATATGGAGCCGTCGTCCGGGAAGACGGGCTTGTAGTCCGGAGCGGGTATGGCGCTCACCTCCCTTCCGGTGTGGCTGTGCCGGTTGGGGCGAGGGCCAATCCCCCGCTTTTGATGAGAATGTGGTTACAGCCGGCTCTCCTGGGAAGGGAGCAGCGACAGAATCGGCTTGATGTATTGGTCGAAGATCGCCGTGGTCAACTGCGTCATGCGGAAATCAGCCGGCGCATGCATGGTGTCACTCAACGGATGCTGACGCGCACCCTGCGCCAATTGGAACGTGACGGATTGGTGATCCGCCACGACTTAGCGGAGGTGCCGCCGCATGTCGAGTATCGGCTGTCCGACTCCGGCCTGGAGCTGCTTGTCCAGATGGTTCCTCTTTGGACGTGGATCGTCGAGAACGCAGACAGCTTTCGGACGGCAAGGGAGGCGTTTGACAGAAACCACCTTGGCGAAGCGCCCTAGCCGGTGGCTTGGGGCTCCAGACGTCCCTACGTCGGCTCCCTAGCTCCCGGAACCCCACAGGGAGGACGCTGCCGCCGCACGCCAGCAAGCCGGCACAATGCCAGTCCGGTCATTCGACAATGGGTGTTCGCAGCCGTTCGGCCCCTCCCGAGAGGAAAGACCTCAATCCGTTGAAAATGCCGTCAACTCCGCGATGCAGTCGGCGACGATGCGGGATGGACGACGGTTCGGTGGCAGAAGGAGCAGGGTGCGTGATCGAATTTCCGGCTCGAACGCGCAGGCGACCAGGCCTCGACCGAGATAGGGTTCGGCAGTCAGTGGACTGACCAGACCGCACCCGATGCCGGCCTGCACCATCGCACATATGGTCGTCGAGTAGGGCGTCTCCAGCACGATTTTCGGCATCACGCCATGGGCGGCCAGCACCCCATCCAGCCGGCGGCGCGCGGTGTCCTCGGGTGCGAGGGCGATGAATGGCGTGCCATGAAGATCGGCGGGGTGGAGAACTTCGCGCTGCGCCAGCGGGTGATCGGCTGGGACGGCGATGACCAAGCGCTGCCGCATGAAAAGCGTCGCATCCACCCCCGTCACGTCAATTTCGTCGGCCGCCAGCCCGACGTCGAACTGGCCGGAGGCGATCAGATCCTTCACCACGGACGACATGCGCGCCTGCACTGTGATCGACACGTCGGGATGCCGCAATTGGAAGGCACGCAATGCTTTCGGCAGGATGGTGGTGCTGACTGCCGAGTGGCACGCGACCCGGATTTCGCCTGAGCCGAAGTCACGGATGCGGGCAGCGGCAGCGCGCAGATGAATCAAGCCCGCAAAGGACGAGGCCACTTCCTGGAAGAACAGCCGCGCCTCCTCCGTCGGGAGCATCCGCCCTTTGGCGCGATGGAACAGCGAAAAGCCGATTTCCCGTTCCAGCTCCTGGATTGCCTTGCTGACGGCGGGTTGCGAAATGCGCAGCACCTCGGCCGCGCGTGACGCGGTGCCGTTGGTCATGACTGCATGGAACACCTCGACCTGCCGCAGATTCATGGTGGTCTCCCTATAACCTGAGAGAATAAACTAGCCAGAAATCAATATTGGACGAAATAGGGCTGGTGGCATCAAATCGGGGGCGTCAGACAAAGGACGCCTCCCATGAAAGATCTCACCCAATGCGTGGTGAATCCTTCGGTTGCCACCGAAGGGTTCGATAGCCTCAGCGTGCCCGTCCATCGTGGATCGACAATCCTATTCGCCAATGCCGAAGATTACGCGAAACGCGGCGAACGCGGGCACGCCGGCTATACCTACGGCCTTTACGGCACTCCAACAACCCGGACGCTGGAAGCCAAGCTGACGGCGCTTGAAAACGGCGCCTGGACTTTCCTTCTGCCGTCAGGGCAGGCAGCCAACAGCTTTGCCGTGCTGCCCTTCCTGCAAGCCGGCGACAGGATGTTGATCGCCGATACCTCCTATCCACCGATGCGCGACTTCGCCAATCACGATCTGGTCAAATTCGGCATCGAGGTCGACTATTACGACCCGACCGACGTCGCTGACCTGGAACGGCGGATCGACGGACGCACCAAGGTCGTCTGGTGCGAATCTCCCGGCTCCACCACCATGGAGGTCCAGGACCTGCCGGCCATCGCGGCGGTGGCGCATCGCCATGGCGCCCTGGTCAGCTGCGACAACAGCTGGGCCACCCCGCTGAACTTCAAGCCTCTCGACCATGGTGCCGATCTGGTTACCGAAGCGCTGACGAAATACATCAGCGGCCATTCCGATCTGCTGATGGGGTCCCTCACCGTGCGGAACGAGGCCCTGATCACGCCGGTCCGCAGCGCTCTCGGCCGCTACGGGATCGGTGTTTCACCCGATGATGCCTCGCTGGTGCTGCGGGGAATGGAGACGCTGGGCGTGCGGATGCGGCAGGCGTCCGAGGGGACGATGATGCTGGCCGAACGGCTGGCTGGCCATCCGCTGGTGGAGCAGGTTCTGTATCCGGCACTCCCCGGCTCTCCCGGCCATGCGGTGTGGAAGCGCGACTTCCTCGGGGCCAGCGGCGTCTTCAGCGTCGTGTTCACGCCCGCGGCGACGCCGCATGTCCAGCATGCCCTCGACGTGTTGCGCACCTTCGCCATCGGCGCCTCCTGGGGCGGAACCCGCAGCCTGATGGCGCCGATGCCGGTCAAACGCAACCGCACCGCCCGCCCCTGGACCGGTGAGGACCTGATCCTGCGCATCAGCGTCGGGCTGGAGGATCCGTCCGACCTTCAGGACGATCTCACCGCCTTTCTCGACGACATCGCCGCACGGACGGCCAAGGCGCCAACCGCCTGACGGCGGCGGACGCAAACATGCGGGTGTTGATCGGCTCGGAAACGGGGGCTCGGAAACGGGACCGCCCTAATGAGCAATGCAGCCCCTAAAGGCGCCCCATCCTTACGTCTCGGGGGAGGCCACCTTCGCCTTCGCCTTGCGGGCCGCCACCTCGAAGGCGACGTCCTCGATCATCCCGCCGGTCAGCGAGGACAGGGCCGACTTCAGGCTCGGCCAGTGGTTCATGCGGGCGGTGTCGGCGACGGCGGCGTTCTTCGCCTTCAGCACGAGGCGGCGGCCGCCCTGGGGGGCTTCCTCCACCCGGTCCGGCTCCAGTTCGGCCAGCAGCGGGGCGGGGACCTTGCCCTTCAGGGCGTGCAGGACGGCGGCCCACAGGGCGGTCACGTCGTCGGCGTCGGGCAGCGGGCCGAGATCGGCGAGGCCGGCCTCCACCGGGTCGGCGGGAGCCACGGTGTCGACCTTGCCGATGCGGCGCGCGCGGCGGCCGGCGCTGTGGCGTTCGCGCTCCAGATAGGTCTCGGCCGCCTCCTCCTCGTCCTTGGCGAGGAATTCGAGGGTCACCGCCTCGATCTTGCGGCCTTTCCGCTTCATCCTGTCTTCCGGCATGCTGACGCGGAAGGGGGCGAGCTGGTTCACCTCGGCGATGGCGCGGTCGATGGTGCGGGTGCGCAGGATGCCGAAATCCTTGTAGGCGCCCTCCGGCACATTCATCAGCTTGCGCAGCGTGTCGATGTCCAGCTCCAGCGACGGATAGTCCATCTGGTAGCGCTGCATGCCGATCTCGTAGAGCTTCAGCGCGTAGGTGCTGGTGACCTTGACCATCGCCGGACCGGACAGCTTGGCCCACAGCTGCGACGAGCGCTGGATTTCCAGGAAGGCGTCGGTGAACTGGAAATGGATGTCGGCGGCGTCGCTGTCCTCCTCCTCCTCCGGCCGGACATAGCTGGAGAGGATGCGCAGTTCGGCGCGCGACCGGCGGCCGCGGAAGGGGCCGATGACAACCAGGCTGGAATCGAAGATTTCCTTCAGCGCGTCGAAGATGCGCTCGTTGCCCTTGTGGTTGCCGCGCACCACCCGCTTGGGCAGGCGGTAGAGCTTGTTGGCGAAATTCTGGCTGCCGGCCAGATGGATCATGAAGTTCAGCATCTTCTGCGCCGGCAGCGACAGGCGCGTGCCGTTGGCGGGATAGCTGTAGACCGCCTCCGCCGCCTTGATCAGATGCTTGTAGCCGTCGCGCTCGAAGGTGGCGCTGGCGACGCGGGCGGTCAGGCCGGCGACCGGTGCCGCGCTGTCGGCAGCGACCGACGGCAGGGTGGATGCCGCGCCGTCGCCGTCGATCACCGCACCGCCGGCCAGATCCTCCGGCCCCAGGACGACGAGGCCGGATCCGGCCTTTGCCGATTCGGCTTTCCCGGATTCAGGGGCGGCCTTGGTGGGCGCAGCTGCGTCCGACGGGACGGACTCCTCCGTCACCGCACCGCGCGCCTTCCTGCGCCCCGTCCCCGCCATCACATTCCTCCGCCGAAATCGAGGGAGGCTAAATCAATCCTTACCCGAAAAACAAGTAAGGAAAGGGTCGCGCCGCGGAATCCTTTTCATCCTTACATCCCGGGGGCGGATCCCTTACGCCCCGGGGGGTGTGCGACTCGCCCCCGCCCGGTAAGGCTGTTTCCCCCAGGCTGTAAGGAAGATTCGCTGCGACTCGCGGACTCCCCTGGGGTTTCACGCCGACGAATCCTCTTAAAAGGGAAAGGGAGTCGCAAACGCAGGCTAAGTGCCGGATCTGCCAGGGCTTCCGAAGTGCGAATCTCGGCCGAAGGTGCCTTCCGACATCCTTACACGACCGGAATCAGTGCGACTCGATTCGGGAAAACGGCTTTATGGGATGGGCTCTATCCTTACTCCCTGGGGGCGTTCCGGCATTTTTGCTGTCCAGGGCTCTGTGGGCAAGCGCCATCCTTACGGCTTGGGGGCACCCGAAGCCGGATCCAGGCCCCCAGGAGGTAAGGATCGGGTGATTGAGCGGAGCGACGGGGTCGCTTCCAGGGTCAAGTAAGGAGTCACAAGGGCTTACCGGCCCCCAGGATGTAAGGAAGCCCGCCCCCAAGCCGTAAGGATCGGGGAGCGGGCTTGTCGTCCGCATCGGGGCGGGATCCGGCCCCCAGGGAGTAAGGATGGAAAGAAGAAACAGGCTAAACAGTTGATTTGATATTATATTTTCAGTGTACCGCCAGCAGGAACAGGCCCTGGCCGAGATAGACGCTGGCGGTTCCCATCACCAGATAGCGGCTCCACAGGCGGAACTGGGCGTCGCTCATGCGGTCGAGGACGCGGCGGGAGAGATTCGTGCCGAACAGGGCCATGGCGATCGACATCAGGATCACCGTCCACTCCACGGTCTCGTCGGCGCCGCCGGCCACCAGCGGGGCGAAGTAAGCGATCTTCACCAGATGGCCGACCGACTGGATGGCGGCCTTGGTGGCGACCACGCTCTGCCGGGTCATGGCGCTGCGGATGAAGAAGGTGTCAAGCAGGGGGCCGGAGATGCCGGCGACCAGCTGGACGCCCATGCACAGGAAGCCGCCCAGCACGCCGTGCAGCGGCTTCTGCGCGTTCAGCGCCCAGCGGGCGGGCACCGCCAGCGCCAGGAAAGGCGACAGTCCCAGAATCAGCAGCGACACCGCGCGGTCCGGTACGGCGCCGACCAGGGCGAACAGCAGGCCGGCCGCGGAGCCGCCCAGCGCGAATCGCAGGATGACCGGCCAGACGACATGGCGCCGCCACAGCCACGCCCGCCAGCCATTGGAGGCGAACTGCGTCACGCCATGCAGCAGCATCGCCGACGGCACCGGCAGCAGGATCAGCAGCAGGCCCATCAGCACCATGCCGCCGGCCATGCCGAACAGGCCCGACAGAAACGAGGTCACGAGAACGGTGAGGCCAAGCCCCACCATCAGCGGAAGCGTCAGCATGAATCGCCCGAATGTCAGAGAGGATGCGAAGAAACTCGCACGCGCGCGGTTGCGCCGCAAACGGCATTGTTCGATGCTCAGCCCCAGGAAAAGTTGGGGTAAAGTTGGGGTCACGTAAGGATGGGACCATGCGCCGCCTGCCCTCGCTGAACGGTCTGCGCGCCTTCGAGGCTGCCGCCCGCCATGGCAGCTTCACCGCGGCGGCGACGGAACTGCATGTCTCCCAGGCGGCGATCAGCCGGATGGTGAAGCTGCTGGAGGAACGGCTGGGCTTCGCCCTGTTCGACCGGCGGGCCAATGCGCTGCTGCTGACCGAGCGCGGCCGGGCGCTCCAGCCGGCGCTGACCGAGGCGTTCGACGGCATCGCCCGGCGGGTCGAGCAGGTGTCGGCGATGCGGGCCGGGCCAGTGCTGACGGTGGGGATGGGGGCGACGGTGGCGGTGCGCTGGCTGATCCCGCGCCTGTCCAGCTTCCACATCGCTCATCCGGAGATCGAGGTGCGGATCGCCACCGGCGGGGCCGGAGCGCCGATGAACGACGACTGGACCTGCGCCGTGCTGCTCGGCGATGGCCAGTGGCCCGGCTATGAGGCGGAACGGCTGTTCTCCTCCAGCCTGCAACCGGTCTGCGCGCCGCGGCTGGCGGCTGACCTGCGCAAGCCGGCGGATCTGGCCGGCGCCACGCTGCTGTACGTTTCCCATTGGGGGGAGGACTGGCCGCGCTGGCTGGCCGCCGCCGGGGTGGCGGATTCGAGAGCGGACCCGGGATCGAAAGGACTGTCCTTCGGCAGCTATGCCATGACCTTGCAGGCGGCCATCGACGGCGTCGGGGTGGCGCTGGCGCCGCGGCTCTACAGTGTGGACGACATCGCCGCCGGGCGCCTCGCCGCGCCCTTCGAACTGGCGGTGCCGATGGTCCATTCCTGGTATCTGGTCTATCGCGCCTCCCGCCGCGAGGATGCCGGCTTCGGGCCATTCCGCGACTGGCTCTATGCGCTGTGCGCGGAGATGGAATGAGGCGGCGCATGGCCGGGCGGCGCAATTGACCGATGTGCCGGCCGCAGGTGCCGACATAGGCTGCGCGCTGTTCCGTCACCGTTCCGAACCGTCATGACCGCACAGGACCGCGCGATGCCGCCCACCGCCGCCCCCCTTCCTGTCGAAGACGCCGCCCACCCGGCGCTGTCCCGCTCGCTCGTCCTGCTGATGGCGCTGGCCTGCGGGGTGGTGGTCGCCAACATCTACTACGCCCAGCCGCTGGTCGGGCTGATCGGCCCGGCGGTCGGGCTGTCGCCGGAGACCGCCAGCCTCGTCGTCACCCTGACCCAGGTCGGCTATGGCGCCGGGCTGGTGCTGCTGGTGCCGCTGGGCGATTTGCTGGAGAACCGGCGGCTGGTGGTGGTGACGCTGTCCAGCACGGTGGCGGCCCTGCTGGTGGCGGCGGTCGCCCCCACCGCGTCGCTGTTCCTGGCGGCGGCCTTCCTGATCGGCGTCACCTCCGTCGCCGTGCAGATGCTGGTGCCGCTGGCCGCCCATATGGCGCCGGAGGCCTCGCGCGGGCAGGTGGTCGGCAATGTGATGAGCGGGCTGCTGCTGGGCATCCTGCTGGCCCGGCCGGTGTCGAGCCTGATCGCCGACAGCCTGGGCTGGCGGGCGGTGTTCGGCCTGTCGGCGCTGGTGATGGTCGGTTTCGCCGTGCTGCTGTGGCGGGTGCTGCCGCAGCGGCGGCCGACGAGCCGGTCCAGTTACGGTGTCCTGCTCGGCTCGCTCGGACGGCTGCTGGTGCGGACCCCGGTGCTGCAACGGCGGACCGTCTACCAGACCATGATGTTCGCCGCCTTCAGCCTCTACTGGACCTCCGTCCCGCTGCTGCTGGCGGGGGCGCCCTTCCATCTCAGCCAGCGCGGCATCGCGCTGTTCGCCCTGTCGGGGGCGGCGGGGGCCTTGGTGGCGCCGATCGCCGGGCGGATCGCCGACCGCGGCTGGACCCGGCCGGCGACCGGCTTCGCGCTGGCGATGGCGGCGCTGTCCTTCTTCGTGGCGCGGGCGGGAGAGGGCTCCATCGCGCTGCTGGTGCTGGCCGGGCTGCTGCTCGATATGGGCGTGCAGATGAACATGGTACTGGGACAGCGCGCCATCTATTCGCTGGGGGCGGAGACTCGCAGCCGGATGAACGCCATCTATATGGCGATCTTCTTCCTGGGCGGTGCCGCCGGCTCGGCGCTCGCCGGCTATGCCTTCGCCGTCGGCGGCTGGGCGCCGGTGACCTGGATCGGCTTCGCCTTTCCCGCCATCGGCCTGCTGTTCTACCTGACCGAATTCCGCGGGCGGCCCGCCGCCTGACCGGTGATCTTCACAGGACGACCTGCAAAGGAGACGATGCAATGGATCAACGCCCGCTTGGCCATAGCGGCCTGACGGTGTCCCCGCTCTGCTTCGGCGGCAACGTGTTCGGCTGGACCGCCGACGAGGCCACCTCCTTCCGGCTGCTCGACGCCTTCGTCGATGCCGGGTTCAACTTCATCGACACCGCCGACGTCTATTCGGCCTGGGCGCCCGGCAACCAGGGCGGCGAGTCCGAGACGATCATCGGCAAATGGATGAAGAGCCGCGGCAACCGCGACCGCATCGTCCTGGCGACCAAGGTCGGGTCGGAGATGGGGCCGGGGAAGAAGGGGCTGTCCCCCGCCTGGATCCGCACCGCGGTGGAGGATTCGCTGAAGCGGCTCCAGACCGACCGCATCGACCTCTACCAGTCCCATTGGGACGATCCCGAAACCCCGTTCGAGGACACGCTCGGCACCTACAAGGAGCTGATCGACCAGGGCAAGGTCCGGGCCATCGGTGCGTCCAACCTGACGGCGCCGCGCCTGCGCGAGGCGCTGGAGGTCAGCGCCCGCACCGGCCTGCCCCGCTACGAGACCCTGCAGCCGGAATACAACCTCTACAGCCGCCAGGGCTATGAGGCGGAGCTGGAGGGGATTTGCCGGGAGAATGGGCTGGGCGTCATCAACTACTATTCGCTGGCCGCCGGCTTCCTGACCGGCAAGTACCGTTCGGCCGGGGATGCCGGCAAGAGTGCCCGCGGCAACGGGGTGGTGTCGAAATACCTGAACGAGCGTGGCCGGGCGATTCTGGCGGCGCTGGACGAGGTTGCCGGCCGGCATGGGGCGACGCCGTCGCAGGTTGCCATCGCCTGGCTGATCGCGCGGCCCGGCCTGACCGCGCCGATCGCCAGCGCGTCGAAGCCGGAGCAGATGGGCGACCTGATTGCCGCCGCAAGGCTGCGGCTGGAGGCCGACGACATCGCGCGGTTGGACCGGGCGAGCGCTTATTGAGGTCTGGTCACGGCGACGGGATCGCCGCCGCTTTGGACGGGGCCGGCTTGCCGGCCTCGTCGCTTCGCAGCACCGCCAGGAAAGTGTCGGCCATGGCGTGGTAGACCGAGTGCGGGCAGACCAGCCGCGACAGGGTGGTGGCGAGGGCTGCGCTCAGCATCAGCGGCAGCAGCATGTCGGGCGAGGCGCTCATCTCCGTGACGATGACGACGGCGGTCAGCGGCGCCTGTACCACCCCGGCGAAATAGGAGACCATCGACAGCAGCACCACAGCCTCCAGCGAGGTATCCGGCAGCAGCCCGCCGACGATCGAGCCGATGCCCGCCCCCACCGACAGCGAGGGGGAGAAGATGCCGCCGGGAATGCCGCAGATGCCCGACAGGGCGGTCGCCAGCAGCTTTGCCGGGGCATAGTACCAGGGCAGCGTCTCCACCCCGTCGAGCACGGCGCGGGCCTGTTCATAGCCGGTGCCGAAGGTCAGGCCGCCGGTGGCGGCGCCGATGACGGCCAGGGCGAGGCCGCAGCCGAGCGCGATGAGAACCGGGTGGCGGGCCAGCCGTCCGCCCAGGCCGCAGCGGATCCAGCGCGACAGCCACAGCAGCAGGCTGCTGAACCCGCCGCCGGCCAGTCCGCCGACGAGGCCGGTCGCCAGCACCGCCTTCCAGTCCTGCCAGCTGGCCGAGGCGGCGGTATGGCCGAAATAGGCGTAGTTGCCGAGCAGGGCGACGGCGACCAGACCGGCCGCCACCACCGCCACCAGCACGAGGCCGCTGGTCCGCCTTTCGAAACTGCGGGCCATCTCCTCGATGGCGAAGACGATGCCGGCCAGCGGCGTGTTGAAGGCGGCGGCGACGCCGGCCGCTCCGCCGGCCAGGATCAGTCCCGGCTCCCGCCCCAGCCCGGCGATGGAGCCGGCCATCAGCATGATCGAGGCGCCGACCTGCACCGTCGGCCCTTCCCGCCCGATGGAGGCGCCGCAGGCCAGCCCGACCAGGGTCAGCAGGATCTTGCCGACGGCGATGCGCGGCGACAGCAGCCGGCGCTTGGCCGCCGGATCCTGGACATGGCGGGCGGCGATGGCCTGGGGAATGCCGCTGCCCTGCGATCCCGGCACCACCCGCAGCGCCACCCAGGCCGAAAAGGCCAGCCCCAGCGGGGTCAGCAGGAAGGGCAGCCAGGGCGATGCCGCCTCCGCCAGCCGGAACAGCTGCTGGGCGTAGTCGGCGGCGCGGGCGAACAGGACGGCGACCAGCCCGACCACGCCGGCACCGGACCAGAACAGCAGGCGCCGACGCCAGTTCCTGGGCGACATCCAGACATGGCGGGGGATGCGCAGCCGATTGGGCAGCCGATGGCGCAACGGGTGGTGCGGACGGTTGGCGGAGGGCATTTGCTAGGCCGGGAGCGGGGGAAACGAACCGATGGAACGGCGGAATGCCGAGTTTAGGTCCGTCTTGCTCCACAGAGCCAGCCGCGGTCACACAGATCTGGTGCGATCACGTGCGAAGAGTAAGGCG
Organism: Azospirillum lipoferum; assembly: GCF_024170005.1. GTDB lineage: Bacteria > Pseudomonadota > Alphaproteobacteria > Azospirillales > Azospirillaceae > Azospirillum > Azospirillum lipoferum. The sequence continues at coordinate 405,485 of NZ_JALJXJ010000004.1, forward strand.
TCAGCGGCGGACGACGCTCACCGGGTTGGGCTTTGAGGCGGAACGGCTGCCGCGCGAGGCGATGGCGGCGCCCTGGAGGGTGCGCTGGCTGCGGCGCGCCTGCGCCTGCTCCACCTCGCGGCGGAAATTGGGGCCGAGAGCCTCGTAGGCGGCCTTCAGCTCCGGGTCCTTCATCCAGAATTCACGACGATCCATGGTTTCCTCTTATATTGGCTGGCCGCCGGCCGGATGCCGGACAGACCTGCGGCATGCCACCCATGCAGACGATGCGTCGCGGGCGGGTCATCCGGTGTGTTTCTCAGGATGACGCCCGCGTTCCTTTTGGAAGGCTGGGGCGGCATGACGATTGACAGGTTGGGGTGGTCGGTCTTCACTTCAAGATACGCCCGGTGTCGGATCGGGCGACTTTTCGAAAGCCATAACGCCCCGCCCACCCCAAGGTTCCAGCCGGACTCTTATCGGCCGCAGGTGATAGATACCGCGGCGAGGGTAAGATCCCCCTCTCCCCCCCGGGGAGAGGGCCGGGGTGAGGGGGATGCACAAGGTGGATTTGGTGGCGAATGGGGACTGCGCGGTTCTTGAAAATCCTCGCCGCGCGCCCCCTCACCCTAACCCTCTCCCCGGGGGGGGAGAGGGGATCTCGTCGTGGGGGGAGAGGGTTACGCGTGCAGCAGGCCGATGTCGGTGTAGGGGATATGGTCGAAGCCCATGCCGTAGACCGGCGAGTTCGACGCCAGGCTGAAATCGTCGGCACCCGGATTGACGAAGGCCGGGTTCAGGATCACCGAGCCCTTGTCGTAGCCGGCGGCCTGCCAGTTCGCCAGGGTGCCCCAGGCGCCGCTCGACATCACCTGCGGCCAGGCATCGAACTCCTTCTCGGCGGTGTTCAGGCTGCTGTAGAAGTTGTTGTGGAGGTTGCCGACATTGGCCGGGCCGTAGATGTGGACGGCCGTGCCCTCGCGCACGTCGATGACGTTGCCGGAGATGTCGTTGCTGGTCATCGTGTGGCCTTTCCAGCCGCTCCAGGCGACATCCTGCTGGAGGCCGATCTGGGCGCCGCTGTTGCCGGCGATGACATTCTCGGTGACCGTGTTGTTCCAGCCGCCATGCAGGAAGACGCCGCCGATGTTGTCGTGGACGACGTTGCCCTTCACCGTGGTGCCGCTGGTCCAGTCGTCGAGATAGATGCCCCAGCTCGCCACGCTGCTGGACGGGTTGGTCGCGGTGGTTCCGGACACGTCGTTGTTGATGACGGTGTGGTTGGCCAGATCCTGCTGGCGGTTGATCAGGTAGATGCCGCCGCCGTCGTTCGATTCCAGGTTGGCGTTGATCACCTTGTTGTTGGCGATGGTCACCCGGTAGGACGCGTCGCTGCCGTCCGTCTGGACCGAGCCGACGGCAATCGCCTTCTCCGGCGAGTTCTCGATCTGGTTGTGGGTGACCTTGACGTCGGAGCTGCCGTTGATCCAGATGCCGGCGTCGCCGCGGTCGGCGGCGTTCGGGTGCCGGATCAGGTTGTCGGACACAACCGTGGCGTTGGAGCCGGCCTTGACGAAGATGGACTCCGCACCGGTGCTGTCGAACTGGTTGCCGGTGACCTTGCTGTTGGCGCTGTTCTGCACCGTGATGCCGTAGCCGCCGCCCTTCACGGCGTTGTTGGCGAAGGTCAGGCCGGCCGCGTTGTCGGCATAGACGTAATGCCCGCCGACGACGCCGTCGGCGAAGGTCAGGCCCTCGATGGTGACGTTCTTGGCGCCGCCCAGGCCGAAGGACACCGTGGCCGAGGAGCTGCCGTGGATCACCGCCTTCTCGCTGCCGTAGCCGGCGAAGGTGACGCCGGAGTCCTGGCCGTCGAGCCACAGACCATTCTGGTGGTAGTCACCGCCACGGATGTAGGTGGTGTCGATGTTGGGGTCGGCGCGCATCGCGGCTTGCGCCTTCTGGAGAGAGGCGAAGGGGCCGTCGGTGCCGTCGGCGTTCGGAGCGGCCAGCTTGCCCGACCAGCTGTCCTTGCCGTTGGTGGCGACGTAGAAGGCCGGGCCGGTCGGGGTGGTGGGCGTGGTCGGCGTCGTGGGCGTGGTCGGGGTGGTGGTCGTGGTGCCGGCCGGGAAGTCGGAGGCCGGGGCGTTCACCACCAGCGTGCCGTTCCACCACATCCCCTTCTGGCCGGCGATCACGTCCTTGCCGTCGAGCGCACCCTTGTCATAGCTGACGGCGCTGCTGGTCGGGGCATAGCTGTGGCCGTTGATGGAGATGCTGTTGACGGTCAGGCTGCGGTCCTGGCCGTTGACGACGGCGTCGTTGTCGTACTGGACCTGCACCTTGTGCGCCACGCGGTCGGCGACGTCGGTGGTGAAGCTGAAATTCTTCGCGGCGGTGCCGGCGGTGCCCTCGCCGATCTGCTTGCCGTCGACCAGCACCTTGAAGTGGGCGTTGACGCCGCCCGCCGGGGTGCCGGAGGCGTTCACCACGATGGTGTCCTTGCCGCTGGCGGGGGTCGCGGTGACGGTGGCGGGGAAATAGCTCTTGTCGGCAGTGACGACCAGCGTGCCGTTCCACCACAGGTTCGACTGGCCGGCGACGACGTCCTTGCCGTCGAGCGCGCCCTTGTCGTAGCTGACGATGCCGGCGGTCGGCGCGATCGTCTTGCCGCCGATGCTGATGCTGTTGACGGTCAGGCTGCGGTCCTGCCCGCTGATGATGGCGTCGTTGTCGTACTTGATCTGCACCTTGTGCGCGACGTCGGACGTCAGCACGGGGGTGAAGACGAAATCCTTCGCCGTCGTGCCGGCGGTGCCCTCGCCCACCTTCTGGCCGTCGACCAGCAGGGTGAAATGGGCGTTCACGCCGCCTGCGGCCTTGCCCAGGGCGTTCACGACGATCTTGGTAGCGGAAGTGGCCATCGGTTCGGTGTCCTCGCCTGATGTGCCCGTCAGCCTTGGCCGCCCCTTGGGGGCGGCCGGCTTTCGGGGCCTGATGTCCGTTTTGGGCCTGAACCCGGATGCGGGACGCAGGATGGCGAGGGGTGGCGGGATCTTTGTGTGATGTTTACGCTAAAACCGGCGGAATCTGCGACAAATTGTGGCTATCGGGGCTGGAGCGCGATTCGGGTCATTGTCGTGATTGCAGTGCAGCATTTCCGCAACAGCGCGGGGTACGAAACTTGCGGATTTCCCCTATTGATGAAGGAAGCCGTTGAACGAAAGGTGCTTTTCCCGGATTGTTTGGAATAGCCACAACTGTTTGCCGCCGGAACGAGACGCGGCGACCGCGAGGCACCGGGCATCCCATATGGGCTCCATATGACCGGCGAGCGGAGCGGAACAAGGATTGACCGAGAGATGCACGAGTACAGCGAGCGGACGCGCCGCCCCGACGACCATCCCAGCCATCGGCCCCTGCCGGCGGGCTGTTTCCGGATGCAGCGGCCCATTCGCTTTTCCCACTGCGACCCGGCCGGCATCGTCTATTTCCCGGTCTATTTCGACATGTTCAACGGTGCGGTGGAGGACTGGTTCACCCAGGGGCTGGACATCGATTATGCGACGATGATCCTGCAACGGCGCCTGGGCCTGCCGATCGTGCATGCCGAGTGCGACTTCGTGATCCCCAGCCGGATGGGCGACACGCTGACGCTCGGCGTCCTGCTGGAGCGGCTGGGCCGCAGTTCCCTCCAACTGCGCATCAACGGCGAGCATGAGGGGCAGGTGCGGCTGTCGGGCAGCCTGACTCTGGTCACCACCTCGCTCGACGATTTCGCCGCGGTGCCGATCCCGGAGGACATCCGGGCGGCCATGGAACGCTATCAGGCGGGCTGCGCGGGCTGACACCTTGCGCATTTACCCCCTCTCCCCCTGGGGAGAGGGGCGGGGTGAGGGGGATGCACTGCGTGCCTTTCCCGAAAAATTCTGCTACGCGACCCCCTCACCCTAACCCTCTCCCCGGGGGGAGAGGGGATTCTGTGTGACGGACCTCCATGGACGACCTCGACCGCCGGCTGATCGACCTGTTGACGGTGAACGCGCGCACCAGCACGGCGGCGCTGGGCCGTGCGCTGGGGCTGTCGCGCTCGACCGTGCAGGACCGCATCGCCCGGCTGGAGCGGCAGGGCGTGATTTCCGGCTATACGGTGAAGCTGGGCGAGCCGGCGCCGCGGCGCGGGGTGACGGCGCTGGTGATGATCAGCGTGAGTGCCAAGCTGGCCGACCGTGCCGTGCATGCCCTGCGCAAGATGCCGGAGGTGATCCGGCTGCACAGCATCAGCGGCCAATACGACCTGTGCGCCACCGTCGGCACCGAAACCCACGACGCGATGGACGCGGCCCTCGACACCATCGGCCGCCTGCCGGGGGTCGAGCGGACGATGTCGTCGATCGTGCTGTCGACGAAGATGGAACGATAGCTTCCCCCATCCGGTAAGGGATGGGGGAAGCCCTGCCCGCCCTTACGCCTTGCCGTCCATGTGGATGACGCGCAGGTTGTTGGTGGTGCCGGCCTGGGCGAAGGGGATGCCGGCGACGACGACCATGGTGCCGGTCTTGCCGGCCAGCTCCTCCGCCCGCCCGATGGCGATGGCGCGGTCGACCATCTCCTCGTAGGTGCGGATGTCGTCGGACAGCACGCTGTGGGCGCCCCACAGCAGGCAGAGCCGGCGCGACACCGCGGTGTCGGGGGTGATCGCCAGGATCGGCACCTCCGGCCGCTTGCGGGCGATGCGCGCCGCGGTGGTGCCGCTGGAGGTGAAGGCGACGATGGCCGAGGAATGCAGGGTGTCGGCCAGATCGGCGGCGGCGGCGGCCACCGCGTGCGGCGGCGTGTGCTCCTCGCCCGGATGGGTCGCCTGGATCAGCGAGCGGTAGAGCTTGTGCTGCTCGGTGGAGCGGATGATGCGGTCCATCATGGCGACCGCCTCGACCGGATACTGGCCGGACGCCGATTCGGCCGACAGCATCACCGCGTCGGCACCGTCATAGATGGCGGTCGCCACGTCCGACGCCTCGGCCCGCGTCGGGGTCGGGGCGGAGACCATCGAATCGAGCATCTGGGTGGCGACGATCACCGGCTTCACCGCGAGGCGGCAGGCGCGCACCAGCTCCTTCTGGCGGCCGGGGACGTCCTCGTGCGGGATTTCGACGCCGAGGTCGCCGCGCGCCACCATCACCGCGTCGGACAGGCGGATGATGTCGTCGATCTTCTCCAGCGCCTGCGGCTTCTCGATCTTCGCCATGATGCCGGCGCGGTCGCCGATCAGGCCGCGGCCTTCCAGGATGTCGCCCGGCTTCTGGACGAAGGACATGGCGACCCAGTCGACGCCCAGCTCCAGCCCGAAGGCGAGGTCGGCGCGATCCTTGGCCGTCAGGGGTGACAGGTCCAGGATGGTGCCCGGCAGATTGACGCCCTTGCGGTTGGAGATGGTGCCGCCGACGACGACCTTGGCCTCGATCCAGTCGTCGCCCAGTTCGGTCACCTCGACGCGGACGCGGCCGTCGTCGATCAGCAGATGGTGGCCCGGCATGATGGCGGCGAAGATTTCCGGGTGCGGCAGCGGGATGGCGCGCTTGTCGCCGTCGGTCCCCTGGAGCACGAAGCGGATCTGTTCGCCGGTGGCGACGGCGATCTTGCCGTCGCGGATGGTGCCGACGCGGATCTTCGGACCCTGGAGATCCTGAAGGATGCCGACGGGGCGGCCGACCTCGGCCTCCAGCTCGCGGATGGCGCGGTGGACCTTGGCGTGGTCGTCGTGGGTGCCGTGGCTGAAGTTCAGCCGGAAGGTGTCGACGCCGGCCAGGAACAGGGTTTTCAGCATCTCGGGCGAGTTGCTGGCCGGTCCGACGGTGGCGACGATCTTGGCGCGGCGATGACGGCGCATGTGGTTCCGGCCGCGGGGGCCGTCCTCTTTGGCTGGGCCGTCCGGTGCGCCGGCAGGGCGGCGATACCTTGGGAGGACGGCGGGGTGACTGGTCAGCAGCACGAACGGCCGGGGCGGGCAGCCCCTTCGGGACGCCCGTCGGCCGTTCGCGTGCCATACCAGGGTGTCGCGATTGCCGCCGGAAAGCAAGGCAACTCGCGGGTTTAGAGTTCTTCCAACCGTTCGTGCAGATCCTCGATGGCGCGGATGCGGGCGCGGCCGGCCTCGCCGGTCAGCGGGATCAGTTCGGCGGCGAGCGCGTGGATCACCGCCAGCGCGGCGACATGGGTGTCCAGCGCGGCGAGGCTGCGCGTCTCGCAGCGGAAGGTCAGCGGCGGCGGCGGGGCCTCCAGGGCCGAGTGGCTGTCGGCGATCAGGATGGTGGGGATGCCGCGCTCCGCCGCGATGTGCAGCAGGCGGACGATGGCGGGCGGGCGGCGGCGGATGCCGACCAGGAACAGCAGGTCGTCAGGACCGAGATCGGCCAGCGTCTCCGCCATCGTCTCGCCGGCGGCTGCCAGCTGGTGGACCTCGCCGCGGACCTGGATGAACTGCCAGCGGGCATAGCCGGCCAGGAAGGCGCTGTTGCGCGCGCCGCAGACCCAGATCCGCCGGGCGTCGGCGAGCGCGCGGGCCGCCTGGGCCAGCATCGCCGGGTCGGTCTGGCGGGCAGTGGCGGCGAGCGCCTCGGCACTGCGCTGGAAATGCGCCTCCAGCGGCGCCGGATCGCCGTCGACAACCGCCGCCGGGCCGCCGGGCGGCAGCAGGAACAGGGGCGAACCCCAATCGCCGCCGCGCCGGGCGGCCAGACGCGCCTCCTCGAAGCCGGCATAGCCGAGGCGGCGGACCAGACGCGACACCGTCATCTTCGACACGCCGGCCCGGCCGGCCAGTTCGGTCGCCGAATAGCCCGACAGTTCGCCCGGACAGGCGAGGATCACGTCTGCGAGCTGCCGCTCCATAGGACTGAGATCGCCGTAGCGGTCGCGGATGCGGGCGGTCAGTGACGGGTCGGCGGTCTCCGTCCCCTGGGTTGCCTGTTTTCCCATCTGTTTTGCTGCCTGTTTCATGGGCGGATCGCCTCGTAATCTCGATGTTTGCACAAAAAACGGACAGCTTGAGCGCAGCTTAAGTGACGTTACAACTGTAACAGATATGCCAGAAATCGGGATAACCGTAACATTTCCGCCCTTTGGCCCGCACCGGAATTCGTAGGACGAAAGTGGCACATGGTTTGAAAAGGGAGGCTCATCGTCTTTCGGTTCGGAGATCAGGTGCCATGCGGTTCGCCAAGATTCTGGGTGCTCTCGGCCTTGCCACGGCGGTTCTGGCCGGGGCGCTCGCCCCCACCCATGCAAAAGCCGACGCGCTGGAGCGCATCGCCAAGGAAAAGGTGCTGCGCGTCGCCGTTCCGCAGGACTTCCCGCCCTTCGGCTCGGTCGGCACCGACCTGAAGCCGGTCGGCTACGACATCGACACCGCCACCCTGATCGCCAAGGAAATGGGCGCCAAGGTGGAGCTGGTGCCGGTGACCAGCACCAACCGCATCCCCTACCTGACCACCGGCAAGGTCGATCTGGTGATCTCCAGCCTGGGCAAGAATGCCGAGCGCGAGAAGGTCATCGATTTCTCCACCGCCTACGCCCCCTTCTTCAACGGCGTCTTCGGCCCCGACGACATCAAGGCCGAGAAGCCGGAAGACCTGGAAGGCAAGACCGTCGGCGTCACCCGCGGCTCGGTCGAGGACATCGAGCTGTCGAAGATCGTCACCGACAAGGTCACCGTCCGCCGTTACGAGGACAACAACGGCACCATCTCCGCCTTCCTGTCGGGGCAGGTGCAGCTGGTCGCCACCGGCAACGTCGTGGCCGCCGCCATCTTCGAACGCAACCCGCCACGCCAGCCGATCCTGAAGTTCCTGATCAAGAATTCCCCCTGCTTCGTCGGGCTGAACAAGAACGAGGGGCCGCTGCTGGAGAAGGTCAACGCCATCATCGCCAAGGCGAAGGACGACGGCTCGCTGAACGACATCGCCAAGAAGTGGCTGCACGCGCCGCTGCCGAAGGATCTGTGATCCGCGTCACCTTTCCACCGGCACGGGGCATCTTCCATGGCCTACAGTTTCGATTTCTCGTCCCTGTTGGACTACACGCCCGTGCTGGTGGACGGGGTGGTGACCACCGTGGCGCTGACCGCGGTCAGCACGGTGCTGGGCGTGGCGCTCGGCGTCGGCGGGGCGGCGGCGCGGACCTCGACGGTGAAGCCGCTGGCGCTCGTCGTCGGCGCCTATGTCGAGCTGATCCGCAACACGCCCTTCCTGGTGCAGCTGTTCTTCATCTTCTTCGGGCTGCCGTCGCTCGGCATCCGGCTGGCTGAGTGGCAGGCGGCGGTGCTGGCGATGGTCATCAATCTCGGCGCCTATTCGACCGAGATCATCCGCGCCGGCATCGAGGCGACGCCGAAGGGCCAGATCGAGGCCGGGGCCAGCCTAGGCATGACCGGGCCGCAGATCTTCCGCTATGTCGTGCTGGGGCCGGCGATGGCGAAGATCTGGCCGGCGCTGACCAGCCAGATCGTCATCGTCATGCTGGGCTCGTCGGTCTGCTCGCAGATCGCGGCGGAGGAGCTGAGCTTCGCCGCCAACTTCATCCAATCCCGCAATTTCCGGCCCTTCGAGGTCTATTTCCTGGCGACCGCGCTGTATCTGGCGCTGGCGGTGGGGTTGCGCTGGGTCTTCAGCCTGATGGGGCAGCGGATGTTCGCCAAGGGGGTGTCGCGTGCTTAACTTCACCCTGTGGGACATCCTGTCCAACCTGCTGCTGGCGGCGCGCTGGACGGTGCTGCTGTCGCTGATCGCCTTCGTCTCCGGCGGGGTGGCCGGGCTCTTGCTGCTGGTCGCCCGCGTGTCGCCGGTGCCGCCGCTGCGCGTCGCAGCCCGGCTGTTCATCGAGGTGTTCCAGGGCACGCCGCTGCTGATGCAGCTGTTCATCGTCTTCTTCGCCCTGCCGCTGATCGGCATCGAGACCTCGGCCTGGACCTCGGCCGCCGTCGGGCTGACGCTGTTCACCGCCGCCTATCTCGCCGAGATCTGGCGCGGCTGCGTCGAGGCGGTGCCGAAGGGCCAGTGGGAGGCCTCGGCCAGCCTCGCCATGACGTTTCCCGAGCAGATGCGCCACGTCATCCTGCCGCAGGCGCTGCGCATCGCCGTGCCGCCGACCGTCGGATTCTCGGTGCAGGTGGTGAAGGGCACGGCGGTGACCTCCATCATCGGCTTCGTCGAGGTGACGAAGGCCGGGACCATGATCACCAACGCCACCTTCCAGCCCTTCCTGGTCTACGGGCTGGTCGGGCTGATCTATTTCGCCCTGTGCTACCCGCTGTCGCTGTCGGCCAAGGCGCTGGAAAGGAAGCTGAATGTCGCCCGTTAAGACACCACTGGTGAAGCTCTCCGCCATCCGCAAGTCCTTCGGCCCGGTGGAGGTGCTGAAGGGCGTCGACATGGCGGTGGAGGAGGGACAGGTCGTCGCCATGATCGGCCGCAGCGGCTCGGGCAAGAGCACCCTGCTGCGCAGCATCAACGGGCTGGAGCGCATCGATGGCGGCGTCATCGAGGTCGACGGCGAATGCGTCGACCCCGGCCAGATCGACCTGCGGGCGCTGCGCCAGAAGGTCGGCATGGTGTTCCAGCAGTTCAACCTGTTCCCCCACCTGACCGCCGGCGAGAATGTCATGCTGGCGCTGAAGGTGGTGAAGAAGCAGGACAAGGCCACCACCCGCGCCGCGGCGGAAGCGGCGCTGGCCAAGGTCGGGCTGGGCCACAAGTTCGACGCCTACCCGTCGCAGCTGTCGGGCGGCCAGCAGCAGCGCGTCGCCATCGCCCGGTCTCTGGCGATGGCGCCCAAGGTGCTGCTGTGCGACGAGATCACCTCGGCGCTCGACCCCGAACTGGTCGCCGAGGTGCTGGGCGTGGTGCGCAAGCTGGCGGAAGAGGGCATGACGCTGATCCTGGTGACGCACGAGATGCGCTTCGCCCGCGAGGTCTGCGACCGGCTGGTCTTCATGCATGGCGGCCGCATCGCCGAACAGGGACCGCCGGCCGAACTGTTCGACCGGCCGTCCACGCCGGAACTGGCGCAGTTCATCGGCATGGTCGAGGCGCGCTGAGCGGCGTGTCTTCGTCGGCCCGGGATTCGGCCCGGGATTCGGCAAGGGTTTCGAGGGCGGCGCCCAGCCGTTCGATCCCCTGGGCGATCTCGCGGTCCTCCAGGCCGGCATAGCCGATCACCAGACCGGGATGGTTCGGACGGCCGGAGTCCGGGCGGCCGGAGAGGGATGACGGGTCGTAGAGCGGGGTGATGGGGTACACGCCCACACCCGCCGCCCGCGCCGCCGACACGATCATTGCCTCCCGCTCCAGCGGGAAGCGGGTGAGCCAGGCGACGACATGCAGCCCGGCCTCGGCGCCCTCCACCCTGACCCCGTCGCCCAACCGGGTCCGCAAGGCGGCCAGCAGGGCGGCGCGCCGCTCCCCGTTGCGCCGCCGCACCCGCCGGACGTGCCGTTCATAGGCGCCGCTGGCGAGCAGATCCGCCAGGGCGCTCTGTTCCAGGGCCGGCGTGTGGCGGTCCGCCAGCCGTTTCGCCGCACGGAAGGCCTGGATCAACGGCCGCGGAACCACGAGGTAGCCGAGCCGCAAGGCCGGCGAGAGCGTCTTCGACACCGTGCCGAGATAGATGACGGTTCCGGCCTCATCCAGGGCCCCGTCCAGGCTTTGCAGGGTGGGGATTGGGGCGACGTCGAAACGATATTCGCCGTCATAATCGTCCTCGATGACAGTGGCCCCGCAGGCCTGCGCCCAGGCCAGCAGATCCTGCCGGCGGCTGACCGACATGACGCTGCCGAGCGGGAACTGGTGGGACGGCGTCACATAGGCCAGACGGGCGGGCGGCAGCCCTTCCGTGCGCATCCCTTCCCGATCCACCATCCGCGGGACCAGCCGGGCGCCGGTGGCGACGAGGATGTCGCGCGCCGCCGCATAGCACGGGTCCTCGATGACCGCCGCCTCTCCGGGATCGAGCAGCAGCCGCACGCACAGGTCGAGGCCCTGCTGCGACCCGTTCACCACGATGATCTGGTCGGGATCGCAACGCAGCCCCCGCGCCCGCCAGAGATAGGCCTGCAGGGCCGAGCGGAGTTCGGGCGAGCCGGACGGATCGCCATAACGGAGGCGGGAGGGACGGCGCAGGATGGCGGCATCGACGGCCCGCTTCCAGGTGAGGGTGGGGAAATCCGACGCGGCGAGTTCGCCATAGCGGAAGTCGATGACGGGCCCACCGGTTTCGGCGGGATGGTGCAGGGGAAGGCCGGCCAGCCGCCGCCCGAATTCCGAAAGCCGGGGTAGAGGCGCGCCGGTGTCCGGCGGCGCCGTTTTCAGGTCATCGGGTCTCAGGCTATCAAGTCTCAGGCCAGCCGGTCTCAGACCTTTTGGGACCTGGGGCCTTGCGCCCTGCCTCACCTCCAGATAGCCCTCGGCGGCGAGCTGTTCATAGGCGGCCGTCACCGTCGTGCGGGACACGCCGAGGTCGGCGGCAAGCGCGCGTGACGACGGCAGGCGCGCGCCGGGCGGATAAACGCCATCGGCGATCTGGGCCCTGATCGCGTCGCCGATCCGGGACGCGATGGTCCTGACCCCATCCGGCTGTGGAAGCGTGGACATCGACTGGACCGGTCGGAAAGAGGGAAACTGGCCGTTCAATGTGGGCCAGTTTTCCCGGAAACTCCATCCCGACGAATTTTGTCCCGGCAAGGAGGCCCGAATGTATATCCCCGCCGCGTTCCGCGAGACCGACCTGCCTTTCATCCATGAGACGATGCGGGCCGCCGGGCTCGCCAATCTGGTCACGACCGTGGCCGGCGAGTTGGTGTGCTCCCCCCTGCCCCTGTTCCTCGCTGCCGACGAGGGCGGGATGGGCACGCTCTACGGTCATCTGGCGAAGGCGAATCCGCAGTGGAGGGAGACGCCGGCGGCGGAGGCCCTGGCGATCTTCATGGGGCCGGACGCCTATGTCACCCCATCCTGGTACGAGGGCAAGAGCCGGGACGGCAAGGTCGTTCCGACCTGGAACTATGTGGCCGTCCACGCCTATGGCCCGGTCGAGTTCTTCGAGGATGCCGAGCGGCTGCTGGAGGTCGTCACGCGCCTGACCAGCCTTCACGAGGCGTCGCGCCCGCAGCCCTGGGCCGTTGGCGATGCTCCACCCGACTTCGTCCGGGCACAGTTGCGCGGCATCGTCGGTGTGCGGATGCCGATCACCCGGATCGACGCCAAGCGGAAGATGAGCCAGAACCGCAGCGGGACGGACAGGGCGACGGTGAAGAGGGAACTGTCCGCGAGCGGATGCGAACGGGAACGTCAGGCCGCCACCCTCATCCCGGAGTGACGCAGGATTGCGCCGCCGGGGGACGGCGCGACAAAAAAGGAATATTATCCTTTAATAAATCGCCTCGCGGCAAGGTCGCACGACGCAGTGTCCTCACGGTTCTTAACTTTCTTGCAAGCGAAAAAGGCCGTTCGCGATTTTGTCTTACCCCTGTGGCTGTAATTCTGACCGGCGGGTTTCTATCAATCCAGTGCCCGAATGGATCAGTATATATGGCTCACATCTGCCATCATCTCGCGGTATTTTTGAAAGAATGATGCGTATGTGCGGAAAAGGTATCGGTAAGCCGCATCTATGTCTTTTGAGATCGACTTTGCAAAGTCAGGAAAGGAAAAGTAGATATTGAACTTTCAGAAATAAGACTGCTGGAGTGGTGCGCAACCCTGTGACCATGATGGGATATAGTTCGCTGATCTGATCCCTCCCCCTTGAACCCCCCTGTGACGGGCTGGGCCAAATTTGCCACAAGGTTCGAGAAAAGTTAAACGGATTTGGAAAGGTTTCGTTAACCATTGAAGCCCCAGCATGGCTTCAACACAACGGACATAGGATTGAAGTCATGAGCACGACCACCGCGCCGAGCAAGATCGTCGTCAACGCCTACGGCCAGTCCCTGGATGGCGTCGCGCCGCATTTCAAGCTTCTGGTGGATGGTCAGGAGGTCGGTTCGGCCAATGCGGCCGACCCCTCGTCGAAGGCATACAGCTTCACCGCCGACCTTGCGGCGAACACGGCGCACAAGATCCAGGTCGTTTACGACAACGACACCGCGACCAGCGCCTATCGCGACCTTTACGTCCAGTCGATCGAGGTCAACGGCCACACGCTGAAGCCGACCGACGCCATCTATGAGCGCTATGACGATGCCGCCCCGGCGCCGACCCAGGCCGGCCAGGAAGCCATGTGGTGGGACGGCGCGCTGACCTTCAGCACCCCCGCCAGCTATTTCGGCGGTGCCCAGACCGCCGCCCCGGCTGCTCCGGCCGCCCCCGCCGCGCCGGCCGCCGGCACCGCCCAGAACGTCATCACCGTGAACGCCGCCGGCAATGCGGCCGCCGGTGAAGGCGCGCACTTCACCGTGCTGGTCGACGGCAAGCAGATCGGCGAAGGCACGGCCACCGGCACCGACGCCAAGGATTACAAGTTCACCGCCGATCTGGCGCAGGGCAAGGCCCACGCGGTCGAGGTGAAGTACGACAACGACGCCGTGATCGACGGCGCCGACCGCAACCTGTACGTCCACAGCGTCAGCGTCGACGGCAAGACCGTGGCGGCCACCGACGCCGCCATGTCGGTCCACCGCACCGCCGACGGCGCCGACCTGGGCGCCACCACCGACCTCTATTGGGACGCCACGCTGACCGCCAAGCTGGACGCCAGCCACTTCGCCGCCTCCACCGGGTCGGCGGGGGGCTCCACTGGCGGCTCCACCGGGGGCAGCACGGGCGGTTCCACGGGTGGCAGCACGGGTGGTTCGACCGGCAATGCCGGCAGCGGCGATGCCTCGCTGTCGCTGACGGTCGGCAACGTCACGGTGTCCGATCCGGGCATGGTGAAGAGCAGCAGCTCGATCAACGGCTTCCTGCACACCAACGGCAACCAGATCGTCGACGAGAGCGGCAACAACGTCCGGCTGACCGGCGTCAACTGGTTCGGCGGCGAGGGCTACAACTACGTGCCGTCGGGGCTGTGGGCCGACAGCTACCAGCACCACATCGACAGCATGAAGAGCCTGGGCTTCAACGTCATCCGCCTGACCTGGGCCGACGACATGTTCGACAGCACGGCGGTCACCAACGGCATCGACTATTCGAAGAACCCGGACCTGAAGGGCCTGACCCGGCTGGAGGTCTATGACAAGGTCATCGACTATGCCGGCAAGAACGGCATCAAGGTGATCCTCGACCACCACCGCAACGACGGCGGCGCCGGCACCAACGAGCACGGGCTGTGGTACACCGACAACAACCCCGAATCTAAGGTGATTGCGGACTGGCAGATGCTGGCCAAGCATTATGCCGGCAACGACGCGGTGATCGGCGCCGACCTGCACAACGAGCCGAGCGTGTCCGCCACCTGGGGTGACGGCAATCAGGCCACTGACTGGGCCGCGGCGGCCGAGCGCATCGGCAACTCCATCCAGTCGGTCAACAAGGACTGGCTGCTGCTGGTCGAGGGCACGGAGTGGAGCAGCACGCTGGCCGGCGTGAAGAACCATCCCATCGAGTTCGACACTCCCAACAAGCTGGTCTATTCGCCGCACGCCTACGGCCAGAGCGTCGGCCAGTTCAGCTGGCTGTCGGATCCGAACTATCCGAACAACCTGCCGGCCCAGTACGACAGCATGTGGGGCTACATCTACAAGAACAACATCGCCCCGATCCTGGTCGGCGAGTTCGGCGGCCAGATGAACAGCGCCGCCGAGCAGACCTGGGCCAGCACGCTGATCAAGTACATGAACGGCGACTGGAACCTGGACGGCAAGAGCGATCTGGCCGCCGGCCAGCAGGGCATGAACTGGACCTACTGGGCGTGGACGCCGGAATCGGGCGACGTCGGCGGCCTGCTGCAGGACGACTACAAGACCGTCGATCCGACCAAGATGAACATCATCAAGGCGGGCCTGGCGGCCAACTCCGGCAGCTCGGGCACCGTCGCCGGCAGCGACGAGGCGGTCTTCACCGTGCAGCTGGCGAAGGCGGTCACCACCGCCACCACCATCGAGTACGCGACCGAGGACGGCACCGCCAAGGCCGGCAGCGACTACACCGCCGCCCACGGCAGCCTGACCTTCCAGCCGGGCGAGACCACCAAGACGGTCACCGTGCACATCAACGGCGACAACAACGCCAACGAAGGCACGGAGAACTTCCTGCTGCACCTGACCCACGGCACCGCCAACCTGGGCACCGCCACCGGTTTCATCACCGACCACGCGGCGTAAGGGGGCGGCGCTTCTACCGCATGATGGGGCCGGTCCGCGTCGAAAGGCACGGGCCGGCTTTTTTCGTTTTCAGTCCGATCGCCTGTTCCGGCCCTGCGTCCGGAAGAAACCGTTGAGAGCGTCGAACGGTTCGGCCTCGGCAAGCGCGTCGAACCGGCCGTGATCGGCCAGCATCCGTGCCGCCCGCAGGAAGCCGCCCCAGGCGGCGCGGCTGAGCGCGCTGCCCAGGCTGATCCGCCGCACGCCCAATCCGGCGATCTGCTCCACCGTCAAGCCGATCGGCGCCGAGACCAGCAGGTTGAGCGGCTTGGGTGCCACCGCCTCGACCGCCGCCCGGATGGTTTCGGGCGTGCGCAGACCCGGCGCATAGAGCACGTCGGCGCCCGCCGCGGCATAGGCCGGCAGCCGGCGCATCACCTCCTCGACGGCGGCCGGATGGTCGACCAGCACGGCCTCGCAGCGGGCGGTCAGCAGCACGCCCGTCCCGCGCAGCGCCTCCGCCGCCGCGGCAATGCGCTCGACGGCCTGATCGAAATCGTACAGCGGCTTCGCCGGGTCGCCGGTGGCGTCCTCGACCGACAGGCCGGCGACGCCGGTGTCGGCGCAGAGCCGCAGGTTGCGGGCCAGCCCGTCGAGGTCGTGGGCGTAGCCGGATTCGAAGTCGGCATTCACCGGCAGGGCGGTCGCCCGGACGATGTCGGCGATGTGGGACAGCATGTCCGCGCAGGGCACCGCCCAATCGGTATCGGGAAGCCCGCGTGAGAAGGCGAACCCCGCCGAGGTGGTCGCCAGCGCACGGAAGCCGAGATGTTCCAGCATCAGGGCGCTGCCGACGTCCCAGGGGTTGGGAATGACGAAGCAGCCGTCGGTGTGGAGATCGGCGAAGGCGGCGCGGGTCTGGCGGTGGTCGGTCATCACGGTCTCCCTGTGGAACGGCGGCGCGGACTCGGTGCAGGGTAAGGGCGCAGGGTAAGGCGGCGCTCCGGTGCAGTCCATCGGCCGCAATCCATTGGCCGCCGGTTTGACGCGGATCGCCACGCCGCTACACCAAGCTCCCGATATCCGGCCACTCCAGCGCCGGATGTACTGCCAGCCGCTCCAGCAGGCGGTCCAGCAGATCCCAGATCGCCTCATCATGCACGCGGTGGTGGGTCAGCAGGCCGATGGGCTCGGCAGGGTTCCGCCTCCCCTCGCGCCGGTCGCGCAGTTCGCGGCACAGCAGGTCGAGCAGCGCGTCGAGCGGCACGGCGGAGCGGGTGCCGCGCCAGTCGATCAGGTCGAGGTGGGTGTTGACCCAGACGATGCCGTCCTGCTTCGCCGGAGACGGGCCGAAGGCGGAGACGGCGCGGTAGCCGGATGCCGACAGGCAGGCCGGCATGTCGGGGGCCATGCGGTTCCAGGGCGGGACGAACAGCGGCAGAACGCGGTCCCCGAACAGGGCGCGCAGGGTGGACAGGCCGCGTCCGGCCTCGGCCCGACGGATCTCGGGCGGACGTTCCGGGCCGAACTCGCACTTCTTCCTGCCGGGGGCGGCGTGGTCGGTGTGGGACCAGCCATGGACCAGCGGGGTGACGAAGGCATGGCCGGCGAGTGCGTCGGCGAGTGCGTCGGCGAGCGAGGGTTCGGCGTCGGCCGGGATGACGGCGAGGCCGAGGGGGATGCCGGCCCGGGCGCAGCGATTCAGCAACCGGTCGAGCTGCGGGCTGGCGGCGACCGCATCGTCGTCGCGCAGCCACAGGGGGCAGTGGCGGCCGAGGTCGGTCCAGCGGGCCAGTTCGTCCTCAACTGCGGTCCAGCTCGTCATGACGTCTTCTCCGTCAGCAGGGCTTCGACGATCTCCACGCTACGCGTGGCACCGGCCAGCGCGTTGGGGCTGAGCGGCGGGATGCGGGCACCCAGCACGGACTGCAACGCTTTGGCGAGGCTGTCGGGGGTGAGGTCGGCCTCGCGCAGGGTGGCGATGCCGGGCTGACGGGCCAGGATGGTGGCGCGGATGGTCTGTTCGACCTCCTTGCCGTCCTCGAACGGGCAGAAGACGCTGGGCACACCGGCTGTCAGGCAGTCGAGCGCGGTGTTGTAGCCGCAGCGGCCGAGGGAAGCGGCAGCGCGGCCCAGCAGGGCGCGGAAGTCGGGACGCACCGGTTCCACCAGCAGGCGGTCGGGCGGGGCCAGGACGCGCAGCCGGTCGGCCAGCGCCGCGTCGCCCTTCGCCACCAGCAGGCGCCAGCGCTGCGGCAGGGCGGCGGATGCGGCGCACAGGGCTGCGGCCTCGAAGACCGGGCGGCCGACCGGGCCGCCGCCGGCGGTGACCAGGATCTCGCCCTGCCCGTCCGTTCCGTCGTCGGGGACGGGCGGCGGCGGGACGACGAAGCCGGTGTAGCGCAGCAGCGGCTTCATCGCCGGGGTCAGCGGCCAGCTGTCCTCCAGCGGGATCAGGGCGGGGTCGGAATGGACCAGCACGCCGTCGTAGAAGCGCAGAAGCCGCTGTTCGGTCTCGGCGACGCGCTTTGGCTTGGAGGGCGGGGCCAGGATGTCGCGGACCGACGCCAGCGTCAGCGGCGGTTGGGGCAGGCCGCGGGCGCGCTCCAGCAGGGCGTCGAACTCGGTGGCCAGCGCGCGGCGGCCGAAGGGGAAGAGTTCGGTGATCAGCACATCGGGCTGCCGACTGTCGAGCAGGCCGGTCAGCATCGCCTGCCGGGCGGCGAAGAGGCCGGCATCGGCAGGGCGGCCGTCGGTGCCCAGCAGGGTGGCGAAGTCGGCGCCGTCGCTCGCCAGGGGCGGCAGCTGGTGCAGGGTGGCGTTGCCGGTTTCGAGATGGGGGGCGGGACGGCCGCCGCTGGCGACATCGACGCGCCAGCCGCGGGCGGAGAAGGCCTCGGCCAGGGCCAGCGCGCGGCTGAGATGGCCGGTGCCGAGCAGATGGGTGACGGCGATCAGCAGCTTCATGACAGGCGCAGGCCTTCTTTTGGGCCGGTTGGGCGGAGCGTGCCGTCGTCGGCAAGCGTCATGGCGTAGAGGCGGTTGCGCTTGACCGGCACCGGCGGCGGGCCGCGGAAGTCCCAGCCCCAGGCGAGCGCCAGCGCGACGCGGATCACGCCGATGTGGGTGACGATGAGGTGGGGGGAATGAATCTCCTTCTCCCCCCCGGGGAGAAGGTCGGGATGAGGGGGATGCATTGCGTGCCTTGCCCAATAATCCTCGCCACGCGTCCCCCTCACCCTAACCCTCTCCCCGGGGGGGAGAGGGGATTGATGCTGGGAGGGGAGAGGGGGCAAGTCCTTCAGCCAAGCCGTCAACCGCTCGCGCACGTCGGCCGGGCTTTCGCCGTTGGGGGGGCGGAAGTCCCAGCCCCAGTGTTCGAGGTCGCGGTAGCCGCTGGCGGGGTCGGCGCGCAGGTCGTGGCCGCGCCGGCCCTCCCAGGCGCCCCAGTCCATCTCGATCAGGCGCGGGTCGGTGTGGACGGGACGGCCGTGGCCGAGGAGGGTGGCGGTCTCCACGGCGCGGGAGAGCGGGCTGGCGTGCAGGGTGGCGTCGCGCCAGTCCGGCGGCAGGGTCAGGCCGGCGAGGCGGTCGCGGCCCTCCGGGTCGAGCGGGATGTCGGTGCGGCCCTGGATGCGGCCCTCGCGGTTCCAGGCGGTGATGCCGTGGCGCAGGAAAGCCAAGCGGATCATGGCAGCAGGCCGCTCAGCAGCGCGCGCAGGCGTTGGGCCGCCATGGGCAGGGCGTGGTGGGTCTCGATGTAAGAGCGGGCGCTTCGGCCGAGCGCGCGCAGGGCCGGCGGATCGGCCAGCAGGGCGGACAGGGCGGCGGCGAAGTCTTGGCAGGCCGGGCCGGTCAGGCGGCCGCAGAGGCCGTCGCGGATGACGGTGCCGGTGCCGGCATTGTCGACGGCGAGCACAGGCACGCCGTGCGCTTGAGCCTCCAGATAGACCATGCCGAAGGCCTCGTTCAGGCCGGGCCAGACCAGCAGGTCGGCGCTGTGGTAGTGGGCTGCGAGGTCGGCGGGCGCGCAGGCGCCGTGGAATGTCACGCGGGGGCCGAAGGGGGCGAAGAGTGCCGAAACCTCCGCCGCCGCCGGGCCGTCGCCGACGATGTCGAGAGTCCAGGGACGGGCGGTCAGCAGGGACAGGGAGCCGGCCAGCAGGCGGTAGGAGGCCAGCTTGTCGCCCGGCCGCATCATGGCGACGGTCAGAAGCCGGGGCGGCGAGCCCGGCTCCCTGTCGTCCGGGGCGGGTGGCAGGTCGAGGAAGGGGGGCAGCATCGCCACCCGCTGGCCGGGCGGACCATAGGCCTCCACCGCCTGCCGGTCGCGGGCGCTGACGCAGAGGACGAGGTCGGCCGCCTCGATGGCGGACTCGGCGGCGGCGGCGAAGGCGGACCAGGGGCCGGTCAGGCGCTTGCGGGCGCGGGTGGCCTCGACGACGACATAGGGGATGCCGAGGCGGCGGGCGACGGCCGGGCCGATCAGGTCGGGGGCCTTGTAATAGACATGGTAGCTGAGCCACAGCACCGGGCGGCGGTCCGGCTCGGCGGCGTAGAGCGACAGCAGCCGGTCGCATTCGGCGGCGGCGGCGGCGGTCAGGCGGGCCTGAACGGCGGGATCGCCGGCACCGTCATAGACGCGCAGGCTGCTCGCCACCTCCACCGGGCCAATCTCCGCCGGGTCAAGCGCCTCCAGCGCGCGCAGGATCAGGCGGGCCATCTGGCGGTCGCCGGAGGGGATCGGGTGGTCGACCGGCTTCAGCGGGGCGTAAAAGGCAATTCGGGGTGCGGCGATGGGCGGAGTGGTCACGCCGCGGCCTCCTCCAGGCGGCGGACGAGGCGGTCGATGCCGGCGGTCATGCCGAACTCGGCGCGCAGGCGGCCATGGGCGGCCTCGCCAAGACGCAGGCGGAGCGCCGGGTCGGTAGCGAGCCGTTCCAGTGCCGTGGCGATGGCGGGCGGGCTGCCATCGGTCAGCAGGCCGTGGGTGCCGTCGGTGATGAATTCCGGGATGGCCGATACGGCGGTGGAGAGGATGGCGAGGCGCTGGCTCGCCGCCTCCATCAGGACGTTGGGCAGGCCGTCGCGGTCGCCGTCGCCGGCCACCACGCTGGTCAGCACGAACAGGTCGGCATGGCGCAGCGCCTGGATCACCGTCGCCTGATCCTGGGCGCCGCGCCACTCGATGCGTTCGGACAGGCCGAGCTGCTCGGCCTGGGCGCGCAGGGACTGCTTCAGGTCGCCGGAGCCGATATGGACCAGCCGCCAGTGCAGCCCGTCCGGCAGCATCGCCAGCGCGTCGAGCAGCCGGTCATAGCCCTTCTTCTCCACCAGCCGGCCGACCGACAGGATCTCCACCGCAAGGGTAGGGGCGGAGCCGTCGCGGGCCGGGGCGTCGGTGCGGTCCGGCGGGGCGGGGAAGCGGGAGAGGTCGAGGCCGTGATAGACGAGGTCGATGCGGTTGGGATCGGCGGCCAGCCCGCGCAGATGGGCGGCACCGACGGCGGTGCAGGTGGCGCCGAAGCGGGCGTCGGCCAGCTTCTCGCGCTTCTCCCACTCCGGCGTCGTCCAGATGTCCTTGGCATGGGCGGAAAAGCCCCAGCCGATGCCGCGGATCGCGGCGGCATAGCGCCCGACCGAAGCGGGCGTGTGCAGGAAATGGGTGTAGAGGAAGGGCACGTCGGCCGGCAGCTCCGCCGCCAGCACCAGGGCCTGGCCGAAGCGGCGGCCGCGGTTGGTGGTGCGGTCGCGCCTCAGGTCGCGCAGCCAGGCCGCCGTGGTGCGCGCCAGCCCGGCCGGGTGGCCGAGGATCAGGCGGCCGAGCGCGCGCAGGACGCGGGCCGGCTCGTCGCGCAGATATTCCGGCAGGTAATGGACCGGGGCGGTGATGCGGTCGTGCATGGCGTGGCGGCGGCTGTCGGTCGGGTGGCGCAGCGACCAGATCGCCAGATCGATGCCGCGCTGCTGGAGGGCCAGCAACTCCTGCGCGATGAAGGTCTCCGACAGGCGGGGGTAGCCCTTCACCACCACGGCGATCTTCAACGGTGCGATCTTGGACGGCACGGCTTGCGAAACCATGGAGGACGGCAGGCCGCCGTCCGTTCCCGTGTCGGTCATGCGCGCTTGCCTGCCATGGCGCGGGACAGCCGTTCCGCCGCGCGGCGGATCGAGGTGACGGGAGTATTGCGGTCGGCTGCCGGTTCCGTAGCCAGCACTTCGCGCGTCAGGTCGACGATGCGCTCCAGCCCGCCGAGCAGGCCGGGCAGCGGACTGGCCGAGGGCGGCGGCTGGCTGGACAGGGCGCGGATGGCGTCGGCCATCGCCCGCGGGTCGGCGCCGTCGCGGTCGCAATCCAGCGTGCGCAGCAGGCCCAGCTCCTCCGCCGCCTCGGCGCGGATACGCTGTTCCAGGCGGGGACGGGTGCGCGGGGCCAGGACCGACGGCTTGTCGAAGGACAGGATCTCGCAGAAGGTGTTGTAACCGCCCATTGCCACCACGCCGATGGCCCCGGCATAGAGATCCTCCATGCGGGAATGGAAGTTGATGGTCTCCACCCTGCCCTTCAGCGGACGGATGCGGGCGGCGAATTCCTGGCGGCGGGCATCCTCCAGGAAGGGGCCGTAGACGATCAGGGCGTTGGGGGCGAGATCGGGATCGCTCTCATAGGCGGCGATGGTCCAGTCGACCAGGGCCGCCCCGTCGCCGCCGCCGCCGGGCGTCACCAGCACATAGGGCGGCGCCATCAGGCTGTCCGCGGCCTGGACGGCGCCGCCCCCTTCCGACGGTTCGCGGCGCAGATAGCCGGTGTAGCGCACCCGTGCCGCGATCTCCGCCGGCAGGTCGAGGCCGTCGAGCGGGCGGTAGACCTCCGGCAGGCCGTAGATCCAGAGCTGGTCGTAATAGCGTTCGATGGCGGCGACCGCCTCCTTGCGCTCCCATTCCGGCTGGAGGGCTTCAGGAGCGTCGAGCACGTCGCGCAGGCCCAGCACCACGCGGGTGTTGCCGCTGGCCCGCATCTCCTCCAGCGCCGGCAGGAATTCGCCGTGCAGGCCGGTCGGTTCCTTGTCGACGATCGCCAGCGTCGGGCGGAAGGCGCGGGCGGTGGCGCGGATGATCTCCGCCCGGATGGCGGTGGTCTCCTCGATCGGCAGGCCAAGGTTGCGGGCGGTGTAGCCGCCGTCGGGCTGCTTCACCACGCCGGGCAGGCGCACATGGTCGACCCGCTCCGGGAAATCGAAGCGGCCGGCGACCGGCGAGCCGGTGAGGATCAGCGCGGAGGCGTCGGGAAAGGCCGACACCAGCGCCTGGGCGATCGTCCGTGACCGCCGCAGATGGCCGAGCCCGAAGGTGTCGTGGCTGTAGAGCAGGATGCGCGGCGGTGTCCGGTCGGGATGGATGGCCCGAAGGGGCGGCTGTGGCTGGTGCATGCTCGGACACTCCGCTTCAGCAATGCTTCGGAACCGACAATCCGTCGCGGAACAGATCGCTGTGCTTGTCTTTGGAACCGGTTCGGCGCCGGTGGTTGCGGGTTCGTCCAGACACCGGCGGCAAGGCTCCAGCCTGGACAGAACCCCTCACATGGATCTTGCTGCGCATCAATATGACTTCCGGCGGGGAGAGGGCAACCACCTTATGCGTTCTGATATATGAGTGGCGACCAGGCGGACGGGTCAGTCGCCATGATAGGGATCCAGGGCGTCGCGCAGCCCGTCGCCGAAGAAGTTGAAGGACAAGACTACCAGGATCACCGGGAGCATCGGCAACGATACCCATGGATAGGTTTCCACGGCCATAAGGTTCTGGGCGTCGTTCAGCATCACCCCCCAACTGGTCGCCGGCGGGCGCAGGCCGAGGCCCAGGAAGGACAGTGCCGTTTCGCCCAGGATCATCGCCGGGATCGACAGGGTGGCGCTCGCCAGCAGGTGGCTGGCGAAGTTGGGCAGCAGGTGGCGGCGGATGATGCGGGCCGGGCTGGCGCCCATCAGCTCCGCCGCCATGACGAAATCCTCCTCGCGGAGCGCCAGGAAGCGCGAGCGCACGGCGCGGGCCAGCGACGGCCAGTCGAGCAGGCCGAGGATGACCGAGATGCAGAGGAACACCGTCACCGGCGACCATTGCGCCGGCACCGCGGCGGACAGTGCCAGCCACAGCGGCAGTTCCGGCAGGGATTTCAGGATCTCCGACAGACGCTGCACCCCGGCGTCGATCCAGCCGCCGAAATAGCCGGCCATGCCGCCCAGCGTGATGCCGATGGCGAAGGACACGGCGATGCCCAGCAGCCCGACGGTCAGCGACAGCTGCGCCCCGATGGCGAGGCGCGAGAGCATGTCGCGGCCCAGCCGGTCGGTGCCCAGCAGATGCAGCGAGGCATCCGGCGGCGGGCAGACCAGCCGGACCCGCGATTCCACCAGGCCCAGGAAGCGGTAGGGCGCGCCGGGGCAGAGGAATTGCAGCGGCATCGGCCGGCTGCTGTCGGTCTCGTAGCGCCAGCGATAGTCCTTCAGGTCGGGCCGGCCGGTGGTCGGGTAGACGAAGGGGCCGATGAACCGCCCCTCGTGGAACAGGTGGATGCCCTGCGGCGGGGCGTAGAGATGCTCCACGTCGCGTTCGTTGGCGCCGTAGGGCACCAGGAAATCGACGAAGGGCAGGCTGAGATAGGACAGCCCGAGGAACAGCGCCCCCAGCACCGCCAGCCGGTGGCGCAGGAAGCGCCGCAGCATCAGCCGACCGGTGGAGGCGTGGGCGTCGAAGCGGGTGGCCGGGGCATCCGCCGCGGCCGGATCGGGATAGGGCCGGTCGTCGACGTAATGGTCCCAGCTGCCGCCCGTGCTGCCGCTTATGCCGCCGCCGCTCGCGACCGGGGCCTTCATGCCCCCGCCCTTCAGGCCCTCCTCTTTCATGACTGGGCCTTCCTCGCCTTGCCGAGGCGGATGCGGGGGTCGAGCAGGGCCAGCGCGATGTCGGAGACCAGCATGCCGATCAGCACCAAGAGCGAGATGAACATCAGGATGAAGCCGGACAGGAAGATGTCCTGCGCCCGCAGCGCCTCCAGCAGGGCCGGGCCGATGGTCGGCAGGCTGAGCACGACCGAGATCAGCACCGATCCCGACACCAGCGACGGCAGAAGCGAGCCGATGTCGGAGACGAAGGGGTTCAGCGCCATGCGCAGCGGATAGCGGGTCAGCCGGCGCAGCGGCGGCACGCCCTTGGCCTTGGCGGTGACGACATAGGGCTTGCCCAGCTCGTCCAGCAAATTGGCGCGCAGGCGCCGCACCATGGCGGCGGTGCCGGACAGGCCGATGACGATGGTGGGGATGATCAGGTGTTCGAGCACCGAGCCGATCTTGGCCCAGCTGAGCGGCTGGTCCTCGTACTTCGCGTCAACCAGCCCGCCGATCGGCAGGCCCAGCCATTTCTGGCCGTAATAGAGCAGGATCAGCGCCAAGAGGAAGTTGGGCGTCGCCAGCCCGATATAGCCGACGGCGGCGGCGAGATAGTCGACCCAGCTGTTGGCGCGGATCGCCGCCAGCGCCCCCAGCGGGAAGGACACGAGATAGACGAACAGCACGGCGGCGAGGTTGAGGATGACGGTGAACCACAGCGTCTCCCCCACCACCTCCGCCACCGGCTTGTTGAACTCGAACGACCAGCCGAGCTCGCCCTGGAGCAGGCCGTGGAAGCCGTTCGGGCCCGGCCAGACGCCGATCCAGATCAGGTATTGCTCGGCGACCGGGCGGTCGAGCGCATATTCGTGGCGCAGGAACTCCGCCTTCGCCAGTCCCGCCTCCTGGCCGGTGGCGCGCAGCTCGGCGATCTGGTTGGACAGGTAATCGCCGGGCGGCAGGTTGATGACCAGGAAGATCAGCATCGACACCACGGCCAGCGTCGGCACCATCACCAGCAGCCGGTGCAGGATGAAGCGCAGCATGACCGTCAATTCTCCCCGCGGTGGGTGCCGGCCGGTTCCGGATCGGCCGGGCGGGCGTCGGTGAAATAGAACTCGTCGGGGCGGTAGACGCCGAGATAGGCGCCGGGATCCCAAAGCCACAGCCCCTTGTCCGGGACGTTGCGCAGGCGGTTGGTGACGGCGATCGGCTGCGGCGTCTTCGACACCACGCCGATGGCGAAGATCTGGTCGGCGTGGATGTCGAGCAGCGCCGACCACAGGGCGCGGCGTTCGGTCTCGTCGGTGGTGTGGCGCCAGCGCCGGGCAAGGTCCATCAGCTCCTGCGGGATCGGCATGTCGATGGGTTCGCCGGCGCTGCCGGAGGTCTGGTAATACTGCCCCCATTTCGGCCAGCTGAAATTCTCCTGGGTCATCGGCGCCAGCTCCTCCGGGCTGCTGTCGGGGTCGGGGACGCCGTTGTCCCAGCCGCCCCACACCGCCATCATCGTCTGGCCGGCATAGACCCGGTTGCGCAGCACGTCGCGGTCCACCGTGCGCATCAGCAGCCGCACGCCGATGTCGCGCCAGGTCTCGGCGATGATCTGGAGCGCGTCGGAGATCTCCGACTTCTCGCCGGCGGTCTCGACGATCACCTCCAGCGGGCGGCCGTCGGGCAGCTCGCGGTACAGCTCGCCGCGTTTGCGCTTCAGCCCGATCTCGTCGAGCAGGGCCGCCGCCCGCTTGGCGTCGTAGCCGGTCCAGATGCCGTTGCGTTCCGGCTTGAACAGCGGACTGCTCGGCAGCACGTCGACGCCGCTCTCCTGCGCCAGCCCGAAGAAGAGCGAGCGGTTGATGATGCGGCGGTCGATGCCGAGCGACAGGGCGCGGCGGAAGCGGACGTCGCGCAGCAGGGCGCGCCAGACCGGGTCGTTGTAGTTCAGGTTGGGGTAGAGGGCGATTTCCGCCGCCTTGCCCTCCGGCCACAGCAGGGTGCGGTAGTTGCCCTCCCGCTCCCCGGACACCAGGACCGGCACCTGGGAGAAGGTCAGCCCTTCGGCCTGGAGGTCGGCCTTGCCGGTGGCGACCTGGGCCGGGATCAGCCCGCCGGCCATCACCGTCACGTCCAGCCCGTCGGCATAGGGCAGCTGCATGCCGCGGCTGTCGAAGCGGTGGTAATAGGGATTGCGCTGGAACAGCAGGTGGGTGCCGGTGCCCTTGGAGATCGCCATCCAGGGCTGGAGCGTCGGCTCGTCCGGGTTCTCCATCCGGAACATGTCGTCCAGCGCATTGTGCAGGGCCGCCCAGTTGCGGACCTTGTACTTGGCGAGCAGCGGCGCCAGTTCCGCCTCGCCGGTGTAGCGGGCGTGGTAGCGTTTCAGGTAATGGGCCGGGCGGTAGATGAAGGGCGGCCGGGCGGCGGCCAGCGTCGGCAGGAAATAGGGGTTCGGCTCGTCCCAGCGGAAGCGGACGGTGACCGCGTCGGGGAAGCTGACCTCGGGCGGCTTGCCGTCCACCAGCATGAAGCGCGGCGGGCCAGACGGCGACAGCAGCGGGTTGTTGGCGACGTCCTCCCACCAGTAGCGGATGTCGTCGCTGGTGAAGGGGGCGCCGTCGGACCAGCGATGGCCGGCCCGCAGGGTCAGGGTGAAGTCGCGGCCGTCGACGACCTTGAAGTCCTTCAGGATATCGGGAACGATCTCGCGCTTGGCGGTGTAGCCGACCAGCCGGGCATAGCCGTAGAGCACGGCGATGCGGCTGTTGCGCCGCTGGGTGATGAAGGTGCGGATCCAGCCGCCGGAGCGGCCGAGGTCGCGGCCCTTGGCCTCCACATCGACGATCAGCGGCTCGTCCGGCATGCGCTGGCGGACGGGGGGGATGAGGCCGTAGCGCACCTGGTCCGCCAGCATCGGCGGATCCTGCGGGGTGAAGGCGGCGGCGGGGGTGGCGAGGAGGAGGGTGAGGAGGAGGAGAGTTCCTATCGCAAGGACCCAATCCCCTCTCCCCCCCGCTCTCGCGCAAACTTCGTTTGCGCTGACGCGACAGGCGGACCAAAGGTCCGCCGAAAGCGGGGAGAGGGTCAGGGTGAGGGGGATGCGTTGCAGGATTTTTGCGAGCATCCCGCCGCGCGTCCCCCTCACCCTTCCCACCGCAAAGCGGTGGGCCCCTTCCCTCTCCCCGGGGGGGAGAGGGTGATTCAGAGCGGCGGGTTGAAAGGACGTCCTCATGCCGCCCGCCTCACGAAATGGCCCGGCGCTGCTTCCACCAGCGGGGGCGGCGCGCCGTCGGCGGTCGGGCGGAAGGGTTCGGGCCACAGGTCGGGGCGGCCGGCGCCCAAGGCCACGGTGGCGATGTCGATCGGGCGGCTCACGTCCGGTTCCGGCGAGGCGGCGATCAGCGCGCGGGTGTAGGGGTGCAGCGGGGCGGAGAACAGGATGGCCGGCGGCGCCTCCTCCATCACCCGGCCGGCGCGCATCACCGCGACGCGGTCGGCCAGCCGCGCCACCACCGCCAGATCGTGCGAGATGAACATCAGGCTGAGGCCGAGCCGCCGCTTGATCGATTCCAGCAATTCCAGCACCTGCGCCTGGACCGAGACGTCCAGCGCCGAGGTCGGCTCGTCGCAGATCAGCAGTTGCGGGTCGAGCGCCAGGGCACGGGCGATGCCGATGCGCTGGCGCTGGCCGCCGGAGAAGGCGTGGGGATAGCGGTTGGTCCAGGCGGGGTCGAGGCCGACCTGCGCCATCAGCGCCCGCACCCGCTCGCGCCCCTCGCCGCGGCCGCAGACGCCGTGGATCGCCAGCGGCTCGGCGATGATCTCGCCGACGCTCATCCGTGGGCTGAGGGAGGCATAGGGGTCCTGGAACACCATCTGGGCCCGGCGGCGGTAGGCGGTCAGCTCCGGCCCGGCGGCGGAAAGCAGGTCGAGCGGCGGTTCCCCGGCGGATGCCCGGAACAGCAGGCGGCCGCCGGGATCCGGCCGCTCTGCCAGCATGGCCAGCCGCGCCAGCGTCGTCTTGCCTGATCCTGACTCGCCGACGATGGCCAGCGTCTCGCCGCGGCCGACGCAGAGATCGACGCCGTCGAGCGCGCGGATGCGGACGTTGCCGCGTTCATAGGTCTTGGCGACGCCGTGGAATTCCAGGATGGGGTCGCGCACGGCGCCCGACCCGTGCGCGCAGGTCGTCTCGGGGATGGAGGGGGCGGCGGCCATCAGCTTGCGGGTGTAGCCGTGCAGCGGCCGGCCGAGGACGTCGGCGCAGCAGCCCGATTCCATTACCCGGCCGGCGCGCATCACCACCACGGCGTCGGCCATGTTGGCAACGACGCCCAGATCGTGGGTGACCAGCAGCACTGCCATGCCGGTCTCGCCCTGAAGCTCCTTGATGAGGGCAAGCACCTGGGCCTGGAGAGTGACGTCGAGGGCGGTGGTCGGTTCGTCGGCGATCAGCAGCTGCGGGCGGGCGACCATCGCCATGGCGATCATCGCGCGCTGGCGCAGGCCGCCCGACAGCTGGAACGGATAGGAGCGGAAGGCGCGGACCGGATCGGGGAAGCCCACCCGCTCGAACATGGCGAGGCAGCGCTCGCGGGCACCGGCGCGGTTGCAGTTGCCGTGCAGCCGCAGCACCTCCATGGTCTGGTCGCCGATGGTGTGCAGCGGCGACAGCGCGCTCATCGGCTCCTGGAAGATCATCGAGATGCGGCTGCCGCGGATGTCGCGCAGGCCGGCCTTGGACAGGCGCAGCAGGTCGACCGCCTCGGCGCCTTGGCCGAACAGGATGGAGCCGCCGGCGACCTCCGCCCCGCGCGGCAGGATGCCGAGGATGCTGCGGCAGGTCAGCGTCTTGCCGGAGCCGGACTCGCCGACCAGCGCCACGCTCTGCCCGGCACCGATGGAAAAGCCGACGCCGTCGACCACCGGGCGGGGGGCCTTGCGGAACCGGATCGTCAGGCCCTCAACCCTCAGCATCGCGCCGCTCTCCTGCCCGTATTACAAGGCCATCCGTAATTCGCCCTTATCTCCCTCTCCCCCCCGGGGAGAGGGTCGGGGTGAGGGGGATGCGGTGCGTGGCTAGCCCGAGAATCCTCGCTATGCTCCCCCCTCACCCTAACCCTCTCCCCGGGGGGGAGAGGGGATTCATCGTGCCCCTGCCTCATTGCATTCATTTCATCATGCTTCCGTTTCGGATCGGCTGTTTTCGGCGGTCTCGGCCTGTGGGGCAACGGGGGGAGCGGCCGGCACCGAACCGGACGGCGCCTCGCTGGTCAGGCGCTTGCCGATCTGCTGGATCACCCGCATCGGCAGGTCCGGCGCCGACGACAGCAGGCGCAGCATGGTCGGCCCGTCCAGCCGCAGCAGACGCAGGTCGGTGCGCGCCCGGAAGCTGGAGAAGCGCCGGACGCCGGCCAGAAGCTCCAGCTCGCCGATCACCTCCGGCGGCTTGATGTAGGCGATGTGCAGCGGTGGCTGGCCGTCCGGCATCAGCCGCACCTGCTCGACCTCCCCGTCCGCCAGGATGAAGGCGAATTCCGACTGATCGCCGCTGCGGTAGATGAAGTCGCCGGCCGCCACATTGCGCCAGTCCGACGAGGCCAGCAGGCGGCGCAGCACCGTTTCCGGCAGGTCGGAGAAGACGGGGGAGCGCGACAGCAGGCGCAGGGCCGGCTCGTCGGTGCCCTCCGCATCGCCCGGCATGGTGTCCTCGTCCTGGTCGGCGCCGTTCTGGCCGCGGCGGACCAGCCGGCCATCCTCCAGGTCGTAGAGCGCGTCGAAGGCGGGATTGTCGGAAATCCGCTCCTCCAGCACGATCAGCGTCATGGTCGGCAGCAGCTCCTTCATGGCCTGGAAGATGCGCAGCCGTTCCTCCGGATCGTAGCTGTTCAGTGCCTGATAGATGACGAAGATGTCGGGCTTCTTCATCAGGCCGCGGATCAGCTGCACCCGCTGGCGCACGCTGATCGGCAGCAGAGAGCCGCCGATGCCGACCTCGCCCAGCGCCACCAGGATCAGCACGAAGGCCCGTGCGTCGGTGCGCTCCAGCGCCTCGTCCACCAGGGCGCGGAGCTGGGTGATGGCGCGCGGATCCTCGGTGGTGATGCGGCCGAACAGGAGGTTGTCCATCACGTTCAGGCGCGGGTGGTAGAGGTCGGGGTGGAAGATGGCGACCTTGTCGCGCAGCTCGTGCGGCATGTCGTCGATCACGCGGGCGCGGATCGCCATGATCGCCTCGCGCTCCGCCGGTGGAATGAAGTCCACGCCGTCGCGCTTGGGCACGATCATCAGGAACATGGTGGCGAACAGCAGCGTGTCCGCCTCCTGATGGCGGCGCTGCGGCCGTTCGGACCGGCGCTTCAGCCGGGTGACCGCCTCCACCAGCTCCTCGAACAGGGCGTCGTCGATGTGCGGGTAGCGCATGATCATGACGTCGCCGTCGTCGCTGTCGCGATAGACGCTGACCACCCGCATGGCGAAGCGGCGGCCGATGCGCACGGCGGAGTCCCACAGCCCGTATTCTTCCATCAGGCCGCGGACGGTGGGGTTGCAGACCATGCGGGCGACGGTCAGCCGCTTGCCGTCCGGCAGGCCGGCCAGCATGTTCTCGGCGATGCTGGCATAGGGGTTGAAGTGGTCACGCTCGAAGCGGGCGAGCAGCGCGTCCAGCCCGCGTTCGGTGATCGCTTCGCGCAGCCACTGGCGGGCGCGCAGCAAGGGCTGGGCGACGAAGGGGTAGTCGTCGGGATCGAACACCTCGCGCAGGCCGCGCTGGTAGACGGCGTTCTCGCCGCCGGTGGCGGCCAGGCACTGCATGAACCATGGGCGCAGGCTGGTCCAGTCGGTGGCGCCGATCATGGCGAAATCGGTCCAGATCCCGTCCATGCTGTCGACGGAGTTGCCGGACGCCTCGGCCTCGACGATCTCGCGGCGGCGGGCGGGCGACATGGTTTCCGGATCGTCGGCCGGCGGGCGGTGGCGCAGACCGTAGGTCATGTTCTGCATCATGCTGCCGGTGAACATACGCGGTTCCGGGCTGGCATAGGCCATGCGGCGGCCCAGCAGCTCCAGCGGCAGCTCGTCCAGCGTGCGCTCGCCGATGGTGATCCGGCCGGAGGTCGGCGGCGACAGCCGGACCAGCACCTCGGCCAGACGGCGCAGCGCCAGTGCGTTGGTGCCGGCGATGCCGACCAGGGCACCCGGCGGCACCTCCAGCGACAGCCGTTGCAGCATGCGGTCGCCATACTCGTTGGCCCAGGTCACCGCCTCCAGCCGCAGCGGGGCCTTCAGGTCCGGCGGGGTGGTGGGCGACGGCGGCGTCCAGTCGAACAGGAAGGGGGGAGAGAACTGCTCGGCGATCTGCTCGTACTTGATCTGGGCGTCGATCATGTTCTGGTAATAGTCGAGCAGCTCCTTCCAGGGGGCGGTCAGGTCCTTGAAGGCGGACAGTGCCGCCACCAGCGCGCCGATGGTCATGTCGCCGTCGAGAACCAGATAGCCGCCGATGGAGAACAGGAAGAAGGGGGTGATCTGGTTGATGAAGTTATTGAGGAATTTGACGAAATACTTGCGCTTGTAGATCTCCAGCCGGATCCAGTAGATGCTGCCGAGATATTGCGAGAATTCCGCCAGGACGTAGCGGACGGTGCCGTTGACGCGGACCTCGCGGATGTTCTCCACGCTTTCGCCGATGCGCTCGGACAGCTGGCGGACCTTGCGCACCCGCTCCTTGCCCAGCATCTTCACCTTCAGCTGAAGCTTCGGGATGATGTAGGCCTGCACCGGGATCAGCGCGATCGACACCAGCCCGATGGTCGGTTGCTGGATGAACAGGAACAGCAGGATGGTCAGCATCGTGCCGCCCTGGTAGAGCGGCTGGGCGAAGGCGTCGCCGATGAAGCCGGCCAGCGGCTCGGTCTCCGCCGCCACGGTGGAGATCAGCTCTCCCTGGCTGACCTTGGAGAAATGGGGCAGCGGGAAGCGCAGCATGCGGTCGAGCAGCATGAAGCGCAGCCGGCGCACCTGCCGTTCGCCGACCACACCCTTGAAGGTGTTGATCCGCATCTTGAAGGCGCCATTGGCGAGCACCAGCGCCAGGAAGGTGAAGCACAGCACCAAGAGGTAGGTCACCGGACCCATGGTGACGCCGAGGATCTGGCGTTCCGGCTGGGGGTCCGACAAGGCCCGGTTGATGATGATCTTCGGCAGTTCCAGCGAGGCGTAGAGCACCGGGAAGGAAGCGACCGTCAACAGGGCGAGCAGGATCTGCTGGCGTCCGCTGTACTTCCAAATGTACTGAAATATGTTGCGGTCCATCAAAGCCCTTCAGGGTGGCGGCCGGCAGCGTCGCAGCCGTCGCCGGCCGCCACCGTCATGCAGCGGGGGATGAGGGAAAGTAGATTGGCGTCGGCCGATCCGTTTTCCATCGGCGCTTTTTCCATCCGCCCCGCCCTACTCACTTTTCCACCCTTCAGTTTTCCACCCTCCAGGCATGGTAGGTCCAGCGCTCGTCGGGCGGAAGGGGAAGCCGGGTCCAGTTGGGACGGTCCAGCGGCCGGTCAGACAGCACGACGCCGCCGGGCAGCATCAGCGCGTCGATCAGCGGCGCCAGCCATGCCGCTTGGCTGGCGTCATGGTTGCGATCGGTGCTGCCGAAATCGGCATGGGCCAGCCGGGCGCAGCGGCCGAAGCGCTCCGCCGCCGCCGGCATGGTGTCTTTGAAATCGCCGACGAACAGGCGGTCCTCGTCCGGCGTCAGCTCCGGCGGCACGCGGACCCACATGTCGAAGACCAGGATGTCGCGCGGCGGGAACAGGTGGCGCAGATGGTCGAAGGTGCGGCCCTTGCCCAGCCCGACCTCCAGCACCATGCCGTCACGCCCCGAGACCTCACGCTCCGCCCAGGCCAGCGCATCGCGCTGCACCGTCATCCGGTCGATCATCCGTTCGAGCAGCGACCGGCTTTCCGCAACACCACCATCGGCCGCCATCGGCCCCCTCCCCTTGCCAAGCGCACGACCGGCACGCCGCAGTGTGAAAGGCTGCGCGCGCGCCGTCGAGACAAAATGTCGCATGGTCGGGGCCGGCGGGTGCGCCCTGCCCGACCTATGGCCGTTTCGGGTCGAAGTGTTTGGCCAGCCCCTGCCAGCAGCGGTAATAATCGTGCTGAAGCTCGGCGGTTTCCAGTGCGTAGCGCGTGGGGCGGATCACCGCACGCGTCTCGAACATGAAGGCCATGGTGTCGGCGACCCGCTGCGGCTGCGTCGTGTCGGCGGATGTGGCCTTGGCGAAGGTCTCCGCATCGGGGCCATGGCCGCTCATGCAGTTGTGCAAGCTGGCGCCGCCGGGCAGGAAGCCCTCCTCCTTCGCGTCGTAGACGCCATGGATCAGGCCCATGAACTCGCTGGCGACGTTGCGGTGGAACCAGGGCGGACGGAAGGTATCCTCCTGCACCAGCCAGCGCGGCGGGAAGATGACGAAGTCGATGCTGTCGACGCCGGGGGTGTCGCTGGGCGATTGCAGCACCAGGAAGATCGACGGGTCGGGATGGTCGAAGCTGATCGAGCCGATGGTGTTGAAGCGGCGCAGGTCGTATTTGCAGGGGGCGTGGTTGCCGTGCCAAGCCACCACGTCCAGCGGCGAATGGTCGATGCGCGCACGCCACAGGGCGCCGTCGAACTTCGCCACCAGTTCGAAGTCGCCGTCGACATCCTCGTACCAGGCGTCGGGCGTCAGGAAGTCGCGCGGGTTGGCCAGCCCGTTGGAGCCGATGGGGCCGAGGTCCGGCAGGCGGAAGGGCGCGCCGTAATTCTCGCAGACATAGCCGCGCGCGGTGCCGTCCGGCAGCTCGACGCGGAAGCGGATGCCGCGGGGGATCAGGGCGATCTCCTGCGGGTCGACCTCCAGCACGCCCAGTTCGGTGAACAGGCGCAGGCGGCCCTGCTGCGGCACGATCAGCAGCTCGCCGTCGGCATCGTAGAAGAAGCGCCCCTCCATCGACCGGTTGGCGGCGTAGAGATGGATGCCGCAGCCGGTCTGCGCCTGCGGTCCGCCATTGCCGCCCATGGTGGTGAGGCCGGCGACGAAGTCGGTCGGCGCGTCCGGCATCGGCGGCGGGTTCCAGCGCAGCTGGGTCGGCGGGGCCGGCACCTCGTCGAAGCGGCTGGTCAGGCGGCCGGGCTCCAGCGGGCGGAAGGGTTCGTGCACCACTGCCGGACGGATGCGGTAGAGCCAGGAGCGGCGGTTGTGGGCGCGCGGGGCGGTGAAGGCGGTGCCGCTGATCTGCTCGGCATAAAGGCCGTAGGGCGGGCGCTGCGGCGAATTGCGGCCGACGGGCAAGGCGCCGGGCAACGCCTCCGTCGCGAATTCGTTGCCGAAGCCGGACCGGTAGGTGAAGGCGGGGGACGTCATGCGGGCTGCTCCCTGAACCGGAGGATGCGGCCGGTGCCAAGCGCCGGGCGCGACCATTTGTCGCTCATATAGTTTCTTTTGAAACTATATGCCAGGGGAAAATGAGAAGTTCCCTCTCCCGGGGCGGGAGAGGGCATTCGTCGATCCCCTTCCCCCCGTCAGTTCATGGCCCGGTCGGGCAGATCCAGCAGGAAGTCGCCGCCCTCGTCGTAGCCGGCGGTGCGGATCACGCCATATTGCGGGGTCTGCGGCGCCTCGCTGGTCACGTCCTGGCGGACCTCCTGGTAAAGGGCGTAGCCGCTGCTGTCCTTCGGCAGCGCCTGCACCCGCTTCTTCAGCGCCACCGCGAAGGGGGAGTTCACCTCGCCGTCGGCGACCGGCTCGTCGCCGCCCGACGACAGGGCCATGACGGAGCGGCGCTGCCGGATCTCGGTCTCGTTGGCGAGGCGGTTGGCATCGACCTTCTGTTCCTTGGTGAAGGCGCCGGAATAGCAGCTGTCGGACACCACCATCACATGCTTGGCCGGCATGCGGCTGAGGAAGCGGCCGATGTCGTTGTTCGACACCCAGTTGCGCGCACTGGTCGTCTCCGCATCGGCGGGCAGCCAATAGCCGGTGCCGGTTTCCTCCAGCTCATAGCCGTGGCCGGCATAATAGACCATCACCTGATCCTGCTCGCCCACCTCGCGGCCGAGCTTGCGCAGGGCGTCGCCGATCTGCGCCTTGGTCGGGTTGCGCAGCACCCGCGTCTCGTAGCCGAGATGGTCGTTCAGCGCCTTGCCCACCGCCTTGATGTCGGCGTCGGGCGTGGTGAGCGCCGGAATGGCGCCGTCGCGGTAGCTGTCGACGGCGATCATCAGGGCGATCTTGCGCGGCTTCGGCGGAGCGGCCGGGTCAGGAGCGGCGGTCGCGCTGTCGATGGCGATGCGCTGTTCCGTCGTCTTGCCGGTCTCGTCCGTCATGGTCAGGGTGGCTTCCTTCGCCCCCGGCTCCACCGGGATGCTGGTGCGGAACTGGCCCTGTTCGTCGATGAAGACCCAGCGGCCGTTCACCCGCGCTTCGGCCAGATTGGCGCTGTCGGCGACGATGCCGCGCAGGGTCATGGTGCCGCCGCGGGTGCGGCCGCCGCGCGCCTGTTGCAGGCTGGGCGGGGCCGAGGCGGCGGCCGGCCGGCCGAACATGTCCGCCGCCGACGGGTTCGCCACCAGTTGGCGCAGCGCGCCGGAGAAGGCCTGGGTGCGCTGTTCGCGCTCCACCCGCTGCACCATGGCGAGGTAGGTGCGGGCGACTTGCGGCGGCAGGTTGGCCTGGGCCGCCGCCGCGCGCACCTGGGCATAGCCGCCGGGCTGGCCGGCGGCGCTGTTCTGCAGGATGCCGCCGACGCGCACCGCCACCGGGTCGCTGCTGGCGGTCAGGCCGCCGATCAGGGTGGCGACGGGAACGCTGGCCAGCACCGCGCGCTGTTCCTGGACCGACAGGCTGCCGGTCGCCAGGGAGGTGACCGCCTGGACCATGCCGCCGCTGCCGGCCGCCTGGATGAGGGTGCCGGCCGCCGCCTGCACCTGCGGCGAGGCGAGGAGCTGCGGCCCCGGCTGCGTCAGGGTGGCGCCGGAGGAATAGGCCGCCGCCGCTTCCGCCGTGAAGGTGACCGACCGGCCGGAGGCCAGCACCACGGTCGCCGGGGCCGGGGCGGGCGGCGGCGGAGAGGTCGGGGCGGTGTTGGAGGGGGAGCTGCCGCCTGCCGCCGGGGTGCCCTGCCCTTCTCCGGTCTGGGATGC
Source organism: Azospirillum lipoferum (assembly GCF_024170005.1). Lineage (GTDB taxonomy): Bacteria > Pseudomonadota > Alphaproteobacteria > Azospirillales > Azospirillaceae > Azospirillum > Azospirillum lipoferum. Next base: position 441,825 of record NZ_JALJXJ010000004.1, read on the forward strand.
CGTGGTCTGGGATGTTGTGTTCTGGGTGGCGGTGCCCTGCTCCAGCGTCGTCAGCAAGGTCTGCGGCGTGGTCGCAGTGCCGGTGGCGGAGCCGGTGGTGCCAGTTGTCGTGGTGCCGATCGTCCGGGTGGTGGCGGTGGTTGCCACGGTGCCTGTCGTGGTCGTGGTCGGGTTGGCGGCGATCTGCGCCACCGTCTGAAGCACCGTCTGCACGGAATTGGCGGTGGAGGGCTGGCTGTTCGCCGTCGTCGAGTTGGTCGTCGAACTGGTCGTCGAACTGGTCGTGGCGGTGGCCGACGACGTGGTGTCCGTCGTGCCCGCCGTGTCGGTTCCGGTGGTGGTGCCGGACGTGGTCGTCCCGGTGGATGGGGTGGTGGTCGTCGGCGTGCCGGTGGTGGGCGTGTCCGTGATGGGCGTCCCGGTCCCGTCGCCGCTTCCGGTGCCGGTATCCGGGCTGGTCGGCGTCGTGGGAGACGTTGGCGTTGTGGGGGTAGTCGGCGTGGTCGGCGTTGTGGGCGTGCCCGGCTCTTCCGTGACCGGCGGCGTTACCGGGGGAGGTGGTGGCGGCGGCGGAGGTGGTGGTGCCGGTGTGCTGCTGACCACCACGTCTCCGTTGCGGTACAGATCCAGCGCCTTCGCACCGGTTCCGGCAGTGCCCCGCAGGGTGACCTCGCCGGCGTCGGCCGTGATGCGGATGCTGCCGTCGGTGTCGGCATCCAGGCCGATGCCGGCGACCTCGTAGGTGACGGCGGAGGTGCCGGCCTTGCCGGTGATGGCGATGCCGCCGGACGAGGTGATCGCAGCACTGCCCCGGATCCTGACGCCCCAGGCCTCGTCGGCATCGACGGCGGTGGCGTCGCCGGTCAGCGTGATCGCATCGGCGGCGGTGGAGCTGGAATGGATGACCGGCCCCCCTTCCCCGTCGGACGCGATCGACAGGCCGGCATTCCAGCCATTGTAGGAAACCGCCGTGCCACGGATGGCGATCCTGCCGGTGTCGGAATCGATGGTCGACAGCCCGGTGATCGAGACGCCGTGGCTCTGATCCCCGGAATCGGAGCCTTCGCCGCGGATGGAGATGGCGCCGCCGCCGGATTGCAGCGTGCTGGTGGCGATGGCGACGCCGGCCATGTCGGAATAGTCGCCCTTCGCCGGACCGGTCGCCGGGTCGCTGCCGCCGCCCAGGGTGATGGCGCCGCCATAGGTGGTGATGCTGCTGGTGTTCAGGCGGATGGCGCCCTTGTCGAGGCTTCTGGCGCTGTTCAGCGTCACCGGCGCCCCGCCGGTGACGATGTGGCTTTCGGTAAGATACACCCCGTAGGCGGCATTCAGCGTCACCGCCCCGCCGGACCGGATGTTGGTGTTGTAGTCGAGCAGAAGGTTGCCGCCGGACTCGAAGGTGATCGGGGCGCCGCCGTTGTAGATGGTCGCGCCGCCCAGCACGACGTCGCGGCTGGAGGCCATGCTCCCCCGAACGGTGATGGCCCCGTTGCCGTCGGTCGTGATGGTGGACGCGCCTTCCATCCGGACCGCGTCGTTGCCTATCGAGCTTTCGCCATGCCCCTCGGTGCCGGTGACGGTTATGGCGCCGCCGGACGTCTGAAGCCTCGAGTTGGACAGCAGCACGCCGACATTGTCGCCGTAATCCATGCCGCTGCCGCCCACCCCGTTCAGGGTGAGGGAGCCGGTGGCCGTCGTCAGACGGCTGGCGTACAGCACGATGCCGTGGTTGCCGTTGCCGTTGTTCTCGCCGCCTTCGCCGTTGACCAGGATGGAGCCGGCGCCGGTCGCGACGACCGCATAGTCGAACTCCACGCCGGTGCGGTCGCTGCTCGGCGTGCGTTCGCCATACAGGCCGGTGGCGGCCTTTCCCCTCGGGTCCGATCCGCCGCCGACGATGAAGCTGCCGCCGTTGGTGGTGATGAGGACGGGATCGGTTTCAGACTTTCCCGTCACCCGGACAATGCCGTTGCCGGTTCCGGTCGCGGCGTTCAGTGTGAGGTTCAGCGCGCCGACATTGGACGCGATGCTCTTGTTGACGAAGATGTTGCGGTAGGCTTTCAGCGTCAGCGAGGCATCGCCGCCGGCCGACTTGGTGATGTCCTGGTCGATCGTGATGTCGCCGGCCTCGCCGCCCGTCGTGTCGGTCTGCAGGGTGACATCGGTTCCGGTGTTCAGCGCGGCCTGGATCGTATCGGCGGAAACGGTGCCGCCCGTCGCCGACACCGTGATGTTGGTGGGATCGAGCAGCCAGAAGCCGCTTTTCCCTGCCCCCTGCCCTGCTCTTGTACCGGCATCGACGCTGCCGCGCACATGCAGCGACAGCTTGGCCGACGTCTCGACGAAGCCGCCATTGCCGCCGGCCGCACCGCCGCGGGCGGAGATGGCGCCGTCGAAGCGGGTGCTGCCATCGGCCCAGACCACGACCTTGCCGCCCTTCCCGCTCTCCGTCGCGTCGGCGGCGATGCTTGCCCCCTGCGCCACCAGCGTGTCGGCGGAGGGCGGCACCGGCTTGCGCGCCGGGCGGATGTTGTAGCCGGCCAGCGTGGCGGCCGACGCCCTGCCGCCCTGCACGTCGCCGCCGATCAGCACCTCCCCGCCCCCGGCGGGACCGGAGGCGTTGACGCGCGCGGTGGCGGTCAGCGCCGTACGACTGCCCGACACGGCGACCGAGCCACCGGTTTGATTGGGGCCGCTGGCGCTGGCGTCGATGCTGCCGGAGACCTCGACCTCGCCGCCGTCGCCCAGCAGGACGATGTCGCCACCCTGCTGCTCCACCCGGCGGGCCTGGATGGTGCCGGACATGTTGACGACGCGGTCGACCAGCCCTTTGGCGGCCGACGCCGTCATCTGCACCCGGCCGCCGTCGGCGAAGATCCTGCCGCTGTTGCTGACCAGGGCTTCGACCGGCTTGCCGTCGGCGCCGACGGGACGCGCATCGGTTTTGGCGTCCACCGCGATGTTGATCTTCTGGTCGCCGAACAGGTCGACGACGAAGCGGCGGCCCGACGCCAGCGTCACCTCGCCCATGCGGGCCTGGATGGTGCCGCGGTTGGCGACGCCGGGGGCGACCAGCGCCGCCAGCCCGGCCTGGGCGACGGTGATGGCACCGTCATTCTCCACCGTCGCGGTGGAGCCGCTGCTGCCTTCGAAAGCGTAGCGGCCGGCCATGAAGTCGGCGTTGCGGATGTCGTGGGTGGTGGCGATCAGCCCGCCGACATCGACCCGGGCGTTCGGCCCGAACAGGATGCCGTTGGGATTGACCAGCCAGACCTGCCCATTGGCGGTCAGCCGGCCCAGGATCGCCGACGGGTCGGAGCCGGTGACGCGGTTGAGGGTGATGGCGGAGGCGTCGGGCTGCTGGAAGTTGGTGTGCTCGCCGTCGCGGATGCCGAAACGCTGCCAGTCGATCACCGCCTTGGGCGTCGACTGGATGATGTCGAGCCGGCCGGGGGCGGTGGACTGGATGGTGGCGGCCCCATCGGTGACCACGCCGCCTTCGGGATTGGCGAATGCTGGGAGGGGCAGGGTGAGAGTTGCCGTGATGATGACCAGACGGGCCGCCCCGGCCAGGGCGGTGCTGTGGTGCAGGGCGGAGCGTTGCCATGCACCATCACGCCTGGACGCCGCCCCGGCCGGTGCACCCGATCCCCCCAGCCATCCCCGTATCACCGATCCAACCCCCGCCAACCCCAATCACCGCCCCCGACGCCTGCGGGAAGGCAATACGCTGTCCGAAACTATGGAATGCGAGACATTTTAGCGACCGGGCGCCTGCACGGAAATCCCGAAAGTGGTGACGGATTGTTTCGTGCCGGCAATCGAGGTTGCCGTACCGCCACCGGCGGAAGCGTTACCGGTAACGGATATGGTGGGGAGGCGTTACCGGTAACGGCTTCAGTGGTACAGAGATCGCCTATTTCCATGGCGCAGGTGCCGCCTTTGCCCTTTCGAGGCGGCGGCCGATCCGCTAATAAGAAGGCTGCCAAGATGACTGGCACGCGATGCAGGGGGAACAGATGGCCGATCCGACCGCCGTCGCCACGAGGAAATCCGCGGGCAAAGCCACAGGTAAATCAACGGGCAAGGCGGCCGCCCAGGGGGCTGGCGAGACGGTAAAGACGGCTGCGCCGATGCCCGCGCGCTGGGTGGTCTACAGTGCGCCGAAGGGCGGCACCGGCAAGACCACCAGCTGCAAGAACACCGCCGTCGCCGCGGCCAAGGACGGCATGCGGGTGGCGACGCTGGATTTCGATCCGCAGCGCACGCTGGGGCAATGGCACGAGCTGCGCCGCCCGCACGACGTGGTGGCGATCGATCATTACGAGGGAACGCTGGACGACATCGAGGCGGCACTGGCCCGGATCGATCCCGGCCGTTACGACGTGGTCTTCGTCGACACCCCGCCGTCGGTGGAGCTGTATCCGGAGGCGACCAAGATCCTGCTGCGCCGCGCCGATCTGGTGCTGGTGCCGACCGGGGTCGGGCGTTTCGACAAGATGAGCGTCATTCCCTGGATGGAGTTCCTGCGCGACTATGGCCGCCCCGCCGCCTTCCTGCTGAACCGGGTCAAGCGCCGGTCGGTCAGCCTGCGCGAGGCGAAGCTGGAGCTGGGCCGCGTCGGCCGGCTGGTGCCGCACGAGGTGCCGGACATCGAGGACATGCACCGGGTGGACGATGTCGGCTGCTCCATCGTCGACGTGGGCGCGGTGAATGGCGCCGATGAATGCCTGGGCGCCTGGTACTTCATCCGCCACGAGCTGGGGATCTGAAGATGGCTAACGTAAAGTCCTTCATGAAGAAGGTGGCGGAGCAGGGCAAGGCCGCTCCCCCGCCCGCGGCCAAGCCGGAGGTAGCGTCTACTCCTGTGCGGTCAGGGACGGCGGTGGCGCCGTCCAAGGCGGACCGCCGGGCCTCCGACATCAGCGACGCCATCGTGCCCTGCCACACCCGGCAGGAATTCGCCCAGGAAATCCGTTATCACTGGAACCGCAGCCGCAAGGAATTCCTGTCGATCGGCCGGTACCTGAACCGCGCCAAGGAAATCCTGCCGCATGGCGACTTCGAGGCGATGATCGAGAGCGACATGCCGTTCTCGGTCGAGACCGCCTTCCGCTTCCGTGCGGTGGCGGAGGCGGTGGACACCGGCCGGCTGTCGCTGGACGTGCTGCCGGGGGCGGAAAGCGTCGCCTACCAGATCGTGACCATGACGCCGGACGAGCTGGAGCGGGCCAAGGCGCAGGGGCTGATCCGTCCCGATGTGACCCGCCGCCAGCTGATCGACTTCAAGCGCTCGCTGCGCCCGCCGAAGGACGTGACGCCGAACGACCGGCGCCGCCAGCTTCTGGCCGACTATGCCCGGTTGCGCGCCCGCATGGCGGAGATCCGCGACGAACTGCGCCGCGACCACGGCATCGATCCGGAGCACGGGGATCATGTGCGCTCGGGCCGGACCGGCGTCACCATCGATGTGGAGGCGGAGGATATCGGGCCGGAAGATATTGGGGCGGATGCGGACGACGATCGGCGGTAAAGCCGGCTGATCCGGTCCCTAGTGGTTGTGCGACGTGTGGGAAGCGGGGCTGTCGTCGCCACGGCGGGGTGACGGGCTGCCGCCGCCCAGCAGGTTGGTCAGGGAGCGGAAATCCCGCTGGAAGTTGGTGAAGAAGTCACCGTCGCTGCTGCGTGCAACCCGGGCGGGCGAACTGGTCACGGTGTGGCTTTCCGCGCTGCTGACACTGCGGCCAGCGCTGCGGACACGCCGTTCCGGCGCCTTCGGCTTACGGGCCGGGGTTACCGACGGTAGCGGCGGGGGAGGGGCCTCCGGTAGCGACGCGGTTTCGGGTGCGCGGGCGAAGGCGTCGCCGCACAGGCCGTGGCCGGACGCCTGTTCCAGGCGATCGGGATCCAGCAGCCAACAATCGAAGGCGTCGGTTTGCGGCTTGGCCAGGGTGGGGGAGGGCTGGGGAGCAGTGGATTCCTGCGCCTCCGGTGCGGACAGAAGCGGTTCCGCGGCAGCGCGGTTTACGGCAGACATGGCGAGCAAGGCCGCAAGTGCTGCCACGGTTATCGCCCCGCTCAACCTCACCGTCCGGCCCGCGCCCGGCATTCCCCGTCCTCTCGATCGTCGCAATCGCGTCGCTTAACAGATAAACGCAACAGAGAGCCTGTTCGTCCGCGCGAAATGGGGGCGGTATCCGGAAGAAGCGGTACTCCTTCGGATCAGGCTCTTTCAGCCATGCACCGCCCATTGGCGTGCAGCGTTGTCGCAGGGGCGGGTTGGCGCTCTTGTCAGGCAGCCGGGTTGGTGGGACAGTTCGGCCCCTCTTCGATTAGCAAATAGGACGGCACCGCCGGCGACATGGCCGACTTCAACTGGAACGACCTGCGCTTTTTCCTGGCGGTGGCCCGCGCCGGCACGCTGACCACGGCGGCCCAGCGCCTGCGCGCCGATCACACCACGGTCAGCCGCCGCATCACCGCGCTGGAGGATGCGCTGCGCGTCACCCTGTTCGAACGGCGGCCCAGCGGCTTCACCCTGACGCCGCAGGGCGAACGGCTGAAGCAGACGGCGGAGGTGATGGAGAGTGCCGCTTTGCTGGCCCAGGGCATGGTGGCCGACGGCGATCTGGCACTGGCCGGTGCGGTGCGCATCGGGGCGCCGGACGGATTCGGCAGCTGTTTCCTGGCGCCGCGCATCGGGTCCTTGTGCGAACGCCACCCGGAGCTGGAGGTGCAGCTGGTCGCCATGCCGCGCGTCTTCAGCCTGTCGAGACGCGAGGCCGACATCGCCATCAGCCTGTCCTGTCCGCAGGAAGGGCGGCTGTTCGCGCGCAAGCTGACCGACTACCGGCTGGGGCTGTACGGCACCGCCGCCTATCTGGATGCCCGGCCGGCGATCCGCAGCCGCGGCGACCTGCGCGGCCATTCCTTCATCGGCTATATCGACGACCTGATCTTCGCCCCCGAACTGGACTATGTCGAGACCATCGGGGAGGTGGCGCCGCGCATCAAGAGCAGCAGCCTCGTCGCCCAGCTGAAGGCGACGCTGGCCGGTGCCGGTCTGTGCATGCTGCCCGCCTTCATCGCCGCCGGCGAGCCGGATCTGGTGCCGGTGCTGGCGGCGGAGGTGACGATCACCCGGTCCTTCTGGCTGATCGTGCATGAGGATCTGCGCTCGCTGGCGCGGATTTCGATGACCGCCGACTATATCGCCGATCTGGTGCGGCGGGAGCAGGCGCTGTTCCTGCCCCCGGCCACGCTCTGATTTACCGGCTGAGTCAGCCCTCGCCGCGCAGCATGCGGATGATCCCGGAGAAGTCGGTGCTGCCCTCTCCTTGCGCGTTCATCAGGGCGTAGAGCTGCGCCGCCGCGGCCCCCAGCGGGGTGGGGGCGCCGGCGCTCTGGGCCGCTTCCTGAGCCAGCTTCAGGTCCTTCAGCATCAGCGCCGCGGCGAAACCGGGCTGGTAATCGCGGTTGGCCGGGCTGGTCGGCACCGGGCCGGGGACCGGGCAATAGCTGGTCAGCGACCAGCACTGGCCCGACGAGGTCGACGACACGTCGAACAGCGCCTGATGCGACAGGCCGAGCTTCTCCGCCAGCACGAAGGCCTCGCAGACGCCGATCATCGAGATGCCGAGGATCATGTTGTTGCAGATCTTCGCCGCCTGACCGGCGCCGGCACCGCCGCAATGGACGATCTTCTTGCCCATCGCCTCCAGGATCGGGCGGGCGCGTTCGAAGGCGTCCGTTTCGCCGCCGGCCATGAAGGTCAGCGTGCCGGCGGCAGCGCCGCCGACGCCGCCCGACACCGGGGCGTCGAGAGAGGCGGCGCCATGCTCCACCGCCTGGGCATGCGCCTTGCGGGCGGAGTCCACGTCGATGGTGGAGCAGTCGATCAGCAGGGTGCCGGGGCGCGCCACCGGCGCGATGTCGCCATAGACGCCCAGCACATGGCGGCCGCCCGGCAGCATGGTGATGACCACCTCCGCCGCCGCGGCGATGGCGGCGGGAGACTCACCGATGGTGACGCCGGCCGCCTTGGCCGCCTCGATGGCTGCGGGCACGAGGTCGTAGCCCACCACCTGATGCCCCGCCTTCACGAGGTTCGCGGCCATCGGGCCGCCCATGTTGCCCAATCCGATGAAACCGATCACCGCCATCGTCGCGTCTCCCGTTGGTTTGGTTTTTATGGTGCTTCCCCCTCTCCCCCCGGGGAGAGGGGACTAGGGATCGTGTTGGTCAGGCCATCCGCCCGATCTCGCTGCGCGAGACGATCAGGCGCATGATCTCGTTGGTGCCTTCCAGGATCTGGTGGACCCGCAGGTCGCGGACGATCTTCTCCACGCCGTAATCGGCCAGATAGCCGTAGCCGCCGAACAGCTGGAGCGCGTTGTTCGCCACCTCGAAGCCGGTGTCGGTGGCGAAGCGCTTCGCCATCGCGCAGAGGCGCGTCGCGTCCTTGCTCTTGGCGTCCAGCGCCGAGGCGGCGCGGTGGACGAAGGTGCGGGCGGCCTCAAGCTCCGTCGCCATGTCGGCGATGCGGAACTGGAGCGCCTGGAAACGGTCGAGCGTCTGGCCGAAGGCCTTGCGCTCGCTCATGTAGGTCAGCGCCTTGTCCAGCGCCGCCTGGGCGCCGCCGATGGAGCAGGCGGCGATGTTGATGCGGCCGCCGTCCAGCCCCTTCATGGCGAACTTGAAGCCCATTCCCTCCTGCCCCAGCAGGGTGGATGCCGGGATGCGGGCGTCCTCCAGGATGACGGCGCGGGTCGGCTGGGCGTTCCAGCCCATCTTATGCTCGTTGGCGCCGAAGGAGAGGCCGGGGGTGTCCTTGGGCACCAGGAAGGCGCTGATGCCGCCGGGGCCGTCCTCGCCGGTGCGGGCCATGACGAGGTAGAGGTCGGAGCTGCCGGCGCCGGAGATGAACTGCTTGGCGCCGTTCAGGATATAGCTGTCGCCGTCGCGAACCGCCCTGGTGCGCAGGGCCGCGGCGTCGGAGCCGGCATTCGCCTCGGTCAGGCAATAGCTGGCGAGCCATTCCATGGTGCAGAGCTTCGGCAGCCAATGGGCCTTCTGCTCGTCGTTGCCGAAATTGTCCACCATCCCCGCCACCATGTTGTGGATGGAGATGTAGGAGGCGATGGTCGGGCAGCCCTGGCTCAGCGCCTCGAAGATCACCACGGCGTCGAAGCGGCTGAGCGCCGACCCGCCATGATCCTCCGACACATAGATGCCGCCCATGCCGAGCTCGCCGGCGGCGCGCAGCGTATCGACGGGGAAATGCTTCTTCTGGTCCCACTCGACGGCATTCGGCGCCAGTTCGTCGCGGGCGAAGGACAGCGCCATGTCGCGGATGGCGATCTGGTCTTCGGTCAGTTCAAAGGACATGCGTCACCTCCTTCCAAATCACCCCCACCCCCGCGCGCGAGCTTCGCGCGCGGGGGTGGGGGGATATGTTAGCCCATCACTCCATGGTCGGAATGACGAAGCTGGCGCCTTCCTTGACGCCCGAGGGCCAGCGGGAGGTGACGGTCTTGGTCTTGGTGTAGAAGCGCACCGCGTCGGGGCCGTGCTGGTTCAGGTCGCCGAAACCCGAACGCTTCCAGCCGCCGAAGGTGTAGTAGGCGAGCGGAACCGGGATCGGAACGTTGATGCCGACCATGCCGACATCGACGCGGGAGGCGAAGTCGCGGGCGGCGTCGCCGTCTCGGGTGAAGATGGCGACGCCGTTGCCGTACTCGTGGTCGTTCGGCAGCGACAGCGCCTCCTCATAGCTGTCGGCGCGGACGACGGAGAGGACCGGGCCGAAGATCTCCTCCTTGTAGATGCGCATGTCCGGCTTCACCTCGTCGAACAGGCAGCCGCCCATGTAGAAGCCGTTCTCGTAGCCCTGCATCTTGAAGTTGCGGCCATCGACCGCCAGCCTGGCACCTTCCTTGACGCCGAGATCGACGTAGGACTTCACCCGCTCCAGATGCTCGGCGGTCACCAGCGGGCCGAAATCGGCGCTGCTGTCGGTCGAGGGACCGACCTTCAGGCTTTCCACCCGCGGGATCAGGCGGTCCATCAGGGCGTCGGCGGTCTTCCTGCCGACCGGGACGACGACGGAGATCGCCATGCAGCGCTCGCCCGCAGCACCGAAGCCGGCGCCGATCAGCGCGTCGGTCGCCTGGTCGAGGTCGGCGTCCGGCATCACCAGCGCATGGTTCTTGGCGCCGCCGAAGCACTGCACGCGCTTACCGTTGGCGCAGCCGCGGTTGTAGATGTATTCGGCGATCGGGGTGGAGCCGACGAAGCCCACCGCCTTGATGTCGCGGTCGTCGAGGATGGCGTCCACCGCCACCTTGTCGCCATGGACGACGTTGAGGATGCCCGCCGGCAGGCCGGCCTCCAGCATCAGCTCGGCCAGCTTGACCGGGACGCCCGGCGTGCGCTCCGACGGCTTCAGGATGAAGGCGTTGCCGCAGGCGATGGCCGGGGCGAACTTCCACATCGGGATCATGGCCGGGAAGTTGAACGGCGTGATGCCGGCGACGACGCCGAGAGGCTGGCGCATCGAATAGATGTCGATGCCGGGACCGGCGCCGTCGGTGAACTCGCCCTTCAGCAGGTGCGGGATGCCGCAGGCGAACTCCACCACCTCAAGGCCGCGCTGGATGTCGCCCTTGGCGTCGACGATGGTCTTGCCATGCTCCAGCGACAGCAGCAGCGCCAGCTCGTCATAGTCGCGCTGGACGAGGTCGAGGAAGCGCATCAGCACGCGGGCGCGGCGCTGCGGGTTGGTGGCGGCCCAGCCGCGCTGCGCCTCCTTGGCGTTCTCGACCGCGGCGCGCATCTCCTCGACGCTCGCCAGCGGCACGCGGGCGCGCACCTCGCCGGTCATCGGGGAGTAGACGTCGGCGAAGCGGCCGGAGGTGCCGGAAACCAGCTTGCCGCCGATCAGGTGCTGAAGTTCGGTGGTCATCCTATTGTCCTCCCTCAGGATTGTTTGTCACCATGTGGACCTGAGCGGCCCGTCGAGGCGACCCGAAACTTTGCGCATCGGTTGTGCAGGAATGCGGCAAGGGGCCGTCCTTTGCCGTGATCCTTTGCTATAGTGGCCCCGATTGAGAGGATACGGGAACCACGATGGCGACGATCGAAGAGGCTTTGAACATCGCGGTCGACCACCATGCCGCCGGCCGCCTCCTGGAGGCGGAAACCATCTATGGCCGCATCCTGGCGGCCGATCCGCGCAACGCGTCGACCCTGCATCTGGCCGGGGTGCTGGCCTGCCAGACCGGGCGGCCGGAAGAGGGGCTGGGCCTGCTGCGCCGCGCGGTGGCGGAGGTTCCCGCTGCCGCCGCCTACCGCATCGACCAGGGCAAGGCGCTGTTGGCCGTCGCGGAGTGGGCGGACGCCGCCGCCGCCCTGCGCCCGGCGCTGGCACTGGTGCCCGACGATGTCCAGGGCTGGGAGCTGCTGGCGCTGGCGGAGCATCATGCCGGCGGCGTGGATGCCGCCATCGCGGCGCTGGAGCATGGCTGCGCGCTGGCGCCGGAGCGGGCGGAGATGGCCGGGCGGCTGGCCCTGCTGTGCCGGCAGCGCGGGATGGAGCGGGTGGGGCGGTCGCAGCCGGAGCTGGCGATGGCCGATTTCCGGCGCGCGGCCCTGCTGGAACCGGGGGAGGCGGAGCCCTGGCTGCAACTGGGCAGTTTGCTGCTCGATTCCGGGGCGGTCGCGGCTGCCGTGGCCGCCTATCGCCGGGTGTTGGCGCTGGAACCGGCGGCGGGAGCGGCGCTGTACAATCTGGGGATTGCGCTGACCAGGGATGACAGGACGGAACAGGCGTTGGCAATGGCGGTGGCGGTCTTCCGCCGGGCCGCCCGCCTCGACCCCGGCCACATCGGCGTGCGCGATTCGCTGACCCTGGCGCTGGAGCCGCATGACCCGGTGGAGGCGGCGCTGTGGTCCGCCGAGACGCTGGCCCTGAAACAGAAGCGGGCGGAGATCGACGTGCCGCCGCTTCCCGCCAGCCCGACCGACCCGGAGGGGCGGACCCGCAATGTCGTCGCCTTCAGCCTGTGGGGCCGGCGCGAGGTCTATACCCAGGGCGCCGTCGCCAACGCCCGGACGGTGCCGGCGCTGTTGCCGGGCTGGAGCTGCCGCTTCTACCATGACGAGTCGGTGCCGCCGGCCCTGATCGTGGAACTGAACCGGCTGGGGGCGGAGACGGTGGCGATGCCGGCCGGCAGCGGGCCGTCGCAGGGGCTTTACTGGCGCTTCCTGGCCGCCGACGATCCGACGGTGGCGCGCTTCCTCTGCCGCGACTGCGATTCGCGGCCGACGTTGCGGGAGAAGGCGGCGGTCGAGGCGTGGATGGCGTCGGGGCTGCCCTTCCACGTCATGCGCGACCATCTGCTGCACACCGACCTGATCCTGGCCGGCCTGTGGGGCGGCATGGCCGGGCTGCTGCCGCCGATGGCGCCGGTGATCGAGGAGGTCGCCAACCGCGAGGCCGACCGCTGGCAGGACCAGCGCTTCCTGGCCGACTGGGTGTGGCCGCGCATCCGCGGGCGCGTGCTGGTCCATGACAGCGCCCATCCGGGAGCCGGGCGGCCCTTTCCGCCGGCCCCCGACGATCCGGTGTCGCCGCACATCGGGGCGAAGGTGCTGGAGTTGCGGACCGTTGCCGCCGATGCGGCGGCGGAGGAGGCGCCCGGCGGGGCGGCGCCGGTGGAGGCCGCGACCCGGCATGGGCCGATGCGCTTTCTGCCCGAAGATGGCTGTGTGGGCCGGTCGCTGGCGCTCTATGGCGAGTTCCTGGAGGGCGCGCAGAGGCTCTGCGCGGCGCTGCTGGAACCGGGGGACGTGGTGGTGGAGGTCGGGGTGGGCGTCGGCGCCCACAGCGTGCCGCTGGCGCGCCGGGTCGGGGCGGGCGGGCGGGTGCATGCCGTCGAGCCGCGGGAGGATTTGCGGGAACTGCTGGCCGCGAACCTTGCCGCCAACGGGATCGGCTCCGTCGTCCTGCACCGGGCGGGGCTGGCCGATCCGGAGGGGCTAGAGCGGCTCGACCTGCTGAAGGTCGATGTCGGCAGTGCCGTGATCCCGGCGGTGCGGGAGGTGGCCGGGCTGATCGCCCGCTGCCGGCCGGCGCTCTATCTGGAGAACGACCGCGAGGAGGGCTTGGGCGAGCTGATCGCGCTGGTGCAGAGCTTCGGCTATCGGCTGTGGTGGCACATCGTGCCGCTGTTCGATCCGGGCAACCATGCGGGGCAGGGCGGCAACGGCTTTCCGGGGGTGGTGGCGCTGAACCTGCTGGCGCTGCCGGCGGGGCGGTCCTGCCCGCAGCCTGGGCTGTTGGAAGTGTCGGGGCCGGCGCAGTCCTGGCGCGACGCGGCCTGGGATGCCTGATGACTTGAGGGTCTGACCTGTCCCCAAAGGTGGGTGGAGAGTTGAGACCCTACCGCTTATAGTGCGCCCGCGCTCAAGCAGCGGGACTCCCCCGGTTCCGGGCCGTGGGGATTGCCGCAGAAACGGCGAAGCGGAATGGACATGACCAGCCACGATGACGTCTTCGACATGCCGGAGACACGGCAGCCGACCATCCTGTCGGTCTATAATCAGAAGGGCGGCGTCGGCAAAACGACCACATCGGTGAACCTCGCCCTCGCGCTGGCGGCGCTGGGCAAGAGCGTCGTCCTGATCGATTTCGATCCGCAGAGCAGCGCCACCAGCAACTTCCTGCTGCGCGACAAAGCGAAGGTCGGCATCAACGACCTGCTGCGCAAGGAAACCTTCGTCGAGGACGCCATCACCCCGACCGCCTTCGACGGGCTGTCGATGATCGTCGGCGCGCGCAAGCTCTATTCGCTGGAACATGCGCTGGACAGCCGCGGCGGCTCGCAGCGGGGGCTGCGCAAGGCGCTGCACTTCTCGCGCAACCCGCCGGACTATGTCGTCATCGACTGCCCGCCGGCGCTGGGCCATCTGGCGGCCGGTGCCTTGGCGGCGTCGGACCGGCTGATCGTGCCGGTGTTTCCGGGGCGCTACGCGCTGGACGGGCTGCGGCGGACGTTGCAGGTGGTGGAGCATATCCAGAACGGGCTGAACCCCAGCCTGTCGCTGGCCGGCATCCTGATGCTGTCGATCACCAACGACGAGGTCGGGCGCGAATCGCTGAACCAGCTGCGCAGCGAGTTCCCGGAGCAGATGTTCCGCACCGCCTTCCCCTATGACGTGGATGTGGTGAAGGCGACATACCGGCGTATGCCAGCGGCGATCTTCACGCCGGAGGGGCGGACGACCAGCCGCTTCGCGGCGCTGGCCTGGGAGATCGTCCATGGCCGCGGCAACGCCCCCGACGACGCCCAACTGAAGCCGGCGCTGGAGCGCATCCGGTCGTGGCACGAGGCGACCGACACCTCCTACAGCGCACGGCGCGCGTCGTCGATCGACGAGGGGGACGAGCCCTCGGGCGGGAGCAATGGGGCGCGGCAGGCGGAGCGGGCACAGTCCTCCGGCCGCGGCGGAATGGGGGCCGGCATCGTCGGGCTGGTGATCGGGCTGGCCGCCGGCTTCGCGCTGGGGGCGGCGGTGGGGCAGCCGATCCTCGGGAAATTGCTTGGGCTTGGGGGATGAGACTTTCCCTCTCCCCGGGGGGAGAGGGGGACCGGTGGATCCTGCGATCAACAAGACGAGGCCGTCATGCTTCCTGTCGATGCCGTTCTGCGCAAGGTGGATGAGTCGTTCGAGGAGTCCGTCGGCCGGCTTTGCGAACTGCTGCGCATTCCCTCGGTCAGCACCGACCCCGCCTATGCCGGCGAGGTCCGGCGGGCGGCCGGATGGTGCTCCGACAGGCTGGCGGCGCTGGGCTTCACCGTCACCCTCCATGAGACGCCCGGCCATCCCATCCTGGTCGCCCATCATCCGGGGCCAGGGCTGGATGGGGTGGAGACGCCGCATGTGCTCTATTACGGCCATTACGACGTCCAGCCTGCCGACCCGGTCGAGCTGTGGAACAGCCCGCCCTTCGAGCCGGTGATCGTTGAGGCCGAACGGGGGCGCCGCGTCGTCGCCCGCGGGGCCGCCGACGACAAGGGCCAGACCATGACCTTCATGGAAGCCTTCGAGGCCTGGCATGCCGTCCACGGTTCCATCCCGATCCGCGCCACCGTGCTGCTGGAGGGCGAGGAGGAGACCGGCAGCCCGTCGCTGCCGCGCTTCCTGAAGGAGCATGCGGCAGAGCTGCAAGCCGATTTCTGCCTCGTCACCGATACCAACGCCTGGGACGTCGACACCCCGGCGATCACCACCCGGCTGCGCGGGCTGCTCTATCTGGAAGCCACCGTCACCGGTCCCAGCCACGACCTGCATTCCGGCCTGTTCGGCGGCGCCGTGCCGAATCCGATCAATGTGCTGACCGGCATCCTGGGCCAGATCCACGACGTCGACGGGCGGGTGCGCTTCGACGGCTTTTACGACGGTGTGCGCGAACTGCCGGACGAACTGCGGACGCAGATCCGCGGCCTGCCGCTGGACGAGGCGCAGTTCCTGGGCGTTCTCGGCCTGACCCGCAGCCATGGCGAGACGGGACGGACGCTGCTGGAGCGCATCTGGACCCGGCCGACCTGCGACATCAACGGCATCTGGGGTGGCTATACCGGCGAGGGATCGAAGACCGTCATCCCGGCCAAGGCGTCCTGCAAGCTGAGCTGCCGGCTGGTGCCCGGCCAGGACCCGGCGGCGATCGAGGCGTCGGTCCAGCGCTTCTTCGAGGAACGGCTGCCGGAGGACTGCACGGTCAGCTTCCGCCGCTTCAGCGCGTCCCCCGGCATCGAGGTGCCGACCGACACGCCGTGGATGGAGGCGGTGCGCGGCGGGCTGAAGGAGGCAACAGGCCGCGACGGCGTGCTGATCGGCGGCGGCGGGTCGATCCCCATCGTCGGCTGGTTCCGCGAGCATCTGGGGCTGGACACCATTCTGGTCGGCTTCGGGCTGGACGACGACCGCATCCACTCGCCGAACGAGAAGTTCGAGCTGAAATGCCTGCGCAACGGTATCCGCAGCCATGCGGCAATGTTGGGGCGTTTGGCCGCCGGGCGGGTTGGCTGAGGCTTGGGCGGACCATAAATCTCCCCGATCCGCGGCGGGGGAAGGCTGACGCCTCATCCCCCGCCGCCACCGACAAGATCGAGACGGGAATTCGCATGTCCGCTCTGTTCACGCCCTTCACGCTGAAGGACGTCACCCTGCGCAACCGCATCGCGGTTCCGCCGATGTGCCAGTACAGCGCCGTCGACGGCGTCATCAACGACTGGCATCTCGTCCATTATCCCGGCCTTGCCCGCGGCGGTGCCGGTCTGGTGATCGTCGAGGCGACGGCGGTGTCGCCGGAAGGCCGCATCACGCCGGGCTGCACCGGGCTGTGGAACGACGCCCAGGCCGAAGGGATGGCGCGCATCGCCGCCTCCATCGCCGCGGCCGGCGCCGTTCCCGGCATCCAGATCGGCCATGCCGGCCGCAAGGCCAGCGCCAACCGCCCGTGGGAGGGTGACGACCACATCGCCGAGGGCGATCCACGCGGCTGGGAGACGCTCTCGCCGTCGGCCGTGCCGTTCGGCGCCTATCTGCCGAAAGTGCCGAAGGCGATGACGCTGGACGATATCGCCCGCGTCCGTGCCGATTTCGTGGCTGCTGCCATCCGTGCCCGCGATGCCGGCTTCAAGTGGCTGGAGCTGCATTTCGCCCACGGCTATCTGGGGCAGAGCTTCTTCTCGGTCCACGCCAACAAGCGGACCGACCAGTATGGCGGCGACCTTGCCGGGCGCAGCCGCTTCCTGCTGGAGACGCTGGCGGCGGTGCGCGCGGTATGGCCGGAAAACCTGCCGCTGACCGCCCGTTTCGGCGTCATCGAGTATGACGGGCGCGACGAGGAGACGCTGGCCGAGTCGATCGAACTCGCCCGTAACTTCCGCGCCGGCGGGCTCGATCTGCTCAACGTCAGCGTCGGTTTCTCCACCCCCAACGCCAACGTCCCGTGGGGATCGCCGTTCCTGGCGCCGATCGCCGGACGGGTGCGGCGCGAGGCGGAACTGCCGGTGGCGGCGGCCTGGGGCATCGACGCGCCGAAGGTCGCCAACCGCACCGTCGCCGACGGGCAGCTGGATCTGGTGATGATCGGCCGCGCCCATCTGGCCGACCCGCATTACCCCTACCGCGCCGCCAAGGAGCTGGGGGTGGAGCGTCCGTCCTGGGTGCTGCCGGCGCCCTACGCCCACTGGCTGGAGCGGTATCGCGCCACCGATAAGGCGGAGTGAGTTTTGAATCGGCGAAATCCCCCCTCTCCCCCCTGGGGAGAGGGACGGGGTGAGGGGGGATGCGTCGCGTGGACTTGGTGGAGAATGAGGACTGCGCGGTTCTTGAAAACCCTCGCCGCGCGCCCCCCTCACCCTAACCCTCTCCCCGGGGGGAGAGGGGATTGGGAGGCGCTCACCCCGCCTCGGCCGCGGAGGAGGCGCTCCACAGGTTGATGCCGGCGTCGGCGACGGCGTGGGTGTCGATCTCCGCCAGTTCCTCCGGGCTGAAGGACAGGTTGTTCAGCGCGTCCAGAGAGTTGTCGAGCTGCTCGACGTTGCGGGCGCCGATCAGGGCGGAGGTCACGCGCGGGTCGCGCAGCACCCAGGCGATGGCCATCTGCGCCAGCGTCTGGCCGCGCCGTCCGGCGATGGCGTCGAGTGCGCGGACGCGCTCCAGATTCTCCGGCGACAGGAAGTTGGCGCGCAGGCTGCCGCCCTTGGCGGCGCGGGCGTCGGCAGGCAACCCGCTCTGAGAATTCCCACTGAGGTACTTGTTGGTCAGCATGCCCTGGGCCAGCGGCGAGAAGGCGATGCAGCCCATGCCGAGATCCTCCAGCGTCTCCAGCAGCCCGCCTTCCACCCAGCGGTTCAGCATCGAGTAGGAGGGCTGGTGGATCAGGCAGGGGGTGCCCAGCTGCTTCAGGATCCCCGCCGCCCGCCGCGTCATCTCCGGCGAGTAGGAGGAGATGCCGACATAGAGCGCCTTGCCCTGGCGGACGACATGGTCGAGCGCCCCCATCGTCTCCTCCAGCGGGGTGCGCGGATCGACGCGGTGCGAATAGAAGATGTCGACATAGTCCAGGCCCATCCGCTTCAGGCTCTGGTCCAGGCTGGAGACCAGATATTTGCGGGAGCCCCAGTTGCCGTAGGGGCCGGGCCACATCTCGTAGCCGGCCTTGGTCGAGATCACCATCTCGTCGCGGTAGGGGCGGAAATCGGTGGCGAGGATGCGGCCGAAATTCTCCTCCGCCGAACCCGGCGGCGGGCCGTAATTGTTGGCGAGGTCGAAATGGCTGACGCCGCGGTCGAAGGCCCGGCGCAGCACGGCGCGCCCGGTGGCGAACACGTCGGCGCCGCCGAAATTCTGCCAGAGCCCCAGCGAAATGGCCGGCAGGTCCAGCCCGCTGCGGCCGGTGCGGCGATAGCTCATGCCCTCGTAACGCCGGTCGGCGGCAAGGTAGGGCGGCTGCATGGCGTTTTCTCCCGATATGTTTCTGAGTGATATATCAGCATAGGGCGGCGGTGCGGCGATGTGCAATGGCCTCGCCGGTCATATCACTCCCGGCTTTCCGGGCCGGATGGCGAGACGCACACCCTGCGCACACAGCCGCGCAGCCAGCGGTGGGCCGGGTCGGCGTCCAGCCGTGGGTGCCAGATCAGCGAGACGGTGACCTCCGGCGCCGGAAAGGGCAGGGCGAAGCTGTGGAGGCCGGCGCGCAGCCCCTCCGTGTGCCGTTCGGGGACGCTGACGATCAGGTCGGTGCCGCGCAGAAGCGCCAGCGCCGCGGCGAAGCCGCCGACCGTGGCGACGACGCTGCGCCGAAGCCCCAGCCGGTCCAGCGCCTCGTCCACCAGCCCGCGGTCGTCGCCGCGCCGCGACACCAGCACATGGCGGCCGGCGGCATAGCGGGCGGGGGTGATCGTGCCCGAGGCCAGCGGATGGCCGGGGTGGACGACGCCGATGAAGCGGTCGTGGAACAGCCCCTGGGTGCGCAGTTCGGGGCCGCTGTCCTTGCCGACGACTCCGGTCTCCAGATCGACCGAGCCGTCGCGCAGAGGGCCGCTGTCCTTGTCCGGCTTCGCCAGGAAGCGGATGCGGACGCCGGGCGCCTCCGCGGCCAGCAGGGTCAGCAGGGCGGCGCCGTAGCTTTCGACGAAGCCGTCGCTGGTCCGCAGGGTGAAGGTCCTGGTCAGTTGGCCGACATCGAGGTTTTCGGCCGGGCGCAGCGCCGCTTCGGCCTCCTGCACCAGCAGGCGGACGCGGTCGCGCAACTCGACCGCGCGGGGCGTGGGGACGAGGCCGCGCCCGGCCCGGACCAGCAGCGGGTCGCCGGTCGCCTCGCGCAGCCGCGCCAGCGCCCGGCTCATCGCCGACGGGCTGAGCCGCAGGCGCCGTGCCGCACCGGCGACGCTGCCTTCCGCGAGCAGGGCATCCAGGGTGACGAGCATGTTCAGGTCGGGGGCGGTCATGCGCCGGATCGTAGCACGGCTTGTCCGATGGGCCCCACCCGGACATGGCGCCGCGTGCACGAATACAATGCGGATGCTGCGCGTTCCGCCATGTCACCCCGCGTCCTAGCCTTGGCGCCTGTCATTCAAAACAGGAGAGGTGTCATGAGACAGGCGGTTGCACAGGAGGGGGGAGCGGCGGAGGCGGCGGGCGGGACGGTCAGGTGGGGGCTGGCCGGGCTGGCGCTGGCGATGCTGCTGTCGTCGCTCGGCGTCAGCATCGCCAATGTCGGGTTGCCGGCGCTGGCGCGGGCCTTCGACGTGCCGTTCCGCGAAGTACAGTGGGTGGTGCTGGCCTATCTGCTGGCGATCACCACGCTGATCGTCGGGGTGGGGCGGCTGGGCGACATCGTCGGGCGGCGGCGTCTGCTGCTGACCGGGATCGGCTTGTTCACGGTAGGCTCCGCCGCCTGCGCCGCCGCGTCCGGTCTGTGGATGCTGGTGGCGGCGCGGGCGGTGCAGGGGTTGGGGGCGGCCGCGATGATGGCGCTCGCCACCGCCTTCGTCGGCGATGCGGTGCCGAAGGAGCGGATCGGCCGGGCGATGGGGCTGATGGGAACGACATCGGCGATCGGCACCGCGCTGGGCCCGACGCTGGGCGGCGTGCTGATCGCGGCGTTCGGTTGGCCGGCGATCTTCTTGGTCACCGTGCCGCCGGGGCTGGTGGCCTTCCTGCTGGTACGGCGTTACCTGCCGGCCGGCCGGGCGGAGGCCCGAGTGGAGATGGCAGGCGGAGCGGGGCGGGCACGGGAGAGCTTCGACATTCCCGGCATGCTGATCCTGGCGCTGACGCTGGGGACCTACGCATTGGCGATGACCGGCGGGCGCAGCGGCTTCGGCTGGTCCGAAATGCTGTTGCTGCTGGCGGCGGCCGGTGGAGCCTGGCTGTTCCTGACGGTGGAGTCCCGGACGGCGTCGCCGCTGCTGCGGCTGGAGATGCTGCGCGACCGGGCGTTGCGCGGGCGCTTGGCGATGAACATGCTGGTGGCGACGGTGCTGATGGCGACGCTGGTGGTGGGGCCGTTCCACCTCGCCCGTGGCCTGGGGCTGGAGACGGGCATGGTCGGCCTCGCCATGTCGGCCGGGCCGCTGGTGTCGGCGTTGACCGGCGTGCCGGCCGGCCGGGTCGTCGACCGGTTCGGCGCGGCGCGGATGACCATCCTGGGGCTGACCTCGACGACGGTCGGCTGTGTGTTGCTGGCGCTGCTGCCGGCGACGTTGGGCGTGGTTGGCTATGTCGGGCCGCTTGTCGTCGTCACCGCCGGCTATGCGCTGTTCCAGGCCGCCAACAACACCGCGGTGATGGCGGATGTGGAGAAGGACCGACGCGGCGTGGTGTCGGGGGTGCTGAACCTCTCGCGCAATCTGGGGCTGATCACCGGCGCCTCGGTGATGGGGACGGTGTTCACGCTGGGGGTGGGGGCGGAGATCGCCGCGGCGGCGCCGGACGCTGTTGCGGCGGGAACCCGGACGACCTTCGCCGTCGCGGCGGGGCTGATCGGCGTGGCGCTTGTCCTCGCAGCCAGGATGCGGCGGTGAGGGGAGGTCGGCGGGCAGGAACAATGTGACCGGGACAATCCCACTGTCTGGCCGTGACTTGTCACACAAACGATCGGCAGGTGCGAACGATCTCCATGTGGAACGGCGAACACCCCGGTATCTCAAGGGTTTTTGGAGGTTTTCCGGATACAGAGCGGGGGCTTTCCCCGCCTGTGGCCGAAAAGATACATCCGATATCGGAAATGTAATGGTGACAATGTTCCGTTTGACCCCGCCGATTTCCTCTTCATAATCCTGATTGTCTCGATTGTTCGAGCGTTGTGCGCCAGATTATGGAGGATCCGATGCGCCAGACCGATGTGACCCGCAGTTCCGGCCTTTACACGGCAGCCCAGGGCGCCGTTCCGGCCGCCGACCGCGTCACCCGTGTCGCCCGTCGCCCCCTCTGGCGGCTGCTCGACCTGTTGTTTTCCGTGATGGAACGGCGCAAACAACGTCATGCACTCATGGCGCTCGACGACTATCTGCTGAAGGACATCGGAATCAGCCGGTCCGAGGCGGAGCAGGAGGTGTCGAAGCCGTTCTGGCGGGGATGAGACGATGGCCGATGAATCCATTCAGGACCGATCCATTCAGGGACAATCCGTCCAAATCGACTACGCGGTCGAACCGGAGCTGAGCGCGGACGCGTTCATCGACGTTCTGGAACGCTCCGGGCTGGCGGAACGCCGGCCCGTGGGCGACCGTCCCCGGGTGGAGGCGATGCTGCGCAACGCCGGCCTGATTGTCACCGCAAGGGAGCAGGGCCGGCTGGTCGGCGTCGCCCGATCGATCACCGACTTCGTCTATTGCTGCTATCTGTCCGACCTCGCCGTCGACCGCGCCCTGCAGGGGCGCGGCATCGGCAAGGAACTGATGCGCCGCACCCGCGACGCGATGGGGCCGGGCACCATGTGCCTGCTGCTGTCCGCGCCCGGCGCCATCACCTTCTACGAGACGGCCGGTCTGACGCGGCACAACCACGCCTTCCTGTTCACCGATCTGGAGTGAGCCTTCGGAATCAAGGCTCTGGAATCAAGATAAGGGGGGGAGCACCGCTGCCATGCCCGACATGATCGTCAACAGCGCCGCCGATAGCGGGATCGACACCGCCGGCCTCGCCATCTCCTATGCCGACGTGGCCGGGGCGGCGGAGCGGATCGCCGGCGTCGCCCACCGCACGCCGGTGCTGACCAGCCGCACCGCCGACACGCTGACCGGCGGCGAACTGCTGTTCAAGTGCGAGAATTTCCAGCGCACCGGCGCCTTCAAGATCCGCGGCGCCTACAACGCGGTGTCGCGCTTCACCCCGGTGCAGCGCGCGCTGGGCGTCGTCGCCTATTCGTCGGGCAACCACGCCCAGGCGCTGGCGCTGGCGGCATCGATGCTGAAGGTGAAGTCCACCATTGTCATGCCGCAGGACGCCCCGGCGGCCAAGCTGGCGGCGACGCGCGGCTATGGCGCCGACGTGGTGCTGTACGACCGCTATGCCGAGCCGCCGGACGCCGCCGTCGCCCGCGTGCTGGAGGAGCGGGGCGGCGTCCTGATCCCGCCCTTCGACCATCCGCATGTGATGGCCGGCCAGGGCACCGTCGCCAAGGAGCTGATCGAGGAGGCGGGAGAGACGGGCGGGCCGCTCGACCTGCTGGTGGTGCCGACCGGCGGCGGCGGGCTGCTGTCCGGCTGCGTCATCGCCGCCAGGACGCTCAATCCCGGCTGCCGCGTCGTCGGGGTCGAGCCGGAGGCCGGCAACGATGCCCAGCAGAGCCTGCGCAGCGGCGCCATCGTCCGCATCGACGCGCCGAAGACCATCGCCGACGGCGCCCAGAGCCGCGCGGTCGGTCAGCTGACCTTCCCGGTGATCCAGCGGCTGGTCGACGACATCGTGACCGTCACCGACGACCAGCTGGTCGACGCCATGCGCTTCTTCGCCAGCCGGATGAAGATGCTGGTCGAGCCGACCGGCTGCCTCGCCGCCGCCGCGGTGCTGTCAGGCAAGTTCGACGTGCGCGGCAAGCGCGTCGGCATCGTCGTCACCGGCGGCAACGTCGACCTCGCCCGCTTCGCCTCGCTGGTGCAGGCGGGCTGAACGCCCTTTTCCTGCGAATTGCATTCCCCCGAAACGTAAGGGATCCCTATTCATGACCGGGAAAGCCATGCGCCTGCCCATCTATCAGGTCGATGCCTTCACCGACCGTGTCTTCGCCGGCAACCCGGCGGCGGTGGTGCCGCTGGAGTCCTGGCTGCCCGATGCGCAGCTCCAGGCCATCGCGGCGGAGAACAATCTGGCGGAGACCGCCTTCTTCATCCGCAGCGGTGAGGAATATGAGCTGCGCTGGTTCACCCCGGCGGTGGAGGTCGAGCTGTGCGGCCATGCCACGCTGGCGACCGCCTTCGTCATCTCCACGATTCTGGAGCCGGGGCGCGAGCGCATGGAGTTCGCCACCCGGCAGGCCGGCACGCTGACCGTCACCCGCGACGGCGAGCGCTACACGCTGGACTTCCCCAACCGCCCGCCCGAGCCGGCGGAGAACCCCGACCCCAACCTGCTGGCCGCATTGGGCGGTCCGGCACCGGTCGCGGTGTTGAGCGGGCGCGACTATCTGGTGGTCTATGAGTCGGCCGACGCGGTGAGGGCGCTGGCGCCGGACATGGCGCTGTTGTCGAAGCTGGACCTGTTCGCCGTCTGCGTCACCGCACCGGGTGAGGGCGGGGTCGATTTCGTGTCGCGCCTGTTCGCCCCGGCCCAGGGCATCCCGGAGGATCCGGTCACCGGCTCCACCCACTGCATGCTGACGCCTTACTGGGCGGAGCGGCTGGGCAAGACGGTGCTGACGGCGCGTCAGGTCTCGGCCCGCGGCGGCGACCTGCTGTGCGAACTGGCCGGCGACCGGGTGAAGATCGGCGGGCAGGCGGTGCTGTATCTTGAAGGCTCGATCCGGGTGTGAGGGAGTGATGACCGTTCAGTTCGAGCGGGTGGCACCGATCCTGCCGGTGCGGGATGTGCGGGCGGCACTCGCCCACTATTGGCAGCTCGGTTTCACGGTGACCGCCTATGACGATGACGCCGCGGATCCCGTTTATGGGTTTCTCGATTGGGGCGGGGTGAGCCTGCATCTGACGCGGGTTCCCGACCTGGATCCGGAACGCTCGGTCGTCGCCTGCTACCTCTATGTCAGCGACGCCGACGCCCTGCACACGGCGTGGACGGCCGCGAAGGTGGGTGGGCGGCTGACGGCGGTGTCCGACACGCCCTATGGGTTGCGCGAGTTCGCCCATATCGATCCGGACGGCAATCTGCTGCGGGTCGGTGCGGAAGCGGGGAGGGACGGCGATGGCTGACGATACGGTTCTTCTGTTCTCCTACGGCACCTTGCAGCAGGAGAATGTGCAGCTGGCGTCCTTCGGCCGGCGGCTCGCCGGGCGGGCGGACGCCATGCCCGGCTATCGCCGCGACATGCTGGAGATCACCGACCCGGAGGTGATCCGCACCAGCGGCAAGCGCTTCCACCCCGTGGTCAGCGAAAGCGGCGATCCGGCCGACGAGGTCGCCGGCATGCTGTTCGAGATTACCCCGGAAGAACTGGCCGCTGCCGATTCCTACGAGGTCGCGGATTACAGGCGCGTCATGGTCCGGCTGAAGTCCGGGGCGGAGGCCTGGGTGTATGTGAAGGCGTGAGACGCCGTCAGGACCGGCGGGGCCGGACGAAGGATTGCTCGGTCACCTCGGTGCCCCATTGGTCGCCCGGCGATTCGGCGGCGAGGATGAAGCCGGCAGCTTCATAGAGGCGCCGGGCGGCGTCCAGACCGCGGAAGGTCCAGAGCCGGGTTTCGGCGAAACCGCTGCGGTCGGCGAAGGCCAGCGCTTCGTCGAGCAGCCGCCGGCCCACCCCGCCGCCGCGCCGCCCGTCCTCGACGATGAACCAGCGCAGATGGGCGATGCGGGGAGCCGGCGCGGCGCCGGACAGATCCTCGCCGTCGATGGCGATGGTGCCGACGATGCGGTCGCCGTCCAGCGCCGTCCAGACGGCGTTGTCGGGACGGTCGAGCCGCGGCAGGAAATCCGCCAGCCCGGCGGCGACCCTGCTTTCGAAGACGGCACCAAAGCCATGGGCACGGGCGTAGAATTGCGCATGCATGTCCACCGCCCGGCCGATCAGTCCAGGCCGATAGCCGCGTTCGATGCGCACGGCCGGAGGAGTCGCCACCCTCGGTCCGCCGCCGGCCGCGGCCCGGCGGGCATGCAGGGCATCCGCGTACAGCCGCAATCCCTCCACCACCATGGCATGGTCGGTGGCCGGCAGGCAGGCCAGCGCGCTGCCGACCTGTTCCTGGGCGAAGGCGTCGATGGCGGCCAGCGTCCGCCGCCCCTGGACGGTCAGGGTGAGCCGTTTCGCCCGTCCGTCCGTATCGCTGCTTTCCTCCGTCAGTTCCCCGCCGTCGATGAGCTTGCGCAGCATCCGGCTGACGCTGGATTTCTCCAGATTCAGCCGATCGCACAGGTCGGTCGCGGTCAGGCCGCTCCGGTTGCCGATCTCGATCAGCGCATGCACGGCCGAGGCCGGCAGTTCCGTTCCGGCCAGCGTCGGCTTCATGAAGCCAAGTTCGCGCACGATCCGGCGCGACGCGTCGCGGATCGGCAGGACGGCATCCTTGGTGACAGGCATGATTGGTCCGCACATGGTTGTATCATACAACTATGTGCGGAAAGGACGGCGTCTGTAAAGGCGCGATGGTGGTGTCACATG
The DNA here is from genome assembly GCF_024170005.1 of Azospirillum lipoferum. Classification (GTDB taxonomy): domain Bacteria; phylum Pseudomonadota; class Alphaproteobacteria; order Azospirillales; family Azospirillaceae; genus Azospirillum; species Azospirillum lipoferum. Next base: position 467,677 of record NZ_JALJXJ010000004.1, read on the forward strand.
ACTTTCTCGAAGCGGAACATCTCGCCGCCGCCGGGCAGGCCGGAGGGCCCAGGGGAATGCGGGTCCGGATGGCGGTCGCTGAAGAACTCGACGATCCTGAAGCCGCACTTGTTCACGTAGAAGTGAATGTTGCGCTTCTCGAAATAGGGCGTGTGGGTCTGCCAGACGCGGGTCCGGGGATAGCGCTGCTCGATCGCCGTCCAGGCCTTGAAGCCCAGGCCGCGGCCATGGTCCCGCGACGAGATGAAGAAGAGGTCCAGCGAATTGCGGTGGGTCTCGTCGTCGATCATCAGGACGGCGCCGCCGATTTTTTCGCCGCCGCACAGGATGTGCAGCACCACCGCGTCCGGAGACTCCATGGAGTGGTCGAGATCCTCGGCGGACGGAATCGAGCCCTCCGTCACGGCTCCGAACTCCTCGATGACCGCTACCGCGAAGGCGTCCTCCATCTGCCGCTTGAAAGCCGGCAGGTCGCCCGGATCGACGACCGCGAGCGTGACTTCGCTATCCTGCATCGTTCCCGTCATGACTCTGTAGCGGGGGCGGGGGGGCGTGCCTTACGCCTCGGTCTCCATCTTCTGGTCCACCGCGGCGGCCTTGATTGCCTTTTGCAGCTTCTCGAAGGCGCGGACCTCGATCTGGCGGACGCGCTCGCGGCTGATGCCGTATTTCTGCGACAGATCCTCCAGCGTCGTCGGCGCCTCGCGCAGGCGGCGTTCGGTCAGGATGTCGCGTTCGCGGTCGTTCAGCGCGGTCATGGCGTTCGCCAGCAGCTTGCGGCGCTTGCCCAGCTCCTCGCGGTCGGCCAGCGTGATTTCCTGGCTGGCGCTCTCGTCGACCAGGAAATCCTGCCATTCGCCCTCGCTCTCCGCCCGCAGCGGCGCGTTCAGCGAATGGTCGGGGCTGGCGAGGCGCCGGTTCATGTTGACGACGTCCTGTTCCGGCACGTCCAGCTTGGTGGCGATGGCCTGGACCTGTTCGGGAGACAGGTCGCCCTCCTCGATCGCCTGCATCTGGCCCTTCAGCCGGCGCAGGTTGAAGAACAGCTTCTTCTGGGCGGCGGTGGTGCCCATCTTCACCAGTGACCAGCTGTGCAGGATATATTCCTGGATCGCCGCGCGAATCCACCACATGGCGTAGGTCGCCAGCCGGAAGCCGCGGTCGGGGTCGAAGCGCTTCACCGCCTGCATCATGCCGACATTGCCCTCGGAGATCAGCTCCGACAGCGGCAGGCCGTAACCGCGGTAGCCCATGGCGATCTTGGCCACCAGCCGCAGATGGCTGGTGACGAGCTGGTGGGCGGCGCCGGAATCCTCATGCTGCTGCCAGCTCTTGGCGAGCATGTATTCCCGCTCCGGCTCCAGCATCGGGAACTTGCGGATCTCCTGGAGATAGCGGGACAGATTGCTTTCTGACCCGATCGCCGGAAGGTTGGATGCCGTCGCCATGGTAAAACCCCTCTCCTGACAGCCGGCATTCCCATCCGAAGGATTTCAGGGGCCGCCGCCGTTCTTCAGCGCGGGTTCCATAGGCCCCTCGCAATGAGCGGGCGAAGGAACCTCGCCATTGACGGTGAGTCTAACCAAGAAACATTTCCCGGTGTACCGTTTTAAAACGACTCCAGGGTGACAATTAGTTCATGAATATCCGCCGGAATTGAGGAGCGGAATGCCACAATTTCGCCACTAACCGGATGCCGGAAGGTCAGCGCCGCGGCATGCAATGCCTGCCGCGGAAACCCAACAAGACCGGACCGCGCCGGTTCCGGCAGCAGCGAGGCGAATTTCCCGCCCGGACGCCCCGACCGCCCGCGGCCATAGAGCGGATCGCCGACCAGCGGATGGCCGATGTGGGTCAGGTGGACGCGGATCTGGTGGGTGCGCCCGGTCTCCAGCACGCATTCGATCAGCGAGGCGGCCATGCCGAAACTCTTCACCACGCGGTACTTGGTGGCGGCCGGTTTGCCGCCGCCGGTGACCACCGCCATCTTCTTGCGGTCGGCGCTGCTGCGGCCGATGTTGCCCTCGATCCGGCCCTGCGCCGGATTCGGCACGCCCCAGACCAGCGCCAGATAGGTGCGGCTGAGCGTGCGGTCGGAGAACTGGTCGGAAAGGCCGTGGTGGGCGCGGTCGTTCTTGGCGACCACCATCAGGCCGCTGGTGTCCTTGTCCAGCCGGTGGACGATGCCCGGCCGCCGCACCCCGCCGATGCCGGACAGGCTGTCGCCGCAATGGGCCAGCAGGGCGTTGACCAGCGTGCCGTCCGGGTTGCCGGCGGCGGGATGCACCACCAGCCCGGCCGGCTTGTCGATCACCAGCACGTCGGCATCCTCGTAGACCACGTCGATCGGGATGTCCTGCGCCACCGGTTCGGCGGCCTGCGAGCCCGGAACCTGGACCTCGAAGGTCTGGCCGGGTTTGACCCTCAGGGACGGGTCCGTTATCGTCCGGCCGTCGCCGCGCACGCAGCCCTGGTCAAGCAGGGCCTGCACGCGCGACCGCGACAGGTCCGGCAGGCCCGCCGCCAACGCCTTGTCCAGCCGCTGCCCCGCCGCCTCGTCGGGAATGGTGTAGGCGAGGGTGCCGGCCGGCGAACCGGCATCGTCGTCCGCATCGAGGAAATCGTCGGACAGGTCTTCAGGTGTATCGGCGGCCATCGGCTTTGCGTATCGCGTCCTGTTTCAATCGTCCGGGAGTGGACCCCAAACCGTGCAGATCCTCAAGGCACTCGTCGTCATCATGGGCGTTCTGATCATCGCCGGCTTCACCTTTCTGGGGGTGGAGCTGTACAAGCGGATGTCGGACCCCAACCGCGCCTCGCTGACCGCCGCCGCCCCGGCGCCCATCCCGGCCGAGCGCCCGGCCGAGGTGACGCTGGACGTCCCGGCCGGCGCCCGCATCGGCGAGATGCTGGCGGTCGGCAACCGCGTCCTGTTCAAGGTGACCGTGCCGCAGGGGCCGGACCGCCTCTATCTGATCGACCCGCGCAACGGCGCCGTCACCGCGACGGTGACCGCCGGCAAGTGACCGTTCCCTCCTATCCGGACACAGATGATGCATGATTTCCGCAGCGACAACGTCGCCGGTGCCGCCCCGCAGGTGATGACGGCGCTGGCCGCCGCGTCCTCCGGCACCGCCTCGCCCTATGGCAACGATCCCTGGACCGCGCGGGTGACCGAGCGGCTGTGCGCGATCTTCGAGACCGAGGTCGCGGTCTTCCCCGTCGCCACCGGCACGGCGGCCAACTCGCTGGCGCTGTCGGCGCTGGTGCCGCCCTATGGCGCCGTGCTGTGCCATGACGAGGCGCACATCACCATCGACGAATGCGGCGCGCCGGAGTTCTTCACCGGCGGCGCCAAGCTCGTCCCGCTGGCCGGCGAGCATGGCAAGCTGACGCCCGACACGGTGTCGCGCCACATCGCGAAGGCCGGCGTCGGCGTCGTCCACCGCGTGCAGCCCGCCGCCCTCAGCCTGACCCAGGCGACGGAGGCCGGCACCGTCTACAGCCCGGCGGAGGTCGAGGCTCTGGTCGAGGTCGCCCATGCCAACGGCATGGCCGTGCATATGGACGGCGCCCGCTTCGCCAACGCCATCGCCCGGCTGGGCTGCAAGCCGGCCGACGTGACGTGGCGCGCCGGGGTCGACGTTCTGACGCTGGGCGGCACCAAGGGCGGCTGCCTCGCCGCCGAGGCGGTGGTGTTCTTCAACCCGGCGATGGCCGAGGATTTCGGCTTCGGCCGCAAGCGCGGCGGCCATCTGGTGTCGAAGATGCGCTTCCTGTCGGCACAGCTCGACGCCTGGCTGGATGACGGGCTGTGGCTGCGGCTGGCCGCCCACGCCAACGCCATGGCCGACCGGCTGGCCGCCGGGCTTACGGTACTGCCGGGCGTCGAGCTGGCCCATCCGGTGGAGGCGAACGAGCTGTTCGTCCGCCTGCCGGGGCGTTACGCCGAGGTGCTGGAGGCGGCCGGCTACGGCTTCTACCGCTGGGACGACGGCACGGCGCGCTTCGTGACGGCCTTCGACACGCCGGCGGCAGCGGTCGATGGATTGCTGGGTATTTTGCGCAGCCTGTAAGAAAAGGCTTGATCGGACGGGCGGCCTTCGATAGAAAGCCGCCCACGCCGATGACGTCCCCATCGTCTAGAGGCCTAGGACACCGCCCTCTCACGGCGGTAACAGGGGTTCGACTCCCCTTGGGGACGCCAACCTTCCAGGGTTGGGTCGCGCGGCCGGTGGCAGCCTCCACCGCCGCATGCCATGCATCGGGACCAGACGTCCCCATCGTCTAGAGGCCTAGGACACCGCCCTCTCACGGCGGTAACAGGGGTTCGACTCCCCTTGGGGACGCCATCCACGCGCTGGATGAGTTCGTTGAGCGCAGGTTGAAGGTACAACGTCCCCGTCGTCTAGAGGCCTAGGACACCGCCCTTTCACGGCGGCGACACGGGTTCGACTCCCGTCGGGGACGCCATTTTTCTAATTACCCTACTTATTTCCAGATATTACAGCATTTTCTTGGGTGATCTAGTCATCCTCTCAATCTCGATTTCTATCTGATAAGAGATGGAATCTATCCTTCGAACAACTTTAGCGTATTCATCGGTGATATGTTCTTGGCTTTTATTCGCCATAAAAAACAATGCTTCAGACGCATCGTTAACAGAAAGTACGAGTGGTGACGACGAGTCCAGATGGTTTGAACCTACCCATCGTTCAATTGCTTTTCGCGATAAGCCATATAGCTCCTCTGCCCAGCCGGGAAATTTGTTGATAGTTTTTAGAATGTGGCGTTGAGCTTCCATACGATTATTAAACTCGCTCACGGGTACTCTCCAATTTCAAGACATTTAGCATCCAATCTTCGATGTCTTGCAGGCAAGACATAACTAGGGAGAACTCATTCTCTGTGATCTTTTCACCAGTTCCTCTCGTGCATAATATGCGAGCGCGCTTAAGAACCCTATATGCATCTGGATCTATACATATGCTGTGCTTACCGATATTCATAGCAGAGCTTCTAGAAAAGACAGGACTATTCAATGCTGCCAGTGAAAAGCATGTTGCAATATTCCTTATGCTGAGAAATATAGAAGATAGATCAAACACCCGGCATTCATTCTCTAAAATAAGCGAGTCTCGTGAGCTGCGGAACAGATTGTAGAATTTCGAAAAATCATCATTATATGCCTCGTATTCAGAAGGATCTCCCAATTCGGCTAAAAAGTCACTTTTGTCTGGAGAAAATATCAACTTTGACTCCAAACGTAAATGCCACGCAAATGGATTTCCCTGTTTCCATAAAAATTTAATTCTATCGTAGGAGTAGATTGAGAACATTTCTTGGCTCAGGAGAGCGTCATGGCTTTCGGTCAGAGCCAGAAGATCTACATCAGAGTTCTTATCGAGTTCACCACGACATATGGAGCCAAAGACGTATATATGCATGTCACCGCCTATTAAATCGCTTTATAATAATGGAAAGGAAAAAACCAATAACTATTAGTCGTATTAGCGCGATAAATGCTAAATATGCCTTGTTATAGTTAGCTGGCGAGTTAACGCCGAGGAATATGCTCGGAGCATCTGCTAAAGAATTCCAATAAGAGTCTAAGCTCTTTGCATCTCCATAGAGATATACGTTGAGTATGGAAATTCCTGAAATAAAAATTAGTGCAAACCTAATGAGCTTAAGAATGCTTTCTCCGTTTCCCCAAATAAAGTCTAACGCCTTAAACTCAGACCATAGCAAAAACTGCCGAATCCTCGCGTAAAAGCCGGAGTACTTTTTTCTATAGTAACTTCCTGGTGAGCGCCATGAGTTATACAAATGCTCGCCTGTTGCTCGCAGTTCAATTGAGATTGCGCGGTTAATGGATCTTGCATCTCCTAAATGCTGGAAATTAGTGCGAAGAGTTCTTGCAAATCTAAGTCTAATATTTTCGAGAGCAGGGCTTTCTGTTTCCAGTATTGTTGCATCGATATTAGTTTTTTCAAAGTACGTATAGTCAAACTTGCAGCCAACAAATACAGAGCCGTGGAAATTACTTCCTACGAACCGGCATCCTGTGAAGTCACATGAATCGAATTGACATTCGCGCAAGTAACAGCTATCGAAATTAGAGTATTTAAAGTCTACTTTCGTAAATTTTTGTTTCTTTGCAATGAGTCGTGTAAAAGTTGTATTTGAATAACAAGAATTATTCTCGTCGGAATTAAATTTTTGGTCTGTCACAATATTTCGCCCGCTTGGCACAAGCATTTTGTTCCCTCTCGGGTAAAGTCTATTAAGTTTTCTTTTGTTCCTAGATTAAGTGTCTAAACAAAGGATGGAGGGATTCTCAATGTAGCACATCCTGGTTGCATTGGTTTGCCCGCTTAACACAGGTGAAAGCGAATACCTAATAAGATATATACATGAGGGAATGTGTAGGTACAACCAGCTTTGTTCAGAGGGGTGCGTGGACTTCCATAAGGATTGAAATTTTATTCCAAAACTCCCGTCTGATACAGCGTCACCCTGATCCCTCCGTTCGACACCGACACCCCGCCCTCCTGGAACGGCAGTTCCGTCGCCTTCGCCAGGGCGGCCTCGTTGGTGATGATGCCCACGCGCCAGCCGGTGAAGCGTGACTTCAGCGTCTGGCCCATGGCGTGGTAGAGCGGGATCAGGGACTTGCCCTCGCCGATGCGGGCGCCGTAGGGCGGGTTGACGATGACGAGGCCGGGCGGCCCCTCCGGCGGGGTCAGGTCGCTGATGGCGTGGTGGGCGAAGTCGGTCCAGGCGCCAACGCCGGCGCGCTCGGCATTGGCGCGGCTCATGGTGATGGCGCCGGCGTCGCGGTCGCTGCCGTAGAAGCGCACCGCCGGCGGCGTCACCGTGCCGGCGCTGCGCAGGCTCTGCCAGCGGGCGGCGTCGAAAGTGGCGAGCTGTTCGAAGGCGAAGGAGCGGGAGCGGCCGGGCTTCAGGCCGGCGGCGATCTCGGCCGCCTCAATGACGAAGGTGCCGGAGCCGCACATCGGATCCACCACGGGGACCGGTTCGCGCCCGTCATAGCCGCACTGGCGCAGGAACAAGGCGGCCAGCGTCTCGCGCATCGGCGCCTTGTTGACCGCCTCCTTGTGGCCGCGCTTGTGCAGCGACTCGCCGGAGCTGTCGACGCTGATGGTGCAGAGGTCGTCGTCGATCCGCGCCTTGATCTGGACGGCCCGGGTGTCTTCTTCCGGCGTGTCCCGGTCGGCGGACTTTCCGGTCTTCTTGGGCGCGGCCTTGACGATGGGGGCGCCGAGTTCCTCGGCGATGGCGCGCTCGATGCGCTGGGCGGCGGCGCCGGCATGGTAGATGCGCGAGGCCTTGCAGGACGCCTCGACCCGCACCGGAATGTCGGCGCGCAGGATCTCGGCCCAGGGGACGCGGCGGGCGCGCTTGTCCAGCTGCGCCAGATGCAGGGCACGGAAGCTGGCGATGCGCGCCAGCACGCGGGTGGCGCCGCGCAGTTCCAGATTGGCGCGCCAGACCTCCGGCCAGCCGCCGGTGACCGTCACCCCGCCCTTCACCACGGTCGGGTTGGTGAAGCCGCGGTCGCCGGCCTCCGCGCACAGCACGGGTTCCAGGCCGGGGGCGGCCACCAGGAAAATCTCGAAAGGCTGGGCGGGGCTGGTCGGGTCGGTGTTCATGCGCCTACATAGCCCGAAGGGCTGCGTTCCATCGACAGGATTCTCGCGGAATGGCCCGGCTGTTGACGCCGGAATGCCGGCCCCTATGATCGGATCGGAACACGAACAATCAAGCCGGCTTGCGATTCCGAACATGGGATGGGCCGGACATCAGGGGAGACCGCGCGTCATGACCACCACCGAGACCACCAGTTGGCCCGCCGACCTGCTGGCGCAGGAGTTCCGCGGCAAGCGGGTTCTGGTCACCGGCAGCCGCCGCGGCATCGGTGCGGCGGTGGCGGCGGCCTTCGCCCAGCTCGGCGCCCGCGTCGCCATCCATGGCCGCGACCAAGCCGCGGTGGAAGCGGTGGCGGCCGGGATGGGAGCCGGAATTGGGGGTGGCGTGGTCGGGCTGGCCGGCGACTTCGCCGACAAGGGGCAGACCCGTGCGGTGGTGGAACAGGCGGTCGACCGGCTGGGCGGGCTGGACGTGCTGGTCAACAATGCCGGCACCATGCTGGGCCGGGTGGCGCTGGCCGACATCGACGACGGCTTCCTGCAACGGCAGTTCGACCTGAACGCCGCCTCGGCGGTCGTCGCCAGCCGCGCCGCCCTGCCGGCGCTGATCGCGTCGGCGGGGGCCATCGTCAACACCGGCTCCATCTCCGGCCGCACCGGGGGCAGCGCCGGCTCGTCGCTCTACAGCGCCGCCAAGGCCTTCCAGGCCAGCCTCGCCCGCTCGCTGGCGACGGAGCTGGCGCCGCACGGCATCCGCGTCAACGCGGTGTCGCCCGGCACCATCGACACCGATTTCCACCAGCGCTACTCGACCGCCGACAAGCTGGCGCAGACCGCGGCGCGCATCCCGCTGAAACGGCTGGGAACGGCGGAGGATTGCGTCGGCGCCTACCTGTTCCTCGCCTCCAACCGGCTGGCCGGCTACATCACCGGCCAGACCATCGAGGTCAACGGTGGCCAGTTCTATAACTAATGGCTTAGGTTTTGCAATTGCGCAGGTCAAGTTTTGGCAAAATGCGAAGCAATCTCAATGATCTTTGCAAAATGCAGAGGGTGAATGTGTCCCTGCTTCAGAAATAGATCGATTTCGCAGGGTAGAAAAACATCCCGGCGTTAATGGTCCCTTGGCACTGTTCTTGTAGGCTACCTCGTCAACAACCGATCGACCGAACGATCGGGACGCCGCCAGCGGTCGGGTCAGAAGACGAGGTCACCAACCATGAACGCCACCAGCCCAAGCCAGCCGGGCCAAAGCCGGCCCAGCAAAGCCGGCCCCTTCGCCAATCTGCGCACGGCGGTCAAGATCTACACCGGCTTCGGCGTCACGCTGGCGCTGCTGGTCGGGCTGGGAGCGGTGTCGTGGAGCGGCTTGCGGTCCAGCGACGATGCGCTTCGCCGCTACGCGGCGCAGTCGCATGTGGCGATGGCGGTGGCGGAGGCCGACACCAACATGTCCGACGCCCTGGGGGCGGCGGAGGAGTTCGTGTCCAGCGGGTCGGCCGCCGTCGCCGACCGCTTCCGCAGCGAAGTGGACAAGTTCCGCCGGAAGCTGGAGGATGCGTCGGCGCGGATGACCGATGCGGGCGACCGGCAGGCGGCGCAGGAGATCGCCACCCTGCACCAGACGCTGACCGCCGGTTTCGACCGGCTGGTCGCCGCGCGGACGGAGCGCGATTCCATTGTCGCGTCGGTGGTGAACACGCTGGGTGCCGACATCCGCCGCACGCTGAGCGACACGGTCAAGGCGGAGAAGGATGGCGGCGACCTGGACCGCACGGTGCGGGCCGCCGACGTCAGCGAACAGTTCCTGCTGGTCCGCGTGCTGGTCGCCCGTTTCGTGGCGGAGACGAAGGCCGAGGATCTGGCCCGCATCCGCAAGGATCTGGCCGAACTGACGGCGAAGGCCGGCGCCTTGCGCGACGGCATGGCCGACGGCCCGATCAAGGCCAAGCTGTCCAACGCGGCCGCCAAGCTCCCCACCTATGCCGCCGGGATCGACCGCATCGCCGTGTTGACCGAGCAGTTGAAGTCGCTGAACAGCGAGACGCTGGGCAACGCCGGCAAGCAGATCAACGACAAGATCGGGCTGATCCGGTCGCACTCGGCCGATTTCCTGTCGCAGCTGGAGGTCACCGCCGCTGCCGAGGTGGCATCGGCGGAGGGCCGCGGCACCGCGGTGACGGTCGTTGCGGTGCTGCTCGGCCTGTTGCTGGCCTGGGCGATTTCGCGGGCGATCACCCGGCCGCTCGGCAGCATCACGCGGGAGATGGGGCGGCTGGCCCAGGGCGACCTGACGGTGACCGTCACCGACGACGACCGCCGGGACGAGATCGGCGCGCTCGCCCGCGCGCTCCAGGTCTTCAAGACGAATGCGCTGGAGATGGAGCGGATGCGCAAGGCGCAGGAGGAGAGCGAGCGGCAGGCCGCCGCCCAGCGCCGCCAGACGATGATGCAGATGGCCGACACCTTCGAAAGCACGGTGAAGGGCATCGTCGACACCGTCGCCACCGCCGCCACCGGCATGCGCGATGCCGCCACCGCCCTGAGCGCCACCGCGCAGGAGGCGAGCGAGCGCTCGTTGCTGGTGGCGTCGGCTTCCGAACAGGCGTCCGCCAACGTGCAGACCGTCGCCACCGCGACGGAGGAGCTGTCGGCCTCCATCAGCGAGATCGGACAGCAGGTGGAGAACTCCACCCGCATCGCCACCCAGGCGGTGGCCGACGCCGACGGCGCCGACCGCACCATGCGCGACCTGGTTTCCGCCGCCGAGCAGATCGGCGCCGTGGTGGAACTGATCAGCGGCATCGCCGCCCAGACCAACCTGCTGGCGCTGAACGCCACCATCGAGGCGGCGCGGGCGGGCGAGGCCGGCAAGGGCTTCGCCGTGGTGGCGAGCGAGGTGAAGGCGCTGGCGACCCAGACCGCGCGTGCCACCGACGAGATCCAGGCCAAGGTGCAGGAGATTCAGCAGACCACCGGCGGCGCCCAGAAGGCGATCGGCAGCATCGGCAAGACCATCGGCCACATGAGCGAGATCACCACCGCCATCGCCGCCGCCATCGAGGAACAGGCCGCCGCCACCCGCGAGATCGCCTCCAGCGTCACCCAGGCGGCGCAGGGCACCGAGGAGGTGTCGAGCAACATCGCCGGCGTCAGCACCGCGGTGCATGAGACCGGCGACGCCGCCGGCCGCGTCCACGGCACCTCGCGCGAACTGGCCGCCGAGGCCGAGCGGCTGCGCAGGGAAGTGGGGACCTTCATCGCGACGGTGCGGGCGGCGTAATTCCCCCTCTCCCCCCCGGGGAGAGGGTCGGGGTGAGGGGGATGCAAGGGGTGGATTGGATGGCGAATGGGGACTGCGCGGTTCTTGAGAATCCTCGTTGTGCTCCCCCCTCACCCTAACCCTCTCCCCAGGGGGGAGAGGGGATTGTCTGGCGCATCCACGCCACCAGGGCCGGCAGCGGCATCGCGCCGGCGGTGCGGGCGATCTCGCGGCCGTGCTGGACCAGGACCAGCGACGGGATGCTGCGGATGCCGAAACGGCCGGCGAGGTCGGGCGAGGCCTCGGTATCGATCTTGGCGAGGCGGACCTGGGGTTCGAGCTGGGCCGCGGCCTGGGCGAAGACGGGAGCCATCATGCGGCAGGGGCCGCACCAGTCGGCCCAGAAGTCGATCAGCAGCGGCAGGTCGCCCTTTTCGGCATGGGCGGCGAAGCGGCGGGCGTCGAGCGCCACCGGCTTGCCTTCGAACAGGGCCTTGCCGCAACGGCCGCATTTGCCGCCGCCGAGTCGGTCCGGAGGCACGCGGTTCAGCGTGTCGCAATGCGGACAGGCAACGTGCAGGCTGCCGGCACCCGTGGATGACTGACCGGCTGTGGAAGAATGGGCGGTGGGCGGCATCGTGGGGCTCCTTCCCCTGGCAGCTTGTCCACCGTCGATGTATGGGGCCGGAGCCGCCCGCTCAAGACGGGCGGGGCTACTCCCGCCGGCCCATCAAGCCCTCCAGCTTTGCGAAATCCACATATTGCGCCGGCCGGTCCCGCAACAGGTCCGGGGCCGCCTGGGCATTTTCCCGCGCGCATTCGGCGACATAGCGGGCCAAGAGGTCGCGCATGACCTCGGCCAAAGGCGTCTGCCGCTGACGTGCGTAATTCTTGGCGACATCTTTGATTCTGCGGTCGACGCGCAAAGAGATCGTCGCCTTCTTTGGATGAAACGGATCTCCGATCATGACGATCCCCCACCAATCTTGCTGATCCACGCTGTTTGGATATGCCGGATCGGGGGTGGATACAAGGATCGTCGGGAAGACGGGCGATAAAACTTGGGGATGATAACTTGTGAATTTGTGTGGATAAAATTTCTGCCGGTTTTCTTCTCCACAGAATCTGTGGATAGATGTGTGCGCAATCTCCGAACAGAATCATCCGCACCCTGCCGGTCGGCCAATCCGGCCTGTGGATGAGTGGGTTTGCCTATTTTTTGGGCGTATCGGGGGCGCCGGTGGTTCCCCAGCCGCCGACCAGCCGCAGCCGCCCGGCGGGCGAGAGGTCGGGCAGGACGAGCAGCACGGTCTGCTCCGTCAATTCAGCGATCAGGCGGCGCTTGGCGCGGGCGGCGGTGATCGCCGCGTTCAGGGAGTCGAAATCCACAGGCTCGGCCTGAAGCAGGCTGCGCACCCGCTGCCCCTCTTCGCGATAGTCCTCTGTCAGCGCGTCGTAGCGCGGGCGCAGCGGCTCGAAAATGGCGCGCAGGCGGGTGGCATCGGCGTCGGACAGGCCGGCGGCCATATGCTCGACGAAGCGGTCGGGCATCGGCCGGTAGGGCGGAGGCGCCGGCTTGCCGGTGGTGCCGACCAGCATGGCGGCCAGGAACAGGTTCAGCGCCAGCGACATCAGCGCCAGCCGGCGCAGGCTCATCCGTTGCCGCAGGCGGGCCAGCATGGAATGCTGTGGGCGACGGGGGGCGGCGAAACCGCTCATCGGGACTCTCCGTCGAACAGGGTGACGACCTCGTCGTTGAGCAGGGCCAGCTCCTGGCCGCGTGGTGCCGTGGCGGCGGGGCCGGCGAACTGGCCGGTGAGCCAGCCTCCAGCCAGCCAGCCGAGTGCCAGCAGGGCAACGCAGAAGCCGGCCACCCTCCGCCGCTGCATCCGGCCGAGCAGCAGCATGACCACGCCCTCCTGCGGCATGCCGCGTGCTGCGGCGCCGACGGCCGACAGCAGGCGGGTGACGCGGGCGTCCTCCACCGGCGCGGCCGGGGCGGTCAGCAGGCGGTCGAAGGACCGGGCCTGTTCCAGTGCTGCGCGCAGGGCGGGGGAGCGGGCGAGTGCGGTGTCGGCGTCCGCACGCAGTTCCGGCGGCCAGCGTTCCGGCGCGGCGCCGTAATCGTCCAGATGGCGGAGGAAGTCTTCGTCGGTCATGGCATCCTCCCTCACGCGGGATCGGGGCTGAGCGCCGCCTTCAGCGCGGCCCGGGCGCGGGCCAGCAGCGAGGCGAAGGCGCTTTCATTCATGGTCAGGATCTCGGCGGCCTGTCGCAGGCTGAGGCCCTCCTGGTGGAACAGCACGACAGCGGCGCGCTGGCGGTCGGGCAGGGCGGCCAGTGCCCGGTTGACCTGTTCGGCGGTCTGGCGTTCGGCGATGCGGGTCAGCGCGTCGGGCTGCTCGTCGGGCGGATCGCCGGCGTCCTCCAGCGGCGACCAGCCGGGACGGCGGCCGCGGTCGATGGCGAGATTCATGACGATGCGGTAGAGCCAGGTGGTGAAGGCGGCCCGCCCCCCGTCCCAGCGGCCGGCATGCTGCCAGACCCGCAGGAAGGCCTCCTGCGCGATCTCGTCGGCGTCGGACGGGTTGCCGGTCATCCGCTGGGCCAGCGCCACGGCGCGGCGCATGTGGCGGGCGGCCAGACGGTCGAAGGCGGCGGCGTCGCCGCCGGCCACGCGGCCCATCAGTTCGTCGTCGCTGGCCTCGATCACCGGGGCTCCGCTCCTGCCGTGGGCGAGCACTATGCCCAAGAGGGCAAGTGGGTTCCAGCGTGGCGATTTCTCCCTCTCCCCGGGGGGGAGAGGGGATCTTGCGAGGGTGATGGAAATCCTGAGGATTACGGAAAGTGCACCCATCCGCCGCCCCCCTATTCCGCGGGCGCGGCGATGGCGTGGCGGCGGTTGCGCCGCAGGGCCAGCCGTTCCAATGTCAGATAGACCACCGGCGTGGTGTAGAGCGTCAGCATCTGGCTGACCAGCAGGCCGCCGATGATGGCGATGCCGAGCGGGCGGCGGATCTCGCCGCCGGTGCCGTAATCGAAGGCCAGCGGAACCGCACCCAGCAGCGCCGCCATCGTCGTCATCATGATCGGGCGGAAGCGGACCAGCCCGGCCTCGCGGATCGCCTCCAGGGGCGACAGGCCGCGCTCCCGCTCCGCCTCCAGGGCGAAGTCGATCATCATGATGGCATTCTTCTTGACGATGCCGATCAGCAGGATGATGCCGATCAGGGCCACGATCGACAGGTCGTAGCCGGTCAGGATCAGCGCGATCAGCGCCCCCAGACCGGCGGACGGCAGGGTCGACAGGATGGTCAGCGGGTGGATCAGGCTTTCGTAGAGGACGCCCAGCACGATGTAGATGGTGATCAACGCCGCCAGGATCAGCAGCGGCTGGCTGGAGGAGGATTGCTGGAAGGCCCGCGCGTCGCCCTGGAAGCCGGCGCGGATGCTGGCGGGCATGCCGATGTCCTCCGCCGCGCGCTGGATCAGTTCGGTCGCCTGGGACAGCGAGACGCCGGGGGCGAGGTCGAAGGTCAGGTTGGCGACCGGGAAGCCGCTCTGGTGCTGGATGCTGGCGGCCTGATTGCCGATGACGACGCGCGACACCGCCGAGAGCGGCACCATGCCACTGCGGCCGCTCACATAGATGCGCTTCAGGTCGTCGGGGCCGAGCGCTTCCGACGGTTCGACCTCCAGCACCACCTTGTGCTGGTTCTGCGCCAGATACATGGTGGAGACCTGCCGCTGGCCGAAGGCGTCGTACAGCGTCGACTCCAGGGCGCTGAGCGACACGCCGAGGCGGGTGGCGGCGTCGCGGTCGACGATGACGTTGGCCTGGATGCCGCCGTTCTGGCGGTCGTTGGCGACGTCGACCAGCTCCGGCAGGGTGCGCATCTTGTCGACCAGCTTGGGCGCCCACTCGTTCAGCGCAGCGATGTCGGAATCCTGCAGGCTGTAGCGGTACTGGCTGCGGCCCTGGAAGCCGCCGACGCGGATGTCCTGCACCGGCGTCAGGTAGAGCTGCACCCCCGGCACCCGGCCGGCGCGCTGGCGCAGCCGCTGGGTGACGGTGGCGAGGTCGTCGCGCTCCGCCTTCGGCTTCAGGCCGATGAAGATCTGGCCGGAATAGGTGCCGCCCGGCCCGCCGCCGCCGATGGTGCCGCCGACGCTGTCCACCGCCGGGTCGCCGGCCACCGCGTCCTGCAAGGCCTGCTGGCGCGTCACCATGGCGCGGAAGGAGATGTCGGGCGGCGGGTCGCTGAAGCCGATCAGCAGGCCGGTGTCCTGCTGCGGCACGAAGCCCTTCGGCACCTGCCCGTAGAGCCAGACGCTGATGCCGATGATGGCCACGGTCGCCAGCAGCATGGTACGGCGGTGGGCCAGCACCCAGTCCAGCCCGCCGGCATAGAGGCCGAACAGCCGGTCGCCGATCCAGCCGAGCGCACGGGCGAGGCGGCCGGGGGAATCGCGCTCCGCCTCCGGCTCCAGCAGATGGGCGCACATCATCGGGGTCAGGGTCAGCGACACCACCGCCGAGACGGCGATGGCGACCGACAGCACCACGGCGAACTCGCGGAACAGCCGGCCCTGGATGCCGCCCATGAACAGGATGGGGATGAAGACGGCGACCAGCGACAGGCTGATCGACACCACGGTGAAGGCGACCTGCCGGGCGCCCTTCACCGCCGCTTCGAAGGGTCTGGCGCCCTTCTCGATGTGGCGGACGATGTTCTCGATGACGACGATGGCGTCGTCGACCACGAAGCCGACCGAGATGGTCAGCGCCATCAGCGAGAAATTGTCCAGGCTGTAGCCGACGATCCACATGACGCCGCAGGTGCCGGCCAGCGACAGCGGCACCGAGGCCGCCGGGATGACGGTCGCCCACAGCCGGCGCAGGAACAGCGCCATCACCATCACCACCAGCGCCACCGTGACCGCCAGCGTCTTCTGCACGTCGTCGATGGAGGCGCGGATGGTCGGGGTGCGGTCTGTGCGCACCGACAGGCTGACCCCCGGCGGCATCCAGCCGCGCAGCGTCGGCAGCTCCGCCCGGATGCGGTCGACCGTGTCGACCACGTTGGAGCCCGGCTGCTTCTGGATGTTGATCAGGATGGCGCGATGGCCGTCCTGCCAGGCTGCGGTGTATCTGTTTTCCGGCGCCTCGATCACCTCGGCGACATCGCCGAGCCGGATGGTGGCGCCGTTCTTCTCGGTCACGATCAGCCGGCGGTAGGCGTCGGCGCCGAAAAGCTGGTCGCTGGCGCCGATGGACCAGGATTCGTGGGTGCCGTCGAAGCTGCCCTTGGCGCCGTTGGCGTTGGCCTGGGAGATGACGGTGCGGATCGAGTCCAGGCTGACGCCCATGTTGGCCGCGGCGGTGGCGTTCACCCGGACGCGTATGGCCGTCTTCTCCGCCCCGTTGATGGAGACCTGGGCCACCCCCTCGATCTGGCTCAGGCGCTGGCCGATGATGCTGTCGGCGAGGTTGTAGAGGTCCGCCGGGGCCATCGTTTTGGAGGTCATGGCGAGCGTCATCACCGGCGCGTCGGCCGGGTTGATCCGCCGCATCCGGGGCGGGCTCGGGAGGTCGGCCGGCAGGTCGCCGCCGGCGGCGTTGATGGCGGCCTGAACGTCGCGCGACGCCGCCTCGACATCGCGGTTCAGGTCGAACTGCACGACGACGGTGGTGCTGCCGAGCTTGCTGTTGGAGGTCATCTCCGACACGCCGGCGATGCGGGAGAGGCGGCGCTCCAGCGGCGTGGCGACGGAGGCGGCCATGGTTTCCGGGCTGGCGCCGGGCAGCGAGGCGGTGACGATGATGGTGGGGAATTCCACCTGTGGCAGCGGCGCCACCGGCAGGAAGCGGTAGGCCACCGCACCGAGGATCATCAGCCCGACCATCAGCAGCGACGTGCCGACCGGCCGCCGGATGAACAGGGCGGAGAGCGAGGATGCCGAGGGGAGGAGATTCGCGGGAAGCATGGCCGGCTACTCCGCCGCCGCCCGGCCGGCGGAGGCGTCGTTGCCGGGCTCCGCCGCGTCCTTCCGCCGCCACGGCCGCAGCCAGCGGCCGAGCCGGTTGCCCAGCCGGTCCATGTAGAGATAGACCACCGGCGTGGTGTAGAGCGTCAGCACCTGACTGAGCAGAAGCCCGCCGACGATGGCGATGCCCATCGGTTTGCGCAGTTCCGAGCCGGTGCCGTTCTCCAGCGCCAGCGGCAGGGCGCCGAGCAGGGCCGCCATGGTGGTCATCATGATCGGGCGGAAACGCAGGAGCGAGGCCTCGTAGATCGAGCGTTCCGGCGCCATGCCCTGGTTGCGCTCCGCCTCCAGGGCGAAGTCGATCATCATGATGGCGTTCTTCTTGACGATGCCGATCAGCAGCACGATGCCGACGAGCGCGATCAGCGACAGGTCATGGCCGGTCGCCATCAGCGCCAGCAGGGCGCCGATGCCGGCGGACGGCAAGGTCGACAGGATGGTGATGGGGTGGATCGTGCTCTCGTACAGCACGCCCAGCACGATGTAGACGGCGACCACCGCCGCCAGGATCAGCCAGGGCTGGGTGTCGAGCGAGGAGCGGAACTCGGCGGCCGTGCCGGCGAAGCGGGCGGTCGCGGTGTCGGGCATGCCGATGCCGTCGCGCGCCTGCTGGATCGCCGCCACCGCCGCCCCCAGCGAGACGCCGGGCGCCACGTTGAAGGACAGGGTGACGGAGGGGAACTGGCCCTGGTGGGTGATGACCAGCGGCGCGGTCTTGCGCTCCACCGACACGATGGCGTTCAAAGGCACGACGGTGCCGCCGCTGGCCTTTACATAGATCTTGGACAGCGACGCCGGGTCCATCTGGAAGGACGGCTCGACCTCCAGGATCACGCGGTACTGGTTGGTCTGGGTGTAGATGGTGGAGACCTGACGCTGGCCGAAGGCGTCGTACAGCGTGTCGTCGATGGCCTGGGGCAGCACATGCAGGCGGCTCGCCGCGTCGCGGTCGATGGTGAGATAGACCTGCAGGCCGTCCGGCTGCTGGTCGGTCGCCACGTCGGTCAGTTCGGGCCTCGCGCGCAAGGCCTCCAGCAGGCGCGGAGTCCAGCTTTCCAGCTCGCGCGGGTCGGCGTCCTGCAGGACATACTGGTACTGGGTGCGGCTGACCCGGCTGTCGATCTGCACGTCCTGCACCGCCTGCATGAACAGCGAGACGCCCTTCAGGTCGCCGGTGGCGGCGCGCAGGCGGGCGATGATCTCCTCCGCCGAAGAACTCCGCTGGTCGCGCGGCTTCAGCGCGATGGTCAGGTTGCCGGTGTTGGTGGTGGCGTTCACCGTGCCGGTGCCGACGAAGCTCGCCACCCCGGCGACGTCGGGATCGCGCCGCACGATGTCGGCGACCTCGCGCTGGCGCTCCGCCATCGCCTTGACCGAGATGGAAGGGGCGGCGTCGGTGACGCCGATGACGACGCCGGTGTCCTGCTGCGGCAGGAAGCCCTTCGGCACCACGCCATAGAGGTAGAGGGTGGCGGCCAGCGTCGCGATGGTGACCAGCAGCGTCGCCGGCTGGTGGCGCAGCACGAAGCGCAGCGAGGCGGCATAGCCGCTCAGCAGCGCGTCGAAGCCGCGCTCGGTCCAGCGGAACAGGCCGTTGGGCTTGCTTTCCGTTTCGGGCTTCAGCAGGCGGGCGCACATCATCGGCGTCAGCGTCAGCGAGATCACCGCCGACACCAGCACGGCGATGGACAGCGTGATGGCGAATTCGCGGAACAGCCGGCCGACCACGCCGCCCATGAACAGCAGCGGGATGAACACCGCGATCAGCGACAGGGTCAGCGAAACGACGGTGAAGCCGATCTGGCGCGCCCCTTTCAGCGCCGCCTGCAACGGCTTCTCGCCCTCCTCGATGTAGCGGACGATGTTCTCGATCATCACGATGGCATCGTCGACGACGAAGCCGGACGCGATGGTCAGCGCCATCAGCGACAGGTTGTCCAGGCTGAAGCCGCACAGCGCCATGATGCCGAAGGTGCCGATCAGCGACAGCGGCAATGCTGCGGCCGGGATCACCGTCGCCCACGCCTTGCGCAGGAACAGGAAGAT
Source organism: Azospirillum lipoferum (assembly GCF_024170005.1). Taxonomy (GTDB): domain Bacteria; phylum Pseudomonadota; class Alphaproteobacteria; order Azospirillales; family Azospirillaceae; genus Azospirillum; species Azospirillum lipoferum. The sequence goes on from NZ_JALJXJ010000004.1 coordinate 486,706, forward strand.
CACCAGCACCACCAGCCCGGCGGTCAGCACCAGCGTCTTCTGCACATCGACCACCGAGGCGCGGATGGTCTCCGTCCGGTCGGTCAGCACCGCCATGTGGATCTGCGGCGGCAGGCTGGCCTGGAGCGCGGGCAGCAGCTTGCGGATGCGGTCGACCGTGTCGATGATGTTGGCGCCGGGCTGGCGCAGCACGTTCAGCAGCACGGCCGGCTTGCCGTCATGCCAAGCGGCGAGCCGGGTGTTCTCCACCGAATCGACGACGGTGCCGATGTCGGTCAGCCGCACCGGGCCGCCGTTCTTGTAGGCGACGATGATCGGGCGGTAGGCGGCGGCATTCTCGATCTGGTCGTTGACGCCGATCGACCAGGACTGGCGCGGGCCGTCGAAGCTGCCCTTGGGCGCATTCACGTTGGCCTGGGTGATGGTGGTCCGCACGTCCTCCAGCGTCAGGCCGAGACCGGCGACCGCGGCGGGGTTGACCTGGACGCGGACGGCGGGGCGCAGCCCGCCCTCGATCCCGACATAGCCGACGCCGTCGACCTGGGACAGCTTCTGCGCCAGCAGCGTGTCGGCGGCGTCGCTGACGGTCTCCAGCCGCAGGGACTCGGAACTCAGCGCCAGCACCATCACCGGCGTGTCGGCCGGGTTGACCTTGTCGTAGACCGGCGGATTGGGCAGGCCCTTGGGCAGAGTGCCCGACGCGGCGCTGATCGCAGACTGCACATCCTGCGAGGCGGCGTCGATGTCGCGGGTCAGGTCGAATTGCAGGGTGATGACCGACAGCCCGAAGGAGCTGGTCGACACCATCGACGAGATGCCGGCGATCTGGCCAAGCTGCCGTTCCAGCGGGGCGGTGACTGAGGAGGCCATCACGTCGGGGGCCGCACCCGGCAACTGGGTGGTGACGCGCACCGTCGGGAAATCGACCGTCGGCAGCGAGGAGATCGGCAGGGTGCTGTAGCCCAGCAGGCCCAGCAGCACCACCGCCAGCATCAGCAGGCCGGTAGCGACCGGCCGCAAGATGAAGGGGGCGGAGATGTTCATGAGGGCTGCCGTCCCTCACGCGGGGCGGCGGGGGCGGTGCCGGCCGGGGCTGCCCCAACCGGCGCTGCCGAGGCGACGGGCTCGACGATGCGGATCTTGGAGCCGGGCTGCAGACGGTACTGGCCGTCCACCACCACCCGCTCGCCGGGGGTCAGGCCCTCGTCGATGATCGCCTTGGTCTCCTCCTGGCGGGCGACCCTGATCGGGCGCTGCTCCACCGTCAGGTCGTCCTTGATGACGTAGGCGTAGGTGCCCTGCGGCCCGCGCTGCACCACGGTGGCGGGGACGGTGGTGGCGCCGCGGCGGATGGTGGACAGCAGGCGGACATTGACGAACTGGCCCGGCCACAGCTTCTGCGGGTCGTTGGGCATCTCGGCCTTCAGCCGGATGGTGCCGGTGCCGGTGTCGATCAAATTGTCCACCACCGACAGCTTGCCGGAGTCGAGCAGGCGGCGGCCTTCGCGGTCCTGCGCCTCCACCTTCACCGGCCCCTGCGCCTGGGCGGCGAGCACCGCCTGCAACTGCTTCTCCGGCAGGGTGAAGAGGACGGCGATGGGCTGGATCTGCGTGATGGTGGCGATGCCGTTCTGGTCGCTGGCCCGCACCACGTTGCCCTGGTCGACGTTGCGCAGGCCGATCCGGCCGCTGAGCGGGGCGGTGATGGTGGTGTAGTTCAACTGGACCTGCACCGCCTCGATCGCCGCCTCGTCGGCGCGGATCTGCGCCTCGTACTGGGCGACCAGGGCGCGCTGGGTGTCCACCGTCTGGCGCGAGGCGAATTCCTTCAGGCCCATATTGCGCTCGAGGTCGCGGCGGGCATTGGCGAGCTGAGCCTCGTCCTGCGCCTTCTTGGCGACCGCCTGCGCCAGCTGGGCCTGGAGCGGGCGGGAATCGATGGTCGCCAGCAGGTCGCCGGCCTTGACCAGCTGGCCTTCCTGGAGCGAGACGCGTTGAAGCTCGCCGTCGACGCGGGCGCGCACGGTGACCGTGTTGAAGGCCTGGACCGTGCCGATGCCGTCGAACCAGATCGGCACGTCCTCGCGCGCCACCGTGCCGGCCTGAACCGCCACCACGCTGTTGCGCGGTCCGCCGGGAGGAGCGCCGCGCGGACCGGGGGGCTGGCCCGGCTCGGACGTCGCCTGAGGCGCCAGCTTCTGCTGGACCGCGTACCCGATGCCGCCGACCAGCCCGGCAAGAACAACACCGGTGACCACCGGCTTCCAACGAATCGTCATGACCTGTTCCGACGCTTGTCCGGACGCTTGACCGGACGGCGCGTTCGGCCGCCCCGGTCTTTCTGTCCGTCCCTGGTACGGGGCGGCGGGGCGGATTCGTCGGGGGGGTGGTGAAGATTTTTTTAGAGGCACCTGCTGCCCTCTCCCGGGGCGGAAGAGGGGGGTGCACGCGATTGTCGGCGTGCATACCCGAATAGGAATTGAAGATAATAATCATTTGCATTATGAGGGCGTCAAAGTGCGAATGATTCTTATTCGTATTGAGGGGGCGATCACGTGAAGAGACGAGTGGACGGCGGTCGGATGTCGCGAGGGGCGGCGTTCGGCGCCATGGTGCTGGGTGGCCTGATGGTGCCGGCGGTGGCCCAGGTGGCGGTGGCGCAAAGTGCCGGGGGGCAGGGCGCCGGTGGACCCGATGGTACCGCCTTGCAGATGCCGGCGGTGACGGTGACCGGGCGGGGCGAAACGGCGCTGACGCCGGTGACCGGCTATGTCGCCAACCAGCAGGCGACCGGTACCAAGACCGATACGCCGCTGATCGAGACGCCGCAGTCGATCTCCGTCATCCCGGCCGACCAGATCCGCGACCAGAACGCGCAGACGCTGAATCAGGTGGTGCGCTACACCGCCGGCGTGACGGCGGAGACGCGCGGCGCGGTGGCGACCCGCTATGACCAGTTGAAGATCCGCGGCTTCGACGCCGACACCTATCTGAACGGGCTGAAGCTCCAGTCGCTTTATTACACGGCATCGCAGATCGATCCCTATCTGCTGGAGCGGGCGGAGGTGCTGAAGGGCCCGACCTCCGTGCTGTATGGGCAGGCGCAGCCCGGCGGCATCATCAATCAGGTCAGCAAGCGCCCGACCGCCACCGCGCTGAACGAGGTCGGGATCGAATACGGCACCGACAATCACTGGCGCGGCACCGCCGATTTCTCCGGTCCGATCGACAAGGACGGCAAGTTCCTCTACCGGCTGACCGCGGTGGGCCTCAGCGAGGACGGCCAGATCCGGATGACGGAGAACGAGCGCATCGCCGTCGCCCCCTCCTTCACCTGGCGGCCGGATGCCGAGACCAGCCTGACCCTGCTGGGCTTCTACCAGCACGACCCGAAGGGCAATTCCTATGGCGGCATCCCGCCACAGGGTACGGTGCTGTCCAACCCGCTGGGCAAAATCCCGGTCGATTTCTATGACGGCGACCCGAATTACGAGAAGTTCGACCGCCGTCAGGCCTCGGTCGGCTATGCCTTCGACAAGAAGCTGGGCGACGTCTGGACCATGCGGCTGAACGGGCGCTGGCTGAACGCCAAGGTCGCCTACGACAGCCTGTATGCCAACGGCCTCGACGCCGACAACCGCACCCTCTACCGCGGCATCGCCACCTCGCGGGAGGAGATGAACGCCTACGCCTTCGACAACCAGATCGAAGGGCGCTTCTCCACCGGTCCGGTCGGCCACACGCTGCTGGCCGGCGTCGACCATCAGCGGCTGGACGGCCATTACACAGCCGGCTTCGGGCTGGCGCCATCCATCGACGTCTTCAACCCGGTCTACGGCATCGCCGTCACTCCGCCGGCGGTCTACCGCACCGACATCGACGGCCGTCAGACCGGCGTCTATCTCCAGGACCAGATGAAGCTGGGCGGCTTCGTCCTGACGGTCGCCGGGCGCCGCGACTGGGCGAAGACCACCTCGACCACCGCGTTCGGCAGCAGCACACAGTCCGATCAGGCCTGGACCGGCCGCGCCGGCCTGACCTACGTCTTCGAGAACGGCATCGCCCCCTACATCAGCTATGCCGAATCCTTCACGCCCAGCAGCGGCGTCGATTTCGGCGGCAAGCCCTTCAAGCCGGAGGAGGGGACCCAGTACGAGGTCGGCGTGAAGTATCAGCCGCCCGGCCTCAACAGCCTGTTCACCGCGGCGCTGTTCGACCTGACCCGCAGCAACCTGCTGACCAGCGACCCCGCCCACCCCGGCTTCTCCGTCCAGACCGGCGAGGCGCGGTCGCGCGGCATCGAACTGGAGGCCAAGGCCAGCGTCACCAAGGACCTGGAGCTGATCGGCACCTACACCTTCCTCGACACCAAATACACCAAGGACAACAGCGGGCTGGAGGGCAAGCGCCTGGCCGCCGTGCCGCGCCATCAGGCGTCGGCCTGGGCGATGTACCACATGCCGGAGGGCATCGCGTTGACTGGCCTCGGCGTCGGCGCCGGCCTGCGCTACACCGGCAGCACCGTGAACACGGCCAATACTTTCAAGGTGCCGTCCTTCACCCTGGTCGACGCCACGGTGTCCTACGACCTGGGCGCCCTGTCGCCGAAGCTCCAGGGGGCGGAGGTCACCGTCAACGGCAAGAACCTGTTCGACAAGGAATATGTCGCCTCCTGCTACTACGGCGACTGGTGTGCCTACGGGTATCGGCGGACGGTGACCGCCGGCCTGCGCTACCGCTGGTAAATCCCGTGCCGTCCCTCCTTCCCCCTTGGCAAAGGAAGCCGTCATGACGCCTGCGAGCCTGCGGGGCTGGCGCCTCGTCCACCGCTGGACCAGCCTGATCTGTTCGGCCAACCTGCTGATCCTCTGCGTCACCGGGCTGATCCTGGTGTTCCACCACGAGATCCAGCATCTGATGGGGGAGGATCTCGACAGCAGCTACACGGAGGGGCAGGCCCGCCTGCCGCTCCAGTCGCTGGTCGACATCGCGCAGAAGGCCGACCCGGCGCTGGTGCCCAAGCTGCTGTCCTTCGATCCGGAGGACAAGGCGGTCAACTACATCTATCTGGGCCAGCCGGAGGAGCGCGGTTTCGACCTGGGGCGCTGGGTGGTGCTGAACGGCTTCACCGGGGCCAACCAGATGTTGAAGCAGCCGGAGGAGACGCTGGTCGGCTTCCTCTTGAAGCTGCATGTCGACCTGTTCACCGGCTTCGCCGGCCAGATGTTCGTCGGGGTGATGGGGCTGCTGTTCGTGGTCAGCACGGTCAGCGGGCTGGTCGTCTACGGCCCCTTCATGAAGAAGCTGGCCTTCGGCATCCTGCGCTTCGGCCGGGGAACCCGGATTGGCAACATCGACCTGCACAATCTGTTCGGCGTGGCGACCCTGGTCTGGGCCTTCGTCGTCGGGCTGACCGGCGCCATCCTGTCCTTCTCGCCGCTGATCACCGGCTATTGGCAGAAGACGGAGCTGGCGGCGATGACCGCCCGCCATCCGGAGCCGATGACGGGACCGGCGGTGTCGATCGACCGGGTGGCCGCGGCTGGGCTGGCGGCCTTTCCCGGCAAGGATCTCGCCTTCATCGCCTATCCCGGCAACGAGTATGCCGGCAGCCGCCATTTCAGCGTGGTGGTGCGCGGCCATACCGAACTGACGCAGCGGCTGCTCAGCGTCGCCCTGGTCGATGCCGAGACCGGCGTGGTCGCCGAGGCGGCCGGCACGCCCTGGTACATGACGGTGCTGATGCTGTCGGGGCCGTTCCATTTCGGCGATTACGGCGGCCTGCCGTTGCAGATCATCTGGGCGCTGTTCACCATCGTCACCGGGGTGGTGACGGTGACCGGCTTCGTCGTCTGGCTGAAACGGCCGCGGGCGCGGTCGGCATCTGACAGGAATGCGTCCGGCGCCAAGCTGGGGAGCAAGGCATGAGCGGGGAAGGCATGAGCGGGGTCTGGCGCATTCCGGCCGCGCTGGCCGTGCTGTCCGTCATCGGGCTGGCCGCCGCCATTTTGGGCGACGGCCTGTGGGACTGGCTGTGCTGGGCGACCCTGTCGGTGCCGCTGGCCGCCTGCGCGGTCAAGCTGTGGCGGCAGTGGCCCGGCCGGCCGGCTGCGTGAAGGAAGTGCGAAAGGGAATTCTGTCACCTGTCAGTTTTTCTTGACGGTATGTCGGCCCACCTGTAAGTAAAATCTTACTGGTGGGTGGCGGAGCGGACATGACCTGCAGCGGCGACCAATTGCTCGAGATGCTGTCGGCGCTGGCAAACCCGCACCGGCTGCGGATCTTGGCGACGCTGAGCAGCATGGGGCGGACCTATGTCAGTCAACTGGCGCGCGAGATCGGCATCAGCCGCCCGCTTCTGCACCTTCATCTGCGGAAGCTGGAGGAGGCGGGGCTCGTCACCAGCCGGCTTGAAATCTCTCCGGATGGGAAGGCCCTCAACTTCTTCGAAGTCGCCCCGTTCGCGATCGAGCTGACGCCTGCGGCGATCGCCGAAGCCGCGCCTTCCCTGACCGCAACCAGCAGACATTCCGACTCCTGAAGGAGCGCCCGATGACCGGCAGAGAATCCTATTTCCTTCTCGTCACGATCCTCGTCCTGATGACGATCCTCCTGATCTTCGCGATGAAGTATTGTTCGTCGGCCCGCCGGATCCGGGCACAGACCGCCGGCGACGCCGCATACCGCGACCTTGCCGAGAGGACGCTCAAGGCGCAGGAGGAGCTGACCGCGACCCTGGTTTCGATCAGGGGCAGCGTCACACAGATCGAGGGCCGGCTCGCCAGCGTGGAGAAAGTCCTGAAGGACGTCGGATGATGGTGCCACAGTCCGATGGTGAAAGGGCCGGCAGCGAAGATCGCAGGCAGATGCTGTGGATGCGGACGGCCTGCCTCGTCGAAGGCGGCACGCTGATCTTCCTGCTTTTCGTGGCCGTGCCGTTGAAGCATCTCGCCGGCTTTCCCGACGCGGTGAAGGCGATGGGACCGATCCACGGTCTCGCCTTCCTGACCTATCTCTGGATGCTGACCCGGATGGTGTCGGCCGGCGGCTGGTCGCGGGGTGAGACGATCAAGCTCTTCGTCGCCGCCATGGTGCCCTTCGGCGCCTTCTTCAGCGCGCGCACCCTGACCCGGCGGGCGGCGCTCGCCTCCACCCAGTGAGGCGCGGCCATGATCTACCTGTGGCTGAAGGCGTTCCACATCGTCTCGGTGACGGTCTGGATCGGCGGGATGTTCGTCGCGGCCATCGCCGTGGCCGCCATCGCCGCATCGAAGAGCCTGCCCGACGCGCCTGGACGAGCTGACCTCATTGGGGCGGTGCGTCGCTGGGACCGGCGGGCGACCTCGCCGGCGATGCTGCTGGCCTGGCTCTTCGGGCTGGCGGTGGCGACCGAAGGCGGCTGGTTCGGCGCGCGCTGGCTGATGATGAAGCTGGTGTTCGTCGTCGCCCTGTCCGGCCTGCACGGGATGCTGTCGGGCACGCTCCGCAAACTTGCCCGGCCTGATGAGCGGCCTTCGCCGGCATCGGGCCATGCACTGCCGGCGATCGTCGGCGCGGTCGTCGTGATCGTGCTTCTCGTGGTCCTGAAGCCGCCCTGAGAGGCTGTCCTGTATTGGGGGGCGGTGAGGCGGCGGCCTGCCATCCTCACCGTCGCCCCTTATCCGCAGGCCCCTACTTCATGGACGGGAAGGCGAACTGGGCGCCTTCGCGGACGCCGCCGGCCGGCCAGCGCTGGGTGATGGTCTTGCGGCGGGTGTAGAAGCGCACGCCGTCCGGACCGTAGGCCGACAGATCGCCGAACAGCGACCGCTTCCAGCCGCCGAAGCTGTGATAGGCGACCGGCACCGGCAGCGGCACGTTGATGCCGACCATGCCGACCTTGATCATGTCGCTGAAATAGCGGGCGGCCTCGCCGTCGCGAGTGAACAGGCAGGTGCCGTTGCCGTATTCGTGGGCGTCGATCAGGTCCATGCCTTCCTGCATCGTCCTGACCCGGACGAGGCAGAGGACCGGGCCGAAGATTTCCTCCCGGTAGATGGTCATGTCCGGGGTGACGCGGTCGAACAGGCAGCCGCCCAGGAAATTGCCGTTCTCATGGCCGGGCACCACCAGCCCGCGGCCGTCCACCGCCAGCTCGGCGCCCTCGGCGACGCCCTGGTCGACATAGGCCTTCACCTTCTCGTAATGGGCGCGGGTGACCAGCGGCCCCATCTCGCAGCCGGCCGAGGTGCCGGCACCGACCTTGAGGTCGCGCAGCGCCACCGACAGCTTGTCCCGCAGCCGGTCGGCCACCTCGTCGCCCACCGCGACGACGACGGAAATCGCCATGCAGCGCTCGCCGCAGGAGCCGTAGGCTGCCCCCATCAGTGCGCTGACCGCGTTGTCGAGGTCGGCGTCGGGCATGACGATGGCGTGGTTCTTGGCCCCGCCCAGCGCCTGCACCCGCTTCCCATGGGCGGTGGCGGTCGCATAGACATACTCGGCGATCGGGGTGGAACCGACGAAGCTGACGCCCTGCACCCGCGGATCGGTCAGCAGCGTGTCCACCGCCTCCTTGTCGCCGTTGACGACGTTCAGCACGCCCGGCGGCAGGCCGGCCTGTTCGGCCAGCTGGGCGACGTAGAGGGCGGCACTCGGGTCGCGCTCCGACGGCTTCAGGACGAAGGTGTTCCCGCAGGCGATGGCGATCGGGTACATCCACAGCGGCACCATCGCCGGGAAGTTGAAGGGCGTGATGCCGGCGACGACGCCCAGCGGCTGGAACTCCGACCAGCTGTCGATGCTGGGGCCGACATTCTTGGAGAACTCGCCCTTCAGCAGCTCCGGCACGCCGCAGGCATATTCGACATTCTCGATGCCGCGGGTCAGCTCGCCGAAGGCGTCGTCCAGGACCTTGCCGTGTTCCTGGGTGATGAGGGCGCAGACGCGCTCCGCATTCTCCTCCAGCAACTGCTTGAAGCGGAACATGACGCGGGCGCGCTTGGCCGGCGGCGTGGCGCGCCAGGCCGGGAAGGCGGCCTCGGCGGCGGCGATCGCCTCCTCGACCGTCTTGCGGCCGGCGAGCGCCACCTGACCGGCGATCTCGCCGGTGGCGGGGTTGACGATGTCGGCGGTGCGGCTGTCGGCGGGGGCGTCGGTCTTGCCGCCGATCAGGTGCGGAACGATGGGCATTGGGCTTTTCCCGGAATGTCGCGTGTGGAGGTTCTTACGCCGTGGCCCTTACGCCGTGGCCTGGATCGCGTCGGCGACGACGTTGAACAGACGGTCGAGATCCTCGCGCTCGCTGATGAAATGCGGGCCGAACTGGAGGGTGTCGCCGCCGTAGCGCACGTAATAGCCGGCGTCCCAGCACTTCATGGCGATCTCGTAGGGCCGCCGCGCCGGCTCGCCCGGAAGCGGCGCGATGGTGACGGCGCCGGCAAGGCCGCAGTTGCGGATGTCGGCGACGTTCTTCAGCCCCTTCAGCCCGTGGATCAGCCCTTCGAAATGCGGCATCAGCGCCGCGGCCTTGTCGGCCAGCTTCTCGCGCTCGAACAGCTCCAGCGCCGCGAGGCCGGCGGCGCAGGCGACCGGGTGGGCGGAGTAGGTGTAGCCGTGCGGGAACTCCACCAGATACTCGGGCCCGCCATTGTCCATGAAGGTCTGGTAGATCTCGCGGCTGGCGACCACGGCGCCCATCGGCACCGCACCGTTGGTCAGGCCCTTGGCGACGTTCATGATGTCAGGGACCACGCCGAAGTAATCGGCGCCGAAGGCGGTGCCCATGCGGCCGAAGCCGGTGATGACCTCGTCGAAGATCAGCAGGATGCCATGCCTAGTGCAGATCTCGCGCAGGCGCTGGAGATAGCCCTTGGGCGGCGGCAGCACGCCGGCCGACCCGGCCATCGGCTCCACCACCACCGCGGCGATGTTGGAGGCGTCGTGCAGCGCCACCAGATCCTCCAGCGCGTCGGCCAGATGGGCGCCTTCGTCCGGCATGCCCTTGATGAACAGATTCTGCGGCAGCAGAGTGTGCGGCAGATGGTCGGCGTCGACGCCGGTGCCGAACAGCTTGCGGTTGCCGACGATGCCGCCCAGGCTGGTGCCGCCGAAATTGACGCCGTGATAGCCCTTCACCCGGCCGATCAGCTTGGTCTTGGCCGGCTGCCCCTTCATTCGCCAATAAGCCCGCGCCATCTTCAGCGAGGTGTCGGCCGCTTCCGACCCGGAATTGACGAAGAAGACATGGTCCAGCCCGGCCGGCGTCATCGAGGCCAGCTTGTGCGCCAGCTTGAAGGCGGCGGTGTGGCCGTACTGGAAGGCGGGGCTGTAGTCGAGCGTGGCGATCTGCTGCGCCACCGCGTCGGCGATCTCGCGGCGGCAATGGCCGGCGCCGCTGCACCACAGGCCGGACAGGCTGTCATAGATCTTGCGGCCCTGTGCGTCCCAGTACCAGGCGCCCTCCGCCTTCGTCATGATGCGCGGGTTCTTCTTGAACTCGCGGTTGGCGGTGAAGGGCATCCAGTGCGCGTCAAGCTCCTCGCGCGTCAGTCCGGCAGCCGTGGCCAGGGCATCGGCATGGGCGTGGTCGTTGTCGAGGGGGGCCATCCGCTGTTCTCCCGATTCGGTTTGGGGGACGCATATGTCAGGGGTGCTGTCGGTCGTCAGTGTGAGCGGTTCGTGGTTGCCATCAAATCCAAAGTGGAAGAACTTCACGTAACCATCCGCTTAACTTTCCCGCTTAACTTTCCTGGGCAACAGCATGAGCAAGCCGGCCCGGTCAATGGCCCCGATCAGCGATGCCGACATCCGGCTGCTGCGCGTATTCCGGACGGTGGTTGAGTGCGGTGGCTTCTCCGCTGCCGAGGTGGAGCTGAACATCAGCCGAGCCGCGATCAGCCAGCATATGGCCGATCTGGAGCGCCGGCTCGGCCTGACGCTGTGCTGGCGCGGGCGGGCGGGGTTTCGGCTGACGGAGGAAGGGCGGCTGGCCTATGAGGCGACGCTGCGCCTGCTGGCGAGCACGGAGAGCTTCCGCAGCGAGATCAACACGGTCCACCGCCGCCTGCGCGGCGAATTGAACATCGGCATCACCGACAACCTCGTCACCATGCCGCAGATGCGGGTGACGCATGCGCTGCGCGGCCTGAAGCAGCTGGCGCCGGAGGTCCGCGTCAACATCCGCATGATCCCGCCCAACGAGATCGAGCGCGGCGTGCTGGACGGGCAGCTGCATGTCGGCGTCGTCCCGGTGCGCCGGGGGCTGCCGGGGTTGGTGGGCCTGCCGCTCTACAGTGAGGAGTCGCTGCTCTATTGTGGCGACGGCCATCCGCTGTTCGACCGGGCCAGTGGCGTGGTGACACGGGAAGCGGTGGAGGCGGCCGACGCGGTGGCGCCGACCCAGGCGCAGCTTCCCCATGAGCTGAACAACACCGCCACCGCCACCGACCGCGAGGGGGTGGCGTTCCTGATCCTGACCGGATGCTATGTCGGCTTCCTGCCCATCCACTATGCGCGGCAATGGGTGGAACGCGGCATGATGCGGGCGCTGCTGCCCGACACCTACCGTCATGCCCTGGAGTTCCAGGTGGTGACGAAGAAGGGCGCCCAGCCGAATCTGGTGCTGGAACGGTTCCTGGAAGTCCTGCGCGGCAACGGGAGCGGTGGGGACTCCTAGGTTTTCAGGCGTCGTCCGGCTCCGGCCTTGGCCTCCAGCGCCTCCTCGCCCAGCGCGTGCAGGACGGCGCCGGCGGCCAGGGTGCGCTCCTCCTCTCCGATCTGCATGCCCATCGGGTCGATGTTGGGGCTGGTCGCCGTCGCCTCCCCGGCGAAGCGGACCGTCACTTCGCGGTGGGCGAAGCGGATGCCCTCGCGGCGGAACAGGGCGTGGAGTTCCTGATACACCCGCTTGCGGATCTCCCACTGGTCGCCGGGCCGGGTCATGAACTTGACGCGGAGGATCATCGCGGAATCCTCCATCTGGATGACGCCCTGCGACTTCAGCGGTTGCAGGAACTTCGGCCCCAGATCGGGATCGTCCAGCAGTTCCTGGCCCAGCTGCTTGATGTGCTTGCGCACCTTCTCGACATCGGTGTCGTAGGTGATGCGCAGCGGCAGCTTCATGATCACCCAGTCGCGCGAATAGTTGGTCAGCTGGTGGATCTCGCCGAAGGGGACGGTGTGCAGCGGGCCGCGATGGTGGCGGAGCTGCATCGAGCGCACCGAGATCTTCTCCACCGTGCCGCGGATGGCGCCGATCTCGATGTACTCGCCCTTGCGGAAGGCGTCGTCGATCAGGAAGAAGGCGCCGGAGAAGATGTCGCGGATCAGCGTCTGCGCGCCGAAACCGATGGCGATGCCGGCCACACCCGCCCCGGCGAACAGCGGCGCGATGTTGACGCCGAGATCCATCAGCACGCTGAGCAGGATGGCGCCGATGATCGACAGCAGGATGAAGTTGCGCACCAGCGGCAGCAGCGTCGCCAGCCGGCTGGCCGAGCCGTGGCCGCCGCCCTCGTCGCCTGGAATGGCGCCGGATGTCGGCCCCTCTTCGGCGATCCGGCGGTCGATCCAGATGCGGACACCGTGATAGGCGACATAGCCGATCAGGCAGACCGTCATGATGCTGATGAGCTTGTCCGCCGCATCGCCGTGCATGCGCGGGACGTTCCACACCGACAGCGTCACCGCCACCCCGGCGGCGGCGGCGAGGATGCCGGCCACCCGCCGGGCCAGCGCCTCGTAGCTGTCGAGGGTGGCGGGCCGCGGGGCCTCCGCAGGGTGGCTGCCGTCCGGTGCTCCCTCCTGGCTCTCCTCCAGCGGCCGCCACAGGGTGCGGCGATGGTGGAACAGCCATTCGGTGGCATAGGTGACGGTGGCATAGACGGCGAGGATCGCCCCGGCGACCGCATAGGCGCCGATCAGCAGCGGCAGCTCGGTCGGCCAGCCCAGGATCAGGCGGTTGACCAGTGTCCCCCAGGCATAGGCGAAATAAGCCGCCACCACCGGAAACCACAGGCGCAGGGTCAGCCGCTCCAGCGGCGCCACCGCCGCCGCCGGGCGCCCGGCAAGGAAGGCGCGCTCGACCGTCTTCCGGTTGACGTAGAGTGCGGTGATCGTCGCCAGCACGGTCAGCAGGCCGAACAGCGCGACCAGCACCGCATGCGGGTCGTAGGGCATCCCCAGCGCTTCCAGCCAGACGGTGCTGCTCATCAGGGCGACGCCGACGGCACCGCTGACGGTCAGGTCGCGCCGCAGCCGGCGGACGGCCGGCGCCACCCCGGCGTCCGCGACCGCACCGGGCGGCATCACCAGCCGCCAGAACAGGGCGATGGCCCAGACCAGCAGATAGCCGACCCCGGCGATGATGGCGGTCTTCTCGGCCATCGGCGTCGGTTCCGGGAGCAGCACGGTGGCGAGCCCGAACCCGATCAGCGTGGCGATCAGCATGCCGCCCAGCGTCAGCAGCGCATGGGCGACCAGACGGGGAAAGCGGGCGGCCAGCACCGAACCGCCCGGCCTCGGCTCGGCAGGGCGGGGCAGCAGGCGCCGGGCGACCGGCCGCTGATAGACGAGATGCTGCACCCCGTGGCCGACCGCCATCAGGGCGAAGATCTGGCCGATCAGTTGCAGGAAATAGACGGGTTTGCCGGTCGGGCTCTGGGCGGTCAGAGTGGTGACGATGGCGGCCGGAATCCGTGGCGTGGCATGCAGCCGTTTGGCGAGCTTGCCGCGGAACCCCGCCATGCGGTCGCGCCCCTCGCTGAGCATCTGCATCATCATGCCATCGGCCGTGTCCGTGGCGGCAGCGGCTTGCGTTTGGGCGGCTGGGGCGGGAGCGGCGGCCTGCGGCGCCGCGGCCTGAGCCGACGCCTCCGCGAACGCCGGTGCTGTCGACAGCAGCCCCAGCAGCAGAAGCAGCAGTGCCGCGCCGAGCCGGATCGGCCACCGGGGGCGCAAGGGAAGGGCACGGGCGGGGAGCGGTGCGGTCGGCATGGCCTTGCGTCGCGAAGCGTGGCGGTCAACCCGATCAGAGTAGCGCAGATCGCGCGGCCGGGAAGCCTCTCCTGCGGCTTTGGTCAGGAGGTGGCGCATATGGCTCCCTCTCCCGCCCTGGGAGAGGGAGCTTTTCCGGACTCTAGCTGACCAGCCCGGCGGCCAGATTGACGCCCAGAGCCAGCACCGCGGTGTTGAACAGGAAGGACAGGGCGCCATGCATCAGCACCAGACGGCGCATGCCGGCGCCGCGGGTGGTCACGTCGGACACCTGCGCCGTCATGCCGACGGTGAAGCTGAAATAGAGGAACTCCAGATAGTCCGGCGCGTCGTTGCCGGGAAAATCCAGGCTGCGTTCCTGGACCGCCTGCCCGCCCAGCCAATAATCGTGGGCGTAATGCTGGGCGAAGAAGACGTGCAGGAAACCCCAGGACAGCAGGACCGTCACCGCCGACAGGGCGGCCGCCACGCCCTCATGCGGCGAGCCCTTGGCCGACACCAGCTCCGCCACGATGGCGACCAGGGCTGCCAGCGAGGCCAGGACCGCCCCGGCCAGCACCCCCCATTTGCCGGGGTCGAGCAGCTTGGCCCGCCGGCGCATCGACGCCACCGTGGCCCGGCTCATCAGGATGCTGGCCAGCAGGATGTAGGCGGCGACACCGCAATCCCAGCCGGTCAGCAGGGCGGTGGTCGGCCGCAGCCAGACGGCGGCGGCGGCCCCGGCAAGCAGGGCGATCACCAGGGCCCCGCTCAGCGATGGGCGGTTGCGCAGATGGGTCAGGCTGCGGCGCATCTTGTCTCCACTGACGGCGTGCGGCGAGGCGCACGCCGGTTCAGTTGGAGGCGGGATAGAGCGGAAGCAAGGTCTGCTGACGGCGCTGATAGCGTACCAATTCCAGCGCGGTCAGCGGCTGAGCCCCGGCGGCCCGGCAGGCGTCCGCCACCTCGAACATCAGCGCCTGCTGGTGGAACAGGGTGGCATAGGCGTCGCCCAGCCTGAACTCCGGATCCCACATGTGGATGGCCTCGGCCCCGGCGCCGTTCACCTCGATGATGCGGAAATCCTCGCCCACCGCCAGCCGCTCCACCGAGGCGAAGCGCACGTCGAAGCGGCCGAAATGGAAGCCCGGCATCTGGTCGGCGATCTCGTCGAAGCGCGCGGTCAGCGTCGCCGTGACATGGCCGCAGGCATCCTTGTAGAGGCCGCCGACGCGGCTGCTGCCAACCAGCGACAGACGCACCGTGCGTCCGGCCTCCGGCACCTCGTCCAGCCGGTCGGCCAGCGCCTCGTGATGCATGTCGGCCTTCCAGGAGGCGCGCGGATCGGCGGCGATCAGCTGGCGCAGGGTGGAGCGGCCGTCGCCCACCACATGCGGGTAATAGCGGAAGGTCATCGAGAAGATGCGCCCGTGCCGTTCCCCCGGCTTGCGGACGTAGAAGATCCCGGCCTCCCCGGCGTAGGGCACATGTTCCTGGAGGATCAGCCGGACGTCGGCCGGGAAGCCGTGGAGATAGGTGCAGAGGTCGGCGGCATCGCGCACCAGCCGCACGCCGATGCCGCGCCAGCCGATGTCGGGCTTGGCGACCAGCGGGAAGGACAGCCCGGCGCCGGACGCCAGCGACTCCAGCTGCGCCGGGGTCAGCGACGGGCGGTTGACCAGGGCGACGGATTTCGCCGCCCATTGCCGCGCCTCCGGACCGATCAGGTCCATGCAGGCGATCTTCGACTCGCCCAGCAGCCCGCCCGCCTCGATCGACGGGTTGGCGGCGGTCGGCAGCGACAGGCTGCGGTAGCGGACACCCAGCGCGAACCACTGCGCCACCAGCGGGATGTAGAACAGCAGCGGCGGGATGCGCTCCGCCCAGCCGATGGTGCGGGCGCCGGCCGGCACCAGCGGCAGGCCGGGCAGGGCGATGGTGCGCGGGGTCGGGCTGCCGTGCAGCGCATCGCGCAGGCCCTTGGGCAGCAGCGGCTCCAGCGCCGCCCGGATGCGGCCGAACAGCGCACGGGCGACGGACTGCGCCCGCTTGGTGCGCAGGATCACCAACAGGGCGGCGCAGCCGATGCCGATCACCTGGACCTGCAACGCCGCCGCCTCCAGCGAGGAGGTCATCAGCGTCAGCAGCAGCCCGACATGCACGCCGGCGGTCGCCAGCGTGATGGCGACGAAGCGCAGGAGCGGCACCCGCATCACGCCGCAGGCGAAATAGGTCGGGAACAAGACGCCGGGCACCAGACGGCAAGTCACCAGTGTCGGCAGCAGGTTCCTCTGCAAGGCGCCGCGGCAGCGTTCAAGCATAGGCCCTTCGGTCCGCCGCCGGATCCAACTGATCCGCAGAGACAATAGTCCGAGGACATAAATGAACAAATCGCCGATAACAATTCCACACAGCAGCGTGATGGCTGTCACGCCGATGCTGACGGTGCCGACGCTGACCAGGCTCGCGCCGACCGCAATTGCAACGTCTTCGTGCAGAAGCGTAAGCAAAGCAAGGCCCAGCAACAGGGGAAAACCGGCGAAGGCGGTTATTGGTTGCAATGCAGCAAACACGGGCGGGGTGTCCGTTGGGTAGGGGGCGGCTACGGTGCCTTCGGCAAAATTGCATAGGAAATGGTAAGCTTCACGTTAAAACTTTTATGGAACCGTGCGACATAGCGACTGTTTCTTTTGGGCCATATAAAAACGTTATGGCTATGATAGAAAATATGTGTTTGCAGCTATGGCGCTGGCGCGGCAGAGTGCCGTTCAATCGATGGCCGGCGGCTCAACCGCCACACGACATGACCAGGAGACGCACCGTGCAGAGCATCCAGTGGGACGACGCCTTCCTCCTTGAATCCCAGCTGACCGAGGATGAGAAGCTGGTGCGCGACAGCGCCCGCGCCTACTGCCAGGACCGGCTGCAACCCCGTGTCATCTCAGCCTTCCGCGAGGAGCGGTTCGACCGCGAGATCATGACCGAGATGGGCGAGCTGGGCCTGCTCGGCCCGACCATCCCGGAGGAGTATGGCGGGCCGGGCGTCAGCCACGTCGCCTACGGTCTGGTCGCCCGCGAGGTGGAGCGGGTCGACAGCGGCTACCGCTCCGCCATGTCGGTGCAGTCCTCGCTGGTCATGCATCCGATCTATTCCTACGGCAGCGAGGAGCAGAAGAAGAAGTGGCTGCCCCGTCTGGCCACCGGCGAGCTGGTCGGCTGCTTCGGCCTGACCGAGCCGGACCACGGTTCCGACCCTGGCGGCATGAAGACCCGCGCCACCAAGGTCGACGGCGGTTACCTGCTGTCCGGCTCCAAGATGTGGATCACCAACTCCCCGATCGCCGACCTTGCCGTCGTCTGGGCCAAGTCGGACGCCCATGACAACAAGATCAAGGGCTTCGTGGTGGAGCGCGGGACCAAGGGCTTCTCCACGCCCAAGATCGAGGGCAAGCTGTCGCTGCGCTCGTCGATCACCGGCGAGATCGTGCTGGACGAGGCCTTCGTCCCGGATGAGAACCTGCTGCCCAACGTGACGGGCCTGGGCGGTCCGTTCGGCTGCCTGAACAAGGCGCGCTACGGCATCGCCTGGGGCGTGCTGGGTGCGGCGGAGTTCTGCTGGCACGCTGCCCGCCAGTACACGCTGGACCGCAAGCAGTTCGGCCGTCCGCTGGCCCAGACCCAGCTGGTCCAGAAGAAGCTTGCCGACATGATGACGGAGATCACGCTGGGCCTGCAGGCCTGCCTGCGCGTCGGCCGCATGATGGACGACGGCAGCTGGTCGCCGGAAGCGATCTCGCTGATCAAGCGCAACAACTGCGGCAAGGCGCTCGACATCGCCCGCGTCGCCCGCGACATGCATGGCGGCAACGGTATTTCCGAAGAGTTCCAGGTCATCCGCCACATGGTGAACCTGGAGACGGTGAACACCTACGAAGGCACCCACGACGTCCACGCCCTGATCCTGGGCCGGGCGCAGACGGGCCTCCAGGCGTTCTTCTGAACGGGACGTCCATCCCCTTTCCCGCTTCTCGGGCCAACGCATGCGTTGCCGGCGGCATCGGGCGGATGCAGTCCGCTCCGATGTCCGGGAGAGGGAGGGAGCCATCGCGATGCGGCGTGGGCGTGGGCACGTACGGGAATCGGTGTGGTTGCGGATTCCCGGAACAAGCCCCTCCTCCCGGCCGTCGCCGGCTTCCTCTTTCCCGAAGCGGGAATTTTTCCGTACTTCGAAATTGGGATGATTGTCGGCTCAGTAGATAGACAATACACCCCGATTGCTTCCGTGGTCGTCCGTCAGGGCTGAGCTATCCTTTCCAATTCGGCGCAGGCCGATTTGGGAGGATTTTCCATGGCGACCTGGACTCCTGATCCCAGTTTCTACCCCTCGCCACGCATGGCGATGCAGGCACCTCCGGAACGGCTGGCCTATGTGGCGATGCTGAATGTCGCGGCGGGGCCGGATGCGCTGGGGGTGGTCGATGTCGATCCCTCCTCGGCCAGCTACGGCCGGCTCCTTCGACGGGTCGACATGCCGAATGCCGGCGACGAACTGCACCATTTCGGCTGGAACGCCTGCAGTTCCGCCCTGTGCCCCTACGCCCCGCATCCGCATGTGGAGCGGCGGTACCTGATCGTGCCCGGGCTGCGGTCGTCGCGCATCCACATCCTGGACACCAAGCCGGATCCGGCCAGCCCCAGGATCGTCAAGGTCATCGAGCCGGAGGAACTCGCGGCGCGCGCCAATTACTCCCGCCCGCACACGATGCATTGCGGGCCGGAAGGCATCTATGTCAGCGCGCTCGGCAACGGGAAGGGCGATGGCGGCGGGCCGGGCGGCGTCTTCCTGATGGACCACGAAACCTTCGAGGTGCTCGGCCAGTGGGAGATCGACCGCGGCCCGCAGTTCCTGGCCTATGATGTCTGGTGGCATCTCGGCCAGGACACGCTGATCACCAGCGAATGGGGCACGCCCGACATGATCGAGGACGGGCTGAACCCCGAGCTGCTGCTCGGCGCGAAATACGGCCATCAGGTCCATTTCTGGGATTTGCGCAAGCGCCGGCACCGTCAGACCATCGACCTGGGGCCGGAATACCAGCTGGCATTGGAACTGCGGCCGGCCCACGACCCGACCAAGGCCCATGGGTTCATGAATGCCGTGGTCAACCTGTCCGACCTGTCCTCGTCGATCTGGCTGTGGCATCGCGAGGATGACGGCAGCAGGTCCGGCCGGTGGGCCATGCGGAAGGTGATCGACATCCCGGCCGAACCGGCGGACCCGGATCTGCTGCCGCCGCTGCTCAAGGGCTTCAAGGCGGTGCCGCCGCTCGTCACCGACATCGACCTGTCGCTGGACGATCGCTGGCTCTACGTGTCCTGCTGGGGCACGGGGGAGATGCGGCGGTACGACGTCTCCGATCCGTTCCAGCCCAGGCTGACCGGCTCGGTGCGGTTGGGCGGGATCGTCGGACGCAACCGCCATCCCGGCGGCGATGCCGATGGCGGCGCCCTTAACGGCGGTCCGCAGATGGTCGAGGTCAGCCGCGACGGCAAGCGGGTCTACTTCACCAACTCGCTGTACCGGAGTTGGGACGACCAGTTCTACCCGGACGGCATCAAGAGCTGGATGGTCAAGCTCGATGCCGACCCGGACGGCGGACTGACCATCGACGAGCGGTTCTTCCTGCGCTTCGACGACGAGTTCCGCGCTCACCAGATCCGGCTGGAGGGGGGCGACGCCTCTTCGGATTCCTACTGCTATCCATGACCGCCATCTGAAGGGGCGCCTTTCCATGGACGACCCATGGCAATGGCTGGCGCTCGCCGGGCTCGGCGCCTTCCATGGACTCAACCCGGCGATGGGATGGCTCTTCGCCGTGGCTCTCGGCCTTCAGGAGGGGCGGCGCGGTGCCGTCATCAGGGCTCTGCCCCCGATCGCGCTCGGCCATGCCCTGTCGGTGCTGGTGGTGGTTGCGGGATTCGCCATCCTGCAGCTGGTCGTCACGGCGGCCCTGCTGAAGCTGGTCACGCCCTCCCTCCTGATCGGCTTCGGCCTCTACCGGCTGGCACGCGGATACCGTCACCGGCTGCGGGTCGGCATGCGCGCCGGCTTTGCCGGGCTGACGCTCTGGTCCTTCCTGATGGCGTCGGCCCATGGGGCCGGGCTGATGATCCTGCCCCTGCTGCTGGGCATGCTGGCGCCGGCGCAGCTGATGGCGCTGTCCCTGTGCGGACCGGGGGTGGAGATGACCGGCCCGGTCGCCGCACTGGGATCCGCGGCGGCCGGGCTGGCGGTGGTTCTGGTGCATATGGCGGCGATGCTGGCGGTGATCGCCGTCATCGGGCTGGCGGTTTTCGAAACCGTCGGGCTCGGCATCCTGCGCCGCGGCTGGGTAAACTTCGATCTGCTGTGGGCAGGCGCCCTGATCGGCACCGGAGCGGGGTTCCTGCTGCTGGGGTGAACCTGCTGGAGTGAGCCCCGTCAGGAAACTCACGCCGCCTTCACATCCCCGGTCGCCTGCTGGCGCACTTCCGTCAGGAAGCGCTCGACCTCGGCCGCCAGGGCGCGGGTCTGGCCGGACAGGCCGCGCGCTGCGTCCTGCACGCCGAGGGCGGTGCTGCCGGCGCTCTCCGCCGTGTGGGCCAGGGCGGCGATGGTCGCCGACACGTCCTGGGTGCCGAGTGCGGCCATCTCCACCGCCCGCGCGATCTCCTGGGTGGCGGAGTTCTGTTCCTGCACCGACTGGGTGATGGTGCCGGAGATGCCGTCGATCTCGGTGATGGTCGCCCCGATGGTACCGATGGCGTCGGCAGCCTCGCGGGTCACCGACTGCATGGCGTTGACCTGGGCGGCGATCTCGTCGGTGGCCCTGGCGGTCTGGTCGGCCAGCCCCTTCACCTCGGTCGCCACCACGGCGAAGCCCTTGCCGGCCTCGCCCGCCCGGGCCGCCTCGATGGTGGCGTTCAGCGCCAGCAGGTTGGTCTGCTTGGCGATGGCGTGGATCAGCCCGACCACCTGACCGATGCGCTCGGCATTGGCGATCAGCCCCTGGACGGTGGCGTTGGTGCGGTCGGTATGGGACACCGCCTCCCCGGCGATGCGGGCGGAATGGCCGACCTGCTCGGAAATGCCGCCGATGGAGCTGGCGAGTTCGGTTGCCGCCGCCGCGGCGGAGCGGACGTTGGACTGGATGTCGTCCGATTCGCGGGCGACGTTGCGGGTCTGGCTCGACGCCTCGCCCACCACCATCGCCATGCGGTCGGCGCTGTCGGCCATGCCGGCGGCCGACTCGGCGATGCCCTCGACCAGACGCTTCACCGTGCCCTGGAAACGGTCGGCGAGGTCGAGGAGGGCGGCGCGCTTGGCCTGCTCCGCCTTGGCGTCGGCTTCGGCTTGCGCCGCGTGCATGCGCTCGATGGCGCGGGCGTTGTCGCGGAAGACGGTGACCGAACCGGCCATGGCGCCGATCTCGTCAGAGCGGCCGTTGCCGGGCACCTCGACCGCGGTGTCGCCGTCGGCGAGCTTCGCCATCGCCGCCGACATGGCGCGCAGCGGGCGGATGACGATGCGGCCGAGCAGGACGTTCAGCAGGGCGATCTGCACCACCAGGGCGATCAGGCAGATGGCGATCTGGTTGCGCATCTGGGCGGCGATGGCGTCGATCTGCTGGTCCAGGTTCCAGGCGATCTGGAGGGCGCCGACCAGCCGGTTGCTCTTGCCGGTCACCACCGGAACCGTCACCACGATGTGGCCGTTGGCGGAGCGGGTCTGCGCCCCCTTGCCGGCCAGCACCGCCTCGACCAAATCCTGGTCGGCCTTCAGGTCGTATTTGGCGAAGCGCGGGTTGGAGAAGTCGGCCAGGGTGGATGATGCCGAGGCGGCGCGCAGCGAGGCGAGCTGGACCTCGTGGCTGTCGGCCAGCGGCATGAACTCCGTCTCGATGGAGGCGCCGTCGCCGGCGACGAAGCTGGTCTTGGTGGCGTTGGCCAGCATGTCGGTCTTGACGCGGGCGTCGTGCGTGGCGAGCCGCACCGCGTCGTCATACTGCATCTTGGCCTGAAGCCCCATGATGACGATGAAACCGCCGACGATGGCCGCGACGAAGGCCGCCGTCACCTTCCGCCCGACGCTCCAGAACCGCCGCGACCGGGATTCGGCCGCCTTGTTCCCTGCCATGCTCTTGTCCCTTCCCGTGCGGATGCCCTGCTGCGTCGCCGGCCGCGAAGGCACGACGATCCAATCGCCGGCAAGACCGGCGTTCGCTGTCAAAGCGTCAACGAATTGCAAAATTTAAATGGTATTGTAACAGGATGTCATGGTGTGCGCCATGATCTTCTTCTCTGACTTTCGGATGGTTGCCAGTCGTGATGGCAATCCCAAAGTCTTGTGTGGGCATGGTTAAAGTAAAGGCGCCGTCATCGCTTTGACGAGACGGCGCCTCTTCATGCCGGGAATGTCGCCATTCCGGATTCGGTTCTTTTGATTGTGCGTTTTGTCCCGATATGGTCAGGCTCTTTACGTCGCCGGACCATATCGGGAAAGGATCGTCTCAGCCGCGGGCCGGGTTGCGCTCCCGCCAGCCGAAGGGGCCGGCAGTCTCATAGAGCCACGGATACTGGTTGACCATGCGGCGTGCGATGGCGATGCGGTGGGCGGTCAGCGTGATGATGCCGATCACCAGCGTGTGGACGATGAAGCCCCACACGGACAGCAGCTGCCCGCCGAACAGCCCCCAGGCCAGGAAGCGGTCGCCCACCCCCAGCAGCAGCGAGTAGGCCAGCACGCTGGAGACCGGCTTCCACCCCTCGGCCAGCGTCTGCCCGGT
>NZ_JALJXJ010000005.1 GCF_024170005.1 Azospirillum lipoferum
CCACGGCTCGGAAGCTCCTCGTCACCCTCAACGCGATGATTGCGACGGGCACCGATTACGAACCACCGGAAGCAGCCTGAATACAGTTGCCGGGAAACCCGGAGCGGTTCAGTTCACCCGGCTTGGGCCGGCGGCGCTTGAGCGTGGTGGCGAACTCCCGTCCGAAGCACAGACTCCACTCCCGGATGGTCTCGTAGCTGACCTCAATGCCGCGCGCCGCCAGGATCAGCTCGACCTCGCGCAGGCTCAAGCTGAAACAGGGATACAGCCACACCGCTTCGCTGATGATCTCGGCGTGAACCGGAGACAGAGCGCCGATCGCCTGCTGGACGATCACGGGCGTGAACTGATGGTGGGCAAGCGAGAGCGGCCAAAATCGGTGAGTAGGCCGTCATAGCCGCCAAGCGCCCATCGCTGATGTGACAATACCCCGACGTACCATGCGTGACCGCCTTCTCTAGTACGACAGCACGTTTGACAACGTGCTCAGCATGAGGTATTGGATACAATTATGAAATCGGATACACAAGAGACTCAGGCAGACGCGGTTGCGGGAAAAATCCGGGCGCTGATCCTGAACGGGACTTTTCATCCTGGTCAGCCGCTGCGGCAGGAGGCGCTGTCGGAGCAGCTTGGAGTCAGCCGCACACCGTTGCGGCACGCGCTCCAGTCACTTGCCGAGGATGGGTTGGTTGAGATTACCGGCTACAAGGGCGCGCGGGTCAAAGAACTCGATCAAGGAATGGTCAGCGATCTATTTGACATGCGTCTCTTACTGGAACCGCTTGCCCTCAGATCTGCCCTTCGGCATCACACGAAACTGGATTTTGCCAAAGCCGAGATGGCTTTGGACGCAGCCGACGCCGAACAGGATTTGGCAAAGCTGGCAGAACTAAACTGGGATTTTCATTATGCCCTTTACCGTCCATCGAACCGGCAGACACTGCTGAGGACCATCGAACAACTAAACAAGGCATCGGCTTTCGCGGAGGTGATGGCGAGTTCCATTGCTGTCCGTTCTGAGAAATCGTCTAGCGAACATCGAAAACTGCTTCAGGCTTGCCAAAATGGCGATGAAGTTGGTGCTGTTTCAATGCTGCGCGAGCATTTGCAACTTGCCCGCCATGACATACGGAATTGGGAGGAATAGACATGCCCATCATAAACAGGATCGGCGCGTTTCATGACGAGATGACTCAGTGGCGGCATCACCTTCATGCCAACCCCGAACTTTCCTACAGGGAAGAAAAAACAGCCCAATTCGTTGCCAAAAAACTGCGCTCTTTTGGGATCGAGGTAACCGAGGGTGTGGGCGGTACGGGTGTTGTCGGTGTCCTTTATGGGAACAGGAAAGGCGAGCGCTCCATTGGGCTTCGGGCGGACATGGACGCGCTTGCGATCGAAGAGCGCAATGAGTTCACGCACCGTTCGGTGAGCAAAGGCATCATGCACGCTTGCGGGCATGACGGGCACACCGCCATGCTTCTTGGTGCCGCCCGCTACCTTGCCGAGACCAGACGTTTTGCGGGCCGTGTTGTTTTCATCTTCCAGCCCGCCGAGGAGATGGGGGGTGAAGACGGCGGGTCGGCTCGCATGATCCGGGAGGGGCTGTTCGAGAAATTCCACTGCGACGAAATTTACGGTGTGCACAATTGGCCGGGCATGGACGTCGGAACCTTCGCCGTGAAAGCGGGACCGATGATGGCGTCGGGCGACAGCTTCGAGATCGAGGTTTTTTCCACCGGAATGCATGCAGCCCAGCCGCAGAAAGGAGCTGACGTTGTTCTGACGGCCGGGCATATCCTCGTCGCACTTCAACAGATTTCCGCGCGAAACACCGACCCTCTGGATGCAATTGTCGTGAGTGCAACTCAGATTCATGGCGGTGACGCTTACAATGTGCTGCCGAATAAAGTCACCATTCGAGGCACTGTGAGAGCCTTTTCTCCCAGCGCGCGCATGGCGGCCGAGCCTGCAGTGCGGCGCATCGCGGAAGGCATTGGGATGTCCACCGGCGCACAGTGCAAGGTTTCCTACAGTCAGCAATATCCGACGCTCATCAACGAACAATCCGCTGTTCGATTGGCAGAAGCTGCAGGAATGACTGTGTTCAATAAGGTCGAGACGAATCCACCGCAAACAATGATTGTCGAAGATTTTGCTTTTATGCTTCAGGATCGACCTGGATGCTACGGCTGGATCGGCAACGGACCAGACGACAATGGGCGCATACTCCACAGCGCATGGTACGATTTCAACGACGAAGCGTTGCCCTTTGGAGCCTCCTACTTTGCCTCACTGGTTGAAGCGCGGTGAACTGCACCAGGCCTCCTCGACATCCCGGTAGCTCAGCGTGAAGCGGAAATAGAGCCAGATCGCGTGCCGGATGATCGCGGGCGGGAACTGATGGCGGACAAACGAGAGCGGCGACATTCGAGGAGGATAATGCCGCGATAGGCGCGCCGCCACCGATCCCGTGACAACGCCGCAAGACCCTTTACGGCGTCTTAGAGATGTCCGTCAGTGGAAAACGCGGGAGAGAGAGTTGTCGATGGCCGCGACGATGCGGTCGATATCCTCGGCCGTGGCGATCAGCGCCGGGCTGAGGCACAGCGTGTTGTTCAGTCCGGGCAGCGAGCGGTTGGTGGCGCCGATGATGACGCCGTTCGCCATGCAGTCGGCCACCACCGCCTGCACCAGCCTTTCCTCCGCCGGTTCCTTCGTCGTCCGGTCCTGCACCAGCTCGACGCCGCAGAACAGGCCTTTGCCGCGCACGTCGCCGACGGCACGGTGACGCTCCGACAGCTCCCATAGGCCGGACATCAGCCGCTCGCCCATCGCCCGGGTGTTGGCGATGAGATCCTCGTCCTCGATGATCCGCATGTTCTCCAGCGCCGCCGCCGGCCCGGCGACGCAGCCGCCGAAGGTCGAGATGTCACGGAAGAAGGACATCGGATCGGCCGGATCGTCCTTGAACAGCTCGAAGATACGCTCGGTTGTCACGGTGCAGGAGATCGCGGCATAGCCCGACGCCACGCCCTTCGCCATGGTGACGAAATCCGGCTGCACCCCGTAATGCTGGTAGCCGAACCACGTGCCGGTACGGCCTACTCCGCACACCACCTCGTCGATGTGCAGAAGCACCTCGTGGCGTCGGCAGATGTCCTGTACCTTCTCCCAATAGCCCTTCGGCGGTGTGATGACGCCGCCGCCGGCGGTGATCGGTTCCAGGCAGAGTGCGCCAACCGTGTCCGGCCCCTCGCGCAGGATCACCGCCTCGATGGCATCGGCGGCCAGTTCACCGTAATTCTCCACGGCACCGTACTGGCTGCGGTATTCCAGGCAATGCGGCACCTCGACGAAGCCGTCGGGGAAGGGGCCGAACTGCGCGCGCCGCTGCGCCTGCCCGGCCGCCGCCAGCGTGCCGAGCGTGGTGCCATGATAGTCGCGCTCGCGGTAGAGGATCTTGGATTTGCGACCGCCATGGTGCCGGTGCGCGATCTGGCGCACCATCTTGAACACCTTCTCGTTCGCTTCCGAACCGGAGTTCGAATAATAGACCCGGCTCATCCCCGGCATCTTGCCGACCAGCTTCTCGGCGAAGCGGGCGCCGGCAATCGATCCGGCGGAATTGGCGAAATAGTTGAGTCTCACCAGCTGGTCGCGCACCGCGTCGGCGATGCTGGCCCGGCCATAGCCGACATTGACCGTCCACACGCCGCCCGACACGGCGTCGAGATACTCGCGCCCGGCGGCGTCCCACACCCGCATCCCCTTGCCTTCGACGAAGATGCGCGGATCGGTCGTCTCGAACCCCTTGTGCTGGGTCAGATGGTGCCAGACATGGGCGCGGTCGGCCTCGATGATGTGGCGGATGTCGTTTGTGCGTGACAGGTCGGTCCGAAGGACGTCATCCATCGGTCATCTCCTAGGGCTGGAAGGCGGTGCCGCTCAGGGCGGGATCAGGCGGGCGTATCGCGGTGGATCTTGAACGGCGCCCAGGACTGGCTGACCGGCATGATCTCGACGCTGTTGATGTTGACGTGCGGCGGCAGCGAGACCACCCAGCGCACCGTCTCGGCGATGTCGTCGGGCTGAAGCGGGTTGGCGCCGCCGTAGAGCGCATCATAGGCGGCCTTGTCGCCGCCGGTGCGCACCAGGGTGAATTCGCTTTCCGACAGGCCCGGCTCGATGGAGGTGACGCGCACGCCCTGGGCCGATAGGTCACTGCGCAGGCCGAGCGAGAACTGCTTCACGAAGGCCTTGGTGCCGCCATAGACGTTGCCGCCGGGATAGGGCCAGTTGGAGGCGACCGACGCCAAGTTGACGATCAGCCCGCGCCGGGCGATCAGCCGGTCCAGCAGCAGCCGGGTGATGGTGACCAGCCCGGTGACGTTGGTGTCGATCATCGTCCGCCACTGTTCCAGGTCGCAGTCCTGCGCCACCCCGGTGCCCAGCGCCAGCCCGGCATTGTTGACCAGGACCGAGATGTCGGTGAACGCCTCCGGCAGACTGTCCAAGGCGGCGCGGGTCGCCTCCTCATTCCGGATGTCGAAGCACAGCGGATGGACCACCGACGGCCCGCCCAGCGCCTCCACCAAGGCATCCAAGCGATCCTGGCGCCGGCCGGTTGCGACGATCCGCCAGCCCTCCGCAACCAGCCGCCGGGCGATGGCGTCGCCGAATCCGGAGGTGGCGCCGGTGACGATCGCCGTTTTGGCCGTGGTGCTCTTCGGGGCTATTGTCGACATCGTGCAATCTTTCCTCATGACGGTGCAAAGCTCAGGCCGAGGGTGACGGCGGTCTGGATCAGCCCGGCCACCGCCACGGCGAAAAGTCCCCCGGACGCCAGCCGCCGCCAGCCGTCGACGCCGAGGCGGGCGGACAGCAGCCGGCCGGCGGCGAAGCCGGCCAGCGTCGGTCCCAGATAAGTTGCCAGCAGTCCGACCACGTTGGGGTCGATGGCTCCGACCATGGCGCGGCCGGCGAGGCTGATCGCATCGACCGCGCCGAAGAACACCGCCAGCGTCCCCTTGATGGTCCGCCGGTCACGCCCACCCGCCAGCAGCCACGCCGCAATCAACGGTCCGCCGACGGCGAAGGCGGCCAGCAGCACGCCGACGACGAAGGCGATGGCGCCGCCGATTGCCCGGTGCCCCAGCCAGTGCGGCGGCTTCCGCACCAAGGCGACGCAGGCCGCCCCGAAGACCGTCACCGCCACCAGCAGCCGCGAGGTCCCGTCGTCGAGGCCGGCGGCGATCAGGCTGCCGCACAGCGCACCGGCGAAGCCCATTGCCAGCATCAGCCACGCCACCGCCCAATCGACCGCCCCCTGTTCGCGGTCCAGCAGCAGGAAACAGGTCAGCAGCAGATCGCTGACCAGGATGAAGGGAATGCCGGCGGCGGGCGACGGCAGGAACAACAGCCCCAGCGCCGCGATCAGGGCATATCCGAACCCCGTCACCCCGCGAAAGGCGGCGGCGAGGAAGGTCACGCCCCCGAAGAGGATCATGGACATCTGGCTTGCGACCTTCCCGGAGCGGCTTCAGACCTTGCCCTTCCAGGGCACCAGACGGCGTTCCAGCCAGCGCATGCCGAACTCGAACAGGGCGGCGAAGGCGCCGATCACGAAAATCCCCATCAGCACGATGTCGGTGCGCAGGAAGTTGGAGGCGTTCAACACCATCTGCCCGATTCCGGTGGAGGCGGCGACCATCTCGGCGGCGACCAGCGTCGTCCAGCCCACCCCCATGCCGATCCGCAGGCCGACCAGGATGTCGGGCAATGCCGCGGGCAGCACCACATGCACCACCACCTGCCATCGGCTGGCGCCCAGCGCGCGGGCGGCGTTGACCTGGTCGGCCGCCGCCGCCGACACGCCGGCCCGGGCGGCCAGCGCAACCGGGGCGAAGCAGGCGAAGAAGATCAGCAGGATCTTCGACGTCTCGCCGATGCCGAACCAGATGATGACCAGCGGCAGATAGGCCAGCGGCGGCAGCGGCCGGTAGAACTCGATGAAGGGATCGAGTGCGGCGCGCAGGGCCGGGCTGAGCCCGGTCGCCAACCCGACCGGAATGCCGATCAGCGCCGCCAGCAGAAAGGCGCTGACCACGCGCAGCAGGCTCATGGCGATATGTTCGGTCAGCGGCGCGCCGTCGATCCGCCCGTCCACCGCGTCGAGGAAGGCCTGGAAGACCGTCCCGATCTTCGGCAGGAACAGCGGCTTCACAACGCCCTGGCTCGTGAGCGCCGCCCACAGGGCCAGCGCCGCCAGGATGGCTGCCAGGCTGATCAGCGCCGGCTGGGAGTGGAAACCCTGCATCCGGCGGCGCAGCCGGCTCAGCGGCACCAGTCCGGTGGGGATGCCCGTAAGGCCGGTGCCGAGGCGTTTGGTGGATTGCGGCTGCTCGGTGACGCTGGGTTTCATGCGGCCTCTCCTGTGGTAGCGGCGCTGCCGCTGTCGCTGCGTTCGTGGCCTTGGTCGCTGCGCTCGTGGATGAAGCCCAGCACCCGCTCGCGCATCGCGATGAAATCGGGGGAGGATTTGACCGACCGCGCATCCTGACCGGCCAGGAAGCGCCGGCTGAAATCCAGCGGGATCGTTTCGGCGATCCGGCCGGGGCGCGGGGTCATGATGATCAGCTTGGTCGCCAGGAAGATCGCCTCTTCCACCTCATGAGTGATGAAGAAGGCCATCTTTTGCGTCTCCGCCCACACCCGCAGGATCAGTTCCTGGATCTGTTCGCGGGTGAAGGCGTCGAGCGCGCCCAGCGGTTCGTCCATCAGCAGCATGCGCGGGTCGGCCGCCAGCGCGCGGGCGATGCCGACGCGCTGCTGCATGCCGCCGGACAGCTCGTAGATCCGCTTGTCGGCGAAGGACGCCAGCCCGACCAGCTCCAGCATGCTGCGGGCGCGCCGGCTGCGTTCCGCCTTGCCCATGCCCTGCATCTTCAGGCCGAAGGCGACATTGTCGACCACGCTGAGCCAGGGCATCAGGGCGTGGTGCTGGAACACCACGCCGCGATCGGCCCCCGGTCCGGTGATCGGCTTGCCGTCCAGCAGGATTTCCCCGTCCGTCGGCGGCAGGAAGCCGGCGATGCAGGACAGCAGGGTCGTCTTGCCGCAGCCCGACGCGCCGAGCGCCACAACGAATTCCCCCGGTTCGATGGTCAGATCGACCCAGGACAAGGCGACGGTAGCGCTTTCCCCGCCGCCATACTGGACGCTGACATTGCGGACTTCGAGCATGGCTGGTTTCCCGGCTTGAGGGAGGGGAGAGGGTAGTGCGTTACTTGGCCGCCGCCTTGACCACGTCGGCGGTCACGAAGGGGCCGTAGTCGGGGGCCAGTTCGGTGACGCGCCCCTGGCTCTTCAGGAACTCGGCGGTCGATTTCAGCGCCTCGGCGGCGCCGCCGCCCAGCCACTCCTTGGACGCCTGCTCCTCCAGGGTCGGGAAGCGGTAGGCGGCTAGCCCGTCCGGCACGTCGGCCGGGGCCGCACCCGTCCATTTGGCGATGGCGGCGGCCTGCGGCGACGTCGCGGTCCAGCCGGCGCCAGTCTTGGCGTAATCGGCGTCAGCGGCGGCCAGCAGCTTGACGAAGGTCGTCATGAAGTCGGGGTTGGCAGCCATGAAGGCCTTGGTGGCGACGATGCCGTCGAAAGTCGCCTTGCCCTTCCTGGCGAAATCGCCGGCGCTGGCGATGACGGTGCCGTTCTTCTTCGCGGTGGTCAGGACCGGCGCCCAGATGAAGGTGGCGTCGATGTCGCCGCGCTCCCACGCCGCGGCGATTTCCGGCGGACGCATGTTCAGCAGCTTGACGTCCTTGCCCGACAGCCCGGCCTCCTGCAGCGCATACATCAGCTGGTAGTGGGAGGTCGAAACGAAAGGCACGGCCACCGTCTTGCCTTTCAGGTCGGCGATGGACTTGATGCCGCTGCCATTGCGGGCGACCAGCTGTTCGGCATTGGCAATGTCGTCCAGGATCCAGAACAGCGTGATGGGAAGCCCCTGCGAAGCCGCCGCCGCGATGGGGGAGGAGCCGGCCTCGCCGATGTCGACGTTGCCCGACGACATGGCGCGGATCACGTCGCCGCCGCCGCCGAACTTCACCCATTTCACGGCATAGCCGGTCTTCTTCTCCAGCTCGCCGCTTTCCATCAGGACGCGGATGGGCGTCATCATGTCCTGATAGGCGAAGGTGACGGTCTTCTCCGCGGCCACAGCCGGGGCGGAGGCCCCGAACAGCGCGCCGAATGCTACGAAGGCGGTGGCGAGCAGGGTCTTGCTGAAGATCATGGCAGGGTCTCCGTCGAGGCCGGTCAATTCGATGCGGCCATTAGGACCCAGCCACCGTCCCCGCCGAAAGGTCCAGATTCCCCTGGTTTGCGGCAGCGACTGGTCCGGCGCCCGATCCGCTGCCCCATCCCGCGCCATGTGGCGCCCGTTTGGGCAGACGCCCGCCTGACAACCATTCCACCCGCCATATCCGACGCCGTTCGGCCCTTCAGCCGTCGGCACCCTTCTTGCTTTTCCGCATACCAGGGCAGGTAGCCTCACGCGATGGCCCGGGGAAGAAGGACGGTTGCACCATGCAGATCGACACCGCCTGGCGGATGCTTTTCGGCGGAATGGAGCGCGATGCGCAGGGGCTGAGCGCACGTGTCCGTGGCATCATCGCGGAAGCCATCGAGACCGGCCTGTTGGCTCCCGACATGCGGGTTCCCTCCAGCCGCAGCCTTGCCGAGGCGCTGGGCATCTCGCGCAACACCGTCAACGCCGCCTATCAGCATCTGATCGATGACGGCATGCTGGTCGCGCGGGAGCGCAGCGGATGCTTCGTCGCCTCGTCCGACGACCGGCGGGCGTCGTCGCATACGGACGCCGGCGTTACAGTGGACAAGGCCGGCGGCTGGGCAGCGCGCTTCGCCATCCGGCCATCGCGGATGCCGCAGATCACCAAGCCGCGCAACTGGATGGATTATCCCTATCCCTTCCTGTTCGGGCAGTTCGATCCCAGCCTGTTCCCGACCAACCCGTGGCGGGAGAGCGTGAAGGCGGCCTCCAGCGTGCAGGAGATCACCCGCTGGGCCCGCGACATGATCGACGACGACGACCCCGACCTGCTGGACCAGCTGCGTCACAAGGTGCTGCCTCGCCGCGGTATTTTCGCCGGCCCGGGGGAGATCATCGTCACCATCGGTTCGCAGCATGCGTTGTCGATGCTGGTCCAACTGCTGGTCGGCCGTGACACGCCGGTCGGCGTCGAGAATCCGGGCTATCCCGATGTGCGCCACATGGTCGGCATCGCGACGGCGGACATGCGCCCGCTGACCAGCGACGGTCTCGGCGTCGTGCCGGATGCGGTGTTCGCAAGCTGCCGGATTGCCTTCGTGACGGTGGGACACCAATGCCCGACCACGGCCGTCATGCCGATCGGACGGCGGCGCGCCCTGCTGGACGCTGCCGCCCGCCACGACGTCGTCCTGGTCGAGGACGATTACGAATCCGACCTGTCGGTGGAAGGCGATGCCGATCTGCCCTGCCTGAAGAGCCTCGATCGGGCCGACCGGGTGATCTACACCGGCAGCTTCTCCAAGATTCTGGCGCCGGGCCTGCGCATCGGCTACATCGTGGCGCCGAAGCCGGTGATCGACGAACTGCGCGTCCTGCGACGGCTGATGCTGCGCCACCCGCCGACCAACAACCAGCGCAGCCTCGCCACCTTCATCCAGCTCGGCCATTACCGACAGCATCTGCGCCGGACCGCCACCGTGCTGGAGGAGCGGGCCGCGCGGATCGCCGACCTGCTGCCGGAGCTTCTGCCCGGCTGCCGCTTTCGCCGCGATTTCGGCGCGAAAAGCTTCTGGATCGAAGGTCCGCCCGACCTGGACAGTCGCGATCTGGTCCGCAGGGCGCGTGACCAGGGCGTTCTGATCGAGGCCGGCGACATCTTCTTCCTCGATCCGGCAGAGGGCCGCCGTTTTTTCCGGCTTGGCTTCACCTCCATCGCCACTCACCGGATCGACCCGGGACTGCGCCGTCTGGGCGCCCTTCTGCGGAACAAGACCGCCTAGGGCTTTGTCACGGCAACTGAGTCGGCAAGTAGAGCTTGCGAACTTGGCAACTGGTTCACGCCGTGGCGGTGGCGGCCCGCCAGTCGGCCACGGCCTGTGCCCGGAAGGTACGCAGAGTGTGGCGGGAGACCAGGTGGCGCTGGAGGTTGAAGGTATTGTAGACGGCGGCATGCAGAGAGACGAAGCGATGGGCGGAACCCGATGATTTGAACCGCTGCATCTTGCCCTCTCGTCGCCGGAGCGGCTGGTGTGAGACCTCGGCGCGGTTGTTCGTTCGCCGCCCTTGTTCATGATGGGCGGCCAGACCGAGTTCGCGGAAGGCGGCCCCGTAGGACCGGAGCTTGTCGGTGGTGAGCTGGGTCGGCGAGAAACCATGCTTCTTCAGCAGTTTACGCATCAGCTTGCGGGCTGCGGCCTTATCGCGCGGGCGCTGGACGAGCACCTCCAGCACCTCGCCTTCATCATCGACAGCCCGCCACAAGTACATCAGCTTTCCGCTGACCCTGATCACCATCTCGTCCAGATGCCAGCGTGGTGGGCTGGGCCTGGGACGCAATCGCCGCAGGTCGACGGCGATGGCCGGCCCAAACTTCAGGACCCAGCGGCGGACGCTCTCGTAGGACACCTCCACGCCGCGTCCGGCCAGCAGCTCCTCGACATCCCGGTAGCTCAGCGTGAAGCGGAAACAGAGCCAGATCGCGTGCCGGATGATCGCGGGCGGGAACTGATGGCGGGCATACGGGAGCGGCGGCATCCGAGCAAGATAATGCTGTGACGGGCGCGCCGCCACCGTTCCCGTGACAACGCCCTTCGACGGCATGGGCCGCCGCTGCGCCGGTCGGCGCGGATACCAGCGGTCATGATCAATGACCGCTGGTATAATGCGTTTTCGAAGCGGGTCATGGCAGACCAGTTTCGGTGGCAGGTCCCCGGCGTACGATTGGAGTGAACTGACGCTGAGACAACGCCCAACGGGCAATCTCATCCTTCCTGGCAAACCAGACTCCGTCATGGCTCTTTGCGTATGTAAAAAAGCGGTCGAGCGCGTGAATTCGATTGGCGTGACCACTGAGCCGGTCATGCATGCCGATCACCATCATCCGGCGCTTGGTTGAACCCTCGGTATAGAGTTGGTCAAACTCATCACGAAGCGCTTGTTCATGGGCGTGCGGATCATAGCCTTGGAAGGGAAAGACCATGTCATTCATATGGATGGTGTAAGGTACCATTGCGAAATCACGGCCGCGCACCGGGATGATGAAGGGTTCGTCGCGGCTCGGCTCATCGATGCTGTATAGAAATCCGAGGTCTTGCAGCGTCTCGGAAATACTTATCGAATTCCGCATGAAGTACGCGTTCCAACCGACCGGTTGTACTCCGGTGATCCGTCGGATGGTATCGGCCGATTCCTTAATAAACGCCTTTTCCTGTTCACGCGGCAGGTCATAGGATGCCGACCAAGTCGTGCCGTGCGCTCCCGGTTCGTGACCGCGGCGGACGATCTCGCGCGCCAGGTCCGGGTGCTTTTCAATGGCCTTGCTGATCATGAACGACGTGACTTTGATCTCGTGCTTGTCGAACAAGTCGAGCGCGCGAGGGATGCCTTCGTTCACGCCGTAATCGAAGAAGGCGTTGGTCGGCTGATCGGGAAAGCCGGGCTTGATGGGTTCCGGCAGCGCGCCGCCTGCGCCTGATATTGGCTGCCCGCCGCCCTCGAACATCAAGGAGATGCTGATCGCCAAGCGTGCGCCATTGGGCCAGAATGAACTCGACTTCTCGGGGGCTGGTGCCGCGCGTTCTGTTTCACCGCTCGCCACTAAGGCAGCGGCGGGCGCTGTCGCCATGAATGCACCTGTCGCTGCGACCCCGGCGAAGGCGCGGCGCGTCAACTCGACTTTTGCGATTTCGACCATAGTGATGCTTCCTTCGATCCGATCTGATGCGCCGTCATCAGCGGCGGTAAGGCCGCACGGCGTTCCGTGATCCTCGAATGGTAAGCGCCGTGACGAGGGCGAGAAGCAGTGCCAGTGGCACGGCAGTCGTTCCGGCAAGTCCGCAATTCCATCGCCAACGTCAGCGCGGGCTCGACGTTTCACGAGCGTTCGTCACCTGCGATTGGCATCATGATGGAGAGCCGTAACATTGCCGTGCGTCTCATCTCGCCAGAATTTCGGACACGAACTCGATAAAGGCTCTCACCTTCGGTGAAAGTTGCCTCGCCGATGGGAACAGGACGGAGATGGGCGGCCCATCGACAGCATAGGCATCGAGCACCTGGACCAGCGTGCCCGACTTCAGATGTGGCTCTGCCATGTAAGTGTGAAGTTGGACCAGCCCCGCGCCGGCCAGCCCGGCCTCGACAACCGCATCATTGTTGTTGAAGGTCATCGTACCGGTCACCGGCCGCTGGAAGGCTTCGCCGTTCTCTGCGTTGCGGAACCACCAGGACGCAACACAATCGCCATCCTGCGGCAGACGTTGGATGCAATCATGCCGGTCCAGCTCTTCAAGGCTTTGCGGCACGCCATGCGCCGCGATGTAGGCCGGAGCAGCACAGACGATATAGCGGATCGTCCCGACCCGTCTTACCATCATCCTTTCATCGCGCGGGAAGCCGATGCGCACAATGGCATCGAGCCTGGCTGCGATAGGATCAGTCAACGTATCGGCAAATGTTGCCGTAATCCGCAGTTGCGGATGGCGGGCAGTCAGTCTGCCAAGCTCCGGCACGATCTTCAGACGGCCAAGCGCGGTCGGCATTTCGATCCGAAGCAAGCCGCTTGGCTTGGCGGCACGTTCGCGCATCTCACGTTCAGCTTGCTCGATTTCAGCCAGGATCGTGCTGCACCGTGCGAGGAACGTCTCACCATCCTCCGTCAGCGACAGCGAGCGGGTCGTTCGCTGAAACAGGCGCACGCCCAGCCGATCTTCCAGCCTCAAGACACTCTTGCTGACGGCCGATGGAGAAATCCGCAACGCCCGACCAGCCGCGGCAAAGCTGCCCTGCTCGGCGACCTTTACGAAAGCGGCGATGCTGCCCAGCCGATCCAGTCCCATAGCTCATCCACACCTTTTGAGCCCAGATTGACGAATTTCAGGAACGAAAGCGAGGACATTCACGCGCCTTATGCCGCTCGCCGCAACCATCCATTTTCTGGTGATCAACACCAAGCAAAGGACTGGATCCCATGCAAATCGACCTGACCGGCAAGCGCGCAGTCGTCACCGGATCCACCGCCGGCATCGGCCTCGCCATAGCCACCGGGCTTGCCCAGGCCGGCGCAGAGGTTGTCGTGAACGGCCGGACCGAGGAGCGCGTCCAGAACGCCATCGCGACGATCCGCATGGCTGCTCCCGCCGCAATCCTGTCCGGGATCGCATCCGACCTGGGGACAGCCGAAGGCGCCGCCAAGCTTGCGGCCGGAGCCGCCGAGGCCGACATCCTCGTCAACAGCGTGGGCGCCGCTTTGTTCAAGTCGTTCGACGATCTGACCGACGAGGACTGGCTGTTCATGTACCAGCTCAACGTCCTGAGCGGCGTCCGTCTGACAAAGCACTACCTGCCCGGCATGGTCGAGCGTGGCTGGGGGCGCATCGTCTTCATCAGCAGCGAATCGGCGCTCAACCCGCCCAAGGAGATGATCGATTACGGGATGACCAAGGCCGCCCAACTCGCCGTCGCTCGCGGTGTTGCCGAACTGGCAGCGAGGACCGGCGTCACGGTCAACTCCGTCCTGCCAGGGCCAACGCGTTCGGAAGGGTTCGGCGCTGTGCTGGAGGGCATCGCTCGGCAGACCGGGCAGAGCATCGAGCAGGTGGAGAAGGGCTTTCTTGAACAGAATCGACCGACATCGTTGCTCGGCCGCTTCTCGACCACGGAGGAGATCGCGAACATGGTCGTCTATGTCTGCTCGCAGCAGGCATCCGCGACCAATGGCTCTGCGCTGCGCGTCGATGGCGGCGTGGTCCGCTCAATCACCTGAACATGGTGACGGCGGCCGGCATGGAACCTGCCGCCGTCCCAGCCGCTCTCCTTCCAACACGGGTGGGACATTTGAGGAGTTATGCATGATCGTCGATCTTAAGAATGCTCGCGTGCTGATCGTCGGCGCATCCGGTGGCATCGGTAGCGCCACCGCCGATGCATCGGTGGAGGCATTCTTCGCCGCGAGCGCCACATTCGATCACGTAATGGTCGCCGCAGCGCGGACGAAGACGGGCTCGGTTGGAACACTCGCGGGCACCGTCAATTTGTCGGCGCCGGTGATGGTGTTGGGCGCGGTATGACCGGGAATGTCCGGTGGACAGAAGTGATTACGCGGCCAGGGGCTCGCCGGCCACCTGGGCCTAGACGGCGAAGGCCTGGGCTCGGGCGGTGCGGTACTCGGCAGCGGGGCGACGGTCGCGGCGGAGGTGGACGAGGTTGTTGATCGGGTCGTGAATGGAGAGGAATCGCTGCACCTGCCGGGGTGACTTGAAGCGCTTCATCTGCCGCTCGCGTCGGCGCGTCGGCTGATGGCTGTTCTCGGCCCGGTTGTTGAGGCCCTTATGCTGGCGGTGCTTGCAGCGCAGCTTCAGGGCCTTCTTGGCGGCGGCGTAGGACTTCAGCTTGTCGGTGACCAGCACGCGCGGCGCCCGGCCCTGTTTTTTCAGCAGCTTGCGCGAGCCAAGCGTTTGGCCGCCTTCGTATCGCGCCGGCTTTGCACGAGCACGTCGAGAACAAAGCCGTCCTAATCGACCGCCTGCCAGAGGTAGTGTTTTTTGCCGGCGATGCTGATCACGACTTCATCCAAATGCCACTTGGCGCCTCGCGCAAGGCGCTGTTGCCGGATGCGGGTGGCGATCTCCCGGCCGAACTTCAGGCCCCATTGGCGCACGGTTTCATGGCTGACCGTGATACCACGCAGCCCCGGCATCTCCTCGACCATCCGAAGGCTCAGCGGAAAGCGGAAACACAGGTACATCGCGTAGCTGATCACCTCGGCAGGGAAGCGGTAGCCGGCGTACATCGACAAGTTGATGGTACCGGAGTAGGTGATACGTAATGTCCACCTTAGCCAGTACGTTCAATGCGCCGTTCCAAGGCCTCGCGGTAGCGTTCACGGGTATAAGCTGCAAGGTTCGTGAGCGCTCTTGAACCGGATTCAGCGTCCCGGAGTTGTATAGAGGCAAGAATTTGTTCATGAAATTCGACAATCGCGCGGCGGTCCCGAACTCGGAAGATGATCATGTTGCTGACTGGCTGCAATGCTTCAACAACAGAGTGCATCAGGAAGCGCAACAAGGTGTTGCCGCAGGCATCCACAAGCGTACGATGGAAGCGAACATCAGACGCGCAGAACTCCTCGTCGGTCAGCAGAGCGTCGCGCTGTTGCTCCAACTCTCTCTGCATGGCGTCGAGGTGCTCGTTTGTCCTATGCTCCGTTGCGAGCCTACAGCAAACGATCTGTAGCTCAAGACGGGCTGTGGCCATATCGTCAAGGCTGATATCTCCGACTGCAACCATCAACGTCGTCGCATTGGCAAGCGACTGGGCTGCTTCTTCCGGTGCAGGGCTCGCGACGAAATTTCCCCCCGATGGCCCTCGCCGCGAGCGAATCAAATGCTGTGCGGCCAGACGTTTGAGGGCCTCGCGTACTGTTGGACGGGAGACCTTGAAGCGCAGCGCAAGTTCTTCCTCGGTTGGAAGCCGCTGATCCACTTTGAGCCGGCCATCCATAATTGCGGCTCGAATGCTTTCGGCAATTTGTTTAGCTGCGCTGACCGTCACTACGCTCTCGAAGTCCACCACCTTGCTCCTTTACTTCCTGCCCTCACAGCCGCTCCATCCCACTAACACGCTATTCATCGTGTGTCCCGCAGAATGTCTTATCGCTATATGATGAGTTACAACATATCCGACGAGCACTTATTGTGATTGAGAGTAGGGAATCTTTTCCAAAGCATCAGCGGCAGAACTCCGTAGCGTTGTATCAACTGACAATAGGTCTATCGGACAACCTTGGCAGAAAGTAGGAAACACCAAAGAGTTTGGGCGGTTCGCAACTCTTGCAAGATGGTATCTGAAGCAGGTTTGGCTATATCGATCACCGCTTGGCGATCTCTCCACCGGCGTAGCCGAGCGTCTTCAGGGCGTCGGCAATCTCCGGCAGGATGCCGGGATCGTCGATGGTCGCCGGCATCTTGTAGTCCTGGCTGTCGGCGATCTTCTGCATGGTGCCGCGCAGGATCTTGCCGGAGCGGGTCTTCGGCAGGCGGTCGACCACCAGCGCGCGCTTGAAATCGGCGACGGGGCCGATCTGCTCGCGCACCAGCTGGACCACCTCCTTGACGATCTCCTCATGCGGACGGGTGACGCCGGCCTTCAGGCAGACGAAGCCGAGCGGCACCTGACCCTTCAAATCGTCGGCCACACCGATCACCGCGCATTCGGCGACGTCCTTGTGGCTCGACAGCGCCTCTTCCATGGCGCCGGTGGACAGGCGGTGGCCGGCGACGTTGATGATGTCGTCGGTGCGGGCCATGACATAGACATAGCCGTCATCGTCGATGAAGCCGGCGTCACCGGTCTGGTAATAGCCAGGGTAGTCGGCGAGGTAGGACTTCCTGTAGCGCTCGTCGGCGTTCCACAGCGTCGGCAGCGTGCCCGGAGGCAGCGGCAGCTTGACGCAGATGGCGCCGATATCGCCGCGCGGAACCTCCTTCAGCTCGGCGTTCAGCACCCGCACGTCCCAGCCCGGCATCGGGCGGGTGGCGGAGCCGTACTTGATGGGGAACAGGTGGACACCCAGCGGGTTGCCGGAAATCGCCCAGCCGGTCTCCGTCTGCCACCAGTGGTCAATCACCGGGACGTTCAGATTGTCCTCGGCCCAATGCAGCGTATCGGGGTCCGACCGCTCGCCGGCCAGGAACAGGGCACGGAAGTGCGACAGGTCGTATTTCTTCAGGTAATTGGCGTCCGGATCCTCGCGCTTGATGGCGCGGAAGGCGGTCGGGGCGGTGAACAGCGTGCCGACCTTGTGCTGCTCGATCACGCGCCAGAAGGTGCCCGGATCGGGGGTGCCGACCGGCTTGCCTTCGAAGACAACGGTGGTGCAGCCGGTCAGCAGCGGCGCATAGACGATGTAGGAGTGACCGACGACCCAGCCCACGTCCGATGCTGCCCAATACACCTCGCCCGGCTTGACGTTGTAGATGTTGGCCATGGTCCAGCGCAGAGCCACCGCATGGCCGCCATTGTCGCGCACCACGCCCTTGGGCTGACCGGTCGTGCCGGAGGTGTAGAGGATGTAGAGCGGGTCGGTCGCCTTGACCGGCACGCACTCCGCCGGTTCGGCCTTCGCGACCGCCTCGGCCCAATCGATGTCGCGGCCGGCGATCAGCGTCGCCGTTTCCTGCGGGCGCTGCCAGACGATGACGCTGGTGGGCTTGTGCGACGACTGTTCGATGGCGGCGTCCAGCATCGGCTTGTACTTGACGACGCGGTTCGGCTCGATGCCGCAGGAGGCCGAGACGATGGCCTTCGGCTTGGCGTCGTCGATGCGGGTCGCCAGCTCATGCGGGGCGAAGCCGCCGAACACCACCGAATGCACGGCACCCAGACGGGCGCAGGCCAGCATGGCGACCAGCGACTGCGGGATCATCGGCATATAGAGAAGGACCCGGTCGCCCTTCTCGACACCCTGGGCGCGCAACGCCCCGGCGAAGCGGGCGACCTGATCCTGCAACTCGGCATAGGTGATGGTCTGGACGGTCTGGGTGACCGGGCTGTCATAGATGATCGCCGCCTGGGCACCACGCCCGCCTTCCACATGGCGGTCCACCGCGTTGTAACAGGTGTTCAGCTCCCCGCCGGTGAACCAGCGGTAGAAGGGCGCGTTGCTGTCGTCCAGCACCTTGTCCCACGGCTTGAACCAGGAGATGTCCTTCGCCGCCTCGCCCCAGAACCCCGCGGGGTCCGACAGGGAACGGGAGAAAAGCAAATCGTAGCTGGAGGCCGCATTCAGACTCATTGGATTTCCCCCACATTTATATATGCGCGAAAGGCGGTTCGAGCGATGTTTGGATCAAAAAACCAACACCAATCAATATAATTGAGATAATATACAATATTTTCGCGATTAAATTATCATATTATATATTACCGACACGCAAAAATTTCCAGACTAATGCATAATTTTCTGAATTTCTGTGAGTGAATATAACATTTCTTCTATGTTTATATTAGGTCGGGCTGGCCGGCGCCAGTTACAGGAATTCGGAACGACGTGTATGGCAGTTCCTGCTCTGTGATTGGTGAGCCTGATAGCTCCACTTGACGTCGCAAGCTGCATGACGATGTCATATTTGTCAAACAAATATTATTTTTTTTCAGGGTATCATTGGTGAGCAGTGTTGAGGTGGCGTTCAAGCGTGGTGGGTCCTCGCTATTGATGCGTTCGGTTCACCCTACATGGGGCGCCTGGCTCGGGCTCACAGGTGGCCAGAGAAAAAACTATCATATATAGGTTTGACAAATATCATTATGGCGACCAAGGTATGGCAGCGACGACGCCCTGACCCCACCAAAGACAGGTCCACACTTGGTGATCGCCGCAAACAGGAGGACAAACATGGGCGACGAAAGGAAATCCGTTGCACGACAAGGCCCCTTGTCCGGCATCACGGTTCTTGATTTTTCCCGCGTTCTGGCTGGACCCTATTGCACGATGGTCCTGGCCGACCTTGGTGCACGTGTCATCAAGGTCGAGAAGTTTGGCACCGGCGACGATACGCGGGCCTTCGGCCCCTTTGTCGGCTCGGAGTCCGCCTATTTTATGTGCTTTAATCGGCATAAGGAAAGCATCGTCCTCGACGTCAAGTCGCCACGTGATCGGGAACTGCTGGAGTGCCTACTCGACACCTGTGACGTGGTTGTCGAGAATTTCAGGCCGGGCGTCATGGATCGCTTGGGCTACGGACCTGAGCGTTTGGCGAAGACACACCCACACATCATCTATGCATCGATTTCGGGCTTCGGCCATTCCGGGCCGATGACCGACCTCCCAGGATACGACATGGTCGTTCAGGCGATGGGAGGCGTCATGAGCCTTACCGGTTGGCCCGGTGGACCGCCGGCTCGCGTTGGTACGAGCTTCGGCGATCTCGGGGCTGCCCTGTTCGCGGCGGTTGGGATCGTTTCCGCCCTATTCAGTCGCACGCGGGACGCGCAGGGAACGCGCGTCGACATCGGCATGCTCGACTGTCAGGCGGCTCTGATGGAAACAGCGCTCGCACGGTACGATGTTGAAGGCAGGATCCCGACGCGCACGGGCGACAGCCATCCATCCTTAGCCCCTTTCGAGACGTTCGCGGCTAGCGACGAGCGCTTCGTCATTGCAGCCGGTAACGATACGCTCTTCATGCTCATGGCCGATGCGTTGGACAGTCCCCGCCTGGCACTCGATCCACGTTTCGTGACCAACGATTTGCGTGTGCATAACCGCGCCGCACTTGTAGAAGCGATAGAGGCGGTGACGCGTACGATGCCCGTCACGCACTGGATTGACCGGCTTAACGAGGCTGGTGTGCCCTGCGCGCCCATCAACACCATCGACCGTCTGTTCTCTCACCCGCAGCTCCTTTCTCGCAACATGGTCATCCAGGTGCAAGGGCAAGGGGATCGCGCGGTGCGCACTGCCGGCAATCCGATAAAGATGGGTGGCTATGCCGACTTCGATCCTGCCGTTCCACTGCGTGCGCCGGCGCTGAACCAACACCGGGAAGCCATTCTCCACGAGCTTATGGCTGGAGTCGGTGCCTATGCGGTGGCTCCCGTCGGTGGGGAGCAAGCTGGGCCGAAGTCGCCCGTGTCCGTCGATACCCAGGCCGCCTAGATGCCACTTCGCCTCAGGAGCAAGAGACATGAGCGCCAACCTCACGCCGGTCCGTAGAACCACCCGTCAAACTGCTACGACCGAACTCGAGCAGGATACCTCAACCGCTCAGACGCCGTCCGACGATACGCGCTCAACCATCCTCGTGGAGCGCCGCGAACGTGTCGGACTGATCACGCTAAACCGTCCCAAGAGCCTTAACGCCCTGAATCGCAGGCTAGCGGCCGAGGTGCTCGCCGCGCTCCACGAATTCGACGCCGACGATCGCATCGGCGCCATAGTGATCACCGGCAGCATGCGGGCCTTTGCGGCCGGGGCGGACATCGCCGAAATGGTAGACAAGACGTTCGTCGAGCTCAACGCTGACGACATTCTCTCCGATTGGGATCAGGTCCGCTTCATTAAAAAGCCGATCATCGCCGCTGTTGGCGGCTACGCTCTCGGGGGCGGTTGCGAGTTGGCGTTGTTGTGCGACTTCATCGTGGCGTCGGAGGACGCGCAGTTCGGCCAACCGGAAATCAAACTTGGCATCCTCCCCGGCATCGGCGGCTCGCAGCGGCTCACCCACTCCGCGGGCAAGGCGCTGGCTATGGATTTGGTCCTCACCGGACGGACGATCGGGGCGACCGAAGCTAAGGCGGCCGGCATCGTCGCGCGGGTCGTCCCAGCCGGCGACCTTCTCCAGACAGCCCTGGAGGCTGCGCACACCATTGCTGGGTACAATGCTCCCGCCGTCCGCATGGCCAAGGAGGCGGTAAATCGGGCCTTCGAAGCCAGTCTAGCAGAGGGCTTGATGCACGAGCGGCGCCTTTTCCAGGCAGCCTTCGCGACGGAGGGCCAGAAAGAGGGCATGCACGCCTTTCTGGCGAAACGCGCACCGGTCTTCCGCAACCGCTAACCCCCTGCTGGCGTGCCGCCAGCCATCGATTCTGTCATCCGCACGGCGCCCGTTTGCGGCGCGGGGCGTCGCATGACCACAATTCACGATGAGGACCAGAACCAATGGACAGCATCCTGCACCCTGTCGACGACCGGCCGGGACTTCGCCGCCTCGGCCATTTCATCGACGGCGCCATCGTTCCCGGAACGTCCGGCCGTACCGCCGAGGTCTTCAATCCCGCCACCGGCGAGCGCGTCGCCACCGTCGCCCTTGCCTCCGTTGGCGATGTCGATTCTGCCGTCGCCGCTGCAAGGACTGCCTTGCCGCAATGGGCAGCGACCACCCCCATCCGGCGGTCGCGCATCCTGTTCCGCTTCCGCGACCTGCTTGAGCGCAACATCGACCGTTTGGCAGCCCGCATCACCGAAGAACATGGCAAGGTCCTCTCGGACGCCAAGGGCGAACTCGTCCGAGGCCTCGAGGTGGTTGAGTACGTGACCGGCATTCCCGGCCTGCTCAAAGGTGAAGTCTCCGAGGATGCCGGCACTGGCATCGACACCTATTCGATCCGTCAGCCGGTCGGCATCTGCGCCGGCATCTCGCCGTTCAATTTCCCGGCGATGGTGCCGATGTGGATGTTCCCGGTCGCGCTGGCATGCGGCAACACGTTCGTGATGAAGCCCAGCGAGCGTGATCCGTCCCTGTGCCTGGAGTTGGCGGCGTTGCTCAAGGAGGCCGGGCTGCCCGATGGTGTGTTCAACGTCGTCAACGGCGGCAAGGAGGCGGTCGATGCGCTGCTCGACCATCCAGACGTGGCTGCGGTCAGCTTCGTCGGATCGACGCCAATTGCCCAGTATGTCTACGCGCGTGGCACTGCAAGCGGTAAGCGCGTGCAGGCGCTCGGTGGGGCTAAGAACCACATGGTGGTTATGCCCGACGCCAACGTCGACCAAGCCGTTGATGCGCTTATGGGCGCGGCCTACGGTTCAGCCGGCGAACGCTGTATGGCGATTTCGGTAGCCGTGGCGGTCGGCGACGCGGTGGGCGACCGCCTGGTGGCCGAGCTTGCACGACGGATCACCACCCTCAAGGTCGCGCCCGGAACGGATCCCGCGGCTGAAATGGGTCCCCTGATCACCCGCGAGCACAGAGACAAGGTTCGCGGCTAC
Organism: Azospirillum lipoferum; assembly: GCF_024170005.1. Lineage (GTDB taxonomy): Bacteria > Pseudomonadota > Alphaproteobacteria > Azospirillales > Azospirillaceae > Azospirillum > Azospirillum lipoferum. The sequence continues at coordinate 21,999 of NZ_JALJXJ010000005.1, forward strand.
ATCGATTCCGGGATTGAAGATGGCGCCGATCTGGTGGTGGACGGTCGTGTTCTTGCGGTCCCAGGGCATGAGCGGGGCTTCTTCTTGGGCGCTACCCTCTTCGACCGCGTAAATCCAAAAATGCGGATCTACAAGGAGGAGATCTTCGGCCCTGTGCTAGCGGTGGTGCGCGTCGCCAACTTTGAGGAGGCGCTGCGCTTGGTAAATGAGCACGAGTTCGGGAACGGCACCGCCGTGTTTACGCGCGATGGCCGCGTCGGTCGGGCCTTCGCCAATCGCGTCCAAGCTGGCATGATCGGCATCAACGTGCCCATCCCAGTGCCTGTGGCCTACCATTCCTTTGGCGGATGGAAGCGTTCGCTGTTCGGCGACCATCATGTCCATGGCCCGGAGGGCATCCGCTTCTACACAAGGCTCAAAGCGGTGACGACCCGTTGGCCAGACGATGAGCGCGTCACATCGCAGTTCGTCATGCCGACGCTTTCGTAGCAGCCGTACTGCCGGGACGCCGCTGGCGCGGGTACAGAAATCGCACCTGCGTCCGCGCTCCACACCAGCTCCACCAAGCATCCCCGGAAGGCAGCCATGCGGCCCAAAAGCGTGACCGAGTTTGGTTCGTTCGATTTCATCATCGTCGGGGCAGGCAGCGCAGGATGCGTGCTCGCCAACCGTCTGAGCGCCGATCCGGCGCACCGCGTGCTCCTCCTCGAGGCGGGAGGCCAGGACGACTACATGTGGATCCATGTGCCTGTCGGCTATCTCTACTGCATGGGTAACCCGCGCACGGATTGGGGTTTCCGGACAGAGGGAGAGCCAAGTTTGAATGGCCGCGCCCTGAACTATCCGCGAGGGCGCGTGCTGGGAGGCTGCTCCTCAATCAACGGCATGATCTACATGCGGGGGCAGGCACAGGACTATGATGGTTGGCGCGACCTCGGCAACGAGGGATGGGGATGGAACGATGTGCTCCCCTATTTCCGCAAGTCGGAAGACTACCATGCCGGCGCCTGCGAGATGCATGGCTCCGGTGGGGAATGGCGGGTCGAGGAGCAACGCCTCTCGTGGGAGATCCTTGATGCGTTCCGCGATGCGGCGGAAGCAGCCGGCATCCCCAAGGTAGAGGATTTCAACCGGGGAGACAATGAGGGGTCGAGTTATTTCCGCGTCAACCAAAAGCGGGGCTGGCGCTGGAACGCGTCCAAGGCCTTCCTGCGCCCGGCGCTCTCCCGGCCCAACCTCCACGTCCAGACCGGCGCGCAGGTCCGCCGTGTCATCGTCGAGCACGGCCGAGCCGTCGGTGTCGAGTTCGAAATCGCATCGGACGTTTGCATAGCCAGGGCTGGTGAAACGATCCTGTCGGCCGGCGCCGTCAGTTCTCCCGCGATTCTGGAGCTGTCCGGCATCGGACAGGCCGATCGCCTGCGGGATCTCGGGATCCTCGTCAAGCATCACCTGCCGGGGGTCGGTGAGAACCTTCAGGACCACCTGCAGATCCGATGCGCTTACAAGGTCCGCGGCGTGACGACCCTCAATACGCGGGCCAACAGCTGGCTGGGCAAGCTCGGCATTGCCATGGAGTACGCGCTCTTCCGGTCAGGGCCAATGTCGATGGCACCGAGCCAACTCGGCGTGTTCACCCGGTCGGCAGAGCGGTTCTCCACGCCGAACGTCCAATACCATGTCCAGCCGCTGAGCCTTGATCGCTTCGGCGAGCCTCTCCATCCATTTCCGGCCTTCACCGCCAGCGTCTGTAACCTGCGCCCGGAAAGCCGCGGATCGATCCACATCCGATCGCCGGATCCGCGGACGGCACCCTCGATCCGTCCCAACTATCTCTCGACGGAGGGGGACCGGCTGGTCGCGGCGGAATCCATACGGCTGACCCGCCGAATCGTTGCCCAAGCTCCCCTCCAGCGTTATGCGCCGGAGGAGTTCAAGCCGGGGCCGGACTATCAAACGGACGCGGATCTCGCCCGTGCCGCGGGCGATATCGCCACAACGATCTTTCACCCGGTCGGCACCGCTCGTATGGGTCTGGACGATATGGCAGTCGTCGATCCCGAGCTTCGAGTGCGCGGCATAGAGGGCCTACGCGTCATCGATGCATCGGTAATGCCGACCATCACCTCGGGCAACACCAACTCGCCCACCATAATGATCGCGGAAAAGGGGGCTGACGCCATCCTGCATGGACGCAGGGCTAGCGGGTCGGTGAGCCGACTCTCTCTCCGTCCAACCATCCACCACGAACCAACCGCATGAGCAGGACCATGAGCCATACATTTCAAGCCATCTGCGTTTCAAAGCCTGAGGGCGGCGATCAAACCGTCCAATTTGTTTCTCTTTGTGACGACGACCTTATGGACGGCGACGTGACTGTTGCCGTCGAACATTCCACCGTCAATTACAAGGACGGGTTGGCGGTGTCCGGTGCGTCGCCCATCCTGCGGCGCTTCCCAATGATCCCCGGGATCGACTTCGCCGGGCGCGTGATCCGCTCGGACGATCAGCGTTTCTCGCCGGGCGACCGGGTGGTGCTCAACGGATTTGGTGTTGGGGAAGTTCACTTCGGGGGCTTCGCCCAGCGAGCGCGCGTGAAGGGCGACTGGCTGCTGAGGCTGCCGGACGGAGTGACCACCGCTCAGGCTATGGGGATTGGAACTGCCGGATACACCGCAGCGCTGTGCGTTATGGCGCTTGAACGCGGTGGAATCGTACCCGATCACGGCGATGTCCTGGTGACGGGGGCCGCTGGGGGTGTCGGCAGCGTTGCGATCGCGCTGCTCGACAAGCTCGGATACCGCGTGATTGCGGCGTCGCGTAGAGCCGCCGAGGAGGAGAGCTATCTGCGCATGCTTGGGGCGGCCGACATAATCGACACGCGAGACCTTGCTGTTTCCGGCCGCCCTTTGATGAAAGAGCGTTGGGCCGCTGCCGTGGATTCGGTCGGCAGTTGGACGCTCGCCAATGTCGTGGCTGGCACGCGTTATGGTGGGGTCGTCGCTGCATGCGGGTTGGCTCAAGGCGCGGATTTGCCTTTGACTGTGATGCCCTTCATCCTACGGGGCGTTACCTTGGCAGGTGTGGATTCCGTCATGGCGCCGCGGCAGCGGCGGGAAGAGGCGTGGGCTCGCCTGGCCAGGGATCTGGACCTTACCCGGCTTGATAGGATGACCAGCCACATCGGGCTTGATGACGTGCCACGCATCGCCGCTGAAATCCTGGCGGGAAAGGTGAGGGGGAGGGTGGTCGTCGACCTGTGACGCTGGCGGTGTGTGATGCAAGGAGACGCGCTCCGGACTTTTTGTAGACGATTTGCCATCCATGCAATCCGAAGGTCCTTGACATAGATACCGATTGGTATCGTAAGATACTGCATGGTTCCATACGGCACTAACTAGTATCTTAAACCGGCCATTGTCGTTCGGCGTCGCACACCCTGGCCCCATGCGAAGGGAAGTGGAGGAGCATCCAATGAACTTGTCGGATTACACGAGGCATGACGCACTGGGGCTGGCGGCTCTCATCGCGAACAAGGAGGTGAGCGCCGCGGAGGTGTCAGCGGCCGCTCTCCAGGCCATCGAGCTGGTCAACCCGACCGTGAACGCGGTGGTGGAGAGTTGGAGCGACGAAACACCGCGTGGCGGCAGCCAGACTCCCCCCTTCTTCGGAGTGCCGTTTCTGATAAAGGATCTGGCGGTCAGCATGGAGGGGCGGCGTAACGAACTGGGCAGCCGGCTGGCCGAAGCCATTGTCGCACCGTTTGATTCATCCCTGATGAGCCGATTCCGCGACGCCGGTTTGGTGACACTCGGCCGGACGTCGACGCCGGAATTTGCGATCAGCACCACCACCGAGCCTGTGGCCACCGGCCCTACTCGCAATCCCTGGGATCCCAGCCGCAGCGCGGGCGGATCAAGCGGCGGAGCCGGGGCGGCTGTCGCTTCTGGCATGGTGCCGGTAGCCCATGCCACCGATGGCGGCGGTTCGATCCGTGTGCCGGCCGCAAGCGTCGGCGTCTTCGGTCTGAAGCCGACCCGCGGCCGGGTAACGAACGGCCCTGCCGTGGACGAGGTATGGAGCGGACTGGCGGTTCAGTTCGCTGTCAGCCGCACTGTCCGTGACAGCGCCGCGCTGTTGGATGCCGTTCACGGGGGGGACGTCGGAGAACCCTATTACATCACTCCACCGGAGCGGCCGTACCTGTCCGAAGTGGGGCGTGATCCCGGCAGGCTGAAGATTGGCCTCCTGCTTCACCCTCTCAACGGCAGCAAAACTGCGGGCGGCGTCGCCGCGGCGACCAGCCGGACGGCGCGTCTGTGTGAAAGACTTGGGCATCATGTGGACGAAGTCACCCTCGACATCGGGGTGAGCTGGGACGGCTTCGTCCATGCCAACGCGCAGTTCTGGACCGCCAATACGGCGGCCTGGATGGAGTTCATCGCGTCGGTCTCCGGCCGCACCATCAATCCCTCGATCCTCGAACCGGCTACGCTGGCGGTCTACGCGTCGGGCCAAAAGGTGACCGGTCTTGATTTCCTCGGGGCGCTGAATGTTCGCAACACCGTCACACGGCACATCGGGCGGTTCTTTACACAATATGATGTTCTGCTAACCCCAACCGTTCCTGACCTGCCGCCGGCGATCGGCGAGTATAACCAGGGACAGGAGACGCTCGACGGATTGCAGTGGGTCGACCGCGTGTTCCGCCGCTCCCCGTTCACTGCGCTCGCCAATGTCGCAGGCCTGCCTGCGATGTCCATGCCGTTGTTCACGGACACCGACAGCGGCCTGCCAGTCGGGGCCCAGTTCGTAGCCGGATTTGGACGCGAGGATCTGCTGTTCCGCCTGGCCAGCCAGCTTGAAGCAGCGGTGCCGTGGATCGAGCGCAAACCGGCGGTCTGGGCGGGGAACTGACCAGAACATTCGGCCGGCAGGCTGACCACCATCCGGCGGCGTCGCGGCTTGGCTGCGATGCCGTCGGATCATGAGGCACGCCGTAGGAGATGTTGCATGTCGACCGACAGCAACCTTGAAAAATCTTTCACGCTGCTCGATAGGGCGGCGGCGCTTCTCGGGAACCTCGCCGCAGCCTGCGGCATGTCCATGACCAGTCTGGACAGCTTGGCGCGCAAAATGCCGGCCCTGGAAACCGCGATTATGCGTGGTGTGATTACGCGTGGTGTCAGGGGCGCCCGCATCGACGCCATGGCATCGACCCCATCTGCGCAGGTCCCGTCGAGCGGCCTGCCTCAAGCGGGGGAATGAGCGCGCATGCGGCGAGGCGGAAGTTCCGAGCTGACCTGGCGGATCGGTCTCCTGTTCTCACAGTCGGGGGTGACTGCCGACATCGAACGGACCCAGTTGCACGGCACCCTTCTGGCGATCGAAGAGATCAATGCTGCCGGCGGAGTAGGCGGCCGTCCGATCGAACCAATTGCGTTCGACCCCGCATCCGACCCGGCGCGCTTTCGCGCTCTGGCCGGGCGCCTGCTTAACGAGGAGCAGGTCGAGGTGATCGCCGGCTGCTATATGTCGAGCTCGCGTAAAGCGGTGTTGCCGCTGCTCGAGAGGCGCAACGGCCTGCTGTTGTACCCAACGCTCTATGAGGGCTTCGAATGCTCGCGCAATGCCATCTACACCGGCGCCGCGCCGAACCAGAGTGGCCGCCAACTCGTTGAATATCTGGTCGAGCACTATGGAGCGCGTGTCTACATGGTCGGTTCGGACTATATTTTTCCGCACGAGGCAAACCGCAATATGCGGGACCTGATTGCCAAGCGTGCAGGGCAAATACTGGCCGAGAAGTACGTGCCGCTCGACGCGTCGCTTGACGACTTCACCACGATCATGCGTGACATTCACCGCAAGCAGCCAGACGTCGTTTTCTCTACTGTGGTCGGGCAGGCGACGGCGCATCTCTATCATGCCTATGCCGAGGCGGGCTTCGACCCAGGCCGGATGCCGATCGCCAGCCTGACCACCACCGAAGTCGAGATCGACGCAATGGGCGTAGCTTCGGCGGTCGGGCATCTGACTGCGGCTCCTTATTTCGAATCCCTCGATGGCGAGGCCAACCGGCGCTTCACGGCCAGTTATCGCCATCGATTCGGTGGGGGTGAGAGAACGAACGCTTCCTGCGAGGCTGCATATTTCCAGATGCATCTCCTGGCGCAGGCTCTGCTGCGCACCGGATGCATGGACACCGAGCGCATCCGCGCGGCGCTGCTTGGACTGGAGTACGACGCCCCGCAGGGGAGGGTGCGCATCGATCCCGACAATCACCACACCTACCTATGGCCGCGTGTTGGACGTGTGGGCGCCGATGGACGTTTTGAAATCGTGGCTTCGGCCGACGTTCCGGTCAAACCTGACCCCTATAGGGTCGATCACGACGTGAGCGGCGCCATGGAAAAGCCGAATCCCTGGCCGGCGGAGGCCTGATATGACGCGGCCGCGCACCGGAGCGCACAACGCATGACCATCGATCTGCTCCGCGACATCCGCAACTTCCGCGTGGCGGTGGTCCACCCCAAGGACACGGAGATGGACGAGTTGCTGCGCCAGCTGCTGCGCATCGGGTGCGAGGTATCTGTCCACTGGCCGCCCCCGCAGGAACGCCTCACCGGTGTGGATCTGATCTTCCTCGACATGACCAAGCTCCTTTCCGAACAGGGAAAGCTTTCCTGGTCGGTGGACGCAGACGGCCCTCCCATCATCGCGTTGCTCGACTATGAGAGCCCGACTGTGCTGGAAGCTCTCGTCGAGCATGGCGCACGCGGCTTCGTGGGCAAACCGGTGCGCCCGTTCGGTCTACTCACCACCATGTTTCTGGCTCATCATGCGGCAGCCGGCGCGCACAGAATGCAGCGCCGCCTGGCCAAAGCCGAGCGGCGGCTCGACGGGCTGAAGAAGGTTGCCAAAGCCAAGGCAATCCTGATGGACAGCCGTCGAATCAGCGAGGACGAAGCATATCGCCTGTTGCGGGAGCGGGCCATGGCGCGTCGCACCACCATCGAAGCCGTCGCCTCCGCAGTTATAGACGCGAGTGAGATTCTCTCCAGAGAAAGTCGATACCCTTGACGGAAATCTGTTGACCGCATGTCAGTTATGCGATCATATTACAAGTACAGATGAAGTTTGCTTGATCCCGTCAGTGTCGCCGGGCTTACAAGCTGGCAATGAAGCCCCGTAATGGTTTGAAAACCAGTACAGGGGCTTTTTTTCTGATTTTCAGAAGACTGTGTGAGTGGCGCGGTATTTGCGCAGCTGCGCGGTCTTGTCTTGAGCCATTCTCTCGACCACCCGCCGATGACGCCGGGTGACGTCGCATGCCAGTGACGGCCCAGCAGGCGATTGTCACGATGGGGCACCTTTCGCACGAAACCTATTGGGGCGTGTGCAAACGAAAGAATCACCACTGAAAGACGCAACGAAAGGAGCGACAGATGACGCTTACCCGACGACACCTCCTGAAATCCGCCGCCATTCTGGGCGCCGCTGGTACGGCGGGAGTGCCGCACATCTGGACCAAGCAATCCGGCTTCGCCTGGGCGGCAAGTAACGAGATCAAGGTCGGCGTGCTGTTCTCGCTGACGGGCACCACGGCGGTCGTCGAAAAGTCGCTGCACAACGCGACCCTGATGGCCATCGACGAGGTCAATAAGTCCGGCGGCATCAATGGGATGCGGGTCGTTCCCGTGATCGAGGACCCGGCCTCCGATCCGGCAACCTTCGCGGAAAAGGCCAACAAGCTGGTACTGAACGACCGCTGCGCCACCGTCTTCGGTTCCTACACCTCCGCGTCGCGCAAGGCGGTGCTGCCGGTGTTCGAGAAGCGCAAGAACCTCTACTGGTATCCGACCCTGTACGAGGGCCGCGAGTGCTCGAAATCCGTCATGTACACTGGCGCAGTGCCTAACCAGCAGCAAAAGGATTTCATTCCTTGGCTGGTGAAAACCTTCGGCAAGAAGTTCTACTTGGTCGGCTCCAACTACATTTATCCGAAGGAAGAGAACAATGTCTGCAAGATCTTGCTGAAGGAGTTGGGCGGCGAGGTCGTCGGCGAGGAGTATGTGCCGCTCGGGCACTCGGAGTTCGGCTCGGTGCTCAACAAGTTCAGGGAAACCAAGCCGGACGTCATCTTCTCCACCGTGGTCGGCGACAGCGTGATCGCGCTGCACAAGCAGTACAAGGCGGCCGGCTTCAATCCCGACACGATGCCGATGGCCAGCCTCACCACCTCCGAGATTGAGATCGCGGCGATGGGAGGTGAATACGCCGCCGGCCACTTTACGTCGGCCCCATACTTCATGGGTCATGAATCGGCGGAGAACGCCGCCTTCATCGAAAATTATCAGCGCCGGTTCGGCAAGGATTCGGTGACGCATTTTGTCTCGGAAGCCGCCTACTTCCAGGTGCACCTGTTCCGGCAGGCCGTGGAGAAGCTCGGGATCGGCGACATCACGCCGACCAACATCCGCGACGCGGCCAGCGGTTTGGAGATCCAGGCGCCGCAGGGCCGGGTCAAGGTCGATGCCGACACCCTGCATTGCTACCTCTGGCCGAAGATCGGTCAGGCCCAGTCCAACGGTCAGTTCAAGGTCATCCAGCAGTCCGCCGACTGGGTGAAACCCGAGCCTTATTGGGCCTATCCAGGCCAGAGCTGCACCAAGGACGGTTTGAAGGGCACCTGAGCGCGCAACGCATGGCGCGAGGCCGCCGGCTCTGCGGCGTCGCCCGAAGGAGGTTCCATGGACATTCTCCTCGGCCAGCTCTTCACCGGCCTCAGCATCGGGTCGGTGCTGCTCCTGGTGGCGCTCGGCCTGGCCATCATCTACGGCACCATGGGCGTCATCAACCTCGCGCATGGCGAATTCGTCATGCTCGGTGCTTACGCCACCTGGTTTCTGCAATCCACGCTCGGCCTGACCCTGCTTCCGTGCCTGCTTGTGGTCTTCCTGATGGTGGCCGCCGCCGGATGGGCCGTCGAGCGCACCATCGTTCGCTTCCTCTACCGGCGTCCCCTCGACACCATCCTCGCCACCTGGGGCATCGGAATCATGCTGCAGCAGGCGGTGCGACTGGCCGCCGGGGCCGACCTGCGCTACGTCCAAACCCCGGATCAGCTCGCAGGCAGCATCGACCTCGCCGGTGTCGCCATCCCCAGCTACCGGCTGTTCATCCTGGCCTTCTCCGCCGCCCTGCTCGGGCTGACCTGGTTCGTCGTGCAGCGCACCGAATTCGGCATGAAGCTGCGCGCGGTGACGCAGAACCGCGAGATGGCAAGCTGCTACGGCATCGACAGCGCCCGTATCTTCACCCTGACCTTCGCGTTCGGATCGGGACTTGCCGGCCTCGCCGGAGCGCTGATCGCACCGATCAAGAGCGTGGCGCCGGATATGGGCACGAACTTCGTCGTCGATGCCTTCATGGTCGTGGTGGTCGGCGGCGTCGGCAGCCTGTTCGGCACCGTAGCCAGTGCGGGCCTGATCGGCGGAGGGACGGCCGGCTTCGCGTTCCTGCTGAACGACACGCTGGCGAAAGCGCTGGTCTTCCTCGGCGTCGTGGTTCTCGTCCGCTTCCGGCCGCAAGGGCTGTTCGCCGCCACGGGACGCCGGTGAGGAGCCTGCCGTGACCAGCCTGCCCGATCGTCACGACCGCCGCGCGGAGCCCGTCCCGCGGCCGGCCATCGCCTGGAGAGTGTCCATGCCGCGCATCACCTCGGCCGCTCAGTTCCTTCCCTACATCCTGTTCTGCGGCGCCATTCTCGCCGTCCCGTCCTTCGTCTCGGATCCCTTTCTTCTCAACAAGTTCGCCCGTTATCTGGCCCTGGGGCTGGCGGCGGCGGCGCTGGCGCTCAGTTGGGGGTATTGCGGCATCCTGAACCTGGGGCAGGGGGTCGGCTTCGGTCTGGGTGCCTATGCGATGGCGATGCACCTGAAGCTGAAGACCAGTCCGGTCCATACTGGATCGGCCGGGCTTCCGGACTTCATGGTGTGGAACAACCTCGACCATCTGCCCTGGTTCTGGCAGCCCTTCCATTCCGGCCTGTTCGCGCTCGCCGCCGCCGTCCTGCTTCCGGCGCTGGTCGCCGCGCTGCTCGGCTGGTTCATGTTCCGGGCGCGCATCGCCGGCGTGTACGTCGCCATCATCACACTGGCGATGCTGGCGGTGACCAACCTGGTGTTCGTCGACCAGCAGGCATACACCGGTGGGCTCAACGGCATCACCGACCTTGCCTGGTTCGAGATGGGCGGCGTCGAGTTCGACCCCTACAGCCCCGCGTTCTATTACCTGTCCGCCGGATCGCTCGCGTTCTTCCTCATGCTGGGAATGGTCTTCACCCGCAGCAAAGCCGGGCTGGTATTGCGGGCGATCCGCGGCGGCACCGACCGGGTGCTGTTCTTCGGGTACGACATGGCCTCCTACCAGTGTCTCGCCTTTTCGCTCTCCGCCGGCATGTCCGGCGTGGCCGGGATGCTCTACGCGATGGTGCTGGAGTTCGCCTCGCCGACATTCATGGGCGTGCCGCTCAGCCTCTCCATGGTGATCTGGGCGGCCGTCGGTGGACGTGGCTCGCTTCTCGGGGCGACGGTGGGCGCCATCCTGGTCAACGGTACCCAGGGCAGCCTGTCGGAAGCCTTCCTGAATAGTTGGCAGCTCATTCTTGGCGCGCTGTTCATCCTCGTCGTGGTCTTCCTGCCCAATGGTCTCGCCGGCTTGGTCCACAACCTCGGTGCGCGGCTGAGCGGCCGGTTGCGGGGAATGGCTGCCGACCGGGCGCCTTCTGCCCTGCTCAACCGCCGCTGAAAGGGAAAAGCCATGGCCTATCTCGAACTGCAGGGGCTTGAGGTCAGCTTTGATGGGTTCAAGGCCGTCAACGGCCTGGACCTGTCGATCGAACGCGGTGAATTGCGCTGCCTGCTGGGTGCGAACGGCGCCGGCAAATCCACAACTCTGGATCTGATCTGCGGCCGAACCCAGCCGACCGGCGGACGCATCCTGCTCGACGGTCGGGACATCACGCAGGATCCGGAATACCGACGGTCGCGGCTGGGTGTCGGCCGCAAGTTCCAGGTTCCCAGCGTGTTCAAGGAGCTGTCCATCCGCGAAAATCTGGAGATCGCGCGCTCCCGGCACCCGGAGCCGTGGCGCACACTGTGCGTCTTCCCAAGCCGCCGACCGAGCCCGCGGGTTGCCGAGGTGGTGGAGATCGTCGGGCTTGAGGACGCGCTCGACACCCAGGCGGCGCATCTGTCGCACGGCCAGACGCAGTGGCTGGAGATTGCCATGCTGCTGGTCCAGGACAGCGCCCTGATACTGATGGATGAGCCGACCGCCGGCATGACCGTCCAGGAAACCGGGAAGACCTCCGCCATCTTCCAGCGGCTGCGCGGCCGGCACACCCTGATCGTGGTCGAGCACGACATGGGGTTCGTCCGCGAGGTCGCCGAGACCATCACCGTGCTGCACCAAGGCCGCCGCCTGTCCGAGGGCCCGATCCAGGCGATCGAGAACGATCCCAAGGTGCGCGAGGCCTATCTGGGCAGCGGAGGCATCTCCCATGCTTGACATGACAGGCGTCACCTCATTCTACGGCAGCAGCCCGGTGCTGCAGAATGTCAGCTTCTCGGTTCCGCGCGGCGCGGTTCTCAGCGTGCTCGGACGCAACGGCGTCGGCAAGACGACGCTGATGCGCACCATCATGGGGCTCACGGATCGGGCGACCGGCACCATCGGCTTGGGCGGCCGCGACATTCGCGCGGAACCGACTCACCGCCGCGCCGAACTCGGCATCGCCTACGTCCCGCAAGGGCGGGGGATCATCGGCCGGTTCAGCATTCGCGAGAATATTCTGATGGGCAGTTTCGCCCGCCCGGATGGCAAGCGCGTCATCCCGCCCCTCGTGTTCGAGCTGTTCCCCTACCTGGGGGACAATCTCAACCGCCGTGGCGGCGACCTGTCCGGCGGGCAGCAGCAGCAACTTGCCATCGCGCGCGCCCTGGCCGCCGATCCGTCCGTCCTGCTGCTCGATGAACCGACCGAGGGCATCCAACCCAACATCGTCGAGCAGATCGAGAACATCATCGTCGCCCTCAACCGCGAACACGGGCTGACGATCGTCCTGGTCGAACAGAACGTGCGCTTCGCCCGTCGGGCATCGCAGCACTTCCTGATGCTCGATAAGGGGCGCGTGGCCGCCCAAGGCGACACCGCCCTTCTCACGGACGAACTGGTGCACCGTCACATGATGGTGTGACCGGCGCCACCTCCACAGCAGTCCACCCCCGCGTTCCCCTCACCGGCACATCTGGTCCGTGCCGGACCAAACCCGATCAAGAACTTACCATTCCCCAAGGAGAGACAAAATGTTGCATGGTGATATCACGAGCAGCAACGACACCGTCGGCGTCGCCGTCGTCAACTACAAGATGCCGCGCCTGCATACTCGGAAGGAGGTTCTGGATAACGCCTACAAGATCGCGGAGATGGTCCAGGGCATGAAGGTCGGAATGCCGGGCCTGGACCTCGTGGTCTTCCCGGAATACTCGACGCATGGGATCATGTACGACGCCAAGGAGATGTACGAGACGGCCTCCACCATCCCCGGCGACGAGACCGAGATCTTCGCCGAGGCCTGTCGCAAGGCGAAGGTTTGGGGCGTATTTTCGCTGACGGGCGAGCGGCACGAGGAACATCCGCACAAGGCGCCCTACAACACGCTGATCCTGATGAACGACCAGGGCGAGATCGTACAGAAATACCGCAAGATCATGCCCTGGGTGCCGATCGAAGGCTGGTACCCCGGAAACTGCACCTACGTCTCGGAGGGGCCGAAGGGACTGAAGATCAGCCTGATCATCTGCGACGACGGTAACTTTCCGGAGATCTGGCGCGACTGCGCCATGAAGGGGGCGGAGCTGATCGTGCGCTGCCAGGGCTACATGTATCCGGCCAAGGAGCAGCAGATCACCATGGCCAAGGCGATGGCCTGGGCCAACAACGTCTATGTCGCCGTGGCGAACGCCGCCGGCTTCGACGGCGTGTACTCCTACTTCGGCCACTCGGCGATCGTCGGCTTCGACGGCCGGTCGCTCGGTGAATGCGGAACGGAGGAGTACGGCATCCAGTACGCCCAGCTCTCCACCTCGCTGATCCGGGATTTCCGCAAGAACGGCCAGTCGAACAACCACCTCTTCAAGCTCGTCCACCGTGGCTACACCGGCAAGATCAACTCCGGTGAGGGCGACAAGGGCGAGGCTGCCTGCGCCTACGACTTCTACCGTCAGTGGATCTCCGATCCGGAGGCGACCCGCGCCCAGGTCGAAGCCTTCACGCGCAGCACCGTCGGCACCGAGGAATGCCCGATCGACGGTATCCCGAACGCGGCGACGGCGCTCCACCGCTGAGGCGGAGTGGCAGGGGGCCGGGGCTCCGCCCCGGTCCGCATCCTCCGGGCTCCATCCCGGGAAGCGGGAAACAACAAGGACGCGCGCCGATGGCACTGAACGCATTTCGGATCACCGAGGAACCCTACTACCACTCGATCGCCAACGAGATTGCGCTGTTCGAAGCCGCGTACAGCGCGCGTATGCCGATGATGCTGAAAGGGCCGACGGGCAGCGGGAAGACCCGGTTCGTCGAGCATATGGCGTGGCGGCTCGGCCGCCCGCTGGTGACCGTCGCCTGTCACGAGGATATGACCGCGTCGGATCTGGTCGGTCGCTTCCTCTTGGATGCCGGCGGCACCGTATGGCACGACGGTCCGCTCACCCAGGCGGTGAGGCATGGCGGGATCTGCTACCTCGATGAAATTGTCGAGGCGCGCCAGGACACCACCGTCGTCATCCATCCACTGACCGACTCCCGCCGTGTCCTGCCATTGGAGAAGCGGGGCGAGTTGGTGACCGCCCATCCCGACTTCCAGCTCGTCATTTCCTACAACCCCGGTTACCAGAGCGTCCTGAAAGACCTGAAGGAGTCTACCAAACAGCGCTTCGCGGCGATCGAGTTCGGCCATCCGTCGTTCGATGCCGAAACGCGGATCGTCTGTACCGAGGCCGAAGTGCCGGAAGAGGTCGCTGCGCGGCTCGTCCGCATCGCCGCCAGCTCGCGCAATCTGAAAGGCCACGGCCTGCGCGAAGGGGCTTCCACCCGCATGCTCATCCACGCGGCCCGATTGGTTGCGCGCGGCGTGGCGCTCGCGACGGCCTGCGACATCGCGCTGGTCCTTCCGATCACGGACGATGCCGATCTCCGGGACGCCGTTCGCGCGGCCATCGCCGTAGCCGCCGCTTGAGGCGCCGGCATGAGCGAGCACCCAACTGTTCCACCGGTTCCCTTCGCCCCATTCGAGCGTCGGCTGAGCGCTTTTCTGGTGGCCCTCTGGCGATTGCGCGCACCGATCCGGCCGATGCGGCCCGACGCGAACGGCATGCCGCCCCGCCGCCTTCGCTTGACCGACGGGTTGATCTGGGTTCCAGACAGCCTGCCCGGTATCCATGCCGATCAAGCCGCCGGTCTCTATCGCGCCGCCCTGGTCCATGCCGGAGCGCATCTTCGCTTTTCCAGCCCACGGTTCCCGGTCGGCACGTTGAAGCCCGTCCAAGTGGCTCTTGTCTCGCTGATCGAGGACGCGCGCGTCGAGCATCTGGCCATGCGCGAGTATCCGGGACTGCTCCAGGTGTGGCGTCCCTTCCATGTGGCCGAGGGTGGGGGCACTCCAAACGCTCCGGGCCTGATGGCCCGGCTGGCGCGGGCGTTGATCGATCCCGACTACGACGATGGCGACGCCTGGGTGAGCAAGGGCCGAAGCCTGTTCTTCGACGGACGCGCGGAATGGGAAACGCATGAGTTCAGCCGTCGCGTCGGCGGACTTCTGGGCAACGACCTTGGCCAGATGAGGCTGTCCTTCAATCCCAAGACGCACGTCGTGGAGCCGGCCTATCGCGACGACAACCTTGGTCTGTGGGAATCCAACGTGCCGGCGTCGGCGGAGGGCGAAACCGCCTACGAGTCCCTCCGTACCGAGCGTGAGGAACGCGACGATGGCAGGCCCGACGACACCTCGCTGGGCATCGAGGCCGAAGAGCGGGCGCCTGTCGCCGAAGCGCCGGGCTGTCCCGCCGGTGAGGAGGAGATGGCGGCGCCGCCGGCTTTGTACTCCGAATGGGATTACCGCATCGCCCGGGAGCGGCCGAACTGGGTTCGCGTCGTCGAACGGGTACCCGGCGTCGGGGATCCCGCCGAGGTCCGCAACGCCGCCACACGCCACGCCGCTGTCGCTGATCGTCTGGCGGCGCTGGTGCGCGCCGCCGGCGTCGGGCGGCCGCAGCGCCTGCATAGACAGTTGGAGGGCGATCGGCTGGACCTGGATGCGTGCATAGAGGTTATGGTGAGCCGCTGCCGCAACGAGATTCCCGACCCCCGTATACACGCCGCGCTGCAGCACCGTACCCGCGATCTGTCGGCGCTTCTGCTGCTGGACGTATCGGCCTCGACCGGCGATCAGGTGCCGGATGGCATCCGTCCAGTGCTGGAGGTGGAACGGGATGCCGCCGCGCTTTTCGCTACCGCGCTGGACCGCATTGGGGATCGCTTCGCCATCCATGCATTCCGGTCGAACGGGAGAAACGACGTCAGCTATTACCGGCTGAAGGACTTTCGGGAGGCTTACGACGACGCGGCCATGGCGCGCCTTGCGAGCTTGAGGCCCGGCCTGTCGACCCGGCTGGGAGCGGCGTTGCGTCACGGCGGGCGCCTGCTCGGCCGACAATCCAGCCATCGCCGTCTGCTGCTGGTTGTGACCGATGGCGAACCCTCGGACATTGATGTCGCTGACCGCCGCCTGCTGGTTGAGGATACGCGGCAGGCCGTGTTCTCTCTCGCCGCGCAGGGGATCGATGCCTTCGGGATCGGGCTTGATCCCGGCGGTCGGAAATACCTGACGCGCATGTTCGGGGTCCGCAACAGCACCGTAGTCGATCACGTCGAGCGTTTGGCGGACCTCCTGCCGAACCTGTTCCTGACATTGTCGCGCTGACCTCGCGGCGCCTTAACAAAGGCGGGTGACGCACTCGATCAGGCGCCTAAGCGGTCGGTGATGGAAGCATCCATGGGCCGGCCGCATCTCGCACCTTGTGTGGGACCCGGCGTTTTCCACGGTGCCGGTGGCGGCGGAGCGACGCCCGAGCGCTGGACGGTTCCGCCATCCTCGGCAGCGAAACCGCCGATAGCCCTGCACCGTTCGGTCCGAACGCCCGACCGTCGCGGTCGAAGAGCAGTGTGGGCAGCGCATCGGTCACTTCCGGCGTGAAGGTGATCCTCTACGTCAACCCTGCGCCGTCGAACAAGCTGGCTCGAAGGCTGATAAAACCGCCCCCTTCACCAGCCTGGATACAGTCACCGACAAAACCGACGCGGTTCAGAGCGATCACACGATGCCGTTTGGGTTTGCCTGCACGGACCGGTCCAACTACATTCCTCGCTGACGCTCACCGAAGGGGGAATGGACATGCGCGAAGGCCGAATCATGCGGCTCCCTCCAAGAGAGCGAATTCTAGATGCCGCAGAAGATCTATTCTTCAACTTGGGCATCCGGCGTGTAACGGTTGAGGATGTTGCCACCAAAGCCGAAACGACCAAAGCTGCGGTCTACCGGCATTTCGGCTCTAAGGAAAACCTTATCGCCGAATGGATCCGGATTGTCACGGCGCAATACGCTGCCATTCTGGACGACCTTGAGAAGACCTACCCGGGAGATCCCCGCGCTCAATTGTATGGCTGGGCCAAGCACATCGCTGATACCCTGGCAACGACGTCGCATCGAGGATGTCCATTCATCAACTCAATCGCGGAACTGCCTGACCCGAATGATCCCGTTCGTTTGCTAATTGAAGCCCATAAAAAGAGGCAGGCGCAACGGGTGGCGGTGCTTTGTGAAGGGGCGGGCATTCCAGACCCGGAGGCTGCCGCGGTAGAGATTAGCTTCATGCTTGAAGGTGCGCAGATCAGCACCCAGAACAACAGCATCCCGAATGCCGGCCAGCATGTGATGAGGATCATTTCTGAGATCCTTGATCGGGCAGATCGCGGCAAGAAGAAGGGCTCGCTTAAGGTGCTGGCCAAACGAGCCGGTTGATCTTCCGCATCTCGCCGGATGGCACCGTCAACTCGCTGGCACCGACCATGGTTGCTGGCGCCGTTCGGCCACGGATATCCAGAGACCGGTGCCTCAGGCGGCCAGGGCACCGTCAAGTCCACGGTGGCGGAGCGGCAGAGGTGCGAGTACAGGGTTGCCATGACGACGCCCCGTGATCCCCGCTACGTCGGCTACCGCTTCCCCGCCGAGGTCATCACGATAGCGGTGTGGCTCTACTTCCGCTTCCCCTTGAGCCTGCGTATGGTCGAGGAGATGCTGTGGCGGCCCGCGGCATCACCGTGAGCCATGAGACGTGCCGTATCGGCAGTACCACGCACCGCCCAGAGCACGATCTCACCCTCGAAGTGGCACCCCTTAAAAGTCCGACACGGCTTGACTCCCTCAAGCGTCCAGCCATTCCGCCGCGTGCCGGCCAACTTTGCAACAGAGCCCCTCGTCCATCGACGGCCCCTCTGAGCTGGTCTCTTCGACGGCATCAGCTTGCCACCGATCCCAGAAGGTGGAAGGGCCGTCCACCACATCATCCCTTCAGCGCGGCGCCGTCGTCGACCCCCGCACGATCAGCTTCGTGTCGAGAAAGCGCTTGGCGGGCTCGACGTCGGGGGAGCGCAGACGGCGAATGAGCATTTCGGCGGCCGCCTTGCCCATCTCGTAAACCGGTTGTGACAGGGCAGTGATGTTCGGTTCCACGAAGGTCATCCACTCCATGTCGTCATACGCCACGAACGACAGGTCTTCCGGTATGCGGATACCCATGCTGCGGCAGGCCTGATAGGCGCCGTGAGTCATGACGTTGTCCACCGTGAAGATCGCCGATGGTGGCGGATCGAGCCTCAGCGCCGCCAGCGTCTGCTCCCGAGCCGTGGCGGGATCGTAGGACCCGGTGCCGCGGATCAGAGCCGGGTCGATCGGGACACCCGCTGCCTCGTGCGCCTGGATGTACCCCAGCAGACGAGCGCCACTCGGCATCAGCATCTGGACATCCGGCTCCGTTGCGGAGCCGATCCAGTTCGGCCATTCCTTGTCGTGGGCTGTGCGAAGCTCCGCGATGATCGCGATCCGCCGGTGTCCCAGGCCGAGCAGGTGGCCGACCGCGGTCCGGCTGGCGCTTACGCTGTCGGTCAGGACCGCGTCGGCCGTCAGTCCCGCGACATCGCGGTCGAGCAGCACCACGGGCGTGCCGCTCTGTGCCGCCTCGATCAGGTGGCCGGTCTCGACCGGGCTCGCAGGTGACACGATGATGCCGTCGACCTGCTTTTGCAGCAGCAGACCGACCGCTTCCCGTTCCAGGGCCACATCCTCGTCGCTGTTGGTCAGGATGGTGCCGAAGCCTTCTTGCCGTGCAACGTCCCCGATTCCCCGCATGGCGCTGGCGAAGAACGGGTTGGCAATGTCGGCGCCGACGACGCCGATCGTGTTGGTGCGGCCGGTGATCATGCTGCGCGCCAGGCTGTTCGGCCGGTAGCCCAACGCTTCGGCGGCCTTGCGCACCCGCTCGCGGATTTCTTCCCGCACATAGCCATAGTCGCCGAGCGCGCGCCCTGCCGTCGCGGCGGATACGCCCGCCTCCCTGGCCACGTCGGCGATGGTGGCTCGGCGGCGCTCGGTGTTCATCGGGGAGGATGCCATGCCTTGAGGTTCTTCAGTTTCAATATCGCCGGGAGCACCCCATCCGGAGCGGATCGGGCGACGCATGCTACTCAACTTTCCCAACCGGGCAAAGCCGATCGCCAGGGCCGTTCGCGGATCGGGAGCCTAGAAGCCGACCTGCGGATCGGGACGGGAGCCGTCGGTGAACCGGGTGATCGAGAAGGGCGTCACGTCGACGGACGGCCTCGTGTTGGTGGCGAGGTCCGCCAGCACATGCCCAGCGCCGGGACCGAGCGTGAAGCCGTGGCCCGAGAAGCCGGTGCCGACATGGAACCCCGGGATGGCCGGAACGCTGGAGATCACCGGGATCGCGTCGGGGGTGACGTCCAGCAGTCCGGCCCAGCTCTGCTCGACCGGCACGGTTCCAAAGATCGGGAACCGTTCGACAAGCCGTCGTCTTGTCTCGTCGATGAAGCGCTGATTTGGGTCAGGGTCATTGACGCGGGTCCCCTCGTAGGCCGAGGCTGCATCCGGGGGACGGCGGCGCGCATCACGCAGCTCGGTCATGAAACGACCGGCGGTCGGCCGCAGCCGGCGCCACGACATGCGCAGCATCGGCGTGAAGTCGCGCATGAACCGGAAGCTGGACGGCGTGATCGGGGCCAGCGTGTTGAAGGGATCGCCGATGGTGTAGCCGCCATCCGCCCGGCGCCGGAACGAGTAGTGTTGCGTCACCGCCGCCGGCAACGGACCGCCGGCCAGGGGAGCCGTCCTCATGACCGACGCCTGCACCGGCAGCTGCGACAGCCTGACGTCCAGGCTGTCGCAGAACAGCCGGCTCCAGGCTCCGCCCGCCAGCACGACCGCATCCGCCTTGATCCGGCCCCGTTCGGTCCACACGCCGGAAACGCGGCCGGCTTCGGTATCCAGCGCCCGCACGGCACAGGTGGTCAGGATGATGGCGCCGTCGCGCTGGGCGGCCCTGGCGATTGCCGGCGCCGCGCGTTGCGGTTCGGCAACGGCGTCGCCGTCGGCGAACAGCCCGCCCTTGAACGGCCGGGTGGCGCCGGGGAAAAGGGAGGCGACCTCGGCGCTGGAGAGAATGCGGGCGCCGAGGCCTTGGGGGACCGCCCTGCGGATCCAGGACTCGGCGACCGCGATGGGAGCGTCGCTGTCGTAAAGCCGCGCGATGCCGGTGGCCCGGTACCCGATGTCGGCTTCGACCAGTGCCGTCATCCCGCTCCACAGGCGTGCCGACAGGACGCTGATGGGGATTTCCCGATCGTCGCGTCCGCAGGTGATGATCCAGCCCCAGTTGCGGCTGGATTGCTCACCGGCGATACGGCCCTTCTCACAAAGCACGACCGGAACGCCCTTGCGGGCGAGGAAGAGTGCCGTACTCGCCCCGACGATGCCGCCGCCGATCACCACGACCGCCGTTTCCGTCGGGAAATCGGCGTCGGCGGTCACGTCGTCCACGATCAAACCCATCAAGCGCGTCCTTTCAAGCTGGTCGACCGAAACGGCCGGTTCGTCAGCGCTGCACGAAGTTGTCCCAGCGCTCCAGCACGGCGGCGTTGTTTTCAGCCCACCAGACCTCGTCCAGCTTGATCTGGGTCTTCATGTTTTCCGGCGAGGTGTTGATCCGGGCGATCTGCTCCGGCGACAGGATCCCGGTTTTGAAGGCTTTCAGGTTGGACGGACCGTAGTCGACGGTCAGCGGAAAATGCGCCTGCTGCTCGGGCGAGAAGAACATCGCCAGCGCCTTCATCGCCATGTCCTTGTGCGGCGCGCCTTTGGGAATGGCGAAGGCGTCGCCGGTCAGGATGCCCTGGTTGAAGGTGAAGCCGGCCTTGCCGCCGTCGCGCATCACGCTGGAGGCCCGGCCATTCCAGATCTGGATGTAGTCGACCTCGCCGTCCTTGAGCAGCTGCGCGGATTGGGCGCCCGAGTCCCACCAGGCTTCGATCTGCGGCTTGATCTGCTCCAGCTTTTTGAATGCCCGGTCCACGTCCAGCGGATAAAGCTTGTCGGGTGCCACGCCGTCGGCCAGCAGTGCCATTTCCAGATTGCCGCGCGGATATTTGAAGACGGAGCGGGCGCCGGGGAACGCCTTGGTGTCGAAGAAGTCGGCCCAGCTCTTCATCGTCTTGCCGCCGGGTTGCCCGGTCTTGGTGTTCCAGGCGATGACCGTGCTGTAGTAGTAGGCGGGAATGCAGTAATCCATGTCCGACGGGGACTCGATGCCGTCGGTGTTGACGATCTTCCGGTCGATCTTCTCCAGGATGCCTTCCTTGGCGGCCTGCTGGCACTCGTCCAGGCCGAGCTGCGCAATGTCCCAGGTGACGGCCCCGCTGCGGACCTGAAGCCGGATGTCACGCACGTTCTGGATGGTTTCCTCCTTGAACGTCACGCCCAATGCCTTGGCGGTCGGTTCGAAGAAAGCGGCGCGCTCCGCGTCGGCGATGATGCCGCCCCCGGTGGCGACCGTCAGCTGCTGCGCGCCGGCGGCGCCGAGCGGGACCGCCGCCATCAGGAGGCCGGACAGGACCCCCGGCAGGGCAATGGTAGGCAGGGATTTCACTGTCATGATGGTCCTCTTTCCCGGAAACGTGAGCCTTGTTTTGTCATGAGATCGTTCTCATAGTGTGTGAGAACGTTCTTACCCGACGGCGCTCCTGTCAAGGCAGATCCTGCGCAGGAGTCGAAAGAGCAGAGCGGGTGGGTTCGATCCAGACAGGAGAAACCATTGACCAAGCTCAGCCCAAGCCAGCTTTGCGGCACCAATTTCAGCTACTACCGCTTCTCGTTCGACCGCTTCCTGGACGACATGGTGGCGCTCGATCTCCAAACCGTGGAGATCTGGGGTGTGGCGCCCCACCTGCATGTCGATCACGTGACATCGGCGGACCTGAAGCGGATCAAGGGCCAGTTGAGAGAGCGCGGCCTCAGGCTGGCCTGCTTCACGCCGGAGCAGATCCTCTATCCGATCAACATCGCATCGGCCGAGGATTGGCTGCGGGATCGCAGCATCGCATTCTTCCGCCGCGCGGCGGAGATCGCATCGGAACTCGAATGCCCCCACCTGTTCCTGACGTCGGGCGCCGGATATCAGGACCATCCGCGTGAACCGGCATGGCGGCGTTCGGCCGACGCCTTGGGCGAGATCGCCGATCACGCCGCGTCGTTGGGCGTCACCGGAGTGCTGGAAGCCCTTCAGCCGCGGGAGTCCAACCTTGTCCTGTCAGTGGCGGACCTGATCCGGATGCGCTCCGACGCCGGCACGCCGAACCTCAAGATCGCGCTCGACACCGTCGCCATGGCGGTGGCCGGGGAGAGCGTGACCGACTACACGGCGGCGTTCGGCGACGACATCCGCCATGTCCACTTCATCGATGGAAATCCCGCTGGTCACATGGCCTGGGGCGACGGCAAACTGCCGATGGAAACCTATCTGAACGATCTGGCGGCGGCCGGCTACGGCGGCTGCCTGTCGTTCGAGTTTTCGGCTTCGCGCTATGCGCTCGACCCGCTGACGCCGGTCCGCCAGTGCGTGGACCGTATCCGTGCGGCACTGGCGGCGTGATGCCGGGCTGATGCCGGGTTGACGCTTGGGTGGCGGCGGTCCCTCAGGGCCGCCGCCCATCCTTGCCGGGCCCGGCGGCCACCATGAAGATGAACACGCCGACGATGCTCATGACGATCAGGATCGAGGACACCGCCGCGATCGTCGGATCCAGCTGGTCGCGCAGCGACAGGAACATCTTCTTCGTCAGCAGCGTGTTGTCGCCGCCGGCGATGAACAGTGAAATCACCACTTCGTCCAGCGAGGTGATGAAGGCGAACAGCGCGCCGGCCAGGACCGACAGCTTGATCCGCGGCAGCGTGATGCCGAGGAACGCCCGGACGGGATGGGCGCCCAGGCTCTGCGCCGCGATTTCAAGGTTGTGGTCGAATGTCTTCAGCCCGGACAGCGTGGTCACCACCACGAAGGGCAGGGCAAGGGCGGTGTGGGCCATGACGATGCCCGGCAGCGAATTGACCAGTCCAAGCCGGATGTAGAGGAAGAAGACACCGATGCCCAGGATGATGACCGGCACGACCTGAGGCAGCAGGAACACCCCCTTCAGGATCTGCGCGGTCGTGATCCGGCTTCGCGACAAGGCCGCTGCCGCCGCCACGCCCAGGGGCGTCGCCAGAAGCGTCGTCAGGCCCGCGACGATCAGCGACGTGCGGGTGGCGTGCAGCCACTCCGACGAGCCGAAGAAGGTCCCGTACCAGCGAAGCGACCACTCCCGCGGCGGGAACTCCAGGTAATTGGATGCCGAGAAGCTCATCGGCACGACCACCAGCACAGGAGCCAGCAGGAAGAACAGGACGATCACCAGCAGCGCGTGGAGCCAGAGGCGCCGCCATGGCGGCAGGTAGGCGTTCGTGGAATCCATCTCCCGTCCTCCTCAATCGGTGCCGCGCCCGCCGAGCAGGCGGCTCGCGACCAGCATCAGGCCGACGATCACGACCAGCACGACGGCCAGCGCGCTGGCGGCGCCCCAGTCGGCGTAGACGATGACGTTCTGCTGGATCTTGATCGACAGGGTCGTGACGTTGCCGCCGCCCAGAAGCTGCGGGGTCACGTAGAAGCCGAGACAGAGCACGAAGGTCAGCAGGGCTCCGGCGATCAGGCCCTGCTTCGACAGCGGCAGGAACACGTCGAAGAAGGCCCGCGTCGGCGTGGCGCCCAGGCTGTAGGCCGCCCGTGTCAGGTTGCCGTCGATCGACCGCATCGACGCATAGAGCGGAAAGATGAAGAAGGGCAGCATGATGTGGACCATGCCGATCGTCGTCCCGAAGAAGCTGTTGGACATCCGCAACGGCCGCTCGATCAGCCCGGCGTCCAGCAGCCAGCCGTTGAGAATGCCGTTCCGTTGCAGGATCACCATCCAGGCGTAGGTCCGAACCAGCAGCGAGGTCCAGAACGGAATGGCGACGCAGGCCAGCGCCAGCGCCGACAGGCGCGGCGGAAGCAGCGTTATCGCGTAGGTCGCGGGATAGCCGACCAGCACCGTTATCGCCGTCACCAGCCCGGCCAGTTGGAAGGTCGTCAGGAAGATCGCCGCATAGCTGGAATTGTCGATCATGCGCTGGTAATGGGCCAGCGACGGCACCCCGTCGACCGAGAAGGACAGAATGCCCAGCCAGATCGCCGGGACGATCACCAGCGCCACGATCATCAGACCCGGCAGCACCATCAGCGCCAGTTCGGCCCTGTTCCGGGCCTCCAGCACGGACAGCAGGCGCGCGTTCAGTGGGAGAGTCATCGCGCGTGGTCTCCGGCTGAAGCCCCGCTGACCACCCAGGCGTCCTCCTCGTGGATCGCCATGCGGAACCGGCTGCCGATATCGGGAAGGCCGCGCATCGTGTTCCGGCGCGTTCCCCGCTGCAGCTTCAGGCGCGTGCCGTCGGGCAATTTGGCGTGGACGACCACCAGATCGCCCTGGAACAGCACCTCCTCCGCCACCCCATCGAAATGGATCAGGTCCGGCTGGCGATCAGAGGACGACGGGACGATCTCGATCTTCTCCGGGCGCAGCAGCAGCAGGGGATCGGCCTTGCCGGTGACATGTGCCGCCCGGAACCCTTCAGAGAATTCGAGATCGACGCCACCCTCCCTGGCCGTCAGCGGCACGAAGGCGCTGTCGCCGATGAAGTCGGCGACGAAGCGGTCGATCGGCTTGTCGTAGATGTCGCGCGGCGAGGCGATCTGGTGGATGCGGCCGGCCTTCAGCACCGCCACCCGGTCGGACATGGTCAGCGCCTCCTTCTGGTCGTGGGTGACGTAGACGATCGTGCGGCCAAGCGTTTCGTGAAGGCGCTTCAGTTCGACCTGCATTTCCTCGCGCAGCCGCTTGTCGAGGGCGGAGAGCGGTTCGTCCATCAGGATGATGTTCGGCTCGAAAACGATGGCGCGGGCGACCGCCACCCGCTGCCGCTGTCCACCGGAAAGCTGGTCGATGCGCCGGTCGGCATATTGGTCCATCCGGACCGCCATCAGCGCACGCTTGGCCCTGTCATCCCGCTCGGCACGCCCGACGCCGCGCAGCTTGAGGGGATAGGCGACGTTCTCCCCCACGCTCATGTGCGGGAAAAGCGCGTAGTTCTGGAACACCATGCCGATGTTCCGCTTGTGGGGCGCCAGGGTCACGATCTCCCGGCCGTCCACCTTGATGCTGCCGGAGTTCGGCCGCACGAAGCCGGCGATCGTCATCAGGAGCGTGGTCTTACCCGAACCGGAGGGTCCCAGCAGCGTCAGGAACTCGGCGGCCTTGATCGAGACGGAGATGTCGTCGAGGACGCTCAGCGAGCCGTAGTTCTTTCTCAGTCCCGCGATTTCTATCGATGAAGCCATGGTCTCCCTCGCACCTTTGCCGCTGGGGTGTTCGCCAATCCTTGGATGTCAGCCCGTCGTCACCGTGACGGGAAGTGGCGCCATCGGTGCCTCATGCCCGAACGCGCCGAACCGTGTGCAGACCTCGCCGGCAGCGGCCGCCGCGCGATGCGCCGCCTCGGGCAGGGATGCACCAGCGCCCAGCGCCACGATGAACGTCGCGGTATAGGCATCGCCTGCACCCAGGCTGTCCGTCACCGTCACCGGCACCGCCGGTTCATGGTGGATCGCCTCGCCGACTGCGACCGTCGATCCTTCGGCCCCCCGCGTCACGATCACGGTGTCGGGCCCCCTGGCCTGGGCCCAGCGGATCAGCGCCAGCACCCCGGCGTCGTCCAGGCCGGAACCGGAGAAGGTTGCGATCCGGATATGGGGCAGCAGGGGGTCGGCGTAGTCCGCCGGCTTGGACCCGAAGTCGAAGGACAGCCGGGCCGCCGCCGACAGATCGGCCAGTTGTCCCTCGACCTGACCATAGTCGCCGGTATGGACGAAGTCATAAGTGGAGACATGATCCAGGTCCGCCCGGTCGAGCCGCAGCCGGTAGGGCGGCGGCGTCGACCCGATGAAGTACCGGTTGCCGTCCTGGTCGATGCCGATCTGCGAGAAGGCGTTGAAGCTCTCGTTGATCCGCAGGCGGGTGATCTCGACCTTCTCGGCGACCAGCGCGTTCCGCACCAATGTTCCGGACAGGTCGTCGCCGATGATCCCGATGTAACCGGCCTCGGCGCCCGCCCGTCTTGCGAACACGGCGACGTTCAGGGCGTTGCCTCCGGGGAACATCAGGTCGAGGTGAAGGTAGCGGTCGACGACGTTGTCGCCGACCCCACAGAGCCGCACCGCCATGGCTCAGTACTCGACCTTGTGCATGTACCGGCGCTCGTCCAGCGAATGGCCGGTCGCCGCTTCCCGATGGTCGGCCAGGCGGGTGCCCAGCACGCCCAGCGCGATGGCGGAGATCTCGCCGCGCAGGTGCTCCGGAACCCCGGTCAGCGGGAACTCGCGGCTGTCGATGACGAACACGTGCGTGCCGTGACGCTCCGCGAACCTGATGACGCGCTCCGTCAGCGGGCGCGTCGCGTCCTCGCCCTGGAACACGATCAGCGAGGCGTTGTCGGTCAGCATCTCGAACGGCCCGTGCAGATAGTCGCCGGCGTCGATGTTGCTCGCGTTCATCCACTGCATTTCCATGAAATAGCAGAGCGACAGCGAAAAGGCGGCACCCATGTTGGGGCCGGACGAGACCACATAGGTCGGCCGCTCGGCGCTGAGCTGCCGGGCGATCCCGGCGAGCTTGGGGTCGGCCTGTTCCTGTGCCGCGAGCAGGGCGGCCGGCAGCACTTCGAACGCCGTCCGGATGGCAGGGTCCACCGGTTCGCCGGTTTCCTCGAGCAGCGCCTGCCCCAACTGGGCCAGCAGGATCTGTTTCGATGAGGTCACCGTCCGCTCGCTGCCATAGCTCAGCGAATAATGGGAGGTGTTGACCAGGGGATTGTCGTCGTCGCGGCTGACCGCAACCAGACGGGCGCCCCGCTCGCGGGCGAATTTGGCGGCGGCCACGGTTTCCGGCGTGCCGCCGGAATGCGAAGACGCCACGACCAGCATCTTCGGTCCCAGGCGGGCGGGAGGCAGGGCCTGGAACTCCGCCGCATTGATGTTGCGGATCGTCAGTCTGGTCGAACGCGCCTCCAGAAAAGTGGCGGCATGGATCGACGAGGAATAGGACCCGCCGCACCCGACGAACACGACGTCGGTAACGCCGTCCCGGATGGCGTCGCGTGCGATCCGCTGCGCAATTTCTTGCTTTTCCAATACGCCCCGCAACGTCGGCGCGAAATCGGGTTCGATCGGGCGCAACGGCAGGCCCGTGTTGAGGGTCTTTTCAGACGACACGACGCACTCCACAAAACTTGGATGAATTTCATCGAGAGCGGGGACATGGCCCTGAGAGCGCTCTCAATGTGAGAACGCTCTCATGTGGTGCCGCCGGAGTCAATGCGAATTTTTTCCGGGATGCTTGGCTTTGGCGGGGGGAGGTTCCGGCCGGCGGCACCTCGCTGCAACAGGCTGCCTCACCGAGGGCAGCGCGATAAGCGTCAGCTGAGCAGCGCCGCGGTCGGGTTGATCGCCACGCACCGCGAGGCATGCTCGCCTTTGTGTTCGAACATCATCCGAACCGCGCGCTCGCGGACTTCAACCCCAGTCAGTCACGGCGCTCCGGCACCTCGCGATCATGGAATTCCCAGAACTCCTGGACGAAGCGGTCGACGATCGCCGACGCACCCTGGTTCGGTGGGCGGATCACCAGGAAACTCGCGTCGATGTAGACGCTGAAGGGGCGGGTGACAACGCCGCGCCCTTCGAACTCCCAAGCGGCGGTCGGGTCGATGATGGCGATGCCCGCTCCCTCGCTGACCAGCATCAACGCCGTATGGGAGAGCCGAGCTTCCAGCGTGGGCAGGCGTGAGACTCCGGCAAGGGCCACATCGACCCTCGACGCGAAGATGGTTCCCGGCTCCAGGGAGATCATCCGTTGCCGGTCGAGGTCGGCCGGATGGATCAGCGCCTTCTGCGCCAGCGGGTGGTTCGCTGGAATCGCGACGACAGCGGCAAAGGGACGGGTTTCGATCAGAAAGCCCGGCCGGTCGAGCGGACCATCCGCGAAGCCGACATCGGCTTGGCCGGACGCGACCGCTTCGATAACCATGGACGAGGGGAGCCCGTTCAAGGCGGCGTACAGACTGGATTTGTCGCGCAGGAAGCGCGCCAGGAATCGGGGAAGAATGCCGTTGCTGAGCGCCGGCATCGCGGCTATCCGCAAGGTTCCGGCGGCCTGCCGGCTGATCTCCTCCGCGACGGCGGCGATCCGGTTCAAGCCGACGAAGGAGCGCGTGACCTCCTTCATCAGCGTGACCGCCTCCTGGGTCGGGATGATCTGGTTGCCGCGCCGCTCGAACAGGCGCAGGCGGGTCGAATGCTCGAAATCGCGGATCAGGCGACTGACGGCGGGCTGGGTGATGGATAGCAGCTCCGCCGCCGTGGTCATCTGACCGGTCAACATCACCGCGCGAAACGCTTCAACCTGTCGAAGATTCATCCTTCCACCATAACGTCTGCTTATTCACGACGAGCGATTTCGCATTTGACCGCATGCACGACCGTTAGACATCATGCGCTCAAGTGATGGTGCAGAAAAGCGGCTTCTTGCGATGGATTAAAGTCGCCGAAAGCAAATTTTCCATTCCGAATTCCGGGATTCCTAAAAGTCCCGGCGGGCAATGGCTGCAATAAAAGGTGCATGGACAACATGCATCCGGAACGAGAGGCAAAATTGCACGACTACGTCCAACTCATGGGCTTTGCGCCCGGTGGGTGGGGCCGCGACATGCTCGCCGCAACCGGACTGACGGTGGCGATTGCAGCGTGCGGCTTCCTGACCAGCGTCCTGCTCGGCGCCTTGGGAGCCGCGGCCCTCCTGTCGCATCTTTCCATACTCCGCGCCGCCGGACGCCTCTACACGACGGTGTTGCGTGGCATTCCCGACCTCCTTGTCATTTATCTTTTTTACTTCGGCTCAAGCCAGCTTTTGGCCCTGCTGTCGGGCGGCTCCGGAGGGTTCGTTGGCGCGCCGAGCTTCCTGACCGGCGTCCTGGCCATCGGCGTGGTGGCTGGCGCTTATCAGGCGCAAATCTTCCGGGGGGCGGTTCAAGCCCTCTCCCGAGGAGAAATCGAAGCAGCACGAGCCTATGGGATGTCACCGGTCACATTGTTTCGCCGGATCGTTTTGCCTCAAGCGGTGCGCCACGCGATTCCTGGGTCTGGCAACATCTGGCAGCTTGTCCTGAAGGAATCCGCTCTGATCTCGGTCATCGGGCTCGTCGAGCTGATGCGCCAAGCGCAGATCGGCGCCGGCTCCACCCGCCAGCCCTTCAGCTTCTTCCTGACCGCGGCCGCGCTGTACCTCGTCATCACATTCCTGTCGGGCATCGCCTTCCGCTCACTGGAAGCGCGCGCCACGCGCGGCATTCGCAAGGCGGTGTGACCATGATCGACACGTCATTCCTGGCCAGCTCGTTGGCAACGCTGGTCAAGGGTATTCCGCTGACCGTCCAGTTGTCCATGATATCGGTGTCGGTTGGCGCCATTCTGGCGTTCGGACTGGCGCTGATGCGGGTCAGCGGCAATGCGGCGCTCGATCTCAGCGCCCGTGCCTACATCTTCGTCTATCGCGGCACCCCGCTGCTGGTTCAGATTTACATCATCTATTACGGTCTGAGCCAGTTTCCGGCGCTGCGTCACAGTTTCGCCTGGCCCTACCTGCGCGAAGCCTATTGGTGCGCGGTCATCGCGCTCGCTCTCAACACCGCCGCCTACAGTGCGGAAATCATCCGCGGCGGGATCCTGTCCGTCAACGCGGGGCAGGTTGAGGCGGCGCGGGCCTGCGGCATGTCGCAGGCGCTCATGTTCCGCCGGATCGTTCTGCCGCAGGCGCTTCGCCACATGCTGCCGGCTTACGGCAACGAAGTCATCCTGATGATCAAGTCAACCGCACTCGCATCGACCATAACGCTCATGGACGTTACCGGAATCGCGGCGAAGCTGGTGTCGGAGAGCTATCGACCCATTGAGGTCTTCACGATGGCCGGCGCGATCTACCTGCTTCTGACCTTCATTGCCTCCCACGGTTTTAGCCTTTTCGAACACGCGGTCACGCCGGACCGCCGGCAGCCGGCACCGCACCGTCCAGCCGAGCCCCCGGAGACGCTGCAGCATGGCTGAGAGGATACCCGAACCTGTCCCCGCCGTCGCATTGAGCGGGATCCGCAAGAGCTACGGGTCGGTGGAGGTGCTGCACGGCGTTTCGCTCGCCGCGCATGAGGGGGAGGTGATCTCCATCCTCGGTTCCTCCGGCTCCGGAAAATCGACGCTGCTGCGGTGCGTGAACATGCTGGAGGTTCCCAACGACGGCACCGTCGCCATCCAGGGCGAGGAAATCCGCATCGACCGCAGGGCCGGCCGGCCACCCCGCCCGTCCGACGCCGCACAGGTCCAGCGCCTGCGATCCCGCGCCGCCATGGTGTTCCAATCCTTCAATCTCTGGTCCCACCTGACGATCCTCGAAAACATCATCGAAGCGCCGGTGCATGTTCAGGGGCGGGACCGCAAGGACTGCATCGCGGAGGGGGAAGCGCTGCTGGAGCGCGTCGGCATCGCCGCCAAACGCAATTTCTACCCGGCGCACCTGTCCGGCGGGCAGCAGCAGCGGGCGGCCATCGCGCGGGCGCTCGCCATGCATCCGGCGATCATGCTGTTCGATGAACCGACCTCGGCGCTGGACCCGGAGTTGGTGGGAGAAGTGCTGAAGGTGATGCGCGATCTCGCGGCCGAGGGCCGGACGATGCTGGTCGTGACGCACGAAATGGCGTTCGCCCGCGACGTCTCGACCCGGACGGTTTTCCTGCACAAGGGAGTGATCGAGGAGGAAGGCTCCTCCGCCGACGTCTTCGCACGGCCACATTCCGAACGGTTCCGCCAGTTCCTCGCCCGCGCGTGATCGCCGGCAAGGAAGGCCCGTCCCCGGCCACGATCCCGGACCGGGCCACGTTCCGCATCCCAAAACAAAATAGAAAAGGTGGCTTCATGTCGTTGAAACGGATCATCGCCGCATCGGTCCTCGCCTTGACCTCCTTCACCGCCCAGGCGGAGGAGCAGACCGTCCGCATCGCCACGGAAGGTGCTTATGCTCCCTGGAACTTCTCGGCCCCGAACGGCACCCTGCAGGGTTTCGAAATGGACCTCGCAAAGGTCCTCTGCGAACGCATGTCGGTGAGGTGCGAGATCGTGGCGCAGAACTGGGATGGGATCATTCCGGCGCTGACCGCCCGCAAGTACGACGCGATCATGGCGGCGGTGAGCGTGACGCCGAAGCGGCAGGAGGTCATCGCCTTCAGCAAGCCCTACGCCGCCGGCATCAACGGCTTTGCCGTGCTGGCCGACAGCCCGCTGGCCAATATGCCGGGAACGGGCGAAAGCTATTCCCTCGACACGCAGGAGACCGCCGCCAAGGCGCGCATCGCCGAAATGGCCAAGGTCATGAAGGGCACGGCGACCGGCGTCCAGGGCTCCACGACGGCCTCGACCTTCATGGACACGTACTTCAATGGGGTGGTGAACCTGAAGGAGTACAAGTCGACCGAGGAGCATAATTTCGACCTGATGAACGGTCGCCTGGACGCGGTGCTCGCCAACGCCACCGTGCTGGCCGCCGCCCTGGAAAAGCCCGACATGAAGGGCGCAAAGCTGAGCGGTCCGCTGTTCTCAGGCGGCGTCTTCGGCGTCATCGCGGTCGGCCTGCGCAAGGAGGACGCGGAACTGAAGGCCAAGTTCGACGCGGCCATCACCTCGGCCGTCGCGGACGGCACGGTCCGTGACCTGTCCATGAAGTGGTTCAAGGTGGACGTCAGCCCGCGCAGTTGAGCGTATCCGGCGCGGTGCGGCGTTCCGACGCCGCGCCGCCTCTCCCGGCGTGAATGGGACACGGTATGTCACGGTTTTTAGAATGCGACGTCGCCGTGATCGGCGGCGGGCTGGTCGGTGCATCCATCGCCTTCGGCCTGTGCCGCAGCGGCGTGAGGCCGCTGGTCCTGGATGGCGAGGACCTCGATCTTCGCGCCTCCCGGGCGAATTTCGCTCTGGTCTGGGTGCAAGGGAAGGGAGTCGGCGCGCCGCATTACGCGCTGTGGTCCCGGCAGTCATCGTTGCTCTGGCCGCAGTTCGCGGCCCTGTTACAGGACGCCACGGGAATCGACGTCGCCCTGAGCCAGCGGGGAGCCTTTTCCTTTGCCCTATCCTCGGCCGAGTTGGATCGCTGGCACACGGAGATGGAAACAATTGCCGGTGAAACCGCTGGTGCTGCGGCCCCTTATGAGATTCTCGGGCACAACGAGCTGCGCGATCGCCTGCCCGCCATAGGCCCGGACGTGGTCGGTGCCGTCTACTCCCCCGCAGACGGCCACGTCAATTCGCTGCGGCTGCTGCGGGCGCTTCACGCCGCCTTGAAGGCCGGCGGCGCGGACTACCGTGCGCGCCACACGGTGAAGGGCATCGAACCCTTGAAGGCCGGGTTCCGGTTGTCCGGCGATTGGGGAACGGTGGTGGCCCGGCGTGTGGTGCTGGCGGCCGGCATCGGAAACGAGACGCTGGCGCCGAAGGTCGGTTTGGACGTTCCGTTGAAGCGCAGCAAGGGCCAGGTGCTGGTCACCGAGAAATGCGCGCCCTTCTTCCGCTTCGCCTCCGCCACCATACGCCAGACCGACGAGGGCGGGGTAATGATCGGCGACAGCGAGGAATCGGCGTCCACATCCATCGCCGCGCGCGCCGACATCAACGCCGTGTTGGCGCAACGGGCGATTCGCACGTTCCCGCTGCTTGCCGACGTCAACGTCGTGCGCAGTTGGGCAGGTTTCCGCGTCAAGACCCTGGACGGGCTGCCGGTCTATGAAGAGTCGGCGTCGCATCCAGGCGCTTTTGCGGTGGCCTGCCATTCCGGCGTGACCCTGGCCGCCGGCCACGCGCTGGTTCTCGCTCCACAAATTGCAGCGGGCGCTCTGTCTCCGGATCTCGCCGTTTTCGATTCCAGGAGATTCCCCAGGAGGTCCCATGTTTCGCAGACAGCATGAGCCGGCCGACCCGGTGCGTTTCACGTTCGACGGGCAGGTTATCGCCGCCGAGAGAGGAGAGACGGTCGCGGTGGCGTTGCTGGCCTCCGGCGTCCGCACGGTCCGCACGAGCGTCGTCGGCGGCGAACCGCGCGCACCCTATTGCCTGATGGGCGTGTGCTTCGACTGTCTCGTCACCGTTGACGGAGCGCAGAACCGGAATGGCTGCCTGACCGTTGCGCGGGACGGCATGGTGGTCGAAAGCCAGCGCGGCCGGCGCCGCGTTGGCGCGGAGGCGGGAGCATGACTGCGCGCACGCTCACGACGGCAGCGGAGCTGGCCGGGCGCTACGACCTCGTGGTGGTCGGCGCCGGACCGGCGGGCCTCTCCGCCGCCACGGAAGCTGCGCGCGGCGGCGCGCAGGTCCTGCTGCTCGACGAGAATCCAACGCCCGGGGGGCAGATTTACCGGGCGATCACCCGCCGCGAGCCCGGACCGGACGACTGTCTGGGGCCGGACTACTGGGCGGGACGGACACTGACCGACGCGTTCGCCGCATCCATCCTTGACTATGCTCCGGGAGCGACCGTCTGGGGGCTGGAACCGGGATGCGCGCTGTCCACCCCAACGGTCGGGGTCAGCCTGGGCGGAGCCGCCCGCCGCCTTCCGGCGCGCTCGGTCATCCTCGCGACGGGCGCCATGGAACGGCCCATGCCGGTGCCGGGCTGGACTCTTCCCGGCGTAATGACGGCGGGTGCCGCGCAGATCGCCTTGAAGACGGGAGGGCTTGTGCCGCGGGGTCGCGTCGTTCTGGCGGGCAGCGGTCCCCTCCTCTATCTGCTCGCTTGGCAGCTGGTGCAAGCCGGCGCGACGATTGTGGCCTTCCTTGACACCACAGACGCCCGGCAGCGCCGGGCGGCGCTCCGGCACGCGCCGGATTTCCTGCGCTCCCCCTATCTGACGAAGGGGCTGGCGCTGCTCGTCAAGGTGCGCCGACGGGTGCGCGTACACTCCGGCGTGACCGCTCTGTCCATCGCCGGGGATGAACGGACGAAGCGAATCACGTTCCGGCAGGGCGCCCGCGCGCGGAGCATCGACGCCGACTGCGTGCTTCTTCACCAGGGCGTGATTCCGTCCATCAACCTCGCCAGCGCCGCCGGCTGCAAGATCGTCTGGAACGAAGCCCAGCGCGCCTTCCAGCCGCACACGGATTCCTGCGGACGGACCACCGCGCCCGGTCTGTACGTGGCAGGCGACGGAGCCGGCATCGGCGGAGCCCTGCACGCGGCGGTCGCCGGTCGGATCGCGGCCATCGTCGCGCTGGAAAGCCTCAGCCTGCTATCCGCCGAAGAGCGGGATCGCGCGCTCGAACCGCTGCTGCGCGAACAGGCGCTCTATCGGCGCGGGCGGGCCTTCCTCGACACGCTGTACCAGCCATCCCGTGCGTTCCGCGCACCACAGGATCCCGAAACGATCATATGCCGGTGCGAGGAAGTCCGTGCCGGTGCGCTGCGCGAGGCGATTGCCCTCGGCCCGCCAGGACCCAACCAGCTCAAGACCTTCCTGCGCTGCGGAATGGGCCCTTGCCAAGGTCGGCTCTGCGCCCAGACCGTTTCGGAGATCATGGCCGACGAAAGGGGCGTCAGCCCCTGCGAGATCGGCACCTACCGATTGCGCACGCCGGTCAAGCCGTTGCGTCTGTCCGAACTGGCCGCCCTCCCTACGCCGCCCGATGCGGTGTTCGCCGTGACGGGGGAACACCCCGTCGGTGCCGAACACTGATCCCGTCCACAGCAATCCACCACCGAAAGGAACATCCAGCGATGACCATCCGGCATCTGCGCACCCCGATCATGCACCGCGTCGTCGAACGCAATGGCATGATCTTCGTTGGGGGCACCACCTGCGACGACGAAAGCCTGGACATGGCAGGTCAGACCCGCGAAATCCTGACCAAGATCGACAGCTATCTGGCCCAGGCCGGCAGCGACAAGTCCAAGCTGCTGTCCGCAACCATCTTTGTGACCGACCTTGGAAAGAAGCCGGACATGGATGCGGTCTGGAAGGAATGGCTGCCGGCCGAGGCCCTGCCGACCCGCGCCACCGTCGGCGTTGCCGACCTCGGGGGAACGACGATGATCGAAATCGTCGTCACTGCCCACATCTGACGGCCCGCCGCAATGCAGATCAAATCCGTCAAGATTTACACCGTCGAGGGCGGCGGGCTTCGGCCCGTCCTGGTCGAGATCGTTACCGACGATGGCGTCAGCGGCTTTGGAGAAGCCGGCGTCGCCTACGGCTACGGCGCGCCCGCCGTTGCCGGTATGCTGAGGGACATGGCCGCCGAGATCATCGGGCGCGATGCCACCGAGATCCGCACCATCTGGCAGGATCTCTACGATCGGGCTTTCTGGAGCAAAGGTGGTGGCGCCATCACCTTCGCGGCGCTGAGCGCCATCGAACTTGCACTTTGGGATGCCCTGGGCCAAGCCCTGTCCTTGCCGGTGCACCGGCTGCTCGGGGGGGCGGTGCGGCGATCGGTCAAGGTGTACGCCAACGGCTGGAACCACGAACACGACGACGTCCTGCGCTGGGCCAAGGCGGCTGCCCGGCCGCTGGCCGACGGCTACACCAGCCTGAAAGCCTATCCTTTCGCCCACGAACTTCCGGACGGCACCTTCCGCCATGTGTCCGCCCGCGCGGTGGACGATGGACGCTTCCGCCGCGCGGTCGAGCGGGTGAAGGCCCTGCGCGCGGAAGTCGGCCCAGAGGTCGAACTGATGCTCGACCTGTCGGGCGGCCTGTGCGACGACCAGTTGATCCGCTTCCTCGACGTTTGTGCCGGCCTTGACATCACATGGATCGAGGAGCCTCTGGATCCGTTCAACCTCTCCGGCCTTCCGCGCATCGCCGCCAGGACCGGTATCCCCATCGCCGCCGGCGAACGGGTATACGGCCGCGCCGGTTTCCGCAACCTGCTGGACACCGGTGCCGTCTCGATCATCATGCCGGACATCGGCAACTGCGGCGGTCTGTTGGAAGCGGTGCACATCGCCGGCATGGCGGAAACCTACAATGTCCGCGTCGCTCCGCACAATTGCGCCAGTTCCCTGTGTTCGTCGGCGTCGCTGGTTCTGGCCTGCCTGCTGCCGAACACCATGAATCTGGAAGTGTATCCCTATTTCTCCGACCAGAACACCTATGTGCCGGTCACGGAGAACCCGCCGGAAAGGGAGGTGCGAAACGGGTATGTCGCGCTTCCGGATCTGCCGGGGCTGGGTGCGGTGGTGGACCGTGCGGCCATCGCCCCATTTCTCGCCGCTGACCTGTCGAACTGATCCCGCCGTTCGTCCGCTCCCGCTCCGCATCCACGCGGACGGGGGCGTTGCACGCCCCGCCCCAGACCACGGCGAAGCGTTCAGACGTCGCATTTGGCCAAGTTGGCGGCGCGCATATTAGCGATCGGCATTGTCACGCGAACTGAACCGGCCTGCAAAGAACCTGGCATCCGCCGACTGCGTCACGGCGCCGCGGTCGCGGCCAGCCACTCGGCCATTGCCTGCGCCCGAAAGGTGCGCAGGGTGCGGCGGGAGACCAACTGGTGCTGGAGGTTGAAGGTGTTGTAGACGGCGGCATGCAGAGAGACGAAGCGATGGACGGAACCCGATGATTTGAACCGCTGCATCTTGCGCTCTCGTCGCCGAACCGGCTGGTGTGAGACCTCGGCGCGGTTGTTCGTTCGCCGCCCTTGTTCATGGTGGGCGGTCAGACCCAGTTCGCGGAAGGCGGCCCCGTAGGACCGGAGCTTGTCGGTCGTGACCTGGATGGGGGCGAAGCCATACTTCTTCAGCAGCTTGCGCATCACCTTCAAAGCCGCAGCCTTATCGCGCCAGCGCTGGACAAGCACCTCCAGCATTCCACCCTCATCATCGACGGCCCGCCATAAGTACGTCAGCTGGCCACCGATGCGCACGACCATCTCGTCCAGGTGTCAGCGTGGGCTGGGCTCGGGACGCAATCGCCGCAGGTTGCCGGCGATGGCCGGCCCAAACTTCAGGACCCAGCGGCGGACGGTCTCGTAGGACACCTCCACGCCGCGTTCGGCCAGCAGCTCCTCGACATCCCGGTAACTCAGCGTAAACCGGAGATAGAGCCAGATCGCGTGCCGGATGATCGCGGGCGGAAACTGGTGGCGGGCATACCGGAGCGGCGGCATCCGAGCAAGATAATGCCGTGACGGGCGCGCCGCCACCGATCACGTGACAAGGCCTTCGTAGTCTGTCCACGCAAAAGCGCTCAGGTCCCGGTCAGTCTTTGCCAACGTCCAATACGGCCTGCGCGAAGGCTTTCGGCGCCTCCTGCGGCAGATTGTGACCGATGCCGCTGGTGATCAGCCGATGCTCGTAGCGGCCGGTGAACTTCGCACGGTACATGTCCGGTTCCGGGTGTGGAGCGCCGTTGGCGTCGCCTTCCATGGTGATGGTGGGAACCTTGATGGTCGGGAAGGCCGCCAGCGCCCGTTCGAGCGCGTCATATTGCGCCTCCCCCTCCGCAAGGCCGAGCCGCCAGCGGTAGTTGTGGATGCTGATGTCGACATGGTCCGGATTGTCGAGGGAGATCGCGGAGCGTTCGAACGTGGCGTCGTCGAAGGCCCAGTTCGGGGAGGCGAGCTGCCAGATGAGCTTCGCGAAGCCGTGCGTATACTTTGCGTAGCCGGCCCGGCCGCGTTCGGTGGCGAAGTAATACTGATACCACCACTGAAGCTCCGCCTTGGGAGGCAGCGGTGCCCGGTTGAGCTGCTGGCTGCCGATCAGATAGCCGCTGACCGACACCATGGCCTTGCAGCGCTCCGGCCAGAGTGCGGCCATGATGTTCGCCGTCCTGGCGCCCCAGTCGTAGCCGGCGAGAATCGCGGTCTGGATCTTCAGTGCATCCATCAGGGCGATCATGTCGGCGGCGATAGCCGCCTGCTGGCCGTTGCGCGGCGTCGTGGCGGACAGGAAGCGCGTCGTGCCGTAGCCGCGCAGATGAGGAACGATGACGCGGTAACCGGCCCCCGCCAGGATTGGGGCCACTTCCACATAGCTGTGGATGTCGTAGGGCCAGCCATGCAGGAGGAGGATCACCGGCCCGTTGGCAGGTCCATCCTCGGCGTAGCCGATGTTGAGCGGCCCGGCATCGATCTGCTTCAGCGATTTGAAGCCGGTGGGCGAGGGGGAGCCCGCCGCCGGCCGGGCCGCAGAGGGTTCCGCCGCCTGCGCCCGTCCCGTTCCCAGCCCGAGGCCGGCCGCCGCTGCTGCGAGGGTCGCCATGCCGATGAAGCGTCGCCGCCCGTGGTCGACCAGAGCCGTGCCGGCGGTATCCGTTTCCAGTTTCCGTGTCATCTATCTCTCCCGAGATGCGTTCGTCCGTGGCCGCAACATGAGATGCCGATGTATCCCCCGCATGTCCGGCCATCGGACATGGTGAAAGCGTCTGTACCTGCCGGCCCAACCGATACAGTGGGATACAAAGTCCTGATCTAGGTAGCCGTCCCGATCCTGTCCCAGATCGGCGATACCGGCGGAGGCTATGGGTTCCCGCCGCCCTGTGGATCGAGGCTCAGCCGCCGTTCGATGCCGATGTTGGCCATGAAGGTCTCGTCATGGCTGACCAGCAGGATGGCGCCGTCATAGGATCTCAGTCCCGCCTCCATGGCTTCGACCGAGTCGATATCCAGGTGGTTGGTCGGCTCGTCGAGGATCAGCAGCGCCGGCGGCCGCGGCCCGCCCAGTACACAGGCGAGGCCGGCACGCAGCGTCTGTCCGCCGCTCAGCGTTCCCACTTGCTGCAGGGCTGCGTCCGCCCGGAACAGGAAGCGGGCGAGGGCTGCCCGGCAGGTATTGTCGGTGGCACCGGGATTGAGGCGTTTGAAGTTGTCGAGGATCGACATAGCGGGATCGAGGGTGCCGACGCGCTGGTCGAGTATCGCGAAGTCGACGGCGACCGACACGGTGCCCAGGATCGGGGCGATTCCTCCGGCGATCAGCGTCACCAGCGTCGTCTTGCCCGAACCGTTCGGCCCGACGATGGCGACCCGTTCCGGCCCCTCCATGGTGAAGGAGAGATCGCGGATGATCGGATGCTCCGGGTCATGGCCGGCGGTGACGTCATCCAGCCGCAGGACGGTCCTGTTGGCCGGTAGCCCGGTGGATGGCAGGGCCACCGAGAGGTCCTGCATGATCTCGATACGGGACCGTGCCGATGCGACCGCTGCCTGGGTCTCCGCCCGCCGACGGTCGGCCAGTCTGGTGCCAGCACCCCGGCTTGCCTCGGCATTGCTCTTGCGCGCACCCAGCAGGATGCGGGGCATGTCGCCTTTGGCCGCCCTCCTTGAGCCAGCCGCATCGTGCCGGTCCTGCCGTTCCGCCGCGCGTTGCGCCTTGCGCCGGACCTCGGCCGCCTGCTTTTCCGCGTGGGCCAAATCCTGCTGCGCCGCTTCCAGTTCCGTCGCCTTGCGTTCGCGA
This sequence comes from Azospirillum lipoferum, assembly GCF_024170005.1. Lineage (GTDB taxonomy): Bacteria > Pseudomonadota > Alphaproteobacteria > Azospirillales > Azospirillaceae > Azospirillum > Azospirillum lipoferum. The sequence continues at coordinate 61,359 of NZ_JALJXJ010000005.1, forward strand.
TAGTACGTCCAGTTGCCGCCATAGCGCGCGGCACCCAGCGAGGTCAGTTCGACGATGGCGTCCATCCGGTCGAGAAGCTCGCGGTCGTGGCTGACCACGATGGCCCCGGCCCGCCAGCCGGCGAGAAGGGCGATCACCGCTTCGCGGCCCGAGCGGTCGAGGTTGTTGGTCGGCTCGTCGAGCAGCAGGAAATCCGGTGCGGCGAAGACCGCCGCGCCAAGGCTGGCGCGCGTCCGCTGGCCGCCCGAAAGCTCGGCCAGCCGGGTATCGGGACCGGCATCGAGCCCGACGCGGATCAAAGCGGCGGTAATGCGCTCCGCCAGGGTCCAATCGGCCTCCGCCAGTTCCTCCACGCTTGCCGCCCCGGCCTCGGCGCGGCGCAGGAGGGCGAGCGCTCCGGTCACGCCGAACAGGTCGGCCACCGTTTCCCGTTCGCCGGGCCGGACCGTCTGTTTCAGCAGGCCGAGCGTGCCGGTGACCCGGACGCTGCCGGCGAGCGGCTGAAGTTCTCCGGCGATGAGTTTCAGGAGGGTCGATTTGCCGACGCCGTTGCGCCCGACGAGGCCGGTGCGCTCTTGCCCGAAATTCAGGTCGACACCGGTCAGGACGCTGTGGCCATCGGGCGTCGCCCAACCGATCCGGGAAAGGGAGATGGAGGCCATGCGTCGCCCCTCGTTGGAGTCAGAATATCAGCACGCAATCGTGCTGATATCAGACGGCGATGGAAAACGCAACGGAGCTGTGCTGTTTTGTCGGCGGATGGAGAGCGGAAGGGACGTGATCATGGACGCCGGCGGGCGCAAGCCAGGGGGAAGGCCGACCAGGGAGCAGGCCGCGGCCATCGATGCGCGCATCCTGGATGGCGCCAGGGCCGTCTTCTGCCGCAAGGGCGTCTTCAATAGCGGTTTGGAAGAGATAGCGGCCGAACTCGGCGTGTCCAAGCACACGCTTTACCGCCGTTACCCCAACAAAGCCGCCCTTCTCGAAGCCGTGGTCGGACGCGATGTCGGGCGGTTCCGCGAAGCTCTGCTGTCCGCCGCCGGCGAGGGTGGGGCGGGAGCGCTCGGTGCGCTGCGCCGCGCCGCGTTTCGCTATGTCGAGATCGGGTCGTCGCGCGACTATGCCGCCTTCTATCTGTCCGTCAGCGCCGAGGCTGCGGTTTCGCCGGCTCTGCGGGAGCGGCTGGCATCCTGGTCGCAAGATGCGCTGGAACCTCTGGTCGGGTTCGTCGCCGTCGCCCAAGGCGCGGGCGAATTGCGGCCGGGCGATCCGGCTTCGGTCTGCGGGATCCTGATCGACCTGCTGGAGGGCGTCAACAACCGGATCCGGCTTGGTGACGATGGACTTGGCGACGATGGAATGGCGGGCAGGCCGTCCCTCTTGCAGCTGTTCGAGGAGCGCTGGGCGGTCTTCACCACTGCCTTCGGAAACAGCTGACTCCCCCTGTCAGCCGAGCGTCACCTCCGCACAGAGGCCGCCAGTACGCCGATTCCGCAGGGTGAGCGACCCGCCGATCGCCAGCGCCAGTTGATAGGCGATGGCCAGCCCCAGGCCGGTTCCTCCGGAATCGCGGTTGCGGGACTGTTCCAGCCGGTAGAAGGGCTGGAGGACGGCGGTGAGCTGATGCTCCGGAATGCCGGGGCCGGTGTCGCGAACCGCGATACCGATGCGGCCTGCACCATCCCGGGTCACCGTGATCTCGGCCTCTCCGGCGAATTTCAGGGCATTGTCGATCAGGTTGGTCAGGATGCGGCGCAGTGCGTGCGGCCGGGTGGTCAGGACCGCACCGGAGAGCCCGTGGACGGTCACCGGCTTGCCCATGTCCTGATAGTCGAAGGCGAGGCTTTCGACGAAGGACCCGACATCGATGCGGGCCGGAGTTTCGACATCGCCATGAGCGCTGCGCGCATAGGCCACCCCTTCGCGCACCAGCCGTTCGATCTGCGACAGATCCCGCAGCAGCCGCTCCTTCTCCGGGCTGTCCTCCGCCATCTCGACCCGCAGCGCCATGCGGGTGATTGGCGTTTGCAGGTCGTGGGAGATGGCGGCGAGGATCCGCACGCGCTCCTCAAGATAATGGGCGATCCTGTCCCGCATGGCGTTGAAGGCGGTCGCGGCATAGGCGACCTCGCTCGGCCCGTCCTCCGCCAGCCGTGCCGACGTGCCGCCGGGATCGAGCGTCTCGGCAGCCTTGGCGAAGCGCGCCAGCGGGCGGATCGCCTGCCGCACGGCAAGCCAGGTGCAGAGGACCAGCAGCACGAGCTGGCCAGCCAGCAGTAGGGGGAGCCAGGTGGCGAGCGGCATGAGCGCCGGTGTCACGTCGATCGTCACCGGCGAGCCGTCGCGAAGCGTGACATGGGCCTGGAGATGCGGGCGGTCACCCGGAATGGTCTCGACCACCACCGGGAAGCCGGGGCCGGCACCACCGTTGATGGCGCGGGCGATCTCCGTACTGCGGCTGCCCAAGTCCGGTACACCCGGCAGGCCGGGACCGAGCTCATAACGGTAGGTGCGCCGCTCCAATACCGCCAGCCAGCGGCCGCGCTCGTCCGGCGGCAGGCGGTCGAGCAGGGCAACGGAGGTCGCCACATCCTGCTCCAGCGTGCTGAGCATCATCGCCTTGGCGGCACTGGTGCGCTCCAGGAACAGTGCGCCGAAGGATAGTCCGTGCGCCAGGGCAAGCCCGGTCAGGAGGATGAGGAACAGCCGCCAGCGCAAGGTGTGTGGCGGATGCATGAAGCGGCTGAACCGGAGGATTGCGCCCTCCATGGCCGTGTCCCTCATGACCTTGCCCTCGTGATCTCCACCGGCATCGCCAGCACATAGCCTTCGTTGCGGACCGTCTTGATGTGGCTGGGCTCGCGCGCGTCGTCGCGCAGCCGTTGCCGGAGCCGGCTGACCAGCAGGTCGATCGACCGCTCGAACAGTTCCGCCTCGCGCCCCTGGGTCAGGTTGAGGAGCTGGTCGCGCGACAGGACCCGTTGCGGATGGTCGAGGAAGACGCGCAGCAGCCGGTATTCGGCACCGCTCAGTGCGACGGCGGTGCCGTCCTGGTCGAGCAGATGGCGGGCGACGGTATCAAGCCTCCATTTCCCGAAGCTCAGGAGTTGTCCGGCCTCGCTGATCTGGAGGTTGGGCGGCAGCATGCGCGCCCGGCGCAGGATCGCCTTGATACGGGCCAGTAGCTCGCGCGCCGCGAACGGCTTCGCCAGATAATCGTCGGCCCCCATCTCCAGGCCGAGGATGCGGTCCATCTCGTCGTTGCGCGCGGTCAGCATCAGGACCGGTGTCGTGGCATACCGGCCGGCGCGAAGCTCCCGGCACAGCACCAGCCCGTCGTCACCCGGCATCATGATGTCGAGCACGATAAGATCCACCCGGTCGCGCTCCAGGAACGACCGCATCTGCCGGCCGTCGGCGGCGAGGGTCACGCGCAGGCCGTTCCTCTTCAGATAGCCCGACACCAGTTCCCTGATGTCCCGGTCGTCGTCGACGATCAGGACATGGTCGATGTGATCCATTCGGTCGAACCCCGCTGCTGTTCGGCGGTCCTATGACGGGCGGAGCGCTGCCTGCGTCCGGCGGTTTGTGTCGGTCTGTATCCGCCTGGTCGGCCGATACATGCCGGTACAAAAATCCCCCTGCCGCAAGCCGGCATCCACATCGTTCCGTCTGGACAGCCTGCCTTCCATCAATATAGTTATCAAAATAATAGTTATGACGCAAACAACATGAGGGGATGCCTCCATGCTTCCGTGCAGATTTCCGGCTGCCCTGTTCGGTCTGGCCCTGTCGCTGGCCGCTCCCTGGTCGCCGGCCGCCGCCGCCCCAGTGAAGTCCGTGGTCATCGTGCATGGCGCCTTCGCCGATGGCTCGGGCTGGCGCAAAGTGTCCGACATCCTGAGCGCCAAGGGCTATGCCGTGTCGATCGTCCAGCAGCCGCTGACCTCGCTCGGCGACGATGTCGCGGCCACCCGCCGCGTTCTCTCCCTTCAGACCGGCCCGGCCGTCCTGGTCGGCCACAGCTATGGCGGGATGGTGATCAGCGAGGCCGGGAACGACAGCCATGTCGCGGCGCTGGTCTATGTCGCCGCCTTCGAGCCCGACAAGGGCGAGAGCCTCGCCGAACTGGCCGGAAGGAGGCCGGTGACCGGTGCCGCGCCGGATGCCGTCAAGGCCACCGCCGACGGCTACCTCTATCTCGACCCGCCGGCCTTCGCTGGTGCCTTCGCCGCCGACCTTCCGCCGGCCGACGCGGCCTTCCTCGCCCACTCCCAGGTGTTCGCGGCCAAGGGCGCCTTCACGACGCCGGCCGGCGACCCGGCATGGAAGTCGAAGCCGAGTTGGGCGCTGGTGGCGACCGCCGACCGCTCGATCAACCCCGAGCTGGAACTGGAGATGGCCCGCCGGGCCGGCAGCCATGTCCGGTCGGTCGAGGCCAGCCATGCCGTCTACGCCGCCAAGCCCGAGGCCGTCGCCGCCCTGATCGTCGAGGCGGCCGAGGCGGTCTCCCACTGATTTGCCGGGCCGGGCATCAACCCGCGCCCGGCCTGTCGAAAGGGTTCAGCCATGATCCTCTTTCTCGTCTCCTTCCTGGCGGGCGCCCTGACCATCGTCAGCCCCTGCATCCTGCCGGTCGTGCCCTTCGTCTTCTCCCGGGCGGGGCAGCCGCTGTTCCGCGGCATCCTGCCGATGCTGTTCGGCATGGTGGCCAGCTTCGCCGGGGTCGCCACGCTGTCCGCCGTCGGCGGAGGCTGGGCGGTGGAAGCGAACGGAGCAGGACGGGCCGCCGCCATCGCGCTGATGGCCGTGTTCGGATGGACGCTCCTGTCGCCGCGTGCCGCGGCGATGCTCAGCCGTCCGCTGGTGGCCGTCGGCAACCGGCTGTCCGGTCGCCCGGCCGGCGTTGCCGGATCGCTTCTGCTGGGTGTCGCCACCGGCCTGCTCTGGGCGCCGTGCGCCGGGCCGATCCTCGGGCTGGTCCTCACCGGTGCGGCGCTTCACGGCGCCAGCCTGCAAACCACGCTGTTGCTGGCGGCCTATGCGGCGGGTGCCGCGACATCCCTGGCGCTGACCCTTCTGGCCGGCGGCCGGCTACTGGCGGCGATGAAGCGGTCGCTCGGCATCGGGGAGCGTCTCCGCCAGGGGCTCGGCATCGCCGTCCTCGCCGGTGTCGGCGTCATTGCCCTGGGGCTCGACACCGGGTTGCTGGCCCGTCTGTCCTATGCCGGAACGTCCAGCGTCGAACAGTCGCTGATCGATCGGTTCGCCCCTGCCGTTCCCTCTGCCACTGCCGCAACGTCGGGTGCGCCGGAGACGTCCGCGACGGGTCTGGTGCTCGCCGATGCCCGGCGGGTCTACCGCAGCAGCCTGCCGGTCGAGGGCGTTCTCCCCTCCCTGGATGGTGCGACGGACTGGCTGAACTCAAAGCCGCTCACCACGGACGAGCTGCGTGGAAAGGTCGTCCTGATCGATTTCTGGACCTACTCCTGCATCAACTGTATCCGCACGCTGCCGTACCTGCGGGCATGGGCGGAGAAGTACCGGGACCAGGGGCTGGTGGTGGTCGGTGTCCATGCCCCGGAATTCGCCTTCGAAAAGCGGATCGGGAACGTGCAGAAGGCGTTGCGGGATTTCGCCATCACCTACCCGGTGGCGGTCGACAACGACTTCCGCATCTGGCGGGCGTTCGGCAACAGCTACTGGCCGGCCTTCTATATCGCCGACGCCACGGGGCGGATCCGTCATCATCAGTTCGGCGAGGGCGGGTATGAGCAGACCGAACGGGTCATCCAGGATTTGCTGGCGGAGGCCGCCGGGGGACGGGCCGCCGGGGGACGGGCTGGTGATGGCGGGCTGGTCAGCCCGGCGGGGCAGGGGGCGCAGGCGCCCGCCGACCTCGATGAAGTCCGCTCCGGCGAAACCTATGTCGGCTACCGGCAGGCTGCGAACTTCGCGTCGCCGGAACGGGACGGCATCGACCGGCCGCAGGATTACACGGTCGGTGCGCTGCGGCTGAACCACTGGGGGCTTTCAGGCAACTGGACGGTCGGGCCCGAGCAGGCGCGGCTGAACTGGGCGGGCGGGACGATCGTCTACCGATTCCGGGCGCGCGACCTGCACCTCATCCTCGGTCCGGCCCGGGACGGCCGGCCGGTCCGCTTCCAGGTCACGATCGACGGCATGGCCCCAGGGCCGGATCACGGAACGGACACGGATGCCGAGGGCTATGGCACCGTTTCGGAAACCAGGCTCTACCAGCTGGTGCGGCAGGCGGGCGCGGTGCGGGAGCGGACGTTCGAGGTGCGTTTCCTCGATCCCGGAGTCGACGCCTACGCCTTCACCTTCGGCTGAGGAGAAGCCGGCATGGCCCCGGACCTCCGCATCCGATCTCCTTCACTTGCTGGCCTCCCGGAGGTTGTCGCGCAGCCGGGCGACCGCTCTCTGGAGCGCGCGGAACTCGTCGGGCGGAAGTCCGGAAGCCTTCACCGTCAACTCACCGAAGCCCAGGCCCTTCTCGCGAAGCCGGCGGCCTGCCTCGGTCAGGGAGACGCGGACGCTGCGTTCGTCCTCGTCGTCGCGGGTTCGGGTGAGATAGCCCATGGCCTCCAGCCGCTGCAGCATCGGCGTCATGGTGCTGGGCTCCAGGAACAGCTTTTCGCTGAGGCTCTTGACGGTCTGCCGATCCTCCTCCCACAGGGCGATGATGGTGATGTACTGGGGATAGGTGACGCCGAGCTGCTCCAGCACCGGCTTGTAGACCCGTGAATAGGCGAGGTTGGCCGAATAGATCGTGAAGCACATGAAATCCGCCAGCCTGGCGGTTTGCGACCTCCCGGCCGGTGCAGCGGCCGGCGTGTCGGAGGTGGCGGCGGCTGGTGTGCTGGCGGTCTTGCGGCTCATGTCGTTCCCGGACGTTCGGTTGTCCTGATCACCATCGCCGCACCCACCGGACTTGGTGGGACGCCGATGTGATTATGATCATAATCATTATCATGGATTCACTGTAGGAGACAGCACCATGCGTGTCCTTCTTGCGGTGGCGGCCATCGGGCTCGCTGCCGCCCCCTGCGCCTGGGACGACGACCCCCGAGAGGCGCCCTCCATCCTGGCGCTGCTCTGGCGACCGCAGCCCCTTCCTTCCTCTGTCGCACCCTTTCCGCACCGGCCTGCCGAAGCGTCAACGGCGGTGACCACCCCCCAACCGTGAGGACAAAGAAATGAAGCTGTTCGAAGACCGGATCTCGTCGGCTGTCGCCTGTGTGCGGATCGCGCTGGCCTTGAAGGGGCTGGAGGTTGAAAGCGTCCCGACCTCCATCTTCGGTGAGCCGAGGATATGGATGAGCTAGGTAGTGTCTGACGGATCGGCGAGCGGAACCTGTTGGAGACGGTAGTCCCCTCCGGCCGGAGTGACCGCGATGCGCCGTCATGAGCTGTCCGACGCCCAGTGGGCGCTGGTATCCGAGTTGATGACGTCTGATGGCGGCCCCGGCGGGCGATGGCGCAATCACCGCGACGTGGTCAACGGGCTGTTCTGGAAATTGAACACCGGCGTGCCATGGCGCGACATCCCGACGTGCTATGGGCCATGGCAGACAGCCTGTTGGCTGACGAACCGACGCAATAGACCGCGAACTGATACTCTCCGGCAATGGCAGAACCTCAAGCCCTCACCTTCATGTCAGCGGACAGGAGCGTCAAGATATTGACGTTCATTTTACTTTTCACTAGCGAAGGCTCATTTCCATATGGAGCTTTGCCTGCCGCCGAGACAATTAGGGGATTTTCCCCTCGCATCTTTGCCCGAATGCGACGCGAGGCATCGGCCTTTCATGGTGCGGCCGGCCGGCTGGGCGATCCAAGGGCCGTCCGGCTATGTGTGGACAACGTTTTCGAAGGAAAGGGGTGAATCGGCATGGAATAAGGGCTCTGTCGCAGATTTGATGGTACTGGATCGTTGTCCGTTCTGGCTTCGTCAGCAGGATCAGCATCATGGCTCAGTCGCTTCGCTATACGGGATGCGTACCACCCGGCTTCGTGATCGTCGAGACAACGGACAGCGGCCCTGCAGTTCAGATCACGGTGCGCTCCGCTAAATCGTTGCGGCGTTCCAGTCGATGATCCGGAAGAAAAGTGCCGAGGAACTTGAGCCCTGGCTGCAGCGGGCCAAGGCAAGTTTGGTGGCATCCTTCGCCAATGGGATGGCCAAGGACCGGAACGCCGTCATCGCGGCAATCACTCTGCCGTGGTCCAACGGCCAGACCGAGGGGCAGATCATCAAGCTCAAGCTGGTGAAGCGGCAGATGTATGGCCGCGGCAAACTCGACATCCTTCAGGCGCGCGTCATCGGCCCTGGATGAGGTCCGCACCATCAAATCTGCGACAGAGCCCTTATTGGAACTGGCGCTAAACCACCGGGGTTTGGGATTTAGTCTTGCAGGTGCCGCCACTTCACCATGCGGTCGCGCAGGTCGACGGTTTTGCCGCCGATCACGAAGCTTCCGTCCCCCCGGTGGTGCAGCGTCCGCCGCTCCAGGCGTTCGGGATCGGTTGAGATGGCGACCACCTCGAGAATGAACAGGTTGTGGGTCTCGACCAGCCGGATGTCGGAGACGCGGCATTCGAGATTGGCGAGGCACTCGCCGATCAGCGGGGGCGACACAGTGCGCGCCGGCAGTGGCGTCAGCCCGAAGGCCTGGAACTTGTCGACGGTAGCACCGGAGCAGTTGCCGATGTCGACAACGGTGCGGGCGAGATCGACGGTTGGAATGGCGATGACGCATTCGCCGCTGTTGCGCAGCGCACTGTAGCTGTGGTCCCAAGGACCGATGACGCAGCCGACAAGCGGTGGATCGTGCTGCACCATCATGTGGAAACCCATGGTCATGATGTTCGGCTTGCCACCGTCGATGGTGGTGACCAGGACAATCGGGCCGGGCTCGAGAAATCGGTTGGCCCTGTCGAGCGGTATGGACTGCATGCGCAAACTCCCGAAAAGAGTTGTTTCGCCGGCGGACGTGAGGTGATGCGGATGACGGACCTGAGGCCCGCCATCCGAGGCCACGGCGCCTCGCGTTCTCCAGGAGCGGTGACGAAGAACGCCACCGTCATCGGCACGTGTGTGTCCAATCGTCTCCGTTCAAAAGCGGAACCGGGTTGAGGTCGGTCGTCAGCCCACCGGCACGCTCATGCCACCGTCGGCCATCACGACCGACCCGACGATGAAGCTCGCGCGGTCCGAGGCGAGGAAGGCGACGATTTCGGCAATTTCCAGCGGATCGGCGGCACGGCCAATCGGGGCTTTTCTGCCATGCTCCGCGAGGAAGCCGCGGCCATCCTCCATGAAGTGGTTCAGCAGGTTGGTGACGACATCGCCGACCCCGATGGCGTTCACGCGGATGCCATGCTCGATGGCTTCCAGCGCCTGCGTCCGGGTCAGCTGTGCCAGAGCGCCTTTGGAGGCCGTGTAGGCCGAAATGCCGGGAAACGCGAAGTAGGAGGCGTAGGAGGCGATGTTGATGATGGCGCCCGCCTTGTTTGGCATCATGGCCTTCATCGCCTCGCGCGAGTGCAGAAAGGCACCGGTGAGGTTGGTTTCCATCTGCCAGTTCCAATCCTCGCGCGTCATCTCGACCAGCGGCTTGTACAGAATGCGTCCGGCGTTGTTGACGAGCACGTCAAGCCGGCCGAAGGCTTCCGTGGCGATGCCGACCGCCCGCTCGGCACTGCCGTCCCGGGTAACGTCGGCGACGAACGGGACGAGGCCATCGCGGGCCATCTCCTGAACCGTCGGGTCGATGTCCTCGGCGACCACCTTGGCGCCGCGGGTGTGCAGGAGTTCGGCGATGGCCCGCCCGATGCCGCTCGCGGCTCCCGTCACGATGACGACCTTGCCTTCAACTTCGTTTACGGTCGGATCAATGTTGGTCATGATCGGAACTCTCTTGCGGTTGGAATGCGCCGGCGATCGGGCCGGCGTTGTCCGAAAAGCTAGCGGGACCAAGCTGGTGGGTTAATCGACCGAATGCCGAAAAGGGTGTTTAGGTTTGGCAATAGAATCAGCGGCATCCAGGGGAAATTCTTGAATGCGGGCCAGCGGGAACACAGACCTTCGCGCCTTCGTCGCAGTGGCCGAGCAGGGCAGTTTTTCCAAGGCGGCAGAGCAACTGAACCTGTCGCCGTCCTCGCTCAGCCAGATCATCCGCAACTTCGAGGAGCGGTTGGGCGTGCGCCTGCTGCACCGGACGACGCGCAGCGTTTCCCTGACAGACGCGGGCGAACGGCTTCTGCTGCGCGTCCGCCCAGCGCTGGCGGAACTGGACGCGGCGCTGGACGACGTTGGGCAACTGCGCGCGCGGCCGGCTGGGGTGGTGCGCGTGCGCTGCCTGCGCGCGGCCTTCAGCGCTTATGTCGGGCCGAATCTTGCGACTTTCCGTGAAGCCTACCCGGATGTCACCCTTGACGTGCTGGTGGACGACGCGGTGGTCGACTTGGTGGCGTCCGGCTTCGACGTTGGCTTCACGCTTGGGGAGGTGATCGAGAAGGACATGGTAGCCCTGCGGCTGGGCACCGACGTCCGGCAGATCGCTGTTGCTTCCCCCGCCTACATTGCCCGTCACGGCCGGCCGGAGACGCCGAAAGATTTGCTGTCGCACGCATGCATCCGCTGGCGCTGGCCGGGGCGAACCACCCCCTACAACTGGGAATTCTTCGCCGACGGTGCCTGGTTCGAGGTGGACGTGAAGGGGCCCCTGGTGTTGAGTGAGCAGAGCATGACGATCGACGCCGCCGTGAACGGCATCGGCATCGCGTTCTGGATGGAGCATGTGCTGCGGCCCCTGATCGCAAAGGGCTTGCTCGTCCCGCTGTTGGAGGAGTGGTCGGCCCCGTTCCCCGGCTTCTATCTTTGCTACCCGCAGCAACGGCAAATGGCGCCGGCGCTGCGTGCCTTCATCGACTTTATCAAGGCCAAAGCCGTCGAGCCTAGATGAGGCCGACTGTAGAGAAGCCGGGGCAGCAATTCGGGCGAAGAGCGATTATTCGGCTGCGCTGAAAGCCCTATGCGGTTTCCGATCGATTGTCGGATCGGATTGGCGCGATCAGCTTTCTTTCCATCGCAGTGGATAATGCCCCGCTGGACGGGAAGGGAAAGCGAGAATGCCAATGACCGAACATGCGAGTTCCCACGAGACAGAATCCAGCCAGGACCCGGCGGAGCGTTTCAGGCGCGGCATGCTCCTTCTGCAACGCATCGGCGGCGTCGATTTCGATGGGCCGATCAACCGGCTGAGCAGGCTGTCGAAGGACATGGCCCGGTTCACGGTCGAATACCCGTACGGCGACGTTCTGTCCCGTCCCGGACTCGATCTGCGCCTGCGTCAAATCTGCACCATCAGTGCCCTGATGGCGCAGGCATCCCTGCAGCCGCAACTGAAATTTCATATGGAAGGCCTGCTGAATGTCGGAGGAACACCGGACGACCTCGTCGAGCTGCTGTTCCTTTCGACCGCCATGCTCGGCTTTCCCATTGCGATCGACTCCATCGGCATCGTGAGGGACATCTTCAAGGAACGAGGCCTTTCCTTCAGCCCGAGGAAAACGGACGACGATGATGGGACCGACCGGTACCGGCGGGGCCTCGGCACATTCCGTGACCTCATGGGAGCGGATCCTGCCACGTTCTCTGCCAGTGTCGCCCATATGTCCGCCGAACTCGCCCGTTGGGCACTGGAATTTGTCTTCGGTGACGTGATGGCGCGCGACGGGCTGGCAAAAGAAGATAAGCATCTGGCGATCATCAGCATGCTAGGTGCGACGGGCAACCGTTCGGAGTTGCTGCGGCTACATCTCCGAGCTGCGGTTACTAGCGGTGTTGCCCTCGCGTCCATTGCCGAAGCCATTATGCAGCTCAGCGTCTATGCCGGTTTCCCCGCGGCGCTTAACGGCTTCACTCTCTTGAGCGCGGTGCTTGAGGACCCGCTGGTCCAACATCCGACCATGACTGAACCCCATCGTGCTCCCGAGGTGGAAGATGCGGTGTCCGAGAGCCGGCAACTCCGCCGGAGTCGCGGCTTGGCGGCGCTGGCGGCAACGTCGAGCGCGTCCGGTGAGGCGGTGGTGCACAGCTTCGACGATGTCGCACCTGAAATCGGAAGCTTGATCGTCGAGTTTTGCTACGGAGACATCTTTCATAGGCCTGGCATCGACGCGAAAACACGGGAGCTGACTGCCTGTGCGGCCCTGGCAGCCCGTGGCGCCGCGACTGACGTCACGCCACTCCGCGTCCACATCCGGGCCGCGATCAAGGCCGGCGCTCGGAAGGAGGAGATTGTCGAAATCCTTCTGAACATGCTGCCCTACAGCGGCTATCCCGCCATTCGGCAAGCCATGATCCTTGCCGGTGAAGAGTTCGCCGCAATCGAGCAGTGAGACCACGAGACCGAACCGACCGTCCGGACGAAGTGCCGGTGCCGACGACCAACCGGTTTCGCCGGGGACGACGGGAAAGCGGCCCTCGCGCCAGTCGCACGCGGCCTGTTCGATGCGCTCGCGCCGGCTGGACACGAAATTCCAGTGGATGTGCCGCCGCCCGTCCAGCGGTTCGCCGCCCAGCAGCATCAGTCGGGCACGGCCGACGGCACGCAGCACGATCTCCGCCCCCGGCTGGAAGATGATCAGCTGGTCCTTGCGGAAGAGGCCGTCTTCAGACACCACCTCCACCGCGCCGTCGATGACATAAGCGGCGCGTTCGATGTGCTCGGCGTCAATGCGCAGCCGGGCACCGGCCTGTAGCACAACATCGGCGTTGAACAGGTCGGAGAAGGCGTTTGTCGGCGCGCGCCGGCCAAGCAGGGAGCCGGCGATCAGGCGCAGGTCGATGCCTTCGCCTTCAATGCGTGGCAGCGTGTCGGCCGCCACATGCTGGAAGCCTGGATCGGTCTCCTCATGCTGCGCCGGAAGGGCGATCCAACTCTGGAAACCGAACAGCCGGTGCCCGCTGCGGCGGGTGGCAGGGGCCGTGCGTTCGGAATGGACGATGCCGCGCCCGGCGGTCATCAGGTTCACCGCCCCCGGCTTGATGGTCTGGACGAAGCCTTCGCTGTCGCGGTGGACGATCTCACCCTCGATCAGATAGCTCAGGGTCGACAGGCCGATGTGCGGGTGGAGGCGGGTGTCCATGCCCTCGCCGGCGGTGAAGGTCACTGGGCCGAAGCTGTCCAGGAAGATGAAGGGGCCGACCGACCGGCGCATCGCCGACGGCAGGGAGCGGCGGACCTGGAACCCGTCGCCGATGTCGCGGACGGCAGGCAGCAGGATGTGGTCGATGCCGGCGGCGGGGCGGACGGTCATGACGGGAACTCCCGGTTTGGGAAGAGGCGGCGCCGAGTTGGTTGCCCTGAAGGAGCGGTCCGGCGTGGCTGGTGAGGGAAAGCTAACGTTGCTGGAGCTTCGGAAAAACCGGGATAATATGGACCAAAACATTCGAGAAATTGGAAATGTCAGATCCCGGCACCCCGACCTTCGACCAACTCCGCGTTTTCCTGACCGTGGTCGATACTGGCAGTTTTGCCGGGGCGGCGCGCAAGTTGGGGCGTGCGACCTCCGTCATCAGCTATTCCATTGCGAATCTGGAAATGCAGTTGGGTGTCTCGCTGTTCGACCGCGAGACCACCAAGCGGCCACAGCTGACCGACGCCGGCCGCGCCGTTTTGTCGGAGGCGCGGACCATCGCCAACGGCATGGGCAGCCTGCGCGCCAAGGTGAAGGGCCTGATCGGGGGGCTGGAATCAGAGGTGCATCTCGTGCTCGACGTCATGCTGCCGGCTTGGCGGGTGGTCGACGCGTTGAAGGCCTTCCGGGAGACCTACCCGACCGTGACGTTCCGTCTGCATGTCGAAGCGCTGGGTGCGGTGACCCAAATGGTGCTCAACCGTGCGGCGACGATCGGCATCAGCGGGCCGCTGGACATGGAGATCGACGGTATTGAGCGGATCGGCGTCGGTTTCGTCGAACTGGTGCCGGTCGCCGCCCCCTCCCATCCGCTGGCGCTGGCCGGGCGCAATCCGCCCGGCGCAGGGCGCGAGCATGTGCAGTTGGTGCTGACCGACCGCTCTACCTTGACGCAGGACTGGGAGTTCGCGGTCATCGGCACGCGCACATGGCGGCTGGCCGATTTGGGCTCCAAGCACATGCTGCTGCGCGAGGGGATCGGCTGGGGCAACATGCCCCTGCCGATGATCCAGGAGGATCTGGACACCGGACGGCTGGTACGGCTGGACATGCCCGACTGCAAGGGCGGTCCCTATCGGCTGCAGGCAGTCCACCGCACCGATAGCCCGCCGGGGCCGGCCGCATCCTTCCTGATTTCCCGCTTCGAAGGCCAGATGGCAGGATGAGGAACCGCCGTTGATTGTTCTTGATTGCGCAACGGATTTCTTCGACATGCTTTGTTTATCGTTCAGGTAAGAACGTTTAGCGTCCTTGCATTGACCGGCACGGCAATCCGTTCGCGTCCGGCCTGATCCCGATCTCTCCAAGGTCCAAGGACGCGGATCATGAGCCAATCCACCTCCCTCTGCGTCGCCGCCGGCGATGTTCTGACGAGCCTTTCCTGCAAGCTGCACAGTGCTGGTTGCTCCGTCGTTCGCGGGGTGCTGGACCTGTTGATGATGCCATCGGGCAATCAGCGCCTTCTCGGCTGGCTCGGCAATCACCTGCTGTCGATCGCCGGTCAACTCGGCGGCGGTGCATCGGACCTGATCCCGCTCCATTCCGACCTCCATTTCGCTGCCGTTGGCTCGTTTCTGACCGCAATCGGCTGTGCCACCATTCTGGCGCTGCGCTCGCTCGGCACCGCGCTCGTGCTGGCGATCATCATGCTGATCGGTGCGCATGTTTCGATCCTGCTGTTGCCGCCGGACTTCGCCGCGTCGGTCAAGGGCGCCGAATTCGTGCTGATCGCCGGCTTGCTGGCGGTCAGCACTGCAGTCCGCCACTCGCCGCATTGACCAAATTGCCCGTCTTGACAGGTAATTTATAACTTATAAGATCGGCGCATCGGATGGTCCGGTGCGATGGGACGTCGCCGGCCTTCCGTGTTCCAGACAAGGAGGATCGGATGACGACGACACGAGCAGGTCGCCTTTACGCGCCCATAGTGTTCGCCATGCTGATTGCGTCCGGGGCGTCGCATGCCCGTGACCTGACCGTCGTCGGCTTTGGCGGATCGTTGCAGGACGCGATGCGGACCGCCTATTTCGAGCCATTTTCCAAACGATACGGCGCGCCACTGATTGAGGAGTCCTACACCGGCGGCATTGCCAAGCTGAAGGCGATGAACCAGTCGCGGACGGTCACCTGGGACGTCCTGCAAATGGACGAGAACGAGATGACGCTGGCCTGTGACGAGGGGCTTCTCGAGCCCTTCGACTGGAAAAGCCAGCCGAACGCCGCCGACATCCTTCCGCAGGTCAAAGCGCCCTGCGGTGTCGGCGCGTTCGTCTGGTCGAAGGTGCTGGCCTTCGATCCGGCCAAGACCCCCGGCGTGAAATCCTGGGCCGATTTCTGGGACATCAAGCGTTGGCCGGGCGAGCGCGGCTTGCGCAAGCAGGCGCGCATGACGCTGGAGATCGCCCTGCTGGCCGACGGCGTTGCCCCGGACAAACTCTACGAGACGCTGGGCACCAAAGCCGGGGTGGACCGAGCCTTCGCCAAGCTGGACCAGATCAAGCCGCATATCCGCTGGTGGGTCAGCGGCGCGCAGCCAGTCGAATGGCTCGCTGCCGGCAATGTGGTCATGACCTCTGCCTACAACGGGCGGGTCGCCGCCGCCAACAAGGATGGGCGGGCCTTCACCATGCTCTGGACGCAGCAGCTCTATTCCGCCGATTACTGGACGATCCCCAAGGGCACCGACAAGCTGAAGGCGGCCAGGGAACTGATCGCCTTCATGACCAGCGCCGACGCGCAGAAGCGCTTTGCCGAGACGATCCCCTACGGCGTCACCAACAACCGCGCCTCCGCCCTGATCGATCCGAAAATCCAACCGGACCTGCCGACCGCCCCGCAGAACATGGCGGGCGCGCTGATGATCGACACGCCCTTCTGGGTGAACAACGAAGACGAGTTGCAGCAGCGCTTCGAGCGCTGGGTCGCCCAATAGATCCGGGTTCACCGGACCGGATGCAGAGCCGACCGCAACCAGTTTCCTGAACAGGTGAGAAACATGATGCTTCACGCGACGCGCATCGTCGGATGCGCGCTGGCCGCCGGGCTGTTGTCCGTGCCGGCCCTGGCGCAATCCCCACAAACCGAGCAATTGACCGTCGTCGGCGCCGGAGGTGTGCTGCAGGACGCCGAACGCGCGGTGTTCTTCCGACCCTTTGCCAATGCCAACAAGGTGCAGCTGACCGAGGATTCCTATTCGGGTCAGATGGCGAAGGTCCGCGCCATGGTCGATACCGGCAGCGTCAGCTGGGACGTGCTGCAGGTCGAACAGAACAGCCTGCTGAGCGGCTGCGAGGAGGGGCTGTTCGAGAAGATCGACTGGACCGGGATCGGCGACCGCAGGGATTTCATCGACGAGGCCTACAGCGAATGCGGTGTCGGCGCCTTCGTCTGGTCGATGGTGATGACCTATGACCGTGCCCGCACCGCCGACGGACCGAAGGGCTGGGCCGATTTCTGGAACGTGCAGCGCTGGCCGGGAAAACGCGGCCTGCGCCAGACCGCCAAGATGACGCTGGAGATCGCCCTGCTGGCCGATGGTGTGCCGCGTGAGGAGGTGTACAAGGTATTGGCGACCCCGGCCGGGGTGGAGCGTGCCTTCGCGTCGCTCGACAGGCTCAAGCCGGACATCCTATGGTGGACCTCCGGCGCCGAACCGATCGAGCGGCTGGCTTCCGGTGACGTGGTCATGTCCGCCGCCTTCAACGGTCGGGTGGCGGCAGCCAACCAAGGAGGGCGGTCCTTCGCGCTCGCCTGGGACGGGCAGGTGCTGGGCGTCGATTACTGGGCGATCCCGAAGGGGGCGAAGAACCGCGCCACGGCGGAGCGCTTCATCGCCTTCGCCAGCCGGCCGGAGGTGCAGGCGCGCTTTCCCAGCCACATCGCCTATGGCGTGACCAACCGCAAAGCCAATCTTGCCGTCGATCCGAAGCTGGCCGCCGACCTGCCGACGAGCCCTGCCAATTTCACGCTGGCGGTTCCGCTCGACACCGCCTTCTGGGCCGACCATGGGGAGGCGTTGGAAGCGCGCTTCGCCAATTGGCGCTCCCGATGACCGGCGGGAAGGAGCGATGACGCGCATGGCAACCACCACTGAAACCCCCACTGATTCCATGGGCCGGGCCACGGCGCTGGCACCGCCGTCCCTGTCGTCCCGCGCGAAGGCCCGGATGGTCTCGGCCCTGCTGATCATGCCGCTCGTCCTGTTCCTCACCCTGGTCTTCGTGCTGCCGCTGGGCGGCATGCTGGTGCATGCGGTGGAGAATGGCGAGGTGGGCGAGGCGCTGCCCGGCGTTGCCGCGGAGATGCGCGGCTGGACCGGCGAGGGGCTGCCGCCGGAGAGCGCCTATGCCGCGCTGGCCCGCGACCTGAAGGCCGCCTATGGCGATCCTCGCCTGGGCGAAGCGAGCCGGCGCCTGAACTACGAACGCGCCGGTTACCGCGCGCTGCTGGCCAAGACCGCGCGGTCCATCCGCGCTATCGACCGGCCGCGGGCGGGCTGGACGGCGGAGCTGACCGCCATCGATCCGCGCTGGAGCGAAACCGCCACCTGGGCGGCGCTGCGACGGGCCAGCCCGTCGCTGACACCCTATTACCTGCTGACCGCGCTCGACCTGCGGATGGACGACAACGGCTCGATCGCACGGGCTCCGGCGGAGGAGCGCATCTACATCGACACACTGGGCCGCACTCTGTGGATCGGCTTCGTCACCACGCTTCTGTGCCTCGTGCTGGGCTTCCCGCTTGCCCATGCGCTGGTCAGCCTGCCACGCGGCTTCGCGTCGGTCCTGATGGTCTGCGTGCTGCTGCCCTTCTGGACCTCGCTGCTGGTGCGGACCAGCGCCTGGATCGTCGTGTTGCAGAAGGAAGGCGTGCTGAACGGGCTGCTGACCCGGCTTGGCATCGTCGATGCGCCGCTGGAACTGGTGTTCAACCGCTTCGGCCTCTATGTCGCGATGGTGCACATCCTGCTGCCCTTCATGATCCTGCCGATCCTCAGCGTGATGAAGGGCATCTCGCCGTCCTACATGCGGGCCTCGGCTTCCCTTGGCGCCCATCCGGCGGTCGGCTTCCTGAAGGTCTATCTGCCGATGACGCTGCCGGGTGTCGGGGCGGGGTGCCTGATGACCTTCATCATCGGCGTCGGCTATTACATCACGCCCAGCCTGGTCGGCGGTGCTCGCGACCAGATGACCAGCTATTTCATCGCCTACTACGCGAACACCACCATCAATTGGGGTTTGTCCTCGGCGCTGGGGGCGATCCTGCTGGCCTGCATCATGCTGCTCTATGCGACGGTCGGACGCCTGATCGGTGTCGGCCGCATCGCCGGCATCCAGTGAGGTCCCCGCTTCCGGAAGAGAGGCCGAACCATGTCCAGTCCGACCCGTGTTCTCCAATACGCCTTCTGCTGCGCGATGATGGTCTTCCTGGTGGGGCCGATCCTGACGGTCATCCCGATTTCCTTCAGCTCCGCCGGCTTCCTGTCCTACCCCATCCCCGGCCTGTCGCTGCAATGGTACGAGAAGGTGCTGGCGGCCTCCGGCCCCTGGCTGCCGGCGCTGCGCAACAGCCTGATCGTCGGCACCGGCGCCATGGCGCTCGCCACGCTGCTGGGCACGCTGGCGGCGCTGGGGCTGGCGCGCAACGACCTGCCGGGGCGATCCTTCCTGCTCGGGCTGCTGATCGCGCCGATGGTGGTGCCGGTCGTCATCAGCGGCGTCGCCATGTATTTCCTGTTCGCGCGGATCGGCCTGACCGCGTCCTATCTCGGGCTGATCCTGGCGCATGCGGCGCTGGGCGCGCCCTTCGTCGTCATCACGGTGACGGCAACGCTGCGCAACTTCGATACCACCCTGGTGCGCGCGGCCTACAGCCTGGGCGCCTCGCCGGTGCGGACCTTCTTCACCGTGACGCTGCCGCTGATCCTGCCGGGCGTGCTGTCCGGCGGCCTGTTCGCCTTCATTTTTTCCTTTGACGAGGTTGTGGTGGCGCTGTTCATCGGCGGGCCGGCGCAGCGGACCTTGCCGCGCCAGATGTTCGACGGCATCCGCGACACCATTGATCCCTCCATCCTGGCGATGTCGACTCTGCTGGTCGGCGTCACCATCGTCTTCATGGTTCTCTTGACCCGGCTGGGGCGGGGGACCGGTTCAAAGTCCGGGAGCAAAGCATGATCATCGTTACCGGCGGCACGCACGGCATCGGCCGCGCCTGTGTCGAGCGCCTGACCGGCGAAGGGCGGGCCGTCCTCTTCACCGGCCGGGACGAGGCGGCCGGCGCCGACCTCGCCGGACGCTGTCCGGGCGCCGTCTTCCAGAGCGGCGATGTCGCCGCGCCCGACGACTGCGCCCGTGTGGTCGCGCGTGCAATGGAACTCGGCGGCGGCTGCATCGACGGGCTGGTCAACAATGCCGGCATGTCGCGCCGCGTTGCCTTCGCCGAAGCGCAGGTGGAGGATTGGGACCAGGTGATGGCGGTGAACGCCCGCAGCGCCTTCCTGTTCACCCGCCTCGCCCTTCCGGGGCTGCGGGCGGCGCGCGGCGCGGTGGTGAACGTCGCCTCCGTTGCCGGCAAGATCGGGGAAGAGGGGCTGGCGATCTACTGTGCATCGAAGGCGGCCGTGATCGGCATGACCCAGGCGCTGGCACTGGAGTTCGGCGACGAGGTCCGCTTCAACGCCGTCTGCCCGGGCCAGATCGACACCCGCATGATGCAGGGCATCAAGACGCAGGAGATCAAGCGCCGCCGCCTGGAGCAGCGCATCCCCGCCGGCCGCTTCGGCGCGCCGGAGGAGGTCGCCGATGCCGTCGCCTGGCTGCTGTCGGAGCGGTCGAGCTACGTCAACGGCACCGTCCTGACCATCGACGGCGGCGAGACCGCCGGGATGCGCACCCCGCGCGGTCTGGACGAGTGACGGGTTCCCCCGGCGCCGGTCAGGCCGGCGTCAGGGATTGGCCGATCTTCTCCAGATAGGGGATCAGGCTCTCGCCGCCGCGGATGATGTCGCGTTCGATGGCGGCCCGCGCGGCGGGGCCGTCATGGGCGCGGAGTGCGGCGATCAGGGCCAGATGTTCGTCGGCGCCGGCGTAATCGTCGTGTTCGACCTCGTTGTAGAACACGTTCAGGATCGGACCCATCGACACCCACAGGCTTTCGATCTGGCCGACCAGCATCTCCATCCCCGACAGCCGGTAGACCGCGAAGTGGAAGTCGCGGTTGTGCTGCAGCGCCGCCGTGACGTCGCGCGCGCGCTCCGCCGCGTCGAACCGGGCATGCGCTTCGGTCAGGCGAGCGATGTCCTCCGCCGTGGCATGGGCGGCGCCGAGTTCCGCCGCCAGACCTTCCAGGGCGATGCGGATGGTACGGATTTCCAGATAGCGCGACAGGCTGAGCCCCGGCACGCAGACGAAGCGGCCCGATCTCAACTCCAGCCCCTGTTCGCTGACCAGCCGCAGGCAGGCCTCGCGCACCGGCGTGATGCTGGTACCCAGCTCGTCCGCCAATTCCTGCATGACCAGCCGCTGGCCCGGCTTGAAGCTCCCGGCGATCAGTGCTTCGCGCACCGCCACGTAGGACCGCGCCGACAGGTTTCCCGGTTCGATCGGCTGCATTCGCACGACGTCATCTCCTCACACACGGACGAACGGCAGGAATGGCGCCTCGGCGTCGTCCCTGCCGTCCTATAAGCTATAACACAGAAAGGTCAGGCGCCGACCCGCATCGCCGGATGGAGCGCATGCAGCGTCTCGGCGATGGCGTCCAGCGTGCGGTCGATCAGCGCCTCGTCATGGGCGGTCGACAGGTAGAGTCGCTTCAGCGGCAGGGGCTGGAAGATGAACCGCTGCTCCACCAGCCGCCGGCGGAAGGCGAGGTCGGCGGTGTTGTCGTTGCGCAGCAGATCCTCGTAGCGCTGGAAGGCGCCCTGGAAGAAATAGAGCAGCCACACTGAGCCGTAGCCGGCCGGCTGCGCCGGAATCCCCAGCCGCTCCACGATGGCGGACAGGCCGTTTCGCATGCGGTCGCCCAGCGCGAACAGCCGCTCATAGGTGCCTGGCCGCTCCAGTTCGCCGATGGTGGCCAGCAGGGCCGCCAGCGAGGGCGGTGTGCCGTTGAAGGTGCCGCCCATGAAGACCGCTCCCTCGCCGGTCCGTGCCAGCCGCTCCATCAGATCGGCACGGCCGGCCAGGATGCCGACTGGATGGCCGGAGGCCACCGCCTTGCCGAAGGTGGCGAGGTCGGGCGTCACCCCGGAGATGGACTGGTAGCCGCCCAGCGCGTGGCGGAACCCGGTGATGACCTCGTCGAAGATCAGCACGGTGCCATGGTCGGCGGTCAGCCGGCGCAGGTCGCGCAGGAAGGCGTCATGAGCGATCACCGATCCCATGTTGTGGGCGATCGGCTCGACGATCACCGCGGCGACCTCGCCCGGATGGGCGGTCAGGTAATCCTCGAACGCCTGGGCGTCGTTGTAGGGCAGGACCATGGTGTGCCGGGCAGCGTCGAGCAGGATGCCGTCGCAAACCGGGTCGTACTGGCCGATCCGGTCGGCGGGCGACTGCACGTTCATGGCGACGTAGTCGTGCCAGCCGTGATAGCCGCCCTGGAACTTGATGACGGTCCGCCGACCGGTGGCGGCGCGGGCCAGCCGCAGCGCGTGGTAGGTTGCCTCCGACCCGCTGCTGCAGAAGGCCACCCGGTCGGCGCAGGGGATCAGGCGGACCAGCGTTTCCGACGCTTCGATCTCCAGATCCAGCGCCCCGGCGCCGATCAGGTCGATGCGCTCGGACACCGCGGTCACGCGGTCGCGCACGGCGGCGGCGCAGTGGCCCAGCATGTTGGCGCCGAAGCCGCAGTGATAATCGACATGTTCGTTGCCGTCGGCATCGTACAGGTACGGCCCGGCCGCGCGCATGAACACATAGGGGTGCGCCAGCCGCCGGCTGGGGCTGAGCAGCCCGCCCGGCATGACGGCCCGCGCCCGCGCGGTCAGCGCGGCGTTGTCGGTCTCGATTGGCATGGTTGGTCCTCGTCAGGGCTGCCGGGACGGGCAGGGGGCGCCCGTCCCGGCCAGCCGGTGTCAGGCTAGGATGTCGCGGACCACCGTCTCGATGCCGGCGGCGTCGAGCTTGTAGTGGCGGTAGAGGTGCGTTGGTGGGGCGACCAGGCTGTATTCGTCGCGGATGCCGTGGCGGATCAGCACCGCCTTGGTGCCGGCCTCCGCCATCGCCTCCGCCACGGCACCGCCGAGCCCGCCGAGGATGTTATGCTCCTCCACCGTCAGGATGATGCGGGAGCGTTCGGCCGCCGCCAGCACCGCGTCACGGTCCAGCGGCTTGATCGTATGCATGTCGGTCAGCCCGATCGACAGGCCGGACGCCCGCAGCGCCCGCACCGCCTCGCGGGAGGGGTGGACCATAGTGCCGCAGGCGATGATAGTCAGGTCGGTGCCGGTCTCATGCTCGATGGCTTTGCCGAACCGGAAGTCGGGGAGGTCCTCATAGACGTTCGGCTCCTGCCCGCGGCCGATGCGGAAATAGATCGGTTCCGGGTGGTCGGCCGATGCCTTGATCGCGGCGGCCAGCTGCGGCCCGTCGGCCGGATTGACAACGGTCAGCCCGGCGATGGAGCGCATGATCGCCAGATCCTCGGTCGCATGGTGCGAGGTGCCGTAGAAGCCGAGCGCGATCCCGGCATGATGCCCGATCAGCCGCACCGGCAGGGCGGAATAGGCGACGTCCATGCGAATCTGCTCGCAGCACAGCAGGCCGAGGAAGGAGGCGAAGGTCGCCACGAAGGGCATCACGCCGGTGGTGGCGATGCCGGCCGCCGCCGACACCATGTTCTGCTCCGAGATGCCGAACTGGATGAAGCGGTCGGGATGCCGAGCGGCGAAGCGGGCGAGGCCGTTGGAATATTGCAGGTCGGCGGTCCCGGCCATCACCAGGTGGCCGTCCTCCACCAGCGCCGACAGCGCGTCCGACAGGTAGGACAGGCCGGGCGCGCGGGCATTGAGCTGCCGGTACTGCCAGCTGCCGGGATTTGCCGGCCCTGCGAGAATATTGGCGGCGGTCATCGGGCGTCTCCCTGGAGGATGGCGAGGCCAGTGGGCTGTCCCATGATCTCGGCGATGGCGGCGGCCTCGTCCTCCGGCGCCAGATATCCCAGGTGCCAGCCGGCCTCCCGCTCCATGTAGCCGACGCCCTTGCCTTTCAGGGTCCTGGCGATGACGCAGACCGGTTTGTCGCGGGCTTTGTCCTGCTTCAGCCGGCGGAACAGGGTGGCGAGGGCGGCGACGTCGTGGCCGTCCACCTCATGCACCTCCCAGCCGAAGGCGCGCCATTTGTCGGCCAGCGGCTCAATCCCCATCACCTCGTCCACTTGGCCGTCGAGCTGGTAGCCGTTGCGGTCGACGATGGCGATCAGGTTGCCGGCCTTCTGGTGGGCGGCGGCCATCGCCGCTTCCCACACCTGCCCCTCCTGCATCTCGCCGTCGCCGAGCATGACATAGACGTCGAAGCGCCGGCCCATCATCCGGCCGCCCATCACCATGCCGAGGCCGGCGGACAGCGCATGCCCGATGGAGCCGGAGCTGAAATCCACCCCCGGCACCTTGGTCATGTCAGGGTGGTCGCCCAGCGGATTGCCGAGCCGGGTGTAGCCGTCCAGCAGCTCCTTCGGGAAGAAGCCCCAGTCGGCCAAAAGCGGGTAGAGTCCGACCGCGGCATGGCCCTTGCCCATCAGGAAGCGGTCGCGGTCGGGCCAGCGCGGCTCCCCGTGACGCAGGCGCATAGCGTCGTAGTAGAGCGTCGCGAACAGCTCCGCGCAGGAGAAGGTCGAGGAATAGTGGCCGACCTTGGCGATGGCGATCAGCCGGATCGTCTCCAGCCGGACATGCCGGGCGCGCTCCTCCAGATGGGCGATGGCTTCAGGTGTCAGAGGAGCAGGCATCAGGGTTCGGTCGGCGCCCATGGGATCGGGCGCCGGTGCGGCGGTGGCGGTCGTTGGCATGGTCTTCCTGTCAGCGGATCGGCGCTGGAACGTGAGCGGCGGGGTGCGAAGGCGCGCCGAATTGCCCTCGACAACTTATAACTTATAAGATACAAGTTGGGAATGGCAAGCGCGACGTTGCTGCTCCTTCCGCCCCAACCTCCAGTCAGGTCCGCGGTCTGAGCGCCATCGACGCTCCCCTCACTCAATTCCCGTAATCAGGATGAGCCGATCCCATGACCAACGCCCTTCGTGCCTTGGACATCGACCTGCATCTGCATTCGCAAACCAATGCCCGCGCCCATGAGGAGCGCGGGCCGCTTGCCCTAGTGCGGGGCGACGGCGTCCATGTCGTGGACGAGTCCGGCCGCCGCTATATCGAGGGGATGGCCGGGCTGTGGTGCGCGTCGCTCGGCTTCGACGAGGCGCGGCTGGCCGATGCCGCCGCCCGCCAGATGCGGACGCTGGCGACCTACCACACCTTCAACCACCGCACGAACGACGCCTGCGTCGCGCTCGCCGAGGCGATATCGGCCATCTCGCCGCTCAAGGGAGGCAAGATCTTCTTTGCCAATTCGGGGTCGGAAGCCAACGATACCATGGTGAAGCTGGCCTGGTACCACAACGCCGCGCGCGGCCAGCCGGAGAAGCGCAAGATCATCAGCCGCACCGGCGCCTTCCACGGCAGCACAGTGATGGGTGCGGCACTTAGCGGCCTGCCGCACATGCACCGCGCCTTCAACCTGCCAGACCAGGGCGTGGTCTTCACCGCCTGTCCCAACCATGCCCGTTATGCCGAACCGGGCGAAAGCCAGGAGGAGTATGCGACGCGGCTGGCCGCCGAACTGGAGGCGCTGATCCAGGCGGAGGGTGCCGACAGCATCGCGGCGATGATCGCCGAACCGGTGATGGGGGCGGGTGGTGTGATCCTGCCGCCGGAGACCTATTTCCCCAAAATCCAGGCGGTGCTGGCCCGCCATGACATCCTGCTGCTGGCCGATGAGGTGATCTGCGGGTTCGGCCGCACCGGCAACTGGTTCGGCAGCCAGACCTTCGGCTTCCTGCCGGACATGATGTCGATGGCGAAGGGCCTGTCGTCGGGCGCCATCCCCATTGCCGCGGTGGCGCTGAGCGACCGCATCTATCAGGCGATTGCCGACCAGAGCGCGGAGGTCGGCGTTTTCGGCCACGGCTTTACCTATTCCGGACACCCGGTGTCGGCGGCGGTCGCGACCGAGGCGATCCGCATCTATCACGAGATCGACGTGGTCGGCCGCGCCCGGCGGCTGGGCGCCCATCTGCGCGCCGCGCTGGCCGAGACGCTGGCCGGGCACCCGCTGGTCGGCGAGATCCGCAGCGTCGGATTGCTGGCCGGCATCGGCCTGACCGCCGACCCGGCGACCGGTCGCGATTTCGATCCTGCCCTGCGGGTCGGCGCGCAGGTGGAGCGGCGCTGCCTTGCCCATGGCGCGATCATCCGCAACATGGGCGACAATATCGCGCTCTGCCCGCCCTATGTCATCGAACCCGGCCAGATCGACGCGCTGGTCGAGCGGCTGCGCGTTGCGCTGGACGATGTTGCTGACGCGCTGTCCCGCGACAGCCTTGCCGCCTGAGGAGGGGCGCGTCATGACTTATCTCGATCTGCTCGATCAGGCCCGTCTGATCCGCGATGGCGAGCTCAGCGCCGCCGAGCTGCTCGATGCCACCATCACCCGCATCGAGGCGGTGAACCCAGTGCTGAACGCCGTGATCCTGCCGCTCTACGACCAGGCCCGCGCCGTGCTGGAGAGGGGGGAGGCGTCGTCCGGTCCCTTCGCCGGCGTACCCTTCCTGATCAAGGATCTCTACTGTCATGTCAGCGGCACGCCGACCACCGGCGCCTCCCGCCTTCTGGCCGGCGCCATCGTCGACCATGACAGCGAACTGATGGCGCGATACCGCCGCGCCGGGCTGCTGACGGTGGGCAAGACCAACCTGTGCGAGTTCGGCACGCTCGGCACGACGGAGCCGGTGCTGTTCGGCCCCACCCGCAACCCCTGGGATACCAGCCGGTCGAGCGGCGGGTCGAGCGGCGGTGCCGCGGCGGCTGTTGCGGGCGGCATGGTGTCGGCGGCCCATGGTGGTGACGGCGCTGGTTCCATCCGCATTCCCGCCTCCTGCTGCGGCTTGTTCGGGCTGAAGCCGACGCGCGGCCGCATCACCATGGGGCCCGATCTGGGAGACAGCCTGGGCGGCATCGTCAACGAACATGTGGTGACGATGACCGTGCGCGACAGCGCGGCGCTGCTCGACGCCACCCACGGGCCGATGGCCGGCGATCCCTACAGCGCCGCCCCGCCGGCAGACAGCTTCCTGTCGCAGGTCGGCCGCGAGCCCGGACGGTTGCGCATCGCGGTCACCGACCGGTCGCTGTTGGGCACCGACGTCGACCCGGATTGCGTGGCGACGGTGCGCGACACCGCGCGCCTCTGCGCGGAGCTGGGGCATGACGTCGAAATCGCCGCCCCGGTCTTCGATGCGGAGCACTACCAGTCGGCCTATCGCCGCTTCTGGTCGATGACGGCGACGCGCAGCCTGTGGAGCATCGGCCGCGCCACCAATCGTTCCCCCGCCGTGCTGATCGAAGAGGTCGAGCCCTTCAACCGCTACCTATTCGAGCGCGGCAGCCGCATCCTGGCGGCGGATTACGTGACGGATCTTGGCTGGTTCCACGGCTTCTCCCGCATCCTCGGGCGCTTCCTGGAACGCTACGATGTCTGGCTGACGCCGACGCTGGGCTCGCCGCCGCCGAAGCTCGGCCATTTCGATGCGGAGCTGCATGGCGGGGAAGCGGTCATGGACCGCTTCATGCAGTTCCTGGCTTTCACCACCTTCGCCAACATGGCCGGCCTGCCGGCGATGAGCGTCCCGCTGTCCTGGAACGCCGAAGGGTTGCCGGTCGGCTCCCAGTTCACCGGTCGCGCCGGAGACGAGGCGACGCTGTTCCGCCTTGCCGGCCAACTGGAACGCGCCCGCCCCTGGCGGGACCGCCGCCCGCCCGTCCACGCCGCCTGATCCCGGAGGATATGATCATGGAAAATCAGGGCTTTGTGGAGTTCGCCGGCGTCCAGAAGAGCTATGACGGGCGCACTCTGGTGATCGAAGGGCTGGACCTGTCGATCCCGAAGGGGGAGTTCCTGACGATGCTGGGGCCGTCCGGTTCCGGCAAGACCACCAGCCTGATGATGCTGGCGGGGTTCGAGGCGCCGTCGCGCGGCGAAATCCGCGTGGCCGGCAAGCCGATCCAGAATGTGCCGCCGCACCGCCGCAACATCGGGATGGTGTTCCAGAACTATGCGCTGTTCCCCCACATGACCATCGCCGAGAATCTGGCCTATCCGCTGAAGGTGCGGCGGATGGGTCGTGCGGAGACGGAGCGGCGGGTGGCCCGCGCGCTCGACATGGTGCAGATGGGCACGCTGGCGCAGCGTCGACCCTCTCAGCTTTCCGGCGGGCAGCAGCAGCGGGTGGCGCTGGCGCGGGCTCTGGTGTTCGAACCGGATCTGGTGCTGATGGACGAACCGCTGGGGGCGCTGGACAAGAATCTGCGGGAGCACATGCAGTTCGAGATCAAGCATCTGCATGAGCGTCTCGGCGTGACCATGGTCTATGTCACGCATGATCAGGCGGAGGCGCTGACCATGTCCGACCGTATCGCCGTCTTCAACCGCGGCCGGGTGGAACAGCTGGCGACGCCGGCGGAATTGTACGAGGAGCCGGCCACCGTCTTCGTTGCCGGCTTCATCGGCGAGAACAACCGGCTGTCCGGCGTGCTGGCCGACCGGCAGGGCGACCGCGGGACCGTCCGGCTGGAAAGCGGTCCGGTGGTGCAGGCCCGTGTTGCCCCCGGTCTCGAAGCGGGTGCTTTGGTCACCGTGTCGCTGCGGCCCGAGCGGGTCCGGTTGGTGCCGGCAGAGGCGGCTGATGGGGCCGGGGGAGAGCGGGGCCTGTTCGGCCATGTCTCTGACCTGATTTATCTGGGCGACCACATCCGCGTGCATCTGGCAGACGGTCCGGCCGCCGGACTGGTCGCGAAAATTCCTAACAACGCCGACCACCAGCATGTGCGCCCGGGCGGCCGTTATCGGGTGGAATGGGGGCCGGCCGACGCCATCGCGCTGCCGGTCGGTCCCTGATCGGAACGACATCCGGCCGGCGGGGGAGGCGTTTTGACGCCTCCGCACCGTCGGATAGCTTTGCGGGCATTATCGGCGAGCATCCAGGCTGAAGCGGCCGCCGCCGAAGGCGACAATCTGCAACAGGCCGCCGGCGATCGAGATGTTCTTGAAGAAGTGGAAGTACTGGTCGAGGTCGGTGAGGTTGTTGTGGAAGGTCACCGCCGTCAACACGGTGAAGATCGCCATGGCGAGCGCCACCAGCCGGGTCTGGAAGCCGATGATCAGGGCCAGGCCGCCCACCAGTTCGACCAGCAGCGCCATCATGTAGGACAGTTCGGGCACCGGCAGCCCGACCGACTGGATATAGCCGATGGTCATCGTCGGCGCGATGAGTTTGCCATAGCCGGAGACCAGGAACAGGCCCGCCAGCAGGACGCGGCCGGCCAGCGGAGCCGCATCGGCGGCGATCGAGGCCATCGGAAGGGAGGAGGCCGAAGCGGTGGGGGTGGAGATGGTCATGTCAGTCATCCTTCGTTGATCGGGATTTTCGGATCGGCGCTTGGCTTCTTCGTCAGCGCCGGGGATGACAGAGATCTACGCGCCTCCTCTATTCAGGAAAATCGGGATAAAATGAACCATAACGTTCTAGAAAGCTGAAAAGTGGCCGAGCGCTATCACCCTTGCTGCGATTGCCCGGCCGCGCTGGGCTGCGTCATACCGGAAGCTCCGGCGGAACATTGGTCGCTGAACCAGCCGCTTCAGGCAGAAAGGCGCGGTTGCACATGGCGTTGTTCGAGAGCACGTTGATCCCCGACATCCCGGCGCCCGACATCACGCTGGAGCCTCAATTGGCGCTGGTGCTGTTCGTGGCGCCGGCCCTGGTGGATGTTGCCCCTATCACACGCCTCTCGCGGTGCTCCGGCGCAACTGGGCGCCATTGCTGGCCCTGGCCGCCGTGGCGGTCATCCTGACGACCGCGGCGGCGGCTGCCATGCTCGGACGCTTCGCCCTGCCGCGGCGCAACCGCCACCGTTCTACAGGGCCCGCCCCGCGACCGCGTCCATTCCTATTCCGTGTGGGAGGCCGTGGTCTTCCTGTTGAACGTCCTGGCCTTCCTTCTGATGGGCCTCCAGGCAAGGGCGATCATCGGCAGGCTGGAAGGCGACCGGTTCTGGCAGGCAGCCGGCGTCGCGGCGGCGGTGTTCCTGGCCGTGGTTGTGGTGCGCGTGGTCTGGGTGCTCGTCTACAACCGTGCCGCCGCCTTCGTCGTGCGGCGCCGGGCGGGCAAGGCGTTCCGACAGTAGGGCAGGGGCAGATGGTCGCCTGGTGCGGCATGCGCGGGCTGGTCACGCTGGCGACCGCGCAGGCCCTGCCGGCAAGTTTCCTGGAACGCGACCTGATCGTGCTGTGTGCCTTCACCGTTCTGCTCGGCACCCTGGTGCTGCAAGGCCTGACGCTCGGGCCGCTGATCGTCCGCCTGCGCTTTCCGCCGGACGATTCCTTCGACCGGGAGCTGTCTGCCGCGCGGATCGCTCTGATCGACGCCGCCATTGCGGCGCTTGAGGCACATGATGATGAGGCGGCGCGGGCGCAACTGGACTCTCTCCAAGAGGCGCGCGTGGCCACGGCTGCCGGACAGCATCCCTGGGAGGTCAGCGAGAGCGACTGCCTGAAACGGGACATGATCGTCGTGAAGCGCCGCAGGCTCGCCGAGATGCGCCGCTCTGGCGCCATCAATGACGATGTGTTCCACGCGCTGGAGCAGGAGCTTGACTGGGCCGAACTCGCCTCTTCCCCACCCGAGCGCCTGCAACTGGTGGAGGGGTGAGGGACCATCGACGTGTGCGGGGAGGAATACTGCACGACACCGGGTCGCTGCATGTGGCGATTGGAACTGAGTTGCCGTTCAGTGGCCCTGGTGGGTTCGGTAAAGACCAAATCCTGCCCCGCAACCAACCTTTACCGAACGCATCAGTTCCAGAAGGCCGGCCGCTCCCACAGCGCCGGCCTTCGGTGCGTTTGGGCTCAGCCCGAGGCTGAGCAACGCCACCAAATCGTGCTCCAACTCGATCTCGACGCCGCGGGTGCCGGCAGTGCTAAAGCGTACCGCCACTCCCTCGATCACCCCCCTGCTACGAACAAGTCTCAGCACATTCTGAAAACCGCCCCTCAGACGTAACCGATCGGCCGGCCCGAGACCGGATGTGGCAACACCCCAAAGGGCAGGCCGTAGATGCGCTCCAGCATCGCCGGAGTCATGATGTCGTCCGGTGCACCGCGGGCGATCAGGCGACCGCCGTGCAGGGCCAGCAATTCATCGCAGAAGGCGGCCGCCATGTTCACGTCGTGCAGCACGATGATCACGCCGAGGCCATGGTCGCGGCCGAGACGGCGGATCAGGGACAGCATCTCCACCTGATGCGCAATGTCGAGAGCCGAGGTCGGCTCGTCCAGCAGCAGGGCACCCGGCTGCTGTGCCACCATCATCGCCAGCCAGACCCGCTGGCGCTCTCCGCCCGACAGCGCATCGACCGGCCGGCCGGCGAAGTCGGCGACGCCGGTCTGCGCCATCGCGTCTTCCACCGCTTGCCGGTCGGCTGCGCCGAAGCGGCCGAACGGCCCGTGCCAAGGATAGCGGCCGAGCGCCACCAGCTCGCGCCCGAGAAGGCCGGGGGCGGCGGGTGTCTGCTGCGGCAGGTAGGCGAGCCGGCGGGCGAAGGCGCGGCTTTCCCAGACGGCGAGCGGTCGGCCTTCGAAGCGGATCGTCCCAGTCGACGGGGCGAGCTGGCGCGCCATCAGCTTCAGCAGGGTCGATTTGCCCGACCCGTTGTGCCCGATCAGCCCGATGACCCGGCCGGGAGCCAGCGTCAGGGTCAGCGGGTGCAGCAGGGTGCGGCCGGGAACCACCGCGCCGACATTGTCCAGGTCGAAGAAGCTGGTGCTCATCGTTCGGCATTCCCTGCTGCGCTGTCGTCCGGACCCTCGGCGGCCTGCGTGCAAACCCGCGCGATCCCCCCGCCCGCCATATGGACCACCCGGTCGGCGACGCCGAAATAGCGGTCGTCGTGCGAGATCACCACCAGCGCCCGGCCCTGGCGGCGCAGATCGGGCAGCAGCTCGGTGTAGAAGAGGTGGCGAAAGCCGGGATCCTGGTCGGCGGCCCATTCGTCGAAGACGATCACCGGCCGGCCGGCCGCCCAGGCGTTCAGCAGGGCCAGCCGCTTGCGCTGGCCGGTCGACAGGTCGGTGGTGGAGAAGACGCCGTCGCGCAGCGATACCTTGTGGGCGATGTCCAGCCGTTCCAGATAGCGCTCCGCCTCCGGCGGCAGGCCGGCGCCGGGGGTGCCGACCTCGTCGAACAGGAAATAGTCGGTGAAGACGGTGGCGAAGAGCTGGCGGTAATCGTCGCGCGCCTCCTCCGCGACCGGCTGTCCGTCGAGCCGGATGACGCCCGCCTGCGGCGGGTAAAGGCCGAGCAGCAGCTTGATCAGTGTCGTCTTGCCCGACCCGTTGGCGCCGACGATGAACAGGATCTCACCGCGCCGGATCTCCAGATCGATCGGGCCGACCGCGAATCCCGGCCGGCCGTCCTCTCCCGCCGGGTCCGCCGGCGGGTAGGCGTAGCACACGCCGTCGAGCGCGATGCTCCGACACAGTTCCGGCGTTTGTCCGCCGGGCTCCACCAGCGCCACCGGCTCGTGCCCGTCGAAATCGGCGGCGAGCCGGGCGACCCGCCGGAAGGCGATCTGCGCCTGCCCCAGCGCCGGCAAGGCGCCGACGAGCTGGTCGAGCGGTCCCTTGACGTAGAGCAGCACGATGGCGAAGCCGCTGACCACCGCCGGCTCCAGCGCCAACCGGTCGCGCAGCAGCAGCATGATGCCGATGACCAGGAAGAACAGGCCGGACCCGACGGCATCCGCCGTCCAGAACAGGCGCATGGCGTGGCTCTTGCGGCTGGCGATACGGTCCACCGCCCCACCCAAAAGGACCTCGAACACCCGGCGGCGGCGCGGCCGGTCGACGCGGAGCTCCTTGGCGCCTTCGGTGATGGCGCGGTACTGTTTCTGCAGATCGTCCTGGGCGTCGCGGACGTCGGTGTAATCCACCATCCAGGCGCGGCGGGCGTGGTGGGTGACCAGCATCCCCGCCGCCACCGCCAGCAGCACCAGCAGCAGCAGGGCGGGCGACAGCGCCAGCAGATAGCCGAAGCAGCCCAGCGTCACCGTCAGCGCCACGGCATAGCCGGAAACGTTGAAGGTGAAGATGCTCACCGCCTCCACGTCGTTGACCAGCGAGGCGACCAGCCGGTGCGTCCGCTGCCGTTCGATGGCGGCGATCGGCGCGCGCAGGATGCGGGCGGCGATGTCCTTGCGCAGCGCCGCGACCAGCTTCTGGCCGACCAGGCTGTTGCCGACGCCGGCTGCCGCCTTGCCCAGCACGCTCAGCCCGCATAGGCCGGCGAAGGCCAGGAGGAAGCCGGCGCCGACCCCGTCGGCCGCCTGCAGCCCGCGATTGACCTGCGCCAGCAGCGCCGCGGTGGCGAGGCCGCCGGCAGCCCCCAGCAGGGTCGCGGCCAAGGTCGCCGGCCAGAAGGGGCGCAGCAGGCGCAACGCCGCGCGGAGCAGCGCGAAGCGGTCCCGGGCGGGATCGCCGCCGGGTAAAGGAATGGAGTCGTTCATCGTCGCAACAGCCAGAGAAGGTAGGGGGCACCCAGCAGGGTCGCCAGCAGGCCGGCCGGCATCTGGGCGGGAAACAGCAGGACGCGGCCCAGCCAGTCGGCCAGCACCATGACCAGGGCGCCGGCCAGCGCCGCCCCGGCCAATTGCGGTACCGCCCGCTGCAGGCCGCACAGCCGGGCCGCGTGCGGGGCCATCAGCCCGACGAAGCTCAGCGGGCCGACCACCAGCGTCGCCGCAGTGGTCAGCGCCGCGACCAGCAGCAGGACGATCCCGCGCACCAGCGGCAGCCGCAGGCCAAGTCCGCGTGCCGCCTCCTCTCCCAAAGGCAGGATCTCCAGCCAGCGGGCGCAGAGCAGCGGCACCGCCAGCAACGGCAGGGCGGCGGTCCAGGCGGCGATGGCGATGGCCGGGGTCGCCAGATAGGTCGAGCCGGTCAGCCAGCGGAACAGGGTGAAGGCGCGCGGATCACCGCTCGACAGCAGCAGCGCCACCACGGCGCCGAAGACGGTGGTCAGCGCCACGCCGGTCAACAGCAGCCGTTCCGGCGCGTGGCCCTGCCGCCTGCCGAGCAGCAGAACCGCGCAGAGCGTCGCCAGCGCGCCGGCTCCGGCGGCGGCCACCTGCGCCTCCACCGGGAAGGCGGGAACCGCGAGGTACAGCAGGATGACGCCGAAGGCCGCGCCCGTGCCGATACCCAGCACCTCGGGCCCCGCCAGCGGGTTGCCGGTCAGCCGTTGCAGCAGCACCCCTGCCGCACCCAGCATCGCCCCCGCGGCCATCGCCGCCGCCATGCGCGGCGCCCGCCAGTACAGCAGCGGTTGCAGATCCGCCCAGCCGCTCCAGCGCCAGCCGCCAACGCCCTGCCCCACCGCCAACGCAAGCCAAGCGGCGAGCAGCAGGGCGAGCAGTCCCGCCAGGAGCCAAGGGCCGGACCGGGCCAGCCGCCGCGCGGGCGGCTCGGCCGGAACCGGTGGCCCACCGTCACCGCCGCCGGAGCGGGTCAGCAGCCACAGCAGCAGCGGCGCGCCGAGCAGGGCCGTCAATGTTCCGGTCGGCAACTCGCGGGCGCCGCTGCCGGCGATCTGCGAGGCCACCTGCGTCGTGGCGTCGGCCAGCCACAGCAGCGCCGCACCCAGCGGTGGTGCCCAGGTCAGCCGGGCCAACAGGCTGCGGGCGCCGGCCAGCCGCACCATCGCCGGCGCGGCCAGCCCGACGAAACCGATCACTCCGGCGGCGCTTACCACCGCCGCGCTCAGCGCCACCGCCAGTGCCAGCGTCGCCAGCCGCAGAGCCCGCACCGGAACGCCGAGGCCGGCGGCGCCCTCCGTCCCCAGATCCAGCAGGGCGAGCGGCCGCGCCAGCAGCAGGGCGAGGACGGCCCCGGCCGCCAGTTGCGGGGCCAGCGCCTGCGGGATCGCCCAGCCGTTCTGGCTCAGCGACCCGCTCGCCCACAGGAACAGGGCCTGAAAGCCGGCGCCGTTGAACAGCATCAGGCCGCTCGCCAGCGCGCTGCAGGTCAGGCCGACGGCGAGGCCGGCGAGGATGACGACGGCCGGCGCCAACGCCGCCCGCCATGCCAGCCCGACCACCAGCGCCGCCGCCCCGACCCCGCCGCCCAGCGCCACCAGCCCGTGCCCGAGGGTGCCGAGGTTACCGCCGAAGCCGGGGAGCAGCGTGGCTGTCGCCATCAGTGCCAGCTGTGCGCCGCCGGCGACCCCCAGGGTCGACGGCTCGGCCAGGGGGTTGCGCAGGGCCTGCTGGAACAGCACCCCGGCCAGCCCGAGGGCGCCGCCGCACAGCAGGCCGGCGCACAGACGCGGCAGCAGGCTGTCGGTCAGGATCAGCCGGCGCACGTCGCCGCCGCCTTCCAGCAGCCAGCGCCATGTGCCGGCCGTCCAGGGCGGTCCCGGCAGATAGGGGTGCGCCGCCACTACCGTCAGTACGGCGGCGAGAAGCGCGAGAAGGGCGATCAGCGCCCCGCAGCGGAAGCCGCTGTCGGCCACCCGGTCAGCCATGGCTGGCCTCCACCGGAACCAGCGCTGCGCTCAGCAGCCGGGCGAGCCGCTCCACCGCCGGCAGGCCGGCCGAACCGAGGACGGACCCAATCTCGTGGGTGCGGCCCTCCCGCGAGAAGGGCAGCGCCTGCCAGAAGGGATTGGCCGCCATGGCCTTCAGCCGGCCGAAGCCGCCGAGCGCCACGTTGATCAGCCGCGCGTCCGGCACCGCGGCCAGCCGCTCCAGCCCGACCGCGACGAATTCCCCCATCACCGGCTCCCCGCCCCAGGCATTGCGCAGCCCGAGCCGGTTCAGCACCGCGTGGTGCAGGCTCGATGCGCCGAAGACGTTGACGTGCCGCTGATCGAGGATGTTGACGAGACAGACCGACCGGTCCGTCAGCGGCGCCAGTTCGTGAGCGGCCTGCTCGAGCGTCGCCTCAGCACGGGCGGCCAGCGCTTCGGCCGCCGCCTCCAGACCCAGGAAGGCGGCCAGCCGCCGCGTCTCCGATCCCGCCCGCTCCAGCACCCCGGCTCCCGGCCGGTCGAGAGCCACGGCGAAGACGGGTGCTACCCGCTCCAGCGGGCCGCGCATCACCTCCAGCCCCGGCGTGATCAGGATCGCGTCCGGTTTCAGCTCCTGCAACAGCTCGAAATTCGGCGTGAACAGCAGGCCGACGTCGGTTACCCCGGCCGGCAGAGCCGGATCGCCGACATAGCGCGTGCACCAGGACGGTGCCGGCACGCCGACCGGGACGCAGCCCAGCGCGACGCAGCTGGCCGCCAGCCCCCAGTCGAGCACGGCGACACGGCGCGGCGCCTCCGCGCGCTTCTTCGCGCCCATCTCCGCTCGCGTCTCCGCCAGGGCCGGACCTGTACCCGGCCCTCCACCAAAGCCCAGGGCGACGGCGCCGCCCAGCAGGCGGCGCCGCGACAGGGGAAGTGTCCCGCGGACCATGGTCCCCATCACCAGGAGTAACGCACGCTGGCATAGACCGTGCGGCCCAGCCCATAGCGGCAGCCGACGGCCGAACAGAACGACACATACTCACGATCGAAGATGTTCGAGGCGTTGACCGCCAGCTGCGTTCCCTGCAGGGAGGGCAGCGCCTGTCCCAGGTCGTAATGCACCGCCGCGTCGAACACGGCGTAGTCCGGGATCTTCACGGTGTTGGCGTTGGTGGCGTAGGTCGGCCCGACATAGCGGGCGCCACCGCCGAAGCCCAGCCCCTTCAACGCCTGCGCCTGGATCGTGTAGTCGGCCCACAGCGAGGCAATGTGCGCCGGCACGTTGCTCAGCCGGTGGCCGACATTGCCGGCATTGTCCTTGGTGATCTCGTTGTCGAGATAGGCGTAGGAGGCGCGGACGTTCAGCCCGTCGGTCAGGCTGGCGACGCCGCTCAGCTCGACGCCGCGCGAGCGGATCTCGCCGGTCTGCACGTTGAAGTTCGCGTTGACCGGATCCGGCGTGGTGACGTTGGTCTGGCGCAGGTCGAAGGCCGAGACGGTGGCGAAGCTGTTGGAGCCCTTCGGCTGGAACTTCAGCCCCACCTCGACCTGCTTGCCCTTTGTCGGCTCGAAGGCGGCGCCCTGCCGGTTGGTGCCGGCGACCGGCTGGAAGGAGGTGGCGTAGCTGGCGTAGGGCGCGAGACCATTGTCGAACAGATAGGTCAGCCCGACCCGGCCGGTGAAGGCGCGGTCGAACTGGCTGGTCCGGCGGTTGGTGACGCGGTTCTCGTTGTCGGTCGTCGCCCAGTCCTCCCGCCCGCCCAGCAGCAGCGACCAGCCGCCCAGCCTGATCTGGTCCTGGAGGTAGGCGCCGATCTGGCTCTGGGTCTGGTAGGCGTTCTGGAAGATGCCGGGCAGCCTGATGACCTGATTGTAGTTGGGTGCCAGGATGTCCAGCGTCGGCGCGGCGCCGAAGCGGGTGAGATTGTCCCAGTTGATCCGTTGGTAGTCGACCCCCGCCAGCAGCGTGTGCGACAGCGGCCCGGTGTCGAGCTTCAGCTCCGCCTGGTTGTCGATGGCGAAGCTGTCGAGCCGCTCGTCGGCGGTGTAGGTCTGGCGGTTCAGCGTCCGCTGGTCGGCCTGGAGGTTCAGTCCCTGGACCGAGGCATAGTCGATGTCGATGTGGGTGTAGCGGGCATTCTGCCGGACGGTCAGCGCCTTGCCGAAGCGGTGCTCAAACTCGTAACCGATCTGGCTCTGGTCGCGCTTGAAGCTCTCGAAGCCGGTGTCGCCGGTGTAGAAGCTGGGCGAGATCCTGCCGTAGCGGTTCGGCTGCAGGGTGCCGGAATAGGGCAGCAGGTTCCAGATGCCGCCCTTCGGGTCATGCAGGTAGCCGGCCAGCAGGGTCAGGCTGGTGTCGTCGTCCGGCTTCCAGGTCACCGACGGGGCGATGGCGATGCGCTGTTCCCTGGTGTGGTCGGTCTGCGTCTCGGCGGTCCGTCCGATGCCGGTCAGCCGGTAGAGCACGCGGCCCTCCTTGTCCAGCGGCCCGCCGAGATCGAAGGCGCCCTGCATCATGGCGCCGGTGCCGGACTGGATCTCCACCTGATGCAGCGGCTCGGCGGTCGGACGCTTCGCGACCATGTTGAGGATGCCGCCGGGCGACGCCTGCCCGTAGAGAACGGAGGAGGGGCCGGTCAGCACCTCCGCCCGTTCCAGCAGATAGGGCTCGGTCTTCGGCACCGCCCAGGTGCCGGAGAGCTGCTTCAGCCCGTTCAGATATTGGTCGAGCGCGAAGCCGCGCGCCGTCAGGCTGTCCAGCCGGTTGTCGGCATCCTCGCTGATCTGCACGCCGGGGGCGTAGCGCAGCACCGACCGGACGGTCTGCGGCCGGCGGGCGTCCAACTCCTCGCGGGTGATGACGGTGACGGTCTGCGGCGTTTCCAACAGGGCGGCGCCGGTCTTGGTGGCGCCCAGCGCAGCGGGGGCGACATAGCCGTCGGCTGCCAGCGCCGGGTTGCCGGGGCTCGCCGTCACCGACACCGCCGGCAGGCTGAGCGTCGCGCCACCCTGCTGCCCAATCCGTTGCTGCCCGGCCCCTTGCTGTCCGGCTGCATCCTGTGCCCAGGCCGGCGTCCAGACGGTCGCCGCCACCGCCAGTATTGCCGGGATCGCGGCATTGCGCCGGCTCGTCTTCTTTCCCTGGCTCTCCGCCGCCCGGATCCGCACCGTCTGCCCCATCACATCCTCTGTCGCTTGCCCTGCCGTGCGCTGGAAGCATCTACCGGCTCTTGATGAGAATGAGTATCATTCCTCATTGCATCCCGCTCCTGCGGATGGGACAGGAACTATCGAGACGAGGCCATGCGGCTGCTGAATTATTCACTTGCCAGCCTGGATGCGCCCGAACAGCCGACGGTGCTGGCGATCGGGCGGGAGCGCGGGACGAAACCGGTGACGATCCGCTGGCACAGCCATGCCCGCGGGCAGGCCGTGGTCGTGTCCACCGGCCTGCTGACGATCTACACCCGCCAGGGGAACTGGATGGTGCCGAGCGGCCATTCCGCCTGGATCCCGCCGGGGCAGGAGCATGCGTTGCGGCTGTGCGGGAATTTTTCCGGCTGGTACGTCTATGTGGCGCCGGAGATGTGCCGCCAGCTGCCGGACCGCTTCGGCAGCGCCTCCACCCCGAGCCTGCTGCGGGAGGGGATCGCCCGCATCAGCCGCTGGCAGGACGGCGCCGATCCCGGCACGCGCGAGGAGCGGCTCGGGCTGGTGGTCATCGACGAAATCGCGGCGCTGCCGCTGGAGCGCGAACATCTGCCGATGCCGGCCGACCGCGCGATGGCGCAGATCGCCCGCATGATCATCGACGACCCGGCGGACGACCGGTCGCTCGACGCGCTGGCGGACACAGTCGGGCTGTCACGGCGCACCGTCACCCGGCGCTTCGCCGATGCGACCGGCATGAGCTTCTCGGCGTGGCGCCAGCGGCTGCGTCTGTTCCAGGCGGCGGAGATGCTGACGACCGGCACCCCGGTCACGACAGTGGCGCTCAACCTCGGCTATGACAGCCCCAGCGCCTTTACCGCGATGTTCCGCCGCCACTTCGGCGTCACGCCCTCCCAATTCGCCAGTCACGGAGAAGACACGCGACGTGGACGCTATACAGGATGAAGCCCGCCGCTGGGGACCGTCAAGTTGGCGTTGAACGGGTTGCCGGAACGGGCGAACGCGGGATATGGAGCGACGTTGGTAAAGAAAATGGCCGGCTGGCGGCGGTCGGGAGGACGAACGGGTATAGAGGCGGCGCGCTGACGCCGAGACCCCGATGCCGTACAAGGCCAACGAGCCCCGCCGCCACAAGATCCCGAAGGCCCGTTATCAGGTTGCGAACTGGGCGGCCTACGACGCCGTGCTGCGGCGGCGCGGCGACCTGACGATCTGGGTGACGCCCGAAGCGATCGCGGCACGGACGCCGCTGCCGATCGGACGACGGGGCCAGCCTTTCCACCACTCGGCCATCGCCATCGAGACGGGGCTGATGCTGCGTTTGGCCTTCGGGCGACCGTGACGGCAGACCGAGAGCTTGCTGGGCTCGCTCACGCGCCTGCTCGGCCGGGACCTACCGATCCCGGATCACACGACCTTTTCCCGGCGCAGTGCCGACCTGGAGGTAGCGAGTGCCTTGGTGAAGGCCGAGGGGCCGATGACGATGGTGGTCGATTCCACTGGGCTGAAGGTGTACGGCGAGGGCGAGTGGCACCTGGAAAAGCACGGCGGCCATGTGCGCTGGAGTTGGCCAAGCTGTACCTCGCAATAAATCCCGCTACCGGTGAGACCCTCGCCTCGGAGCTGACGTCCAACGAAGGAGGGAGACGCCTCGCTGGTTGGGCCGTTGCTCGATCAGATCGCCCGCCCGATCGGCGCGTACGACGGCGAGCGTGTCTACCGCGCAGTCGTCGTCCACAGCCCTTCGGCGGATGTGATCATCCCGCTACGCTCGAGCGCGGTGGCGATGATGCGCTGCATACAGGTGATCGGACGCAGCCTGCGCGCCCGGACCCTGCCGGCCCAGAAGGCCGACGCCGCTGTCGGCTGCAAAGTCATGAACATCATGACCAGCTTGGGCATGCCTATCTCTTGCAAGGTCGTCTGATCACCGCCAGCGACCGCAGGACTCTGTCTTCGCGGCGATCTACGCGCCAAAGTCGACTCCGACACCGCCTCTGCAAGTGGGTGAATTCACCGAAACGGGTGAGCGCATTCAGCCGTTCTCGCTAATGCACTCACTCATTCAGAAGGTGCAGGCACTTGAACCGCCGGATCGTTTCCAGGAGCCGGTCACAGGATCGGGCAAGATTTCTGGTCGGTGCCGTGGCGACACCCAGCAGAAGCCCGGACTGGGCATTGCCCGGCGGCGCATACCAGGGCGAAAGCGGTGCCGGAAACATGCCGAACGTCAAGGCTTCGCGCGCGATGGCGACATCCGGCGTTCCTGTCGGCAATCTGAGCAGCACGGCCAAGCCGGGAGCGGCAACAAGATCCGCGCCGACTGAGGTGTGAAGACAATCCAGAACCGCCTGCCGCTTGGCCGCATAAGCGCGCTTGGTGCGCCGGAGGTGGCGCATGTAGTGGCCCTCGCGGATGAACTCTGCGGTCGCGATCTGCACCGCGGGGCCAGGCGGCGGTGCCAGACATGCCGCCACCTCGGCGAACCGGGAGACCAGCGCGACCGGGGCGACCACGAAACCCAATCGTAGGGTCGGGCTGATCGTCTTGCTGAACGAGCCGATGTGGATGACGCGCCCGCCCCGATCGAGCGAGGCGAGCGCCGGTGCCGCCCTTCCCGCCAGTTGCAGTTCGCTCAGATAATCGTCTTCGATCACCCAGACCCGGTTCGCGTCCGCCCATTCGAGGAGACGCAGGCGCCGCTCCAGCGACAAAGTCGGCCCGAGCGGCGCCTGCTGTCCGGGGGTCACGACGACGAGCTTCGCGTCGGGATGGTGGCGCAGCCCATGATCGACGTCGATCCCATCCGCATCGACGGGAATCGGGGCCACCGCCAAACCTGCGAGTTCAAGCCCTTTCCTCGTCCATGGAAAGCCCGGGTTCTCGAACCAGACCGACTGCCCGCCCAAGCCGAGAACGCCGAGACCCAGCCCCAGTCCTGAGCCGAACCCCCCGGTGACGATGACTTGCGACGGCGAGCAGTTGATGCCGCGAGCGACGGCCAGATAGGCCGCGATCTCCCGCCTCAACTCATGTTCGCCGCGAGGGTCGGGATATGACGGGGGAACGCTCGCCTCGGCGCGGACGGCATTCGCGCGAATGCGCGCGAACAAGGTTGCCGGGAAAGTCTCGGCTGCCGGCACGCCCATTTGAAAGAACGCAGGCCCCCGCGTCATTTCCAGGTAGGTCTCCAGGAACGATCCTGCGTCCGGCGGCGGTTCGCTCTTTGTGGCGGTGCGCGGGCGTTGGGCGACGCGCGTGCCCCTGGCGCGCGAGGCCTCGATCAGCTGGGCGGCGGCGAGAGTCTCATAGGCGGTCCGCACCGTTCCGCGCGCGACGCCGAGCTGGGCCGCAAGATCCTGCCAGGACGGCAGCCGGGCGCCGGGTTCCAGCACGCCGTCTTCGATGGCTTTGGCAACCCCCCTCCGGATCTGCTCCGACAGGGAGGCCTTGGCAGAACGGTCGAGAGTCAGGTCGAGCGGCTTGTTCATGCCGTCATGGTACATGATTTCATCGCATTCTTGGGCCTTTTTCCTGGCTCAGAAAACCCGCATCTTCAGATGCGTCACAGGAGAAAGCCCATGAAGAACCGCATCATCGCCCCTGCTGTCATGGCCGTGCTTGCTGCGACCTCCGCTGGTCCTGCCCCGGCTCATGACACTCAAACCGAAATGGTGACGGCCAAGTTCGATCAGGCCATCGCCAACATCCCGGGCAAGTCGCTCCGCGTGGTCGAAGTGGAGTACGCACCCGGCGCCGCTTCCCTGCCGCACACCCACGCAAATTCCGCCTTCATCTATGCCTACGTGCTGTCCGGCGAGATCGAGTCGAGGGTGAACGACGGTGAAACCCGCCTCTACAAGGCGGGAGAGAGCTGGTCCGAAGCGCCGGGCGCGGTTCATTCCATCAGCCGCAACGCCAGCAAGACCACGCCTGCGAAGCTGCTTGCCGTCTTTGTCGTCGACTCCGGCGAGAACAAGCTCACCTTCCCCGTCAAGTGAAAGAAGGAACCTGACCAATGACCAACAGGCTCGACTACAATCAAATCGCCCCCAACGGTGCCAAGGCGCTCGGCGGTGTCTATGGCTATGTCATGCAGAGCGGTCTGCCCGGAGAGCTGGTGGATCTCGTCTACCTGCGGGTTTCACAGATCAACAACTGTGCCTTCTGCCTCGACATGCACACGCGTGAACTCATCAAAAGGGGCGTGAAGGTCGAGAAGCTTGCGCTGGTGCAGGCATGGAAGGAAGGCGGTCCTCTCTTCAGCCGGACCGAGCGTGCCGCCCTGGCCTGGGCCGAGACCGTGACGCTCGTCGCCGAGACGGGCGTTCCGGACGACGCCTACGACGCTGCACGAGAGGTGTTCGACGAGAAGCAACTCGTCGACCTCACGATCGCGATCAGCCTGATGAACAGCTACAATCGCATGGCCATCAGCTTCCGCAATACGCCGCAGGCCGTTCTGGAGAGCTGAACACGCCACGACTCCGATGCAAGGCCCAGCTTGGGAAGGAGTACAGACCATGGTGGCCAATGACATTTCGGATGTGAGAATTCCCGACAGCAAACTGGCCCGTGATGTGACCCGGTTCATCCGGGACACGGAGAGCGATCTGCTCTTCCATCATTCGGTCCGGGTTTATTTCTGGGGAGCCATAGCGGGAACGCGACGGCGCATGAGCTTCGATCCGGAGCTGCTCTATACGGCCTCCATGTTCCACGATATCGGCCTCACCGCGACCTACAAGAACAGCCAGTTGCGGTTCGAAGTGGACGGCGCCAACGCCGCGCGGGATTTCCTGCGGGCGCAGGGAATTTCGGACGGTGACATCGAAACGGTTTGGAACGCCGTTGCCCTTCACACGACGCCCGGCATTCCGGAATTCATGCGCCCGGAGATCGCGCTGGTGCAGGCGGGCGCCGGCATGGACGTGGCCGGCCGCGGCTACGACCAGTTTACGGATGACGAGCGTGACGCCGTCATCGCGGCCTTCCCCCGCGAAGCGGACTTCAAGCACGGGATCATCGATGCTTTCTATGAGGGTATGAAGCACCGCCCCAACAGCACCTTCGGCACCTTCAACGACGATTTCCTGGCAGCGAAGGATCCGGCGTTCCAGCGGGTGGATATGTGCAGTGTCATCCTCGCATCGCCCTGGACGCGCTGACCGAAGCAAGAAGCCGCGGAATGCTGGCGTCCCGGAACAGAACAGAGTCCCGGTCAGGCAGCCATCCCAGGGCCACCTGTCGAAGCCCATGCCGTGACTGCCGCGGACAGGGCATCCACCAACCTGAAAGCACCCTCGGCGGCGAATTTCCGCCTGCTCCCGGGTCACGCCACGGGCCGTGAAGGCGCGCGCCGTGGCGGCACAGCATGAAAGATCGAGCACCATGATTCAGCGGACCTTTCTCGTCACCGGCGCCACCAAGGGCATCGGGCGGGCTCTGGCCACACGCCTTGCCGCCAACGGGCATC
The DNA here is from genome assembly GCF_024170005.1 of Azospirillum lipoferum. Classification (GTDB taxonomy): domain Bacteria; phylum Pseudomonadota; class Alphaproteobacteria; order Azospirillales; family Azospirillaceae; genus Azospirillum; species Azospirillum lipoferum. The sequence continues at coordinate 105,064 of NZ_JALJXJ010000005.1, forward strand.
GGGTCGTCGGCATCGCCCGCGGCAGCGACCCGAGCTTTCCCGGAACACTGGTATCCATCGACCTCAGCGACAGCCAACGCGCGGCCGCGGCGCTCGCCGAACTGGCCGAGCGCTTCTCCTTCGACGGCGTGGTCAACAATGTCGGGCTGGTCCGGCTGCACCAGCTCGGCTCCATCGAACTGGCCGATATGGATGAAATCCTGCGCGTCAACCTGCACCCGACGCTTCTGGCCGTGCAGGCGCTGCTGCCGACGCTGCGCACCAAGAGCTGGGGCCGCATCGTCAACCTGTCCAGCCTGACCGTGCTCGGCGTCGCCCAGCGCACCGCATACGCCGCGGCAAAGGCGGCGGTCGGCAGCTTCACCCGCACCTGGGCGCTGGAACTGGCGGAGACCGGCATCACCGTCAACGCAGTGGCGCCCGGCCCGACCGAGACCGAACTCTTCCGCCAGAATACCCCGGCCGGCAGCGAGGCGGAGCGCCGCTTCCTCTCGCTCATTCCCATGAAGCGCCTTGGTCGACCAGACGAGATCGCCGCGGCGATCGCTTTTCTCCTCTCCGAAGAGGCCAGCTACATCACCGGGCAGACGCTGTTTGTCGACGGTGGTGGCTCGATTGGTAAAGCGCTGCCCTGACCCACGTGCCTGTGTCCAGATTGCCCAGATTCCGTCACGTCGGGAGCGGGAGCCTCTACGGATTGGCCAAGTGTCAGGTCTTGTCCTCGGTAGGGTGAAGCAAGCCCTGCTCTCGGGCTCGGTCGAGGAGGGCTTTGACGCTCGATGGCGCCCAAGTCCGGGCGCCGGTTTTGCTCGGGATGCCCTGACGCTCCAACTGGCGGCCGATGCGGGCGAGCGTCGGCTTCTCTCCATCGGCCGCGTTGTGGATGGTCGCGACCAGCTCCACCAGCCGCCTGTCCCGCGCCACCGCCTTCTTGGAGCGCCGTGGTGCGGGCTTCAACAGGCCAGGATCGGCCAAGCCATCGCCGACCAAGCGGCGGACGGCCCGGATCAGCGCGTCGCGCGTCCAGGGTGCCGGGTTGTCGCCCGGGCGCTTCTTCACCGCCGTGTTCAACACGTCGACAACGCGGTCCCACGGGTGTGCCGGCCGCAGCCGCTCGACGACCGGGGGAAACTCCCCGGCGCTCGCAACGACCCGCTCGCTGAGGCGGTCGTCCCGGTGGCGCATCGAGCGCGATTATCGCGAACTCAAGCAGGAGGTCGGGCTCGGCCATTTCGAAGGGCGGAGCTGGCGCGGTTTTCATCATCACGCCAGCCTGTGCATCGCCGCCTACGGCTTTCTGGTCGCCGAGCGGTGTCTTTTGTATTGAAGGGACTCATCTGACAGTTTCCGTGAATGGTCGACGAGCGCACGGGTATCACCCGGCCACCGCCGAGCGTGCCGACGGCAATACCGAAGTTTGCGAACGAGATGTTCATCGTCATGGCGAATGGCGGCGCCTCGCGTCCCGCCAGGGTGACGCGAATCTGGCTGAGCGCGACACTTGCAGTGTGACTGACGCTCCAGAAGAGAAGCGGCACCGAGGCGAGAAGAATCGAGCCGCTGGCAAGCGTCGCCAGATTTACAGCGACGACGAGGGCGGAGGTTGCGACGACCATGGCCATAAGCGGCGAGCGATCCGCGAACCGGCCCGCAATGCCGTTGCCTAGCAGGCCGCCAACACCGAAGAGGAACAAGGTTAGTGCGACGCCCAGCGGTGACAGGCCGAGCGCTTCCTCAATCCAAGCGCCGAGATAGGTGTAGGCCGAGAACATCGCCGAGAAGATCAATACCGACAGTCCAAGATGCGCGAGGAACAGAGGCTGGCGCAGGAGGCTGAGCTGCACGCCCACACCAATGGATTTGGCAGCCGGAATTTTAGGAAAGAGAGCAGAAACAAGCGGCGTGAGCGACAGCGAGGCTGTCGCGAGGACAATGAACGGCAGGCGCCAGTTCCCGCCTTGCGCAAGGGCGACGCCAGTCGGCAGCGCCAGCAGCACGCCGAGTACGAACCCGATATTGGCACGTGCCAGGCCCTTGCCATGTTCGTGAGACGGCGCGAGCCGCGTGACGACCGACGCTCCAACACTGATGAATCCAGGAAGCACGGCATCTTGGACGACCCGTGCCAGAAGCATGATGCCAAAATCGGATACGAGTGCGACCACCAGATTGGCGATCGCATAGAGCAGCAGCGTCGAAGTCAGGATGAACCGGGGTGACAGCCGGCCCACGATAAGCGTGACGAATGGTCCGGCAACCGCCGCCGAGAAGGCGTACCATCCCGCCAGTGCACCTGCTTGGGCGAGCGGGATGCGCAGATCTTCCGCAATGAGCGGAAGCAGCCCGACGACGATGAATTCGGCCGCGACGACGATCGTCGTCGTCGGGGCCAGCAGCCACAGGGCCGTGCCCAGTGCCTTCTCGGAGCGGTCGCCGGTGGGGGTCATGCGTTCGCCCCCCCGTCGACGGTGAAGCCCGTCCCGTTCACCGAACGGGCCTGATCGCTGGCGATGAAGGCGTAAAGCGCCGCGACGTCCTCGGGCCTGCCATATTGCTTGATCGCCATCCGCTGCCGCTGGGCTTCGGCATGCGGGCCATCGGCGGGGTTCATGTCGGTGTTGGTCGAGCCCGGATGCACGAGATTGACGGTGATGCCCCGCGGGCCGAGGTCACGGGCCGCGCCCTTGGTCCAGGCGATCAACGCGGCCTTGCTGGCGGAATAGAGCGCCTTGCCGGCATCGGGCACGCGATCGGCAAGGTTGCTGCCGGTCGAGATGATGCGCCCGCCTTCGGACATGTGCGGCAAGGCCGCCTGGGTCGCGAGGATCACGCCCCGAACGTTCACCGCCAGCATTGTATCGATCTGTTCGAGCGTGACCTCCTCGACGGTGCCGTAGCTGATGATGCCGGCATTGTTGACCAGGATGTCCAGGCCGCCGAGTTCGGAGGCCGCAAGATCGACAGCCTGCTTGATCGACGCCGGGTCCGCTGCGTTCATCCGGATCGCGACAGCGCGACCACCAGCGGCCTCGATCTCCTTGGCGATGGCATTCGCGGCATCGGCTGACCGCTCGTAACCGATGGCGACGGCAGCGCCTTCGGCTGCAAAGCGGCGCGCTATGGCGGCGCCGATCCCACGGCTGGCACCGGTGACGAAAGCACGTTTTCCTTGAAGGGATGACATTGCGATCTCCATTGCAGGGGGTGTCCATCCCGGCCCGCGACGGCACGGGCCGGACAATGCTCGACGAACATTTTCCTTTGAAGGCCGTTGACGGCGGGCCGCACTGCTGAGACGGCCGGCAGCCACCTGTCGGGGGCTGAGGGGGCTTTCCTCCGGCTGGGGAAGCCGTGAAGTCTTTACTTGGCGTAGGCTGCGACGATCTGACCGACAAGCTTGGCCCAGGGCATGTCCAGGGCGTCGTACACGGCGGCTGCTTCCGGTGCGCCGTTGTCTTTCAAAACCTCGACCATCAAGGTCGCATAGTCGGAGAGGACCACGCCGGCCTGCTGGAGGCGGAGCAGGTTTACGTCATGCTTGGTGCGGCTGAAGGTGCCGGACGCGTCGACCGCGATGTAGGCATCATGGCCCTTGGCCACGGCCGTCATCGCCGGGAAGCCGGCGCAGACTTCGAGCGAGATGCCGGCAAAGATCAGCTTCTTGCGGCCGGTCGCCTCGATCGCTGCGGCCACCCGGGGATCGTCATAGGCATTCACCGTCGAGCGGTCGATGATCTCGATGCCGTCCAGCGCTTCGACAAGCTCAGGGAAAGTTGGGCCCCACAAGGTATCGCGCGCGGTGCTGGTGGCGACGATCGGAAGGCCGAGCGCCTTGGCCGCACGGGCAAGCGCCACGACGTTGTGCTTAAGCTCGCCCGTCTCGTAATCGCGCACGCCGGTCATCAGGTTCACCTGGTGATCGACAAGGATCACGGCGGCATTGTCCTTGGTCAGCGGATCATAGCTGCGGTTCGTCATCTCCACTCTCCAGCCAATTATTGGGTCCGGTTCACGACCATCGTTCGTGATGACTGGAAGCTAGAGGGTGGACCTGCGGACCAGAAGTCGTCAAAATCGCAACTCAACGTCCGATGCAATGGACAATGGGGGCTATCGATGCTGGACCTGAACGACTTCTTCTACTTCGTCCAGATCGTTGATCGTGGTGGCTTCACAGCAGCCGGCCGGACGTTACGCGTGCCGAAATCGACGCTAAGCCACCGCATGCAGCAGCTCGAGACCGAACTTGGTGTGCGCCTTCTCAACCGCACCTCGCGCCGCTTCGGCATGACCGATTCCGGCGAGGATTTTTATCGGCACGCCGTCGCGATGCTGCGGGAGGCAGAACTGGCCGAAACCGCGATCCGCGGGCGCCTGACGGAACCGATGGGCACGGTCCGCTGCACGGCAGGTTCGGCAACCATGCAGTTCGCGCTCGCGGACATCATCGCCGACTTCCTGGTCCAGCATCCGAAAGTGAATGTTGTCGCGCATGCCGCCGACCGGACGGTCGACATCGTGGGCGAGAATTACGACTTGGCCGTCCGTGCGCACTCCGACCCGCTGCCGGACTCCAATCTCATTCAGCGGACCCTCGCTCCCGCGCCGTGGTTTCTGTTTGCAGGCTCCGACTATGTGAAGAAACACGGCGCTCCAAAGACGCCGCAGGACCTGCAGGAGCATCCCTCGCTGTTCATGATGCGAACGGGCGTGGCCCCTGTTTGGCGGTTGCGCCACACACGCCAACCGCGCGACGAGATCGTGGTACCGCTCACCCCGCGCCTGCTCGGCGACGACATGGTCGGTCTCAAGCAGGCCGCGATCAAGGGACTCGGCGTGGTGGCGCTTCCCGGCTACATTTGCCGGGCCGAAGTCCATTCCGGCGCCATGGAGCGGATCCTCCCGGATTGGCTTGCCGGTGATTCCACGCTGACAGCGCTCATCCCGTATCGGCAGGGCCTCCTCCCATCCGTGCGGGCGTTCCTTGACCATCTGTCGGCAGAGTTCCCAAAGCGCGTACTCATGTAAAAGCTGGCCATCGAGGCCACACCACACAGTGTTGAGCAGCCGTCTTGCGCGGAGCAAGACGGCGTCATCGTTCAGCAAAGGCATGCTCCCGCCCACAGTCCTATCCATACGTTCGGAGTGACTGCCCCGCCGCCCATCGTCCAAATCCGTGAACGCTAGGTTCCAAACTTAGCGACTTCTCGACCGATCTGTCCGGCTCATAATCGGCCCAACAGACAAGGTCTTGGAGTGAATATTATGGACGGCGCTACAAATACCGAAATTTCTGTGGTGAACTTCCAACGAATTGGGAAAATCTCATCGGGAGTTATGCACAACATCGGCACCGGATTTTCGGCCAGGCATTTCTCCGAAGAGATGTTCGAAGGCGGCATGGACCCGTTGCTCATGGTTGACCATTTCGTCATGACCGGGCCTACCTTCGAGCCGCACCTCCATGCCGGCATTTCGGCCGTGACCATGATGTTCGAGGATTCGAAAGGCACTTTCCTCAGCCGCGATACGCTCGGCCACAACATCGAACTCAAGGCCGGCGATCTCTACTGGCTCGCCGCGGCGAGCGGTGCCGCTCATGAGGAGAAGCCGGTGGCCAACTCGCGCATCCACGCGCTGCAGGTGTTCGTGAACCTGCCGGAGCGGCTGAAGAAGTGCCCGGCGCGATCGTTGCAGGTCAGCGCCGGCGACATGCCCACGATCACCGGCGAAGGGCACCGTGTTCGTGTCGTGCTCGGTGTCAGCGGAGGCATCGGCGGCGAGACGGGAACGCCAGAAGAGATGACGATGCTCGACGGCTTTCTCACCGCTGGCGGTCGGTTCAGCCACGAACTGCCCGAAGGTCGCCAAGCATGGATCTATGCGGTGTCCGGCAGTGTCACGGTTGTGGTGGAGGGTGAGGAACGGGTCCTTCAGGCGGGCGCGGCAACGACGGTCGAGGCCGGGTCAGCGACCGGCATCGTCCTTGGAGCTGACGACCCTTCCCACTTCGTCCTGATGGCAGGCAAGCCGATCCACGAGACGTTCGTGAAATACGGCCCGCTGGTCATGTCGACCGCAGACGACGTGCGCCGCACGCTCGCCGATTTCGCCAAAGGCAAGTTCGGTCGCATTCCGGCCTGACGCCGCCACCCTCCTCAACCTGAACCACGCGCGGTGCCCGGCATCGCGCGACGGCCGAACCACGCCTGGAGTTCATGACGATGGCCACTCCCAAAATTCTGATTGTCTTCTATTCGCGCAATGGCTCGACTGCTGCGCTCGCCGAAGCGGTGGCCGAGGGAGCGCGTGCGCTCGGCGCCGAGGTTCGACTGCGCCGTGCCCGTGAGATGGTCGGGCCCGAGGTCATGGCAATGGCGCAGGGCTGGGCCGAGAACGCGGCAGCCATGAACGAGACATATGGGGCGCCGACCGCCGACGATGCGGTTTGGGCGGACGCCATCATCTTCGGCACGCCGACCCGTTTCGGCGGCGTCGCATCCGAGCTGAAAGCCTATATCGACGGGCTGGGCGGCGTCTGGTTCCAGGGCAAGCTGAATGGCAAGCTCGGCGGCGTCTTCGGCTCCACCTCGTCCAAGCATGGCGGTAACGAATCGACCCTGCTCTCGATCTACACCGTGATGGCGCATCTCGGCCTGATCATCGTGCCTCTGGGCTATTCGCACCCGGCTCTGTTCAAGGCGGGCACGCCCTATGGCGCGACCTTCATCTCGCAAGGCGACACCAAAAAGCCGGGCGACGAAGACCTAGCCGTCGCCCGCTACCAGGGCGAGCGCATTGCGCAGCTTGCCGGCCGGATCGCCGAGCCGGTGTCCTCCGCCGCCTGACGTGCAAACCCGAGGAGACCTCAAATGATCGATCTCACGACGTCTGCCGGCCCGATCGTGACCAACGTCCCCTGGCTTTCAGCCGCTGAACGCGAGCGGGAGGCCAGGCTTCTGGAGCACTTCGCCGATTTCTGGGCGACCGCGACCGGCTCGCCTCGCGATATCTACGACCGCTTCATCGCTGCCAGCCCGATGGCCGACCGCACTGCCACCGAGGAAGTGACGAACGGCGAGGTTCATGGCTGGTGGGTGCGCCCGGCCGAGGTGCCGCCGGTTGCCGGCCACGCAATCCTGTTCATCCATGGCGGCGGCTATGTGCTGGGCACGGCCAAGGCATATCGCGGTCTGGTCAGCCAGATCGTGAGCCGGACGGGCATCCCGGCGCTGACGATCGACTATCCGCTTGCTCCGGAAGCGAGCCTGCCGGCGGCGCCGGACGCGGCGCTCAGAGCCTATGCCTATCTGGTTGAGCAAGGGTTCGGCCGGATTGCGATCATAGGAGACTCGGCAGGCGGTGGCCTGTCGCTGGTGACGATGGTGCAGCTCGCCGAGCGGTCCGACCTTCCGAAGCCGGTTGCGGGCGTACTCTTCTCCCCCTGGGCCGATCTCGCTTTCACGGGCAAGTCGATGACCGATCCCGCCGTCACGGACGCGCTGATCGGCTACGACTATCTCGCCGACTGCGCTCGCAAATATGTCGGCGCCTACGATCCCCGCGACCCGCTCGCCTCGCCGTTCCATGGCGATCTCTCCGGTCTGCCGCCGCTGCTGATCCAGGTCGGCACCGACGAGCGCCTTCTCGACGACTCCCGGCAGGTCGCCGCCAAGGCGGCCGGGGCAGGCGTGCCCGTCGAACTCGAGGTGTGGGAGGGAATGCACCACGTCTTCCAGCTCGACGTCGCGCAGCTTGAAAGCAGCCGCGAAGCGCTCGATCGGGCCGGCCGCTTCATCACCCGCGCCTTCGGCTGCTGACCGGTCGCACAATCATCATCTCCCGGAGGAACGTTATGCCGATCCAGTCTCCATCCGACACCCTCTTCGATGTCGCAATCGTCGGCGGCGGCTCGGCCGGCGCCGTTCTCGCCCGGCGCCTGAGCGAGGACGCAGGACGCCGCGTGCTCCTGCTCGAGGCCGGGGAGGCTTACGCACCGTCCGCTTACCCGGACGTGATCGCCAACGCCAACCGCGTCGGCGGCGATGCAGCACACGGATGGGGTTACCACACGCAGGACGGCGCGACACTCGGCCACGACGTCAACGCGATCCGCGGCAAGGTGCTGGGCGGCAGTTCAGGCGTGAACGCCGCGGTTGCGATGCGGGCACGCCCCTCCGACTTCGCCCGCTGGACTGCCATGGGTATCGAAGGCTGGACGTGGGACGACGTGTTTCCGATCTTTCGCGAACTCGAGAACACGCCGACCGGCGATGACGCCTGGCACGGCCGCACCGGTCCGTTCCCGATCCGGCAGCGGACGATGGAGGAGATCACGCCATCGATGCGCGCCTTCGTCCAGGCGTCCGAAGCGCTCGGCCTCAAGCGGATCACCGACTTCAATGGCGCCGAGCAGAACGGGGTCTCGCCCTATCCGCTGAACGTTGTGGACGAGCGCCGGATCAACACTGGCATCGCTTACCTTACCGACGAGGTGCGTGCGCGGCCCAACCTCACCATCCGTGGCAAAGCGGAAACCGACAGGGTGCTGTTCGACGGCAAGCGCGCAATCGGCGTTCGCCTGGCCGGCGGCGAGGAAATCCGTGCCGGGCAGGTGATCCTGTCGGCCGGCACCTATGGCAGCCCCGCCATCCTGATGCGCTCCGGCATCGGCCCGGCGGCGCATCTGGAGGATCTCGGCATCCCCGTCCTGCTCGACGCGCCGGTCGGCGAGCGGCTGAAAGAGCATCCCTTCTATTACAATGTCTATGCACTGAAGCCGGAGGTGAGCAGCATGACGCCCGCCGCGGGTGCGATCATCTGGACCAACTCGAGTGAGGCGGGTGAGGATGAACTGGACCTCCATGTCTCCGGCACGCACATCTTCGATCCGGCGCTCAGCCCGACCGGCGGCGCGATCGTGCTCGCCTGTGCGGTGACGCTACCCGGGTCGAACGGCTCGATCCGGCTCGCCAGCCGCGACCCGCACGACATGCCGCTGATCCGCTTCAATTTCTTCGACGATCCCAGCGACCTGCGCCGGATGAAGGAGGCGGTGCGCCTGTCGCGCAGGATCGGCCGCACCGCGCCGTTCAGCGATACCATCGCCTTCGAGATGGCGCCCGGCGAGGACATCGGGGACGATGCGGCGTTGGAGCAGGCGATCGTCGCCCAGATCGACGGCTACTCGCATCCAACGTCGAGTGTGCCGATGGGTGCCGACGGCGATCCGGCGGCGGTGGTCGACAGCCGCGGCGCGGTTCGCGGGATCGAAGGCCTGCATGTGGTCGACGCCTCGATCATGCCGGACATCGTCTCGGCCCCGACCAACGTAACGACGATCATGATGGCCGAGGCGATCAGCCGGAAGCTGGCGTCATGATGCTCGGTGAGTGCGGCCTTCGTGGGAAGGGCATTGCAGTTCGCCGCCACGAGAGCCGCTCTCGTTCACGCCCGCCCTCTCATGATCTGGCATTCGGTATCACCCTCAAGCCGATTGCCTGCGGCCGCTGCAGAATGCATCCCGATCGAAATCGCTTGGGTCGTGGAGCGCTCCTTCAGCTGGATCAATCGCTACCGACGACTGAACAACATCGTCGTGCGGGCAAAGGAGCACCTCGCCGTCTTCGTCGAGATGCCTTCATCTCGATCCTCTTCAGATGCCTGAAGTCGCTCATGACCCAAGAGGGCAGTGCATGACGGCGATAAGCAGCTTGTAAAAAACTTCAATGAAAAGGCTAAGAGAAAACAGAATCGAGAATTTTAGCACTCACTGCGAGAAATCATAAATTTTTGGCAGGAAATTGCTCAAACAGCCGGCGCACCGCCAGTCAACGCAAACATCTGCCATGCGTTTGGCGCTAGGCTGCTTTGAGTCCCCGTGCGAGTACCCGATGAACCGCCGCCTGCTCCGTGATCTGGATATCCTGACGCTCCAGCTCTTCCTCGCGGTATGCGAGGAGGGAACCCTGACCCGTGCCGCCGAGCGGGAGGCCATAGCCCCTTCGGCCGTCAGCAAGCGGCTGGCCGAGCTGGAGGCCGCACTGGGCGTCACCCTGTTCGTCCGGCAGGCGAAGGGCATGACGCTGACCGCGGCCGGCGAGACGATGCTGCACCATTCCCGCCGCATGCTGCAGAATGTCGAGGACATCGGGGTCGAACTGGGTGCCTATCGGATGGGCATCCGCGGCTATGTCCGGATGCTGGCCAACCTATCGGCGATCGTCCAGTTCCTGCCGGAGGACCTGGAGCATTTCCTGTCCGAGCACGCCGAGCTGAAGCTCGACCTCGAGGAGCGGCCCAGCCACAAGATCGTCGATGAGATCGAAGAAGGGCTGGCCGACCTCGGCATCTGTTCCGGCGGTACCGACACGCGCCAACTCGCCCGCAGCCTTTACCGGTGCGACCGGCTGATGCTGGCGGTGCGGCCCGACCATCCACTGGCCGTACGGCCGGAAATTGCGTTCCACGAAACTCTGCCCTACGATCAGGTCGGGCTGCACAGCAACAGCGCCATCTTCGGCCGCACCGCAGACGCGGCCCGGCTGGTGGGAGCTCCGCTGAAGCTCAAGATCCACGTCCCTGGCTTCGACGCGCTGTGCCGGATGGTGCAGGCGAACATGGGCGTCGGCATCCTGCCCAACCGGGCCTTCGACATTATCGGCCGACCGATGGGGTTAAGGGCAGTTGCGCTGACCGACCCCTGGGCGCGGCGGGAGCTGCTGCTGATCCACCGCGGCGAGCAGACCCTGTCGCCAGGCAGCCGGTTGCTACTCGATCATTTGTCCGGGCTGGAGGTGTGAGGACCGAGCGTTCTCGATCCGAGAATGCTCATTAAACAAATGCGATTGGATCATCCGCAAGAAAATCCACACACTGCTGTACATAACAAACATACTCAGTAATGTGGTGAAACATGACGGCTCCTCTCGAAGGAATTCGCGTCGTCGAGATCGGCACATTGATTGCCGCTCCATTTGCTGGACGGCTTTTTGCCGAATTTGGGGCGGAGGTTGTCAAGATCGAGCCCTTGGGTACAGGTGACCCGCTGCGCCGATGGCGCAAGCTCCATCGGGGCACCTCACTTTGGTGGTACCTGCAATCTCGCAACAAACAGTCGATCGCGCTCGATCTGAAATCTCCTGATGGGGTTGAGATTGTGCGTCGGCTGGCCGCCGAGGCGGACGTCCTGATCGAGAACATGCGTCCCGGTGCCCTGGAAAAGCTGGGGCTTGGATGGGACACGTTGCACGCGATCAACCCGAAGCTAACGATGGTGCGCATCTCCGGCTACGGCCAGACCGGTCCCTATCGCGACCGCCCCGGCTTCGGTGCGATCGGCGAGGCAATGGGTGGCATTCGCTACACCACCGGCGACCCCGACAGCCCGCCGGCCCGCGTCGGCATCAGCCTGGGCGACAGCCTGGCCTCGCTCTACGGCGTCATTGGCGCGCTGATGGCGCTCCTACGGGTGAAGACCAGCCAAGGCGACGGGCAGGTGGTCGACGTCTCGCTGGTCGAGAGCGTTTTCAGCCTGATGGAAAGCCTGGTACCGGAGTACGACGTGATGGGCTTCGTCCGCGAGCGGTCGGGTGGTTCCCTGCCCGGCATCAGCCCGTCCAACACCTATCCGACCCGCGACGGCGGCTACGTTGTGATCGCCGGCAACAGCGATCCGATCTTCAAGCGGCTGATGCAGGTGATTGAGCGGCCGGATCTGAGAGACGACCCAGCTCTGGCCCACAATGACGGACGCGTCGCCCACAACGAACTGCTCGACCATGCCATCGCCGCCTGGACCCGGACCCAGTCGATGGACGAGGTGCTGAGACAGCTCGATGCCGCAGAGGTGCCGGCGGGCCGCATCTACTCAGTGGCAGACATCGTTGCCGACCCGCATTACCGTGACCGCGACATGATCCTGCAGGGCGAGTTGCCCGACCAGGTGCCCTTCAAAATGCCGGGGATCGTGCCGAAGCTGTCGGATACGCCGGGCTCGGTGCGCTGGATCGGCCCGGCGCTGGGCGCCCACACCGATGCGGTGCTGGATCGGCTGGCGTTCGACGCCGCGGCGATCGAGCGGCTGCGCCGGAAAGGCGTCGTACAATGAGCGCCGCCGACGATACGCTGCTGGTCCAGGAGATCGCACCGCGTGACGGCCTGCAGATCGAACCGGGCTGGATCGAGACCGATCGCAAGGTCGCACTGATCGACGAACTGTCCGATTGCGGCTTCACCCGGATCGAGGCCGGATCCTTTGTGTCGCCCAAAGCGATCCCGATGCTGCGCGACGGGGGGGAGGTGTTCGCCCGCATCCGCCGCCGGCCGGGCTGCCTCTACGTCGCACTGGTGCCCAACATGAAGGGTGCCGAACGCGCAATCGCCGCCGGGGTGGACGAACTGAACCTCGTCGTGTCGGCCAGCGAGACGCACAACGGCGCCAACATGCGGATGAGCACCGACTCCTCCTTCGAAGCCTTCGCGCGCATCGCCGAGGTGGCGTCCGGCACCGGCGTCCGGCTGAACGGCACCGTCGCCACCGCCTTCGGTTGCCCATTCGAGGGCAGCATCACGGACAAGCGGGTGATCAGTTTCGCCGAGCGCTATCTGGCGCTCGGCATCACGAATGTGACCCTGGCCGACACCACCGGCATGGCCGACCCGCGGCTGGTGTCGGAACGCACCGGGCACGTGCTGCGGCTGGTGCCGACCACCGGGCTGACCCTGCATTTCCACAACACCCGTGGCCTGGGGCTGGCGAACGTTCTGGCCGGCTTCCAGGCCGGCGCCCGGCGCTTCGACGCCTCGTTGGGCGGGCTCGGCGGCTGCCCTTTCGCCCCCGGCGCCACCGGCAACATCTGCACCGAGGATCTCGTGCACATGTGCCACGCGATGGGCATCCCGACCGGGATCGACCTGGATCGCCTGCTGACCCTGTCACGCAGCTTGCCGGCGCTGCTGGGCCATGACGTGCCCGGGCAGGTGGCGAAAGCTGGACCGGTCTGGGATCTGCATCCGGCGCCGGCCTCGGCGAAGGTCGCGCCGGGAGCCTGCGGCACGGCCTGAACGCCGCACCGAACCCCACTATCGAACCAAAAACTTGGAGGAAACACCATGGGCATCCATCGACGCCACGCCCTGACGGCAATGCTGACCGCCACCGCTTTGCCCTGGCTGGCGGCGGTTCCCGCTGTCGCTCAGACGGCGCCGATCACCATCAAATTCAGCCATGTCGTGACCGCCGAGGCCCCCAAGGGGAAGGCCGCCGACTATTTCAAGAGGCTGGCGGAGGAGCGAACCGGTGGTCGCGTGAAGGTCGAGGTTTACCCCAACAGCCAGCTCTACAAGGACAAGGAAGAGATGGAGGCTGTCCAACTCGGCGCCGTCCAGATGCTGGCTCCGGCCTTCGGCAAATTCGGCCCGCTTGGCGTGCGCGAGTTCGAAATCTTTGACCTGCCCTATCTATTCGACAGCATGGAGCAGGCCAGGAAGATCACTCAGGGGCCGATTGGCGCCTCGCTGCTGCGCAAGCTGGAGCCGAAAGGCATCCTGGGGCTGGCCTTCTGGGACAACAGCTTCAAGCAAATGACCGCCAACACGCCATTGCACATGCCCGAGGACTACAAGGGCCTGAAGATGCGCATCCAGTCCTCCAAGGTGATCGAGGCACAGATGCGCCAACTCGGCGTGCTGCCCCAGATGATGGCCTTCTCCGAACTGTACCAAGCCCTCCAGACCGGCGTAGTGGACGGACAGGAGAACCCCTTCAGCAACATCTACACCCAAAAGATGCACGAGGTGCAGAAGCACATGACAATCACCAACCATGGCTATCACGGCTATGTGGTGATCGTGAACAAACCGTTCTGGGAGAAGCTGCCGCCAGACATCCGCACCACACTGGAAGGCGCGATGAAGGAGACGACCGCCTATTTCACCAAACTCGCTCAGGAGGAGGATCAGCAGGCACTGGAGGCCATCCGCAAGTCCGGCCTGATGACTATCCATACCCCGAGCCTGGAGGAGAAGGCGGCGCTGCGCACCGCGCTGCTGCCAGTGCATGAGCAGATGAAGTCGCGCTATGGCGCCGAGCTGCTGGACCAGATCAACAAGGAGATTGGCCGCACTGTCCAGCAGTGATCGCTCCTCCCTGAATATCTTCCGAATGGTGCTGCGTGAAACTTGCCATGCCCGTTCCTACGGGCATGGCATCTTCTTTTCGGATATTCGAAATGGTGCGCCAAAAATTGGTGCAAAATCTTGATTGTTGACAAGACACCGCTGTGATCAGAATGGTCTTTCAGCGTTCGCACCAGCCTGAACCTAGCGATACACTCGTAATGTGTGGACAAATGCTGCGGCGCAAGAAAAAGAAATCTGGCTTGGCGAAAAGCCCGGCTGATGCGCCAAATGGGCCTGAGGGGGCGACGCGGGGCAAGGCGGTGCGCACCACGATCAGCGACAAAGCCGCGCTCTGTCCCGCTGACCGGGTGAACCGCCAGTTCCAGGCGCCACGGCCAAACGCCTTGTGGGTGGCGGATTTCACGTACGTGCCGACATGGCAGGGCTTCGTCCATGTCGCCTTCGTCATCGACACCTTCGCCCGCCGGATTGTGGGCTGGCGGGTGTCCAGCACAGCCCACGCCGGCTTCGTTCTGGACGCGCTCGAACAGGCACTCCACGACCGCCGGCCCGCCAAGACCAGTGGCCTCATCCATCACTCCGGTAGCGGATCGCAATACGTTGCGATCCGCTACGCTGAGCGTCTCACCGAAGCTGGGGTCGAGCCCTCCGTCGGCAGCGTTGGCGACTCCTACGATAACGCGTTGGCCGAGACCATCAACGGCCTCTACAAGACCGAGGTGATCCGCCGCCGCGGGCCATGGCGCACCCTGGAGGCTGTCGAGTTCGCCACCCTGGAGTGGGTTGACTGGTTCAACCACCGACGCCTGCTCGAACCCATCGGCAACATTCCTCCCGCCGAGGCCGAAGCCCGCTACTATGCCCAAACCGAGGACGTCGCCAGCGCGGCGTGACTCAACACAAATGGCCTCTGGAAAACCCGGAGCGGTTCAGTCTGTTCCACCATCGGATGCAAGCCACCGTGTCGCTGGACCGTCCGGTTTGGTAACGCTGAAGAACAGGACCATGCTGTGTGAGGGTGCAGAGAGAGGTGATGGCGAAACGGTTCGAGCCAGGGATTGGGAAGACCCACGTACTGTCATGCGCCTCGAGCGCGGCAAGTTGATCGGGACCCAATCCCGCGAGTTCATCATGGCCCGCGGTCATCAGCACCGCATTCTTCGAGGCCGGACACATGACCGCACCCGACCTTTTCGCCAAGCCAGATCTCTTTTCCCTTACGCCGCAGCGGTCGTCCACACATGACGGTACCCCGCCCAAACTGCCAGCTCAGTTCACCGGCCCATTATGGCATCTACGCCACTCGCCGTACTTCGTGCCGCAGCAACCCGGTTTCGTTCCAAAGACGAATTACAAGAGTCGCTTTTTCGCTTCCGCTTCCGGGCTCGACGGCGACCTCGATGAACCCCCCTTCGGGCTCTGCCATGAGATATGGCTGGCGGATACGGCCTTCAGGGTCGGTTCCTTGCCCGGGCTTTACCCCATATCGCGAATTCTGGCGATGGGCTGTTCCACAGGCAAACTCCTCAACTCCGGTCGGATGAATAGAATGATACTGCCAGTGTCTGTCTCCTGTAATAATCACGGTAGATGAGACGAGGTTATTTCCGTGGAGGAACTCGAGGAAGGTTTCCCCCTCGCGGCGGAAACCACCGAAATTAGTTTGGTTGTCAGATTTTTTTGCATCATCAGGGCCAATGATAGGAGACGGTGTGATGATTATCTTGAAAGGCGCTTTGCTCTCTCGGAGGGTTTTTTCAAGCCATTCCCGCTGCTCGACCCCCCAAAGACTCTTGTCTGGCGTATCCGGGGCTTTGTTTGGCGAGCGGTATTCACGCCCATCAAGCACCCAAATCTGGGCGCATCTGTTGATCGGATAGGTCCTGTAAGTCGGTCCTTCCTTCGGCGCCGGCACCTGCTCATGAAATATCTTCTTACCGTCGGCGGGCGACGGCAATCGTTCACCTGTACCATCAGCATCATCGAAGCGAAAATCGTGATCATCAATCATCCAAAACGTGCCGTGCTCAGCCAAAGCGTCCCGCAAAGACGGAACCGCAAATTGCTTGTGCCAGCTAGCGCGCATCTGGGGGGTGGTTGTCGCGCGAAATTTATCCGTATCCTGCCGCGGGTCGTAATAGACCGTGTCGCCCGTAGCGACCATGAATTGTACCTTTTTTTCGCGAATGACATCCATTACGGGATACCCGCGCGACCAATCCCGGCCTTCAGCCGGCAAGCTCCACGCCGGTGCGTCTTTCTCTCCCCCTCCGCCGCCTTTGACTATTCCGTAAAATTTCTCATAGTTCAGGCAACTGAACACCGCAAAAGACACGCGTATGTCATCATTTGCATTTGCCAGTGTCCAGAAACTACCCACTTGTTTGGTTTTGAAGATTTTGTTGTCGGGTTTACGCACTTCCACACGGTAGAAGTATTTGGTGTGTGGTTTCAGGCCGTGGATCGTTGTCTTGGTGACATAATCTTCTTCTTCATTTGCTTCTTGCCAAGCCGTCCGGAGTGGATCGTGAAATTCCGGCATTTCCGAAACTTCAAAGCGAAGTTGGGCAGGAAGTCCTGGCGTCGGAGAGTCATACACGCCGACCGGCGGCAATCCTGGGCTCAAGCGCACCTGGAGCACGATGGAGGTGGGCGTCGGCTCGCCCGAGATCAGGGTTGCGATCGTCTCTGCAGCATCGGTGGCGGCCCATGCTGGACGTGCCACTGAAAGCCCGGAGCCAAACGCACCGGCCGCGAGGAAACTCGTTCCTTTCAGCAGAGCGCGACGGGACATTGGCCAGCATGATTTTTTATTGAGAATCATGGATATATACTTCCATTGTTGCTAACTATGACGCGTCGGATGTTTCAACAGCGCGTAGGAGGGTATTGTCAGAGGATGATGCTGGCTTTAAGCGGTGCATGTCTCGGCAATCAAGGCAGCACGAAGCGCATCTACTACTTTGACAAACTTTTCCCACATTCGAACAATCACCACGTCCGTTCAGGAGCGATCCGAATTATTCGCGATTGATTGCGGCAGTCCCAAGCATTCGACGGCCCCCCAAACTGTTTGGACCACGTTAGCTTGGGCTCCGCCCCTCGTCTAAGACCGTTGAGGTATCGAACTAATGCCAAAAGCGTATTTCGGCAAATTCTCTTGGAATTACCGTTGCTTTGGTTCGGCATGGCACCGTCAGGTCCATGGTGTCGGGGGGACAGGAGGGCGGGTATAGGGTTGCCATGACGACGCCCCGTGCCCTCCGCTGCGTCAGTTCCTGCTTCCCCCTGGGCCTGCGTATGGAAGAGATGCCGGCGGCCCGCGGCATCACCGTGAGCCATGAGACGGTGCGGCAGTGGGTGTTGAAGTTCGGCCGCGCCGATCGCAGATTGGTTGCGCCGGCGGGGCGCCACATCGGGGCGGTAAATGGCACCTCGACGAGGTCGTCTTGACCATCGCCGGCAGGAGGCATTACTTATGGCGGGCAGTCGAGCGCGACGGCTTTGTGGTCAAGAGGCGGCGTGATGCCAAGGCGGCCAAACGCTTGGCTCCTGCAAAATTCTGAAAAAGCGGGGCCGTCCGCCGTGGGGGGGCCGGTCACCGATAAGCTGAAGTCCTACGCCGCCAAGCGGACCCTCATGCCGGGGGATCACCGTCAGCATGAGAGCATCAACAACCGTGCCGAAACTCGCACCAACCGACCCGACGACGCGAGTAGCAGATGAAGCGCTTCAAGTCACCCCGCCAAGTGCGGCGCTTCCTCTCTATCCTTGACCCGATCAACACCCATTTTCCATCTCTGCCGTGCCCATATCGCGAAGAGGACGCCGGGCATGACGATGCCGGCACTGGACGGCATGCTACCGACCTTCCCGACGCTGGATCAGTTGAACAGCAGGTTCTGCTGCGTGCTGTCGACGACTGCGCTCCAATCGATCGCGGTTGTCGCGCCGACCGGGCCGATCGCCGTGTTCGCGGCGGCGGCTGCCGCGGCAACGAAGCCGCCCAACGCGACCGCAACGAAACCGGCAGTGAGCATCAGCCGCATGAAAACAAATTTCTGAGACATGATTCGTTCCCTTGAATGATGTGGGGACAAAGTGTCTCCCCGGCGGAGAAAATCTTTACACACCGAGATCATTGCATGGCCCGTTTTAAGTTAAACGCATCGACGCTGCATGTCTGCTCTTAGCAGCCTGCGGTTCGGCATAGCGCTGTGATGGATTATTTTTCTTTTTCTAAAGGACGCTATCGCAGCGCTATTATCGAAGTTTTCGCAAGTTGTGGCGATGGGGCTGCGTCGTGCCAAGTTAGGACGGCCGTTGGCTTTTGAAGGTGTCCCAGCCACCATTGCATCGTACCAGCGTGGATGTGCGATGTGACAGAAGGCCGCCCTCTTAGCGCCTTTCCCGTGCCTTCCCGGCCATTCCATTCCGGCATCGACCTGTTAGCCCGATTGTCTTGGACTATCCCCAATGCCCGGATGATTATTCCGCAAAACAAAATGCAGATTGCATAAGCATTATGGGAAGGGGGAAATGCTCATGTGCGCATCCGTCCATGAGGTTCCAATCCTAACAAGACAATCGAGAAATCTGCCCCGAGGTTTGGTGAATATCGATAGTCATGCGATGGCGATGGTCAAGCACACTTCTTCCGGGACAGTCCATCTACCGATCCATCTTGGTTGCAAGCGCGACTTCGTGACTGTCGTACGGATAATGCCGATTTTTCGCAGTCCGAACCGTATTGGCCGACATCGAACACCAGCGATCGATAGTCGAATTGCCTGTCAACAGGGTCGATAAAACGGCGGCATGGGATGAACCGGGGCTGGTCCCCGCATCGCACGGCCGGGTCCGAGATTCGGTCACATATTCCAGATGAATGGCGCCTCTCCGGTTTCGCGACAGAGTTCCGGACCTGATGAGAAATGGGCGGAGCAGCCGTTGGGAAGGTTCAAAAATGAGTGCTATCACGCAGACCGCCGTTTCGGACGGGGCCAAGGCCACGCATGTCCGCTACGGCATTCTGGCAATCCTGGTTCTCGTCAGCACAATCAATTACGCTGACCGGGCAACGCTCTCGATCGCAGGAACGGCTGTCCAACGCGACCTGGGCTTCGACTCCATCGGGATGGGCTACCTGTTCTCGGCCTTCGCCTGGGCCTATGTGATCGGCCAGATTCCCAGCGGCTGGCTGCTGGACCGTTACGGGTCCAAGGTCATCTACGGGATGAGCCTCATCCTCTGGTCGATCTGCACGCTGCTGCAAGGTGCCGTTGGCCTCGCGCACCCCGCGACCGCATTCTTCCTTCTCTTCAGCGTGCGGTTCCTGTTGGGCTTGGTGGAATCACCGGCCTTCCCGGCCAACGGACGGATCGTCGCAGCCTGGTTTCCGACAGCCGAGCGCGGCACCGCGACGGCGATCTTCAACACGGCGCAGTATTTCTCGCTGGCCATCTTCTCGCCGATCATGGCGTGGCTCACCGCCTATTATGGCTGGGAATATGTGTTCCTGTTCATGGGCTCCATCGGCATCGTCATCGGCGTCTTCTGGCCCAAGCTGATCTACAGCCCCAAGAGCCATCCGCGCGTCAACGCGGCGGAAATCGCCTATGTGGAGAAGGGCGGCGCGCTGGTGGACATGGACCGCAAGGGCTCCGCCCCGCCGGTGAAGGTGCGCTGGAGCCATGTCAAGCAGCTGCTCAGCCACCGCCTGCTGCTTGCCGCCTATATTTCCCAGTATGCGAACACCTCCCTCACCTACTTCTTCACGACCTGGTTCCCGGTCTATCTGGCGCAGGGCCGCGGCATGCCGATCATGAAGGTCGGCCTGGTGGCCACCCTGCCGGCGATCTGCGGCTTTCTCGGCGGCATTTGCTGCGGCCTGCTCTCCGACGCGCTGCTTCGCCGTGGCGTCTCGCTGTCGGTCGCCCGCAAGACGCCCTTCGTCATCGGCATGTCGCTGGCCTCCTCGCTGGTGCTCTGCAACTTCGTCGACACGGAATGGATGGTGATCGCCATCATGGCCCTGGCCTTCTACGGCAAGGGGCTGGCCGCCATCGGCTGGGCGGTCATCTCCGACGCCTGCCCGAAGGAACTGACGGGCCTGACCGGCGGCATGTTCAACGCCATCGGCAGCATCGCGGGTATCGTAATGCCGATCGCCGCCGGCTACATCATCGCCGCGACCGGCTCGTTCGAAGGCGTCCTGATCTTCGTCGCCGCCCATACGGTCCTGGCCGTCTTCGCCTATGTGGTCCTGATGGGACCGATCCACCGCATCACGCTGCGCGCCTGACGGCACCCTCTCGGCGGCAAGCGGCCACCGGCTTCCAGACCGGCACCCGGAAGTCATCGTCACGCCCGGTATGAGCAAAGCGGTCCCTATCGGCGCCAACGGCCTCTGATCCCGATCTGCCGGGATCGGGATCCCGGGCGGCGGCACATGCCGCCGTCCCGCCGGTGGGCGCGGATGCCACCGGTCATCGTCACCACCAACAAAGACCAGATTTCAAAAGGATAAGCCATGAAGATGACGTTCCGCTGGTACGGGGACGAAGACCCCGTTCCGCTCGATTATATCCGCCAGATTCCGGGCATGCATGGGGTGGTGTCGGCGGTTTACGACGTGCCGGTCGGAGAAGCGTGGCCGCTGGCCAACATCCAGGCGCTGAAAGCCACGGTGGAGGCGCACGGGCTGGCGCTGGAGGTGATCGAGAGCGTGCCGGTGCACGAGGACATCAAACTCGGCAAACCGACCCGCGACCGGCTGATCGACAATTACTGCACCAGCATCCGCCATCTGGCGCAGTGCGGCATCAAGGTCATCTGCTACAACTTCATGCCGGTGTTCGATTGGACCCGGACGACACTGGAGATGCGGCTTTCCGACGGATCAACCACGCTGGGCTTCGATACCGCGACGATCGACAAGATCGACCTCAGCCAGGGCATCGCGCTGCCCGGCTGGGACGCCAGCTACCGCGCCGACGAGTTGAAGGCCCTTCTGGCCGAGTATGAGGCGGTGGATGAGTCGGCGCTGTGGGCGAACCTCGAATATTTCCTGAAGCGCATCATTCCGGTCGCCGTGGAGGTCGGAATCCGCATGGCCATCCACCCCGACGACCCGCCGCGGCCCATCTTCGGACTGCCCCGGATCGTCAAGGATCGCGCCGATCTTGTCCGCCTGCTCGGTATCGTCGACCACCCGGCCAACGGACTGACGCTGTGTTCGGGATCGTTGGGTGCGTCGTGCAAGAACGACATCCCGGCGATGGTTCGCGAATTTGCCGGACGCAAGCGCATCCACTTTGCGCACCTGCGCAACGTCAAGATCAACGAGGCCGGCGATTTCTACGAAACTGCGCACCGTTCGGCCGACGGTTCGCTGGATATGGCGGAGATCGTCAAAGCCTACCACGAGGCTGGTTTCGAGGGCTACGCACGGCCCGACCACGGCCGCATGATCTGGGGCGAAACGGGCAAGCCGGGGTATGGCCTGTACGACCGCGCGCTGGGGGCGGTGTATCTCAATGGCCTTTGGGAAGGCATCGCCAAGGCCGAAGGCCGGCATTGAGAGGGCTTGAACCATGACCATACCCTTCAAGCCCGCCGATCTCGCCGGCAAGGTCGCCGTCGTCACCGGGGGTGGCGGGCTTCTGTGCGCCGCGTTCGCCCAGGCGCTCGCCGCGGCGGGCGCCAGGATCGCCATTCTCGACCTCAAGGCCGATGCCGCCGAGGCCGTGGCGGCGGAGCTGCGCAAGGACGGCGCCCAGGCCATCGGTCTTGCCGCCAATGTCCTGGACCGGGAGTCGCTGGAGGCGGCGGCCGAGCGGGTGCTTGCTGAGCTTGGCCCTTGCGACCTGCTGATCAACGGCGCCGGCGGCAACCACCCGCGCGGCACCACGGACAAGGAGTGGCTGGAGGTGGCGGATCTGGAGGAAGCCGCGCTGACCAGCTTCTTCGATCTCGACCCCAAAGGCGTCGAGTTCGTGTTCAACCTGAATTTCCTGGGCACACTGCTGCCGACCCAGGTGTTCGCGCGGCAGATGCTGGGGCGTGCGGGCTGCACCGTTCTGAACATGTCGTCGATGAACGCCTTCCGGCCGCTGACCAAAATCCCAGCCTACAGCGGGGCGAAGGCGGCCGTGAGCAACTTCACGCAATGGCTGGCGGTGCATTTCGCAAAGGTCGGCATCCGGGTCAATGCAATCGCGCCCGGCTTCTTCCTCACGGCCCAGAACCACAAGCTGCTGATCGACGAAGCGACGGGCGGCTTCACCGCACGGGCCCTCAAGATCGTCGGGCAAACCCCCATGGGGCGTTTCGGTGAGGCGAATGAACTGATCGGCACGCTGCTGTGGCTGGCCAGCACCGAGGCATCCGGCTTCGTCAACGGCGTCGTCGTGCCGGTGGATGGTGGCTTTGCTGCCTATTCCGGTGTCTGACGCGATTTCCGTGCCATTACGGCCTGCGGTCGGCAACCGGATTTCCGAAAGCCGGGCAACCCGAAACGGATCATGAATGCCGCAGGCCTTGGTCCTGCGGCCGCCATCGTAGCCCGCATCAAGGGCGGCAGCGGGGCCGGAGCCCAGGACTTTCCGACCCCGATGCCTACCGGCTGACTTCCCCCCCTCCGCCCTCCCTGTGACGGAACCAATGAAGCCGCATAGTTTCGGTGGAAATAATTCGTAAGTGCGAAGGATATTAAAATGAAGCATCACCTCGCGCTATGGGTGCCGGGTGTCGTGACGGCGCTCGTCGCGCCCATGGCGGCCGCTCAAACCAAGTTCGAACTGAAGATCGGTGGCGATTACCTGTTCGAAGCCGGATACACCAGCCAGAACCGCGACCAAAACCTGCGAACGACGGAAATGCTCAACCGCTTCCGTCTCGTCATCACGCCGGTCGCGAAGGCGGACAACGGTCTTGAATATGGTGCCCGTGTCCGCCTCCTGAACTCCTCGGATCCTACATTCGCCGCCGATCGTGCATATATCTTTGCCATCGGCTCCTTCGGCGAGGTCCGCCTGGGCCAGACCAATACTTTCAACGACGTGGTCTACGCGACGGCGCCAATGGATTATATGCCGTTGACGTCCTACGATCGCATCGTCAACTACGTTGGCCCAAACAACGGCCAGCAGATCCTGAATGGGCGTTATTCCGGTGCGGACTTCAAGGGTGGCATCGCCGGTACCGTCAGAGGCTCCAACATCATCAGCGTTTCCTTGGCCGACAGCAACGCAACCAAGGTCGAATATTTCTCCCCGCGCATCGCCGGTCTGCAACTCGGTGCCAGTTATACGCCGCGCAGCGATTCATCCAACACGGATGTGCAGCGGGTCGAGATCAACAATGCCGCGACATCGGCGGCCACCGGGGTGTTCGGTGATACAGTCGAGATCGGCGCCAACTACAATCGAACCTTTTCCGGGGTGAACATCCAGGGCAGCGCCGCCCACCTATGGGGGACGGCCGTCGGTCGGAATGTCGCGACCGACCGTTACAAGGATCTCCGGGCTTGGCAGGCAGGCCTGCAAGTGGAGTATGCCGGCTTGGCCGCGGGGGGCAGCTACACATATTACGGGAAATCCGGGCAGAACGAGATCGCGGGGAATTATACGGAATCCACGCGGACCTGGACCGCAGGTGTGCAATACAGTTTCGGCGCGTACATCGTCGGCGCGAATTACAAATATGGCCAGGATCCAGGATCAATCACTGTTCGCGGGAAGCGCAAAGTCGACGTGTACGAATTCGGCGCCGCCTATACGGTCGCTCCGGGTTTGATGCTTCAGGCCCAATACGATCACTATGTGGCCGACAGCGACAAATCCAACCTGACCGGCGCCGGTTCGGCCGACGACGAAGGGAATGTGGCCCTGGTCCGAACCGTCTTGAAGTTCTGACCATGGCGGCGACGCAGGGTGTGGATCAAGGCTGGCGGGCGGCTCAAGTCCATGGCTGCGCTCCCACAGTCGGGCTGGGCGCATCCACACAGCGCCGGCATGGCCAAGTCCGAGCGGCCGCCGTCCCGGCATCTCTGCCGCGGGTACCGGACTAAGCCCCAACCGCATGATTTGGCCTGCTGCCGGCACTTGGGGTTGTTCGGCACTGGGACCGGAGTGGTGACATGAGGATTTTGGCAAGGTTTATCACTGCGAATGCCGCGATGGCGGTGGTCCCGATGTGCTTGGCAGGGTATGTCGCTTTCGATGCGGTCACCGACCTGACCACCAAGGTCCGTGTACAAAAGAACCTTGCCGCTTACGAGATGACACTGTCCATTGCCTCCCGCATTCCGACGGAGCGGTCGGCGTGGGGGTTAGCCTTCAACAATGCCGATGCACTTGGCGGCGAAGCCGGCAAGCGCGTCGACATGGCGGGCGCAGCCCTGGACGAGGTGGTGAACGAAACGCAGCGTCGCTTCGTGGTGGCGGGGCTGCCACATGATGACATCGACCGCATCGCCGAACGACTCATCGCGGTTCGCGGTGCCGCCCGGCAGGTGCTGACACAGGATCGTTCCGCACGTCCGGCCAATGGCTTCGCCACGCTGGTGGAGGGGTTGGTGGCGGTCAACGAACTGGGCAGCCGTGCGATCGACAGCGCGTACCGGGAAACGGTTCGCATGGACGGTTCCCTGCTCGCCAGCACCAATCTGGCACGGCTCGCCCAGGATCTGCGGGACCTTGTCGGCATAAGGTCGGCGATGCTCGGCGTGTTCGTGAGCGGGGCTGCACTGTCACAGGATCGTAACATCGCCGTTTCGGAAATGACCGGCAAGATCGGGCTGCTTTGGCAACAGCTCCGGAAGTCGGTTGAAAATCTCGGGCTCCCTCCTGATCTCGCACAGGCCGTTGAGCATCTCAACACAACGGTCATGACCGCCGGCGAGCAGCGATTCCAGTCCATAGCCGAAGCTGCCCGGAACAAGGTTGCGCCACCGATCGCCTTCGCCGAATGGAATCCCTGGTCTGGATCGGTGGCGAACAACATCCTTCTGATGCGGGATGCGGCCCTTGCCCACGCCAAGGAAAGCAACGCCGAAGCGCTCAACGGCGCCTGGTGGCGTCTGGCCGGGGCGCTGGCAATCATCGCCGTCATGATCATCGCCTTCGGCGCCGCGGCGGGCATCCTGTTCCGGCAAATCGTACGCCGCCTCCACCGGATGACCGCCGCCATCGTCAGGCTGTCGGCCGACGACCTCGCCGTCGACATCCCACAGGCAGGTGCCGGCGACGAACTCGACGACATGGCCGGAGCGCTGATGGTTCTCAAGGCCGGCGCCATCGAGCGCATCAGGCTGGCCGAGGCCAGCGAGGCCGAGGCCAGGGCAAGAAGCGCCCGGACACACCGGTTGGAGGCCCTGGTCCGTGATTTCGACCTGCGAACAGCCGATATCCTGGATACACTTGGCCATTCGTCCGGCGAATTGGGCGAGACAGCCGACCTGATGGCTGTGCTGGCCGATCAGACCCGACGGCGATCGACCGCCAGTGCGGTGGCGGCCGCGCAGACCTCGTCCAACGTCCAGACGGTTGCCGCCGCCAGCGAAGAGATGACCGTGGCCATCCAGGAGATCGGCCGGCAGGTCGCCCAGTCCCATGAGATAGCCGGCCGTGCCGTCGCCGAAGCCGGGCGTACCGGCAGCAGCGTCCGCGACCTCGCCACCTCCGTCGAGCGCATCGACAACGTGGTCAGGCTGATCCAGGACATTGCCAATCAGACCAACTTGCTGGCGCTGAACGCGACCATCGAAGCCGCGAGGGCCGGCGAGGCAGGCAAGGGGTTCGCTGTCGTCGCCGGTGAGGTCAAGAGCCTTGCCAACCAGACGGCGCGGGCAACCGAGGAAATTTCGGCACAGATCGCCGGCGTGCAGTCGGCGACCGTCAGCACGGTGGCGGCGATCGAGGAAATCGGTACCATCATCGCCTCGATCAACGAAATCACCACCACCATCGCCTCTGCCACGGAGGAGCAGAACGCCACCGCGAGCGAGATCGCCCGCAATATTGCCCAGGCGGCGGACGGTACCCAGGAGGTGAGCAGCAACATCGGTGACGTGAACGCGGCGGCCAACCAGACCGACATCGCCGTCGAACAGGTTCTGTGTGCCTCCAAGACGCTGTCGGAGAAGGCGGCCGCACTGCATCAGGAAGTCACGTCCTTCCTGTCGGCAATCCGGGCGGCCTGACGCTCGCCTGGGAACGGTGTGGGTCAGGCCGGGCTTGGCGCCTCGTCGAGCATTCCGGTCCGGGACGGAGGGGTGGCTTCATAAAGGGCGCGGTGGAAGGCGCCGATAGCGGCGAAGGGAGCAATGGCCTGGCACAGGACATCCGCGACGCGCCACCCGTTACCCGGCTCATACCTCGTCCAGAAGGCTGACCGTATCCGGCCACATGCTGTGGGTAATCGTGTCCGTGACACAATGCCGCAGCAACACGGCCAGTTGGGCCACGGTGTCGGAGCCGGCGCGCGCCTTGTCGCGGGCGAGGAACCGTTGGATGCAGAGGTTCGCGATCGGGACGGCCTTCAAGAGCCCTGCCGCCAGCTCCACCCGTGCGACCGCCGGCACATCCACCATAAGGCCGACGCCGGCGGACACGAGCTGGCGTGCGACACCCGCAGTGTCGACCTGTGCAAGTGGTACGAACGAACGCCCCGCCTTCGCCTGTGCGGCGAACAGGATGCGCTGCATCGGTCCGTCGGGGGGACCGGTGACGATCAGCGGGACATGTTCAAGGCAGCCGATGTCGATGCGTTCCACCGAAAGGCGCGGATCATCCCGCAGGCCGATCAGGCAAATCGGCTCCTCCAACAGCGGCGTCAGCAGGAAACGGGACGGGTCCGTCGGGCCGTTGAGGATGGCGACGTCGAGCTGACCTTCGTGGATCCAGGTTTCCAGGACCGGGCTGGATGCCGTCATGACCCTCAATCGCACCTTGGGATAGCGTTGCAGGCTGCGGATGATCAACGGTGCGGCAAACTGCTCGGCAACGCTCGGCGAGAAACCGACCGTCACCAACCCCTGTGGTTCGGACTGTTGTGCACGCGCGTCCTGCGCAAGGGCGCTGGCCTCGGCGAGCAGGGCCTCGGCGCGGCCGAGGATCAGTTCCCCCTCCGCGGTCAGGGTTACGCCCCGGGAATGGCGTTGCAGGAGCTTGACGCCAAGCTCCGCCTCCAGATTTGCAACCTGCCGGCTGAGCGCCGGCTGCGCCAGCCGGAGCGTCGCCGCGGCACGGCCGAAATGCCCCAAGCGCGCCACGGCGACGAAGTAGCGGAGTTGACGCAATTCCATCGACGACGTCCTTCCATACTCTTTTGTTATCGGCCTGTTAGCCCGATTGGCTTGGACTGAAGGTCTCAATTAAGTAACATTGATGAACCGAAAGTTCACAGTACATGCAAACAAGGAGCGACGGCAAGTAACGTGAAAGAGCCGCGGTGGTCAGTCGCAGGCCATGCATCCTGAACGCGCATTACAGCATCCAGCAGAATCCACGACTCCACTCGATCGGAACCAATTCCAATCGGGAGAGGAATTTGCTGTTTCTTCACTCGACTGCGCATCAGGAGCATTTCAAAGAGCTCTGTTGGAGTGACGAAAGAATGACGATAGCAGGCATTCATCCCGATTCTGTTTTCATATTGGCGATCGGCAACCATCTGACGGGCTTGCCACGGAATTCAGAGTTGCGTGATCAAGGCGCTCGCCTTGTCGGGACCGCGCGAACAGACCGCTGCTACCGGTTGCTTGCACGGGGGGAAAGGGCGCCTTTCAAGCCGGGCCTTGTCGAGGTTGGCATGGAGGCGGGGGCCGCCATCGACGGCGAATTGTACGAACTGCCTTCCGGAGCCGTCGATAGGCTCGCGAGCCTGGTACAGAGCCCCATCCGGATCGGTCGCGTGCGGCTGGAAAGCGGAATGGAGGTTTACGGCTACCTCTGCGATCCGGTCGAGGCTCCGGCGGCGCGCGACATCAGCCCCTATGGCGGTTGGCGCGCCTTTCTCGCCGTCAATAATCTGGAGTGACTGCGATGCGCATGGTTTTCGTCCTGTTCGACAGCCTCAACCGGCATGCGCTGGGAGCCTATGGCGGCACCGCCATCCCGACCCCGAATTTCGACCGCCTGTCGCGCCGGGCCGCCGTGTTCGACACCCACTACGCCGGCAGCCTCCCCTGCATGCCCGCAAGACGCGACCTGCACACCGGCCGGTTGAACTTCCTTCATCGTGGGTGGAGCCCGCTGGAACCCTACGACACGTCCTACGCGGCACTGCTGCAAAAAGCAGGCGTTTACAGCCACCTGATTTCCGATCACTTCCACTATTTCGAGGACGGCGGGGCGACCTATCACCAGCGCTATTCCAGTTGGGATTACATCCGCGGGCAGGAGAAGGACAAATGGAAGGCGCTGGTCGAACCGCCGATCGACCGGTTCAAGGCGATGTATCATCCCATGCAGCATCAGGCCGAGCCGACCGACGGCCGGCTCAACTATATGATCAATCGGGAATACATCAAGGAGGAGGCGGATTTCCCCAGCGTGAAGTGTTTCGACGCCGCGCTGGAGTTCCTGGAAACCAACGGGAGCGCCGACAACTGGCTGCTTCACCTGGAAACCTTTGACCCGCACGAGCCGTTCCATGCGCCGGAACGGCTGCGCAAGCGCTTTCCGAGCGGCTATGACGGCCCGATCCTCGACTGGCCGCGCTACAAGCGGACGACGGAGTCGACTGCCGAGATCGCGGAGATCCGCGCCAATTACGCCGCGCTCCTCACGCTGTGCGACGAACAGCTCGGCCGCCTGCTCGATGTCTTCGACGAGCAGGATCTGTGGAAGGATACCGCTCTCATCGTCACCACCGATCATGGCTTCCTGCTCGGCGAGCATGAATGGTGGGCGAAGAACGTGATGCCCTTCTACGAGGAAATCTCCCACATCCCTTTGTTCTTCTGGCATCCGGAGCACCGCTGCGATGGCCGGCGCAAGGCCCTTACCCAGACCATCGACCTGATGCCGACCATTCTGGACTGCTTTGGCGTTCAGGCGCCGGCAACGGTCACCGGCCGGTCATTGCTGCCAGTGCTCGACAACGACAGCACGATCCGCGATGTCGCGATCTTCGGAATGTTCGGCGGGGCGACAAACGTGACGGACGGACGGTATGTCTATTTCCGCTACCCGACGGACATGGTCGGGCAGGAATTGTACGAGTATGTGCTAATCCCGCTGCACATGAAGAGCTTCTTCTCGACCGAAGAGTTGTCCGCGGCCGAACTCGTAGACCCCTTCGATTTCACTCAGGGCATGCCGTTGCTGAAGGTTCCGGCCTATGCCGGCAACAAAGCGAAGGAGCCGCCGCAAGGGCTTTCGTTCAAGGACTCGCAAACGGTTCTCTATGATCTCCTGACGGATCCGACCCAGGTCTCGCCGATCGACGACGGGGAGGTGGTCGGCCGTCTGACGGCCGGCATGATGGAAATCATGCGTCTCCACGATGCACCGGACGAAGCCTTCCGACGATTGGAGCTGTGACGGCAATCGTTCATCGTACCATCCCCGGCGAAGGAACCGCGAGCTTCCGGGCAGGTCGCCTTCGGTCGCCCGGGCTGCCACGGCAGCCGGTCGTTTCCTCACCGCGTCGTATGACGAGAAGCCGAAGCATCCTGGGGATGCGCCCTGCGCGGCGATCTCCAGGCCAACAGCAACAAAAACACGCGCTGAAAATCCGTCAGGCATTCCAAAATGAAGATGTCAGAAATTGGCAAGGCTCCTGATTACCGGTTTACGCTGGCAAATGAGCGTACGTTCCTTGCATGGATCCGCACATCGCTTGGCTTCCTGGCCGGTGGGGTAGCCCTCGACCAGGGACTTGTGAACATCGGAACGACGACTATCCGCGAAAACCTCGCGCTTGTCCTGTATCTCTGCTCGTTGGCGCTCGCCGTATACGGATATTGGCGCTGGCAAGGCAACGAGAAAGCGATGCGGCTGAACAGCGACCTGCAATACACGCCAGCGCAGAGGATCGTGAGCTTTACGATGGGCGTCATCATTTGTATTGTAATATGGAATATGTCAAATGTCTGAAAACATCTTAACTGTTTCAAACAGAGATCCTGGCCTTCAAATGGAAAGGACATCTCTGGCATGGTTCAGGACGTTTGCCGGTATGTGCACGATTCTGTTGATCGTTCTACGACTGCGCCTGAAGGAACAGAATGCTTTTCTGGCATTGGCTCTATTAACTCTCCTGATTTTCATCTTCACCGTGTACCGCATGGCCCGAAGCCGCCGCGTCGTCGGTTCCGAAATCGTTTCCCACCGCAGCCATTCCTCGTTCGGATTGCCATCCGCCATTGCCCTCGTGGCGTTCTGCGCCAGCAGCATCGCCGGCTTTCCCCATATTTCCAGAATCGTTTTGCAGGTCGTTTCTCCCTGAGCAGGTTTGCCCGGATACGCCGACAGATGGGCTACCCTGGGCGATGCTGCAAACCTCATCGTTTCGCAGCATTTCTGAGGCAGCCTATCTGTAGACGACGTTCGGGACTCCCGCTTTGGGTGGAAATCAAGTTGCGGCGGGACAAAGTGGGCAGCTATGAGCGCGCCGTCGTGACTGTCGTTATCCCGGTGTCCGATGCATCGTGTCCCGCCGCGCAGGGACTTGCTTCCTATCTCCCGGCCGCCGTGTTTTCCGGGCTTGGAGCGCTCGATGTCAACCGCGCAAGGTCTTTGCCTTTTGACTGGCGAACTGCTGGCCAGAGATTGGGGTTCACGCCTCAACCGAAACGACATGATACGATGCGCATCGGGACCCGGACATGGCAAGTAGCCGTGACTTTCCGTCTTTTGGTGCTCGGTGTGGGGATGGGGTGAAGAAATGTCAGGAACTCGCCGGAAAGCACGTCGTCCATTTCATCTGATGGCGAAGCCGACCGGCTACCGATGCAATATCGCCTGCGACTATTGTTTTTATCTTGAAAAAGAAGAAGGTACGCTGAAGTCTTCTGCGCCGCAGCGGCATATGAGCGACGAAATACTCGAGACCTACGTCAGGAACTACATAGACGCGACGCCGGCGCGTGAAGTCGAGTTCATGTGGCAAGGAGGCGAGCCGACGATCGCCGGTATCGCCTTTTTCGAGAGGGCGCTTGCGCTTCAGGCAAGGTATGGCAAGGGCAAGGTTATCAGGAACTCACTCCAGACCAATGGCCTGCTCATTGATGACGCCTTTGCCACGTTCTTGTCGGACAACGGATTTCTTGTTGGGCTGTCGATCGATGGCCCGCCGGAGCTTCATGACCGCCACCGAAAGCTGAGGAATGGCGCCGGTGTTTCCGACCGCGCGGCGAGTGCGTTGGAGCGTCTCAAGAAATTTGGAGTCGAGTATAATATTCTTGCCGTCGTAAATTCGACTACGGCCAAGCATCCGGGTGAGGTCTATCGCTACCTGACGCGTGACCTTGGTACGACCTTTATCCAATTCATCCCTGCTGTCGAACGGCGGGCCTGCGGGAGGGACTCCGGCGAACTCGCCCATCCTCAGTCGGATGATGTGACGGCTAGTGTCACCGACTGGTCGGTTTCGGGAGAGGAGTACGGTCGCTTCATGATCGGGGTCTTCGACGAATGGGTCCGACAGGATGTTGGTCGCGTCCATGTGCAGTTGTTCGAGAATGCACTTGCCGCATGGCTGGGCGAGAAGCCCAGTCTATGTGTCATGCAGGCGACTTGCGGCTTCGGCCTGGTCATCGAGTTGAATGGAGACATCTATTCCTGCGACCATTATGTCTATCCCGCGAACAAGCTCGGCAACGTCCGCAAGCACAACCTCGCTTCACTAGTCGAAAGCCGGCAGCAGCGCGCATTCGGCATGGCGAAGGCCGATCTTCCGCGCACCTGCGTCCAATGCGAATGGCGGTTCGCCTGCCATGGGGGATGTCCGAAACACCGCATCCGACGCGTTGACGACCATTGGCACAATCATCTCTGCAGCGGCTACAAGAGTATGTTCGAACACATGTCTCCATATCTGCATTCCATGGTTCAGCACATCCGTCATTCGGAAAGGTGCGCCGCGATGACGGCCGGTAAGTGATGCTGCCAAATATCGTGACCGCGGTTGCTGCACAAAATTTACGGGTGAGCTGTCGGCGGGGCACAGTCAACTCGTTGGCACCGACTATGATGGACGGCGCAGTTCGGCCACGGATACCTTGAGACGGCGATATCACGGGAGTGATGGCGGTTCGCCGATCGTTACATTATCCTCATCGGATGTCGTCGATCTCGTATGCCCGCCGTCCGTTCCCTCCTGCCGTGATTGAGTATGCGGCCAGGTAGCATCTGCGCTTCACGCTGAGCTACCGCTATGTCGAGGAGCTTCTGGCGGAGCGCGGTATGGACGTGACTTACGAAGCGGTCCGGCACCAGGTTTTGAAGTTTGGGCCAGCTATCGTCCGCAACCTGCGGCGCTTGCGGCCGAGGGACGGTTCAGTTCAGTGCCCAGCGCTGTGAGTTCGGTAAAGGTCAAATCCTGCCCCCGCAACCACCATTACCGAACGCACCCGTTCCCGAAGGCCGGCCGCTCCCGCAGCGCCGGCCTTCGGTGCGTTTGGGCTCAGCCCGAGGCTGAGCAACGCCACCAGATCGCTCTCCAATTCGATCTCGACGCCGCGGGCATCGGCAGTGCTGAAACGCACCGCTACCCGCTCGATCAGCGGACGCAGCCGGTCGCGTGTTTCGATCCGGTGGTCCGGGTCCTCCAGTGTCGCCGCCAGCTCGGCGATCCGCTCCCGGTAGAGGGACGCCAGATTGTCGGGCAGGGGTACCGGGGGCGGGGGAGGGGACCGAAGGGCGCGCCGGACAGGATGACACCGGCGACCAGGCTGCCGCGCTGCTTGATCCGGTCGAGCGTGGCGTCGGCCTGAGCCGCACCGGCGATCGCACCGCTCATCAGGGCTGCAAGGGAGGCCACGGCCACCAGTCGGAACAGTTTCATTACACTCTGCCGCTCCCATTATATCTACTTATAAATCGGGCTATAGACATCAATAGCATATAAAATAAATAGTAACTAAAACACATAATAAACAAATATAATTTGCTATATATCGCGATAAGAATAGGGTGGGAAGGTTCAAGCATGGAACCACAGCCTTCCGCAACTCCCTCTGGCGGTGCTCAGATCGTGTAATCCGGCTCCGGCAGGCTCATGTCCATCTCTTCCGCCGGGGCCTGTGGCGAGTTGGTCCAGCCGACGATCCTGGCCGGTACCCCGGCCACGGTGGCGCCGGGCGGAACCGGCTTCAGCACCACGCTGCCGGCACCGACCTTGGCATGCCGGCCGATCTCGATGTTGCCCAGCACCTTGGCGCCGGCGGCCAGCAGCACACCGTCGCGCACCTTGGGATGGCGGTCGCCATGCTCCTTGCCGGTGCCGCCGAGGGTGACGCCCTGGAGGATCGACACGTCGTCGCCGACCTCCGCCGTCTCGCCAATCACGACACCGGTGCCATGGTCGATCAGAACGCCACAGCCGAACGGCACCGCAGGATGGATGTCGACGGCGAAGGCCTCCGACACGCGGCTTTGCAGGAAATGGGCGAGTTCAGTGCGCCCATGCCGCCACAGCCAGTGGGCGACGCGGTGCCATTGCAGGGCGTGGAAGCCTTTGAAATAGAGGAAGGGCGTCAGGCAGCCGTCGGCCGCCGGGTCGCGGGCGACGATGGCGCCGAGATCGGCGACCGCCGCTGCGACGATCGCCGGTTCCTCCGCATAGGCGGTCTCGGCGAGGTCGGCCAGCCGCTCCGCCGAGATGTACCAGTCGCCCAGCTTGCGGGCGAGATGGCCGCCCAGGGCCGATCCGAAGCTTTCATGCGACAGCACGGCGATGTGGATGAAGCTGCGCAACAGCGGATCGCGGCCGGCAGTATCCTCGGCATCCTCTCGCAGCCTCGTCCACAGCGCGGCTTCCGCCCGGTCGCCCGCCGCCGTCCGTTCTGGGGTCCGCGACGCGGCGGCGAAGCAGGTCGGGGTGACGATGCGGGCCATGGGCGTCTTCCTCACGACCGCTGTCCGCGCCGGACCAGCTCGGCCCGGATGCGGTGGAGGGCGGCGGTCAGCGCGTCGATGTCCTCGCAGGTGTTGTAGAAGGCCAGCGACGGGCGCACCGTGCTTTCCACCCCGAAGCGGCGCAGGATCGGCTGGGCGCAGTGATGGCCGGAGCGCACGGCGATGCCCTCGCGGTCGAGCGCGCGACCGATGTCCTCCGTCCTGCAGCCGTCCAGCACGAAGGACAGCACGCCAGCCTTCTCCCGCGCGGTGCCGATCAGCCGCAGGCCGGGCACGGTCAGCAGGCCGGCGGTGGCGTATTCGAGCAGATGATGTTCGTAGGCGGCGATGGCCGGCATGCCGATCCGGTCCAGATAGGCGATGGCCGCCCCCAGCCCCACCGCGTCGGCGATGTTGCCGGTGCCCGCCTCGAACCGCATCGGCGCCGGCTGGTAGACGGTCTTCTCGAAGGTTACGTCGGCGATCATGTTGCCACCGCCCTGCCAGGGCTGCATGCCCTCCAGCACGTCGAGCCGGCCATAGAGTACGCCGATGCCGGTCGGGGCGAACATCTTGTGGCCCGACAGCACGAAGAAATCGCAGCCCAGCGCCTGGACGTTCACCGGCATGTGCGACACCGCCTGCGCCCCGTCGACCAGGGTGCGGATGCCGGCGGCGCGCGCCATCGCCACCATCTCCGCCGCCGGGGTGACGGTGCCGAGCGCGTTCGACACCAGCGTCAGCGACACCAGCTTCGTGCGTGGTCCCAGCAGGCGGGCGTAGTCGTCCATCCGGATCTGGCCGTCGTCATCGACCGGCACCACGCGCAGCCGGGCGCCGGTTTCGGCGCAGAGCTGCTGCCAGGGAACGATGTTGGCATGATGCTCCAGCCAGGTGACGACGATCTCGTCACCCTCGCGGACGAACTGGCGGCCCCAGGCCTTGGCGACGAGGTTGATCGCCTCGGTGGCGCCGCGGACGAAGACGATCTCGCGGGTATCGGCGGCGCCGACGAAGCGGCGGACCTTCTCGCGCGCATCCTCATAGGCGTCGGTGGCGCGGGCCGCCAGCGCATGGGCGGCGCGGTGGATGTTGGAATTCTCCTCCGCGTAGAAGCGGGCGAGCCGGTCGATCACCGCCTGCGGCTTCTGCGTGGTGGCGGCGTTGTCCAGCCAGATCAGCGGCTTGCCGTTGACCGTCTGGTTCAGGATCGGGAAGTCGCGCCGGGCGGCATGCGGGTCGAAGACCGGGCTGGCCTGCGGCGGCAGGTCGGGGACCTGATCGGCGCGCAGCTGGACCGACAGTCCGCCGACATCGACCAGTTGGCCGGGGGCGGCGGGAACCGTGGGTGGGGAGATGCCCGGCACACCGATGGCGGCGGGGCTGGACGGCACCGTCGCGCCGGCAGGGCCGCTTCCGAGGAAATATGGATTTCCCGACGGCAGTGCCGGGGTGGTGGTCGCCGGGGTCGAAGGGACTGCAGCCGGCAGGGGCGAAGCCAGCGGCGGCACCAGAGACAGCGCGCCGCCCAGCGAATGCAGGATGGCGCCAAGCCCGCCATCACCGGCCGGGGAGATCGGATGGTTTGGGGCTGCTGCCGCCGCAAATGCCGGGTTCGCCGATGGACCGGCCGGGGGGGCTGCGGGCGGAAGGGAGGGCGCGGCCGGAACTGGTCCCGGCACCTGGACGGCGGAAACCGCAGCCGGCGGCGGAACCGCGCCGATGGTCGCCGGCAGGCCGCCCGACGGCGGGCCAGCGGATGGAAGGCCGGCTGATGGAAGTCCGTTGGGCAGCGCCTGGAAGAACTGGTTGGCGAGCCGGGCGATCAGGCCGATATCGGGCGAGCCCGCGAAATCGCCATCCCCTGCCGCCGGTGACGGCGGCAGGGTGAGTGAGTCGGCAGGGAAGCCGGCGGACTCAGGCATAGTCGTAATAATGGCCGACATTGACATCCTCCAGCACGCCGATGGCATCCTCGGTCAGGATCGCGGCCGAGCAGTAGAGCGAGATCAGGTAAGACGCGATCGCCTTGCGGTTGATGCCCATGAAGCGGACCGACAGGCTTGGCGCCACCTCGCCCGGAACGCCGGGCTGGAACAGGCCGATGACGCCCTGCTTCGCCTCGCCGGTGCGCAGCAGCAGGATGTTGGTCCGGCCGTCCGGCGTGACATGCAGCTTGTCGCTGGGGATCAGCGGCAGGCCGCGCCAGGTCAGGAAGGGCGAGCCGTGCAGGGTGACGGTGGGCGGCGGCACGCCGCGGCGGGTGCATTCGCGGCCGAAGGCGGCGATGGCGCGCGGATGGGCCAGGAAGAAGGCCGGCTCCTTCCACACCTTTGTGATCAATTCGTCCAGATCGTCGGGCGTGGGTTGGCCCTTGCGGGTCTTGATACGCTGGCCCGGGGCGGCGTTGGTCAACAGGCCATATTCGGCGTTGTTGATCAGCTCGCTTTCCTGGCGCTCCTTCACCTTTTCGATCAGCAGCCGCAGCTGTTCCTGGATCTGGTCGATCGGGTGGCTGTAGAGGTCGGACACCCGGGTCTGAACGTCCAGCACCGTCGTGACCGCATTCAGCGAATATTCGCGCGGGCTTTCATCGTAGGGAACGAAGGTTTCCGGCAGGTCGGCGTCGTTGCGCGGGCTGCATTCGACCTCGGTCCGCACCTGCCCCTGCGGGTCGATGACGCGGTTCAGGCGGTAGATGCCGGCCTCGACCGGTGTCCAGGGCAGGAAGGACACCAGCCAGCGCGGCGTGATGCCCGACCATTGCGCCCGTGTCTTCGTGGCGTTGGCGAGCTGGCGGGCCGCCTGCTCGTTCAATGTTCGGCGCAGCTCGGTGTCTTCGGACATGGGAATCGGCTCCTTGGAAAGGGCGACGGCATTGAAAGGCGCTCCGACGGCACGCGACGGCGACGACCGTGGTGGTTGCGTGGAGGCGCCGTTGCGGGGGATGGGTCCAGGCTGACCGGCGGAAAGGCGAAGCCCTCGCCTCGGGATGCGGTCCGCCGGCGGCGGCCGCATCCCCGGCATCGGGGGCAAGGCCGACCATGCACAGCTTCCGGCTTCGTCTCAAGCACCGGTAAAACAGGGCGGATCGATTGATCCGCTATAACGGACAGATCTCCGTTCAATTAGGCCGAACCCTGATATCGGAGTATTCTCTATTGAATCCCGGGATTTTTGTTGGCTTTGTTCATATGTGTTTATAGTGAAATGCATGGGTAGCCTTCTTGAGGTTGTTCACGCGACGTTCGAAGTCCTGTGGAATCTCGGTAAAGACTTGAGAAGTGATCTGCATCCGGGAGATATGGCGCACATTAAAACACGAAAAATATGTACTATTATAACAATACACACTATGGATAATAATTCTCCTTCATGTGACATGGAAATGGTGACTCCCATGCCGCACTCGTCCCTTCGTCGGGCGCCTCCGCCGATTGTGCAATCTGAGGACGCCGGCGTGGCGCCCATCCTCCGTCTCGTCCTCGACAATATGGCGGAGGGTGTGTGCGTCGCCGGTTGCGACGGCCGCATCCTGACCGCCAATCCGGCGGCGGAGGCGATTTTCGGCCCATTGAGCGGCGTTGCCTTCGATGCGCATTTCGGAAACCGCCTGAGGCTGGAGGACGGAGTCAGCCCATGCCCGGAAGCTCTTTGGCCGATGGGCCGGGCGATCCGGGGCGAGACGATGGACCGGGAGAGCCTGTATCTGGCCGCGGTCCCTTCCGGCGGACCGCAGACGGACGGCGTTGCGGCCGGCACCGGCGTCTGGCTGCGGGTGAATGCCCGCCCCCTGGTGCAGAATGGACGGACGATCGGCGGTGTGCTGGTGTTCCGCGACATCACCCAGGTCAAGGCGGTGGAGGACCGGATCGCCTGGCTGGCCCATTTTGATCCTTTGACCGGCCTTCCCAACCGTGTGGAGTTGCACCGGCGCCTGGAGAAGGCGATTGCGGCGGCACGGCAGGACGGCACCCAGCTGTCGGTGATGCTGCTCGATTTCGATGGCCTCAAGGAGATCAACGACCAGTTCGGCCACGCGGTGGGCGACGAGCTTCTCGTTGTGGTGGCCCGCAGGCTACGGGATGTGCTGGGACCCGGACCGACGATCGCCCGGCTGGGCGGCGACGAGTTCACCATCGTCGTCGAGGAGGGCGACGACCGGACGGTTGCCGCGGCCTCGCATGCCCTGCTGCGGGCGATGGCCGAACCATTTCCACTTGCCGGCGGCCGGCACCGGCTGACCGTCAGCATCGGTCTGGTCCGCTATCCCGTCCAGGCCAAAGGTGTTGATGATCTGCTGCGCATGGCCGACTTGGCCATGTACCGGGCCAAGGAGCGCGGCGGCAGCACGGTCTGCCAGTATGACTCGGCGATGATGGAAGCGGCGGCCGAGCGGACCCGGCTGCGCGGGTTGCTGGCCGGCGCGCTGGATCGCGGCGAGTTCCATCTAGTCTACCAGCCGCTGGTCGAGGCGGCCGGAGGTCGTCCCGTCGGGGTGGAGGCCCTGTTGCGCTGGCAGCCGTCAGGCGATGCGGCGCCCGTTCCGCCATCGGTGTTCATTCCCTTGTGCGAGGCGAGCGGGCTGATCCTGCCCATCGGCCGATGGGTGCTGGAAACCGCCTGCCGACAGATCCGGGCATGGGCGGACGGTGGGGGGCCGCCTTTGGAGATCGCGGTCAACGTGTCGCCCCGTCAGCTTCGCGACCCCGCCCTGCTGGAGGATGTGCGGACCGTGCTGGCGGTGACCGGCATCGATCCCGCCCTGCTGGTGCTGGAGGTGACCGAGGGGTTGCTGATCGAGGACATGGATTACAGCCGCCATGTGCTGACCGGGCTGAAACGGCTGGGGGTGCGGCTGGCGCTGGACGATTTCGGCACCGGCTATTCCAGCCTCAGCTATCTGAACAGCCTGCCGTTCGACGTGCTGAAGATGGACGGGTCCTTCACCCGCAATCTGGGCGCGGCGGAACTGGACAATGCCGGTGGACAGGCGGTTGCCCGCGCCATCATCGGGCTGGCGCGCAGCCTGTCGATGACCCTGGTCGCCGAGGGGGTGGAGACGCCGGCCCAGCATGCCTGGCTGGCGGCGAACGGTTGCCGTCTGATCCAGGGCTATCTTGTCGGCCGGCCGGAACCGGCGCCGGCCGCCGCCGGCCTGATCGGCCAGCTGGTCGCCGAACATGAACGCAGACAGAATGAACGATTCGATTTTGTGATTTGATGCCAAGCAATTGCGCTGCGACGTTAAATCTACTTGATGAATAGGCTAAAGGAGATATTCTCTTCTCCTTAAGCGGGAAATGTGGCCGTGCACATAAGCCCGTTCAAGCGGAGAGGATGATCTGTGAGCGTGGCGAACGACGACTATGCTCCATCCGCCGAGGACGCGATCCCTGCTATCCTTGGGCGTCATCTGCGGCGTTTGCGCACCCGCCAGGGTCTGTCGCTGGAACGGCTGGCGCGGTTGTCCGGGGTCAGCCGGGCGATGCTGGGCCAGATCGAACTTGGGCGCAGCGCACCGACCATCACCGTGCTGTGGAAGATCGCCCGTGCGCTGGATGTCACGCTGGCATCGCTGACCCGGTTCACCGAGCAGGGCGGGGTGGTGGTGGTGCGCCAATCCCAGACCAAGCGGCTGGTTTCCCCGGATGGGCTGGTCCAGTCGCGGCTGCTGGCCCCGCCGGGGGAGGGACGGGGGGCCGACGTCTTCGAGATCCGCCTGCATCCCGGCGGCAGCGAGGTCGGCGGTGCGCATCCGCCGGGGATCGCCGCCCATCTGGTCGTCGCGGAGGGCGTGGTGGAGCTTCGGGTAGCCGGCGTCCTGCACCGGCTGGCTGCCGGCGACACCATTCTCTTCGACGCCGACGTCCCCTATGCCTGTGTGAACATCGGCGACGGCGACTCCCTGCTGTTCCTCGTGCTGTCGCACACCGAGATCCTGCCCTGAGGCTCCTTCTCTGAGCCCGTCCCGGCCGGGCGTTCAGCCTCCCGCGGCAAGGACCTGCTGCAACGCGCCGGCGGCGATCGACTGCGCCAGCCGTTCGAAGTCCGGTCCTTGCGAACGGTCCTCTTCCAGCGGCGCCACAAGGCTGCGGACGAAGGCGTGCACCGCGCGGGTACCGGCGCCGAGAACGAGGGGGCCGCGCAAGTCCACCGCCTGGGCCGCCGCTGCCAGCTCGATGGCGGTCAGCCAGCGCAGACGCTCGACGATCCCGCCGGTCTTGGCGACGACGGCGGGCGCCATCGAGGCGTGGTCCTCGATGCCATCGGCCACCGGCAGGACGCCGAGCGAGGCCGGCAAGGCGAGATGGCGGATTTCCGCCTCCAGTGCCGCAATCGTCTTCTGGACGGTGGCGAATCCGGTGCGGCTCTGGCCCTGCGGGGTGAGGAAGCGCGGCAGATCGGAAACCGTGGGCGACATCAGCTTCATCGTGCGGTGGGCCGCCATGGTCGCCGCCTGGGCCAGCGCCTGTCCCAGCGCTTCGAAACGCAGGACCAGGGCGGTCATGTCGAAATTGCCGTTGTGCAGCATTCCACCTTCGGTTCCCGCTTCGGCCACCGCCACCAGCGGGTTGTCGGCGGCGGCGTTCAGTTCGATGGCGACCGGTTCGCGCGCGGCTTCCAGCGTCACGCGGGCGGCCCCATGAACCGGGGCGAGACAACGGAAGCTCAACGGGTCCTGAAGGCGTCTGGCGGCCCCCGGCTTTTCCAGGCCGCTGCCGGCGAGCAGGGCCCGCAGCCGGGCCGCGGCCTCCGCCTGTCCGGGGGCCGGGCGCGCCTGCTGGACGCGCGGGTCGAGGGGTTCCAGCTGCGCCCGGAACCCCTCGCAGCTCAGCGCCGCCGCCGCATCCAGCGCGTCCAGCGCCACGCGGGCATCCTCCAGCACGAGGCAGCCCTGGCCGACCGACAGGGCGTTGGCGACGACGACGGTGTGGCCGTCCTTGAGACCGAGGACCGGCGGCGTCAGTCCGGCGCGGGCCAGGGCTGCGTCGGCGGGCAGGATGTCTCCGCCGATTTCCACCTCGGCGTCCGGGTCGCCGAGCAGGGCGCGGCCGAGATGGGCGAGCGGAGCCAGATCGTCGGCGCCGATGGAGCCCTTTGACGGCACCAGCGGATGAAAGCCGGCGTTCAGCGCGGCGACGAGCGCATGCAGCATCGTCGGCGACGCCCCGCTTCCGCCCGCAGCGTATCCGGCGGCGCGGACCAGCATCAGCGCGCGCAGGATGTCGGTCGGCAGGCGCGGCCCCACCCCAACGGCGCGGGCCGTCGGCGCCATGCCGGGTGCTACCCTTGGGATTGCCGCCGCGAGCGGAGCTTTGTCAGTCTTCGCGATATTGTCAACTTGGTGATCGGTTGACACGCCACAAACTTGAACAACCCGCCCGTAGGCTGGTTCAGACGCTCCGGGCGATGCCGGTCGCCTCGCGCCATGTGGTGAAGACGCGGGTGCGGGAAACGGGGCACTCGGAGATGGAGAACCGGTGGCGGGATCTCGGTATCCCAGCACTGACGCCGGAGGTGCGCGGGCAGCTGAACGCCGGCATGCAGGAGTGCACGGCCGGTCGCAGGCCGATCGGCTGTTCGGCAACGACTATTACCTGTCGGTGCTGGCCGCCTGGCGCCACCAGATGTCCTTCGTCACGCTGAGCGCCATCCTCGGCGGCAACGTCCGCGTCGGGCTGGAGGGCAGCCTCTATGCCGGGCGAGGCAAGCTGGCGACCTCCAACGCCGAGCAGGTCGCCAAGA
Source organism: Azospirillum lipoferum (assembly GCF_024170005.1). Classification (GTDB taxonomy): domain Bacteria; phylum Pseudomonadota; class Alphaproteobacteria; order Azospirillales; family Azospirillaceae; genus Azospirillum; species Azospirillum lipoferum. Next base: position 147,024 of record NZ_JALJXJ010000005.1, read on the forward strand.
TCTGAACCGCACCGGGCTTCCTGGAGGCCCTATCTTCTGAGTATCTGTTTGTAGAGTTCATGCGCTGACTTCCAAGGGCCCGAGCCGCTGCAAACAAGTTCTCAGGTCGTCGTTGTCGCCCCCCGTGGCGCGAACCAGCCGGCCATCCACCGCGAGAGGTCGTCGACCAGAAGGAACAGGGCGGGGATGACCAGCAGGCTGAGCATGGTCGAGGTCAGCAGCCCGCCGATCACCACCACAGCCATCGGCTGACGGAAGCTGGGGTCGGCGCCCAGCCCCAGCGCGATCGGCATCATGCCGGCGCCCATCGCGATGGTGGTCATCAGGATCGGGCGGGCCCGCTTGTGGCAGGCGCCGATCAGCGCATCCACCCGGCCCAGCCCATTGTCCCGCCGCGCCATCACCGCGTACTCCACCAGCAGGATCGAGTTCTTGGTGACGATGCCCATCAGCATCAGCAGCCCGATGACGGTCGGCATGGAGAAGCTCATCCCCGCCACCAGCAGCGCGAACAGGGCACCGCCCACCGACAGGGGCAGGGCGGCCAGGATGGTCGCCGGTTGCAGGAACTCGTGGAACAGCAGCACCAGAACCGAATAGATGCAGAAGACGCCGACCGCCATCGCGGTGCCGAAGCTGCCGAACAGCTCGCTCATCCGCTCCAGTTCCCCCTGTTCTACGAGGTGGACCGAGGCGGGAAGCGCCTTCATCGACGGCAGTGCCTTGGCCTCCCGCATCACCTCGCCCAGGGCGCGGCCGGCCAGCTCCACCGACAGGGTAACATTGCGCGAGCGGTCGATGCGATCAATCTGCGATGGTCCGCTGCCGAAGCCGATCCCGGCGACGGAGGCGAGCGCCACCGTTCCGTTGGCGCCCTTCACCCGCAGCTGGTCCAGCGCCGACAGGTCGGTGCGCACCGCCGGGTCGAGCCGCACGCGCACGGCGATCTGGCGCTGGGGCAGGTTGAGCTTGGCGATGGAGGACGAATAGTCACCGTAAGTCGCCATCCGCACGGCATCCGCCATGTCCTGCGAGGTGACGCCCAGCGCCGCCGCACGGGCGAAGTCTGGCCGGATTTGAATCTCCGGCCGCTGGAGCGCTGCGCCGGAGGTGACGTTGCCGATGCCGGTCAGCCGGCGCAGATCGGCCTCCACCGCGTCGGCGGCCTGCTGTAGGGCGCTCGGGTCGTCGCTGGCCAGCGTGATCTGCAACTGCTCGCCGTTGTTGCCGCGCCCGACCTCGACCCGCGTGCCGGGAAGGCGTCGCAACAGGGTGCGCATCTCCGCCTCCACTGCCGCCTGACTACGGTGACGCTCCGACCGTGGCGCCAGTTCCACCGTCAGGGATGCAGTGCGCGGGCTGGTCGTCGTGGTGGCGTCCATGCCGCCGCCCATCGTCGCCGTCCCGACTGCGGTGAACACCCCCGTCACCTCCGGCATGCCGCGCAGCAGCGCCTCCGCCTGCAAGGCGAGGCTGGTGGTGTCGTCCAGCGCGGCGTCGGGCGGCAGGGTCAACGTCACCTGGCTCTGTGCGTCGTCCTGCGCCGGCATGAAGCCGGTGGGCAGCAGAGGGACGATCGTCAGCGACAGGGCGAGGAAGGCGACCGCCGCGAAGGCCGTCCGCCAGGGATGGCGAAGGCAGGCCCGCACGGTGGCGAGGTAGGTCAGCATCAGCCGGCCGTCGCGCTCTTCCGCCGGGTGCGCCTTCATGAACTGCGCTGCCATCATCGGGGTCAGCAGCCGCGCCACCAGCAGCGATGCCAGCACCGCCACCGCCGCCGTCACGCCGAACTGGCGGAAGATGCGGCCCGGGATCCCGCCCATGAAGGCGGTCGGCAGGAACACCGCCACCAGGGTGAAGGTGGTGGCGATCACCGCCAGCCCGATCTCGTCGGCCGCCTCCATCGCGGCATCGCGGGCGGATTTGCCCTGGCGCATGTGGCGGGCGATGTTCTCCACCTCGACGATGGCGTCGTCGACCAGGATGCCGACTACCAGCGCCAGCGCCAGCAGCGAGACGGTGTTCAGGCTGAAGCCCAGCAGATGCATGGCGGCGAAGGCCGGCAGGATCGACAGCGGCAGCGCCACCGCCGAGATCAGCGTCGCCCGCCAGTCGCGCAGGAACCACCAGACCACCACGACCGCCAGCGCCGCCCCTTCCAGCAGCAGATGCATCGATCCGCGGTAATTCTCCAGGATCGGCGTGACCGTGGTGCTGGCCTCGGTGATCGTCACCTCCGGGTGGGCGGCCGCGAAGCTGGACACCGCCTTGCGCGCCGCCTCGGCTACGCCGGCGTCGGAGAAGCCCTTGCTGCGGGTGACCTGGAAGGCGATCACCGGCTGGCCGTCCAGGAAGGCACGGGTGCTGCGGTCGGCATGCGCGTCGCTCACCCGCGCCACCTGATCGAGCCGGACATGTCGGCCGTCCGACAGCGGGACGGCGATGGCGGCGACCTCCTCCACCGTGCCGACGGCGCCCAGCGTGCGCAGCGACTGCCGTTTGCCGCCGATCTCGCCCTGACCGCCGGAATTGTCGGCCTGCACCGATTTCAGCGCGGTCGACACGTCGGACGGCGTCACCCCCAGCCCGGCCATCAGCGCCGGATCGAGGTCGACATGGACCTCGCGATCGATGCCGCCGATCCGGGTCACGCCGGCCACGCCCTTGGCCGACAGCACCGCCTTGGTCACGTCGTTGTCGATGAACCAGGACAGGTCCGTCTCGTCGAGCCGGTCGGACCGGACGCTGTAGGTCAGCAGCGCGCGGGTTTCCGCCGTCACCTTCGACACGCTGGGCGTGGTCATGCTGGCCGGCAGGTCGGCCTTGGCGCCGTCCACCGCGTTGCGCACCTCGTTCAGCGCCTCCTCGCCGTTCTTGTCGATGTCGAAGGTGACGCTGATGGACACGGCGCCGTCGGTGATGGTGGTGGTGATGTGTTCGATCCGGCTCAGCGAGGCCAGCTTGTCCTCGATCTTGCGGGCGACCTCCGTCTCCAGCTGCGCCGGTGCCGCACCCTCTAGCGACGCGCTGATGGTGATGGTGGGCAGGTCCATGTCCGGGAACTGCTGGATGCCGAGCCGGTCGAAGCCGATCAGGCCGAGCAGGGTCAGCAGCATGAACAGAAGCAGCGACGGAACCGGGTTGCGGATCGACCAGGTGGACAGATTCATGATCAACGCCCTCCGGTCACGGCTGCGGGCAGGGTGGCGACATCCGTCGGTCCGTGACCGACATCGGCGGACGGCGGAGGCGCGACGGTGACCGTCGCGCCGTCGGACAGGAAGGCGCCGCCCGTCTCCACCACCTGCGCATCGGCGGACAGGCCGGACAGGATCTCCACCCGGTCACCCTGCCGCCGTCCGGTGGCGACGATCTGCCGGGTTACCCGGCCGTTCTCGCCGATGGTGAAGACCTGCGACCGCCCGTCGCGCAGAACCACGGCGGATTGCGGCAGGGTCAGCGCCGGGCTATTGCCCAACTCGATGCTGCCGCTGGCATAGCCGCCGGCCAATGCGCCGCTTCCGGCCGGCAGTGCCACATAGACGATGCCGCGACCGGTGCCGCTGTTGAGCGCCGGGGCCGCCTGCCGCACCGTTCCCTCCACCGTCCGCCCGTCGGGCAGGGTCACCCGCGCGGTCTGGCCGGACCGGACTTGCGGCACCTGACGGGCGTCCAACTCCGCCTGCCATTCCACCCGGCTTTGCCGTTGCAGCCGGAACAGCTCGGTCCCTGCCGACACCACCGTGCCCAGCGTGGCGGAGCGGGAGGTCACCACCCCGTCATCCACCGCCCGGATGCTGGTTCGCGCCAGCGTGATGCGGCTGCTGTCCAGGTCGGCCTCGGCCGATGCCAGGCTGGCCTTCGCCGTCTCTTCGGTGATCAGGTATTCGGTCACCTGCTGGTCCGACAGCGCGCCGCTGCCCTTGACCAGACGGGCGCGCTTGGCGTTCGCCTGGGCCTGCGCCAGCGATGCCCTGGCCTGCGCCACCAGCGCCTCCTGCTTGCGGACATCGGCCTGCACGCTGTCCTGAGCCAGCCGCGCCAGTTCCTGTCCACGGGTGACCTGGGTTCCGACGTCGGCGAACAGCTGGGTGATGCGCAGGTTTCCGGTCTCGGCGCCGATCACCGCTTCCTGCCACGCCGCCAAGGCGCCACTGGCCGGCAGGGTCTGCGTCCAGTCCTCAAGACGAGGAACGGTCGCTGTGACGGTCAGCACGCTGTTGCGCGTGGTGGATACGGCGGGCCGGGTGACGGTGCCGTCCCGCGGTCCGGTCTCTGTTTCGCCTAGAGCTGCGGCAAGGCCGGCAGCGGCGGCCAGCCCAAGTCCGGCCGCAAATCCGATGATCTGCTTGCGGGTGAGGAGGCTCACGATGCGTCTCCGCTCTTCCGGGTGTCCGGTGTGGTGGCTCGGGCGGCGGTTTGCGCGGGTGCCCTGGCCGGCGTTCCCGCCTGCCAGCCGCCGCCCAGCGCCTTGTAGAGGGCGATCCAGTATTCGATCTGGTCGCGCTGTACGATGATCAGGGAAATCTCGGCGTTCAGCGCGTTGCGCAGGGCTTCCTCGCGGTCAAGCAGGCTGGCCCCGCCGGCCCGCCAGTTGCGGTCGATCGCCTCGAAATAGGTGCGGTAGCCCTGGGCGGCGGTGCGGGCGTCGCCGGTGCGCCGCGTGGCGGCATCCAGCCGGACCAGCGCCTGTTCCACCTCGCGGATGGCGGTGCGCACCCCGCTGCGATAGGCAGCCAGCTGGTAATCATAGGCGGCCCTCGCGCTGTCCACCGCCGCGGCCCGCTTGCCGGCATCGAACAGCGGTGCGGTCAGCGAGGACCCCAGCAGCCATGTCGTCATCAGGCTGCCCAACGCCGTGCCGGAGCGCGCGATCTCGCCGCTGAAGGACAGGCTGGGATAGCGGTCGGCCTCTGCCACGCCGATTTCTGCGCTGGCCGCCGCCAGTTCCCGCTCCAGCGAGGCGAGGTCTGGCCGTTGCGTCAGCACCGCCGCCGGCACGCTGTCGACCGCGAAACCCTCCGGAGCGGGCAAGGGCGGGGGTGCGTCCGCCGGCTCCCGCATCCGGCGGCGCAGGTCGGCTTCGTCCAGCCCGGTCAGCGAAACCAGCGCTTTCACCAGTACGTCGCATTCGGCCTGCTGTTCGACGGCGCTGGCGCGCAGGCTGGCGGCGCTCGCCTCGGCCAGCGACCCGTTGACCGGAGAGGTGAAGCCGGCCCGCATGCTGGTGGCGGTGGCCCGCGCGGTATCGGCCTGCGACGCCGCCTCGTCGGCATAGGCGCGGGCCAGCAGCCGGCAGGCACGGTATTGCACATAGTCGTCGGCGACCTCGGCGGCCAGCGAGACGCGGGCGTCGTGCCAGTCGTCGGTGCGCGCCTCCAGCCGCGCCTCTGCGGCCTCCTGGGTGTGGCGCAGCTTGCCGAACAGGTCGAGTTCCCACGAAGCGTCGAGCGTCCCGGTCAGCGTGTTCGCGGTGGCGACCCTGCCCAGTGCCGACTGATTCGCCCGCTGGGCCGAGCCGCCGACCGTCACGGCGGGCAGCCGGTCGGCACGGTCCTGCGTCACCGTGGCGCGCGCCTTGGCGATGGACGCCCAGGCCTCGGCCAGCGACGGGCTGTCCGCCTCCGCCGCCTGGAGCAGGCCGGTCAGCACCGGATCGCGGAAGTGGTCCCACCATCCCACCAGGGATGCGGTGCCCACCCGGGCCGGCAGCGGTGCGGACCATGTCGTCGTCGTCGCCACCGGTGCGTCGTAATCGGGCCCGGCCGCGCAGGCTCCCAGCGCCAGGGCCGCGGTCATCGCCGCGGCGTTTCGAAACAGACTGCGCATGCCACACAAAGGTCCATCAGCATATCGGTTGGCCCGATATAGCGTGGCGCTGTGTCAAGCAGGGTTAAGTGAGCGTAAAGTTAGGTAAAGGTTGACGGGTACCGCTTTCGCGGGAGTTCATTGCCGTTGACAGCCCCGCATTCCCGGATCGACTGTGTGGCATGATCAAGGTCTTGCTTGTCGACGACGATGTCGACCTGACGGCGATGCTCGTCGAATATCTGGCGCAGGAGAACTTCGAGGGCCACGCCGTCCACAACGGCGAGGATGGCGTCGCCGCGGCGCTGGGCGGCGGCTATGCCATTGTCGTGCTGGACGTGATGATGCCGCGCCTCAGCGGGATCGAGACGCTGCGCCGCATCCGCCAATCCAGCCGCGTTCCCGTGCTGATGCTGACGGCACGCGGCGACAACATCGACCGCATCACCGGTCTCGACCTCGGCGCCGACGACTATGTGCCGAAGCCCTGCACCCCGGGCGAGCTGGTTGCGCGCCTGCGCGCCATCCTGCGCCGCACCGGACCGCAGCCGGCATTGGCGATGGCCGCCGCCACCGTCGAGGCCGGGCCGCTGCTGCTGTGCCCCGGCAGCCGCACGGCGACGCTGGAGGGTCGGACGCTCGACCTGACCGGCACCGAATTCAACCTGCTGGAGGTTCTGGCCCGCCGCGCCGGCCACCTGATCAGCAAGCAGGACCTGTCGCAGCGTGCACTGGGCCGGCCGCTCAGCCCGTTCGACCGGCGCATCGATGTCCACATCAGCAGCATCCGGCAGAAGCTGGGCACCCGCGGCGACGGCCGGTCCTGGATCCAGACGGTGCGCGGCATGGGCTATCAGCTGGTGGTCGATTGATTATGAGCCGTTCCCCCTGGCGCCTGCTCCGCCCAGACCGGGGCGGCCTGTTCTGGAAGCTGTTCCTGTCGCTGTGGCTGGCGATGGTGCTGTCCTTCGTCGTGGGCGTCTTCTATCTGCATCTGGCGGGCTATCGCGATGCGCTGGACAATGCCGACGCGGTGCGGACCGAGGTGTTGCTGTCGACGGCGCAAGGGTTGCTCGAACGATCAGGAACGGACGCTGCGGTTTCGGTGATCGCCGCCTGGAACGCCGGTCGGGCGGCTCCCCCCGTGGCGCTGCTGGCCGACGACGGCCGGCGGCTGGCCGGATCTCCCGCCGCGCTGACCGGTTACCGCCGCAGCGTGCTGGGCGCCGACGGCCGCCGCTACACGCTGGTCACCGCCCTGGATTTCGTCGGGACGCTCAGCCTGCGGCCGCCCATCCTGGTGCCGCTGATGTCGGGCGGCCTGGTGGCGTTGCTGTTCAGCAGCCTGCTCGCCTGGTATCTGTCGCGCCCGCTGCGCGCGCTGAGCTGGGCCCTGCATGCGGTGTCGCGTGGCGACTTCGCCACCCGCGTCCGCCACCACATGGGCGGGCGGCGCGATGAGATCGCGGCACTCGGCAGCGATTTCGACCGCATGGCCGACCGGCTCCAGCAGCTGGTGGAGGGGCGCCAGCGCCTGCTGCACGACATCTCGCACGAGCTGCGCTCGCCGCTGACCCGCATGCAGGCGGCCATCGGCCTGCTGCGCCAGAATCCGGGCAAGACCGCCGCCATGGTCGAGCGCATCGACCGCGAGGCGGACCGGCTTGACGCCATGGTGGGAGAGCTTCTGACCCTGGCGCGGCTGGAGGTCGGCTCCGAGGTGATTTCCCGCGAACGCGTCGATCTGATCGAGCTGCTGGCCGCCATCGTCGACGATGCTGCCTTCGAGGCAGAAGCCTGCGGCCGCGGCGTGCGGCTGGCGGCCGACGGTCCGTTCGTCTGCACCGTTGCGGCCGAGGTGCTGTGCCGGGCTTTCGAGAACATCATCCGCAACGCGGTCAAATTCACCGCCGAGGGCACGGTTGTCGAGGTCACGGCCGCCATCGGCCCGGGAGGGCTTCGGGTTGCCGTGGTCGACCATGGTCCCGGCGTGCCGGAGGATATGCTCGACAAGATATTCGAGCCTTTCCTGCGCCTGGATGCCACGGCCCCGGCGACGGCAGGCTTCGGTCTCGGCCTTGCCATCGCCCGCCGTGCCGTCGAATCGCACGGTGGAACGGTCGTGGCCACCGGCGCCCCGCAAGGGGGGCTGGCCATCGAGATCACGCTGCCGGCTGTTGATCAGCTCAGAAGCAGGACTCCCTGTCAGAGTTGAGTCCGAACCCGTTTGTGGATATCACGCGCTGACCTATTGGGGAGCGGGCCGCTTCAAGCACTTGGCGAGCGAACGGCGGTTCAATCCACGCAAAGTGCGCAGGAACCACCGAACCAGGGCAAGGTCATCTTTTCCGTTTAGCGGCATCTGCGATGCAGTGGGGCGCGACGCACATTTCCCCGGTAGGCGCCGATCGATCCCCCGGCTCACCATCGCGTTCGAGATCCGCAACAATGAGAGCCGCGGCGGACTTAAGTTCCGTTGCGAAGCGCATCGCGCCCTCTTCCAGCGTCAAGGCGGACGCGATCCAGACGATGGTGAGGCAGCCGGTGACCTGCCCCTTCGCTACGACCGGCACGGAAATGCTCTTGGTATGCGGGAACAGGCCGCCTTCCCGGGTTGCGCAGCCGGCCTGACGGACCTGTTTGACCATGAGGCGCGGCCCTCGGCTGTCGCGCGCCAGTTCCCCCTCGGCCGTATCCCTGTTTCTCAGCCGTTCGACGATGCTGCTCCGCTCATGCGCCGCGACATGGGCGAGATAGGCCCGTCCGCTCGACGTCATCAGGATCGGCCAACGCTGTCCCACCATGTTCCGATCAATCGAGAAGGGGCTTGTCCGCTGGGTGCTTTCGACGATCAGCATGGAATCATTGTCGAAGACCAGCAGGTCGATCGGCCAGACGAGCCGCAGCGACAGATCGACGATGTGCGGCACCGCGAACTGGGCGACCCAGGCCTCAGCGCGCGTAGCCTTCCCCAAGCGAACGGGCCAGCAAGGCCGGCCTGTTGAGGCCGCTTTCGCTGCGGATCATGTAGCCGGACGATTCGAGCGTCTCGAGAAACCGGAACGCCGTCGACCACGACAGCTTGGTCAGGCGCGCAATGGCGTCGACGGTGGATTCGGCCAGGGTGTTGGCGGCCCGGCGGCGCTGGAGGCTCTGGCCGTCCGGCTGGAAACCGCGAAGGTGACGGTCGCGGCGTTGCCGGGCTCGAAGCTGGCGATGCGCGGGGTGACGGCTGGCATCACCTTCCACGATCCCGCTGGCTATCGGTTGGATGCGTTTGCGGACCGGAACTCGCGGATACCCCGTTTGTCTCCGGACGTCCGATTTCCGGGTTTCGCACCGGAGCGCTCGGCCTGGGCATATCGTGCTCGAAACGCCGCGTCTCGACGAGATGCAGCGGTTCTACCAGGATGTCCTGGGCTTCCGGCTGAGCGACTATGTGCTGCAGCCGTTCAAGGCGTCCTTCTTCCATGTGAACGCGCGCCATCACAGCCTCGCTCTGGCGGAAAGCGGGAAAACCGGAGTCCATCACCTGATGATGGAGCTGCTTAACCTGGACGATGTGGGGAAGGGCTACGACGCGGCGCTCGCGCAGCCGGGCCGCGTGGTGACGACGCTGGGGCGGCATACGAACGATTCCATGACCTCCTTCTATACGCGCACCCCCGGTACCTTTGCCGCAACCATCGCACGTAATCTGAAACTGCCCCGCCCCACCGTCTATCGAATCCTGGAGTCCCTGGAGCAGGAGGGACTTGTCTATCCCAGCCCGTCCGGAGGAGGCTTTCGCCTGACGGCCAATGTCGGACTGCTGAGTGACGGCTTTGCCGGCGAGGATTGGGGCGCGGACGTCGCCGCGCCGCTCCTGAACCATCCGGGTTCGGAACTGACTTCGCCGACCGGGTTGACCGTGTCCAACACCTCCTCCGTGCCATCGTTCGGCTAGCCCGGACAGCCGGCTTGCAGAGCGCACAAGGTGCGCTGCGACCTTGTATTCGGTGGGCAAAACGCCCGTACCATGATGCAGGCATCCGTATCGTCAGCCAAGCTCCGGCGCAGCGGTCCCTATCTGGAAAACGGTACGAAGACCACGTCATGTAGCGGGATGCCGCCACCTCGGACCCGCCAGGACAGCCCGGCGGCTATTGACAGCCGCCGTCCCGTCGAGAGCTACGCCGTCGCAGGGTCAGGTCGGACGAGAGCGCCCTGCGGCACTTCGCCGGTCTTCACCATCCGCCACAATGCGATCAACAGCTTGCGGGCGAGTGCGACGATCAACGCCATACGGGTTCGCGCCCGGCCATCGGCCGTGCGTTCCCGATACCATTTCACCAACGCGCTCTCCTTCTGGAAGACCAGGAAGCGCCACGCGAGTTGGACCATGGCTTTTCGGACCCGCGCATTACCGGCGCCCGATAATCCGCGCTTGCGCCGGCGCGCACCGCTCTCATCAGGAGACCCGGTCAATTCGGCATAGCGGGCAACCGCCCGGCGATCCCGCAGATCGCGCAGCAGGATCTCTTGCACCAATAGGCCGGCCATCTCCACGCCGACACCGACCACGCGCGACAGCATGCGGAGCATACCGTCAGCGCGGCTGCGCTGCGGAGCGGCCTGGGCAATGCGGTCCATACGATCGCGCTCAATCTCGGCGATCTGTTCCTCAACCATCCGAAGCCGGACTATATCTCGGCGAAGTTCTGCCAGCGTGTTGGCGGGGATCATCCCACCCTCAGGGGTCCGTAGCTTGTCCAATCGTTCGGCCGTCTTGCGCAGTGCTGGGTTGACGTTCCAAATGCCGAGGCGGGCGAAGGTCGCTTTCATCCGATTCACGATCCGGGTGCGCTCGGCCACCAAGTTCTCACGCTCGCGCGTCGGACGCTTGGCGTCTTCTTCATCGATCCCTGGCGCGGCCACCATAGAGCAATGCCCAGCTTCGCCACGCAACCAGCCTAGCAGGACGCGCATGAGCAGCATCGTATCGAGCCGGTCGGTCTTGGCGCGGCGACGGTCACGCGACACCGCTACGCTGCTGGCGTGGATGACCTGGGCTTCTATGCCTCGGGTTCGCAGCCAGCGTGCCAGCCAGAACCCATCACGGCCGGACTCGTACGCAACCACGACACGTGTGATCGTTCGGCCGGCGGCTATCGCCTCGCAGCGCCAGCCATCCAGGAGGAGCAGAAGGTCGTTCTCGTCGGGGCTGAGCTTCTTCAAGGGACGGCGGTCGACGCCAGGGACAAGCCCGGCAACAAGCCACGTGGACAGGCTCATCTCAATGACCGCAACCAGGGTTTCTTCGGGAACGAAGGTGGCCGTCGAGCGGCCGATCTCGGGCTGCTGCATGGGAGCGTCTCCATCGGTTCCAAATGCCTCAGCGTGCCGCAACGTCACGCTGTCCCATAGCATCTGGAAACCATCGCCCCGCTCGGCGATCATCCCCTTGCCAGCCTGCCTGCCGTGGCCGCCTGGCAATCCCGGCCAGACCAGCCGGAGGCCATGAGCGCCTTTCCGCTCCTACACCACGGCCAGGGGCACGATCGTCAGTCCGAGCGTAGCGTGTTATCCGACGGAACATCTTTCCGGCCAAGCATGCCAGCCAGCGTCTCCATGAAGCGGTCTCCGGCTTCCAGTTGCGACGCTTCGATGAACTCGTCAGGCTTGTGGCCCTGTTCCATCGATCCTGGGCCGCAGACGATGGTCGGGTAGCCCGCCCGGCTGTAATGGCCGGCCTCGGTGGTGTAGGCGACGACGGCGCTGTCATTGTCGCCGGTGATTCGTCGCACGGTCGCAGCGATGTCGGATTCGGGATCGGCAGCGAGGCCAGGGGTATCGCAGACCACGGAAAACGTGATCCCGGTTTCAGGAGCGACGGCGCGCATCTCCGGCTCCAGCACGTCGCGGCAATAGCGTTCGACGGATTGGAGGATCCGGTGGGGATCCTCTGTCGGCAGATGGCGGATCTCCAAGTCGAACCGACAATCCCGCGGCACGATGTTGAAGGCGGTGCCTCCATGCACCGTGCCCACATGCAGTGTGGTGGTGGAGGGGGTGAAGCGGTGGTCGAACGGCCCCTCCTTATACCGCCGCTCGGTCTCCCGCCGGACGAAATCGATGATCCTGGCGGCATACTGGACGGCGTTGACGCCCTCCGGGGCCATTGAGCTATGGCACTCCAAACCGCGAACATGCCCGCGGGCGCACAGGATGCCCTTATGCCCGACCACCAGCTTCATCATGGTCGGCTCGCCGACGATGCAGGCGACCGGCCGGATACCGTGCTGGCCGATCGCCTCCAGCAGGCTCGGCACGCCGAGGCAGCCGATCTCCTCATCGTAGGAGAAAGCGAGATGCACCGGTCGGTCGAGCGCCGCCGCCTTGAAGCGCTCCACGGCATTCAGCGCGACCGCAATGAAGCCCTTCATGTCGGCGGTGCCGCGGCCGTAGAGCCTGCCGTCGCGTTCGGTCAGGGTGAAGGGATCGCTGGTCCAGGGCTGGCCGTCCACCGGCACCACGTCGGTATGGCCGGACAGCACGATGCCGCCGTCGCGGTCGGGACCAATGGTCGCCCACAGATGGGCCTTGGTCCCGGTCTCGTCACGGATCACCTCGGAGCGGATGCCGTGCCGCTCCAGGTAGCCGCGGACCCAGTCAATCAGCGCTAAGTTGGACGTCGAACTGACCGTGTTGAAGCCGACCAGATGGGCCAGGATGTCTCTGCTCGTCATGACACTCTCCGATAGCAGTACGGCTTGGCGGTCATCGCCCTTGGTCACCCCAGGAGTCCCCCGGAGTCATGACGGTTTCCTGCCGCGGCCACTCCGCGCGACGATCTCGCCGACGATGCCGCGGCGGAAGACCAGGACGCAGACGACGAAGATGCAGCCGATCACCACCGGCACCGGCAGGCTGGTGGAGGCGAGGTAGCTTTCCAGCGTCACCACAAGGGCAGCACCGATCACCGGCCCGAACAGCGTGCCCATGCCGCCCAGCAGCGTCATCAGCACCACCTCGCCCGACATCTGCCAGGTCACGTCGGTCAGGCTGGCGAGCTGGAACACCAGCGCCTTGGTCCCGCCGGCGAGACCGGCCAGCGAAGCCGACAGCACGAAGGCGACCAGCTTGTAGCGGTCGGTGCGGTAACCCAGCGAGACGGCGCGCGGTTCGTTCTCGCGGATCGCCTTCAGCACCTGCCCGAAGGGCGAATGGACGGTGCGCCAGATCAGGGCGAAGCCGCCGACGAAGATCGCCAGCACGGCGTAGTACATGGTCAGCGGCTGGTTGAGGTCGAACAGCCCGAACAGGGTGCCGTGCGGCACGCCCTGGATGCCGTCCTCGCCATGGGTGAAGGGAAGCTGCAGCGCCAGGAAGAACACCATCTGGCTCAGCGCCAGCGTGATCATCGCGAAATAGATGCCCTGCCGGCGGATGGCGATCAGGCCGAAGACCAACCCCATCAGCCCGGCGACCGCCGTGGCGGCGATCAGCCCGAACTCCGGCGCCCAGTTCCAGACCTTCACCGTGTGGGCGGCGATGTAGGCGGCACTGCCGAAGAAGGCGGCATGGCCGAAGCTGAGCAGGCCGGCGAAGCCGATCAGCAGGTTGAAGGCGCAGGCGAACAGCGCGAAGCACAGCACCTTCATCAGGAACACCGGGTACAGCAGGAACGGCGCCGCCAGCGCCAGCAGCAAGCCGCCGCCCAGCAGCAGCGCCTTGCGCGATCCCGTCCCCATTCCCGTCCGCGGCAGCGCCTGGGTTTGCATGGTCATGGCTTATTTCTCCCGTCCGAACAGGCCGGCCGGCTTCACCATCAGCACCACGGCCATGATGACGAACACCACGATGTTGGAGGCCTCGGGATAGAACACCTTGGTCAGCCCCTCCAGCAGACCCAGGCCGAGGCCGGTAACGATGGCGCCGAGAATCGAGCCCATGCCGCCGATCACCACCACCGCAAACACCACGATGATGATGTTGGAGCCCATCAGCGGCGACACCTGGTAGATCGGTGCCGCCAGCACGCCGGCCAGCCCGGCCAGCGCCACGCCGAAGCCGTAGGTCAGCGACACCATCACCGGCACGTTGATGCCGAAGGCCTGCACCAGCGTCGGGTTTTCCGTCGCCGCCCGCAGATACGCCCCCAGCTTGGTCCGCTCGATGGCGTACCAGGTGCCCAGGCACACCAGAAGCGAGGCCACCACCACCCAGCCCCGATAGGTCGGCAGGTACATGAAGCCAAGGTTGGTACCGCCCTTCAGCAGGTCGGGAATCGGATAGGGCTGGCCCGACACGCCGTACTGGTGGCGGAAGGCGCCCTCGAAGATCAGCGCCAGCCCGAAGGTCAGCAGCAGCCCGTAGAGATGGTCGACCTTGTAGAGCCGGCGCAGCATCGTGCGCTCCAGCACCAGACCGACCAGACCGACCACCAGGGACGCCAGCACCAGCGCCCCCCAATAGCCGACGCCGGCATTGGTCAGCAGCAGCCACGCCACGAAGGCGCCAACCATGTACAGGGCGCCATGCGCCATGTTGACGACGTTGAGCATACCGAAGATCACCGCCAGCCCGAGACTGAGCAGCGCATAGAAGGAGCCGTTGATCAGGCCGAGCAGCAGCTGGCCGAACAGGGCCTGCGGCGGAATGCCGAACAGGTGCGACATCGGGCGTTCCTCTCCCGCTCACACGCCGAGATAGGTGTGGAGCTTGTCCATGTTGGCGTGGAGCTGGTCGTTGGGGATCATGTCGACCACATGGCCCTCCTCCATCACGTAATGGCGGTCGGCGATGGTGGCGGCGAAGCGGAAGTTCTGCTCGACCAGCACGATGGTGAAGCCGCGCTGCTTCAGCGCCCGCACCGCCACGCCGATCTGCTCGATGATGACCGGGGCCAGACCCTCGGTCGGCTCGTCCAGCAGGATCAGATTGGCGCCGGTGCGCAGGATGCGGGCGATCGCCAGCATCTGCTGCTCACCGCCCGACAGCCGCGTGCCCTGGGTCGAGCCGCGGCCCTTCAGGTTGGGGAACAGATCGTAGATCTGCGGGACCGTCATCCCGCCGTCCTTGACCACCGGCGGCAGCGTCAGGTTCTCGTCCACGCTGAGGCTTGAGAAGATGCCGCGCTCCTCCGGCACATAGCCGATGCCGAGGCGGGGGATTTTGTGCTGCGCCATGCCGATCAGCTCGGTGCCCTGGAAGCGGATGGAGCCGGTGCGCTTGCCCATGATCCCCATGATGGCGCGCATGGTGGAGGTCTTGCCGGCGCCGTTGCGGCCCAAGAGCGTCACCACCTCGCCCTGCCGCACCTCCAGGCTGACGCCGTGCAGCACATGGCTTTCGCCGTAGAAGCCGTGCAGGTCGGCGATCTCCAGCATCGCGGTCTTGGTCATTGCCCCGTCAGGCATGTCCGGTCCCCATATAAGCTTCCATCACCTGCGGGTTCTTGGAGACGACCTCGTAGGGTCCCTCCGCCAGGATCTCGCCGCGGCGCAGCACGGTGATGGTGTCCGACAGGTGGGCGACGACCGACAAATTATGCTCGACCATCAGCACGGTGCGGTCGGCGGCGACGCGCTTGATGAGATCCGCGGTGCCTTCGATGTCCTCATGGCCCATGCCGGCCAGCGGCTCGTCGAGCAGCATCACCTCCGGGTCGAGCGCCAGGGTGGTGGCGATCTCCAGCGCGCGCTTGCGGCCATAGGGCAGCTCGGCGGCCAGATGGTTGGCCCAAGGGGACAGGTTCACCGCCTCGATCAGCTCCAGCGCCCGGTCGTGCAGGTCGTAGAGCGACGACTCGGACTTCCAGAAATGGAAGCTGGTGCCGAGCGGCCGCTGCAAGGCGACGCGGACATTCTCCAGCACGCTGAGATGCGGGAAAACGGCCGAGATCTGGAAGGAGCGCACCAGCCCCATCAGCGCGATGTCCGCCGGCTTGGTGCGGGTGATGTCGCGGCCCTTGTAGAGGATCTGGCCGCGGGTGGGCGTCAGGAACTTGGTCAGCAGGTTGAACACCGTGCTCTTGCCGGCGCCATTCGGGCCGATCAGCGCGTGGATGGTGCCCCGCCTCACTTGCAGGTTCACATCGCGAACCGCGACGAAGCCGCCGAACTCCTTCGAAAGTCCCCGGGCCTCCAGAATGATGGTGCCATTCATGGTCACGTTCTGGCGTCCTTCTGTTGCTGGCGGTGGGACATGGCAGTTCCGATGGCGGCACTCGATGAACCGTGTCGCGACGGCTGCCCGGTATCCACCGCTGGTGACCGTCGCTCCGCTTATTTCTGGCTGCTTGCGGTGCCGACCAGCGGGCAATCGCTCTGGCTCAGCGGCAGGTAAGCCTCGCTCGCGGGGATCGTCGCGACCACCTTGTAATATTCCCAGGGGCCCTTCACCTCGGCCGGTTCCTTAACCTGGACGAGGTAGAAATCATGAACGAGCTTGTTGTCCGCACGCAGCCTCGCCCCACGCGCAAAGAAATCGTCCACCGGCATCGACCTCATTTTTTCCATGACGGCGTCGGTCGAATCCGTGCCGGCCGCCGCGACGGACTTCAGGTAATGCAGCACGGCGGAATAGACCGCCGCCTGGGGAGCTGTCGGCATCCTGCTGCGGACTTGGTAGAACCGCCGACCGAACGCCCTGGTCTCGTCGTTCAGGTCCCAGTACCAGGCGGTGACCGTCGTCAGGCCCTTTGCGATCTCCGGCCCCATGCTGTGGACGTCGGTCAGGAACATCAGTTCGGCAACCACCTTCTGCGAGCCCTTGTCCATTCCGAACTCGTTCCACTGCTTCATCGCGGCGACGAGCTGGTCGCCGGCATTCGCGAAGGCGATGACCTTTGCCTGCGAGCTGCTTGCCTGCAGGATGAAGGAGCTGTAGTCGACGGTGCCGAGCGGATGGAAGACCGCACCGGCCGATTTCCCGCCGATCTCGGACAATATCCGCTGGGACTCCGACACCATGTTCCGGCCGAAGGCGTAGTCGGCTGCCACGAAGAACCAGCTGTCCTGGCCTTCGGAAACGAGCCTGCGGATCGGGGCGGCGACCAGGTTGTAATTGTCGTGGAGCCAGGCGATGCCGGTCGGCGAGCATTGCTTGCCGCTGATCTCGGTCGTGCCGACCGCCGAATAGATGACGATCTTGTTCTTGTCCCGGGCGACCGACTGGATCGCCAGGGCGACGGCGGAGTTCCCGACGTCGGCGATCATGTCGACGCCGTCGACATCGATCCACCGGCGCACGACCTGGGACCCGATGTCGGCCTTGTTCTGATGGTCGGCCGTGAGAAGCTCGACCTTCAGGTCGGGCTTCAGTTTTTTGAAATCCTCGATCGCCAGCTTGGCGGCGACGACCGAGCCGGGACCCGCCAGGTCGGACAATGTTCCCGATTGATCGTTGATGATGCCGATCCTCACCACGCCGTCCGAGATTTCGGCCGCCGAAACGGTCGTCGCCGAAAGAGTCGCCATGATCGCCATTGCCGACAGCGCGGCAGCGGCCGTCTTCGAATTCCGGATGGCGGACCGGTACCAGGGCTTGATGGACTGGCTTCGATGATGGTGCATGTTTCTCGTCGTCCCTGCGCTAAGTCGGTCGTTGCGATTGCCGTGACGCGATGGATTCTTCCGCCCGACCACATCCATGCCCCTGCTCTCCTCGCGCGCCGGGTATTCCGACGCTCACCGAAAAGACGGCATGGCTCAACCTGGTACTCGGCCCGGTATTCGCCCTTCAAAGGCGAAGAATCCGTGCAAGCTCCCTGTTCTGGCTGCAGCACCGCCGCCGACCATCGAGGTTCGGCCGAATGCCTGCCAGATTATGTTGACTTTCTTACTCTGGCCGGGCGTGCAGCCGCCCGCCATCCTCCCAAGGGAGGATGGCGGGCGGACCCGTGCCTTGCTCGGCGTCGGGCGCCGTCACCGGGTCGGCAGGGGAACCTTGGCATCGCGGGCGGCGCGGCGCAGGGCTTGCGGTGCTTGGCCGAACTTGCGGATGAAGGCACGGCGCATCCGCTCGGGATCGCCGAAGCCGGTGATCTGGGCCACGCGCTCGATCATCTCGCTGGAGGACTCGATCCATGCCCGCGCGACTTCGATCCGCAGCTTCTCGATCGCCTTCGATGGGGTCATACCGGTCTCGGCAATGAAGGTGCGGGCGAAATGCCGGGAGCTCATGCCGACGCGTTCGGCGAGAACCTCCACGGTCAGAGCTTGGTCGAGATGCTCGCGCGCCCAGGACAGCAACGCGTCGAAACGACCGTTCGGAGCCTTCAATTCGAGAAGCGGCGAGAACTGCGTCTGCCTGCCGCTACGGCGGTGGTAGAGCACGAGCTGGCGTGCGGTGTTCTGCGCGACCGCGTCGCCATGATCCTCGGCGACCAGCGCAAGCGCGAGGTCGATCCCGGCGGTGATGCCGGCGGAGGTCCAAACGCCGCCGTCGCAGGTGAATATCTTGTCCGGTTCGAGCTTCACGTCGGGATAGCGTGCCATGAAGTCCTGCGTGCGGCACCAATGGGTGGTGGCGCGCCGGCCTTCCAGCAGCCCGGCCTCGGCCAGGAGATAGGCGCCCGAACAGACGCTGGCGATCCGGACCCCGCGGCTTGCGAGCCGCCGCACAAAGGCGACCGTCGTCTTGCAGGACGCCGCCGCCGTGACCCCCTCCCCTCCGGCGACGATCAGGGTCGTGACGGGTTTGGCCGACCGCAGCCCATATGCGAACGTCTCGATACCCGAGGAGCTCCGCACCGGCCCCGCCTCCACGGCATACATCCGGATTGCCGGTGCCTTGCCGGCGAAGCGCCCGGCGATCTCGAACACGGATATGGGTCCCGCGGCGTCCAGCAGCTGAAAGTCCGGATAGATCAGAACTCCGATCATGCGTCCGTCCGAAAAGGAGGGAATTACGCCGTTTCCGACCCGATGCCATCATGGCAGATTTCTTTCGTCAAGCCGAATATTTGGAGCCAAGCGATGGCAACACCGTTGCAAATCGGACTAATGGTCTTTCCCCAGGTCACACAACTCGACCTCACGGGTCCGTTGCAGGTCTTTTCCAGTGTGCCGGGCGCCGAAGTCCACTTGATCTGGAAAAACATGGAGCCGGTGCCGAGCGATTCCGTCCTTGCGATGACGCCGACCGTGACTTTTGCCGACTGCCCGCAACTTGACGTCATCTGCGTGCCGGGCGGATATGGCACCGACGGCCTTCTCGGCGACGCCGAGGTGCTCGGCTTCCTTCGCAAGCAGGCGGAAGGCGCCCGGTACATCACCTCGGTCTGCACCGGATCGCTGGTGCTCGGGGCGGCCGGCCTGTTGAAAGGTTATCGCGCGACCACCCATTGGAGCGCGCTCGAGGCGCTTCCCCTGTTCGGGGCGACGCTGTCGCGGGAACGGGTCTGCATCGACCGCAACCGCATCACCGGCGGCGGCGTCACCGCCGGGATCGATTTCGCGCTGACCCTGGTGGCGACCCTCGTCGACCGTGCGACCGCGGAGATGGTGCAGTTGCGCCTGGAATACAATCCCGCCCCGCCGTTCGACGCGGGCTCGCCGGACACCGCGCCGGCGGAGGTTCTCGCAGCGATGAGCGAAAGGATCGCACCGTTCCGGGCGCGCCGGATGGACGCGGTCCGGCAGGCCGCCGCGCAGATGTCCTGACCCCCGCGCGGCCATCACGCGGACGGGACCTCTCCGCGGGTCCCCGCCGGTGGAACCGCCACGGCCGCCTCGGAAAACACGATCCCGACCTCTACGAAGCGAGGGCGAAATGCTGTGTCATGGAGACACGCAGGGCTGCACCGTTTCCCACCACGGCCTCCTGGCGGCCTGGGCCGAGACGTCGGCGGACCTTGTCGAAGCGATCGAAGATCCGGTGTTCCCGAGCATCTTCTCCCGCTCCCTCACCACACTGATCTCCTTCGAGGAATGCACCCAGGTCCTTTACGACGGCAACCGGCGGCAGGTTCTGGTCGGCCGCGACGGCCAGGACTGCCCGGGGACCGGCTCCGAACACCAGGACGGCGGTAGGGTGCGGCATCCATTCGACCGGATGTACCGCGCCGGCATGAGATCGGGTGTCTACCTGCTGCGCGACATCGCCCGTCCGGTGCCGCCCGCGGGAGGAACCGGACGGCACGAGAGCTTGTGCGATCCGGCCGGGGAGTTCGGATACCCAGCCGGAGAATACCAGGCCGACGGGGTGCCGGACGGCAGCGAGGAACTCTGCATCGCCCTGCCGATGTCCGGCGAGGCCTGCACCCTGATGGTGCTGACGCGCAGGCGCAGCAGACGGGGGTTCACGGACGAAGAGGCCGGACGGGTGAGAACCGTCCTCCCATTCCTGACCTCGGTGTTCCGCCGCCATTGGCATTGTGCCGGCCTGCCGGCTGACGGCCGGGGCGACACCATCGATCACAGGCTGCTGCAAAGGATCGAGCGGCTGAGTCCGCGCGAGAAGGAGATCGTCGGCCTCCTGATCGGCGGCCACTCGACGCTGTCGATCAGCCTTCGATTGGATATTTCCGGAACGACGGTGAAGACCCACCGCAAGAACCTGTATTCGAAGCTGGGGGTCGGAACGATACACGAGCTGTTCAGTCTTTATGGAAACTCCCTGAAGGAGCGGATGGCGCGCAGCTATTGATGCAGGACTTGCGATTTTAAAATATTCGCGCCGTTCCCGCGATGGACGGTACGCCGCGGGAGCCAGCGGCGTGCCGGCCGCCGGCGCATGGATCGGGGAGTGACGGGACGTTGTCAAACAACGCATATGATCTGGTGATCCGTGGGGGCCGTGTCATCGATCCCGAAAGCGGCCGGGACGAGATCGCCGATGTCGCCATCAGGTCGGGGACCATCGCCGCGGTCGGTGCGATCCCGGCGGCGTCCGGTGAAAAGGCCCTCGACGCCTCGGGGAAAATCGTCTGCCCCGGCTTTGTGGACATCCATGCGCATGGCCAGTCGGTCGCGGCGGACTGGATGCAGGCGTTCGACGGCGTGACCACCGCGCTGGAACTGGAGGTCGGGGTCCTGCCGGTGGCGGTCTGGTACGACCGGCAGCGGGCCGAAGGGCGCGTCCTGAACCACGGGGTGTCGGTCGGCTGGATCTTCGCGCGCAAGGCCGTCAAGGCCGGCATCGCCCCGGATCCGGAACTGCACCCGATGGAGATGATGGGCCAGGGCGCCGGCGACGAGGGCGGATGGGCGAGTGCGGTGGCGTCCGCCGGCGAGATCGCGCAAATCCAGGACATCCTGTCGGCCGGCCTGCGCGAGGGCGGCATCGGCATCGGCATCCCTCACGGCTATGCACCGGGAGCGGGCGTCAAGGAGATGACGGCGGTCTGCGGGATCGCGGCACAGGCTGGCGTCCCGACCTTCACCCACATCCCCTTCATGTCGAACACCGATCCGCAGAGTTCGGAAGAGGCCTATGTCCGGCTGATCGGCTATGCCGCCGCGACCGGCGCCCACATGCATGTCTGCCACCTGAACTCCACCTCGCTGCACGACATCGGCCGATGCCGTGAGCTGCTTCTGCACGCGCAGGGGATGGGATTGCCGATCACCGTCGAAGCTTATCCCTACGGCACCGGCTCGACGGTCGTTTCCGCCGCCTTCTTTGCCGACCCGGAATTCCCGAAGCGGACCGGCTCCGCCTATGGCAGCATCGAGCTGATCCACAACCGGCATCAGATGCGCGACCGGGACGACCTGCTCGGCGCCCGGCGGGCCGATCCGGGGGCGCTGGTCGCCTGGCATTTCCTGGATCTGGAGCGGAACGACGGCCATCGGGATTTGCTCGACCTGTCCGTCCTGTATCCGGGTGGCGCGATCGCATCCGACGCGATGCCCTGGGTCGAACCGGACGGTTCGCTCTACCGCGGTGCGGAATGGCCGCTGCCGCGGCGGCTGTCGTCCCATCCCAGATCCGCCGGCACCTTCAGCAAGTTCCTCGGCGACTACCACCGCAAGCGCGGGAAGATCGGCCTGAGGGAGGCGATCGGGAAATGCACCCTCATCCCGTCGAAGGTCATCGAAGGATGCCTTCCGCAGATGCGCCGGAAAGCCAGGCTGCAGGAGGGCTGCGATGCCGACATTGCCGTCTTCGATCCCGAAACCGTCGCCGCGCGCGCCAGCTTCACCGACATGACCGCGCATGCGGCCGGGATGGACGCCGTGCTGGTGGGAGGAACGCCCGTCATCCTCGACGGGACGCTGGACACGCAAGCGCGGCCGGGCCGCGCGGTGAGAGGCGGGAGGCGGGACGATGAACCATGACGCCGCCGCCGGTCCCGTGCCGGTGATGCTCGTCACCGGCGTGTTGGGGTCGGGGAAGACCACGCTGATCAACCACATCCTGCACGGCAGCGGCGGGCGGAGCTTGGCCGCGATCGTGAACGACTTCGGCGCGGTCAACATCGACGAGGCGGTACTGTCGGCCTCGGGCCGATCGGTTATCGGCCTGAAGAACGGCTGCATCTGCTGCTCGCTCCAGGGGGATCTGCTGCGGACGCTGCGGACCGTCCTCTCCCACGGGTCCCGCATCGACGGTATCGTGATCGAGGCAAGCGGAGTGTCCGATCCCCGCGGCATCGCCGAGGCTCTGTACGACCCGATCCTCAAGGACGCGGTCAGGCTCGATTCCGTGGTGACGGTCGTCGATGCGGAAGAGCATGACGTCTCCGACGGCCTGTGGCGAGCCCAGCTGGATGCCGCCGACTTCGTCGTCCTGTCCAAGGCGGACCGCGTCACCGACAAGGATGTGCTCGGCGTCAGGGCCCTGCTGCGCGCCATGCGGAAGAAGACGGTGTTCGTCATCCGGGAGGCTGCCGACATCCCGATCGACATCTTTTTCGGGAATCCGCCGGAGCGGCCGGATGGGCGGGAGGGGGGTACCCCTCGACGCTTCGCCGACAGCCGGTTCGTGCATCTCGAATGGTCGTCGGAAACCCCGGTTTCCTTCTCTGCCTTCCAGGGCGCGGTCCAGACATTCGCCGCGCAGCTGGCTCGCGGCAAAGGCTTCCTGTCGATCCGCGAACGGCCGGACGAGCGGTTCATGTTCCAGCTCGTCGGCACCCGGGCGAGCCTGTCTCCGTCGACGCAACCGGACCCGACCCCTGGCGTCCAGCTGGTCTTCATCGGCAGGGAGGAGCAGTTCGACATCGAGCGGGCGAAGGCGGCCCTCGATGCGATCAGGTTCGCATGAGCAGGATGCCCGGCCACGGACGGGCGGACTCGGACACCCCACAAGGCCCGCGCGGCGTGGCGGCAACGGAACACCGGACGGAAGGCGCAGAATGGCGCAGGTCGCGATACTGGGAGCGGGCATGGTCGGCATCTGCACGGCCCTTGCCCTGCAGGAGCGGGGACATGACTGCGTGGTCGTCGACCGGCGTCCGCCGGGATCGGAGACCAGTTACGGCAACGCCGGCATCATCCAGGCCGAGGCGGTCGAACCCTACGCCCTGCCGTCGAACCCGCTGGTGATGCTCCGGATGGCGCTCGGCTGGAAGAATGCGGTCGCGCTTCACTGGCCTTCGCTGCCGCGCCAGCTTCCAGCGCTGTATTCCTATTGGCGGTCGTCGGCGGGAACGCCGCTGCGCAAGGTCATTCCGGTGTGGCACCGGCTCATCCTGGAGGCGGTGCCACGGCACGAGGCCCTGATCAGGGCAGCGGGAGCCGGCGACCTCATCCGGACGCGCGGCTACTGGGAGGTTCACGCGACCGGGGCCGGCCTCGCCACGGCCCTACTCGACGCGGAGCGGCGCAAGCGCCAATACGGCCGAGCGCCTCGCACGCGCCTTCGACGGCGACATGGGTGCCGTCGAAGGCCTTGATGGCGGACTGTCGTAGAGAGCGGCAGGAGGCCTTGGCAAGACGAAAACGGCGTTCGATCGCCCACCCTACCGTCCCCTTCAAGGTTCTGTCAGCCTTCACGCCAGCTTGTTCGACGGCGCAGGGCTATCGCCGCTTTCGTTGCCGCGAATGCCAGCGCGGCTTCAACGAGCGCACCGGCTCGGTACTGAACCGGCTGCCGCTGCCCACGGACGTGATCTTCGTGATCATGATCTCGCCCCACCAAACCGGCTCTTGCGCACTTGGGCTGCCGCGTGCTTCAGAGAGAGCGTGGCAGCCGCGGCTCCCTTGTCATTCTTGCAGATAGTCGCCGAGGTTGAACCGCTCCGGGTTTGTCGGAGGCTCCATCATCTGAGAGAGTGGGGTCATCATGACGAAACCTGCATCACCGAAGTACACCCCTGAAGTGCGCGATCGCGCGGTTCGGATGGTGTTCGAGCACGAAGGCGAGCATGCCTCGCAGTGGGCGGCGATCAGTTCGATTGTGGCGAAGATCGGCTGCAATCCGGAGACGTTGCGGAACTGGGTTCGGCAGGCCGAGCGTAAACAGGGTAAGCGGCCCGGTCCGACGACGGATGAGCAGGAGCGGATCAAGGCGCTGGAGCGGGTGAACCGGAAGTTCCAGGCGCCGCGTCCGAACGCCTTGTGGGTGGCTGATTTTAGGTATGTTGCCACGTGGCAAGGCTTCGTCTACGTCGCCTTCGTCATCGACACCTTCGCTCGCCGGATCGTAGGCTGGCGGGTGTCCAGCACAGCCCATGCCGGCTTCGTTCTGGACGCGCTCGAACAGGCACTTCACGACCGCCGGCCCGCCAAGGGCAGCGGCCTCATTCATCATAGCGACCGTGGGGCGCAATACGTTGCAATCCGCTATACCGAGCGTCTCACCGAAGCTGGGGTCGAGCCCTCCGTCGGCAGCGTCGGCGTTTCCTACGACAACGCCTTGGCCGAGACCATCAACGGTCTCTACAAGGCCGAGGTGATCCGCCGCGGCGGGCCATGGCGCACCCTGGAGGCCGTCGAGTTCGCCACTCTCGAATGGGTCGACTGGTTCAACCACCGGCGCCTCCTCGAGCCCATCGGCAACATTCCCCCCGCCGAGGCCGAAGCGCGCTACTATGCTCAAACCGAGGACGTCGCTATGGCGGCGTGACTTAAGCCAAATGGCCTCCGACAAACCCGGAGCGGTTCAGATCGGGAGGCCGAGCGGAAAGAGATTTGAACATGATGGGAGTCCGGGAATCCAATGGGAGCGGCCGACGTCGGCCGAGGCGATACCGCCTCGGCGCAGCTTGACGGTCAGGGGATATCAGGGAACCAGATAAATCGGGCTCGACCATGCTTGGTGCCCGTCTTCCTGCGTCACGCGCACATAGACCGGCAGGTCGTGGGTGAGCGGCGTGGCGGGAAGCCGGTGCGCAATCCGCATCGCCATCGTCCGCTTCGTTTCGGGCATGCGCCAGACCCGCAGGCGGCGGGCAAGACCACCGGCGTCGACGGACCGTTCGTCATCCGCAAGCTCTGCGAGGTCGACCTCCAGGTTCGCAAGGTTGGTTTCGATGGCGAGACGCCCGTGCTTGGGGGCGTCAAGCCACAGGTCGAAGCCGGCCATATTTCCGGTCGTCACCGAGGTCCAGGTCACCAACCCCTCGTCGCGCGACCAGCCGACCGGCCGTTCCGGATTGAGGAAGTTGATCGGCTCGACCCGGTCGATACCGTTGCCGGTAACCCGAGCCTTTCCGTTCCACACGGTTTCGCGGCCACGCCCGCGATATTCGGCACCGCTCCACAGGACGCGGAGGCGCCGGCCAAGGTCGGGCGCCGCGTAGGGGCGGAAGGTCTCGACGATCTCCTTGCCATGGAAGACGTCGATCCGTTCGATCGGCGCCGATCCGATCACGTCGACGTCGAGTGTGCCGCCGATGCCCCGCGGAGTGGCGACGGCGCCCATCGTGACCGTCTGCCCCCGGCTCGACGAGGTCGGCCCGAGCAGCGGATCGTCGGCGAATATCTCGATAGGCTGGTCGAAGGTTCCGACAACGTTCAGGTAAAGGCGGGTACCGGTCGTGCCGTACTGCCGCCGAGCCCGCAGGGCCGCGAAGATCCCCTCACGGGTGAGTTCGGGAGCCAGATAGCAGGTCAGGCCGCCGATCGCGCCGAAGGTCGAGGCTCCGGGCATCGTCGCACCCTGGCGGCCCTTGTGGTCGTCACTGTGGCAGACGATGCCGGGACGGTGGCCGAGGTCGAAGGCGTCATGCAGCAGCCATTCGAAGGTGCCCCAGGTCGAGTGGATCTCCACCGCCCGCTCCAGTCGGCCGTCATGGGCGACGGATAGATCGGCATAGCGTCCACCGACATGCGCGGTGATGACGACATCCTCCCCCGCCTTGCCAATCGCTTCGAACAGGGCTCCGGCCGTGTGGCAGTCCTCGTCCGCGACATCGTCCCCGACCAGGATGCGGGAGGAGCGGCGGATTGGTTGGCCCTCGCGGCCGTAAAAGACGTTCCGGTCGCCTCCCAGCCCGGTGTTCCCCGACCATTCGTAACCTGGGAACGTGACGAAGCGTCCCGGCTCGTAGAAGGTGCTGGTGAGCCGGTTGAGATCCGCCCAGAAGGCATCGGTGATCTGGAAGTCGTTGCCCTGGTGGCCGACGACGTCGAGGAACGCCTTGTCCCGCGCGAACAGGAAATAATCGCGGGCCGAGTTGGTGCCGATCGTCTCGCCGCTCTGTCCATGCAGGTCGCCCCAATAATGGCGAAGCATCGCGTTGGCAACCACCCGGGCCGGCGTCGAGGTGCACAGCGTCACGCCGTCCGTGGCGCGCACCTCGATCCGGAGATCGCCGGTGTCGAGCGCCGTCAACCCATCGACGACCAGCGTTCCGTCGGCCAACAGGCTAAGGGGGGCCTCCGGCAGTCCGGCGACGGGCAACGATGACGACAGAAGGACGGAAAGGCGGCCCTCGCCGGTCGGGTTGCCCCACAGGTCTTCCGCCGCGATGCACAGGCGGAAGGTTTCGCCCAGGATGTTCTGGCTGGGCAGCAGCGCGCGCCAGCGAACCGCCCCGCCGGGGACTAGGGCGACGCGGGGAGACACGGGCAGTTCCGTGTATTCGTTGGTGGCGAATGCATCGACGAGGGTCTTGAACTCGAAGTATTCGATGGTCGTCTGCAGCCTGAGGCCCGGGGAGCCGCCGCTGCGGTCGCCGAAATGAACGGTGATGGTCTCGCCCTTGCGCAGGAAGCCGCGGGCGACCCGGATCGTCAGGCTGTGGCCCCATGGACGGATGCCGCTGCGGTCGACGGCGCAGTCGAGCGTCGCGCCGTTGGAGGCGGTGATGGTCGTGTAGTTCGCGGCCGTCGGGTCCTTGAACTGCGGCTTGCCCATATCCGACGTGGTGCGCCAACAGATGCGGAGGCTACCGGTGTCATCGATACCGAAATCGCCGGCCGTGTAGGTAAGGACGATCGACTGGTGCGAGCCTGCCAGGAACGGACCCGGCGACGACGCTGTCATCGTGCCCATCTGTTCCGGCAGATAGTTCCTGTTCGGCATTTTCTGGTCTTTTCTGAAGGAAAGGGAGCGGACGGCTAGGCCATCATCTTGGAAACTTCTTCATCGAGGCTTTCGAGAAGCGCCTTCTCGAGTTCGATGAACTGTGGCGCCGTGATGTCCCGGGGGCGCGGCAGGTTGACTTCGAAAACCTGCTTGATTGTCGAGGGGCGGGCGGAGAAGAGATAGACCTTGTCGGCGAGCAGAAGCGCTTCCTCGACGGAATGCGTGACGAAGACGACGGTCTTGCGCGACTCTTCCCAGACCCGGATGAAATCGTTGATCAGCCGCCGTTTGGTTTGCGCGTCCAGTGCCCCGAACGGCTCATCCATCAGCAGAACTTCCGGGTCGTAGGCAAGTGCGCGGGCAATGGCCACGCGCTGCTGCATGCCGCCCGACAGCGTGTGGGGATAGGCGTTCTCGAAGCCGGTGAGACCGACGACGGAAATGAGGTGGCGCACCCGCTCGTCGGAAACGGCATCCCGCCGGTTCTGGACGTCGAGGCCGAAGCGGATGTTCCCTTCGACGGTCAGCCAGGGGAACAGGACGTATTCCTGGAAAACGATTCCCCGGTCGGGGCGCGGCCGGTCGATCGAGTGCCCGTTCATCGCGACCGTGCCCGAGGTCGGCCGTTCGAAACCGGCGATCATGTAGAGGAGGGTCGACTTGCCGCAGCCGGACGGGCCGATGAACGCGGCGAATTCACCTTCGGCGATCGACAGATTGGCGTCGCCGATCGCTTTCACCACTTGGCCGTTGACGCTGCTGAAGCCTTTCGAGACGTGCGTGACGGACAGCTTCGCGGTGGCAGAGGCGCCGATGCCGGAAGAGGAATGGTCGTGGGTCATGGCTTGCGTCTCATCCTGCGCGTACGGTTCCCCAGCGCTCGATCGTGTAGTGCTGGAGTGGACTGAAGAGACCCTTCTCGATCAGCAGGCCGAGCAGCGCGATCATCACGATGCCGCTATAGACCGTCTCGGTGTCCATGAAGGTGCGGGCGTCGAAGATCATGTAGCCGAGGCCCCAGCCCGAACCGGCCAGCATCTCGGCGCCGACCAGGGCGCGCCAGCCGTTGCTGACCGCCAGGATGTGGCCGGTGATGATCTGGGGGAGTGCTCCGGGCAGCAGCACCTTGAAGAAAATCTTGTGGTGCGTGGCGCCCATGATTTCGGCCGCCCAAAGCTGCTTCTTCGAAATTCCGCGGACGCCGGCGGCCGAGTTGTAGATGATCGGGAACATCCCCGCGAGAAAGATGACGAAGATGATCGTCGCGTTCGACATTCCCAGCCAGAGGATGACGATGGGCACCCAGGCGAGCGTCGGGATCGGCATCAGCACCGTGATGATGGGATTGAAGAAGGCGTCGATGGTGCGATTGATGCCCATCAGCAGACCCAGCCCGGTACAAAGCACGGCAGCCAGACCGTAACCGGCGAAGATGCGTCCGAAACTGATCAGCGTATGCGACAGCAGAACCGGCATCTCCCCGTCGTCGCTGTGCATCAGGCGGAGGATGTTGGCGAAGACGGCCGATGGCGGCGGCACGAGGATCGGGCTGACCAGCCCGAGGTGGCTGCAGCCTTCCCAGACCGCGAGGGCGAACAGGATGGGACCGCAGAAACGGAGGGTATCCATCGTCAGGCGCATCAGCCGACTCCAGTTCGGTCGCAGACTGGAAGCCCTCGCGGAGCTTGGCTTGACGTCAATGTTGAAGGTCATCGGTCGAGCTTTCACTTGGTTCGGAGCTGTCGGGCGGCTTCGATGGCGGAGGAATCAAAAGCGATCGCCCAATCAGGCTCGGCCCCCCGCAGCTTTCCGGCCTTCTTCAAAAGCTGGAAATTTGCCTGGGCGTCCCCTCGGACGGAATTGGTCAGGTCGATCCGGTAGTCGGCCGACGGGATCGACATCTCGATGGCCTTGCTGTCGATCTGTTGGCCGGCTCGGTTCATCACCTTGGTGACCAGCGCCGCCGCGGCCGGGACATCGTTGGTGAGAAACTCTTGGCCATCCATGAAGGCGGCTACGAACTTGGCGAAGGCCTTTGGGCTTCGTGACAGCGTCTTCCGGTTGGCGACCAGGAAAACCGGGTTGTCGACCACCCCCTTGAAGCTGAAGATCGGCCGGGCGATGCCCTTGGCGATCAGCACCGAAACGATCGGCTCCCAATAGATCACCGCATCCACCGAGCCGGCCGTCAGAGCGGCGATCGCCTCCTGGTCGCCGCTGTTGACCAGTTGGAAATCCGTCTCCTTCCAGCCACGTTGCGTGATGTAGGTGAGGAAGGCGGAGTAATTGCCGGAGCCGACCCGGATGGCGATCTTTTTCCCACGGAGATCATCCATCGATTGATAGGGGGCATCGGTCCTGACGACGGTGCGATAGATTCCCCCGCCCGAGCTGACCACGCCGATCGCCACCACGTCGGACGAGCGGGACAGCAACGTGACAAAGGGCGTGATGCCGACTTCGGCGACATCGATCGCCCCCGTCAGGATCGCTTCGTTGGCCTCGACTCCGGTTGAGAGCTTCACCGGCTCGATCTTGACGCCGTAGCGCTCAGCAAAATCCGTGTCGGTCACGACGATGGACGTGTTGGTCAACCGGTAGGCAGTACGGATCCTGTCGTCCTGTGCCGAGGCGCTGTTTGCCGTCGCCAGGCACAGGATTCCAAAAGCGGCGAGCAGACGCCCAAATCGACGGGCCGCCACAATGCTGCGTTCGGGCATGTATGGCACTCCAGATGTGAGGTATTGACGACCGCAGTTAGAGTGCGGATCAGAACCAGCCCGAGGCTGGCGGAAATCAACGGCCTCAGCGCATCAGACCGAGGTTTTGATAGACACTCTTAGGCGGCGAAGAGCTTCAAGGCCGGCTGGCCGCCGACGGCAGCTTCTTCGCCGAACGAGAATTCGTAAGAATCGGCGTTCATATAGAACCGGGTGAAGTCGGCGGTCCGGCCATCGATCAGCTGACGGCGGCGATGCAGGACCAGCACGGGGGAGCGCTCGGGAATGCCGAGAAGCCGGGCCACGGACCGTCCGGCCGCGCTCGCGCGGATCACCATCTCCTTCTGCCCGAGCTTCAGCCCCAGGGCGTGTTCGATCAGCCAAGCGGTGGAATGCTCCGCTGCCATCTCCGCAGAAATGCCTTGTGCTTCGCTTAGCAGCCAGCCAAGCCCGACCCCCACCGCACGCCCATTGAGGACGTAGAGCCGGTCAAGCCGGACAAGCGGCTTACTGGAGGGGCACCCGAACGCGGCTGCGACGTCCGTGGGCGGCTCTTCCGGCCCGTAAGCCAGGATCTTTGACGTCGGCGCATGTTCCTGAGCGAAGAGCGTATCGAACAGCTTGTCGGCGTTGTGTGCATCCTGGCGGATAAAATGGTGCGCGACGAAGGTTCCCTTACCTTGCCGGCGATCGACCAGTTGCTTGGCAATGAGCGCGTCAATGGCCTGCCGGACGGTGATCCTGCTGATTTGCAAGTCCTTGCAAAGCGCGGCTTCCGACGGGAGGGGGTGTCCGGGAGGCAGCGACCCGTTGTGAATGCCGTTTTCAATGGCTTCGGCTAGCTGAAGGTACATGGGAACCGCGCTATCGCGCTCCAACTGCAAGCCGGTTTGAAAGACCTTGGTTTTGCTCCAGTTCATGTCGCCCTATCCCGTCACCAGTTGTCCTAGGACGTCCTATAATGGGAGCATGGCATGGATGATCCGGCAGTTCAAGAAGGGAGTATCGCAGAATCAGGGTCAATGGAGGAGAGCGATAGCTGTTCGCCAGATGGCGCTAAGACCAGTCCTGTACCGGCTCAGGCGTAAGACACCCATGCCGGCCGCCCACCCTTATCACCCCAACAAACGCCGGTAAGAGATCATTTGCAGACGCAGTTCACCCATACGGCCCTGCCAGGGCAGATCGCCCGGGCGGTGATTGTAACGACTATGGACGCGGCGCGACGGTCGGCGACACAAGCGGGCAGGTGGCCGTGGCGGCACGCACATGGGCCGCCACCACGACACGATCGGCGTCGGCCGTGACCTGATCAACGGCAAGCCTGGCCGGCAGCAGGGAAAGCAGCGACTTGGACAAGGAAGCGGGTGCTCATGCAGGAAATGGTTCCCTTTACGTGCTTATTCCGACCCGCTTCTGCATCCGGCCTGCACCGAAAGTCCGGATGGACCAGTATTCAGCCGGCACTGACAGGACCATCATACCAGGGGTGGAGCACCGTCGGCACAAGGGCATCAACAACCGAGCCGAGAACTCGCATCATCCAACCCGACGACGCGAGCGGCAGATGAAGCGCGTCAAATCGCCCCGACAGGTGCAGCGCTTTCTGTCTATCCATGACCCGATCGCCAACCTCTTTCACCTCCGCCGCGACAGCCGTCCCGCCTCCGGCTACCGCGCCGCCCGCGCCCAGGCCTTCACTGCCTGGATTGAGGCCGCCCGAGGCACCGGTCTCCGGCTATCCGTGGCCGAACGGTGCCAGCCACCATGGTCGGTGCCAACGAGTTGACGGTGCCGGAAGCCCTACTGCCAGCCTCCGCCCAGGACCTTGTAGAGGGTGACGAGATTCTCCAGCCTCGCGGCCTTCAGCGAGATCAGCGTCTGCTGTGCCGAATAGAGCGAGCGCTGCGCATCCAGGGTCGTCAGGTAATTATCGGCCCCGCTGCGGAAACGCATCTCCGACAGCTGGTAGGAACGGGCGTAGGCATCGACGAGCGACTGCTGCGCCGCGATCTGGTCGTCATAGGTGCTGCGGGCGGCCAGCGCGTCGGCCACCTCGCGGAAGGCGGTCTGCACCGTCTTCTCATAGGTCGCCACCTGGATGTCCTTCCTGACCTTGGCGAGGTCGAGGTTCGCCTCGTTCACGCCGGCCGAGAAGATCGGGATGCTGAGCGACGGGGCGAAGCTCCAGTTGGAGGAGCCGGGGGCGAACAGCGACTGGATGCCGGCGGCGGCGGTGCCGGCCCTGGCGGTCAGCGTCAGCGATGGGAAGAAGGCGGCGCGGGCCGCCCCGATGTTGGCGTTGGCCGCCCGCAGATTGTGCTCGGCCGCCATCACGTCCGGGCGGCGCAGCAGGACGCTTGAGGGAAGGCCCGCCGGCAGGTCGGTCAGCACCGACTGGGCGTCGAGCGACGCGCCGGCCGCGATCTCCGGCGGCAGGGGCTGGCCCAGCAGCAGGGCCAGCGCATTCTCGTCCTGCGCCACCTGCCGGGTGTAGAGCGCGAGATTGGCCCGCGCGCTGTCCACCGAGGTCTGCGCCTGCCGCAGGGTCAGTTCGGTGGCGTTGCCGGCATCGAAGCTCTTGCGCGTCAGCTGATAGGAGGCGTTCTGGCTGTCCAGCGTCTGCCGGGTCAGCTCCAGCAGCGAGCGGTCGGCGAGCAGGGTCAGATAGCCGGTCGCGACCTGCGCCACCAGCGAGATCTGGGTGCTGCGCCGCGTCTCGTCATAGCCGAGATACTGCTCGAACGCCTGTTCGGTCAGCGAGCGCACGCGGCCGAACAGGTCGAGTTCGTAGGAGGTGAAACCGATCCCGGCGCTGTAGGAGCGCGATTCCACCCCCGCCGTCTTGCCCAGCGCCGAGCCGGCGGACGTGGTCGCGGCCGGCACGCGCGACCAACTGGCGGACCCGCTGCCGGAGATCGTCGGGAACAGGTCGCCGCGCTGGGCGCGGTAATCGGCCTCCGCCGACTGGACGTTGAGCATGGCGACACGCAGGTCGCGGTTGTTCGCCAGCGCGGTCTCGATCAGCTTTTGCAGCTTGGGATCGCGCATCACCTCGCGCCAGCCGATGGCGTCGGCGGAGCGCGCCGGATCGGCGCCCGCGGGCGCCGTGGCGGATACGGCCATGGAGGAGGACGGGGTGGGCGGGCTCCGGTAGGCCGGCCCGTCCGGCCAGGCGGCCGGAACCGGCGGGTCGGGCAGGGCGAAGTCGGGCACCAGGGAACAGCCGGCCAACAGCAGCGCGGCGGCGAGAGGGGCGGCCAGGGGGGCGGCGAAGGGAACGAATCTGTGGGTCATGGTCTTGTCACCGCCGCTCAACGATGGCCGTCGGCCAGCGCGTCCGGGCCGATTGGAGGGGATGCCGCCGCTTCGCCGGACTGCGCCAGCCGGGACGGCTTCACGCGGAACAGCTTCAGCACGACGACGAAGAAGATCGGAACGAAGAGAAGGGCCAGCAGCGTGGCGGCCACCGTGCCGCCGACCACCGCCGTGCCGATGGCGTTCTGCCCGCCGGAGCCGGCCCCGCTGGCAATGGCGAGGGGCACCACGCCCAGCGTGAAGGCCAGCGAGGTCATCAGGATCGGCCGCAGGCGTTGTCCCGCGGCGCCGATGGCCGCCTCCACCAGCGTCTGGCCCCGGTCGAAGCTTTCCTTGGCGAACTCGACGATCAGGATGGCGTTCTTGGCCGACAGGCCGATGGTGGTCAGCAGGCCGACCTGGAAATAGACGTCGTTCGACAAGCCGCGGCCCCAGGTGGCCATCACCGCGCCGAAGACGCCGAGCGGCACCACCAGCAGCACCGCCGCCGGGATCGACCAGCTCTCGTACAGCGCCGCCAGGCAGAGGAACACGACCAGCAGCGACAGCGCATAGAGCGCCGGGGCCTGCGCGCCCGATTGCCGTTCCTCGTAGGAGGTGCCGGTCCAGTCGAAGCCGATGCCGGGCGGCAACTGCGAGGCGAGCCGGGCCATTTCCGCCATGGCGGTGCCGCTGCTCTGGCCGGGGGCGGCCTGACCCAGGATCTCCATCGAGGCGGTGCCGTTGTAGCGTTCCAGCTTGGGCGCGCCGTAGGTCCATTCGGCATGGGCGAAGGCCGACAGCGGGATCATCGAGCCGCTGGAGTTGCGGATGAACCAGCGCGACAGGTCGCCCGGATCGGAGCGGGAGTCGGCGTTGCCTTGCATGTAGACGCGCTTGATGCGGCCACGGTCGAGGAAGTCGTTGACGTAGCTCTGGCCCCAGGCCGACGAGATGGTGCTGGTCACGTCGCCCACCGACAGCCCAAGGGCCTTGGCGTGCGGCCAGTCGATGACCAGACGGTATTGCGCCTCGTCATTCAGCCCGTTGGGGCGGACGGCCATCAGCAGCGGGCTCTGCGCCGCCATTCCCAGCAACTGGTTGCGCGCGGCCACCAGTTCCTCGTGCGTCACGCCGCTGCGCGCGAGCAATTCGAAATCGAAGCCGGTGGCGTTGCCCAACTCGCTGATGGCGGGCGGGGCGAAGCCGAAGATCATGGCGTCCTTGTAGCCGGCGAAGCGCCCCATGACCCGGCCGGCCAGGGATTGAACCTTGTTCGCCGCACCCGGACGGACGGACCAGTCCTTCAGGCTGACGAAGGCGATGCCGGAATTCTGGCCGCGGCCGCTGAAGTTGAAGCCCGACACGGTGAAGACCGACCGCACCAGCGCGCCTTCGTCCTTGAGAAGATAGTCGCGCACCTGGCCCAGCGCCTGTTCGGTCCGCTCCAGCGTGGCGCCGGGCGGGGTGGTGACCTGGATGAACATCACGCCCTGGTCCTCGTCCGGCAGGAAGGAGGTGGGGATGCGCAGGAACACCACCGCCAGCCCGGCCACGATCAGGCCATAGACCAGCAGGAAGCGCACGGGCCGCTTCAGGACGCCGCCCAGCCCGCGCACATAGGCCCGGTTGCCGCGGTCGAAGTTGCGGTTGAACCAGCCGGCGAAGCCGCGCGAGGTCCTGTTGTGGTCGGGCTGTTTCAGCAGCGTGGCGCAGAGCGCCGGGGTGAAGACGATGGCGACGCCGACCGACAGCAGCATCGAGGTGGCGATGGTGATGGAGAACTGGCGATAGATCACGCCGGTCGAGCCGCCGAAGAAGGCCATCGGCAGGAAAACGGCGGCCAGCACCATGGCGACGCCGACCAGAGCGCCGGTGATCTGGTCCATCGACTTGCGCGTCGCCTCCAGCGGCGACAGATGCTCCTCCTCCATCACGCGCTCGACATTCTCGACGACGACGATGGCGTCGTCGACCAGCAGGCCGATCGCCAGAACCATGCCGAACATGGTCAGCGTGTTGATGGAGTAGCCGAAGGCCGCCAGCACCGCGAAGGTGCCGAGCAGCACGACGGGAACCGCGATGGTCGGGATCAGCGTGGCCCGGAAATTCTGCAGGAACAGCAGCATCACCAGGAAGACCAGCACGATGGCTTCGACCAGCGTCTTCACCACCTCTTCGATCGACAGCTGAACGAAGGGCGTGGTGTCGTAGGGATAGGTCACCTCGACGCCGGCCGGGAAGGACGGGCGCAGCGATTCGATGGTCTGGCGCACCGCGGTCGCGGTGTTCAGCGCGTTGGCGCCGCTGGCCAGCTTGACCGCGATGCCCGCCGCCGGCATGCCGTTGTAACGGGTGTTCATCGTATAGTTTTCGCCGCCCAGCTCGATCGTCGCGACGTCGCGCAACAGGACCTGGGACCCGTCGGACTGCACCTTCAGCAGGATCTTGCCGAACTGCCCCGGCGTCTGCAGATAGGACGGGCCGATGACGGTGGCGTTCAACTGCTGCCCCGGCCGGGACGGGAGGGCGCCGAGTTCGCCCGAGGCGATCTGGACGTTCTGGGCCGTGATGGCGCTCTGCACGTCGGACGGCATCAGGGCGTATTTGTTGAGCTTCTCCGGATCGAGCCAGATGCGCATGGCATACTGGGCGCCGAACAGCTGATAGTCGCCGACGCCGGCGGTGCGGCTCAGCGGATCCTGGATGGAGGAGGCGACGAAGTCGGACAGGTCGTTCGACGACATGCTGCCGTCTGTCGAATAGAACCCCACGACCATCAGGAAATTCTTGGTCGCCTTGGCGACGCGGATACCCTGGTTGCGCACCGTTTCCGGCAGGCGGGATTCGGCCAGCGTCACTTTGTTCTGGACCTGCACCTGGGCGGTGTCGGGGTTGGTGCCCTGGGCGAAATACAGGGTGACGGTGATGCTGCCGTCCTTGTTCGATTCGGACGAGAAATAAAGCAGGTTGTCGAGGCCGCTCAGCTGCTGTTCGATCGGCTGGACGACGGTGTTCTGCACGGTCTCGGCGGATGCGCCGGGATAGCTGGCCGAGACCGAGATGGCGGGCGGGGCCACCGACGGGTATTGCGCCACCGGCAGCGTCCGCAGGGCGAGAAGGCCGGCCAGCATGATGACGATGGCCAGCACCCAGGCGAAGACCGGCCGGTCGATGAAGAAACGGGCCATGGACGGTCTCCTAACGGGCCGGCTGGGTGGAGGAAGGCAGGGCCGCCACCGCACGCTGGTCGAACTGCTCCTCGGTGAGGTCGGTCGCCGCCAGCTTCACGCCGGGGCGAATCTTCTGCAGCCCCTCGACCACCACGCGGTCGCCGTCGGACAGGCCGTCGGTGACCACCCATTTGCTGCCCTGCGTGCGGTCGGCCGTCACCTGCCGCGCCTCGGCGGTACCGTCGGCCTTGATCACCTGGACGATGGCCTGCCCGCGGGAGTCGCGGGAGACCGCCTGCTGCGGGACCAGGAAGGCGTTGGGATCGGTGGCCTGCCGCAGCTTTTCCCGCACATACATGCCGGGCATCAGCAGCCCCTCCGGGTTCGGAAAGACAGCGCGCAGGGTGACCGAGCTGGTGGTCTGGTCGACGGTGACCTCGGAGAATTGCAGCGTGCCGGGCTGGTCGTACTCGCGGCCATCCTCGAGGACCAGCCGGACCTCGGCCTGACCGGCCGCGGTTCCCTGGATGCGGCCGGCGGCCAGCTCGCGCCGCAGGCCGAGCAGAGCGGAGCTGGGCTGGGTCACGTCGACATAGATGGGGTCGAGCTGCGTCACGGTGACCATCGACGTTGTCTGGCCGGCGGTGACCAGCGCGCCGGGGGTCACCGACGAGCGGCCGGTGCGGCCGGAGATCGGCGAGCGTACCTTGGTGTATTCCAGATTGATGCGCGCGGTTTCGACATTCGCCTTGGCCGCGGCGACATCGGCCTGTCCCTGACGCAGCGTGGCGACCGCGGTGTCCAGATCCTGCTGGCTGACCGCCTTTTCCTTTGCCAGCGGCTGGTAGCGGTTGACGGTCAGCTGCGCCGACGCGGTCGCGGCCTCCGACTTCTGCTGGGCGGCGATGGCGCTGTTGAGCGCCGCCTGATAGCTGGCCGGGTCGATCTGGTAGAGCGGCTGTCCCGCCGTCACCGGCTGCCCTTCGGTGAACAGCCGATCGCGGATCACGCCGCCGACCTGCGGCCGCACCTCGGCGGTCTGGAAGGCGGTGACCCGGCCGGGCAATTCCGTCAACACCGGAACCGGATGGGGGTGCAGGACCACCGTGGTCACTCCCGGCGGCGGGGCCGACGGGGCGCCCTGGGCTGAACCGCCGGCCTGGTGGGCGGTTTCCTGGCAGGCGGTAAGAAGCAGAAGCAATGCGCCGACGCCAAGCACCGGCAACCTTCCCGGACGAAAGGAAAGCGGACCGCTCTCGTCCGGGGGCAGCGGTCTGGCGCAATCATGCGACTGGCCAATCATTTGGGAACATCCCTTTTCAGGCTGGTGAGTTTCGGGTCTGTGCCGGGAATGCTATGGCTTGACTGTAACCCGCCGATGTCTGCCGCCGGCCTTTGCGTAACGGTCTGTAACAGGGTGCTTGGCGGCGGCTTATTCTAGCAGGACGCGGAAAAGGGCTTTGCCCGGCCGGTTGGTCGTGATTCTGTCCGGTCGAAGAGGATGCGGCTGGCGAGGGGACGCTGCGGGGATCGGACGAACACAGCGAAGGCCTGTTCAGCTATGTGAGCTGTGAAGCCCGTGTTCCGGCGAGCCATCCTCTACGACCGATCCGGGCCATCGTGGATGAAGCGCTGGCGGTGATGTCGCCGGGGTTCGAGAGGCTGTACTCGACGATCGGGCGACCATCGATCCCGCAGGAGAAGCTGCTGCGGGCGTTGCTGCTCCAGGCCTTCTACGACCAGTTCGCGGTTTGGAAAGGCATGGTCCTCGGTCGGTCAAGGTCCGTCATCCGGCGGGCTCTGGCGGGCCTCAATCAATCTGATTAAGGCTCTGTTGCAAAGTTTGACGGCGGGCGCCGAATTTTGCACCGACCTCCAGCTACTCCCCACCCCCGTCGAACAGACGCTTCTGCGCGTTCCGGATATGCCTGCGCATTGCCTGTCTGGCGGTTCCGGCGCCGCGGCTGCGGATCGCCTCAAGGATCACCCGGTGATCGGCGCACATGTTGACGATGATCGAGCCGTCGGAATACTGGTGCTCGAACTTCGCATAGTGGAGAGTCTTGCGCTTCTTCCACAGCATATCGGTGATTTCGACGAAGACCGGATTTCCCGTCATCGCACCGATCATCGCGTGGAACTGCTGGTCATGCTCATGGAAGGTCTCCATGTCACCGGCCGCCGCATCCACTTCCATCCGTTCGACGATGCGCGTGATGTCGTGGAGTTGCGCATCCGTCGCCTTCTTCGCAGCGAGTGCCGCGATCTCCCCTTCGATCGTCTCGCGAGCCTCCATCAAGGCTTCGACGCCGATGCCCTCGTCCGTCGTGTCTCCTCCCGCCGCATCCTCTGGAGGGGTCGGGCGTACATAGACCCCGTGTCCGGTCCGGATCTCAACCCAGCCGTTGATCTCCAGCGCAATCAGCGCCTCCCGTACCGAGGAGCGGCTGACGCCGAGCTGTTTCGCGAGATCGCGCTCCCCCGGCAGCAGTTGGCCCGGCGCGAAATGGCCATCGCGAATGAACTGGATCAGCACGTTCGATATCTGGCGATACAGGCGCTCGACCTTGACCGTCGGCAAATCCATGACATACAGCTCCAAGACGACTCTTGCTTGCACACGTCGCGATGATCGCGCCGTCCCCGCTTGGCGGATGTGCGGCGCGGTGACGCATCCAACACCATGACCGGCGCGGAATCCAGGCGCCATCGGAGTTTTCTGGAAGGCGGGCGCCCGAACCGCTCCATGCAGCCCGAAAAGCCCTATTGCGGGCGATAAACGCCTTAGGCTAACGTTTGCCTAACTGGTCAGGCCAGTGGGCCACCGGACCATATGGGTGTCACTGGACCTGCCACACGACCCTTTCCACGGAGCCGGCGACCGGCCTGCAACTTTCAACGAGACCGACGATGAAGATGACCTTCCGCTGGTACGGCGATACCGATCCGATCCCGCTCAGCCATATCCGACAGATTCCCGGCATGACCGGCATCGTGTCGGCGGTGTACGATGTGCCGGTCGGAGAGGTGTGGCCGGTCGCCACCATTCAAGCGCTCAAGACCAAGATCGAATCGCACGGCCTTGCACTGGAGGTCATCGAAAGCGTTCCCGTCCATGAGGACATCAAGCTGGGCAAGCCGTCGCGCGACCGGTTGATCGACAACTACTGCGCAACGATCCGCAATCTCGCCCAGTGCGGCATCAAGGTGATCTGTTACAATTTCATGCCGGTGTTCGACTGGACCCGCACGACACTGGACATGACGCTGCCGGACGGCTCGACCACGCTGGCCTTCGACACCGAAACGGTCGAGAAGATCGACGTCAACCAGGGTATTTCGCTGCCCGGCTGGGACGCCAGCTACCGCCCGGAGGAACTGAGGGCGCTGCTGGCCGACTATGCCGAGGTGGACGAGGAAACGCTGTGGCGGAACCTCGAATATTTCCTGAAGCGTATCATCCCGGTGGCCGCCGAGGCCGGAATCCGCATGGCGATCCACCCGGACGATCCGCCCCGTCCCATCTTCGGCCTGCCGCGCATCGTCAAGGACCGCGCCGACCTCCAGCGGCTGCTCGCCATCGTCGATCATCCGGCCAACGGGCTGACGCTGTGTTCCGGTTCGCTCGGCGCGTCCTGCAAGAACGACATCCCGGCCCTGGTGCGCGAGTTCGCCGGCCGCAAGCGCATCCATTTCGCCCATCTGCGCAACGTGAAGATCAACGAGGCCGGCGACTTCCACGAGACCAGCCACCGCTCCGCCGACGGCTCGCTCGACATGGCCGAAATCGTCAAGGCCTATTACGAAGCCGGTTTCGACGGTTATGCCCGACCGGACCACGGCCGCATGATCTGGGGCGAAACCGGCAAGCCGGGCTACGGCCTGTATGACCGGGCGCTGGGAGCCGTCTACCTGAACGGCCTGTGGGAAGGCGTCGCCAAGGCCGCAGCCCCCGAGATCGACGGCGGTAAGTGAGGACTCCGTCATGGAAAACCCCTTCAACCCCGCCGACCTCCAGGGCAAGGTCGCCGTCGTCACCGGCGGCGGCGGCGTCCTGTGCGCCGGTTTCGCCCGCGCGCTGGCCAAGGCCGGCGCCCGCGTCGCCATCCTCGATCTGAAGGCAGAGGCCGCCGAACAGGTGGCGGCATCCCTGCGGGCCGAGGGCGACGAGGCCGTCGGCATCGCCGCCGACGTCCTGGACCGCAACTCGCTGGAGCGGGCGGCGGCGGCTGTGCTGGAACGTCTGGGCCCGTGCGACCTGCTGGTCAATGGCGCCGGCGGCAACCACCCGCGCGGCACGACCAGCAAAGAGTGGCTGGAGGACGGCGATCCCGACGATCCGTCCCTGACCAGCTTCTTCGACCTCGATCCGGTCGGCGTGAAGTTCGTGTTCGACCTGAACTTCCTCGGCACGCTGCTGCCGACCCAGATCTTTGCCCGCCAGATGATCGGCCGCGAAGGCTGCGGCATCATCAATGTCTCGTCGATGAACGCCTTCCGCCCCTTGACCAAGATCCCCGCCTACAGCGGCGCCAAGGCAGCGGTCAGCAACTTCACGCAATGGCTGGCGGTGCATTTCGCCAAGACCGGCATCCGCGTCAACGCCATGGCGCCGGGCTTCTTCCTGACCGCTCAGAATCACGCCCTGCTGATCGATGCGGCAACCGGCGAGATGACGCCGCGCGCCCGCAAGATCGTGGATCACACCCCGATGGGCCGCTTCGGCGAGGCACAGGAACTGACCGGCACCCTTCTGTGGCTGGCCAGCGCCAAGGCATCCGGCTTCGTCAACGGCACCGTCATTCCGGTGGACGGCGGCTTCGCCGCCTATTCGGGCGTCTGAACGCCCGTCCTTCGCTTTCACCTCAAAAGGCCGACGCCCGGTGGCCATTCACATCCGGGTCATCTCCT
The DNA here is from genome assembly GCF_024170005.1 of Azospirillum lipoferum. GTDB lineage: Bacteria > Pseudomonadota > Alphaproteobacteria > Azospirillales > Azospirillaceae > Azospirillum > Azospirillum lipoferum. Next base: position 188,338 of record NZ_JALJXJ010000005.1, read on the forward strand.
GGCACCGCCGCTTTCCGACCCTGGGCAGTCCGGCAACGGATCGCCCCAAGAAAAGCCACGATGCTGGCCGCCATTGGAGGAAACTGTGAAGATCAAGGGATTGAGATGGTGGATCATCGTTCTGATCTGCCTCGGAACCGTCATCAACTATCTGGCACGCAATTCTCTCGGCGTGATGGCGCCCATCCTTAAGACCGAGATGAACTTCACGACGCAGGAATACTCCTACGTCGTCGCCGCCTTCCAGCTCGCCTACACCGTGATGCAGCCGGTCTGCGGCTACATCGTCGATTTCCTCGGGCTGAAGATCGGCTTCGCGCTGTTCGCCGTCCTGTGGTCGGTGTCCAACTGCCTGCACGGCTTCGCCACCGGCTGGCTGTCGCTGGCAGTGTTCCGCGGCATGCTGGGCCTGACCGAGGCCGCGGCGATCCCGTCGGGCATCAAGGCGGTCGGCGAATGGTTCCCGAAGCAGGAACGCTCGGTCGCGGTCGGCTGGTTCAATGCCGGCACTTCGCTGGGCGCGATGCTGGCGCCGCCGCTGGTCGTCTATGTCCAGATGCAGCATGGCTGGTCGACCGCCTTCATCGTCACCGGCTCGCTCGGTTTCGTTTTCGCAGCGCTGTGGTGGCTGTTCTACCGCTCGCCTGCCGACCATCCCAACATCACCGCCGAGGAGCACGCCTACATCGTCGCCGGCCAGAATCCGCCGGTGGTCGGGGCCGGCGGCGCCCGCGTGAAGCCCAAGGTGACGGAAATCCTCAGCACCAGGCGCTTCTGGGGCATCGCCATTCCCCGCTTCCTGGCCGAGCCGGCGTGGCAGACCTTCAGCTTCTGGATCCCGCTCTATCTCGCCACCGAACGCGGGATGGACATCAAGCAGATCGCCCTGTTCGCCTGGATGCCCTTCCTGGCGGCCGATTTCGGCGGCATCCTCGGCGGCTACCTCTCGCCCTTCTTCATGAAGCACTTCAAGTTCTCCGTGGTGAATTCGCGTCTGGCCGGCGTCGTCATCGGTGCCATCTGCATGATCGGTCCCGGCCTGATCGGGCTGGCCAGCGACGCCTACACCGCCATCGCCCTGTTCTGCCTCGGCGGCTTCGCCCATCAGATGATCTCGGCCCTGATCAACACGCTGAGCGCCGACGTCTTCGAAAGCCATGAGGTGGCGACCGCCAACGGCCTGACCGGCACGGCGGCCTGGACCGGCGGCCTGACCTTCTCGCTGATCGTCGGCGCGCTCGCCACCACCATCGGCTATGCTCCGCTGTTCGTCTGCCTGACCGTGTTCGATCTGGTCGGCGCCTGCGTCGCCATCGCCCTGCTGCGCGACCGCGGCGACAAGACCCCGGCGGGGACCGCCGCCGCCCGCTGACCGCAACGCCTCACAAGCTCCCACGGGGCGCGGCATCTCGGCTGCTGCCTCCTCGCAAACTCATCGAGACCCATCATGACCCAGCCGCTTCCGAACCCGCCGGCTTCCGCCCCGTCCGCAAGGTCGCTGTCCGCCCCCCCCGTCTTCGCCATGGCGGAGCGGGATGGCGCCCGCCTGACGCTGCGCGCGGCCGAGGGCGGTCATGTCGCCCATCTGTTCGTGCTGGAGGACGACATCGTCCGCGTCATGGTGCTGCCCGGCGGAAGGCTGCGCAGCCCGCGCAGCTGGACGGTGGCGCCGGGGGCGGAGGATGTGCCGGCGGAGGGACGCGACCGCTTCGACCTGACGGGCTTCTCCTGCCCGGCTTTCACGGTGGAGGAGGGCGCCGGCACCCTGGTGGTGGCCACCGCGCGACTGCGCCTGACCGTCGCGCTGACCGGCCTGTTCTGCCGCTGGGAGACCCTGGTCCGCGGAACGTGGCATGCGGTCGCCGCCGACCGCCCGACCCAGACCTACAATTTCGGCTGGTGGGATGAGCGGGTCTATCACTATCTGAAGCGCGATGCCGCCGACGAGATGTATTTCGGCCTGGGCGAGCGCGCCGGGACCAGCGACCGCCATGGCCAGTCCTATCGGATGAGCAATCTGGACGCGATGGGCTACAACGCCCGGACGACCGATCCGCTTTACAAGCACATCCCTTTCTACATCACCTGGAAGAAGTCGGCACAGGTCCCGCTCGGCATTTTCTATGACACCCTGTCCGACTGCAGCTTCGACATGGGGCGGGAGCTGGACAATTATCACGGCCATTACCGCTATTTCGTCGCCGATGCCGGCGATCTCGATTACTACATCATTGCCGGGTCGGCCCCGGCCGACATCACCCGGCGCTTCACCTGGCTGACCGGCCGGCCCGCCTTCATGCCAAAATGGAGCCTGGGCTATTCCGGCTCCACCATGACCTACACCGACGCACCGGACGCCCAGGACCGCATGAACGAGTTCCTGGCGAAGTGCGAGGAGCATGACATCCTCTGCGACTCCTTCCACCTGTCGTCGGGCTACACCTCCATCGCCGACAAGCGTTACGTCTTCCATTGGAACCGCGACAAGTTCCCCGACCCGGCCGCCTTCGCCCGCCATTATCTCGACCATGGCGTACGGCTGTGCGCCAACATCAAGCCCTGCCTGCTGCGCGATCATCCCCGATTCGAGGGGGCTGTGCGCGAGGGGCTGCTGGTGCGCGATCCCGACGGCAGCCCGGCGATGGTGCAGTTCTGGGACGAGGCCGGCGCCTATCTCGACTTCACAAACCCGAAGACGCTCGACTGGTGGAAGGCGCGGGTGAAGGAGGCGCTGCTGGAACCCGGCATCGCCGCCACCTGGAACGACAACAACGAGTTCGAGATCTGGAGCGACCGCGCCCAGGCGGCCGGCTTTGGCACGCCCTTCCCGGCGTGCGACGCCAAGCCGCTGCACACGCTGCTGATGATCCGCGCCTCCAGGCAGGCCCAGCAGGAATTCGCACCGGATGTCAGGCCCTTCCTGATTTCCCGCGCCGGGGCCGCCGGCATGCAGCGCTATGTCCAGACTTGGTCGGGCGACAATTACACCAGCTGGGAAACGCTGAAATACAATGTGCGCATGGGCACCGGTCTGGCGCTGTCGGGCGTGTCCAACACCGGCCACGACATCGGCGGCTTCTCCGGTCCGGCCCCGGATGCCGAGCTGTTCCTGCGCTGGGTTCAGTTCGGCATCTTCCTGCCGCGCTTCTCGATCCATTCCTGGAATGACGACAAGACGGTCAACGAACCCTGGATGTATCCGGAGATCACCCCGTCGATCAGCCGGCTGATCAAGCTGCGCGCCCGGCTGATCCCCTATCTGTACGACCTGCTGTGGCGCTATCATACGTCCTACGAGCCGATGATCCGGCCGACCTTCCTCGATTTCCCCGAGGATCCGCGCTGCTTCGACGAAAATGACGAGATGCTGCTCGGTCCGAACCTGCTGGTGGCGCCGGTGGTGGAGCCGGGACGGCGGGATCGCGAGGTTTATCTGCCGGCAGGGACCGACTGGTATGACGCCTGGACCGGGGAGTGCTTCACCGGTGGCCGGTCGGTGACCCTGGCGGCGCCTTTGGACCGTCCGCCGCTGCTGGCGCGGGCGGGCTGCGCCATTCCGCTCAACCTCGCCGAACAGCATTTCAACCGTGGCGCGGATGAACGCGGCTTCGCACTGTTCCCCCATCGCGGCGTCGGTGCCTTCCAGGCCGGCTGCTATGAGGATGACGGCGACAGCGAGGCGTACCGCAACGGCGACCATGGTTGCTGGGCGGTGGCTGTCGCCACCGGGGCCGACCGCCTGACGGTAACGCTGGACAAGGAGGGCGCCCGTCCGCCCGCCGCCACATCCCTGACCCTGCTGCTGCCGCCACAGGAGCGCCGCGCGCTGGAGATCGCTGGCGGTACGGTGGCTTCCGACCGCATCGCCGACGGTTGGCGAACCGTCGTCGTTACGCTCACCGGTTCCTGATCGGAGTGAACCGCTCCGGGTTTCCTGGAGGCCCCATCTTTCGAGAGAATGGGGTCATCCTGACGCAGCGCGCTGCTTTACTCAAATCGAAGACCTCGCATGGCGGCGTGACTCAGGCCAAATGGCCTCCAGCAAACCCGGGGCGGTCCAGTTTGGTCAGGTCACCCGCGAGGACGTGCGGGACCGGCTTGTGAAAGGACCTGCCCTCCACTTGGTCCCGATCGCGCTGGTTCTAGGATTCCGCACTGCGCGAAGCGCCGGGCGAATAGCCCATGATGCGCTTGAAGGCGCGGCTGAAGGCAGCCTGCGAGCCGTAGCCGAGCCGATGCGCGGCGGTTTCGATCGGCAGACGCTCCCGACCGATCCACTGGGCGGCAAGCCGCATCCGCAGCTCCGTCACGTAGCGGACCGGGGTCACGCCGGTCACCTCCAGGAAGCGCTCCGCGAAGACCGAACGCGAGGCGCCCATCTCCGCGGCCAGTTCCGCCACGGTCCAGTTGCGGCCGGGATCGCGATGCAGCGCGGTGATGACGCGGCCGAGCCGCGGGTCGCGCAAGGCGTCGATCCAGCCGCGCGCATCGCCGCAACCGCATTCGACCCAGCCCCGTACGATGGAGGCGGACACCACGTCGGCGAGCCGCGCCAGGATACCGGCATAGCCGGCGCGCTCCGCCCGCGCCTCCCGCTCCATCGCCTCCAGCATCGGCAGGATTTCGGGGTAGCGGTCGAGCAGGGTGCCGACCTGCATCACCTCGGGCATCAGGCCGACCAGCGGCTGCATGGCGCCGAGGTCGAACTCCATGCAGCCGCTGAAGATCACCGCATCCTTCGTCCGGCAGCTTTCCGGCGGGCAGGATTCGAGCGCACCGACATTGCCGCACAGCGGCGCCGTCGCGAAGCTGGCGACGTCGCGGGCCGGCAGTTCCGGCGCCGACAGCAGTTCGTGCGCGCCGCCGCGCGGCAGCAGCACCGCATCGCCGGTGTCCAGCGTGAAGGTGCCGCCGGCGAGCAGCCTCAGCACGACCGGCCCGCGGGCGATGAAATGGAATTGCGCCCGCCCCTCCACCGTCCCGAAACCGATGCCGAAGGGAGGGGCGACCTGCATGCGGCGGTACTGCACGCCGGTCAGCCGCATGCCGAGCAGAAGCTCGCTGACGAGGTCGGTGGCGGGAGGGAGACGGGATGAGTCGGGCATATCCGGACTATCGATCAAAAGATGCGGACGTTGTGGCATGGATCGTCCAGAAGCTCCAGTCTATTCTGCGTCGCAGCATAATCTTCCTGCGAGGACAGACCATGATGGAACCTGTGAGGTCGGCCGGCGCCGCGCCGGCGGAGCCCGCCTGGGGCGCCGTCTTCTCCCTGACGCTCGGCGTGTTCGGACTGGTGACGGCGGAGTTTCTGCCGGCCAGCCTGCTGACGCCGATGGCGGCCGATCTGCATGTGACCGAGGCGATGGCCGGCCAGGCCGTCACCGCGACCGCCGCGGTGGCGCTGGTCGCCAGCCTGCTGATCTCCGCCGCGACCCGCCGGATCGACCGGCGCCATGTGCTGCTCGCCTTTTCGGCGCTGCTGCTGGTGTCCAATCTGGCGGTCGCCTCCGCCCCCGACCTGCTGTCGCTGCTGGTCGGGCGGGTGCTGCTGGGGGTGGCGCTCGGCGGCTTCTGGGCCATGTCGGCCGCGATCGCCATGCGGCTGGTGCCGGAGCCGATGATTCCGCGGGCCTTGTCGATGATCTTCAGCGGCGTGTCCGCCGCCACCGTCTTCGCGGCCCCGGTCGGAAGCTATCTGGGCGACCTGCTCGGCTGGCGCGCGGTGTTCCTGATGGCTGGCGGGCTGGGGCTGGCGGCCTTGGTGGCGCAGGTTCTGACGCTGCCGCGCATGGCGCCGAACGGCCATACCAGCCTCCGCACCCTGGGCGAGGTGATGGCGCGGCCGGGCGTCGGGCTCGGCATGGTGTCGATCATCCTGGTCTTCACCGGGCATTTCGCGCTGTTCACCTATGTCCGGCCGTTCCTGGAGACGGTGACCGGCGTCGGCGTCAGCGGCGTGTCGGGCATCTTGCTGGGCTTCGGCGTGGCGAATTTCGCCGGCACCTATCTCGGCGGTGCGCTGCTGGCGCGCAGCATGCGGCTGACCCTGGCGGTCATGCCGCTGGCCATGGGGCTGCTCGGGCTCGGGCTGGCCGCGCTGGGTGGGTCGCCGACCATGGCCTCGGTGCTGATCGCGCTGTGGGGCGTCGCCTTCGGCGCCGTGCCGGTGGCCTGGTCCACCTGGATCACCCGCACCGTGCCGGACGAGGCTGAAAGTGCCGGCGGCCTCTTCGTTGCGGCGGTGCAACTCGCCATCGCCACCGGTGCGGCAGTGGGCGGCGCCATCTTCGGCGTCAGCGGCGCCGGCGGGGTCTTCGGCGCCAGCGGAATCGTGCTGCTGCTGGCCGCCCTGGTCGTGCTGGGAGGCGTGCGGGCGCGGGCAGTCGCTGTCGCCCCCTGACCATCTCCGTCAGGCACCCGCGGATGGACCCGCCGCTGTCGCGCTCCGTCTCCAGGACGACGGGTCCGCATGCCACCACCACCGCATCGTACCCGGAAACGTCGAGGATGGCCTTGAGGTCGGTGAAGAGGCGGTGGGGCAGCAGCGTGTCGCGCATGAACTGCCAGAGCCGCTCGGTGGCATTCAGTTCCACCGCCTGAACCGTCGGACAAGCGGGTTGTTCACCCCCTCAGCTCGTCAACCAGTCGCGAAGTTGACAACACCCACGGCGACATAGACGGTGGTGGCGTCGACCCCGATGTGCAGCTTCTTCCGGGATCGCCGCTTTTGACGGGGAATATGATGGCGGCAAGCGGCGTTCACTTTATGCGGCATGACCGATGGCTGGATCAGGGGACGGACCTCCTGCTACCCCGGCGGCCCCATCCGTGCAGCAAGCTGACAACCGGCTGGAATCACGGCCGACAAGGCTGACCCTGTGCCGCCTGTCACTCCCGATTTCTGTCGGGAGCGGGAGCAATCATGCCGATAGGACATTTGCGATTGCCGAATGGCTGGCGCAATACGATGCGGCTGGAGAATCTCCTGATTCCGATCTCGGCCTCCAAGAGCTTTTCCATCAGCTCCTGAAACAGGGCGACGCTGGGCGTCACGATCTTCAAGAGATAATCGTAACCGCCGCTGACATTATAGCATTCGACGATCTCGGGGTGCTTGCCGATGGCCTCCTCGAATATGCGGAAGTCGTTGCGCCGATGGTCGCGGATGGTCACCTCGGAGAACACGGTGACGAAATCGCCCAGCTTCTCCAGTGCGATATCTGCATCGAACCCGCGGATCACGCCGAGTTTCTGAAGCCGCTTCGTCCGGGCGAGGCACGGGCTCGGGGTGAGGCCGACGGCGTCGGCAAGGTCGACGTTCGAACAGCGTCCCTCACGCTGGAGATGGGCGAGAATCTTGATGTCGAACCTGTCGAGGGATACTGTCGAACGCATGGGATGATCGCACCGCCGGACGCCGATCCTGCCTAGTTATGTGCTGCCGCTTTTGCCTCGTCTAGCGCCTCGTCGAGTGCCTCGGTCACGAGACCGGCCTGATCCGCGGAAAGGACCAGCGGCGGCCGGATCTTGAGCACATTGTGCCCCATGGCACAGGCGCTGAGCAGGATCCCCTTGTTGCGCATCCGGTTGACCACCTGGCCGGTGAGAGCGCGGTCGGGGGTGCGTGACCGGCGGTCGGAGACAAGTTCCACCCCGACGAACATGCCGGTCCCGCGCACGTCGCCGATGGCCTCGTGCCGTGTCGCCAGTTGGGCGATGCCGTCGCGCAGGTTATTGCCGACGGTTGCGGCGTTCGCCATCAGCCGGTCCCGCTCGATTGTCTCCAACACGGCCAACGCCGCCGCACATGACACGGTGTTGCCCGCGAACGTGTTGAAGTATCGTGATTTTACTCCGAATTCCGCCAGGGCGTCGGCGGTCGCCAGAATCCCCGCGATGGGCTGACCGTTCCCCATCGGCTTGCCCATGGTGACGATATCGGGAACAACGCCATGGCGCTGGAAACCCCACATGTGCGTTCCGGTCCGGCCGAACCCGGGTTGGACCTCGTCGGCGATGAACAGGCCGCCCGCCCGCTTGATCGCATCGACAGCCCCCTTCAGGAAACCCGCCGGATCGGGAAGGATCCCGTCGCTGGTGAACAGAGAGTCGACGATCATTGCCGCCGGCTTGATGCCGTGACGCCGAAGATCGGCAATCGCGGCTTCGACATCGCGGGTGAATCGCTCGGAGAGATCGGCACCCTCCGCATGATAGAGGCGCGGTGCCGGAACCAGACGGACATGCGCACCGAGATCCACGGTTAGGCCCAGGGACGGCGAGAATTGCGACACGGTGTCCGTGATGCCGTGATAGGCGGTATCCGTCACGATCACGCCGGTCCCGCCGGTGCGGACTTTTGCGATGCGATAGGCAAGGTCGTTCGCCTCGCTGCCCGTGCAGGTCAACATCAGGTGCGAAAGCCCGGTCTCCGGAACCGTCGCCAGCAGGCGTTCGGCCAGTTCGAGGATCGTGTCGTGGAGGTAGCGCGTATTCGTGGCCAAAGTCTGCGCCTGCCGGCAGATCGCCTCGGTCACCGCCGGGTGACAATGTCCAAGCGAGGTGACGTTGTTGTAGATGTCGAGATATCGCCGACCTTCGGAATCGATCAGCCACACCCCCTCGCCGCGCACGATGTGCAGCGGGCGTTCGTACATCAGCCGATAGGCCGGGCCCAGCAAGGCGTCACGCCGTGCGATCATCGCGCTGGCGATCGGCCCCACGTCGGCGCGTCCGGGAATATAGGCGTTCACCATGTTCAGATCGGCGGTGCCGCTCATTGATCGTCTCCAATTCGTACGCTGGTCAGCAGTGGGCCAGCAGCCGGTCGCGGGCCGTGCTGCGGGAAAGATCGGCCAACTGGGACAAAGCCTCCCATGCCGCCGGATTGTGGCGCATGATGTAGGCCCGGTTTTCGGGGTAGCGCACGACGCGCCATTCCGAGATCAGCACCGTGATGAGGTGCCGCGTCGCCATCAGGTCGGCGACGATGTCCTGTTCGACGTCGGCAAGCGGCAGAACCGCATGATAGGCACCGACGAACTGGGCAGCCCCCTCGAACGGATCGGCATTGCCGGCCATGTGAAAGGCGGCGGCCGTCGCAACCTCGCCGACCAGCGGCGCATGCAGCATGTCGCCGAAGTCGATGATGCCCGAGATGCGTTCGTGATCGTCGGGTGCGACAAGCACGTTGTAGAAATGATAATCGTTATGGATCACCTGGGCCCGCAACGAGACGAGACGCGGCAGCACATGGTCGGTGAAGCGCGCCATGAATTCGGCGGCAAGCGTGCGGCGCGAGGGATCGGCGATGCAGTCGAGATGAGCCGCCAACCGGTGCGCCGCGGCAACGTTCCAGAGAAGGTCATGCATCGCGGCGGGATGCGCAAATCCATGCAGGGCATGGTTCAGTTCGGCGAGCCCCGCCCCCATCGCCCGGCGCTGGGTGGTGGTCCGTGGCGTCTCCCGGACCGGGACGCCGTCCAGATAGGTGAGCATCCGCAAGATGCTCTGACGCCCGTCGGTCAGCGTTGTCGTGGAATGCGTGCGTCCGTCAAGCGTCCGCACGACGCGCGGCACCGGCTGGCTCGGCGCTACGCGGGCGATATGATCGAGCGCGGCGATCTGAAAATCGATGATTGAAGCGGGTTCCGAAGGATTGCTGATCTTGAAGACGTATCGATTGCCGTCCGCCGTCTCCATGCAACAATTCTGGTCGCGCTCGCTCGCCAGCGGTCGAATGGTGCCCTCGATGCCGTAGAGGCGACCGACCAGCGCCTCCACATCGGCAAGGGAGAGGGCGGGGGCGGCGGTGCTCAGTGCCGCTGTCCTCACCGAACGCTTTTCCGGTTTCATGCGCCCCATCTCGCCATTGCGGTTCGTACGGATTGTTAGAGCCCGAGCAGACCGGGAAGCTGGCGGACGTCGGTCAACCGATCGACGCCATAGCCGTCGAAGCTGGGTTCGTGCCCGCGATCGATAAACGCCCTGGCCATGAAGCCCAGATCGGACGCGGTCATCAGATCGTAGCGGAAGCTCGACGAGCAGTGCATGATCCGGTCCGGCCCACAGCCGAGCTGGTCGAACATATATTCGAACGTCTGCATCCGCGGCTTGTAAGAGCGCGCTTCTTCGGCGGTGTATACGGCGTGGAACGGCGCCTTGAGATGGGCGACGCTGTGTGGAATCAGATCGACCATCGAGTTCGACAGGATCACCAGCGGAAAATGCGGCGCGATCGCCTCCAGAACCTCGACCACGTTCGGATGGGGCTGCCAGGCCGGGATGGCATCGTACAGCCCAACCGCATCCGATGGGCGATAGTCGACACTGTGCGCCTTGCATGCCCGCTGAATGGAATTCTCGACGACATTGAAGAAGGGCTTCCATTCGCCCAAGACCTCATCAAGACGATATGCCCGGAAGCTGTCGAGAAAAGCCGTCATTCGATCGGCGGGCACACGATCTTGGAACAGGACTTTCGCGGTCGGCCCCATCTCGAAGTTGATGAGTGTTCCGTAGCAATCAAAGCTGATGAAGTTTGGCTTGAATGTCATCTCGCATTCCCGCTGTGCGTTGCTCGAAACAAGCGTATGAGTAGCGGGTCCGCAGGAAGGTCCGTTTGCAACGAGGCAGGAGCATTTTCCGCTTCAATTCAGAGACCCTTCGGAATTTTTAAACGTGCCCTGCTCTGGTTGTTGGATACGGGTGCCCGCCACAAGGGTAAGCGAACCGCGCCTGGATCGGTTACGAAGCTCTGAGCTGGCACATTGGTGCGAAACTCGTTGGAAGCTGGCGATGTCGTGGTCTTGGCAGGTATCAGAGGCGCCCCGCTGACGCCGAGACCCGCACGCCGTACAAGGCCAACGAGAGCCGCCGCCACAAGATCCCCCGCGCCCGCTGCCGGGTGGAGAACGGGTCGGCCTACGATGCGGCGCGGCGTCGACGTGGCGACCTGACCATCTGGGTGACGCCGGAGGCGACCGCTGCCTGGGCGCCGGCGCGTTCCGGCCGGCGAGGCCGACCATCACGCTACTCGGACCTCGCCATTGAGGCTGGGCTGATGCAGCACTTGGCATTCGGACGGCCGTGGCGGCAGACCGAAGGCCTTTTGGGTTCGCGGATGCGCCTGCTCGGCCTGGACTTGCCGGTTCCGGATCACACGGCCTTCTCCCGCCGCAGCGCCGACCTTGAGGTCGCATCGGCGCCGGTCAGGACGGACGGGCCGGTCACCGTGGTCATCGACCCCACGGGGCTGAAGGTGTTCGGCAAGGGTGAGTGGCACCTGGAAAAGCATGGCGGTCAAGCGCGCCGGAATTGGCGAAAGCTGCATCTCGCGGTCAATCCGGACACGGGTGAGATCCTCGCCTCGGAGTTGACGTCCAACGAGGAGGGGGATGCCTCTCCGGTGGCTCGATTGCTCGACCAGATCAAGCGCCCGATCGGCGCGGTCGGTCGTCGGACTCCACCTGCGCGCCGAATTTTGCGCCAAAGTCGTCGAGATGGGCGAGTTCCGCCATACCCTCGGTAAAATCGATGCGCGGGCGCCAATCGAAGCTGTTGCGCAGCCGTGAGGAATCGGCGGTGATGTGGCGCACGTCGCCCAGTCGGTACTGTCCGGTCACCACCGGCGGCGGGCCGTTCAACGCCCTGGACAGCGCCTCGGCCATGTCGCCGACCGTGCGTGGCGTGCCGGATCCGACATTGTAGGCGGCCACGCCCTCCGTCTGCCCTTCGCAAGCGGCGACGGTGGCGGAGGCCACGTCGCGGACATGCACGAAGTCCCGTCTCTGCCGGCCATCCTCGAAGACCCGCGGTGCCTCGCCGCGCCGCAGTGCGGAGGTGAAGATGGAGGCGACGCCGGCATAGGGGGTGTCGCGCGGCATGCCAGGCCCATACACGTTGTGATAGCGCATCATCGCGACCGTGCCGCCGGTCGACCGCGCCCAGTTGGCGGCGTAGAACTCCTGCGCCGCCTTGCTGGTGGCGTAGGCGTTGCGCGGGTCGAACGGCGTGTCCTCGGCGACGAGCAGGCTTTCGAGCGGCTGGCCGCAGAGCGGGCAGGGCGGCTCGAACCGTTGCTGCGCCAGCGCGCTTTCCAGCCGCGGCGCCGGCCGGACCCGTCCATGCTCGGCACAATGGCCGAAGCCCTCGCCATAGACCACCATCGAACTGGCGAGCGTCAGACGGGGTACGCCGGCGCGGGCCATCGCCACCAGAAGCTCAGCCGTGCCGACATCGTTGGAGGAGGCATAGTCGGGCATGTCGTCGATGGCGACGCCCAGCCCGACCTTGGCGGCGAGATGAATGACGGCGTCGACACCGGCGACTGCCCGGTCGAGAACCGCAGCGTCCCGCACGTCGCCGATCAGCGCCTCGACGCCGGCCGGCACCATCCAGGCCGGTGGGGTGGGGTGCACGTCGGGACGCAGCGAGTCCAGGACGCGCACCTCGTGGTCACGGCGCAGAAGCTCGGCCAGCACATGCCCGCCGATGAAACCGGCCCCGCCGGTGAGGAGAACGCGCATGCTCTTTTACCTCCGAACGATGGTCTGCGCCGACCGGCCTTCGGCATTGTCGGGCTGCCGCCATGCAAGGCGGAGGAAGGTGGTCCCGATCTTCCAGGCGGCGGACAGGCTGGCGGCGAGGTCGCCGGACACCTTCGACCGGCCGCCGCGCCGGCACCGGTGATCGACCGGGATTTCCCGGCAGCGCAGGCCGGCCGCCGCCCGCATCTGCATCTCCAGGTTCCAGCCGTAGGTTTCCTCGGTCATGCCCAGCGCGCGCAGGCGGTCGACCCGCATCGCGCGCAACGGCGACATGTCGGTGAAGCGGACCCGGTAGGTCAGCCGCAGCAGCGCCCCGGCGATCCGCCCCGCCACGATCTGCTGCGGCGTCATCGAGCCGCGCTCGCGTCGCCCGCGCAGGCGCGAGCCCATGACGAAGTCAGCCTCGCCGTCGGCGACCGGCCGGATGACCTGCGGGATGAAGGCGGGCACGTCGCTGCCGTCGCCGTCGAGGAAGCAGACGATCTCCGTTCCGGGCCGGACGGCGGCCAGTCCGGCGGCGCAGGCGCGGCCGTAGCCGCGCACCGGCTGGGCCACGACACGGGCGCCCGCCGCGGCGGCCCGCTCGGCGGTCCGGTCGGTCGAACCGTTGTCGACGACGATGACCTCGCCGACGCCCTCGGCCATCACCTCCCGCACCACGTCGGCGATGGAGTCCTCCTCGTCGAGACAGGGGATGACGACGGCCACGGTTTCAAGCGGCTGCGCGCCGCTCATGACGCCATCACCGTCTGGCGGCGTCGCACGAACGCGCGGGTGCGTGGCGCCTCCTGCACCGGCTGACCCGCGGCGGAGAAGGGCAGTGGCCGACCGTCGAGTTCATCTTCCAGCATGGCGTAGGACCGGGCATCGTCCACGTCGTACCAGGGATCGAGCGAGATCACCGGAACGCCGATCTTGCGCGCCCGTTCAAGCGTCAGGCTGTAGACCGTGTCGGTGCTCCAGGGGATGTCCGCGAACAGTTCGGGATGGGGCCGCGACAGGCCTATGAGCGTGTAGCCGCCGTCGAGCGCCGGGCTGATGACGGCGTTGTCGCCGGACTTGAGCGCCTGGACCGCGGCGCGGAGGATGTGGCGCGGCAGGGTCGGGCTGTCGGAGTTGACGAGGATGGCGCCGGCATGGCCCTGCGCCAGAAGGTCGGTGATGCCCTGGTCCAGCCGCCGGCCGAGATCCCCCTCGCCCTGGGGGACCAGCCCGAATCCGTCGGGAAGCAGGTGCCGCAGTTCCTCTTGGGAGCCCACCGGGGTATAGACCGCATAGCCGGGCGCGTCTCCCCCCTCCGACAGGCCGGCGATGGTCGCGGCCAGATCGGCGATGAAGCAGCCGGAGATTTCGGCACAGTCCTCCGGCGGCAGAGGCGGCGACAGCCGGGTCTTGGACTTGCCGGGGCTGGGCGTCTTGCAGATGATGGCCACCGCTATGGTCGTCATGGGTCGGGTCTCCGCCGGAATGAGGGAGGGCTGATCAGCGGACCTGATCAGCGGGCCGGTGAACCGGGGGCGAGCGCCTGCTCCAGGTCGCCGAACAGGTCGTCCGGGTCTTCGAGCCCGACCGACAGGCGCAGCAGGTCGTCGGGGCAGGGCGATCCTTGGCCCTCGATCGAGGAGCGGTGCTCGATGAGGCTTTCGATACCGCCGAAGGAGGTCGCCCGCCGCCAGAGATGCACATTGGCCGCCACCTTCACCGCCGCCGCCGCCCCGCCCCTGACGCGGACGGACAGCATGCCGCCGAAGCCGCCGGACATCTGGCGGGCGGCGATGGCGTGGCCGGGATGGTCCGGAAGGCCGGGATAGAGCACGGCGGACAGCGCCGGATGGCTGGCCAGCCGGCCGGCCAGGGTTGCGGCGCTGCGGCTCTGCTCGCGCACCCGCAGGTCGAGCGTCCGCAGGCCGCGCATCAGCAGCCAGGCGTCGAACGGACCAGGCGTCGTGCCGTGCTGGTCGCGGATGGCCGCGATCCGGTCCCACAAAGCCGACGGGGCCGATGCCGCCAGGGCGCCGGCGACCACATCGGAGTGACCGTTGAGGTATTTGGTCGCGGAATGCATCACGATGTCGGCGCCGCAATCGAGCGGCCGGGTCAACACCGGCGTCACCGCCGTGGAATCGACGCAGACCAACACACCCGCGCGGTGTGCAAGTTCGGCGACGGCGGCGATGTCGGTGACGGTCCAGAGCGGGTTGCTCGGCGTTTCGATCCAGACAATGCCGGTGCGGCCCGGCCGGATGGCGCGGCCGACGGCGTCGAGGTCGGCCATGTCGGCGAAGGTCACCTCGTGCCCGTAACGATGGGCCTCGGCGAGCCAGACATGCAGCCCCCAATACATGTGCCGCGGAGCGACGATGTGGGTGGGCGATGCCGCCAGGAACAGGGTGGTGGCGGCCGCCATACCCGAGCCGAAGAGCAGCGCCTCGCGAGCGTGTTCCAGGTCGGCGATCTGACGCTCCGCCTGCTGGACCGACGCGTTGTCCTTGCGACCGTAGACATGGCCGGAGCTGTAGCCGTTGTCCGCGTCGCGCATGTAGGTGGCGCTCACGTCGATGGGCGGCGTCAGCGAGGCGGCCAGGGAACGGCCGGCGCCCAGGGCCCGCGCCGTCAGCGTGCGGGGCATCGGTGTGCGTGGCGTCAAGATTGAGGGCCTCAGGATGTTGCTCCGGTGGTCGCCGACGGGGAGGTGAAACGGGTGGCTCATGGGAGGGATACGGTGGTTGGCGACCCGTTGTTACAGCCCGGTCGGATTTTTTCGGGGCCGGGTTCAGTTGCCCGCTTTCCGGGGTACGGCAATGTAGATCCGCCAGAGGCCGGGTTCGGCTTCGGCGAGGCGGTAGAGGGGGTTCGCGGCGAAGGGATCATGGCTCCAGGCGCCGTCGAAGACCGTGACCACCACCACGTCGCAGTGATGGGTCCGTGCGAGCGCCCGGATGTCGTCCGGCGTCCCGTCACCGGCGAAGACCCGCCGGAACTGGTCGGTGATCGCCGCCCGCCGCTCGGGCGACAGGGCGACGAAGGCAATGGCCAGTTCGTTCCCGGCGAAGCAGGAGCGGCGGTCGGCGAACAGCGCCCAGGACAGGTTCACCGGCCAGGGCGTCATGTCGGCGAACAAGGCGGGGTTGCTGGCGACCCGTGTGTCGGGCGGCGCATGGCGCCGGACCGCCTGCCACAGGGCCGGCGACCGCGCGAACGCGGCGGCCGAGGAGGAGGGCTTGCCCGCCAGATTCTCGGCGGCGAGGCGCAGCCCGTCGGGCAGCGTCGCCGTCGCGGCGGCCATCGCCAGGACCAGGGGGAGCGCCGCCCGCCGCTCCATGCAGCGGGCCAGCCCGGCCGCGGCGGCGGCCGTCAGCACCATCAGGCCGGGCAGCACGGCGCGCCAACCGAGATCGTTGTTCACACCGGTTGTGCTGACGAGCAGCCAGCCCGCGCCGAGGCTGGCCGCCGTCAGGATGGCGAGGGCGCGGACGAGCGGCCCATCCCGCCACGCGTCCGGCCGTACCGCCATCCGCGCGAGAGTGATGGCCCCCGCGAGATAGGCGAGCGGAAACTCGACGACCAGCAGCACCAGCCAATAGGCCGGTACGTCGAGCACCCGGCCGAGCGGTTGGGGCAGGGCAGGGCCCAGCACTTCGAAGGGATCGATGGCGATGAGACGGCCGCCGCCTCGGGCGACGGCGCTGCGATACTGCTCGACCAGGAGCGGGGAGGCGATGGCGACGGCGACGATCGCCGCAACGCTGCCGAGCAGGAGGAAGGTTCCCACCCCGCCGACCGGGCGGGAGCGTGCCAGGAAAAGGGCGCATCCGGCGGCGGCCAGGGCGAAGACCACCCCGCCGACCCAGATCGAGCCCTGGTAGGCCGCCGCCGCCAGAAGCGCCAGGGTGACGGTCGTGAGCGCTCCAGGCTGCCGGGCGAGCCGGACCATGGTCATCACCGCCACCACAACGCAGCCCGCGGCCTGGACATGGTGCGGACTCCAGCTCGTCTGGAACAGCCATCCGGCGAGCCCGGTGGCAGGCTGGAGCCATTGTCCGAGCGTCTCCTCACCGACCATTGCGGCCAGGACCGGCCGCAGCGAACCCAGGCCGCTGAGGCCGATCGCGAGGAAGGGGGCGAGGTCGCGGTCGCTGAATTGACGGGCGAGCCCAGCCATCAGCAGCAGGGTCGAGAAGGCCGTCAGCCAGCTTGCCGCCGCGTCGGCCTCCCAGCCGGTCGCACCGGTGAGTTGGGCAAGCTGTGCGGCGCCGAACTGCCAGAGATAGTAGTAGGCGACCCCGGCCGGCGCCTCCGCCCCGCCATAGACCGGGTTGACCGGCGGAACGCCCTCCCGGACGATCTGGTCGATCAGCGCGATCTTCGCGTGATCGAAGAGTGCCGGCGCCACGGCGACGCCGTCCCCGCCGAATTTCGGCAGCACCGCAAGCGCCGGTCCGGCCGCCATCACGGCGGCGGCGAGACAGATCCACAGGGTGAGGGGCGGGATGCGACGGTCGCTCCCGCTCCCGTCTCGACGGACGCTCAGGAGCCCGGCCGCACAGATCAGGGCCATGGCGCCGATGGTCGCAACGGGCGAGAACCCGACGATGAGCGAGAGCAGCAGGGCCAGGGCGTTCTGCACCGCCCAGCCCAGGACGGGCGCCAGCGGCAAGGCGATGGCACGGTCGAACGCCAGCGACCGCGCGAGCACGTAGCCGCTGGCCATCCACAGGACAAGGCCGATTGCGATGCAGAAGGCGGCGAGGGACAGCGAAGGCACGATTATCCGGCGTCCGGCATGGTCAAAGCCCGCTGAACCAGTTGAAGCCCTGCTTCTCCCAGAAACCGGGTGAGTAGCTGTTGGTGACCTCGATGGCACGGATCCATTTCGGGTTCTTGAAGCCGAGCTTCACCGCCGTGCGCAGGCGCAGAGGAAAGCCGAAGGGATCGGTGATCGGCTCGCCCGCGTATTTGGTGGCCAGGATGGTCTGGGGGTGCAGAGCCGAGGGCATGTCGATGCTCTCCATGTAATCGTCGTTCCCGTGGAAGACGACGTATTTGGCGGTCAGGTCCGCCCCCACTCTTGTGAGGAAGTCGCGAAGGTTGGGCCCCGACCACTGGCCGATGTAATCCCAGCCCTCGACGCAGATGTGCTTGATGATCTCCTCCTGCTCCGGCAGGGCGTAGATCCGCTCCAGGCTCCAGGGCCGCTTATCGGCGATCAGGCCGCTCAGCTCCAGCTTCCAGCCGCCGATGTCGACCGGCTTCAGATCCTCGATCTCGTAATAGGCGTTGAAGCGCGGCGGCTTCACGACCTGGGATGCCGTATAGGTCGGTGCCAGCTTGTTCGGATCGAACAGCAGGGCCTGGACCCCGTCGTTGAAGCCGGACACCGCCCGGAGAACCGTTTGGACGGCATCGCGGTCGGAGATGTTGCAGCCCGTCAGCATCGTCAGGGCGCCGAGGCTGAGGGTGCCGCGCAGCAGCTTGCGGCGGCCGATCGTCTCGATGAGTTCGCGGTGTTCGGTGAGGACGGTCTGGTCCGGTCCGCGTTGCGGCCGGAAGAGCGAGGTGAAGGGGCGGCGCAGAGGCATGGCCGGTATCCGTCATGGATTCGAGGTTGGGGAGGGCGTCACCGCAGTCTCCCGGCTGGCATCGAGGCGCGGCCCGCCGGTCAGCATGCCGAGAAGGGTCCGCGGCACCAGGATCGCCAGCGAGACATGGACCAGAATGAACAGCACGATGGCCGTCATTCCGGCGAAATGGGCCAGACGCGCACCCTGGAAGTCGTAGAAGAGCGATACGAGGAAAGAGAATTGCACCGGCTTCCAGATGGCGAGGCCGGAAACGACCTGAAGCGCCACCACGAGGATCACGCCGACATAGAGACTCTTCTGAACGGCGTTGTAGTGGGTAAGGTCGGTGTGCTTGAGCCGGAATCTCAAGGCGGCCACGGCCTCGCGGACCAGTTCACGCGGAGATATGGGAAAGAACAGCCGGCGGAACCGGCCGGACAGGACGCCGTAGGTCAGATAGGCCAGCCCGTTCAGCACCAGGATCCACATGCCCAGGAAATGCCATTGCAGGGCGTGCTGCGCCCATATGCCCAGCACGATCTCCTCGGGGAAATGCAGAAAGCCGAACAGAACTTCGTCGTTGTAGATTTTCCATCCGCTCATGATCATGACGATCATCGCCGCCGCGTTCGTCCAATGCATCAGCCTGACGGCAAGTGGATGCATGATTATTGAAGATTTCATTTCCAATTCCATCCTTTTTTGCTTGGGGAATAATTTGTTTTTTGTATATAATGTTGGCGTATTCCAGATAGACAGACTATCTGTCTATTCGAGATCTCCAGTTTTCCATGAGGAATCACCATGCGATCCGCCATGACGGTCCTTTTCCTCGCTGCGATGACTCTGGGCCTAATCCGAAGCCCGGCCCATGCCGACGATGCCAAGCCCAAGCGAGCGGAGGGAGGAGCCCATACCCAGACGCAGCCCGAGGTGGACAACTCGACGCCGGAGGAGCGGATGAAGCGGCGATTTCCGCAGAAAGTCCGGGTCGGCGATCTGCGGGGGCTTCCGCTGCTCGACGAGGACGACCGTACGCTTGGCCACGTGACGGAGGTGGTTCGGATGCCGAACGGCAGGATCGTGCTGGTGTCGCGGTGCGATGACTGGTTCGGCCACGGCGGGCGTCTGATCGGCATCCCCATCGAAACGGTGGCGATCCTTGCGCGGCACCTGAATGTCCTGGACATCCCGGGGAAGGATTTCCCCTCGCTTCCCAGCTGGAAAGAGGCGGACGGCGCCGTGATCGCCGACGACGACATCATCCGCATCGCCATCTCCCGCCGTTGAGGACGGGCGCCCTCGTTGCGCCGTGCGCCATGGATGTTTCCGGTCGGCATTCCCGATCTCCAGGTTCCCAGGGGCGGGGAGGCCGGTCCATTGAGGCCCGGAGTATCCCCCTTCAGGTCCTTACGCCGCGAAGCACGGGTTCGTTACAATGCCTGCGCGGGCGAAACACACGGACGCCGGACGCCGGACGGCCAGGGCAGGCCGGCTTTCGCCGATCACGCCTTTGTGACCGACGGTGATTTCGCGATTCGGATCGGGTGCAATACAATGAAGCCTCGGCCTGACCGTCATCGCATCCGGACCGGGGGAGGAGCATGTGGGACCAGGGATTGGAGCAGGAATGGGCGGACCTGATGCGCATGGCGCTCGCAGGCGATTCCGCCGCTTACCGCCAGTTCCTGCTTTGCGTTACCCCGCATCTGCGGGCGATGGCGCGGTCACGCTGCCGGACGCTGGGGGCGCCGGACAGCGAGACCGAGGATATCGTGCAGGAGGTTCTGCTGGCGATCCATCTCAAGCGTGGGAGCTGGGATTCGTCACGGCCGATCGGTCCCTGGATCGGGGCGATCGTCCGCAATAAGATCATCGATGCGCTGCGCCGGAGGGGCCGGCGGACGAATGTGCCGATCGAGGACGTCATGGACACGTTAGCGGCCGAGGAGCAGGCCGGGGGCTTGGCGCAGATGGACATCGACAGCCATCTGGCGACCCTGAAGCGGCGCCAGCAGGACATCGTCCGCTCGATCTCGATCGACGGCGACAGCATCCGTGAAACCGCCAACCGCTTCGAGATGACCGAGGGCGCGGTCCGCGTCGCGCTGCACCGGGCGCTGAAGTCCCTGGCGCAGCTGTGCCGGATCCAGTCGACATGAGGACGGAGGATTTGATCGACCGGCTGGTGCTCGACCCGCCGCCGCGTTTCGGCTTCGGTACGGTCTTCATGGCGGCGACCCTGCTGGGCATTCTCGTTGCCGGCGGCATCTTCCTCGCCGTGATCGGGGTCCGGCCGGACATCGGACGGGCGGCGGAGAGCCTACGTTTCCTGTTCAAGTTCGCTGCGACGATGCCGTTGGCCCTGGGTGCCCTGGGCGTCGCCCTGCGCTTGAGCCGGCCGGGAATGGCGGCTGGCGGTTGGCGGCTGGTGCTGGGCGCCGTTCCGGTCCTCCTGGCGACTGCGGTCGCGCTGGAGCTTCATCAGGTCCCGGCAAGCCTTTGGCAGTCGCGCCTCGTCGGCGCCAACGCCGGCTTCTGCCTGAGCCTGATCCCTCTGATGGCCTTTGGGCCGCTTGCCCTCCTGATCACCGTGATGCGGCGGGGGGCTCCGGAGCGGCCGGCGCTGGCGGGCGGGTTCGCCGGTCTGGCGGCGGGCGGCATCGCGGCCACCTTCTACGCGTTGCACTGCCCCGACGACAGTCCGCTTTTCGTGGCGGCTTGGTATTCCGCCGCTATCCTCGTCATGGGTGTTGCGGGCTGTCTCGCCGGACATCGGTTCCTGAGATGGTGAAGCGCACCGGCGGCTCTGCGCAGGCACACGGCTTGATTCGTCGCTAAAAGGACGCCGTTGTGATCGGCGCGCTGATCCTCCTTTCGAACCGGCTGCCGGCATCGTCGAGCTGCCTATGCCGAGTTGGAATGGCATCCGTCGAAGACCGAGTCCGGGAGCGCCAAGCCGTCGCCGTTCAGGATGTTCTCGATGAAGTCCGCGAAGGCGCGGGCCTTGATGTTGGCCAGCCGGCCGGTGGGGAACATCGCCCACCGGCCGGTCGGCGGCAGCATCCAATCCTCCAGTTCCCGCCGCACCGCTTGTTCAGAACCCGGCTTTTCCGATCGAAGCCCCGCCGTCGACATGGATCGTCTGGCCGGTGATGAAGCCCGCTTCGTCGGACAAAAGGAAGGCGATCGCCGCCGCGATGTCATCCGGCTTGGCGAAGCGGCGCATCGGCACGCCTGCAAGGTAACGCGCCTCGCCAACGCTGCCGGGCGGATTGTTGGCACGGAACAACTCGGTTTCGGTCGGACCCGGCGACACCGCGTTCACGGTAATCCCGTCGCCGGCCAGTTCCAGTGCCCAGCTTCGTGCGAAGCTGACCAAAGCGGCCTTGGCGGCGGCATAGGCGGTGCGCTCCACGGCACCGAGCACGGTAAGGCTCGAAATGTTGACGATCCGCCCCCAGCCGCGTGCCTTCATTGCCGGCAATGCCGCCTGCACCACCGTCAGCGCCGGGTGAAGATTGACCCGCATCACCTCCTCCAGCGCCGGCAACTCGACTGCGCCGAGCGGCTGTGGGCGCACGAGGCCGACGTTGTTGACCACGCCGTCGACAGCATGGCGTGCGACGATGTCGGCAAGAGCGCTGGTTGCCGTCTCGCTGGCCAAATCGAGCGGATAAAGTGTACCTGGAAAATCGCCGACCGTGTTACGGGCGACACCAATGACGGCATGGCCGCGCGCGGCGAGCCGCTGCGCAAGCGCAAGGCCGATGCCCTTGCTCGCGCCGGTAATCAGGAAACTGCGTTGCATCATGGTTCTCCAGCCCCCGCTCCAGTTCTGGAACGGAGGCGTCGTTGCAGGCGGGCGGATCGACAGGGATCAGGCTGCCGCCGTCCGGTTGGCGCTGCGCAGTGCCGGCAGCATGTCCTCGGGCTCGGGGCGGCGGGTGTAGTCCGGATTGACCTCGGCGTAGAGGATCGTGCCATCCTGCCCGATGACGAAGCGGGCCGGCATCGGCAGGGTCCAGCTGGGGTCGCCGTTGAACGCCGGCAGGTCGTTCCTCAGTCCTTTGTAAAGCTCGATCAGATAGTCGGGCAGCGCGAAGCGCAGGCCGAAAGTGGCGGCGACGTCGTTGCGCGGGTCCGACAGGATCGGGAAGCCGAGCGCATTCTGGCGCACCGACTTGCGGCTGTTCGGGGCGGTCTGCGGCGAGATGGCCACCAAGCTTGCACCGAGAGACTGGAAGGTCGGCAGCGCCGCCTGTAACGCCTGCAGTTCCATGTTGCAGTAAGGGCACCAGACGCCGCGGTAGAAGCTGACCACCAGCGGGCCCTCCGCCAGCAGGGCGGTGGACGACACCGCCTTGCCGTCGGGATCGTTGAGCGTGAAGGCGGGGGCCTTGTCGCCGGCCTTGAGCGCAAGGGCGGCAGCGCCCGAGGCGATCAGTTCGGCGGTGGCGCGGTGCATCGTCTCGATCACCCGGCGCGGAACGTTGTAGGGCGGCTTGCCCGCCTGGAAATCGGCCTTGAAGGCGTCGAGCTTGTCCTGGAGCGACATGGGGAAGTCCTTCTTACGAAATGGAGGGAAACGGATCAGCCGTTCGCGGCGGCGGAGCGGGCGACCTCGGCCGCGCTGATGCCTTCCAGCGCCAGGCCGTAACCGGCGCCTTCGTCGACGATCCGGCGCAGCTTCTGCGTCAGGGCGATGCGCGTGTAGCGGCTGGTGAGCGGCGGCAAGGCGGCCAGCCCTTCGGCGATCTCATGCGCCCGGGCGAGCAGCCGGCCGGAGGGCACGATCTCGTTGACGGCGCCCCAGTCCCTGGCGGTTTGGGCGTCGAGAACCTGGCGGGTCAGGATGAAATGGCGACCGCGGATGCTGCCGATGACTTCCGGCCAGAGCAGGTTGACGCCGTCGCCGGGGACGATGCCGAAGTCGAAATGCGGCTTGTCCTGGAAGACCGTTTCCGGTGTGGCCAGCACGATATCCGCCAGCAGCGCATATTCGGAATGCAGCAGCACCGGCCCGTTGAGGGCGGCGATCAGCGGTACCTCGATGTCGAGGATGTTCATCAGGACTTTCTTGCCTTCGCGGAAGATCTTGTCGTAACCGCGCGGGCTGAAGAAATCGAACCCCTCGGGGCTGATGGCGTCCATGAAGGCATCGCCCGATCCGGTGAGGATCACCACCCGGTTCTCGGGATCCGACCCGATCTGATGGAACAGGTCGACGAACTGCTCGTGGGTATGGCCGTTGAAGACGAGCTTGCCGCCATCGGAGTGCAGCTTCACTTCCAGAACGCCGCTGTCCGAACGGGTCAGGTACGCATTGGCGAAGGCGTTCTGGTAACTCTCGAAACGGGACATCAGGGTCACTCCTTGGATTGGCTTGGTTCGGATCGGCGGTGTCAGGCGGCCTGGGGGATGACAGCCTCGACGCGGGCGATTGCGCGCCGAACGGCGGGCCGGGCGGCGACGGTGTCGAACCAGCGGACGAGGTTGGGGCGGCCGTCGAGCGTCATGCCGGGGAACTCGCGGCGCCACAGCCAGCCGAAATGGGCGATGTCGGCGATGGTGAAGTCGTCGCCGGCGACGAAGCGGCGCTCCCCGAGCAGCGCGTCGATCCTGTCGAGCACGCGGTTGGCTTCGGCGGTGAACCGCGCTTCGGCGAGTGGCTGCGGCTCGGCGGCGAGGCGCTTGAAGAATCCTGCATTGCCGAAGGCCGGGCTCAGCGCGGAGGCATGGAAGAACAGCTGCTCGAACACCCGCGCCCGGTCCATACCGTCCCGCGGAAGCAGCCTGCCGGTCTTCTCGGCGAGATGGACGAGGATGGCGGCACTTTCCGTCAGTACCAGCGCCCCGTCCACCAGCACCGGCACCTTGCCGTTCGGGTTCAGCGCGAGGAAGTCCGCGGCCTTCTGTTCGCCCTGGCGGATGTTGATGGGCTTCAGATCATAGGAGAGGCCCATCTCCTCCAAGGCGATCGGAACCTTGACGCTGTTCGGCGTCGCAAATGCATAAAGCTCGATCATGTTTCGCTTCTCCCTTGCAGCGTCGCCGCCGATGGGAGAGTTATCGCCATTCCAATCTCCGGACGGCAGACCGGCCGGAGCGATAACGGCAATTCCTATCAGGAATAACGATGGACCGATTGCAGGCGATGGCCAGCTTCTTGCGGGTGGTGGAGACTGGCTCTTTCTCGGGTGCGGCCCGGCAGTTGGGGGTGGGGCAGCCGGCCATCTCCAAGACGATCGCGCAGTTGGAGGAGCGATTGCAGGTGCGCCTGCTGCTGCGGTCGACCCATGGCCTGACGCCCACCGAAGCGGGACTGCGTTTTTATGAGCGCGCGCGGCTCGCCATCCGGGAAGCCGATGAGGCGGAACTGGAGGCGCGGGGCGCCGGTGCCAGTTTGTCGGGCCGGCTGCGCATCTGCGCCGCGACCACTTTCGCCCGGCTGCTGATCGTGCCGCGCCTGCCCGAATTCCTGAACCGTC
The DNA here is from genome assembly GCF_024170005.1 of Azospirillum lipoferum. Classification (GTDB taxonomy): domain Bacteria; phylum Pseudomonadota; class Alphaproteobacteria; order Azospirillales; family Azospirillaceae; genus Azospirillum; species Azospirillum lipoferum. The sequence goes on from NZ_JALJXJ010000005.1 coordinate 212,941, forward strand.
ATCCGGAGCTGGACATGGAGGTGATCCTGGACGACCGGCTGATCGATCTGGTGTCCGAGGGGATCGACGTCGCGTTGCGCATGGGCACGCTGTCGGACTCGACGGCGGTGGCGCGGCGGATCGCCAGCGGTGGCCGCTCGGTCGTGGCGACGCCGGCGTATCTGGCCCGCGCGGGCGTGCCGCGGACGCCGGCCGACCTCGCCGACCACGACGCGGTGGTCTATAGCCAGCTCAGCAACAGCTGGGCGTTCCGGCAGGGCGGGACCGAAGCATCGGTCGTGGTGCGCGGCCGGCTGCGGGTCAGCGCGGCGGAGGGCATTCGGGCGGCGGTGCTGGCCGATCTGGGGCTGGCGGTCGCGTCCGACTGGATGTTCGGCCCCGAGCTTGCCAACGGTTCGGTGCGGCGCGTGCTGGAGGACTGGACGCTGCCGCCGATCGATTTGTGGGCGGTGTTTCCCACCGGTCGGCTGGCCAGCACCAAGGCGCGCGCCTTCGCGGAGTTCGTCGCCGGCATCGTGAACGGTAACGGTGCGCCGGAGGAGGTGGAGTTGGGGGGAGGCCATTCCCAGCGGGATCATTCCCAGGAGGCATAGGCATTAGTCGCCCGGCCCGCCTACGCGCCGCCTCTGGAATGGGTCAGGGTCCGAGCCGTCGAACGCAACCGACGGAACAAGGACCCTCCACCATGACCCAGTTCACCAGCCACACCCTCGACACCGCCCCGGAAGCCGCAAAGCCGATTTTCGAGGGCGTGAAGGCCGCTTTCGGCTTCGTGCCCAATCTGCAATCCTATATGGCGGAATCGCCGGAACTGCTGGCCGGCTACACGGCGCTGTGGGACCTGTTCTCCAAGACCACGCTCAGCGTGCATGAGCAGCAGGTCGTCTATCTGACCGCCAATTTCGAGAACGCGTGCCACTACTGCATGGCCGGCCATACCACGCTCGCCCGGATGCAGAAGATGGGCGAGGACGTGATCGCCGCGCTGCGCGCCGGCAGCGAACTGCCCGATGCGCGGCTGGAGGCGCTGCACCGCTTCGCCACGCTGGTGGTGCGCAATCGCGGCTGGGTCGCCGACACGGACGTCGATGCCTTCCTGGCGTCCGGCTTCACCCGCCGCAACGTCCTGGAAGTGGTGCTCGGCGTCGCCACCAAGGTGATGAGCAACTACACCAACCACATCACCCACACGCCGCTCGATGCCTTCATGAAGGGCAATGAGTGGAGCAAGCCCGCCGTCGCCTGATGCAAGGCGGAGCGCTGTTCTCGCCCCCCAACCCGACAGGTCCCGTCACTGAACCGATCTACACGGAGCTGACATGATTCTTTCTGGAAAACGCGCGCTGATCACCGGCGGCTCCAGCGGCATCGGCTTTGCCGCCGCCCAGGCGCTGGGTGAAAAGGGAGTGGCCCTTGCCATCACCGGCCGGCGCCCCGACCGGCTGACCGCCGCAGTCGAGACCTTGCAGAAGGCTGGAGCGTCGGTGACCGGCATCGTGGCCGATGTCGCGACCATCGAGGGGCGTCTGCAGACGCTCGAACGCGCACTCGGCGCACTGGGTGGACTCGACATCCTGGTCAACAACGCCGGCGGCGTTCGCGCCGGGCGGCTGGAGCAGGTCACGGAGGAGGACATCCTCGCGATGATCGCCGTCGATCTGACCGCGCCCATCCTGCTGACGCGGGCCGCCCTACCGGTGCTGCGCGCCAGCGGCGAAGGAATGGTGGTGAACATATCGTCGGGCCTGGGGCTCGTCGGCGCGCCATTCTACGCCACCTATGCCGGCGCCAAGGCGGGCCTGGCACGATTCGGCGAGGCCTTGCGCCGCGAACTGAAGGGCGAGGGCGTCCATGTGCTGACCGTTTATCCCGGCGCCACCGACACCCCGATGATGGCGTCGAACAACGCCGGTCCGGAGCTGGGCTTCACCCGCGAGAGCGCGGAAGCCGTGGCTGCGGCCATCGTGGCGGGGATCGAAACGGAGGCGCTGGAGGTGATCCGCGGCGGCGAAGTGCGGGCGGCGATGATCGCGCTCAACCGGGATGACCCGCTGGCCATCGATGCGCGGTTCCTCAATCTCAAGGCTCGCCTTGAGGCGGCGGTCAAGGAGCATGCCGCCTTGTGAGCAAGGATCGGCAGCGGGGAGCGGCGATCAAACCGCTCCCGGCCGATCCTTCCTGAGTGTCTCTCCGCCACGTCTACGGGTGTTGGCTTTACGGTGGCGCACCGAGGCCAATGGCGTTTTCGCATCGTCGATTGGGCAGGTCGACGAGCCGTGATCCTCCGACCCTACGCACCCTTGCCGATCTGGCGCCGCACCTCGTCGGCAATGGGATGCAGAAGCGCCTGCGCATCGGCGGGGCCGACCAGGCTGTAGCCCATGCCCTTGGCCGCCCATGAAAAGCCGCTGGCCGCCGGCTGGCTCAAGGGCTGCATCGGGACATCCCGATCGACCGTCATGGGGCGGCTCAGCATGACCAGACGCGTGCCATGGTCATCGTCATACATGAAGAGGGCTGCGGGCCCGTGCGGGGTCGCGACGACCCGTCCGCCCATGAAGCGGTAGCCCGACGCTTCGAGGTTCGGAACTCCGACCTGCCGTCCCAGACGGGTGAAGATCCAATCGGCAAGCTCGGTGCCGGCGCCGGCGCGCAGTTCGACCGGACGGAGGCGGTCAGGGCTGTAGACGGCGTAATTGTCCGCAGCCTCCTGGCCGAGCGAGGCGACGCCCTGGGCCGGCGGATCGGACAACCCCCGCAGCGTCCAGCCGCCGGCACCGCCGAAGCCTATCAATACGGCCGCGGCGGCGGCGGCCCACCATGGCAGGCGGGATCGGCGCCCTTGGCGTTCCGCGATGTGCCGGACGTTGAGTGCCGCGGGAACCGGTTCGTCGGCGATCGGCAGGAGAAGGGCTCTGAGATCGTCGCGTTGGGCCGCATAACCCGACACGCGCTCCGCCACGTCGGGATGGGCTTCCAGATAGGCCGCCACCTCGGCCTGCCGAACGGGATCGAGGCGCTGGTCGACGAAGGCGTTGAGATCGTCCTCGGTGATCGGGCGGCTGATCATTTCACCCTCCGCAAATGGGATCGTCCGGCAGGTTCGGCCGGCATCTCCCTGATGCTCTTCAGCAGCTTTTCACGCGCACGCGACAATCGTGACATCACGGTCCCTATCGGAACATCGAGAATCCTGGCCGCATCCGCATAGGAGAGGTCTTCTATGCTGACGAGCAGAATGACCGCGCGCTGGTCCTCGGGAAGTGCTTCGAGCGCACGCAACAGGGCCCGGTGATGCAGGCCATCCTCCTGCGACGGAGGTGTCGAGAGCCAGTTTTCGGCGGACTCGACGTCGATGTCCGGGGATCGCGTGGATCTGCGCTTCAATTCCGTCATGGCGAGGTTGTGCAGGATGGTGAAGACCCACCGGCGAGTGTCGCCGTCGACCCGGCGCTGGTTCCAGTGGGCGATGGCGCGTTCCAGGCAGTCCTGGACCAGATCGTCGGCCGCCGTACGATCGCGAAGCAGCGAGCGTGCGTATCGGCGAAGCACCGGTATGAGGGGTTCAAGCAGTTCGATCATCATCGGGCATCGTGCGACCATGAAGACTGAGAACTAGGATACTGGGACTTGCGGCCGGCCCGCTTCCGGTTCGAGGGTGGGCCGGCCGGATGTCACCGCACCTGGATCTGGACGACGGCGCCGGGCCGGGCCGCCGTGCCCTCGGTTATGACCAGATATCGCTTCTCGGCCTTCGCGGTGTTCTGCACGATCTGTCGGATCGGTCCCGCTGCATTGACGATCGCCGAGCCGGCCGGATTCGTCATGAAGGCGGCGAGCGGCTGCAGTGTGCCGTGGCCGGCTTCGGTCTCGGCCAGCGCCAGCACATAGGGCTTCTTGGGTTCGAGGTTCGTCACGGAGGCCTGGAGAATCTGGATCAGCCCCTGGTCGAACAACGACACCGTAGTGACGGCCTTGCCGGGCTTTCCGTCTGCCGGGACCGCAAGGTCGAGATGCGTCGCCTGCCCGGCGACACCGAGCGGGGTCAGGTTGTCGGTTCCGGCACCTTCGGGCACGGCGTCGGGCACATAGGTGATCGCCTGCGGCGCCTGGCCGATCGGCACGGTCGCGATCACCTTGTTCGTAATGGTATCGATCGCGGTCATTCCGTCGGCATTCTCCAGCCCGACATAGATGCGGCTGCCGTCGCCCGACGGCCAGATGCCATGCGGCAGGTTGCCGACGGGAATGGTCGCAACCTGCTCGAAGCTATCGGTACGGAAAACCTTCACTTCGTTCAGGCCGCCGATGGTGACGTAGGCGAATGTGCCATTGGCGTTGTGTGCGAAATTGACGTGGTTGGTGATCGGGCCGGTATCGAGCGTCTTGATCAGGTCGAACGGCGGCTGGGCATTGAAGACCTGGGTCTTGCCGACATCCTTCAGGGTGAACCAGACCTGCCGGCCATCCGGGGTCGCCGCGATGTTGGGACAGAATGGACTGGCCTGCTGGATGCGGGCGACGATCTGGTGATCCGCCACACTGACGACATCCGTCTCCGGGTTGAACGACGAGCAGATGTAGCCGTATTTTCCGTCCGGCGAGAAGATCTGCATGCCGGGTCCGTTGGGCGTCTTGATGCGGGTCTTCTCTTCGAAGGTCTTGGCATCGAGGACGGCGACATAGTCCTCGCCGCGCACGGTGACCCAGACCTCGCTGCCGTCCTGGGTGTAGAACGCCTCGTGAGGCGAGCGTCCGACATAGGTGGTGTGCTTGACCGAATTGGCGGCCGTGTCGATGAAGGTGACCGAGTTGGAGCCGATCGAAACCACCGCGATGGTCTTGCGGTCGGGGGAGAAGCCCATGCCGTGGACCAGGACCTGCCCTTTGTAGAGTGGGCTGAAGTTCGCCGGCTGCGGGTCTCCCAGGCGAATGACGCCGAGCAATTTGTTGTCGACGGGATCGATGACCGAAACCGTGTTCGAGAACTGCTCCGCCGCGTAGATGCGATCGCGGTGGCTGATCGGAAAATCCGGTGCCGTGCTGGCGTAGGGCGCTTGCCCGGCATAGGCGGGCAGATGCACCGCAAGCATGGAGCCGGCGATCATCGCCAGAGCGGTAAGCAGACGACTCTTCATTGGGACTCACCCTCTTTCATGTGCATGTGCATTGCAGACGGAGGGATCTGCGAGGCAGGCGAGTGAGGCGGGACCTGGGTCGGTACCGGCAGGGACGGCGGCAGCGGCTGGCCCAGGGCCATGCGCATCGCGGCGATCTCCTGCTGCTGCTCGACGATGATCTCCTGCGCGATGCGCTGAAGCTGCTCGTTCTTCCCGTACCGCAGTTCGGCGAGCGCCATGTCGATCGCGCCCTGATGGTGGGGAATCATCATCGCCGTGAAATCGGCGTCAATGTCGCCCGTCGGCTTCACAGCCATGCCGGACATCATCCTGTCCATGGCGGCGTTGTTTTCCGCAAGGAACGGCGCTTCGTTGTCGAGCGCCGATGTCGCGGCCGGCTCGGCTGCCGACTCGGCTGAGTGGGTATGGGCAGTTTGGGCATCGGCAGGCGTTGACGCCGCCATTCCCGTTGTCAAGATGAGGGCCACGGCGGCCACTATCGGATATCGCATAGGAGGCTCTTCGGTCTGTCTCGTCGCGGTCTTGACGGGGTGGACTGGCCGGCCACACGATTATTCCGCGCCACGCAGATTTTTTTGCGAAGGATGGGGCGCTCGTCCCATGGGCGGCAGGCCGTCTGCTTCCCGGCATAACGCGCAAAGTCCAGCTCAGGTTTTCGCCGGATTGAGCAGCACCCAGAGTCTGGCGATCCTGCCATCGACGACTTCCGCCACATCGCTTCCCGTGACCGCAACCGGGCCGTCGGCCGGACCCGCTTTCCAGGACAGCGATCCGAGACCGTGATGGCCCACGGCGTCGCCCTCCGGCTGGAAGCGAAACGCAGGTCCGAACTGCTCCAGGAGAGCGCCCGCGACCTCCGAGATGGCCGCACGTCCCCTGACGATGTTCGTCGGTTCGTACATGATCGGCTCGGCCACGAAGAGTTCTGCGACGGCTGCGGCGCGCTTCCCGGCGTCCCGCTCATTGAAGACGTGTTCCAGGTTCGAGCGCAGAAGCCGGTTGTAGTCCGGTTCTTCGGATGAATGCGCCGTGTGATCCGCATTGGACATTGTGCTTCCCCTTGCTGGAACGGCCTGGCAGCCGTCGTGGGACGGTTCAGAGTTTCACCAGGTTCAGAGCGGGGAGTGGTCCGCCGGGGAACTGGGTCAGGCGGCTGCCGAGGGCGAGCGAGCCGAGGTCGATGCCGAAGAAGCCGAGTTGATCGATCAGGGCGCCCACCCGCGCCTTGGCTTCGGCATCGTCGCCGGAATAGAACAGCACGCGCTTGCCGCCATCGCCGATGTGGCGACGAATGCGGAATAACCGGCCGGCGTGCTGAAGGTCAGCCTGCCGCCGACCTTCGGCATCACGCATGTCCTGCCCCTGCTGCCCGGCTTTCTGGCCCGCTATCCGCTGATCCGGCCGGAATGGCATTTCGAGAACCGCCCGGTGGACCTGATCGCCGAAGGATATGATGCGGCGATCGGCGGTGGCTTTGACCTCGCGACGGGCGTGGTGGCGCGCCCGCTGGCGCCCGCCCACATCATCGCGGTGGCGTCGCCGGCCTATATGACCGGCCGGATGGCGCCGGTCGATCCATCCGGACTGGCGGAACTCCAGGGAATCGTCATGAGCTCCGTCCACACCGGCCGTGTGCGCCAATGGACGATGCGCGATGCGGCGGGTGTCGAACTGCCGGCGATGCTGTCGGAGAGTATCGTCGTCAACGATCCGGCCGCGATGCGTGAGGCGGCACTGCTCGGGCTCGGCGTTGCGCTTCTCGCTGTACCGGACGTGCTTCAGCATCTTGAGCGGGGCGATCTGCTGCGCCTCGTGCCCCGGTGGTACGCTGACGCGGGCGCGATCTCGCTCTCCTATGCGAGCCGCGCCCAGATGCCGGCAAAGACACGGGTGTTCATCGACACGCTGCTCGACCTGTTCCGTCGGGACCGTCTTGCCGAGCGTTTTGCCGGAAGTTTGGGATAGCGAGCAGGCTCTGTTTACACGAATGCTGCATCTACTGTGCCTCGCCCGGCAAGCCGGTTCCGCTGCTGGTTTTCGGCAATGGGATACAGCCATATTCCGAATTTTCCGGCTGGATCCGTGCCCTGGCCGCTTTCAGGTCGCGGGCCGGCGGCAGCCGGAACATACGGCCATAGTCGCGCGTGAACTGAGTGACGCTTTCATACCCGACCGCATAGGCAGCATTGCTGATCGGTTCACCGTCCGCCAGCATCATCCGGCGCGCTTCGATCAGTCTCAACTGCTTCTGATACTGGAGCGGCGTCAGGGAGGTCACGGACTTGAAGTGCTCATGAAAGGTGGAGGGGCTCATGCCGGCCACCTCGGCCAGATGCTCCACCCGGAGCGGTCGGGCGAAGCCGTCACGAATGACGGCGACCGCCCGCGCCACCCGGCGTGCATGGCTGTTGGTGACGCCCAGGCTGCGGATGGCTTCCCCGTGCAGCCCGGCAAGCAACCAGTAATGCAGTTCGCGAAGCAGCTGCGGCTGTAGGATCGGCACCGAGGCCGGCCTGTCGAGCAGCCGCAGCAAGCGCAGGGCGGAGTCGGCCACCTCCGCCTCCGTCGGATGGATACTGACCGGCCTGCCGGCGGCGAACGGGGCGGCTCCCATTTCCGCGACGAGTGCTTCGATGACCGCAAGATCGAGGTCGATGACCAGCGAGAAGTAGGGTGTGTTCGGATTGGCGCGTATGACTTGGCTGACCGTCGGCACATCGGCGGCGATCAGCAGGGATTCGCCGGCACCGAATTCGAAGCTGTCGCCCCCCATGCTCACCCGCTTGGCACCCTGCAGCACCAGCGCGACCAGCGGCCGGCTGACGGCATACCGCAGCGGCGTCGGGCCGGTCTCCCGGATCAGCGTCAGACCCGGGATCGGCGTTCGGGCAATGCCGTCGCGGTCGGCATGCGTCTGCGCGTACCGGCGCACGGTGTCCAGCAAGCTGTCAGTCATCGACCTGATACCAGTTCGTGGTGGCGACCCGGGGCGAAGGGCCCGGTGGGATGGACGTTCGCCTGTTCGCCAAAGGACGTTCCTCCCACCGGGTTTGATGCTCCGATCAGGCTCAGATGTTCTGGCCGCCGGAAACCTCGATTCGCTGCGCGGTGACCCAGCGGTTGTCCGGACCCAGCAGGCTCGCGACCGCCGGACCGATGTCATCGGGCACGCCGACACGGCCCAGCGCCGTCATGGCGGCAAAGGCCTCGTTGTAGGCCGGTGTATCACGCACGGCGCCGCCCAGGAAGTCGGTCTCGATCGCTCCGGGAGCGATGGTGTTCGCCGTGATTCCACGGCTTCCCAACTCCTTGGCCATGTAGTGGGTCAACACTTCGACGGCGCCCTTGGCCGCGGAATAGGCGGAGAAGCCAGGAAACGCGATACGGGTCAGGCCGGACGAGAAATTCACGATCCGGCCACCGTCGGCCAGCAGCGGCAGAAGCGCCTGCGTCAGGAAGAACACGCCCTTGACATGCACATTGAAGAGGCTGTCGAACTGCGCCTCCGTCGTCTCTGCGAACCCCGCCATTTCGCCATGGCCGGCGTTGTTGACGAGATGGTCGAAGCGGTCGCGGCCCCAGTTCGACGTCAGTGCCGACCGGACGGCTTCGACGAAGGCGGGGAAGCCCGAGACGTCGCTGACGTCGAGCTGGATGGCGACCGCCTTGCGGCCGAGCGCTGCGATCTCGGCCACGACGGCATCGGCCGCGCCGGATCCGCTGCGGTAGGTGAGGATCACGTCGCCGCCGCGGCGGGCGATGCTGACGGCAGTGTTGCGGCCAAGGCCGCGGCTGGCACCGGTGACGATGGAAACGGTGGTCATTTCTGAACTCCTGAAGGCGTTGCGTTGCGGTGAACGCACTATCGCCGATCCGCCGGGGGCGAAGTTGCCGGATGGTCGGCCGTTCTTGCCTGATCCTCCGAGACTGACCCCTGCGCGAGGTGCAAGGTGCAGGGCGCGAGGTGCGATCCCCCGGTCAGGGTCCGGTGCCGACGTGCCGGTCGTAGTCTTCGGCACTGAGGAACCCCAATGCGATGCAGGCGTCCCTTGGTGTCACGTCGTCGCGCAGTGCTTTGACGGTGATCTCCACCACCTTGTCGTATCCCAGGATCGGGTTGAGGGCTGTGGCACGCAGAAGCGCATTGTCCACATTGCTCTTCAGCCGCCGCCGGTCGACCTCGATGCCCTGGATCATCCGCTGTGCGAAGACCTGGGCAACGTCGGCGAGGAGCCGGATCGATTGCAGAAGGTTGTGGAGCAGCACCGGTTTGGCGACGTTCAGTTCGAAATTCCCCGAGGCGGCGGCGGCGGAGATCGTGGCGTGATTGCCGATGACCTGGAAGGCCACCTGGACCACGACCTCGGCGATCGTCGGATTGCGCTTGCCGGGCATGATCGACGAGGTGAGGCCATCGTCCGGAAGGATCAGTTCGCCCAGACCACAGCGGGGACCCGAGCCAAGGAAGCGGATGTCGTTGGCGATCTTGATCAGCGATGCGGCGATGACGTTGAGGGCGCCGCTGACCTCCAGCAGAGCGTCATGGGCGGCCATGCCCTCGAACTTGCTGGGGTTCGGGGTGAAGTCCAACCCGCTCAGCCGGCTCGCCTCCTCGCAGAACGCGACATCGAAGCCGGCCGGTGCGTTGAGGCCCGACCCGACTGCCGTGCCCCCCTGCGGCAGGGAGCGCAGACGCGGCCCGGTCGCCTCCAGCCGGTCGATGCCGTGCCCGATCTGACGGGCGAAGGCATCGAACGCCTGTCCCATGGTCATCGGCACCGCGTCCATCAGATGGGTGCGGCCGATCTTCACCACATCGGCGAATACCGTTGCCCGATCCTCCAAGGCGGCCCTCAGCACCGCCAGCGCCGGCTGCAGCCGGTCCCGCACCGCAAGGGCGGTGGCGATATGCATCACGGTGGGGAAGCTGTCGTTGGACGACTGCGACCGGTTGACGTGGTCGTTGGGATGCACCGGCGCCCTGGTGCCCAGCGGCTGGCCGAGCATCTGGTTGGCGCGGTTGGCGATCACCTCGTTGGCGTTCATGTTGGTCTGGGTGCCCGATCCGGTCTGCCAGACGGGCAGGGGGAAGTGCTGGTCGAACAGCCCTGCGCGAACCTCGCTGGCCGCCGCCTCGATCACCTCGGCCAAATCCGGGGGAAGGGCGTCCAGCCGCCGGTTTGCGCGCGCAGCGGCGATCTTCTGCAGGCCGAAGGCATGGATCACTTCGGCCGGGAAACGCTCCTCGCCGACCTGGAAGACGGTGAGGGCGCGTTGGGTCTGAGCGCCCCAGTACCGCTCGGCCGGAATCTCGACCGGGCCGAACGCGTCCTGTTCGGTCCGTGCCTGCAATGGACTATTCTTCGACATGGTGACCTCTCGGATCAAGCCATCGGAGGCGGGGAGTTTGGTCCGCGTCTGGGTGGCGGATCACGGTGCTGCGTGCTTGTCGGCCGACGCTTCCAGGGCACGATCAACCATCGCTCCCGACAGGCCGAGATAGTTGGCGGGATCGCACCGGTGTCTGATCATCTCGGTCCCTCCCAGTGCCCCGATGATCTCCGGAACGGCGACAAGGACATCGGCGAGTCCCGACCCACGGTCGATTGCGACACGACAGGCGTCATAGACGATGTCATGGGCCCGCTGGCGTCCGAGTTGCGGCGCTGCCGCCATCATCACCGCCTCGGCGACGATCAAGCCATGGCTCAGATGCAGGTTGTGCCGCATGCGATCCTCATGCACGACCAGCCCGCCCAGCATGAACCCGGCATTCGCCAGGGAGGCGGCGGTCAGCAGGAAACTTTCCGGCAGTGCCAGCCATTCCAGGTGCCACGGTCCGGTCGCCCGTTCGAAGTCGTGGATCATGCCGTCCAGCATCGCGGCCACCTGTTGGCGCACCGCCTTGGCGGCGGCGAGCATCAGTTCGCTTGCGACCGGGTTGCGCTTCTGCGGCATGGTCGAGGAGGCGCCACGTCCGGGAACGAACGGTTCGGAGACCTCGCCGAACTCCGTCGACGACATCACCATGATATCCGTCGCGATCTTGCCCAGCGTGCCGGTGATCAGGCCCAGCAGGACCGCGACCTCGGCGAACCCGTCGCGGGCGACATGCCATGTGATCGTCGGCTGGCCCAGCCCAAGCTCCTCGCAAAACAGACGCTGCATCTCCAGCCCGCCGTCGCCGATCGAAGCGAGCGTACCGGCCGCACCGGAAAGCTGACCCACCAGCACGCGCGGCGACGCCTGCTCCAGCCTCTCGATATGACGCACGACGGACGAATGCCAAACGGCCAGCTTGTAGCCGAAGGTGATCGGCAACGCCTGCTGCAGATGGGTTCTGCCTGCCATCGGCGTGTCGCGGTATTTCCTCGCCCCGGCGGCAAGGATCGCCCGCAGTTCACCCAGGTCGCGGCGCAGGATGCCGAGAGCGGCCCTGATCTGGAGCACGCTCGCCGTGTCCATGATGTCCTGGGTGGTCGCTCCCCAATGGACGTATCGTCCGGCCTCGCCAGCCGCCTCCGTCAACTGATGGACGAGGGGCAGGATCGGGTAGCCGACAGTCTCCGTCTCGCGACGCAGCCGGTCATGATCGATCCGCATGGTATCGGCGGCATGGCCGATCGCCTCGGCCGCCTCCCTCGGAATAAGTCGGCAGCGGCTTTGCGCACGGGCAAGCGCCGCCTCGACCTCCAGGTACCGGCGGATCAGCGCGTCGTCGCTGAAGATCGCCCTCATCTCGCCGGTACCGAACATGTCGCGAAACAGAATGGAGTCGAAGACCGTGGTGCCCACGGTGCCCTCCCGATGTTGCTGCGAGATGATCATGGCGGCCCGGCGCGTCTTCCGCCGGGACCTGCCCGTGGTCCTACCTGACGCTGACGAATTTGGTCTTCTGATAAGGTGCCAGGATTTCGATGCCCCCTTCGGTCCCGTACCCGCTTTCCTTCCAGCCGCCCAGCGGCACTTCCGGCGGGTGGGTCACCACGTCGTTGATGCCGATGGTGCCGAACTGCAGCCGGTCCTTCAGCCGCTGCTGCCGGGCGGCGTCGTTGGTGAAGACATAGGCCGACAGCCCGAACTCCAGCCCGTTCGCCTGTTCGAGCATGGCCTCCTCGTCGGTGAAGGGAAGGATGGGCACCACCGGGCCGAAGGGTTCGGTCCGCAGGATCTCGGCGCCGTCGGGAACTTCGGTCAGGACGGTCGGTGCGTAGAAGAAGCCGCGGCCGCCCGGCCGCTCGCCGCCGGCGGCCACGGTGGCGCCGCGCCCGCGGGCATCCTCCACGAGGTGGGAGATGGCCTGCACGCGCCGTTCGTTGGCGAGCGGCCCCATCTGCGTGCGTGGATCCAGCCCGTCGCCGACGCGCCAAGCTTTGGCGTGTTCCACGAAGCGGGCGGTGAAGCGCTCGCGGATGCTCTCCTCGACGAAGAATCGGGTGGGCGACAGGCAGATCTGGCCGGAGTTGGTGAGCTTCGCCTTGACCAGGAAATCCGCCGCCTTCTCCGGATCGACGTCGCCGCACACGATGGTCGGGGCGTGTCCGCCCAACTCCATGGTGACCGGCTTCATCACCCGGCCGGCGGCGGCGGCCAGCAGCTTGCCGACCGGGATCGATCCGGTGAAGGTGATCTTCGCCACGGCCGATGCCGGGATCAGGTAGGACGAGACCTCCTCCGGCCGGCCGAACACCACGGCGATGGCGGCCGGTGGCACCCCGGCCTCCAGCAGGGCCTTGGCCAGTGCCAGCACCGAGGCTGGCGTCTCCTCCGACGGTTTGCAGATGATCGAACAGCCGGCGCCCAGCGCCCCGGCGAACTTCTTCGCCGCCAGCGCCATCGGGAAGTTCCAGGGGGTGAAGGCGGCGACGACGCCCACCGGATGTGTTTCCACCTCGATCCGATGGCCGGCGTCGCGCCCCCGCATCGTGCGGCCGGCGACACGCCGGGCCTGCTCGCCGCCCCATTCGAGGAACTCTGCGGAGCGGATCACCTCGACCCGCGCCTCGGCCAGCGGCTTGCCCTGCTCCAGCGTGATGCTGCGGGCGATGCGGTCGGCATCGGCGCGCAGCCGGTCGGCGGCGTCCTTCAGAACGGCGCCACGCTGCCAGGGCGACACCGCCTGCCATTCGCGAAGGCCGCGGCTTGCCGCCTCCAGCGCCTCGTCGAGGTCGGCGGTGGAGGCGTGCGCCACCCTGCCGATGCTGTCGCCGGTCGCCGGATTGAGTACGTCCTCGCCGGCACCCTTCGAGCCTTCGCGCCAGACGCCGTCGATCACCAGGGGAAATTCAATTGTCATGGGATCACCTCGCAGGGGCGGCAGACAGATCGGCTCTGCATCGCGTCGCTTGCGTTTGCCGCGAAATGACTGCATATGCGGAGGGTGTGACGCTGCCCGCCCGAGTGGAAGAATTTATCTTCTATAGGAGACGGGTTAGCATGACGGAGATCGACTTGGCAAGCGGCATCTCGCCGGATTGTCGGTACGCCCCACATTGGGACCGCGAGACAGATGGACAGCGCTCAGCAAACTTCGCCCGCTCCGGATGACAATGACGGGCCGGACGACCTCAGCCGGCAGTTCGGCGACCGCGTCCGCGAATTGCGCAAGCGGGGCAACCTGACGCTGGAGGAGCTTTCCCGTCAGTCCGGGGTCAGCCGGGCGATGCTGTCCAAGGTGGAGCGCGGCGAGAAAAGCCCGACGATCGGGGTCGCCAAGCGGATTTGCCGGGCGCTGAACACTTCGCTGTCCTTCCTGACCGGGGGCGAGGAGGATCGCCGGGCGGTCGCCGTCGTTCGCAAGGACCAGCGTCACGTCTTCCGGGACCGCGACACCGGGTTCGAGCGCCACCTGCTGTCGCCGCCGATTGCCGGCAGTTCGGTCGAACTGCTCCTGCACCTGCTTCCCGCCGGCGCCTCCACCGGGATCATGCCATCCTATCCGAGCGGGACGGAGAAGTATGTGGTCGTGGCGGAGGGTGAATTGGTCATGGTCATCGGTGGGGTGGACTACAGCTTGAAACAGGGCGATTCGCTGTTCTTCGAAGCGAACGTCGACCACTCCTTCGAGAACCGCTCCAAGGCAGCTTGCAGCTACTACCTCGTCATCGCCCGGCGGGACCGGGCCGCGTAGGCGAAGCCGGCGGCTCCGCACACCTCCTTCGAATTCCAGGAAATTCCCCGACCCGGGCCTGCTTTGTGGGCACCGGGAGGGCAGGCGTGCGCCGGCCGCTTCGCTCGTCTCCCCAACAATTTCTCTTCCAAAGGATAAATTTTCTGCTATGAGAGATAAATCGCAGTTTGGAAGAGAGGATCACTGTGGCCCCCCGTTCCAAAGAGATCATGGATCTCGGCCTCTACATCGATGGGCGCAGCCGCCCGTCGGCGAGCGGCCAATTCTTCGATAGTAGCGATCCCTTCACCGGGGAAGTCTGGTCGCGGGTCCCCGCCGCGACGGCCGGGGATGTGGACGAGGCTGTCCGCGCCGCCCACCGCGCCTTCACCAGCGGCCCTTGGGCGGAGATGACGCCGACACAACGCGGGCGGCTGCTCTACCGGCTGGGCGACCTCGTCGAGGCGAACGCCGACCGGCTGGGTGAGCTGGAGGTCCGCGACAACGGGAAGCTGCTTGCCGAGATGCTTGGCCAAGTGCGCTATCTCCCGGAATGGTTCCGCTATTATGGCGGACTTGCCGATAAAATCGAGGGCGCCGTGACGCCGGCCGAACGGCCCGGCATCATGCACCACATCCGCTACGAGCCGATCGGCGTCGTCGCCGCGATCGTCCCGTGGAACTCCCCGCTGGTGCTGACCGTGTGGAAACTGGCTCCGGCGCTCGCCGCCGGCAACACGGTGGTGGTCAAGCCGTCGGAATACTCCTCGGCCTCGATGCTCTACCTCGCCAGCCTGTTCGGGGAGGCGGGGTTCCCGCCGGGCGTCCTCAACGTCGTCACCGGCGTCGGCAGCGAAGTGGGAGAGGCGCTGGCCAACCACCCGTTGGTCGAGCGGATCGCGTTTACCGGCGGCGAGGGGGGCGGGCGCGCGGTCTACCAGGCGGCTGCCAAATCCTTCAAGCGCGTGTCGCTGGAACTGGGCGGCAAATCGGCCAACATCGTGTTCGACGACGCCGACCTCGACGATGCGGTGAAGGGAGCGGTCGCCGGCATCTTCGCCGCCGCCGGACAGACCTGCATGGCCGGTTCGCGCCTGCTGGTCCAGGACAGCATCCACGATGCCTTCGTGGACCGGCTGGTCTCCTTCGTCTCGCAGGCGAAGCTGGGCGACCCGCTGCTGCCGGACACCGACATCGGTCCGATCGCCACGCCGCCGCAGTTCCGCAAGATCCTCGACTACATCGACATCGCCAAGGGCGAGGGGGCGACCTGCGTGCTGGGCGGTACACGGGCGGAAGGGCAGGGCCTCGGCAACGGCCTCTTCGTCAAGCCGACCATCTTCACCAACGTCCACAACGGCATGCGGATCGCGCAGGAGGAGGTGTTCGGGCCGATCCTGTCGGTCATCCGTTTCCGCACCGACGACGAGGCGGTGCAGATCGCCAACGACACGCCCTATGGCCTCGCCGCCGGCGTGTGGACCCAGAGCCTTGACCGGGCGATCAACCTGCCGCCGCGGCTGCGGGCCGGGACGGTGTGGGTCAACGCCTACCGGGTCGTCAGCTATCTGGCCCCGTTCGGCGGTTTCAGGAATTCCGGCATCGGGCGCGAGAACGGCAAGGACGCCATCCGCGATTATCTCGAAGCCAAGAGCGTCTTCATAAATACCCGGCGCGGCGTGCCGTCGCCGTTCGTGATGCGGCTGCCAAGCGTCGAGTCCTTCGGCGGCTGACCGCCGCGCGGCATCCTATCCGGTCCGCCGGTTCCACAATCAGAAAAATCGAACAGGGAGGCATGATCATGCTCGGCCCACGGACGCGCTCGTCCGAACTTCAAATCCCCGTCGACTGGTAGAAGCGGAGGTTTCGCGATGGATGCTTCAGAAGCGATCGCCGCCCCCTTGGCCTCCGCCAAGCCGGTCGGCGCACAGATCCGTACCGTCACCGCCGCGGCACTCGGGACGGTCTTCGAATGGTACGAGTTCACGCTCTACGCGGCGATGGCCGGGGTCCTGGCCGGCAAGTTCTTCAGCGGGCTGGATCCTTCGATCGGCTTCCTCTTCGCCCTGCTGACCTTTGGCATCGGCTTCATCGTCCGGCCGGTCGGCGCCCTCGTTTTCGGCCGCCTGGGCGACCGGATCGGACGCAAGCGCACCTTCATGATCACCATCATGATCATGGGGTTGGCGACCTTCGCCGTCGGCCTCTTGCCATCCTATGAGACCGCTGGGATCGTCGCACCCGTCCTGCTGGTCACGCTGCGCATTCTGCAAGGGCTGGCGCTGGGCGGGGAATATGGCGGCGCCGTCATCTACGTGACCGAGCATGTCGCCAGGAACCGGCGCGGTCTCAACACGTCGTTCATCCAGATGACCGGAACGCTGGGCTTCCTGATGGCCCTGCTGTCGATCCAACTGGTGCAGGCGGTGGTGACGCAGGCGGTGTTCGATGCCTGGGCGTGGCGGATTCCCTTCCTGGTCTCGATCGTCCTGCTGGCCGTCTCGATCAAGGTCCGGCTGCAGATGCACGAATCCCCCGTCTTCAAGAAGATGGCCGAGGAGAAGCGCCTGTCCACCAGCCCGGTGCGCGAGACCTTCGGCAGTTGGGAGAACGTCAAGCTGATGGCCATCGCGCTGATCGGCATCGGCGGCGGCATGTCGGTGGTCTATTACAACGCCGTCCTTTACCCCCTGTTCTTCCTCAGCCGGACGCTGAGTGTGCCGATGCCGGTCGCCAACCTGATGACCACCGTGGCGGCCCTGTGCTCCATCCCGATGATCTGGTTCGCTGGCTGGCTGTCCGACCGGGTGGGGCGCAAGCCGGTGATGCTGGCCGGCTTCCTGCTGGGGGCGGTGGCGACCTTCCCGGTCTTCCATCAGATCGCCGAACTGGCGAACCCGGCGCTGGCGGAGACCCAAGCGAGGACGGCGGTCACCATCCGGACCGACGGGGCGGGCTGTTCCTTCATGTTCAACCCGCTGGGCAACCGCAGCTTCACCGCCCCGTGCGACGTGGCGCGGCAGGTTCTGTCCGGCTCCTCCGTCAATTACGAGCGGACCGACCGTCCGGGTTCGGCGGCGACCGAGGTGCAGGTCGGCGACCGGGTGATCACCGCCAACGGCTCGGCCGGCTTCGATCAGGCGCAGTTCACGCGGGACCTGAAGGATGCCCTGAAGCAGGCGGGGTTCGGCGTTCTCGGCAATCCGGACGGGGCGGCGCAGGTCAAGATCGTCGGGTTGCTGCTGGTGCTGCTGCTGGCGATGGCGCTCGGCTATTCGCCGGTCGGTGTGGCGATGGCGGAGATGTTCCCGGCGCGCATCCGCTACACGGCGATGTCCTTTCCCTATCATTTCTCCAGCGGCTGGATCGGCGGGTTGCTGCCGACCTTCGCCTTCGCCATCGCGGTGGCGCAGGGCAACATCTTCGCCGGCCTCTGGTACACGGTTGGCTGGCTGATCGTCGGCATCGTCATCACCGGACTCTTCTATCGCGAACGCAGGACCGATCCGGACTGAGGAGGCTTGCGTCCGTGGGCTTCTTCATGCACGATATTCTACTATAGAAGATTAATTCTCAAAAAAACAGTCAGCCAAGTTCTGGGGAGGAGCGTTCCATGGCATTGGAGGCGCGTGGCGTCACCATCCGCTTCGGCGGCGTGGTCGCCGTAAACGGACTTGACCTCGATGTCCGGCAGGGGGAGATCGTCGCCCTGATCGGTCCCAACGGCGCCGGAAAGACGACCTTCATCAATTGCGTCTCCGGCGCCTATGTCCCGCAATCCGGCCGGGTGACATGGAAGGGCGGGGATATCCTTGGCCTGACGCCCAACGCGCTTGGTCAGCGCGGCGTCAGCCGGACCTTCCAGAATGTCGCCTCGCTGCATGATCTGACGGTTCTCGACATCGTCCGGTTGGGCCGTTCGCTCGGACGGGGCAGGACGGAGCGACGATCCCTCGGCCTGTTCACCACCAGGGATCCGCTGGCCGAGGAATTGACCGAGACGCTGCTGGCGCCTCTGGGTCTGGCGGACGCGCGGCACCGGCCGATCCAGATGCTTTCCTACGGGCATCGCAAGGCGGTCGATCTGGCACGGGCCATCGCGGCCGAGCCGGAACTGCTTCTGCTCGACGAGCCGGTCGCCGGCCTTTCGTCGCGCGAGGCGCACGAGCTGGCCGACGTCATCCGCGGTGTGCGGGAGCGCCACGGCTGCACCATCCTGATGGTCGAGCACAAGATGGACGTCGTCAACCGGACCTGCGACCGCATCGTCGTCATGGCCGCCGGGTCGCGCATCTTCGACGGCTCCTCCGACGAGGTGCAGGTCGATCCCGAAGTCCGCCGAGTCTATTTGGGTGAACCATGACCTACATCCTGCAACTGGTCACCGCCGGCCTGGCGGTCGGCAGCGTCTATGCCCTGATCGCGATCGGGATCGTGCTGATCTACAAATGCTCCGGCGTGGTGAACTTCGCGCAGGGCGCCTTTGTCATGATGGGGGCGTACCTGACTTTCGCCGCATCCCGGCTGGGCCTTCCACCGGTCCTGGCGGTTACGCTCGCGCTGGTGCTGATGGCGGGGATCGGCGTGCTTGCCGAACGCGTCGTCCTGCGGCCGATGCTGAAGGCGCCGGTCGTTGCCGTGATGATGGTGACGCTCGGCATGCTGATCATGATCAGGGCATCCTGCCTTGCCGTCTGGGGGCCCGATCCGCTGGCCTTTCCCCGGATCTTCCCCGACGGCGCGCTGGAGCTGTTCGGCGTCTTCATCACCTACAACTATCTGACGGCAGGGGTTCTTTCGATCCTGCTCAGTCTCGGCTTTCTCGGTTTCTACCGCTTCACCGCGGTCGGCCTGATGCAGCGGTGTGCGGCCGACAATCCGCGGGCGGCCCTGGCCATCGGCATCCATACCAGCAACCAGGTTTCGCTGGCCTGGGCAATGTCGGCGGGGCTGGCGGGGGTGGGCGGAACGCTGCTGGCGACGCTCAACGGGCTGTCGCTGGGGTTGGCCGACATCGGGCTGATCGCCTTTCCCGTCATCGTGCTGGGCGGGCTGACCAGCCTGGGCGGCGCGCTGGTCGCCGGCCTTCTGCTGGGCCTGCTGCAATCCTTCACCGACGGCCTGCTGTCCCCGATGATCGAGGATTTGCTGCGCGCCCACACCAGGATCTATTCGGTCGGCGCCCTGCAGCAGGTGGTCCCCTATGCCCTTCTGGTCGCGGTGTTGCTCCTGCGGCCGCAGGGGATCTTCGGCCGGAAAGGCTCCGAAAGGCTGTAAGCAATGAAACGCGCGCATTTCATCGTCGGGGTGGCGGTTGCCGCCGCCGTTCTCGCGGTCACGCCCTTTCTCGACCGCTATGTCGCCTATCTCGTCACCATCGTGGCGATCAGCAGCATCGGTGCGCTCGGGCTCAACCTGTTGACGGGGCTGTGCGGGCAGATCAGCTTCGCCCAGGCCGCCCTGATGGGGATCGGCGCCTATACCGCGGGCAATCTCTGCAATGCCGGTCTGGGCCTGTTCGCCATTCCGCTGGGCGGTCTGGCCGCCGCGACCGCCAGCGTGGTGATCGGACTGCCGGCCCTGCGTCTGCGCGGCCTCTATTTCGCCATCGCCACGCTCGCCGCCCAGTTCATCCTCGAATATCTGTTCAAGATCCTGGAGCCGCTGACCCACGGCATCTCCGGCCTGCTGATCCGGCCGCCGACGGTCCTCGGCTTCGCCATTCAGGACGACCGGGCCTATGCCAGACTGGCGGTGGCGCTGCTGTTCCTGGTCTGGAGCGGCATCGGCGTCCTGCGCGCCACCAATCTCGGCCGCTCGTTCCTGGTGGTGCGCGAGAACGAGATCGTGGCGCGCGGCATGGGCATCGACGTCGCCCGCACCAAGTTCTGGGCCTTCCTGCTGTCCGGCTTCATCGCCGGGATCGCCGGTGCGATGTCCGGCATCGCGTCCCGGCTCGCCAATCCCGAAGCCTTCTCCTTCGCGCTGTCGGTCGATTACGTGGCGATGATCATCGTCGGCGGACAGGGGACGCTGACCGGGCCGCTGCTGGGGGCTGCCTTCGTCACGCTTTTGCCGGAAGCGATTCAGCGCATCGGCGAACTCTTCAACACCCCCTCGATCCTGTCGGCGCTGCGCGAGTTCGCCTTCGGGATGCTGATCATCCTGTTTTTGATCTTTGAACCGCTCGGCCTGATGGCCGTCGTCCGCAAGCTGCGCCTGCGGCTGACCGCGTCGAAGCCGGGCGGCAAATCGCCGGCCGCGACGACCGAAGCGGTCTGACGGCCAAACCCGCCAAAACAAAAGACGATGAGGAGGAAACCATGTCGATCATCCGGGCTCTGAAGGTGTCGGTACTGGCCGGCACCCTGTTTGCCGCCGGTGCATTCGCGCCCGGCAGCGGCAGCACCGCGGTCGCCGCCCAGGACGTCTCGGTGTGCCTGTGGGGGACCATCACCGGACCCGACGCCATCCTGAACGGGATGAGCTACGGCGCCCGCGACTATTTCGAATATCTCAACCAGTTCAAGGGCGGCATCGCCGGGCAGAAGGTCAGGACCCTGCTGCTGGACGGGCGCTACAAGCTCGATGAGGAGCTGAAGATCTACCGGCGCTGCGTCGATCAGGAACAGGCGGTGTTCGTCAGCGGCTGGTCCACCGGTGCGGTCAAGGCGCTGCGCGACCAGATCGCGCAGGACCAGATCCCCTTCATGGCACAGAGCCATTCCAGCGAGGTGCTCGACCCGGTCAAGCTGCCCTACATCTTCATCCCGGGGCCGACCTACGAGCAGCAGATGGTCATCGCGCTGCGCGCTCTGAAACAGCAGGGCGGCAAGACGGTCGCGGTGATGCATCCGGACAACGAATACGGCCGTGGCCCGGTCAACGTCGTGCGCCAATCCGGTCTGATCGAGAAGACCGGACTGAAGCTGGCCGATACCATCGAATTCCCCTTCGACACCCAGGATCTGACGGCCCAGATGCTGCGGCTGAAGAGCCGCAATCCCGACATGGTCTATGTCCAGGCCAGCACGCCGCAGCTTCTCGTCATCCTGCGCGATGCTGCCAAGGTCGGGCTGCCGGCGAAGCTCTTCGTCGGCAACATGTACAACATCAGCGCCGCGATCCCGGAACAATTGGGCAAGGGGGCGGAAGGATTCAGGACGATCCAAATCTATGCCGACTTCGGTGCCGACATTCCGGCAATGAAGGAGATCGACGCCTTCCGGACGAAGAACGAGATCGCCAAGCAGGACGTCTATTACATGAAGGGCTGGTTCCAGGGCATTGTCATGGCCAAGGCCATCGAGAATGCCATTGCGAAGAATGGCGGCAAGATCCCCGACGACATCCGGTCCTTCCGCAAGGCCGTCCGCACCGAGATGACCAGCCTGCGCAGCCTGGATGTCGGCGGGATCGTCCCGGAGGCGAACTACGACACCCATCAGGGCACGACATTGGCGCGCATCGCGGAGATCCGCGATGGCCGGTACGTGCCGGTCAGCGACTGGATCGACGCGCGCTGACCGCTACCGGACCGATGCAGGAAAGGCGGCGGAGATGCTTGCAGTAAACGATGTATTCGCGGTCTATGACGGGGCGATCACCGCGCTGGAACAGGTCAGCCTGTCGATCGGTCCCGGCAGCCTCGTCGCGCTGCTGGGCCCGAACGGGGCGGGAAAGACCACGCTCTTGAAGGCGATCGTCGGCATGCTGCCGTTCGAGCGGGGCGAGGTCACCGCCGGCGACATCCTGTTCGAGGGCGCCTCGGTCCGGGGCTGCCACCCGGCCGTGGTGTCCCGGCGCGGCATCGCCTTGGTCCAGGATGGCCGGCAGTGCTTCCGCGAGCTTTCGATCGCGGAGAATCTGCGCGCCGCCTCGCTGGTCAGCCGCCAGGGAGCGGCCGACCGGTTCGAGATGGTGCTGCACTATTTCCCCTTCCTGAAGGAGATGCTGGACCGGCCGGCGGGCGTCCTGTCAGGGGGGCAATTGCAGATGCTGGTCATCGGCATGGCAATCATGAGCAAGCCCAAGCTGCTGATGCTGGACGAGCCGAGTTTGGGCCTGTCGCCGGTCATGGTCCAAAGCGTCTTCGACGTGGTGGAGCGGCTGCACCGCGAGGCCGGCCTGACGGTGATCGTCGCGGAGCAGACGGTGCCGCGGCTGCTGAAACTCGCCACCGACGTCTATGTCGTCTCGCGCGGCCGGATCGTGATGCACGCCCCGCCGTCCGAAATGACCGAGGAGCGGCTTCAGCGCATCTACCTCAACTGACCCGCCATCAACCGGCCCGTCGGCGGCATCCCTCCGAACTTCGGCGGGTCCGATCGTCCCCCCATCCAACGAACATGTGTCTGGAGAGTATCATGCGTCTGCAAGGAAAGATCGCCCTCGTGACCGGTGCTGCGTCCGGCTTTGGAACCGGCATCGCCCGGACCTTCGCCCGTGAAGGGGCCAAAATCGTCCTGATGGACCTCAACGGCGATGGCGCGAAGTCCGTCGCGGCCTCGATCGGGAACGCGGCGACGGCGGTCCAAGGCGACGTCACCTCCGCCCCGGACATCGCCCGCGCGGTTCAGGTGGCGGTCGATTTCGGCGGCAGGCTCGACATCGTCGTCAACAACGCCGGTTGGACCCACCGGAACAAGCCCCTGCTCGAGGTTACCGGCGAGGAATTCGATCGTGTCTTCAACGTCAATGTGCGCTCGATCTTCCTGATGACCCAGGCAGCCGTCCCGGTGATGAAGGGGCAGGGCGGCGGTGTGATCCTCAACATAGGCTCGACAGCCGGGATCCGGCCGCGCCCGGGCCTGACCTGGTACAACGGCTCCAAGGGAGCGGTCAACCTGCTGTCACGGTCCATGGCGGCCGAACTGGCGCCCGACCGCATCCGTGTCAACTGCGTCGCCCCGGTGATCGGCGCCACCAATATGCTTGAACCGCTCATGGGCGTTCCGGATACGCCGGAGAACCGGGCGAAGTTCCTCGCCACCATTCCCCTGGGCCGTCTCTCGCGGCCGGAGGATATCGCCAACGCTTGCCTCTATCTGGCGTCGGACGAAGCCGAGTTCATCACCGGCGTCGTCTTGGAGGTGGATGGCGGTAGAACCATCTGACCGTTACCGGTTGAAGCTCCGCGGAAGTCGCAATGACGACTTTATTGCAGAATAGGGCGTTCTGGCGGCTTCCGCTCTGTTGCTCCGGCCAATGCACGACCTCGAGAAAGAGCGGCATGCCGATGCTGGTCACGACGTTGATGACTTTGCAGCCAGCGGCTCACAGCCCCCAGGCGGTTCACTTCCGCTTCAATGAGGCCTGGGCGTTTCCACCCAGGAAGAATGTAGGTCCGCGTGCCCTCGATGTGCACGTCGCCCATGCTTCAATGAGGCCTGGGCGTTTCCACCCAGGAAGAAACCCACCACTCTACCTTCTTGTTTAATAGCCAGAAATGGCGCCGATTTCGAGGGGTTTCTCATTTCGAAGATGGTCCGGCCGGTTTTCGATCCTTATTCGTTCTTCACGATGTCAAAGAGCCGCGTGCGGACAACCACTTGGCAAATTCGAGCGGTGTCGGCATTTTCATGCGTGCCGGACCCCTCGCAAAAGGGGCGGCGGGCTTCCAGGATAGCATCACCCACAATGCTCACACCACGATCGCTTCGCGTCGGATCGTGTCGAATGGACGGCCAAGGCTCTCTATCCGCAAATCCACTGTTTCGGCCGGATCGATGTCCATGATCAGGACATGATCCTCCGACGGCTTGATCAGGCCGTCCAGCCGGGCGCCCAAGGCCGCCCGCCGGCGTGGGGGCAGGCGGCATTGGAAAACCGAAAGCTGAAGTCAGCGGCCATATCCCTCCATCACCTTGAATACCCGCCGCCCCCGTTTCGGGTCGCCGATGTCGTAGGTCACTATGTAAAAGCGCTCCACCGGGCGAGAGTTCTCCATTGTTCAGCCCCATCAGCACCGTGGAATCGGCCGGGATCGGCCGCTGGGGCTCCATCAGGTCCGGCACCAGGGCGGGGCGACCCGGCCGGTCGGCATGGTAAAGGCCGGCCCAGGGATCCAGCCCGGCGATCTCCAGCGCCGTGGCGCAGGTGCGCGCCAGCAGCGAATAGCACAGCGACAGGCAGGCGTTAACCGGATCGGCCGGCGGACGCCGCGATCGCCAATCGAAGCCGAATTCCGGCAACCCCGCCACCTTGTCGGTGAACAGAGAGGGAAAGGCGGGGAAATAGACCACGGCCCCTTCGCCCTCGACCCCCAGAAGTTTCGGCAGCGAGGCGACCTTCGCGGTGCGCTCGGCCAGCCGTTTCAGCGTTTCGGCGGCATGGTCGCGCTCGGCCTCGGTCGCCCGCCAGTTGCGGCGCAGGATGGTGCGCTGGTTGCGCAGCTTCGCCCGGACGAGGTCGCGGGCGAATAGCAGCCGGCGGAAGGCGTCGCCGCGCACCGCATATTGCGCCTCGCGCGCATGCACGCTGCGCGGTCCGCGGCCGCCTGTGGTGACCATGAACCAGAAGCCGCTCGACATCCAGGCGATGGGGGTTTCCTCCGGCACCAGTGCATGCAGGGCCGACGGGGACAGCGACACCGGGCCGGAGAGCACCAGTTCGGAGACCTCGCCGATCGGCACCTCGCGGTCTGGCTCGTTCTCCGCCGTGCTGACCAGCAGGTCGCCCTTCCTGCCGACCCGCGCGCCCGGCTGCTGGACATAGAGCGGCATGGCCGAATCGGCGGCCGGTGGCGGCGTGCGCGGCGGGCCGCCGCGGCGGAACAGATTGACCTCGTCCGGCAGGCAGATCGGCAGCAGCGAGCATTTCGCGCATTTGCGGCTGTTGTCGAGCGGCGGTGCTTTGGAACATGCGGCCCAACTGGCGCTTTACGCCCGGCTGGTGGCGGAGGCCAGCGGCCGGCCGGTGCTGGGATGCTTCATCCACATGCCGGTGGCCGGGCGGGTGCTGGAGGTGGGGTGAGTGGCTGTCAGGATGGATCGTCCGGCGTTCCGATCAGCCGGGCGCGGGTGAAGTTCATGAATTTGCCGACCGAGATGCGCTGGGCGGCGAAGACATGCTCGACGCCAAGATGGGACAGGCCGCCCGGCTCCCGCAGATCGGGATGGCCGAGCAGGACGCGGATGGCCGACAGGCTCGCCGGGTCGCGCCAGACCGGCCATGCGAAGGAGAAGCCGTCCTTCCAGGCGCCGCCGGGCAGGGTGGGCCGCACCCGTCCGGCCCGGGTTTCCGGCGCCAGCGTCAGCGCCGCCAGCCCGATCGCCGCCAGCCGGTTCGCCCCATGCTGGGTGCCGAGCTTGTAGGCGTCATCCGTGGGGTTACCTGCCATTAGCGCGTACCGAACGTCCTCTTCTGGATCCCAGCGGAAAGAAGCCGTGGTTGGATCAGTACGATGCCAAGCCCTGAATAAGGTGTCGGACAGACAGGTTATCTCGGTCAATGGTGCAGCTTTCCTGCTACGGCCTTGCAATTTTGGTGTGGATTCTTTTGGAACGCGAGATATCCTCTCCAGGAAAAGTTGCCTCCCTTGACCAGACATCAAGCAGAATGGCGTCGGGTCTATGGGCGACGTGTGTGGCTTGTCTGAATCCTTGATTGCTGCGTCAGTCATAAGTGCTGCTAGAAGATCTGCACGATCTCTTGTTGTCGCGCTTTTAAGCAGAGATCGAGCGTCGTTACTGTTGTAGTCCAGTTTTTCTCGTCCGCCGAAATCATGCGCTTCGGCCAGGATCCCTATCCCCCGCGCCGCCTCGGTTGACACCTCGTCCTGCGAGAGCGGGTGGGTCAGACGCAGCACCGGGCGCAGCGGCGGCTCGTCCAGGCTCCAGCAGGCGCGGGGGTGCAGGCGGTCCGCCGCCTCGCGCGCCCGGTCGGTGGCTTCCAGCGCGCGCAGCAGGCCGAGCAGGGCCAGGAAGGCCAGCAGATTGTCCGCTTCCAGCCCGGTCAGCCGATGTTCGGTGGCGGGAGCCTGTCGGGCCGTGGTCATGCGGCGTCTCCTTCCGTCTTGCCGGCCTCGCTGCCCTTCCGTTTCGCCGCCGCCGCCGAGGCGCGCTGGTCGGCGAGCCGTAGGATGGCTTCCATCCGGGCCAATTCCCATAGGCCGTACTTTGCCTTCAGATGTTCGAACAGGCCGGGCCAGTCCAGCCCGTCCAACTCGAAGCCCAGTGATTGCGGGCCACAGCCCGGCGGCAATGTGGTCGGATTGCCGAGAACCGCCGGCAGAGTCGGCGGCTGGCCGTTTGGCGGATCGCTGTGCGGGAACAGCGGGCGGCCATGGCCGTGATGGGTGCCGACCAGCCACAGGACGAGTTGCCGGTCCTTGGCCTCCTCCAGCCGGGGCGTTTCCCGTGCCAGCCGCACCGACAGCGCTTCGTGCCGCCAGTGGGGTGGCAGTCCAGCGCGCTCGCGGGCGTCGCGCGGCAGTTTCCGGCCGGATTTCGCCAGCACGCGGTCCGGATCGGCCAGAGGGTCGCTGGCCAGCCAGCGCTGGAAGCGCGGATCGATCTTGCCGAGATCATGCAGATAGCCGGCGACCGCGAGGTCGGCGACGCGCTCTTCCGCCAGTCCGGCGGCGAGGGCGAAGCGGGTCGTCATCGCCTCCACCTCTCCGCTGTGTTCGGCCAGAGGCTGGGCGTAGCCGGGCAGCGACCCGGCGATGTCGTCCTCGGTCGACCCACCGTCCGCCTTGTCTTCTTCCGCCGTCACGTCCTTCAGGCCCAGCGGCGCGACGAAGACGATGCCGCGCGGCTGGTCCCCGTCCTCGCCATACAGGTCGCGATGCATCTCCACCCGCCGACGGCGGCCTTTGGCGTGCTCCAGCCGGTTCAGCGACTCTTTCAATTCCGCAGGCAGGCCAAGCGCGAGGACGGCATCCCGCACCCGCGCCCAATCGGTGACGCTTCCTGTTTCCGCCAGCGCTTGGCGCAGACGGGCGGCCGCGGCATCGGCTTTGGCCTCCAGCCGCTTGCGCTCGTCCTTGTCGAGAGCCCCCTCGGGATAGGGCATCAGCAAGCCGGGGGCGACGCGCACGGCGAAGCGGCGCCCGACGAACGGCTGGGCCACCTTTGTGGCGATATCTGGAACGTGGGTGGCGGCTTCGGGGTTCCAGCCGAAGCGGTCCAGGCCGCCATAACCGGCGGGAACGACGATGGTGTCGCCGGGGCGCAGCGCCGACGGGTCGATCCAGCCGGACCGGTCGTCATCGCCCGACCAGCGGAAGACCCGCTTCACCGGGGCATCCGGCCGATGGAAGGGGGGCTCGTCCGGTGCGGTGGCGGGAAGATCGGCCAACTGACCGCTTTCCCGTGCCCCGTTCGTCAGCCAGCGGCGCACCGTCCACACCGGCAGTTCCACCGCCTCGCCGGAGCGGGGCGGCACGAGCAGCAGCAGGCGGCGCAGGTTGGCGTCGTCCGGTCGGCCCGGTTCGACATCGGCCCGCCAGATCACCGAAACCGCATCGGGCTGGCGGCGGGGGCCGTGCAGATAGAGGGCGACCTCGGGATCGCAGGCCGGCACCGGCGCGGTCTGGCTGAGCAGGTCGAGATGGGCCGGCATCAGCACCGGCGCGTCGGCATGCGGCGAATAGGGAGATGGATTCTCGGGGGGTGGAGCCTCCTTCGACAACGCATCGAAGGCCGCCGGTCCGAAATCGACCGTCCCACCCGCGGCCCGTTCGGAGAGCCAATCCCACGCCGCCTTGATCGAGCGGCCATAGACGGGGTCGTCGTGGCGCGTCGACAGCTCCGGCTTTCCGGCGACCGCCGCGCCATGGGCGACGAAGGGCCGCCCGGCCCGGTTCAGCCGGCCGAAGCGCTGGCGCAGCGCGTCGAGCGGCGCCGCCTCGCTGACCAGCCCGTCGAAATCGAGATCGGCGCCGGCCTCCAGGCATTGGGTGGCGATGACGATGGTCGTGTGCTCCAGCACCCGCGTCTCGCCTGCCTTCCACAACCGGGACTGGGTACGCAACGGGCCTAGCTTGCCCGCCGCCTCTTTACGCTCCCACTCGCGGGTCGGCCCGATCATCAGGGTCAGGCTGGCATCGGTGCCGATCTCCGCCTTCAGCCGTTCGAACAGCTGCCGGGCGCGGGCGATGCGGTTGACCACCACCGCCACCGCCGGACGGTCGATTCCCTGCGCGCGCAAGGCGGTGATGGCGGCAGTCACCTCGTCGGCGAGGACAGTGACGCGCTGCCTCTCGGCAGCGGCGTCCGCCTTGGCGTTGCTATCCTCCTCTTCGACGGCTTCGGCCTTGCCCTTGGGTGGAGCGATCAGCCGCACCGGCTTGGGAGCGTGTCGGCGGGCGGCGAGGATCAGGTTGTTGGCATCCTCCGCATCCGGTTCGAACAGCGTCGCTCCTTCCTCCGGGCGCGGCGTTGCCGACAGCAGGGCCACCCGCCAGGGTGCCGAGACGGCTTCCGGGCCGTCGCCCTTGTGCCCTGCGATCCGGCGGAGCGTCTGCCGGAACGGTTCGGCCAGATGGGCCTCGTCGAGCAGGATCAGGCAATCGGCGCCGATCAGCCCGGCATGGATCGGCTTGGCCGCGTCGGACACGCCATAACCGCGGAACAGCAGCCGCGAGCCGACCTGATCAACGGTGGAACACAGGATGGTCGGCTGCGCCGGGCTGCGCGCCCAGCCATCCTCGCGCGGGATGCCGCCGCGCAGGCGCTGGACCACCAGCGGCGGTGCGTCCGTCTCGCCGGTCAGCTTGCGTAGCCGCTCGGCGACCAGGGTGGTGATGGGTCCCTTCGGCTCGACCAGGGCGTCTTTGAGTGCCTTCTCAATTTTTTCTGCCCGCTCGAACGCATCGTCCACCACCAGACGGCGGTCGACGACGAAGGCGATGCGCATCGGCGCCCGCCGCTGCGCTCCCCGGTCGGCCTCCAGTGCCAGAAGGAAGACAGCGATGTCGAGGGCTGCCGTCTTGCCGAAGCCGGTGGGCAGGGCGAGCTGGTCGGGCCAGTCGCCGTCCGCCGTCACCTGGGTGGCGAGGCGCTGTTGCCAGGGAAAGGGCAGGTGGCCGTGGATCTCGGTGAAGAAGGCGGTGAAGTGGTCGGCGGTGAGAGACGTCATGACCGCTCCTCCCTGCTGTCCAGCGGGCGGCAAAGGCCCAAGCCGAGGAAGCGGCCGGCTCCGAGCAGCACCGGTCCCCGCACCGGCTTGGGAAAGCGGATCACCGCATGGGTCAACTGACGGCTGGCGAGTGCGTCGGGCAGCTTCCAGCGCATCCAGGCCGGGGCGTTGCTGGAGGGATAGGCCGACGGCGCCCCTTCCAGGGCGGAATGCTTGTCGGGCACCACGTCAACCGGTTCCGGCAGCCCGGCGTTGCGGCAGGCGGCGGCGATCTGGTCGGTGATCTCCCTCTGCCGCGCCTCCCCCCGTTCCTTCAGGTGGCGGTCGAGGACGATCGGGGTCACGGTGGCGAAGGTCGTCGCCGCTGCGGTGTAGAGCGCGGGATCGAGCGAGCGGCGGTTTTCCGGCGGATCGAAGGTGGGGGCGAAGGTCAGGTCGAAGCCGTCCAGGCGCATCAGCCGGCGTTCGCTGTCGGGATCCACCGGCGCCACCATCCGCAGCGCCTTCAGGAACTCGGGGTCGTCGAACAGGTTGCTGCCGCGTGGCGGAATGACGGCGAAGCCGAGGGCGTGGCCGTCGGCATGGGGAAAGCCGGTGAAGCTCATCGGCACGATGGCGATGTGCGGCGCACGGGACGGCCTGCCGTCGGGCTGGTGGCCGCTGACCATTTCGGGGATGGCATCGCCGTGCCGGCCGATCTCGCCGTAGCCGTGGAGCAGGGTCTTGTGGATTTTCTTGGCGACCAGGGCGGCGGCCCGCAGGTCGGGCATCTCGGTGCCGCCCGTCTTGGAAACCACATGCTCCAGCAGAAGCCAGCGGTCGGCGAAGACGCCGACGGTCTCGCCGCGCGGGGCTGCCGGCGGCTTGAAGGGATTGCCGGGGCCGGGCCGTTGTTTGGCGTCATAGGCGCGACGCAGCTCGTCGAGCCGTCCGGGATAGATCGTGAGCGCCGGCCAGCGGGCGTTTTCCGGAAGAGCGCCATCCTCACGCAGGAAGCGGCAGCGGGTCAGGCTGGTGGAATGGCCGACATAGGCAGTGTCGGCGGCCAACGCCTCCAGCGCCGCCATCGTCCCGTCGTCCGGATCGGTGTCGGACCAGTGCAGGCTGACCTTTGAGTCGAAGGGCCGGGTGGCTGGAAAACGGCGTGGCTGGCGGGAACGCAGCGACGGCAGGACCGCCTTGTCGCCGGACCGCCCGCTTTCCGCGTCGTTGGGCGGAACGAAGCGGACGGGGGCGGAGCGGGCGATGTGGCCGGACGCGACGATGCGCGGCGTCGGCTGTTTCTCCAGCCATTCCAGCGCCGCGGTTTCCTCCGGGCGCCGGCCGCGCGCCGCCCAGGAGGCGACCAGGGCGGAAAACACGCGCGGCGGCTGGGGCGGCCAATCCGGCTGGCCGGCTTCCGGGCCGGACGCCGCGAAGGCGACGCCCAGCAGATAGTCGATCTCCAGCACCAGGGCGGTGGCCGTTGGGACGGTCGGGTTCGGGGCGGTGGGCGTCGCCGTCATGACCCGGCCCCATCGCCCTCGCCGTCCTCCTCGCCGCCCTTGCCTTCCAGGGCGAGTTCCTGGCTGCGGCGGACGATGGCGATCAGCTTGTTCTGCGGAACCAGCCGGATCGGCTCCTCGGGCAGGGCGAAACCGGCCTCGATCGCCGCCGCCACGGCGTCGCGGTAAAGCGCGCGGGCGCCCTCGCGGTCGATGTCGATCTTGGTCGTGGTCCCGTCCGGATGGACCAGTTCCAGCGGCGCCCGGCCGTCGCAGACCAGATCGCAGCGCGAGCGCAGCGCATAGCCCTGGGCATCCTGTTCGACGATGGCGAGCAGGCCGAGGGCCGCCAGCAGCGCCCGCCCGGCGGCATCCCGCTCCGGCGAGCCGAAGCGCAGCCGCCGCAGCGCGGCGAAGCTGATCACCACAGTCTGTTCCAGATGGTCGCAGGTGATGCCAAGGGCAGAGATCGACGGCGCGATGTTGCCGTGGTTGATCTCGGAGGGGCGGACCTTCTTCGACTTCTTGCCGGCCCCGTCGGCGGTGATGTCCCAGCCGGCCGGCCCCTTGAACACCTCGACCTTGCGCAGCACACCCAACGGGTCGATGCGGCTGCCGGTGCGGCGCCCGGCGGTGCGCGGTTCGATCTCGCCGGTCTTCTGGTTCTTCACCCCTTCGACCGGCACGCCGATGGCGACGATTTCCGACACTAGGCAGCGGGCGAACTTGGCGCCCAGCCCGCCGCCCTCGCCGGTGGAGTGCCAGGAACCGAACAGCAGCGCGTTGGGCGAGGTTTCCAGCAGTGCGTTGGCATCCTCCGCCTTCGCCTTGGCCAGCCGCTTGCCGAGCGCGCTGTCCATGAAGGGCTCGTTGCCCAGCAGGCTGTCGCGCAGGATGGCGTCATAGACGCGGTGCGGCGCGTCGAGCGAGGTCAGTTCCGACAGGCCCGCCAGATCGAAGCCTTTGAAATCGACCACGACATGGGGGATGCGCACCATCCCGTCGCGGTGGGCTGCGAGCAGGGATTCTTCCAGCCGGTTCGCCTGGGATTGCGGGCTGTCGACCAGCACACAGGCAATATTTTCGTCTCCGATGCGGCGCCATTCATAGACATGGGTCGGCTGGGGATTGCGGCCTTCGCCGGGATAGGTCGGCGGGAAGATTTTATCATTCCTGCCGCCGATGGGCTGAAGGGGCTGACGACGGCGCAGGGCGGCATTCTCCGCGACCATGCGCGTGAGCGTGGTGATGTCCATAAGCGTTCCCCCAGGCTTGGATTCGCTTCCGTTAAGCAGAAGCAGTTAGGCGGGTCGGATTATAATAAGTTGTCTTGACTAAATCGGTCGCCTCAGAATCGATGAGGTATCGCCGCATTGAAAGTCCATAAGGGCGAACTGGCAATATGAAAAGCTATCTCACCCTGAACACCGGCCCCCTTGGCACGATGGGCAGGTGCCCGCCGGCCGGGATCAGCAGGGCGTGGTCGCGGCGGATGGACATCGTGTCGCAGTATCCGTCGGTGATGACCAGCAGCGGGGCGTCCCTGGGGAAATCCTCGGCATCCTCCAGCAGGTCGATGCCGGGTTGCAGCACGGTGCCGCCGCGTCCGCGCACCGTCAGGCGGCCGACGATCTCCAGCACGTCGACATAGCACTGGTCGTAGGTGGCTGCGTCGCAGAACACCACCCGGACATGGCGGACATCCTTGGCCGTGGCATAGCTGGCGATGGCGCCCAGCGCCTTGCCCAGCAGGACCCGGTCCATCGATCCTGAACTGTCGAGCAGGACGCCGAAGGTGCGGTCCTCCACCGTGCCGAAGGCCGGGCGCCGGCTGGGACGCGGGATGTCCGGTGTGCCGGCCTGCCGGCGGCTGGGCCGGGCGAAGCTGAAACGCTCGTCGAGCCAGCGGGCAAGCTCCACGTTCCACTCCAACGGGGGATGGGCGGAGAGCCAGGGGACGGATCCGGAGATGGTGCGGACATGGAGGTTCCGAATGCCGTAGAAGTATTTCTTCAGGCGGACCCGGTCCTGGCCGTCGATGTGACGTCTCAGGTTGCCGGCGGCCAGGCTCCGGTCATGGTGTGTCGCCGCCGTCCGGTGGGCGACCCGGCCGGCGAACGCCTGTACCATCCGCACCGGCTCCTCGTCGGCACGGTACCGGATGGGTGAGGCCAACCATTCGAACAGGACCGGATTCGCCTTGCCCAGCAGGGTGAGCGCCTTGGCGATGTCCCAGCCGTTGATGTCGAGATCGTCCTCGATGGGCAGTTCGATGACGTCCCGTTCCCTGGTCAGGGTCAGATAGCGGTCGAGCGGCCGGATATACAGAAAACGCACCTTAACCAGACAGACTCTAGGGCCGGTGAAGCGTCTTGATCTCCAGAAAATCCTCCAGACCGAACCGGCCGCCCTCGCGTCCATTGCCCGATTGCTTGTAGCCGCCGAACGGGCTGCCGTAGCGGTGCGGCGCCCCGTTGATATGCACCATGCCGGCGCGCAGCCGGCTTGCCACCCGTTCCGCACGGGCCGGATCGCCGGTCTGGATGTAGGCGGCAAGGCCGTACTCGGTGTCGTTGGCGATCTCGATAGCCTCCTCCTCGCCGTCGAATGGGATGATCGCCAGCACCGGTCCGAACACCTCCTCGCGGGCGATGCGCATGGTGTTGTCCACGTCCGCGAAGATCGTCGGCCTGACGAAATAGCCGGTCTCGAAGCCCTCCGGCTTTCCAGCACCGCCAACGAGCAGCCGGGCCCCTTCGGCGATCCCCGCCTCGATCAGTGCCTGAACCCGGCCATATTGGACGTCGCTGACCAGCGGCCCGACATGCGGACCTTCCTCGGCGGGATTGCCGACCTTGACCTCTTCCCCGACGCGTCTGGCGATCTCGACAGCCCGGTCATAGACCGACCTCTGCACCAGAAGACGCGTCGGCGCGTCACAGGACTGGCCGGAATTGTTGAAGCATTCGAGAACGCTGCCGGCGACGCGGTCTTCGAGGTCGGCATCCTCGAACAGGATGTTCGGCGACTTGCCGCCGAGTTCGAGCGTCACGCGCTTGACGGTGTCGGCGGCGTCCTTGCTGACGGCGATGCCGGCGCGGGTCGATCCGGTGAAGGACATCATGTCGACATCCCGATGCCTCGACAGCGCCGCGCCCGTGTCGGGACCGTCACCGTTGACGAGGTTGAAGACGCCGGCGGGAAAGCCGGCTTCCTCGATCATCTCCGCATACAGCATGGCGTTGAGCGGCGTCAGCTCGCTCGGCTTCAGCACGCAGGTGCAACCGGTCGCCAGCGCCGCGCCGACCTTCAGGACGATCTGGTTGATCGGCCAGTTCCAGGGCGTGATCAGCCCGCAGACACCCACCGGTTCGCGCAGGACGACATCGCCGTTCGGCAGCACCTCGCGCATCGACAGCCGTTTCAAGGCATCGATGTAGCCCTGGAGATGGCCGACGCCGACATCGGCCTGCTGCTCCCGGCTCATGCTGATCGGCGCGCCGAGTTCGAGCGTGATCGTCTGCGCCATCTCCTCGTACCGGCGCTTGTAGATCGAC
This sequence comes from Azospirillum lipoferum, assembly GCF_024170005.1. Taxonomy (GTDB): domain Bacteria; phylum Pseudomonadota; class Alphaproteobacteria; order Azospirillales; family Azospirillaceae; genus Azospirillum; species Azospirillum lipoferum. The sequence continues at coordinate 247,316 of NZ_JALJXJ010000005.1, forward strand.
AGCAAAGCCTCCAGCAGCGCCAGACGCTCCTCGACGCTGGTGCGGCTGTAGGGGACGAAGGCCGTCTTCGCCGCGGCGACGGCGCGGTCGATGTCGGCGGCTGTCCCCATCGAGATCACGGCAATCGGCTGCTCGGTCGCCGGGTTCAGAACCTGCCGGTCGTTCATCGCAAGCGGGGCGACCCATTCGCCATTGATGTAGAATTTCCGCCGGTCGATCATTGCTCTCCCTCCCGTTGAAGATGTTTCTGTTTGTCATTCAGCCAGCCGGTGATCAGTTCGCGAAAGCGCTCGCCGCCGAAGCTGGGAAAATGTCCGCCATGCACCACCCGCACGGGGAGCTTCAGCAGCCGCTCCATCGACGCCAGATAGTCCTCGGCATTCGAATGATAGGTGTCCTCGATCAGCGGCCCGTCATAGAGGATGTCGCCCGAGAACAGGGTCGCCGTCCTTTCCTCCCAGATCGCGATGCCGCCGGGGGAATGGCCGGGCGTATGGATGATCTCGAAGCTGCGGTCGCCCAGGTCGATCCTGTCGCCGTCCTGGAGGATGCGGGTCGCCGGCGCCTTCTTCACCGCATAGCAGGTCGAGCAATAGGGTTCGGGCGGCAGCCTGTCGAAGATGCCGTCGCTGACATAGGGGGCGGCGAGCGTGTTGGCGCGCGTCGGACCGGCCATGATTTCGGCTTCGGCGGCGTGCACCGCGCGGCAGTCGAATTCGTGATGGCAGCCGATATGGTCGAAATGGGTGTGGCTGGCCACCGCGATCACGGCGCGTTCGGTGACAAGGGGCACCCAGTCCCGCAGCGAGACGACGCCCATGCCGCTGTCGACGAGCATGTCGCGGTCCCGGCCGCGCACATGCCAGATGTTGCAGCGGTAGAATTCCTGGATGAAGGGCTCGGAAATCGCCGTGATGCCGTCATCGAGACGGCGCAGCGCATACCAGTCTTCGGCGCGGGCACGCTCCATCGGATCAGGCCCTCCCGGCCGGGGTGGGCAGGGCGACGACATCCTCGGCATTGACCGCGAGCACAATGTCCTGGCCGTCCGCGACCATCGCCGACGGCGGCATATGCGCCATGATGGTCAGGTCCCCGGCCGGATCCCCGGCCGCGGCGGGCTTCAGATGACAGCGATAATGGGTGCCGAAGAAGGCGGCATCGGCGATGCGTGCCTGCCCGAGCGGCGTGAGCGGACGGACGGCCTCGCCGGCGCGGCGGAAATGTTCGGGCCGGATGCAGAGCGTCACCTGTTGTCCCGGGTCGGGTTCCGCGGCGGTGAAGTTGCGCCGGGGAAGCACAAGGTCACCGATCGCGGTCACGACCTTGGCCGTCGCCGCATCCAGCGCTTCGACCACGCCGGGAAGGAAGTTCGTCTCGCCCAGGAAGCCGGCGGAGAACAGGGAGCGCGGGCGCATGTAGATCTCGGCCGGCGGGCCGAAATCCTCGACACGCCCCCGATTCATCACCGCGATGCGGTCGGCGATCGCCATCGCCTCCTCCTGATCGTGGGTGACATGCACGAAGGTGGTGCCGACCCGCTTCTGGATCGCCTTCAACTCATCCTGCATCTGGCGGCGAAGCTGCAGGTCGAGCGCGCCGAGCGGCTCGTCGAGCAGCAGCACGTCGGGATCGACCGCCAGGGCGCGGGCCAGCGCCACCCGCTGGCGCTGGCCGCCGGACAGCTCATGCGGCTTCTTCTCGGCCGACTCCTTGAGGCCGACGAGATCGAGCAGCGCCTTCGCCCGCTCGTCGCGCGCGGCCCTGGCGACACCGCGCATCCTGAGACCGAAGCCGACATTGTCCTTCAGCCGCATGTGCGGAAACAGCGCGTAGTCCTGGAACATCGTCGTCGTCGGCCGCTTGGCCGGCGCGACATGGGTCATATCCTTGCCACCGATCATGACGCGGCCCGAGGTCGGCGAGAGAAAGCCGCCGAGGATGCTCAGAAGCGTGGTCTTGCCGCAGCCGGACGGCCCGAGCAGCACGATGAACTCGCCGGCTGCGATGTCGAGGCAGACATTGTCGAGCGCGGTGAAGCCGACAAAGGTCTTCGTGGCATTGATGATTGAAACCGGCGCGGTCATGATTTCCTGGTCCTTCTGAACAGCCACAGCTCCAGCACCATCAGCACGCTGACCGACACCAGAAAGACCAGCGATCCGATGGCATTGGTCTTCGGGTTGAGACCGGAGCGCAGCAGGCTCCAGATCTCGACCGGCAAGGTCACGTCGAAGCGCGACAGAAGGAACGCGATGATGAACTCGTCCCAGCTGAAGGTCACCGACAGGAAGAATGCCGCCAGCAGCGAGGGCAGCAGCATCGGCGCCGTCACCAGCAGCATGACCTTGACCTCGCCGGCACCGAGATCGCGGGCGGCGCGCTCGATGTTGACGTGGTGCGCGCCCATCGACGAGTAGATGAGGGCGAAGCAGAGCGGCAGGTTGATCACCACATGGCCGATGCCGACCGTCCACAGCGACAGCCCGACGCCGAGCGCGTTGAGCACGGTCAGAAGCCCGAGCGCGATGATCAGGTAGCTGACGGTCATCGGCGCGATCAGCAGCCCGCGCTGTAATGCCGAGCCGGGCAGCCGGTAGCGGGCGAGCGCATAGGCGGCGAGAAAGCCGAAGAGACAGGCGACGAGGGACGAGACCGTCGCCACCAGGAAGGAATGCAGCAGCGCGGCCATCAGCTTGCCGTCGGCGAACACCGCTTCGTACCAGCGCAGCGAGAAGCCGTTGAACGGTGGCACCGGCAGACGTCCGTCCTGGAAGGAGAACAGCACCAGCACGACGACCGGCAGGAAGATGAAGCCGAAGAGCAGGGCGGCGTAGAGCCAGGATGCCAGGGCGGCGAGAAGCTTGCGCGTCATCAGGCCCTCTCGATCTTCAGCCAGCGCGCGCAGGCGATGTAGGCGGCGGTGATCACCAGCATCAGGATGATGGACAGGGCCGCGGCCATCGGGAAATCGGCGCGGCGGCCGAGTTGCAGCATGATGATCTGCGGCAGGACCAGCTCGTTGTTGCCGCCGAGGATCTGCGGCGTGACATAGTCGCCGATGCAGAGCACGAAGGTCAGGAACGCGCCGGTCATGATGCCCGGCAAGGTCAGCGGCAGGATCACATGCCAGAAGGTCTGGAGCCCGTTGGCGCCCAGATCGGCAGCCGCCCGCCGGTAGTTCGGCGACAGTTGCACGAGGTTGGCATAGATCGTCAGCGTCAGCAGCATGACGAAGAAATGCACGAAGCCGATGACGGTCGCGGTCCGGTTGCTCGCCAGCTCCAGCGGCTGGCCGATCAACCCGATCTGCATCAGGGTCTGGTTGATGACGCCGGTCTTCGACAGAACCAGCAGCCAGGAATAGGACCGCACCACATAGGAGGTCCAGAAAGGCAGCACGGCCAGCGTCAGCGCCAGTCGCTGGAACCGCCGCGGCACCCGTTCGGCGATGATCCAGGCGAGCGGATAGGCGAGCAGCACCGACAGGACGGTCACGATCGCCGTGATCTCCAGCGAGTTGACCAACCCCTTGAACAGGGCGCTCTTTTCGAAGAAGGCGAGGTAATTCGCCAGCGTCCAGCTCTGGACGATCATGCCGCCCTGCTGTGTCCACAGGCTCATCGCGACCATGAACAGAAAGGGCGTGACGAAGAAGGCGAGCGTCCACACAAGCGCCGGGACGACGAACGCCCAGGCCTTGCGCTGTTCCTTATCTTTCAGGGATCGAGCCGTCATCGGCGCTAGCTCCGTGCCGTCGGCCTCCGGTCCCGCCCGCCGGCTGGCGGGGAGAATGGGATCGGAGCGCCGCCATCGTCGTCCAGACGCAACCCTCGCGTCACCGGAGGCTACTTCTGCAGCATCTCGGTCCAGGCATCCTGCATCTTGGCGTCCAGTTCCGGCGTGGGGATCGGATAGAGCTGCGTCTTCTTCAGATAGTCCGCCTGCTCGTTCCAGCGCAGCGCGGTCTTCTGCGTCTCCGTCAGCAGCGCGCCGGCCTTCTGGTTGGCGGGCATGGCCCAATAGCAGGCGGACGTCGCCAGACGCGCCTGCCCCTCGGGGCTGACGATATATTGCACGAACTTCAGTGCCAGTTCCTTGCGGGTCGAGTCCTTCATGACGCCGATCGACTGCGCCCAGCGGACGGCGCCCTGATCGGGAATGACCCAGTCGAGATTGGGCTTGTCCTTGACGAGGCCGGCCGTCAGCCATTCGCCGCCGCCGAAGACGATGTCGACCTCGCCGGTGGCGAGCGCCGTCTGCGACGACACCACGTCGCTCACCTGCTTGGCGTTCTTCTTGAGATCGAACAGCTTGGACCGGATCGCCGGCAGATCGGCCTCCTTCAGGTCCGCGGTCGCCTTGCCGAGCGCGATGCCGGTCAGCCCGATCATCGGCAGATAATAGTCGTAGACGGCGATCCGCCCCTTGTACGTGTCCGACCAGAGCTTCGACATGTCACGCATGTCGGCGGGATCGACCTTGGCCTTGTCGTAGGAGACCGTGTTGTAGCCGAATTTCTCGGTGACCGCGTAGGTCTTGCCGTTGCGCGTGTTGTTGGCCTCCATGCGCACTTCCGGGAAGATGTCGGCGGTCGGCAGCGTCCCCGCCGGGAGTTCGCCGAGGATGTTCTTGTCGACCGCCTGCTGCACGTCGACGCCGTCGATGACAAGAACATCCCAGTCGCCGGGGCGCGATTGGCTGATGATCGACAGCGCCGTGCCGGTGCCTTCGTATTCCTTCAGGTTGACCTTGACGTTGTTCGCCTTCTCGAACGGTTCGATCAGCGCCGGATCGGTGTGATCGCACCAGACGAGTGCATTCAGCGTGGTCTGCGCGGCGGCGGGCGCGGTCCCTATCATGGCGGACATGGCGCCCAACGACAGCACGGCAATCGAAGACAGAAGCCGGCGCGCCAACGCGCCTTCCAATGCAGGATTCATCGTTTCGCTCTCCGCTCGGCGGCGCTCCCGTTCGCGCCCTCACAAAAAGATTGAATGGATTCAGTTTTGCGTCAATATGAAATCTGAATGCGTTCAACATTTAAGGATTCGATATGGCGGGGCTCCGCGCGAGGCAGAAGGCGGACCGGAATCGGCGCATCCTGGAGGCGGCGACCACCCTGTTCCGCGACGCCGGTTATGACAGCACGCGCATCGAGGACATTGCCGAGAGAGTCGGGGTGTCGCCAGGAACCCTTTATAATTATTACGAAAACAAGGGAGACATCCTGGTCGCCGCGGTCTCCATGGAAGTTGAGGAGGTGCTGGAATCGGGCAAGGCCATCGTCGAGGCTCCGCCCACCTCGGCGCTCGACGCCCTGCAGTCGCTCATTAACCAATATTTCGACCACTCGCTCGTCTATTTCAGCAAGGCGATGTGGCGCACGGCGATGGCGATTTCGATCCAGCAACCGGAAAGCCCGTTCAGCCGCCGGTACACCGAACTCGACGTCAAGCTGTGCGATCAAGTTTCAACACTGATCCAGAAGCTGCAGAGGCACGGCGTGATCATCCCCGACATCGACGCCGTCGCCGTGGGCCAGATGGTTTTCAACAACCTCAACATGATGTTCATCGAATACGTCAAGGATGAAGCCATGACGCTGGAGATCCTGAAGGAGCGCGTCCTGCGTCAGAATCGGCCACTTGCCCGGTTGATCAGCCGCCCCATGGTGTGAACAGATCGGACTTCCGCGGGAGATTGTTCGAGCGCCGCGAGACAGGCATTCGCTTCGTGAATGTCGAGGCATTGCGGGGGTCTTATCTTTATGATGTTGCCGAACGGGCCCGACGAGGCGAGGAGGACGTTCAGCGACTTCATTCGTTCTCGCACCCAACGTGCGGCGAGTTTCGCCGGCTTTTGGGTGACACGGTCCTCCACGAGTTCGACCCTCGTAGAAAAGGCCGCGCCCGTGGATGTGGCCCACGAGTTCATGGCGCTGCATCATGTTTCTCAGCGACGTCTCCAAGCATGTGCCCACCCGTAGCGCGTTGTCCTGGAGAGCATCGCCTTGAAGAACGTCGAGCGTGGCGTTGGCGACCACGGCCGACACGGTATTTCCGCCGAAGGTGTTGAAGTATCCATTCCTCGGCTGGAACTCCAGAGTGATCTCCCGGTGCGTCACGACGGCCGCGATGGGGTGGCCATTGCCCATCGGCTTGCTCATCGTGACGATGTCGGGGCGAACGTTATAGGCTTGGAAGCCCCACATGTGGGTTCCCGACCGGGCGAACCTCATCTGCACCTCGTCGGCGATCGTCAGCGCGCCCAGGCGGTGGGCCTCGTCGTAGGCGAGGCGCATGTAATCCTGCGGCGGAACCAGTGCGCCATTGGCGTCGAAGATCGAATCCATCAGCAATGCCGCCATGGGTCGCCCTCTGGCGCGCAGGCGCCCGGCAGCCTCCGGGACATGAGCGGCGTAGCGGGCGCCGAGGTCGGAGTCTCCGGCGCGATAGAGGCCACGATAGACATTTGGCGGCGGCAGAGCCTCGACCCAGTCCGGCTTGTCCGCGATGTCATAGTCGAGCAGGGAAAGCGGGGCGAGAACGGAGGTGTTGCCGTGGTAGCTGTGCCCCATCACCGCGACGCCGCTTCTGCCGGTGACGAGCTGAGCCATCCTGACCGCAAGATCGTTGGCTTCCGAGCCCATGCAGACGAAGAACCAGGTATCCAGACCGTCCGGAAGCGTCGCCGACAGCCGTTCGCCCAGCCTCACGGTTTCCGGATGCAGATAGCGCGTGTTGGTGCTTATTTTTTCTTAAAATATCGCGGTGCCGCCTCATCAATTTTGGAATGCTTTTGATTCTGTTGAGCTTTTTAAATGAGGCGGGTGCCGGCCGTTCCGGCTCGACAAAAAATAACAATAGTAAATTGTATAATAAAAACTAAAATCACTATCTTTACAGTAGGAATAAAGAGTGATTAAGCTCTCCTCCTATGGTGAATGCGGGGCGCCGCACACGACCCCAAACCAAGCTCGAACGAGGAGAGATCAGGAATGGCGTTCCGTCCGTTGCACGACCGCGTCGTCGTCCGCCGTGTGGCGCAGGAGGAGAAGTCGAAGGGCGGGATCATCATCCCCGACACCGCCAAGGAGAAGCCGCAGGAGGCCGAGGTGATCGCGGTCGGCCCCGGCGTGCGTGACGACCAGGGCCGCATCCATCCGCTCGACGTGAAGGTCGGCGACCGGGTGGTCTTCGGCAAATGGTCGGGCACCGAGATCAAGGTGCAGGGCGAGGATCTGCTGGTCATCAAGGAATCCGACATTGTCGGCGTGGTCGAGGCCGTCTGAGGGGCCGCCTGAGGGGGCGCCTGAGCAAACCCGCCCGTTTCCGCTGGAACCCACCCAAAAAAGACCTCGATAAAAAGGACATCGCCATGGCCGCCAAGGACGTCAAATTCTCTGCCGATGCCCGCGACCGCATCCTGCGCGGCGTCGACACCCTCGCCAATGCCGTGAAGGTCACGCTGGGCCCGAAGGGCCGTAACGTCGTGATCGAGAAATCCTTCGGTGCCCCCCGCATCACCAAGGACGGCGTGTCGGTCGCCAAGGAGATCGAACTGGCCGACAAGTTCGAGAATCTCGGCGCGCAGCTGGTGCGCGAGGTGGCGTCGAAGACCGCCGATCTGGCCGGCGACGGCACCACCACCGCCACCGTGCTGGCCCAGGCCATCGTCCGGGAGGGTGCCAAGGCCGTCGCCGCCGGACTGAACCCGCTGGATCTCAAGCGCGGCATCGACCGCGCCGTCGCCGCGGTGATCGCCGACGTGAAGGCGCGGGCCAAGACCATCTCCACCAACGACGAGGTGGCGCAGGTCGGCACCATCTCCGCCAATGGCGAGCGCGCCATCGGCGCCATCATCGCCGAGGCGGTGGCCAAGGTCGGCAACGACGGCGTCATCACGGTGGAGGAGGCCAAGAGCCTGGAAACCGAACTGAACGTCGTCGAAGGGCTGCAGTTCGACCGCGGCTATCTCTCGCCTTACTTCGTCACCAATGCCGAGAAGCTGGTCGTCGATTTCGACAACCCCTACATCCTGATCCACGACAAGAAGCTGTCCAGCCTGCAGCCGCTGCTGCCGGTGCTGGAGGCGGTGGTGCAGTCCTCCCGTCCGCTGCTGATCATCGCCGAGGATGTCGAAGGCGAAGCGCTGGCGACCCTGGTGGTCAACAAGCTGCGCGGCGGGCTGAAGATCGCCGCGGTGAAGGCGCCCGGCTTCGGCGACCGCCGCAAGGCGATCCTGGAGGACATCGCCATCCTCACCAACGGGCAGGTGATCAGCGAGGATATCGGCATCAAGCTGGAGACCGTCTCGCTGGCCGATCTCGGCACCGCCAAGCGGGTGGTGATCGCCAAGGAGGAGACGACGGTGATCGACGGCGCCGGCGGTCGCGAGGCCATCGACGCCCGCATTGCCCAGATCCGCGCCCAGATCGAGGAAACCACCTCGGACTACGACCGCGAGAAGCTGCAGGAGCGGCTGGCCAAGCTGTCGGGCGGCGTCGCGGTGATCCGCGTCGGCGGTTCGACCGAGGTCGAGGTGAAGGAGCGCAAGGACCGTGTGGACGATGCCGTCCATGCCACCCGCGCCGCCATCGCCGAGGGCATCGTTCCGGGCGGCGGCGTCACCCTGCTCTATGCCACCCGCGCCATCGACGCGGTGGTCCCGGTCAACGACGACGAGCGCGTCGGCATCGACATCGTCCGCCGCGCGCTTCAGGCCCCCGTGCGCCAGATCGCCGAAAATGCCGGAGCCGACGGCTCGGTCATCGTCGGCAAGCTGCTGGAGGGGGGCGACACCGCCTTCGGCTACGACGCGCAGACCGGCGAGTTCACCGACCTGCTGAAGGCCGGCATCATCGATCCGGCCAAGGTCGTGCGCATCGCCCTGCAGGATGCGGCGTCGGTCGCCGGCCTGCTGATCACCACCGAGGCGCTGATCGTCGAGCGTCCGGAACCGAAGTCCCCGGCGGCACCGGCCGGGGCCGGCGGCGGTTACGATTTCTGATCGCGACCGTCCGGGTGCCGGCGGGCGCCGTGACCAATGTCCTTCCGGCGCAGCGCCCCGTCGGTATCCCGTCCTCCCGTGCCTGAAGCCGCCGCCCGTCAGCGGGTCCACGCCCCGGTTCCGGGCGGCGGCCTTTTTTGAATTCGTGCCCCGAGTGGAGACGACGCCATGTCCCAGCCTAAGCTTTCGCGACGTTCAGTGCTGTTCGACACCCTGGCTGGGGGCTTGGCGCTCGCCTGCATCACAATGTCCGGCGGACTGGCAAACGCGGCGGAGGCCGCTGGCGAGCCGCTGTGGTTCGGGGTCAGCGGGCCGCTGACCGGTCCCAGCGCGCAGTATGGCGCGCAATGGAAAAAGGGCTTCGATCTGGCGCTCGACCAGATCAACGCCGCCGGCGGGGTGAAGGGCCGTCCGCTACGCTATGTGTTCGAGGACAGCCAGAACGACCCGCGCCAGTCCATCGCCATCGCGCAGAAATTCGTCGCCGATCCCAAGATCCTGATCGAACTGGGCGACTTCTCCAGCCCGGCGTCGATGGCGGCTTCGCCGATCTACCAGCGGGCCGGGCTGGTGCAGTTCGGCTTCACCAACTCGCACCCCGACTTCACCAAGGGCGGCGACTTCATCTGGAGCAACTCCATCAGCCAGGCCGAGGAGCAGCCGAACGTCGCCGATTTCGCGGTGACGTCGCTGAAGCTGAAACGGCTGGCGGTGCTGCACCTGAACACCGACTGGGGCCGCACCAGCAAGGACATCTTCGTCAAGGCGGCCAGGGAACGCGGGGCGGAGGTCGTCGCCACCGAGGGCTACCTGCCCGACGAGAAGGATTTCCGCTCCACCCTGGTGCGGGTGCGCGAGGCCAACCCCGATGGCATCGTCCTGATCTCCTACTATGCCGACGGGGCGGCGATCGCCCGGCAGCTCAAGCCGGTCGGCCTCAACCAGCCGGTGGTCGCGGTGGGGTCGGTCTATTCGCCCAAGTTTCTCGAACTGGGCGGCGAGGCGGTCAACGGCGTCCACACCCGCGCCAACTTCTTTCCAGCCGAACCTCGTCCGGAAGTGCAGGGCTTCGTCGCCGCCTACCGGGCGAAGTACCAGGAGGAGCCGGACGCTTTTTCCGCTTACGCCTATGACGCGGTGCTGGTGGCGCAGCGGGTGATCGAGGCCGGCGGCACCGACCGCACCGCGATCCGCGACGCCTTCCCCCGTGTGAAGGACATCCCCAGCGTCATCTTCGGCAAGGCGACCTTCGATCCCGAAACCCGCCGCGTGTCCGGCGTGCGCAACGTCAAGCTGGTGGTCAAGGACGGCGCCTTCGCCCTGTGGGACGGCAGCGTTCCCGCCGCCGCCAACTGATCCGAATTTCAGCGTCTGAAAGCGATTTCCATGCTCGATCTGATCCTCCGTTCCACCGCCCTGGTTGCCGGCACCCTGTCGCTGCTGACCGCGCTCGGCGTCGTCCAGCCGGCCTTCTCGCAGCCCGCCGATCCGGCGAAGGAACCGGTGGTGCTCGGCGTCAGCGGGCCGCTGACCGGCCAGTACGCGCAGTATGGCGCGCAGTGGCAGCGCGGCTTCGATCTGGCGCTGGAGCAGGTGAATGCCGGCGGCGGCATCCAGGGCCGGCCGCTGCGCGTCCAGTTCGAGGACAGCCAGAGCGATCCCAAGCAGACCGTCGCCATCGCCCGCAAATTCGTCGCCGACAGCCGCATCGTCGCCGAACTGGGCGACTTCACCAGTGCTGCATCGATGGCGGCCTCGCCGATCTACCAGAATGGCGGGCTGGTGCAGTTCGGCTTCACCAACTCGCACCCCGACTTCACCAGGGGCGGCGATTTCGTCTGGAGCAACGCGCTCAATCAGGCGGAGGAGATGCCGGTCCTGGCCGATTATGCGGTGACGGCGCTGGGGTTGAAGCGCGTCGCCCTGCTGTTCATCAACAACGACTGGGGCCGCACCAGCAAGGACCTGTTCGCCAAGGCGGCCAGGGAGCGCGGGGCGGAAGTTGTCGGCGCCGAGGGCTATCTGGCCGACGAGAAGGATTTCCGCTCCGCCCTGGTGCGGGTGCGGGACACCAGGCCGGACGGCATCGTCCTGGTCTCCTACTATGCCGACGGCGCCCAGATCACCCGCCAGCTGCGCGAGGCCGGATTGACCCAGCCGGTGGTCGCCGCCGGGTCGGTCTATTCGCCCAAGTTCCTGGAACTGGGCGGGGCGGCGGTCGAGGGCGTCCACACCACCACCCCCTTCTTCCCCGGCGACCCGCGGCCGGAGGTCCAGACCTTCGTCAAGGCCTACACCGGCAAATACGGTATCGAGCCGGATGCCTATTCCAGCCGCGCCTACGACGCGCTTCTGCTGCTGGCGACCGTGATCCGGCAGAGCGGCACCGACCGCACCGCCGTCCGCGACGGGCTCGCCACCGTCAAGGATGCGCCGAGCGTCGTCTATGGCACCGTCCGCTTCGATCCGCAGACCCGCCGCGTCGACAAGCCGCTGAGCACGCGGCTCGTCGTGAAGAACGGCGGATTTGCCTTGTGGGAGCCGGGTACGGCCAAGGTTTCGAACTGACGCCGGAAGGACCGATCATCGTGTTTCCAACCACTCTCGGCCCGTGGCTCGACTACACGATCAACGGGCTGGTCATCGGCAACATCTATGCGCTGCTGGCGGTCGGGCTGGCGCTGATCTTCGGCGTCTCGCACCTGATCAACTTTGCGCATGGCTCGGTCTACATGGTCGGCGCCTATATCGGCTGGCTGTGCGTGACGAAGCTCAATCTGCCGCTGCCGGTGACCTTCGTCACGGTGGCCGCCGGCTGCGGGCTGCTGGGGGCGGTGATCGAGCGGGTGGGCCTGCGCCCACTGCGCAACGCCCCGCGCATCGCCCCGCTGCTCGCCACCATCGGCCTGTCGGTGGTGCTCGACCAGTCGGCGCAGCTGCTGTTCAGCCCCGACCCGCGCGCGCTGCCGACCCAGCTGCCGACCTGGCGGATCGCCATCGGCGGCGGCAGCATCGGCGCGCTCGACCTGCTGATCGCCGGGGTGGGCATCGGCAGCGCTGGGCTGCTCTACGGCTTCCTGCGCTTCACCAAGCTGGGCTGGGCGGTGCGGGCGACGGCGCTCGACCGCGACGCGGCGCAGCAGTGCGGCGTCGACGTCGACAAGGTGAACCGGACGGTGTTCGCCATCGCCTCGGCGCTGGGCGGGGTCAGCGGCCTGCTGGTCGGCATGTATTACAACACCATCGATCCCAACATGGGCTTCCAGGCCGGGCTGAAGGGCATCGTCGCCCAGCTGATCGGCGGCGTCGGCAATGTGCCGGGCGCCATCGCCGGCAGCCTGCTGCTCGGCCTGATCGAGAGCTACGGCATCGCCCTGTTCGGCACCAGCTACCGCAACCTGTTCGCTTTCGTGGCGCTGATCCTGATCCTGGTGCTGCGGCCCAACGGCCTGTTCGCCCAGGCCCGCCGCCTGCCGCCGGAGCCGCTGACCGGCACCTTCATCGCCCCCAGCCGGCCGCTGGTCCTGCCGAAATGGGCCGTTTGGGGGTTGGCAGCATTGGCGCTCGCCCTGCCGTTGGCGGTGCAGCAGCCCTACCTGTTGCAGACGCTGGGCAATGCGTGGCTCTACGCCCTGCTGGCGCTCAGCCTGACGCTGGTCGCCGGCACGGTGGGGCAGGTGTCGCTCGGCCATGCCGGGCTGCTCGCCATCGGCGCCTATGCCTCCTCGCTGCTGGCGCTGGATGCCGGGGTGCCGGTGCTGCTGGCGGTGCCGCTGGCCGGGCTGGTGGCGGCGGCGCTGGGCACGGCGCTGGTCTATCCCGCCTTCCGGCTGCGCGGCCATTACGTCTCCATCGCCACCCTGGCGGTGGGCGAGATCGTGACGCTGGTCATCCTCAACTGGGAAAGCCTGACCCGCGGCCCGATCGGCGTCACCGGCATTCCGCCGCTGTCGGTTGCGGGCAAGCCGCTGGTCAGCGGCCAGTGGGTCTATTGGGTGCCGCTGGCCGTCCTGCTGGCCTTCGCGGCGCTGCAATCCCGCCTGCTGAACTCCCATCTCGGCCGCACGCTGCGGGCGATCCGCGAGGACGACGTGGCGGCGCGCTCCTATGGCGTCGACCTCAACCGCTACAAGGGGCTGGCCTTCGCGGTGGCGGGCTTCATCGCCGGGGTGGGCGGCGCGCTAATGGCGCATTTCTACTCCTACATCAACCACGAGACCTTTCCGGCGCCGGTGTCGATGCTGGCGCTGACCATGGTCATCCTCGGCGGGCTCGGCAATGTCGCCGGAGCGGTGCTGGGGGCGGCGGTGCTGGTCGGGCTGCCGGAGCTGTTCCGCGCAGCGGCCGAATACCGCATGCTGATCTACGGCGTCGTCCTGCTGCTGCTGATCCGCTTCCGCCCGCAGGGCCTTCTGGGAACGGTGTGAGGACGCCATGGCGAACGAACCGAAAAAACCCCTGCTTGAGATCACCGGCCTGACCCGCCGCTTCGGCGGGCTGACCGCGGTCAACGGCCTGTCCCTGACGGTGGGGGAGGGGGAACTGGTCAGCGTCATCGGCCCGAACGGCGCCGGCAAGACCACCCTGTTCAACCTGATTTCCGGCCTTGATGCGCCGGATGCCGGCACCGTCACCTTCGAGGAGCGCGACGTCACCGGCTTCACCGCCGAACGGCTGGCCTCTTTCGGACTGGCCCGCAGCTTCCAGCACGGCCGGGTGTTCGGCAACCTCAGCGTGCTCGACAACGTACTGGTCGGTGCCCACACCCGGTTGCGTGCGGTGAAGCCGCGGATTCCGGTGGTGGGTCCGCTGGTCGAGCTGGCGCTCGCCCTGATCCGGCCACCGTCGGTCCGGGCCGAGGAGGAGCGGCTGCGTGCCGAGGCCAAGGAGATCATCGCCCTGTTCGGTGAGCGGCTGACCCCGCGCCTGGACAAGCCGGCGCACAGCCTGTCCTACGCCAACCGCCGCCGGGTGGAGATCGCCCGCGCGCTGGCCCTGCATCCGCGCCTGCTGCTGCTGGACGAGCCGACCGCCGGCATGAACCCGACCGAGACGGCGGAAATGCTGGAGATCATCCGCAGCCTGAAGGCGCGTGGCCTGACCATCCTGCTGATCGAGCACAAGCTGGACCTCGTCATGCAGCTGTCCGACCGGGTGGTGGTGATGGACCATGGCGCCCGCATCGCCGAAGGGCTGCCGGCTGCCGTCGCCAGCGATCCGGCGGTGATCGAGGCCTATCTCGGCCATAAGGCGGTGGGGGCCGCCAATCAGGACAGCGCGAACCAGGACGGCGGGCGGGATGCGGAGGGCGACGCCTCCCGCATCCTGGTCGCGCATTGAGGGGGACCGGCGGAATGACCGACGCCTTGCTGCGGCTCGACCGCGTGAACAGCTTCTATGGCCCGGTGCAGGTCCATTTCGACCTGTCGCTGGAGGTGCCGCGCGGGCAGATCGTCTGTCTGCTGGGCGGCAACGCCAGCGGCAAATCCACCTCGATGAAAGTCATCCTGGGGCTGCTGAAGCCGCGCTCCGGCGAGGTGGTCTTCGACGGCCAGCCGCTGACCGGCCTGACCACGCCGCAGATCGTCCGGCGCGGCATCGGCTCGGTCCCGGAATCCCGCCGCCTGTTCGGCACCATGACGGTGCGCGAGAATGTGCTGATGGGCGCCTACACCCGTAGTGACGCGCACGCGGTGGCGGAGGATTACGAGCGCATCCTCGACCTTTTCCCCAAGCTGCGCGAGCGCCATGCCCAGCAGGCCGGCACCCTGTCTGGCGGCGAGCAGCAGATGGTGGCGATGGCCCGCGCCCTGATGGGTCGGCCCCGCCTGATCGTGATGGACGAGCCGACGATGGGCCTTTCGCCGTTGCATGTCGACCGCGTGCTGGAGATGATCCAGACCATCAACCGGCAGGGCGTCAGTGTCTTCATGGTGGAACAGAACGCCAGCCTCGCCCTGCAGATCGCCCATCGCGGCTATGTGCTGCAGACCGGGCGCATCGTGCTGTCCGGTGCCGCCGCCGCCCTCGCCCGCGACCCGCAGATTCGCGACGCCTATCTGGGCGGTGCCCAGGCCGCCTGACGCCGCATTTCCGATAGGACCCCATTCCGATGACCAAGGACAGTTCCACCGTGCCTTCCACCGTTGCAGACCCCAGTCCCCGTTCCCTGGCGGAGCTGGAGTCCCGGCTTGCCCGCGATCTCGACATTCTCGCCCTGCCGCCGGCCGACTGGGTGCCGCCGCGCGACGGCGTGCTGGACGTCGCCATCGTCGGCGCTGGCATGGCCGGGCTGACCGCCGCCTTCGCCCTGCGCAAGGTTGGCATCGCCAACATCCGGCTGTTCGACCGGGCACCCGCCGGGCGCGAGGGGCCGTGGGCGACCTATGCCCGCATGGAGACGCTGCGCTCGCCCAAGAGCTTGACCGGGCCGGCGCTGGGCTTCGCCAACCTGACCTTCCGCGCCTGGTACGAGGCACAGTTCGGCCTTGCCGCTTGGGAGGTTCTGCACCGCATCCCACGCCTGCAATGGCTCGATTACCTGAACTGGTACCGGCGCGTCACCAACCCACCGGTGCAGAACGACACCGCGCTGACCGCCATTTCCGGCGATGCCGATGGCGTGTCCCTCGACCTCGACGGGCCGGAGGGGGTGCAGCGGGTGCGGGCGCGCCGGGTGATCCTGGCCAACGGGCGCGACGGTCTGGGCGGCCCCTTCGTCCCGCCATTCTGGAAGGCGGTGGACAAACGGTTCTGGAGCCATGCCCACGAGGCCATCGACTTCGCCGCCCTGAAGGACAGGACGGTGGCGGTGCTCGGTGCCGGCGCTGGCGCGGTGGACAATGCGGCGGAAGCGCTGGAGCGTGGCGCCGCCAAAGTCTACATGCTGGTCCGCCGGGCGGAGCTGCCGCGCATCAACAAAGGGCTGGGCGCCGGCCATCCCGGCATTGTGCTGGGCTTCCACACCCTGTCGGACGAGCGGCGCTGGGCCTACAACCAGTATATCGCCGACACCGGCGTGCCGGCGCCGCACAATTCCATGCTGCGCTGTTCCCGCCATTCCAACTTCGCCCTGCTGACCCGCTGCCCGATCGAGGCTGCGCAGGAGGAGGGGGACCGTCTGGCGCTGCGCACCGGCAGAGGCGCGGTCACGGTCGACCATGTCATCCTCGCCACCGGCTTTTCCGTCGACTGGGCGCAGCGGCCGGAACTGGCGGAGATCGCCCGCCATACCCTGTTGTGGCGCGACCGCTATGTCCTGCCCGGCCATGAGAACAGTGAGTTCGCCCTGCATCCCTATCTGGGGCCGGATTTCGAGTTTCTGGAGCGCCGCCCCGGCGAGGCGCCCTGGCTGAACCGCATCCATGCCTTCAACTACGCCGCGGTGCTGAGCCACGGCAAGGTGACGGGCGACATCCCCGGCATCAGCGCCGGGGCGGAGCGTCTGGCCGACAGCATCACCGCGGCGCTGTTCACCGAGGATTACGACCACCACTGGCAGCGGCTGATCGGGTTCGAGACGCCGGAACTGCTGGGCGACGAATGGACCGAAGCGGAGGACTTCCGATGAGCGCCACCACCATCGATGCCGGCGGCAGGATCGCCCAGGCCGTCCCTGACCGGATCGTCCCCGACCTGATCGACCAGCTGGCCGGCCTGTCCGATGCCTCTCCGCTGCTGGTGCTGCGTGCCCGCCGGGCGGAAATCCGCACCCGCACCCAGGCTGCGCACGACGCCCTGCTGGCGCCGCGGCGGCCCGGTCTGTTTCCCGCCTCCGAGCGTGCCGCTGTGGCGGAACGCATTGCCACGCTGGCTGGGGATGAGGCGCTTGCCGCCCATTACCGCGGGCTTGCCGGTGGCGCCGGTGCCCGCCCGGCCCTGATCGCCCATGCGGAGCGTGTCACCCTCTCCCCGCGCGATTCCCGGCCGCAGCATCTGCGTGCGTTGGAGGATGCGGGGCTGGACGCCCATGGCATTGTCGCGCTGTCGCAGCTGATCGCGCTGGTGAACTATCAAGTCCGGCTGCTGGCCGGACTGCACGCGTTGAAGGCGGGCAGTGCAGCCTCACGGCAAGGCGATCCGCCGTCCGGCCCTCCGGTCCCGGCCGATCCGGCGATCGGTTTCACCACCGACGTCCTGGACTGGAAGCCATGGCTCCCGCCCGTGGTGCTGGAGAATGCCAGCGAGGAACAACGCGTGGCGCTGGCGGTGACGCCGTCGAACACGGCGATCGGCGCCTATTCGCTGGTGCTGGCGCATGAACCCGAAGCGCTGCTCCATCGCACGCCGCTGTTCAACGGCATCATGTACGCCCCGCGCGGCCTGCCGCGGGCGGAGCGCGAACTGGTGACGGCCGTTGAGTCGGTGCTGAACGGCTGCGTCTATTGCGCTTCCGTCCACGCCCGCCGCTTTGTGGAGCTGACCGGCGGCAGGGAAGTGGTCGACGCTTTGTTCGTGGAAGGGATCGCCGGGCTGGGCGACCCGCGCCAGCAGGCGCTCTCCGTCGCCGCCGCCCGCCTGACGGCCACGCCCGCTTCCCTGGCGGCAGAAGACGTTGCGGAGCTTCGCCGAGCCGGATTGGAAGAGGGTGAAATTCTCGACCTGATCCTGGCGGTCGCCATCTTCTCCTGGGCCAACCGCCTTATGCTGAGCCTGGGGGAGCCTGTGCGCTGATCGGCTCCGTGTTGTCATACCAGTGGCGTTTGATCCTGACCTGTCAAAATCAAACGCGTCGACGCAGAAGCGCACCATACGCCGCCCAATTCGTGACGCGCCGTTTCGGCCGGTTGAAGCGCGACGGCGCCCATCACCTCCACGTCATCTGATCGACCCTGGTGAGATCCGCCCAATGAGACACACCATGACCAAGCCCTTTTCCATCAGGCGCCACTCCAGGCTCGGCGCCGCTCTGCTGCTGGCCGCCGGGGTCGCCATCCTGATGCCGGCTCCGGTGCTGGCGGAGGCGACGGAAGTCCGCTTCGCCCGCAATCTCGGTCTCGGTTACCTGCCGCTCTACGTCATGCAGGACAAGGGGTTGGTGGAAAAGCAGGCGCGCACCGCCGGGCTGGGAGAGGTCAAGGCCAGCTACACCCCGCTCGGCAACCCGACGACGATCACCGAGGCCACCCTGTCCGGCAACGCGGATTTCGGTGCGGCCGGGGTGCCCGCCTTCATCATCGCCTGGGATAAAACGAAGGGAAACGCCAACCTGCGCGGTCTTGCGGCACTGAACGCCCAGCCGGCCTATCTCAACACCAACCGGCCTGAGGTGAAGAGCCTGAAGGACTTCACCGAGAAGGACCGCATCGTCGTCCCGTCGGTCCGCGCCTCCTACCAGGCCATCGTGCTGCAGATCGCGGCGGAGCAGACCTTCGGTCCCGGCCAGCATGCAAGGCTCGACTCCCAGACCGTCTCGCTGGCCCATCCTGACGGCACCGCAGCCCTGCTGTCCGGCCGGACGGAGATCACCGCCCATTTCACCAGCCCTCCCTTCCAGGACCAGCAGCTGCGCGATCCCAAGATCCACAAGGTGCTGAGCAGTTACGACGTGCTGGGCGGCCCGGCCTCCTTCAGCGCGCTGTGGACCTCCACCGCCTTCCATGATGCGAACCCGAAGCTGACCAAGGCGGTGCTGGCGGCGTTGGAAGAGGCGGTGGCGCAAATCAAGGCCGACCCGCAGGAGGCCGCCCGCGCCTACATCCGCATCGAGAATTCCAAGCTGGGCGTGGAGGAGGTGGCGGCGATGATCGCGCATCCGGAGATCTCCTACGACCTTGCCCCGCGCGGCATCGGCACCTTCACCGACTTCATGGCGCGCATCGGCTCCATCCGCAACAGGCCGGCCGACTGGCGCGACCTGTTCTTCGCCGACATCCACGACCGCACCGGCAGCTGAGGTCCCGACATGTCCGACCCCGACTTCACCGTCCATCCGGTCTCGCCCACGCTGGGCGCCGAAATCCGCGACCTCGACCTGTCACAGCCGCTCAGCCCCGCCGCGGCGTCGGCGCTGGCCGACGCGCTGGACCGTCATCTGGTGCTGGTGTTCCGCGACCAGACCTTGTCCGATGCCGACCTTGTCCGCGTCTCCGGCCATTTCGGTCCACTCGACAAGGCACCGATCACCGAGAACGGACGGCTGCACGCGCCGGGCTGCGAGGAGGTCTACGTTATCTCCAACATCACGGAGAATGGCCGTCCCATCGGCGCTCTTGGGGCGGGGGAGTCGGTGTGGCATGCCGACATGACCTATCTGGAGACGCCGCCCTATGCGAGCAGCCTCTATGCACTCGAGGTGCCGGCCGAGGGTGGTGACACCGGCTTTCTCAGCATGTTCGCCGCCTATGACGCCCTGCCCGAACCGCTGAAACGGCGGGTGGAGGGGCTGTCGATCAAGCATGACAGCACCACCAACAGCGGCGGCTACCTGCGCCAGGGTTTCGCTCCGCCGACCGATGTCGCCACCTCGCCCGGCACCGTGCATCCGCTGGTCATCGCCCACCCGGTGACCGGGGCCAGGGCACTGCTGCTCGGCCGCCGGCCCCATGCCCACATCCCCGGCCTGTCGGTGACGGAGAGCGACGCCCTGCTCGACGAAATCTGGGCGGCGGCGGTGCGGCCGGAGCTTGCCTGGCACCACCACTGGCGGGTCGGCGATCTGGTGATGTGGGACAATCGCTGGACCATGCACCGCCGCGACCCTTTCCCCGACGACCAGCGCCGCCGCATGCACCGCACCCAGATCGCCGTGCCGGCCGACCGGCGCCCAGGCCGGCGCCCGGGCCGGCAGCAGGACCGGCAGCAGACGGAGGCGGCATGACCGTCATCGCCGCCCTGCGTCCGTTGGCGAAGGCGCCGGCAGCGGCCCTGGCCCGCGTGCGCTTCGTCCTGACCGACATGGACGACACGCTGACCCACGAGGGCCGCCTGTCCGCCCGTACCTATGACGCTATCGAGCGGCTGCGCGACGGCGGAATTCCGGTGCTGCCTGTCACCGCCGCCCCGGCGGGCTGGGCCGACCAGATGGCGCGCATGTGGCCGGTGGATGGGGTGATTGCCGAAAACGGCGGTCTTTTCCTGCGCCGCACCGACGATGACGACGTCGAGCGCCGCTTCTGGCACGGGAAGGAGGAGCGGACGGTGGCGGCCGGACGGCTGGAGCGCCTGCGCCAGACAATCCAAGCCGACCTTCCGCAGGTGGAACTGGCGAGCGACCAGCCGTTCCGCCTGTGCAGCCTCGCCTTCCGCGTCCCGTCCGATCCCGGATTGCGGACGGCGCTGGTCCGGCACTTCCAGGCCGCCGGGGCGGAGGTGACGGTCAATTCCTTGTGGGTGCTCGGCTGGTTCGGCGGCTACGACAAGCTCGGCATGGCGCGCCGGGTGATGCGCGATGTTCACGGCCTCGACATCGACGCGACACCGGATGCCGTCGCCTATGCCGGCGATTCGGTCAACGACGCCCCGATGTTCGCCCATTTCCCGACCTCCGTCGGCGTCAGCACGGTCATCGATTTCCTGTCCGACATCCCCCGGCCACCGGCCTGGATCACACGCGGCCCCGGCGGTGACGGCTTCGTCGAACTGGCCGACGCGCTGCTCGCGGCACGAGACCGTCGGGAGCCCTGATCGACCCTTTCCCTGGCCACGCCACCCTTGCCGGATGAGGCCTCACCGGAAACAGCGGCATCACCATGTAAAATATATTCGGGCCTTCCGATAATTTTACACCATTGACGCTCGCACTGAATCATGTTCCCCTAAATTCTAGTAGATTTATGGAGTTATAGGGGAGCATCACCATGCGACAGCCAGAACGCCCCAGCCGCCGTGCCGTCGCGGCGATCGCCGCGTCGGTGTTGGGGCTGCTGATGACGTCGGCCATCGCCACGCCGGCTGCTGCCGAGGGGCGGATCCGCATCGCGGAGCAATATGGTCTGGGGTATCTGCCTCTGCATGTGCTGCGCCACAACCAGCTGATCGAGAAGCACGGCAAGGCGCTGGGCCTCGACATTGCCGTCGACTGGGTCCAGCTGTCGGGCGGGGCGGCGATGAACGACGCACTGCTGTCCGGCAGCATCGATCTCGGCTCCGCCGGCGTCGGCCCGCTGCTGACCATCTGGGACCGCACCAAGGGCAACGCCAACGTCAAGGCGATCGCGTCGCTCAACGACATGCCGCTGTTCCTGACCACCGCCAATCCCAAGGTCAAGTCGCTGAAGGACTTCACCGATGCCGACAAGATTGCGCTGCCGGCGGTGAAGGTCGGCGTCCAGGCCCGCATCCTGCAAATGGCGGCGGAGAAGGAACTGGGTGCCGGCAAATACGACGCGCTCGACAAGCTGACGGTGTCGATGCCGCACCCGGACGCGACGGCAGCGCTGCTGTCAGGCAGTGGCGGCATCACCGCCCACCTCTCCAGCCCGCCCTTCCAGTACCAGCAGTTGGACGACCCGAAGATCCACAAGGTCGTCAGCTCCTACGACGTGCTGGGCGGTCCGCACAGCTTCAACCTGATCTGGAGCAAGCAGTCCTTCCGCGACGAGAACCCGAAGACCTACCGGGCCTTCCTCGACGCGCTCCGGGAAGCGATGGACTATATCAACGCCAACCACGATGGCGCGGCGGACGCCTATCTGGCACAGAACAAGGGCAGCCTGGACAAGGCCTATATCCTGCGCCTGCTGAACGACTCCGACATCCGCTTCACCGTCACCCCGAACCGGACGGAAGCCTTCGCCGACTTCATGCACAAGGTCGGCGCGATCAAGAACAAGCCGGCCTCCTGGAAGGATTACTTCTTCGACGACCTGCATGCCGGCGCCGGGAGCTGAGGCGATGAACGCGCTGACCTACCCGCACAGCATCGACAGCGACGGCCTGTCCGAACGCTCCCTGCTGGACGTCTCCGGCGTCACCCTGCAATACAAGACGCGCCGGCACCTCGTCACCGCGACCTACCGCGTCGATTTCCAAGTGTTCCAGGCCGAGCGCTATGTCCTGCTGGGACCGTCGGGCTGCGGCAAATCCTCCCTGCTGAAGGCGGTCGGCGGCTTCCTCCAGCCGGTCGAGGGCGCCATCCGCCTGAACGGCCACACCGTGACCAGGCCCGGTCCCGACCGCATGATGGTCTTCCAGGAGTTCGACCAGCTTCCGCCCTGGAAGACGGTCAAGGAGAACGTCATGTTTCCCCTGCTCGCCAGCGGCAAGGCCAGACGGCGCGAGGCGGAGGAAAAGGCGCTCGACTGCATTGCGCGGGTGAACCTGACCAAGTTCGCCGACGTCCACCCGCACATGCTGTCGGGCGGCATGAAGCAGCGCGTCGCCATCGCCCGCGCCATGGCGATGGAACCCGACATCCTGCTGATGGACGAGCCCTTCGCCGCCCTCGACGCGCTGACCCGCCGCAAGATGCAGGAGGAACTGCTGCAACTGTGGGACGACCTGCGCTTCACCGTGCTGTTCGTCACCCACTCCATCGAGGAGGCGCTGGTCGTCGGCTCGCGCATCCTGGTGCTGTCGCCCCATCCCGGACAGGTGAAGGCGGAGATCAACTGCGACGGCTACGATCACGGCGCGGTCGGCGGCGCGGAGTTCCAGGCGCTGGCCAACCGCATCCACACCATGCTGTTCGCCGAGGATGTCGAAGGTAGCGGAAAAGGACCAAGCGCATGACCGACCTGTCCTTCTCCCCGCGCCCTCTTCCGCGCGGCGGCTTCTCCGGTGGCAGGCGCGAGCCGCCGCTGCGTCCGGAATATGAACGCACCGTCACCGCGACCGGCCCCATCGGCGACGTCGCCCGCCCGCTGTCCCCGTGGGAGCGGCTGAGCAACGTCACGGCGCTGCGCCGGCTGTTGGTTCTGGCCGCGGTCGCGGCGCTGTGGCAGGCGGCGGCGGTCTGGCAGAACAACCCGCTGATGTTCCCGACCTTCACCGACACTATGGCGGCATTGTGGGACGGCATCCGGCGCGACGGCCTGCTGTCGATGGCCTGGACCTCGCTGTCGGTGCTGCTGAAGGGCTATGCGGTGGCGGTGGTGCTCGCCGTGCTGCTGACCACCGTCGCCGTCTCCACCCGTATCGGCAACGACCTGCTGTCGACCCTGACCTCCATGTTCAACCCGCTGCCGGCCATCGCCCTGCTGCCGATCGCCATGCTGTGGTTCGGGCTGGGCGAGGTCAGCCTGATCTTCGTGCTGGTCCATGCCGTATTGTGGCCGCTGGCGCTGAACACCCATGCCGGCTTCACCTCCGTCTCGGAAACGCTGCGCATGGCCGGGCGGAATTACGGGCTGGGCAACCTGCGCTACGTCGTCACGCTGCTGATCCCCGCCGCCTTCCCGGCGATCCTGACCGGGCTGAAGGTCGGCTGGGCCTTCGCCTGGCGCACGCTGATCGCGGCGGAGCTGGTCTTCGGCGTGTCGTCCGGCAAGGGCGGGCTGGGCTGGTTCATCTTCCAGAACCGCAACGAACTCTACATCGACAAGGTCTTCGCCGGCCTCGTCACCGTCATCCTGATCGGCCTGCTGGTCGAAAATGTCGTCTTCCGCTGGATCGAGGTCCACACGGTCCGCAAATGGGGCATGGTCCGCTAAATGGCTTTCCAAGACATCAATCCGGTGCGCTTCGATTCCAACCTGACGGTCGAGCGCCCGACCTTCGTCACCCATCTGGAATGCGCCTATACCGGCGAACGGTACGAGGCCGACACCGTCCACAACCTGTCGCGCGCCGGCAAGCCGCTGCTGGTCCGCTACGATCTGAACGGCGTGAGGCAGGCACTGAAGAAGGGTGCGTTGTCCGAGCGCCCGCAGGATCTATGGCGCTACCGTGAGCTTCTGCCTGTCCGCCGGGTGGAGGACATCGTCAGCCTGGGCGAGGCGGTGACCCCGCTGGTGCCGCTGAACCGGCTGGCGAAGCGGCTGGGCACGGCGGAACTGCTGGTGAAGGACGAGGGGCGGCTGCCCACCGGCTCCTTCAAGGCGCGCGGTCTGGTGATGGCGGTGTCGATGGCGAAGTCCTTCGGCATCAAGCACATGGCAATGCCGACCAACGGCAATGCCGGGGCGGCGCTGGCCGCCTACGCCACCCGCGCCGGCATCCGCACCACCATCTTCTGCCCGGCCGACACGCCGGAGGTGAACGTGTCGGAGATCGAGCTGCAGGGCGCAACCGTCTACCGCGTCAACGGTCTGATCGACGATTGCGGCAGGATCGTCGGCGAGGGCAAGGCCAAGGTCGGCTGGTTCGACGTCTCCACCCTGAAGGAGCCCTACCGGATCGAGGGCAAGAAGACCATGGGCCTGGAGCTGGCCGAACAGCTGGGCTGGGAGGTGCCGGACGTCATCTTCTATCCCACCGGCGGCGGCACCGGCCTGATCGGCATGTGGAAGGCCTTCGACGAGCTGGAGGCCATCGGCTTCATCGGATCGAAACGCCCGCGCATGGTGGCGGTGCAAGCCGCCGGCTGCGCCCCGATGGTCCGGGCCTGGGAACAGGGAGAGGAGCATGCCCCGCGCTGGGAGGATGCCCACACAGTCGCATCCGGCATCCGCGTTCCCCAGGCCGTCGGCGACTTCCTGATCCTGCGCGCCGTGCGCGAGAGCGGCGGCTTCGCCATCGCCGTGCCCGACGACGCCATCCAGGCCGCCCTGAACGAGGTGGCGCGGGAGGAAGGCTTCCTGCTCTGCCCCGAAGGGGCCGCGACCTACGCCGCCTACCGCCAGGCACTGGCCGACGGCCGGGTCGGCAAGGAGGAGCGGGCGGTGCTGTTCAACTGCGCCACCGGCCTGAAATACCCGCTGCCGCCGGTGCACCGCACGCTCGACCGCAACAAGCCCATCGACTATTCGCTTTTTCAGGAAAGCAGTCGATGAGCGAGGTCCGCTACCGACCGGACCGGCTGGTCGCAGCGCTCGACGCCATCCTCCGCCGCAGCGGCAGCTCGGCGGAGGAGGCGGCCATCGTCGCCGCCAATCTGGTGGAGGCCGACGCGCGCGGCCATGCCAGCCACGGCGTCTGCCAGATCGCCGTCTATGCCCGCAGCCTGGAGCTGGGCCATCTCCAGCCCAACCGCCATGCCCGCATCGTCCGCGACGAGGCGCCTTTCCTGGTGGTGGACGGTGATGTCGGCTATGGGCAGGTGATCGCGCGGGAGGCGACCGACCTCGCCATCGAACGCGCCAGAGCCGGCGGCGCCTGCATCCTCGCCCTGCGCAACGCCCACCATATCGGCCGGGTCGGATCCTATGGCGAGCAATGCATCACCGCCGGACTGATCGGCCTGTTCTTCGTCAATGTGGTCAGCCGGCCGCTGGCGGCTCCCCATGGTGGCGGACGGCCGCGTCTGGGCACCAACCCCGTCTGCATCGCCGTGCCCGGAACGCCGGGCTATGCGCCTTTCCTGCTGGATTTCGCCACCAGCGCCATCGCCGCCAACAAATGCCGGGTCGCCGCCTCGCTGGGCAAGGAGGTGGAGGACGGCCTGCTGCTGGATCCGGAAGGACGGCCGACCCGTGATCCCGGCGTGATGTTCACCGAGCCGACCGGCGCCATCCTGCCCTTCGGTGGCCATAAGGGTTATGGCTTGGCACTGGCCTGCGAGATCCTGGCGGGCGCCCTGGCCGGCGGCCTGCCCGCCCTGCCGGAAAGCCTGCGGCCGGGGCGGGTGGTGAACAACGCGCTGGCCTTCGTCATCGACCCCAACCGGGTAGCCGGCCCGGAATGGCAGACCCTGACCGACGCCGTCCTCGACCATGTCGCCGACACGCCGGCCGCCCCGGGCAGCGACGGCGTCAGCATCCCCGGCGAACCGGAGGCACTGCACCGCATGGCCGCCATGGAGCGCGGCATCGCACTCGACCCCGACACCATCGCCGCGTTGTACCGTATCGGCAGCAGGCTCGGGCTGGACGTGAACGCGCTGCTGGCGGGGTGAGGGTGCCGGCGGCTATTCCCGCCTCACCCGTCAGGCGGTGATGCGGTTCCGCAGAATGCCATCCTCCAGGAACATGACGGCCATGCTGATGTCCTCGGTGGGGTGCCCCATGTGGCCGGGCGGAAAATTCGCCAGATTAGGAGTCGCGGATTGGCACGCCGCCGATTTGACCAGGGTCCGCCGACCTTTGGCGCAGGTGGACAGCGCGACCAACCCGCCGGCCCCGACCGGCGGCAGGGCCGGGCCGATCACGACGAGAGTCTGTCTGGTGCTTATTGAAGCACCAGACAGACTCCAATCTTTTGGTTTTCCGTGTCATTCACGCTCCAGGCGATTCCGAGGGATGTCGATCCGTCCGCGCCCCGTTGCGAATCAGCCGGGTTGACAGGGAGTTCCACGCTTGAGGGAGTTCTGTAAAGCTTCGCGGGACCTATACCTCAGATTCCAGAAGGCAGACTAGAAAATCCTTGGGAGAGTGTAGTCAGTGAAACAATACCTCCACCGCTTTCATAATCGCTCCTGACCGGCGGCGTGACGGGTAAAATGATCTGGCGAGGAGGTTAATGCTTGCCATGATGTCTATTGCTTTTTAGACCCATCGCTATCTCAGCATGTGCGGCTACGATCGCAGGTGATCGGTGGCATGTATGTCTGGCTCTCTGGCGTCGGGTAAGTCTGGATGGATGTGGCTCTCGCCTGCGCTGACTTCCTGACCCACTGCCGGGTTGCGAAGAATCTCTCCCCTCACACCCTTCGTGCCTACACCATCGATCTGTCAGAGTTCGAGCGATTTGTCGGTGTCGGTACGCCGGTTAGCGCCATCGACAGGCCGCTGTTGCGGCGCTATCTGAGCCACTTGTTTGAAGCACGGAAACTGAAGGAAACCAGCGTCAAGCGGCGGCTGGCTTGTCTGAAGGTGATGTTCCGCTGGCTGGAACTGGATGAGGCAATCCCGGTCAGCCCGTTTCACCGGCTGGATGCGCGTATCCGACTCCCCAGACGTTTGCCGCGCAACCTGTCCGACGACGAGGTGCGCCGTCTGCGCCGCATGGCCTTGCAGCGTGTCGGCTTGTCCGGACGGATCACGGAAGCCAAAGCACTACGTGTCGCCCGCCGCACGGATTTCGACGCCTTCACGACGCTGGTGGTGCTGGAGGTACTGTTGGACACGGGAATGCGGGTTGGCGAACTGGCCAGCATCCGTCTCGAAGACATCGATTTGACCGAGCGGGTGATAACGATTCTGGGCAAAGGCAGCCGTCAGCGCCGCGTGTTCCTTCCCGACGACGAGACGGCAACGCTGGTGGCGGCCTATCGCACGGTGACCGATGGGCGGCGGAAGTCGCATGACCATTTCATCATAACGGTCCAAGGCGGTCCGGCTTCCACCCAGCACATACGCAATCTCGTACGCAAGGCGGCAACGGAAGCCGATCTGCCACGGCGCATCACTCCGCACATGCTCCGGCACACCGCGGCGACCCGGTTGCTGGAGAACGGCGTTGATCTGCGCTTTGTCCAACGTCTGCTGGGCCACCAGAGCGTTTCGACGACGGAATTGTACACAACGGTGACGGACGCGAGCCTGAAGGCGGCGATCGCATCGGCAGCCAAACGCATGAAGGGGAAATGATAACTAATAATTATCATGAAAAACATCTCCATCATCGTGCCATTCCATAGCAACAAAAGGTTGCTGGATATCTGCCTCTCCACCCTGACTGTAACCACCCCTGATGAAGTTGAAATCATCGTTGTCCTTAATAACGCGGATTCGCGACAGATCGATTTTGAGATAAAGCATCCACGGATCAGGGTTGAACGGGAGTGCGCCAATCTGGGATATTCCAAAGCCATCAATCTTGGCGTGAAAAGGGCAAAGGGCGATTTCCTGGTATTTTGCGATTCCGATACATTCCTAAAAAAACACTGGCTTGAGGCCCTGTACAAACTTCATAACTCTTCACGAAAAATCGGGCTGACGAGTTGCAAGCTTATCGATCCCAACAGCGATCGGGTCACCGATTACGGCATGGGGCTGACAAAATACAACAATGCGCACCCCTTCAAAGATCGCCGGATCGATCATCCGCTGACCTGTGTCGACAGGCGCGTTCAAATGGCCTGCTCGGCATGCATGATGATATCCCGAGACGTGTTCGAACGCGTCGGTGGCATGGACACAGAGCTTTACAACTTCTATCAGGACACGGATCTGTGCCTCAGGGTCAATGAGGCCGGGCTGGAATGCTGGATTGCCGCCGATGCCATGGCCTACCATCGCGGTGATTCCGCGCAGACGAACAGGTCGCCCTATCGTGCCGACGTGAAGGGCTGGTACGTTGCCAAGAACGCGCACCGCATGTCGGTCGATATGGAAAAATACTATCAGGAAAGCTACAGGTTTCTGGCCGGCAGGACCGATCTTGATAACCGATACTTGTGGGTCGACTTGTCCAGTGTCGCTGACCGCGATTGGCACCGCGAGGTGGTGGGACAAGTCCTGCCAATTATCTCGCCTTGTGAGGTTCCGGCAAAGGAACGCGATGAAAAGGCCATCGAACTCATAACGCAGCTTGATGGGGGGCTCCTGGAAACACAGAATCCGATCATCTATTTCGTCGACCGTTTCATTGCGCTCCAGGGCAACGCGCTGTGGAAACGCCTGCGTCGGCACAGCGGGGATATCGTCGTCGACCGGAACGCCAACATCGAGATGCTCAATCTCGTGGATCGGAATTGAAAATCAATGCGCCGGCGCGTCACGGGGACGGCAGGTTGCGGTTGCGCAGGCTGGGGTAGGGGCTGTCGTCGCCGACATGAAACCTGGCCGTTGCCGTGTAGGACGCGGTCAGGCGGGCAAAACCCGGTTCGTCCAGGTCGCGCACACTGCGGATCCGTTGCTGCAGCGTCGGGCTCCGCAACAGATCGAGAATATCGCCGAAAATGTTCCAGCCAAAGCTTCTGGAGGCCAAGACCAAGTCATCGTAGAAGTGATAGTGATACTCCTCGATGCCCTGGTGCGTCGCAACGCCACGCAACGCCTTGGCAGCCGTCAGGAACGATTTACGGGCGTTGTCATGTTGCCCCGACGCAAGGAATACTTTGGCCTCCATGTAGCGGGCCATCCAGATGTACCGCCGGACGTCGTGGCCAATGGCCCATTGCACCGTCTCAAGTGCAAGGTCGACCGGCGGTGAGCCCGCGGAGAACAGCGTCGGATGCAGCAGAGAGGCAATGCACTTCAAAAGCAGGTGCTTCACACCGAAAAAGGCGCGATTCCGTCTTCGGCATTCGCGGATCTGCTCGTCCATCTGGTCCGCAAGCCCATTCAGATCCTGAGTCAACAGTCTGGACTGGATATGATAGAGCTCGACCATCGGCCCGGTGTCGGCATCATAGGCGGCCGACTTCGGGTTTCGCAGGAAAACCTCCCGTGCCTTTGCCCAGTAATACAGGGCGTTCTTTACCCGCGACTTCCCATCGGTGGTGAAAGTGGCTGAAGGAATCAGCGCTCGACCGTTCTGGAAGATGTTGCCGATGTCGATGTAGGCAAACACCAGACGCGCGGCACGTTCGGTATCATCGGACCGCTTGGCGAGCCGCAACGCTTCCCGGCCGGCTCGGCCGGCCTCCGGCAACCGGTCCAGCGATTTAAGAGCAACGCATCGCCGGTCGGCCAGATGGCTGAGGAGCGAATTCGGGAATGTCTGCGGATGCTGCCGGACATGCTGTTGGGCCTCGTCCAGCACCAGCAGCGCTTCGCGGTCCCTGTGCCCGGTGAAGTAGGAGTTGGCGTTTGCAATGGCGAAGCAGACAAAGGCCGCGTGGGCCGCCGGATCGTCGCATCGCCCGATCAGCTCCGACAGGCACCCCCGCCCTTCGTCGTACCGGGCGATGCCCACGTCGTAGCGGACGTCGTGCCGTGTGCGCTCGGCCGTCCACCGCAGGAGGTCGATGTCCTCCCCGAGAACCGGTCCGGCCTGCAACGCTGCCAGGGTACTCTTGAACACGCGCCGCAGAAACAGCGCCAGCCCATGATCCGGTCCGTCGTTGCGAACCTGCGGAACGACCGCCCGCCGGTCGTTGAGGGTGAGGGGCTTCAGCGACGCTTTGGCGGTGAAGTACGCCAGAGGATAGTGTGTGGCCAAGCCGGCGGCGTCGGAACGCGTGACGACGCGCTTGAAACACGAGACGTTTTCTTTGATGTCGCTTTCGGAAAACTGGAACAGGTCGAAGAAGAAGCGGCGCAGTTGTCCGTGGTAGAACCACAAGCGGCCATCATCGACCCGGGCGAGACCGCGCAGCACCCAGTCGGCTTTCTGGCCCGAGGATATGTTGAAATCCCGAAGATGATCGAGATCGATGCTCCCCAGCAGGGCGAAGAGACGGAAATTGGCCCGCTCTCCAGGCTTCATCCCGGCGGAGATGAGCGTCCAGCGTTTGGTTAAGAGCTGTTCCAGACTGGTTCCGATGTAGGCGCGCTGGATGGCCTCCTGGAGCCGCTCCTCGTCGACGACGGTCATCAGGCCCGTCTCGCCGTCCCACTTGATGGCATCGATGTCGCTCAGGTAGTTCAAGAACTGTTCGATGAACAAGGGACGCTTGACCACGTCGCGGGTCAACTCGCGCATTAGGTTCGGGTACCGCATGGAAAAGGGTTTGCCGTGCTTGACGGCGAAATGATCGTTGATGAACCACTCGATCTCGCCGGCCGTGAAATCGGTCAGGGGAAATGTCACATAGCGGGGAGTCTCGCCGCTCCGATCCGACCAGATCACGCCGCGCGTCAGCATGTCGTTCAGGAAGGCCCGGCTGGCGCTTCCCTGGCCGGCCTGCTCTTCGTTGACGGTGACAGCGAACAGCGGTGCCACGGCGCTGCGTATGTCGCGTTCGTCCAGCGCACGCAGAAAGTTGATCCCGGATTGCGGCAGGCTCTGAAGGTTGTCGATCATGAACGCGCGCGGACGGCGGATGACCGAAAGAACGGCTTCGAACAGATCGGCCATTTCCTCGATGTCCGGCTCCTCACCATCCTCCGCGTCCAGCAATTCGGCGAGACATTGCGCCCGCCCCATGGCGAACCGGGAATTCGGGACGGAAACCTCGCAAAGGGTTTGGGGATGTTCTTGCACATACACTGGCGTGATCTTGCGAAATATGAGGCGCGCAAAATGCCGGAAACTCCGGATCCCCGCCTCCTCGCAGTCGATGGCATGGACGAGCCGTCCCGTGCTGATGAACGGCTCACGCATCTCTTGGAGCTGGCGGGTCTTGCCGACACCGCTCTTGCCGTGCACGACGAGAAAGACCGTGCGGTTGCGTGCGCCGGACAGAATGGCAGCCGCACGCTTCATCGCGGTCCGTTCGCCGCCGACGAATACGGCAGCCATTCGCTGCGTGATCACCAACGTGTCGAAGGTTGCGGATTCATAGGCCGTGTCGGCGGTAAACGTAATCTTTGGCAACTGCCCGTTCACGCGTCCGGCGCTGGCACGGAGCAGGTACCTCACCCATTTGAAGCCGGCGCGTTTGACGTCGATCCGGCTGCCGTTGGCGGCCGCCCCTTGGGCTGAACTGAGCAGGGTAAGGGTCGACCGTTCGGGCATGATGATCTCAAGTTTGCCGGTCGTGTCATTCAACGGGTCATGGTTGGTGATGTATACATCCAGCGCAACCAATTGCCCCTGATAGATTTCCACGCATCGGCCTTGCGGCAGGAGGGGAACACCTCCCGCGCCCAGCGGTTCCGGGTTGCGGCCGAGCCTCTCGTCATCGTCGATGTCCTTCGACACACGTACAGCCACGTTGATCCTCTGCGGCACTGGCAAACGCGCCCGCTCGCGTTGCAGCAGCCCGGACACATCGGGAAACCGTGCTTGGATCAGCTCGGCGTTGTCCGCCACCAGCCAAAGAAGAGTGTCGCCGTGATAGGCGTGAATGTTGATGTCGTTTACTTCCTGAAACGAAGAGAAGAAGGCGAGCGCTGGCCGGTTGAACGGTTCCGGCGAGAACAGGAGGATGGTCCGGATGCGTTTTACCGTTGCCATCGCCAAGGTCGCGCTGACAATGTGTCGGGACGGCGAGTTTTTGTAGTTCTTGCATTCCGCCCAGGCTTCGCCGTCCAGCCTCTGCAGGATGAAGTCGCGGGATTGATCGTGTGATCTCGGCGTCCGCTCCCAACTCTCCAGGGTGCCGTCAAGCCACGGCACCCCGATCCGTCGGTTGAGAATGATCTCCACGAGTTCCTCGAACGTATCGCCGTCCCTCTTCCCGTCACTCCGGCAAAAAAACTGCCAGACGGCTTCGGAGAGTGACAGATCGAGGGTCACCATAATTATTAGTTATCCAAATAAGCTGGTTGGACTAGATCCATGCCGCTTCGCGGGGTGAGCGACACGAATAAAGTTATACTCCAAAAGAATCTGCCAGGAGTCAATTTTTCTAAGAACATACTATAGTATGTAAATGCGGAGCGTAGCCAAACTGCCTTGGTTTATCTTCAAAGATGTCCGATATCTCCTTTGTGCCTGTGAAAATTCGGCAGGACCCGGGGGCTGTGATCCCCGTCAGTCTTTCCCCTCTCCGGCGCTTCTTCCTTTTCGCGAGCCTTCGGCCAATGCGCGCCGTTCCTCCCGGCGGTGCGCTTCCGATCACGGAGGCTCACGCATGTCCGATCCAACCGGTGGTCAGCCGCTCTGGTTTCTGTGCACGCCCGAAGCTGGCCGCTTTCTCGGTCTGTCCGGCCGGCGCCACCGTGCGGCCGGCCCGCCGCTTGTGAGGAAGGCGGGCATAGGCCAGCACTTTCCGTCGCCGCCCAAGCCTCCGACCCTGCGCGACATGGTCGACCTGGGTGTCGAGCCGGTCAATGCAGCACAATCGCCAGGATGTTGGAGACCAACGACGGCCGGCAGCGCTCCGATATGCGGAATCTCGATGTCGTGACAATTAGGCGTTCGAAGGTTCGTGACATGAATGCGGGAGCTTGCGGACAAGCCCGTTCACGAGGGGTAATAGCCAAGGATGGCTTTGGTTTCGAGACACTCCTCCAGCCCGAAGGCGCCGTACTCGCGTCCATTGCCGGATTGCTTGTAGCCGCCGAAGGGGGCATGGGCATCCCAGGCGGGATGATTGATGTGGACCTGTCCGGACCGGATTTGCCGTGCGACCCGCCGGGCGTGGTCCAGGTCGGACGACTGGACATGGCCACCCAGCCCGAACACCGTGTCGTTGGCGATCGCCACGGCCTCCTCCTCGGTCTCATAGGGAATGATGCAGAGGACCGGACCGAAAATCTCCTCCTGCGCGATCCGCATACCGCTGGTCACGTCGGAAAAGATGGTGGGCCGCACGAAATAGCCGGCATCTAGTCCCGCAGGCTTGCCCCGCCCCCCACAGAGCAGCTTGGCGCCTTCCGCGAGGCCGACCGCGATCATCCGCTGCACGCGGTCGAACTGTGCCTTGTTCGCGATCGGACCCAGAGTGGTCCGCGGGTTTCGCGGGTCGCCGACGACGAGCGTACCGGCATGGCTCCCGGCCAGTGCCTCCACCTCGGCCAGCCGGCCGGCCGGTACGATCATCCGTGTGGGGGCGCTGCAGGATTGTCCGACATTGCGGAAGGCCGAGGTGATGCCCAGAGGCACAACCCTTGTGAAATCCGCGTCCGGTAGCAGGATGTTGGGTGACTTGCCGCCCAATTCCTGAACGACGCGCTTGACCGTGACGGCGGCGGCCTGCGCCACCAGCACCCCGGCCCGCACTGATCCGGTGATGGAGACCATGTCGATGCCGGGATGGGCGGCGATGGCCGCACCCACCTCCTCGCCGGTGCCGTTGACCAGATTGAAGACGCCCGGCGGCGTCCCGGCATCGTGCATGATTTGGGCGAACAGCAGAGCGCTCAGCGGCGAGAGTTCGCTGGGCTTCAGCACGACGGTGCAGCCGGCGGCGAGTGCTGGCGCCAGCTTGGCGGTGATCTGATAGAGCGGCCAGTTCCAGGGCGTGATCAGGCCGCAGACGCCGATCGGTTCGCGGACGATCGCCGTCGTCCCTTTCCGGACGAGGAAATCATAACCGTCCAAGACCTCGGCCATCGCCCGCAGGTGTGCGATGGCCAGCGGCACCTGCGAGCTGCGGGCGAAGCCGATGGCGGTTCCCATTTCTGCCGTCATGGCGAAGGCCAGTTCCTCGGCGCGCGACTCCATCAACCCCGCGATCCGCTGCAGCAGGGCTCGCCGCTCCTCCACCGGGGTCGCCGGGAATGTAGCGAAAGCCTTGCTTGCCGCAGCAACGGCCTTGTCGACATCCTCGGCCGTGCCCGCCGCGATGGAGCCGATCACCGTTTCGGTGGCCGGATCGACCACAGCCACCGTCGCGCCGGAGGAGGGAGCGACCCATCGGCCGCCGATGTAGAAGTGCCGCGCTTCCTCCAGATCCATCCTCGCTCTCCTCTTGCGACCGTCGCGGACCGATCCGGTTCCCGGGTCGGCTTTCAGTGCAGCCGGCTCTCAGTGCAGAATGTCCTGCAGCTTGTAATAGGCGCCGACGAAGGGCAGGAACCAGGTGGGACCGAAATGGCCCGGAATGGCCGGCCAGTCGAAATCGCGCAATGGATTGGCGGCGGTGTTGCCGTCCATGACCTCGGCCATGATCCGGCCCATATGGGTCGACATCTGCGTGCCGTGGCCGCTGTAGCCCATGGAATAGAACAGGCCGTTCCGTTCGCCGGCCCGCGGCAGGCGGTCCGCCGTCATGTCCACCATGCCGCCCCAGCAGTAATCGATCCTCGTATCGGCCAGATCGGGAAAGATCTCGAGCATCGAGCGCCGGAGAATGGTGCCGCTTTTGACGTCCGATCGGGCATTGGATTTGGCGAAGCGCGCCCGGCCGCCGAACAGCAGCCGGTTGTCCGGCGTGATGCGGAAATAGCAGACGAAGTTCCTGGTGTCCGTCACGTTGCGGCGATGCGGCAGCAGGGCGTCCAGGCGGGCGGGCGACAGGGGCTCCGTTGCGATCAGAAAGGCGCCGACCGGCACGATGCGGCGGCGGAAATAGGAGAGGGGGCCGATCGCCGAGGTGCCGGTCGCCAGAAGGACCTGCTTGGCGGTGACCGAACCGGCGGGTGTGGAGAGGCGATGCGCGTAGCCGCTCAGCCGCTGCATGGCGATGACCGGCGTGTTCTCATGCAGCCGGACTCCCTGGCGTCCGGCGGCTGTCGCCAGGCCATGGGCGAACTTGCCCATGTGCATGGCGGCACTCTTTGGGAAGACCAGGCCGCCGAAATAGCGGTCGCTGCCCAGTTCACCCTTGAGGTCCTGCCTGGAAACCATATAGCTGTCCGGGTCGGCGCCACGCGCCATCAGCTCCTGCGAGCGCGCGAGCTTGTCGTAATGCGCGGGCTTCGCCGCCACCTTCAGCTTGCCGACGCGCTTGAAATCGCAATCGATGCCTTCCTCGCTGACGATGCGCTCGACGGTGTCGACCGCGGCGTCGTAGCTCAGGTAGAGGCGCTTGGTGGCGTCGGCGCCCAGCCGGCCGACCATCCCGGCATAATCACCGGCGAAACCGTTGTTGCACATGCCGCCGTTGCGCCCGGACGCGCTTCCACCCAACTGCCCGGCTTCCAGCAGAACGACCCGCGCCCCCTTCTTCGCCAGGGCGAGTGCGGCGGACAATCCGGTGAAGCCGCCGCCGACGACCGCCACGTCATGGTCGCCTTCGACGGGGCCCCGGTCGGAACCGAGGAATTTGGGCGCGGTGTCGAGCCAATAAGGTGTCAGTTTCATCGTATTCGCCTCAACCGAAGAACTGGCCGGCAAGGCCATAGATGCGGCCCGGTCCGGATACCGGAGGGCGCGTGCTTCCAACTCCTTCAGACACTCGACCCGGCGGATGGGGGGCTGGTCCCGCTGCTAACCGCGACGGCGTCGATCTCCACCAGATAGCCGTAATGGAGTTCAGGCACCGGCACGACCGATCGCGCCGGCCGTGCGTCCCCCAGCATCTCCGCGTAGATCGCGTTGAAGCGCGGCCAGTTCGCGATGCCCACCAGATAGACGGTCACCTTTAGCAGGGTCGCGGTCGTGCCGCCGGCGGCCTCCACCACCGCGATCATGTTCCTGATCGCCAGCCGGGCCTGCCGGTCGAAGTCGGCGGCCGCATGGTGCGTGCCGTCGGGCGCGATGGGCAACTGGCCCGAAACATAGATCAGGTCGCCATGCCGGACGCCCTGGGAATAATGACCTCCGGCCGGTGCCACGCCGTCGGTGGATATGGGGGCTACGTCCAGTCCCTGTGCTTTCGAGTCCGTCATGTCACCACCCACCGAAACGGGGCCAGACGGCTTCGATTGCGTCGCTGCCGCTCCGCACCACCTGGTAGGCTCCATGCTGTGCACCCGTGGCGCAGGCGTGGTTGGGGAGGATGCGCACGCGCGTGCCGATCGGCAGATCGGGCAGCCGGGCATTCGACCCCGGTCGCACGGTGACGATTCCGTGTTCCTGGTTGGCATCGGACAGGATCAGGTCGCCGAAGGGCTTTCCGTCGATGTCGCAGACGAGGCCGTAGCCCTGGTCGATCTTCTGTTTGGCGGTTCCCCGATCGCGGGACATGGCCATCCAGCCGGCATCGACCAGGATCCAGCCCTTCTCCCGCTGATGGCCGATCACCGTCGCGAGCACGGAAAGCGCGACGTCGTCGATCGCGCAGACGCCGATGCCCGCCATGACAAGGTCGAAGAAGACGAAGACCCCGGCGCGCACCTCCGTCACCCCGTCCAGCGTTTCCGCGAAATGGGCGGTGGGCGTCGAGCCCACGCTGACCACCGGGCAGGCGAAGCCGGCATCGCGCAGCAGGGTGGCGGCTTGCACCGCGCTGGCGCGCTCGACCTCGGCACAGGCGCGCAATGCTGCGTCACCGACGGCACCGTAGCTTGCCCCCGCATGGGTCAGGACGCCGCGCAGGCGGCCGCCCTCCTCCAGCGCCCGGGCGATCCCGACGAGCTTCGCTGCGTCGCCTGGCAGAACGCCGGAGCGGTGACCGTCGCAGTCGATCTCGATGAGGGCGGGGATCGGATCGCCGGTCCGGCGGGATGCCTCGGCAACGACCCACGCTTGTTCCACGGTATCGAGCGTGACGGCCAGATCGACGCCGTCGGCCCGCAACGCCAGAATACGGTCGATCTTGTCCGGAGAAACGCCGACCGCATAGATCAGATCCGTGACGCCGGCGCGGGCGAATTGCTCGGCCTCCTTCAGGGTGGAGACCGTCGCGGGACCGGAGGGGGAGGTCATCACCCGCTGCGCGGCATCGACGGATTTCGCCGTCTTCAAATGCGGCCTCAGCGCCACACCCAGCCGGTCAAGCCGCTCACGAAGTCGACCGACGTTGCGGTCCATGCGGTCCCGGTCGAGAAGGAGGCAGGGCGTGCCGATGTCTTTGAGGCTCTGGGCTTTGGAGACGCTTCGCATCGTTTCATCCAGCAAGGGCTAGGTTCCGTTCCACGGCTCACAGCCCGGACGGTCCTTGCATTCTAACCGGCATCAGGTAGTATGCAATTAACGGTATATGAAGGCCTCATTCAGATAGACCTTAATGCTGACGAGCGATGACCTTGTCTTTTTCGACGTCGTTTCCAGCTCCTCCTCGCTTGCAGACGCCGCGCGGAAGCTCAACGTCACGCCGCCGGCAATCACGCAGCGGCTGAAGGCGCTCGAACGGCGCGTCGGCGTCCGCCTGATGGATCGGACGACCCGTGGCCTGGCCCTCACCGACGAGGGAGAATTGCTGGTCGCCGAAGGGGCCGCGATCATCGAAGCGATAGAGGGGCTGGCGGAATCGCTCGGCCGGCGGACGACGCGGGTCAGGGGCAGGCTGAGGGTCGCGGCGCCTTATGGATTTGGGCGGGACCATGTCGCGCCGGTCGCCGCGGAATTCGCGCGCCGGCATCCGGAGGCCACCGTTACCCTGGAGTTGTCGGACCATCCCAATGTGCTGACCTCCGACAGCTGGGACATCGTGATCCACATCGGCGCCCTCAATTCCGCCGAACGGCTGGTTACGACGCTCGCGCCGAACGGACGGGTGGCCTGCGCCTCTCCGGCCTATCTTGAAGGGCATCCGCCCATCGAAAGTCCGGAAGACCTCCGGCATCACCGTTGCCTCGCCCTGCGGGAGAACGACGAGGACGTGACGCTGTGGCGTTTTTCGCATCCGAAGCACGGTGCCACGACCGTCCGCATCAAGCCTGCGATGTCGACCAACGATGGGACGATCCTGCGTGCCTGGGGGATTGCAGGGTTGGGCATCATCGTCCGGTCGGAGTGGGATGTGGCCGGTGATCTCGCTGCGGGCCGATTGGCTCGGATCCTGCCGGGCTGGGCTTGTCCGGCTGCGGATGTCGTCGCGCTGTTGAACGCACGGCATGGCCGCAGCCGGAGGGCCACGGTGTTTCTGGAGATGATGCGTGATGCTTTGACCCCGCTTCCCTGGCGCCAGCCCGATCAGCGCTGACCACCATTTCTCCTGCGCCTGCATCGCCATCCGAGGCTGCCGGTGGACAGCCCGACCCGGACTTGCCCACCGTGATCGCCCCGCTCGCCAGGATGGAGCCGAGCGCCACGGAAAGCCGTTGGTATCAGTCCGCATCCTCGAACGCGAAGGTCTCCGATTCGTCGTCGTAGGTGAACAGCTCGGCATAGCGGGCCCAGCTGGTGACCGCCTTCAGCGTCTCCTCGGCATAGCCCCCGCTCATGAAGGGGATCAGTTCGGTCCGGATGCGGCTGCTCGGCACGCGCTGCGTCGCCGACTCCTTCAGCAGGCCGTGGATGTGGGCGGCCAGCGGCACGTAGCGGATCAGATGTTCCGCGAACAGCCGCTTGCGGTCTTCCAGGCCGGATTCGGCGAACAGCCGGCCGGGTTCGGTCAGATGGATGTCGCCCTCCGCCACCTCCGCCAGACCCAGCATCTGCAGCGTCTCGGCGATCGGGAACAGGTCGTCGATCTCGTGCTGGAGGGCCGCTGCCAGATGGGGCAGGTCGGCCTTGCCGTGATAGGCCGGCGAGGCCAGCGTCTCCAGCAGGCCGGCCAGCAGGTTGGTCGACACATGCTCCAGCGGCACGGCATGGGCCGGCGGCTGCTTCGCCGCCGGCGGCGACGCCACCAGCGGCTTGCGTGCGGTCATCCGGCCATAGATGTCGTCCACCATGGCGCGGAACTGCGGGTCCAGACGGTTGCGCGGGTGGGGGATGTCGACGCGGATCTCCGCCGCCACCCGTCCGGGGTTGGAGGAGAAGACCAGGGTGCGGTCGCACATCAGCACCGCCTCCTCGATGTTGTGGGTCACCATCAGGATCGACTTGATCGGCAGCCGCCGCTCCATCCACAGGTCGAGCAGGTCGGTGCGCAGCGTCTCCGCCGTCAGGACGTCCAGCGCCGAGAAGGGCTCGTCCATCAGCAGGATTTCCGGATGGACCACCAGGGCGCGGGCGAAGCCGACCCGCTGGCGCATGCCGCCGGACAACTCCTTGGGATAGGCGGATTCGAAGCCGGACAGGCCGATCAGGTCGATGGCCTCCTCGGTCCGCGCCTCGGCCTCCCGGGCCGGAACGCCCTTGGCCTTCAGGCCGGCCATGACGTTTTCCCAGACGGTCAGCCAGGGGAAGAGGGCGAAGGTCTGGAAGACCATCGCCACCCCGTCGGCGGCCCCGGTGACCGGCTCGCCATGGTGGCGGACGGAGCCGCCGGTCGGCTTCACCAGCCCGGCGACGATGCGCAGCAGGGTCGACTTGCCGGAGCCGGAGCGGCCGAGCAGCCCCACGATCTCGCCATCGCGCAAGCTCAGGTCGACATTGTCGAGCACGACGTAATCCTGCCCCGACGGCTTGGCATAGGCCTGACGGACGCCGCTCAGCTCGAAGATGGTGGTGTTGCGGGTGTTCAGCATTGCGGGGTCCTCCTCAGGCGAGGCGCAGGCGGCGTTCGGCGAACGCATAGAGCGGACGCCACAGCAGGCGGTTGAACAGGATGACGAACAGCGACATGACGACGATGCCCAGCACGATGCGCGGATAGTCGCCGGCGGCGGTGGCCTGGGCGATGTAGCTGCCCAGCCCATGGGCGGTCAGCTGGGTGTCGCCCCAGTTCACCGCCTCCGCCACGATGCTGGCGTTCCACGAGCCGCCGGACGCGGTGACGGCGCCGGTGACGTAATAGGGGAAGACGCCCGGCAGCATGACGTCGCGCCACCATTGCCAGCCGCGGATGTGGAAATTGGCCGCCGCCTCCTTCAGGTCGCCGGGGAAGGCGGTGGCTCCGGCGATGACGTTGAACAGGATGTACCACTGGGTGCCGAGGATCATCAGCGGGCTGAGCCAGACATCCGGGTTCAGGTCGAAGCGGACGATGGCGACCACCGCCACCGGAAACAGCAGGTTGGCCGGGAAGGCGGCGAGGAACTGGGCCGCCGGCTGGACCCTCTCCGCCAGCCGTGGCCGCAGCCCGATCAGGACGCCCAGCGGTACCCAGACCAGCGTCGCCACCGCGATCAGCCCGACCACCCGCAGCAGCGTGGCGCCGCCCAGCAGCAGCACGGTGCCGACATCGCTCCAGCCGACGGCGGACGCGACGAAGGCGATCATCGACCAGCCGGCCCACAGCCCCGCCCCCGCGAGCAGCAGGTACCAGACCATGTCGACCGCCCGTGACGGCACGCGGTCGAGCAGGCCGCCGACCGACCGAATGCCGCCCGTTGCGTGCCCGGACAGGCCGCCCGCCGGCAGGCGCAGCCAGACCAGCCGGCCGAACAGGCGGTCGAGCGGTGCGAAGGCGGCGCGGAAGAAGCGGGTGCGCTGGAACAGGGCGAGCAGCCAGGAGTCCGGCACCTCCTGCGCCCCGGTCAGCTCGACCCGGAACTTGTCGGCCCAGGCGACCAGCGGACGGAACAGCAGCTGATCATAGGCGATGATGACCAGCAGCATCGCCAGCACCGCCCAGCCGACGGCGTCCAGACGCTGCCCGTCGATGGCCTTGGCGAGGTAGGAGCCGATGCCGGGCAGGGTGATGCTGCGGTCGCCGACGGTGATCGCCTCCGACGCGACGACGAAGAACCAGCCGCCGGACATCGACATCATCATGTTCCACACCAGACCGGGCGCGGCGTAGGGCGCCTCCAGCGTCCAGAAGCGCTGCCAGCCGGAAAAGCCGAAGCCGGTCGCCGCCTCGTCCAGGTCGCGCGGAACGGTGCGCAGCGACTGGTAGAAGCTGAAGGCCATGTTCCAGGCCTGGCTGGTGAAGATGGCGAAGATCGCCGCGCATTCCGCCCCCAGCACGCTGCCGGGGAACAGCCCCAGGAAGAAGACGACGGTGAAGGAGATGTAGCCCAGCACCGGCACCGATTGCAGCACGTCGAGCACCGGGATCAGCAGCATGCCGGCGCGCCGGCTCTTGGCCGCCAGCGTGGCGTAGGTGAAGGTGAAGAGCAGCGAGGCCGCCATCGCCGCCAGCATCCGCAGGGTCGAGCGCAGGGCGTATTCCGGCAGCATCCAGGGGTCCAGGGTGATCGGCACCTCTTCGACGCTGTCGAGCGGCAGGGCCATCTGATGGCCGCCGATGGCGAGCAGCGCCAGCAGGCCGATGACCAGCGGCAGGGCGACGACGTCCCACCGGTTCGGTGCGGCGTCGGCCGCCTTCACCGAGATGTTCGTATTGATCCAGACCATGACACACCATCCCGCGGCCCCGGAACGGGGCCGGCCGGCAGACAGAACGGGTCCGGCGCCGCGGAAGCGCCGGGGGATTCAGACGGGGTGGATGGGGGTCAGCGACTTGGCGGGCGCAGGTCGCCCGTCACGGAAAAGCACCGGCGCCCGGCAGGCTGGCGGTGCACGGAAATCAGACTGGTGAGGAACTTCACCATGGTCCACCTCTGATCGGCCCGACGACGCCGGGCCGCGGGCGGACCCACGCAACAGGTCAGCCCGCGATCGACGTCGTCAGGGGTATGTGAGTAGATCGACTACTGGGGCTGTCCATCTCGTGCCTTTTCGATCCGGCCGCCGATCCGCAGGAAAGGGCGGACAGGGATCGATCATGCGGTGACGATTCATGCGGTGACGATGGCGCCCCTCTACTCCCCTGGCCGGATCAGGTCAAGAGCGGGAACACGCTTCCCTGTGCTCTTCACGAAAGAATCATGGCCCCGGTTGCCGGCGGGACCGATGGCAGGACGATCCGCTCCCCCGGCCGGGCGAGACGCACCCGCGGGTCGGCGGCACAAGCCGCAGCCAACCGCTCCCGTTCGCCCGTGCGGACATGGTAGAGGCGCATCTCGCCGACGCCGAGCCGCATGGGGAAATCGGCGAGCTGGCTGTAGGCGGCGTGGAAGGGCTGGACCGGATCCGGCTCCACCGTCAGGCACTCGTGGAACAGCAGGTCGGCCCCACGGAAGAGAGCTTCCGACTCTGGCGTGGCGCGGCCGTCGCCGGAATAGGCGAAGGCGACACCGCCCGTCTCCAGCCGGATGG
This sequence comes from Azospirillum lipoferum, assembly GCF_024170005.1. Lineage (GTDB taxonomy): Bacteria > Pseudomonadota > Alphaproteobacteria > Azospirillales > Azospirillaceae > Azospirillum > Azospirillum lipoferum. The sequence goes on from NZ_JALJXJ010000005.1 coordinate 289,781, forward strand.
CGCGGTTGGGCATGGAATGCTGCGTCAGGGCGGTGTGTAGGCGGAAGGGACCGAGCGTGCCGTTTTCCGGTGTTTCGATCCAGCGCAGGGGAAAGGACAGTGACCGTTCGGGATCGGTGGCGCCTGCCTGGAACAGCAATGCCAGCTGCTTCCAGCCGCCGACGGTGGTGACGATGTCCAGCGGCTTGCTGCGGCGGTCGTCGGTCCAGCGGATCAGCGTCGGCACCAGGCCGAAACAATGGTCGGGATGGTGGTGGGTGAAATAGAGCGCGTCGATGGCGTCGGGATCCGGCACCTCCCGCCACAAGGCGGACGGCACCGAATGGCCGCAGTCGATCATCAGGCGGAAGCCATCGGCGGCAACGATCAGCGAGGAATTGGCGAAGGAGGGGTCGGCCGCTTCGCCGACGCCCAGCACCTGGATGTCCATGGAGGTCAATGTCCGACTTTGGCCAGTACGTCGGCCTTGAGGAAACGTTCGATCACCAGCATGAAGCCCACCGAGGGAACCAGCAGGATCAGTGCGGTGATGGCGGCGATCTGGAAATTGCCGCCCATGCTCGCGTTGAACATGAGCAGCGGCAGGGTGGAGATGTCGGGAACGCCGACGAAATAGGTGCCGGTGAACTCGTCCAGCGATTCGAGGAAGACGAAGATGGAGCTTGCCATCACCCCCGGCGCCGCCAGCGGCAGGGTGATGCCGAAGAAGCTGCGCAAGGGGCCGGCGCCCATGTCGCGCGCCGCCTCCTCCAGCGAGCGGTCGACGGCGCCGAAGGCGGCGGCGGTGATCCAGACGGAGAAGACCAGCCCATGGACGGTGTGGACCAGAACCACCCCGGCCACCGTGCCGTTCAGCCCCAGCGTGTAGAAGATGCGCGCCACATTGATGTAGACCGCGACGCTGGGAAAGGCCTGGGGCAGCAGGAAGGCCAGCAGGATCACCCCGCGCCAGGGCAGCCGCAGCCGGGCCAGCGCATAGCCGGCGGGAACCGACACGGCGAGGCAGGCCGCCACCGTCAGCAGCGCGATGGTGACGCTGGTCGCCAGCGACGCCATGGCATTGGAGCGCGGGGCGAACACCCGTTCCCAGAAGGAGAAGCCGTATTGCAGGGGCAGGGTATGGGGGAAGTACCATTTCTCCGCCACCGCCCACAGGCCGAGATTGGTCAGCGGCCCGAAGATGACGAAGGCCAGCACCCCAAGGGCCAGCCCGCGCGGAATCCAGGTGAGCGTTCGCGCCGGTGTAAAGGAGGTCATCGTGCACCGCCCTGGCGCACGCCGTGCCGCAGGTAGAACCAGCCGACCAAGCCGGCCATGGCGTAGGACACGAAGCCGAGAGCGTTGGCGACGCCGTAATCGCCATGGGCGTTGATGCGGTAGGCCATGTCCACCGTGATCATGGTCGGGCTGTTGGGGTTGATCATCATCGGCACCGACATCACCGACAGCATGGTCACGAAGCTGAGGATCAGCCCGACTGTCAGCGTCGGCCGGATCTGGGGAACGACGATCTCGGCCAGGATGCGCAGCCGCCCGGCGCCGAGGTCGCGCGCCGCCTCGATGGTCGAGCGGTCCAGCGAGGCCATGGCGCCCGCCACCATCAGCGCGACGAAGGGGGTCTGCTTCCAGACGAAGGTCACCACCACGCCGCGCCAGTCGAGCAGGCTCGCCGCCTGTAGGGGCTCGATGACGCCGCTGCCGATCAGCAGATTGTTCATCAGCCCGTTCTTGGCGAGGAAGGAGCGCATCATCTGGGCGGCGACGATGAAGGGAATGAAGAGCGGCCAGCGGTAAAGCCAGCGCAGCAGGGTGACCGCCAGCCGGTTTTCGCCGAGCGTCAGATAGCCGCCGATGGCCACCGACAGCACCGCCACCAGCGCCGAGGACAGCAGCACGATGGCGAGCGTGAAGGCCATGTCGAGGCTGTACAGCTCGAACGCCTTCACGACGTTCGCCAGCGTCCAGCCGCCGTCACGGCCCTGGAAGGCGCTGACCGCCGACAGGCCCAGTGGGTAAAGAAAGAACAACGCCACCATCGCCAGCGCCGGCATGACCAGCAGCATGCCCCACACCCAGTCGGGAACCACCCTGGTGGCGGGCAGGGCGGGGGCGCCGTCTCCCCCGCGCGAGCGGGGGAGGGGGGCGGGGCGGTTGGCCGCCTCAGTTGGCAACGGTGCGCTCATAGGCTTCCATGATGTCGGTGAAATAGCCCGACAGCGGGAAGGGCTTGCCCTTGCTTGCCAGCTCGTCCGGCTTCACATCGGTGAACAGCTTTGCCCAGGTCTGGGCGTCCAGCTTCGGCTGCACATAGGCGGCGTCGATGCCCGGATACCAGTTGAAGCGCTTGACGATGCCGTCGGCCTGCACCTCCGGGCTGGTCGCCAGTTCGATGAACTTGCGGGCGGCCTCCTGGTTGGCGGCCTTGGCCGGGACGGCGTAGTACATCGGCTGGCCGGGCATGCCCGGACCGATCAGCTGCAGCTTCATCGCCGGGTTGAGGCGGCCGTCGGCCTGCCAGCTGTAGAACATGTCGACCCACACCGGACCCATGGCGATCTCGCCGCGGTTCAGCATGTCGAGCGTGCCGGCATTGCCGGGGGTCAGCGTGACGCTCTTGTTGAAGTCCTTCAGGCCGGACAGGGCCTTCTCGATCGCCGGCTTCATCGCGGCGTCGTAGGGGCCCTTCTCCAGCTTGGCGGCATCGCCGATGTTGGCGGCAGTCCAGCCGGTGACAAAGCCGACGCCGGACATGCCGCCCTTGATGCCGTTGTAGCCGAAGGCCTTCGGATTGGCCTTCACCCACTCCGCCAGTTCGGCGTAGGTCTTCGGCGGCGCCTTCACCAGGTCCGGGTTGTAGGCCAGCGCGATCTGGCTGTGGAACATCGGCAGGACATAGCCGGTGACATCAGTGCCGAGCGCGTTGCGCGCGCTGTCGCGGCTGGCGAGCGTGCCGGTCTTGACGTCGCCGACATAGGCCGACAGCATCTTCTCCTGCACCATCTGGCCGGCCATCTTCTGGTGGATGACGGCGACGTCGACATCCCACCTGGCCGCACCGGCGGCGGCCTCGGCGCTCAGCTTCTCGTAGATCTTCTGCGATCCGCCATCGCCCGGGCCGGTGCCGGCGGCGCGCACCTTCACGCCCGGATTCTGCGCCTCGAACTTCGGCGCCAGATACTCGTTGACGTAATCGACCATGTTCTGGTCGCCGGCGGTGAGCACGGTCAGCACCGTCTCGGCCTTCAGCGGTGCGGCGGAAAGACCGGCGGCGAGCGCCAGACCGGCGGCACCGGCGCGCAGCATCCTCAGCGTCATGAGCTTCATGAAAATCCCCCTTCTTTCCCGATGGTGGGCCGGATGGTTGAGATCGCCTCAGGCCGTTCCCGCCGCCTCCCGGCGGAGCGGGAAGCAATGCAGGGCCGAAGGCGGGATGACGATGGCGACGGCATCGCCGACCATGCGGCGTTCGTCGTCGTCGACCAGGAAGACCGTTCCGCCGACCGCGACGCCGTAGCGCCAGCGGCCGCCGGGATAGGCTGTCTGCGTGATGTGGCCGCGCAGGACCAGCGCGTCGGCCGGGGCTTGGCCGGCGGTCGCCAGCCGTACGGATTCGGTGCGGAAATGCGCGGCGACCGGCCCGCTGCCGATCAATTCGACCTGTGCGCCTGCGTTGCCGAGCGGCAGGCTGACGGCGCCGTGGTCCGGGCCGGCGGCGATCTCCAGCGTCCGCTCCGTCCGCGTCGCCTGCAAGGGCACCACATTGTCGGCGCCGAGGAAGCTGGCGACGAAGGCGCTGGCCGGACGGCGGTAGATCTCCTCGGGCGTGCCGATCTGGGCGATGCTGCCGGCGTTCAGGATGACGATGCGGTCGGCCATCACCATGGCCTCTTCGCGGTCATGCGTCACATGGACCGCGGTGATGCCGAGCCGCTGTTGCAGCGCGCGAATCTCGTGGCGCAGTTCGAGCCGGATGCGGGCATCCAGGTTGGACAGCGGTTCGTCCAGCAGCAGGATGTCGGGATTGATCGCCAGTGCCCGGCCGAGCGCCACGCGCTGGCGCTGGCCGCCCGACAGCTGGGTGACGTTGCGGTCGGCCAGCCCGTCGAGCTTCAGAAGCCGCAGCATCTCGGCCACCCGCTCGGCGATGCGCTGGCGCGGCCAGCGGCGCAGCTTCAAGCCGTAACCGATGTTCTGGGCGGTGGTCATGTGCGGCCACAGCGCATAGGACTGGAAGACCATCGCGGTGTCGCGCCGCTCCGGCGGTGCCCGGGTCACGTCCCGCCCGGCGATGGCGATGCGCCCGCCGTCCACCGGCACGAAGCCCGATACCGCCCGCAGCAGCGTGGTCTTGCCGCAGCCCGACGAGCCCAGCAGCGCCACGAACTCGCCCGGCCGGACATGCAGGCTGACGCCGTTCAGCACGCGGGAGCCGCCATAGGCGACGGTCAGATTCTCGACATGCAATTCCGCCATCGCCGCAGACTTCCAGCATTTCCCAAAGTGGCAAGCGTCGTTGCATGCGTATGCAAAGCCGCTGACGCAGGGTTTAGGCGGGAAGCGTGAAGCGCGAATGATGGAATTGTGATGCTTTGGTGAATGCGGCGGGGTAGCGCGTCAAAGGCGCGCCGATCCACGCCTGACCAGCACCGGTGCCGGGCGGTGCAGGACCGTCGGCGCGTCGGGATCCGCCAGCCGCCGTTCCAGCATGTCGAGGAGGATCGCCACGATGTTGTCGACCGGATTGCGGATGGTGGTCAGGGAAAAACTCGGCCAGGCGGCCATCGGCACATCGTCGAACCCCACGATGGACAGGTCTTCCGGCACCCGGAGGCCGAGCGCGGTGCGGGCGGCGTCGAGCGCGCCGAAGGCCATGGCGTCGTTGCCGCAGAACAGGGCGTCCGGACGGTCGGGACCGGCCAGCAGCCGCAGGGCTTCCCGGTGACCGCTGTCGTAGGTGTAGTCGCCTTCTCCCGTGGCGGCCAGCGGCAGCCCCAGCTCCGCCAACGCCGCCCGGAAGGCGCTGCCGCGCTCCTGCTCGGAAAAGGCGGAGGGGCGTCCGCCGAGATAGGCGATGCGGCGGTGCCCGCCCGCGACCAGCGCCTGCGCCACCAGACGGGCGCCGAGCGGGTTGTCGCAGCAGATGCTGTCCACCCCGTCCGCCTCCACCGCCCGGCCATAGAGGAGCAAGGGGACGCCGAGAGCCATCAGGCCGCGGATGGCCGCCGGAGACACGCTGCCGGCCGTCACCACCACCGCATCCACCTGATAGTCGAGAGCGGCCATCGCCGGGCCGTCCAGCGCATCCGCCGGGTCGCCGCGCACCAGCAGCGGCTGCTTGCCGCGCGAAGCCAGACCGCGGGTGAGTGTTTCGAACAGATATGGCTGGAACGGCCCGTCCAGATCGCCCATGACGACGCCGATCAGGTTGGTGCGCCGGGTCGTCAGGCTGCGCGCGATGGCGTTCGGACGGTAGGAAAGCCGTCGCGCCGCCTCCAGCACGCGGGTGCGCATTTCCGCCGAAACGCTGCCCCCCTCGGTAAAGCACCGTGACACGGCCGACTGCGACACCCCCGCCAGCCGCGCCACATCCACCGCGGTCGCCCGCCTACGCTCCCCCGCCACTGTTCCTCCGGCCGATTGGTCGAGGGCCTAGTGTAGGAGCTTCGCCGTTGGGGTGCCATATCGCTGATCGCGTGCGGTGGTGTTCCCCAGGTTCCGCCGCGCAAATCCAATGGATCAGGCGTCCAGTTTCGGTACCTTATGAATTGATCCACGCCATGCCGGCCTCCAGCTTCAGGGCCACGCGGTTGACCCGGCCGATATCGCGGGTCCAGACATGGCCGGTCAGGCCATAGACGACGCCGTTGGCCATCGCGACCGCCTCCGCCCCGTCCCTGATAGGGTATAGCGGTCAGGACCGGTCCGAGGGCTCCATCGGTCGCCGGGCGGATTGGCAGTGGGACTGGCGGTGGGATTGGTGATAGATCCGTAGCGTGGACCGTGCGAGGCTAAGCGCCATCACTGCCGTTGCGGCTGCGAAGCCGGTGTCAGCCTTCGGTTTTGATCCTCTCGTGCCTGCTGGAGGACCTCTTTGCCAGACGTCCTGTCCAATTCATCGGAAGAGCCGCCGGGCCAGCCGGAGGTGACACAGCCGCGCGTGACCATGGTCCGCTCGTCCGACGCCGCCGAACATGCCGGACTGACGCGCGGCTGGTCGCTGGAGTTCACGCAGTTGTCGTCCGGCCGGTTCGACGGCAGTCTGATCGACATCCGCCTCGACCGCATGCAGATCCTGCGCGATGCCGCCAACACCGCCCTCGCCAAGAAGGGGCGGGCGTGGGACGGATCCATCGTGTTCAGCCTGCCGATCGAGGCGCAGGGCGAAGGGCGCTTCGCCGGACGGCCGCTGGTCTTTCCGGCCTGTCTCGTTACCGACGGACAGGATTTGGTGGAACTCTGCACGCCGAAGTCGCTCGACCTCGCTTGCATCGCGGTGGCGCGGTCCTGGCTGCTGGAGATGGCGGAAACGCAAGGCCGCAAGCTGGCTGCCCAACGCCTGCGCAGCCGGCGGTCCGGCCTGCATGGCTCCACCCCGACGATGCGGCGCCTGAAGCATGCCGTCGCCGACGTGTTCGCGGATCTGCCGCGGCTGACCCAGGCCCTGGACCATGCCGGCAGCCGCGCCGGGCTGGAAAACGCGCTGGCCGACCTGCTGCTCGATACGCTTTCGGCGGAGGAGGGCGACCCGGTATCCATCGCGACCCCCCAGAAGAAGATCGCCGACAAGGCGCGGGCCTATGTGATGGAGCATGCCGAACGGCAGCCGACCATCGACGACATCTGCCGCCATGTCGGCGTCAGCCGCCGCAAGCTGCAGAACTGCTTCCACGACGCCTTCGGCTTCAGCCCGACCCAGTTCCTGCGGATGATGCGGCTGGACGGGGTGCGGCGGGAGTTGCGCGCCGCCGGCGGGCCGGTGTCCATCGGCGAGATCGCCGCCCGCTGGGGCTTCTGGCATTGGAGCCGCTTCGCCGGGGAGTACCGTGCCCTGTATGGCGAGCTGCCGTCGCAAACGCTGCGCCGCCCGCGCGCGTGAAGCACGGGCGGCGGTGCGCAGCGTCAGAGCGCGTTGACCGGCGGCACCCGGCCGTTCCAGGGCTGTGCGGCCTCCAACTGGCCGGCCAGTGAGAACAGCAGGCTTTCCCCGCCGAAGGGAGCGGCGAAATGGGAGCCGACCGGCAGTCCGCCGGCCGTCCAGTGGAGCGGGACCGACATCGCCGGCTGTCCTGTCGCATTGAACAGGGCGGTGAAGGGCGAGAAGCTGTGGAACAGGTCGATCAGATCGTCCAGCGTCTGCGAATCCTCCATGTCCAGCGTGCCGATGGCGACCGGCGGTTTCGCCAGCGTCGGTGTCAGCAGCAGGTCGAAGTCGGCGTGGATCCCGGCCATCCGCCGTCCCAGCGCGTGGATCCCGTCGACCGCGGCGGCATAGGCGGCGCCGCTGACATCGCCCTTGGCCCGCAGCAGGATGCGGGTGCGCGGCTCCAGCACGGACTCGTCGGCGGGATGGCCGGACATCGCGCTTATCATGGTCAGCAGGCTTCGGGTCTGGGCGCCGATGATGGTGAAGACGGTGTCGTAGAATTCCGGGGCGCTGACCGGCAGTTCGATCTCCTCCACCCGATGGCCCAGGCTTTCGCACAGCCGGACGGTGTGGTCGATGGCGGCGAGGCAGTCGGGATGGGTCGGCCAGGGGGCCAGCGACCGTACCAGACCGATGCGCAGCGATTTCGGCGGACGCGACACCGCGTCGAGGAAACGGCCGTCCTGCGCCGGGGCGGCATAGGGGTCGCCGGGGCCGCTGCCGGCGGTGGCGTCGAGCAGGGCGGCGCTGTCACGCACCGACAGGGTGATGGCGTGGTTGATGCCCATCCCGGCCCAGCCCTCGCCCACCAGCGGGCCGATGGGCACGCGCCCGCGCGTCGGCTTCAGGCCGAAGACGCCGCAGCAGGAAGCCGGAACCCGCAGCGATCCGCCGCCGTCATTACCATGGGCGAAGGGCACCACCCGCGCGGCCACCAGCGCCGCCGCCCCGCCGCTGGATCCGCCGGCGACATGGCCGGGCGACCAGGGATTGCGGGTGGCGCCGAACAGCCGGGATTCCGTGCTGTAGGAGGTGCCGAACTCCGGTGAGGTGGTGGTGCCGGCGATGACGACACCGGCTTGGCGCAGCCGCCGGATCAGCTCGGCGTCGAACGGTCCGGTCGCCCCTTCGCATAACAGCGACCCGTTGGTCATGCGGGCGCCCGCGACGGGCATGAACAGGTCCTTGATGAAGGTCGGGACGCCAGCGAAGGGGGCGCTATCTGCGACCGGGCGCCGCGCCGTCTCCCGCGCCCTGTCGAACAGCGTCTCCACGATCGCGTTCAGCGTCGGGTTGACCCGCTCCAGCCGCGCGATGGTGTCGCCCAGCGCCTCCAGCGGCGTGACGGCGCCCGCGCGGATCTGCTCCGCCAGATCGAGGCCGTCCCGCCAGGGAACGGTCGGGGCCAGATTCTGCATGGAAATGGTCTCCGGAAAGGAAAAGGGCCGCGGGAGTGTGATGGCGCTCCCGCGGCAGGGGAGAGAGGCAAAGGCCAGGCGGGGATATCAGGCCGATCCGGCTTCGCAGGCCGGCGTGCCGCGGCGCAGGCCGAGAACCAGCCATACGGCGGCCAGCGCCAGCGTGGCGTGGCTGAAGACGGTAATCGCCATCGGCACGCCCTGGACGGGGCCGGCGACCGCCGCAATCACCAGCGGACTGGCGAACTGGCCGAGATACAGGCAGGAGGTGAAGCCGCCGACGCCGCGCGCCCGGGTCGCTTCCGGCAGGTACTCCAGCAGCGGCGCCAGCGCGTTGGGCACCAGCAGGCCGGCGCCGATACCGTGGATGACGACGGCGACCAGCACCGCCTCGTAGCTGCCGGCATGGACCAGCAGCCACAGCCCGACCGCCATCAGCGCCAGCAGCAGCGCATTGACGATGCGGGTGCCGAGCCGGCGGCGCAGCACCGGCCACAGGATCGACCCCGCCAGCGACGCCAGCAGCCCCAGTCCGGCGCACAGTCCGATCAGGGTGGAGGAGGTGACGCCCAGCGCCACGACGATGCCCGGCGACTGCACCGGCACGACGAAGCTGGCGAGCATGCCGGCGAAGACCAGCAGATAGGCGACCGCCATGCTGCGAAGGATGCCACGGCCGAAGGCGGCCTTCGGCCGCCGGGCGCGCGGGGCACGTTGCGGCTCCCACAGGACCAGCGCCATCGCCGGGATCAGCAGCAGTGGCAGCAGGTAAAGCAGGAAGGGCGTCCGCCACGAGCTTTCGCCGGTGGCGCCGCCGATCACGAAGAACAGCGATCCGACGACGCCGATGGTCACCACCTGCCGGCCGATGTAGCGCGAACGCTCGGCACCGCTCCAGTAATCGCCGACCAGGGTGGTGCAGCAGGTCATCACCATCGCCTCGGCACAGCCGAACAGCAGGCGGGAGACCAGGATGAGCGACAAGTCGTTCAACTGGCTGGGGGCGGCGCCCAGCAGCGCATAGAGCAGCGTCCCCAGGATCAGCATCGACTTGCGGCCGAAGCGGTCGGCCAGCCAGCCGGCCACCGGCGCGAACAGTGCGATGGCGAGTGCCGGGCCGGCGACGACCAACGGGATCAGCGCTGCGGCCTGCGGGGTGGTGGGGCCGAATTCGGCGCCGAGCTTGGGCAGTACCGGCGCGATCATCACCGAGCCGACGATGGTCAGGCTGCTGCCCAGCAGGATCACGGTACCCTGGTGCGCGGTGGCGCGGCGCGGCTGTCCGGCGAGCGGGGAGGAGGGGTGGGTTTCGGTCATCGGGATGGCCCTCCTCAGAAGGAATAGGCGACGCGCAGCGCGGTCGCGTAGCCCTGGGCGCGGTTCTGCGCCCCGAACTCCTTGTAGGTGTGGAAGGCGACGAGCGGCATGCCGGGTTCGAAATAGCTGACCGCCGGCCCCAGCGCGAAGACACGCGCCCGGTTGCCGTCGCCCGCCCCCGGGCCGCGGTCGTCGGTGATCTGCTGGTACCAATAGCCGCCGAGCCCGGCGGTGATCGGGCCGAGATGCTGGCCGACGGCGAACTCGTGCTTGAACTCCATGCCGCTGCGGTAGTCGGTCTTGTGATTGACCGTGTTGATGTCCAGTTCGAAGTTGGACGACACCTCGAACCCGCCGTCGGTGACATAGGTGACGCCGACCACCGGGGCGAAGGACCAGTGGTTTGTGCCCGGATTGAACAGCCGGTTGACGTCATAGGCGCCGGTCGGTGCCTGGACCTGGGCCATGGCGTTGACGAACAGCGACTTCGACTGCCATTGCAGCATCACCGGGAACAGCTGGATGTCGCCCAGCTTGAAGGTCTGGCTTTCCAGCCGCAGCGGTCCGCCCGGCGTCGGCACCGTCAGATGACCGCCGATGTCCAGGAAGGGCAGGATGCCGCCGAAGCCGACATTGGCGCCGAGGACCTGCATGTCGGTCATCTTGATGTAGGCGGCGCCGACCGACAGGGTATTGATGCGGAAGTCCGACAGCCGGGTGTTGCCGCTGCCGTCCTTGACCGAGCTGGCCGTATAGAAATTGGTGCGCATGCCGAGCGTACCGTAGGGGGTCGGCGGCGGCAGGATGCCGGCCCCGAATTCGAACACGCCGAAGGGGGCGGTCGGCGCCCCGCCTTCGGTGGCGAGCGCTGGTGCGCTGTCGAAGCTTGCCCAGAGGCCCGTGCAGAGGGCAAGGGCGGCGGCAATCGGTCTCCAGACCCGGCACATCGTGTGGGGGATGGTCATGATGCTCCCTGTTTTTTGAATTGGTTTGTAGGAAAATCTTAATCAGGAGAATTGAGCCCGGTTATCCGGAATCGGCATAAATCGCCGCAGAATGGAAAACGGTGAGGGGAATAGTAGAAAACAAACAGGCCAGCCCAAAGGACTGGCCTGCATCGACATCGGATAAGGACAAGAGATTTCAGGTTTTACATCGCCATGCAGACCGATTTTATCTCGGTGTATTGGTCGATGATGCTGCGGCCATGCTCGCGTCCGATGCCGGATTGCTTGAATCCTCCGAAGGGCAGGTTGGGATCGACGGGAATGTGGCTGTTCACCCACACGGTGCCGGCCCGCAATCCGCGGATGGCCCGGGTGATCGCCGCGAAGTCGTTCGACCAGATGCTGGCGGCGAGGCCATAGCCGCTGTCGTTGGCGCGGTGGAGCGCGTCGTCCAGATCCCTCACCGGCGTGACGGTGACCACCGGGCCGAAGATCTCCTTTTGGATCGCCGGGTTGGCATGGTCGGCGTCGACGATCAGCGTCGGCTCGAAGAAATAGCCCGGCCGGTCGGGACGGCGGCCCCCGGTCAGGATCGTGGCGCCGGCTCGGGCAGCTTCGTCGACGATGGATTCGACGGCATTGCGCTGGCGGGCGGACACCAGCGGCTGCAGGTCGGCCGACGGATCCAGGCCGGGGCCGAGGCGCATCGACTTCATCACGGCTTCCAGATCGCCGACCACGCGGTCGTAGAGCGGCGCATGGACGTAAAGCCGGCTGGCGGCGGCACAGACCTGTCCCTGGTTCAGGAAGCAGCCCATGGCCAGCCCCGGCAGGATGGCGCCGACATCGACGTCGGAGAGGACGATCAGCGGATTCTTGCCGCCCAGTTCCAGCGAGAAGTTGGTCATGTTGGTCAGCGCGCCGATGCCGACCTCGCGTCCGACCGCCGTCGATCCGGTGAAGGTGACCTTGTCGATGCCGGGATGGCGGGCCAGGGCGGCGCCGATGGTCGAACCGCCACCGGTGACGATGTTCAGCACGCCATCGGGCAGGCCGGCCTCGCTCGCCAGTTCCGCCAGACGCAGGGCGGTCAGCGGCGTTTCCGCCGCCGGTTTCAGGACGACGGTGCAGCCGCAGGCGAGTGCCGGGGCGATCTTCCACAGCGCGATCATCAGCGGGAAGTTCCACGGCACGATGGCGCCGACGACGCCCACCGGTTCGCGCAGGGTCAGGCCGGTGTGGCGGACGCCGGGCGGCATCGGGATCGACAGGTCCAGGGTGGAGCCTTCGATCTTGGTCGCCCAGCCGGCCATGTAGCGGACATACTCGACCGATGCCCCGACCTCGATCGCACGGGAGATGGTGATCGACTTGCCCTGGTTGATCGTCTCGATCTGCGCCAGTTCCTCGCCATGCGCTTCGATCAGGTCGGCCAGCCGGTGGATGTGGCGTTCGCGGTCGGCCGGCCGCATGCGGCTCCAGTCGCCGGCCAGTGCCCGGCGGGCGGCGGCGACGGCAAGGTCGAGGTCGCCGGTGGTGGCCGACGCGACGTGGCCGATGACGGCGCCGGTGGACGGGTCGTGCAGCTCGATGGTCCGGTCGGAGGCGGCGGGGACGGGCTTGCCGCCGATGAACAGCCGGTGGTCCTTGCGCAGGAAGGCGTCGACTTCGGGAAGAACGGGGACGAGCCCGTCCTGCATCAGCTCACTCATGGTCGTATCCTCTCCCTCTCCGCCCCGTCGATGCGGGGCGGAGCTTGTCGTTTTCGTTGTGAGGGATCTGTGGTCAGGCCTTGCCGAGGCCCAGCTGGGCATGGCGGTCGGGGTTGCGCCGGCGCAGCGCCGCGGCCCGCAGGATGCCGGCGATGCCTGCCGCCGGCAGAAGGGCCGGCAGGACCCAGGACAGCGGGCCGGAGTTGCCGGTCAGCACGTCGAAATGCAGGATCGCCAGCACCAGGACCACCGACAGCAGAAGCCCGGAGATCACCGGCAGCAGCAGAGCGCTGAAGAAGCCCTGTTCTAGGTCGGCGCGCTTGCGGAAGAACCGCACCACCGCGAAGGAGGTCAGCGCCATCAACGCAATGACGCAGAGCGTGGCGAGGTTGGTCAGCCAGGAGAACAGGGTGAGCAGCGGATCGGATCCGGCGATGACGAAGGCGGTCATGATGAAGAAGGCGATGCCGGTCTGGAGCACCGACCCGGCATGCGGGCTCTTGTGGACCGCATGGGTCTGGCCGAGGATTTCCGGCAGCAGCCCTTCCCGGCCGATGGAATAGAAATAGCGGGCGGCCGAATTGTGGAAGGCCAGCAGCCCGGCATAGACGCTGCTGACCAGCAGCGCGCTCATGGCCGCGGACAGCCAGGGGCCGGCATAGCGTTCGGTCAGGGTGAAGATGAACAGGGTCGGGTCGGAAAGGCCCGCGATGGTGTCGACCAGCGTCCCGGCCCCGGCGCCGACCACCATGCACCAGGCGGAGAAGGCATAGAAACTGCCGATCAGCAGCACCGACAGATAGGTCGCAAGTGGGATCGTGCGCTCCGGATCCTTGGCTTCCTCACCATAGATCGTCGTCGCTTCGAAGCCGACGAAGGATGCGAAGCAGAACAGGATGCCGATGGCGGGTGCGCCGCCCATCAGGGCCGGCAGGGTGAAGGACACCGTGGTGGGACCTTCCGCACCGCCGTTTTTGAGGATAAGGAAGTCGAGGAGGAGGACGACGACATATTCGCCCGCCACCAGCAGTCCCAGAAGCTTGGCCGACAGATCCACCTGCCGGTAGCCGAAGATGGCGACCGTGGCCATCGCCGAATAGGCCCAGACCCACCAGGGCAGGTCGATGCCGGCCATCTCCTTGACGAAGGCCGCGGTGGCGACACCATGCAGCCCGTACAGCCCGACCTGCATGGCGTTGTAGCCGAGAATGGCGAGCGCAGCACCGGCCGCCCCCAGCTGGCCGCCGAAGCCGCGGGCGATGAAGGCATAGAAGCCGCCGGCATGGGTGACATGGCGGGCCATGGCGGTGTAGCCGGCGGAGAAGATCAGAAGGATGGCGATGACGATCAGCAGAAGCGACGGCAGGCCGGCGCCGTTGCCCAGCAGAAAGCCGATGGGCATGCCGCCGGCCACGGCGGTCAGCGGGCCGGCGGCCGAGATGACGAAGAATACGATGAAGCCGACGCCCAGGGCGCCTTTTCTCAACTCTGTGGACGCATGTCCCTGAACCGGTGTCGTCATTTGGCCTCTCCGGACTGGCCGCCCTCGTCGGGCCGGCATTGGCGAATGAGGAACCGCGGGGAAAGCCCCCGGTCCGGGATGGAAGGACCGGGGGTTCTTGCGGAACCGAACCGTAAGATCAGGCCACCGCGAAGTGGTTCTTGGTGAAGATCCTTGGTGAAGATCGGGCTTTCAGCGGCCTTTCGTACAGGAGAGCCGGCCGCAACCGACCGGGGCGCCGAACCCGTTAGGTCCGCTGGCTCGATCTGACGAAAGGATGACATCGGCGCCGGGCGCCAACTTGATCCAAGCCGCCATATTTTTGATATTACACGCCATTCTGCAAAAGGTTTAAGCAGAGGCATTCGCCGACTAAATAATATGCAGGTTGCCCGTTTTTAAACAAAGCTGCCATGGCGGAACGCTTGTCATGCAAGCAATAATCTGCTTGGCCGTGCTGGCATACCTGATAGCGCGCGCCAAACTTTTGATAGTTTGCGCCAATTGACAGAGGGAAGCCGGTCAGCGGGTTTGGGCGGCTTTGCGGTAGGCCGACGGCGTGCAGCCGAACCAGCGGCGGCAGGCGCGGGTGAAACAGGCGCCGTCCGCATAGCCCAGGATGTGGGCGATCTCCGTGACCGACAGCCGGGTGTCGGTCAGATAGGTCTCGGCAAGGCTGCGACGCTTGTCCTGCTTGATCGCGGCGAAGCTGCCGCCGGAATTGTGCAGCACGCGCTGGAGCGTGCGGGCCGATACGCCGACCGCCCGTGCCGCGGTGGCGACGTCGAAACGGCTGCCGTCGGGAAGATGGTCGGCCATCAGGCGGCGCACCTCGTCCTCGATGGAGCGGACCGGCATCGCGCGTTCATGCAGGGTGCGCAGGTGGTGCTCGACGATGGAGCCGACCCGAAGGTCCATCAGGTTGCCGGCGATCGACAGGGTGGTGGCCGGGAAGACCAGGGCGTTGACCCCCTGGTCGAAATAGAGCGGCGCGCCGAAGAACGCCTCGTGCGGCTGGCGGTTGGGCGGGGCGCTGTGCTCGAAATGCACCTCCAGCGGGCGCCAGCCCTGACCGGCCATGGCGCGCATCAGCGTGGTGACCAGGGCCAGCGAATGTTCGGCGTCCTGCCGGCGGCGGACGATCCGGGTATCCTCGATGCGGTAGCGGAAGACGCAGGCATCGCCCTCCCGCACCACGCTGCTGGTCGTCCCCTGCTGGACCATGCCGATGTAATCGGTGAAGCCCTTCAGCGCCGCGCCGATGGTCGGCGAACTGATGAACAGGAGCCCCAGCGGGCCGAGGGTGAAGGGCGTCACGTCGCGGGCGGCGAACAGCCCCAGATTGGGATCGCCGACCTGGGTCGCGGCGCTTTCGAAGGCCGCGACGTAACTGCGCAGCGGTATTTCCCGGTAAGGGTCGGCAAGCAGGGACTCCGACAGGCCGAAGCGTTCCAGCAGCGCGTCGGGCGACTGCCCCCGGCGCTTCAGCGCATCGACCAGCGGCTGGACGATGGCGGCCCAGGCCTTCGGTTCGCGATCATAGGGCGCGGATGGCTGCATAGTGGGCTTCGGCGCTGACGAGTGCGGATGTCGGACCCGATCGGGATCGATCCGGATGATTGCGCGATCCGGCTGTGCCCTTCAAGGTCGCGGACATCAGCCTGCCCCCTTGGCGGTGGCGGCCGCCGCACCGGTAGGCAGGGCGGCCCGCAGGATCATCGTGAAGGCCGCCAGCAGCGGAGCGCGCTGTGCCGGTTCGCGGGCGACCGCCGTCGCCGCTTCGCGCAGGGAGCCGTTGAGGAGGATCGCGCCGGCGCCGGCGAGGTCCGGCGGCCAGTCCAGTCCGGCCAGATCCTCGGCGATCATCGCGGTGAAGCGGCCGGAGGTCTCGCCGATCACCGGCTCCAGCAGGGGACTGAGTGCTGGGCTGAGCATCATGTAGAAGCGCCCGACCCGCGGTTCGGCGCAGATGTCCAGCAGAGCCCGCCCCAGGGCCAGGATCCGCCCTTCCGCATCCGCAGCACCGGCCCGCAGTTCGAGGCCGCGCTCCAGCACCCGCTCCCCGATGCTGCGGTACAGGTCGCGCAGCATCTCGTCCAGCCCGCCGGGGAAATAGCTGTAGGCTGTCGTCTTGGAGGCGCCGGCCTGCCGGGCCGCCGCCTCGACCGAGCAGGCGGACAGGCCGCCGTCAGCAAACAGGTCGAGAAGGGCATTCAGCAACTCCTGACGGTTTCTCAGGCGGTTGCGCGCGCGCAGGCTGATCGGGCGGTCGGTCGTCATGGCGGGAGTATAGGGGGCCACCCCGCCGGCAAAAACCCAAATCCGACGCCACCGCCGAAAACTGGAAAAAAAGTTCAGAAATCGGATATCGCGTTCTTGATCCGGGCGGGCTGTCTGGGTATCGTGGCGTCGATGGGTTACCGATCCGACCGGATCACCGTTGACGCACCGGTCTATCCATCCGCCACGGGCTGGCGATGCCAAGCCGGCAGGATGCCGTTGGCCATTCCCACCTATCCGCAAGCTCTTCCCAAACCCGTCGCTGCGACTCCGGAAAAAGAGACTCCCATGCCCACATCCCCCAGTTCGGCTTCCCCACTGCCTGCGGACACATCGCTGCTGGATCGCCGCCGGCACGTCCTGGGGCGGCATTCGCCGCTGTTCTACGACAGACCCCTTCACGTCCGCCGGGCCGAAGGGGTGTGGATCGAGGATACCGACGGCCGCCGCTATCTGGACGTCTACAACAACGTGCCGCATGTCGGGCACTGCCACCCCCATGTCGTGGAGGCGCTGTGCCGGCAGGCCTCGCAGCTGAACATCCACACGCGCTATCTGCACGAAGCGGTGGTGGAGTATGCCGAGCGCCTCGTCGCGACCTTCGACGCGCCACTGTCGATGGCGATGCTGACCTGCACCGGCAGCGAGGCGAACGAGCTGGCGCTGCGCATCGCCCGGTTCGTGACCGGCGGGCAGGGGATCATCGTCAGCAGCTTCAGCTATCACGGCAACACCGCCGGCCTTGCGGCGGCAACTACCGGACTGCCGGCGCCCGAGGCGCTGGCGCCCCATGTGCGGGCGGTCGAGATTCCCGATCTGACCCATTGGCAGGGCGAACCGGCGGCGCTGGCCGCCCGGTTCGCCGAGCAGGTGGCGGACGCGGTCCGCTCGCTCCAGGCCGATGGCATCAGGCCGGCGGCGATGCTGTTCGACACGCTGTTCTCCACCGAAGGTCTGCCCGCCGTGCCGAAGGGCGCGCTGGAACAGGCGGTCGCCATCGTCCGCCAAGCCGGCGGCCTGTTCATCGCCGACGAGGTGCAGCCCGGCCTGGGGCGCACCGGCGACCATATGTGGGGCTATCAGGCCTATGATCTGGTCCCGGACATCGTGACGATGGGGAAGCCGCTGGGCAACGGCCACCCGCTGGCCGGGCTGGTGACACGGCCGGACCATGTCGACGCCTTCGGATCGAAGGCGCTGTATTTCAACACCTTCGCCGGCAATCCGGTCTCGTCCGCGGTCGGGTCGGCCGTGCTCGACGTCATCGAAGGCGAGGATTTGCAAGGCAATGCCCGCCGTGTCGGTGCGCATATCCAGGCGGGGTTGCAGCGGCTGGCGTCGCGTCACGACCTGATCGCCAGCCTGCGCGGGCGTGGCCTGTTCTTCGGGCTGGAACTGATGCGCGACGGGCGGCCGGCGGCGGGGGAGGCCAGGCGCCTGATCAACGACATGCGGGATCGCGGCGTATTGATCAGCCGGATCGGGCCGCAGGACAATATCCTGAAGATGCGGCCGCCGATGCCGTTTTCCATCGCGGATGCCGACCTGCTGCTGTCGACGCTCGACAGCGCCCTTTCGGACCTGTGAGGCGACCGATGAAGGAGTTCTTCGCGCTCGCCCCTGCCGAGCAGATCGCCCGCATGCACCAGCTGGCCCGCGGCGCCCTGTCCCGCTGGCCCGGACGCTTCGCGGAGCCGGAGCTGATCAAATACCGCGAGAACGCGGTCTACAGCGTGCGCGACGACCGCGGCGCCCGTTTCGCCCTGCGCATCCATCGCTTCGCCTACCACAGCGATGCCGCACTGCTGTCGGAACTGCAATGGATGGCCGCACTGCGCGAGGCCGGGCTCGCCGTTCCGGGCGTCATCCCGGCGCGCGACGGGGCGCTGATGGTCAAGGTCCGCGTCCCGGAGGTGCCGGAGCCGTTGCAGGTGGACATGCTCGGCTGGCTCGGTGGTCGGCCGGTCGGCTCGGTGGAGGCGGGGATCGCCGGGGCGCCGGACGAGGTGGCGGCGCTGTACCGGCAGGTCGGCCGCCTTGCGGCGGAACTGCACGCCCATGCGGCGTCCTGGCAGCGTCCGGCCGGCTTCGTCCGCCATGCCTGGACGGCGGAGGGAATCCTGGGCGACCGGCCGCTGTGGGGCGATTTCCGCGCGCTGCCGGAGCTTGCGCCGCACCGCGCACTGATCGACCGGGCCTGTGCCCAGATGGAGCGCGAGCTGCTGGAGTTCGGCCGGTCGGCCGACCGGTTCGGGCTGATCCATGCCGATTTCGTGCCGGAGAATCTGCTGTGGGGCGACGGCAGGGTCATGCTGATCGATTTCGACGACGCCGGCTATGGCTGGCACATGTTCGAACTGGCGACCGCCCTCTATTTCCATTTCGGCCGCCCCAGCTTCGGGATCGTCCGCGATGCGCTGGCCGCCGGATACCGTTCCGTCCGGCCGCTTCCCAACGAACAGTGGCGGCATCTGGGGCTGTTCCTGCTGCTGCGCAGCCTGACCTATCTCGGCTGGGTCCAGACCCGCAGCGAAACGGAAACCGCGCGTGCCATGACCCCGCACTTCGTCAGCACCACCGTCGATCTGGCCGGGGCCTATCTCGCCGAGCGGTGAGATCCGGTTCCATGTCGGCAACCATCTCCCGTATCGATAGGAAATTGACGGCCGCGCATATTTGCTATAATTCATAACAATCATAAAGCAAAACGATGCAAGCCGCTGGCCCCTTACCGCCGGCCGCGTGCCGCATCGCTGCCGGACAAATCCAAAAAATCGGGAGGGAAACCTATGGAGTCCGCCACGGGCTTGCCGTCTCCAGCGGCAGGCGTCACCGCAACCGCCGACGATGCCGTGACGGTGGTGCGCGAGGTCTATCGCCGCGTCGGTGCCATCGGCCTGGAACTGGCCGACATCACCGGCAATGTGCAGGAGGTGGCGGCGGTGGTGGACCGGCAGGGCGCGCAGTTCCGCACCCTGCGAACCGCCGCCGCGGCGATGACCGCCACCAATGCCGCCATCGACCGCACCGCCGAACAGGCCAGTGCCGCCGCCGAGTCCGCAACTGGCGAGATCGCCCGGTCGCGCAGCGCGGTCGCCGACGCGGTGCGCAAGATCGCCGAGCTGATCGACGGCGTCACCCGCATGGAGCGGCAACTGGCCCTCGTCAGCAATTCGCTGGGGCAGGTGGCGTCGGTGTCGCGGGCGATCCAAGCCATCGCCAAGCAGACCAACCTGCTGGCGCTGAACGCCACCATCGAGGCGGTGCGGGCGGGCGAGGCCGGGCGCGGTTTCGCCGTGGTGGCGACGGAGGTGAAGGAACTGGCCCGCCAGACCCAGATGGCGACCGTGCAGATCGGCGACACGGTGCAGGCCCTGACCTCGCAGGTGTCGGGCCTGATCCAGGACGGCGCCGCCGCGACCGCCAGCGCCACGCTGGCCCGCGAGGGCACCGCGCTGATCGAGCGGGTGGTGGCGGGGATGGAGGGGACGGTCGCCACCGTCCACGACGCCACCCATGCCATCGCCGAGGGGGTGCGCGCCAATCTGAAGGACTGCACCGCGGTCGAACGGGAGCTGGACGAGCTGGAACAGGCCGTCGGCGGCTCCTCCGGCCATCTGGCGGCGGCGAACCGCCGGCTGGAAAACCTGCTGGAACTCAGCGAGACGCTGATCGACCATATCGGCACCGGCCCGGTCGCAACCGACGACAGTCCCTTCCTCGCCGCGACGGTGGAGGCGGCGGCCCGGGTGTCCACCCTGTTCGAGCAGGCGGTAGAATCCGGCGAGATCGCTCTCGGCGATCTGTTCGACGAGACCTACCGGCCGGTTCCCGGCACCAACCCCGAACAGGTCCTGACCAGATTCACCGCCTTCACCGACCGGGTTCTGCCGGCGGTGCAGGAGCCGTTGCTGGACCTCGATCCGCGCGTCGCCTTCGCCACCATCGCCGACCGCAACGGCTATCTGCCCACCCACAACCGCAGATACAATCAGCCGCAGGGACCGGACCCGGTGTGGAACGCCGCGCATTGCCGCGGACGCCGGCTGTACCGCTTCCGTGCCGGGTTGAAGGCGGCCAGCGCGCCGCGTCCGTCGATCCACACCATGCCCCGCGACATGGGCGGCGGCAAACGGGTGCTCATCACCATCCTGAACGCGCCGATCCTGGTGCGTGGGCGCCAGTGGGGCGCCTTCAGCATGGCGCTGCTGCCGGCCGCCGGGTGACATCGCGCCCGGTGCGCGATTCAGGCGTTGACGCGCCCATAACTGTTATATAGCATAACAATATGCCTGAAGGTTCATCCGCTGCCGATGGCAGCGGAGCGGATTGGAGACTCCCTATGGAAGACATGTCTGTTGCCGCGCCGACCGACCTGCTGATCGGCGGACGGGCGGTTCCCGCGACCGGCGGGCGCCGGTTCGAGCGCCGCAACCCGATCACCGGCGGCGTGGCGACGGTGGCCGCCGCCGCATCGGCGGCCGATGCCGGTGCTGCGGCGGAGGCGGCACTGGCTGCCTTCTCCGGCTGGTCGGAAACCGGGCCGAACACCCGCCGCGCGCTTCTGCTGAAGGCGGCCGATGCGTTGGCCGCCCGCGCTGACGATTTCGTCACGGCGATGGCGGCGGAGACCGGGGCGACGGAAGGGTGGGCGCGCTTCAACGTGATGCTGGCCTCCTCGATGATCCGTGAAGCGGCGGCGCTCACCACCCAGATCGCCGGAGAGGTGATCCCGTCCGACAAGCCCGGCTGCCTCGCCATGGCAGTGCGCCAGCCCGTCGGCGTCGTCCTGGGCATCGCGCCCTGGAACGCCCCGGTGATCCTCGGCGTGCGCGCCATCGCCACCGCCATCGCCTGCGGCAATGCCGTGGTGCTGAAGGCGTCGGAGCTTTGCCCGCGCACCCATGCGCTGATCGGCCAAGCCTTTCAGGAGGCCGGCCTGCCGGACGGGGTGGTCAATGTCGTCACCAACGCGCCGGAGTATGCGGCCGAGGTGGTCAACGCCCTGATCGATCATCCCGCCGTCACCCGCATCAACTTCACCGGATCGACCCGCGTCGGCCGGCTGATCGCCCAGCGGGCGGCGGCACAACTGAAACCGGTGCTGCTGGAGCTGGGCGGTAAGGCGCCGCTGCTGGTGCTGGACGACGCCGACCTGGACGAGGCGGTGAAGGCCGCCGCCTTCGGCGCCTTCTTCAACCAGGGCCAGATCTGCATGTCGACCGAGCGGATCGTGCTGGACGCCAAGGTGGCCGACGCCTTTCTGACGAAGTTCGTCGCCAAGGCCGCCACGCTGGTCGCCGGCGACCCGCGCGACGGGCGCACGCCGCTGGGCTCGGTGGTCGACCTCGGCGCCGCCCGGCATGTGCAGGCGCTGATCGACGATGCCGTGGCCAAGGGGGCGGTGCTCCACCGCAACGGTGCGCCCGACGGCACGCTGCTGCCGGCGGCGATCCTCGACCATGTCACGCCGGAGATGCGGATCTACGCCGAGGAATCCTTCGGCCCGGTCGTCACCATCGTCCGCGTCGAGGGCGAAGAACAGGCGGTCGCCGTCGCCAACGACACCGAATACGGCCTGTCGGCCGCCGTCTTCACCCGCGACACGGCGCGCGGCCTGCGCGTCGCCCGGCGCATCCGCTCCGGCATCTGCCATGTCAACGGCCCGACCGTGCATGACGAGGCGCAGATGCCCTTCGGCGGCGTCAAGGCGAGCGGCCATGGCCGGTTCGGCGGCAAGGCCGGCATCGACGCCTTCACCGAACTGCGCTGGATCACCGTCGAGACCCAGCCCGGCCATTTCCCGATCTGACGCCCGACTGACGCCCGACTAACGCCCTTGGGGCGTCCCGACGCACTTCAAAGAATCCCAAAGGAAGCCAAAGATGACGACGCAGCCGCAGACCACCGCCACTCCGGACACCGCCCCACAGAGCACCGCCCCGCAGAGCACCGCCGACGTGGTCTCCATCGAGTTCGACAACGGCGTCGCCTGGGTCACGCTGAACCGGCCGGACAAGCGCAACGCGATGAACCCGACGCTGAACGCCCGCATGCTCGAAGTGCTGGACGAACTGGAGGTGGATGACCGCTGTCAGGTGCTGGTGCTGACCGGGGCCGGCGATTCCTTCTCCGCCGGCATGGACCTGAAGGAATATTTCCGCGAGACCGAGGCGAAGGGCCACATGGCGACCCGCCGCGCCCAGCGCGATTCCTACGGCTGGTGGCGCCGCCTGCGCTGGTTCGAGAAGCCGTCGATCGCCATGGTCAACGGCTGGTGCTTCGGCGGCGCCTTCTCTCCGCTGTTCGCCTGCGATCTGGCGGTGGCCGCCGACGAGGCGCAGTTCGGCCTGTCGGAGATCAACTGGGGCATCATCCCCGGCGGCAACGTCACCAAGGTGGTGGCCGACCTGATGAGCCAGCGCGAGGCCATGTACTACATTCTGACCGGCGAGACCTTCGACGGCCGCAAGGCGGCGGAGATGAAGCTGGTCAACTTCTCCGTCCCGCGGGCGGAGCTGCGCGCCAGGGTCCGCGCCATTGCCGACAACCTGCTGGAAAAGAACCCGCACACCCTGAAGGCGGCCAAGGACGCCTTCAAGCGCGTGGTTGAAATGCCGTTCGACGCCGCGGAGGATTATCTGGTGGTCCGCCAGGAATCGCTGAACTTCCTCGACAAGTCGGAGGGGCGCAAGCAGGGCATCAAGCAGTTCATCGACGACAAGACCTATCGTCCGGGGCTCGGCGCCTACAAGCGCGGCTGAAATCCGCGGCTGAAATCCGACGGGTCAATGATCGGCCGCGCCGGCGACAGAACGCCGGATCAAACGGGAAAGGGCCGGCGCGGCCGGAAATGGGAGGGTGGGAATGTCTGTGACCGAACCCGGAGAGTCCGGGGAGGGTGGGAGCGCTGCCGGCTTGCGCTGGGCCGGCCTGCGCTGGGAAGCGCCCGATCCCGTGGCCTATCAGGCCGCGGTTCAGCCGGGTGCCCCGGCCTGCGTCGACCTCGCCACCGGCGAGCGGCTGACCTACGAGGCGCTGCATCGGCGGATCGACCGTTGTGCGGCGTGGCTGATCCGGTGTCTGGATGTGCAGCCGGGCCAGGGCGCCGGCGGCCGGCGGGTCGCCTGGCTTGGCCGCAACGGCATCGACCAGCTGACCATGGCCTTCGCCTGCGTTCGTGCCGGAGCCGTGTTCGTGCCGCTGAACTGGCGGCTGACGGTGCCGGAACTGGCGGGGCTGGCCGCCGACGCGACGCCGTCGCTGCTGATCCATGGCGACGGGTTCGCCGCCACGGCGCAGGGCGTCGTCGAGACCGTGCGGGCAACGGTGCCGGGGCTGCGTCTGGTGGATGCTGAATCGGTACGCAGCGCTCAGGAGGGAGGGGAGCCGGTCACCGGGCTGCCGCCGCGCGATGCCGGGGCGCCGTCGATCATCATCTACACCTCCGGCACCTCCGGCCAGCCGAAGGGCGCCATCCACACCGAGCAGACCGCCTTCTTCACCGCGACCAACTTCGCCCTGCTGAACCGGGTCGACCATCGCAGCGTCTTCCTGTGCGACATGCCGCTGTTCCATGTGATCGGCATCGTCACGATCTGCCGCACCACGCTTCTCCAGGGTGGCACGCTGCTGCTGTCGCCCGGCTTCGACCCGGTGCTGACGCTGGAGCGGATGTCCGATCCGGCGCTGGGGGTGACGCATTACATGTGCGTTCCGCAGATGGCGCAGACCCTGCGCCAGCAGCCGGGCTACGACCCGGCCAAGCTGTCGCGGCTGGTCTTCTTCGGCACCGGTGGGGCCCCCAACCCGCCGGCGCTGGTGCGGCGCTTCGTCGAGGACGGGGTGCCGATGGCCGACGGTTATGGCAGCAGCGAGGGCGGCACCGTGCTGGGCATGCCGGTGGGCGACCTGCCGCGCATCGCGGCGAAGGCGGGATCCGCCGGTCTGCCGCCGGCGTCGGTCCGGCTGCGGCTGGTCGACGATGCCGGCGACGATGTCGCCGACGGCGAGGTCGGCGAGATCCTGGTGCGTGGCCCGAACGTCTCGCCCGGCTACTGGAACCGTCCCGCCGACGCGGATGCGGAGGGCTGGTTCCGCACCGGCGACACGGCGCGCCGGGATGGCGACGGCTTCTACTATATCGTCGACCGCAAGAAGGACATGTTCATTTCCGGCGGCGAGAACGTCTATCCGGCCGAGGTCGAGGCGGTGCTGCTGGAACTGGATACGGTGGCGGAAGCCTGTGTGATCGGGATCGCCGATCCGCAATGGGGCGAGGTCGGCTGCGCCTTCGTCGTGCCGCGCGCCGGCTGTCCGGTGACCGAGCAGGAGGTGATCGACCATTGCCGCAGCCGTCTCGCCCGCTTCAAGACACCGAAGCGCATCGTCATCGCCGATGAATTGCCGCGCACCGCGTCGGGCAAGCTGCGCAAGAACCTGCTGCGCGAACAGTACCGGAGCGAGACGGCGCTCTGACCTCCGGGCCGCTGGAAGCAGTTCCGGAGACACTTCCGGCAGCGGCAGAAGCGAAACCGACGATCGCGATGGAAGGGAGAGGACACCATGCCCCCGGAACGCAGCATCGACGTCCAAGGCTTTTTGAACGCGCATCCGTTCTCCCGCCGGCAGATCGGCATCGTCCTTCTGTGCCTGTGCACCGTCCTGCTGGACGGCTACGACACGGCGGCCATTGCCTACATCGCACCCTCTCTGCTGACGGAGTGGGGGTTGCAGCGCCCCGACCTCGCCCCGGTGCTGAGTGCGGCCCTGTTCGGTCTGGTGCTGGGCTCGCTCACCGCCGGTCCCCTGAGCGACCGGGGCGGCCGGCGTCCGGTGCTGATCGTCGCGGTCCTTGTCATGGGGGCGGCCTGTCTGGCCTCCGCCTTCGCCGGCGATCTGGCCACGCTGATCGCGTGGCGCTTCGTCACCGGCATCGCCCTGGGGGCGGCCATGCCCACCGCCCTGACGCTGGTCAGCGAATATTGCCCGGCGCGGTCGCGGGCTTTCACGACCAATCTGGTCTTCTGCGGCTTTCCCGTGGGGGCGGCGCTGGGCGGCGTTCTGGCCGCCTGGATCATCCCGGCCTTCGGCTGGCGCAGCGTGCTGCTGGCCGGCGGTGCGGCACCGCTGCTGCTGGCGCTGTTCCTGCTGCTGTGGCTGCCGGAATCGGCACGCTTCGCCGTCGCCCGCGCCAGACCGGTGGAGCAGATCCGCAAGCTGCTGGCGCCGATCTCCGCCGCCGCGGCCGACGCCACCCGCTTCGTGGTGACCGAAACGGCGACGGCGGCCGGCGACCGCCGTGGCGCCATCCGGCTGATGCTGTCGCGCGGCTTCGTCGTCGGCACGCTGATGCTGTGGATCGCCTATTTCATGGGGCTGACGATCTTCTACGCCATGGTCAACTGGATGCCGGTGCTGTTCCGCGATGCCGGGCTGGCCCCGGCGACCGCGGCGCTGGTCGCCGCCCTGTTCCCGCTGGGCGGCATCGGATCGCTGTTCTCGGGCGTGCTGATGGACCGGTTCGACGGCAACCGCATCGTCGCCGTCTTCTTCGCGCTGACCGGACTGGCCTTCATCGTGATCGGGCAGATCGCCGGGCAGGTCGGGATGCTGATGGTCGCGGTGCTGGTGACGGGGGCGTTGATGAACACCGCGCAATCGTCGCTTGGGGCACTGGCCGCCGCCTATTACCCGACGCAGGCGCGCGCCACCGGCATCGCCTGGATGATGGGGCTGGGCCGGTTCGGCGGCATCGCCGGCTCCTTCCTGGTCGCCGGGCTGGCCGGATGGCAGCTGAGCTTCTCCGGCATCCTCACGGCACTGGCCGTGCCCGCCTTTCTGGCGGCGGCGGCGCTGTGGCTGAAGCAGGCCGCCGGCGTGCCGCAAAGCTCGAAAGCTCTCAAGGCGGCAACGGCACCGGGTTCTTGAAGCCGCCCTCTCACCCGCTCTTGCGCTTTCCCCGTCCCTTGGCAGGGGCGGCATCGGCCTCGTCCGCGTCGTCGGGCGAGGCCGATGCGTTTCCGGCGGCGATCATCCGGCCGAGCAGGCTCAGCAGTTGTTCGCGCCCGTCGGTGCCGATCTGCTCGCAGATGCGCCGTTCATGGTCGGCCCACAGCCGGTGCAGTTCGGTCAGCAGGGTGGAGCCCTTGGCGGTCAGATGGAGGGCGTGGGAGCGACGGTCGCCGGCCGCCAGCTTGCGCGCCACCAGCCCACGCTCCTCCAGCGAATCGAGCAGCGGCACGAAGTTGGTGCGCTTGATGTTCAGCGCCGCGCTGACCTGCGACTGTTTCAGGCCGGGATTGCGGCCGATGATGACCAGCACCGAGAATTGCGCCGGCCGCAGATCGGCGGCGGCAAAGGTCTCGATGAAATCGGCGAACACCGCCATCTGCGCCCGCTTCAGCAGAAAGCCCACGGATTCGCCCAGGATCCCCAGATCGACGGCGCCCTTGTCCTCGGTCGCTGCGTCCGTTTTGGATTGGTCCGTTTTGGGGTGCTGGCTGTCCTCGCCCCGCTTGCGAGAGGATTTCCGGACGGCTTCGGCCATAGGATCTGTACCCGTGTCGAGTGTGTGACGATGGGCGCATGGCCCGGCGAGTGGAGCGGAGAGTAGCAGGCGGACCGGCTTTGCAGAATCGCATCCTGCGGAGAATGCCACGCAGCGGGGCCGATGACGGACCACAGGAGAAATTGTAATAATCGATATCAATTATAAATGATACGGCATCGGCGCCGCGCGACAGAACTGACACGCCGGGTGCGGCAAAAAGCCCGCCTCCGGACCGGAGCGCGGGCTTTTTGCCGTGCGTCTTTCTCGATTGGGCGGCTGACCGCCTTTAGAACGCCAGACGGGTGTCCAGCATCAGGATGTGCGCCCGGTCGGTCAGGTCGCCGCCGCCTGCCGCACCGCCCGACAGGGTCGAGCGGACATAGTCATATTCCAGCCCGGTGGTCAGGCCGGGGGCCACCGTCCAGGTGACACCGCCCTGCCAGATGTCGGCCTTGGCCGGCGTCGTCATGGTCGCCATGTCGTTGCCCAATGCGCGCATGTAGTTGGCGGCGAACAGCAGCGGGCCGCTGAGATACTGGGCACCGACGATCAGGTTCTGCTGGTCGCGCGACTGCGCGATGCCCTTGGCATAGCCGCTGTCGCCGCTGTACGCGTAGCTGACGCCGATTTTCGCCGGGCCGTAGCCGACATTGGCGCCGACATGGATGGAGTTCAGATCCTCGAAGGACTGGCTGGCGATGCCGTCGCTCTGCCGCACCGCCTTGCCGGTCTGGTAGAAGGCGCTGGCCTCCACCGTCACGTCGCCGAAGGCGTTCTGGAACGCAGCACCCGCTTCGACCACGTCGCGGAAGCCGAGCGCGTCGCCCAGGGCATCGACCTTGCGGCGGTTGACCGAGCTGTTGGAATCGCCGGTGCGCGGGGTGTAGGACACCGCCGCCTGCAAGCCGCCGAAGCTGGGGCTGATATAGATGAACTTGGTCCCGGTGTCGTAGGACACCAGCGTGCGCAGGCTGGTCGCCGCCAGCGGCAGGGCGGCGTAGGTGGAGGAGCCGTGGAGGAACAGGATGCCGTTGCTGTCCGGGCTGCCGGCGATGCCCTCGGTGTTGGGGCCGATGATGCCGTATTCGTCCGACAGCCCATTGACCACGCCGGCCTGCACCGTGCCGAAGGCGCCGTTGGCGTAGAGATAGGCGCGGTCATTCTCCACCGTCCGGCTCGACACCGACGGGTCGCCGTTGCCGGACACCAGACGCAGCCGGGCGCCGTAGGTCAGCCCGTTGTCGGTGGTGGCGGACGGGGTGACGGTCAGGCGCAGGCGGTTGGAGAATTCGGTCGAACGCAGGCCGCTGTCCTGCTTCTGGCTGATATAGGCGCCCTGGAAATAGGCGTCGCCGCCGATGGTCAGGCTGAATTCGGCCTCGGCAAGGGCCGGTGCGGCGTGAAGGGCGACGGCGGCGGTGCCGGCCAGGGCTGCGGTGCGAAGGAGGGAGAGCGAGGGCATCGGGCGCATGGGGATGGTCATTCCAGGAATGGGCGGCGTGGGATGGGGCGTCAGGCGGGCGGGGTGGCAGGGAACCAGCGGCGGCCGAAGGCGGTGAGGTTGTCGTTGGTCAGGCGGGCGAGGCAGAGGATCTCGACGCTGTCGGCCCAGCGCGGGTTGAGGCGGCGGAACTGGGCGACCGCCGGACTGTCGAGCTTGGCCTCGCTGATGGCGCGGGCTTCCTCCGTCAGGCCGTAGCCCTGCCATTTCCAGTCCACGGTGCCGCTGTCGGCGTCGTAATACTGGGCGAAACATTCGCGGCCGATATGGTCGCGCAACGCCCGGTCCAGCCCGTCGAGCGTCTGGTCGGCATTGGGCGTATGGCGGATGAACAGCATCGGCATGTAGCGGTAGGAGCGGTAGCCGACGGCGCTGTAGCTCCAGTACCACAGCCGTCCCGACCGGTCGGCGCGTGCCCGGTCGACCATCTCCGAGACCATCGCCCGCACCAGCCCGTTCGATCCCCAGAAGCGGCGCTCCAGGATGCAGTGGGCGGTGTGGAAGGCGCCGACCGGCGTGCCGTCGATGTCGGTCTCCTGGCGATAGACGGTGGCGAAGCCGACCAGTTCGCCGGTCTCCGGATCCTCCTGAAGGACGCAGTGGTCGAGGTCGCCCAGTTCCTCGTTGAAATAATCCTCGCCGTACCCTTCGAACCAGACGCTGAGCAGGGCGAACATCACCGCCCGCCGCTCCGCCGTCAGGGCGGCGGGTTCGACGATGCTGGTCCGCAGGGGGGTATGGGACGCGCGCGGCGTCATGCCGGCCCTCCGGACAGGTGGCCGGCAGACAGGTAGCTGGCGGCACCGGCATCGCGGACATCGGCGCAGATGTCCTCATAGTTGCAGGTGATCTCCTCCCCCGCGGCGATGGCGCGGCGGGCGACGAACATCCGCCAGTCGCCGGGATCGGACCGTCCGATCGACGGCTCGTCGTCATGGTTGAGGAAGCGGGCGTCGTCCCCCGGCAGGAGGACGCCGACCCCGTCGATCACGCAGCCATGGAAATCGGCCAGCCGGGCGACCTGGGGGAACTCGTCCAGCAGGGTGTCGTCGGCGGCGAAGAGGCGGTCGATGCGGGCATCGAACCGCCACACCGGCGTACCGGCCGCGACCGGCTCCTCGGCGAAGAGTCCCAGCCCGTGGATCGGGCTGGCTGCGAGGCGGGTGGGGATGAGGAGCGGCATGGCGTTTCTTGTTCCCGGCGACCCAGTGATGCGTCAGGCGGCTGCGACGTCGGTGGCGGCGGTCGTCAGCGATTCGTCGAACTCGAAGCTGGCGGCGTCGTCGACGAACTGCTCCTCGATGGTCGTGCGCGGCTGCTGCAGGCAGACGCCGATATAGTCGGCGAAGCGCGGCGGCGGGGCGAAGCCTTCGCCCAGCAGGCGGCTGTTGTCGAAGGCGATGTCCTGGGCGGTGAAGCGGTGGTACTTGCGCCCGCCGGCGGCCATCGTCCGGTGCAGGATGTCGCGTTGCGGGAAGGCGAGACGATAGGCGCGGTCGAACGGCTTCCAGCCTTCCGGTCCCTTCGGGTCGAAGAAGCTGTAGGGGCGGGTGCCCTCATGGCCGTGGCTGGCGAAGGCTTCCTGGAAATCGACCCAGGTGGTGCGGCTGCCGAGGCCGGCGGAGATGTGGTAGATGTTGTGCTTCAGGTCCGGCTTGCGCAGCAGGTCGTGCAGGCGGGCCGACGCCCAGTCGACCGGCACGATGTCGATGAAGCCGTCGGGCGAGCAGGGCAGCACGCCGGTGCGGTCGACCAGACGGAAGAACCAGAAGATGCTGGCGCTGGGACGCACCCCCAGCTGGGTGTGGCCGACGACGATCGACGGGCGGCAGACGACGATCGGCAGGTCGGGGAAGCCGGCCGCCAGGGCACGCTCGGCCGCGGCCTTGCTGCGGGTGTATTCGACGATGTGCGGGGTGTCGTGGCCGGGGGCCGGGGCCTCGCTCACCATTTCCAGCCACGGCGTCTCGCCGCAGCAGAAGGCGGTGCCGATGTGCAGGAAGCGCTGGAGATGCTTCATCCGGCGGGCGCGGGCGGCGAGTGCCAGCGTACCGTCGACGTTGATCTGCCAGACCGAATGGCGGCTGTCGAAGGAGGTGTCGGCGGCGACATGGACGATGTGGGTCACCGCGTCCAGCCGCGGATCGGTGCTGGTCGCCAGCGATTGCAGGTCGCCGGGCAGGATCTGGCACAGACCGGCATAGGCCTCGGCCGTGGCGCGGTCGACGCAGCGCGCGAGGTTTGCGGCGAGACGGGCGCGGCAGGCGGCCTCGTCGGCGCCGCGGATCAGCAGGAGGCAGTCCGCCGCGGACCCGTTCCGCACGGCGTCGAGGTAGAAGGAGCCGCCGAGGAAGCCGGTGCCGCCGGTGAGAAGGATCATGGTGTGCCTCTGTCTCGCGTCTGAAGGGATGGGGGCAGGGGGAGAAGGAAGGGAACCCGCTTCAGGAGGAGGCGGGGAGGAGGTCGGGGGCAGGAATGCCGCCCGGGGGAACCGTGGTGAGGAGCTGGCGGATGCCGCCGCGGTCGACCTGAAGCTGCACGTCGGCCGCATCGAAATAGGCGTCGTCATGGGTCACCGCGATCACGGTGATGCCACGCGCCTTCAGCCAGGGAAGGATCTCGCGGTAGAACTTGCGCCGGAAATAGGGCGACTGGTCGGCCGCCCATTCGTCCAGCACCAGCACCGGCTTGCGTTCCAGCAGGGCGGCGATCAGGGCGAGCCGCTTCTTTTGGCCCTGCGACAGGTCGACGGTGGTGAAGGCGCGGCCATCGACCGCAACCTTGTCCGACATCTCCAGCAGGTCGAGAAGCTCCTCAGCATAACCGTCGTCGAGCGTCGTGGCGCCATAAAGCTGGCGGGTCACATGATTGTCCGAGAAGACCACGGCGAAGCGGTCGCGGTGGGCGGCAAGGCCGTCCGGCCCCACTGGCACGCCATCGACCGACAGGCTGCCGCGCTGGATCGGATAGAGGCCCAGCAGCATGTGGATCAGCGTGCTCTTGCCGGCCCCGTTGTGGCCGGTGATGAAGACGACGCTGCCGCGTTCGATCGACATGTCCACCGGACCGACGGTGAAGGACCCCGTCCCGTCGCGGCCGGCATGGCGGAAGCTGGCACCCTCCAGCGCGATGGTGGAGAAGGTGTCGTCCGTTCCGCCGCTGCGACCCTGGGCCGCTGCCTGTGGCGCCGCCTTCAGCTCGGCTTCCACCGCCAGATAGGAGCGGGCGGCGGTCTCGGCGCTGATGTAGGAGGGGTAGGAGGCGACGATGGTGATGACCGGATAGGCGATGAAGGCGGCGGCATGGCCGGCCAGGATGACGGTGGCGATGTCGGTGTTTGTGACCGCCGGCAGCAGGAAGATGATTCCGGCCAGTGCGGCGTAATAGGTCAGCTCGCTGATGGTGAAGTAGTGGCTGTACTCCGCCCCGAAGCGGTGGCGTTCCTTGCGCAGGGTTTCGGCGCAGGATGTTGCGTCGGCCAGTGCGTTGGCGGCGCGGCGGCGGTTCAGCTTGCATTCCCGCAGGGTCTGGAGGATGTGCTCCGACCGTTCCGACAGGGCGCTCTCGGCCTCGTGGATCGTCTCCGACATCAGTTCCAGCCGGACGACCGAACGGCCGATCAGGATGCCGCCGGTCACCAGGAAGCAGAGCACGATCAGCACCGCTGCCCCCGACAAGGTGGCGAGATACAGCAGGCACAGCAGGATGGCGGCGACCGACTGGAAGCTGATGACCAGCGTCGGCACCGCCTGCGCCAGCAGTTGCAGTTCCGGTCCCGCCACCTGGGCGAGGCGGGAGGAACCGACCGCCATCGCGTCCGGCAGGTCGGCGGCCACGGCCCGGCGCAGCAGGTCGACGCGCAGCACGGCAAGGGCGGTCTGCATGCGCTTGGACGCCGCGTTCATCATCCAGCCCTGGGCGATCCGCCAGAGGAAGGCCGACAGCAGGAAGACGATCAGCAGCCGCTGCAAGCCTTCCGGGTCGTCCAGCGCGAGCAGCGCGTCGTTCAGCGAGGTCAGCAGGGCGAGGTTGAGCGCCGCCGCCAGCACCGCCAGCAGCATCAGCGGCTGGATGTTGCGCAACGCCTCGCGTCTCAGGATGCGCCAGAGATCCATCGTGGCCTCACTTCGACTGGATCATGTCGAGCAGCTTGGACGGCGACACCTTCGACAGGATCGGCGCCGAGGCCGCGGTCTTGGAGCCGTCCTTGGCTCCGTCCTTCGCCGGTTCGGGCTTGGCAGCAGGGGCGGGCGCCGTCGGATGTCCCGTGGCGGGAGCGGATTCGCCACCCGTGTTCAGGCTCGGCATCTGGCCGATGGGCGTCTGCCCCGGTGATCCCTCGCCGCTCAGGGACGGCAGTTGCGAGACCGGCGGCACGGCGGTGCTGGTGGGCACCGAGGTCAGCTTGGCGGTCGGGCCGGCCGGCGGTGCGCCCGGCGTCGCTGTTGGGGTGCCCGGTGCGGGCAGGCTGTTCTGGCCGGAGGCGGCGTCGAGGATCAGCGGAAGCCCGCCGCTGGCGGCGTTGCCGATCACGACGATCTTGGCGTTGGGCGAATGGGCCAGCTCCAGCGTCGCCTCGATGCCGCGCCAGCGCAGGTAGTTCTCGGTCAGGTTGGCCTGCACCGTTTCCTGGAAGGCACGGATGCCCTGGCCTTCCAGCTGCTTGCGCTGGCTTTCGAACAGTTCGCGCTGGAGGCGGAACTGGTATTCCTGCGCCGCCTGATCCTGCTGAATCTTGCGTTCGATCGACGCCATGATCGCTTCCGGCAGGGAGACGTTGCGGATCAGGATGTCCTGGATCAGCAGGTAGCCGGTCTTGGTCCGCCCGTCCGGCTTCGGCACGTTTTCCGCACCGATCAGCTGGGCGTACATCACGCGGTCGGCGACCTGCTCGTAGGTCTCGGTCTGAACGCGCAGGCGGCGATGGGCGTAGAGTTCGTCCGCCTTGAAGCGCGACACGATCTCGCGCGAGACGGATCCGACCTCCGGCACCAGCAGCACTTCCAGGTAACGCGGGCCGACATTCTTGTGCAGGGCGGCCAGCATCTCCGCATAGGGACGGTAGCGCACCGTGATCTCGATGCTGACGTTCAGGCCGTCGTTGGCGATGGCCGAATAGGACCGCGTGTCCTCCTGCAAACGCAGGTCGTAGATCTCGATCTTGTCCCAGGGGAAGATGACATGGACGCCTTCGGGCAGGGCCGGCGCCATCTGGGTGCCCTCGTGGAAGCGCTTCCACAGCACGCCGCCATGGCCGGCGGGGATGAAGACGACGATGGACGGGGCGAAATAGAGGAAGATCAGGATCCCGACCAGCAGCGTGCACAGCAGGGACCGGCGGTGTTCGTCGTACCAGTGGGCCAGCAGCGCGCGCAGGCGCGACTTCGGCTTCGGCAGCGCATCGGCGTCGTCGATGGTGAAGGCCTGGTCAGCCATGTCACGCGGTCTCCTGCAAGCAATCCATGGCGGGTCGGGACGCGGCCGTGTCGGCCGGCATGTCCATGCGCCCGTTGATCATCCGAATGGTGACGTCGCAGACCGACGACATGTCGCCGTCATGCGAGACGAAGATCACGGTGCGGCCGAGCGACCGCAGCTTGCCGATGATCTCGTTGGCGAAGCGGGTGCGGAACTCGGCATCCTGGTCGGAGGTCCATTCGTCGAGGATGATGACCGGCCGGCCTTCCGCCACCGCGACCGCCAGGGCGACGCGCCGGCGCTGTCCCTTCGACAGGTCGCGGTTCAGCAGCCCGTCGCCGGTGTCCGGAACCAGATGGTCGATCTTCAGATAGGCCAGCATCTCGCGGAACAGCTCGGCATCGAAGCCGGGACCCTGCGGCAGCCGGGTGAACAGGTGGTGGTCCTGGAACACGGCGCAGAACAGGTCGCGGTAGGCCTCCAGCCGGTCGGTCTCCACCGGCTGCCCGTCGAGCAGCACCTGCCCCTCGTCGGGACGGAACAGCAGGGGGATGACGCGCAGCAGGGTGGACTTGCCCGAGCCGTTGGAACCGACGATGCCGACGACGCTGCCGGCCGGGATGGTCAGGTCGACCGGGCCGATCACGAAGGGTTCCGGCCGCAGCCCGGCGCGGTAGGCGAAGCTGACGCCGCGCAGCTCGATGCTGGAGAAGCGGCGCGGCGCGCGGGCGGTGCGCGACGGCTCGTATTCCAGCGCCGGCATGGTGGCGAGCAGGGCCGTCAGCTGCGCCGCCGCATCCTCCGCCGCCACATAGTCGGGCACGGCGTTGAGGAACTTCGACAGCGGACGGGCCAGGAACAGGATGACCGAGGTGACCAGCGGCAGCTCGGCCACCGACATCGCGCCCATGCGCGGGAAGATGAAGACGAAGACCGCCGAGAAGCCGATGATGATCGTCGCGATCCAGGAGAACAGTTCGCCCAAATTGCGGCCGTGGCGGCGCTTCAGCTCTTCCCAGCGGGCGACGTCCGCCTCCACCGCCTGACTCAGTTCGTCGCGCCGGGCCTTGCCCAGCTTGACCTCGGCATTGCCGCCGACCAGCTCGGAAAAGCCCTGGAGCATCCGCAGTTCGGACACCTTGGCATCGCCCAGCAGGGCGCGGGTCCGCTGCGCCTCGCGCACGTACCAGCCGCCGACCAGCAGGGCTGCCACCAGCAGCAGCGTGGCACCCACGGTGGATAGCGTCCACAGGTAGAGATAGGCGACCGACGCCACCAGCATCATGTTGGCGGCGATCGACAGGTTGGGCAGCAGTGCCGCGATGCGCTCCAGATGATGGTTGCCGAGATCGAAGGACCGCTTGGCCTGCAAATCCAGGATGTCGGCGTGGCCGCCCAGCGTGACGTGGCGCAGGAAGCGCCGCCGCACCCCGGCCAGCGCGCTGAAGGCTGTGGTCAGCGTCAGGGCGACGAAGCGCTTGCTGAAGGCATAGGAGACCAGCAGCGACAGGCAGAAGACCAGGAAGGGCGTGTCCAGCACCTCGCCGCGCATCCAGCCGTTCAGCTCCGCGCTGAGACTGATCAGACTGATCAGGTTGGCGGTGGCGGCGACGCAGCCGGTCAGGACCAGCCGGGTCAGGATGCTGCGGTCGGCGAGGCCGATCAGCGGCAGCAGCGAGGACGGCGGCTTGCTCGGAGGGGGAATGCGCTTGGCCATCGTCCGCTTACTCCGCCAGCCAGCCGTCGACGATGCGGGCGATGGTTCCGTTGTCGCGCAGCTTGACGAAGGCGGCTTGCAGACGCTCCGCCTTCTCCTTGCGCGCCTTGGGCAGGGCGATGTAGCGGGGGATCAGCCCGACCGGCTTGGGCAGCACGCGCACGTCCTTCAGGCGGCCGTCCTGCTTGGCCATGTGGTTCAGCACATGCAGGTCGCCGATGATGACGTCCACCCGCCCCAGGATCAGGCGGCGGAAATTGACCACGTTGCTGCTGGACGCGACCTTGTCGAGATAGGTTGCCGCGTCGAAATCGGCCGCGTAGGAGAAGCCGTCGACCACGCCGATCCGGTAGGGGGTCAGATCCTCCAGCCGGTCGAAGGTGATGGGGGAGTCCTTGCGCACCATGAACACGGTGGTGCCGGTGCGGAACGGGCCGATCATGTTGTACTGGGCGAAGCGGGCCGGCGACGCGATGAACTGGAAGCCGATGTCGGCGGTGTTCTCGTCCATCGACTGCACCACCTCCGACCAGGACAGCGGGCGATGGACCGGGGTGACGTTCAGTTCCTTCAGCAGCGCGTTGACGACCTCGGTGTCGATGCCGGTGCGGGTGCCGTTGAAGGAATAGTTGTAGGGTGGGAAATGGTCTTCCGACGCCACGGTCCAGTATTCGGCGCGAGCCGGACCACACAGGACAAGCAGCGCCAGCGGGGCCAGCAGCATGGCTAGCAGTTGCCGAAGCGCGGCGGGGGGGAGCAGGGTCATGGCTGCCGTCACGCCTTGGCCGCTTTCTTGCGGCGGGTGGTCAGCAGGATCATGACGAGAAGGGCGCCGGGCGGTGTCAGCACCACCGCCAGGAAGGCGTAAAGCAGGAAGCCGCCGCGGCGGCCGATCCCCAGGAACCCGACCAGCAGGCAGAGACCGATATAGATCAGCTCGAACACGGCGATGCTTCCTTCCTTGCCCGGCGTTCAGGCCTCAGCCGGCCTTCTGGACCGGCTGCCCGTCCATCTGCGGTGCGGCGGCCGGAGCGTCGGCGGCGGCTTCACCCCTGGCGGCCTCGAACTCCTTGCGGAAATACTCGCGCATCGTGTCGACGTCGAAGTCCAGCAGCGTGCCGCCGGTCTCGAAATGCTGGGCGAAGACACGGCCGAGCGCCTGGGTGGCGGCCAGCGACAGCGCCGGCATCACCGCGATGCCGAGTGCGGTGCCGATGAAGGGAACGGCCTTGACGGCGGAACCCAGCACGCTGGAGCTGAGAGCGCCGGGCATGACGCCACCCAGCAGCGCGCCGACGATGGCGCGGGTCCGCTCCTGCGCGAACTCGACCTCATAGAGCTTGGCGAGCTTGTGGACGAGGTTCAGCTGCGCTGCGCTGACGGCGGCGACGTCGGCGCCCGGCACCGGGATCAGCCCGAAGGCGCCCGAGGCGTAGCTGTGGTACTTGATCAGGTCCTGGGCACGCTTCTTACGGTCTACCATGATCCGAAGCCTTTCTCGGGTCGGGAAGTGTTGATCGGTGGTGGAAACTTCGATGCTGACCACACGTTTCCGGGTGGTTCGCGTCGCCGAGCCGAGCCTTCCGGGGAAAGCAGCAGCCGATCGTCAATTGCAGTCACGGCGATTGACAAACGAAAGGCGTTGGCTGCTCGCGGCAGCGAAGAAATTACCTAATGATGATTAGAGCGTAAGCTTGACGGAAGGCATCAACCCGCCAAGCTATTCAAGATACTTCGTTGATACGTTTTTATTGATTAAAAACATGTTAAGTCACTATCAGGGTTATTAGGCTTTCTGCCGTGATATGGATCGGCCTGTTGCGGCGTGTGACGAAATTTTTCATTAGCTTTTCTTGCGAGCATTGATTTTTTCTACCGGGAAGGGAACCTGACCGGCAGGTCGAACGTCTTCGTTGACAGGGCAGAGCGTGATCCGGTGGCAATGGACGCCGTCATGAACAGAACGGTATCGCGCACCGGCTCACCGCCGATTGTCTGGGTCGGCAGGGCGATGCGCAGCAGCGCACCGTCCCCGGCCGCGGATGCCGACCGGCCCTTCAGCAGCCGCAGCAAGGCCCAGGGGCCGCGCTCGACCAGGGTCAGCGTATCGCCGGCCGCCGCCTCCGCTTCGCTCGCCAGCGCATTCTTCGGGCGATAGGGAGAACCGGCGGCCCAGCGGAAGCTGAGCAGCAGCGGTTGCCCCGCCTTCCAGACCAGCGGTTCGGAACCGGCCGACGCGCCGACCGCGCTGGTTCCGGAGCGGGCCGACCAGTCGATGATGTGCTCCGCCCCCAGTTCCTGTGCGCGGTTGGTGCCGTAGGTGAAACGGACGCTCACCGGTGCGGAGCGGGCGACCGCGTCGAGCAGTGGCCGCGCCGCCTCCATCTTTTCCAGGAACGCCGCGAGTTCGGGCGTCGCCGCCTTCATGACGACGGCGCGGTTCTCGTCGAGCTGCTCGAAGAAGCGGCGAACCTCCTTGGGGTCGGCATCGGGCGCGCCGCGGGCAAGGTCGGAGCGGACGAAGGGGAAGCGGCCCGCCAGCGATTGCGAGAAGAGGGCGTCGAGCTTCGTCACCGCCGCATCGAGGGCTGGCGCCGACAGTTCCGCCGGCGGGACCGGCAGCGGCGGCAATGATGGCAAAGGTGGCAGCTGGGGCGGCAGCCGTGCCGGCGGAGGGGTGTCGATCGGCGCGGGCGGCGGGCTGGCGACGGCCACCTGCCTGGGCTCGGCGGGAGTTGCGGCCGGGGGCGGAGCCGGAACCGGTGCTGCCGGAGCGGGCACTTTGCTCTCTGGGCGCCTGCTTTCGGGAGCAGCGGGTTTGGCCGGTGCCGGCTCTTCCGGGGCCTTGGCGACCACGCGGGTGGCCAATTGCGCCGGCAGGGCGGCGACGGCCGGGTTCAGGGCCAGCACGCCTCCCTCGCCGCTGGTGAGCAGCGAACCGGACGACGGGGTGTCCAGCGACAGGACGGCGGCACGGGCGGCAGTGGCGGCGGTGGACAGCGCCTCGGTGATGCGGTCGGCGGTGTCGCGGCCGGGCAGGTCGGCCATCGCCGCCTTCTGGAGAGCCAGCTTGACGGCATCCGGCAGGCCGCGCGCGGGGTCCTGCAAGGCGGCGGCGATCGGCCAGCCGGCGGCCTCGGTGACGGCATCGACCAGCCGGCCGAGGTCCGTGACATCCTCCTCGGCCGGTGCTTGCGGCAGGTCGCGCAGCCGGTCGGCCAAGGCCTGTGCCCGCAGGCGCAGGGGATTGCGGGTGTAGAGTTCCTCGGCCAGCGGGGCGGCGAGCTGCACCGATTCCGCCCGCAGGGCCACGGCGATGGTCCGGGCGTCCAGGTTGGGGAGGTCGGCACCGGCGGCGATTCGCGTGATGAAGCCGTCCGTCGCCGCCACCGGCGGGCGCGGCACAGCGTCATAGACGCTTTCGGCCAGAGCCTGCAATTCATCGAACCCGCTGTTGCGGCGGAAGCGGTCGTACCGCTCCAGTGCGCCGCGCCGGCCGCCGATGCGATCCAGCTGCGCGGCCAGCCGGCGGAAGGCGGGCAGATCCTCGACGCGCCGGGGATTGGTGACCGGCGGCAGGTCGGTCAGGGCGGCACTCGGCAGCAGGGCATCGCGGATCGGCCGCAGCACCGCACGGCGCAGGGTGACCGAGGCGAGCCGCCGCTTGTCCTCGTCGAACCCGCTGATCAGCGAGGTCGGCAGCAGCGGCGTCGCCAGCCGGTCGCGCTCCATCACGGCGGTGGCGGCGATCACGCGGCCTACCATGGGACCGTCGACGACGGCGTCGCGCGACAGCAGGGCCCGCCGCAGGTCGGCGACCGGTGCGGCGACGGCGGCGCTCCCGGCGGACACCATGGCAAAGCCCTGCCACGCGGCGACCGACAGGACCGCTGCCGATGCGGCCAGCGTGGCCTGGGCGATGCGGCGCCGGCGACGGCCCTGCAGGAAGGCGGCTTCGGACGGCCGGCCATAGCCGGGCTCGGCGAAGGCGCGGCCGGGCAGCAGGTCGCGGGCGAAGGCAGGGCGGCGCCCGCCCGTCGCCGTCGCGCAGGCGCCGGTCAGGGCGATGCCGCGCAGCGGGAGGGGCTCGGCAGCGTTGTCTCCGCCCAGCGCGCCGTCCAGGAACAGCGCCAGCGGGTGGCGTACCGTCTCCAGCGATGCGGGGAGAAGCGGCAGGCGCACACCGGCGACACCGCCGGCAAGGGCATCCGCCTCCAGCAGGGCCAGGTCGGATTGGATGGCGTCGAACGCCTCGCCCACCCGGCCGGGTTCGAAGGGCAGCAGCCAGTCATGCGGGCTGGTCCATCCCAGCACGCCGTCGAGCAGGGCCGCGGGTATGGCGGCGCAGAGATCGGCGAAGCCGTCGAGGGACTCCGCCCGCACCACCACGACATGCACCGGGCAGACCATGCCCAGTTCGTCGCGGAT
The DNA here is from genome assembly GCF_024170005.1 of Azospirillum lipoferum. Lineage (GTDB taxonomy): Bacteria > Pseudomonadota > Alphaproteobacteria > Azospirillales > Azospirillaceae > Azospirillum > Azospirillum lipoferum. The sequence goes on from NZ_JALJXJ010000005.1 coordinate 329,716, forward strand.
CGCTCGCAGGCGCATGCGCAGGGACTCCGCCCGCTTTGCCAGCGCCTTGCGCGGGGCTTCGCGCTCCGCCGCGGCGCGCAGTTCGTCGGCGCCGACCATCAGCAGGATGCCGTCCAGCGGCCGGCGCGTCGGCCGTTTGCGGATCGCCGCGACCAGGGACGGCCAGGAGGCGTCGAGCCTGGACCCGTCGGCCGAATCAGCGCCGGCATGCAGGATCGCCGCCCCTTCGCAGAACCACCAGCAGCCGTTCTCGCTGTTGCCGTCCTCCGGCCAGTTGACATGGGTCGGGTCGGTGGCGAGCAGCGCCGGACCGCCGACGCCGAAGGCGAGAAACCAGGGGATGTCGCCGCGCCGCAGGGGCCCGCGCATCTGCCGGGTCAGGATGTCCAGCCCCTCGCCATAGGTACGGGCCAGCGGCGGCTTGCCGGCGGCAGCCCTCGACGGCGGCGGCGCCTCCGCCCGCACATGCAGGGGCGAGGACGGCTTGGCCCGGCGCGCGGGTGCCTTGGCGCGGGCCGCGATCTTGGCGGCGGGTTTGCGCATGCGCCGCAGCCGGGCGCGCAGCTTGGGCCAGACCGACCGGGTCGCCCGGTAGAGGATGTAGAGCGGCAGCGCCGCCAGCAGGAAGGGCAGGTAGGCGAAGACGAAGGACAGGATCCAGCCGACGGCGGACCCGATGGAGGAGAGCAGGAATTCCAGCGTCAGGATCAGTAGGACCATGACAGCCCCATATCCTCGACCGCCGAGCGGGCGCCGCGCAGGTCGCGCTGGAGATCGTTCACCGCGGTGCTCCAGAGCAGATGCGAAACCAGCAGGAACAGCGCCGCCACGCCGCCGACCGCCATCCACCAGCGCCGGGCCGACGGACGGAAGCTGCCGAGCACCGCACCCGCCGGCGGATCATAGGCGCGCGGGCTGGCAAGACTGGCCTTCTGCGGTTCCGTTCCACCCTCCTTGCCGGTGAGGATCCGGTGCAGCGGCGAGCGCCGCGCCGTCGCCTGGGCATCCTCGGGAAAACCGAGAGCCAGTGCCGCGAGATAGACCGCGGCAAGCCCGCGGTCGGCCCTGGCCCCCTGGCGGATCAGGTCGTCGGCCTGGACGAACAGGGTCTGGAGGTTGGCGTTCGCACCGAACAGGCGGCCGGCGACGACGGCATCCGCCGGCTTCACCTGGGCCAATGCCTGATCCGCCAGCATCGCCATCGCGAAGACCGCTTTCACCACCATGCCATGAGCAGCGGGACCCTGGGCGGTCGCCGCCGCGCTCATGCCGTGGAGCGTGGCGACCAGCCGGTCGGCGACCGAACCGGCGGCGGCCTGCTCCTGCGCACAGGCGGCCAGCAGGTCGGCGTGGAAGGCGCGGAACAGGGCCAGGACATTCGGGCCGGCGCTACGCGTTGTGTCGAGGATGGTGACGGGCGCAGTCGGCGGCGCAACCGGTGAAGGAGCGGTCCGGACGGTCATGGCGCGGTGTCCCTCGGCAACGGAGCCATGGTGAAGCCGTCGCGTCCCAGCCGGATGTCCAGTTGGCTTGCACCATCCGGCGACTGGCCCAGCAACGCGCGGTGTGCGCCCGGCGTGCCATACCGGGCGAAGACGATGGTCGCGGACGGGGTTGCGGCGAAAGGGGGAAGGCTGCGCAGGATCACGCTCTGGCCGGGCACCATCTCCCACGAGGCGATGGCGATCCGGCCGGCGGCCTCGCCGTTCAGGGCCACCCGGTCGCGGAACCAGCTTGCGGCGTCGAGTGTACCGAGCCGGCGCGCCAGGGCCGGGTCGGCCACCCGCACCACGTCGACGGCGACCGGGCGCCGGCCGTTGGCGTCGGCATCGGCGGTGATGCGGAGCATCGGGGCCGTTCCCATCCCGCCGTCCATGGTGGACGGCGCGGCCTTGTCCGCGGCGCAGCCGGCAAGCAGCAGGGCGATCGTCAGAGCCAGACGCCTCATGGTCAGCCGCCCGCCCCGCCGGCGCAGACATAGCCGGCCGGCGTGTGACGGTACCAGTTGCCTGCCGCCTCCGCACAAGGCGCCAGGACGCGGTCGTTCTGCTGCGGCATGGCCGGTTCGGCGGCCGATGCCGGTGCAGCGCCATCCGTGCTCCGGCCGTTCGCCGGGCGGTTGGTGAGGGCGAAGGACTCCTCGTCCTCCTCCACGATCATCACGTAGCGGGTGCGCTTGGACGGATAGCGGATGCCGACGTCGTAATCGCCGTCGGCGACCCGTTCCAGGATCGCGGCGGATTTTTCGCTGCCGAACGGAGCGCAGGCCGACCCGGCGAGCAGGACCGGCAGCAGCATCGCCACGGCAAGGCAGCGACGGAGGGGGCGTGTCATCGGGATGCTCCTGCTCATGCCGGAACGGTCGTCTGCGGCCCGATCGCGATGGCCGTGGCGGCTGCGGCGGCGCCCGCTTCCATCAGGTCGGGCGGGGTCGGGTCGATGCCGGCGTCGGCCAGCGTCCGGTAGACGGACCGCCAGACCAGTTCCGGCACGGCGAAGCTGGCGTCATGGTCCTTGACCCAGAAGAACAGGTTGTACTTGCACAGCCACTGGCCGTTGACGGCGCGGAAGCCGTCATAGCGGACGAAGGGCAGCCCGCCGGTGGCGTTGGGCATCACCCGGTCCGCCGCACGGAGTGCCGCGGTCAGCAGGCCGCCCATCCGGCCGGGGTCGATGCTGGCGTCGGCGAAATATTCCAGCTTCATCGAGACGCGCTCGACCGCGCTGAAATTGACGACGGTGGCCTCCGACACCTTGGCGTTGGGCATGGCGACGATGAAGCCGGCGACGTTGCGCACCCGCACCGTCCGCCATGTCATGTCCACCACGACGCCGCGGACGATGTCGGTGATCTGGATGCTGTCGCCGATCTGGAACGGCCGTTCGATGTTGAGGACGATGCCGGAGAAGACGTTGGCGATGTTCGCCTGGATGGCGAGGCCGACGACCATGCCGACGAGGCCCGATGCCGCCAGCAGGCTGGTGATCGGCTGCTTCAGCACGAAGGCGATGATGCCGCAGCCGGCGAAGCCGAAGACGATCAGGGTGGAGAAGCGGCGGACGATGGCGGGGATGCGCCGCTGGGTGCGGATCTCCAGCGGGGTCCAGACGAAGCGTTCCAGCGTGCGGTCGACCAGGATGGCCGGCACGATCCACCACAGCACGTTGATGCCGTTCACCACCATGGCGATGCCGCTGGGCGGCAGCGTCGCCACCGCCTGGTCCAGCGCGATGTTGCCGGCCGACATCAGCAGGAGCGGCCAGGACAGGATGCGCATGAACAGCGTCTGGATCTTCCAGAACTGGCCGCGGTCGCGCCGGTCCATGAATGCTGCGAAGACCGCCAGCACGGCGCTGAAGATGGCGATGTAGACGAAGAAGTCGCGGTGGATGAAGTCGCGCGCCGCCGGGGCGTCGGGCGTCGCCACCACGCCGAAATCGACGCGGGAGAAGTCCGGCTGCGGCCGGCCAAAGCCGACATAGTTGGGATCGCCCTCGCTGCTCACGCTGGTGACGTCCTGGGAGATCCAGGCGCGCGCCAGCCGCCAGCCGGGCGACGCGGCCAGGACCCGCTTGGCGCGCAGCTGGTCAAGCAGGGTCGAGCTTTCGCTCTCCCCCTCCAGCGCCCGGCGGAAGCGGTCGGCGAGGCTGAGGTCGGCGGCCGACGCGGTCTCCGCCGCGGCCATCGCCTTCAGCTTCTCGACGAAGTCATTGGTGTTCACCAGCGACATGCCGAGCACGTCGGTGACGAACATCACCGTGTTCCGGTTCTGCGTCCGGTGGCGGAAGCTGATGCCGACCGAATGGCTGCCGTAGGGCGGCCGCTGGTCGGAGAAGTTCAGCGAGAAACGCCCCTCGATCCGGTAGGCGACGTAGGTCGTCACCTCGCCGCGCTCCTCGCGGTAGGGCTTGCCGAGTTCCACCGGCTTGACCGCGTTGGTGAAGACGACGTCGGCCGGGTTGAAGGCGCCGCGGTAGCGGAACCAGACGGTCAGGTTCAGCGTCGCTTCGTTGGCATCCGGGTTGAGGTCGCGGATCTCGTGCAGCTGGACGCCGGTGTAGATGACGTCCGTCTTGTACATGAAGCGGTCGTTGACATAGAGCGCCCGCCCGCGCTGCACCTCCTCCAGGAAATTGGAGACGCCGGCCTCGCGGATCGGCTGGAGCTGGGTCAGCGCCGCCACCGGGTTCAGGCCGTTGTAGGTCGCCATCATCACCGGCAGGGTCGCCTGCCCGCGGGCGTCGAAGGTCCAGGTGCCGGCATTGCCCTGGAAGGCGGTTTCGGCCCGGTCATGGCCGGCGATGGCGAGGCGCAGCGCGTCGCCGTCCGGCTTGCCGCCGCCGTGATGTCCGGTGGCGATGGCGTCGGCGATCAGGTCGACGCCGTCGGCCCCCAGCGCCGCCGCCCAGTCGGGCACCGCGTTGAAGCGCTTCACATATTGGCCGTAGAAGCGTTGCGCCCGCTCGTTCGCCGTGTCGAACAGCACGGGCGAGGCGACCAGCAGGCCATGACCATAGGCCTCCGGTGTCAATGCCTTGGGGTTCACCTGGGTCTGGGCGACGATCTCGGTCCGGAAGGCGGCGGTCGCCATCTCCGAGCTGCCGGCGATCAGGTTGCGCAGGCCGGTATCGCGCAGGGCGACCACCACCCGCGCGCTGTCCGCCGCGGAGCCGATGACGACGATGGCACCGGTCGGCATCCGCTCCTTCACCGCCTGGGCGAGCGCCGGCAGGGCGCCGGTCCCGCCGCGTCCGGGGGCGTAGGTCCACTGGTTGACCAGTTTGGTGCCGAAGCGCTGGAGGATGCTGTCGAACTGGCCGGCCAGTGACGCCGCCTGTTCGCTATCCTCGCGGATGATGGCGACCGTCGGCTCCCCCACCACGTTGCGGACATAGTTGGCGAGGAAGCGGATCTCGTGGGTGCGGTCGAAGCCGATGCTGAACAGCCACGGGCTGGGTGCTGTGTCCGCCGGACGGACCAGCGGGCGCGGGGCGATCAGCGGAATCTTCTTCTGGGCATAGATGGCGGTGGCGCTGTCGGTGGCGTCGGGTGTGTGGCCGATCACCGCGACGATGGCCGGGTCGTTGGCGATGCGCCGGGCGATCTCCAGCGACTTGCCCTTGTCGCCCTCGTCGTCGAAGGGCCTGACCTCCACCGGGCGTCCGCCGATGCCGCCGGCCGCATTGAGGGTGTCGGCACGCAGGGCGGCCCCCTTGCGCAGCGCCAGCCCGAGGGCCGCGTCCGGCCCGCTCAGCGGCCCCACCACGGCGAGCGCCAGCGGCTCCCCGGTCCGCTCGCCGAGGAAGCCGGCGCGTACCACCAGCGACACCAGCACGGTGACCAGCATCGCCGCCGCCAGGATCAGGGCGAAGCGCGCCTTCTTGGTCATGTGCGACCAGCGCAGCGGCGGCCGGGAACGGGGCTGGAGCGAACTCAGCATCGGGTGAACCTCGGGAGAGGGGAATTTCTCATCGGCCGGACCATCCTCACCGCTCCTGCATCGCGTGCTGGAGGCCGTTGAGGACCGGCGAGAAGACATAGTCGAGGATCGTGCGGCGCCCGGTCAGGATGCTGCAGGTCACCCGCACGCCGGGGAAAAGCTCGTAGGTCTTGCCGCCATAGTCGAAGCGGGTCACCGGCAGCTCGACGCGGACCTTGTAGTAGGACTGCTTGTTGGCATCGAGCAGCGTGTCGGGGCTGATCGTCCGCACCCGGCCCTCGATGTGGCCGAAGCGCGAGGCGTCGCTGCCGGCCAGCGTCACCACCACCGGCTGGTCGGCGCGGACATAGCCGATGTCCTGCACCGGCAGGCGGGCATCCACCACCAGATTGCCGTCGCGCGGCACCAGCTCCACCACCGTCTCACCCGCCTTGACGACGGCGCCCTTGGTGGAGACGGCCAGCGTCTTGACGATGCCGTCCATCGGCGCCCGCATGCTGGAGCGGTCGAGGCTGTCCTGGTAACGGGTCAGCCGCTGCGACAGCTCGTTGTGGTTGCGCCGCGCCTCGTCCAGCGCGTTGCGGCCCTCTTCCTCGTACTTGCGGCCGATCCACACCAGCTTGCTGCGGGCTTCGGCCAGGGCGGCCTCGGCCTGGGCCAGGGTGGCGCGGTCCTCGGCGATGGAGCCGGTGATGCGGGCGTCGTCGCGCAGAAGCTCCAGATGTTTCATCCGGTTGGTGATCTCGCGTTTCAGCAGGCTTTCGCTGATCGACAGCTGTTCGCGGATCAGACCCTGCGCCACCTGGGAGCCGGAGATGCGGGCGCGCACGGCGGCCGACTGCTGTTCGCGCTGGACGATGTCCTGGCGCTGGATGTCGAGGTCGGAGGCCAGCCGGTCGTGCCGGGCACGGAACAGGTCGCGGGTCTGCGCCACCAGATCCGGCCGTTCGCGGGCCAGCTTTTCCGGGAAGTCGATGGTTTCGCGCCGGGCCACTTCGGCTTCCAGCCGGGCGATGTCGGCGGAAAGCGAGCCGAGACGCAGGCGCAGCTCCTCCAGATCGGCGCGGGTCTTGGTCTGGTCCAGCTCGACCAGCACCTGCCCGGCCTTCACCGAATCGCCTTCCTGCACCAGGATATCGCGGATGATGCCGCCTTCGAAATGCTGGACCGACTGGTTGTAGGCGAGCGGCACCACGTCGCCGGGCGCACTGCTGGAGACGTTCAGTTCGGCGATGGATGCCCAGCCCAACGCGGCCAGGAAGGCGGCGATGCTGACGGCGAACAGGCCGTCGCCGAAACGGCTGTCAGTCTCCGGTGCCGTGGCGGTGGTGAAGGGCAGAGCCGCTGCCGTTGCGCTTCCCAGGGGAAGAGCAGGACTTGCGACCGGCTTGCGGGTCAGCAGGGGGAACGGCTTCATGACGCCACCAGTCCGGCCGGGTCGCGGCTCTTCATCGGTTCCTGCGGCTGGTCGAGGTCGAGCACCAGCGAGGCTCCCTGGAGGATGCGCGGGTCGTGCGAGGCGATGACCACGGTATGGCCGGCGCGGGCGAGGTCGATCAGCGTGCGGTAGACGACGGCGGTGCCGTCGGCATCCAGCCCGTCGGTCGGCTCGTCGAGCAGGATCAGCCGCCCGCCGACCGCCAGCGCGCGGGCGAGCGCCAGCCGGCGGCGATGGCCGACCGGCAACTCATTGCCGAAGTTGCGCAGCGGCGTGTCGAGCCCCTGGGCGCAGTCGGCCACCGCGCGGTCGGCGCCGGCACGGTGCAGGACGGCTTGCAGTTCGGTTTCCGACAGACGCGGGTTGGCGAGCAGCAGGTTCTCGCGGATGGTCCGGTTGAGGAAGACGGGTTCCTGCGGCAGGTAGCCGATCTGCTGGCGCCACCAGAGGGGGGCGAATTTGCGGATGTCGACGCCGTCGGCCAGCACGGCACCCTCCTGCGGATCGGCAAGCCCGGCGATCAGGCGGATCAGCGTCGACTTGCCCGACCCGTTGCGGCCCTTCAGCACCAGGATGTTGCCGGCGGGAACCGACAGCGACAGCCGGCGCAGCAGCGGGGTGACGGCGCCGGCCGGGGTATAGGTCAGGTCGCGCAGTTCCAGCGTGCCGCCGTAGCGGGGCAGGCTGGTGCCGGTCGGCGGCTCCACCGCCGTGCGGGCGAACTGCTCCAGCCGGCTCTGCGCCTGCCGGGCCATCGCCAGCGATTCTCCGATCTGCGCCAGCCGGGTGAAGGGGGCCAGCGCCCGGCCGACCAGCAGGTTGACGCCGATCAGCGAACCGACGTCCAGTTCGCCGCGAACCACCAGCACCGCGCCGGTGGCTATCACCGCCACGCCCTGGAGCGCCTGGAGGCTCTGCGCCATCGACTGGGCGCGGCCCTGGCGCATCGACATGCGTTCGCGCAGGGCTCTCAGCGTCTTCGCCGCGCGCTGCCAGTCGCCGAGCAGCGGCTTGGCGCCGCCGAACAGCGCCACCGCATCGCGGCCGACGATGGCGGAGGTGACGAGGCCCTGCGCGTCGGCGCCGGCCTGGGCCACATCGCGGCCGACCGAGCGCATGTCGGCCTGGGCCAGCAGGCCGGCGGCGATCGACAGCAGGGTGAAGAGGACGCAGATCGCCGCCAGCGGCCAGGAGACCAGCGCCACCACGAGGATGAAGCCCAGCGCGAAGGGCAGATCGAACAAAGTCGCCAGATTGGCGGAGCCCAGCGCCGCGTCGATCTGCTCGGGCGCCCGCATTGCCTCGCGCCGGGCGGCGTCGCCTTCGGCCGAGCCGGCGCCGCTGCGCGCGGTCAGCAGGATGCCGAAGGCGCCGGTCGCGAGATTCTCATGCTCGGTGCGGCCGATGCGGCCGGCGATGCCGAGGCGGACATGGCGGAACAGATGTTCGAAGGCGATGGACAGCACGACGCCGACGGTCAGCGCCGCCAGCGTGGAATCGACGCCGTGCGTCACATACCGGTTCAGCACCAGCATGGTGTAGAAGGAGGAGGCGAGGCCGAGCAGGTTCGCCGCCAGCGATGCCGCGAAGACGCGGGCCGTCAGCCGCAGGTTGGAGCGCAGCCGCAGGAGCAGCAGTCCGATGGCGCCGCCGGTCATTGCTGGTCTCCCTTGCCGCGCTTGCGCTTCGTATCCTTGTTGGCGGGAGGCGCCGGCTCGGTCTTGCCGGGCCCGTCAAACAGGCCGCGCCCCATCGCCGCCAGCTTCGGCATCGGTTTGGTCTGGATATCGGCGGCGTTGAGCCGGCCCATGGCGGCCAGCATGCGGTAGCTGGCGAGAACCAGTTCGGTCTCCGCTGCGGCGGCATCGCTGCGCGCGTTGATCAGCGTCGTCTCGCCCGACAGGATGTCGATCAGCGAGCGGGAACCCAGCTCGCGCTCCGCCCGCGCCACGTCGAGGAATCCGGCGGCGAGGCTGGCCTGATCGTTCAGCAGCTTCACCTGCGAGCGGGCGCTTTCCAGCCGGTTCCAGCTGTTGCGGACGGTCTCCAGCACGCTGCGTTCCTGGTCGGCCCAGTTGGCATCGGCCGCCCGCAGGTCGGCCTCGGCGAGGCGGACGCTGTTGATCGCGGTCAGGCCGGTGTTCAGCGAGAAGGTGACCTGAAGCTTGAACAGCAGCTCGTCTTGCCGTCCGGGCTGGCCGGCGACGTTGTTCTTCATGTTGCGCTCGACATAGCCCTCCACCCGCGGATAGAGGCTGCGGCCACGCACCGACGCCACCGCCTCCTGGGCCGCCGCCGTGGTCAGCGCCAGTTCCTGGAGGCGCGGGTTGTGGCGGCGCGCCTCCTCCACCGCCGCATCGATCGACACGGGTAGGGCGGCCTTGGTCATCGCCAGAACCTCGGCGCCATCCAGCCGGAAGGGCACATGGCCGAAATAGGCCTGGAAACGGCTGAGGGCCGTCCGCATCGCCTCTTCCGCCGCGACCCTGCGGGCCTGGGCGCCGGCAAGCTGGCTCTTGGCCTGGAGAACATCGGTGGAGAAGCCGTAGCCTTCCTGAAGGCGGACCTCCTCCAGGCCGGTCTGGCGGCGGATGTTGTCTTCGGACTGGCGGGCGAAGGCGAGCAGACGATGGGCGCGGACGAGGGTGGCGTAGGCGCTGAGTCCCTCCACCAGCAGTTCCTGACGGGTGCGTTCCACGGCGATGTCGGCACGCACCACGGACACCTGCGCCCGGCGGATATCGGCGTTGGTCGCGTCGAAATCCCAGATCAGCTGTGTCGCGCGCACCGACAGCTGCTTGGCGTTCAGGTCGGTGTTGGGAAGGCCGGCCGGCTTGTTGGTGGTCTCGCGCCCGCCATTGGCCGACAGGCTGAGCGTCGGGTACCAGCCGCCATGGCTGACCCGCAGGGCGTTGCGGGCGGACTCGGCCGCCGCCTCCGCGCCCCTCAGCCGGTCATGGGTGTCCGTCGCCTTGCCGATCAGGGAGATCACGTCGTCGCGCGGTGACGCAAACACAGGTTGCGTCATGCCGCCAAGAAGCGGAAGCAGGGCCGTAGCAAAAAGAAAGAATTTGCGCATGAGGGTCCTGGAGATCGCCGTCGGCTTAAGCTTAGTGGCTAGCGACAATGGCGAACATAGCCGACAACCCTTACTGGGCTTTAAGACAAAACAGTGTTCAAATTCCTAACAAATCCTCTAAATTTGTCAGTCTTATTAGGCATGCGTGATGTGTTGCACGTTGGATGCGTCGCTATTTTGCTGGTGATGCTGGTCGAAGAGGTGAGGTGCTGCGACTGAATCCGAAAAGTGAGAAAGAGCATCTTGCGGTGCAATCGCACCCTCGGCGGGTAGGCCGAGGCCGGATGTCAGCAGGGCCGCAAAGTTGGTGACCGCCGGTGCCGCCTGTGGCTGGATTTGCACCTGCGCGGCGGAGGAGGCCTTCACGTCGAAGGCGACACCGGCGACCATATGGCTGCTGCCGTCCGCCATCGTCATGCTGGTGGTGCCGAGGATGCGGCTGCCGGCCAGGGCGGCGTCGCTCGGGCTCGCGGTGGTGGCGATTGCGCGGATGCCCGCCTCCGTCAGCCCGAGCAGTTCGTTCGCCTGGCTCATGCCGTCGCTGTTGGCGTCCTGCCAGACCTTCAGGGTGGCGAAGGTCTCGTCGGTCGCATCCAGGCGGCCGTCATGGTTGCGGTCGAGGGAGGCGAGCGCGTCCAGGCTGCTGTTGAAGCCGCTGCCGAACTGTTCGGAGACCAGTTCGTGAGCATCGTCGATCCGTCCGTTCCCGTTGCTGTCCTGCACGAGCAGGGCGTTGCCCGGCCCGATCCAGCCGGTGCTGTCGGCGATGCCGTCGCCGGTCACGTCGAAATGGATGCCGTCGGACAGCGGGCGCAGGGCCAGCCCGTTCCCGGTCATGTCCAGCACGATGGGATCGCTGGCGACGGTGGTCAGCTTGATGTTGTCGACGCGCAGGATCGGGTTGACGCTGTTGTCGGTCGTATCGGAGGTGCCGAAGCCGAGCGACAGGGTGCTGTTGGCCGAAACCACCACGCTGAAGCTGCCGCTGGCGCTCGCATCCTTGGCCAGCAGCGTCACCACCCCGTTGACGCTGACGAAGGCGAAATCATGATAGCCGGGGTCGGAGAAGGTGAAGGACCAGTCGAAGGTCAGCGTGGTGTCCTGCGTCACCGTCACGGTCGTGCCGAGCTTCATCGCATGGCCGGCCGACGGAACCGTCCCGGTCGCCGCGGCGATGGAACCGTGCGTCAGGCCGAGGAAGTCCTCAAGCTGGGTCGGCGTCTGGCCGACCGCCGAGGTGAGCGTTGCCTCATGGCCGTCGCCCGTCGAGCCGATGCTGGTGCCGCCGGTGTAGGTCCAGCCGCTCAGCCCATTGTCGAAGGAGCCGTTCGGGACCAGCACGCCGGGGTGCAGGGTCACGCTGTCGGTCGCGCTGGAGAAGGCGCTGCCGGTGCTGGTGTCCATCGCCACCTTGGTGCCGGCTGTTCCGCTGGTCTGGTCCCAGGCATGGATGGTCAGGGCAGCGTTGACGGTGGCGGGCACCGATGCATTGGGCTGGAAATACAGCCGGTCGGTCGGGCGCAGCAGCAGGGCGGAGTCGCTGTCATTGACCGTTCCGACGAGGCTCCAGGTCGAACCACCGTCCGTCGAGAACCACCAGTGCCCATAGCTCTCGTTGGTGCCGACCAGGGCGATGCCGGTCACGGCACCCGCATCGCCGTCGGTGACGTTCGCCGGACCGGTGCCGTTAAGACCGACCAGCTTCGACACGGCGATGCCCGCGGTTCCGGCCGTGGGGGCCGCAAGAGCCTCCGCCGCGACGGACAGCGTCAGGCTGGTGTCGGCCAGAACAGGGGAGGCGTTGGGCGGCACCACCGTGACGGCAACCGAAGCGCTGGCGGTCAGCGGCCCGCCATCCCCGCCATTCCCTTGGTCATCGACCAGGATATGGACGGTGTCGGCACCGGTGTAGGAGGACGCGGTATAGAGAAGGCCGTTGGTGGCGCCCAGCAGGCTGTTGATGGTCGCGAGCGTCGCGCGGACGGTGACGGTGTCGGTTCCGTTGCCGGTGATAACGGCGTCGGTTCCGCCATCGGCAAGTGTCAGCGTCCCGTGTCCGGCGGACAGGGTGATCAGCATCGGCGCCGACCCGGCGTCGATGTCCGACACCGAAAGGCCGGTGACGGCGACTGCCACACCCTTCACCGTCGACAGCGACGTGGTGCCGGCGGTGACTTGCGGGGCGTCGTTCACCGGCGTGACGCTTCCGGTCAGCACGATGGTGTCGGCGCTGTAGACCGTGCTGCCGCCGACACCCTGGGTCAGATCGACATGGCTGCCGATCAGGGTGGAGCCTCCGCCCTCCTCGATCAGCCGGACGGTCAGGGCCGGGGTGGTGCCGTTCCAGTCGGCCGAGGGCACGAAACGCAGCCGGTCGGCGGCAGCGATCACCAGGGCCGATCCTTCCGAAACGGAGCCCACGGCCGCCCAGGCGGTGCCGGTCCAATATTGCCAGACGCCCTGTGCCGTGGTCGCCGCGTTGCCGACGATGGCGATTCCGGCGAAGCCGTCGGCCGTGGATCCCCCGGCCACGGCGTCGGCCGCGTCGGAGAACAGGCTGCCGAACAGGCTGGTGACGGTGGCTCCGGCCGGGTCGGCGGTGTCCTCCGCGATCGCCGGCAGGGTTGCGGCGGTGCCGGTGGCGACCGGCGCGTCGTTGACGGCGTCGACGCTGCCGGCCAGCGTGACGGTGTCGGCGCTGTAACGGCTGGTCCCGCCGCCCATGGTCGATGTAACCCGCTCGCCACTGATGATGGCGCCCAGCGAATCGTCCACCAGCCGCACCGTCAGGGCCGGGGTGGCACCGTTCCAGTCGGCGGCGGGAAGGAAGCGGATCATCGTGCCGGCGGCCAGCAGCAGGCCGTTGCCGGCGCCGGCCGCACCGATGTCGGTCCAGGCCGATCCGGTCCAGTATTGCCATGCCCCTTCGGCCGCGGTGGCGGCATTGCCGACCACCAGCACGCCCGCGAAGGCGTTCGCCGTCGACCCGCCGGCAACCGCGTCGATGGGGTCGGAGAACAGGCCGCCGAACAGGGTGGAGACGGTCATCCCGGCGGGATCGGCGGAATCCTCCGCGACAGGCGCCAGGGTGGCCGCCGTTCCGGTCGCCACGGGTGCGTCGTTGACGGCGGTCACGCGGCTGTCGAGCAGGATGGCGGAAACGCTGTAGGGGGTGGTTCCGCCGACGCCGAGGCTCTTCAGATCGACATGGTCGCCGCTGACGATGGCGCCCGCGGACTCGTCGACCAGACGCACCATCAGGCTTGGGGGCTGCCCGTTCCAATTGGTGACAGGCAGGAAGCGCAGCATCGTCTCGGCGGACAGCAGCAGCGCATTGCCGTCCGACGCCGCGCCGATCGCGACCCAGCTGCTGCCGTTCCAATATTGCCATTCGCCCTGGGCGGCATTGCCGGGGTTTGCGACCACGGCAACGCCGGCGAATTTGTCGCCCGACACGCCGAACACCGCATCGCTCGGGTCGGAGAACAGCTTGCCGAACAGGGTGGAGACGCTGGCGCCGACCGGGTTGGTGCTATCCTCCGTCACGGAGTCCAGGACGGCCTGCACGCCGGTCGCCACCGGGGCGCCGTTGACGGGGGTGATGGCGAGGGACAGCTGCGCCACGTCGGACGACAGGGGTGTGGTGCCTCCGGTTCCGGCGAGGGTGAACAGGCGGTGCTCGGCACCGCTGAAGCCACCGGTCCATTCGTCCCCCACCGCCCGCAATTCCAGGGCGGGCGCCTGTCCGGAGGCGCCCGTCGCGGGCAGGAAACGCAGCAGGGCATTGCCCGGCAGCACCAGCGCCGCAGTTTCGGCGACCGACCCGACCGCGATCCAGCTGCTGCCGTCGACGCTGTATTGCCAGACGCCGAGTTGCGAGCCCTGGTTCGCCACGACCGCGACGCCGACCACGCTGCTGCCGGTCTCACCGGGGCGGAACATCGCCTCGATCAGGTGGAAGACGGTGAAGCCGGCGGGGGCGGTCGTCCCCTCGGCGATCGCCAGCGCCTTTGCCAGGGCCGCCGCGTCGAAGGACGGCGACAGGGTCGGCGCCGCGGCGTGGTGTTCGACCGTTACGGTGGGGGTGGCGGGCAGGGTTGGCGTGATGGTCGGCGAGCTGGTGCCTGCGCTGTCGGTGGTCGCGTTTTCGATGGCGCGAACCGCCGACTGCACCGCCCGCTGCTGGCTTTGCGCCGCGACGGCGAAGGCATCGCCGGTGCTCAGCGCCTTGGTGACCGACGGTGCGGAAACGGCTGGCCGTGCGTCCGTGGACGCGGTGGAGTGGGCGGAGCTGTCGCCCGTGGCGCCCTTGTCCACGGTGCCTGACAGATCGAAGCTGATGGACTTGAGCGCGGTCTCGCCCGTCGCCGACTTTGCCGCAGGAGGAGAGGAGGCGTCAGGAGCCGGGGGCTTTCCGTCGGCGGACGCATCGGCCGCAGCCTTCTCGCCGCTGCTCTCCTTTGCATCGCCCTTCGTGTCGCCTTTGTCGTCCGACTTGGCGTTTTCCTTGCCGTCCTTTTCCTTTCCGCCATCGTCCTTCGCTTGGGGGTCTTTCGCCTGAGCGTCCTTCGCCTGGGCGTCCGCCACCTGCTCGACGGCCTTGCCGTCGGTGCTTTCGCTGTGCTGGGCGCCGTCCTTGGCGGCCTGCTTGCTTTCGCCGGTCTCCTTGGCAGCGGCGGCTTTGTCCGGGTTGGCGAGGTCGGCCATCGCCTTGTCCTGGGCGGACACCGGGACTTCGCTGGACTGGCTGTTCTGTTGGACGGTGTCGGCGGCCTGACGGGCTGCCGCCAGCGCCTGTCCTGCGGACCGTCCCTCCGCCAGGGCCTGTCCCAGGGCGGCACCGAAGGCAGTGCCGGTTCCGCCGAGGGCCTGGACGGCCTGCTGGACATTGTTGCCGCTGGCGAGTGCCGCGACGAGCGGGTCGGCCTTCACGCCTTTCGTCGTCTCCGCCGACAGGGCGGTTGCCGCGGCAACGTCCTGCCGCGCCGTGCCCAAGGCGCCGGACGGCTCGTGGCCGGTGGAGAGGGCGCCGCCCAGCGCCTGCCCGAACCCGCCGGCCGCGGTTCCGTCAAAGCCGGCCGCCGTGGCGAAGGACTTCACGGTCTCCGCCACGTTGCGGCCGGACGCCAGCGACGCCACCAGCGCGTCGGTCGGCTTCGGCGGCACGGCGGCGGCGGTCTGGCTGGCGGTCATCTCTGCCTGGGCCCGAACCGATGCGCCGAGGGCCGCGTCCGGCGATCCGCCGCGGGCCAGGGCATCGTTGAGGACGCTGGCGAAGGCCGGGCCGCTCACGGCGCCTTGCGCCTCCGCACCGCCGGAGGCCAGCGCGGTCAGCATGCGGTCGCCGTCCGACTGCACGACTGTTGTTGAGTGTGTCAGAAGCTCGCTGCTGGCACTCGCTTCCCTGGCCGCGGTCACGGCGGCAGTGGACTCGGTGCCGCTGGACAGCGCCCGTTCCAGCGTGTCGGCGAAGTGGCCGTTCTGGCCGGCCCCCAACGCCTTGACCGCATCCTGAACCCCGGCGCCGGAGGCCAGCGCGGCGGTCAGCTGTTCCGCCGGGGAGAGCGGTGCCGCTGCCGGTGCGGTCGTCGGGACCGCCGGCGCATTCAAGGCCTGCGACAGGGCGGCGATCGGGTCCGCCGCGCCCGCCGGTCGGGCGAGCGGGTCCATCACGCCGCTGAACAGGGCGGCGGACAGCCTGGCTGCCGCCTCAGGGGTGGGCAAGGACTGTGCGTCCATTCCCTGACCCTGCGCCAGGGCGATCGCCACCTT
Organism: Azospirillum lipoferum; assembly: GCF_024170005.1. GTDB lineage: Bacteria > Pseudomonadota > Alphaproteobacteria > Azospirillales > Azospirillaceae > Azospirillum > Azospirillum lipoferum. Next base: position 345,446 of record NZ_JALJXJ010000005.1, read on the forward strand.
CTGCTCGCCGCTCAGGGAAGCCGCATTCTGCGTCGCCTGGACCATGCGCTCGGCGGCACCGGCCGCGATCCGGTTCGCCTGGAGGATGGCGGCATCCGGCGTGGACTGCGCACCGAGACCATTGGCGAAATCATGCATCCAGCCTTCCGCGAGCGCGCCGGCGGCGGTTGCAGGCAGGCCTTGACCGCTCAAGGCTGCCGCCATCTTTTCCCGCACCGCCGGCAGCGCGTCCGGATTCCCGCTCAACAGCGCCCCTGCCGCTTCCGAAGCGAGCGCCTCGGGGATGATCAGGAGCGGTGCGGAGGTGGTTTCGGCCGTCACAGGGTCTGTCATCACGGCCCTTTCGCCGGTGCATCAGTTGCCAGTAGCAACCAGCGATAACACCGCTATTTTCTGAAAAATATCTGAACGCCGTCATCCGGAGAGGATGAAGCTGCAAAATTTTCCCGATGGTAAAACCGTGCTCCGGGTAGGTTCTTTAGTTTAGGGGAGTGTGATATTAAAAACCGTTACGCAGGCATTGAGTGGCGCCGATGCGAGACGGGCCGATATGTTGCGATGTTCTTCGGTCCGATATTTCCCGACGTTCGGATTTCAACAATCGCCAGCTTCAATTCTCGATGGTTTCTCCACCGCTCCGGCGGCGGATCAGTTGGTGGGGAAGCAGGACCTCGCCGACGCTGCCTCCCGCCCGCAGGTCGCGCAGACTGGTCACGATCGCGTCGCCGAAGCGCCGGTAGGGGATCTTGATCGAGCTGAGCCAGGGGGCGATCCAGTCGTTGAGATCGTTGTCGTCGATGCCGACCGGGAGGCAGTCGTCCGGGATGCGCACGCCCTGCTCGCCGGCGGCGCGGAACAGGCCGTAGGCCATCAGGTCGCTGGGGCAGAGGACTCCGTCGGGCCAGCCTCCATCTGCGGCCATTCGCCGTGAGGCGGCATAGCCGCAGTCGAGATGGTTGTCGCCCGGCCCGTCATAGCGGCGGACGGTCAGGCCCGGCCGCCGCTCCTCCAACCGGTCGAGAAACCCCTCCACCCGCTCCCGGATGGTCGAGGACAGCTCCGTCGGGTGGATGACGGCGGGCGCGCGCACGCCGCAGGCCAGCAGATGGTCGGCGGCGTCCGCGCCGGCCTGCCTGTTGTCGATGCCGATGAAGGGACCGCCGCCATAGGGATTGCGGCGGTTCACGAAGACGATCGGTTCGCGCCGGTCCAGCGACGCTTCCAGTTCGGGGCTGGCGACCGCGCTCACCACGATGAACCCTTCGGCGAAGCGCGACCGCATCGCGCGCAGATACTCGTCCTGCAGGTCGGGGCGGTCATGGGTGTCGCATAGAATCATCACATAGCCGGCGGCGCGCAGGGCCGCCTCCGTCGACGCGGCGATCGCGGCCATGGCCGGGTTGTCGAGATTGGGCGCCAGCATGGCGACCAGCCGGCTGTCCCCACCGCGCAAGCTGCGGCCGATCGGATTGGGACGATAGCCGCGTTCGGCGATCAGGCGCTGCACCTTGGCCACCGTCGCCGCCGACGCCCGCCCGAGGTCACCGTTGGCGATGCGCGAGACGGTGGAGACGGACACCCCTGCCTCGGCCGCGATGTCGGCCAAGGACGTTTGTCCGGAGGCCTGTCCCGGTTCTCGGTACCGATCGTTCACGACCCCCTCCATTTGTGTAGCGAACATTGCTGTTGACAGTTAAGGCAAACGTTTGCCATGTTCAAGAACGAAGAGTGGCGCCGGGCAATTCGGCGCCTGCGTAGAGCTGCCGGCACCGGCAGGAAAGCGGTCCGGATCGGGACCGGGACAAGGGTCCGGAAGCGACCCCACAGGAGGAAGCGCAATGAAGAAGGCAGCATGGATGGCCGGCTGTGCGCTGGCGTTGTCGATCCTCGGGGCCGCCGGCGCCCGGGCCGAAACCACGTTGCGCATCATGTGGTATTCGGACGGCAACGAGGGCGAGGTCATGAACGACCTGCTCCGCCGGTTCGAGGAGAAGAACAAGGACGTCAAGGTCGTTCTGGACCAGGTGCCCTTCAAGGCGATCAACGAGACCCTGCCGGTGCAACTGGCCTCTGGCCAGGGGCCGGATCTCGCCCGCATCACCGACATGGGCGGCTTGGCGCCGTACCTGCTGGATATTCGTCCTCATGTGAAGGATGCCGCCTATTGGGAGCAGAATTACGGGCCGTTCCTCCAGTGGATGCGGGTGCCGGGCAACACCACCGCGATCCCCGGTTACATGACGCAACTAACGGTTACCGGCCCCTTCGTCAACAAGACGCTGTTCGAACAGGCGGGCGTCGCCATGCCGGGCGCCAACGCGACCTGGGAGGACTGGGCGAAGGCGGCGAAGGCGGTCGCCGACAAGGTGCAGGCGCCGTTCCCCGTCGCCTTCGACCGCTCGGGACACCGCTTCTTCGGCCTCGCCGTCTCGCAAGGGGCGCAGATGGCCGAGACCGGCGGCGAGCTGAAGCCGGTCGATGACGGGTTCAAGCGCGCCGCCAAGCTGGTCGTCGACTGGCACAAATCCGGCGTGATGTCGAAGGAGCTGTGGGGTGCGGTGTCCGGCACCGCCTATCGCGGCGCCAACGAGGAATTCAAGAACGCCCAGGTCGTCTTCTACGAATCGGGATCCTGGCAGACCGCGCAGTTCGACAAGACCATCGGCGACGCCTTCGACTGGGTCGCCGTGCCGACGCCCTGCGGTCCGGCGAACTGCTCCGGCATGCCCGGCGGCGCAGCGCTGGTGGCGCTGAAGACCAGCAGCCATCCGGCCGAGGTCGGGCGCCTGCTCGACTATCTCGCCAGCGAGGATGTCGCGGCGGAATTCTACGCGCGCACGCTGTTCGTGCCGGGCCATATCGGCCTTGCCAAGAAGGGCATCGCCTACAAGTCGGCTTCGCCGCAGGCCGCAGCCGCGCTGAAGGTGTTCGGCGATGCGGTGGGCAAGCTCGATCCGGTGGCCTACCGCATCCAGGGCGATCCCAGCAGCCGCATCGTCTTCAACGCCGCCATCAGCCGCCTCGGCCAGGTGGTGGTCGGCGAAACGACCCTGGACGACGCCTATCAGCGGATTTCCGCCGATGTCGCCCAGCAGATCGCCGAGCGCAAGAAGAAGCAATAACTCCCGGCCTTTGCTCCCAACCCTGGGCCCCAATCCCGGGCCCCAACCCTGGGCGGTGGATCATGACCGACACCATGAGATCGCACGGTGCCCCCGCGCGCGGTCCGTCCGCCGCCGCGGCTGCTGTCACCACGGGCAGCGCCAATGCCCTGATGCGGCTGACCGACCCGCCGATGCGGGCGGTCCAGCGGCTGATCGGCGCGGCGCGCATGCCCTATGTCTTCCTGCTGCCGAACCTCGTCTTCTTCGGGCTGTTCGTCTTCCTGCCGATCGGGATCAACATCGTCTTCTCGGTGACGGGCGGGACGGCGCTGTTCCCGGCGGAGAGGCCCTATGTCGGGGCTGAGCATTACGCCCGCCTGCTCGATTGCGGCTCCTACCTGGAGGCCGCGAGCTGCCGGGAGGATCTGTTCTGGCGCGGGGTGGGGAACACACTGACCTTCACCGTCTTCCAGATGGTGGCGATGGTGCTGTTCTCGCTGGTCACGGCGCTGGTGCTGAACCGCCCCATCCGTGGCCGAGGCTTCTTCCGGGCGGTCTATTTCTTCCCCGTCCTGCTGTCGCCGGTCGTCGTCGCGCTGATCTGGAAATGGATCCTGCAGCGTGACGGGCTGCTGAACGCGGTGCTGACCACGGCGGGCGGTGAGAAGATCCTGTTCTTCGTCGATCCCGGCTGGGCGATGTTCTGGTCGGTCTTCGTCTCGGTGTGGGCCCATATGGGCTTCTACACGCTGATCCTGCTGGCCGGCCTCCAGGCGATCCCGCGCGACGTCTACGAGGCGGCGGAGATGGACGGCACCCGCCCCTGGCGCGTCTTCCACCGCATCACGCTGCCGCTGCTGTGGCCCAACCTGCTGGTTGTGCTGGTGCTGGTGCTGATCCGCTCGGTGCAGGTGTTCGACGAGGTGTTCGTGCTGACCGGCGGCGGTCCCGGCACGGCGACGATGATGGTCGTCCAGTATATCTACGCCACCGCCTTCGCCAACCAGGTGCAGAATTTCGGGCTGGCCGGTGCGGCGTCGGTGCTGCTGGGCGTGGTGCTGTTCGTCCTGACCCTGATCCAGCTTTTCCTGACCCGGCGGAGGGCATCATGACCGGAAAACTCCGCCGTCTGCTCCTGGCGCGGCGTGGCGGCGCCTCCTGGCATTGGACCGATGTCGCCAGCTATGGCTATCTGGCGCTGGGCGTGCTGCTGATGTTCGGGCCGGTGCTCTGGCTGGCGCTGTCGTCCTTCAAGACGCCGGCGGCCCTGCTGGAATTCCCGCCGTCGCTGCTGCCGATGGCGCAGAGCGAGGTGTCGGTGCCGGGCTATCCGCAGCCGCTGCCGCTGTTCCGGGTGACGATGGAGGACGGTTCGGTCCGCGAACTGGCGCAGGTCCGTCGCGTCGGCATCACCGCCCAGATGGTCGATCCGGCGGCGCCCGGCCAGACCATCCGGGTGCCGGCCGACCGCCGGACGCCGGTGCGCCACATGGCCCTGGCGGTGGAGAACTACACCGACCCGCTGACGCAGTTCGATTTCCTGCGCTTCCTGCGCAATTCGTTGGTGGTGACGGTGGTGGCGACCATCATCACGCTGTTGATCAACTCGATGGCCGCCTACGCGCTGTCGGTCTACGAGTTCCGCGGCAAGAAGCTGGCGATGCTGGGGGTGATCGGCACCCTGATGATCCCCATCACCATCATCCTGGCGCCGGTCTATCTGGTGGTCACCAAGCTGGGCTTCGTCGACTCGCTATGGGCGGTGATCCTGCCGGGGGCCGCCACTCCGACCGGTGTCTTCCTGCTGCGCCAGTACATGCTGACCATCCCGCGCGACCTGATCGAGGCGGCGCGGATGGACAAGGCGTCGGAATGGCGCATCTACGCGCGGATCGTCATGCCGCTGTCGATGCCGGCGCTGGCGGTGCTGGCGATCTTCTCGGTCATGTGGCGCTGGAACGAGTTCCTGTGGCCGCTGGCCGTCCTGACCAAGACCGAGGTCCACACGCTGCCGATCGCGCTCAACGCCTTCCAGGGCGAGTTGCAGACGCAATGGCATTATCTGCTCGCCATGACCGTGGTGACCCTGCTGCCGGTGGCGCTCGTCTTCGCCTTCCTGCAGCGCTTCATCACCAGCGGCATCGCGAACACGGGGATGAAGTGACATGGCCGGACTCGAACTTCGCGGCATCCGCAAGGACTATGGCAGCACCGCCGTCCTGAAGGGCATCGACCTCAGCATCGCCGACGGCGAGTTCGTGGTCTTCGTCGGCCCGTCGGGCTGCGGGAAATCGACGCTGCTGCGCGTCATCGCCGGGCTGGAGACGGTCACGGCGGGGGACATCCACATCGACGGGGCGGAGGTGACGCGGACCGCGGCGTCGGACCGCGGGCTGGCGATGGTGTTCCAGTCCTATGCGCTCTATCCGCACATGACCGTCCACCAGAACATGAGCTTCGCGCTGGAGAACATGGGGATCGCCAAGGCGGAGATATCGTCGCGGGTCGATCGTGCCGCCCGCATGCTGCGGCTGACCGACTATCTGCAACGCAAGCCCGCCGCCCTGTCGGGCGGCCAGCGCCAGCGCGTCGCCATCGGCCGGGCCATCGTGCGCGATCCCAAGATCTTCCTGTTCGACGAGCCGCTGTCCAATCTGGACGCCGAACTGCGGGTGGCGACGCGCAAGGAGCTTGCCGCCCTGCATGCCGAGATCGGCGGCACGATGATCTACGTCACCCACGATCAGGTGGAGGCGATGACGCTGGCCGACCGCATCGTCGTCCTGAACGGCGGGCGGATCGAGCAGATCGGCACGCCGCTCGACCTCTACAACCGCCCGGCAAACCTGTTCGTCGCCGGCTTCATCGGCTCGCCGCGGATGAACCTGCTGCCGACGGAGCTGGTGCGGGGGGAGGCGGCCGGCCCGGCGGCGACGCTGGGCATCCGGCCCGAGCATGTCGAACCCTGCGCCGAGGCCGACGCCGACCTGACCGTCCGGGTCGATCTCGTCGAACAGCTCGGCGGCGAAACCTTCCTCTACGCTGCCGGTCCGAACGACGTCCCGCTCACCATCCGCTGCGACGGCCAGAGCCGCCTTGTTCGTGGCGACCTGTTGCCGGTGCGGTTCAGCCGCGACCATCTCCACCGCTTCGACGCCGCGGGCCTCGCCTGCCGTCCCGAACCCCTTCTCGCCCGGAGCCATTCATGAAGGCCCTGACCCGAGCCCGTTTCCGCGGGCGCGACGGCATCTATGCCGTGTTCGATCTCGACCATGGTGTCGATCTGCGCATCGGCTTCGTCGAGGATGATATCGGCCGCATCGTGATGCGGCGCGGTGGCGCCTACCGCCTCGACCGCGGCTGGTCGGTGGCGCCCGGCGGTGCTGATCCGTCCTATGCCGGGCGGGACCGCGACGACCTGACCGGCTTCGCCTGCCCGCCTGCCGATGTCGAGGAGAGCGAGGGCACGGTCACGCTGCGGGGGGCCAGGCTCCGCGCCGTCGTGACGCTGGAGCCCTTCGGCATCGCCTGGTACCGGGCGGGGGAGGAGGTTCCCTTCCTTCAGGACCGCCGCACCCAGGCCTATTTCGTCTCGCGCAAGACCCACGCCTTTTCGCATTTCGTCGAGCGCGGCGGGGACGAGCGGCATTACGGGCTGGGCGACAAGGCCGGTCCGCTGGACCGTACCGGCCGCCGCTTCCGCGTCGATGCGGTCGATCCCTGCGGCTTCGATGCCGAGCTGAGCGACCCGCTCTACAAGATGATCCCGTTCCTGCTGGTCGCCGGGCCGACGGGGGCGCACGGGGTCTATTACGACAACCTCGCCACCGCCGAGATCGACGTCGGCGCCACCATCGACAACTACCACGGCCTGTTCCGCTCGTACCGTGCCGACGACGGCGACCTCGACGCCTACGTCTTCGCCGGTCCGGGCGTTCCGGACGTGGTGCGCGCCTTTTCGCGCCTGACCGGCGGCCATGCCTTCGGACCGAAATGGACGCTGGGCTTCGCCACCACCTCGATGGCGATCGCCGACGCCGCCGACGCCGATGCCCGCATCGCCGACTTCGTCGACCGCTGCGCCGAGCACGCGATTCCCTGCGACAGTTTCCATTTCGGTTCCGGCTACACCATGATCGGCGGGCGGCGCTACGCCTTCAACTGGAACCACGACAAGTTCCCCGATCCTGCCGCGACGCTCGCCAAGCTGAACGCCGCCGGGCTGCACCCGGTCGCCAACCTGAAGCCCTGCCTGCTCGACGACCATCCCCGCCTGTCGGAGGTGACGGCGGTCGGCGGGCTGGTGAGCGACGGCGAGACCGGCGAGCCGGCGGTGGCGCAGTTCTGGGACGGGCTCGGCTACCATCTCGACTTCACCAACGCCAAGGCGCGCGACTGGTGGCGCAACGGGATCGAGACGGCGCTGCTGGCCCCCGGCATGGTGTCGGTGTGGAACGACAACAACGAATACGAGATCTGGGACGAGGATGCCGTTGCGGCCGGCGATGGCCGACCCTTCCCCCAGACGCTGGCGCGGCCGGCGCAGGCGCTGCTGATGACCAAGCTGGCCTACGAGACCCAGGCGGCCTGGGTACCGGGCAAGCGGCCCTACACCATCACCCGCGGCGGGTCGGCCGGCCTGTGGCGCTACGGCCAGACCTGGTCGGGCGATAACGCCACCGCCTGGAAGACGCTGCGCTTCAACCTGACCCAGGGGCTCAACATGAGCCTGTCCGGCATGTTCGACATCGGGCATGACACCGGTGGTTTCCATGGGCCGAGCCCCGGGCCGGAGCTGCTCTGCCGCTTCGTCGAGTTCTGCTCCTTCTGGCCGCGCTTCATGATGAACAGCTGGAACAGCGACGGCATCACCACGCTGCCCTGGATGCATCCGGAGGTCATCGATCCGATCCGTGAGGCGATCCGCCTGCGCTATCGCCTGATGCCCTATCTCTACACCCGGATGTGGCGGGCGGCGGAGGCGGACGAGCCGGTGGTGCGCCCGCTGTTCTACGACTTCCCCGACGATCCGGGCGCCGCGACGACCGAGGACGCCTTCATGCTCGGCCCCGACCTGCTGGTGGCGCCGGTGCTGGAGCCGGGGGCGGACAGCCGGTCGGTCCGGCTGCCCAAGCATCCCGGCGGCTGGTACCTCTTCCATGACGGCACGCATCATGCGGGCGGAGCGGTCGCGACGGTGGCGGCCCCGCTCGGTCGGGCGCCGCTGTTCGTGCGGGCCGGCGCCCTGCTGCCGTTGGCGGCGGCCGGACTGCGCGTCGATCCGGCGACGGATACCGAACGCGAACTCGTCGTTTATGGTGAAATCGGCGGCGATGCGGCGGGCGCCACGGCCGTGCTCTATGACGATGACGGCGACACCACCGGCTGGCGCGACGGCGCCGGGCTGGTGACCCGGCTCACGGCGGTGCGCCAGGGTGACGCCGTGGTGGTCTCCGCCAAGGCGACCGGCCGCTACCAGCCGGCATGGCGCAGCCTGCGCCTGCGCAGCGTGGGCGGATCGCAGGCGCGGCCCGGCACGGTCGAGGGTGCCGCGCTGAACCTGGAGGCTTGAGCTTCCTGTCTTCGCAGTCAGGAAGACGGAGCTTGTCTCAATCGGAGCGGGGCGGGGTGAAGCGCGGCACCAGCAGCCGGCGGAGCCCCGCCACACCGGCATAGAGCACCAGCCCCAGCAGGCAGAGTTGCAGCACGATGGCGAACATCTGTGCCGTTTCGTAGGAATTGATCCTGCTCACCAGCAGATATCCCAGCCCGGAGCTTCCCGACACGAACTCCGCCACCACCGTGCCGACCAGGGCCAGGACGATGCCGACCTCCAGCCCGGTGACGATGTAGGGCAGGGCATGGGGGAACTCCAGGCGGCGGAGCAGCTGGAAGCGGCCGGCGTCGAAGGAGACCATCAGGTCGCGCAACCCCTCCGGCACCGACCGGATGCCGAGCAGCGTGTTCATCATGATCGGGTAGAAGGGCAGGATGGCGGAGGTGAGGATCTTCGGACCGAGACCGAACCCCATCCACACCACGAACAGCGGAATCAGCGCGACCTTCGGCAGGACCTGGAAGGCGACGATGAAGGGCCTCGACAGGCGCTCCAGCGTCGGCGACAGCGAAAGCAGGATGCCTGTCGCCACGCCGAGGACGGCCGCCAGCAGGAAGCCGGCCACCGCACCGGCGAAGGTCATCGCCGTGTGGCTCCAGGCCCGCCGGCTGGACAGCAGCGCCGCCCATTCCTCCAGCACCGGGCGGGGAGCGGGAAGAATGAAAGGGGAGATGTTCCAGGCGGTGACGAAGCCATGCCAGGCCAGCAGGCCGGCCGCCAGCAGGCACGGCGTGACCAGCCAGGGCAGCCAGACCGCATCGCGCAAACGGACTTTCCTCATGGCTGTTCCATCAGTCCGGCCAATCTTTCGTGCAGATCGCGCACCATCTGCTGGAACTCCGGCGAATAGGTGAGACCGCGGCTGCGAGGCCTGGGGAAGGGCACCTCGACTACAGTGTCGATCCGTCCCGGTCCCGGCGAGAACAGGACGATCCGGTCGGCCAGGAATGCCGCCTCCGCCATCGAATGGGTCACCAGGACGACGGTCTTGCGGGTCGCGAGCCAGAGCGTCTGAAGCTCCAGGTTCAGGGCCTCGCGGGAAATCGCGTCGAGTGCCGCGAAGGGCTCGTCCATCAGCAGCACGTCGGGATCGTAGGACAGGGCCCGCGCGATGGCGACACGCTGGCGCATGCCGCCGGAAATCTCGTGCGGCATGCGGGAGCCGATGCCGGCTGCACCGACCAGCGCCAGCATCGCCCGCGCGCCTGACTGCCGCTCCGCCCGCGGCGATCGTCCGCGCAGGTCCAGCGGCAGCCGCACATTCTCCTCCACCGTCAGCCAGGGGAGCAGGGGCGCGTCCTGGAAGACCAGCCCCAGCCGCGACCGAAGCTCCTTCCGGCAGCGGCCCCCGTCCCACAGGGGGCTGCCGGCAATGGCGATGGTCCCGCAGGTCGGCTCCAGCAATCCGCTGATCATGCGCAGCAGGGTGGTCTTGCCGCAACCCGACGGCCCGAGGAAGACGACGAACTCGCCGTCGGCGATCGACAGGCTGCTGGGCAGGAGCGCCGGCGCCGCCCCGGCACCGGCATCGAAGATCTTGCCGACCCCCGTAAGGGCGATCAGGGGTGGCCGCCCGCCGCTGCTGGCAACGCCGGTCCCGCTCACAGCGCGTCGATGAACCGGTTGGTGTAAAGATCCTCCTGTTTCATGTTCGGTGGAGCGAACCCGCAGGAAACCATCAGGTCGTAGGCGCTCTGCCAGCGTTTCGGCACGTTGCGCAGCAGGTTCTCGCGGCCGTCCGCCAGCAGGAAGGCGATGTTTTCCTTGTAGATCGCGGCGGCAAGCTCCGGGTTGCGGGCTTCGGCCATGTCGTAGCGTTCCATGGCCTTCAGCGCGTCCGCGACGGCGACCTTGCCATCGATCAGGTCGAGCAGTGCGGTGCGGACGGCGCGGACGTAGCGCTGGATCACGGGCCCATGCCGCTCGATCACCTCGCTCTTGCCCGCGTAGCAGAATCCCGGCGTCGGAGCGACAGTATCGGTGTTCCACAGGTGAACGGGCTGGCCGCTCTTCTGCAATGCGACCGCGATGCTGGCGGTCACGAAATAGGCGTCGATCCGGCCCTGGCGGATCAGGTCGACCCCCGCCGGCGAATTGTTCACGACCACCCGCTGGACAGCGGTGCGGTCCACACCGCGGGCCGCCAGCATGATGTCGAGCAGCGTTTCCGTGGTGCCGCCGACCGACTGGATGCCGACCGTCCGGTTCGCCATGTCCTGCGGCCCGCTCACCGGTTTGTCCCGCAGGCTCACCACGAACCAGGGGGAACTCTGCTGCACCGTGCCGAAGGCGACGAGGTCGCGGCCCGCCGGCTGCGCGCTGGCCCGGATGTGATCGACTGCCCCGATGCGGGCGATCGTCGCGTTCCCGCCCAGAACCTGCTGCAACGCCATGGAGGAGCCGCGAGCCTCCTCGATGCCGACCCGGAGCCCCTCGCGTTCGAAATACCCGCCGGCCTGCGCGAACAGGACGTCGATGAAGGCCAGGATGAACTGGTTGGGCAGCACGATGGAAAGAGCATCCTGCGCCTGTGCACCCACCTGTGCACCCAATGGCCTTACCGAGGCCAGGAACATGCCCGCCGCGCTGGCCGTCAGCAGATCCCGTCGCTTTACCGTCATGGTCGATTCCATCAATCAAATCAAACGACACAGGCGTGCCGACTCTCCAGCGGGAATCACGGAGGTGCATGCATACAAAAGAATATTGCGGAGCTTCGGCAGGATTGCCAAGCCCCTTCCGTAGCGCGGACGGCACGGCGGCGCCGTGGATGAAGGGGCGCGTAAAGGGCCGGCGGTCTTTACAACGCTTTACTCGCGTAACGACCGCCGCCCGGCCACACTCCCCTCAGAACAACACGCAAGAGGAGCAGGGGACATGGCTCACCTTTCCGCCCATGACGACGGTGCACTGCCGACATCGCCGCACCAGCGCTGGCCCGAAGCCGACGCCTTCGCGATGCAAGCGCACGCATTCGGCGAGGCGGAGATCAACGCCTACGTCTCCTACGTCAGGACGCTGGTCAACGCCGTGACCTCCATCCGGCTGGCGTCGGATGCGCGGCGGCGCTGGATGGAGCGCAACGGTGCCGCCTGTCCCGATGCGGAGAAGATGTCCCGCCTGATCGAGGCCGAGATGGACCGCGCCGACGAGATGGCGCACCGCATCATCGGGCTGGTGGCGTCGGTGCGTGCGGACTCCGCTCCGCCATCGCTTCCCAAGCGCACCGAGGCGGCACCCGTTTCCGTCTTCCGCTCAGCCCCGGGGCTGCGGACGGTGCAGAAGGACAAGCAGCCCTGGGTCCGGCATGGTTGAGCCTGGGATGGCGGTTTTCGGCATGATTGAAACTCCAGCGCCTGGCTGCGCTGCGATGCGGTTTTGATCCGGTGGAAGGTACCGGAATGGAAAAGCTGTTTCTTCCCATCAATATCGGCGCCCTTGATCTTGCCCATCGCGTCGTCATGGCGGCGGCGAGCGACCATGGGCGGACCGGCGAGCGCCAATCGGCGGCCGATTGCGGCGCCTGCGTCCGGCATGTCTCGCCGGGCGGTCTGGTCATCACGCCCCCCGTACCCGTTTCCGCGGCGGCGGCATCCGCCCCCTTCCTGGACGGGTTCGATGCGCCCGGGGCGGCTGCGGCGTGGGGCGGGGCGATCGCGCTGGCGCATGTCAGGAAGGCCAGAGTGGTGGCGCGGCTGTGGCATTCCGGACGGCACGCGGGGCAGGACTCCATGCTGGCGGCAGCCCTGGACGGCGCCGGCATTGATGCGGTCATCGAGGATTTCCGCCGCGCGGCCGAGCAGGCGAAGCGCCTCGGCTTCGACGGCGTGGAACTGGACGCGGCGGACGGCTCGCTTCCCGACCAGTTCCTTCAGGACGGGGTGAACCGGCGCACGGACCGCTACGGCGGATCGATCCAGAACCGGCTGAACTTCCTGTGCGAACTGGTCGATGCGGTGGCCGGCGTCTGGTCGGTGGAGCGGGTTGGCGTCCGCCTGTCGCCGTTCGGCCAGTTCCGCGGCATGTCGGATTCCGATCCGGTCACACTGTTCGCCACCCTCCTGACGACGCTGGGGGGGCAGGAGCTTCCCTTCGTGCATCTCGTCCGCACCGCCGCGGATGGGGCGCCGCTCGGCCATCTGCCCTATGAGGACAGCGCCGCCGCCACCCGCTTCCGGGCGGCCTTTCCGTCCGCCATCATCGTGTCGGGCGCCTTTACCCGGCAACGCGCGGTGGAACTGGTGAGAAGCCGCTGGGCCGACGCCATCGGGGTCGAGACCGGCATGGCGGAGGAGGGCGCCGGGGGGCGCTGACGGCGGGCGTGGACGCATCCGCCTGCGCCTGTCCATACCATCTTTCTGATACGTTGACCCTGGGCTTGGTGTACGTATCATGGGGAAGATCTTACGTATGCATAGCGCCGGGAAATGACGATTTCTTTTGCCTTCGATGACCTGAAGAAGACGGAGGCGTGCAGGAGCTTGTGTCACCGCTTTGCCGTCGGCGGGCTGGTGGACGCACCCTTTGACTGAGTCGCCTTTATTCGGAGAGCCGGCGGTTTCCCAGCTGCGGCCCGCGACGGCTCCCCCTATGGAGCAGAACGAGGTCGCCTTCGGACCTTTCCGATTTTCCCCGATGCGCGGGCTGCTGAAGGACGGCGTTGCCGTCAAGGTGGGCAGCCGGCCCCAGGCCATTCTCGCCCTGCTGCTGGAACAGGCCGGCGCGGTCATCAGCAACCGCGACATCATGGCCCGCGTCTGGCCGGGGCTGTTCGTCGAAGAAGCGAACATCCGCGTTCACATCGGCTCCCTGCGCAAGCTTCTGGGCAAGAACGACGTCGGCACGGACTACATCGAAAACATTCCGGCGCAGGGCTACCGCTTTGTCGGAACAGTCCGGACGCTGTCGGCGGAGCCCGGGGCGGGCACTTCCGTCCCCGCCTCGGCGCCGCAAGCGGATCTGTCGAGCCTGTTGCCTCGCAACATCGATCGGCTGATCGGGCGCGACGAGACGATCGACGACCTCGTGCGGAAGCTGGCGGAGAAGAGCTTCGTCACCATCACCGGCGTCGGCGGCATCGGCAAGACCAGCGTCGCCGTCGAAGTGGCGCAACTGTCCGCCGGCAGCCACCGGGATGGCGTCTATTTCGTGGATCTCAGCACGCTGTCCGACCCGACGCTGGTGTGCGGCACCATCGCGCAGGTGATGAAGCTTCCCGGCGGCGGCAAGGGTGCGCTGGAGGGGTTCCTCGCGGCGGTGAAGGGGCTGGACGCCCTGCTGATCCTCGACAATTGCGAGCATCTGATCGAGGAGGTCGCCGTCGTCGTCGAAGGCATCCTGACGACCGCCCGCGACATCGACATCCTGGTGACCAGCCGCGAGATCCTGCGCGCCCAGGGCGAATGGGTCCACCGCCTGCCGCCGCTGCCGGTTCCGCCGGGGCAGGAACCCACGCTGACCGCCGAGCAGGCGCTGACCTACCCCGCGGTGGAGCTGTTCGTCGAGCGGGTGTCGTCCGGCGACGGGATGTTCAGCCTGTCGGATGCCGATGCGCCGGTGGCCGCGGAGCTCTGCCGCCATCTGGACGGCGTTCCGCTCGCCCTGGAACTGGCGGCGGCCCGCGTGCCCCTGCTGGGCATCCATGGTCTGGCGGCGAGCCTGGACAGGGCCTTCGACGTTTTGCGCGGCGGCCGCCGGACCGCGCTACCCCGTCACCAGACCCTGCGGGCGACGCTGGAGTGGAGCCATCGCCTGCTGGACGAGCGCGAGCGCATCGTCCTGCGCCGGCTCTCCGCCATCCGCGGCTCTTTCACCGGCGACCTGTCCATCGGCGTCGCGGCCTTCGGGGCGATTTCGGAGGAGGATGTCGTCGAGGCGATCTCGGAACTGGCCGGGAAATCGCTGCTGTCGGTGGAGCACCGGCAGCAGAGCGTCCAGTTCCGTCTGCTGGAAACCACCCGCCAGTATGCGGCGGAACGTCTTCAGGAAAGCGGCGAGGCCGAGGTGGTCAGCCGCAATCTGGCGCGGCATCTCTGCCGCATGCTGGCCGGATCGCAGTCGACGAACACCGCCGCCTGGAAAATCGTGTACGGGACCCGGGTGGATGATGTCCGCAGCGCCCTGGAATGGTCCCTGTCGCCGGCCGGGGATCTGGCGACCGCCGTCGATCTGACCGTCGCCTCGGCGCCGATGTGGTTCCAGCTGTCACTGACCGACGAATTCCGCCGGCGCGCAGAAACGGTGCTCCAGGCCATCCGTCGGCAGCCTCAGCCGGATTTGAAGTCGGAAATGGCGATCACCGCCCATCTGGGGCCGGCGCTGTGGAACTCGCTCGGTCCCGCGCCGGAGGTCAGTGCCGTGCTGCTGCGCGGCCTGGAGCTGTCACGGCAGCTCGGCGACGTCGGATACCAGCGCCGTGCCCTGTGGGGGCTGTGGCTCTATTATCTGGCGCGGGAGCAGGACCATGAGGCGCTGGAGGCGGCGGAGCGGTTCGGCGATCTGCTGGGCAGTCCCGCCGACCCGGGGGCGGAGTCCATGCACCAGCGCATGATGGCGCTCGGCCTGCTCACGGTGGGAGAATTCGACCGCGCCCGCGACTTCGCCGAACGGTGCCTGGGCGCACCGGCTCCGACCACCGGATCGAGCCTGAGGGGATACCAGTTCGAACAGCGGATCGTCTCCCACACCCATTTGGCGCGGATTTCCTGGCTCCAGGGTTATCCGGACCGGGCGCGGGAGGCCATGCAGGAAGCGGTGGAGCAGGGGCTGGCGTCGGGCCATGCGCTCTCCCTGAGCTTCGCCCTGTCGCTCGGTGCCTGTCCGGTGGCCTTCTGGTGCGGCGATTACGATCTGACGGCGCGCTATGCCGAGCTGCTGGTCGAGAAGACCAGCGAGGGCTCCCTGTTCGTCTGGCGCACCTATGGGTCGTGTTACCAGCTGGCGCTGGAGGCGCGGCAGGGCCAGGATCATCAGATCGCGGCGCTGCGCCGGTCGACGCGGTTCGCCGACGTCCATCGGAACAGGCGCGTCCGGATGCTCGCGACCGTCGCTCCGCGTTTGCTCACGCCGGCCATCCTTGACGAGGTGAGCGACGGTCCGACACACTGGGCGACGGCCGAACTTCTCCGCCTGAAGTCGGAAAATGCCGGTGACGCGGAGACGGCGGAGAGGCTGCTGCGGCAATCGATGGACATCGCCGATGCACAAGGTGCCCAGGCCTGGCGCCTGCGGACGGCGATGAGCATGGCCCGGCGACATCTGGAGGCCGGGGGGCTGCCGGACGCCGCGTCCATCCTTTCCACCGTCTATGACGGCTTTTCCGAGGGACACGACACCCCCGACCTGCGCGAAGCCGCCGCACTTCTCGACAGGCTGTAGGCAGCGACGACCTGCCCGGAAGCGCTGCTGCTAATCCCGATTTCGGTATTCCACCGGCACCCAGCGATAGGCGTCGCTGTCGCGTGTCAGGCGGCCGAGGCCGGGGAAGCTGAGATGGGCGGCGGCGGTCAGCTGGCCGCTGCCGGCCTCCTCGGCGAAGCGCTTCAGACGCTGTGCGCGTGCGGCATCCTGGTCGATGTCGAAGGCGACGGTGGCTTCCGGATGCGGAAACTGCACCGGACCGACATGGATGACGTCGCCCCAGAACTCGATGCTCTCGCCGCGGCTCGTCACCCGGTAAAAGGCGTGGCCGGGCGTATGGCCGGGGGTGGGGATCGCGGTGACGCCCGGCAGGATTTCGCTGCGGTCGGTGAAGGGCTTCACCTTGCCTGCCTTGACGTAGGGAGCGACCGTGGCGACCGCCTCGTCATAGTGGCGGGGCTGCAATCCCTTGGCGATGTTGTCGCGGTTGAGGAAGAAGTCCAGGTCGGCCTTTCCGACATGGACCGTGGCGTTCGGGAACATCATCCGTCCATCCAGCGCCAGCCCGCCTGAATGATCGGTGTGGATGTGGGTGAGGAGGATGTCGGTGACCTGATCGGCGCGGTAACCGGCGGCGGCCAGACTGAGCGGGAGCTTGCCGCCATAGGGTCCAAACAGCTGGCCGGCGCCGGTGTCGACCAGCAGCAGGCGCGAACCCGCGTCGATCAGGAAGGCGTTGATGGAGGTTTCCAGCGGATCGCGTTCGAACCGCTCGGCCAGCAGCGCGTCGATCCGCTCCGGCGGCAATCCCTTGACCAGCGGCTTGATGCCGAGCGGCAGGGTGCCGTCGCTGAGTGCGGTGACGCGGAGATCGCCGACGGCGAAGCGGTAGACTCCGGCTGCGGAGGGCTGGGCCGTCGATTGGGGGGCGGTGTGGTCAGTGGCCTTGTTGGCGGCCTTGCTGGCGGCCGTATCGGCGGCATGGCCGGTCGGTATGGCTGCGAACAGCAGGCCGGCGGCCAGCAGGAGCGTATGTGGTTTCATCGTGTCTGTCCTTAGGAGCGGTCCCGGATATCGAAGCTCGCGGCGGCGTTCGTTCCAGCCGCTGCGCCCATCCACCACCTAGCACCGGATGGCAGGCTTGATTACCCGTCAGGCTTGGGCAACATTGTGCCGAAATCCGATCCAATCGGCGGGTGCAGATGCAGGACCTGAACGACACCATCGCCTTCGTGAAGGTGGTGGAGGAGGGGAGCTTCACGAAGGCCGCCCGGCGGCTGCGGCTGCCCAAGACGACGCTGAGCCGCAAGGTGCGGGATCTCGAACAGCGGCTCGGCATCCAGCTCCTGCACCGGACCACCCGCCGCATCGGGCTGACCGAGGCGGGGACCGTCTATTTCGACCGCTGCCGCCGCATCGCCGAAGAGCTGGAGCAGGCGGAAAGCGCCGTTGCCCAGCTTCGCGACGCACCGCGCGGCTGGCTGCGGGTCACCACCCCGCCGTCCTTCGGGATGAAGGTCATCGCACCGCTTCTGCCCGAATTCCGCGCCCGCTATCCGGATGTCCGCATCGATCTGGTGCTCAGCCACCAAAATCTGGATCTGGTGGCGCGGGACATCGATCTGGCGATCCGGATGGGGGCGTTGCAGGACTCCGCCATGGCGGCCCGCAAACTGGGTGTCCTGTGCCGCCATGTCTACGCCGCCCCATCCTATTGTGCTGCCCATGGGATGCCGGATCATCCCGACGACCTGATCCGGCATCTTACGCTGGCGAACATGTCCGCCCGACGCCCCTCCGGCTATGGCTGGCGCCTGTTCAGGGACGACGGGGGCCGGCCCGAAGATGGGCCCGAGGGTGGGCTTGATGTGCCCATCGATCCGGTGATGACGGCCGACGATCCTGAGATGCTGATTCCGACGCTGCTGTCCGGCGGCGGGCTGGTCCTCGCGACCGACTTCGCCATGCGGCCCTATCGGTCGGCCGGACAGGTGCAGCCGGTACTCGATGGTTGGAAGGGATCGGATGTCGACCTGCACGCGGTCTTTCCCGGCGGCCGGATTCAGCCGCCGAAGCTGCGGTCCTTCCTGGATTTCCTGGTGGCCCGCCTCGATCTGGCGGGCGACGCCGACCATCGGTGAGCGCGCCCGGCAGCAAGGCGTAAAATTGTCGCCCAGTACGCAACAAATTTCTGTGCAATGCGCGGTTTATCGCCCTGCGCGGAACATCTAACGTTCTGGCACTGACCGGCACGGCAAACCATTCGCGTCCGGCCTGATCCAGATCTCTCCCGAAGGTCCAAGGACGCGGATCATGAGCCAATCCAGTTCGCTCTATGTCGCCAGCGGTGACACCCTCTCGACCCTTTCCTGCAAGCTGCAAAGCGCCGGCTGCTCCGTCGTCCGCGGGGTGCTGGATTTGCTGATGATGCCGTCGGGCAACCAGCGCCTTCTCGGCTGGCTGGGCAACCATCTGCTGTCGGTTGCCGGTCAGCTCGGCAGCGGTGCCTCGGACCTGATCCCGGTCCATACCGGCATTTCTCCCGCCGCTGCCGGTTCATTTCTGGCCGCCATCGCCTGTGCGGCGATCCTGGCTCTGCGCTCCATGGGTGTCGCGGCGACGCTGGCGATCGTGACGCTGACCGCCGCCTTCGCGTTGACCATGCAACTGTCGTCCGACCTGATCGGGTCGGCCAAGGGCATCGAATTCCTGCTGATCTCCGGCCTTGTCGCCGTCAGCACCGCCTTCCGCTATGCGCGGCACTGATCAAATTGCGATTGCCCGGCCACGACGGGGTGCGTCATACCGGACTCTCCGGCGGAACGCTGGTCGTAAAGCCAGCCGCCTCAGGGAGAAAGGCGCGGTCGCTCATGGCGTTGTTCGAGAGCACGTTGATCCTGCTTCTGGTTGCTGTCCTGCTGCTCCAACTCTCGCGCCGTTTTTCCGTTCCCTATCCCACCATCCTGTGCCTGTCCGGCGTGGCGGTGGCGGCGCTGCCCTGGGCACCCGACATCCCGGCGCCCGACATTACGCTGGACCCTCAACTGGCGCTGGCGCTCTTCGTGGCGCCGGCCCTGGTGGACGTGGCCTATGACACGCCCTTTTCGGCGCTCCGGCGCAATTGGGCGCCGCTGCTGGCCCTCGCCGCCGTTGCCGTCATCCTGACGACCGCGGCGGTCGCGTGGGTCGGCATCGCGCTGGCCGGACTTCCCATCGCCGCGGCCATCGCCATGGGCGCCATCGTGGCGCCGCCCGATGCCGCAGCGGCGGCGGCCATGCTCGGGCGCTTTGCCCTGCCGCGGCGCACCGTCACCGTTCTACAGGGCGAGAGCCTTCTGAACGACGCCGTCGCCCTGCTGATCTTCAGCGCCGCGGTGGCGGTCCAGTCCGGGATGGCCGGCGGGGCCATTCCGGAGAACCTGCTTCCGCAACTCGCTTTGGCGGTGCCCGGCGGGCTGCTGGTCGGCGTTCTGGTCGGCCGCATCTATGGTCTGCTGGCGCCCCGGCTGGCCGGGACGCTGAGCGGCACGATCTTCGAGTTCCTGACCACCTTCGGCACCTGGGTGATCGCGGAACGCCTGCATTTCTCGGCGATTCTCGCCACCGTCGCCTTCGCCATGACGGTCGCGCAATCCGCGCCGGAGCGGCAGCCGCCCCGCGACCGCGTCCATTCCTATTCCGTCTGGGAGGCCGTGGTCTTCCTGTTGAACGTCCTGGCCTTCCTTCTGATGGGCCTCCAGGCAAGGGCGATCATCGGCAGGCTGGAAGGCGACCGGTTCTGGCAGGCGGCCGGCGTCGCGGCGGCGGTGTTCCTGGCCGTGGTTGTGGTGCGCGTGGTCTGGGTTCTCGCCTACAACCGTGCCGCCGCCTTCGTCGTGCGGCGCCAGGGCGGGCACGATGGTCCCACGGTGGGGCAGGGGCTGGTCGTCGGCTGGTGCGGCATGCGCGGGCTGGTCACGCTGGCGACCGCGCAGGCCCTGCCGGCAAGCTTCCCGGAACGCGACCTGATCGTGCTGTGCGCCTTCGCCGTTCTGCTCGGCACCCTGGTGGTGCAGGGGCTTACGCTCGGGCCGCTGATCGTCCGCCTGCGCTTTCCGCCGGACGATTCCTTCGACCGGGAGCTGTCTGCCGCGCGGATCGCTCTGATCGACGCCGCCATTGCGGCGCTTGAGGCACATGATGATGAGGCGGCGCGGGCGCAACTGGACTCTCTCCAAGAGGCGCGGGCGGCCACGGCCGCCGGGCAGCATCCGCGGGAGGTCAGCGAGAGCGACCGCCTGAAACGGGACATGATCGCCGTGAAGCGCCGCAGGCTTGCCGAGATGCGTCGGGCCGGCACCATCGACGAGGATGTCTTCCACGCGCTGGAGCAGGAGCTTGACTGGTCCGAACTCGCCTCCTCCCCGCCCGAGCGCCTGCAACTGGTGGAAGGGTGAGGGACCATCGGCCGGTGGCCTGACGATGGGGCGCGGGCCGGGGGCTCAGTGCCGCAGGCCGTCAGGTGCCACCGCTGCGCATCCAAGATGTTGTGTGAGCGGCTGATCACCCGAGGTTGTCCCGATCCGGCCGGCTATCGATACCTGAGTATGGGTTCCGGCTGGCAAACGCCTCCGGCACTGTCGCCCTCAAGGTGACCACGTGCAGGAGAACGATATGCATTCGGCTGCTTTCGAGACGCCGCAGCACCTTCCGGCGGCGCCGGTTCCGGCCCTCGTCGGACGGCAACCGGTAGGGCAGTATTCGGACGACGATGGCGACAGGCTGGCCGCCGCGGCCGATTGGCTGCTGCGGGCGGCGCGCGACATGCTGGCGCCCGACCGGCAGTCGGTGGAGGAATGTCTTTCGCTGGCCCTGGCGCGGCTCCAAGCTGCTGATGGCGGCCGGGTCAGCGCCATTCTTGTGTCCGACGATGCCGTGCCGGAGAAAGCCGGGCCGGCAAAAACCGGACTTGCGGCCTGGCAGATGCGGCGGGTGACCGCCTACATCGACGCCCATCTGGCCGGTTCCATCCGCAACCGCGATCTGGCGGCGGCGGCGAAGCTCAGCTGCGGCTATTTCTGCCAGAGCTTCAAGGACAGCTTCGGCTGCCCGCCGCACAGCTATATCGTGCGCCGACGGGTCGAGCGGGCGAAGGAGTTGCTGGAAACCACGACCACGCCGCTGTCGCAGATCGCGCTCGACTGCGGATTTTCCGACCAGTCGCACTTCTCGCGCATCTTCCGCCGCGTCACCGGCGAGGCTCCCCGGCTGTGGCGGCACAAACGCCAGATCGACGGCACCGATCAGGCCGACCAAGTGGAAGAGCGGTAACGGCGCCGGTTGCCGGAAGGGGGGACGGCGGCCCGACGGTCGGGGACCGCCGCCTCCGGTTCATTCATGTGCGGCGTAGGCGTCCATCACACGGGTCGAATAGACCAGCGCCGCACCGGCGTTGAGCGCGATGGCGACGCCCAGCGCTTCGGCGATTTCGTCCTGGCTGGCACCATGCTTGATCGCCGCCTCGGTATGCACGGCGATGCAGCCGTCGCAGCGCAGGCTGACGGCGACGGCGAGCGCGATCAACTCACGCGTCTTGGCGCCCAGCAGGTCCTTCTTCTGCCCGGCGGCGCTGAGCCCGGCATAGCCCCGGACGGTATCGGGGCTGAGCTTGGCGATTTCGCCGACGCCGGTGAGCACCTGCTGACGATATTCGTTCCAGTTGAGCATCATGGTCCATGTCTCCTGCGGTCGTTGGTCGCGCTGTCGCGGCGACCGGCTTTGTCGGACCACGCTATCGGCCGGCGCGATGGCGATATAGAAGGATGCACGCGTCTTTTGGACGGGGTTCAGGGGCTATGTCCGGCCGCCGGTCCGGGCGGAGACGGACTGCCTTCCACCGCTGCGATGTCTGGAATCATCGGATCTTTGACATTCCAGACAAACCAGTCGCCGCATAGTCTGGTTCCAGCCGCAACGCCGTCGGGCGTGCCGGCTGCGGGATGGGCAGAGGGCGAGGCGGAGAGGGACATGCTCACCATCGGGTTCGTGGTGTTCGATGATTTCCAGGTGATGGGGATGGCCGCGCTGTCTGCGTTCGAGATGGCGAATCTCGTGCTCGGCAGGCAGGCCTATCAGGTGCATGTCCTGTCGGAGCGGGGTGGGCCGGTGCGCAACTCCCTGGGCTTCGCCATCGAGACCCACCCGTTCGGCGGCGATTTCCACGACACCACCGTCACCATCGGATCGCTGCGGGTCAAACCCAGCACACCGGGGCTGCTGACCTATCTGCGGGACGCCGCCGCCGACTCGCGCCGGATCGCCGGCATCTGCACCGGCGCCTATGTGCTGGCGGAGGCCGGCCTGCTCGACGGCCGGCGCGCCACCACCCATTGGAGCCATGCCCGCAGCCTTCAGCGCCTCTACCCCGCCGTGAAAGTGGAGGAGGACCGCATCTTCAGCGTCGACGGCAATGTCTGGACCTCGGCCGGGATGACCGCCGGCATCGACCTTGCCATGGCGCTGGTCGAGGATGATTTCGGCGCCGATGTGGCGAAGGCGGTGGCGCGCAAGCTGGTGGTCTATCTGCGCCGGCCGGGCGGGCAGTCGCAATTCTCCGCTCTTCTCGATCTGGAGCCGCGCTCCGACCGGGTCCGGCGGGCGCTGGTCCATGCCAAGGAAAACCTGAAGAACGCGCTGTCGGTGGAGGAGCTGGCGGAGGCGGCCAATCTCAGCCCGCGCCAGTTCAGCCGCCTGTTCCGCCAGGAAACCGGCCAGACCCCGGCCAAGGCGGTCGAGCATCTGCGGCTGGAGGCGGCACGCGTGATGATGGAGGAAGGGCACCATCCGATGGACGTCATCGCCCGTGAAACCGGCTTCGCCGACCGCGAGCGCATGCGCCGCGCCTTCCTGCGCGCCTACGGCCAGCCGCCGCAGGTGGTCCGCCGGTCCGTCGAGAGCGGCCGCGTCTCGGCGCTGGAATAGGCGGCATCCGGGGTTCGAATGCTCGGGGCGGCCATTAATACCTAGATATGGCTCCGCCGGAACTTCGGGTGCGGTAGGTTCTAACATCATCCAGAACAAAGCTTCCTTGGGGAATACTTCGATTCTCCGAACGCTTCCACTTGCAAAATTCAGACAGGGACGGACATCACGCCATGAAACTCACCGGCAACACCATCTTCATCACGGGCTCGACCTCCGGCATTGGCCGCGGTCTGGCCGAGGCGTTCCACAAGCTGGGCAATCAGGTCATCATCGCCGGCCGGCGCAAGGCCCTGTTGGACGAGGTGACCGCTGCCAACCCCGGCATGAAGGGCGTCGAACTCGACATCACCGACCCGATCAGCATCCAGGCCGCGGCCGAGCGGCTGATGGCCGAAAACCCGACGCTGAATGTCCTGATCAACAACGCCGGCATCATGCCGTTCGACGACGCTTCCGGCCCGATTGACGATGCACAGGCGCAGTCGATCATCACCACCAACCTGCTTGGCCCGATCCGCATGACCTCGGCGCTGATCGAGCATCTGAAGGCGCAGCCGCGGTCGGTGATCGTCAACAACACCTCGGTGCTCGCCTATACGCCGCTGGCCACCACCGCGGTCTATTCCGCCAGCAAGGCGGCGCTGCACAGCTACACGCTGTCCCAGCGCTTCATGCTGCGCGACACCAGCGTCACCGTGCAGGAAATCGCGCCGCCCTGGGTCAACACCGACCTGATCAAGAAGGGCGACGACCCGCGCGCCATGCCGCTGGATGCCTTCATCGAACAGACGATGGCGGCCCTGGGCACCAACGCCGAGGAGGCCATCGTCGAGAGCGCCCGCCCGATGCGCGACAATGCCGGCCCGAACGAACATGCCCTGGTCATGGGCTTCAACAGCTACATCGCCGAGAACCCGATCCCGGTCTGATCGGGGCCGACGCCACAGGAAGGCCGCCGGAATGTTCTCCGGCGGCCTTCCTTGCTTTGCGGGCGGAGTTTGTGCACTCCGGTTCTTCGGGAGGATGCGGTGGTGACTGCGCTGGTGATCGCCGCGCTCGGCCGCCATCTCTCCTGGAATCGCTAATTCCGAAATTGCGCCTTTAGTGATCGCATGGGGAAAATCCTGTGCTGAAGGTTGAGAACCTAAACCAAGGTCTAGGGTCGCTCGACCTAAACACTGCCGAGGTTAATCTGCGTCTAGTGGTTTGCGGCATATGGTCGCGTTTACCCTGTGTGGGCAAGTCGGGCGGCGGTTTCCTTTCCTGGGGAGCCCTGCCAGCAAGCCAACGGAGACGCCCCCATGGCCGCGGCCAACCAGACCAATCTGCGGATGCGCTACGTCCCGACGCCGGAGGAACCGGAGGTGCTGGTGCTCGGGTCGGGCAGCGGCATGGTGGGGGTGGCGCGGGTCCGCTGCATGACGGGCGGCGTCGGCCATTTCAGTCCGGTGCCGGAGGATGCCTTTCTGGTCAGCCACCATCTGTCCAATTTCCATTCCGACATCTGGGTCGACGGCCGGCGGGTGGAGAAGCCCGCCAACATTGCCGGGTTGACCACGATCCACGATTACCGCCGCAAGATCGACTGCCGCATGCACACGGCGTTCGACACGCTGACCTTCCATCTGCCCTGGACGGCGCTGGAAAGCGCCTGCCCCGACCTCCATGGCGGCCGGCTGGAGGATCTGTCCATCACGCCCAGCAGCCCGGTCGACGACCCGACGGTGCGGGCGCTGGCATCGGCCGTCCTGCCGACGCTGGAGTATCCGGAGCGGATCAGCCTGCTCTATATCGATCATCTCTGTTCGGCGCTGGCGACCCATATCGTGACCGCCTATGGCCGGGTGAGCACCGTCAGGACCGCGGGAACGCTGGCGCCCTGGCAGGAAAAGCGGGTGAAGGAGATGATCGCCGCCAATCTCGACGGCGAAATCCGGCTGGCCGATCTTGCCGCCGAATGCCGGCTGTCGGTCGGGCATTTCGTCCGCGCCTTCCGCCGGACCGCCAACACCACGCCCTACCAGTGGCTGCTGCACCGGCGCATCGACCATGCCAAGACCCTGATGCGCGACGGGTCGCAGACGCTGGCCGACGTGGCGCTGGCCTGCGGCTTCGCCGACCAGAGCCATTTCACCCGCACCTTCAGCCGTCTGGTCGGCATATCGCCGCGCAGCTGGCGGCGGCGCAATACGGGGGCCGACGCCGTCCTGCCGGCCGGCGCCTCTCGCGGCACATCCGCCGAATTTCCCTGTGCCTGATCGCCGTGAGGGCGCGTCGCGGCAATTTCCCCATCTGCGGCGGAATGCCGCTATCCTGTCGGGGTTGCGCTGGGGAAAGGCCGATTCATGGAGTCCAGTCTAGACCATCTGACCGAGACGGGCTCCGGCACCCACGCGCTCGGCGGCGACG
Organism: Azospirillum lipoferum; assembly: GCF_024170005.1. Taxonomy (GTDB): domain Bacteria; phylum Pseudomonadota; class Alphaproteobacteria; order Azospirillales; family Azospirillaceae; genus Azospirillum; species Azospirillum lipoferum. Next base: position 370,898 of record NZ_JALJXJ010000005.1, read on the forward strand.
GGGAAACCCGGCTGCTGCGGGTGACGCGGCCGGGCCAGCCCTTCCCCATCCTGGCGCGCATGGCGGAGGCGGGCGTCCCCGCCGATGCGGTGCTCGCCCGTCTGCGGCGGGAGCATGAGCTTTCCCGGCGGCTCGACCCCGCCTGGGCGGTGAAGCCGCTCGACCTGCTGCGCCATGGCGCCGTGCCGGTGCTGACCCTGGCCGATCCGGGCGGGCAGCCGCTGTCAGCGCTGGCGGTCTCGGCACCTGCCGTCTCCGCGCCCTCGGCTTTCGTCGCGGCCTTCCGCCAGCGGCTCGCCCTGGCGATCCGCATCGCCGGAGCCCTGGCGCAGCTGCACCGCCGCGGGATTCTGCATGGCGACCTGCGGCCCTTCAACCTGCTGGTCGGCGAGGATGGAGCGGTGCGGCTGACCGGCTTCGGCCGCGCCGCCGACCTGTCGGCTCCCCAGCGGCAGGAAGTGGAGCGCCCGGTGGCGCTGCTGCCCTACATGGCCCCGGAACAGTCGGGACGGATGAACCGCCCGGTCGACCGGCGCAGCGACCTCTATGCCTTGGGCGTCACGCTGTACGAGCTGTTCTCGGGGGAGCTGCCCTTCGTCGCCCGCGATGCGATCGAATGGGTTCACAGCCATCTCGCCCGTGCACCGATCCCGCCGGCCAGCCACGTCCCCGACCTGCCGCCGGCGATCTCCGCCATCCTGCTGCGGCTTCTCGCCAAGACGGCGGAGGACCGCTACCAGACCGCGGACGGCCTTGTCCGCGACCTCACCCATGCCCTTCAGCTATGGGACGCGCAGGGTAACATACCCGCCTTTCCGCCGGGCTCGCGCGACCTGCCGGAGGGGCTGGAGCCGCCGCCCTCGCTCTATGGCCGGGAGGAGCCGGTGGCGGTTCTCGAGGCCGCCTTCGATCAGGTCGCCGGCCGCGGCCGGATGGGCATCGTGCTGATTTCCGGCCGGTCGGGCGTGGGGAAGTCGGCGGTCGTCCACGCGCTGGAGGAACAGCTGGTGCCGCCGCGCGGCCTGTTCGCCGCCGGCAAGTTCGACCAGGGCCGGCGCGACCTGCCCTATGCCAGTCTGGCGGAGGCCTTCCGCGGGCTGGTCAGCCGCATCCTCGCCCTGCCGGTCCCCCACCGCGACCTGTGGTGCCGCGGCCTTGCGGAGGCGGTGGGCGACGGCGGCGCGCTGATGACCGCGCTGATCCCCAACCTCGCGCTGCTGATCGGCGAACAGCCGGCGGTCCCGCCGCTGCCGCCGCAGGAGGCGCAGAACCGCTTCGACCTGCTGTTCCGCCGCGTGCTCCAGCTCTTCGCCCGCGCCGACCATCCGCTGGTGCTGTTCCTCGACGATCTGCAATGGCTGGACCGGGCGACGCTGGACCTGCTGAACCGGCTGGTCGCCGACGGCGGCATCGGCCATCTGCTGCTGGTCGGTGCCTATCGCAGCGACGAGGTGGGGCCGGACCACCCGCTGGCCGCCCTGATGGAGCGGATCCGGGGCTCCGCATCCGGGCAGGCCGGTGCGGACATCGATTGCCGGGAGATCACGCTGGGGCCGCTGCCGTCCGGCGATCTGCGCCGGATGGTCGCCGACAGCCTGGACCGCAAGCCGGACGAGGTGGCGGCCCTGGCCGCCCTGCTGGAGGAGCGGACCGGCGGCAACGCCTTCTTCGCCGTGCAGCTTCTGACCGCGCTGGAACGGTCCGGCCGGCTGTGGTTCGACCGCGAGGCGAAGCGCTGGGACTGGGATCTGGCGGCGGTGGAGACGGCGCGGTCGGGCGACAGCATCGCCACGCTGATGACCGAACGGCTGGGCCGCTTTCCGGCGCGGGCGCGCGACCTGCTGGCCCGCCTCGCCGCCCTTGGCGCCAGCGCTCCCCTCGCCACCCTGGCGCTGGCCGCCGGCCTGACCGAGGCGGAGACGGAGCGCGACCTGGAGCCGGTTCTGGCCGAAGGGCTGATCCTGCGCACCGACGGCGGCTACCGTTTCCTGCATGACCGGGTGCAGGAGGGCGCCTATGCCCTGGTGCCGGCGGAGGAGCGCGGGAGGCTGCACCTCGACATCGCCCGCGCCCTGCACCGTGGACTCAAAGCCGATCTGTCGGGCGAGCGGCTGTTCGCGCTGGTCGGCCAGTATGACCGCTGCCTGTCGCTGATCCAGGAGGGGCGCGAGCGGGAGGAGGTGGCGACGCTCCACCTCGCCGCCGGCCATCAGGCCAAGGCGGCGAGCGCCCACGGATCGGCGCTCGCCTATGCGCTGGGCGGTCTGCGCCTGCTGGAAGGCGGCCGGTGGGAGCGGCGGCACCGGCTGGCCTTCGCGCTGGAGCATCTCCAGGCCGAATGCGAATTCCTCAGCGGCGACCTGAAACGGGCGGAGCTGCGGCTTCTCGGGCTGGTCGGACGCGCCGAATGTCCGACCGACCGCGCCGCTATCACCGCCCTGCTGGTCACCGTCTACACCGCCATCGACCGCAGCGACCGGGCCATCGACGCCTGCCTCGCCTATCTGCGCGGCGCCGGCGTCGACTGGCCGGCCCATCCGCCGGCGGCCCTGGCGCAGGAGGAATATGCACGGCTGCGCGCGGCCATCGGCGACCGGCCGATCAACTCGCTGGCGGCGCTGTCCGCGGTGAGCGATCCCGACAGCCGGGCGACGCTGGACGTGCTGGCCGCCGCGCTGCCGCCGGCCTTCTTCAGCGACCGCAACCTCGTCTGCCTGATCCTCTGCCGGATGGCGAACCTGACGCTCCAGCATGGACGCAGCGATGCCTCCGCCCTCGGCTTCGCCTATCTTGGCATGATGGCCGGCCCCTATTTCGGCGATTACGCGGCCGGCTACGCGTTCGGCCGGCTCGGCTACGATCTGGCGGAGCGGCAGGGGCGGACCCGCTACCGGGCGCGGGTGCTGATGACCTTCGCCTATCATGTCGTGCCCTGGACCCGCGACATCCGCAGCGAACGCCCCCTGCTCCTGCGGGCGTTCGAGGAGGCGCGGGAGGCCGGCGACGTCACCTATGGCGGCTTCACCAGCGTGACGCTGGTCACCAGCATGCTGGCGTCGGGCGATCCGCTGGCGACGGTACAGCGCACGGCGGAGGCACGGCTCGCCTATGTGCGGCAGGTGAAGTTCGGGCTGTGCGCCGACATCCTGACGACGCAGCTGCAACTGCTGCGCGCCCTGCGCGGACGGACCGACGATCTCGGCTCCTTCGACGGGCACGGCTTCGGCAATGCCGCCTTCGAGGCGCGGCTGCTGGCCAATCCCAGCCTGGACATCGCCACCTGCTGGCACTGGATCCGCACGCTCCAGCTCCGCTGCATCGCCGGCCAGATGGCGGCGGCGGTCGAGGCGGCCGAGCGGGCCGAGGGGCTGCTGTGGACCACATCGGGCCATTGGGAGATGGCGGAGTTCCATTTCCATGCCGCCCTGGCACGCGCGGGCGCAATGGATGGAGCGGAACCGGAGGAGCGCGCCCGGCATGCCGTGGCGCTGTCCCGCCATCTTGCCCAGCTGCGCGAATGGGCCGGACACAGCGCCGACAGCTTCGACGCCCGCCTTGCCCTGGTGGAGGCGGAGGCAGCACGCACCGATGGACGGACCGGGGATGCGATGCGCGGCTATGACCGCGCCGTTTTGGCCGCGCGCCGCACCGCTTTGCCGCATGTGGAGGCGCTGGCCCATGAATGTGCCGCCGGCCTCTACCGCCGCATGGGCATCCCGACGCTGGAACTGGCCTGTATCCGTGAGGCGGCCGACCGCTATCGAGTCTGGGGGGCGACGGCCAAGGTCCGGCAGCTGGCCCGCCGTTACCCGTCGCTGGCGGTGGAGTCGGGCGAGGCGGTGATGCCGGAAGCGCCGCGCGGCTTCGACGGCGTCGATCTGGCCTCCCTCCTTGAGACGCTGCGCACCGTCTCCGATCAGGCGGGCGTGGAGCAGCTGACCACCACCCTGCTGACCTTGGTGCTGGAACATGCCGGCGCCAGCCGCGGCCTGCTGATCCTCGCCCGCGGCGAACGCCTGCGGGTCGAGGCGGAGGCGACCACCGGCCTCTACGGCGTGTCGGTCCGTCTGGTGCAGGAGGATGCCGACCGTTTCCCGCTGCCCCACTCCATCATCCATGGCGCCATCCGCGACCAGGAGGCGGTGATCGTCGACGACACCCGCGCCGCCGGCCCGCTGTCGGCCGACCCCTATTTCCAGGAGACGGAGGCGCGCTCCATCCTCTGCCTGCCGCTGGTCCGCCGCCGCCGCGTCGTCGGGCTGCTGCATCTGGAGAACGCGCTGGCGACCTACGCCTTCACCCCGCAGCGCGTCAATGTGCTGACCCTGCTCGGCGCCCAGGCGGCGGCCTCGCTGGAGACGGCGACGCTGGAGGAGAAGGACGCGCTGCTGAAGGAGATCCACCACCGGGTGAAGAACAACCTGCAACTGGTCACCAGCCTGCTGAACCTCCAGTCGCGCCGGATCGAGGACGAGGCGGTGGCCGCCCTGTTCGCCGACAGCCGCGACCGCGTGCGGTCGATGGCGCTGGTGCATGAAAGCCTCTATCGCCTGGGCAACTTCGCCTGGGTGCCGATGCGCGAACATCTGGAATCGGTCTGCGCCCATCTGCTGCGCGCCTATTCCCGCCATGCCGGGGCGGTGCGGCTGGAAACCGAGATGGACGATCTGAAGCTGGACCTCGACCGCGCGGTTCCCTGCGGGCTGATCGTCAACGAACTGGTCTCCAACGCGCTGAAGCACGCCTTCCCGGCCGGACGGGGCGGGGTGCTGCGGGTCGTCCTCACCACCGACGGGCAGGATTGCCGGCTATCCGTCCGGGACGACGGCGTGGGCTTGCCCGGCGGGTACGATCCCGATAGGATGGACACCGTAGGTTTCCAGCTTGTGTCGGATTTGAGCAGTCAGTTGCACGGAACTTTGAAGTACAGCTTCAACACAGGCGCGGAATTCATCGTCACCTTTCCTTTGAAGGGGCGTAATCGGGGAAGTGAATGATCGCGGCACGCATCCTGATCGTCGAAGACGACCGCATCGTTGCGCGCGATATTCAGCATCAACTTTCCCGCATGGGGCATGTGGTGGTCGGCATGTCGGCCAGCGGCGAGGATGCCGTCCGGCTGGCGTGCAGCCAGCAGCCCGATCTGGTCCTGATGGACATCCGCCTGGAAGGGGAGATGGACGGGATCGAGGCGGCACGCCGGATCCGCGATGCCCAGCGCATCCCCATCGTTTTCCTGACCGCCTACGCCAATGACGAGGTGGTGCAGCGCGCCAGCCTGACGGAGCCCTTCGGCTATCTGCTGAAGCCCTTCGAAGAGCCGCAGATGCGCACGGTGATCCAGATGGCGCTGTACAAGCATGCCAGCGACACCCGGCTGCGCCTCAGCGAGCGGCGCTATGCCGCCACCCTGGCCAGCATCCGCGATGGCGTCATCCTGTGCAACCGCGACGGCCGGGTCGATTTCATGAACCGGGCGGCGGAGACGATGACCGGCTGGACCGCCGCAGAGGCCGCCGGCCAGCCGCTGTCCGCCGTCTTCGTCGCGGTGGACGAGGAAACGCAGGAACCGCTGGAGGATTTCTCCGCCGTCGTCCTGCGCAGCGGCGAGTTCGCTCCGCCGGAACGGCAGTCCCGGCTGCTGCCCCGCGGCGGGGAGGAGCCGGCTGGAATCGTCGTCGAGGAACGCTGTTCCGCCATCATCGACGACCGCGGCGATCTGGTCGGCTCGATCCTGGTGTTCCGCGACCTGACCCAGCGCCGCCGGATCGCCGAGGCGCTGCGGACCGCCCAGGCCGACCTCGCCCATATCGGCCGGCTGACCATGATGGGCGAACTGGCCGCGGCGGTCGCGCATGAGGTCAACCAGCCGCTGATGGCGATCGTCACCAACGCCGGCACCTGCCTCCAGCACCTGTCGCAGCCGCAGCCCGACCTCGACAGGACGCGTGTGGTGGTGGAACGGATCGTGCGCGACGCCCAGCGGGCCGGCGACGTGGTGCGCAGCATCCGCGCGCTGGCCCGCCGGACCCCGGTCGATCCCGGCTGGGTCGATATCAGCGCGTTGATCGCCGACACGCTGGAGCTTGTGCGGGCGGAACTGCGCCGCGCCCGCGTCACGGTGGAGACCGACCTGCGGGCCGAACCGCCCTGGGTCCATGGCGACCGGGTGCAGTTGCAGCAGCTGGTGCTCAATCTGGTGATGAACGCCATCGAGGCGATGTCCGCCGACGATTTGCCCGAACGACGCCTGCGCATCGTCACCGGCAGTGATGCAGGACTGATCCGCGTCCGGGTGGAGGACAGCGGGCCGGGCATCGCCGATGCCGATGTCGACGACATCTTCCGCGCCTTGTACACCACCAAGCCGGACGGGCTGGGCATGGGGCTGTCGATCAGCCGGTCGATCGTGGAACTGCATGGCGGACGGCTGACCGCGACACCCGGTGCCGCCGGCGGAAGTGTCTTCGAAGTCGTGCTGCCCGTGTCGCCCGGAGGGAAATGATGGCGAGGAAGCCGGAAACCGTGGTGGCGCTTGAAACCGTCGTCATCATCGACGACGACGAAGCCGTTCGCGAAGCGCTGGAAGGGCTGCTCGACTCCGTCGGCTTGCAGGTGAAGAGCTACGGCTCGGTGCAGCAGTATGTCGACCAGAGTCCAGCGATCGACGTCGGCTGCATGGTGCTGGACGTGCGGCTGCCGGGGCGCAGCGGCCTGGATTTCCAGGCGGAGCTTGCGCGTTCCGGCAACTGTCTGCCGGTGATCTTCATCAGCGGCCATGCCGACGTGCCGATGTCGGTCCGCGCCATGAAGGCGGGGGCGTTCGAGTTCCTGACCAAGCCGGTGCATCACCAGGAACTGCTCGACGCCATCCACGCCGCCATCGCCGCCCATGGCGAACGCCGCAGCCAGGAACGCGGGCTGACCACCCAGCGCGCCCGTTTCGACACGCTGACCGCACGCGAACGCGAGATCACGATGATGGTGGTGTCCGGCCTGCGCAACAAGCAGATCGCCGACGATCTCGGCCTCAGCGAGGCGACGGTGAAGCTGCACCGCGGTCAGGCCATGCGCAAGATGGAGGCCCGTTCCGTCGTGGAACTGGTGCGCATCGTCGACAGCCTGACGGCAACGGGCCGGACACCGTAGGGGCTGGGGTTGGGGCGGGGCCGGACTTTCCATCGTCGCCTTACCCCGTTCAAGTCATATTACCTATTTCATAGATTTGTTGTGACCGATCGTCGCGGCGTCGCCGGGTGATGGAATCATCCCCGGCTGCCGCCTCTGCCGGCAATGATATTGATCTGCGGCGTCGACTGTCGAACGAAGCTTTCCGATCGATTGTTGTTCTTCAATCAATCCGTATGACTGAGACAAATACCGGAAATCGATTCAGGGATTTTGTCTAACTTTTCCTTAACTCTTCTCACGTTTTCCCTGTCTGAGATGTTTGCCCTAAGGGCTGGTGCTCAAGAAAAAGAACAAGGCGCCGACGGCAGGATAAAATCGGGGGTTGGGTATGACGATCAAGGCTCTGTCACTTGCGGGAAAGACTGTGGCGCTCTGTGGAGGCGGTCTCCTATTGCTTGCCTTTGCCACATTCGGTGTCAATGAATTTTTGCTGACCGGCTACGCCGACCGCGTGGCGATTGAGCGGCAGGAAACCAACATGCGCGTCGCCTGGGACGTGCTGAACCAGTATGGGCAGGCGTTCGAAGCCCGCGACGGCACGCTGTTCGCCGGCGATCGCGCCCTGAACGACTTCTTCGAGCCGGTGGACCGGGTCAAGCGGCTGGTCGGCGGCACCGCGACCCTGTTCATGGGCGACCGCCGCGTCGCCACCAATGTGCTGAAGCCGGACGGCAGCCGTGCCGTCGGCACGACCCTGGCGAAGGGGCCGGTCTACGACGCGGTGCTGGGCCGCGGCGTGCCCTATCGCGGGCAGGCCGACATTCTCGGCACGCCCTTCTACACTGCCTATGATCCGATCAAGGCGCCGGACGGCCGCGTCGTCGGCATCCTTTATGTCGGCATCCCGAAGGCGGAGTTCTTCGCGGCGATCCGCGACACCCAGGCGATGATCGTGGTGATCAGCGCCGTGGTGACCCTGCTGGTCGCGGCCGGCTGCCTGCTGCTGGCGCGGCGCATGTTCCGGCCGCTGTCCGGCATCCGCGCCGCGATGGAGGAACTGGCGCGCGGCAACCTGTCGGTCGCCATCCCGGCGCTGGGCCGCAGGGACGAGATCGGCGGCATGGCGAAGGCGCTCGGCGTCTTCAAGGACAACGCGCTGGAGGTCGCCCAGCTGCACGAGGCCCAGGCGGCGGAGCGCGCCCGCTCGGTGCAGGAACGCCGTGCGGCGATGGAGGAGGTGGCGCAGTCCTTCGAAGGCTCGCTGCTCGGCGTCGTCGGCGTGCTGAGCGCCACCACCACGCAGTTGCAGGCGAATGCCCAGCGCCTGCACGACATCGCCGAGACCGGCAGCATCCGCGCCCACACCGTCAGCAGCGCCGCCGGCGAGGCGAGCGACGATGTCCGCACCGTCGCCGGTGCGGCGGAGGAACTGAGCAGCTCGATCGGCGAGGTCGGCCGTCAGGTGGAGGAGTCCGCCCGCATGGTCCGCAGCGCGGTGGAGGAGGTGACCCGCACCAACCACACCATGGACGGGCTGGCCGCCGCCGCCGGCAAGATCGGCGAGGTGGTGACCCTGATCCAGTCCATCGCCGGCCAGACCAACCTTCTGGCGCTGAACGCCACCATCGAAGCGGCCAGGGCGGGAGAGGCCGGCAAGGGCTTCGCCGTCGTCGCCGGCGAGGTGAAGACGCTGGCCAACCAGACCGCCCGCGCCACCGACGACATCGCCCGGCAGGTGGCGGAAATCCAGGCGGTGACCGGCCGTGCGGTGGAGGCGATCGGGGGGATCGGCCGCACCGTGCTGTCGGTCAGTGAGCTTGTCGGCCGCATCGCAATCTCCGCCGACCACCAGAGCGCCACCACCGCCGACATCGCCCAGTCGGTCCAGCGCGCCGCCGACCGCACGACCGAGGTTACCCACAACATCGAAGAGGTCTCGCACTCCGCGCATGAGACCGGGGTGATGGCGTCGGAGGTCCGCGCCGCCGCCGCCGACCTGGGCCGGCAGGCGCTGTCCCTGCGCGATCAGGCGGAAGAGTTTCTCCGCCATGTGCGGGCGGCCTGAGGGAGGAACTGAATGCCTTCACGTCATTTGAAGGCCAGCAGGATGACCCCGGCGGCGATCAGCACGACGCCGAGCCAGTTCGGCCCTGACAGCGTCTCGCCCAGGAACAGGACGCCGAACAGGGCGACCAGCACGACGCTGAGCTTGTCGACCGGCGCCACCTGCGAGGCTGGACCCAGCTTCAGCGCGCGGAAATAGCACAGCCACGACGCCCCGGTGGCGAGGCCGGACAGGATAAGGAACAGCCATGTCCGGCCCGACACCGCTGACGGCGACAGCGATTGGCCCGACGCGACGACGATCCCGACCAGCATCACGAAGATGACGGCGGTCCGGATCAGCGTCGCCATGTCGGAACTGACGCCCTCGACGCCGACCTTGGCGAAGATGGCGGTCAGTGCCGCGAAACAGGCCGACAACAGCGCCCACAGCATCCAGGTTGGGAACAGGCCGTCGGTCATTCTCTCGGGTCCTCCGGTTCAGTCATCCCAGGGCTTCGGATCGGGCCGGGTGTCGGGCGGCAGCAGATCGTTGGTGTCCCAGCTCAGCATCAGCAGAAGAACCCATTCCGCCCGGTTGGAGAAGCCGTATTGCGGCCCGCTGGACGAGACCAGCGAGCCGGAGTTCTTGTCGTAGGCGGTGGCGGCGAGCTTGGCAACGCCCTGGGTCAGCTCCTTCTTGAACAGCGGGATCTCCGGCGTGGAGGAGGTGCCGCTGACCGGCAGCGGAATGTCGATGCTGGGAATGCCGAGCAGCGAGCTTTCGCTGTCCACCGACAGGGCGCCGACCCGCAGTTCCACGATGGTGGCCGCCTTGTCGCGGTTTTCGGCCATGGCGGCCCCGTGGCGCAGCAGGGCGTCGCGCACGGCGGAGACGGCGTATTTGGTGTCGTAGCCCTCGACCCCGGCGGCATCGACATAGACGCTGCCCTGCACCGCCATCCGGCCGGCCAGACGTTCCGCCGCCTGATCGGCTGCGGTGGAAATCAGCAGCTGTTCGGTGGCGGAGCGGGCCGGGGTGGTGACGTGGGAGGTGGAGCAGCCGGCCAGTCCAAATCCCGCCGCGGCCAGTAAAAGCGGGATCCGGGCACGGTGAATCCGGCGCGATATGCCGCCGGTCCTCAATCCTGGTATATGAGAATATTTCATCCGCCTGACGAACATTGTTCCTTTTCCAGACACCGTCACGACGGAAAGCCGCGTCGGGCGGCTAATCCAGACCGATGGAGGGCGACCGGTCAACGGCGCAGATGTTCAGGTCCGTCGCGGGGGCGGTACCGTGCCACCTCGATTTTGCGGCCTGATTTTGTGGCCCGGCTTTGCGTTTCAGCGAATCGTCAGCCGATCGACCCGCTCCGGATCGGGGGTGCCGTTTGCCCGCAGAAACACCGCCTCGCCCGATGCCGGGAAGATGCCGGTCAGGGCGGTGACGGTGACCTGATGGGTGACCAGCACGACCGGCTTGCCGTCCTGCGGCAGGTCGGCCAGGAACTGGCGCAGTGCGGTGATCGATTCCTTTTCCTTCTCCGGCTGGCCGAAGAAGGAGTTGAGGGCCGGCATCTCCTTCACCGGGCCGAGGTCCAGCAGGCGGGCGGTGTCGAGGCAGCGGCACCATTGGCTGGACAGCACGCGCGCCTGATCGATGCCGAACTGCCGCAGCCGCTCGCCGATCCGCGCCGCCTGGGCACGGCCATCGCCGTCGAGATTGCGCTGGGTGGCGCAGTCGCCCAGCCTGAAGCCGGCCGGATCCCCGGTGCCGGGCGCCTCGGCATGGCGCATCAGCACGACGAGCCCGGCCGTCTCCAGAGCCGCGGCGGGAAACGCGCAGACCAGGGTGGCAATCAGCGCGGCGGAAAGAGCCGTCAGGGTGCGGCGGCGCGGGATGGGCATCGGCATCTCCGTTGGGGGCACTGTGCCCCCTGGGCGGAACCTCAACACCCAATCCCCTGTGGTTGTTGCCAGCAGGATGCCGCCTCCCTCAGTCACCGGCTCAGTAGGTGTAGAACATCTTCTGGATGGCCTTGGTATCGGTCGTCTTGGTCAAGGCCAGCATCAGCAGGATGCGCGCCTTCTGCGGGTTCAGGGTGTCGCTGGCGACGAAATCCAGCTCGTCGTCGTTGGCCTCGCCGTTGCGGGCGACGATGCCGTTGCCGACGCGGGACGAGCGGACGATGAGCACGCCCTGCTTGCGGGCATCGACCAGACCGGGCTTCATGGCGTTGGACAGGCTGCCGTCGCCGACGCCGGCATGGATGATGCCCTTGGCCCCCGCCTTCACCAGCGCGTCGAGCGCCGTGCGGTTGTTGTTGGCATAGCCATAGACGATGTCCACCTGCGGCAGGCTGTCGAGGTTGGAGATATCGAACTCCGCCTCTGCGGTGTGCTTGCGCACGACCTGCCGGTAGAAGTGCGCCTTGTTGTCCTGCATGTAACCGAGGAAGCCCAGTTCCGGCGTGCGGAAGGTGTCGGCGGTCGAGGTGTTGGTCTTGGTCACGTCGCGGCCGGCGTTGATCTGGTCGTTGAGGGAGACCAGCACGCCCTTGCCGACGGCGTCCTTCGATCCGGCCAGCGTCACCGCATTGTAGAGGTTGACCGGGCCGTCGGCGCTGATGGCGGTGGAGGGCCGCATGGCGCCGACGATCACCACCGGCTTGGTGCTCTTGACCGTCAGGTTCAGGAAATAGGCGGTTTCCTCGATGGTGTCGGTGCCGTGGGTGATGACGATGCCATCGACGTCCTTCTGCGCCAGCAACTCGTTGACCCGCTTGGCCAGCTTCAACCAATGGTCGTTGGTCATGTTCTCGCTGGCGATCTGAAAGACCTGCTCGCCCTTGACGTTGGCGACCTTCTTCAGTTCCGGCACCGCTTCGATCAGCTTTTCCACGCCGACCTTGGCGGCGGTGTAGCCGACGGTGGTGGTGCTGGTGGCGCCGGTGCCGGCGATGGTACCGCCGGTCGCCAGGATGGTGACGTTGGGCAGCCCGTCATCGGCGAAGGCGGGGACGAAAGCGGCGCTTCCAGTCATCAACGTCGCGGCAAGCCCGGCGGCGGCCATGGTGCGGCTCATGGTGCGGGCGGTGGTCTTCAACACGGCATTCCTCTCCCATTGCGATTTTCTTGGCCGACCCTTGCCAGCCCTTGGGAGTGCGCAGTCTGGGCAATGCCATTGAATGTCGTTCGTCAGGGCCATGAACAGTTTGCGCAACAAATGTGAACGGCCGTTCGCAAAGCTGTCGCGGGACGGCGCCTCCCCGCCCAGCCTCCGCTTGCAGGAACGGCGGCCCGCCCCATGTGCGGGGAATGCCCGACGAAAGGGAGAGCGTCATCATGGTCCGCAACCGCCTGCCCAGCACCCGATCCCGTGCCCTTGTTGCCGCCGGTGCCGCCGCCGGCTTCGCCGTTGCGGCGACGATCGCCCTGCCGGCGCTCGCCCATCATGGCTGGGGCGGCTATGACGCCGGCAAAACGCTGACCCTGACCGGCACGGTCGAGCAGTTCGCCTTCAGCAACCCCCACGCCATGCTGAACCTGGGATCGGACGGGAAGCTGTGGCATGTGGTCCTGGCGCCGCCCGGCCGCATGACCGCGCGCGGCCTGCCGGACGGGACGATCAAGCCCGGGCAGACGGTCACCGTCGTCGGCTATCCCAGCAAGTCCGACCCGGCGGAACTGCGGGCGGAGCGCATCACCGTCGGCGGGCAGACGGTCGAGTTGCGCTGATGGACCACAGTCTGGGCCCGACCGGACCCGGCTGGCTGGTGGCGCTGGAAACCTCCGGCCTGGGCGACATGCTGCGTCAGTCGCTGTGGCTCTATCCACTGGTGGAGGTGCTGCACATCCTGGGTCTGGCGTTGCTGGTCGGATCCATCGCCGCCTTCGACCTGCGGCTGATGGGATTGCACACCCGCCTGCCGGCCGAGGCGCTGTCGCGGCTTCTGCTGCCGGTGGCGGTGGTCGGCTTCGTCATGGTGGTGCCGACCGGCATCCTCCTGTTCATCAGCGAGGCGACGGCGCTGGCCCGCAATCCCGCCTTCCTGGTCAAGATGGGCCTGATGGTGCTGGCGCTGGGCAACATCGCCCTGTTCCATCGGGGCACCGGCAGACGGATCTTCGATTGGGGCGGAGGAGGGAGGCCACCGCCGGCCGCGCGTGTCGCCGGAGCGGTCTCCCTTCTGCTGTGGGTGGGCGTGCTGGCGTCGGGACGGCTGATCGCCTACCTGTAGCCTCAAGCCTGCTCGACGAAGTCGGTGCCGCGGGTCACGCCTTCCCAGGCTTCGATTTCCGCGATCACGGCGTCGAGCTTGGCGCGGGCGCGGCGGAGGGCGTCGGACCCCAGCAGCAGATGGAGCGGCGGTGTATCGGAGCGGACGGCGGCCAGGATGGCCTGCGCCGCGCGATCCGGATCGCCGAGCTGGCGGCCGGCCATGCCGTCGAAGGCGGACGACATCCGCCCGACGCTGTCGGCGTAGGCCGCGTCCTCGGCAGCGCTCTTGCGGATCGAATGGGTGGACAGGAAGTCGGTGCGGAAGGCGCCGGGCGCCACCGCCGTCACTTTGATGCCGAGCGGGCCGACCTCCTGCGCGAGGCTGGAGGACAATCCTTCCAGAGCGTGTTTGGCCGCAGCGTAGAGGCCGGAACCGGCGCCGGGCGCCCGTCCGGCGATGGAGGTGATGTTGACGATATGCCCGGTACCCTGGGCGCGCAGGCGGGGCAGGGCGGCGCGGATGATGCGGAAGGGGGCGAACACGTCGACCGCGAACAGCCGGGCGACCTCGTCGTCGCTCGCCTGCTCGACCGCCCCCAGCAGGCCGTAGCCCGCATTGTTGACGATCACGTCGATGCGGCCGGCGAGAGCGAAGGCCTCGACGACGGCAGCTTCGGCCGCATCGCCATCGGCGAGGTCGACGGTGAGGACATGGAGGGTGCCGCGCCCGGCAGGGAGGTCCGGCTTGCCGCTGCGGACGGTGCCGATGACGGTATCGCCTTCCGCGAGGGCCGCCTTGGCGAGTGCCAGCCCGAGGCCGCGCGAGATGCCGGTGATGAACCATGTGGTCATGGGAGTCTCCTTTCGCGACCAGAGATACATCCCGTGATCTGCTCACAGAATACCCGGATTTCTGACGATACTTGTAAGTGCGGCTGAAGAATGCTTTCTTCGACCCATGGATCCCTTGCTCTCCGGCAGCGACTACAACCAGCTTCGCGCGTTCCTCGCCGTCGGCGAGACGCTGAGTTTCAGCCGCGCGGCGGAGCGGCTGGGCGTTTCCCCCTCGGCGCTCAGCCAGCTGGTGCGCGGATTCGAGGAGCGGGTCGGGGTGCGGCTGCTCAACCGGACCACGCGCAGCGTCGCGCTGACCGACGCCGGTGAGAATCTGTTCCGGCGTGTCCAGCCGGCCGTCTCGGAACTCGGCGACGCCATCGGGCAGGTGCGCCAGTATCGCGAACGTCCGGCCGGCATTGTGCGCGTCCATAGCTTTCGTGCGGCGGCGGAGCGCTACATCGAACCGATGCTGGCGGACTTCGCGCGGGACTTTCCGGACGTCGTGCTGGACATCACGCTGGACGACACGGTGGTGGATCTGGTGGCCGGCGGCTTCGATGCGGCCATCCGGATCGGCGAAGTGATCGATCGCGACATGGTCGCCGTGCGTCTCGGTCCCGACCTGCGGCAGATCGCCGTGGCATCGCCCGGATATCTCGATCTTCATGGCCGGCCTGCGCATCCGCGCGATCTGGTCGACCACCGCTGCATCCGCTGGCGCTGGCCGGGTCATGTGATGCCCTATGCCTGGGAGTTCTTCGGGAACGGATCCTGGTTCGAGGTCGCGGTCGACGGGCCGCTGATCTTCAACGACAAGGAGATGGTATTGCGCGCGACCCTGCGGGGGATCGGGATCGGCTTCTGCGTCGAGGATTCGGTGGCCGGCCATATCGCGGCGGGGGCGCTGGTTCCGCTGCTGGAGGAGTGGTCCGCCGCCTTTCCCGGCCGGTTCCTGTGCTATCCGCGCCAGCGGCAGATGGCCCCGGCCCTGCGGGCCTTCCTCGACGCGGTCCGTGCGGTCGATTCCAGGACGGACGACAAAACCGATGCCCGGCCGGAGCAGGAGGATCGTCACCGTCCTTGAACCCGTGCCGTTGCCTGGGCAGAGTGGCCGTAATACTTTCGACCCGAAGGAAAATGGCCGTGAACATCCTGGGACGCACCGTTGCGCTCACCCTGTCGCTGTTCGTCTGGGTGGCGGGGACGGGAGAGGCCGCGGCGGACCGGCGGGTGGCGCTGGTGATGGGCAACAGCACCTATCAGTATGCGCCGCGGCTGCCCAACCCGACCAACGATGCCAAGGCGATGGCCGACTCCCTGCGTGCCGCCGGGTTCGAACTGATCGGCGGGGCGCCGCAGCTCGACCTCGACCGGGCGGGGACCGAACGGGTGATCCGCAGCTTCGGCGCCAAGCTGGCCGGGGCCGATGTCGGGCTGTTCTTCTATGCCGGGCACGGCATGCAGGCCAGGGGCACCAACTATCTGCTGCCGGTCTCCGCCAATCTGGAGAAGGAGGCGGATGTCCGCTACGAACTGATCGACGTCGCCATGGTGCTGGACGAGATGGCGCTGGCGGAAAGCCGGCTGAACATCGTCATCCTGGACGCCTGCCGCAACAACCCCTTCGGCGGGCGCGGCCTGCGCGCGGCGTCGCCCGGTCTGGCGCAGATGCAGGCGCCGGCCGGCACCATCATCGCCTACGCGACCCAGCCGGGTGCGGTGGCGGCCGACGGGGCCGGGGCCAACAGCCCCTATACCGAGGCGCTGTCGAAGGCGATGCTGAAGCCGGGCGAGACGGTGTTCGACGTCTTCAACGATGTCGGCATCGCGGTGAAGCGCAACTCCGGCGGTGTGCAGCAGCCCTGGGTCTCGGCCTCTCCCATCGAGGGGCGCTTCTATTTCCTCGGGCCGACCACCGTGGTGACGGCGCCTCCGGCCGACGCGGCACCCGCCCTCAACGCCGTGAACGCCGACAAGGAAATGCTGTTCTGGGACAGCATCAAGGGCAGTTCCAACCGCGGCCTGTTCGAGGCCTATCTGAAGCAGTTCCCGCAGGGCACCTTCGCCCCCATCGCCGAGGCGCGTGTCGCGGAGTTGGGCGGGACGGTGCCGTCCGAGCGGGCCCAGCTTTCGGTCGCCTCCCTGGCCGCCCCGCCGGTTCCGACCCAAGCTCCGGCGCCGGTCCCGACACCGATGCCGGCTCCCACCGTAACCCCCGCTCCGGCCGCCCCGCCGGCCCGGCCGCTGGATGTGTCGGCGATCCCCTATCTCAGCGCCAAGTCGCGGGAGACACTGGCGATGTATGCCGGGCTGCCGTCGCCCAAGGCGCTGGCGATCTCGACCAAGGGCAACTACGCCTATTTCTCCAACAAGTCGAACAGCCGGACCGGGGACGACGTCAAGCGCAGCGCCCTGCAATATTGCCAGTACCGGGCGGAGGAGCCCTGCACCCTCTATGCCGTCGACGACGCGGTGGTGATGGACGGCAAGCGCTTCACCCCGATGCCGGTGGAAATCCTGGGGAGCGGCCGCTTCGATCCGGCCCGCGTGCCCTTCGTCAGCGACCACACACGCAAGGTCGGCATGGTGAATTACCAGCGCAACCCCGGCCACAAGGCGCTGGCCGTGACCCTGGCCGGCCGCTGGGCCACCGTCTGGGATCGTGACAGCGACCAGGAAGCGAAGGATGCCGCGCTGGAACGCTGCGAACAGTCCAGCGGCAACCACGACTGCATGCTCTACGCCGTCGGCGACAAAATCGTCTTCGAGGAGGTGCCGGATGAGGATGAGGAGGACGAGGAGGAGGAGTGACCGGCGACGCGGGAGCGGTGGGGGCATCGCGCTGTCTCTGGTGATTTGCGCCGTCATGCCCGACACTGGGCGCCAGCGGGGGATGGAGCGGGACTGACGGAATGAGCAGGTGGTGGAGCGTGTCGGTGTCCTGGATGGCGCGGAACCGGTCCAAGCTGGTGCATGCCCTGCGGATGACCGCCTCCACCCTGGCGACCTTTGCGCTGGCGGAGGTGCTGGACCTGCCGCAGGGCTTCTGGGCCGTCATCACGGCGCTCATCGTGACCCAGAGCAATGTCGGCGGATCGCTGAAGGCGGCGCTGGACCGTTTCGTCGGATCGCTGGTCGGCGTCGCCTATGGCGGGGTGGTCGCCATGCTGATCCCGCACACCGATGGGCTGGCGCGGGCCGCGGCGCTGCTGGCGGCGGTGGCACCGCTCTCCTATCTCGCCGCGAAGTCGGCCGGCTTCCGCATCGCGCCGATCACCGCGATCATCGTGCTGCTAGGCAGCGCCGGGGCCAGCCTCGGCCCGCTCAGCTTCGCCACCGACCGCATGCTGGAGGTCGGGCTCGGCTGCATCGTCGGCATCCTGGTGTCGCTTCTGGTGGTGCCGGCCCGTGCTTCGCGTTCCGTGCTGGAGACGGCGGCGGAGGTGGCGCGGTTGCTGGCCGACCAGCTCGACAGGCTGGCCGGCGCCGACGATGCCTCGCAGGCCGCCATGAACCGGTTGGCGGTGCGCACCCGCCAGGCCCTCACCCGGCTGGAAACCCTGGTGGGGGAGGCGGCGCGGGAGCGGCGGAGCCGGCTGGCCGACATGCCCGATCCCGATCCGCTGCTGCGCACGCTGATGCGGCTGCGGCACGACGTGGTGATGCTGCGCCGCGCGGTGGGCGAGCCGCGGCAGGACGTCGCCGACCGCGACGTCTGCCCCGACTGGACCCCGGTCGCCGCAGCGGGGGCGGCCACCCTGCGCGGTCTGGCCGACGCCCTGGCCACCGGTCGGCCGCCCGACCGTTCCACCGCGCTTGCCGATGCGCTGGCGGCCTACCGTACCAGCATCGATCGCACCCGCGCCGAACGGCGGACGCGCGACCTGCCGACCGACTGGCTGTGGCGGATGTTCGGCACCGGCTTCGCACTGGAACAGTTCCGCCGCAATCTGGACGACCTCGTCGAGCGGACGGCCGATTTCGCCGCCCATGGGTAGGCGACTGCCGGCGAATGACGAAAGGGCCGGCACCGCGAGGATGCCGGCCCTGACCGTTTCCAAAAGACCGGGTTTGTCCGTTCAGCGGTCGCCCAGATCGTGTTCGATCTCGGTCACCAGCCGTTCGGCACAATGCAGCGCCCGCTGCCGGTCCTCATCGCTCATGCCTTGCATGGGGTCGGACTGGGCCGGGAAGGACTCCGACCGGCAGAGCCGGCGGCCCGAGGCGCAGACCATCACTTCGTACTGGCGGCTGTCCTCGTTGAACAGGCACTCGGACTCGAAGCCCTTGGCGTCGGTTTCGGTCCACATGATCGTCTTGCTCATCGTCCGGCTCCTTCTGGTCTGGGTCGGGCTGGTCTTATTGGGCCTTCGCCATCGCGACGGCGGTGTCGGCCATCCGGTTGGAGAAGCCCCACTCGTTATCGTACCACGCCATGACGCGGACGAAATTGCCGTCGATCACTTTCGTCTCCTTCAGCGCGAAGGTCGAGCTGTGCGGGTCGTGGTTGAAGTCCGACGACACCAGCTCCTCGTCATAAGCGGCCAGCACGCCCTTCAGGGCGCCGTTGGCGGCCTCGGAGATCGCCTTGACGATTTCCTCGACCGAGGTGGCGCGCTTGGCGGTGAACTTGAAGTCGACGACCGACACGTTCGGGGTCGGAACGCGCATGGCGGTGCCGTCCAGCTTGCCCTTCAGCTCCGGCAGCACCTTGCCGACCGCCTTGGCCGCACCGGTCGAGGTCGGGATCATGTTCAGGGCCGCCGCGCGGGCGCGGTGCAGGTCCTTGTGGTTGGTGTCGACGATCCGCTGGTCACCCGTGTAGGAGTGGATCGTGGTCATGAAGCCCTTCTCGATGCCGACGAGGTTGTTCAGCACGAAGGCGACCGGGGCCAGGCAGTTGGTGGTGCAGGAGGCGTTGGAAACGATCTTGTGCTCGGCGGTCAGCTTGTCGTGGTTGACGCCGTAGACGACGGTGATGTCCTCGTCGGTGGCAGGCGCCGAGATCAGCACCTTCTGCGCACCGGCTTCCAGATGCTTGGCGGCATCGGCGCGCTTGGTGAAGATGCCCGAGCATTCCATGGCGATCTCGACGCCGAGATCCTTCCACGGCAGCTTGGCCGGGTCACGTTCCTGCACGACCTTGATGGAGTGGCCGTTGACGATCAGGACGCCGTCACCCGTCTCGATGGTGCCGGGGAAGCGGCCGTGGACGCTGTCGTATTTCAGCAGGTGCGCGTTGGCCTTCAGATCGGCGAGGTCGTTGATCGCCACGACCTCCACGTCCTTGCGGCCGCTCTCGTAGATGGCGCGCAGAACCAGACGGCCGATGCGGCCAAAACCGTTGATCGCTACCCGTACAGCCATGATGTGCTCCAGTCGTTCGGTTGCGGTCCTGTGCCGATTGGGGCGGAGACCTGTTTCAACCGGGGAAAGCGGGGATCGACCCGCAGGAATTGCAATTTTAAGGCGTGGGCCCTCGCTCACGCCGGGACCGCCCGCGGCGACACCGCATCCAGCCATGCCGGCAGGGCATCGCGGCTGGTCAACTCGCTGAAGCGGTCATCCACGCCCGCCGCCGTCAGGGCGGCAATGGTGTCCTCGCCGGCCGCCACCGACAGCAGCCCGGCATCGCGGGTGCGCCGGGCGATGAACCAGGCCAGGGCGTTGGTGCCGCCGTCGAAGGGCGCGATCTCATAGACGCCGAGCGGTCCTGTCCATACCACCGTCCTTGCCGCTTCGACACAGGCGGTCAGCCGCGCCGCCGTCGCCGGTCCGATGTCGAGCGCCATGTCCTCCGGCCCGATGGCGGAACAGGGGACGACGCGGTCCTCCGCGCCGTTGCGCGCCTCGGTCGCCACCACCATGTCCACCGGCAGCAGCAGCTCGCAGCCGCAGGCCTTCGCCCGGTCCAACAGCTTGCGCGCGTCGTCCCGCAGGTCGTAATCGCACAGCGAAGCGCCCATGTCGGTGCCGGTCGCCGCCAGGACGCTGTTGGCGACGCCGCCGCCCAGCGCCAGCACATCGACCCGGGTCACCAGCCGGATCAGCAGCTCCAGCTTGGCGGACAGGTTCGCTCCGCCGACGATGGCGCAGACCGCGTGGTCGGACCGTCCCGCCTTGCGGGCGGGGGTGAACAGGGTTGGCCGCGCCGGCCCGCCCGCATCACGACCACCCGTGATCAGATGCAGCCGGCCGGTCAGTCGGGGGGCCGGATTGCCTCGGACATCGGTCGTAAGCATGATGCTTGTCCTTTCCTTCGAACCAGTCTCGTTCTTCGTAGTCTTGCCGTTCAGGCGGTCCGGACCGGTCCGGCGCCCGGCCGTGCCGCGTGCGGCGCCGGAGGGGGAACGGCGCCCCGGCGGGTCTCGCGGTAGAGGATCAGCAGCCCGCTGCCGATCACCACCGTGGCGCCGACGATCACATGGGGGGCCGGCACGTCGCCCCAGACCAGCCAGCCGAGGATCGTCGCATAGATCAGGCTGGCATAGCTGAAGGGTCCGACCACCACCGCCCGGGCCAGCGAGTAGGCCCGCGTGCTGAAATACTGCGCCCCGCCACCAGCGATCCCCATCGCCGCCATCAGGGCCAGCGCATGGCCGTCGGGCGTGGTCCAGTCCAACGGCAGGGCCAGTGCGCTGATCAGGGTGGAGATCACGGTGAAGTAGAAGACCGTCGTCACCGGCCTTTCGGTGCGGCCGAGCTGGCGCATGGCGATCATCGCCAGCGCGTAGCAGACCGCGGCGGTCAGCGCCACCAGCGCCCCGCGGTCGAGCATGCCGGCACCGGGCTGCACCATGATGAGCACGCCGGCGAAGCCGACCACCACCGCCCCCCAGCGGAAGGCGCCGACCCTCTCCCCCAGCAGCGGGACCGACAAAGCGGTGAGGAACAGCGGGGCGGAGTAGGAGATGGCCACCGCATTGGCGAGCGGCATCAGGTGATAGGCCCAGAACAGCAGCACCATCGATGCCAGCCCGACGATGGCCCGCCACAGATGTCCCTGCCAATGGTCGGTGTGCAGGCAGCTCCGCCCGCCCGCCGCCGCGACCATGGCGACCGCCGGCAGCAGGGCGAACAGGTTGCGGAAGAAGGTGACCTCGCCCAGCGGGTAGGTCTCCGCCAGGATCTTGGCGAGCGCGTTCATGACGGTCATCAGCGCCATCGCCAGCAGCATCGACAGTATGCCGAGCCGGACATTTTCCGGCGGTTTGGCGGTGGGGCTTGTGGGGAGCTGTTCCATGATGACGCTTTCCTGCCCGGGGATAATCCCCCTCTCCCCCCGGGGAGAGGGTCGGGGTGAGGGGGATGCACAGCGTGCCTTCCCTAGAATCCTCGCCATGCGACCCCCTCACCCTAACCCTCTCCCCAGGGGGGAGAGGGGATCTGCTGGAGGAGAGAGGGCGCTCACGCCGCCCGGCTCAACTGCCCTGCGGCAATGACGCCCAGCGTGTGGCGGGCGATCATCCGTTCCTCGTCGGTCGGGATGATGAAGACCGGCACGCGGCTCTCCTGGGCGGAGATGCGGGTGGCCTTGGCCCGGTTCGCCGCCGGGTCGATGGCGACGCCGAGCCAGGACAGTTTCTCCGCCACCCGCGCCCGCACCAGGGTGGAGTTCTCGCCGACGCCGGCGGTGAACACCACCGCGTCCAGCCCGCCCATCGAGCCGGCCAGCGCCGCCACCTGCTTGGCGACATTGTGGCAGAACAGCTCCACCGCCTCGGCCGCGGCCGGCAGGTCGGAGTTCTCCAGGTCGCGCATGTCGTTGGAGAGGCCCGACACGCCCAGCATGCCCGACTTGTGGTAGAGCAGCTTCTCCAGTTCGTCGGCGCCGTAGCCCTTCTCGCGCATCAGATAGATCAGCACACCGGGATCGATAGCACCCGGCCGGGTGCCCATCGGCACGCCGTCCAAGGCCGTGAAGCCCATGGTGGTGTCGACGCTGTGCCCGCCGCGCATGGCGCACAGGCTGGCGCCGCTGCCGAGATGGCAGACCACCACATGCGCGTCGGCCAGCTCCGGCGCCACCTGCGGCAGTCGGTGGGCAATGTATTCGTAGCTCAGCCCATGGAAGCCGTAGCGGCGGATGCCTTCCGCCGTCAGCTCGCGCGGGATGGCGAAGGTCTGCGACTGCCAGGGCTGGGTCTGGTGGAAGGCGGTGTCGAAGCAGGCGACCTGCGGCAGCGACGGGTAGACCTGGGCCAGCGCCCGCATGGCGGCGATGTTGTGCGGCTCGTGCAGGGGAGCGAGCGGGATCAGCGCCTCCAGCTGGTCGAGCACCGCCGGGTTGACGCGGACGGGGGCGGAGAAGCGGGTGCCGCCATGGACGACCCGATGGCCGGCGGCGACCAGCGTGGCGCCCTTCAGCGTGTCGCCGATCCAGTCGAGCAGATGGTGCAGCAGCTCCGGACGGCCCGGATTCTCCCCGGCGGCCCAGCTGTGATCGGCGATCTTGTGACGGGCGGCGTCCTTCGCCTCGAAGCGGGGCGCGGTGCCGATGCCGGAGATCTGGCCGGTGACGACCGGCTCGATCTCGGCGGCGTTGCCGCCCTGGAAGACGCAGAATTTCAGGCTGGAGGAGCCTGCATTGATGACGAGGCAGGCGTCCTCGCTGGAGTTCGACAGTGTGACCATGACGGTAACGTCCTATTCGGCGGCCAGCGCGAGTTTCGGCTGGCGTTTGGCGGCGGCGACCAGCGAGGCGACGGCGCAGGAAGCGAGCCGCGCCCGCACATTGTCGGCGCGGCTGGTGAGGATGACCGGCACCTTGGCGCCCAGCACGATGCCGGCGAGGTCCGCATTGGCCAGGAAGGACAGCTGCTTGACCAGCATGTTGCCGGCCTCCAGGTCGGGGGCGAGCAGGATGTCCGGCTGGCCGGCGACGGGGGAGGTGATGCCCTTGGTGCGGGCGGCTTCGGCGGAGATGGCGTTGTCGAAGGCCAGCGGACCGTCGAGGATGCCGCCGGTGATCTGGCCGCGGTCGGCCATCTTGCACAGCGCGGCGGCTTCCAGCGTGGTGTTGATCTTCGGGTTGATGGTCTCGACCGCCGACAGGATGGCGACGCGCGGGGTGGCGACGCCCAGCACCTTGGCGAGGTCGATGGCGTTCTGGACGATGTGGACCTTGTCCTCCAGCGTCGGGTAGATGTTGATCGCCGCGTCGGTGATCAGCAGCGTCTTGGAGTAGGTCGGCACATTCATCAGGAAGACGTGGCTGATCCGGCTGGCGGTGCGCAGGCCGGTTTCCTTCTTCACCACCTCGCCCATCAGCTCGTCGGTGTGCAGGCTGCCCTTCATCACCGCTTCGGCCTCGCCGGCGCGGGCCAGCGCCACGGCGGCTGCCGCGGCAGCGCGGCTGTGGGCGGCGTCGACGATGCGGTAGCGGGCGATGTCCAGCCCGCCGGCTGCGGCGACCTTGCGGATGAGGGCTTCGGGCCCGACCAGGATCGGCTCGATCAGTCCGGCTTCGGCGGCTTCGACGGCGCCCTGGAGCGAACTGGCGTCGCAGGGATAGGCGACGGCGGTGACCACCGGCGGCAGCTCGTCGCACTTGGCGAGCAGGGCGTCGTGCTTGTCGTGGCGGATCATCTGGATCTGCGGCAGCTCATGCGCCGGGCGGACGACCTTCTGCGTCGGGGCGATCACCTCGGCGGTGCCGAGCACGACGACCTCGCCGTCCTGGTTGGTGCAGACGCAGTCGAAGACGACGACGTTCTTGGCCGGACGCTTCTCGATCACGGTGACGGTGGCGGTGACGATGTCGCCCAGGCCGACCGGGCGGCGGAACTGCAGGCTCTGGCCGGCATAGAGCGAGCCGGCGCCCGGCAGATAGGTGCCCAGCACGCCGGAGATCAGCGAGCCGGTCCACATGCCGGGACCGATCACCTTCTGGAACCGGCTGTCGGCGGCGAATTTCGGGTCGAGATGGGCCGGGTTGATGTTGCCCGACACGGTGGCGAACAGCTCCACATCCATCAGGGTGAGCTGGCGCGACAGGCTGGCCGACTGGCCGATCTGGATTTCGTCGAAGGTCACATTCTCGACCACGGCACAGGCGCCGTTGCCGGAAGCTTCACCACTGGCACGCATTTTTGAACACTCCGGTTGACCGGGTCGAGCGAGCGGCCCGTTTTACGGTCCGATAGGGCGGCGGCGGGAAGGGACGGAAAGGGTGGCCGTCCAGTGTTTCATCCGGGGTCGTCGCCCGTTTTGCGCCAGCGTTCTGCGCCGCGCCGGGAACCATCGATATATTAATATATTAACTGTGCATCGCAACATGGAACCATCGAAAACCCCCGACCTTGACACTATGCCGCAGGGGTGGCGGCGCCGGTCCGGCGGGGCTTCCCCCTCCTCCCGGGGAGAGACGGGAGGAGGGGGCACAACGGCGGGACGTCTCAGCGATCGGGGCGCCCGCCGCCCGTCCATGAAGTCCCTTCAGGTGCGACCCTGCCGCCGTTGTCGCCTCTCCGGGGGCAGGAGAGAGCAGGGCGGACGGGTCGCCGGGCAGGGGACTTCAGGAAGCTCGTGGAACTCAGGCCTTGAGGATGCCGCGGCCGGCGAAGCGGGCGGCGACACCGAGCTGCTCCTCGATGCGGATCAGCTGGTTGTACTTGGCCAGACGGTCCGAACGGCTCAGCGAGCCGGTCTTGATCTGGCCGCAGTTGGTGGCGACCGCCAGATCGGCGATGGTGCTGTCCTCGGTCTCGCCCGAGCGGTGCGACAGAACGGCGGTGTAGCCGGCCTTGTGCGCCATGTCGACCGCCTCCAGCGTCTCCGACAGCGTGCCGATCTGGTTCACCTTGACCAGGATCGAGTTGGCGACACCTTGGCGGATGCCCTGGGCCAGACGCTTGGGGTTGGTGACGAACAGGTCGTCGCCGACCAGCTGCACCTTGGAGCCGATGGCATCGGTCAGCGCCTTCCAGCCTTCCCAGTCGTCTTCGGCCATGCCGTCCTCGATCGAGATGATCGGATAGCGGCCGGCCAGATCGGCCCAGTAGGCGACCATCTGCTCGGGCGACAGCGACTTGCCTTCGCCGGCCAGTTCGTACTTGCCGTTCTTGAAGAACTCGGTGGAGGCGGCGTCGAGCGCCAGCATGACGTCGTCGCCCGGCTTGTAGCCGGCGGCCTCGATCGCCTTCATGACGAAGCCGAGCGCCTCGTCGGTCGAGCCGATGTTGGGGGCGAAGCCGCCCTCGTCGCCGACATTGGTGTTGTGGCCGGCGTCCTTCAGCTTCTTCTTCAGCGACTGGAAGATCTCGGAGCCCATGCGGATGGCATCGGCGCCGGTCTCGGCGCCCACCGGCATGATCATGAATTCCTGGATGTCGATCGGGTTGTCGGCATGGGCGCCGCCGTTGATGATGTTCATCATCGGCACCGGCAGCAGCGAGGCGAAGGCGCCGCCGACATAGCGGTAGAGCGGCAGGCCGGCATCCTCGGCGGCGGCGCGGGCGACCGCCAGCGACACGCCCAGGATCGCGTTGGCGCCGAGGCGACCCTTGTTCTCGGTGCCGTCGATCTCGATCATGGTCATGTCGAGCACGCGCTGGTCGGCGGCATCCATGCCGGTCAGCGCCTTGGACAGCTCGCCGTTGACCGATTGCACGGCCTTCAGCACGCCCTTGCCGCCGAATCGGTTCTTCTCGCCGTCGCGCAGTTCGACCGCCTCATGGGCGCCGGTGGAGGCGCCCGACGGCACCGCGGCGCGGCCGAAGGCGCCGGTCTCCAGGGTGACGTCGACTTCGACGGTGGGGTTGCCGCGGCTGTCGAGGATTTCGCGGGCGCGGATTTCGGTGATGGCGCTCATGGGAAGGGATGTCCCGTTTCTTGAGGGAGTGACAGTTCGCAGACGTGTCGGGAGAGGTTTTGAAGAGGGCAGTGCTCAGTGCAGCTTGGGGCGCCGGTAGATGAACCAGTAGACGGCACCGACCATCACCGCGCCGCCGATCCAGTTGCCAAGCGTCACGGCGACGAGGTTGATCAGATAATGGCCGACCGGAATGGATGGAGCGGCGCGGCCGAGGTCGTGCCAGAAGCTGTCCGGCGCGCCCCATTCGATCAGCAGGCCGAGCGGGACGAAATACATGTTGGCGACGCAGTGTTCGAAGCCGGCGGCGACGAAGGCGGCGACCGGGAAGGTGATCGCCAGGATCTTGTCGCCGACGCTGCGGGCGCCGAGCGCCAGCCAGACGGCGAGGCAGACCAGCACGTTGCACAGGATGCCGAGGAAGAAGGCCTGTGTCGTCGGCAGCGAACTCTTGGCCACTGCGAAATACAGCGCCGAGGCGCCGACCGCGCCATGGCCGAAGGTGTATTGCCCGGACAGGAAGACCAGCAGCGCGGTGCCGGCGGCGCCGACGAAATTGCCGATCCACACCGTCGTCCACACCCGCATCATCTCGCGGGCATGCAGCCGGCCGCTGGCCCAGGCCATCACCATCAGCGCGTCGCCGGTGAACAGCTGCGCGCCGCCGACGATCACCAGGATCAACCCCATGGAAAAGACCAGCCCGCCGAGCAGCCGGGTCACCCCGTAAGGCAGCATGCCTTCCGCACCCGACATGGTAACGGTGGCGAACAGGCCGCCCAGCGCGATGAAGGCGCCGGCCAGGACCGCCAGGGCGAACAGGGTGGGGGTGTCGTAATGCGCCTTCTTGACGCCGAGATTCTCGGCGGCGAGCGCGATGGCGTCGGGCATCAGCGCGTCGAGGGTTTGCGGGGTGGGCTGGCTCCAGCCGCCCACATCCTTGCTGTCCATATTCATAGGTCGATGTCCTCGCTGCCGCGCATCGGTGCGGGCCCGTCAGGGGAGAGTTTCGCTCCCCTCATGTAGCTTTACTACATACTCCTGTCGGGAGGACGCTGGCAAGACTGCCGCCTGAGCAATTCGGTCGCAGGGGGCATTGCGGGAGGATGGTCGATTGGCGCTGGAAAACAAGGAACTTCCAGGGGAAATAGGCGGCGCGTTTGCGTCGGTTGCGCGTCTGTAGTGTTGCTACATCATGACGGTGCCGGAGAGGGCCGTCAGGTCAGGGCAAATCCAGTTCCTGGATATAGCTGGTCAGCGCGCAGCTGGCGTTCAACATGTGGGCGCGCATGCAGCGGGCGGCTTCCTCCCCGTCGCCTCGTGCCATGGCGTCGAGGATGGCACCATGTTCGGCATGGGAGGTCGCCAGCCGGTCGCCGTGACGAAGCTGGGTGCGGCGGAAGGCGGCGAGGCGGGCGCGGATGCCGACCGCCTGTTCCGCCATGAACTGGTTGTGGGTGGCCCGATAGATCGCCTCGTGGAAGCGGCGGTTGAAGTCGTCGTAGGCGTCGAGATCGCCGCCGCTCACCATCTCCGCCGAGGATTCATGCATGGTCTGCAGCCGGCTGCGTTCGATCGGCGTGATGCGGTATGTCGCGAGGCGGACGCACATCGCCTCCATCTCCGCCGTCGTTTCGAACATGTCCATGATGCGCTCGGCCGTCATGGTGGCGACAACCACGCCGCGGCGCGGCCGGACCTCCACCATGCCGGTGGTGGCGAGCTGGCGCAGGGCCTCGCGCACCGGGGTGCGGGAGGCGCCGAACCGCTGGCCGATCTGCTGTTCGTCGAGCGGCGTCCCCGGCTTCAGCCGGCCGGTGGCGATCTCGTCGGCCAGCGCCAGCCGGATGACGTCGGAGAGCAGGCTCTTTTCCTCGGCGGCGGCATCGGTCTCGGACGGGGGGAATTGGGGGTCGAACTGGTCCAAGGCTGAATCTCCGGGGCAGGGCGCCGGATGGCAGGATAGACAGGCTTCGCCGCCGGTGGAAGAGGGGGGACCCGGAAGAAGCGCGGTCAGCCGCCCATCAGCGCGCGGGTGGCGATGAACAGCACCGACGGCCCCATCAGGCAGCCAAGTCCGGTGTAGAAGGTCGCGGTCATCGCCCCGTAGGGGACCAGCTTCGGATCGGTGGCGGCCAGCCCGCCGGCCACGCCGCTGGTGGTGCCCATCAGCCCGCCGAAGACCATGGCGCTGCGCGGGTTGTCCAGCCCAATATAGGGTGCCATGAAGGGTGTGCCGATCATCACCAGCACCGACTTCACCAGCCCGGCGGCGATGCTGAGCGCCATCACGTCGGAATTGGCCCCCAGCGCCGCGCCGGTCACCGGGCCGACGATGTAGGTGACGGCACCGGCGCCGATGGTGGTCATGCTGACCGCGTCGGAATAGCCGAAGGCCAGCGCCACCGCCGCCCCGACGACGAAGGACAGCAGAACGCCGGTGAACAGCGAAACCACGCCGCTCAAGCCCGCCTTGCGGATCTCGCCGAAGCTCACGCCGAAGGCGGTGGAAACGATGGCGAAGTCGCGCAGCATCGCCCCGCCCATGAAGCCGATGCCGGACAGCAGCTTGATGTCGGCGAGCCCCTTGTGCCCGCCGGTGGAGACCCCGCCGGCATAGGCAAGCGCCAGCCCGATCATGATCGCGATGGCGGACCCGTGCAGCCGCCCGTTGGTGAGGATTCGCGACAGCCAGTAGGAAACCCAGATGGTGGCGCCGACGACGGCGAAGGCGGTCAGCAGGCCATTCTTGACGAGAACATCGGTCAGGAGGTCGAACATGGCGATCACTCCCCGCTCTTCAGGGACAAGGCACCGGCGCCGTCAGACTGCGAGGCGTCGCGGCGCGCATCTGCGGGTTGCCCGATGCGGGCGATCACCGGAACCAGCGCGAAGCTGAGGACAACCGCCAGAACCCCGGCCAGCAGGGCCGCTGGCCCGCCCTTCACTGCGGCGACGACATCCTGCTGGGCAGCCATGGCGACGACGATGGGGATATACATCGCGCTCCAGAACAGGATGCCCTGTTCGGCCAGCGCGTTCATGCGCAACGTCCGCTTCAGATGGTCGGAGAACAGGATCAGCAGCAGCATGGCGATGCCGACGCCGCCGACATTCGCCTTCACCCCGATCAGGATGCCCAGCAGATCGCCGGCCACCAGCCCGGCAAGCATGCAGGCCGACAGCAGGGCGACACCATAGACGACCATGGTCTTATCTCCTCTCCGTTGTTCAGCCCGCGAAGGGGGGCGTGGCAACCGGCGTCCGGCCATGGCTGTGCATCCGGCCACCGATTGCTCGATTCAAAGATTGTTCGTGTCGCAACGGTATACGCTAATCGCTTATCTGCCGCAATCCGTATTCAACAGACGACAAAATTTTCAAAGCGTATACAAAATTGGCCTTCACTCACCAATCTGGATACGGCAAGCTGGCTTTCACACCGCCATCGCACGAGAGGGAGGGACAGCATGTCCGCACAGGTCAACCACAAGCCTGTCGGGCGCGAAGCGCGCGCGCCGATGGCCCGCCGGCATCGCGGAGGCTGACACCATGCGCGACTGGAACCTGCAGGGGCGCAACCGCGATGCCCGGCTGGCCCGCGCCGCCGGCCTGACGGATGGCAAGCGCGTCGCCACCGCCGATGCCCGCGCCCTGCTGGAAGCGGTGCTGGAACCGGGCGACCGCGTCTGCCTGGAGGGCAACAACCAGAAGCAGGCCGATTTCCTGGCCCGCACCCTGGCGTCGGTCGATCCGGCGCGGGTGACCGGCCTGCACATGGTGCAGTCGGTGCTGGCCCTGCCGGAGCATCTGGATGTCTTCGAACGCGGCATCGCGTCGAAGCTGGACTTCTCCTTCTCCGGTCCGCAGGGGGCGCGGCTGGCGCGCATGGTGGCGGACGGGCGGATTTCGATCGGCGCCATCCACACCTATCTGGAGCTGTTCGGCCGCTATTTCGTCGACCTGACGCCGCGGGTCAGCCTCGTTGCCGCCCAGGCGGCCGATGCCGCCGGCAACCTCTACACCGGCCCCAACACCGAGGACACGCCGGTCATCGTCGAGGCGACCGCCTTCAAGCGTGGCATCGTCATCGCCCAGGTGAACGAACTGGTGGATGCGGTCCCGCGCGTCGACATCCCCGGCGGCTGGGTCGATTTCGTCATCCAGAGCCCGACGCCGCACTATATCGAGCCGCTGTTCACCCGCGATCCGGCCCAGATCTCGGAAATCCAGGTGCTGATGGCGATGATGGCCATCAAGGGCATCTATGCCGAATACGGCATCCAGCGGCTGAACCACGGCATCGGCTTCGACACCGCCGCCATCGAGCTTCTGCTGCCGACCTATGC
The DNA here is from genome assembly GCF_024170005.1 of Azospirillum lipoferum. GTDB lineage: Bacteria > Pseudomonadota > Alphaproteobacteria > Azospirillales > Azospirillaceae > Azospirillum > Azospirillum lipoferum. The sequence goes on from NZ_JALJXJ010000005.1 coordinate 401,295, forward strand.
GGAGTCACTGGGGCTGAAGGGGAAGATCTGCCGGCACTGGGCGCTGAATCCGCACCCGGCGCTGATCCCCGCCATCGAGGCCGGCTTCGTCGAGAGCGTCCATTCCTTCGGCTCGGAGCTGGGGATGGAGGCCTATATCCGCGCGCGTCCGGACGTGTTCTTCACCGGCGCCGACGGCAACATGCGCTCCAACCGTGCCATGTGTCAGGCCGCCGGCCATTACGCCTGCGACCTGTTCATCGGATCGACCCTGCAGATCGACCTTGCCGGCAACAGCTCCACCGCCACGCTGGGGCGCATCGCCGGCTTCGGCGGCGCACCCAACATGGGGGCCGATGCCCGCGGACGCCGCCATGCCAGCCCGGCCTGGCTGAAGGCCGGGCGGGAAGCGCGGGAGGGCGGCGGCCAGATGCCGCGCGGCCAGAAGCTGGTCGTCCAGATGGTCGAGACCTTCCGCGAGCACATGCAGCCGGCCTTCGTCGACCGGCTCGACGCCTGGGAGCTGGCGGAGAGTGCAGGCATGGAGCTGCCGCCGGTGATGATCTACGGCGACGACGTGACCCACATCCTGACCGAGGAGGGCATCGCCAACCTGCTGCTCTGCCGGACGGAGGAGGAGCGGGAACAGGCGATCCGCGGCGTCGCCGGCTACACGCCCGTAGGGCGCGGACGCGACCGCCGCATGGTGGAGAACCTCCGTGACCGCGGCATCATCCGCCGGCCGGAGGATCTGGGCATCGACAAGCGGATGGCGACCCGCGACCTGCTGGCCGCCCGTTCGGTCAAGGATCTCGTGCGTGCATCGGGCGGCCTGTACGACCCGCCCAGGCGCTTCCGCAACTGGTGAGCCGAAACCCATGGAAATCCTGACTTTCGAATATCGCGGCGGCCAGCCTGTGGCTTCCCCGCCTCCGTCCGTCCTGGTGGGCGTCGTCGGCTCCGGCAATCTGGAAGTGCTGGTGGAACCGGCACCGCTCGGCGGCCTCTGCCGGATCGAGGTGCAGACCGCCGCGGTCGGCTTCGGCGCGACGTGGCAGGCGGTGCTGGACGACGTCTTCGCCCGCCATCCGCTGGCCGATATCCGCATCTCCATCAACGATGTCGGCGCCACGCCGGCCGTGGTCGGCCTGCGGCTGGATCAGGCGTTGGACGCCTTCGCCGGAGGAGCGCAAGCATGAGCAGCTATTACGAGAACAGCGCCCGCGGCCGTCTCGCCGGGCTGCTCGACCCTGGCAGCCTTGTCGAGATCCTGCCGCCGACCGAGCGGGTGGTCAGCCCGCACCTGCGTCAGCTCGACACCCCGGCTGCCTTCGACGACGGCATCGTGGTCGGTGAAGGCCGTCTGGCCGGTCGGCGCGTACTGGCCGCTGCGCAGGAAGGCGGCTTCATGGGCGGTGCGGTCGGCGAGGTGCATGGCGCCAAGCTGACCGGCCTCTTGGAACGCGCGCTCGACACCCGCCCCGACGGCGTCCTGCTGCTGGTCGAATCCGGCGGCGTCCGGCTGCACGAGGCCAATGCCGGGCTGATCGCGGTGTCGGAGGTGATGCGCGCGGTGCTGGCTGTGCGCGCATCCGGCATCCCGGTGATCGTGCTGGACGGCGGCACCTTCGGCTGTTTCGGCGGCATGGGCATCGTGTCGCGCTTGTGCGACGCGGTGGTGATGAGCGAGGAGGGGCGGCTCGGCCTGTCCGGTCCCGAGGTGATCGAGACCACCATGGGCGTGGAGGAGTTCGACAGCCGCGACCGCGCGCTGGTCTGGCGCACCGTCGGCGGCAAGCACCGCTACCTGCTGGGCGAGGCGACGACCCTGGTCGAGGACGATGTCGCCGCCTTCCGCGCCGCCGCCCTCTCCCTGCTCGACCAACTGTCGGACCCTGGGCCCGACCTGTCGCTGGCCGCCCTGGAGGCCGAGCATGCCGTACTTGGCAGCCGGCTGGAGCGGTTCGGCGACTGCGGCGACGCGCTCGACATCTGGGAGCGGCTGGGGGTGGAGGAACCGGAAAAGCTGCCGATCCTCGACACCGCCGACTTCCTCGCCACCGTCCGCGACCGGAGGGCCTGACCCATGGATGTGACCATTCTCCTGGACCGGCTGTTCCCGGACGGGCACGAGACCGCTTTCGACGGCGTCTATTTCGACGGCATCGGCCGGGTCTTCGGCACCGAGGTGGCGGTGATCGGCACGATCGACAACACGCCGATCGGCATCGAGCTGGCCTTCCGCATGGCCGGCACGGTGCTGGAGGTGGTGCGCCGCCATCCCGGCCGGCCGATCCTGCTGCTGGTCGACACCCAGGGCCAGCGGTTGAGCCGTCGCGACGAGCTGCTGGGCATCAACGGCTACATGGCGCATCTCGCCAAATGCATCGACCTCGCCCGGCGCAACGGGCACCGGGTGCTGGGGCTGGTCTATGGGCAGGCGGTCAGCGGCGGCTTCCTCGCCACCAGCCTGCTGGCCGACCGCTGCTATGCCCTGCCGGATGCCGAAATCCGGGTGATGAACCTGCCGGCGATGTCCCGCGTCACCAAAATCCCGCTGGAGCGTCTGACGGAGCTGAGCGCGTCCTCCCCGGTCTTCGCCCCCGGCGTGGAGAATTACCGCCGCATGGGCGCCATCACCGGCCTGTGGGAGGGCGACCTTGCCGTCTGCCTTGCCGAGGCGCTGGCCGCACCGGTGGATGGCGATCCGCGGCGGGCGCTGGGCGAGGAGCGCGGCGGCCGGCTGCTGGCCCGCAAGGTGGCCGACCGGGTGCGGCGCGATGCCGCCTGAACCCGCTCACTGGCCGCGCCACGGCTGGGTCCGGCTGGGGGAGGGCTGGGCGGAGCACCTGCGCTCCCCCCTGGCCGCGGCGGAACATGCGGAGGTCGGGGACTGGTGCTCTGTCGGCCGGCCGCTGGTGATCGCGCGCGGCCGGCCGGGTGATGCGGCGGGGGAGCTTCGGCTGGGTCTCGCCACCCCCGACAGGCGGCGGATCGGCCTGCATGTGGCGGCCGCTGCGGTGGCGGAGCGGCTGGACCCGCTGCCGCTGGCCGAGGCGGTGGATTCGGCCCCGGCGGCGTGGCGGCCGATGCTGGCGGAGCTGGCGCGGCGGGCGCAGGAGTTGGGGACGGCCGCCGCGGTCTACGGTTCGCTGGCTTGGCAGCGCCGCACCGGCCTGTGCTATGTCCGGCCGGAATCGGACGTCGATCTGCTGTTCGCTCCATCCGACCAGCGGCAACTGGACCGGCTGCTGGACCTGCTGGCGGAAACCGGTGACGGCATTCCCCGCCTGGACGGCGAGATCCTGCTGCCCGACGGCGCGGCGGTGGCGTGGCGGGAACTGGCCGGCCGGCCGGCCCGCCTGCTGGTGAAGGAACCGGCGGAGGTGGGCTTGCGTGACCTCGTGTCCGTGCTGGCGCTGTTCGACCGGGAGGATGCCGCATGATCCGCAGCAACGCCGCGCTTTCCTTCATTCCCGCCGATGCCGCCGGTTCGCTCGCGGCGATGGTCGGGCGGACCGCGGTCCGCGCGCTCTATGCCGAACTGGCGTTGCATCCGAAGCCGGGGCTGGTGAGCCCGCTCGACAGCGGCAGCCATGACGACATGGACATGGGCACCTTCCTGCGCAGCCTGTTCGCCCTGCGCGGCTATTTCCGCGCCATCGCCGCCGCGGGAGCCGCGGGAGAAGATTTCGCCACCCTGCGCGACTTCGGCATTGCCGCCGAGCGCCGGATGCTGGCGGCCACCGGCGGCATCAACACCCACCGCGGCGCGGTGTTCGGCATCGGCTTCCTCGGCGCCGCGGCGGGCTGGCGAATGCGGCGGGGCCTGACGCTACGGGGAGCGGCGCTGGGCGGGACGGTCGCCGAACTGTGGGGCGCCGGGATTCTGGCCGCGGCACCGCAGGCTCCCGTCAGCCACGGCGGGCGGGCGGTCGAGCGCTATGGCGTCCGCGGTGCCCGGCAGGAGGCGGCCGAGGGCTTCCCGACGCTGTTCACGCTGGCCCTGCCGGCGCTGGACGGAGCGCTGACGGACGGCGCCGATCCGGAGCGGGCGCTGGTGCAGACCCTGTTCACCCTGATGGCGGAACTGGAGGACACCAACCTGCTGCATCGCGGCGGTCCCGCCGGACTGGCCTTCGTCCGGGGGGAGGCGCGTCGCTTTCTCGACCGCGGCGGGGTGTTCCGCGCCGATTGGCGGGAGGAAGCGCTGGCCTTGCACCGCGCCTGCATCGCCCGCCGCCTGTCGCCCGGTGGCAGCGCCGACATGCTGGCGGCGGCGCATTTCGTCCATGCCCTGCGGGAGGGCTGGGCATGAGTCGCCCGTCGTGACGCTGGGCATCCTCTGCTCCGGCCAGGGCGGGCAGGGGCCGGGCATGCTGGACATGCTGCGGCGGGAACCGGTGGCGCAAGCCGTGCTGGACCGGGCCGCCACGGTGATGGGCCACGATCCGCGCGCGCTGGTGGCCGGGCCGGAGGCGGAAATGCAGCGCAACGCCCTCGCCCAGCCTTTGCTCTGTGCGGTCCAGGCGGCGACCTGGGCGGCCCTGCGTCCCCATCTGCCACCGCTGCGGGCGGTGGCCGGCTACAGCCTTGGAGAGCTGTCGGCCTATCATGTCGCCGGTGCGCTCGATGCCGATGAGTTGTTGCGGCTGGCCGTCCGACGCGCCAAGGCGATGGACCACGCCGACCCCCAGCCGGGCGGTCTGCTTGCCGTGCGTGGGCTCGACCGGCCGAAGCTGGAGGCGGTCTGCCGTGACTGCGGTGCGGACATCGCCATTGAGAACGGCGCCGACCGGTTCGTGATCGGTGCCCGGAGGACGACGCTGACAGCCGTGGAGCGGACGGTCGTCGCGCTGGGCGGCACGGTGACGCCGCTGCCGGTGACCGTCGCCTCTCACACCCGCCTGATGACGCCTGCGGCAGTGGAGTTCGGCCCGATCCTGGTGGCGAGCGGCCTGCAAGCTCCGCCGCTGCCGGTGCTGGCCGGCATCGACGGCACCCCGGTCTACACCCGCGAACGGGCGGTCACGGCGCTGACCCGCCAGATGACGGACACAGTCGCCTGGGCCGCCTGCCTGGACGGGCTGATCGAGATGGGTTGCACCGTCCTGCTGGAAACCGGCCCCGGCAACGCGCTGGCGCGGATGGCCGCCGAGCGGCACCCCGATCTGGCCGTCCGCTCCATCGCTGATTTCCGCAGCCTGTCCGGCGCCGGCGCCTGGGTGGAGCGGCAACTGGGGTGATTATGCTGTAGGTCGCAGGAGAATCCCCTCTCCCCAGGGGGGAGAGGGGGATTTTCGCAGGTTGGAAGATGTCACCTGCGCCCACCCGGCTTCGGCCCCAGCACGCAGGCGACGGCGGCCAGGATCAGCACCAGCGCCGCCGCCAGCCGCGGCGTCACCGGGTCGCCCAGCAGCAGCACCGCACCGCCCACCCCGACGACCGGGATCAGCAGGGTGCTGACCGCTGCCTCTCCCACCGTCAGGCGGCGGACGGTGACGTACCACAGCGCCTGCGCCACGCAGATCGAACAGACGATGTGCCAGGCGAAGCCCACCCAGACTGCCGGGTGAAGTTCGGCCAGGGCGGGGCGGGCCTCGGTCGCCGCCAGCCCGATCATCGGCAGGGCGCAGAGCACATACTGCCAGCCGGTGATGACCATCGGATGGGTGCGCCACACCCGCCGCTTCATCACGATGGTGCCGAGCGCCCAGGCCACCGCCGACACCAGCATCACAGCCGGCCCGGCCAGGGCGGACGGCGGCGCCGTCAGCGCCTCCGGCCCCAGCAGGATCAGCAGCCCGGACAGGCCGCAGGCCAGTCCGACGATCTGGCGCGGCCCCGGACGCTCGCCCAGCAGCGGAATCGCCAGCAGGGTCGCCCACACCGGCATGGTGAAGGCGACGATCGCCGCCTGGGAGGTCGCCATCAGGCTTTGCCCCAGCGCCGTGCACAGGTTGAAGACCAGCACGTTGCACAGCCCCGCCGCCACCAGTGCCGGCCATTCCCCCCGCTCCACCCGCAGCCGGTGCCCGGCCAGCCGCGCCGCCCCCAGCAGCAGCACCGCCCCGGCGGTGAAGCCGATGGCGCGCAGGCTGAAGATCGGCACCTGCGTCAGGATCGTCTTCACCGCCGGCCAGTTCAGGCCCCAGAACAGGCTGATGGCAGCGATCAGCAGGTATTTGACCGGATCGCGGCCGGTGCCGCTGGCGGCGATGGCGGTCATGCCGCTGTCTTGCCTTCAAATCCGTCGAGAAAGCTCGACAGGTTGGCGGACAGGTCGTCGATGGCGTATCCGCCTTCCTGCACCAGCACCGTCGGCAGGCCGGCGGCGGCGATCAGCGCGCCCATGCGGGCAAAGCCCGGCGTGGTGACGCCGAAGGCGGCCAGTGGGTCGTTGATGAAGGTGTCGAAGCCCAGCGAGACGAACAGCATCTCCGGCGCGAAGCGCCGGATCGCGTCCAGGCCCTTGCCGATGGTCGTCAGGACCGTCGCCTCGTCGCTGCCGATCGGCAGCGGCAGGTTCAGGGTGTAGCCCTCGCCGCGGCCGATACCGCGCTCCTGCGCATAGCCGGCCATGTGGGGATAGAACTCCGCCGGGTCGCCGTGGACCGAGACGAAGAACACGTCGTCGCGCTCGTAGAAGATGTCCTGGGTGCCGTTGCCGTGATGGACGTCCACGTCGATGATCGCCACCCGCGCCTGCCGGCCCTGGGCGCGCAGCAGCGGCAGCACCGATTCCGCGGCGACGGCGACATGGTTGAGGTAACAGAAGCCGCCGGCCATGTCGCGGGTGGCATGGTGCCCCGGCGGCCGGCACAGCGCATAGGCCGCGCTGTCGGCCCCGGTGGCGACCAGCTTCGCCGCATGGATGGCGGCGTTGGTCGCAGCACAGGTGGCGGCCCAGGTGCCCTCGCCGATCGGGCAGGCGGTGTCGAACATGTGCCAGCCGGCCTGACCGACGATGCCGGTGGGGTAGTTGGGGGCGGCCTGCATGCGGTGGACGTTGGGCAGCACCACATCGCCCATGTCGCCTGCCGCCACCCAGCGCGCGTGCGCCGTCTCCAGGAAGGCGAGATAGGCGGGGGTGTGCACGGCGGCGCGCGGGGCGGAGCCGTAATCGTCGGGCAGGATGAGACTCTCCCCGCGCTTCTCGATCAGCGAGGCCAGCGCGCCGACCCGCTCCGGCTTCTCCGGCAGGGCGCGCAGCAGGCCCTTGTTGAAATAGGTGGCGGGACGGTGCAGGGCGGCGTCGGGATGATGGACGAACTTCATGGCGGACTCTCCGGGGGAGCTTATGCGTTCAGGGCCTGCCGGCCGTGGCAACCAGCGTTTCGAACAGCACGGCGGCGCCGCGGGCACCATCGGCGGGGGCGATGTTCTCGACCTCGTTGTGGCTGATGCCGTCCTCGCAGGGGATGAAGATCATCGCCGTCGGCACCTTGCCCGCCACATAGACCGCGTCATGGCCGGCGCCCGACACGATGTCGCGATGGCTGAAGCCGAAGCCGCTGGCCGCCTCGCGCACCCGGTCGACCAGCGGCCTGGCGAAGGGTGTCGGCGGGAAATGCCAGAAATCGGCGATCTCCGCGCCCACCCCATGCTGTTCGGCGATCGCCGCGACGGCGGCACGGAAGCGGCGGTCCATGTCGGCCAGCGTGTCGGCATCCGGATGGCGCAAATCGACGGTGAAGAAGACCCGGCCGGGGATGACGTTGCGCGAATGGGGATGGACATCGAGGATGCCGACGGTGGCGCAAGCATCGCCCGCCGTCTCCAGCCCGACGCGCTGCACCGCCTGCACCATGGCGGAGGCGGCGACCAGCGCGTCGCGGCGCAGCCGCATCGGCGTCGGGCCGGCATGGGCCTCGACCCCGGTCACCGTCACCTCGTACCAGCGCTGGCCCTGCGCACCGGTGACGATTCCGATCTCCTTGCCCTCGACCTCCAGCACCGGCCCCTGTTCGATGTGGGCCTCCAGATAGGCGTGCATCGGGTGGTCGACCGGAGCCTCGCCGGCATAGCCGGTGCGGACCAGTTCGTCGCCGAGGCGCGCACCGTCCTGCGCCACCTTGTCGAGGATTTCCTCCAGCGTGAAGACGCCGGTGACGACGCCCGATCCCATCATCGGCGGCGAGAAGCGGGAGCCTTCCTCGTTGGTCCACACCGCGACCTCGATCGGGTGCAGGGTCTCCACCCCGCGGTCGTTCAGCGAGCGCACCACCTCCAGCGCCGCCAGCACGCCGAACACGCCGTCGAAGCGCCCGCCGGTCGGCTGGGTGTCGAGATGGCTGCCCATCACCACTGGAGGCAGGCTGTCGTCGCGGCCCCTGCGGCGGGCGAAGATGTTGCCGATACGGTCGACGGTCACGGTGCAGCCGGCGGCCTCGCACCAGGAGACGAACAGGTCGCGGCCGGCCTTGTCCTCGTCCGACAGGGCAAGGCGGCAGCTGCCGCCCTTCGCGGTTGCGCCGATCTTCGCCATCTCGGCGAGGCTGTCCCACAGGCGTGGGCCGTCGATGGGCAGATTGGAGGGGAGGGACATGGAAACTCCACGCAAAAGCTTTTTTCGTTGATGGCAGGGGTAACGGGGCGCGGTCAGGCCGCCTCCCGCCGCTCCCGCGCCCGCAGATCGACCATCGCCAGCACGGCGCGCAGCATCGGCACAGCTACACCGGTTCGTTCGGCCAGCTCGATCACCGATCCCAGGATGGCGTCCAGTTCCAGCCGGCGGCCGGCCTCATAGTCCTGCAACATGGACGTCTTGAAGTCGCCGACGCCGGCGGCCATGGCGATGCGCTCGTCGACGCTGGTGGTGAAGACCACGCCCAGCCTTTCCGCCACAGCCTTGGCCTCCAGCATCATGGCGCGGCCGGTCTCGCGCGTGCCGGGGTCGTTGCACAGCCGGCCGAGCGTCGATCCGGTCAGCACGCTCAAGGGATTGAAGGCGAGGTTGCCCCACAGCTTCACCCAGATCGCCTGCCGGATGTCGGCGGTCTTCGCCGGCTGGAAGCCCGCCTGCCCGAACAGCGTGACGATGCGGTCGACCGCCGGGTTGTCGCGATCTCCCGCATCGCCGAAAACGAAGCGCTGGTCGCTGACATGGCGGATGCGGCAGGGGCCATCGCCCTCCACGGCGACGAAGCTGGTCGCCCCCACCAACCGGTCCGGATCGATGGTGCGCCACAGCAGCCCGTCGGGGTCGACGCTGGCGAGCGGCCGGTCGGCCAGCGGTTCCGGCTGGCGGTGCGGATACCACCACGGGATGCCGTTGATCATCGGCACGATGGCAGTCTCCGGCCCCAGCAGCGGGGCCAGCGTGTCGATGGTGCCGCGCAGCGCATGGGCCTTGACGCAGAGGAACACCAGATCCTGCGGCCCCAGCGACAGGCTGTCGTCGGTAACGCGGGGGGTGAGCCGGGCGACGCGGTTCAGCGGCGTCACCATGGTCAGGCCGTTGCGGCGGATGGCCGATGCCGCGTTCGGCCGGGCGACCAGCGTCACCTCGGCCTCCGTGGCACTCAGCCGGGCGGCCAGCAGACCGCCGACCGCGCCGGCCCCGATGATGGCGACCTTCATTCAGTGCGCTCCTGCCGGAACTTTTTGCAGGTCGTCCGGGATGTGCCAGGACTTCCCCGGAATGGCGTCGAGCAGGCTGCGGGTGTAGGCGTCGCGCGGATGGGTGAAGACTTCGCGCGCGGTGCCCATCTCGACGATCCGGCCGCGGCGCATCACCGCAATGGTGTCGCAGACCTGGGCCGCCACCCGCAGATCGTGGGTGATGAACAGCATGGCGAGGTTCAGCCGCCTGCGGATGTCGTCCAGCAGTTCCAGCACCTGCCCCTGCACCGAGACGTCGAGCGCCGAGACCGGCTCGTCCGCCACCAGCAGCTTCGGCTCCATGGCGAGCGCCCGGGCGATGCCGATGCGCTGGCGCTGGCCTCCGGAGAATTCGTGCGGGAAACGGTCGGCGGCCGAACCGTCGAGCCCGACCATCGCCAGCAACTCCCGCGCGCGGACCAGCGCCCTGTTGCGGTCCTCGCCGAAGGCGACCGGCCCTTGGGCCACGATGTCGCCGACGCGGTGGCGTGGGTTCAGCGAGGCGTAGGGATCCTGGAACACCATCTGCACCGCCCGGCGGTAAGGGCGGAAGCCCTTGCGGTCGAGCGCCAGCAGGTCGGTGCCTTCGAACAGGATGCGCCCCGAGTCCGGCTTGATCAGCCCGACGATGGAGCGGCCGAGCGTTGATTTGCCCGACCCGGACTCGCCGACCAGCCCGACCGTTTCGCCGGGATGGATGGTCAGCGACAGGTCGTCGCCGGCCACCACCTGCTTGGACTTCTTGAACAGGCCGCCGCCGACATGGAACACCTTGCGCACCTTGTCGGCGACCAGCAGCGGGGCACCGGCCTTGGCATGGTCGTCGCGGTGCTCGATGTAGTGCGGGACCGAGGCGATCAACTGCCGGGTGTAGGGATGCTGCGGCCGGTTCAGCACGTCGGACGCCGCACCATATTCCACCAGCTTGCCATGGCGCATCACCGCCACCCGGTGGGCGATCTCCGCCACCACGCCGAAGTCGTGGGTGATGAACATCATGCCCATGTGGCGCTCGGCCTGGATCGAGCGGATCAGGTCGAGGATCTGCTTCTGGGTGGTGACGTCCAGGGCCGTGGTCGGCTCGTCGGCGATCAGGATGTCGGGCTGGCAGGCCAGCGCCATGGCGATCATCACACGCTGGCGCTGACCGCCCGACAGGCGGAAGGGATAGGCCTCGGCCAGTTCGGCCGGGTTGGGCAGCCCGACCTGGGCCAGCAGCTCCACCACGCGGGCGCGGCGGGCGGGGGCGGGCAGGTCGGTGTGTTCGCGCAGGGATTCTCCGATCTGGCGGCCGACCCGCATCAGCGGGTTCAGCGCGGTCATCGGCTCCTGGAACACCATGGCAATGCGGCCGCCGCGCAAGCTCCGCTGCTCCGCCTCCGGCATGGCCAGCACGTCCTTGCCCTTGAACAGCAGGCTGCCGCCGGCGACCCGGACATGGGGGGCAGGCAGCAGGCCCATCATGGCATGCGCGGTCATCGACTTGCCGGAGCCGGACTCGCCGACCACGCAGAGGATCTCGTCGGGGTTCAGGGTGAAGGTCAGGTTGTCCACCGCCAGCGGGCGGTCGGCGCCCGGCGGCAACGCGATGCTGAGGCCCCGCACATCCAAAAGAGGCACGTCGAGTAGGGGCGTGGTCATGGCGGCGGTCTCCACGGGTGTGCGCATAACGTCGAACCGGTTCATCGCGTCACCCCCGCGACCGGGCGAGCTTCGGGTTCAGGGCGTCGTTCAGCCCCTCGCCGACGAGGTTCAGCGCCAGCACGGTCAGCACGATGGCGAGACCGGGGAAGACGCTCATCCACCAGGCCTGCCGGATCACCGTGCGGGCGGCGCCGATCATGTAGCCCCAGCTCATGGCGTTGGGATCGCCGAGGCCGAGGAAGCTCAGCGAGCTTTCCAGCAGGATGGCGGTCGCCACCATCAGCGAGGCCGACACGATGATCGGCGACAGGCTGTTCGGCAGGATCTGGCGCAGGATGATGGTGCTGTTGCTCTGGCCGGTGGTGATGGCGGCCTGGACGAACTCGCGGGTGCGCAGGCTGAGGAACTCGGCGCGGGCGAGGCGGGCCAGCGGCGGCCAGCTGACGATGGCGATTGCGGCGACGATGGTGGTCAGGCTGGGGGTGAAGATGGCGACCAGCACCACGGCCAGCACGAAGTTGGGAATGGTCTGGAACAGTTCGGTGAAGCGCATGATGGCGTCGTCCACCTTGCCGCCATGGAAACCGGCCAGCGCCCCGAGCGTGACGCCGATGGCGAGTGCCGCGGCGGTGGAGGTCAGGCCGATCAGCAGCGACACCCGCGCCCCGTGGGCGATGCCCGACGCGATGTCGCGGCCCAGCATGTCGGATCCCAGCAGGGCGTCTTCGGACAGCGGAGGCTGGAAGGGCGCGGTTGCCATCTCCCACGGGTCGCCGGGGAAGAAGACGGAGGCGAACACGGCCAGCACGACGATGGCGACCAGGATCACCAGCCCCAGGACCGCACCCTTGTTGCGGACGAAGGCCCGCCAGAAATCGGATTTGATCATTGCGACACCTGGATACGCGGATCGACGAGGCCGTAGAGGATGTCGGTCAGGATGTTGAAGAGGATCACCATGATCGACGTGACCAGGAAGATGCCCAGCAGCACCTGATAGTCGCGCTGCAGCACCGCCTCGAAGGCCAGCCGGCCGATGCCGGGCCAGGCGAACACCGTCTCGATCAGGATGGAGCCGCCGACCAGCTGTCCGGCCTGGATGCCCGCCACGGTGATGACCGGCAGGATGGCGTTGCGCAGGACATGGCGGGTGACGATGCGGCTCTGGGTCAGGCCCTTGGCCTTGGCCGTCTTGACGAAGTCGAGGCCGCGCACCTCCAGCATCGAGGCACGGGTCAGGCGGGCGTAGCTCGCCATGTAGAACAGCGCCAGCGTGATGACCGGCAGGATCAGGTGGACCGCCACGTCCGCCACATGCGCCAGCCCGGTGTAGCCGGCGCCGATGGTCTCGTATCCGAAGGCCGGCAGCCAGCCGAGCTGGATGGAGAACAGCAGGCTCAGCATCAGTCCGATCCAGTAGATCGGCGTGGCATAGGCCAGCAGCGCGAGGACGGTGATGGCGCTGTCGGCCCAGGTGCCGACGGCGACCGCCGCCAGCGTGCCCAGCGCCACGCCGGCGGCGAGCGCCAGCAGGAAGGCGGTCAGCGTCAGCACCAGCGTCGCCGGCAGCCGTTCCGCCAGGATGTCCCAGACCGGCCGCTGCTGGCGGTAGGAGAAGCCGAGATCGCCCTGCACGATTTTGCCGACATAGGTGCCGAGCTGTTCGTAGAGCGGCCGGTCGAGCCCGAACTGCTCGCGCAGCTGCGCCACGAACTTCTCGTCGGCGGCCCCCGCCTCGCCCGCCATCACCATGGCCGGATCGCCGGGGGCGGCATGGACGAGGAAGAAGTTCATCACCACGATGGCGATCAGGATCGCGGCGGCCTTGACCAGGCGGCTCGCGAAGAGTTGGGCGAATCCCAGCATGGGCGTGGTCCTATTTCAATTGCCGCGCTCTGGCCTCTCACCCGCTCACATAATTCCCCCTCTCCCCCCCGGGGAGAGGGTCGGGGTGAGGGGGGTGCATAGCGTGGATTCTCGGGGAGGGGCCGCCGCGCGTCCCCCTCACCCTACCCTCTCCCCGGGGGGGAGAGGGGAAGTGAGCAGGGTCTCGTTACTTCGCCAGCCAGACGCTCTCATAGGTGTCGTTGACACCGATGGCCGTCGTGTTGGCGTTCTTCACGCGCTTGTCGAGGAAGGTCGGGAATTCCATCTCCAGCAGCCACACCACCGGCAGGTCGTCGGACAGGATGCGCTGGACCTCGCTGTACTGCTCCTGGCGCTTGGCCGGGTCGTTCTCGCGCGAGGCCTGGTCGAACAGCTCGTCCACCTTCGGGTTGGAATAGCCCATGGTGTTGGTGAACAGCACGCCCTTGCGGATGTTGGACGAGATGTAGGTGCGCGCCACGCCCAGCGCCGGGTCGCCGTACTGGTAGAGGAAGTTGGTGGTGATCTCGTAGTCCCAGTTGGCGACGCGCTGCGCCCAGCCGGCGGCGTCGGTGCTTTCCAGAACCACGGCGACGCCGACCTTGCCCAGCGCCTGCTTCAGATACTCGCCCAGCCGGGTCCAGGTCTCGCCATAGGGCATCGGCATCAGCTTGACGGTGGCGCGCACGCCCTTGGCGTCGGGCTTCAGACCCATCTCGTCCAGCAGGGCCTTGGCCTTATCCGGGCTCGGCTCGTAGGTCGTGACCTTGGGATCGTAGAACTTCACCACCGAGTTGACCGGGCCGGTCGGCACGCGGCCGAGGCCGAACCAGATCTTGTCGCGGATGAACTTGCGGTCGATGGCGTAGGCGATCGCCTTGCGGAAGCGCTTGTCGTCCAGCGGCTTGACCCGGTGGTTGATCTCCAGCCACGCCATCGGCGCCACGAACTCGTAGCCCTCGGTGGTCAGGGTCACGTTGGGCAGCGTCTTCATGCGCGGAACCTCGAAGGGCTCCAGGTCGCTGTACTGGGTCTGCTGCACCTGCCCGCTTTCCAGCGCCAGCGACCGGCTGGCGGCATCCGGGATCACGCGGAAAGTGATGCCGTCGAGATAGGGCAGGTCCTTCTTGTAATAGTCCTCGTTGCGGACGAGCTGGATGTGGCTGCCCTTGACCCATTCCTTCAGCTTGAACGGGCCGGTGCCGATCGGCGTGGTGTTGGCCGGGTTGGCGCGGTAGTCGCTGCCCTCGTAGATATGGGCCGGGACGATCGGGGCCGACGATACCTCGAAGGCCTGGATGAAGGCCGGGAACGGCTCCTTCAGCTTGAATTCGACGGTGTGGTCGTCCAGCGCCTTGATCGATTCGCAACGGCTGAACACGGCGCGGGCGCGCGGGTGGACCTCCATCAGGAACTTGGAGGTGGAGAACACCACGTCGGCGGCGCTGAACGGCTTGCCGTCATGCCACTTGACGTTCTGGTACAGCTTGAAGGTGTAGGTCAGGCCATCCGGCGACACCGTCCAGCTTTCGGCGAGCGACGGCATCGGGGTGAGCTTGCGGTCGTAGGTCAGCAGCCCCTGATAGATCTTGCCGGCGACGGTCTGGGTCGGTCCCTGCTGGTTCAGGCCCAGCATCAGGGTCGGCGGTTCCGGCTGGACGATGGAGTTGAGGACACCGCCGCGGACCGGCGTCTCCTGGGCCATGGCGGGAGCGGCGACCAGCGCCGCGGTGCCGGGAATGGCGAGTGCCGCGGCCAGCAGGCCGGCGGCGGCTGCGCGGTGGAACCCGCGGGTGAATCCGCGTTGGAGGCTGGCGGGGATACCGGAAAGGCGTCGTGTCATGCGGGTGTCCTCGTCTCCAGATGGTGTCGTTGTGGTTTGCGACCCTGTCGTCTTCGTTCTTCTTTTGAAAAAGGCGGGCGGATCAGCGCGGCCCCGTCGGGCCGGTGGTGCTGTCGAGCCAGCGCAGCAGCGAATCCCATTCCAGGACGCCGGCGCGCGGATAGGCGCGTTCATATTGCTGGGCGGTGTGCTCGCACACCTCGGGCGGGGGGTAGACCAGCGGCCGGCCGCCGGCCATCGCCATGATCTGCTGCTTGCAGGCCTGCTCCAGGTAATACATCAGCACGGCTGCCTCGGCGACGTCCTGGCCGACGGTCAGCAGGCCGTGGTTGCGCAGGATCATGCTGTGGTGGTTGCCCAGATCGGCCACCAGCCGTTCCCGCTCCGCCAGATCGAGCGCGATGCCCTCGTAGGTATGGTAGGCGATGCGGTTGTACCAGCGCAGCGAATGCTGGGTGATCGGCAGCAGCCCGTCGGCCTGGGCGCTGACCGCCATGCCGGCGTCGGTGTGCAGGTGAATGACGGCGCCGACATCCGGACGGGCGTGGTGCACGGCGCTGTGGATGGTGAAGCCGGCCGGGTTGATCTCGTCGCCGTCGCGGCGGTCCACCAAATTGCCGTCGATGTCGACCTTCACGAGGTTGTCGGGTGTCACCTCGTGGAACATCAGGCCGTAGGGGTTGATCAGGAAATGGTCGGGCGTGTCGGGAATCCGCGCCGACATGTGCGTGTAGATCAGGTCGGTCATGCCCAACCGGTCGAACAGTTTGTAGGCGGCGGCCAGATCGGTGCGGGCCTTCCACTCCACGTCGGAATAGGTGCCGCTGGCATGCGGGGAGTGGGCGGCATTGGCTTTAAGAGTGGCGGCGGTCATCGGGCGGGTCTCGTCAGGCTAAGGGGTCAGATGGGTTCCAGGCCGCACCAGCCGGCGATGAACAGCGCCAGCACGCGGGTCACGTCACGCAGGCTGTCCAGCGACACCGATTCGTCGATGCCGTGGATACGCGTCGCCTCCGGGCCGTAGCAGGTGGCGGGCGTGTCGCCATAGAGCTGGAAGAAGCGGGCGTCGGTGGTGCAGGTCAGCGCCACCAGTTCCGCGTCGCCGCCGCGCACGGCGCGGTGGCTGTCGGCCAGCATAGTGACCAGCGGGTGGGCCGGGTCGATCTCGCAACCGGCGGCCTGGAAGCCGTTCCAGTGCAACTCGATCCCGACGCCGGACAGGGCCGGGTCGGTGGAGCGCGCCTGCTCCACCGCCCGGGTCACCTCGGCGCGGACCGCCTCCGGCTCCTGCCCGGGGAAGAAGCCGAGCCGGAGGTCGAGCGCGCAACGCGTCGGGACTGACGACGGCCACTCTCCGCCCTCGATCCGGCCGAGATTGACGTTGACGGGATGGGCATGGCCGCAGAAGGCGGGATGGCGGCAGGACGGCTCGTTCCACCGCACCTCCAGCGCCTTCAGATGCGCCGCCAGCGCATAGGCCGCCTCGATGGCGTTGACCCCGGCGGAGGTGTCCAGAACATGGGCCGGCGTGCCGGTCAGCACCAGCCGCAGCCACATCACGCCGACCTGGGCGACGGAGATGGAATGGTTGAACGGCTCCGGGATCACCGCCGCGTCGGCGCGGTAGCCGCGATGCAGGCAGGCGAGCGCGCCGTTGCCGGTGCACTCCTCCTCGATCACCGACTGGAGATAGACCGGGGCGGCCGGCTGGTAGCCCAGGCTGCGCAACGCTGAGAAAGCGGCGGTGTAGGCGGCGATGCCGGCCTTCATGTCGCCGGCCCCGCGGCCGTAGAGGCGCCCGCCCTCGATCCGCGGTTCGAAGGGCGGGGTGGTCCACAGCTCGGCCGGGCCGGTCGGCACCACGTCGATGTGGCCGTTCAGGATCAGCGAGCGGCCCTTCGCCTCGCGCGGCCTGTGGACGCCGACGACATTCTCGCGCCCGGCATAGGCCCCGGGCAGCACCGGCGGCGAAAAGCCCGGCATCCGGGAGATCGCCTGCTCGTCGATGTCGAAGCGGTCGACCTCCAACCCCAGCGCGGCGAAGCGGTCGGCCATCAGCGCCTGTGCCCCGGCCTCCTCCCCCAGCAGCGACCGCTGGCGGACGAGGTCGGAGAGATGAGCGACGCAGTCGCTCTGCACCTCGTCGGCGGCAACCAGGATCGCCGCGCGCAGTCCCGCATCCGGCAATGCCGGATCGAGACGGTCGGCCGTATCGCGTGTCATTCAGACTCCTCTGCCCGAATCCTCTTCGCCGCTGCGATATGATTGCGCGGGCGGGTGGAAAAAGACGAAGCGTTTGCGTTACGGCCTATCCCAAATGGATATGGCCGCCATAACGGTGTGTTATGCAGTGTCCGGCGTGGCGATGTTTGAGGGTCGCCATGTGTCGATTAGGCAGCCGCCAAATCGATCAGGCAAATAAGCATTTTTCATTTCGCCCATGAATCTGATTTATGCCGCAGTTGCTCACAGCGCATTCATGTGCGTAGAATTTGGGCGGCGACACGAATGCACCGGAATCGGGCATCGAAGAAGAGGGCGGGACGGTGAACGAAACCGAGGCGGAACGGCAGGCCCTGGCCCGCCTGGGCCAGCAGATGGACTGGAATCTGCTGCGCACCTTCATGGTCATCGTGCAGGAGGGCAGCATAACCAAGGCCGCGGTCCGCCTGTTTTTGACGCAGCCGGCGGTCAGCCTCGCCCTGAAGCGGCTGGAGGAGCAGCTTGGCCGCACGCTGATCGACCGTGGCCCCGGCCGCTTCGCCGTCACCGCCGCCGGGGAACAGGTCTATGACGAGGCGGTATCGATCCACGCCACCGTGTCCCGTCTCGGCGCCCTGGTGCGCGACGCCAAGGACGAGGTCAGCGGCCATGTCCATATCCTGATGACCAGCCGCATCCAGACGCCGCTGCTCGACCGCTCGCTGCGGGAGTTCCACCGCCTGTACCCGCTGGTGACCTTCCGCATCGACGTCATGGCCTCGGCCGACGCCCACATCGCCTTGCAGCAGCGGGTCGGCGCCATGGCGATCTGCCTGCTGCGCGAACCGATCCCCGGCCTGTCGAGCCAGATCTTCCTGCGCCAGACCTACCGCCTCTATTGCGGCCCGGATTTCCGCCTGTTCGGCCAGCGCGACATCGACATCGCCGAACTGCGGCACGAGAGTTTCGTCTCCTTCACCTCCGACCAGATCGACGGCGCCCTGTCGCCGCTGACCCTGTTCCGGGCGCGCGAAGGCTTCGCCGGCCGCGTCGTCGCGTCGTCCGCCAATCTGGAGGAGGTGCGGCGGATGATCGTCTGCGGCCTCGGCATCGGCCCGCTGCCCGAACATATCGCCGCCCGCGACGTGGCCGACGGCCTGCTGTGGGAACTGCCGCCCTATGAGGGCATCGCCCCGGTCAACGTCCATCTGATCTGGAACGAGCAGGCCAAGCTGAACCGTGCCGAGCGGGCCTTCCTGGAATACCTGCAAACCGCACTGGCGACGGCGCCGGCCCGGGAGCTTGCCGGCTTGGCCGAACCGGTGCCTGGGAGGCGTGATGGGCAACCCGTTCGAGGCTGACGATTGGACAGCTATCAAGCTCCTTACGTGCATGTGATAACGGGTTCGTTTCGACTCTGATTTTTCGACTGGTTTGATGAACGCCCCAGGTCATCCGTTTCTTGCCGGCGTCGGACGATGCCGGTGAGCCGGTCATCCGCTGAGGACTCTCCGCCCGTCTTTCCGATGGGGGCGGGGGAGGTGGGATCCCTCATGCGCGGCCATGACTGGGCGGTGACGCCGATCGGCCCGCCGGACGGATGGCCGCAGGAGCTTCGCGCCACGGTCGGCCTGATGCTGCGGTCGCGGCAGGCGATGTTCATCGGCTGGGGGTCGGACGTCACCTTCCTCTACAACGACGCCTATCTGGACATTCTGGGCACCCGCCACCCGGCGGCGCTGGGCCGGCCGATGAGGGTGGTCTGGCCGGACGCCTGGCCGCAGGTCTGCGACTTCGTTCGCCGGGCCTATGACGGCGAGTCGATCCTGCACGAGGATATGCTGATCCCGCTGGACCGGCGCGGCGTGGGGGAGGACTGTTATTTCACCTTCTCCTACACGCCGATCACCGGTGAGGCGGGGCAGGCCGGCGGTTTCCTCTGCATCGTGACGGAGACCACGGCGGCGGTGCGGACCCGGCGGCGCCTGGCCTTCCACGCCGAACTGGAGCGGCGGCTGCGGGAGCTGACCGATCCGCTGGAGGTGGTGACCGTGGCGGCGGAAGCGCTGGGCCGGCACCTGGGCGCCAGCCGGGTCGGCTACGGCGTGATGGATGAAAGCGAACGCTTCTTCACCACGGAGCGCAACTGGACCGACGGCACGGTCGCCTCCCATATCGGAACCCATGACCTGCTGGCCTTCGGCGAGCCGGTGCTGGCGACCCTGCGCAAGGGGGAGGCGCTGGTCGTCGACGATGCGGCCACGGACCCGCGCACCGCGAGGCCGGACCTGCTGGCGGCCTTCGCCGCACTGGACTTCTCCGCTGTCGTCACCGCCAGTCTGGTGAAGCAGGGCCGGATGGTCGCCGCCCTCTACGTCCACAACCGCCGCCCCAGGCATTGGCGCGACGACGAGGTCGAGCTGATCGGGGAGGTGGCCGAACGCACCTGGTCGGCGGTGGAGCGCGTGCAGGCGGAGGCCGAGGTCCGGCGCGCCAACGAGCGGCTGCGGGCGGAGGGGGAGCGGCTGCGCGCCCTGTTCCGGCAGGCGCCGGGCTTCATGTATGTCTGGCGCGGGCCGGACCATGTCTACGAGATGGCGAACGACGCCTATTTCGAGCTGATCGGCCGCCGCGACATCATCGGCAAGCCGGCGCGCCACGCGTTGCCGGAGATCGTCGGCCAGGGCTTCTTCGAACTGGCCGACCGGGTTTACCGGACGGGGGAGCCCTTCGTCGGGGAAGGGATGCCGGCGCGGATTGCCCGCCGGCCCGGCGCGCCGCTGGAGGAACGCTTCGTCACTTTCGTCTTCCAGCCGATCCGCGACGAGCAGGGTCAGGTGACGGGCCTGTTCGTCCAGGGCAGCGACGTCACCGGCATGAAGCGGACCGAAGAGGCGTTGCGCGAGAGCCAGCAGCGGCTGCACATCGCCCAGGATGCCGGCGGGGTCGGCACCTTCGAACTGCGTGCCGACGGCCTGCTGGCGGTATCG
The DNA here is from genome assembly GCF_024170005.1 of Azospirillum lipoferum. GTDB lineage: Bacteria > Pseudomonadota > Alphaproteobacteria > Azospirillales > Azospirillaceae > Azospirillum > Azospirillum lipoferum. The sequence continues at coordinate 421,422 of NZ_JALJXJ010000005.1, forward strand.
CCGGAATTCTGCCGCCTGTGGGGCGTCGAGGAGCGCTCGCTGGTCCGGCTGGAGGAACTGGTCGCGCTGATCCATCCGGAGGACCGGCCCACCCTGAACACGCTCCAGCCGGGGCAGGTGCCGACGGAGGGGTTGGGCTATGTCGAATACCGTATCGTCCGGCCCGGCAGCGGCGCCGTGCGCTGGATCGCCCGTCGCGCCCAGGCCGTCACGCGCGACGAGGGTGGAGAGGGTGGACGCACACGGGTCCTCGGCGCCTGCTACGACATCACCGACCGCCGCCGCGCCGAAGACGCCCTGCGCGCGCTGAACGCGACGCTGGAACAGCGGGTGGCGGAGCGGACGGCCGACCGCGACCGCATATGGCGGCTATCGACCGACATCATGCTGGTGGCGCGGTTCGACGGCACGATCGGCGCGGTCAACCCGGCCTGGACCAGCCTGCTCGGCTGGCAGGAGTCGGAGTTGCAGGGCGCCCCCTTCCTCGATTTCGTCCATCCCGACGATCACGCGGCGACGGTGGCGGAAGTCGGCCGGCTGGAATCGGGCCTGACCACCATGCGGTTCGAGAACCGCTACCGCCACAAGGACGGGTCCTATCGCTGGATCTCCTGGACCGCGGTGCCGGACGACCGCTTCATCCATGCGGTGGGGCGCGACGTGACGGCGCGCAAGGAATCCGAGGCCGCCCTGCGCCGGGCCGAGGACCAGCTACGGCAGGCCCAGAAGATGGAAGCGCTTGGCCAGCTGACCGGCGGTGTGGCGCACGACTTCAACAACCTGCTCCAGGCGCTCAGCAGTTGCCTGACCATGATCGGCCGCCGCAGCGCGGAGCCGCGGCTGGCGCCGCTGCTGGAGGCCGGCATGCAGGCGGTCGACCGCGGCGCCAAGCTGGTCCAGCAATTGATGGGCTTCGCCCGCCGCGACAGCCTGCGTCCGGAGCCGATCGACGTGCGCGACCGCGTGCTGGGCATGGCCGGACTGCTGGAACGCGCCCTGCGCGCCGACATCCGGCTGGAGACCCGCTTCGCCCCCGGCCTGCACGCGATCGAGGCCGACCCGACCCAGTTCGAACTGGCGCTGATCAACATGGCGGTCAACGCGCGCGACGCGATGCCCGACGGCGGCACCCTGACCATCGAGGCGGAGAACCGGACGCTCGGCCCCGGTGACGTCACCGGCCTTGAGGGCGAGTTCCTGCGGCTGGCGGTCGCCGACACCGGAACCGGCATGGCGCCGGAGGTGGTGGCCAAGGCCTTCGACCCCTTCTTCACCACCAAGGAGGTCGGCAAGGGCTCCGGCCTCGGTCTCGCGCAGGTCTATGGGCTGGCGCGGCAGGCCGGCGGCACGGTCTGGATCGAAAGCCGGCCGGGGGAGGGGACCCGCATCGTTCTGCTGCTGCGCGCCACCAGGGGCGCGCCGCGGGTGCCGGCCACTCCCGCCCATGCCGCCGCCGGTTCCGTCCAGGGCGCGCGGGTGCTGATGGTGGAGGACGATCCGGTCGTCGCCTCCTCCGTCGCGGCGGCGCTGGAGGAAAGCGGCTGGATCGTGCTGCGCGCCGGCTCGGCCGACGAGGCGCTGCCGCTGCTGGCCGGGGAGGAGCGGATCGACCTGCTCTTCTCCGACGTGGTGATGCCCGGCCGGCTGAGCGGCATCGACCTCGGCCGCGAGGCCACGATCCTGCGCCCCGGCCTGCCGGTGGTGCTGACCACCGGCTACAGCGAGGACGTGGCCCGCACCGAAGGCATCGCAGTGCTGTCCAAGCCCTACCGGATCGATACCCTGCTTCAGACGCTGAACGAGGCGGTGGGACGAAGCCCCCCTCCCATCGCCCGCGCCAGGACATCGTAGATCCGTGGCTCGCCCATCTGGGCGACGTTGAAGCGCAGGAAGCCCGATGCCGTATGGGAGACGCTGAACACGTCGCCGGGGGCGAGCACGACATTGTCGTGCAAGGCCGCTCGGGCGAGGTCGGCGGCGTTCCGTCCGTCGGGCAGGCTGCACCAGAGATAGAAGCCGCCGCGCGGCATCAGCCAGGGCCGCAGGCCGAGCACTTCCAGCTTCGCCGCCGTCTCGCGCCGGACCCGTGCCAGACGGCGGCGGAGACCGTCGAGATGCTTGCGATAACTGCCGTCGTTCAGGGTGGCGAAGACCAGTTCGGCCGCGGCGGGGCTGGGGCCGCCGAAATTGGTCGCCACCTGCAGATCGACCAGAGCCTCCACCCAGTCCGGCCGCGCCGCGATGTAGCCGCAGCGGATCGAGGCGGACAGCGTCTTGGAAAAGCTGCCGATCCGGATGACACGCGCCAGCCCGTCCAGCGCGGCCAGACGTGGCGACGGCTCGGGCTCGAAGCCGGCGAAGATGTCGTCCTCGACGATGGTCAGGTCATGAGCCGCGGCGGCGCAGAGCAGCCGGTGGGCGGTCTGCGGCGTCATCGTGGCGCCGGTCGGGTTGTGGAGGGCGGAATTGGTGATGTAGAGCCGCGGCCGGTGCGCCGCCAGCGCCTGGGCGAACAGCTCGGCATCCGGTCCGGTGCGCGTGTAGGGTACGCCGACGACCCGTGCCTGATGGGCGCGCAGCAGCGCCTGGAAATTGAAATAGCAGGGATCGTCGACCAGAACCGTGTCGCCCGGCCGCAGCAGGAAGCGGCAGATCAGGTCGATCGCCTGGGTTCCGGAGGCGGTCAGCAGGATCTGGTCGGCACCGGCGGCAATCCCCTCGTCGGCGAACTGGCGCGCCAGCAGCCGGCGCAGGGGCAGGGAGCCGCGCGTGCCGCCGTAATCCGCCAGCAGTCCGTCATCGGCGCGCGCCAGCTGGCGGATCGCCCGGCGGATCGCCGCATTCGGCATCCAGTCGGCCGGCAGCCAGCCGCATCCCGGCTTCAGCATCTCCGCCCCGGAATCGAGCGACTGCCGCGACACCCAGAAGGGATCGATGGCACGGTCGCGTCGCGGCTCCGCATCGGCCAATGCCAGCGGCGGCAGGGCGCCGGACACGTAGAAGCCTGACCCCGGCCGCGACTGGATCACGCCTTCCGCCGCCAGCCGGTCATAGGCCTCCACCACGGTCGAGGGCGACACGCCCATGGTGGCGGCGAAGCTGCGGATCGAGGGCAGCTTTTCCCCCGGTGACAGCGTCCGGCCCGCCATCCGGCGGCGGATCGCCTCCATCACCTCGCCGGTGCGCGTGCCCCTTCTATCCATGATGCCTCACCGCAGAGAAGTGTATGGATTTGTGAACCAGTACAGTTTGGTGAAATTGTATGGGACCGTCCCTGTCTCCGCCAGGGGGCATCGCGCTAGGATCGCATCGCGAAATCTGGTGCGCGGAAGGAAGATGAAATGCGGCGGTCGACGGCGGGATGGGGCAGCGGGCTGCTCGGCGTGATCATCTTCAGCGGCTCGCTGCCGGCGACACGGGTTGCGGTCGGCGGCTTCACGCCGCTGTTCCTGACCGCGGCGCGGGCGGTGATCGCGGCGGCCCTGGCGGCGGCGCTGCTGGCGCTGCTGCGGCAGTCCCGGCCGGCGCGCCGCGACCTTCCTTCGCTCGCCATCGTGGCGCTCGGGGTGGTCGCCGGCTTCCCCCTGCTGACCGCGCTAGCGCTCCAGCACATCACCTCGGCCCAGTCGGTCGTCTTCATCGGCCTGCTGCCGCTCGCCACCGCCCTGTTCGGCGTGCTGCGGGGACGGGAGCGGCCGCGGCCCGTTTTCTGGCTGTTCGCGACGGTAGGGAGCCTGACCGTCGCCGGCTTCGCCCTGTGGCAAGGGGGAGGGGCGTCGCTGACCGGCAACCTGCTGATGGTCCTGGCGATCCTGCTCTGCGGCCTCGGCTATGCCGAGGGAGCGAGCCTGTCGCGCCGGCTGGGCGGCTGGCAGGTGATCTCCTGGGCGCTGGTGCTGGCGCTGCCTGTGATGGCGGTCGCGGCGCTGGCGACCATGCCGGACGACTGGACCGGCATCGCCGTGCCGGCCTGGGCCGGGCTCGGCTACGTCTCGGTGTTCAGCATGCTGGTGGGCTTCGTCTTCTGGTATCGCGGGCTGGCGCTGGGCGGCATCGCCGGGGTCGGGCAGTTGCAGCTGCTCCAGCCCGCCTTCGGCCTGCTGCTGGCCGGTCTGCTGCTGCGCGAGCCGGTGGCCTGGACGATGATCGCCGCGACCGGTCTGGTCGTGCTCTGCGTCGCCGGGGCGAAGCGGTTCGCCTGAACGGCTTGACTAGACCAGCCCGCCTGCCTTGATCCCCGTCATCACGACGATGACGGCCAGCAGCGCCAGGATGGTCGCCAGCCCGATCGGCAGGGCGCGGCGATAGATCGCCCCCTCCGACCGCTCCAGCCCGACCAGACCGGCGGCGAGCACGATGCGGCCGGGGGTCAGCATGGTGCAGATGCTCCCGGCGACGGTCTGGACCGCGGCTATCAGGATGGACGGCAGGCCGCTTTCGGCGGCAAGGCTCAGCTGGATATGCATCATCAGGGCGTTGGAGGCCGTGTTGGAGCCGGTCAGCATCCCGGCCGCGGCGCCGAAGACCGGGCTGGCCAGCACGGCGAAGCGTCCCGCCAGCTCGCGCCAGGCGTTTCCGAACATCGCCGCCCCGCCGGATGCCGCCATGAAGGTGGCGAATTCGACGAAGACCAGCGTCGCCGCCATCGGCACCAGCGCCGCGCGCACCGCACCGCGGACCACCCTGCCAACTTCTGCCGTCGGCAGGCCGGTCAGCAGGATGCCGGCGATCAGCACCAGCCATGTCGCCGGATGGCGCAGCAGGGCGAGCGGGGCAAGGCCATCGAACGGGTCGAGCACCAGCCAGCGCCCGGTCCAGTCCGACAGCGGCGGCAGCAGACGGGTCGCCATCAGCCCGGCGATCAGCAGCCCATAGGGCCAGAGCCGCCGGACCAGTTCCCCCATACCGCCGCCGCTGCGCAGCAGGCGCGGCCCCTCCACCGTCACCAGCAGAATGGCGGTCGCCAGCCCGCCGCCGAGTTCCGGTGCGACGAACCGGTTGGTCAGCCAGATCAGCCCGGCCAGACAGAACAGCAGGGCGACGTCGGCGGCCCGGTCGCGCAAGGAAGAGCGCAGCCCCGAGGCATGGATCAGCCCCCAGAACACCGGCAGCAGGCAGGGCAGCACGACGGCCATCAGCAGGGCGCTGGCCGTTCCAAGTTCGGTGAAGGACACGCCGATCAGTTCGGCCCCGACGCGGCTGCCGACGCCCATGGCGCCCCAGGCGGCCAGAACCTGGCTGAACAGCCCGAGGGCGGCGGATTGCACCGGCGGCAGCCCCATGGAGCGCAGCGTGGCGAGCGCCACCACCAGCCCGACGCCGAACCCGGTCACCGATTCCGCAAAAGGACCGACCAGGAAGCAGGCGACGAAGACGCCGCGCCGCCGGTTCTCCTGCGCGACCGCCGCGGACAGCGCGCCGCGCGCCTCGAAAGCGCGGTGGAACAGCAGGCCGGCGGCGATGATCGACATCGCGTGCCATGCCAGCCATGCCCCTTCCCCAGCCTTCACCGCTGTCAAGGCCAGCGCTGGACCGGCCGAAGGCTGCGCCGCCACCATGGTGATGAGCGCCAGCGCCATGCCTGCTACCCCGGCGGACAGCAGGCTGACCCGACGGGAGGCAAGCAGCAGGATCGTGCCGACGAGCGGCATCATGTGGAAGGCAAGGGTCATGATCGGCCAGACGCGTTCCGGAGGGGAGTGCCGGCGCGAATCATGGCCGGAGCCATTGGATACTAGTATATCTGATGGGGCGCAATCACCCGGCACCTTCAGCGGTGCCGGGTGATCGGGTATGCGTCAGGCCGGGGTGTCGCGGTGGATCTTGAACGGTGCCCAGGACTGGCTGACCGGCATGATCTCGACGCTGTTGATGTTGACGTGCGGCGGCAGCGAGACCACCCAGCGCACCGTCTCGGCGATGTCCTCCGGCTGGAGCGGGTTGGCTCCGGCATAGAGCGCGTCGTAGGCGGCCTTGTTGCCGCCGGTGCGCACCAGGGTGAATTCGCTTTCCGACAGGCCCGGCTCGATGGAGGTGACGCGCACGCCCTGGGCCGACAGGTCGCTGCGCAGGCCGAGCGAGAACTGCCGCACGAAAGCCTTGGTGCCACCATAGACGTTGCCGCCGGGATAAGGCCAGTTGGAGGCGACGGAGGCGAGATTGACGATCAGCCCGCGCCGGGCGATCAGCCGGTCCAGCAGCAGCCGGGTGATGGTGACCAGTCCGGTGATGTTGGTGTCGATCATCGTCCGCCACTGGTCCAGGTCGCTGTCCTGCGCTGCCCCGGTGCCCAGTGCCAGCCCGGCATTGTTGACCAGGACGGAGATGTCGGCGAAGGCTTCCGGCAGGCTGTCGAGGGCGGCGCGGGTCGCCTCCTCGTCGCGGATGTCGAAGCACAGCGGATGGACCACCGCCGGTCCGCCCAGCGCTTCCACCAAGGCATCCAGCCGGTCCTGGCGCCGGCCGGTGGCGACGATCCGCCAGCCCTCCGCAACCAGCCGCCGGGCGATGGCGTCGCCGAATCCGGAGGTGGCGCCGGTGACGATTGCCGTTTTCGGGGCGGTCGTTGTCGGGGCGGTGTTCGGCATAGCGTGATCTTTCCTCGTGACGGATTAGCGGTCAGGTCCGGAGCAACGGCACCCACCATAAGCGAGGCTTGGCGCTTCGACCACGCCGAAGAGAGGTCTTTGACAGGGCAGGTATGGTGGTGCAACCATTCCTGTCGACATCTAATCGATGTCGCCGTCAAACCTCTGTCGCTCTACGGATCGGGAAGCTTCCCCCCATGATGTTCCGCCTGTTTTCGGGTGCCGGCCTTCTCCTGCTGTCCGCGGCGATGCCCGCCATGGCGGCGACGGATGCCGCGTCGAAGCCCCCTTCAAAGCCGATGGAGGTGAGCTGCACCGTCCTGCTGCCGCCGGCGCCGGTGCCGGGCCTGCCGGGAACGCTGCGCATGGTGGAGAAGCTGACGGTCCCGCCCGGGTCGGACGCCCATCGCCACAAGCACGACATCGACGAGATGATGGAGGTGGTGAGCGGAAGCGGCCGGCTGTCGGTCGATGGCAAGCCGGACGTGGATCTCAAGCCCGGGGTCGTGGTGGAAATTCCGCCGGGCACGCTTCACCAGCAGCACAATGACAGCGATGCCGAGCCGCTGGTCTACACCGCCACCTTCATCGGCAAGGCCGGAGCGCACATGCTGACGCGCTATAGCGGCGAGAAGGACCGCAGCGCCGGTTGTCCGCATACCCTGCCGAAGAAATAGCGCGGCTCATCCAGGGGTCGTCTAAAGCGACGCTCCGCCGCAGACGAGGATCTGCTGCCCGGTGATGGCTGCCGCGGCGTCGGACAGCAGGAAGGCGGTCAGCGCCGCGACCTCCTCCGGCTTGATGAAGCGGCCGAGCGGCGGAAGCTTCGGCGGCAGGCCGGTGCGGTTGGGGTCTTTCAGCATCGGCGTATCGGTCGCCCCCGGCGCCACCACATTCACCGTGATTCCGCGCGGCGCCAGTTCCAGCGCCCAGGAGCGGGCAAGCCCGACCATCGCCGCCTTGGTCGCCGCATATTGGCTGCGGCCGGCGGCGCCCCGGGCGGTGCGGCTGCCGATCAGGACGATGCGGCCATCGCCGTCCGGCATGCGGGGGACGACATGCTCGACCAGTTGGGTGGATGCCTCCACATGCAGGCGCCACATCGCCCTTGCGCCATCCTCGGCCAGTTCGCCGAGCTTGCCGACGCGCATGACGCCCGCTGCATGGACCAGCGCGTCTATTGGTGACAGAGCGGCCAGAGCCTCCGCCACCGACTCCGGCGCCATCAGGTCGGCCGGGGTGAAGCGCAGGTTCGGATGGTCGATGGAGGGGGCCGACCGGCTCATTCCCTCGACCAGCCAGCCATCCTGCAACAGCCGTTCGGCAATGGCCGCACCGATCCCCGAACTGACGCCGGTGACCAGGGCGCGGCGGGGCGGACGCTCTGAATTCATCTCGGCACTCCCCCCTATGCCACGGTCAGCGCGATGTGGCCGAGGCCGGGGAAGTCGGCGACGGCGCGGCTGCCGGGCTGGATGAAGATCGTTCCGGTGCAGGACCCGGTGGTCACCGTGTCGCCGGCATGCAGGCCGCCGAACGGCCGGGCGCCGACATTGGCGAGCCAGGCCAGCAGGCGGATCGGATCGCCGGCCTTGTTGCCGCCCACCACGTCGATCCTGCGCTCCCCGTCGATGTCCAGCGTCAGCGGCTGGGTCACCGGATCGATGCGGCGCCAGTCCGCGGTTGCCGCGCCGACGATCAGCGCACCATGGTTGGCCTGATCGGCCAGCGAGGCCAACGGTCCCTGCGATCCGTAGGCGGCGAAGCGGCTGTCGCAGATCTCGAAGGCGGGATGGACCGAGCCGACGGCGGCCAGCACTTCCTCCCGCGTCCACGGTTCGTCACGGGCGGGCAGGTCGCTTTTCAGGCGGTAGACGATTTCCGCCTCGATGCCGATGACGCGGAACATCGCGGCGGGCAGCGTCCCGGTGTCGAAGAACAGCGTCTCGGCATGGATGGGGGCGCTCGACGGCTCGGCGTCGGGGGCCGACGCACCGACCTTCCAGGCGGTCACCGGGCCGATGCGGCGGGCGACCTCGGTCTGGATGGCGTAGGCGTCGGCCTTGTCGGCCGGCTGTGCTGCGGGCGGCAGGGTGTCGAGCGGGCGGTTGTCACGGCGCGCGGCGAGCAGCGCGCCGGCGGCCGCAAGAACGGCCTCGGCGGTCATGGTCATGGGACGAGTCCCCGAATGAAGAAGGAAGCGGGCGGGCGGGGACGCCGGCTGGCGCCCCCATCGCCGGTCAGCGGTTGTCTACCCAGTCGGGCGAGACGCGGCTGTATTTGATGGCCTGCCGGAAATAGGTGAAGGCGACATGCAGGGCGCCGTCCGCCGTCTGGGTGACCGACGGGTAGGAGAATTCCCGGTTCAGGCTGTCCTTGGAATTGTTGGTCATGCAATAGCCGTCGCCGACCTCCAGGTTCCGGCGCAGCGGCCAGGTCACGCCACCATCCTCCGACAGGGCCAGTGTCAGCGGCGCGCGGGGAGCGCCCCAGAAGGCCTTGCGGGCGGGGGCCTGCGCCGGGGGGGCGGCGACCGCTGCGGCGGCACCGCCGGCCGGCACGTCGTCCTCGATCTCGTCATAGAGCGAGGCGCGGCGCTCGGTGGCGTTCTCCGCACTCGATTCGTTGAAGACGATGGCGAGCCGGCCGTCGGCCAGCGCCGTCACCTGGATCGAGGAGTTGTTGTTGGGCAGCTCGGTCGCCACCGGGGCGCTCCACGTCCGCCCATGGTCGGTGGAGACGCTGCGATAGACATGGTCGGCCCAGCGGCTGCGGTAGAAGGCGGCCAGCGTGCCGTCGCGCAAAGGGACGACGCTCATGTGGACACAGCCGACGCTGTCCGGCACCGCATGCTCGGTCCAGCTTTCACCCTGGTCGCCGGAGATGCGCACCGCGCTGGTGTCGTTGTCGCCCACCCACTTCTCGCCCGGCGTGCCGTGGCAGAGGAAGGTCGGCAGCAGCCAGTCGCCGTTCGGCAGCACCACCACCGGCTGGCGGATGAAGATGCCGTCGCCGTCCGCCCCCTCGAACAGGGTGCGGATTGGTCCCCAGCTCCGGCCATGGTCGGTGGAGCTGCGGCAGCGGACGAAGGCGGTGTCCTGGTTGCCGGAGATTTGCGCGGTGTAGAACAGCCATAGCGTGCCGTCCGGTGCCGGGAACAGCACCGGGTTCTGCTCCGACCGGGTCGGGTCGTCCGACAGCTTGACCGGGTCGGTCCAGCGGTCGGCCCCCTTCGCCAGCCGCGAGAAATAGATCGAGATGTCGGGAATGCCTTCCTGGGTGCCGCCGAACCAGACGCAGCCGAGATCGCCGTTGCCGAGCACGGTGATGTTGGCGGCGTGGTTCTGGACGCAGGGCGACGGCAGATAGGAGTCGCGGCGCCCGGCATCCCCGTCCGCGGGCGCAACGCGCCCGCGTTCGGTGGTGGAAGGCAGGGATGAGGATGTGGTCATGGCGGTCACATAGGAACGGAGGAAGAGGGGAAGCCGGTCACCGCGCTTCGGCCCGTGGCGGGGCTTGCGTCGGGGCGGCGACCATCGCCGGGGCGCTGCGGCCGCGGACCAGACGTTCCACCGCCATCACCAGCATCGGCGTCAGCAGGGCGACATACATGTTGTCGATGCCGTAGGGGTTGCCCATCACGTACCACACCGTGGTGCTGACCGTGGCGCCCAGCAGGCCCAGCGTGGCGCCCAGGTTGCTGGCGAACAGCGGCAGGAAGAAGCCGATCATCGCGACGACCGTGATCGACAGGCGCAGCGCCCGGGTGAAGAAGGACAGCTTCAGGATTTCCGGCACGAAGAAGACGAAGATCAGCGGCAGGAAACCGATGATCAGCGACAGGATGCGGGTGGTGCGGAATTCCTGTTCCGGCGTCGGCTTCTTCCAGGGCACGTAGAAGTCGCGGACCATCAGCGAGGCGATGGCGAGCGCCACCGTGCTGACGCTGACGAAGACCGAGGCGACGAGCGAGGTGGTGACGAGCGCGGCCATCAGCGGATGCATGGCGTCCAGGAACACCGGCAGCGCGTACAGGCTCTTCATGTCGGGATAGAGGTAATGGGCGGTGACGCCGATCAGCGCCAGCATGATGCCGAGCGGCAGGCAGAAGATGGCGGCGTAGATGGCGGAGCGCTGGGCCTCGCCGGCGCTGCGGTTGGACGAGATCGCCTGGATGACGAACTGGGTGGAGAAGATGGCGCCGACGGTGCCGATGACCCAGGCGAAGATCGTCGGCATGCCGATGGTGCCGTCGATGGTGAAGTAATGGGCCGGCAGCTTCTCGACCATCGGGCCGATGCCGCCGCTGAGCGACAGCGCGGTGCCCAGCAGCAGGGCGATGCCGATCAGCTTGATGGCGCTGTGCAGGATGGTGACGTAGGCGATGCCCTTCAGCCCGCCGAACACATAATAGAAGGTGCTGACCACCGCGATGATGACCATCGCCCAGGTCAGGTTGAGGTTCATCACCGTGGACAGGGCGGCGGCACCGCTGACGTAGTTGCCGACATTCACCAGCAGCAGCGCATACATCATGATGATCGACACCGTCCGCATGGTGGAGGTGCCGTAATATTTCGCGATGGCGGCGGAGATGGTGTATTCGCCCGATCCGTAGATGCGCTTGGCGAAGAACAGGCCGAACAGCAGGAAGCCGATCGAGGCGCCCAGCACCGACCAGGCCGACGCCATGCCGGAGCTGAAGGCTTCCTGCGCGGTGCCGACCGTGGATTTGGCGCCGATGAACTCGGACATCAGCAGCACGCCGACGACGGCTGCCGGCATCGACCGCGCGGCATTCATGAACTCGCCGTTGTTGCGGCTGCGCAGCCGCACCGTCAGCCAGGAGGTGAAGAGGATGTAGAGGACGACGATCCCCAGGATGAGCGCACTTTCTCCACTGGTGAAATGGTTCATGGACGGTGTCTCCCTAACGGGCGGATGGATCCGCCTTCAGTGTTGTTCGGGGCAATGTTGTTCGGGGATTGGCGCCGGTGTGTGCCGGCGCCACGCGGTGTGGAACAGCGTCACACCGCTTCGGCATAGCGGGCCGCGAGGGCCTTGACCTGTTGGTCCACCTCGTCGGCGATCAGCACCGGGGCGCGGCTGAAACCGACCTCCGGCATGGCGCTGCGGAGTGCGCGCTTGACCATGGCCGGCGGGAAGCCCAGCGCGTAGAGTTCCTTGCGCAGCGTGCTGAAATGGGCCTGATGCGCCTCGGCCGCGGTATCGTCGCCGGCCACGAAGGCGGCATGGATGCCGTTGAGGGTCACCGGCGCGATGTTGCCGAGGCCGGAGATGCAGCCGGCAGCCCCGTTGCGCAGGCCGTGCAGCACCAGCGAATCCGGGCCGACCAGCACGTCGAAATCGTCACGCTCGCGGGCGATGGCGAGGAAGCCGTCCAGGCTCTCCTGCGAGCCGGCGCTGTCCTTGATGCCGATGATGTTCGGATGGTCGGCCAGGATGCGGGCGGTCTGCGGCTCCAGCGTGTTCCCGGTGCGGGCCGGGATGTTGTAGAGATAGACCGGCACCGTCAGCGCGTCGGCGACGCGGCGGTAATGATCGACCAGTTCGGCCTGCGAGCAGGCGATGAAGGACGGCGTGATGGCGGAGACCGCCTTGACGCCCAGCCGCTCGACCGCCTTGCCCAGCGCGATGGTCTGGTGGGTGGAGATCTCGCCGATATGGGCCAGCACCGGCACCTTGCCGTCGGCGGCCTCGACGCAGGTCTCCGCCACCGCCAGCTTCTCGTCGAAGGACAGGGCGTAGAACTCGCCATTGGTGCCGGCGCAGAAGACGCCGTTGCCGGCCGACGCCTGCCGCTTCACCTGCCGTCGCAGCGCTGCGAATTCGACGCGCTCATCGCCGTCGAAGGGGGTGACGATCGCGACGAAAGGGCCGCCGATCATGGTGCCGCTGGTGTTGCTCATGGACTTTGACCTTTCAACGAACGGGATGGGTGTCGCGCCGCGCCGTCAGGCGGCGGCGCGGTACATGCCCAGGATGTCTTCGCGGCTGAGATCGCGCGGGTTGTTGTCGAGCAGCCGGCGGATGGCGTGCGCCTCCTCAGCCATCTGGGTCAGGTCTGTCTCCGGCACGCCGAACTCCGACAGGCGCATGGTGCAGCCGAGTTTCAGGCACCAGCCGTAAGCCGACTCGAACACCGCGGCCGGATCGGTCGCAGCCGGCAGGTCCAGTGCCTCCAGCACCGCGGCGGTCTTGACCGGGACGGCCGGCGCGTTGAAGGCCAGCACATGCGGGAAGATCAGCGCGTTGGCGGCGCCATGCGGGATGTGGTGGCGGGTGCCGAGCGGATAGGCGACGGCATGGCCGGCGGCGGTATTCACCGGACCCAGGCAGATGCCGCCATAGAAGGAGGCGAGCGACAGGCCGGCCCGCGCCTCGCGGTCGCTGCCGTCGGCGATGGCGCGCGGCAGGAAGCGGCCGACCAGCCGGATGCCCTCCAGGGCATAGAGGTCGATCAGCGGATGGGCCTTGCGGTTGGTGTAGGCCTCGACGCAATGGGCCAGCGCATCGACGCCGGTGGCGGCGGTGACGGCGGCCGGCACGCTCAGAGTCAGGTCGGGATCGACCACCGCGACGTCGGCCAGCATGTAGACGCTCTGCACCGCCAGCTTGCTCATGGTCGCCGGATCGGTGACGAGCGCGCGGGTGCCGACCTCGCTGCCGGTGCCGGCGGTGGTCGGCACCTGGACCAGGGCGGCGCGCTTGGCCGCGACCTTCTCCGGCCCGACGACGTCGCGGATGGTCTGGCCGCTGCCGGGCAGGACGGCGGCCAGCTTGGCCAGATCCATGGCGCTGCCGCCGCCGAAGCCGATCACCACCTGCGGCTCCGTCCGTTCGGCGACGGCCAGCAGCGCCTCAAGGTTGGGAACGTCGGGTTCCGGCTTGATGTCGGCGAAGACGGTGACGGTACCCTCCAGCCCCAGCAAATCCACGCGGGCGGCGTTGAAGGCGTCTGCGACCACCAGGATGCGGGTCAGGCCGCGCTCGCGCACCCAGCGGCCGGTCTCCGCCGCCGTGCCGGCGCCGAAGACGACGCGGGCCGGGCGGAGCAGCTCGATGGGCGTGGTCAGGTCGATGGTGCTCATTTTTGAATTCCTCAGGCGGCAACGCGCACGCGGGCGGCGGCCAGCTTTTCGGCGTAGTCGATGGCTTCGATCAGGCTCAGCTCGTTGGCGATGCCCTTGCCAGCGATGTCGAAGGCGGTGCCGTGGTCGACGGAGGTGCGGATGATCGGCAGGCCGAGCGTGATATTGACGCCGCTCAGCGCGTCCCAGGTGCCCGTCTCCGGATTGACGTTGAAGCCCAGCAGCTTGACCGGGATGTGCCCTTGGTCGTGGTACATGGCGACCACCGCGTCATACTGGCCGGCACGCAGTTTGACGAAGATGGTGTCGCCCGGCACCGGCCCGACCACGTCCAGCCCGTCGGCGACGCATTGCCTGATGACCGGCTCGGTCACCTCGATGTCCTGGCGGCCGAACAGCCCGCCTTCGCCGGCATGCGGGTTCAGGGCGGCGATGGCGATGCGGCGGCGCGGCAGGCCGAGACCGGCCAGCGTCTCGTCGGTGCGGTCGATGACGTAGCGCAGCCGTTCCGGCGTCAGCTTCTTCGGCACGTCCTCCAGCGCGATGTGGGTGGTGACGTGGCTGACCCGCATGTTGCCGTGGGCCAGCATCATCACCGAACCGCGCGCACCGGTCAGTTCGGCCAGCAGGTCGGTGTGCCCGGCGAAGTGATAGCCGGCCTTGTTCATCGCCTCCTTGTTGAGCGGCGCGGTGACGATGCCGTGGATGCGGCCGGCCTCGGCCAGACGCACCGCGCGCTCCACCGCCAGATAGGCGAAGCGGCCGCCATCGACCGACAGCACGCCGGGGCGGATCGGCTCACCCTCCGGCCCGGCCTGGAGGCAGGCCAGCGCCGGCCACTCGCCGTCGATATCGGTCACTTCGGGGAAGTCGAGGTCGCTGCCCAGCGCATCGCGCGCCGCTTGAAGGGCGGGGTTGCTGCCGATGACCAGCAGGCGCAGCGAGCCGTCGGCCAGTCGGTCCTTCAGACGCGCGCAGGCCTTCACGATGATCTCCGGCCCGACGCCGGCCGGATCGCCCATGGTGATGGCCAGATGCGGTGTCATGCTTGTTCTCCCTGATGATGATGCGGCGCACCCAGGGCGAGCAGCCGGCGCAGCAGCGCCGGGTCGCCGAACGCACCCGATTTGGAAATGACGCGGACCCCGTCGAAGCGGCCGCCGCGCAGAATGGAGCAGGGCACCCCCGGCCAGACATGGCCGTCGAGGTCCAGCCGGTCGGCCTCCAGCGCCAGGCACAGGCCGCGCAGGGTCTCGCCGCCCGCCACCAGCAGCGTGCCGGGTGGGTCGAGCCGGCGGACCAGCCGGGCGAATTCCCATTCGATCCGGTGGGCCGCATCGGCCCGGGCCAGCCCGCCGGGCAGGGCGAGGACGGCCAGCGCGATCCCCTCATGGTCGAGCCTTTGCGCCAGCACCGCGGCGGTGGTGGCGCCGCCGTCGGGCAGCGTCAGCACATGCTCGGGGCAGGCGTCGAGTTGGGCCAGCATCGCCGGATGGTTGGTGCCGAACAGCCCGAGGATCGGCCGCGGCAGCCGGAGTTTCGCGGCATCGTCGGCGACGGCGCCCATCTGCCGGGCGAGCGCGCCGGCCAGCCCGCTGCTGCCGCACCACAGCACCCGGCCGTTCAGCGCGAGGCCGGCGGCGGCGATGGCGTCGAGATCGGCGTCGGTTTCCGCATCCCACAGGCTGATGCCCGCCGGTACCGGTTCACCTGGGCAGCGGAGTTGGACAGGCAGGCCTTCGCGCTCCAGATCGGCGCGCAGGTCGCTGGCCGCGGGCGTCCAGCTGCGGCCATCCTCACCGCGGGCGAACTGGAGGCCGCCGCGGGTGATGCGGCCCTGATAGGGGAAAGCGGGGGCGATGATGACGTGGTCGGGGGCCGTGGCGGCGATCCAGGCGGCGATCTCCGCCCCGGCATGGCCGCGCAGCAGGCTGTCGAGTTTGGCATAATGGAGCGTGCCGGGCGTGCGCGGCAGACCGGCGGCGATGACGGCCACCCGGCGGCGTGCCTGATCCCACGTCGCCTCGCGCGTGCCACTGTCGAAGGCGAGGCCGTTCGGCAGGGCGGGATAGGGCAGGCTCTGCCAGTAGACGGGAATCGGACCGGTGATGGCGGCGAACTGGGCGGCGGTGTCGAGCGCCCCGGTCAGGTCGTCGGCGATCAGGCACGGATGCCGTGCCGCCGATGCCAGCGCCGGTGATCCCGCATGTGGAACCAGACTGTCCATGGGTGGTCCCCATCCTTTTGAGCGGCGGCCATCGCAGTGCGACGGTCAGCTGCCGGGCGCTCCCACCGCCCTTGACGATGACCCACTCCATCACAGCGCTGCGGAGATGTCAATATGTTGTAATGTTGTTGGAGGCTGGAAACGGGAAATCTGGCAGGTCGGAGGCTATAACATGTTTACATGTTTGGCTTTCACCGTAATCCCCCTCTCCCCCCTCCCCAGGGGGAGAGGGGACTATTTACAGCGACAGATCCAGCGCACGCCCCTCGAACACGCGGTCGCGCGAGCCTTCCAGATGCTTGCGCATCCGCGCCCGCGCCGTTTCGCCGTCGCGCTGGCGGATGGCGTCGAAGATGCCGCGATGCTCGTCATACACGCCTGTCAGGCCGGAACTCGGCCCCATCAGCGAGACGCCGTGGAACTTCATGCCGACGGCGATGTGATCCTTCAGCGCCTGCATTGACGACATGTAATAGTGGTTGTTCGTCGCCTCGGCGATGGCGGTGTGGAAGGCGTAGTCGGCGTCCTCGCGGTGGCGATGGGCGCGGGTCGCATCGTCCATCAGGCTCAGCGCCGCCGCGATGCGGTCGAGTGCCGCGTCGTTCCAGCGCAAGGCGGCGTGATAGGCATGGTCCGGCTCGATGGTCAGCCGGAACTCGTAACAGCGCTGGATATCGGCGATCGTCTCCACCGGGGCATAGCCCAGTACCGGCTGGCTTTCCTCGGCCGCGATGCGGACGAAGCTGCCGGCACCCTGGCGGGAATAGATCAGCCCGTCATTCCGCAACCGTTTCAGCGCCTCCCGCACCACCGGGCGCGACACCTGGAAGCGGGCGGCAAGGTCGTTCTCGCCGGGCAGGCGCTCGTCGGGCTGGAAATCGCCGGCGCTGATCTGGGCCAGCAGCAGCTGATAGACGCGGGTGACCAGGGGCGTCTGGCGGGTGCGGAGCAACTGTGCTCCCTCCCCGCCGCCCGACTCCCCGCCGTCCGACATCACCACGCTGTTTTCACTCGACTCCATCCTGTCGCTCCCCATCCGCCGGCTGTGCGCTGTCAGCTATTTGTAAACATGTAATAGCCAACTTGCCAGCTTTTAGGGAGCGACCCCGCCATCAAGCCTGCGGTTCGGCCAGGAACAGCCGGTAGGCCGGGTTGCCGCTCTCGTCCCAATAGGGATAGCCGAGATCGTCCAGGCAGCGGCGGAACCGCGCCCGGTCCTTGTCCGGCACCTGGATGCCGGCCAGCACGCGGCCATAGTCGGCGCCATGGTTGCGGTAATGGAACAGCGAGATGTTCCAGTCCTGCGCCAGCCCGTTCAGGAATTTCAGCAGGGCGCCCGGCCGTTCCGGGAACTGGAAGCGGTAGAGCCGCTCGTCCTTCAGCCCGCGCACCCGGCCGCCGACCATGTAGCGGACATGGAGCTTCGCCATCTCATTGTCGCTCATGTCCAGCACCGGGCAGTCCAGGCCGCGCAGCAGTTCGAGGATCTGGCGCTTTTCCGCGTCGCCCTCGGTCAACTGCACGCCGACGAAAATCTGCGCCTCGCGGTCGTCGGCATAGCGGTAGTTGAATTCGGTGATCGACCGCTTGCCCAGCGCCTGGATGAACTGCCGGTAGGCGCCGGGCCGTTCCGGGATGGTGACGGCCAGCAGCGCCTCGCGCCGTTCGCCGATCTCGGCCCGCTCGGCGATGTGGCGCAGCCGGTCGAAATTCATGTTGGCGCCGCTGCCGATCGCCACCAGCCCCTTGCCGTGCAGTCCTTCACGCTCGGCGTATTTCTTCAGGCCGGCCAGACCGACGGCACCCGACGGTTCGGTGATGGCGCGGGTGTCCTCGAAGATGTCCTTGACCGCGGCGCAGATCTCGTCGGTGTTGACGGTGATGACCTCGTCCAGCAGCTCGCTGCACAGCCGGAAGGTCTCGCTGCCGACCTGACGGACGGCGACGCCGTCGGCGAACAGCCCGACCTGATCCAGCTGCACGCGCTTTCCCGCCGCGATGGCGGCACCCATGCTGGCCGCGTCGTCGGGCTCGACGCCGATCACCTTCACGTCGGGGCGCAGGAACTTGACATAGGCCGCGATTCCAGCGGCCAGACCGCCGCCGCCGATCTGCACGAAGATGGCGTCCAGCGGGTGCGGGTGCTGGCGCAGGATTTCCATGCCGACGGTGCCCTGGCCGGCGATCACGTCGGGATCGTCATAGGGGTGGATGAAGGTCAGCCCCTTCTCCGCCTCGATCTGGCGGGCGTGGAGATAGGCATCGTCGAAGACGTCGCCATGCAGCACGACCTTGCCGCCGCGGCTCTTGACCGCCTGGACCTTGATGGCCGGCGTCGTCCGCGGCATCACGATCACCGCCTTGATCCCCAGCTTCTGCGCCGACAGCGCCACGCCCTGGGCATGGTTGCCGGCCGATGCGCACACCACGCCGCGCTCCCGCGCCTCCGGCGACAGGCCGACCATCTTGTTGTAGGCGCCGCGCAGCTTGAAGGAGAAGACGGGTTGCAGATCCTCACGCTTCAGCAGAGCCGTGTTGTTCAGGCGCTGCGACAGCCGCGGCATCGGATCGAGCGGGCTTTCGATCGCCACGTCGTAGACGCGCGCGGTGAGGATCTTGCGGACATACTCTTGCATGGACATCGGCCTTCCAGAACAGGTCGCGGCGACCATAGCAAAAACAGGACGCTTTGACGCTATGGCGCCTGCACGGCGCGGAAGGCGATGGGCACGGCGACGCGCATCACCTCGATGAAGCGGCGCAGGCGGGCCGGCTGGTGGCGGGCCGGCGGATAGACCAGACTGACCGGCAGGTCGGACGCCTGCCAGTCCGGCGCCAGATGCACCAGCCGTCCTGCCGCCAGATCCTCCACCAGTGCCCATTGCGAGCCGATGCCCGCCCCCAGCCCGAGGATCGCCGCGTTGCGGATCGCTTGCAGCCCGTCGGTCGACAGGCGCGGCCTGATCGGGAAACTCACGGTCTCGCCGGTGCCGGCATGGGTCAGCGTCACCTCGTCCCGGTAGAAGGTGCGCAGCGCCAGCCAGGGCAGCTCCGCCAACTCCTTCGGATGTTGCGGCACCGGCCGGCCGCCGAGCAGGGCAGGGGCGGCGATGGCGATCCGCGGCACCTCCGCCAGCCGCAGGGCGACCACCGACGGGTCGGCGACCTCGCCGACGCGGATGGCGCAGTCGATGCCCTCGCCGATGAAGTCCGGCATGCGGTCGTGCAGCAGCCATTCCACCGTCATCCGCGGATAGCGGCGCAGATAGTCGGCCACCGGCCCGACCAGCTGCTGCTGCCCGAAGGCATGCGGCGCCACCACCCGCAGATGGCCGGTCGGCTGGTCGTCGGCCCCCCGGACGTCGCTTTCCAGCATCTGCCAGCCGGCCAGCAGATCCTTGGCCCGCTCGTAACAGCGGGTGCCGTCCTCCGTCAGGTTCATCCGGTGGGTGGAGCGGTGCAGCAGCCGGACGCCCAGCGTCCGTTCCAGCAGTTGCAGCCGTCGGCTGACCGTCGGCTGGGTGCTGCCCAGCTGTGCCGCGGCGGCCGACAGGCTGCCGCTCTCCACGATGCGGACGAAGGTCTCCAGCAGGGCGATGCGGTCGCTGCCGACCGCCGAAAGGTCGTTGCTCATACGTCCAGTGTATAGCAAATCTACACCTGTTCCGGCTACCGTGCCCTTCGGCCCGCCGCCATACTCCCTCTCAATCAAGCCCACGCTTGTTCTTGAGGGAATTGAACGATGTCAACCATTCAAACCGCGCATGCAACGCCGCTGGCGCACGCGATACCGCTGGCGCCCGCTCGCGACAGCGGGATGAGCCGGCCGCTGGTCTTCCTGCTGGCGGCCGGCGCCGGTCTGGCGGCGGCGACGCTCTATTACAGCCAGCCGATGCTGGGCGTCCTCGGCAGCGACATCGGGGCGGCGGACCGGACGGTCGGCTGGGTGCCGACGCTGACGCAGCTGGGATACGCCTTCGGCATCCTGCTGCTGGCGCCGCTGGGCGACCGCTTCGACCGTCGCCGCATCATCCTGGCGAAGGTGTCGGTGCTGGTCGCAGCCCTGCTGGCGGCGGGCTTCGCCCCCTCCATCGGCGGGCTGCTGGCGGCCAGTCTGGTGATGGGCCTGTCGGCGACGCTGGCGCAGGACATCGTTCCCGCCGCCGCGACGCTGGCCCCGGCGGAGCATCGCGGCCGGGTGGTCGGCACGGTGATGACCGGCCTGCTGCTGGGCATCCTGCTGTCGCGCGTGGTCAGCGGCCTGATCGCCGAGCATTTCGGCTGGCGCGCCGTGTTCGTCGCCGCCGCCGGCAGCATCGCCCTGCTGGGTGCTGCGCTGTGGCGCGGGCTGCCGCGCTTCACGCCGACGACCGACCTGGGCTATGGCCAGTTGCTGGGGTCGCTGGTCACGCTGTGGGGCCGTCATCCCGGCCTGCGCCGGGCAGCGATGGCGCAGGGCCTGCTGTCGCTGGGCTTCAGCGCCTTCTGGTCGACGCTGGCGGTGATGCTGCATGGCGCGCCCTTCCATCTGGGTGCGGCCGCGGCGGGGGCCTTCGGGCTGGCCGGTGCGGCGGGTGCGCTGGTGGCGCCGGTCGCCGGCCGCATCGCCGACAGCCGCGGTCCGGCCCTGATGACCCGGCTGGGCGCCGGTCTGGCCGTGCTGTCCTTCGCCGCAATGGCGCTGTCGCCGCTGCTGCCCGAAGGGGGCCGCCTGTGGCTGCTGGTGGCGAGCGCCATCGGCTTCGACCTGGGCGTCCAGGCCTCGCTGATCGCCCACCAGACCATCGTCTACGGCATCGACCCCGCCGCCCGCAGCCGCCTGAACGCGGTGCTGATGGTCGGCATGTTCATCGGCATGGCCGCCGGCGCCACCCTGGGCAGTCAGGCGCTGGATATCTGGGGTTGGAACGGCGTGGTCGCCGTCGCCACCGCCGCCTCGGCCGCCGCCCTGGTCCTGCGGCTGTTCACCCGGTCGGACCGCTGAGCGCCGACTTTCCGAGCACCGATGTCCGGTGACGACGGCAAGCCCCCTGGAGTTGTGCGGCACGGCACGAGTCCAGGGGGCTTCTTCGTTGCGAATTCGTCGATCGGCGGACCCAAGGAGCCTTTTTCGCCTCCAAAGGGCTGTCGTCTGCGCCATCGGCCGGGAATAAGCTTTCCGATCCCACATGTCGACTTTAGGGGGGGCCCTCATGGCTGAAGTGGACAAAGCGTTCGCCGGAGCGATCCCTGCACTCTACGACCGCTATCTGGGCCCCCTCATCTTCGAACCCTATGCCCGCGATCTGGCGGGACGGCTTGTCGGGGTGGAGGGCCGAATTCTGGAAACGGCGGCCGGAACCGGGATCGTGACCCGTGCCCTGGTCCAGACCCTGCCGGCGACCATCGAACTCGTCGCGACGGACCTCAACCAGCCGATGCTCGACCATGCGGCGCGGAAACTGGACACGCCGCAGGTGACGTGGCGGCAGGCCAACGCCATGAGCCTGCCGTTCGAGGATGCCGGTTTCGATACGGTCGTCTGCCAGTTCGGGGTGATGTTCTTCCCCGACAAGCCGGCGGGTTTCGCCGAAGCCCGCCGGGTGCTGAGGCCGGGCGGACGTTTCGTCTTCAGCGTGTGGGACCGCATCGAAGACAATGAGATCGCCGCAGTCGTCAGCACCGCCGTCGCCGCGGCCTTTCCCGACGACCCGCCTGGCTTCATGGCCCGCACGCCGCACGGCTACCATGACAAGGAACGGATCCGCGACGAGCTTCGCGGGGCCGGCTTCACCGGCATCGAGATCGAGACGGTGCCCCTGCGCAGCCGGGCCGCCTCGCCCGCCGATCCGGCAACCGGCTTTTGCCAGGGAACGCCCATGCGCCTTGAGATCGAGGCGCGGGACGCCAGCCGTCTCGACGAGGTGACGGACCTCGCCGCCCAGGCCATTGCCCGGCATTTCGGCGACGGCCCGGTCGACGGCAAGATCCAGGCGCATGTGATAACGGCGGTCGCCTAAGCCCGCTTCAGCCCCACCGCCGCCTCGACGAAGGCGATCAGCTGATCGGCATAGAGGTCGGGCGTGATGCCGCGGCGGCGGTGCTTGGCGCGCTTGACGTACCAGTCCTGCAACATCGGCTTGATCAGTGCCGCCGCCATCATCACGTCGGGCACCGCGAACCGGCCGCGGGCGACGCCGTCGGCCAGGGCGACGGCGATCATGCTTTCCGTCATCATCTCGCTGCCGACGGCAAGGTCGCGCCCATCCTGGGGAAAGGACTTGGCCTCCATATAGGCGAAGACGAACCAGGGATGCATCGTCTCGGTCAGGAACAGGTGGGTGCGCAGAAGCCAGCGCAGCCGGGCGGCCGGGTCGTTCGCCAGCCCGTCCGGCGGGTGGGCCAGCACCTCCTCCACCACGCCGACGACCTGTCCCAGGATCATCATCAGCAGCGTGTCCTTGCTGTCGAAATAGGCGTAGAGCGCGCCCATGCTCAAGCCCGACTGTTCGGTCAGGTCGCGCAGGCTCATGGAATGGAAGCCCTTGCGGTTCGCCAGCATCAGCGTGGTTTCGACGATGCGCGCCAGATTGGCGACGGCGACCGCCGGCTTCTTCACCCGGATGGTCGCGGCATGCCGTTCCAGGATGCGGGCGCACAGCGCCTCCATCGACAGATCGTGCCGTGTCTGGAACTCCTGCAAGCTGCTCATCCCGGCTGTCCCATCCATTTGCGATGCCGATCCTTCCTGCCCATGACGGCTGGCGAAGATTAAAGCGAGCGCCCGCTCGTTTTTTCAAGAAGGCTGATCGGGACCATTTCCCTCCGGGGCGGGAGAGGGCTTCTTTCAGCGCAGCCAAGCCGGTTCCGACAGGCGGTCGATCAGGAAATCGGCCAGCACCCCGACCTTGGCCGGACGCGTGCGGGCCGAGGGCGTGATGAAATAGAGGCCGCCCCTCGGCAGCGACCAGTCGGTCAGGATGGCGGTCAGCCGTCCGTCGGCCAGATGCTCCGCTGCCATGAATTCCGGCAGTTCGGCGATCGCCAACCCCTCCAGCAGCATCGGCAGCAGCGCATCCGCGTTGGTGACGCGCAGCGGGCCGGACGGGGTGACGCTTTCCTCCTCGCCGGCGCTGTTGGTGAAGTGCCAGATGTCCTGCCGCCGGCGGTAGGCATAGCCCAGGCAATGGTGGCCGTTCAGCTCGCGGGGATGGCGCGGTTCGCCATGGCGGGTGAGATAGCTGGGAGCGGCGAGCACCACCGGCGACACTCCGCACAGCCGCCGCGCCACCAGCGAGCTGTCCGGCAGCACCGCGATGCGCAACGCCGCGTCGAATCCGTCCCCCACCAGATCGACGACGGCGTCGCTCAGATGCAGGTCGATGGAAATCTCCGGATAGAGCCGGAAGAAGTCCGGCAGCAGCGGCGCCACCCAGCGCAGCCCGAAGGACATCGGCACCGCGAACCGGATCAGGCCGCGCGGCCGGCTCGACATCTCGCGCACCGCATTCTCCGCCGCTTCTGCCTCGTCATAGAGGCGGGTCGCCCGTTCCGCCAGCGAATGGCCGAAATCGGTCAGGGCCAGCCGGCGGGAGGTGCGGTTGAACAGCCGCGCCCCCAGCCGCTCCTCCAGCCTGCTGACCGCGCGCGACACGGTGGCGACCGACACCCCCATGGCGCGGGCCGCACCGGCGAAGGACCGCTCCTCCGCCACCTTGGCGAACATCGCCAACCCTTCGAAATCCGGCAGCTTCGACATCGCCAATCCTGCAACGATGGTTTTCAGTCGTTTCTATTTCGATGTGTATCCGCCGTCGATAGATTTGTCTCCAGCGAACAACGCAATCCCAAGGAGACTTCAGATGTCACGCAAGCTTGACGGCAAGATCGCCCTCGTTACCGGCGCCACCAGCGGCATCGGCCTTGCCGCGGCCAAGCGCTTCGCCGCCGAAGGCGCCACCGTCTATCTCACCGGCCGCCGCCAGTCGGAGCTGGAGGCCGCGGTGGCGGCGATCGTCGCAGCCGGCGGCAGGGCGACGGGGGTGCAGGCGGACTCCTCCAACCTCGCCGATCTCGACCGGCTCTATGCGCAGATCCAGAGCGAGGCCGGCCGGCTCGACGTGCTCTACGCCAATGCCGGCGGCGGCGGCATGCTGCCGCTGGGCGCCATCACGGAGGAGCAGTATGAGGACACCTTCAACCGCAATGTGAAGGGCGTGCTGTTCACCGTGCAGAAGGCGCTGCCGCTGCTCGGCCGAGGCGCTTCGGTGATCCTCGCCGGTTCCACCGCCGGCAGCATGGGCACGGCGGCCTTCAGCGTCTACAGCGCCAGCAAGGCGGCGGTCCGCAACTTCGCCCGCAGCTGGATCCTGGACCTGAAGGACCGCGGCATCCGCATCAACACGCTCAGCCCCGGCCCGGTCCGCACGCCGGGTCTGGTCGAGCTGGCCGGTCCCGATGCGGCGCAGCAGCAGGGTCTGGTCGATTATCTCGCCTCGCAGGTGCCGCTGGGCCGTGTCGGCGACCCGGACGAGATCGCCAAGGCCGCCGTCTTCCTGGCATCCGACGACAGCAGCTTCGTCAACGGCATCGAACTGTTCGCCGACGGCGGCATGGCCCAGGTCTAAACAAATCTGAACAGGCCTGAATCAGACAGTCAAAGGCGTCCATCGGCCCCCGTGCAGTGGTGTTGCGAAACGCCGCCGCACGGGGGCCGCAGCTCGTTCGCCCGCCGATCATATAGTTCTATATAGAACCAGTTGACCGGAGCATCCATCTGCGACAGGATGGCGGCGGGAGGACATCGATGCCACAGCATGACTCTGCCCCGGCCCCGCTGCCGGACCGGCGGCTGCCGGCCTATCTGCAACTGCGCGACGCGCTGGCCACCCGGGTGGCGCGCGGCGAATGGGGCCCCGACACCGCCCTGCCGTCGGAAAACCAGCTGACGGCCGAGACCGGGCTGTCGGTCGGCACCGTGCGCAAGGCGATCCAGACCCTGGTGGACGAAGGGCTGCTCGAACGGCGCCAGGGGTCCGGAACCTATCTGCGCAAACGTGCCTTCAACGCCTCGCTGTTCCGCTTCTTCGCGGTGCAGTCCGCCGATGGCGAGGCGACGATCCCGTCCAGCCGCATCATCGCGCGCAAGGCCGCCGCCGCCCCGCCCGCCATCGCCGCGGTTCTCGGCACCGCCGACTGCATCCGCCTCGACCGCCTGCGCGGCCAGTCCGACGCGCTGCTGCTGTCTGAGGAGATCTGGCTGCCGCGCGCCCGCTTCGACGGCATTGTGGAGCTGGAGGAGGCGCAGTTCGGTCCGCTGCTCTATCCGCTCTATCTGGAGCGCTTCGGCGTCTTCATCGCCAGTGCCATCGACGACGTGAGTTTCGCGCCGGCCTCCGCCGCCGTGGCGGCCCGGCTGGGCCTTGCCGAAGGCGCCCCCACCGCGGTGATCGAACGCACCGCCTGCACGGTGGACGGCACCGCCGTCGAATGGCGCATCGCCCATGGCCCTGCCGAACGCTTCCGCTACCGCAGCCGCCTGAGCTGACCCGCGGCGCCGGACCCTTCCGGCGCCGGCTTTCCTCCCGACCCTCTTCGGCATCTCCATTCCGCGGGCGCCTCCCGTGGATGGGGGACGCCCTTTCCTTGTCTGCACGGATCGACGGATGACCGCACATCCCCTTATCAGGGGCATCGACACGCATGCCCACATTTTCCGCCCCGACCTGCCGATGGCCGCCGGCCGGCGCTACGCCCCGACCCACGCGGCGAAGCTTTCGGACTGGCTGTCGCTGCAGGACGGGGCGGGCTTCAGCCACGGCGTGCTGATCCAGCCCAGCTTTCTCGGCACAGACAACAGCTTCATCGAAGCCGCCCTACGCGCCCATCCGGAGCGGCTGCGGGCGGTCGCCGTCCTTGATCCCGACGTGCCGGAAGAGGAACTGGACCGGCTCGCCGCGCTGGGCTTCGTCGGTGCGCGTCTGAACCTCGTGGGCCGCGAGGTGGAGGATTACGCAGCAGCGCCCTGGCAGGCGTTTTTCCGCCGCCTTGCCGCCCGCCGCTGGCAGGTCGAAATCCAGCGCCGTTTCGACGACCTTGCAGCGATCGTCCCCGCCATCGCCGCGGCCGGAAATACCGTGGTGGTCGACCATTTCGGGCTGCCGCAGGGCGGAATCGATCCGGGCAACCGCGATCACCGTGCCTTCCTGGACCTGCTGCGCCGGACCCCCGGCGTCTGGATCAAGCTCTCCGCCCCCTACCGCGCCGGCCTGACGCCGGAGCTTGCGGCACGGAGCCTCGACCTGCTGCGCGAGGCCTGCGGCGGTTTCCACCGCTTCGTCTGGGGCAGCGACTGGCCCCACACCCAGCATGAGGCCGAGACCGGTTATGCCGCCCAGGTCGCCCGGTTCCATGCGCTGATCCCCGATCCGGCGGAACGGGCGCGGATCCTGGTCGGCAATCCGGCGGCGCTTTTCCAATTCGCCTGAAACTCAAAAAATAACCGGAGGAACTCCCCTTGAGTCTCATCGTCGTCCTGGCGATCGCCCTCGCCGTCGTGCTGGGCTATGTCACCAAGATCAACATCGGCCTGTTCGCGATCGCCTTCGCCTATCTGCTCGGCTGTTTCGGGCTAGACATGAAGCCGGGCGCGGTGGTCGATCTGTGGCCGCTGAAGATCTTCTTCGTCATCTTCTCGGTCTGCCTGTTCTACAGCTTCGCCCTGGTCAACGGCACGCTGGAAAAGCTGGCGGAACACATGCTGTACCGCTGCCGCAACATGCCGTGGGTCCTGCCCTACGCCATCCTGCTGACCGCGACGCTGATCGCCGCGATGGGCGCCGGCTATTACACCGTTCTCGCCTTCATGGCGCCGTTGACGCTGATCCTGTGCCGGCGGACCGGGCTGGACATGGTTCTGGGGGCGATGGGGGCGAATTACGGCGCGCTGGCCGGCGCCAATTTCATGTCGAGCCAGAGCGGCATCATCTTCCGCGGCCTGATGACCGCGAACGGGACGAGCGAGGCCGACGCCTTCCTCTATAGCGGGGTCATCTTCGCCGCGACGCTGATCATCCCCTTCTTCGTCATCACGGCGATGCTGTTCCTGTTCGGCAACCACCGCAGCATGACTGCCTCCCTGGCCGACGCCGGCCGTCCGGCGCCGCTCGACGGCCGGCAGCGCACCACGCTGGCGCTGACGCTGGGGATGATGGTTCTGGTGCTTCTCGGCCCGGTGCTTCAGCTCGCGCTGCCGGGAAATGCGACCGTCGCCTATCTCAATGGGAAGATCGACATCGGGCTGATCGCCGGCGTCTTCTCCGTCATCGCGCTGCTGCTGAAGCTGGGCGACGAGCGCAAGGCCATCGCGTCGGTGCCCTGGTCGACCCTGATCATGATCTGCGGCATGGGCATGCTGATCTCCGTCGCGATCAAGGCGGGGACCATCGCGGCGCTGGCGGGCTGGCTCGGCAGCAGCATTCCGGCCCTGCTCCTGCCGGTGGTGTTCGGCGTCGTCGCCGCGGCGATGTCGCTGTTCTCCAGCACGCTGGGCGTGGTGACGCCGACGCTGTTCCCGCTGGTTCCGGCACTGGCGGCCGGCCTGTCTGTCAGCCCGGTGCTGCTGTTCGCCGCGATCGTCGTGGGGTCGCAGGCGACGTCGATCTCGCCCTTCTCGTCGGGCGGCAGCCTGGTCCTCGGTTCGGCTCCGGATGAGGCGACCCGCAGTTCGCTGTTCACCCGGCTGCTGTTCCGTGCGGCACCCTTCGGCGTGGTTGCGGCGGTTGCGATGAACATTGTGCTCACTTTCGTCCTCTGAGCGGAAGGCCTTCCGGGAGAGGGAAAGGGCCATGCCATCCCGGCCCTTCTCCCAAGGCCGATAAACTGCCACCCTGTCTGTGGTCATACCGGTCGGGGAGGCAGCTCACATGGTGCCGCTGGCAGACATGGAGGCAGGTGCTACAGGCGCCGCCACGTCCTCATCGGCCGATCCCCCCTGGCACGCGCTGGAGGCCGCCGCCGTCGCCGAACAGCTCGGCAGTCCGACCGACGGGCTCGGCAGCGATGAGGCGGCGGCACGGCTGGCGCGTTTCGGTCCCAACCGGCTGACCCCGCCGAAACGGCGGCCGGCCTGGATGCGGTTCCTGGCCCAGTTCCACAACCTGCTGATCTATGTGCTTCTGGTCTCCGGCGTGGTGGCGTTGCTGCTGCGGCACTGGACCGATGCCGGGGTGATCTTCGGCGTCGTGCTGGTCAACGCGCTGATCGGCTATATCCAGGAGGACAAGGCAGAACAGGCGCTGGAGGCCATCCGCAACCTGCTGTCGCCCCAGGCGGTGGTGCTGCGTGATGGCCATGCGGTAACCCTGGCGGCGGATGAACTGGTGCCGGGCGACCGTGTCTTCCTGGTCTCCGGCGACCGGGTGCCGGCCGACCTACGGCTCGACCGGACCAAGGGGCTGCTGGTCCAGGAGGCGGCGCTGACCGGCGAATCGGTCCCCGCCGCCAAGTCCGCCGCCGCCGTCGCCGCCGATGCCGCACTCGGCGACCGTGGCGGCATGGCCTATGCCGGGACCATGGTGGTGCAGGGGCAGGGCACCGGCATCGTGGTGGCGACCGGCGACGCGACGGAGGTCGGACGCATCGGCCATCTGCTGGCCTCCGTGACCACCGTGGCGACGCCGCTGCTGGTGTCGATGGCACGGTTCGGCCGCTGGCTGACCGGCGGCATCCTGCTGCTGGCAGGGGGCACCGTCCTGTTCGGCATGCTGGTGCATGGCGAGCCGTGGCAGGACATGGTGCTGACCGCGGTCGGGCTGGCGGTGGCGGCGATCCCGGAAGGGCTGCCGGCGGTGATGACCATCACCATGGCGGTGGGCGTCACCCGCATGGCCCGCCGCAACGCCATCATCCGCCACCTGCCGGCGGTCGAGATGCTGGGAAGCGTCCGCACCATCTGCACCGACAAGACCGGCACCCTGACCCGCAACGAACTGCTGGCGACCAGCATCGTCACCGCCGAGGCCACCTATGTTGCCGGCGGCAGCGGCTATGCGCCGGAGGGGGAAATCCGCCGCGAAGACCGGCTGGTTGACCCGGCCGCGGAGCCGCTGCTGCTCGATCTGGCGCGGGCGGCGCTGCTGTGCAACGACGCCGCCCTGCACCGCGATCCGGACGGGGAGTGGCAGCTGGCCGGCGATCCGACCGATGGGGCGCTGCTGGCGCTCGCGATGAAGGCGGGGTTGGACCCGGACGGTGAAGCGAAGCACTACCCGCGCCGCGACGCCCTGCCCTTCGAATCCGAGCGGCAATACATGGCGACCCTGCACCATGACCATGCCGGCCACGGCATCCTGCTGGTGAAGGGCGCGCCGGAACGGGTGCTGGCGCTGTGCGAGCGGGAACGGCGCGGCGACGGCGCCGTCCCGCTGGACCGGCCTCGCTGGACCGCCCTGACCGCCGAACTGGCCGGGCAGGGCCAGCGGGTGCTGGCGCTGGCGATGCGCCGCACCCCGATCGACCTGTCCGAACTGATCGACGGGGATTTGCGGGAGGAGGGGTTGGAGCTGCTCGGCCTCTGCGGCCTGATCGATCCGCCGCGGGAAGAGGCGCTGGTCGCGGTTGCCGCCTGCCGGCAGGCCGGCATCACGGTGAAGATGATCACCGGCGACCATGCCGCCACCGCCGCCGCCATCGGCCGGCGCTTCGGCCTGCCGGACGGCGTCACCAGCGGGCCGCAACTGGACCGGCTGGACGAGGCCGGCTTCGCCGCGGCGGCGGCGGCCAACAGCGTCTTCGCCCGCACCACGCCGGAACACAAGCTGCGCCTGATCGCGGCGCTCCAGGCGGCGGGTGACACCGTCGCCATGACCGGCGACGGCGTCAACGACGCCCCGGCACTGAAGCGGGCCGACATCGGCGTCGCCATGGGCCGCAACGGGACGGAGGCGGCGAAGGAAGTGGCCGCGATGGTGCTGGCCGACGACAATTTCGCCTCCATCGTCCATGCGGTGGAGGAGGGGCGCACCGTCTACGACAATCTGCGCAAGACCATCCTGTTCATGCTGCCGACCAATGGAGCGCAGGCGGTGGTGATTCTGCTGGCGGTGCTGTCGGGCAGCCTGCTGCCGATCACGCCGGTGCAGATCCTGTGGGTGAACATGGTGACCGCCGTGACGCTCGGGCTGGCGCTGGCCTTCGAGGCACCGGAACCCGGCGTGATGGCCCGCCCGCCGCGCCCGCGCGACGAACCGATCCTGGCCGGCCGGCTGGTGCGGCGGATGCTGGTGGTGCTGGCCCTGCTGGTGGCCTCCAGCTTCGGTTTCTTCCATTTCCATCGTTTGCAGGGCGACGGCATCGAAGAGGCGCGGACCATCGCCGTCAACGCGCTGGTGGTGGGCGAGATCTTCTTCCTGCTCAGCGCCCGCGACCTGCATGGGCGGGGTGAGTTGCTGTCCGCCCTGGCCGGCAGCCGGCCGGTCTGGCTGTCCATCGCCCTGATGACCCTGCTGCAACTGGCCTTCACCTATGCGCCGCCCATGCAGGCCCTGTTCGGCACGACCCCGCTCGGCCTCGCCGCCTGGGCGGCGATGGCCGCCGCCGGTGCCGGGCTGTTCGTGCTGATGGAGCTGGAAAAGCGGCTGTCCGGTGCGCCTACTCGCCTTTCGCCTCGAAGCGATAGCGGAAGTCGCAATGGTCGGCGCCCTGCATGATGGTCTGCGTGCGCTCCATCTTGATGCGCGGGTCGTAGCCGGTGCAGAAGGCGGCGTCGCGGTTGCAGGACAGCAGATGGCCGATCGACCCCAGCCCCATCTCCCGGTACATCTCGGCGTAGCGGCAGCGGGTCACGTTGTAGTCGAAATGCGTCTCGTCCTGCCGCTTCACCTCCAGCCGCAACGCGTCGTCCTTGGTCCACAGTGGCTGGAGATCGGCGAAGCTCTTCAGGCTGGTGCCCTCCGGCTCGGTCGCGGCGAAGGACTTGGCGGCGGCCAGAGCGGCCTTGGTGATCGCCGCACCCAGGATTTCCTGTGCGGTGGCCTCGCCCAGCCGGGCGGCCATCTCCTCATAGACCGGCTTCAGGATTTCCGCCTCGATGCGGCGGCGTTCCAGGATGCCCATGGTTTGGGTCCCAATGGTCTGGGTCATGACAGGCTTCCTTCCTTCAGGTGGCGTCAATCGGCTTTCAATGGGCATGGCCGCCGAGATAGGCCTCGGCGATGCGCGGGTCGTCCCGCAGCTGGTCGGCCGGACCGGACAGCACGATCCGGCCATCCTCCAGCACCGCGGCGTGGTCGGCGATGCGCAGGGCGGCACGGGCGTTCTGTTCGACCAGCAGGATCGACACCCCCTCCGCCCGGATGCGGCCGATCAGGTCGAAGATCTGGGCCACGATCTTCGGCGCCAGCCCCAGCGAGGGCTCGTCGAGCAGGAGCAGCGTCGGCCGGCGCATCAGGGCGCGGGCGATGCACAACATCTGCTGCTCGCCGCCCGACAGCGATCCGGCATTCTGGCGCAGGCGCTCGCTCAGGATCGGGAACATCGCCAGCACCCGGTCCAGTTCGCCCAGCCCGACCTCGCCGCCGCCCAGCACGAGGTTTTCCCGGACATTCATGTTGGAGAAGATCTGCCGCCCCTCCGGCGCCTGTGACAGGCCGAGCTGGACGATGCGATGGGCCGGCATGTTGGCGATCGGCTGGCCGCGGAAGGTGATGCTTCCCTGCCGCGCCCGATAGATGCCGGAGACTGTGCGCATCAGCGTGGTCTTGCCGACACCGTTGGAGCCGAGCACGGCGACGATGGCGCCCTCCGGCACATCCAGGCGGACGCCGTGCAGGATCTCCTGCGGCCCCATGGCGACATGCAGGTCCGCGATCGAGAGCAGAGGCGCGGTCATTCATCCACCCCGAGATAAGCTTCGAGGACGGCCGCGTCGCTGCGGATGGCGTCGGGCGCGCCGTCGGCGATCTTGCGGCCGGAGGCCAGCACCAGGATGCGCTGGCAGATGCCCATGACCAGCGTCATGTCGTGTTCGACCAGCATGATCGTCAGTCCCTGCCCATGCAGACGCTTGATGAAGGCGGCCAGATCGCGTGTTTCGGTGTCGTTCAGCCCGGCCGCCGGCTCGTCCAGGATCAGGAAGCGCGGCCGCATGGCGAGCGCGCGGGCGATCTCCAGATATTTGCGCTGGCCGTAGGGCAGGTTGGCCGCCAGTTCCGCCGCCACATGGGTCAGGCCGACCGCCTCCAGCGCTTCCCAGCTGCGGCGGCTGATTTCGGCGGACCGGTTCCGGCCGCCCTTGTGGAAGCCGCCGAACAGGGCGCCGAACGCCCCCTGCGGCAGCGCGCCGACGGCACCGACCGAAACATTGTCGAAGACCGACATGTTGGGGAAGACGCGCAGGTTCTGGAAGGTGCGGCTGATGCCCAGCCGCGCCACCTGATTGGGCTTCAGCCCGCTGATGGTCCTGCCGGCGAAGGCGACGCTGCCGCCGGACAGCGGCGTGAAGCCGGAAATCAGGTTGAACAGCGTCGTCTTGCCGGCGCCGTTCGGCCCGATCAGCCCGACCAGTTCGCCCTCGTCGACATGGGCGGTGACGTCGCCGACCGCCTGCACGCCGCCGAAGCGGCGGCTGACGTTGCGGATTTCAAGAAGATGGGTCATCGCCAGCCGATCCCTTCGCCTTTCCCGGTCCCCGGGCCGGTGTTCCGCCACGCCGCACCCAGTTGCCGGCGCACCAGCCGCAGGGCCGACACCTCGCCCAGCAGCCCCTTCGGCAGCAGCAGGATGGAGAGGAACATCACCAGCCCGACCATGATGTTGCGGAAGTCACCCAAGGCCCGCAGCCCTTCCGGCAGCAGGATCAGCAGCAGCGCGCCGATGACCGCCCCCGGCAGGCTGCCCAGGCCGCCGACCACCACCATCGCCAGGATCAGGATGGATTCGGAGAATTTGAAGTCGCCCGGCGAGATGTAGCCGGTCATGTGCGCCCACAGGCTGCCGGCCACCCCGGCGAAGAAGGCCGACAGGGTGAAGGCCTCCATCTTCAGCCGGACGGTGCTGACGCCCATGGCGTCGGCGCACTGGTCGTCCTCGCGGATCGAGCGCAGGGCGTTGCCGTAATAGGAATGGCTGAGCCGGCCGATCGCGACGACCGACAGCGTCACCACCGCCGCCACCGTGTAATAGGCGGCGAGGCGGCCGGACAGGCTGACCCCGAACAGCTCGAACCCCTTGGAGACGATGATGCCGTTGGGACCCTTGGTGAAGTCCACCCAGTTCAGCATGACCAGATACAGCATCTGCCCGATGGCCAGCGTCGCCACGGCGAAATAGATGCTGACCAGCCGCATCGTCGGCAGAGCCACCAGGAAGGCGACCAGGGCCGCCACCAGCCCGGACAGCGGCAGCGTCACGGTGAAGCCCAGCCCCAGCTTGGAGGTCAGCAGTGCGGCGGTATAGGCGCCGACACCGTAGAAGGCGGCATGCCCCAGATGCAGCAGCCCGGCGACTCCCGTCACCAGATGCATGGAGGCCGACAGCAGCACGAAGATCAGCGCCAGATTGGCGATCTGGTAGAAATAGCCGCGGTCGAATCCCGCCAGCAGCGCCGGCAATGCTGCGAAGACCAGCAGCAGGATCAGCGCCGGAACCAGCCAGCTCCGGCGCCGGCTCAGGCCATCGGTCGGCGCCACAGTCTCAAACGCGTTCACGGCGCGCTCCGAACAAGCCGTTGGGGAAGAAGATCAGGGTCAGGATCAGGAAGCCGTAGGCCACCATGTCCGACCAGCCCGACGAGACGAAGGTCGTCGCCATGCTTTCCGAAATGCCGAGGATCAGTGCGCAGATCACCGCTCCGGGAATGGAGGACAGGCCGCCCATCACCATGGCGACGAAGGCCTTGATGCCGGGAGTGAAGCCCATGGCGGGGAAGACCGCACCGTAATAGAGTCCCATCAGGATGCCCGCCGCCGCCCCCATCATCGACCCGACGACGAAGGTGGTGATGATGGTGCGGTCGGTGTCGATGCCCACATATTTGGCGCCCAGCGGGTTGTTCGACACCGCGCGGATCGCCAGCCCGACACGGGTGCGGGTCAGCAGATATTGCAGGCCGATCAGCATGGCGGCGGCGACGCCGAAGATGATGAAGTCGCCGGTCACCAGGATCACCGGGCCGACGCGCACCGGCGTGTTGATCAGGTAGTCGAAGGGGACGGAGCGCATCTGCGATCCGAAGACGATCTCCAGCGCCTCGCGAACCACGATGGACACCGCCAGCGAGGAGAGCAGGGTCGATTCCCGCATCGCCCGCGATTTCAGCGACGCCTCGTCGGTGAAGCGGCGGAACGGCTTGAAGGCGATCCGCTCCAGCGAGAAGCCCGCCAGCGCCCCGATCGCCAGCGCGCCCAGGATCACCGCCACGATCGGCGGCGCCGTGGCCGAGATCAGCACGAGCCCGGCGAAGGCGCCCAGCGTGTAGATCTCGCCATGGGCGAAGTTGACGACGTTCAGCACGCCGAAGATCAGCGTGAAGCCGATCGCCATCAGCGCATAGGTCATGCCCAGCGACAGGCCGATGGCGAGCTGCTGGAGATAATAGGGATCGAACATGTGGGCTCTGTCGCTGGAGATCGGGGCACCGGGAAGTGGGCGCTGGAGACCGGTTGCCGGGGTCCTTACTCGGCGACCGGCACGAAGGCGCCGCCCTTGACCTCGACCTTCACCAGATCCTTTTCCGCCTCGCGGTCGGCGCTGAAGGTGGTCTTGCCGGTCACGCCGGGGAAGTCCCTGGTCTGGGCCAGCGCGTCGCGCACCTTCTCGCGCGTCGGGCTGGGCTGGGCCCTCTCCACCGCCGCCAGCATGATGCGCACCGCGTCATAGGCCTGGGCCGGGAACTGGCCGGGCACCGCACCGTCGGAGCGCTTCTTCCACTCCTCGACGAAATGCTGGACGTTCGGCGACGGGTCGGTCGGCAGGAAGTTGGAGGTCAGATGCACACCCTCCGCGGCACCGCCGGCCAGTTCGATCAGCTTCGGGCTGTAGGCCGCCGAGGTCGAATAGACCGGCGTCTTGATGCCGAGCTGCTGCAACTGCTTCAGGAACTGCGCGCCGTCCTCGTAGAAGAAGCCGGTGTAGATCGCGTCGGGCTTCGCCCGCTCGATCTTGCTGATCAACGAGCGGTAGTCCTTCAGGCCGCGGTTGAAGAATTCCGAGAAGGCGACCGTGCCGCCATTGGCCTTCACCGCGTCGGAAAAGCCGCCGACCACCGACTGGCCCCAGTCGGTCTGCTCGGCGATCACCGCGACATTCTTGAAGCCCTTGGCCGCCATCCATTTGGCGTTGTAGGGGCCTTCCTGCGCCTGGGTGGCGATGTTGCGGAACTGGTACTTGGAGATCTTGGTGTAGTCGGGGTGCGAGGCGGTCTGCGACAGCTGCGGCATGCCGGCGTCCTTGTAGACCTGCGCCGCCGCCATCGACACGCCCGAGGTGAAGTCGCCCAGCACGCCGACGATCTCCTTGTCGTCGACGAACTTGCGGGCGATGTTTGTGCCTTCCTTGGCGTCGGAGCGGCTGTCCTCGAAGACGATCTCGACCTTGAACGGCTTGCCGGCGGCGTTGAACTCGGTCAGTGCGATCTCGGCGGCCTTGCGGAAATCCTGGCCATACTGCGCGGTGTCGCCGGTCAGCGGCAGCTGGTAGCCGAGCTTGACCGTATCGGCGGCGAAAGCCGAACCGGCGGTCCCAGTGGCGATTCCGGCGGCGGCGAGGGTCGTCAGCGTGAGGAGGCGGAACTTCATGGCGGGGACACCCTCTTCTTCTGGTTGGTTTCTTCTACGTCGCTTGGCTTGGATTTATTCGGCGGCTTTGGCGCCCGGCAGGACCTTCAGCCGGCAACAGCCCTTGTCGCCCGGCTTCCAGGTCTCGCCCTTGAAGACGAAGCCGGCCGCTTCGAACAGTCCGCCGTCGATGGCACCGGCCATCTTGCAGAGCAGTTCCAGATCGGTATCGGAACGGCCCTGGGCCTCCCAGGCCTCCTTCAGCGGGCAGCGGTGGAAATGGATCTCCAGTGCCTCGCCGTCGCACCGCTTGATCTCCGGCGCGAACATGCTGTCGCGGTTGGGGATGCCGTCGAGGAAGGCATGGCACAGGCCACTCAGATCGTCCGGGCCGTGACCCGCATACTTCACGCCCATCGCCTCGCCGAG
Source organism: Azospirillum lipoferum (assembly GCF_024170005.1). GTDB lineage: Bacteria > Pseudomonadota > Alphaproteobacteria > Azospirillales > Azospirillaceae > Azospirillum > Azospirillum lipoferum. The sequence continues at coordinate 457,528 of NZ_JALJXJ010000005.1, forward strand.
CCGGCGGGTGGCCTCCTGTCCGACCTCCAGCGCCGTTTCGGTACCGAAACGCTCGCGCAGCACGTCGAACATGTGGGCGTAGGACGCCGCGCGCATCGCATAGGCGTTGCGCAGAAGGGTGGGGTAATCGGGGGTGTCCGACATGCCTGCCGTCTCCTTGGGTCTCAGATCTCGCGGGCGTCGTTCCAGCGGTATTGCAGGATCTTCAGTGGCCCGATGCGTTGCAGCAGTCCATTGAAGGGCAGGGGCGTCGGTGCGGTGAAGGGCAGGGCGAGATCCTTCGGATCCCGGCCGATGGCGGCATGGGCCAGCTCCCGGCCCAGCGAAACCGACAGCGCCACGCCGCGCCCGTTGCAGCCGGCCCAGGCGAAGCCGTTCGGCCCCAGCCGGTGGACACGGGGGAAGTAATCGGTGGTCATGGCGATCCGGCCATTCCACACGTAATCGAAGGTGACGCCGTTCAGCGCCGGGAACATGCCGGCCAGACGGGCGCCGACGATGCGTTTCAGCCGCTCCGCCCCGTTCACCGGGATCAGCAGCGCGCCGCCGGTCACCAGCCGGTTGTCGGCGGTGTAGCGCATGAAGCGCAGGTCGCCATGGGTGTCCGACATCGCCGGGCGGCCCGGCAGGATGGTCTTGCGGACATTGTCGCCCAGCGGGGCGGTCGCCATCTGCCAGGACAGCACCGGCACCACCTCCGTCCGGATGTCCGGGAAGACGGCGGCGGCATAGCCGTTGGTGCCCAGCACCAGCGCGTCGGCGGTCACCACCCCCCGCGGCGTGCGGGCGACCCAGCCGTCGCCGTGCCGCTCCACCGACAGGGCGGGGGAGTTGACGTAGACCGCTCCCCCTGCCGCCACCACCTTGGCGGCGAGCCCGCGCACCAGCGCCAGCGGGTTGATGTGCCCGCCGGTCCGGTTCATCCAGCCGCCGAAATAGGCGTCGGTGCCGAGCATGGCGGAGACGGCGGCGCGGTCGAGCAGCTCGACGTCGGCGCCGTACTGGCCCCATTGCCTGGCCCGGCGCTCGGCGATCTTGATGCGGCCCGGCGAATGGACCGGCTGGACCCAGCCGGTCTGCTCCGCTGCACAGTCGATGCCGAGGCGGCGGACCAGATCGAACAGGGTGGAGGCGCTGTCGCGGATCAGCCCGACGAAACGTTCGCCGGCCTCTGTGCCGAAGCGGGCGACCAGATCGGCGGGGTCGGGGCGGGTCAGGGTCGGGATGACCTGTCCGTTGTTGCGGCCGGATGCACCCCGGCCCAGTTCGGACGCCTCCAGCACCACCACGCGGCGGCCCCCCTCCGCCGCGTGCAGGCCGGCGGACAGGCCGGTGAAGCCGCCGCCGATCACCAGCAGGTCGGCCTTCACGCTGTCCTGCAACACCGGCAGAGCGGGCGGCGGCGGGGCGGTGGCTTCCCACAGCGAGTTCGGCTGTTGCCAGATGCCACCCTGACCGGGGATGCCCTGTGCCTGGTTTACCGCTTGTTCCGTCACGTCCGCCTGTCCCGTCCGGCCAATCCGCCGGGCCCGTTTTCCCTTTCGGGCCAGGGCCCTGCATTTCCCCAAGAACTATGGGACAATGGACACACGCATGCAATTCCCAAGATTTTTCCGCGGAAATTTCCTCATGTCGTGCGCTCCAATCGGGAATTGAACCCGTTTGTACATGATCTGGATCATTTCGACAGGACGGTTTCCGCCAGCCGCACCCAATAGCTGGTGCCGATCGGCAGCACCGCATCGTTGAAATCATAATGCGGGCTGTGCAGGTTCCGTCCCTGGTCGGACGGTCCGGCACCAACCCAGATGTAGCAGCCCGGCCGCTTTTGCAGCATGAAGGAGAAATCCTCCGCCCCCATGCTGGGCATCGGATCGAGGTCGAGGGCTTCCTCTCCGACCACGCGTGCCGCCGCCCGCCGGGCCAGTTCCGTCTCCGCGGCACTGTTGGTGGTGGGCGGATAGCGCCGCTCGTAGCGCAGGCTGGCCTCGACTCCGAATCCGGCGGCGATGGCGGTCGCCACCTCGCCCATGCGGCGCTGTACCAGATCCTGTACCTCCGGCCGGAAGGTCCGGACCGTGCCGCGCAGCACCGCGGTGCCGGGCAGGACATTCCACGTGTCGCCAGCGTGGAATTGCGTGACGCTGACGACGGCCGAATCGATGGGATGGACGCTGCGGCTGGCGATGGTCTGGAGGGCGGAGACGATCTGGCTGCCGACCATGATCGTGTCGGTCCCCATATGCGGCATGCCGGCGTGGGTGCCCTTGCCGGTCAGGGTCAGTTCGAAAATGTCGTAGGCGGCCATCAGCGGACCGGGGCGCAGCGCGATGCGGCCGACCTCCAGCCCCGGCCAGTTGTGCATGCCGAAGACCTTCTCGACGGGGAAGCGGTCGAACAGCCCTTCCTCCACCATCACCCGGCCACCGCCCTCATTCTCCTCGGCCGGCTGGAAGATGAAGACGATGGTGCCGCGGAACAGGTCGGGGTGTTCGGTCAGATAGCGGGCCGCACCCAGCAGCATCGCCGTGTGCCCGTCATGGCCGCAGGCATGCATGCGCCCGGGATTGCGCGAGCTGTGGGGCAGGTTGGTCTCCTCATGGATGTGTAGCGCATCCATGTCGGCGCGGAAGCCGACCATCGGCCCGTCGCCGTTGCGCAGGATTCCGACCAGTCCGGTCTTGGCGAGGCCGCGGTGAACCTCCAGCCCGAAGGAGGCCAGCTTCTCCGCCACGAAGTCGCTGGTCCGCTGCTCCTCGAAGGCGGTTTCCGGATGGGCGTGCAGATCGCGCCGCCATGCCGTCATGTCCGCCGTCAGCCGCTCCAGCCCGGTCACCATCCCGTCCATCGTCCCTATCCCTTTGTTTCGGCTAAGCCCTGGTCCAATCCTGCCGAAATTATACCGGAACCGGAACGGTCTATTTCGTCGGGGGTGTCCGCCCCCGGCACGGATCTCAAACATCTTTAATGACGTTTAAAACATCATGATGTATATATCAGATACCGATTTGCATGTATCAGCGGGGTAGGGAATGATCACGGCATCGCAGCTGCGCGCCGCCCGTGCGCTCCTTGGCATCGATCAGAAGACGCTGGCCGAACTGGCCGGCCTGTCCGTCCCGACCATCCAGCGCATGGAGGCGAGCGACGGCAATGTGCGCGGCGTCGTCGAAAGCCTGACCAGGGTGGTGGAGGCTCTCGATTCCGCCGGCATCGAACTGATCGGCGACAACGCGCAGAGCGTTGCCGGTGGCCGCGGTGTCCGTTTGAAGACGCCGACGCCAAAGCTCTAATGCCCGGGCCCTGGCGCCCCTCCCCATCGACCGCGCGACGGCGACCGCCGACCTGATGCCGACGATCCCGCCGCCTTATCCAGAAGGCCGCCGGACAGATGACCGCACCGACTCCCCATCAACCAAGCCACCAGCCCAGCTTCGCCGAGCTGTTCACGCCCAAGCTCGTCACCATCCTGCGCGAGGGCTACGGGCTCTCCCATCTCCGCGCCGACGCCATTGCCGGGCTGACGGTGGCGATCGTGGCGCTTCCCCTGTCGATGGCGATCGCCATCGCGTCGGGCGCGTCGCCTGCACAGGGGCTCTACACCGCGATCTTCGGCGGCTTTCTCGTCTCCGCCCTGGGCGGCAGCCGGTTCCAGATCGGTGGTCCCGCCGGTGCCTTCATCGTGCTGGTCGCCGCCACGGTGCAGGCCCATGGCATGGACGGGCTGATCCTCGCCACCCTGCTGTCCGGCCTGATGCTGGCGGCCATCGGCCTGCTGCAACTGGGCACCTACATCAAGTTCATGCCCTATCCGGTGACGGTCGGCTTCACAGCCGGCATCGCCGTGATCATCTTCGCCAGCCAGATCAAGGATCTGCTCGGCCTGACCCTGGCCGGGCCGGAACCAGGGCCGCTGCTTGAGAAGCTGCCGGTGCTGTGGTCGGGCCTGCCGACGGCCGATCCGGCCTCGGTCGGTCTGGCCCTGGCGACGGTCGGCGTCATCACCGGCCTGAAGGCGCTGCGGCCCCACTGGCCGGGCATGCTGATCGCCGTCGCCGGCAGTGCCGCCATCACCGCTGCCTTCGGCCTGAACGTCGAGACCATCGGCACCAAATTCGGCGGCATTCCCTCCGGTCTGCCGATGCCCACCCTGCCGGCGATCAGCCTGGAGAAGATTCAGGCGGTGCTGCCGAGCGCCATCTCGTTCGCGCTGCTGGGGTCCATCGAATCGCTGCTGTCGGCGGTGGTCGCCGACGGCATGACCGGACGCCGCCACCGCTCGAATTGCGAACTGGTCGGGCAGGGTGTCGCCAACGTCGCGTCATCCCTGTTCGGCGGCATCTGCGTCACCGGCACCATCGCCCGCACGGCGACCAACGTGCGCGCCGGCGCCCACGGGCCGGTCGCCGGCATGCTGCACGCCGTCTTTCTGCTGGTCTTCATTCTGGTCGCCGCACCGCTCGCCAGCTTCATCCCGCTCGCCAGCCTCGCCGGCGTCCTGGCCGTCGTATCCTGGAACATGGTGGAAAAGCCGGCCTTCGCCTCGCTCCTGCGTGGCTCGCGCGGGGATGCGGCGGTGCTGCTGACCACCTTTCTGCTGACCATCTTCACCGGCCTGACCGAAGCCATCGTCATCGGCTTCGCGCTCGGCTCCGTGCTGTTCATCCACCGCATGTCGACGATCACGGCGATCGAGAGTCAGACGCCCTTTGTGGCGGAGGACAGCGCGGATGGCGCCATCGTCGCCCGCAAGCCCTACGATCAGGCCGCCGCCGATCCCGAGGTGGTGATCTACCGCATCTCCGGCGTGTTCTTCTTCGGGGCGGCGGCGTCGATCGGATCGGTGCTCGATCGCATCTCCGACACCCACCGTGTCCTGATCGTCGATTTCAGTGCCGTTCCGTTCCTCGATTCGACCGCCGCCAACACGATCGAGGGCCTTGCCCACAAGGCGGCCCGCCGCGGCGTGAAGGTGATCCTGACCGGGACCAGCCACACGCTGCGGCAGGAGCTGTTCAACCACGGGCTCAAGCCGCCCCTGGTCGGCTATGAACGGACGATCGAGGTCGGCCTGCACAAGCTGCGGCGCGGCGATGCCGGTCCGAATGCCGGGGGCGGCGTGGTTCAGCAGGATGCTGTGTAGGGGCAATTACCCCATCAGCGCCGCCACCTCCGCCAGCGTCGGGGCCGAATCCGCGGCTCCGGAGCGGGTGGTGGCGAGCGCGCCGCAGGCGGAGGCGAAGCGCACGGCGCCGGCCAGATCGTCGCCACGCGCCAGCGCGAAGGCGAGGCCGCCGTTGAAGCAGTCGCCGGCCGCCACCGTGTCGATCGCCGTCACCGGGAAGGGTGGGATGAAGCCCCGCTGGCCCGGGCCGCGGAAATAGACGCCCTTCCCGCCCATCTTGACGATGGCGATGGACAGGCCGCGCTCGGCCAGACGTTCCGCGGCGGCGGCGGCCTCGTCCGGGGTGGTCGGCCGCAGCCCGACCAGGGATTCCGTCTCGGTCTCGTTCGGCGTCATCGCGTCGACGGCTTGGAAGACGTCGGCGGCCAGCCCGCCATGCGGAGCCGGTGCCGGGTCCAGGATGATGCGGCCACCGCCGGCCCGCACGGCGGATGCCGCGGCCAGACCGGCGGCGAGCGGGATTTCCAGCTGGAGCAGCAGGACGGCGGCGGTGCCGAACAGCGGGGCGGCCTGGGCCACATCCTGCTCGCTCACCGCCATGTTGGCGCCGCCGATCACGGTGATGCAGTTCTCGCCGGAGCCGTCGACGCCGATCACCGCGATGCCGGTGGGATTGGCCGGGTCGTTCGCCAGATGGCCGGTCCGCACGCCGAAGCCGGCCAGCCGGCTGCGTGCCATCTCGCCGAAGGCGTCGCCGCCGGTGCGGCCGACCATCTCGACCGTTCCGCCCAGGCGGGCGGATGCTGCGGCCTGGTTGGCGCCCTTGCCGCCCAGCCCCATGGCATAGCCGGTGCCGTGCACGGTCTCGCCGGGACGCGGAAGACGGTCGGAATAGGCGCAGACGTCGATGTTGACGCTGCCGAAGACGACGATAGGGCGGTCAATGGGGGGACGATTTGCGGTCATGAAAGCCTCGCGCAGGGCCAGCCGACCGAGGCGCGGAGCACGAGGTCGGGCGGCAGGGACAACAGGTCCGGCAGGGGCCGGCCGTCTTCGAGATGGTCGATCAACAACTCCGCCGCGCGGGCGCCGAGCAGGCCCGCGGACTGGCGGATGGTGGAGAGCGGCGGGGTGAGATAGGCGGCCAGTTCGATGTCGTCATAGCCCAGCACCGACAGCCGGTCCGGCACGGCCAGCCCGCGCTCCGCCGCAGCGCGCAGCACGCCGGCGGCCATCAGGTCGTTGAAGGCGAAGACCGCCTCCGGCGCCTCGCCCGAGTCGAGCAGGTCGGCCGCCGCGGCATAGCCGCCAGGGATCGTCAGGTCCGCCTCGCGCAGCAGCGCCGGTTCCAGCGTCAGACCGGCCTTGCCCAGTTCCTCGACGAAGCCGGCAAGCCGGGCGCGGGAGCGGGGATGGCGCCCCGGCCCGGTGATGCAGGCGATGCGGCGGAAGCCGCGCTCCGTCAGCAGCCGGGCGGCGAGCCGTCCGCCCAGAACCGAATCGTCGGTCACCGTGCAGGCGCCCGGGCGCGGATCGGTGTCGAGCAGCAGCAGCGGCAGATCCTTCGCGCGGCCCTGCACGTCGTCGAGGAATTCGGGATCGGCGTTGCTGGTCATCACCGCAAGCCCGTCGATCCGGCGGTTGTGCAGCGCCTCGAAGGCGCGCAGCTGCTTGTCGGGCTCGTCGTCGGTGTTGCACAGGATCAGGCTGTAGCCGCGGTCGGAACTGACCGTTTCCAGCCCATGAATGACGTGGGCGAAGAAGGGGTTGGAACTGGCCGTGACGATCATCCCGAGCGTGCGGGTGCGGTTGCCCTTGAGTGCGCGGGCGATTCCGTTCGGCGTGTAGCCCAGCCGGTCGATGACGGCGCGTACCAGCTGTTCGGTTTCCGGTGCCACGAAGCGGGTGGCGTTGATGACGTGGGAAACGGTGCTCATCGACACGCCGGCCTCACGGGCCACATCCCTGATCGTCACCATGCCGCCGCTCTCCTCAACAGGCTCCGTCCCTGCCGGTGCAAGCCTCGTCGGCCGTGCCGGCAGGGACGGGCTCGTGCTTTACTTCGTCACCATCTTCAACTCAACCGGCGTGAAGGCCGGGACCTTCTCGCCCTTCAGCACCTTGTCGGCGGTCTCGACGCCCTTCTCGCCGATCAGGCCGGCCTGCTGGGCGACGGTCGCCGCCAGGGCGCCGGCATTGACCGCGGCGACGCCCTCGTCGGTGCCGTCGAAGCCGACCACCGGGATCTTGCGGCCGGACGCCTGGATCGCCTTGGCGGCACCCAGCGCCATTTCGTCATTGTGGGCGAAGACCACGTCGATCTTCTGCTGGGCCTGGAGGATGTTCTCCATCACATTCAGCGCCTTGGTGCGGTCGAAGTCGGCCGGCTGGCTCGCCACCACCTTCAGGCCGCTGGCCTTGTCCACCACCTCGTGGAAGCCCTTGCCGCGGTCGCGGGCGGCCGAGGCGCCCGGCAGGCCCTGCAACTCCACCACGGCGCCCTGGCCCTTCAGCATGTCGACCACCAGCTGGCCGGCCATCCGGCCGCCGGCGACGTTGTCCGAGGCGATGTGCGACGCGACCTCGCCGCCGTTGGCCGAGCGGTCGAGCGTCACCACCGGGATCTTGGCGCGGTTGGCCGAACGGACCGCCGAGCGCACGGCGTCGGAATCGGTCGGGTTGACCAGCAGCAGCTTGACCTTCTTGTTCACCACGTCCTCGACATTGGCCAGCTCCTTGGCCGGGTCGTTCTGGGAATCGAGGACCAGCAGGTTGTAGCCCAGCGCCTTGGCCTTGCTCTCCGCGCCGTTCTTCAGCGTGACGAAGAAGGGGTTGTTGAGGGTCGAGACGACGAGCGCGATGGTGTCGGCCGCCTGGGCGTTGGCGGAGGCGAACAGGGCGGTGGCGGCGACGGTGGCCGCGGTCAGAAGCTTACGCATGGTTGGATTCCTTCCTCATCGTTCTTGTTGGTGCAGTTGGACCCCAAGTGAACCGGGGGATGCCGATCTGGAAACGGGGTCGCCTCACGACGACTTGCGGCTGTCGGCGAGCACCGCGAGCAGGATGACCGCGCCCTTGGCGATCATCTGGTAATAGGAGGAGACATCCATCAGGTTCAGCGCGTTGTTCAGCACGCCGATGATGAGGGCGCCGACCAGCGTGCCGAACAGGGTGCCCTTGCCGCCGGACAGGCTGGTGCCGCCGACCACGACCGCGGCGATGGCGTCCAGCTCGTACCCCGCGCCGGCAGTCGGCTGCGCGCTTTCCAGCCGCGCGGTCAGGATGACGCCGGCCAGCGCCGCCAGCAGGCCCGACAGGGCGTAGATCGTCGTCTTTTCCAGATTGACCCGGATGCCGGACAGCCGCGCCACCACCTCGTTGCCGCCGACCGCATAGGTGTAGCGGCCGAAGCGGGTGCGGGTCAGGACGAGGCCGCAGACGGCGAAGACCACGGCGGCCACCACCACCGGCACCGGAATGCCGAGCAGATAGCCGCCGCCGACGCTCCAGAAGGCATCGGCCGCCGCACCGGTCCCGGTGGTGATCGGCCGCCCGTCGGTGAAGACCAGGGTGGCGCCGCGCAGCATCGTCATGGCGACCAGCGTCGCGACGAAGGGCTGCACGCCGCCGGTGCCGATGACGATGCCGTTGACGGCACCCAACCCGGCGCCCAGCAGCAGGCTGAGCGGGATCGCCAGCCAGATCGACAGGTCGCCTGCCACCAGCCAGGCGCACACGGCACCGCAGAAGGCCAGCACCGAGCCGACCGACAGGTCGATGCCGCCGGACAGGATGACGTAGGTCATGCCCACCGCGATCACCGCGTTGATCGAGGTCTGCCGCAGGATGTTCAGCAGATTGTCGACGGTCAGGAAGCTGGGGCTCATGACCGCGACGGCGGCCATCAGCACGATCAGGCCGACCAGCGGCTTGTTGCGGGACAGGAAGCGTATCAGCGTGGTCATCGTCGTCTCTCTTCCTGGCCGTCAGGCGATGGCGCAGGCCATGATCTTTTCCTGGGTCGCCTCGTCCCGGCCGAAACGGCCGGTGATCCGCCCGCCCGCCATGACGAGGATGCGGTCCGACAGGCCCAGCAGTTCCGGCATGTCCGACGACATCAGCAGGATGCACAGGCCCTTGGCCTTCAGGTCGTTGATGAGGCCGTAGATCTCGCGCCGGGCGCCGACATCGACGCCGCGCGTCGGCTCGTCGAGGATCACCACCTTGGGCGACAGCATCAGCGCCTTGGCCAGCGAGATCTTCTGCTGGTTGCCGCCGGACAGCGTCCGCACCTCCGCGCCGATGCCATGCGCCTTGACGGAGAAGGCCGCCATGAAGCGGTCGACGGCGGTGCGCTCGTCGCCTTGCCGGACGACACCGCCGGGACCGCAGAGCTGGGTCAGCGCCGCCAGCGACATGTTGGTGCGGATCGAATGGGCCTGGATCAGCCCCTCCGCCTTGCGGTCTTCGGGCACATAGGCGATGCCGGCGGCCACACCGTCGCGGGGATGGCGCAGCCGAACCTCGGCCCCATCGACGCGGACGCTGCCGGCGCGCAGACGGCTGGCGCCGAAGATCGCCTTGCCCAGTTTGGTCCGGCCGGCGCCCATCAGCCCGGCGAACCCGAGAATCTCGCCGCCCGCGGCGGTGAAGCTGACCCCGTTCACCCCCTCGGCGCTCAAGTCTTCCACCGCCAGTCGCTCCGGCCCGGCTGGGCAGGGCAGGTAGGGATACTGGTCGGTGATGGAGCGGCCGACCATGTGGCGGATCAGTGCCGCCTCGTCCAGGTCGGCGACGGCGCCGCGATGGACCATGTGGCCGTCGCGCAGGACCGTGACGCTGTCGCACAGCGCGAAAATCTCGCCCAGCCGGTGCGAGATGTAGACGATGCCCTTGCCGTCGGCCCTCAGGCTGCGGATCACCTCGAACAGGACGGCGGTCTCGACGTCGGTCAGGGCGTCGGTCGGCTCGTCCATGATGATGAGTTCGGCATTCAGCGACAGGGCGCGGGCGATCTCCACCATCTGCTGCTGGCCGACGCTGAGGCTGCCGACCGGCCGGTCGGGGTCGATGGTCTGGCGCAGCCGCTCCAGCAGGGCCTTGGCCTCGCGCCGCATGCGGCCACGGTCGATCAGGCCCAGCCGGTTCCTCGGCTCGCGCCCCAGCCAGATGTTGTCGGCCACCGACAGGTGCGGCAGCAGGTTCAGTTCCTGGTGGATCATCGCGATGCCGGCGTCGATCGCGTGGCGCGGGGCGGTGAACTTCACCGACTGGCCGCGGAACGTCATGGCGCTGGCGGAATCGGGCTGGACGATGCCGGTGATGATCCGCATCAGCGTCGATTTGCCGGCGCCATTCTCGCCGATCAGGGCCATGACCTCGCCGGCGCGCAGGCGGAAATCCACCCCGTCCAGCACCGTCACGCCGTTGAAGCCCTTGCCGACCCCCTGGAGGTCGAGCAGGAATCCGGACTGGGGTTCCATTACGCCCTCTGCCATAACGCCCTCTGCGGTCAGAAGGTTACGCCGGAATAGAGCAGGATGTTGGCGTAGGGGCTGCATTCGCCCGTGCGCACCACGGTGGATGCGGCGACCGTCAGCCGCTTGAACTCCTCGTGAGGAACCTCGTCCAGCGCAATGGCGCGGCCCTGGGCGGCGGCCATGTCGCCCAGCCGTCTGGCCAGTTCCGCACGCAGGGACGGGTTGATGGACGCCATTTCGGCCGCGATCACCACGCGCTCCACCATCATTTCCTCCGCCACTGCGTCGAGGACCTGAAGGAAGGACGGCAGCCCCGGCATCACCGCAAGATCGATCCGCTCCGGCCCCACCGGAATCGGCAGCCCCGCATCGGCAATCGCCAACGCCTGCGTATGGCCCAGCGAGGCGATCGCGTGGCTGAGCGGGGCATTGAGAAGACCAATCCGTTTCATGGCAAAGCGGCTCCAAACTGGGCAGGGCGGGGTGACCCTAGCGTCATCGAAACGTTTGCGCAAACGTTTGCTTTGCTGCGACGCACCAATTGTGCGGGGTGCGGAGGTCATAGTGTATCGCCGTGAAACGGTGCGGGGGTGGAGATGACGTTCGGTCACCATCCAAGGCGCACCCCACCAACATCTTTTTCGCGTGTGCGGCTAATTCCAATGTCCAATTTCCCGTCTGCCTCACACGTGGCCAAACTGGGAACTCCGGCATAAGCCAAGGGGGAAACGCCATGAAGCGCTACAGTCTCATTCTTGCTCTCTGCGTGGGATCGCTGACCACCGCCGCACAGGCCCAGACGGCCCAGACGTTGAAGTTCTGGAACCTGACCAGCGAGACCATCACGGAACTGAAGCTGGCCGAGCCCGGCACCAACAAATGGGGCAAGAACCAGACGCTGAACGACAAGGACAAGACGGTGGAGGCGGATGAACGGCTGAAACTCAGCGACGTCAAGCCCGGCACCTGGGATGTCAGCATGAAGGACAAGAAGGGCCGGAAATGTGTCCTGCGCAACGTCACCCTGTCGGGAACGGAAGCCTATGCGTTCTCGATCAGCGAAGACGAAGTCAAGAAATGCCCTCGCAAATGATCGCACTCGATAGGTGAGCGTTTGCGAAGTCTGCCGAGAGACGCTTGAGGTTTGATCCGCTTCTCATCGGATCTCGTCACGAGCGTCTCTCGGCCGTCATCGTCGCCGTGGGGGTGACCGCCGAAAAAAGCGTCCGGCAGGGCGCGACCGCAGGATGGGCGGCAGGTTATTCCATCCCACGCAATGATGAAGTGCCAAGTCCGGTCATTCCCGCCATGGGGTGGATGCAGCAGTCTGGTGATGCGGAACGGGAATGACCCCGTTCGACGGATCACCGGAGTTGGACATGAAGCTCTATCATCACCCCCTGTCGGGCCATGCGCATCGGGCGCGTCTGTTCG
>NZ_JALJXJ010000006.1 GCF_024170005.1 Azospirillum lipoferum
GGCGGCGTGGCGATCAACGGCAGCCTGTTCTACCTCGGCGGCGAGGCCAAGAACTCCACCACCACCCCGGCGCAACAGTTCGACAAGCTGTCCTCGACCCATGCCGGCCTGACGCTGGCCTATGCCGGCTTCAAGATCGGCGGCAGCTATGCCTGGTCGGGCGACAGCGGCTATGCCAAGTCCAGCGCTACCATCGTCAGCCGCGAGAAGCAGGACGTCTGGACCGCCGGCGCGCAGTACACCTTCGGCGCCACCACGCTGGGCGTCGGCTACCTGAACGCCAAGGATGCCGGCGACCTGACGGTGCGCGGCCGCAGCAAGTTCGAGCTGATCACCGTCGGCGCCAAGTATGTCGTCGCTCCGGGCTTCAGCGTCGCGCCGGAATACAACCACTTCAAGCTCAGCTCCGACGTCGCCGCCAACAGCGACAAGGGCGACATCTTCATCCTCCGCACCGATCTGGCTTTCTAAGAGCCTGGTCTTCCAAGAGCCTCGCGCTCTGAAAAAGGGCCAACTGACGTCCTGGCCTTTTTCTTCTCCTTCGGCTTCGCGCCGCCGCGGCGGTTTTGTCCATCCCACCGCGGCGGTCGCGTCCCGGCGCGCTCTCCCTCGGGTGCGTCGGCCCCGCTCCTGACCGGAGCGGGGTCACCTGACGGCCGGGCTGCTTTCGCTGCCCGGCCATTTTTTATGCCCTGTTCCAGTCAAGCGTTCGGCCCGATCTTCGACCGGATATATCCTTTTCGGCATCGCATCGGTCGAGAATCGTATTGGACAGTTATGGTTCTACGTACTTAAAGTAGGCATGACGAACAATTCAGGACCGGGTGGCGATCACGATCTTTCGGCACCCCGTCCCGTCGCCTGCCCCCCATCCAGCAAGCACCGCAATCAAAACTCGCCATAAACCCTCAGGGAGTGAATCGGATGTCCAGGAAATGGGTGATCTCCGCCGCCACTGCTGCCGCGGCTCTGTTCATCGGGCTGGGCGGCGTCCAGGCCGCCGACAAGAAGCTGGTCGTCGGTTTCTCGCAGATCGGCTCCGAATCGGGCTGGCGCGCGGCCGAGACCAAGACCGCCAAGGCGGAAGCCGACAAGCGCGGCATCGACCTGAAGATCTCCGACGCCCAGCAGAAGCAGGAGAACCAGATCAAGGCGGTGCGGTCCTTCGTCGCCCAGGGCGTCGACGCCATCTTCATCGCGCCCGTCGTGGCGACCGGCTGGGATTCGGTGCTGAAGGAGGCCAAGGAGGCCAAGATCCCGGTGGTTTTGCTCGACCGCCAGATCGAGACCAAGGACCCCAGCCTCTACATGACCGCCGTCACCTCCGACACCGTGCATGAGGGCCGGGTGGCCGGCGAGTGGCTTGCCAAGCAGACCGGCGGCAAGTGCGCTGTGGTCGAGCTGCAGGGCACCGTCGGCTCGTCGCCGGCCATCAACCGCAAGAAGGGCTTCGACGAGATCGTCGCCAAGAATCCGGGGATGAAGATCATCCGCACCCAGTCCGGCGACTTCACCCGCGCCAAGGGCAAGGAGGTGATGGAGAGCTTCATCAAGGCCGAGAATGGCGGCAAGGGCATCTGCGCCGTCTACGCCCACAACGACGACATGGCGGTCGGCGCCATCCAGGCGATCAAGGAAGCCGGCCTGAAGCCGGGCAAGGACATCCTGGTCGTGTCGATCGACGGCGTGCCGGACATCTTCAAGGCGATGTCGGAAGGCGAGGCGAACGCCACGGTCGAGCTGACGCCGAACATGGCCGGCCCCGCCTATGACGCGCTGATCGCCTTCAAGAAGGACGGCAAGGCGCCGCCGAAGTGGATCCAGACCGAATCGGCTCTGTTCACCCCGGACACCGCCAAGGCCGAGTATGAGCGCCGCAAGGACGCCTACTGATCTGGGGGAAATCTCCCTCTCCCCCCTGGGGAGAGGGGATCCTCCACATGTTTCGTTGCGCATCCGGCGAGGTCCGCCATGACGGCATCCACCGCTCCCCCCTCCGCTCCGCTGCTGGCGATCCGCGGGCTGTCCAAGGCGTTTCTCGGCGTCCAGGCGCTGGACGGCGTCGATTTCACCCTGCGCCATGGCGAGATCCATGCCCTGCTGGGCGAGAACGGCGCCGGCAAATCGACCCTGATCAAGACGCTGACCGGCGTCTACCAGCGCGACGGCGGCACCGTGGCGCTGGAGGGGCGGGAGATCGCACCGCGCGGGGTCGAGGAGGCGCAGCGCCTGCACATCGGCACCGTCTATCAGGAGGTCAACCTGCTGCCGAACCTGTCGGTGGCGGAGAATTTGTTCCTGGGCCGCCAGCCGATGCGCTGGGGGCTGGTCGACCGCGGCGCCATGCGGCGGCGGGCGCGGGCGGTGCTGCAACCCTATGGCCTGTCGATCGACGTGACCGCCCCGCTCGGGCGCTTCTCGGTCGCGACGCAGCAGATCATCGCCATTGCCCGCGCGGTCGACATGTCGGCCAAGGTGCTGATCCTCGACGAACCGACCGCCAGCCTGGACGCGCAGGAGGTGGCGGTGCTGTTCAAGGTGATGCGGACCCTGCGGTCGCGCGGGATCGGCATCGTCTTCGTCACCCATTTCCTCGATCAGGTCTATGAGGTCTGCGACAGCATCACCGTGCTGCGCAACGGCCGGCTGGTCGGCGAGCGGCGCACGGCGGAGCTGCCGCGCCTCGACCTCGTCGCCATGATGCTGGGGCGGGAGCTGGAGGCGGCGGCGCACCGCATCGACCTCGGCCCGGCGGAGGTGGACAGCCGTCCGCCGCTGGCCAGTTTCAAGGGATTCGGCAAGGCGCGCAGCGTCGAGCCCTTCGACCTCGACATCCGCCCCGGCGAGGTGGTGGCGCTGGCGGGGCTGCTGGGCTCCGGCCGGACCGAGACGGTGCGGCTGGTCTTCGGCATGGACCGCGCCGACCGGGGCGAGGCGACGGTGGACGGCCGGACGATCCGGCTGAAAGGCCCGCGCGATGCCGTGCGGCTCGGCTTCGGCTTCTGCCCGGAGGACCGCAAGAAGGAGGGCATCGTCGGCGAGCTGTCGGTGCGCGAGAACATCATCCTGGCGCTCCAGGCGCGGCAGGGCTGGCTGAAGCCGATCCCGCGCCGCCGCCAGGAGGAGATCGCCGACCGCTTCATCCGCCTGCTCGACATCCGCACGCCGGACGCCGAACGGCCGATCCAGCTGCTGTCGGGCGGCAACCAGCAGAAGGCGCTGCTGGCGCGCTGGCTGGCGACCGAGCCGCGGCTGCTGATCCTCGACGAGCCGACCCGCGGCATCGACGTCGGCGCCCATGCCGAGATCATCCGCCTGATCGAGCGGCTGTGCGCCGACGGCATGGCGCTGCTGGTGGTGTCGTCGGAGCTGGAGGAGATCGTCGCCTACAGCCGCCGCGTCGTCGTGCTGCGCGACCGCCGCCATGTGGCGGAACTGAGGGGAGGGGAGGTCAGCGTGGAGCGCATCGTCGCCGCCATCGCGTCGGAGACGCCACATGCCATCGCGTCGGAGACGCCGGCCACCGGATCGGGCGCAGAGGTGCGGCAATGACGCTGTCCGCTCCCGGCCCGTCGCGCAACCTGCCGCAATATGGCGCGCTGATCGCCGTTCTGCTGGCCAACTGGCTGCTGTTTCCCGATTTCTTCGCGATCCGTCTTCAGGACGGCCGGCTGTTCGGCAGCCTGATCGACGTGCTGAACCGCGGCGCTCCGGTGGCGCTGCTCGCCATCGGCATGACGATGGTCATCGCCACCCGCGGCGTCGACCTGTCGGTCGGCGCCGTCATGGCGATCTCCGGCGCCATCGCCGCCACCATGACCGGGGCGGGCTGGAGCCTGCCGGCGGTGCTGGCGGCATCGCTGGCGGCCGGGCTGCTGTGCGGGCTGTGGAACGGGCTGCTGGTGGCGGTTCTGCGCATCCAGCCGATCATCGCCACCCTGATCCTGATGGTCGCCGGCCGCGGCATCGCCCAGCTGGTGACGGAGGGGCAGATCGTCACCTTCACCAGCCCGGCGCTCGCCTTCATCGGCAGCGGATCCTTCCTGACGGTGCCGATGCCGGTGGTGCTGACCATCGTAGCTCTGGCGGTGACGGCCCTGCTGGTGCGGGCCACCGCGCTGGGGCTGATGATCGAGGCGGTCGGCGTCAACCGGCTGTCCAGCGCCGGGGCCGGCGTCAACACGCCGGTGGTGCTGGTCGCCGTCTATGTCTGGTGCGGACTGTGCGCGGCGGTGGCCGGGCTGATCGTCACCGCCGATATCCGCGGCGCCGACGCCAACAATGCCGGGCTGTGGCTGGAGCTGGACGCCATCCTGGCGGTGGTGGTCGGCGGCACCTCGCTGCTCGGCGGGCGCTTCGGGCTGGTGCTGTCGGTGGTGGGGGCGCTGATCATCCAGGCGATGAACACCGGCATCCTGCTGAGCGGCTTCAAGCCGGAATTCAACCTGATCGTCAAGGCGGGCGTCCTGCTGGTCGTCCTGCTGCTGCAATCGCCGACGCTGACCCTGTTCCTGCCGCGACCCAAGGGCGCGCGGCCGATCGGGACGGTCAAGCCGCCGGTGGCGCCGACCAGCGGAGGGGCGAAACCATGACCGGTGCACTCCAGCGGTTCCTTCCGCTGATCGTCACCACCGCCGTGCTGGTGGTGGGGTTCCTGCTCTGTGCGGCGCAGTTCCCCAACTTCGCCTCCTGGCGGGTGGTGGGCAACCTTCTGACCGACAACGCCTTTCTCGGCATCACCGCGGTCGGCATGACCTTCGTCATCCTGTCCGGCGGCATCGACCTGTCAGTCGGGGCGGTGATCGGCTTCACCACCGTGCTGCTGGCCGTGCTGATCGAGCAGGGCGGCTGGCATCCGGTTCCCGCCTTCGCCGTGGCGCTGATCGCCGCCGGCGGCTTCGGCGCGGCGATGGGCGGGGTGATCCATGTCTTCCAGATGCCGCCCTTCATCGTCACGCTGGCCGGCATGTTCATCGCCCGCGGCCTGGGCTTCGTCCTGACCACCGATTCGGTGCCGATCAACCACCCGCTCTATGGCGAGCTGAACGACATGGCGCTGCGCTTCGACTTCGGGCTGAAGCTGAGCCTGCCGGCGCTGCTGATGCTGGGGGTGGTGCTGGCGGCGGTGGTGCTGGCGCACTGGACGCGCTTCGGCGCCAACCTCTATGCGCTGGGCGGCAACCGCCAGTCGGCGGAACTGATGGGCGTGCCGGTGGCGCGGACGACGGTGGCGGTCTATGGGCTGTCGGGGCTGTTGGCCGGGCTGGCCGGGATCGTCTTCTCGCTCTACACCGGCGCCGGCTATTCGCTGGCGGCGACGGGGGTGGAGCTGGACACCATCACCGCGGTGGTGATCGGCGGCACCCAGCTGACCGGCGGCTACGGCTATGTCGTCGGCACCTTCGTCGGCGTGCTGATCCAGGGGCTGATCCAGACCTACATCACCTTCGACGGCACCTTGAGCAGCTGGTGGACCAAGATCGCCATCGGCGTGCTGCTGTTCGTCTTCATCCTGTTGCAGAAGGGCCTGCTGGTGGTCTGGGCCGGCCGCGGCGGCGAACCGGCGGAGGCGTGATGCCCATCGAGAGTTTCCTGTTCGATATCCACGAAGGACGTCCGGTGGAGGGCTTCACCCTCTCCGCCGGCGGGCTGGAGGCGACGCTGGTCGCCCATGGCGCCCGGCTGGTGCGGTTAATGGTGCCCGGCCGCGACGGGACCAGCGCCGACGTGGTGCTGGGCTTCGACCGGCTGGCCGACTATCTGGCGAGCGACGCCTATTTCGGCGCCACCTGCGGCCGCTACGGCAACCGCATCGGCGGGGCGGCCTTCACGCTGGACGGCGTGCGCCACGGGCTGGCCGTCAACGAGCCGCCGAACCAGCTGCATGGCGGGCCGGACGGCTTCGACCGGCGGATCTGGGAGGCACAGGTCGAAGAGGCGGAGAATGCCGTCACCTTCACGCTGGTCTCGCCCGACGGTGACCAGGGCTATCCGGGGACGCTGACGGCGACGACGCGCTACCAGCTGAGCGACGACGGGGTGTTGGATATCCGCATGACGGCGACGACCGACCGCTCGACCATCGTCAACATCGTCCATCACAGCTATTGGAACCTTGGTGGGCATGCGTCGGGCGACCTGCGCGACCACCGGCTGACGGTGCGCGGCGGCTTCACCACGCCGGTCGGCGCCGACCTGATCCCGACGGGGGAGGTGCGGCCGGTGGATGGCACCCCCTTCGACCTGCGCGGTGATGTGGGGCGCGGCGGGGTGGGGCTGGGCGAGGCGCTGGAGGCGGTCGGCGGCTTCGGTTTCGACCACAACTGGTGCCTGGAGGGGCCGGCGGGCGAACTGCGCCCGGTGGCGGTGCTGGAGCATGCCGGCAGCGGCCGGCGGATGGAGCTGGCGACCGACCAGCCGGGCTTGCAGGTCTACAGCGGCGGCTATCTCAGCGAGAAAATCGTGGGCAAGGGCGGGCAGCCCTATTGCCGCTTCGCCGGTCTGGCGCTGGAAAGCCAACGCTTTCCCGGCAGCCCGAACATCGGCCATTTCCCGTCGGCGCGGCTCGATCCCGGCGAGACCTACCGGCACCGCATGCAGCTGCGATTCCGGACGAGCTGAGGCGGGGAGCGGAACCGTCCGCCGGCCCGCGGGGTTCATCGAAGGCACGGCAGCGGTCCCGCTGCCGACCCCGCGATGCCGGAAGGAAAGTTCGACATGGCTGCGACGCCGGGAACCGTTCGCGCAGAGTCCGTCTCCCAGCCCGGCCCGGTGCTGGTGCCTGGCCGGACCTGCTGGCGGCTGGAGAAGGCTGACCGGATGGCGGTCATCATCGATGCCGCCGCCTATTTCGCCCGGATCAAGGCGGCGATCCTGCATGCCCGCCACACGGTGATGCTGATCGGCTGGGATTTCGACACCCGGATCAAGCTGGAACCCGACGATCCGATGCCGGACGTGCCGAACGAGCTGGGCGATTTCCTGTCCTGGATCGTCCGGGTGCGGCCGGATCTGACCATCAATGTGCTGAAATGGGACCTGTCGGTCCTGAAGATGCCGTTCCGCGGCCGGACTCCGCTGGTTCTGCTGGACTGGATGAGCAGCCGGCGCCTGCGCTTCCGCCTGGATTCGGCGCATCCGCCCGGCGCCTGCCATCACCAGAAGATCGCCATCATCGACGATGCGCTGGCCTTCTGCGGCGGCATCGACATGACCACCGACCGCTGGGACACCCCCGACCACCGCGACGACGATCCCCGCCGGGTGCGGCCGAGCGGCGAGCCCTATGGCCCCTTCCATGACGTGACCACGGCGGTCGATGGCGATGCCGCGCGGGCGCTGGGCGAGCTGGCACGCGAGCGCTGGCGCCGGGCGACCGGCGAGCAGCTGGTCCCGCCGCCGCCGGTCGAGCCGTACTGGCCCGAGGATCTGGAGCCCGACTTCCGCGACATCCCCGTCGCCATCGCCCGCACCGATCCCTTGTCCGATGACTGGGCGGCGGATGACGAGGGGCGGGACAAGACCGGCAAGCGCGGCGTGCGCGAGATCGAGGCACTGTATCTGGCCGCCATCGCTGCCGCCCGCCGGTTCATCTATCTGGAAAGCCAGTATTTCGCCTCCCAGCGCATCGTTGGCGCCATCGCCGCCCGCCTGTCGGAGCCGGACGGGCCGGAGGTGGTGGTGGTCAACCCCGAACGCACCCCCGGCTGGGTCGAGGAGGAGGCGATGGGCAGCGCCCGCTCCCTGCTGGTCCAGCGCCTGCGCGAGCATGATCCGCAGGGGCGCTTCCGCATCCTGGCGCCGGTGACCGCGGGCGGGCAGGGCATCTATGTCCATGCCAAGGTGCTGGTGGTCGACGACCGGCTGCTGCGGGTGGGGTCGTCCAACATCAACAACCGCTCCCAGGGGCTGGACAGCGAGTGCGACCTCGCCATCGAATGCCCCGATGGCGAATGCCCGGATGGCGGGCGGCCGGAGGTTTGCCGCGCCATCCGCTCTGTCCGCACCCGCCTGATGGCGGAGCATCTGGGCGTCGCGGTGGAGGAGGTGGAGCGGACGGAGGAGGCGACCGGCTCGCTGACCGCCACGGTGGACCGGCTGATGCGCCCCGCCGGCCGCTCGCTCCGCCCGCTGGAGCCGGAACCGCTGAGCGAGACCGAGCGCCGGCTGGTCGACGAACGCCTGCTCGACCCCGACCGGCCGGAGCCGATGGCGGAGACCATCCTGCGTGGTGCCACCCTGTTCGGCGACGTGAACCGGACGGCATGGCGGATCGGCGCCGGGGTTATGGCGGGTGCTGCGGTAGGGGTCGGATTGGCGGTTCTGGCCCGCCGGAACAGGCTCGGGAAAAATTTTCGAGGAGAGTGAATTCTCTGCTTGCGGGCCGCGGTCCATCCCGCTACATAGGCGCTCCCCGCGGCGCCCAACGCGGTGCGGGGAAAGCGCTTGTGGCGGAATTGGTAGACGCGCTAGGTTCAGGTCCTAGTGGCTGAAAGGCCGTGGGGGTTCGAGTCCCTCCAAGCGCACCAACACTCCAAGTGTTGGTGAAGAGGAACAGAAGTATTAGTGGGGCCATAGCTCAGCTGGGAGAGCGCTACAATGGCATTGTAGAGGTCAGGAGTTCGATCCTCCTTGGCTCCACCACTTCTGAAGGTTTGGGTTTGTTTAGGTCTTGTCTGTCGGGGTGATGTCTTGTAAAAGGCGCCGCTCCTCAGCGCGGGTGTAGCTCAGTTGGTTAGAGCGCCGGCCTGTCACGCCGGAGGCCGCGGGTTCAAGTCCCGTCACTCGCGCCACTTTGCGGGCGTAGCTCAGGGGTAGAGCACAACCTTGCCAAGGTTGGGGTCGAGGGTTCGAATCCCTTCGCCCGCTCCATGACTGGAGCGACAGTTTTGGTTCCCGTGGTCTCGTAGCTCAGCGGGAGAGCACTACGTTGACATCGTAGGGGTCACTGGTTCAATCCCAGTCGGGACCACCATTCATGAAGGCCGCCAACCGGAACGGGTTGGCGGCCTTCGCCATTTCGGGGCTTCTGCGGGATCTCCTTCAGAATGTTCCTATCGGCCCCCTGTCGGAACGTCGCTGCCGTGCCGCATCAGGCAGCCCACTCCCCTCTCAAATCGCCGCGGGCGGCCTGAGTTGGTTCGGCCCGACCTGAATCGGCCCGCCGGCGACGGGAGGCGGCGCCGGCAGCGACCGCAGCGACGCCTGGGCGGCTTCGCGCAGCGGCGTAAACCTGTCGGCCGGAAAACGGCGGATCAGCATCTGGTAGGACGCGCGCGCCACCTCCGGGCAGTTCAGAATCCGGAACTGGTCGCCCTGGCGCAGCAGGACGGCGGCCTCGTCGGTCATCGGATGGCCGGCGATGGAGGACGCGACTCCGTACCACCGCCCATAGGCCGACCACAGGTCGCGCACCGCATCGCCGTCGCATTGGCCGGCGGTCAGCGCTTTTTCAAGGGCTTGGCGGTAATCGCTGTCGGGGGCCTGCGACAGTTGCGCGCAGCCCCCCAGGACGAGCAGGCCAAAAGCGGCCGTGGCCGCCGCAAGGACGGACGCCTTCGTTCCGGACATGGAACCTCCTCAAACACGGATGCCCGGCGACCGTAGGACAGCAGGGTTAAACCAGCGTTCATGTTTGTAAGCGCTGGTTTTCCATCTCATCACTGCCGTTAACCATAGATGGCGAACGAATTAATGGTTGTTTGTGACGATCATTCGAAATTCACAGCGACTTTCCAAGTAAAACCCCACATGAATAAAAATTTATCCAGTCTTTAGTCGAACGAAACCATTAAAGCTACGTAAAACCGGGGTTATACCTATGTCTATCCGGGTACCCCAATCTGTTGACACATCGCCTTTCGATAGGTTCTTTTGGGGCTGTGATAAGCATGTGACCTGAGCGCAATTGCGTAAAAATCAATGCTTTATCTGCGCTTGCTCGACAATGGAGAATCCAATGCAGGCTTTGCTGATTGAGCCAGCCGATCTGATCGCCGAAGCCATCGGCAAGCAACTCGCCCTGTGCAAGGTTAACCATGACCGCCTGGACCTGAATGGCCTGCGCGATCTGGTGGGTGGGAATGGCTCCGTCGACATCGCGCATGACGCGATCATCA
The DNA here is from genome assembly GCF_024170005.1 of Azospirillum lipoferum. Classification (GTDB taxonomy): domain Bacteria; phylum Pseudomonadota; class Alphaproteobacteria; order Azospirillales; family Azospirillaceae; genus Azospirillum; species Azospirillum lipoferum. The sequence goes on from NZ_JALJXJ010000006.1 coordinate 10,119, forward strand.
TCGGCGACGTCGGCGATACCGAAGCCTGCGTCGCCATGCTGCGCGCCCGCAACGTGACCGCCGCGATCATCTGCCTGATCGAGCGCCGTTGCGCCAACACCACCGCCGGTATCCTGCGGGCAGGCGCCGACGACGTGCTGGTGAAGCCGGTGATCAGCACCGAGATCCGGGCCCGGCTGGAGGCGATCCGCCGCCGCTCCTACGGGCTGACCAGCAATGCGGTGACGGTCGGCCGCCTGACCGTCTTCCTCGACGGCCGCGACCCGGAGGTGGACGGCGAACGCCTGCGCCTCAGCCAGCGGGAACACGCGATCCTGTCGGTGCTGGCCCTCAACCACCGCCGGGTGGTGTCGAAGGAGCACATCTACGAAGAGGTCTACGGCCTGTCCGGCTCCGACCCGCTCGACAAGGTGATCGACGTCTATATCTGCAAGCTGCGCAAGAAGATCGACACGGCGACCGGCGGCGGCCGCTACATCGAGACGGTCTATGGCCGCGGCTACAAGTTCGAGGCGCCTCCCGACCATGTCGCCCCCGACCGCGCCCAGCTGATGCTGGACCGCTGGTCGAACGCCGGCGCCCTGGCCGCCCCCCGCGTGCCCTTCATCCCGCCGGTGGTGCCCCGTGCCGCCGTCCGCGCCCCCATCCGCGCCGTCGGGCGCTGACCGCCTGTCGCTGATCGTCCGCCGAATATACCGTCCGCCCCGAACGTCCCAAACGCCCCTGATTTTTTACCCCGGCTTAAACCGGCCCGGTCATCCTCGAATTCGCCGCTCGCGCCCCCGCATTGAAGATCGGGATGGCCGGCGTGAATGGCCCCGGCGTCAGAAAGGCGCCATGCATCTCGCGAATGGAGATACCCATGGCCTCGATTCTGACCAATGCCTCGGCAATGACCGCCCTGCAGACGCTGCGTCACGTCACCGGTGACCTGGCGACCACGCAGGACCGCATCTCGACCGGTCTGAAGGTCAACAACGCCAAGGACAACGCCGCCTACTGGTCGATCGCCACCACCATGAAGGCCGACGTCGCCGGCTTCAAGGCGGTCAAGGAGTCGCTGGAACTCGGCTCCGGCACCACCAACACCGCGTCGGTGGCCGCCAAGAACATCGTCGAGAACCTGCAGACGCTGAAGGCCCGCGTCATCGCCGGCCAGACCAATGGCGTCGACAAGTCGCTGATCCAGAACGACGTCGACCAGCTGGTGAAGCTGATCAAGGGTGCCGCCGCCGACGCGTCCTTCAACGGCGACAACCTGCTGCGCGTCACCTATTCCAACGACGGCACCGCCAAGGACAAGAACGTCTCGATCCTGGCCTCGCTGAGCCGCAGCGACGGCACGGTCGATCCCAGCTACATCGATTTCCAGCGCCAGGACATGCGCGTGGAATCGATCGTCGGCAAGGCCACCATCGAGCAGCAGGTCGATTCGACCAACGCCAAGAAGGCGTCGATCGACCTCAAGTTCGGCGCCCCCGGCGAGACCTTCATCGACGGCCAGAATCTCGGCCTCGGCGCCGTCACCCTGACCATCACCAAGGAAAACGGCACCAAGACCGACGTGTCGGTCGACTTGTCGGCGCAGCTCTACGACACCGACCTCGCCACCACCCAGGGCAACATCGCCACGGCGATCAACACCGCCCTGACCGCCGCCGGCGGTGACTTCCAGGTCGCCTTCACCGGCGACAATCTGGCCTTCACCGACCAGGACGTGAACGCCGACGGCAACTTCACCGCCCAGGTGTCCGGCCTGTGGGTCGGCTCCAAGGAAAGCGACGCCTTCGGCGGCCTCGCCGACCTGACCCAGGTCGACGTGGTCAACAACTCCAAGAAGTCGCTGGAAGTCATCAACAAGCTGCTCGACAGCGCCATCGGCAAGGCGTCGGTCATCGGCTCCATCGAGAACCGCGTGTCGGTGCAGAACGACTTCGTGTCGAAGCTGACGGACTCGATGAACAAGGGCATCGGCGCCCTGGTCGACGCCGACATGAACGAGGAATCGAGCCGCCTGCAGGCCCTCCAGGTCCAGCAGCAGCTCGCGACCCAGGCTCTGTCGATCGCCAACCAGGGTCCGCAGAACATCCTGTCGCTGTTCCGCTAAGTCCCCTGGCGGGCGGCGTCATCGTCCAAATTCAGGGCCGAACCCCTGGACGATGGCGCCGCCCCGTCGGCGATGCCCGTTCCTCCCGCCCGCGGCAACCCGGAGCGGGCATCGCCGACGGCCATCCCCGTCCGTCACCCGAGTGCGATCGGTTCAGACGGAATCGTCTGAAACGTGAATCGCACGAAAAATTAAAAGACCCACCGCAGGGGTGCGCCCATGAGCATCGCCGCCTATCACCAGACCATCGCCGAGTGCGACGATCCGCGAAAGATCGAGTACCGGGTGTTCCTGCGGATCACCCTGGCGCTGGAGAACAACCGCAGCGCCGACTGGCGCTCCGCCGCGCTGAAGGACGCGCTGTGGCGGAACCTGGAGCTGTGGAACACCCTGCGCGCCGACCTGCTGGAGGACGGCAACGCCCTGCCGGAGGCGTTGCGCGCCGGTCTGGTCTCGCTGTCCTTCGCGGTGAACCGCAACACCCAGCGGGTCCTGCGCGGCGAAGGCGGCATCGACCTTCTGCTCCACATCAACCGGTCGGTGATGCAGGGCCTGCAAGGGGCGGCCCAGGGGGCGGCCCAGGAGGCGGTGCAGCCCGCGCGGGAACTGGCGACGGAGGAATTGTCCTATGGCACTTAAGCTGCGCCTGAAGCCGTGCGAGCGGGTGGTGATCAACGGCTGCGTCGTGCAGAACGAGAACCGCCGCTACACCCTGACGATCTCCAACTTCGCCCAGATCATCCGCGGCAGCGACATCCTTCAGGAAGAGGATGCGGTGACCCCGGTGCGCCGCGCCTATTTCCTGATCCAGAGCATGCTGCTTGATCCCGAGGTCGCCGCCAATGGCAGCGGTGCGGCGGCGGCGATGATGGCGCAGCTCTACACCACCTTCGTCCGGGCCGACATGCAGGACCGCATCGCCCGCGCCATGGGCCATATCGGCGAGCGCGATTATTACAAGGCGCTGTCCGCCCTGCGCCCGGTGATGGAGTATGAAGCCACGCTGCTGTCGGCGGCTCCGTCCGCTCCGGCGCCGTCTTTTCAGACGGATGGCGTCGGTCATCAAGCGGGCCGGCATCCGGGCCAATATCCGGGAGGTTGACGCCATGCCCACCCCCGTCACCGGCGTGACCGGCCCGTCCGGCGAGCGGTCGACCGCCAGCGCCGACATCATCGCCGAGGCGCGCCAGCGCCAGGCCGACCGTCTCCGCGCCGCGCAGGCCGAAACGGCCAATCCGGCCGATGTGGTGGAACCCGCCAGGAAGTCCGATGCCGCGGAGGCGGAGGCGAAGCGGCATGCTTCCCAGCCCTACCGCGTCACCCTCGCGCCGGGAACCTCCCGGCTCTACACCGAGGTGCTCGACACCGCGACGGGGGAAGTCATCATGCGCATCCCCGCCGGCTATGGGTCGGAGACCGATGCGGCGGACGAGGATCCCGCCATTCCGCGCGACCTCGATGGCAAGACCGGGGAGGTCCAGGCATGACGACGCTCGTCGATCTGCGCATGGTCAACAGGAACCACGACCGCTACGAACAGGCGATCCGCAGCCGCCCGGCGGTTCAGCGCGCCATCACCTACTTCCAGGACAACATCGGCAAGATCACCAGCACCGAAGACTTCATGAAGGACGACAAGCTCTACCGCTTCGTCCTGGACGCCTTCGATCTCGGCAGTCAGGCGAAGTCGCGCGGCCTGATCCGCAAGGTGCTGGAGGAAGGCGTCAGCGACCAGTTCTCCACCGCCAACCGGATGAGCGACACCAAGTTCCGCGAGATGGCGAAGGTCCTGGGATTCGCCGAGAACAAGGGTGAGAACCTGAAGAACCCGGCCGTCGTCCAGGCCATCGTCGACCGCTACGTCGCCGTGACGCTGGAGGTCGAATCGGAGGACAGCAATCCGGCGGTGCGCCTCGGCCTCTATTTCCAGCGGCGGTCGGCGAACATCGGCAACTGGTATCAGGTGATGGCCGACAACGCCCTGCGCAAGGTGGTCTACACGGCATTGGGGCTGCCCGAGCAGACGGCGCTGCTGGACGTCGACAAGCAGAAGGCGCTGCTGGAAAAGCGGATGGACATCGCCGACCTGAAGAAGCCGGACAAGGTCGCCAAGCTGCTCGACCGTTTCGCCGCGATGTACGACATGCAGAACGGCGATGCCGCCTCGTCTGCCGCCATGCCGTCGATCGGGCCGATTTCCCGCAACGGGCGGGCCTCGGTCATTTCCATCGATCCGTCCATCACCATGACGCTGATGAAGTTCCCGCGCTTCTGACCGGGCTGCGGGGCTCAACCCAGGCGGGAGGAGTCCAGCCGTGCAGCCGCCAGCCGGCCCCGAACAGGACCGCAGGTCCGGTGACTTACAGGACCGCAGGTCCGGTGACTTACAGGATCGGAAGCCTCGTGACCGCATCCGCCCGCCCGCCACCACCGGCGCCGCCGCGGTGCGCCTGCACGGGGCGTCTTCGGAGGAGGATGACGCGCGCGACGCGCTGCACATCCTGCCGCTGTCGATCCTGCCGCTGGAGACGCCGGGGCTGCGCCGGGCGCGGCTGATCAAGAATGTCCGGCTGGAAACGGTGGCGGAGCTGTTCAACGACGCCCAGACCGGCAGCGGCCAGATCGGCATCAACCAGCTGTCGAAATGCTTCGGCATCGACGGCCCGGAGTTCCGCCGCGACCTGCGCAAGATCGTGCAGATCGGCGAGGCCGCCAGCTTCGACGTCTACAGCCTGCGGCTGGAGCTGCGCCGCCTGAACATCGACGTGGAGGAAGCGGGCGCGCTGCGCCTGTCGGCGGCCAAGCGGGCCGAGCTGACCAGCTACATGCGCGTCTTCACCCGGCCGCTGGTAGAGCATGTCTATGGCGTGCAGGGGGCGGACATCGCCAGCATGGAGGATCTGGTCCGCCTGTTCGCCCAGCCCGATGTCGAGGAGGCGCGGCGCCGGCTTCAGCTGACCGCCGACCGGCTCGACATTCCCTTGCAGGAGATCCCGGCCTTCCTGGAGGAATATGCCGACATCTTCCTGTCGCTGGCCTATTTCAAGCGCTGCCTGGACGACATCGTGCCCGACGTGCAGGGCTTCCTCGGCTGGATGGCGGAGCTGTATCAGGTCAGCGAGGTGCGCCGCGATGCCCGCCAGGGCCGCATGCTGGACGAGATCGGCCACGACCTGACCGACATCGCCACCTCGATCACCGGGCGGTTCGAGAGCTTCGACAACCGCTCCCGCGATTTCTGGCGCGACATCAACCCGGAAAGCTTCCGCAGCATCCGCGACCTGATCGTCACCCATCACCTGACCATCGGCGGCGTGCTGTGCGGGTTGGCGGTGAAGATGAATCTGTGGAAGCACCGCTTCGGCCGCGGCGGCGGCCCGGTGCGCCGGCTGGAGTTCATCCGCTCGGAAATCCTGCCGGGCCTCGCCCACATCAAGACCATCGAACAGGCGTCGCGCAACAACATGGGCGGGTGAGGCGAGGTGAATTCCCCCTCTCCCCCCGGGGAGAGGGTCGGGGTGAGGGGGATGCACAGGGTGGATCCGGTGGGAATCGGGGAGCGCGCAATGCTTGAAAATCCTCGCTTCGCGCCCCCCTCACCCTAACCCTCTCCCTGGGGGGGAGAGGGGATACTCCCCGGAAAAATCGTCCCCGCGCCCTTGTTTCAAGCGCCGAAACCCACATCTATTCGATGTACCGGCGGCGACGCCGTATCATAGTGCGATCCCGCGTGACGAGGCCCCCCTTCCCGGCCGGCGCGGCAACTCCGGTGACTTCCCTTGATCTAAGTTCCCCGCTTTGGCGCCCTGCCTCGGGTGCGCCGACGCTCTCCTCTCCGGCTCCGTGACGCGCAGGCCGCCGCGACCCTCCCCCCGTGCCGTGGCGCCGCCGGTGGGGCCGGAGAGGATCCTCTTTTCCCAAATTCCAGAGCTTTGCATCCGCGAGCGATGCACGCACGCCGGCAGCGTCGAATGCCGGCCTTCACAAAACCGAACCACCGGACCGGTGCTGATCCCGGGCCGATACAAGGAACCTCATGGGTACGCATCCGAATACCGAGTCCAATACCGTCCAAACCCTGCGGTCCAGCCTGGGCCGCGCCCTCGTCCTCCACCCGGTCCTGCGCGGCGTGGAGACCGGCCGCAGCCCCGAAGCCTCCCTGGAAGAGGCGGTCGGCCTTGCTGCGGCGATCGAGCTTGAGGTGGCGCAGGCCGCCGTCGTCAAGGTCAACCAGCCGCGTCCGGCCACCCTGCTGGGCGGCGGCGCCATCGAGCAGTATGCCAAACTGCTGGAAGATGCGCGCGAGGCCGGCGAGGCCATCGACCTCGTCATCGTCGACCATGGGCTGACTCCGGTGCAGCAGCGCAATCTGGAAAAGGCCTTCGGCGCCAAGGTCATCGATCGCACCGGCCTGATCCTGGAGATCTTCGGGGCGCGCGCCCGCACCCATGAAGGCCAGCTTCAGGTCGAACTGGCGTCGCTGACCTACCAGAAGTCGCGGCTGGTCCGGTCCTGGACCCACCTTGAACGCCAGCGTGGCGGCTTCGGCTTCCTCGGCGGCCCCGGTGAATCGCAGCTGGAGATCGACCGCCGCCTGATCGGCAACCGCATCGTCAGGATCAAGCGGGAGCTGGACGACGTCCGCCGCACCCGCGGCCTGCACCGCAAGGCGCGCGCCAAGGTGCCTTACCCGGTGGTGGCGCTGGTCGGCTACACCAATGCCGGCAAGTCCACCCTGTTCAACCGGATGGCCGGCGCCGACGTGTTCGCGAAGAACCTGCTGTTCGCGACGCTCGACCCGACCATGCGTCAGGTGGTCCTGCCGTCCGGGCGCAAGGTGATCCTGTCCGACACGGTCGGTTTCATCTCCGACCTGCCGACCCATCTGGTCGCGGCCTTCCGCGCCACGCTGGAGGAGGTGCAGTCGGCCGACATCATCCTGCATGTCCGCGACATCGCCCACCCCGATACCGAAGCCCAGAAGGCCGATGTCGAGGCGATCCTGGCCGATCTCGGCATCGATCCGGAACGCGACCCGCGCGTGGTCGAGGTCTCCAACAAGATCGACCTGCTGGGCGGGGCGGATCTCGACGCCGTGCTCGCCCGCGCCGAGCGGTCCGGCAACGCCTGTGCGCTGTCCGCCGCGACCGGCGAGCGGTTGGACACGCTGTTCCGCATCCTCGACGGCCGGATGACCGCCGGCCGTGAGCTGGTGGAACTGGATGTCGCGCATGGCGACGGTGCGACGCTCGCCTGGCTTTATGCCCATGGCGAGGTGGTCGGCCGCCGCGACGACGACAGCCATGCCCACCTGCAAGTGGCCATCGAGCCGGCGATTCTGGCCCGCATGGGTCGTCCGGGGCAGGAACGCGTCGCGGCCTGACCGCGGCCTTTTGGAACTTGAAGAACCTTGAAGAACAGGGGCTGCCGGAAACGGCGGCCCCTGGCGCGTTTCAGGCCTGTCCCTTGTCCGAAGGGGGGGCCGAAGGCGGTGGACGGGACACCACATAGACGGCAACGGCCGCCATCATCGCGCCGGTGCCGGCGAGCACCGGATAGCCGGGCGAAGACAGGGCCAGGATGGCGAAGCTGGACGACATCCCGCCGACGGCCATGACCTTGGCCTTGACCGGGATGGCGCCGCGGTCCTGCCATTCGCGCACGGCACGGCCGAAGCGCGGATCGTTGCGCATCCGCTCCCGCAGTTCGGGATTGCCGCGGGCATAGGCCCAGCCGGCGACCAGCAGGAAGGGAACGGTGGGCAGGATGGGCAGGAAGGCTCCGGCGGTTGCCAGCCCCACCGCGCCATGGCCGACAAGGAGCCACATCCGCCGCCGTCCCTTACCCATGCCGTCACCGTTGCTGTCGTCCACCGCCCGCCTGCCCGTCAAGGAACGCCCTGCGGATCATTGAACCGCGCCCGGCGCTGCCGTGCAAGTGGGGGTTGGTCACCCCGCCTTGCGCACCACCCCCGGCGCGCCGGCCTTTGCGGTCGCTTCCAGGCTGTAGAGCTTCGCCAGCAGCTGTGGCGCCGGCTGTTCGCCCACCGGTGCGGCGACGCTGGCCATGGTTTCGGCCGCCGGGGCGGATTTGCGGCGCAAGGCTTCCGTCAGGGATTGGGGGGAGGGCAGGGCGGGGTCGCCCCCACTCCCGCCGCCCATCCAGGGCAGCGTTCCGGACGGCGTGCCCTCCGCCACGGCAGTCTCCGTCCCGTCCTCCAGCAGGCTGCCGATATGGCCCAGCACGCTGTCGCCGGTGACCTCCTCGAAGGCGACCATGGCGGCGCTGCCGATCAGGCCGGGCAGGCCGCCGAACAGGAAGCCGCCGGCCAGCCGCGCCGGGATCGAGATGCTCTCCCCCGTCGCCTCGCGGTAGACCGACCCGACCACGGGCAACTGCTGGAGCGGGTTGACGACATCGAGCAGGTCGTCGAAGCCGACGCTCATCCTGTCGGCCAGCGTTTCCTCCGGCTCGGCGGAGGCTTTGCGCTGGGCGGCCGGCGGGGTGACCGCCTGGGCGGCCAGTCTCTTGTCGATGCCCGGGGTGTTGACGCTCATGCTTGGTCTCCGATGGCGGCGAGCAGCGAGTCCAGCCGTGCGAAGCTGTCGGCGGAGGGGGAGGGGTCGTCCTTGCCCTGGCGCAGGAACTCTTCCAGCCGCGGGTGCAGGTCGATGGCGGCGTCGGTCTCCGGATCGGTGCCGCGCTTGTAGGCGCCGAGCCGGATCATCTCCTTCATGCCGTCATAGCTGGCGGCCAGTGCGCGGGCGCGGCCGACGATGCGGTTCTCCCGCGCGTCATGGCAGCCGGGCAGGCTGCGCGACACGCTGCGCAGCAGATTGACGGCGGGATAGCGCCCCTGCTCGGCGATCCTGCGGTCGAGCACCAGATGCCCGTCGAGGATGCCGCGCACCGCATCGGCGATCGGTTCGTCATGGTCGTCGCCGTCGACCAGGACGGTGAAGATGGCGGTGATGTCGCCTTCTCCACAGCCCTCCGGACCGGGTCCGGCGCGCTCCAGCAGGCGGGGCAGTTCGGCGAAGACGCTGGGCGGATAGCTCTTGGCGGTCGGCGGTTCGCCGGCGGCCAGCCCGATCTCGCGCTGGGCCATGGCGAAACGGGTGACGCTGTCCATCAGGCACAGCACATGCTTTCCCTGATCGCGCATCTCCTCCGCCACCGTCATGGTCAGCAGTGCCGCCTGCCGGCGCATCAGCGGCGGCTCGTCCGAGGTGGCGACGATGACGACGGAGCGGGCCAGCCCCTCCGGTCCCAGATCGTCCTGGATGAATTCGCGCACCTCGCGCCCGCGCTCGCCGATCAGGCCGATGACGATGGCGTCGGCCTCGGCATGGCGGGCGACCATCGCCAGCAGGGTGGATTTGCCGACGCCGGATCCGGCGAAGACGCCCAGCCGCTGGCCGCGGCAGATCGGCACGAAGCTGTCGATCACCCGGATGCCGCTGTCCAGCCGCTTGCCCACACGGCGCCGGGCACAGGCGGCCGGCGGTGGCTGGCGCAGGCCCCGCGGATGCTCGCCGTTCAGCAACGGACCCTTGCCGTCGATCGGCTCGCCCAGGGCGTTGACCACCCGGCCGAGCCAGCCGGGGCCGGGCCTCAGCGTGAAGGCGGTGTCGTCGGTGACCGCCGCGCAGCCCTCCGCCACGCCGTCGAGATTGTCGAAGGCCATCAGCAGCGAGCGCCCGTTGCGGAAGCCGATGGTCTCGCACAGCACCCGCCCGCCGCGCAGGGTCTCGGCATGGCATTTGTCGCCGACCGACAGCACGCGTTGCAGCCCGTCGACCTCCAGCGTCATGCCGGCGGCCGAGCGGATCTCCCCGCGCCACTGGCGCGTCGGCAGCCGGTCGAGTTCCGCCGCCAGGGTGGCGAGTGCCGGCATCGGTGCAGTCTCCCTCATGCCCGTCGATGAAGGCAGACTAGAGCAGTGAATTTAAATCCGGTTTTAAACGGGCGGAGCCATCGTCCGGCACAGTGTTCCGGCGAGTTGTGAGGGAACGAGGTCGCAATGGATTTAGGTAAAATCGGTTTCTTTCAGCTTGCCGGCACGCGGCTGGACTATCTGGCGCAGCGGCAGAAGCTGGTCGCCGAGAATGTGGTGAACGCCAACACGCCCGATTACCAGGCGCGCGACCTGAAGCCCTTCGACAGCGTGATGGACGGCATCCGCCCGGTGGAGACCGCCCGCACCTCCGGCCTGCATCTGGCGAGTACCCGCTCCACCGCCGGCTTCCGCGAGGAGGGCAAAGCGGCCCTGTGGGAATCGACCCCCAGCGGCAATGCGGTGTCGCTGGAGCAGGAGATGATCAAGGGCAGCGAGACCCGCGACGCCTTCGCGCTGACCACCAGCCTGTTCCAGCGCAATGTGCAGATGCTGCGCATGGCCTGGAGGAACGGTTAAGGACGGAGACGACCCGATGATGAACGATGTCCTCGGCGCCACGCTGAAGATCGCCGGCGCCGGCCTCCAGGCGCAATCGACCCGCCTGCGCGTGGTGGCGGAGAATCTCGCCAACGCCGACAGCACCGCCACCGCCAAGGGTGGCGATCCCTACCGCCGCAAGACGGTGTCCTTCGACAGCGTGATGGACCGCGGCGTCGGCGCGGAACTGGTGCAGGTCAAGCAGATCGGCCGCGACCGCAGCGACTTCCAGCTCGCCTACGATCCCTCGCATCCGGCGGCCGACGACAAGGGCTACGTCAAGAAACCCAACGTCCAGCCGCTGGTCGAGATGATGGACATGCGCGAGGCCGGCCGCGCCTTCGAGGCCAGCATGAACGTCATCGAACAATCGCGCGCGATGATGACCCGCGTCGTCGACCTGCTGCGCAGCTGAGGAGCCGTTCCATGATCGAGATGTCCGTCGGCCGCGTCGCCGCCGCCTATGCCGCCAACCGCAGCCCGATTGCCAGCGGCCTTGCCGAGACCCAGGCGGCGACCTCGCCGCTGTCCACCGCCAACCAGACCGACGCGGTGGCCGCCAGTGCCGAAAGCGACTTCGGCGGCTTCCTCGACAAGTCGATCTCCCAGGCCGTCGACACGCTGAAGGAGAGCGAGCGGGTGTCGCTCGCCGCCGTGTCGGGCAAGGCCAGCGCGCAGGAGGTGGTGCGTTCGGTGCTGGCGGCGGAGATGACGGTGCAGAGCGTCGTCGCCATCCGCGACAAGATGGTCCAGGCCTACCAGGAGATCATGCGCATCGCGGTCTGAGGCGTGGCGCGCTTGCCCCTCTCCACACAAAAAGGACCACCCCCATGAACCAGGCCGACGTGCTGGAGGTGCTGCGCAGCGGCATCTGGACGACCCTGCTGGTCGCCGCACCGCCGCTGATCGTCGCGGTGGTGGTGGGCGTGGCGATCTCGCTGGTGCAGGCATTGACCCAGGTGCAGGAGATGACGCTGACCTTCGTACCGAAGATCGTCGCGATCCTGGTGGTGACGGTGCTGGCGCTGCCCTTCATGTACGGCACGCTCGCCACCTACGCCGACCGGCTGAGCGACCTGATCGTCGCCATCGACTGAAGCGCGAAGATGCGCCTCCCCCCGTTGCGAGCGGTCATGTTTCCCCTTCTCGGGCTGCTCGTAAGTCCGGCCGGCGGTGCGGCGGCGCCGCCGGCCAACCTCTCGCAGATCGGCGTGTGGAGCACCGCCCTCTATACGCCGCCCAAACAGCCCGCCCAACCCGCCGCCAAGGCCCTGCCGCCGGAAGCGCAGTGCATTGCCGCCATCCTCGATGCGGAGAAGGCGGCCGGCATCGCCGACCATCTGCTGCTGGCGATGGGCTTCACCGAGTCCGGCCGGCGGACGGAGGACCGGCTGTTCACCGCCTGGCCCTGGACGGTCAACACCGAAGGGCAATCCCACTACTTCCCGACGCGCGACGCGGCGATATCCTTCGTGCGCGAGACCCAGGCGCGCGGCGTGCAGTCCATCGATGTCGGCTGCCTGCAAGTGAACCTGCGCTGGCACCCCGACGCCTTCCCCGATTTGGTCACCGCCTTCGATCCGGTCGCCAACGCCCGCTATGCCGCGTCCTTCCTGTCGGCCCTGCGGCGCGACCATGGCTCGCTGGACACCGCCATTGCCCGCTACCACTCCGCCCAGTCCGAGCGCGGCGAGGCCTATCGCCAGCGGGTGACCGGCAACCTGCGCTGGGTCGCCGGGGCGCTCGGCTATCTGGAGACTCTGGCCGCCGGGCCAAGCGGCACCGCCCCGGTCTGGACCGCGGCGGAGCGCGGGCGCTTGAGCTTCCTGTCTGGCCTGTTCGCCGACGGCCCGGCCCGGCCGCTGCTTCCAAGCCAATGACCGTTTAAATCCCGGTTTTACCGCAGCCCCCTATCGTTGCCGGAACGTCCTTCCTCCACAAACCCGCCCCTCCACAAACCCTTCCGGGACCCCCCATGACCCTCACGGATCACGTCCGCAGCCGGTTCGGCCTGATCGGCGACATCGGGCTGGCGAACCGCGACGTGCTGTTCGCGGTCGGCATCCTGCTGGTGCTGGCGGTGCTGTTCCTGCCGGTGCCGTCCTGGTTCCTCGATCTCGGGCTGGCGCTGTCCTTCTCGGTCGCGGTGCTGGTGCTGATGGTGTCGCTGTGGATCCCGCGCCCGCTGGACTTCTCGTCCTTCCCCACCGTCCTGCTGGTGGTGACGATGTTGCGGCTGGCGCTGAACATCGCGTCGACCCGGCTGATCCTCAGCGAGGGGCATCACGGCCACGCCGCCGCCGGCCATGTCATCCAGGGCTTCAGCCAGTTCGTGATGGGCGGCAACTTCGTCATCGGCGTGGTGATCTTCTGCATCCTGGTGGTGATCAACTTCGTCGTCATCACCAAGGGCGCCACCCGCATCGCCGAGGTCGGCGCCCGCTTCACGCTCGACGCCATTCCCGGCAAGCAGATGGCGATCGACGCCGACCTCTCCGCCGGCATGATCGACGAGGCCGAGGCGCGCCGCCGCCGCAAGGAACTGGAGGACGAAAGCACCTTCTACGGCGCCATGGACGGCGCCTCGAAATTCGTGCGCGGCGACGCTGTGGCCGGTCTGGTCATCACCGTCATCAATGTTCTCGGCGGCATGGCGATCGGCATCGTCCAGAAGGGGATGAGCTTCGAGCATGCCGCCTCCATCTACACCACGCTGACGGTGGGCGACGGGCTGGCGACGCAGATCCCGGCGCTGGTGGTGTCGCTGGCCGCCGGCCTGCTGGTCACCAAGGGCGGCAACATCGGCTCGGCCGAAAAGGCGGTGATCGACCAGCTCGGCGCCTACCCGAAGGCGCTGCTGGTGGCGTCCGGCCTGCTGGTGGCGCTGGCGATCACGCCGGGCCTGCCGATGGCGCCCTTCCTCGCCATCGGTGCCGCCTTCGCCGGCCTCGGCTGGTACGCGCCGCGCCGCAAGGCCCGCGCCGCCGCACTCGCCAAGCTGGAGGAAAGCCGCAAGGCACCCCCCGCCGCACCCGAGGAGGCGGTGGAGGACATGCTGAAGGTCGACGAGGTGAAGGTGGAGGTCGGCAACCACCTCGTCCCGCTGATCCTCAACAAGAACGGCCCGCTGACCACCAAGGTGAAGACGCTGCGCAAACGCTTCGCCACCGAGTTCGGCTTCGTCCTGCCTTCGGTGCGCATCAAGGATTCCAGCTTCCTGGCGCCCAAGAGCTACGTCATCAGCATCATGGGGGTGGAGGCGGCGAAGGGGGAGGTGCGCCCGAAGCACCTGCTCGCCATCGACCCGACCGGCGGCGCCGTGCCCGACATCGCCGGCGACGCGACGCGCGAGCCGACCTTCGGCCTGCAAGCCAAATGGATCGACCCGGCGCGGCACGAGGAGGCGGTGGCGAAGGGCTACACCGTCGTCGATCCGGAAAGCGTCATCACCACCCACCTGACCGAAATCATCAAGGACAACCTCTCCACCCTGCTGACCTTCGCCGCCCTGCAGAAACTGATCGACGGGCTCGGCCGCGAGTACCAGAAGCTGATCAACGACATGGTGCCGAGCCAGATCTCGCTGGTGGTCCTCCAGCGCGTGCTGCAGCAGCTTCTCTCCGAACGGGTGTCGATCCGCAACCTGCCGGCCATCGTCGAGGCGGTGGCGGAAGCCGTCGGCTGGACCCGCCACATCACGCTGATCACCGAACATGTGCGGATGCGGCTGGGCCAGCAGATCCACCAGGGGCTGGCCGGGCCGGACGGCTTCGTCTCGGTGATCGCGCTCAGCCCGCGCTGGGAACAGGCTCTGCTCGACAGCATCGTGGTGGAGGGTGACGATCGCCGCTTCGTCATGCCGCCCAGCCAGGTGCAGGAGTTCCTGACCGCCGTGCGGCTGAAGATCCAGAAGCACGCAACCTCGCAGGTCTGGCCCGCCCTGCTGGTGGGGGCGGAGGCGCGGCCCTTCGTCCGCTCCCTGCTGGAGCGGGTCAGCCCGATGACCCCGGTGCTGAGCCATGCCGAGTTGCACCGCAAGGCGGCGCTCAAGACCGTCGATCAGGTCTAGAGCGATGGGCGACCTGAACCAGTTCCTGACCCTGGAGATCTACCGCGGCCTGCTCGTGCTGGCGCGGGTGGCGGCGGCCATCGGCCTGCTGCCGGGCTTCGGCGAGGCGGCGGTGCCGATGCGGGTGCGGGCGGCGCTGGCGGTCATCGTCACGCTGGTCCTGCTGCCGGGGGTGGACGGTCTGCCCGACCGCATGCCGGACCAGCCGGTGGAGATGCTGCGCGCGCTGGCGGGTGAGACGCTGGTCGGCGCCTATCTCGGCCTCGGCGCCCGGCTGTTCATGGCCGCCCTCCAGACCACCGGCGCCCTGGCGGCCCAGGTGGTGGGCCTCAGCAACCCCTTCTCGATGGCGGCGGCGGGGTTCGAGGGCGGATCGGTGCTGTCCGGCGTGCTGCTGATCGGCGGGCTGGCCCTGCTGTTCGCATCGGACGTGCATTACCTGATGATCGGCGCGCTGGCCCGCTCCTACGGCTCCTGGCCGGCGGGGGTGTTCCCCGACCTCGGCATGGTCGCCCAGCGCTTCGCCGAACTGCTGGCGACCACCTTCCGGCTGGGGGTGGGGCTGGCTGCGCCCTTCATCCTCTATGGGCTGGTGGTCAATCTGGCCTTGGGGCTGGTCAACCGGGTGATGCCGGCGATGCCGGTCTATTTCGTCGCGACGCCGGGCGTTCTGATGATCGGCATGGGCCTGTTCATGGCGACTGCCGGCGCGATGCTGACCGCCTTCGTCGCCGCACTCGGCGGCTGGCTGTCGGGGTCCTGACTTCCGGAGATTGAGCCATGGCGGAACAGGACGACGAACAGAAGACCGAGGAACCGACGGAGAAACGCCTGCGCGAGGCGGCGGAGAAGGGCGACGTTCCCCGTGCCCGCGACGTCGGCCTGCTGTCGGCGATGGTCGCCGCCTGGATGATCGTGCTGATGGTGGTGCCCGGCGTCGCCGCGAACCTGTCGGCGCTGCTGCTGCCGCTGATCGAGAACCCGGACGACATCCGCATCGACGGCAGCGCCATCGACGTCATCCACAGCCTGCATTGGCTGATCGGTGGCGTCGCCGTGGCCCTGCTGCCGGTGCTGGGCATCCTGCTGGCCGGGGCGGTGGTATCGGCGCTGGGGCAGGGGCAATTCGTCGTCGCCTCCGATCGCATCCGCCCGAAATGGTCGCATCTGTCGCCGGCATCGGGCTGGAAGCGGATGGCCGGCCGGCCGGCACTGGTCGAATTCGCCAAGAGCCTGGTCAAGCTCGCCATCATCAGCATCGCGGCATGGAACGCGCTGGCACCCTACATCGCATGGACGGAGGATACTGTGGGCATGGACGTCGCCGGATTGCCCGTGCTGCTGCGGGACGTGACCTTGCGGCTGCTGCTGGCGGTCCTGCTGGCGACCGTGCTGATGGCGGCGGTGGATGTGCTGTGGAACCGCCTGGAATGGCGCCGCCGCCTGCGCATGAGCCACCAGGAGATCAAGGACGAGTTCAAGCAGAGCGAGGGTGATCCCCACGCCAAGGCCCGCCTGCGCGACATCCGCCGCTCGCGCTCCAAGAAGCGGATGATGGCGAACGTGCCGCGGGCCACGGTGGTCATCACCAACCCCACCCATTTCGCCGTGGCGTTGGAATACGAGCGCGGCCGAACCGCCGCCCCGATCTGCCTCGCCAAGGGCGCCGACCTGATCGCGCTGCGCATCCGCGCGCTGGCCCAGGAGCACGGCATCCCCATCGTCGAGAATCCGCCGCTGGCCCGCGCCCTCCATGCCTCGGCGGAGGTCGATGCGACCATTCCGCTCCAGCACTATCAGGCGGTGGCGGAGGTCATCACCTATGTGCTGAAGCTGAAGGGTCGCATCATCCCCTCTCCCCCCCGGGGAGAGGGTTAGGGTGAGGGGGCGCGCGGCGAGGATCATCAAATATCGCGCGCCCTCACCCCTTGCCATCCCGCCAGCCGCGTGCCAGGAACGGAGCAGCCAGTCCGTGACGTGATGGGGGACCCCCGATGCCGCCGCTCTCTGCAAAGCCCGCCGCCAAACCCGCGCCCAAATCGGCGGCCGGATCGCTCGCCGGCTTCTGCCCCTGGGCGGCGGAGGACGGCGTGCGGGTCTACCTGCGCCCGGTCGGGCTGATGCCCATCGCCGCCTGGGCCAAGGGCGCGGCGGTGCCGCTGGCCGGCGGACGCTTTGCCTTCTCCACCGCCGAACTGATCGTCCGCGATGCCGGTTCGCGCATCGACCGCGCCTTCGCGCCGCTGTCGGAGATCATGGCCTGGGGCTGGGAACGCTCCCGCGCGGTGGCGGAGGCGCTGGACCGCCAGCTCGGCGCCCTGACCCGCGTCCGCGCGCCCTTCGCCGGACTGTCGCCCGACCGGCCGCTGATCATGGGCATCGTCAACGTCACGCCGGACAGCTTCTCCGATGGCGGCGACTTCCTCGACCCCGCCGCCGCCATCGCCCATGGCGAGGCAATGCTGGCGGCCGGTGCCGACATCCTCGACATCGGCGGCGAGTCCACCCGCCCCGGTGCCGACCCGGTCCCGCCGGAGGAGGAGGAGCGGCGCGTCCTGCCGGTCATCCGCCATTTCGCGGCAAAGGGTGCCGCCGTCTCGGTCGACACCCGCCACGCCCTGGTGATGGAGTCCGCCGCCGCGGCCGGCGCCCGCATCGTCAACGACATCGCCGGTCTGTCCGATCCGGACGCGCTGCCGGTGGTCGCGCGCACCGCCACTCCGGTCGTCGTCATGCACATGCAGGGCGACCCCGGCACCATGCAGGCCAACCCGACCTACCGCGACGCCGCACTCGACGTGTTCGACTGGCTGGAGGAGCGGGTCGCCCGCTGCGTCGCGGCCGGCGTGGCCCCGGAGCGCATCGCCATCGATCCCGGCATCGGCTTCGGCAAGAGGACGGAGCACAATCTGGAGATCCTGCGCCACACGTCATTGTACCATGCCCTTGGCTGCATGGTGCTGATCGGCCTGTCGCGCAAGGGCTTCATCGGCCGGCTGTCGCGCGAGGAGCCGCCGAAGGAGCGGCTGCCCGGCTCGCTCGCCGCCGGGCTGGAGACACTGAACCAGGGGGCGCAGATCCTGCGCGTCCACGATGTGGCGGAGACGGCGCAGGCCCGTGCCCTGTGGGAGGCGCTGCATCCCCGGTAAGGGCCGCGACTGCGGCCCCGCAGGCCCATGCCGGCGTAGGCAAGCGGCCGAACGGCCGCGCCCGCCGATTGAGGGCAAAGATGAGTCAGCTGTAACCCTTTCGCGCAGCCGCCGATGGGGCCTTGACCCGGCCCGGCTGCCGGGTGAAGAAACATCCTTCGCTTGTACATCCGGACCCGCACCCCGACATGCGGGGCTGGAGACGGTTTCTGCACGAGGTTTTCATGACGCGACACCTGTTCGGCACCGACGGCATCCGTGGCACCGCCAACATCGACCCGATGACCGCCGAAACGGCCCTGCGCGTGGCGATGGCGACCGCCTTGCAGTTCCGCCGCGGCGACCACCGCCACCGGGTGGTGATCGGCAAGGACACCCGCCTGTCCGGCTATCTGCTGGAACCGGCGCTGACCGCCGGCTTCATCTCCATGGGGATGGACGTGGTGCTGGTCGGGCCGCTGCCGACCCCGGCGGTCGCCATGCTGACCCGCTCGCTCCGCGCCGACATGGGCGTCGTGATCTCCGCCTCGCACAACCCCTATCAGGACAACGGCATCAAGCTGTTCGGCCCCGACGGCTACAAGCTGTCGGACGAGGTCGAGGCCGCCATCGAGCGGCGCATGGCGCTGCCCTTCGCTCCCGACCTCGCCGGCCCGGCCGATCTCGGCCGCGCCAGCCGGCTGGACGACGCCACCGGCCGCTACATCGAATATGTGAAGAACACCTTCCCGCGCGGCCTGCGGCTCGACGGGCTGAAGATCGTCGTCGACTGCGCCAACGGCGCCGCCTACAAGGTGGCGCCCAAGGTGCTGTACGAGCTGGGCGCCGACGTGGTCCCGGTCGGCGTCACCCCTGACGGCACCAACATCAACAAGGGCTGCGGCGCAACATCCACCCAGACCTTGCAGGAGCAGGTGGTCGCCCATGGCGCCCATCTCGGCATCGCGCTGGACGGCGACGCCGACCGCCTGATCATGGTGGACGAGGCCGGCCGTCCGATCGACGGCGACCAGCTGATGACCCTGATCGCCACCTCCTGGGCGCGGTCGCAGACCCTGCGCGGCGGCGGCGTCGTCGCCACCGTCATGTCCAACCTGGGCATGGAACGCCATCTCGGCGGGCTCGGCCTGCATCTGGCGCGCACGCCGGTCGGCGACCGCTATGTCGTCGAGATGATGCGCGAGCGCGGCTACAATGTCGGCGGCGAGCAGTCGGGCCATGTCGTGCTGTCCGACTATTCCACCACCGGCGACGGGCTGATCGCGGCGCTTCAGGTGCTGGCGGTGCTGATCCAGGCCGATGGCCGGTCGGCCAGCGAGGTCTGCCGCGTGTTCGATCCGGTGCCGCAGAAGCTGACCAACGTCCGCTTCACCGCCGGGACCAGGCCGCTGGAGGATGCCGTCGTCCAGCAGGCGATCAAGGACGGCGAGGCGCGTCTGGCATCGAGTGGCCGCCTGCTGATCCGCAAGTCCGGCACCGAGCCGCTTATCCGCGTGATGGCGGAAGGCGACGACGCGGCGCTGGTCCACAGCGTGGTCGCCGACATCGCCGAGGCCATCCAGGCCAGCGCAACCCGCAGCCTGGAGGCCGCGCAATGAGCGCCGACAGTGTGAATGGCAGCACCATCAACGGACGCGTCCTGATCGTCGCCGGGTCGGATTCCGGCGGCGGGGCCGGTATCCAGGCCGACATCAAGGCGGTCAGCGCGCTCGGCGCCTATGCCATGACGGCCATCGCCGCGCTGACGGCGCAGAACACCACCGGCGTCTATGGCGTGGTGCCGGTCGACCCGGCCTTCGTCGCCTTGCAGATGAAGCTGGTGCTGGAGGATATCGGCGCCGACGCGGTGAAGATCGGCATGCTCGCCAACGCTCCGGTCATCGAGGCGGTGGCGGCGGAGTATGAGGAACGCGCGGTCAACGTGCCGCTGGTCCTCGATCCGGTGATGATCGCCAAGAGCGGCCACCATCTGCTCGATCCCGACGCCGTGCTGACCCTGCGCAAGCGCCTGCTGCCGCTGGCCGAGGTGGTGACGCCCAACCTGCCGGAAGCCGAGGCTCTGACCGACCTGCCGATCCGCGACCTCGACGACATGCGCCGCGCCGCCGAACTGATGCTCAGCTTCGGCCCGAAATCGGTGCTGCTGAAGGGCGGCCATCTGGAGGATGACAGCCTCTACGACCTGCTGCTGACGGAGGAGGGCGAGACGGTGTTCGAGGGCCGCCGCGTCCACACCCCCCACACCCACGGCACCGGCTGCACCCTGTCCTCGGCCATCGCCGCCGGTCTGGCCCAGGGGCTGAGCACCCATGACGCGGTGGCGCGGGCGCGGCGCTATGTCGAGACGGCGATCCTCACCGCGCCCGGCTTTGGCCATGGCCACGGCCCGCTCAACCACCTGCACACGGTGCGGGAGTTTTCGTAAGGGGGCAGGGGCGGGCGCCCGCTCACGGCACCCGCTTCTTCTCCAGCTTGCGCGCCAGCGTGCGCCGGTGCATGCCGAGCCGCCTTGCGGTCTCCGAGATGTTGAAGTTCGTCTCCACCAGCGTTTCGTGGATGCGCTCCCATTCCAGATTCTTGATCGAGGTGGTGCGGGCGGCGGGGGCGATGGAGGTGTCGCCTTCGGTGCGCTCGAAGGCCGCTTCGATGTCGTCGGTGTTGGACGGCTTGGCCAGATAGTGGCAGGCGCCCAGCTTGATCGCCTCCACCGCCGTGGCGATGCTGGCGAAGCCGGTCAGCACGACGATGCGGGTCTCCTCGTCCGCCTCGTGCAGTTCCTTCACGCATTCCAGGCCCGACCCGGTGGCGAGCTTCAGGTCGATCACCGCATAGTCGGGGTCCACCGTCTGCAAAAGCTCCCGCATCTCCTCCAGCCCGGCGCAGGCATGGACCTCGTAGCCGCGCCGTTCGAAGGACCGGCGCAGCGCGCGGGCGAAGGAGGCATCGTCCTCGACGATCAGCAGGGTGCGGAGGGCTTCCTCTTCCAACTCAGTCGTCTCCATCGGCGCCTCCCGGCGACAGGGCGGACAGCGGCAGGGTCAGCGTCACGGTGGCGCCGCCGCCGGCCCGGTTCTTGGCCGACACCGTCCCGCCCAGCTTGCGCAGCACATTCATCACCAGGAACAGGCCGAGCCCGCTGCCCGGCCGCTTCTTGGTGGAGCGGTAGGGCTTGCCCAGCTCCTCGAGGATGGCGGGGTCGAAGCCCTGGCCGGCATCGTTGACCGCCACCACCAGATTGTCGCCCTGGCGCAAGGCGGCGACGCCGATCCAGTGCGGCGAGGCCTCCAGCGCATTGTCCAGAACGTTGAACAGCACCTGTTTCAGGGCGAGGTCGGCGATCATCCGTTCCTGCGGGCCGACGGTGTTGTCATAGTCGAAGCGCTTGGGAGACCGGCTGGACAGCCAGTCCTCCACCAGCCCGTCGAGGAAGCCCTTCACCGTGGTGCGCACCGTGCCTTCGCCGCGCGCCTCGCCCGACGACATCAGGATGCCCGACACGATGGTCTTGCAGCGGTCGATCTGGTTCTGCATCTCCGCCATCTCGTCCACCAGATCGGGATCGGACTTCAGCGCCGGCATGCGGCGCCAGTCGTTGAGGATCACCGACAGGGTGGCGAGCGGCGTCCCCAGCTCATGCGCCGCCCCCGAGGCCAGCAGGCCCATGCGGACGATGTGCGCCTCCTCCATGGAACGCTGGCGCAACTCGGCCAGATAGGCGTCGCGGGCGCGCAGGTTGCGGTTGATCTGGGTGAGGAAGGGCACCAGCAGGCTCGCCGCCAGCACGAAGCAGATGAACATGCCCTGGATGTGCAGGCTGAACAGCTCGCCCTCATAGGCGGGCGGCAGGGGAAGCGGCTGGTGGGTACCGATCAGCCAGGTGAAGCCGGCGGTCGCCACCAGAACCAGCGCCCAGGCCGACCACGCCTCCAGCAGCACCGCTCCCAGCGCCACCTGAAGAAGATACAGTGAGATGAAGGGGTTGGAGGCACCACCGCTGAGATAGAGCTGCAAGGTCAGCGCCCAGACGTCGATCAGCAGCTCCAGGAAAAGCTGGGTGTTGGAAACGTTGGCGCTGCGCCGGATCTGGATCAGGCTGGCGATGTTCAGCGCGATCAGGACGAAGATCACCGCGGCCATCGGCAGCAGCGGCAGGCGGATGCCCATCTGCGCATGGACGATCAGGATCGTCACGATCTGCCCGACGACGGCAAGCCAACGCAGCTGGACGAGCAGGAACAGGTTTTTGCGGTCGGTGGTGTCGCGCACGAAAGACGTCCTGTTCCTCGCCCGGTTCATCAGCACACCGACTTATATAGACAGTTACCGGCGGCAGGGGAGTTTTAGGAGCGTCAACCTCAAGTGCGTCTGCGCCGCATTTCGCTGCGGACGACGAACAGGACGGCACCTATCAGCATCAGGTCCAGCGCGAACCAGGTCAGCGCATAGCCGAGATGGCTGTTGGGGAAGCTGACCACCGTCAGCCCGCCGACCGGCCAGCCGCCGGGATTGCGGGTGGCGTCGGCGTCTATGAAGTATGGGGCGACCTGCTCCAGCCCCTTCGCGGCGGCGATGGCGGCGACGTCGCGGGAATACCAGCGGCCGGCGGCCGGGTCGTTGCTGCGCAGGAATCCGCCCTTCGGCTCGGTGACGCGCAGCAGGCCGGCAACGGTGACCTCGCCCTGCGGCTGTCCCTCGGCGCGGGTCGCGGGATCGCGCTTTTCCGGCGGCACGAAGCCGCGGTTGACCAGAACGGTGAAGCCGCGGTCGGT
This sequence comes from Azospirillum lipoferum, assembly GCF_024170005.1. Lineage (GTDB taxonomy): Bacteria > Pseudomonadota > Alphaproteobacteria > Azospirillales > Azospirillaceae > Azospirillum > Azospirillum lipoferum. Next base: position 32,650 of record NZ_JALJXJ010000006.1, read on the forward strand.
GACCAGCGGGGTCATCACCCAGAAGCCGCCGCCCAGATCGCTGACGGCCTGCACCAGCGTCTCCCGGTCGTTCAGGAAGCGTCCGGTGACGCCGACCCGGCGGTATTCGTCCGAGGCGGCGGTGACCGACGGCCACGCCTCCGGCCCCGGAGCGGGAACGGGAGAGGCATGGATGCGGGCGTCCACCCGCTCGATCAGATCGAGCTTCCACACCCGGCGTTCGAGCTGCCAGACGCCGAGTGCCGTCAGGCCGGCGATGCCGGCCAGGGCCAGAAGGCCGAAGAGGGCCAGCGCCCAGACCGGGCGGGCCCTCTTCTTTGTACCACCCGCGGGGGGCGCGGACGGCAGTCCGGTCACGGCATCTTGCTCATGTCGTGGCTCATGCCGGGCATCATGTTGTAGTTCAGGTGATACATCACCCAGAGCGAACCGGCGAACATGATGACCACGACGATGATCGTGAAGATCATCGCCAGCATCGACCAGCCGCCTTCGACGCGGCCGTTCATGTGCAGGAAGTAAATCATGTGGACGATGATCTGGACGACGGCCAGCGCCAGGATCACGACGGTGGTGGTCGTGTTGTCCAGCGTGCCGTTCATCACCAGCCAGAACGGAATGACCGTCAGGATTACCGACAGGACGAACCCGATCATATAGCTGCCGAAGGTGCCGTGGGCGCCCGCGGGGTGGCCGTGATCGTCATGACCATGACCGCCGTGGCCATGACCGTGATCATGCCCGTGGCCCTGATGGGCGTGGTGATCGCTGTGCGCGTGGGTGCTCATCGCAGCGCTCCCATCAGATAGACGAAGGTGAACACACCGATCCAGATGACGTCCAGGAAGTGCCAGAACATGCTGAGGCACATCAGGCGCCGGCGGTTGGCCGGGATCAGGCCGCGGCGGGCGACCTGGACCATCAGCGTCACCAGCCACACGCTGCCGAAGGTGACGTGCAGGCCGTGGGTGCCGACCAGCGTGAAGAAGGCCGACAGGAAGGCGCTGCGCCACGGGCCGGCGCCCTCATGGATCAGGTGCGCGAACTCGAACAGCTCGATGCCGAGGAAGGCGAGGCCGAACAGCAGCGTGATCACCAGCCAGCCCTGGGTCTGGGCGGTGCGGCCCTTCTCCATCGCCAGCATGGCGAAGCCGTAGGTGATGGAGGAGAACAGAAGCATGGAGGTGTTCAGCGCCACCAGCTTCAGGTCGAACAGCTCCTTCGGCGTCGGGCCGGCGGCGTAGCTGGTGCCCAGCACGCCGTAGGTCGCGAACAGCACCGCGAAGATGAGGCAGTCGCTCATCAGGTAGATCCAGAAGCCGAGCGCGGTGCTGGCGGCTTCGTGGGCGTGCTCGTCCCTCACATAGAAGACGGGCGGGGTGGCGCCGCGCGGGGTGTCGTGCCCCGCGTGGCTGCCGTGCATGGCTTCAACGGTCGTCGTCATGCTTTACACCTGTCCGGAGAGCAGACGGGTCCGCTCGTTCTCGGTCCGCACCACCTCATCCACCGGGATGTGGAAGTCGCGGTTGTAGTTGAAGGTATGGCCGATGGCGACCACCAGCAGGCCGATGAAGCTCACCGCCGCCAGCCACCAGATGTGCCAGATCAGCGCGAAGCCGAGGGTGGTGCTGATGCCGGCCAGGATGATGCCGGCGCCGGTGTTGCTCGGCATGTGGATCGGGCGGAAGCCCTCCAGCGGACGGGCATAGCCGCGCTTCTTCATGTCCCACCACGCGTCATTGTCATGGATGACCGGCGTGAAGGCGAAGTTGTAGCCCGGCGGCGGCGAGGAGGTCGCCCATTCCAGGGTGCGGCCTTCCCACGGGTCGCCGCTGACGTCGACCAGCTGGCGGCGCTTCAGGATGCTGACGGCGATCTGGATCAGGAAGGAGCCGATGCCGAGCGCGATCAGGACGGCGCCGAAGGCGGCGATCTGGAACCAGATCTGCAGCGACGGATCCTCGAACACGCGCAGGCGGCGGGTGACGCCCATCAGGCCCAGGACGTAGAGCGGCATGAAGGCGAAGTAGAAGCCGATCACCCAGAACCAGAAGGACATCTTGCCCCAGAACGGATCCAGGCGGAAACCGAAGGCCTTCGGCCACCAGTAGTAGATGCCGGCGAACAGGCCGAACAGCACGCCGCCGATGATGACGTTGTGGAAGTGGGCGATCAGGAACAGGCTGTTGTGCAGGACGAAGTCGGCCGGCGGCACCGCCAGCAGAACGCCGGTCATGCCGCCGAGCACGAAGGTCAGCATGAAGGCGATCGTCCACATCATCGGCAGCTCGAACCGGATGCGGCCGCGGTACATGGTGAACAGCCAGTTGAAGATCTTCGCACCCGTCGGGATCGAGATGATCATCGTCGTGATGCCGAAGAAGGAGTTCACGCTGGCGCCGGACCCCATGGTGAAGAAGTGGTGCAGCCACACCAGGTAGGACAGGATGGTGATGACGACGGTCGCGTAGACCATCGAGGTGTAGCCGAACAGCTTCTTGCCGGTGAAGGTGGAGGTCACTTCCGAGAAGATGCCGAAGCACGGCAGGATCAGGATGTAGACTTCCGGATGGCCCCAGATCCAGATCAGGTTCACGTACATCATGGGGTTGCCGCCCATGTCGTTCGTGAAGAAATGCGTGCCGACATAGCGGTCCAGCGACAGCAGGACCAGCACGGCGGTCAGGATCGGGAAGGAGGCGACGATCAGGACGTTGGTGCAGAGCGAGGTCCAGGTGAAGACCGGCATCTTCATCATGGTCATGCCGGGGGCGCGCATCTTCACGATGGTGCAGATCAGGTTGATGCCCGACAGCGTCGTTCCGACGCCCGCCACCTGCAAGGCCCAGATGTAATAGTCGACGCCGACGTCCGGGCTGGCCTCCAGCCCCGACAGCGGCGGATAGGCCAGCCAGCCGGTGCGGGCGAACTCACCGATGAACAGCGAGGCCATGATCAGCACGGCGCCGCCGACGGTCATCCAGAAGCTGAAATTGTTCAGGAACGGGAAGGACACGTCGCGCGCGCCGATCTGCAGCGGCACGACATAGTTCATCAGCCCCGTCACGAACGGCATCGCGACGAAGAAGATCATGATCACACCGTGGGCGGTGAAGACCTGATCGAAGTGGTGCGAGTTGAGGTAGCCCTCGCTGCCGTTGAAGGCGATGGCCTGCTGGGCGCGCATCATGATGGCGTCGGCGAAGCCGCGCAGCAGCATGATCAGCCCCAGGATCATGTACATGATGCCGATGCGCTTGTGGTCGACGGTGGTGAACCACTCCGTCCACAGATAGCCCCACAGCTTGAAATAGCTGAGGGCGGCGACCAGCGCGATGCCGCCGAGCAGCACCGCGAAGAAGGTCGCGACGACGATCGGCTCGTGATAGGGGAAGGACTCCAGGCTGAGGCGCCCGAAGAGGAAGGTCGTCAGTGTCTCAAGCATGCCGGTGTGCCCAATCAGGGATTGGCCAGCCGCTGCGGCCCAGCCGGGGAGGCGGACGCGCTGATCGGCGTGACGGTGGGGCGCTGCACGGCGCCCGAGTTTGCGGCGGCTTCAACAGCCTCGGCCACGGTGCACAGGCCGGTCGCTTGCGTGTCCGGGAACCCGGCCAGCGTGTTGGCCCGCAGGATGGCGTCGGCCGCGGCCTTGCCGCCGGCATTCAGCCCGCCCGCACGGTCGATGGCGGCCATGTCGCTCATGCACATGGTGCCGGGACGGACGCACATGTTGACGACGGCGTTGAACAGCTTCGGATCGACCGTGCCGAAATGCTGGACCGGAACCGCCTCGCTCGGCTTCTCCAGCGCCAGATAGGCGTTGCGGTCGAGCGAGCCGCCGGACGACTTCACCTTGGACACCCAGCCGTCGAAATCCTGGTTCGACAGGCCGAGGAAGTTGAAGCGCATGTGCGAGAAGCCGGCGCCGCTGTAGTTGGACGAGAAACCCTTGTAGGTCCCCGGCTCGTTGATCACGGCGTGGAGCTTCGTCTCCATGCCCGGCATGGTGTAGATCATGCCCGCCAGCGCCGGAACATAGAACGAGTTCATCACCGTCGAGGCGGTCAGGCTGAAGCGGATCTGCCGGTCGACCGGGGCCGCCATCTCGTTCACCGACGCGATGCCGTATTCCGGATAGACGAACAGCCATTTCCAGTCGAGCGCCACCACCTGCACGTCCAGCGGCTTGGCGCCGGCGGGAACCGGCTTGTCCGACGCGATGCGGTCGAGCGGCCGGTAGGGGTCGAGCTTGTGGGTGGTCACCCAGGTGATGGCACCCAGGCAAATGATGATCAGCAGCGGGGCGGCCCAGATCACCAGTTCAAGCTGCGTCGAATGGTCCCAGTCCGGTTCGTAGCGGGCCGTGTTATTGGACTGACGGTAACGCCAGGCGAACAGCACGGTAAGCGCCATGACCGGGACGATGATCAGAAGCATCAGCAGGGTGGAGATGACCACAAGGTCACCCTGCTGGCTCGCAACGTCGCCGGCCGGGTTCAGCACGACCAGGTTGCAGCCACTCAACGCCGCCATCACTGGCAGCAGGGCGATTGCGCGATAACGGCTCAAGGCAGGACCTGTATCAAAGGTTTGCTTTGGGAGACAGCTAGCGGCCATGGGCTAGCTGCGACATTGGACAATTTGTCCAATGCCTGACTCCTGCGCGCTTGACAGATCACCGACTGTTGCGGTGACATATTGTATGATCTGCGGATCATCGCAAGCGAAATTACGCAGCCGGAGCCGACATGATGACTTCATCGATTGCGGCCGTTGAACGGGATGCGAGGCTGGTGAACGCGCGGCATCACGGGGTCAATCCCGGAGAGATTGCCATTGGCGTGATCATCGGCCGGACCTCCGAGTTTTTCGACTTCTTCGTTTACGCCATCGCTTCCGTGATCGTTTTCCCGAAGCTGGTGTTCCCCTATGTCGATCCGCTGACCGGGACCCTGTGGTCCTTCGCCATCTTCGCGCTGGCCTTCGTTGCGCGACCGATCGGCACCTTCATCTTCATGGCCATCGACGAGAGTTACGGGCGCAGCGCCAAGCTGACCATCGCCCTGTTCCTGCTGGGCATTTCCACCGTGGCGCTGGCCTTCCTGCCGGACTACGGGGCGATCGGCGCCGCCGCCGCATGGCTGCTGGCGCTGTCGCGCATCGGCCAGGGCATCGCGCTGGGCGGCACCTGGGACGGGTTGGCCTCGCTGCTGGCGATGAACGCGCCGGAGAACCGGCGCGGCTGGTACGCCATGATCCCGCAGCTGGGCGCGCCGATCGGCCTCGTGGTGGCGAGCGGCCTGTTCGCCTACATGGTCAACAGCCTGTCGGCGGAGGATTTCTTCGCCTGGGGCTGGCGCTATCCCTTCTTCGTGGCCTTCGCCATCAACGTGGTGGCCCTGTTCTCGCGCCTGCGGCTGGTGCAGACGCCGGAGTTCGAACGCCTGTTCGTGAACCGCGAACTGCAGCCCGCCCCCGTGGTGGAGACGCTGCAGGTGGAAGGCAAGCGCGTGGTGATCGGCGCCTTCGCCCCGCTGGCGAGCTTCGCGCTGTTCCATATGGTCACCGTCTTCCCGCTGTCCTGGATCTTCCTGAACGCGCAGCATGAGACCGGGGCATTCCTGATCATCGAGGTGATTGCCGCCGCCTTCGGCGTCGCGGCCATCGTCGCCTCCGGCTACATCGCCGACCGGGTCGGGCGGCGGACGCTGCTCGGCACCTGTGCGGCGGCGATCGCCGTGTTCAGCGGCTTCGCCCCGATGCTGCTCGACGCCGGCAAGGTGGGCGAGCTGGTGTTCATGGTGCTGGGCTTCGTCATCCTCGGCCTGTCCTTCGGCCAGTCGTCGGGGTCGGTGGCATCGGGTTTCAGCCAGCAATACCGCTACACCGGGTCGGCGATGACCTCCGATCTGGCCTGGCTGTTCGGCGCCGGCTTCGCGCCCTTCGTGGCCCTGTTCCTCTCCAGCCATTTCGGGCTGATCGCGTCCGGCCTCTATCTGCTGTCGGGCGCGGTCTGCACGCTGGCGGCCTTGGGGCTCAACAAGACGCTGTCGTCCTGACCGAACGCCTTTATGGTGAAATCTCCCTCTCCCCCCCGGGGAGAGGGGATCTTTCCTTGAAGCGCGTTGACGGTCAGCCGCCCGGCCGGCCAGGAGCGGACGAGGCCGGCGGCGCGCAGTTCCGGCAGGACGCTGCCGACCTGCTCGGCCGACAGTCCGGTCGCCTCGACCAGGGCGGGACAGGTCTGCGGGCCGCTCTTCAAAGCCGTGAGGATCGCGGCGGACGTTCCGGACGCTGACAGCGACTCGGCCGGGCGCGGCGGGGTCCGGCCGCGGGCGGCGGCGATCATGACCGCAAACGCGCGCAACTGGCCTTGTCGGTGCAGGTCCTCGCCGCCGGGATCGTCGCGCAGGCTCAGTGCCGTGTGGCAGCGGGCGGCAACCCGGGCGAGGGCGGCGAGGTCATCCCGCCGGTTCGCCACCATGGCGGCCACCGCCTCCTGCGCCAGAGTTTCCAACTCCGCATCCGCGACCGCCCAGTCCTGCCGCCCGATGGCGTCGAGCAGGTCGTCGCCCAATCTTTGAAAGTCCAATCTTTGAAAGCCCAATCTTTGAAAGGCTGAGTCGAGCGCGCTCATTCACCCCCCTCCGGTTCGGGCCCCTCCGGTTCGCCATCGGGCAGGGCGGGCCAGTCGGCCGGCATCCAGCGGGCATGCACATAGCCGGGAGCCGGATCGGACAGCGGCAGCGTCAGGCACTGGATGTGCGGAGCGCCGGCCTGGCTTGCCCGCGGCTGGAACAGCAGGGCCACCCCGCAATCCTCGATCACCTTGTCCTCTTCGCCGTTGGCCCGGCAATAGCGGTTGAAGCGGTGCGACAGCGCCATGCTGTTGGCGACGATCACCCGGCAATAGCCGGCGCGCGACGAGGCGCCGCCCTCCTTGGCCTGCCAGCGCCCGGTGGTCAGCCCGCTGTCCATCACCGGCGTGACCAGCCAGTCGACCATCATGCCGGACGCGATCCAGGCGCTGGGCTCCGTCCGTCCGAGATCCTCGCAGATGGCGACGGCGAGCCGGCCGAGGTCGGGCAGTTCGAACAGGGTGAAGCGGTCGCCGGTCTCGATGTCCTCGCGCGCGCAGTCCAGCAGCCGGCCGTTGCGGTCGCGCAGGTCGTAGGAGCGGCACTGGTCGCTGTCGAGGTCCCAGCAATGCAGCTTGGTCTGGCTGCCGGCCATCCGGCCGCAACGGTCGAGCAGGATCGCGCGGTTGCGCGGCCTGCCGGCCACCTCCTCCTTCACACCGACCAGAGCATAGCGGATCGGGCCGTCCACCGCCTGGGCGCGCAGGGCTTGCTGGATCGCGGACAAGGTCTCGGGGCCGGCGGACACCTCCGGGAACAGGACGAAATTGGCGCCTTGCGCCGCCAGTCCGGCGACGGCCTCGGCGGCGCGGCGGCCGAGATCGCGCGGGGTGGGATCGTACCAGTCCTCGCCATCGCGGCGGAATTGTCGGATGGCGAGGTCGTCCTCGGCTTCCGCCAGGGGAACCACACCGACGATGGGCGTCCAGGCGGGATCGCTCGGATCCTGGTCGGACACCGCGGCGATGCGGCGATACTCCACGGCGATGCGACGGTCCGGGTCGCCTTCGCGCTCGGCCCCGATGGTCAGGCCGGGCGGGACGACGAGCAGGTTTGTGAACAGATCGACGGGATCGAATTCATCGGGCTCCGCACCCTGTGAATTGATGTTGAGTGGCGCCGTCTCGCGGATGTTCATCGCGCGGGCGAGCAGGCCGGGGCGCAGGATCAGCTGCCCGTCGGCCGGATCGGTGTTGAACCGCCCGTCGCGGTTCAAGCGCCGCCGCGCCTCCAGGCGCTCGGCCGGAAGAGGATCTTCGGCCTGGACATCGTAGCGGGAGGCCAGCGGCGCGAACCATGCGTCGATGGCCTGCGCCGCCGCCAGGGTTTGGTCCAGCCGCGATCCGGCCCACTCTTCCAGTGCGCTGGTGCCGGACCGCAATCGCTCCGCCGCCTCGTCTGCCAGCTGCCCGGCGCGGGCGTGGTCCGCCTCCAGCTGTTGAGCCAGGGTGCGGACCTCGTCTTGGCGCTCCTGCAACCGCCGCCACAGCTCCATGAACAGGTCGGCCGGGTTCTTCATTCGGTTCAGGAGCTTGCGGATTGGTTCTGCGCCGGCCCCGTGGCGCTCCCTGTGGCGCCCTGGAATTGCAGGATCTTCGGCGTCCGCATATCCGTGCCGATGGGGGCGTCGCTGGCCGCACCGCGCATGGCGGAGACGGCGCGGGGGAAGCCGCTGCGGCCGCTGTAGTCCGGCACCGGCAGGCTGCGGTAATAGGCTTCCTCCCGGTGCAGCTTCTGGGCGCAGACCACGTCGAGCGCCGTCGCCGCCATCACCGCGCCGAAGGCGATGCGGGCGTTGCCGGCACGCGGATTGTCTTTCGATCCAGGGGCCATCCCCGCCGCCAGCGTCGCCATGTCGACGGCATCGCCGGCGATGCGGCTCCAGATCCACGGTTTGGGATCGCCCAGCGCCAGCAGGCCGACGCCGGCGGTGATCTCCCGCACGCCATAGGCGCGGATCAGGTTGGTCTTGTCCTCCATCCCCATCCAGCGGGCGATGCTGCGGCCGGCCATCAGTTCGGCGACGCCGAGCCCGATGCTGAACCAGCCCAGCCCGCGGGCGAGGTTGTCTCCGGTCGAGGAGCGGTCGTAATAGGCCATGTCGTCACCTCAGGGCTTGAGGACCACCTTGATGCAGCCGTCCCGCTTGTCGCGGAAGGTCTTGTACATCTCGGGTCCCTGGTCGAGCGGAACGGTGTGGGTGATGACGAAGGACGGGTCGATCTGTCCTTCCTGGATCCGGTTCAGCAGATCGTCGGTCCAGCGGTTGACGTGGGTCTGGCCCATGCGCCAGGTCAGTCCCTTGTTCATCGCCATGCCGAAGGGCAGCTTGTCGACCAGACCGCCATAGACGCCGGGGATCGACAGCGTGCCGGCCGGGCGGCAGACATAGATCATCTCGCGCAGCACATGGGCGCGGTCCGATTCCAGCATCAGCGCCTGCTTGGCACGGTCCATCATGCTGTCGAGCGTCGCGGTGGCGTGCGCCTCCATGCCGACGGCGTCGATGCATTTCTCCGGACCCTTGCCGCCGGTCAGCTCGTTCAGCCGCTCGACGACGCTCTCCTCCTCGAAATTGATGGTGATGGCGCCGCCGGCCTTCGCCATCGCCAGCCGTTCCGGCACGCGGTCGATGGCGATCACCTGTTTTGCGCCGAGCAGGATCGCACTGCGGATCGTCATCTGCCCGACCGGGCCGCAGCCCCAGATCGCCACCGTGTCGGTCGGCTGGATGTCGCACTGGGCGGCGGCCTGCCAGCCGGTGGGGAAGATGTCGCCCAGGAACAGCACCTGTTCGTCGCTCAGCCCGCCGGGGATCTTGATGTGGGTGCGGTCGGCCATCGGCACCCGCACATATTCGGCCTGCCCGCCGGCATAGCCGCCGGTCAGGTGGGTGTAGCCGAACAGCCCGGCGGTGGTGTGGCCGAACACCTTGTCGGCCAGCGCCTTGTTGCGGTTGGAGCGCTCGCAGACCGAATAGTTGCCGCGCTTGCACTGGTCGCATTCGCCGCACCAGATGGTGAAGGGAACCACCACCCGTTCGCCGACCTTCAGCGCGCTCCTGGCCTCGGCGCCCACCTCCACCACTTCGCCCATGAACTCATGGCCGACGATGTCGCCCTTTTCCATGCCGGGCATGACATGGTCGTGCAGGTGCAGGTCGGAGCCGCAGATGGCGCAGGTCGTCACCTTGACGATGGCATCGCGCGGATGCTCGATCTCCGGATCCGGGACCGTGTCGCAGCGGATGTCGTTGGCGCCATGCCAGACCAGTGCTCTCATGGAAATCTGCCCCCTTCGGCTCGCTTTCGGGATCGCTCTTACGGTCGTCTGGGGGGCAACAGGGCCGGCCGACGGAGCGTTCCGTTACCAGCCGGCCCCTTGTCTTCAGGGGACAGTCAAAGGATCAGTGCCTTTTCGCGGGCGACGCCGCCGGACATGATGGCGGTCTGGCCGTCATCCAGGCTGTTGCGCAGGGCGGGGAAGTCGATCTCCTCCTCCTGCCGGATATGGCCGTCGACGATGCGCTTCAGGTCCAGGGCGACGGCGAGCCAGCGCGGGTCGTCCTTCGGCGTCTGTTCCAGGGTGAAGAGGTGCATCTTCATCTCGGCATGTTCGCCGTAGAGATGCCTGGCGTCCTCCTCCTTCCGGGCCTCCTCGTGCAGCAGCGGATAGACGACGTCCTCCTCCGCCATGGCATGGGCGGCCAGCCGGCGCTTCAGCCGCAGCAGCAGCTGGGTGCGGCGGGCCGGCGCGTCGATCGGGGTCTGGACCATCTCCACCAGCAGATCCTGGATGTGGCGATGGTCGTCGATCAGCGCGTCGATGCCGTCGCGCCCCGCGGCATGGCGGGCGGTGCCGGCCAGCTGCGCCACCACCGGCGGCAGCAGCCGGCTCGCCACCAGCGCCAGCGCCGCCCCGCCGGCCATCATCGCCAGCCCGCGCGCCGACAGCCAGCCCGTGCCGTCCTGAGGGGAATGGTCCGTTCCTGAATAGCGTGGCATTGCGGGGCTCCTTCCTGCCGGTTGGGTCTCTGGCCCACCAACAGGCGCGCGCCCCCCGGCGTTCCGGTGGCCCGTCAGGACGGCCGAGTTGTCCGCGGCGGGTCGGCGGTCGTCACCAGCAGGTGGAGCAGCATCAGGGCGGTGAAGAACAGATAGGATTGCAGGATGTTGAAGGAGGTGTCGGCAAGCTCGCTCAGGGGATGGAAGAAGTCGTTGCTCAGGATGGCGAAACCGGCGCCCAGCAGCAGAAGCCTGCCCAATCCCCCGCGCCGGTCCTGGCCCCGCTGTTCCTTTCTGGCCCGGTCGATCAGCACGAACAGCAGATAGGCGCAGACCGGCAGCAGCACGCCGTAATGCGGAACCCAGGCGATCGGCGTGCCGATGGTGAAGCAGGTGCCGGCCACCAGGAAGGAGGCGATCGGCTGCCGCCCGCCGTCCCTGATCCGCCACAGCAGGCCGAACAGAACGAACGCCACGCCGGAAATCAGCGTCGCCACATGGACCAGCGGATGGTAGGGGGCGAAGGCGCTGCCCCGCCATTCGGTGTCGCCGTTGCTGGTCGACAGCAGGTTGGGTCCGTTGTGCAGCAGGCGGTGCAGCAGCCCGTTGACGGTCTGGTTGGAGTAGTAGCTCTCGCCATGCTGGCCCAGGAAGGACAGCACGTCGAGGTAATGCAGCGACGGAACGAAGCCGTAAAGTGCGCAGGCGGCGGCGAAGCCGGGAACCACGACGACCGCCCAGCCGATGGCGAACCCCCATTCCCGGCGCAGCAGCGCCCAGACCAGGAACAGCGACATCTGCGGCTTGATCAGCGTCGAGGCCCCCAGCAGGGCACCGGCGAGCGCCCGCCGGTCACGCAGGTAGAACAGGGTGGCGAAGACGAAGGCGGCGTTCAGCCAGACCTGGATCTGGCCGACGGCGAAGGCCTTGACCACCGGATAGAAGCACAGCGCCGCCACCGCACCCAGGGCGGCCAGGGTCAGCTGGCTGACCCCGCCGCGCACCGCCCGGTCGAAGCCCATGCGCTGCGCCAGCTCGCGCATCAGCAGCGCCATGCCGCCGACGGTGGCGACGACCATCAGCAGGTTGATCAGGGCATAGATGCGCAGATGCAGCAGACCGACCGCCGACAGCGCCTCCATCACCAGCAGCGAGGTCAGCGGATACTGGAACTTCACATGCTGGGTGAAGAAGACGGCGTCATAGACATTCTCCTTCCCATGGTCGCGCAGCCAGGTGAAGGCCGTCATCATCGGTTCCCAGGAATCAAGCGGCAGCCGTTCCGGCGACCGGCCCGCCACCAGCATCAGGACATCCCAAACCGTGGTGTCGCCGGTGCCGCCATCCAGATAGGGCCGGAAGACGACGCCAAGCAACGTATCGGCACAGAGAACGAACAGAAACGCCGCCGTCAGCGTCCAGGCGGCAAAGCGGTCCCTGGCCAAGTCTTTGACGGCCAAAGCATCGACCGCACCGGCCCTGTTTCCGCCCAGCGGCCCTTCCAGCGTTCCTTCCGCCGCGCGCACGAACTCCTTCGATTTCATCGGCGACCACTCCCTGGCATCACGTCCCGGCTTCAACCGCCGGCGAGTCCGCGAAACTATGCCAGAGCAGCGCGAATGGGGAATGTGCCCCACCCGTGCCGGACCGGAGTAATGCCATTAAGCGCCGGCCACCCGCAGCGGTAGCGGACTACCCCGCCGCGTCCGGTGCCGGCGCGTTCGGGCGGGAGTTCCGGCACTTGTCCGATGGGGAGGGGCAGGAACGGTCCTCGGCAGCCAAGGTTTTCCGGCTGCGGCGGTCCTGGTGAACGCTGCGCCGCCGCAGATGATGGAGGCACCATGACGGCAGACCGCTCTCCCACATATCCGCCACCCCAGACCCCCGGCCTCAGCGCGGTGCTGGAGCGGAACATCCAGGCCCTGCAAGCCCGCCGCAAGCGGGAGGAGGTGGAGGCCACCTTGCAGGACCGCATCGCCGATGCGGTCACCCGCTTCACCGGCAGCATGCGCTTCGTCTATCTGCACCTGATCCTGTTCGGCGGCTGGATCCTGATCAATCTCGGCTGGCTGCCCATCGTCAAGCCGTGGGACCCGTCCTTCGTCGTGCTGGCGATGATCGCGTCGGTGGAGGCGATCTTCCTGTCCACCTTCGTCCTCATCAGCCAGAACCGCATGGCCGCGGTGTCGGACAAGCGTGCCGACCTCGACCTTCAGATCAGCCTGCTGGCCGAGCATGAGGTGACGAAGCTGGTCACCCTGGTGTCCTCCATCGCCGACCATCTGGGGGTGAAGACGGAGGTCGACGCCGAACTGGACGTGATCCGGCGGGATGTCGCGCCCGAGGCGGTGCTGGACGAAATCGAAGCGACCGAGAGAAAGAACCGCACAGAGTGAATCGCGGGCCCAAGACGGTCCCCCGGCAACCCGTCGTTGTCGAACGCATGGAGGTTATGCGTTTACGGAATCCCTTGTTTCTGCTTGGCTTATTGTTCTGGTGCCGGAGAGTATTCTAAGGTCAGGCTACCCCCATTTCGGGTCCGGCAAAGCGCCGCCCCCGACTGAGACCAGCTTCAGGCCCCCGGTGACCCGACGGTGATGGCGTCCTCTCACATAATCGTCGGTGGCGCCACCTGGTTCTACCTGTCGAGCCGGTACGGGATGACCTTCGACGCGGTCGCCTTCGGGGCGGCGATTCTGGGAGCGCTGGCCCCGGACATCGACCATCCGAAATCGACGCTGGGGCAGTTGGTGAAGCCGCTGTCCACCGCGATCTCCGGCATCTTCGGCCATCGCGGCGTCACCCATTCCGCGCTGGCCATCGCCGGCTGCCTGTGGGTCCTGCACGAACACGCCGCCTACCAGCATGTGCTGATCCCCTTCATCGTCGGCTATCTCACCCATCTGGCCGGCGACCTGCTGACCCCGGCCGGCCTGCCGCTGCTGTGGCCGATCAAGCGGCGGCGCAATTTCGCCCTGCCGATTTTGAAGACCGGCGGTTTTTCCGAACAACTGGCGGTGACGCTGATGGCGGGTTGGATGATCTCCGGCCTGTTCGCCGGCGGCTGGCCGGAATTCCCGCTGCAACGCCCCTGGCGGTCGGTCGTCGCCGCGGCGCAGACCTATCTGGGGGAGGGCGGCATGGAGAAGGCCGTCGCCCCGCTCCCCATGCGCAAGCCGCCGGAAACCAGCCGGACCAAGCCGCTGAAGGGTTGAGCCCCGGCCGTTCGGGTACTCCGTCCCTTGCCCCGTTGAATCCGAAGAAACAGACCGGCAAATCCTTTCGGATCACCGGATCATGGGCTGTTCTGCCGACTTTTATTCGGAAAAATCGGATTGCCCGGCCGACTGTCTTCAAAAACCGGCCGGATGTTCTGAAAACTTGGCAGAATACTCATCATTCATTCTGTATTTCGGTTTACAATCAGAATTTAAATTGGCAAAATGGCAAAAATACCAGTTGGAAAGGATCCCGGAAAATCGGTTAGCCTGACAGGCATCGGATCGGCCTCCGCAGCTCGCAGGACAGGCGCCGTTCCGGCCCCCCCGACCAGAGCCAGCCACGCGATGAACCAGATGATCGACCCGAGCGTTGCCCCCGCCTCCGAGCCGTCCTTCTCCACCGGGGCCGGCCCCTTCGCCGCCTTCGCCCCCGTCGTTCGTCCGGCCAGTCCGCTGCGTCAGGCGATCACCGCCGCCTATCGCCGGCCGGAGCCGGACTGCGTGGCATGGCTGGTGGATCAGGCGGCGCTGCCGGCGGAGGTGACCGCGGCGGCGGCCCGGACCGCGCGCACGCTGATCGCGGCGCTGCGCGCCAAGCCGCAGGGGCGTGGGGTGGAGGGGCTGATCCACGAATACAGCCTGTCCAGCCAGGAAGGTGTCGCGCTGATGTGTCTGGCGGAGGCGCTGCTGCGCATTCCCGACCGCGCCACCCGCGACGCGCTGATCCGCGACAAGATCGCCGGCGGCGACTGGCGCGCCCATCTCGGCAACAGCCCGTCGCTGTTCGTCAACGCCGCGACCTGGGGGCTGCTGGTCACCGGCAAGGTCACCGGTGTGCTGGGCGACGGTTTCGGCGGTGAGCAGGCCCTGTCCTCGGCGCTGACCAAGCTGATCCTGCGCGGCGGCGAGCCGCTGATCCGCCGTGGTGTCGACATGGCCATGCGGATGATGGGCGAGCAGTTCGTCACTGGCCAGACCATCGACGAGGCGCTGTCCAACAGCCGCAAGATGGAGGCCGAAGGCTTCCGCTATTCCTACGACATGCTGGGGGAGGCGGCGACCACCGCCGCCGACGCCGACCGCTATTACGCCGACTATGAAAAGGCCATCCATGCCATCGGCAAGGCCTCGGCCGGGCGCGGCATCTATGACGGCCCCGGCATCTCGATCAAGCTGTCGGCCCTGCACCCGCGCTATTCGCGTGCCCAGGCGGATCGCGTCATGGCGGAACTGCTGCCGCGCGTCACCGAGCTGGCCCGGCTGGCCCGCCGCTATGACATCGGCCTGAACATCGACGCCGAGGAGGCCGACCGGCTGGAACTGTCGCTCGACCTGCTGGAAGCGCTGTGCTTCGATCCGGACCTGAAGGGCTGGGACGGCATTGGCTTCGTCGTCCAGGCCTACGGCAAGCGCTGCCCCTACGTCATCGACTTCGTCGTCGATCTGGCCCGGCGCAGCGGCCACCGGCTGATGGTCCGTCTGGTGAAGGGCGCCTATTGGGACAGCGAGATCAAGCGCGCCCAGGTCGACGGGCTGGAGGATTTCCCGGTCTATACCCGCAAGCTGCACACCGACGTCTCCTATGTCGCCTGCGCCCGCCGGCTGCTGGGCGCGCCCGACGCGGTGTTCCCGCAGTTCGCCACCCACAATGCCCAGACCCTGGCGACCATCCACCAGATGGCGGCGCACCTGAACGGTGCGTTCAAGGTCGGCCAGTACGAGTTCCAGTGCCTGCACGGCATGGGCGAGCCGCTCTACAAGGAAGTCGTCGGCCCGCTGAAGCGGCCCTGCCGCGTCTATGCCCCGGTCGGCACCCATGAGACGCTGCTGGCCTATCTGGTCCGCCGCCTGCTGGAGAACGGCGCCAACAGCTCCTTCGTCAACCGCATCGCCGACAAGAGCGTGTCGATCGACGATCTGGTCGCCGACCCGGTGGCGCTGGCCCGCGCAGCATTGCCGGTGGGCGCGAAGAACCCGCTGATCGCCCTGCCGAAGGACCTCTACGGCGCTGAGCGCGCCAACTCCGCCGGCCTCGACCTGTCGAACGAGACCACGCTGGCCGACCTGTCCGGTGCTCTGCGCGACAGCGCCGCCATGGCCTGGACCGCCGCCCCGCTGCTGGCGGACGGCGAGCGCAACGGAACCCCCCGGCCGGTGCTGAACCCGGCCGACCACGGCGACGTCGTCGGGCATTGTGTCGAGGCCGGCCCGGCCGACATCACCGACGCCTTCCTGTTCGCCGAGGCCGCCGCTCCGGTCTGGGCCGCCACCCCGCCGGCCGGGCGGGCCGCCTGCCTGTTCCGCGCCGCCGACGCGATGCAGGCGCGGATGCCGACCCTGCTCGGCCTGATCATCCGCGAGGCCGGCAAGTCGACCGCCAACGCCATCGCCGAAGTGCGCGAGGCCATCGACTTCCTGCGCTATTACGGCGCCCGGGTCCGTGACGGCTTCGCCAACGACACCCACCTGCCGCTGGGGCCGGTGGTCTGCATCAGCCCGTGGAACTTCCCGCTCGCCATCTTCTCCGGTCAGGTCGCCGCGGCATTGGCCGCCGGCAACCCGGTGCTGGCCAAGCCGGCGGAGGAAACCCCGCTGATCGCGGCGGAGGCGGTGCGCATCCTCCGCGCCGCCGGCGTGCCCGCCGGCGCGGTCCAGCTTCTGCCCGGCGCGGGGGAGGTGGGTGCGGCCCTGGTCGGCCATGCCGGCACCCGTGCGGTGATGTTCACCGGCTCCACCGAAGTCGCCCGCCTGATCCAGCGCCAGCTGGCCGGGCGCCTGTCGCCGCAGGGGGCGCCGATCCCGCTGATCGCCGAGACCGGCGGCCAGAACGCCATGATCGTCGACAGCTCCGCCCTGGCGGAGCAGGTGGTCGGCGACGTGATCGCGTCGGCCTTCGACAGCGCCGGCCAGCGCTGCTCGGCCCTGCGTATCCTCTGCCTGCAGGAGGATGTCGCCGACCGTACGCTGACCATGCTGAAGGGCGCGATGCGCGAGCTGCGCATCGGCAGCCCCGACCGGCTGGCCGTCGATGTCGGCCCGGTCATCACGGCGGAGGCGCGCGACGGCATCGCCCGCCACATCGAGGCGATGCGGGCCAAGGGCCGCCGGGTGGAATCACTGCCGTTGCCGGCGGAGACCGCCAACGGCACCTTCGTCGCGCCGACCATCATCGAGATCGACGGCATAGCCGATCTGGAGCGCGAGGTGTTCGGGCCGGTCCTGCACGTCCTGCGCTTCCGCCGGGACGATCTCGACCGGCTGGTCGATGCCATCAACGGCACCGGCTATGGCCTGACCTTCGGCCTGCACACCCGCATCGACGCCACCATCGACCGGGTGACCAGCCGGATCGAGGCCGGCAACCTGTACGTCAACCGCAACACCATCGGTGCGGTGGTCGGCGTACAGCCCTTCGGCGGCCATGGCCTGTCCGGCACCGGCCCGAAGGCCGGCGGCCCGCTGTACCTGTCGCGCCTGCTGTCCGTACGTCCGTCGCTGGAGCTGGGTGTGCGTGGCGATGACGCCGTACGTGCACCGGCCCAGGCCTTCGCCGACTGGCTGGCCGACCAGGGCGGGGCGGAGATCGCCACCGACATACGGGCGCTGGCCAAGCGCTCCCCCGTCGGCGGCAGCGTCGAGCTGGCCGGCCCGGTCGGTGAAAGCAACCTCTACAGCCTGATCCCGCGCGGCCGCATCCTGCTGCTGCCGCAGACGGAAGAAGGCCTCTACCGACTGCTGGGTGCCGCGCTCGCCACCGGCAACGAGGTGGTGGTGGACGGCGACGGTGCCGTCACCGCTGGCCTGAAGGGCCTGCCCGCGGCGCTTGCCGCCCGTGTCCGGGTGTCGGCGAGCTGGCTGTCCTTCGGTGCTCTGGCTGGCGCGCTGGTGGAGGGCGATGCCGCCCGTCTGCTGGCCGCCAACCGCCGCATCGCCGAACTGCCCGGCCCCCTCGTCCTGACCCAGGGCGTCCCGGCCGGCGGCGAGGGGGTGGAGATCGCCTGGCTGATGAACGAGCGCTCGCTCAGCACCAACACCACCGCGGCCGGCGGCAACGCCAGCCTGGTGGCGATGAGCTAAAGGCGGGAGGGGTGTGTCTCCCTCTCCCCCCGGGGAGAGGGTCGGGGTGAGGGGGAGGCATAAGGTGGATTTGGTGGGGAGCGGAGAGTACGCGATTCTTGAAGATCCTCGCCTTGCGCCCCCCTCACCCTAACCCTCTCCCCGGGGGGGAGAGGGGATTTCAGCAAGCGCCCCGCGCAGCCTATCCGCTGTTTCGGCTTCCGCCGGGAAGAAAGCCTCGATCGCCAGCTCCGACAGGGTGACGTCCACCGCTGTCCCGAACACCGTAGTCGTGCTGAACAGGCTCAGCAAACCAACGGACGTGTGCAGCCGCAACGGCACCACCACGTCGGGGTGGTGCCCTTCCGCACCACCGCCGCCGCCGCCAGCGGCACTGGCCGGCGCCGGATAGCCCTGCAACTCGCTGCGCAGAGCCACCAGCACCGGGTCGGCGCTCGCCTCGATCTGGCGGGTCAGGCGGGACAGCACATGCTCGCGCCACTGCGCCCAGTTGCCGATGCGGCCGGCCAGCCCGTCGGGATGCAGGCTGAGGCGCAGGACGTTGACCGGTCCTGCCAGCAGCTCCGGCGAGACCCCCTCCAGCAGCGGCGCCACCGCCCGGTTCGCCGCGAGAAGGTGCCAGTGCCGATCGACGGCCAGCGCCGGGAAGGGCTCGTGCCCGGTCAGCACCAGATCGACCGCCTTGCGCGCGGCCTGCATCGCCGGGCTGTCGAGGCCGTGTTCGCTGTAGACCGGGGCGAAGCCGGCGGCGACCAGCAGGGCGTTGCGGTCCCGTAGCGGCACGTCCAGCCGTTCCGCCAGATGGATCAGCATGCCGCGGCTGGGCTGCGACCGCCCGGTCTCCAGGAAACTGACATGCCGGGTGGAGATGTCGGCTTCGCAGGCAAGATCGAGCTGACTCAGGCCCCGGCGCTGGCGCCAGGAGCGCAGCAGGGCGCCGACCGGTGGTGGGGCTGGCGGCGGGGCCGGAGCCCGGCCGTTGCGGGAGGTGTTCTGCGGGGTGCCATGGGGCATGGGACTTCGCTCCGAACCGCTATCGCCGCCTATGGTTGCCGTCCTCCGCGGACGAAGGCCAGCAGTTCCGCGTTGAAGCGGTCGCGGTGGGTGATGAACAGGCCGTGCGGCGCCCCCTCGTAGAATGATAGCGTGGCGTTCGGCATCAGCGCCACCGTGCGCTCGGCAAGCGCCAGCGGCGTCGTCACGTCGCGGTCGCCATGGACGACCAGGGTCGGCACGGTGATGGCCGGCAGCTCCGCCCGGAAATCGGCCGAGGTGATGGCGCGGTTGCATTCCAGCAGGGCGATCAGCGAGGATTGCAGCGCCATTCCGGTGATCCAGCCCTTCATCTCCGCCGAGGTCTCCGCGTTCACGAAGGGGTCGATGTTGTCGCCCAGCCATTTCGGGAAGTCGCGCAGCAGCTGCTCCGTCCGGAAGGCTTCGAACAGCGCCGGATCGACGCCGTCGGGGTTGTCGCCGGTCCGCGCCATCAGCGGCGTGATGGTCCCGACCATCACCACTCCGGCGACCCGTCCGGAGCCATGCCGGGTCAGGTAGCGCACGATCTCCCCCGTCGCCATCGAATGGCCGACCAGCGTCACGTCGCGCAAATCCAGCCCGTCGATCAGGGCGGCGATGTCGTCCGCCAGCCGGTCGAAGCCGTAGCCGGACGGCGATTCGTCCGACTTGCCATGGCCGCGGCGGTCGAAGGCGATGCAGCGGCATCCCTGTTCGGACAGCGGCGCCATCTGATAGGCCCAGGCGTCGGAGGTCAGCGACCAGCTCGACACGAAGAGGATGGGCCGGCTGCCTTCCTCCTTGCCCCAGTCGCGATAGAACAGCCGCACGCCGTCGTCGGTGTGGATGAAGCCCATGATCGGTCTCCCTGCAAAAAACTTCCGGTCAAGCCGTCGGCGCCTGATCGAGGAAGCCGGTGACGCTGCGCAGCCGGCCATCCGCCGCCAGCAGGGCGAAATCGGTGCCGCGGGCGAGCGGCTCGCCGCCGTCGGGCCCCAGCGCCCAGGAGAAGCGCAGCCGGTCATTGTGCCCGTCCACCGCACCCAGCAGGCTGAAGCGCAGGCCGGGGAACTGCCGCTGCACGGCATCGATCAGGGCATCCAGCCCGTCATGGCCGTTCACGCCCGCCAGGGGGTCGAGATAGCTGGCATCCTCGCTCCAGCCCTGTGCGATCAGGGCGCGGCGGCGCTGCGGGTCGGTCTCGTTCCAGGCGGCGATGTAGAGGTCGGCGATTGCGGCGGGGGTGTTGGTCGCGTCGATCATCGTCAGGTCCCTTTCTCTGTCCGCCGGATCGTTCCGGCGAACCCAGAATTGCCCGACGGCGGGAGCCGAATCGATTACGTGCCAGGTAATGCCGTACGCGAATGGTCCCGCGGCAAGCGCATGCCTGCCATCACCGCCGCACTGCGGTACGCCCGCGGCCGATCCGGGTAAGGTCCTGAACCGTCACCGTTGCCGTTCGGATCCTCGATGCGCCTGATCTTCCTGCTCGGCCTTGCCGGCTTCGCCAGTGCCTTTTCCCTGCGCACCACCGATCCGATGCTGACGCTGATCGCCGACGACCTCGGCGTCACCGTCCGGCAGGCGGCGCTGCTGGCCTCCGCCTACACGCTGCCCTATGCGCTGATGCAGATCGTGCTGGGGCCGGTGGGCGACGCCATCGGCAAGTCGCGGCTGGTCCGGCTGGCCCTGTCGGTGCTGACGGTCGGTCTGGTGCTGTCCACCATCGCGCCGAGCTACGGCACGGTGATGGCCGGGCGCATCCTGGCCGGCGCCTTCGCCGGCGGCATCATCCCGGCCTCCATGGCGCTGATCGGCGACCGCGTGCCCTATGAGGAGCGGCAGATCGCCATCAGCCGCTTCCTGCTGGCGGTGATCCTGGGCCAGATGTCCGGTTCCGCCGTGTCGGGCGCGCTAGCCGAGGCCTTCGGCTGGCGCGCGGTGTTCGGCCTGTCCGCCGGCCTGACCGCGCTGATCTGTGCAGCATCCCTGATCGGTCTGGCGCGCGAGGTGGAGACCCGCTCGCCCTTGTCGATCGCGGAGGCGCAGCGGCGCTATGCCACCGTGCTGACCAACCCGGCCTCCCTGTTCGTCTTCGCCACGGTGGCGGCGGAAGGGCTGCTGATCTTCGGCGTCTTCCCCTTCGTGGCGCCGGTGCTGATCGAGCATGGCGCGGCCGGCGCCTTCCAGGCCGGGCTGACCATCGCCGCCTTCGCCATCGGCGGTGTGGTCTACAGCGCGGTGGTGCGGCGGCTGATCGCCTCGCTCGGCCAGTGGGGCATGATGAAGGCCGGCGGTCTGGCGGCCGGTCTGGCCTATCTGGTCATCGCCTTTCCGGTGCCCTGGCCGGTGGTCAGCCTCGCCTTCCTGGTCGCCGGCTTCGGCTTCTACATGCTGCACAACACCATGCAGACCCAGGCGACGGAGCTGGCGCCCACCGCCCGCGGCTCGGCGCTGGCCCTGTTCGCGTCGAGCTTCTTCATCGGCCAGGGCATCGGCCCGGTGCTGTACGGCTATGTCTCCACCCACACCGGCTTCGCGCCGCTGTTCCTCGGCGTCGGCGCGCTGACCGCCGGGCTGGGCTTCGCCTCGGCCCGGCTGATCCGGCGGCGGTGACGAACAATCGGCGTAATCAGAGGCAGGCCCTGATATAGGGCCGGTTCGCCTCCCACAGCTCGTCCAGGATGGCGACGGCTGCGGTGCTGGAGGTGATCACCGGGTCGATCAGCAGGGCCTGCAGCGCCAGTTCCTTCGACCCGTGCAGCGCCGCCTCCACCGACAATTGCTGCACGTTGGCCTGGACCGACAGCAGCTTGACGATGCCGTCGGGCAGCCGGCCGAGCGAGACCGGGTGGAGGCCGGCCGCATCCGCAATCACCGGCACCTCGACCGCCAGCTCGTCGGGCAGGCCGGGGATGACGCCGCGGTTGATGACGATGCCGCTTTCGATGAAGCGTTTCTGGTTGTGCAGCATGCCGGCGATCACCGCCACCGCCCGCTCGCCCCAGGACGGTTTGGTCCAGTCGTCGGGGATCGGCCGGCTGCCGGCGATGACGCCGTCCATCAGGTCGCGCAGGATGACGCGGCCCTCCTCGTCGTGGCGGAAGTCGAAGCCATGCTCCCCGGCTTCCCAGCCATAGGGCAGGAACTCGCCGGTGTGGTCGTCGCTCGGCGTGACCCACAGGCCGAAGGCGTGGAACAGGCGGCGCGCCAGCGGGGTGAAGGACGGGTCGTGCGTCGCCTCCCTCTCGCGCAGCAGGGGGTAGAGGTCGCGGCCCGTCGCCTTCTCGCGGATGGCGGTCAGCCATTGGAAATGGTTCAGCCCGGCGCCCCAGACATCGACCTCCTTCTCCGCCATGCCCAGGATCTGGCAGATGAACCAGCGCGCCAGGAAGATGCCGTGGCAGAGCCCCAGCGTCCGCACCCCGGTGCAGCGCGACAGCCCCAGCACGATGCGGCTTTCCGGGTTCGACAGGTTGATGAACAGGGCGTCCGGGCAGATCGCCTCGACGTCGCGGACGATGTCGACGATCAGCGGCAGGGTGCGCAGGGTGAAGAACAGCCCGCCGGGACCGCCATTCTCGCCCAGCGTGTGGCGGATGCCGTGCTTCTTCGGCACCTCGAAATCCAGCTTCCACAGCCGGTTGCGGTCGATGGCGATGGCGCACAGCACGAAGCCGGCACCCTGGAGGGCGGCCTTGCGGTCGGTGGTCTTCTCGATGGTGATCCCGGCCTCGCCGTGGCGGTTCATCACCCCGGCCAGCGCCGCCATGCGGTCGAGCGCGTCCACATTGGTGTCGACCAGCGTCAGGGTGCTGCCGGCCAACTCGCGGCTGGAGAACAGATCCTGGAACAGGCTGAGCCCGAAGGCGGCGCTGCCGGCGCCGATGAAAACGATTTTCGTGGTATTGGGCATGGTTGGTTTCCTCCGTAAACGGAGCGGCTGACCGCCGTCTTATCGGATCAGGCTACGCCCTTTGCGCAGGTCCGCACAGTGTCCGCGTGCAACCGCCCCCGGCTGCGCCACCGCGTCGCGCCCGTATTGGTCGCATGCTTGCCCCATGGCGAAGCACGCCCGGCTGGGGCATGCTGGGGAAAACGAACCATCCCCGTGGGAGGAAATGAATGGACAGCTTCAGCCAGCCCGTGTCCCAGGCCGCCGATGCCAAGCCGCTGAGTTTCCCGCCCGATTTCCGCTGGGGCGCCTCCACCGCCTCCTACCAGATCGAAGGGGCGGTCAATGCCGACGGGCGCGGGCCTTGCGTGTGGGATACCTTCACCGCTGATGGACGCATCATGGACGGCAGCAGTGCGGCGGTGGCCTGCGACCATTACCACCGCTACCCGGAAGACATCGCGCTGATGAAGGCGGCGGGCTTCGACAGCTACCGCTTCTCCATCGCCTGGCCGCGCATCCTGCCGACGGGAACCGGGGCGGTGGAGCCGCGCGGCCTCGATTTCTACGACCGGCTGGTCGACGGGCTGCTGGAGGCGGGGATCACGCCGATGGCCTGCCTCTACCACTGGGACCTGCCGCAACCGCTGGAGGATGCCGGCGGCTGGCAGGGGCGGGAGATCGTCGGCCCCTTCGCCGATTATGCCCGCATCGTCACCGCCCGGCTGGCCGACCGGGTCAAGAGCTGGATGATGCTGAACGAGCCGAACGTCGTCGCCATCTTCGGCTATGGCGTCGGCGAGCATGCCCCCGGCCACAGGCTGGGCGAACAGGGCATCCTGCGCGCCCTGCATCACCAGAATCTGGCGCAGGGTGCCGCCTTGCGCGCCATCGCGGCGGAGCGGTCCGGCCTGACGCTGGGCACCGTCCTGAACCTTCAGCCGACCGTTCCCGACAGCGACCGGCCGGAGGATGTGGCCGCCGCCGCCCGCTGGGACGCGGTGTGGAACCGGGTGACGCTGGACGGGGTGATGCGCGGACAGATCCCGGCGCTGCTGGCCGACAAAATGGCGGATTTCGTGCTGCCCGGCGACGAGGCGGCGATCCGCTACCCGATCGACCTGCTGGGCATCAACTACTACTCCCGCATGACGATGAAGCATGAGGCGGGGCGGCCCTTCGATGTCGGCTGGGGCGAGGCGCGCTGCCGGCGCTGGACCGGCATGGCCTGGCCGGTGCAGCCGGAGGGGCTGTACGACCTGCTGAGCGAACTCCGCACCGATTACGGCAACCCCGCCGTCTACATCGCCGAGAATGGCTGCGCCTATGACGACGTGGTGACGCCGGATGGCCAGATCCACGATGCCGAGCGGGTGCTGTTCTACCGCGAACATCTGGAATCGGTGGCGCAGGCGCTGGCCGACGGCTGCAACGTCACCGGCTACCTGTGCTGGAGCCTGCTCGACAATTTCGAATGGGCCTATGGCCTGTCGAAACGCTTCGGCATCGTGCGCGTCGATTACGACACGCTGGAACGCACGCCCAAGGACAGCTACCGCTTTCTGGCCGAGGTCGTGAGAACTGGACGGCTTTAACCCTTCTTTCGCCCCTACCCCTGTACTTTCGGCCTGTCGCGTCCTATTCGTTAGTTATACGGACGTTGAAGGATTGAGGGCGGAGGCCCGGGATGGGCGGCATGACCGACGATAAGGACGGCAGCAAGGGTGACGGCAAATCCGGCGGCGACACGCCCGGCTTCGCCCGCCGCTTCCTGGCTCTCGCGGGCGGCTACTGGCATGGCCGGTCGCGGGTGACCGTCTGGGCGCTGACCGTGGCGCTGGTGGTGCTGACGGTCGGGCAGGTCTCGGTCCCCGTCCTGATCAATCTGTGGAGCGAGCGGCTGTTCGACGCGCTCGAACAGCGCTCCATGGACCGCTTCCTGACCATGATCGGTCTGGTCGGGCTGATCATCCTCTACAACATCGTCATCGTCGTGCTGCATCTGCGGGTGAAGCGCCGGCTGCAGATGGGCTGGCGCGACTGGCTGACGCGCAAGCTGCTGGAAGACTGGCTGCGCCGCGGCCGCCACCACCAGATCGCCTACATGCCGGGCGAGCACGACAACCCCGACGGCCGCATCGCCGAGGACATCCGCATCACCGCGGAGATGGCGATCGACCTCGGCCATTCGCTGACCTACTGCGCGCTTCTGCTGATCAGCTTCACCAACATCCTGTGGATGCTGTCCGGCACCCTGTCGGTCACGCTGCTGGGGACGGAGTTGGCGATTCCGGGCCATCTGCTGTTCGTGGCGCTGCTCTACGCCGCGATGGGCACCACCATCGCCATGCTGATCGGCCAGCCGCTGGTCAATGCGGTCAACCGGCGCCAGGGCTACGAGGCCGATTTCCGCTTCGCGCTGGCCCGCATCCGCGAGAACGGCCAGACCATCGCCCTGCTGCATGGGGAGTCGGCGGAGCGCGGGCATCTCGCCGGCCTGTTCGGCGGGGTGGTGCGGGGCTGGAACGGCCAGACCCGGGCGCTCAGCCACATGATGGTGTTCAGCGCCAGCTATTCCGTGCTGTCCGCCGCCTTCCCGATCCTGGTCGCCGCCCCGCGCTACATCGCCGGCACCATCACGCTGGGCGTGCTGATGCAGACGGCGCAGGCCTTCCAGCAGACGGTCGGCGCCCTGTCCTGGCCGATCGACAATCTGCCGCGCGTCGCCGAATGGCGGGCGTCGGTGGAGCGCGTGCTGAACCTGCACGACGCGCTGGTGCGGCTGGACCGCGACGTCTGCGACGTGCCGGACGGCCATATCCAGCTGGTTCGCGCCGACGAGCACAGCACCCTGACCTTCCGCGGCGTCGCCATCGACGAGCCGAACGGCACGGCCGTCGTCCATCCTTTCGATCTGGAGGTGCGGCCGGGCGACCGCGTGCTGATCGGCGGCGACGCCACGGCGACCATCCGCCTGTTCCGGGCGGTGGCCGGCGTCTGGCCCTGGGGCCGCGGGCTGATCACCCTGCCGGCCCACACCCGCGTCTTCTTCATGCCCGAACGTCCCTATCTGCCCCATGCCAGCCTGCGCGCGGTGCTGGCCTATCCCGGCGCCTCCTCCTCGGTCGGCGACGACAAGGCGGCGGAAGCGCTGGTCAGCGTCGGGCTGCCCGATCTGGTCGACCGGCTGGACAGCCGCGACCATTGGGACGAGGTGCTGTCGGTGCCGGAGCGCCAGCGCCTGGGCTTCGCCCGGCTGCTGATCCGCCGCCCCGACTGGATCTTCCTGGAGGACGCCACCGACAGCCTCGATCCTCCGGCGGAGGAGGAACTGCTGTCCCTGATGGAGCGGGAGCTGCCGCACGCCACCCTGCTGACCATCGGCCATCATGCCGGGCTGGACGCCCATCACGGCCGCAAGCTGGTGCTGGAGCGCACCAACGGCGCCGTCACCCTGCGGGAGGAGTTCCGCGAAGTCCCGCCGGTGGCCGAAAGCGCGGCCTAGAAGCTCCCCGGAACCTTGGAACCCGTCCGAAAAGCTGCCACACTGCGCGGCGGTCACCGTTCGTACCCACAGAATAGCCGCCCCGCACCATCATGGACATGAGCGTGAAGAAGACCAGCATCAACGCGGCATGGCGGGGGCTGGCGAATTGCCGGGGGTGCGGCATCCGGGACTCGGCGCTGTTCGCCGACCTGACGGAACCCGATTTCAAGCTGATCCATCTGCCGATCGACGAGATGACGGTGGCGCCGGGCGCGGCGCTCTATCATGTCGGCGACGAGCCGGCGGCGCTCTACACCGTGCGCGGCGGGCTGGTGAAGCTGGTGCAGTATCTGCCGAATGGCGGCCAGCGCATCGTCCGTCTCCTGCGCACCGGCGACACCGCCGGGCTGGAGGCTGCGCTGGGCGAGCCCTATCGCCACACCGCCATCGCCATCCACCCGGTTTTGACCTGCCGCATCCCGCGCGCGGTGATCCAGCGCCTGTCGGAGGAGACGCAGCACCTGCACCAGCAGCTGATGCGCCGCTGGCATCAGGCGGTGGAGCGGGCCGACGCCTTCCTGGTCGAACTCGGCACCGGCAGCGCCCGGGCACGGGTCGCCCGGCTGTTCCTGACCCTGGTCGACGACCGGGGCGAATGCGACTTCTTCGGCCGGGAGGATGTCGGCGCCGTGCTGGGCATCACCACCGAGACCGCCAGCCGCGTGGTGGCGGAACTGAAGCGGCAGGGCCTCTTGGAAGAGCTGCGGCCCAACCGCTTCCGCTGCGACCTGGACGGCCTGCAAGACCTGGCGGACGGGCCGTAGCCCGTCCCCGGAAGGCTGCTCAGGCCGCCCGCATTTCCCCGACCAGCCCGTCGACCTGACCGGCCAGCGTCCGCAGCTGGTCCTGCACGGTGGAGGAGGCCGACAGCACGCGGTTGGCCGACTCCCCCGACTCCCGCGCCGCTTCGGCGACGCTGTCGATGTTGCCGCGCACATGCTGGGTGCTGTCCGCCGCCTCGCCGACATTGCGGGCGATCTCGCGGGTGGCCGCACTCTGCTGCTCCACCGCGGCGGCGATGGTGGCGGCGATCTCGTTCACCTCGCGGATGGTGCCGGCGATCGAGCGGATGGCGTCCACCGCCTCCTGGGTCACCGACTGCATGGCGGCGATCTGGGCGGAGATGTCCTCCGTCGCCTTCGCGGTCTGGGTGGCGAGCCCCTTCACCTCCGACGCGACGACGGCGAAGCCCTTGCCGGCCTCGCCGGCGCGGGCCGCCTCGATGGTGGCGTTCAGCGCCAGCAGGTTGGTCTGGCCGGCGATCGACTGGATCAGCCCGACCACCTCGCCGATGCGGCCGGCGGTCTGGGCCAGCCCCTCCACCGTGCGGTCGGTGCGCTCCGCCTCGTCGGCGGCCTTGCGGGCGATCTGGCTGGAGGCATGGACCTGGGTGCCGATCTCCTGGATCGAGGCCGACAGCTCCTCCGTCGCGGCGGCGACCGCCTTGACGTTGCCTTCGGCCTGCTGGGAACTGCCGGCGGCGGTCGTCGCCTCCCCGGCGGTCAGGTCGGCGCTGCGGCTCATGCGTTCGGCCATGTCCTGCATCTCGCCGGCGGCCTGGGCGACGCGGTCGAGCACGCCGCGGACGCTGCTCTCGAAATTCTCCGCCATCTCGACCATGGCGCGGCGGCGTTCGCCGGCCGCCCGGCCGCGCTCCGCCTCGGCACGGGCGTTGGCGGCCTTCGCCTCGTTGGCGGTGTCGCGGAAGATCATCAGGGCGCGGGTCATGTCGCCGATCTCGTCCGCACCGGCGGCGGGGATCGGCGCATCGAGCCGGCCGTCGGCGATCGCCCGCATGGCGTCGGACAGCGCGCTCAGCCGGGCGACGATGTGGCGGCCGACCACCAGCCAGGCCAGGGCGGCGGCGCCGATCAGGCTGCCGACCGCGAACAGGATCAGCATGTGGCGGCCGGCGGCGATGGTGCTGTCGGTGCCGGCGACCGCGGCCTTCGCCTCTTCCCGCATCGCGGCGATCTTGCGGTCGACGGTGGCGGCGAAGCGCTGGGCCAGCTCCCGGTTCTCGGCGAGCATCCTTTCGGTGTCGGCCATCGCCGCCAACTCGCCGCGGCGGAGCGCGATCACCCCTTCCTCGCCGCGGCCGAAGCCGATCAGCGCCTTCACCAGCGCGGCCAGCACCTCGGTGCCGGCGGCATTCTCGCCACTTTGCCCGCGCAGCGTGCCGATCCGCTCATAGAGCGACGAGGACGCGGCGGCGAAGCGCTTCTCCAGCAGATCCAGCCGCGCGGCATCGGGGGCCTGCGCCGCCTCGCTCAGGGCGCCGGTCAGGGCGGTGCCGTAGGTCGACAGCTCCAGGTTCGTGCGGAACTGCTCCAGCCCGCGGCCGAGCAGGTCCTGCACCGCCTCCTGCACCTGGGAACGGATGTCGAAGTTGGCGCGCTTGATGTCGCTCTGCACCTTGCGCAGCGGCGCCTTCAGCCCGTCGAGCAGCTGGGCGGCCTGGGTCCGGGCGGACGTCAGCCGCTCGGCCAGCCGCCGGTCGGCCACGCCGCCGCTGTTCTCGGTGCCGTCCAGGGCGGCGCGGCGCAGGTCGAAGACATTGTCCTTGCCATAGCCGAACAGGAACAGCGCATCGATCCTGCCGGCGGTGTCGGCCGGCAGGCGGTCGCCCAGCGTGCCGAGCGTGCCGGTCACCTGGGAGGACGCTTCCAGATAGGCCTGCTGCAACTCGCCGATGGCCTTGGCGTCCAGCGCGGTGCCGGACCGGTTCATGGCGTCGAGCGCGCCGGCGATGCCGCCGCGCAGGTCATAGAGTGCGATCATCGACCGCACGGCGTCCGACAGCGTCCCCATGTCACGGTCGGTGCCGCCGTCGAGCGCCATGCCTTTTTCCTGCAAGGCCTGACCGGCGCCGTCCACGAGTGGCGCCAGGGTCTTGAGGAAGCCATCATAGGTCTGGGCCAGCCGGGCGGAGGCCGCCTCGCGCCGGCCATGCAGGGACAGGCGCCGCGCCACGCCGTCGTTGATGCGGTCCAGCGTGGCGATCAGCGCGTTGCCGGTCTCGCGCACCTCCGACAGCAGCGGGTCCTGCGGCCGGCGTCCGGCCAGCTCGTCCACCAGCGACAGGAAGCGGCGGGCGCGCTCCTGCGCGTCCGTCCGCAGCCGTTCCCGCTCCTCCTGGCTGTCGGCGCCGTCCAGCATGGGGGCGGCCGAGGCGATGGCGCCGCTTTCGCCGGCCAGCCGGGTCGCCAGCTCCATCTCCGGCAGGCTGGTGTCGGCGATCTGCGCCATCGGTTGTTCGACCGCGGAGAAGGACATCAGGCCGACCGCACTCGCCGCCACCGTCATCGCCGCCATGCCGGCGAAGGCCAGCATCAGCTTGGCCCGCACACCCATCTTCACCGTCGGGCGGTACCCGGCATCCCCGCCGGAGAAGTCAGCGGATGGGGCGGAGCCCGGCTGTGGGGCGGCGGGTGCGGCGGTGGTCATGGCGTCGGTTCCCCTGAAAGACGGGTGTGGTCGCTGGTCGATCTGCACGAAAAAGAGGCCGGCACGAACTCTGCCCAAACGAACTCTGCCCATACGAACTCTGGCCGGGCGTCGGCGGCCTCCCGTGGGGCCACAAGTCCGCATTGTGCGCAATCATGGCAATGCAAGCGCCAAGGGGCGCTTGCGACCATCGGCCACACCGGCCATTGCATGCTTTTCGACGGGGCGACCAGCCGTCAACTTCTTTTCCGCTGACGAGAAAAGATAGTTCCTGCCTTTCCGCTATACGGAAGAGGTAGCCATCGCGGATGGAAAAATTTCACCCGCGGGAAACTCCATTGCCCACCGGCGGCGTTGTTGGTCCGCGGCGCAGGAGGCCCGACGCCTTGCCAGCCAATGGCCAAGCCCAAGCCGAAAGCTGAGCCTATGCGCAAGGATCATGGCCATAGCGGGCAGCACCAAAGGCATCCGGGCCATCGACCGACCCTATCCCTGTGCTTACCCCCACCGGCGAAAAAGCGATCACTTGGATAGCGTTGCCGCCATACCGATGCCGAGTGGAAGCACGGGGGTGGCGTGGCTAGCTTCTGATCAGCAAGTTTGCCCGAGGGAATTTCGAGAATGCCGCAGGATGCCAGCCCGCCTTACAATCCATCCTTCCAGGGTTCCCTGAGCGCCGGGGTCGCCGGCCTCTCCGCTTCCGCCGCCAGCGGGATCTCCGGCGGGGCCGCCGGGGGAGCAGATGACGGGATGATCGCCGGCATCCGCTCCGTCCTGGCGGAATGCGGCGGTCTGGCGGTCGATGCCGGGACGCTCGCCCTCCATGACGACCTCTATGCCGCCGGCCTCACCTCGCACGGCTGTGTCGGCCTGATGCTGGGGCTGGAGGAGCAGTTCGACGTCGAGTTTCCCGAAAAGCTGCTGAACCGCCGCACCTTCGAGAGCATCGCCGCCATCCGCGACGCGGTGCGCGGCCTCGTAAACGGGGGCGAGGCGTGAACGCCGCCCCGGCCGGCTTGGTCGAGCCGACATCCGGCTCGGTCAATGTTGCGGCCCGTGCGCGCGCCATCGGCGCCGAGATCGCCGCGCGCCATGCCGAAGCCGTCGACCGCGACGGCCGGTTCCCCACCGAGGCCTTCGATGCCTTGCGCGAGCAGAAGCTGCTGGGTGTCATGATCCCGGCGGAACTCGGCGGCGGCGGTGCCTCGCTGTTCGAAGTGGCTGCGGCCTGCCATGCGCTGGCCCGCGGCTGTGCCGCCACCGGCATGATCTACGCCATGCACCAGATCCAGATCGCCTGTCTGGTCAACCATGGCGACAACGCCTGGCATCGCGGCCTGATGGCGCGCATCGCCGCCGAACAACTCCTCCTCGGCTCCGCCACGACCGAGGCCGAGACCGGCGGCGACATCCGCAACAGCGTCTGCGCGGTGCGGGCAGATCAGGGAGCTGGGGGTGAGGGCTTCACCCTGGCAAAGAACGCGTCCGTCATCTCCTACGGCGACCAGTCGGACGTGATCCTGGTCACCGCGCGCCGCAACCCCGATGCCCCGTCGTCGGATCAGGTGCTGGTGGTGGTGACCAGGGACGATTACCGGCTGGAGAAGACCACCCGCTGGGACGCGATGGGCATGCGCGGCACCTGCTCCGACGGCTACCGGCTCGAGGCGGCCGGCGTCATCGGCCAGATCCTGCCCTTGCCCTATGCCGACCTGTCGGCCCAGACCATGCTGCCGGTGACCCACATCCTGTGGAGCAGCACCTGGCTCGGCATCGCCGCCGACGCCGTCAGCCGAGCCCGCGCCTTCGTCCGATCGGAGGCCAAGCGCAAGCCCGGCACCACCCCGGCGTCCGCCGTGCGGCTGGCCGAGGCGACCGCCAAGCTCCAGCAGATGAAGGCCGTCATTCTGACCGCCATCCGCCAGTACGAACTGGCCTGCGGCTCGCCGGAACTGCTGACCGGGCTGTCCTTCGCCACCGCCATGGGCACGCTGAAGGTCACCACCTCGGAGCTGGTGCGCGAGATCGTGGAGGCGGCGATCCGCACCTGCGGCCTCGCCGGCTACCGCAACGACACCCCTTACAGCCTGGGCCGCCATCTCCGCGACGCCCATTCCGCCGCGCTCATGATCGGCAACGACCGCATCATGTCGCACATCTCCACCCAGCTTCTCGTCCAGCGCGACGGGTCGGGGCCTTTCGAATGAACATGGTCGACATCACGGCCGCCCAGGCCGCCTATCGCGACGAGCTGGTGGAAGCGGGCCTGCTGATCCCCACCGGGGTGGATGGCCTCTATGGCCGCAGCGGGGTCTTCGAGGATGTGGTGGAGCGTTTCGACGCGCTGGTCACCCGCTGGGGCGGCCAGGACGGGGCGGAGGTGATGCGCTTCCCGCCGGCCCTGAACCGCCAGTATTTCGAGGAAAGCGAGTATCTGAAGAGCTTTCCCCATCTGGCCGGCACCATCCACAGCTTCGGCGGCGACGAAAAGGCCCACCGCACCCTGCTGCGCCGGCTGGAGGAGGGGCAGGACTGGACCGAGGATCAGGTCGCGACCGACGTGGTGATGACGCCGGCCGCCTGCTATCCCGTCTATCCGACCATCGCCCGCCGCGGCCCGCTGCCCGGCGAGGGCAAGCTGATCGACGTCTTCTCCTACTGCTTCCGGCATGAACCGTCGATCGACCCGGCCCGCATGCAGCTGTTCCGCATGCGCGAGTACATCCGCATCGGCACCCCCGATCAGGTGGTGGAGTTCCGCGAGCTGTGGCTGGAGCGCGGGCGCGAGATGATGGGCACGCTCGACGTGCCGCTCGACGTCGATGTCGCCAACGACCCCTTCTTCGGCCGGGCCGGCGCCATGCTGTCGAACAGCCAGCGCGAGCAGAAGCTGAAGTTCGAGCTGCTGATCCCGATCACCAGCACCGAAAAGCCGACCGCCTGCCTCAGCTTCAACTATCACCAGGACCATTTCGGCCATCTGTGGGACATCCACACCGCCGATGGCGGCGTCGCCCACACCGCCTGCGTCGGTTTCGGAATGGAACGCGTGGCGCTGGCGCTGTTCCGCCACCACGGCTTCGACACCGCGCAGTGGCCGGCGTCGGTGCGCAAGGTCCTGTGGGGGTGAGCGGAGCCATGTGGACGCAGCGCCACCCCGACGGCTACGACCGCCATCCCCTGCACCAGGGGGAGCGCATCTGGCCGGAGACCAACTGCTACGTCGATCTGTGGATCGAGGCGCTGCATGCCCGCGGATTGGAGCCGCGGGCCATGCTGGGCTTCACCGTCACCCAGGATTTCGAAGGCGACCAGTTCACCTTCTTCAAGGTGCCGCTGGAGGATCTGGAGACCCTGTACGGCCTGCGCGTGCAGGAGCTGGCGATCTACGACAGCGTCGAGACCCATGTGGCCGAGCAGTTGCGGCGCAGTCCGCCCGATAATCTTGGCGGCGGCGGGCTGGTGCTGGTGGAGGTCGACGGCTTCCACCTGCCGGACACCCGCGGCACCTCCTACGGCACCACCCATGTGAAGACCACGGTCGGCATCGTCCGCATCGACCCGGCCGCCGGGACGATGGATTATTTCCACAATGCCGGCTTCTACCGGCTCGACGGCGCCGATTACCAGGGTGTCGCCGCGGCGGCGGCCGGGCCGCTCTTCCCCTATGTCGAGTTCGTGAAGCCGAGCAGGAAGGCTCTGGAGGGCGGGGCGCTGGTCACCGCGTCGCTGGAGCTGCTGCGCCGCCACCTCGCCCGCCGGCCGGCCGGCAATCCGGTGACGGCCTACCGCGCCGCCTTCCCGGAGCATCTCGACCGGCTGCTGGCCCGGCCGATGGAGTATTTCCACCTCTACGCCTTCAACCTGCTGCGCCAGCTCGGCGCCAATTTCGAACTGCTGGGCGCCCATCTCCGCTGGCTCGACGGCCCGGCCGACGCGGTGGAGGCCTGCCAGTCGATCGCCGAGGGCGCCAAGGCCATGCAGTTCCAGCTGGCCCGCACCGTGGCCCGGCGCAAGGCGCCCGACCTGACCGACAGCTTCGACCGGCTGGAACGGGGCTACGACACCGTCCTGGGCAGTCTGGCCCGCCGTTACGGGTGAGCGGCGATGGCCCGCATCCGATCGGTCACGGGACAAATTCGGACCCTTCTGGATCGGGGATGGACGCTGACCGTCTCGGCGCCCGGCGGACCGGAGAGCGGGGAGGGCATGCCCGCCCCGGTGCCCGGCACCGCCGCCCAGGCCCTCCAGGCCGCCGGACTGTGGTCTCAGGAGGACCCCGCGCCGCTTCACGACAGGGATTTCGTCTACCGAACCAGCCTGATCGGCCATGGCCCCCATGTCCTGCGCTTCCACGGCCTCGCCACCATCGCGGAGGTGCGGCTGGACGGCGAGCGCATCCTGACCTCCGACAGCATGTATCTGGCCCATGAGGTGCCGGTGACGCTGGACGGCGAGGCGGAACTGTCCATCCGCTTCCACGCCCTGCATCCGGTGCTGGCGGCGAAGAAGGGCCGGGCCCGCTGGCGGCCGAAGCTGGCCGAACCGGCGGGGCTGCGCTTCGTCCGCACCACCCTGCTGGGCCATATGCCGGGCTGGTGCCCGCCGTTCCACGCCGTCGGCCCCTTCCGCCCGGTGGAGCTGGTGGAGGAGACCGGCCCCTTGCGCGTGGTCGCCGCCGATTTGCGCAGCGGCTATGACGGGCGGGACGGCCACCTCTCGCTGCGCCTGACCGTGGAGGGAGCGACGCCCGGCACCGCCGGATCGGTCGAGGTAGCCGGCCATACGGCGCCGCTCGCCTTCGATGGCGTCGACGGCTTCCAGGCCGACCTGACCCTGCCCGGCGTCGAGCCCTGGTGGCCGCACACCCATGGCGAGCCGGTTCTGCACGGCGTGACCGCCCGGATTGGATCGGTCGAAGTCGACCTCGGCCGCGTCGGCTTCCGCTCGTTGGCCGTCGACCGCGGTTTGGACGGCAATGGCTTCGCGCTGCTGGTGAATGGCGAGCGGGTGTTCTGCCGGGGCGGCTGCTGGGTCCCGGTCGATCTGGTCGGGCTGTCCTCGGACCGCGCCGCCTATGAGCCGGAGCTGCGCCGGCTGCGCGAGGCCGGCGCCAACATGGTCCGTGTCGGCGGCACCATGCTGTACGAGGGCGATGCCTTCTTCGAGCTGTGCGACGAACTGGGCCATCTGGTCTGGCAGGACGCCATGTTCGCCAACTTCGACTATCCCACCGACGCCGCCTTCCTGACCAGCGTGCGGGCCGAGATCGCGCAGCTGCTCGACCGCACCCAGGCCTCGCCGTCGCTGGCGGTGCTCTGCGGTGGCAGCGAGATGGAGCAGCAGGCGGCCATGCTGGGCCTGCCCCGCGCCTCCTGGACGCAAGCAGCCCTGACGGCGGTGATCGCCGAGGAATCGGTGGCCCGGCGGCCCGACCTGATCCGGGTGCCGAACTCGCCCAGCGGCGGGCCGCTGCCCTTCATCGCCGATGCCGGGGTGACCCATTATTACGGCGTCGGCGCCTATCTGAGGCCGCTGGAGGATGCCCGGCGGGCGGGGGTGCGCTTCGCCAGCGAATGCCTCGCCTTCGCCAACCTCCCGGCGGACGATCCGCTCGGCGTCCCGGCGCTTCACCATCCCCGCTGGAAGGCGCGGGTGCCGCGCGATCCCGGCGCCTCCTGGGACTTCGAGGATGTGCGCGAGCATTATCTGGAGACGCTCTACGCCGTCGATCCGCGCCGCCTGCGCTATGAGGACCCCGACCGCTACCGCCGCCTGTCGCGCGCGGTGACCGGCGAGGTGATGCAGGCGGTGTTCGACGAGTGGCGGCGCGCCGGATCGAGCTGTGCCGGCGGGCTGGTCTGGCAGTGGCGCGATCCGTGGCCCGGTAGTGGTTGGGGCGCCGGCTGGGGCGTGGTCGGCGCCGACGGCTCGCCGAAGCCGGCCTGGTACGCGCTGAGGCGCGCCTTCCGCCCGCTGCGGGTCATCCTGACCGACGAGGGGGTGAATGGGCTGGCAGTCCATCTGGTCAACGACACCGCCCGGCCGGTGGAAGCGCTGCTGCGGCTGACGGCTTGGCGCGATGGGGTGGTGCCTGTGCTGAAGGCGGAGCGGCCGGTGACGCTGCCGGCGAGGAGTGCGGTGGCGCTGGCCGCCGCCGAACTGTCCGACCGCTTTTTTGACACGACCTACGCCTACCGGTTTGGGCCTATCTCGCACGATGTGGTGACGGCGCAATTGCTGTCGGCCGAAAGGGGCGCGGAACCAATCGACGAGTCTCATTATTTCCCCAAGGGACGTTCGCTGCCGCGGCAGGATCTCGACCTGACGGCGGTGGTGGAGGCCCAAGGGAGCGGGGGCGGGGACGACTGGGCGTTGCGGCTTGCCACCAGGCGCTTCGCCTGTTCGGTGCATGTGGAGGACGGGCGGTTCCAGGCCGACGACGGCTGGTTCCATCTGCCTCCCGGCGTCGAGCGGCTGGTCCGCCTGCGGCCGCGGGCCGGCTCGGGAGTTGGGGTTGGGGTTACGGACGGGACGGCATCGGCCGGACGGATGGTGCCCGATGGCGAGGTCCACGCGCTGAACGCGCTGGCGCCCGTCCGCTACAGGGGGAACGCATGAAGCCGACACCGGTGGTGTTCGAGGGTTGTTTCGGATGGTTGCACCCGGCGGAGGGACGGCGCGGGGTGGTCCTCTGCGGTCCCTACGGCTATGAGGAGCTATGCGCCCACCGGGCCTGGAAGAGCTTCGCCGAGAGTCTGGCGGGGGCCGGGCTGCCGACGTTGCGGTTCGATTATCCCGGATCGGGCGATTCGGCCGGCGACGACGGCGAGCCGGACCGGGTTCGCGCCTGGCTCGACGGCATCAAGGCGGCGGTCCGCCGCCTGCGCGAGGACACCGGCGTCACCGACGTGACCCTGGTCGGCTTCCGCATGGGCGCGCTGCTCGCCACCGCCGCCGCGCTGGAGATGGCGGCGGACGGGCAGGGCATCGACAGGCTGGTCCTGCTGGCGCCGATCACCTCGGGCCGCAAGGCGGTCCGCGAACTCCAGACGCTGTCGTCCATCGTGCTGCGCCCGGTCTGCAACCCGGAACCGCCGGAGCGCGCCTCCTGGCTGAACGTCATCGGCATGCCGCTGACGCCGGAAACCGCGCTGACGCTCGGCGGCCTCAACCCCTGCGACGCGCCGGCCCTGCCGGCCCCGCGCATCCTGATCGCCGACCGGCCGGAAGGGAAGACGCCGGTGAAGCTGGCCGCCCGCTGGCGCACGTTGGGCGCGGTGGCCGAACCGATGGGCGTCAGCGGCATAATGGAGCTGACCCAGCAGCCGCAGCGCGCCCAGGCCGCCGCGGCGTTCGAGCCGGTGCTGCGCTGGATCGTCGCCGCCGCGCCGGTCGTCACCGGCGCCACCCCGCCGCCGGACCGGCCCGCCGGGCTGATGATGCCGACCGCGGTCGAACGTCCGATCTTCTTCGGCACCGCACCGGAGCTGTTCGGCATCTATTGCACGCCCGTCCTGGCCGATCCGGCCGGCAACCGGCCCGCCATCCTGTTCCTGAACAGCGGCGCCACCCACCATGTCGGCTCCGGCCGCGCCACGGTGGTGCAGGCGCGGCGGCTGGCGGCGCGCGGCTACACTTCGCTGCGCATCGATGCCGCCGGCATCGGCGACAGCCCCGACCGTCCGGGCTTCCCCGACAATCTGCTCTACAACAAGGAGGTGATGGACGACGTCCGCGCAGCACTCGGCTGGCTGGAGGAGCAGGGGCACGAGCGCGTCGTCGTCATCGGCCTGTGCGCCGGCGGAACGCCTGCCCTGCATGCCGGCCTGGGTGACGACCGCGTCGTCGGCCAGATCGTGCTGAACCCCGGCCGGTTCGAGATGGGCGGCGGCATCGCCGTGTCGGAACTGATGCGGACGGTCGCCTTCCGCTCCACCAGGGAATATCTGATGGAGGCGCTGAAGCCGTCCCGGCTGCGCGCCAGCTTCCGCAAGCCCGCCCGCCTGACCGGGCTGACCAAACGGCTGGCCGGCCGTTTCGTCCGCAAGCTGCTTCTCCGCACCGGCCTGACCCGCCACGCGCTGCGCATGTTCCGCCGCCTGTCGGCGGAAGGCCGGCGGGTGCTGGTGGTCTACAGCAGCGGCGACATGACGCTGGCCGAGTTCTACCTGCATCTGGGCGAGGGCGGCCGCGCCCTGGACGGCCTGCCCGGCATCGAGGTGGCCTATCTCGACCGCTCCGACCACAGCCTGACGGTGTGGGAGGCGCGCGACCGGCTGGACCGGATGATCGACCGCCATCTGGCCAATCTGGACAGCGCGGCGCAGGCCGACCCCGCCGGCTCGGAACTGCCCGGCTGGAACCTTGGTTTGCCATCGGGGGGGCTGCCGTCCGGTGAACGGGTGGGGTAGGGAGCACATCCGGGAAGGGCACGGGAGGCGTATTGACACGAGCCCCGGTTGAGGCGGAACGTCGGTCGAATTGCCATGTCCTGCGGAGACCGTTCCGATGCACCGGATTGAGCTTTCGGAGGTTCCGGCCGGCTGCGCGTTGTATCCGCGTCTCCCGACGGCGGACTTCCACGATTGCTACCGCTTTCCGGTGCCCGATCCGGGGCTGTCCGCCCTGGAACTCCTCATCGACGTGCTGGCCGCCAGCCCGGCCTGGATCGAGGGGATGATGTGGCTGCGGAACAAGGCCGTCCGGCTGATCGGCCTGAAGGATCTGGGGGCGCTCGGCGCCGTCGATCCGGCGAAGCCAATTGGTTCCTACCGGCCCGGCGACAGGATCGGCATCTTCACGCTGGTCGAGAGCCGCGAGGACGAGGCGGTCGTGTGCGACCGCGACCGGCATCTCGACGTCTGGCTGTCGGTGCGCAAGCTGCCGTCCGACGGGAACGGTCACTGGGCGGCGGTCACCACGGTGGTCAGGACGAAGAACCGGCTCGGCAGGACCTACATGCTGGTGGTCAAGCCGATGCACAGGATGATCGTCCCGGCCTCGCTTCGGAGCTATCTCGCCCGCAAGGCCGGGTGATCACACCCCAATCAGGCCAGCAGTTCCGCCAGCGACCGCGCCACCACCTGGGTCGCCCGCCGCAGATCCTCCAGCACCAGCTTCTCGTCGGCGCGGTGGCCGTTGGCCTCCAGCAGGTCGCGCGGGCCGGCGCCGTAGAGGATGGTGGGGATGCCGGCTTCCGAATAATGGCGGGCGTCGGTGTAGAGCGGGATGCCGTTCTGGCCGACCGGCACGCCCAGCACCTCCTGCGCCTGGGCGGCGAACAGGGCCGCCAGCCGTGGCGCATCGCCGACGGAGCGGAAGGGGCGGGCCAGCAGGATGCGGCGGATGGTGACGCGGATGCCGTCACGGCCTGCGGCTGCCCCTTCGATCAGGCTGCGCAGTTCGCCCTCGACCTCCGCCGGGTTCTCTTCCGGGATCATGCGGCGGTCGAGGCGGAAGGTGACGCGGTCGGGCACCACGTTGGTGTTGATGCCGCCCTGGATCAGCCCGACCGTCAGCGACGGGTGGGTGATGCCGGTGACGCCCGACCGGCGCGTCGCCAGTTCCGGCCGGTGGGCGTAGAGCGCGGTCAGGATGCCGGTCGCCGCCTCCAGCGCGTCATGGCCGGTGTCGGGGCGGGCGGCATGGGCGGACTTGCCGTCGACCTGCACCTCCAGATGCAGGCAGCCATTGTGCCCGGTCACCACCGAATAGGCGAAGCTGGCCGACACCGCGTAATCCGGCCTGGAAATGCCCTGGTCGAGCAGCCATTTCGGCCCGATCTCGCCGCCGGCCTCCTCGTCATAGGTCAGATGCAGCTCGACCGTGCCCTTCAGCGCGGCCTGCGAGGCCATCAGCGCCCGCAGCGCGAAGGCGTAGGTGGCGAAGTCCGACTTCGACACCGCCACACCGCGGCCATACATCACGCCGTCGCGGATCTCGGCGCCGTAGGGATCGCTCGACCAGCCCTCGCCGGGCGGCACCACGTCGCCATGGGCGTTCAGCGCGACCGTAGGGCCATCGCCGAAGCGGTGGCGGATCACCAGATTGGTGGCGCTGATCATGCCGTTCGCCCGCACCAGCTCGGCCGGCACCGGGTGGCGCTCCACCGTGAAGCCCATCGCCTCCAGCAGCTCGGCGGCACGGACGGCGTGGGGGGCGCAGTCGCCCGGCGGGTTGTCGGACGGCACCTTCACCAGCTCCGCCAGGAAACGGACCTCCTCG
Organism: Azospirillum lipoferum; assembly: GCF_024170005.1. Lineage (GTDB taxonomy): Bacteria > Pseudomonadota > Alphaproteobacteria > Azospirillales > Azospirillaceae > Azospirillum > Azospirillum lipoferum. The sequence goes on from NZ_JALJXJ010000006.1 coordinate 72,720, forward strand.
TCGAAGCGGGCGTTCACCGCCTCATCCAAGGTGGCGGCGAGGGAGGGGGACAGGTCGGTCATGGCAGGCGGTCCGTCACGGGATGGAGGTTGCGGGCTGGAAATTCTCGACGAAGCGGGCGAGCACGCGGGCTCCCGCCTCGGCGTCGGCGGCGGTGATGCGTTCGGCCGGGTTGTGCGAGATGCCGCGTTCGCAGCGCACGAACAGCATGGCGATGTCGGTCAGCGCCGCCACCGCCATGGCGTCATGGCCGGCGCCGCTCGGCAGCTCCGGGGCGTCCAGCCCTTCGGCGGATGCGGCGGCGGCGAACTGCGCCATCAGTGCCGGGTGGCAGGCGACGGCCGGGCTTTCATGCAGGGTCTCGAAACCGATGGCGACGCCGCGGGCGTCGGCGATCGCCTCCAGCCGGGCGCGGACGGCGCCGACCCGCTCCAGCCGCAGGGGATCGCGGTCGGCGCGCAGGTCGATGGTGAAGCGGACCTTGCCGGGGATGACGTTGGTGGCGCCGGGCGACGCCTCGATCCGGCCGACGGTGCCGACCAGCCGCTCCTGTCCGGAGCAGAGCTGCTCCACCGCCAGGATCATTTCGGCCGACGCCGCCAGCGCGTCGCGGCGCAGGGTCATCGGCACGGTGCCGGCATGGCCGGCCATCCCCTCCACCGTCACCGCCAGCCGGGTGGCGCCGGCGATGGCGGTGACGATTCCGACGGGGCGGCCCAGCGCCTCCAGCACCGGCCCCTGTTCGATGTGCAGCTCGGCATAGGCCAGGACGTCGTTGGCCTTGTAGGCGGCGCTGGCCCAGGCGGCGGGGTCGAGCCCGAAGGCCGTCATGGCGTCGGCCAGCCGGGTGCCGGCGGCGTCGCGGGTCTCCAGCACCGCCGGATCGAAGGTGCCGGCGATGGCCCGGCTGCCGATCAGCGTGGACTGGAACCGCGTGCCCTCCTCGTCGCCGAAGCCGATCACCTCGACGGCGAAGGGCGGGCGCCGGCCGCGGGCGTTCAGGTCGGCGACCACGGCGATGCCGGTCAGCACCCCCAGCATGCCGTCATAGCGCCCGGCATCGCGCACGGTGTCGAGGTGCGAGCCGATCAGCAGGGCCGGCAGCCCCGGCCGCTCGCCCTCGTAACGGCCGATGATGTTGCCGACCGCATCCTCGCGCACGCCCATCCCCGCCTCGCGCATCCAGCCGGCGACGAGGTCGTTGGCGCGGCGGTGTTCCGGCGTCAGGTAGAGGCGCGACAGCCGCCCCTCCTCCGCGCTGATCGCCGCCAGGGCGTCGATGCGGGCGAGAAGGGCCGGTCCGGACAGCAGAGAATCGGGCATCGGCGGTTCCGAAATGCACTGAGGAGACAGGACGATGGCACCGGTTATACGCCGAAGCCACGCCTTGGCCCTAGCCCCCGGCCGGCGAAGACAGTTTCAAAGAATCGCGGAAAGGCACCCGGGCGGGGTTTTCAGGGTGTGCCGCAGCGCAAAAAGACAGCGAAAAATTCGTTGGAGGTGCCGAATAATGCCTACCACCCTCTGGAATCCTTCGGCAGACTTCGTAGATGAAGGTGAACAAAATCACCGGATCAAGGCGCATATTTGCTGCGAGTGCGAAAGAAACAGCTGAGGGGAGGTGCGTCCATGACGTCGTTCGATCCCGACATGCCTTTCGAAAACGCAACACCGATTGGCCGGCCGGGTGCCGGTCTGTGGTTCAACGACCGGACCGAACTGGTCCAGGCCCGCACGCTGGCGGGATGGATCACGCTGCTGGCGGAGGACCGCGAGCTGGACGACCATCAGCTGGCCGCCGCCACCGGTCTCGACATCGAGGATGTGCGTGCGGTTCGCGACGGTGCCGTGGCGATGCTGCCGCCCCGGCTGCTGAACCGCGCGCTGGCCCGGCTGGAGGGCCGGAACGACAAAGGGCGGCTGCAATAGCTGCAAGGCCGCCCTTTCGCATTTTGAAAGCCGTGGCGTCGCGTCAGGCGACGGACAGGACATCCACATACATGTTGGCCGGGGCCGACAGGTGGATGCGGTACAGCATGCCGGACTGGTCGACGATGATGTCGGCGACCGGGTTCTTGCTGGACAGGTCGGTGACCGCGGCGCGGACGTTGCGCGGCAGTTGGTCCAATTCGACGTCGCGGTAGCCGGACTTGTCGGAAAGCTTGATGGTCTTGTTGCCCATGATGGCAGCTGCTCTGTTCCAGAAGGCTTGAGAGGGGATACTCGTTCAGCCGCGGGACAATGGTCCCCGCCGGTTAACCAAGAGTTAACCGCCTCCCTCGGGCCTTCCGATCCTCCGCGCAGGGCAGCAGCGCTTCCGGTGCAGGGGCGTCGGTCAGCGCCGGTCGCGCCCGCTACCGGTCCCGCCACTGCCGGCCCCTCTACCACCGGCCATGGCGTCACCGCGCCGCAGGGTGTCGTCCTCCGGCAGCGGCTGCTTGCCCAGCACCATGGAGCTGTTGTCGAGTGCGGCGACCATCGCGTCCCGTGCCGGGGCGCCGGGGCCGGTCACGCTGCCTTCGCCCTGCGGGGCCGCCGGTTCCACCCGCTCGCCCATCCCGACGCTTGTGGATTGGGTCCGGCTGGTGACGCGCAGGTCGTTCTGCACATGGCCGACGCCCGGCACGCTTTCGGCGATGTCCTCCGCCCGGCGGCGGGCGGCGCGGTCGGTCACCGTGCCGGACAGCGTCACCTCGCCGCCCTCCACCCTCACCCCGATGTCGGAGGCGTCGATCTGGTGGTCGTCGGTCAGGCGTTCGTTGATGTCCTCCAGGATGCGCTCGTCGGAGCGGCGGTAGTTGCGCGGGCCGACGCCGCGATAGCGGGCCTGCGGGCTCATCTTGACGAACTCCTCGCTCCAGGGATGGCGGTGCATGGCGGCCTCCGTCTGATGGATTTCGGGATTCTCCGCCCTTCAACAAAAGTCGTGCCGTTCCCGTTCCGACGCGTCCGGAAGGGCAGCCCTGCAAGGCGAAAGGCGGTAGAGGCCGAACGGTGTCGCAACCTTGGCCGTGCCTGGCTGTTCGGTCCGGAAAGCTTTCGGTCGAGGTACGTGCCATGAAACATTCCGAACGAGGCGTCGCCCTCTGGGCGATGGTCATCCTGCTGGCGATTCTGGGGCTGGGCGCGCTGGGCGGCGGGCTGTGGCTGATCCTGCTGGGCGGGTCCTGGTACTACGCCGTCGCCGGCCTGCTGTTCCTCGCCACCGCAGCACTGCTGGCGAAACGCTCGCCCACGGCGCTGTCGGTCTATGCGCTGCTGGTGATCGGCACGCTGGTCTGGGCGCTGTGGGAGGTCGGGCTGGACTGGTGGCCGTTGTCGGCGCGCGGCGACGTGGTCGCGGTGGTCGGCTTCCTGCTGCTGCTGCCCTGGATCACCCGCCGCCTGGGCGAGCGTGAGCCGATGGCCGGCGAACCGGCGCCGGGCGCCTATCCCGTCGGCGTCTTCCGCGGCGCCGGCATCCCGCTGACCGCCGCACTGGCCATCGTGCTGCTGGTCGCCGTCGCCTCCTGGTTCACCGACCCGCACCGCATCGACGGCACCGTTCCGTCCCGGCAGCAAACGGCATCGGCGGGCACACCGTCCGGTCCGGCGATCCCGGACGGGGAATGGCAGGCCTATGGCCGCACCGGCTACGGCCAGCGCTATTCGCCGCTGACCGGCATCACGCCGGAGAATGCCGACAGGCTCCAGGTCGCCTGGAGCTACGAGACCGGCGACCAGCGCGGCCAGCCCGGCGACCCGAAGGAAACCACCTTCGAAGTGACCCCGCTGAAAATCGGCAACCGCCTGTTCCTCTGCTCGCCGCACCAGCATGTCATCGCGCTGGATGCCACCACCGGCAAGGAGGTCTGGCGCCGCGACCTGCAGATCGACCCCAAACAGCTGGCCTTGCAACACCTGACCTGCCGCGGCCTGTCCTACCGTCCGGCGCCGCAATCCGCCGCTTCCACCCCTGCGGCCGGCGGCGCCTGTGCCGCCAGGCTGTACATGCCGACCGCCGACGGCCGTCTGGTGGCGCTGAACCCGGAGGACGGGTCGATCTGCACCGGCTTCGGCGAGAATGGTCAGGTCAATCTGTGGGCCAACATGCCGAATGTCCGGCCCGGCGCCTATTATTCGACCTCCCCGCCGGTGGTGACCGCCAACCTCATCATCGTCGGCGGCACGGTTCTGGACAATGTCTCGACCAAGGAGCAGTCGGGCGTCGTCCGCGCCTTCGACGCCGACAGCGGCCGGCTGGTGTGGAACTGGGATTCGGCCAGGCCGGACCAGACCGCGCCGATCGCCGAGGGCCAGACCTACACCGTCAACTCGCCCAACAGCTGGTCGATCGCCAGCGTCGACGAGGCGCTGGGCATGGTCTATCTGCCGCTGGGCAACCAGCCGCCCGACCAGTTCGGCGGCAACCGCAGCCCGGAGGTGGAGCGTTTCTCCTCCTCCGTCGTGGCGCTCGATCTGGCGACGGGGCAGGTGCGCTGGGTCTTCCAGACCGTGCATCACGATCTGTGGGACTATGACGTGCCGGCGCAGCCCAGCCTGATCGACCTGACCGTCGACGGCCGGACCGTCCCGGCGCTGGTCCAGCCGACCAAGCAGGGCGAGCTGTTCGTGCTCGACCGCCGCACCGGCCAGCCGGTGCTGCCGGTGACCGAGAAGCCGGCGCCGCAGGGCGCCGCCGAGGGCGACCATTCCGCCCCGACCCAGCCGGTCTCGGCCCTGTCCTACGACCCGCCGCCGCTGACCGGGGCGGACATGTGGGGGGCGACGATGTTCGACCAGCTCGCCTGCCGCATCGCGCTGAAGCGGCTGCGCTATGACGGCCGCTTCACCCCGCCGTCCTTGCAGGGCTCGCTGATCTATCCCGGCAATTTCGGCGTCTTCAACTGGGGCAGCGTCGCCGTCGATCCGCAGCGCCAGATCGCCTTCACCACCCCGACCTATCTCGCCTTCGTCTCGCAGCTGGTGCCGCGCCAGAACGACAGGGACCTGTATGTCCAGGGCGGGGAGCGGCCGCAATTCAGCCTGCCGGCGCTGAACGAGAATTTCGGCGCGCCCTATGCGGTGAAGCTCGCCCCCTTCGTCTCGGTGCTCGGCCTGCCCTGTCAGGCGCCGCCCTGGGGCTATGTCGCCGCCGCCGACCTGACGACCGGCAAGATCGTGTGGAAGCACAAGAACGGCACCACCCGCGATGCCGCCCCGGTGCCGCTGCCCTTCCGCATGGGCGTGCCCAACCTGGGCGGCCCGGTCATGACCGCGGGCGGCGTCGCCTTCCTGTCCGGCACCATCGACTATTATGTGCGGGCCTACGACGTCTCCACCGGCAAACAGCTGTGGGAAAGCCGCCTGCCGGCCGGCGGTCAGGCGACGCCGATGACCTACCAGGGCGAGGATGGCCGCCAATATGTGCTGGTGGTCGCCGGCGGCCATGGCTCGCTGGGGACCAAGGGCGGCGATTCGGTGATCGCCTATGCGCTGGCGAAGTGAAGTCCGTCCGTAGAAGGTGGTGTAGGATCGCCAACTCTCCGCGATTCCACCGATCCCGAGAAGGTAGTCCATGGCCATCATCGTCCATCATCTCAACAACAGCCGGTCGCAGCGGATCCTCTGGCTCCTGGAGGAGCTGGAGCTTCCCTACGAGATCCGCTTCTACCAGCGCGACAAGACGACCAATCTGGCCCCGCCGGAGCTGAAGGCGGTGCATCCGCTGGGGAAATCGCCGCTGCTGGAGATCGACGGCCGGATCATCATGGAATCCGCCGCCATCGTGCAGCATCTGTGCGAAAACTTCGGTGCCGGCCGTTTCCTGCCGGCGGCGGGCTCGGATGACGCGTTGCGCCATCTCCAGCTGATGCATTTCGCCGAAGGGTCGGTGATGACGCCGGTCCTGCTCGACCTCTATGTCGGGCGGCTGGGCGAGGCGGGCGCGCCGCTGCATCCCCGCATCCAGGAGCAGCTGGCCAGCCATTTCGAGTATCTCGAATCCGAGCTTCGCCCGTCCGGCCATTTCGTCGGCGACGGCCTGACCGGTGCCGACATCATGCTCAGCTTCCCGATCGAGATTGCGATGCTGAAGGGCAATCGCAGCCGCTGGCCGAAGCTTGCCGCCTTCGTCGACGCCATGCATGCCCGTCCGGCCTGGCAGCGCGCCCTCGCCAAGGGCGGCGCTTACTTCCAGTGATGGTTTGCCGGCTTCATCAATGAAAAAAGCCCGCTCCGGTTTCCCGAGGCGGGTTTTCTTTAAAGGCGCAGCAAACGCTCAGCGCGTCGGCACCGGCGGCGTCTGCGAATAGTCGTAGAAGCCGCGACCGTATTTCTTGCCGATCCAGCCGGCCTCGACATACTTCACCAGCAGCGGGCAGGGGCGGTACTTGCTGTCGGCCAGACCTTCATACAACACCTGCATCACCGCCAGACAGGTGTCCAGCCCGATGAAGTCGGCCAGCTCCAGCGGGCCCATCGGGTGGTTGGCGCCCAGCTTCAGCGCGGTGTCGATGGCCTCGACGCCGCCGACGCCCTCATAGAGGGTGTAGACGGCCTCGTTGATCATCGGCAGCAGGATGCGGTTGACGATGAAGGCCGGGAAATCCTCGGCCACCGCGGCGGTCTTGCCGATGGCGAGCGTCAGTTCCTTGATGGCGTTGAAGGTCGGCTCGTCGGTGGCGATGCCGCGGATCAGCTCGACCAGCTGCATCACCGGCACCGGGTTCATGAAATGCATGCCCATGAACTTGGCCGGACGGTCGGTCGCCGCCGCCAGACGGGTGATCGAGATCGACGAGGTGTTCGTCGCGATCAGCGCCTCCGGCTTCAGGTGCGGGACCAGCTTCTTCAGCAGGTCGCGCTTCAGCGCCTCGTTCTCGGTCGCGGCCTCGATCACCAGATCGGCATCGCCGAACACCGACAGGTCGGTGCCGGTGGTGATCCGGCCGAGTGCTGCGGCCTTCGCCTGCTCCTCCAGCTTGCCCTTCTGGATCTGCCGGTCGTAATTCTTGCCGATGTTGGCGAGCGCCTTTTCCAGGACCGCCTCGCTGATGTCGGACAGGACGACATCATAGCCGGCCTGGGCGCAGACCTGGGCGATACCGCTGCCCATCTGGCCGGCGCCGATGATGCCAATCTTCTTGATCGTGGTCATGGAGGCTGTCCCGCGAAGGATGTGGGTAAAAGGGTCCGCCGCGACGGGCACCGGGTCATGCCGGTGACCGCCGCGGCGGTCCGGATCAGCGCGCCTTATCCAAGCTTTTCCGTCAGCTCCGGCACGGCCTTGAACAGGTCCGCGACGAGGCCGTAATCGGCGACCTGGAAGATGGGCGCTTCCTCATCCTTGTTGATCGCGACGATGACCTTGCTGTCCTTCATGCCGGCGAGGTGCTGGATAGCCCCCGAGATGCCGACGGCGATGTACAGCTCCGGCGCCACGATCTTGCCGGTTTGCCCGACTTGGTAGTCGTTCGGCACGAAACCCGCGTCCACGGCGGCGCGCGATGCGCCCACGGCGGCGCCCAGCTTGTCGGCCAGGGCCTCCAGCAGCGGGAAATTCTCGCCCGACTGCATGCCGCGGCCGCCCGACACCACCACGCGGGCGGCGGTCAGTTCCGGACGCTCCGACTTGGTCAGCTCGGCCGAGACGAAGCTCGACAGGCCGGCGGCACCGGCGCCCGCGACATTCTCGACGGCGGCCGAACCGCCTTCGGATGCTGCGGTCTCGAAGGCGGTGGTGCGGACGGTGACGATTTTCACCGGGTCGGACGACTGCACGGTGGCGATCGCGTTGCCGGCATAGATCGGCCGCTCGAAGGTGTCGGCCGACAGCACGGCGGTGATGTCGGAGATGGCGGCGACGTCCAGCAGCGCCGCGACGCGCGGCAGGAGGTTCTTGCCGACCGAGGTGGCGCCGGCCAGGACATGGCCGTACCCAGCCTTGGCAATCGATACCACCAGCGGAGCGACGTCTTCCGGCAGCTGGTGCTCGTAAGCCGAATCGTCGGCCAGCAGCACCTTGGCGACACCGGCCACTTTCGCGGCGGCATCGGCGGCGGCCTGCGCGCCCTTGCCGGCGACCAGGATATGGATGTCGCCGCCGATTTTGGAAGCAGCGGTGACGGCGTTCAGCGTGGCGGGCTTCAGCGAGGCGCCGTCGTGTTCCGCGATGACGAGAATGTTGGCCATGGTCAGTTCGTCCCCCTCAGATCACGCGGGCTTCGGTCTTGAGCTTGTCGACCAGGGTGGCGACGTCCGGCACCTTGATGCCGGCCTGACGCTTCGGCGGTTCGGTGACCTTCAGCGTCTTCAGGCGCGGGGTGACATCGACGCCGAGGCTGTCGGGGGCGACGGTCTCCAGCGGCTTCTTCTTGGCCTTCATGATGTTGGGCAGCGAAGCGTAGCGCGGCTCGTTGAGGCGCAGGTCGGCGGTGACCACGGCCGGCAGCTTCAGCTCGACCGTCTCCAGACCGCCGTCGATCTCGCGCGTCACCGCGACCTTGCCGTCGCCGGCAGCGATCTTGGAGGCGAAGGTGCCCTGGCCCCAGCCGAGCAGCGCCGCCAGCATCTGGCCGGTCTGGTTGCAGTCGTCGTCGATCGCCTGCTTGCCGAGGATGACGAGGCCGGGGGCCTCCTTCTCGACCAGTGCCTTCAGCACCTTGGCGACGGCCAGCGGTTCGGTCGTCACGTCGGTCTGCACCAGGATGGCGCGGTCGGCCCCCATGGCGAGCGCGGTGCGCAGCGTCTCCTGGGCCTGGGCCGGGCCGACGGACACCACCACGATCTCGGTCGCCTTGCCGGCTTCCTTCAAGCGCACGGCTTCCTCGACGGCGATCTCGTCGAAGGGGTTCATGCTCATCTTCACGTTGGCGGTCTCGACGCCGCTGCCATCCGCCTTGACACGGATCTTCACGTTGTAGTCGACCACTCGCTTAACGGGGACGAGGACTTTCATAACTCACCCTGGCTGCTGAGCGCGCGCCTTATTACGGCGAACACCGCGAAAATTGCTGTGGTTGCGAACGGACCATAGGATCTGGCATTACCACTGTCAATGACGTGCCCGATGCGCGGGCAACGTGCCGGCCGGCCCGTTTGTCGCGGTCCAGGCGCAGGCGCTCAGCGGCTAAGGCTGGCGGCCAAGGCTCAGCGATTTGCGCCGGGCACCCACAGCACGTCGTCCGCCCCGTTGCGGTTGACCACCCGGCTCAGCACGAACAGATGGTCCGACAGCCGGTTGACGTATTTCAGCGCCGCAGCGCCCACCGGCTCATGCCGTGCCAGATCGGTCATCAGCCGCTCCGCCCGGCGCACCACGGTGCGGGCCAGATGCAGATGCGCCGCGGCCGGCGAGCCGCCGGGCAGGATGAAGGAGGTCAGCGGCGCCAGATCGGCGTTCATCGCGTCGATCTCCGCCTCCAGCCGGTCGACCTGGGCCTGCACGATGCGCAGCGGCGGGTATTTCGGCTCCTCCTCCTCCGGCGTGCAGAGGTCGGCGCCCAGATCGAACAGGTCGTTCTGGATGCGGCCCAGCATGGCGTCGGCGTCGGTCGGGCCGCGGGTGTGCAGGCGCGCCATGCCGATGACGGCGTTCGCCTCGTCCACCGTGCCGTAGGCGGCGACCCGGCGGTCGTGCTTCGGCACCCGGCTGCCGTCGCCGAGCGAGGTTTCGCCGGCGTCGCCGCCGCGCGTGTAGATCTTGGTCAGCTTCACCATGGGGGGAACCGTCAGCCTTGGGTCAGGATGGCGAGGACGAACAGCAGCAGCGCCGCACCCTGCAGCATCACGCGCAGCCGCATCGCCTTGTTGGAGCGGCGCGGATCGCCCCGCCCGCCGCGGGCCATGAAGAAGAGGCCGACGAACAGCGAGCCGACCACCGCCAGCATCGCCATGACCATCAGGATGGGGAAGAGAGTCTGCATCGGCTCACTATATCCCAGCATCCGGCCCACGCCTATGGCGACGCTGGCCCTCCCCATAGGGCGGCGCCCCCTCCCTTGGAGGGGCGGCTCCGGGTAATCCCCCGGTTGCCAAAGCCGTTGGAGTGCATAGAGTGCGCGGCGGCGGGCGACCGTCGCCGCTGCCGGCGGCGGAACCGGCGGCAAAAACCGGCGGACAAGTGGAGATGCAGGCGATGCTGCGGCGGACATTCCTGAAGACGGCCCTGAAGGCGACCGCGGTCACCGCGGCCGGCACCGGCGCGCTGGCGGCGCTGAGCCGGGAAACCGTCCTGGCCGCCCCCGGTGCCGCCGGAACCGCGACCCCGTCGGTGTCCTTCCCCATGGACTTCCTGTGGGGCGTGTCCACCTCCAGCTACCAGATCGAGGGCGCCGTCGCCGAGGATGGGCGCGGCCCCAGCGTCTGGGACACCTACAGCCACTCCTTCGGGCGGATCGCCAACGGCGACACCGGCGACGTCGCCTGCGACCATTACCACCGCTATGCCGAGGATGTGGATCTGATGGCGAAGGCCGGGATGAAGGCCTACCGCTTCTCCATCGCCTGGCCGCGGGTGATGCCGCAGGGCACCGGGGCGGTGAACATCAAGGGGCTGGACTTCTACGACCGGCTGACCGACACGCTGCTGGCGAAGGGCATCCAGCCCTGGCCCTGCCTGTTCCATTGGGACCTGCCGCAGGCGTTGCAGGACCGTGGCGGCTGGACCAACCGCGACATCGCCGGCTGGTTCACCGACTATGCGCTGGCGGTGACCGCCCGGCTCGGCGACCGCGCCCGCAACTGGGTGATGCTGAACGAGCCGTCGGTGGTCGCCATCTTCGGCCACGGCACCGGCGGGCATGCGCCGGGGATGACCGGCCGCGAGAACTGCCTGAAGGCGATCCACCACCAGAACCTCGCCCAGGGCACGGCGATGGCGGCGCTGCGTCAGGCCGGCGGCAGGGACTGGCGGCTCGGCACCGTGCTGTCGCTCCAGCCGTCCTGGCCGGTCGGCGGGCTCGACTCGAACTATCCCGCCTCGCTGATGTGGGATGCGCTGTGGAACCGCTCCTGCCTGGACCCGCTGTTCATGGGCCGCTTTCCGGACCTGCTGGAGGCGGAGTTCACCCGCATCGCCAAGCCCGACGATCTGGCGCGGATCAAGCAGCCGGTCGATTTCCTCGGCGTCAACTACTACAGCCGCATGCACCAGCAGCCCGACCCGCAGGGGCTGTTCGGCACCGGCTACGGCTCCGCGCCCGAGGGCACGCGCAAGACCGGCATGGAATGGCCGGTGGAGCCGGACGGGCTGAGCGAGATCCTGGCCGAGTTGCAGGAGAAATACGGCAACCCGCCGGTCTATGTGACGGAGAACGGCGCCGATTACCCCGATACGGTCGGCCCGGGCGGCCGGGTGGAGGACCGCGACCGCATCGCCTATCTGCGCGACCATCTGCTGGCCGCCGCCAAGTCGATCGACGAGGGCTGCAACCTCAAGGGCTACATGGCCTGGACTCTGCTGGACAATTTCGAATGGTCGGAGGGCTACCGCCGCCATTTCGGCCTCGTCCAGGTCGACCGCAAGACGATGGCCCGCAAGCCGAAGGCCAGCTACGACTGGTATGCCTCGGTCATCCGCAACAACGCCGTTCCGCTGGCCTGACGGGCGGTCAGCCGAGGCGGCGCATCGCGCCGTCCACCCGGTCGAGGAAGCGCTTCCGGCTGAGGTCGGTGGACCGGTCCATGTCGTAGTGGGCGAGGTAGCGGAAACTCGCCTGCGGCGCGCAGGCGGCCAGCACGCCCTTCCTCAGGATGCGGCGGGCGGGGTTGCGCATGTAGAGTTCCGTCAGCCACCAGGGCGATCCGAAGCTGGTCAGCACCGCCACCGTCCGCAGCCCGGTCAGCAGCGGCAGGATGCGGCCGCCCTCGCGGTCGTGCCGGAAGGCGATGCCCGGCCCCCACACGCGGTCGATATATCCCTTGAGGATCGCCGGCTGGTCGAACCACCAGTGCGGGTAGCAGAACACCAGCCCTTCCGACCAGCGCAGCCGCTCCACCAGACCGGCGACGGCCGAGACATCGTAGTCGGGCGAAAAATAGCTGGCGCGCTCGGCGACGGTCAGCGCCGGAGCGAAACCCTCGGCATAGAGGTCGGTCTCCATCACCTCGTGGCCGGATGCGCGCAGGGCGGACACCGCCGTGTGGTGGACGGCGGCGGCGAAGCTTTGCGGCAGGGGATGGGCGAGGATGGTCTGGATTCGCATCGCGGAACGATAGCATGGCGGCCGGTTCATGATACCCTGCCGTCACTCAGCCCAGAACCCTCCGTGATCCATGCCGTCCCCCCGCCCGCCGCAGCCGACCCGATTCGCCATCCAGAAGGCGCGTGGCAAGGGTTGGAAGACGCTGGAGGTGGGGGAGGAGCTGGCCCATGCCAAGGCGCGCTTCGACCGGATGGTCGGTGTCAACCCACGGGCCTATTTCCGCCTGATCCAGCTCGATTACAACGCCGACTCCGGCTATGAGGGCATGGAGTTCAACTGGACGCTGATCGAGCTGTATGACCCTACCCAGGGGCCGGCCAAGGGGCCTGCCCAAAGGCCGACTGGGGGCGGTCATGTCCGGCCAACGCCGAAGCCGGCCGCGACGGCTCAGCGCAAGCCGGGAAGCAAGCGTAAGGCCGGCGAAACCGTCGCCCTGCCGCTGCGAATCTATCTGGCGGTGATCCTGATCGGCACGCTGGCGGGCGCCCTGGCCTACCTGCACTTTGCCGGCGGGCGGTAAGGCGTCACTCCGTCGTGTAGCCCTTGCGGCGCATGCACTGCGCGAAGATTTCCTTGCGATAGCCGAACTGCGGCGTTTCCGGCAGCGGGCGCTGGGGATAGCCGCGCAGCCGCATGGTGTTGTCCACCTGCTCGGTGCACTCGTCATAGGCGACGGTCGGCACGTCCGGGCTGGCGGTCCACTCGCGGTAGGCGGGCGGGCTGCCGCATCCGGTCAGCAGGGCCACGGCCGACAGGAAGGCCAGCCCCGGCAAGGCCGGCAGCAGTCGCGGGCGTGCGGTGTCGGTCCCGGTCATGGCGGTCTTCATGCTCCTTTTTCGCCCCCGATTTGACGCTACCACGTCCGGCCCTTTCCGATCCATTTTCGCGCACCATTTCCGGTAACGCGCCTTTTCGGCAACGCTGCGCGGCTGACAAAGCAGACGCCCAAAAATCGCCGCCGGAAATGCGACGCAATCTGGTAACACGATCCTGGTTTCCCGCGATTCGCGGGGGCCCCGGTCCCCGATTAGGGGGGAGTGTCGTGGCTCTGAAGTCGGTCTGGCGTCACGGACGAAAGGGAGAGGCAATGTCTGGGTTTGCGCGGCGGGCGCATGGTGGCGCCGCGAAGTCGGCCGGGGCGGCGGCTGTCGCGGTGGTGGTGTCGGCTCTGGCGATGGGAGCGCCCGGTTCGGCCTGGGCCGAGGCGTCGGTCGCCGACATCCAGTGGGCGCAGACCATCCTGAAGGACAAGGGCTACAACATCGGCGGCCGGGCCAAGGGCCAGATGACGCCGGAAACCCGGTCCGCGCTCAGCGCCTATCAGAAGTCGGTCGGCCTGCCCGCCACCGGCAACCTGGACCAGGCCACCATCAACAAGATGATGGGCGAGCGCGAGAGCAAGGCCGCGCCGACCATGGGCAGCCTGTCCAAGAGCCAGATCGGCCAGACCCGCCACGAGAAGGAGGTGGCGCCGCGCGCCGCCCCGACCGGCCGGGTCGAATCCGGCAACGAGAGCATCGGCGGCATGGCCCAGTTCGGCGGCGCCCCGGTGTCGTCGCCGTCCTCTTCGTCGTCGTCGGCGGCGGCGAGCCACAGCGCACCCGCCGCGGCGCCGGCTGCGGCTCCAGCGGCCCGTCCGTCGGCGCCGGCCGCCGGTGCCGCGGCTCCCGGTGCGGTCTCCCAGAGCGCGCCGCGCCCATCGGCCAACGCGTCCGCCAGCGCGTCCGCCAGCCTGTCCGAAGGTCCGACCCCGCAGGCGGCCCCCCGCGGGGCGGTGGCGGCGACCACGCCGGACGGCAAGCCGGCCCCGGTCGAGGAACCGGCGGCGGTTGGCGCCGCCCCGTCGATCTGGCAGTCCAATGCGGCGCGCGCCGGTGTCGCCGGGCTGATCGCCGCGACGCTGGGTGGCATCGGCTTCGCCTGGTGGCGCAGCGGCCGCGGCGTCGATCCGCTCAGCCGGGCGCCGGCCGGCGACGACCGGCCGCGTGAAAATCGCGTCGAGCCGAGCTTCGGCTCCCCCCGCCGCCGGGAGGAGCTGACCACCGGCCCGCGTCTGACGGCGGAGGCGCGGCGGCGCTGAGCGCCGCCGCCCGTCACATCATCATCGGGCAGCCACCCCCGCCGCAGCCGCCGGCAGCACAGGCGGGGGCGGGCGCCGGCTGGGACTTGGCCACGCGCGGCGCCATGATGGCCTTGGCGACCTCGGTGCCGCCGCAGGACGGGCAGGGGATGCCGGCGGCCTTCCTGGCGTCGTAATCGGCCATATTGTCGAACCACTGGTCGAAATCCTGGCCGCAGGCGCAGTGCAGGGCGTAGACGATCATCGCAAGAGCCTCGAAAAGCGGAACCTCGGCCGCTCTTTTAGCGAGGCGTCCGGCCCCCAGCCAGGATCTGCATCAATTGCCGCCTTCAGCGCGACGTGGTCACCCCCACCCGCGCGCACATCGACAGCAGCGGGCAGGTGGAGCAGCGTGGCCGTTCGCCGGTGCAGATCCATTTGCCGAAGGGCACCAGCCGCTCGTTGATCTCCACCCAGTAGCGTTTGGGCAGCACCGCCAGCAGTGCCGTCATCGTCTTTTCCGGCGTGCGCGCCTGGACATAGCCCCAGCGGTTGGTGACGCGGTGGACATGGATGTCGACCGCCAGCGCCGGGATGTCGAAGCCGACCGCCAGCGTCAGCGCCGCGATCTTCGGCCCCACCCCATGGAAGCGCATCAGCCCGTCCGGCGTGTCGGGCACCTCGCCGCCATGCTCCTCGACGATGCGGCGGGACAGGTCACGGATGTCGCGCGCCTTCGGTTCCGGGAAGGTGGCGCCGTGCAGAAGCTCCACCAGCCGCTCCTTCGGCAGGGCGGCCATGGCGGCGGGGGTGGGGGCGACGGCGAACAGCCGTTCGGCGACCACCAGCGACGTCTCGTCCCGCGTGCGGGCGGAGATCAGGCTGGCGACCAGCTGCTGGAAGGGGGAGGTGTAACCGCGGTCGCGCAGCTCGAACATCGCCGCCTTGGGATAGGGGGCGACCGCGATCCGCAGGCGGCGGAAGACCTCGTCGATGTCGAAGTCCTGGGACGTCGCGGGCTGCACACTCACGGGAGGCCACCTCCGGGGAACGGGCTGCTGAAGAGCCCTGTCCGGTAACCGGCCAGTCCCCGTTATTGTTCCGCTTAAAGCGCCTTGATCTGCATCTTGATCGGCCCGTCCGCCCGGCCATGGACGAACTGGTCGACATAGGCGTTGCCCGAATTGTCGATGTCGCGGGCGTGGCCGGTCCAGATGATCCGGCCCTGGTAGATCATGGCGATGCGGTCGGCGATCTTGCGGGCCGAGGCCATGTCGTGGGTGATGGTGACCGCGGTGGCGCCGAGGTCCTTCACGCACTGCACGATCAGCTCGTTGATGACGTCGGCCATGATCGGGTCGAGGCCGGTCGTCGGCTCGTCGAAGAAGATGATCTCCGGCTCGTCGGCGATGGCGCGGGCGAGGCCGACTCGCTTCTGCATGCCGCCCGACAGCTCCGCCGGCGACAGCTCAGCCACGTCGGGGCCGAGTCCGACGGCGCCCAGCTTGGCGACGGCGATCTCCTTGGCCTGGGCACGCGGCATGCGGGCGCCCTGGATCAGGCCGAAGGCGACATTCTCCCAGACCTTCAGGCTGTCGAACAGGGCCGCACCCTGGAACAGCATGCCGAACTTGTGCAGCAGCTTCTCGCGCTCGCGCGAGCGCAGCCGGGTCGTCTCGACGCCATCGACCTGGATCGAGCCGGAATCCGGCGTCAGCAGGCCGAGGATGCTTTTCAGCATCACCGACTTGCCGGTGCCCGAGCCGCCGATGACCACCAGCGATTCGCCCTTCGCCACTTCCAGATCGATGCCGTTCAGCACCTTCTTCGGGCCGAAATGCTTGGTGACGTTCTTGAGCGCGATCTTGGGGACGGTCATAGGAAGGCGCTCACTTGGTCGAGAAGAAGAGGCCGGTGATCAGATAGTTCCACACCAGGATCATGATGGAGGCCGACACCACCGCGTTGGTGGTCGCCGCACCGACGCCCTGGGCGCCGCCCTTGGAGTGGTAGCCGTGATAGCAGCCCATCAGCGCGATCAGGAAGCCGAAGATCGCCGCCTTGACCAGACCGGAAATCACGTCGACCGGCTGGAGGAATTCCCAGGTGCGGTTGATGTAGCTGGCGGCGTTGAAGTCCAGCCGGTAGACGCCGACCAGGAAGCCGCCGAACACGCCGATGATGTCGGCGACGATGACCAGCAGCGGCACCATGGTCAGGCCGGCGATCAGCCGCGGCGCCACCAGATACTTGTGCGGGTTGGTCGACAGGGTGGACAGGGCGTCGATCTGCTCGGTCACCCGCATGGTGCCGATCTCCGCCGCCATGGCGGCACCGATGCGGCCCGCCACCATCAGGCCCGCCAGCACCGGCCCCAGCTCGCGCGTGATCGACAGCACGACGACGGTGGCGATGGCGCCCTCCGCCTGGAAGCGCGAGAAGCCGCTGTAGCTCTGCAACGCCAGCACCATGCCGGTGAACAGCGCCGTCAGCCCGACCACCGGCAGCGAGTAATAGCCGATGTCGATCATCTGCCGCAGGATCTGGCGCGGATAGAGCGGCGGCCGCACGCAGTGCGACAGGGCGGACCCGGTGAACAGGGCAAGGCGTCCGGTCGCTTCCAGGAAGATCAGGAAGGCCCGGCCGGTGGCGGCGAGGAAACCCATCAGTCGGCCCGCATCCTTGGTGTGAATCTCATTTGGGCGATGCGGTCATAGCACCGTTGGGCGCCGCGGTCATCCTTGGACTTCGCAATGGTGGGGCGATGGGCCGGGCGTGGTGATCTCGCCCTCTCTCCCCCGGGGAGAGGGACTCCAAAGTCACTCCCCCACATAAACCCGGTGATAGCGCCGGCCGAGCGAGGTCAGGATCTCATAGCCGATGGTCCCGCCCTCCGCCGCCACCCGGTCGACCGGGCGGTTGGGACCGATCAGCTCGACCATGCGGCCGGCCTGCGCCACCGACTCCGGCAGGCCGGTGACGTCGATGGTGATCAGGTCCATCGAGATGCGGCCGACGATGGGAGCGGCGACGCCGTCGACGAAGACGTGCCCCTTGCCGCTCAGCGCGCGCATGTAGCCGTCGGCATAGCCGACGCCGATGGTGGCGATCCGCGCCGGGCCGGTCACCTTGTGGGCGGCGCCGTAGCCGACCGTCATCGGAACCGCGCAGTTCCGCACCTGCAGGAGCCGCGCGTCCAGCCGCACCGTGTCGCGCATCGGGTTGGGCAGATGCGGCGTCGGGTTGACGCCGTAGAGCGCGCAGCCCGGCCGGGCGAGGTCGAAATGATGGTCCTTGCCGTGGAAGATGCCGGACGAGTTGGCGAAGCTGGCCTTGGCCTTCGGCAGCCGGGCCAGCGCACCGCGGAACCGCTCCAACTGCTCCCCGGTCATCGGGCTGTCGAACGCGTCGGCGCAGGCGAGGTGGGTCATCCAGTAGCGGACGTCGATCCCCTCCAGCCATTCCGGATGGGCGGCGAGGTCGTCCAGCTCGTCGGGGCCGAGGCCCAGCCGGTTCATGCCGGTGTCGATGTGGATCACCGCCGGCAGCACCTCGCCGCGCGACGCGGCGAAGGACCGCCACGCCGCGATCTCGCCCAGATGGTTCAGCACCGGCAGGATGCGGTTGGCGGGGAAGTCCGCCTCATAGCCCGGCGGCAGCCCGCCCAGCGAGAAGACCTGCGCGTCGGGCGCCACCGGCTCCAGCGCCCGGCGGACGGCCAGCGCCTCCTCGAACTGGGCGACGACGAAGGTCCGGCAGCCGGCGGCGGCCAGGGCCGGCACGACGCGCGCCACCCCCAGCCCATAGGCGTCGGCCTTGACGACGGCGGAGCATTCCGCGGGCGCCACCCGGTCGCGCAGCTGGGTCCAGTTGGCGACGACGGCGCCCAGATCCACGGTCAGGATGGCGCAGGCACGCGGGCTCGGGTCGGTCGTCACTGTGGTCACTCGTCGGTCTGGTGGTGCTGGTCGAGATCGCCGAACTTGGTGAACTGGCCGTCGAAGTAGAGACGGACGGTGCCGATCGGACCGTGACGCTGCTTGGCGATGATCACCTCGGCGGTGTTGTGCACCTCGCCCAGGCGCTGCTGCCAGCGCTGGTAACGGTCGTTGAACTTGTCGTCGCTCTCGTCGGGCCGGCGCGAGGGCTCGGCGCGCTCAAGATAATACTGTTCGCGGAAAACGAACATCACGACGTCGGCGTCCTGCTCGATCGAGCCCGATTCGCGCAGGTCGGCCAGCTGCGGACGCTTGTCCTCGCGCAACTCCACCGCGCGGCTCAGCTGCGACAGCGCCACCACCGGCACGTCCAGCTCCTTGGCGATGGCCTTCAGGCCGCGGGTGATCTCCGAGATTTCCTGCACCCGGTTCTCCGATCCGCGCGAGGAGGAGCCGCGCAGCAGCTGGAGATAGTCGACCACCACCATGCTGAGGCCCGAGGTCCGCTTCAGCCGGCGGCAGCGGGTGCGCACCGCGGCGACCGACAGGGCCGGCGTGTCGTCGACATAGAAGGGGCAGCGGGCCAGATCCTGGCTGGCCTGGACGAATTTCGGGAAGTCGGTGTCGCGGATCTCGCCGCGGCGGATCTTGTCGCCGGGCACCTGCACCTCGTCGGCGAGGATACGGGTGGCGAGCTGCTCCGCCGACATTTCGAGAGAGAAGAAGCCGACGACGCCGCCCTCCTGGCCGGAGGAGCGCATGTGCGCCTTGGCGGCGTTGAAGGCGATGTTGGTGGCCAGCGCCGTCTTGCCCATCGACGGGCGCCCGGCGAGGATGATCAGGTCCGACGGATGCAGGCCGCCCAGCTTGCGGTCGATGTCGATCAGGCCGGTGGTGACGCCGGTGACGTGGCTGGAGCGGCGGAAGGCCACCTCCGCCGTGGCGATGGCGTGCTTGACCGACTCGCCGAACGCCACGAAGCCGCCCTGCACGTCGCCGGTGGAGGCGAGGTCGAACAGCTGCTTCTCCGCCTCGCCGATCTGGTCCAGCGCGGTGATGTCGAGGTCGTGGCGGTACGCCTCGTTCACCATGTCGGTGCCGACCTCGATCAGCTGCCGGCGGATGAACAGGTCGTGGATGGTCTTGCCGTAATCGCCGGCATTGACCACCGTCACCACGTTGGCCGCCAGCTCGGCCAGATAGGCGCTGCCGCCCTCCACCGCCAGTTCGGGATCGTTGTCGAACAGGGACTTCAAGGTGACCGGATTCGCGATCTGGCCGCGGTCGATCATCTTGGTGATGGCGGCGAAGATGCGCTGGTGGGCCGGGTCGTAGAAATGCTCCGGCCGCAGGAACTCGCCGACCTTCTCATAGGCCTTGTTGTTGACCAGGATCGCGCCCAGCAGCGCCTGCTCCGCCTCCTCGTTGTTGGGGGGCGTGCGGTACTCGGCCGTCGGTTTGACCGCGGCGGAGGGGCGGAGATCGAACAGCGAGGAGGTCTGGTTGCTCATGACGGACACAATAGCAGAAACGTAACGGGAACGCTCGGTGAAGGGTGGATAACCCTCCACAAAAGCTGTGCACAGAAGTTATCCACAGGGTGGGAAGTCTGGGGATAACCGCGGGAAGGGGCTTCTGCCGCTTCAGAGCTTCTTGTGCTGGACCGGCTGGGCGGCGTCCGGCATCACCTCCAGCGCCTCGAACACGCCGTCGATCTGGTCGGCGACGCGGTAGAGGGTGGAGCGGTCGATGCGGGCGAAGCCCTGGGCGACCATGTGGTCGATCAGCCCCAGCAGCGGGCGCCAGTAGCCGTCGACGTCGGCGATGATGATCGGCTTGTCGTGCAGCTGCAGCTGCTTCCAGGTCAGGATCTCGAAGGCCTCGTCCAGCGTGCCCAGGCCGCCCGGCAGGATGACGAAGGCGTCCGACCGCTCCACCATCATCCGCTTGCGGGTGTGCATGCTGTCGACGACATGCAGCTCGGTCAGGCCGGTGTGCTCGACCTCGGCCGACTGGATGTGTTCCGGGATGATGCCGATCACCTCGCCGCCGGCGGCGATCGCGGCATCGGCGGCGATCCCCATCAGCCCGACCCGGCCGCCGCCGTAGACCATGCGGATGCCGCGCCGCGCCAGCCCGTCGCCCAGCGCGTGGGCGGCCTCCTTGTGGACATCGGCGACACGGGACGACGCACCGCAATAGACGCAGACGGACGACAGGCTCTTCATCGCGGGTCACCCTTTCTCGCCGCCGCCATCCATCGGGGCGGGGCCTTGTAAAAATCTGGCGAACGCCATGGAATATCGGGTGGTGGCGGCGCGTCAACAGCGGCACGAGCACCGTTAAGCCACGGCATCATCGGGAGGGACCACATGAGCAACCGGGTCGTCAATGTTCTTGCGGCGGCATCCGTCGCCGGTCTGATGTTCACGCTGTTCGGCATGTCGGCCGGCACCGCCGGCGCCGCCGATCCGGCGGAGCAGGTCAAGGACCGGCAGCAGACCATGAAGAAGCTGGGCGGCGGCATGGGCGCCGTCGCCAAGTTCGTCAAGAACGAGGGCGCCACCGCCGAGGACGCGGCCAAGGGGGCGGAAGCCGTGCTGGCGGTGTCCAAGATGGACCCGAAGAAGATCTTCCCCGAAGGCACCGCCGTCGGCGTCGCCGACAGCGCCGCAAAGCCGGAGCTGTGGAAGAACTGGACCGAGGCGCAGAAATACTGGAGCGCCGTCCAGCCGGCGGCCGAGAAGCTGGACGCTGCCATCAAGGGCGGCGACCGCGCGCAGATCGCCCAGGCGCTCGGCGCCACCTCCAAGACCTGCGGGAGCTGCCACGAGGACTTCCGCGTCAAGAAGAACTGACCGGTGCGGCGTGTCCTGACCGCCGCCGCCCTGCTGCTGCCGCTCGCCTTCGCGGGCGGCAGCGCGCGTGCCGCCGGCGAGGCTCCTCCGAACGGCGCGGCGAACGATGCGGTCAGCCGGGGCGCCTACCTCTTCAACGCCGCCGGCTGCCTCGGCTGCCATACCGACGAGAAGGGCGGCGGCCAGCCGCTGGCCGGCGGCCGGGCGCTGGCGACCCCCTTCGGCATCTTCTACACCCCCAACATCACGCCGGACCCGGTGAACGGCATCGGCCGCTGGAGCGATGCGGACTTCATCCGCGCCGTCCGCGAGGGCGTGCGCCCGGACGGTGCCGCCCTGTTCCCGGCCTTTCCCTATGCCAGCTACACGCGGATGACCGACCGCGACCTGCTGGATCTGAAGGCTTATCTGTTGAGCCAGCCGGCGGCCTCGACCGCGAACAAGCCGCACGACCTGACGCCGCCCTTCTCCTGGCGCTTCCTGGTGCCGGCCTGGCAATGGATGTACCTGACCCCCGGCCCGGTGCCCGACGACCCGGCCAGGCCGGCGGCCTGGAACCGCGGGCGCTATCTGGTCGATGCGCTCGGCCATTGCGCCGAGTGCCACAGCCCGCGCACCCAGCTTGGCGGGCTCGATGCCGACCGCTATCTCGCCGGCAATCCGCAGGGTCCCGACAACGACAAGGTGCCGGGCATCACCAGCTCCAAGACCAAGGGCAAGGGGATCGGCGGCTGGTCGGACGGTGATCTGGCGCTGTTCCTGGAAGCCGGCCTGACCCCGGACGGCGACGTTGCCGGCGGGGCGATGGGCGAGGTGGTGCGCAACACCACGTCGAAGCTGACCGCCGACGACCGCGCCGCCATCGTCGCCTATCTGAGGACGGTGCCGGCCAAGGAGTGACGCTTGCCGGCAACAGGCGCCGATTTGGTGCGGAATCGTGATCCGTTGGGGCAACCAAGCCCCTTTGGCGGATGGTTTCGCTCCAACGGCGCCATTCTTTTGCGACCTGTCCTTCTGCTATAGTCGGTCATCCTGCCAATGTGGCGGGCCGCCGGATGGGTGCTCAGGTGAAACGAAACGCGTTGTTCGCAGCTTTGGGCGTGGCTCTGATGGGCGGGGCGGCGGCGATCGCCCTGTGGCCTGCCGGCAAACCGGCCGACAAGCCGGCGATTGGGCCGGTGACGCTGGCCTCCGTTCCGGCACCCGCTGCCACGGCCGCCGCCCCGATTGCGCCCCAGGCTGCCGCTTCCCAGTCTGCTGCTTCCCAGTCTGCCGCCGCCCCGGCGCAGACCGCCGCGACGCCGGAACCGGCGAAGGAACCGGCCAAGCCGGCGGCACCCAGCTTCGACGTGGTACGGGTGGCGCCCGACGGGGCGACGGTGATGGCCGGCCGGGCCGCGCCCGGGTCCGAGGTGACGGTCACCGACGGCGGCAATCGCGTCGCCTCGGCCAAGGCCGACCAGCGCGGCGAATGGGTGATGCTGCCCGACAAGCCGCTGGCGCCCGGCACCCGCGAACTGAACCTGACCGAAACCCGCCCCGGCGCCGCTGCGCCGCTGCCCGCCGACAAGGTGGTCGTGGTGATGGTGCCCGAGCCGGCGGCAAAGCCTGCACCCGAGTCGCCGGCCGCAACCGCTTCGGCACCCGCTGCTCCGGCCCCGACTGCTCCGGCCCCGACTGCCCAGACCCCGACTGCTTCGGCACTGGCCGCTCCGGTCGCCGTGGCGGTGCCGCGCGACGGGCTGGCCGGCGCGACGCCGGCCATGGGCGGCAGTTCGATTCTCCAGGCGCCGCCGGTGCCCGACAACGGGGCGCCGCCGCCGCCGGGCGGCGTGTCGGTGGAGACGATGGACTATGATCCCGTCGGCCGGGTGGCGCTCGGCGGACGGGCGGCGCCCAACAGCGCGGTGCAGCTCTATCTCGACAACATCCTGGTCGGCAGCGCCCACAGCGATCCGAAGGGCAACTGGCGCCTGACCCCGGAAAAGCTGATCGACCCCGGCCTCTACACCCTGCGCGCCGATCAGGTCACGCTGTCCGGCAAGGTGATGGCGCGGGCCGAGCTGCCGGTCCAGGTCTCCGCCCTGCCGGCCTCCGTCACCGACGGGCGCAACGTCGTCGTCCAGCCCGGCAACAGCCTGTGGCGGCTGGCGCGCCGCACCTATGGCGACGGCATGCTCTACACCACCATCTACACCGCCAACCGCGAGCAGATCCGCGACCCGGACATGATCTATCCCGGCCAGATCTTCACGCTGCCGCAGGTGAACTGACGAAGGTTGTGCTCAGTCCGCCGCCATCCGGCCGATGGCGGCCCAGCCGAGCGGGGCGAGGCGCAGCACTTCCGGCCCCTCGCCGGCCGGGTTCGGCTCCAGGCTGACCAGCTCGCGATTCTCGAACCAGGCCCAGCGCGCCACCTCGGCGGTGGTGCCGGGCCAGCCGTCGGCCAGCCGCTTCAGAACGTCGAGATCGGCCGACGCGATGGGAAAGCGCGGCTTTGCCACCACCGGCCTTGCCGCGGGCGCAGCCGGGGTGGCGGCCGGCAATGGCGGGGCATCGACCCCGGCGCGGCTGCGGATCCAGTCGGTCTGATAGCTGCGCAGCGCCTGTTCCAGTTCCGTGCGCGCCGCCTCCACCGGGCAGCGCAGATAGGCATCCAGCAGGGCGTGCAGCGTCGTGTTCGTCGCGTCGGTCATGTCCGTCACCAAAGTTCAAGCGAGACGCCCCGACGGGAGCGCCGTCACCGCCATCATCACAGCCATCCCATCCGCCGGAAGCGGACATAAAGTGCTGCGCAGACCAGGACGATCAGCGTCAGCACCGCCGGGTAGCCGTAGCGCCAGTGAAGCTCCGGCATATGCTCGAAGTTCATGCCGTACAGGCCGGCGACGGCCGTCGGCACGGCGAGGATGGCGGCCCAGGCGGCCAGCTTGCGCGTCACGTCGTTCTGCCGCGCGGAGGCCAGGATCATACTGGTTTCGAAAGCGAAGGACAGCACCTCGCGCAGCGAGCCGATCTGTTCGTTGACGCGGATCACATGGTCCTGCACGTCGCGGTAATAGGGGCGGATCGCCGGGTCGATCATCGGCAGGTCGAAACGCTCCAGCCGCGAGCAGACCTCCAGCAGGGGCGAGGCGTTGCGGCGCAGCCGCTCCAGGTCGCGGCGCAGCTGGTGGATGCGCTCGATCTCCCCGGTGCTGGGCGGGCGGGCGATCAGCAGGGCATCCAGCTCGTCCACCGTGGCCGCCATCTGGTCGAGCACCGGGAAGTAGCAGTCCACCACATAATCCATGATGGTGTAGACGATGAAGTCCTCGCCATGCTTCAGCAGATGCGGCGCGCTTTCCGCCCGCGCCCGCACCGGTGAATAGCTGCTCGATGCGCCGTGCCGCACGGTGACGACATAGCCGCGGCCGGCGAAGACATGGGTCTCGCCCAGCACCAGCTCGCCCTTCTCCAGCTTGGCGGTGCGCAGGACCATGAACAGGCTGTCGCCATAGACGTCCAGCTTCGGCCGCTGGTGGGCGTGCAGGGCGTCCTCCACCGCCAGTTCATGCAGGCCGAACTGGTGCTTCACCTCCATCAGCAGCGCCTCGTCCGGCTCCCACAGGCCGATCCAGACGAAATGCCCTGCCTTGGCCGCCCAGGCGCCGGCCTCGGCGATCGGCAGGTCGGCGACGCGGCGGCCGTCGCAATAGGCGGCGCTCGCCACCACGGCGGCGCGGGCGTCATCGGGGGCGGAGGAAGGGGCCGGGGCGGATTCGGGCGGCAGCGTCATGGAAGGGAAAACCGGGCAGAGGGCGGCAGGTCGGCGCCACTCTAAAGAGGTTCCCCGGCAGCGTCGACGAATCCGCTATGGCCGTTCGGGCGGACTGTCCGTTCAGCGCGTTGTCACCGCCAAGGGCCGGGCCAAGGACCAGCTTGCGATGCGGAGGGGAGGGCGATGTTCGAATCGGCGACGCGCGGGATGTATCTTCTGGCGGCGGTGACGCTCGGCCTGTTCGCCCTGCTGTTCATCGGCCTGTCCGCCCTGACGGTGGTGGAAGGGGTGGTGGCGCTGGACAGCGCCGTGCTGACCGCCGCGATGCTGGATGGGGTCGGGCTGATCGTGCTGGCCATCGCCGTGTTCGAGATCGCCAAATACCTCTACGAGGAGGAGATCGTCCGCGAACGCGAGCTGCGCCGCGCCGACGAGGCCCGCCGCACCCTGACCAAGTTCCTGACCACCATCATCATCGCCGCCAGCCTGGAAGGTCTGGTCCTGGTGTTCGAGGCGCGCACCAGCGAAATTTCCGCCATCATCTACCCGGTGATGCTGCTGGGCGTGGTGACGCTGCTGGTGGTCGGGCTGGGCGCCTTCCAATGGATGGCACGCACCGCCGAGAGCATTCCTGTCGATCCCCGGGCCTCCGAAGCGGACGAGGCGGAGGCGGACAAGCGGCCCGAGGGTTAGAAGGCGGTTTCCAGAACTCTCCTTCGCTGACGGCCCTGCAAGCGCCATGTTCCTATAATATTCCTTCCTGTGCGGCCTGATGAACCGTCCTCACGGCCGGCTGGAAACCAAGGCTCCGCGCAAGCGATGCATCGACATGGAGATACCAGGGATTTTGCATCGCCTCGGCCGAGGGTTCCATTTGGTGGCCCACAAGTCCTGCCAGTTCATACACCGTCGTCGGCGCTTCATCGGATATGTTGACGATCCGGCCATCGAAGGCGCCTGCCAGCGCCAATCTTGTCGCCGTCGCAATGTCGCGATGATGTATCGTGCTCATCCGATTGGCGGGATGGAAGCCGAAGGCGGCCAAGTGCTTTGGCAGCATCTCCAAATGGCCGTCGCCGTCGCCGTAAACGAACGGGAACCGTAGGATCGACCAGGTCAAGCCGCTCTCGCGCAGCAGAGTCTCGGCTGCGACCTTGCTGGCGGGGTAGGCTTGTTCCGGCTCGACACGATCCGTTTCCCGGCCGGGCCGGGTGGAGTTCCTGTTATAGACATTCGACGTGCTCGCCATGATGAGGCGAGCGTCAGCTGCATCGGCTTGCACGGAGGCGATCAAATTCCGGGTGCCCTCCAGGTTGCTCCTCCAGATCAAATCCGTATCCGGGCTGCGGAAGACGGCGGCCAGATGCACAATCGCCGAAACACCCCGAACGGCTTCCGACAGGGTCGAAGGATCGAGAATGTCGCCGGTCACGGCCGTTGCGCCGGGGGGGCAGGTTTTCCCTGTCCGCAGCAGCAGCCGGCAATCAAGCCCCGCTTCCACCAGCCGGGGAACAAGCCGAGCGCCGACAAGACCTGTCGCTCCGGTTATCAGGATCGTCATTGACTCATGCCTTCCGTGAGAGGGTCTGGAGCCGCTCGGTCGCCAATCGAAGGACGCGGATCGTCGTAACCAGATCGGTCTCGGCGATGCCGTCGAAAGCAGCCTGGTGAATAAACGAGAGGTCCGGGAGGTCGCGCCACAGGGTCTCGCCCGAACTCGTGAGTGTCAGGAGACGCTGGCGCTGGTCTTCTCCGTCCGAGGTCTGCTGGACCAAACCCTTGCGAACCAGCGTGGCGATGATCCCGCTTAATGTCGCCCGTTCCAGCTCAAGCGCACGCCCGAGATCGCGCTGAACCGTTGGACCGGAATTTGCGAGATGCCAGAGAACGTACCACTGCGTCGAACCCAGATCGTATGGTCGCAGTGTCGCGTCCATCAGGGCCCGTCCCGCAAAGTAGCACCGCTTTGTCCATGCCCCCACGGTCAGATGGTCGTCCTGCATACCGCGAAAGCCCTTCTGGTTCGTTCGCTACCTTGCAAATATCGCAAGGTAGCGAACGAATGTCCAGCGTGTCTGCGTTGGCGGAAGCTCTGTGCGCGGAACCCGACTGGAAACCGTCTCTTGGACCGGCACCGCATAGGCCGACCTGCCGGGACGGCGGCTCGGCAAAGCTTGCCCTTTGCCATGATTGACCCGGCCGTGCCGCCTGCGCCAAGCTTGCCGCTGTCCAAGGTGGTACAGGGAGATGGGGCATGGCCCGCAATACGGGCAACTACACGGCCGTCTACGGCTTTCCGGAATCGGCGGACGCCGCGCGCCGTCTGGCCCAGGCGCTGGAGATCCCCTGCCACATCGCCGAACTGCACCGCTTCCCCGACGGCGAAAGTCTGGTCCGCCTGCCGGAGCCGGTGGAGCGCGCCATCGTCTACCGCTCGCTCGACCGGCCGAACGACAAGCTGGTCGAACTGACGCTCGCCGCCTCGGTCCTGCGGCGCCAGGGGGCGGCCGACCTCTGCCTGGTGGCGCCCTACATGGCCTACATGCGCCAGGACGCCGTCTTCAGGCCGGGCGAACCGGTCAGCCAGACGGTGGTCGGCGACTGGCTCGGCCGCTGTTTCGACCGCTTCGTCTGCGTCGAGCCGCATCTGCACCGCACCCACACGCTGGACGAGGTGTTCGTCGGTCGCCCCTCCGCCGCACTGAGCGGCGCGGCCCCCATCGCCGGGCATCTGCGGGGGAACGGCGTGGCCGCCGGCACCGTCATCGTCGGGCCGGACGAGGAATCCGCGCCGCTGGTGGAGGCGGTGGCCGGTCCGCTCGGCCTGACCGGCATCGTCGGCCGCAAGGAACGGCGCGGCGACCGCGACGTGACGGTGGTGCTGCCGCCCGATGCGCCGATCCACGGCCGGCCGGTGGTGATCGTCGACGACGTCATCAGCTCCGGCGAGACGATCTTCTCCTGCGCCCGCGCGGCGCGGATGCTGGGGGCCAGCCGGGTGCAGGTCTATGGCGTCCATGCCCTGTTCAGCGACATCGTCGCCGAACGCTTCGTGGCGGAGGGGTTGGGCAGCCCGCTGTCCTGCGACGGCGTCCCGCATCCGTCCAACGCCCTGTCCCTGAGCGATCTTCTTGCCGATGCGATCCGATCGTTCGCGAACAACTGAAGGGTGAAGGATGCGCGGGGCGGCGCCTCCGGTCCGCACCGCCGGTTTCCGGCCCCCCGGTGACGGATCGTCGCGCGGCAACCCATCGGTAATACTAACGTTCGTGGTAGGAACTGGTGTAGTCTGGTCACCGGCGCGCCAGGGGTGGCGCGCCGGTGCCGGCAATGCGCGGGGTCGGTCCCTTGAATGGAGGCGTGTGATGTCGAAGGTGACGGACGTCGTGCTTCGGATGGCCCGCAAGCTGACCGAGGACATCGCCGCCCTGGCCCGCCTGCGCGCCGCCGGCAAGCCGAAGACCTTTCCGCGATTCCGTGAGATCCGGGCCGCCTATCTCGACATCCAGGGTCTGATCTTCTCGATCCAGGAAAGGCTGGAGGCCGCCGGACGGGAGCTGCCGCCGAACTTCCCGCAATGGGTGCTCCGGCAGAAGCTGAGCGCCATCGCCATCTTCACCGACATCAGCCATTCCTTCGTCAGCGACCCGCCGCTGGCGCTGACCGCCTCGCTGGGGGCCTTCGACGTGCTGGTGGCGGAGCAGAAGGCCTTCAACGAGACGCTGCACACCTTCGACACCATGCTGATGGAGGCCGGCATCGACGACCGGATGGCCGACGAGCTGGACGCCACCCGCAGCAAGATCGAGCAGATCCTGGGCATGATCGAACAGCTTCTGCTGACCAGCCCGAAGATCCTAGAGGAGTTCTGATGCCCGAGCCGGCAGCCGATCCCGAAGCGGACAGCCGGCCGGCCCCGGGTCCGGACCCAGCCATTCGCCGCCTTTTCCGCACGCCCAATCTGCCCGATCTCAATTTGCCGGTATCTGTCCCGCTTCTGGCCTTGATCGTCGGCACCGGCCTGTCCCTGCTGGCCATGCTCCAGTCGGAGCGCCTGCTGTACCGCGAGGAGGCGCACCGCTTTTCCGCGCGGGTCGAGGAAATCCACGGCCAGCTCGCCGACCGTATCCGGGTGTACGAGCAGGTGGCGCGCAGCGCCGCCTCGCTGGTGATGACCTTCCCCGACCTGCATTGGACGGCGTGGAACCGCTTCGTCGAGGCGCTGGACATGCCGCAGCGCTATCCCGGCATCATCTCCATCGCCTATGCCCGCGCCATCGCCGCCGACCGGGCCGGCGATCTGGTCGCGTCGATGCGGGCGGCCGGCCTGTCGACCTTCCGCATCTGGCCGGAAAATGCCGGGGCGGAGCGGGTGGTCAACATCTTCACCGCCCCGGTGAACGAGGCGAATGTGCGGGCCATAGGGTTCGACATGATGTCGGAGGTGAACCGGCGGTCGACCATCGAACGGGCGCGCGACAGCGGCGAGCCGGCCGCCACCCGCGCGATCACCCTGAAGATCGACGAGGCGACAGGGGCCAGGCCCGCCTTCATCCTCTATCAGGCGACCTACCGCGGCGATCCCCTGCCGCCGTCGCTGGAGGCGCGGCGCGCGTCCTTCACCGGCGTGGTGCTGACCCCGGTCAGGATCGGCCCGCTGGTCGACGGGCTGATCGACGGCCGCCGGCCCGACAACCGGCCCGGCAGCCAACCCGACACCGGCATCGAGATCTACGACGTGCCGCCGGCGGAGGCCGAATTTCCGCTGTACCGCAGCCACCGTCCGCTGAAAGCCTCGTCCGCCCTCAGCCTCAGCCGCGAACTGCCGGTCGGCGGGCGCATCTGGACCGTCCGCTACGACAGCCTGCCCAATGGCCTGATCACCGCCCATGACTGGGTGCCCGGCGCCCTGCTGGCCGGCGGCATCGCGCTCAGCATCGCGCTGTCGCTGGTGCTGCGCATGGTGCTGGCGACCCATTCCCGCGCGGTGGAGCTGGCCGGCGAGATGACCGCCTCGCTGCGTTTGCAGGAGGCCGAGCGCCAGCAGCTGTTCACCCAGGCGCCGCTGGGCATCGCGCTGGTCGGCACCGACGGGCTGGTGATGGACTGCAACCCGGCCTTCGCCGCCGCCGCCGGCCTGCCGCGGCAGGAGCTGCTGGGCACCGACTTGCGGCTGCGTTCCGGCGACCAGGCGTCGGTCTCCGCGCTGGAGGCGGCGTTGCAGGGGGAGAGCGGCAAGCTCGAATCCGACCAGCCCCTGCTGCTGGGCGGCCGGCGCAGCCATTTCAGCCTGCATTTCCAGCCGGTCACCGCGGAGGGCGCGCTGAAGTTCGTCCTGGCCTTCGCCGAGGACATCGGCGAGAAGCGCCGGGCCGAGCAGCACATCCAGTATCTCGCCCATTTCGACGCGCTGACCGGCCTGCCCAACCGTGTCCTGCTGTATGACCGCATCGCCCAGGCCCTGCGCGAGGGGCGGCGCGACGGCACCAAGGTGGCGGTGCTGTTCATCGACCTCGACCGCTTCAAGGTGATCAACGACAGCCTGGGCCACAGCTTCGGCGACGAGGTGCTGCGGTCGGTGGCGCGCCGGCTGCAATCGGGCCTGCGCGAATCCGACACGGTCGGCCGGCTGGGCGGCGACGAGTTCCTGATCGTCGTCCGCCGGGTGACGGAGCCGAACGACGCCGCCTGCGTGGCGGAAAAGGTGGTGGCGCATCTGGCCAGCCCCTTCGCCGTCGGCGGCCAGAATTTCGTGGTGACGCCCAGCATCGGCATCAGCCTCTATCCCGACGACGCCGACGATCCCGAAGGGCTGATCCGCTGCGCCGACATCGCCATGTATCATGCCAAGGAGCAGGGGCGGAACGGCTTCCGCTTCGTCACCAAGGAGATGGGCGCCAAATCGCGCGAGCGGATGGACCTGGAGGGCGCGCTGCGTCGGGCGATCCGCGAGGGCGAGCTTTTCCTGGTCTACCAGCCGCAGGTCGACACCCTGACCGGCCGCATCGTCGGGCTGGAGGCGCTGGTCCGCTGGAACCACCCCGAGGAGGGGCTGATCCTGCCCGGCCGCTTCCTGCCGGTGGCGGAGGAGACCGGGCTGGTGCAGGCGATGGGCGACTGGGTGCTGTTCGAGGCCTGCGCCCAGATCCGGCGCTGGCGCGCCCGCTTCGACCTGTCGATCCCGGTGGCGGTCAACGTGTCCGGCGCCCAGTTCCGCGACGGGCAGCTGCCGGCCAAGGTCGCCCGCGCGCTCGACGCCAACGGCCTGAGCGGGCCGGAGCTGGAGATCGAGGTGACGGAAAGCACCCTGATCGACGATGTCGAGGCCGCGGCGGAGACCCTGACGGCGCTGAAGCGGCGCGGCGTGCTGATCGCGCTGGACGATTTCGGCACCGGCTATTCCAGCCTCAGCTACCTGCACCGGCTGCCGATCGACAAGCTGAAGATCGACCGCTCCTTCATCCACGACCTGTCGACCGGCGCCAGCGACGCCTCCGTCCCGCGCGCCATCGTCGGGCTGGGCCGCAGCCTGGGCCTGTCGGTGATCGCCGAGGGGGTGGAGACGCAGGAGCAGTTGCAGCTGCTGCGCGATCTGGCCTGCGAAAGCTACCAGGGCTTCCTGTTCAGCCGCCCCGTCCCCGCCGAGGAGGTGGAGCGGCTGCTGGAGAAGCTGACGGCCGCACATCCGGTGTCGGCGGAGTAGCGGTCCGCCTCAACCGGCCAATTCAGCCGGCCAATTCAGCCGGCCGGCGCGTAGGCCGGCTCCATGGCGAAGGGAATGCCGGTCTCCGCCAGCGTCTTCAGGCGCGACAGCGTTTCCGGCCAGCCGGAGACGACCGCCTTCGAGGTGGCGGTTTCGCCGTCGAACCCGTCATGGACCAGGGTCAGCTTGCAGGCGTCGGTGCCGACCGGGGTGATCTCCCAGGTGACGCGCGACGGCTTGTCCGCCGCCACCTCGGGCGACCAGCGGGCGTGGAAGCTCATGGTCAGGCGCTGCGGCGGCTCCAGCGCCAGGATCTCCCCGGCGATCACCGCGCGGTCGCCCATCAGGAACTCGATGCTGCCGCCCACCCGCCAGTCGGTGCGGGAAGTCATGTTGAAATGCTGGTAGAGCGGCGTCTTGGCGTCGTCGGTGATGATGTCCCACACCGCCTGGGCGGTGGCGCGGATATACAGCTCATACACATGGCGAGGCGCGGATGGCGTCATTGGCGTGGTCCTTTCCTCCAGATGCGTCTTCAGATCGCTCATCGCCCGCAGGAACGGCGCGGCGTAGCGCGAAATCCAACGGTCGGCCACCAGCTGGAGCGGGGCCGGATTCAGGTAATGGTGCTTCTCCCGCCCCACCTTGCGGGTGGTGACGAGATGGGCGTCCTCCAGCACGCGCAGATGCTTCATCACGCCGAAGCGCGTCATCTGCATGTCCTGCGGCAGATGCCGCTCCAGGTCGCCCAGCGTCCGCCCGTCCCGCTCGAACAGCAGGTCGAGCAGCCGGCGGCGGGCCGGGTGGGCCAGCGCAGCGAAGATGTCGTCCATGGCGGTGAGAATAGGTGACTGGATGGTCACATGTCAAGGCGCAGGCTTGGCGGTGCGGTTCCGCTGCCGCCCTGTTCTGAACAAGGATGTGGTTACTGCCGGGGGGCCGGTGACGGGGTGAGGAGTTTCACGGTGCCGGTTCCTGCCCGCTTGGCGAAATCCTGGTCTAAGGTGACCAGAGTCGCGGCTTTCGCCTTTTCGGACTCATACAGGATCACGCCGTCGGCGAAGTCCCCTCCGGCCGTGAGCAGGCGGAGACCGGCTTCGGCCGCGGCCCGGTTGGTTTCGACGGTGCGGCTTTCGATCAAGCCTTTCAAAGCGGCGGCGATGTCCTCAATCCGGTAGCGGTAGGCCCGCTTCAACACCCAAACGACTTCGCACAACACGACGGTCGAGATGAAGACCGTTTCCGCTTCCTCGATGATGCGCGCGGCTTCGTCGGCCTGTTCGGGGGCATCCCAGGTCAGGAACCGGACCAGGACATTGGTGTCGACGGCGATCTTCACGCTGTGGTCCTCATCCCTCGTCGCTGCCGCCCCTGCCTTGTTCGATCGCCTCCTGCATTTCCTGCAAGGTCACGGCGGTTTGGCCGGGACGCCGCAGCATGCCGCGCAGCCGCGCCAACTTTGGGCGTGTACCGGCCGGGCGCAACTCCACCCGTCCGTCCGGCAGCAGCTCCACATCGACATGGTCGCCGGGCTTGATGCCGAGATGGTCGAGAACGGCTTGCCGCAAGGTGATCTGTCCCTTCGCGGTGACAGTCAGTTCCACCCTCATGGCGCGCTCCCTGGTAATGGTTCCTGTGCCTTACTGTAAGGAGGACGTGGCCGTTCATCAAGAGAGCACGGCTCCGTCGGCTATTCTCACTCCTTGGCGACGGCGCGGGTTCCGAGCCGGGGCAGGATTTTTGCGGTAGCGGATCACATTCAGCGTACTGCCGAGCCTTCGGTGGCGGGACTGCTGTGATGATCATATATATTGACATAGGAAGTAGGCGACCCTACAATCACTTGCCCATCGCGGGTGACGCCTGTTCACCTACAATCATCTAGGTTCTTCAGCCTAGTTCGCCCAGCTAGAAGCAGAATATTTGCCAAGAGGATCGCCGTGGACTTGCAGTTACGGATGGCGTCTATCGTAGTGATAGCACGGTATCATAATCCGTCGATCATGAATGACGATTTCCTCAAGATCAATCGTATCATTGGACACACTTGGGGAGAGCCCTCCGAGTTTATCTCGACTCCGCCATACTCGACTATTTCTTATCAGGCAAAAAACTTTCGTATATCGTGTCAGGAAGAACGGCTCCAGTTTGACCAAGTTTTGAGTCCTGGAGACTGGGACATCTCTGAGTTGGTTGAAGCTGCAAGTAATTATGTGGGTGTCCTTCGTCACGTCCAGTATATATCGATTGGAGTCAATGCGATTTTCTCTGGAACCACCCAAACTGAAGGGAGTGAGTGGATTAAATCCGAACTGCTCTCGGAATCGATGGTGCGGCGAGCAGGCCATGTGGCCAGTGCAGGCATCCGTTTGCAGTTGGCGATTGATCCGGGTAGCTCCCTAACTATTATGGTCGAGCCTGCTCCAAGAGGCGAAGGCAGCTCAATCTCTGAGCAAGAGAGCAATCAAGTTCAGTTCCAGACAAACTGCCACAGAACTTTGAGTTCAGGTCATCCCGAACTTATAGAATTGATCAAAAGTACTCCTGAAGACTTGAAGAAAACTAAAGAAACAATCGAGAAAACCGTGGGAGTGGCATGATGCTGTGCGAATTGGTGACGGCTTCTGACTTTCGCCCTGCTCCGCAAATTGCTTGGAAAGGGGTTCATCTTCACGGTGTGAACGAGGATTTGCTGAAGGGTGTAGATGCTGGCACAGAGCCGGACACCATGCTTCTTGTGAAGCTCAGCCCTAAAGAGCCAGCAACACAAACTACTGGCTATACCAGGAACCAAGAAGCCATTGGATTCTGGTACAAAAATGCTCAGTTTAGCTTTCAAGAAATGCCAACAACGCCTTTGCAGCCTCGGGATGTTCGTCAAGGATTTCTCGATCTGCTTTCCGAAATCTCTGCATCTCTTGCTAAAGCTCCGGACCTAAATTCAGTACGGAAGGATCAGGCTGAGGTAGCGTTTGATGCTCGACGCAATCTTCTGGAGATTGTCGAAGGGACAGCCGCTGCTGGAAGCGTAATTCCGGACAGCCTAATGGCTGATCTCCATGCGGCAGTAGCTCGCATGGAGAATGGGGAACCCAAGGACATGGAGGATTGGGCGGGGAAACTTGCACTTGACTTGTCCAGGTTCAAAGATTAGTCGGCTCTGTTCAGGTCTATTTTTATGTTCCATACGACACTTTCGTGCCCAAGCTGGGAATATAGTACAATTCCCGGACATGATGACGTACTGAAGCAAAGGGCTCAGGCGGTGCTGTCCCATATTGGGACGGCATCGCCAACTGCAGTGCTTTTTCTTGCATCAGATACTCGTACAGTTCACGGGACATATTTCGAGAATTTGACGCCGCCCGGCTGCGACTACTATCGTGGACACT
Organism: Azospirillum lipoferum; assembly: GCF_024170005.1. Taxonomy (GTDB): domain Bacteria; phylum Pseudomonadota; class Alphaproteobacteria; order Azospirillales; family Azospirillaceae; genus Azospirillum; species Azospirillum lipoferum. The sequence continues at coordinate 107,615 of NZ_JALJXJ010000006.1, forward strand.
ATAGGGGTGAGAAATTTCCTTGCCTTGAAGGATGCGAAGTAGGAATTTCTTCAGATCCTCGTGTCGGGCACAAGGCATACTCTGTGCCTGAGAAGATGAAGATTTTTGCAAAGGATATGGATGAAGCTGTCCAAAGTGTTGATGTCGCGTGGGCTGCTAACAATCAGGTTTTCAGTAAAGCTGAGAAGCTGTATCGATCTGTTCGAACAGTTGCAGCGTTATTCGTTTATTTTCTTGAAGTCCACCCCTATGCCAATGGCAACGGGCATATGGCTCGTTTCATTCTCATCGCACTCTTGCGTCGCTACGGACTTTTCCTATCACGTTGGCCTATCCATCCTCGGCCCGCGGACCCGCCGTACTCAAAGTGCATCGCCCTCTATAGAGATGGGCACCCGATACATTTGGAAAAATTTATCCTAAACTGCATTTAGTTCTTCGACCTTCTGGTCCCTATGTGGTTTGGGCTGGTCAGATTGCTGATGAGCTATGGCTTCGTAGCAGATGGGATAGCCTAAAGCACTGTTTCCTAAAGAATTCAATGTGCGGTCGCACTGTCGAGGACTATTAGGAATCCTATCCTCCGCCCCATCGGGAAACACCGATCTCGATAGTGCTGCCTGCCGGCTGTTCATGTCCGCTCCTGGCACCTTTCGGACGCTATCACGATACAGCACCGCAAGCCAGACACCGAGCCTATGTCAAACCGGTTCTACGGCATCATGGTAGCCTTCAAACCCATCAATCCCACCAACCCGCCCGTGCTTTTATAGAATCCCGCCGTAAAAGGAAAATTTTCCTGTAATCTCCCCCACAAGCCCTCTCACTTGTGGAGTTCCGCCATGCTCCTCGACAGCCGCAGCTTCATCAACGACCAGTTCCCCCGCTGGGCGGAGGAGCCGCCGACCCCGTCCGAAGGCTCGTTGGTCCCCGGTTCGCAGTTCCATGAGGAACAATGGATCATGGCCGCCGGCATGCTGGCCCGCGGCAACAGCTTCCTCCAGGTCTCCCGCGCCATGGGGTGCAGCCGCACCACGCTGTGGCGGGCCTATTACGGCTCCCAGGATTTTCGTCACAGGGTCTGGTGGGAGAGGCAGGCGCTGAACCGCGAGGCCGAGCTGCGCCTGTCCTCGCTGCGCATCCTGGTGGCCGAGCAGATCGAGCGGCTGGTCACCTCCGGTGATCCCGCCACCGTGCGCTGGCTGGCCGAGCGGCTCGGCCTGTTCGCCGGCCTCGACATGCCCACCGCCAAGCGGAACGCCGCCCAGCCCGACCGGCAGCGCGACGATCCGCCGGCCGCCGGACCCGCCCCGAAACCGGAGGACCCGCCCGCCGTCACCGTCCCCGAACTGGACGACGACGACATCCCCGGCGCCATTCGCGAACGCAGGATGCCCAACCCCGCCATGGTCGCCGCCGTCCTGGCCGAGCCGGAGGCGGAGGGACCGAAGGGCGTCTTCCCCTATACCGTCAACCAGTACGAGGAATACCCCAACCTCAATCCCGGCCCGGTTCCCCGCCGCGCCGCCGGTGCCTTCTCCTGGCGCCGGTAGATGGAACATGCGCCGGATTCTGTTCCACGCCGTTCCATCCGCCGCTCCGCCACACGGTCGAGCCCCGATGCCACCATCCTGATCGCAGGGCGGGCGCCTTCAGAACCGCAGCCCGCCCCCAACGTCCATCTCGCCCCCCAGCAGCCCCATCGTCGCCAGCGCCATCACCTGCGCCGCCTTTACCATGTCGTCGATGCCGACCCACTCGTCGGGCTGGTGGGCGAGGTCGAGGATGCCGGGGCCGTAGGCGATGCAGTCCTTCAACTGGCCGACCCGCACCACATGCTTCTGGTCATAGGTGCCGGGGGAGACCACATGCTGCGCCGGGCGGCCCAGCACCGTCTCGATGGCGGCGGCGACCGCCCGCACCACGGGGGCGTCGGCGTCGGTCATCGTCGGCAGGAAGGCCAGCACCTCGCGCAGCTCGTAGTCGAAGCCGGGGCGGCTGCGGCGCAGATCCTCCAGGATGGCGACGATCTCGCCGCGCACCGCCTCGGGGTCCTCCTCGATCAGATAGCGGCGGTCGATCACCATGCGGCAGCGGTCGGGCACCATCGGGCTGGGCAGCCCGTCATGGTCCTCGCGCTGGCCGCCATGGATGGCGTTGATGTTGATGGTGGACTGGCGGGCACCCTCCGGCACCACCGGCATCTCGGTGCGCTTGGCGGCGAGGCGGGGGATCAGTTCCGTCTCGATCCGGTGCAGCACCGCGCCCATGTGGCGCACCGCGCAGTTGCCGAGGAAGGGCATCGAGCCGTGGGCGACGCGGCCCCTGGTCTCGATCTCCGCCCACCAGACGCCGCGGTGGCCGATGCAGACGCGGTCGACGTTCAGCGGCTCCGGAATGATGACGTGGTCGACCCTGGGCCGCGAGAAATAGCCGAGCTTCGCCAGATGCCCGACGCCGCCATAGCCGCCGGACTCCTCGTCCACCGTGCCGGAGATCTCCAGGGCGCCGGCCGTCAGCAGCCCTTCCTCCAGCAGCGATTCCACCGCGATGATCGAGGCGGCGATGCCGCCCTTCATGTCGCAGGCGCCGCGGCCATAGACCCGGCCGTCCTTCACCACCCCGCCGAAGGGATCGACGGTCCAGCCCTGGCCGGCCGGCACCACGTCGATATGGCCGTTGAAATGGACGCAGGGTCCCGGCCGCGGCGCCTCGATGCGGGCGACGATGTTGGTGCGCGGATAGCGGTCGCTGTCGCCGGCCGCCCCCTCCGCCCGCACATACTCCACGGCGAATCCGCGCGCCGCCAGCCGCCGGCCGATCAGCTCGGCGCAGTCGGTGTAGACGTCGCCGGGCGGGTTGACGGTGGGGATGCGGATCAGATCCTGCGTCAGCGCGACCAGATCGTCGCGCCGCTGGTCGATCCGGCCGAAAAGCCGGCGGAACAGTTGGGTGGTTGCGGCGTCGGTGTCGGAACGCATGGCCTCTCCCGCGGCAAGGATCCCGCCAGTGTCGCCGCAAGCGGATGCTCCGTCCACCCCGCCTTTCGGGAAGCGGGCCTGTTGGCAGTCTGGTGCAACGCACTTTCCCGGACCGGCCGGCGCCGCTACAGTCGCGGCGCCCTTCAGCGGAGAAGTTTCCCATGACCGTCACGCATCCCATCGGGCTGAGCGCCCCGACCCTGGCCGACCCGGTGATCGCCGAGGTTGCGGCCCGCTTCGTCGCCGCCCGCCGCAGCGCGACCGGCCTTGCCGATTTCCCCGGCCCGCTGCCGGCCGACCTCGCCACCGCCTACGCCATCCAGGCGACGGCGACCGCCGCCTGGCCCGACGAGGTCGCCGGCTGGAAGGTGGCGCGGGTGCCGCCGGCGCTGGAGGAGGCGCTGGGCGCCATGCGCTACATCGGCCCGATCTTCGCCGGCACGGTGAAGACCGCCGACGGCGGTCCCCTGAGCTTCCCGGTCATTCCCGGCGGCTTCGGCGCGGTGGAGGCGGAGTTCGCGGTGCGCATCGCCGCCGACGCCCCCGCCGACAAGCTGGACTACAGCCCGGCGGAGGCCGCCGCCTTCATCGCCGCCGTCCATGCCGTCATCGAGGTGGCGGGCGGACCGCTGGCCCCGGTCAACACGCTCGGTCCGACCGCCTCGACCTCCGTCTTCGGCAACAACAACGGCCTGATCGTCGGCGAGGAGATCGTCGGCGGCGTCGAGGCGGCCGACGCGCTCAGGGCCGAGGTGCTGATCGACGGGCAGAGCGTCGGCGTCGGCAGCAGCGCCAAGCTGCCGGGCGGCATCGCCGCCGCGGTCGCGGTGGCGCTGGGCATGGCGGCGCGGCTGGGCCGGCCGCTGAAGGCCGGGCAATGGGTGTCGACCGGCGCCCTGACCGGCGTGCACGCCATCGCCATCGGCCAGCAGGCGCGGATCGCCTTCACCGGCCTGGAACCGATGTCCGGCACCGCCGTTGCGGCCGGGCCGGTCACCTGACCATGGCTGGTGCAACCCGGGGTGCCGCTTTGTCCCAGTCCCGCCTGTCTTCCGAAGCACCCGAGGTTACGGCACCGCGCCTGCTGCCGCCGGTCCAGATGCTGGCGGGGCTCGGCCTTGCGGTGGCTGGGGTGGTCGCCTTCTCGTTCCGGCCGGTCATCATCAAGCTGGCCTACCGCTACAATGTCGATCCCGTCACCCTGATCATGCTGCGCATGGTCTTCGCACTGCCCTTCTTCCTGGGCATGGCGCTTTGGGCAGGGGCCAAAAAGGGAGAGCGTGCGCCGATCGCCGGGCGCGACCTCGCCCTGACCGTGGCGCTGGGCGTCACCGGCTATTATGCCGCGAGCTTCTGCGATTTCCTGGGCTTGCGCTATGTCTCGGCCGGGATGGGGCGGCTGCTGCTGTTCCTCTACCCGACCATCGTCGTGGTGTTGTCCGCGTTGTTCCTCGGCAAGCGGATCGGCCTGCGCGAGGTGGTGGCGCTGGTCGTCTCCTACGCCGGTGTCGCCCTGGTGGTGTGGTCGGAGATCGGGACCGGCCATCCCGACTTCATGACCGGGGCGGCGCTGGTCTTCATGGGCGCCTTCCTCTATTCGATCTATCTGGTCGGCAGCAGCCGGGTGGTGCAGCGGATCGGCTCCATGCGCTTCACCGCCTATGCGATGACGGCGGCCTGCCTGTGCTGCATCCTGCAATTCCTGCTGCTGCGCCCGCTGTCGGCGCTGGATTTGCCGCTGCCGGTCTATGGGCTGTCGGCGGTGATGGCGGTGGTCTGCACCGTGCTGCCGGTGCTGATGACGGCGGAGGCCTTGCGCCGGGTCGGCCCCAATCTGGTGGCGCTGTGCGGCGCCATCGGCCCGGTCGCCGCCGCCGTCTTCGGCTATCTGGTGCTGGCGGAGCCGATGGGCTGGCTGCAACTGGCCGGCGCCGCCCTGACGGTCGCCGGCGTCATGATCATCAGCCTTTGGAAGACCGCCTGAGTTTTCCCCCTGAGTTTTCCCCCTGAGTTTTTCCCCTGAGTTTTTCTGCGGAATAACCGGCCGCCCGCCGTCGTCTCATCTTCCAACACAACGAAAAGGATATCCGAGATGACGAACTACGCGAGCACACCGGCAAGCTACGGTGCCGCCACCGCCGGTCAGGATGCGCTGCTGCTGGCGGCCCGAATCCTGCTGGGCGCCATCTTCGTGCAGAGCGGCTTCGGCAAGCTGATGGCGCTCGGCGGCTTCATCGCCGGGATGGAGAGCCAGGGCGTGCCGATGGCCACGATCGTCGCCCCCATCGGCGCGCTGGTCGAGGCGTTCGGCGGGCTTGCCATCGTGCTGGGCGCCTGGACCCGGCTGGCGGCGCTGCTGGTCGCCGCCTTCACCGTCGCCGCGACCGTGATCGCCCACCGCTATTGGGATGCCGCGCCCGACGCCATGAAGATGCAGCAGATCCAGTTCATGAAGAATCTCGCCATCATCGGCGGCTTCCTCTCGCTGGTCGCATCGGGCGGCGGGCGCTTCAGCGTCGACGGCTGGCTGTCCCGCCGCTGAAGCGGGCTACGAATCGTATGCCATCAGCGAGAGGCTGGGCACGTCGATCCGGTTACGGCCATTCAGGAAGGTCAACTCCACCAGGAAGGCGGCGGCGCGGACGTCGGCGCCGACCTGGCGCAGCAGGTTGATGGCGGCGGCCATGGTGCCGCCGGTGGCGAGCAGGTCGTCCAGCACCACCACGCGCTGGCCGGGCTTCACCGCGTCGGCCTGCACCTCGATGGTGTCGGTGCCGTATTCCAGGTCGTAGGAATGGGCGATCTTGTCGCCCGGCAGCTTGCCGTGCTTGCGCACCATGATGAAGCCGATGCCCAGCGCCAGCGCCAGCGGTGCGGCGACGAGGAAACCGCGCGACTCGATCCCGACCAGCAGGTCCGGCTTGTGCGGGCGCACCGCCTCGGCCAGTTCGTCGATGGCGGCCTTCCAGGCGGCACCGTTCGCCAGCAGCGGCGAGACGTCGTAGAACAGGATGCCGGGCTTCGGGAAATCGGCGATGCCGCGGATATGGTCTTTCAGGTTCATCGGAGTTCTTGTCCGTAAGGAAACATATGCCGGCATGACCGGCCCAGTCCACCACGCGGCACTCTAGCGGCTGACCACCCCGGCGCAAAGACGGGAGTGGGTATCGGGACGATACGGCTATGAGCCAGATGGGGTTGACCATCCGGCGATGCTCCGCCACGTTCCAGGCGCACCGGCCAGACGTACCGGTGGATGTGGGGATGCGTGCGGCGGAGCCTGTGGCAGCGACTTTAGCGAAGGACGAGGCAGCGGACAGGGCCCGGATCGATGCCGGTCCGGCGGATGGCGCGTGGCGGATCGCCGCCGCCGGGCGCTGGACGCTGCATGCCGTCTCCACCGCGTCGGATGCGATCGACCGCGCACCGCAGCCGGCCGCCGGTGCCGCTGTTCGGCTTGACCTTGCACGGCTGGAGGCGCTCGACACCGTCGGCGCCTATCTGCTGAACCGGCTGGCCGAGCGGCTAGGGGCGGACGGGCATGCCGTGGCGGTGGTCGGGTTGCGGCCGGAGCATGCCGCCCTGTACGACGCCGTGCGCGAGGCCGGCAAGGCGCCGCCCCATCCGATCGAACGCGAGCATCACCCGATTCTCGACATGGTCGTCCGCACCGGCGAGACGACGGTGCATGCGGCAAAGGAGGTCCTCGACCTCGTCGGATTCCTCGGCCTCGTCACCGTCACCTTCGCCCGGCTGATCCTGCGCCCGTCGCGCCTGCGCCTGACCTCCGTCCTGTTCCACATCGAGCAGACCGGGCTGAACGCCCTGCCGATCCTGGGGCTGCTGTCCTTCCTGATCGGCGTGGTTCTGGCCTTCCAGGGGGCGGACCAGCTGAAGCGCTTCGGGGCGGAGCTGTATGTCGTAAACCTGCTGGGCATCTCCGTCCTGCGCGAGATCGGCATCCTGATGACGGCGATCATCGTCGCCGGCCGCTCCGGTTCGGCCTTCACCGCGCAGATCGGCACCATGAAGGTGAACCAGGAGGTCGACGCCATCGGCACCATGGGGCTCGACCCGGTGGAGCTGCTGGTGGTGCCGCGGGCGCTGGCACTGATGATCACGCTGCCGCTGCTGGCCTTCTACGCCGATGTGATGGGGCTGTTCGGCGGGGCGGTGATGGCCTACGCCACGCTGGACATCACCTTCGGGCAATTCATCCGCCAGCTTCACAGCGCCGTCGGCATCAACACCGTGATCGCCGGCCTGATCAAGGCGCCGGTCTTCGCCCTGGTGATCGCCATGGTCGGCTGCTACGAGGGGCTGAAGGTCTCCGGCAGCGCCGAGAGCGTGGGCATCATGACCACCAAGGCGGTGGTGGAGGGCATCTTCCTGGTGATCGTCATCGATGCGGTGTTCTCCGTCCTCTTCTCCATGCTGGGGGTGTGATGGCCGGCGCTCCCGTCATCCGCGTGCGCGGGCTGGTCACCCGCTTCGGCCCGCAGACCGTCCATGACGGCCTCGACCTCGACGTCGAGCGGGGGGAGGTGCTGGGCGTCGTCGGCGGATCCGGCACCGGCAAGTCGGTGCTGCTGAAGGAGATCCTCGGCCTGATCGACCCCGCCGCCGGCCGGATCGAGCTGCTGGGCCACGACACCGCCGAACTCGACCGGGCGGAGCGCACGGCGCTCCAGGCCCGTACCGGTGTGCTGTTCCAGAACGGCGCCCTGTTCAGCTCGATGACGGTGGCGGAGAATGTGATGCTGCCGCTGAAGGAGCACACCGACCTGCCTCCGCCGCTGATCGCCGAGGTGGCGCGGGTGAAGATCGCCATGGCCGGGCTGCCGCCCGATGCCGGCACCAAGCACCCGGCCCAGCTGTCCGGCGGCATGATCAAGCGCGCCGGTCTGGCCCGCGCGCTTGCGCTCGACCCCGACATCCTGTTCCTGGACGAACCGACCGCCGGCCTCGACCCCATCGGCGCCGCCGCCTTCGACACGCTGATCCAGGGGTTGCAGCGCAGCCTGGGGCTGACCGTCTTCATGGTCACCCATGACCTGGACAGCCTGACCTCCATCTGCGACCGCATCGCCGTGCTGGTCGACAAGAAAATCCGGGTGGGCACCCTGGCCCAGCATCTGGCCGACCCGCACCCCTGGATCCACGACTATTTCCACGGACCGCGCGGTCGTGCGGCCCTCGACGCCAGAGAGCGCAATCAAGCTCTGACGCTTGAAAACGAAGACGCTCCGCGTCTTGCGAAAGGGTAGGGGCAGTTCATGGAAACCCGCGCCAGCTATATCCTGGTAGGCAGCTTCGTGCTGGCTCTGGTCGCCGGCCTGCTGGTCTTCACCGCCTGGATCGCCAAGGTCCAGCTGGACGAAACGCGCGAGACCTACCGCATCTATTTCAGCGGCTCCGTCACCGGTCTGCAGCAGGGAAGCCCGGTGCGCTACCGCGGCGTGCCGGTGGGAACCGTGTCGGACATCCGGCTCGACCCCGACAACGTGACGCGGGTGCGGGTGACGATCACGGTGCAGAACGGCACGCCGATCATGTCCGATTCCATCGCCTCGCTGGAATTGCAGGGCATCACCGGCGGCGCCTATGTCCAGATTTCCGGCGGGACGGTGGGGGGCAAGCATCTGACCGCCACCGATGCCGATGGGGTGCCGACCATCCCGTCGCGGCCCAGTTCGCTGACCGCTGTGGTGGACAGCGCGCCGCAACTGGTCAACCGAGCGCTGGAGGTCATCACCAAGCTGGGCGAGATGCTGAACGGCGACAACCAGAAGGCCATCGGCGACATCCTGGCCAACGCCCGCACCATCAGTGCCGAGCTTGCCCGCGCCAGCGCCGGCCTCGAGGACACCATGGCCCAGGCGCGCCGGACCTTGCACGGCTTCGAGACGGTCGGGCCGCAGCTGGACCGCACGCTGGCCCAGGCACACGACACGCTGGCGACGGTGGACGGCACCGCCAGGCAGCTGGGCGGCGAGACGCGCGAACTGATGCGGTCTCTGAAGCGCACGTCGGATACGCTGAACACGCTGGTCGCCGAAAACCGCGAGCCGGTGCGCGACTTTACCGCCACGGGGCTGTATGAATTGACGCTGCTGATCACCCAGCTGCGCGATCTGTCCGGTCAGTTGTCGCGGGTGGTCACGCGGATCGAGAACGACCCGTCGAATTTCCTCTTCGGCGGGACGCGGCAGGGTGTGGAGGTGCGTGGGAAATGAGGCGGGCGATGATAGGCCGGATTCTGGGGGTTGGCCTGCTGCTGGGGCTTGCTGCCTGTTCGACGTTGAACCCGACGGCGCCGCATCTCTACACCCTGACCCCGCGGGCGAGCGTCGCCCCCGGTCCGAAGGCTGACTGGCAATTGCTGGTGGAGACGCCGGCGGCAGCGGCGGGGATCGACACGCCGCGCATCGCGCTGGCCCGCACGCCGACCTCGCTCGACTATTTCGCCGACGTGTCCTGGGCCGACCGGGCGCCGAACATGGTGCAGGGGCTGATCGTCCAGACCTTCGAGGACAGCGGTCGCATCGTCTCGGTCGGCCGCGATACGGTGGGATTGCGCTCCGACTATGTGCTGAAGTCGGAACTGCGCGACTTCCAGGCCGAATACGCCACGCCGGGTGCCGCCATGCCCGACCGGGTGCATGTGCGCCTGTCGGCCAAGCTGGTCGCCATGCCGCGCCGGACCATCGAGGCCGGCGAGACCTTCGAGGCGTCGGCGCCGGTGCGCGGCCGCTCCTTCACCGACGTGGTCGCCGCCTTTGACGAGGCGCTGGGCCGGGTCACCGGCGAACTGGTCAGCTGGTCGCTGTCGCAGCGCTTCCGCCCTTCCGGCAGTTGAACGGCCGGCTGAAGGCCCAAGCGCAGGCGGGACTGCAACCGCAGGTGCGAAAGCTGAAAAGACCTTGCCACGCCCGTATAGCCGCGTACGTAATAGGGATGTTCGCGTAGCGCAGGATCGGGCGATGACGGATTTGTCGGACGTGTCCCGGGAAGAGTTGGAGGCGATGGCCGAGGCGGGACGGGAAGTGCGCCTGTGCCAGCGCGTCCTGGCCAAGACCGGCGACACGGTGGTCGGCGAGCTTCTGCGCGGCCACGGTACGCTTTACGAGTGGAAGCACTATCCGCCGGGCGACGTCTACGACGCCGAATTCCATGCCCAGTATTACTATCACTGCCACCCCGAAGGCGAACGGCCGCAGGGGGAGCATGGGCATTTCCATACTTTCCTCCGCCCGCACGGCATGCCGCCGGGCCTGCGTCCGGCCCCGCTGGCCGATTTCGTGACGCCGGACAACGACAACGACGCGCTGTCCCACCTGATCGGCATCGCCATGGACGTGGCGGGCCAGCCGGTGCGGCTGTTCACCACCAACCGCTGGGTGACGGGGGAGACCTGGTACAAGGCCGACGATGTGATCGCCATGCTCGACGCTTTCGAGGTCGACCATGCCCGGCCGTCCTGGCCGGCCAACCGCTGGATCACCGCGATGATGCGGCTGTTCCGACCGACCATCGTCGCCCTGCTGCACGAACGCGACGCCGCCATCCAGCGCTGGGCCGACGGCCATCCCGAGGCCTATGTCTACGAGGATCGCGGGCTGGAGGTCGCGTCGCAGCGCCACATCTCGGTCGAGCAGCAGATCGCCGAAGTGGCGCTGCAACTGCGCGGAACACGCCGCCGCCGCTCCATCCTGCCGGAGCCGCCGAGCTTCGTCGAAATGCCGTGAGTTGCTCCTCCTGTGGGCTTATGACCGCGGGGCGTTAAGGAAGGTTCAATCGTTTCGGAAGATCCTTGATCTCGTGGACAAGTCTCCGCCCACATCCGCGCGGGTTTTGCGTTCCGCGATCCCTATGGAGACGGACCAGGGCAGGAAGGGTCCGGGACCCATGAGTGACGGTTTCAAATCGGGTCATCTGACCCAGCAGGACGTGGCCCGGCTTCTGGCCGACCCGTCGCCGAACAGCCGGACCGATCTGGCCGCCAAGCTGGCTCAGCAGTTCGACAGCCCCGAGCTGTCGCAGTCGGAGCGCAAGCTGGCGGAGGACATCATTCGCGTCATGGTCAATGACACGGTCCTGCGTGTCCGCCAGACCCTGGCGGAGAATCTGAAATCCAGCCCCTCCCTGCCGCGGGACGTCGCCATAACCCTGGCCCGCGATGTGGAGGCGGTGGCGATCCCGGTGCTGAGCGTCTCCACCGTGCTGACCCCGGCCGATCTGGTCGAGATCGTCCGGTCGGGTGCCGATGCCAAGAGCACTGCCATCGCCCAGCGGCCGAACGTGCCGGCCGTGGTCGCCGACGCGCTGATCGAAAGCGGATCCGAACGCGCGGTCGCGGCGCTGGTCGCCAACGAGGGGGCGGAACTCGGCGAGCAGAGCCTGGGCCGCGTCATCGACCGCTTCGGTGGTAGCGAGGCGGTGCAGGATCCGCTGGTCCATCGCTCCAAGCTGCCGATCACCATCGCCGAACGGCTGGTCGCCGTGGTGTCGGAACGGCTGCGCCAGCATCTGGTGTCGCACCATGAACTGCCGTCGAAGGTCGCGTCGGAGCTGATTCTGCAAAGCCGAGAACGGGCGACCGTCGCCCTGTTCACCGGCGAAAGCGACGAAGGGGCGCTGGACCGGCTGGTGAGCCAGCTTGCCCGCACCGGCCGCCTGACGCCGTCGCTGCTGGTCCGCTCGCTGTGCACCGGTGACATCGCCTTTTTCGAGACGGCGATGTCGCGCATGGCGAACGTGCCCCTGACCAACGCCCGGCTGCTGATCCACGATGCCGGGCGGTTGGGGCTGAAATCGCTGTATGACAAGGCGAAGCTGCCGCCGGCCCTGCTGCCGGCCTGCCGCATCGCCATCGACGTGTTGAAGGAGACCCCCTATGATGGTGAGCCGGGCGACCGCGAGCGCCATCGCCGCCGCGTCATCGAGCGAATCCTGACCCAGTACGAGGATCTGGCACCGGAGGATCTGGAGTTCCTGCTGGCGAAGCTGGGCGACATCATGCAGCCGGAAAACGCCGCGGCGTGACCGACCCGACCTTCCTCTCCGGCCCGACCCGGTTACAGAAGCCGACGCCGGGCGTCGGTCCGGCCGACACCATCGGCCGGCTGGAACGCCGCATCGCCGAGCTGGAAGCCGCCCTGCGGCAGAGCGAGGCGCGGGCCGGCGAGGCACGCTTCCGTTCCCTGCTGCGGACGGCGGCGAGCATCATCCTGGTGCTGGGCGACGATGGCCGCATCCTGGAGGCCAACCGCGACGCCGAGCGAGCTTTCGGGCTGGATCCGGGCAGCGTCATCGGTCGTCTCTGGACGGAGGTGATGAGGGAGCAGCAGACCGGCCCCTTCGCCGCCCAGCTGGCAAACGCCGCGGAGGGCACGGAGGTTCGCAACTTCGAGCAGGCCCTGCGCGAGCAGGACGGCATGAGCGAGCGGGTTCTGCTGTGGAACCTGAACCGGTTGCCGCAAGCCGATGGCGCGCCGGCGGGCATCCTGTGCGTCGGCCAGGACATCACCCGGCGCAAGCGCGCGGAACTGGCCCTGCGTCAGGCCCGCGACGAGCTGGAGATGCGGGTGGCCGAGCGCACCCGTGCGCTGATGCAGGAAATCCAGGAACGCCGCCGTGCCGAACAGGCGCTGATCCAGGCGAAGGAGCAGGCCGAGCTGGCCAACCGCGCCAAGAGCGAGTTCCTGGCCAACATGAGCCACGAGCTGCGCACGCCGCTGAACGCGATCATCGGCTTCTCCTCGATGATGGAAAGCGAGATCGTCGGGCCGCTCGGCCATCCCAAATACCTCGACTATGCCAAGGTGATCGGAAAGTCGAGCCAGCATCTGCTGGCGGTCATCAGCGACATCCTGGACGTCGCCAAGATCGAGGCCGGCAAGCTGGAGATGCATCCCCAGCCGATGGACGTGCGCGACGCGGTGGAAAGCTCGCTTCTGCTGATCGCCGAGCGCGCGGAGGAGGGCGGGCTGACCCTGATGCAGGACATTGCCCCCGACACACCCCACCTCCTGGGCGATCCGGTGCGGGTGAAGCAGATCCTGCTGAACCTGCTGACCAACGCGGTGAAGTTCACCCCGGCCGGCGGAAGCGTCGCCCTGCGGGTCCGTCCGGACAGCGGCCGTATCCTGATCGAGGTTGCGGACACCGGGATCGGCATGAGTGCGGAAGGCATCGCCATCGCCCTGCAACCCTTCGGTCAGGTCGACAGCCAACTGTCCCGCCGCTCCGGCGGCACCGGACTGGGCCTGCCGCTGGTGCGGTCCTTCGTGGATCTGCTGAACGGCACGCTGGACATCCGCAGCCGCGAGGGAGAGGGCACGACGGTCAGCGTGCGTCTGCCGGTGGCGCTGCCCTATGATGGGGAATGATGCGGGAAATGATCCGGACATGACATACCGGTGATGCAGGAACCAGCCGTGCAGGACGGCGACCGGCGCAATGCGCCGTTGTCGGTCGCGATGGTGTTCGGGATTTCCGGAATCGATCCGCTGGAATGGGACGCCTGTGCCGCCGGCAAGGGGCCGTTCCTGAGCCATGCCTATCTGAAGGCGGCGGAGGAAAGCGGCTTGGCCGGCCCGGACAATGGCTGGCGTCCCGCCCACATGATCCTGCGGGAAGCCTCGGGCCGGCTGGTCGGCGCGGCTCCCCTCTATCTGCGCGACCGGTCGACCGACGAGTTCTGGCCGGATCAGGCCTGGGTCGACGGCTTCCAGGCCTCGGGCGGGCGTTATTTCCCGAAGCTGGTCATGGAGGTCCCCTACACGCCGGTGACCGGGCCGCGCATCCTGCTGCGCCAGGGAGCGCCGTCCGGTGCTGCCGATGCGCTGATCGGCGCATTGCGGTCTTTGGCCCGCCAGCACGGATTGTCGTCCATCCATGTCGCCTTTCCCGACGAGGAGGACCGTGTCCGGTTCGAAGCCGCGGGATGGCTGACCCGCCACAGCATCGATTACGAGTGGCGGAACCAGGGCTATCGCGACTTCGCCGACTTCACCGCCGCCCTGAGGTGCCATCGGCGCGGCACGCTGCTGTGGGAGCGGCGCAAGGTCAGGGAAAGCGGGGTGCGGATCCGCGACCTGCCGGGCAGCCGGGTGGGAGAGGCCGACGTCATGGCTTTCCTGGATTTGCTGGCCGATCTCCATGCCCGCAAGGGGAGGCGACAGGCGCTGACCATGGATTTCATCCTGCGGCTCTGTGCCGCCTTCGGCGATAGCCTCACGCTGACCTTTGCCGAGGTGGGCAGTGTCGTCATCGGTGCCCTGCTGACCATGGAAGGGGACGGTTGCCTCCATGTCCGCAGCTGGGGGGCGAGGGAGGATGCGCGGCTGGTCCATTTCGAGATCTGCTATCACCGCACCGTGGAGCGGGCGATCGCCCGGGGGCTGGACCGGGTAGATGGCGGACGCGGCGGTCCGCACAAGCTGGCCCGCGGTTTCCTGCCGAAGCTCTGCCATGCCTGCCACTGGTTCTTGCACACCAACATGCGCCGCGCGGTGGCGGAAGGGCTGGAACTGTACAACGCAAGGACTCTCGCAGCCTTTACGCGGGAGCAGGCCCGCTCCCCGTTCCGCCAGCAGGCCGGCCGATAGCCGCTTGCGCGGCGCGGTGCGGCGCGCCACTTTGCCTCTTCGAATAGACGACAGGTGGGGTGGGAGATGACGGTCAGCCGCGACGATCTGAAGACGCGCATCGGGCAGGCGCTGGGCGAGGAGAGGGCCGATCTGGTCATCAAGAACACGCGCTTCCTCAATGTTGTCACCGGCGAGATCGCGGAGGGCGACATCGCCGTCTGCGGCGAGGTCATCGTCGGCACCTACGAGTCCTATGATGGGGTGGAGGAGATCGACGGGCGCGGGCTGACGGTGGTTCCCGGCTTCATCGATACCCATGTCCATTGCGAATCCACCTGCGTCACCCCGCAGGAGTTCGACCGCTGCGTCCTGCCGCGCGGCACCACCACGGCCATCTGCGACCCGCACGAGATCTGCAACGTGCTGGGCGAGCGGGGCCTTCGCTATTTCCTCGACAGTGCCGGGGGCACGGCGCTCGACCTGTTCGTGCAGCTGTCCTCCTGCGTGCCGGCGACCGAGCTGGAGACCTCCGGTGCCCGGCTGGAGGCGCCGGACCTGATCCGCCACATGGACCATCCGCGCGTGCTCGGGCTGGCGGAGTTCATGAACTTCCCCGGCGTCTTCCACAAGGTGGACGGAGTGCTGGACAAGCTGGCCGCCTTCGACGGGCGCCATATCGACGGCCATGCTCCGCTGGTGACGGGCAAGGAGCTGAACGCCTATCTGTCCTGCGGCATCCGCAACTGCCACGAGACGACCAGTGCGGATGAGGCGATGGAGAAGCTGCGCAAGGGCATGCAGGTGCTGATCCGCGACGGGTCGGTGTCGAAGGACGTCCATGCCCTGGCCGAGGTCATCAGGCCGGAGACCTCGCCTTTCCTCGGCTTCTGCACCGACGACCGCAACCCGCTGGACATCGCGGAGGAGGGGCATATGGATCACCTGATCCGCAGCGCCATCCGACTGGGTGCGCCGGTTGCCCATGTCTATCGTGCCGCCACATGGTCGGCCGCCCGCGGTTTCCGCCTGTATGACCGCGGACTGGTGGCGCCGGGGCACCGCGCCGACCTCGTCCTGCTCGACGATCTGGAGGACTGTGCGGTCAACCGGGTCATCCGCAACGGCAAGGTCGTCGGCCCGCACAGTTTCGACGGCCGGCCGGCGGTGACGCCGGTGGGGCTCGATTCGGTGAAGCTGGATCCGGTGGCGGAGGAGGATTTCGCCGTGCCGGCCGGCGGATCGGTCCAGTCGGTGATCGGGCTGGAACCGGGCAAAATCCTGACCGAACACCGACGGATCGAGGTGCCGGTGGTGGGCGGCCGGATGGTCGCCGATCCGTCGCGCGACCTGCTGAAGATCTGCGTCTTCGCCCGCCATGGCAGCAACAGGAACATCGGCCGCGGCTTCGTCCAGGGCTTCAGCCTGACGGAGGGGGCGCTGGCCTCGTCGGTCGGCCATGACAGCCACAACATCTGCGTGGTGGGGGCCAGCGACGCCGACATGCGCGTCGCGGTGAACCGTCTCATCGAGTTGCAGGGCGGCTTCGTCGCCGTGCGCAACGGACAGGTGGTCGGCGAACTGGCACTGCCGCTGGCCGGCCTGATGAGCCTGGAGCCGTTCGAGACGGTGGAGGTGAAGCTGCGCTCCCTGCGCGCCGCGGTCCGCGCCATGGGCTGCCCGCTGGCCGAGCCGTTCCTGCAACTGGCCTTCCTGCCCCTGCCGGTCATTCCCCACCTGAAGATCACCGACCGTGGCATGGTCGATGTCGACCGCTTCGAACTGATTGCCGCCTGATCGGGCGGACTGCCTGTAAAAACGGCAGAGGGCTGGAGATTGGGCGGGCCATAACGCGGCCTGTCCAGCGCATAAGCGTGGAAATGACGCAGTTGGACCACTGGCACGAGCTTTGCCACGACGACACATTATCCGTTGTCCGTCATCGAGCGAGCCCGACCCGCCATGACCCATCTGGCCCCGATGATCCACCAGTCGCACAGCCTGCTGCCGGTCCGGCCGCCGGAAACCGTGTCGATGCGGACACGGGACGGCGTGCGGCTGGATGCCGACCTCTACCGGCCTGACGCCGCCGGGACATGGCCGGTCCTGCTGCTGCGCGTTCCCTGCGGCCGGCGCACCGCCCTGACCAGCCATTACGCCCATCCGCGCTGGTATGCGGCGCGCGGCTATGTCGTGGTGGTGCAGGATGTGCGCGGCTGCGGCACCTCCGACGGCCGGTTCCGCCCCTTCGAGGCGGAGCGGGAGGACGGAGCCGACGCCGTGGCCTGGGCGGCCTCCCTGCCGGGATCGTCGGGGGCGGTGGCGATGTATGGCTGCGGCTATGCCGGCATGGCGCAGTGGCTGGCTCTGGCCGAGGCGCCGGCGGCCCTGCGCGCGGTGGCGCCGGCCTTCGCCGGCTGGGACGTCTTCTCCGACTGGGCTTATGAGGGCGGGGCTTTCCGGCTGGCCGACGCCATGGGCTGGGCCTTGCGCACCGCGGCCGATACGGCGCGGCGGGTCGAGGACGGAACCGGTCACCGGGTGCTGTCGGACGCGGCGCGCAGCCTGCCGATCGACGACGAGATTCCATCGCGGCCGCAGGCCCTGCGCGATTATGCCCGCTACACCCATTACGACGACTGGCTGACCAACCCGGTGCCCGGTCCGGCCTGGGCTGTGCTGTCGCCCAAGGCGATGCAGGATGCCATGCCGGCCGACGTGGCGGTCCTGCAGATCGGCGGCTGGTATGACCCGCGGTTGGCCGGCATGCTGGATGCCCATGACCACGTCAAGGCACGGGGACGGGCGCCGGTGCGGCTGGTGGTCGGTCCCTGGGGGGCCGATGGTCCGGCGGCAGCCCCGGGGCAGGCGCCGACGCTCGACACGCTGCAACTGGCGTGGTTCGACCGCGTGCTGAAGGGGGACGGGGGCGACCGTGGCGGCCCGGTTCGCCTGCATGACGTGGAGACCGGACGCTGGCACGACCTTCCCGACCTTCCCGCGGCCGAGGCGGTCCTGCATCTGTCCAGCGACGGCCTCGCCAACCGGCAGGGCGGGCGGCTGGAACTGGAGATGCCGGAAATGGAGGCACTCGACGTGGTCGTCCACGATCCGCGCACGCCGGTGCCGACGGTCGGTGGCCATGCGGTGCCGGATGCCGCCGGGCGAATCGACCGCGCCGCCGTCGACCGTCGGCCGGACGTCGCCACCTACACCAGCCTGCCGCTGGACGAGCCGCTGATGCTGGCCGGGCGGGTGGCGCTGGAGGTGTGGGTGGAGGCCGATGCCCCGTCCTTCGACGTCAGCGCCGTGCTGTCGGTGCTGCGGCCCGACGGGCAGGTACTGCCGCTGACCCAGGGCCATGCGCGGGTGGAGCCGGGCGACCCGACCCGGCCGCTGACTGTCGCGATGCGGGCCACCTGCGCCACGCTGGCACCGGGATCGGCGCTGCGCCTCAGCCTCGCCGGGTCCTGCTTCCCGGCCTATCCGGTCAATCCCGGCACCGGGGCGGAACCGGGGGAGACCCGCCGGGTCGATGCGCTGCCGATCACGCTGCTGATCCACAGTGGTCCCGACCGGCCGTCACGCCTGCGCCTGCCTGCCGGAGCGTCTGCTTTGACTTGAGGAGCGTTTTCGAAACCCGCTGGCGCTGCGTCTTTGTCCCGTTCACTGCCTGCGGCAGATCACCTCGGTCGGGAGGATGCGCTGCTCCTCCAGGTTCCTGACCTGATTGCGCGCCATCTCGCGAAACTCCGGGCCCATGAGGAGATGAAAGCCGAGCGGTGGCGGACCATCGCGCTCGATCCGCTCGCGCAGGGACTGGAACCATGCGCGGCCTTCCGCGCTGGTGTCGCGCCAACCGATGATCTCGAACCCGCTTCCACTCAGCAGATCGCGGAGGTCCTCCGGTTCGGCGAGAAAACTGGTGGCCGGATCGCGCGCCCAAGGCACAGGGAAGTGAACCGGGCCGCCCGGTCCCTGGAGCAGATCGTAAAGACCGAACAGGCCACCCGGTTTGAGGACGCGCGCGATCTCGGTGTAGAGCCGCCGCTTGTCGGAGATGTTCATTGCCACATGCTGGGTGTAGACCCGGTCGAAGCTGGCATCGGGCAAGGGTATGTCCAGGGCGGAGCCATGCAGATACTTGACGGTGCCATCGAGTCCGACCCGGCCCGCCAGGATGCTTGCGGTGCGGCAATACTCTTCAGTCAGGTCCAGCCCGACGATCCGGCAGCGGTAGAGATCCGCGAGGTGACGGGAGGGACCGCCGAGCCCGCTGCCGACATCCAGAACCGTGGTGTCCTGGTCCAGAAGGAGAGCCTGGCCGAGTTCGGCGGTGGCCTCGCGCCCACGGATGTGAAACTCGTCGATCGACGCGAGGTCATCGGGACGTAGGCGGGTAATGTCTTTTCCAGCACGTTCCAGGGCGGCGAGGATCTCCGCAGCCAAGTCCCGGCGTCCATAATGCTCGGCCACCTGTTGCTCGACAGACATGCCGCCCTCCCCTGCTGTGGATCCCCGGCTCCACCGGGCACGCCGATGATCACCGATGGCGGGCTTGCAGCCTGGATGTTTTCAATGGTTGGCCGCAACGGACATTTCGGCGAACGCGTCTTAAGTCGCCTTAAGTCGCGATGTCCCCTTCCGTGACCTCTCCGTCCTGGCCGGCGGCCTCCAGGCAGAAATCGAGGCTCTGGGACAGGAAGCGCAGCATCAGGTCGCGGAAGGGCGTTTTGTCGCCGACCGACCATGCCCGTTCGACGAGGTCCAGATACAGGCTGCGGTCGTCGGCGGCGATCACCACCGGTGGATAGCCGGCGCGGTTCAGGATCAGGTTGCACAGCAGCAGCGCCGTCGCCCGGTTGCCGGCATGGAAGGGGCGGATCGCGCTCAGCCGGTGATGCGCCTCGAAGGCGGTGTCGGGACCGGCGTCCGACTTGCGCATCCAGGTCGACAGCGCCGACATCGACACGCGCAGCTTGGCCGGGTCGGGTGCGGTTTCCGTCGGGTCGTCCTTCGGCGGGCCGTTGCGGTATTTGCCGGCGTCATCCTCGATCCCGCGATAGAGCACATTGTGGAAGGCGGTGACGGTGCGTTCGGTGACGGCACCCGACGGATCGAAGGACAGCCGGGCCATCAGTTCCAGCGCCGCGCGGTGGTTCAGGACGAAGCGCTGCTCCTCCACCGCGCGATGGCGCAGGATGCTGCCGCGCTCCAGGATCGTCTTCACGTCGGCGGGCTTGAGCGGATAATCCTCCAGCACCGCGGCAGCGACGGTCAAATCCAGCTCGAACCGGTCGGCGATGCCGTGGACGACCTCCTGGGGCAGAGGGCGTGCGGCGTCCAGCGCCCGTTTCTTCTCCGCGATCTCGTCGAGCAGGGCCATCGGTCACTCTGTCGCTTGGCAGGGAAGGGCGTGGCGCATTGTGCATCCTGCCGCCCCCTGCGGGGATTTGCCGCTTGGACTGGCACGGTTGCCGGTTTTAGGATCCCTGTCAAGATGTCCACAACCCAGCCATGGCCGGCCGCAACCGCTTGATTCCGCGGGATGCCCCTGCCGTCGCGGGACGCGAGGGGGAGATCGCTGCGATGAGCTACGTCGTCTGGGATGAATCCATGAGCGTCGGCGTGCCCGTGCTCGACGACGAGCATCGGCGACTGCTCGACCTGTTCAACGGCCTGCTGGAAAGCGGCATCACCCCCGCCAACCGGGACGAGCTGTCCAGCCTTCTCGCCAGCCTCCGCGACTATGTCGCCGTCCATTTCGCGCGCGAAGAGGCAATGATGGAGCGTTGCGGCTATCCCGATCTGGACGGCCATCTCGCCGCCCACCGCTATTTCGCCGACGAGGTGGAAAAGCTCGCCCGCGACTTCGAGGGCGACAACCCGACCATGCTGCGCATGGACCTGATCCTGCTGCTGAAGGACTGGTTCGTGGAACACATCCAGCAGACCGACAGCCTGTACAAGCCCTATGTGGGAGTGGCGTAAGGCTTCCCTTGCTGTGGCCGTTCGGTCGAGTGACGCATTGTTAAATAAAGTCAGTGGCCGGCCCTCCGAAATGGGCGAAGCTGGCGGTCACCTTTGAGAGATGCTGTCCGAGCGACGTGCTGGTGATCGGGCGGCTTAATCGGCTGGCGGGAAATACCAGATAGTCGCTATATCTATTGGAGGCAGGTCGCGGAATGTGGAAGTGCGATTTCCGGCTGCGGCAAACCCGCCATTACCATTGCTATGAAAGAAGTATAAATGAAGATCTGCTCTATAAAAACAGTATTTGGGGTTTCCTTGGCTCTGTCCTTATGTGGTTGCGCTGCGGAAATACAGCAAATGCCAATCTTGGTAGGGCAAAAAGATGGGCGGGCACTATTTTCTTTTCGCGGCTTTACTCCTCTTGGAAAAACAACTTACGAAGACGCTCGTCAAACTGCACAATCGTACCTTCCCTGGCTCTGCAAAGATGGTGAACCATCGTTGGTTGATGTCCAGACATCAGATGCGCTAAAGCCGATGGGTGGCCAACAACTGGGATGGATGGCGACATACACCTGCGGCAAGGCATCTCAATAAGTTGGCGTGAAGTAGGAAGGGGCGAGCACGAGAGCGCTGACATCGGCGCTCCGTGCATCCTCCTCACCGTAGCCCTCTCCCCGGGGGGAGAGGATTACCGAGGCGTGAGAGAGCCTGCACTCACTGCTTCGCGGCGGCCTTCTGGTCGGGCAGGCCCTTGTCCAGCTTGGCCTGGATGGCGCCCTTGTCGGTCTCCTCGTCGGCGTTGCGCAGCGCGCGCATCCACTGGAAGCGCGCCTCGTTGCGGCGACTGGCCCGCCAATAGGCGTCGCCGAGATGGTCGTTGATGGTCGGGTCGCCCGGCTTCAGTTCAACCGCGCGTTCCAGCTTGGCGACTGCCGCCTCGTAATCGCCCAGCGTGTAGAGTGCCCAGCCCAGGCTGTCGACGATGTAGCCGTCGCGCGGGCGCAGTTCCACCGCGCGCTCCACCATCGCCCTGGCCTTGGGCAGATTCTCGCCGCGGTCGATCCAGCTGTAGCCGAGGAAGTTCAGCAGCGACGGTTCGTCCGGCCGCAGCTTCAGTGCGGTTTGCAGGTCGGCCTCGGCCTGCGGCCACTGCTTGGTCTTTTCGTAGCTCATGGCGCGGGCGTAGAGCAGCGGCCAGTGCCGTTCCTGCGGCGTGCCGATCCGCTCCAGCGCCGTGGTGTAGGCGGGGATCGCCTCGGCATAGCGCTTGGTGTAGCGGTAGAGGTCGCCCAGGCGGGTGATGGCGTCGGTCCGCTCCGGCCGTTCGGCGGAGAGGTCCTTGAGGATCGCGATGGCCTCGTCGTTGCGCTCCATGCGGGCGAGGCTGTCGGCCTCGCGCATGCGGGCGGTCCAGCCGAGCAGCGGGTCCGTCTCCAGCCGCTTGTAGGCGGCCAGCGCCTCTTCGTGATGGTCGCGGGACGCGGTGATGTCGCCGATCAGCAGATGGGCCAGCGCCAGATCGTCGCGCAAATGCAGGGCGATGCGGCCGAACAGCAGCGCCGGTTCGTCGGCATTCTCGTGGTGCAGGGCGCTGCCCAGGTCGAACAGTGCCTCGGCAAGGCCGGAGCGCGCATCGGGGACCGGACGGGTTTCGGACGGCGCGTTCGCCATTGCAGCCAGCGCCGGCTCCACCAGCAGACCGTCGGGGTTGTTGCCCTGGAAGGTTTGGTAGAGCTTGCGCGCCTCGTCCTTGCGGCCGGTGCGGGTCATGAAGTTGCCGACGATCTGCACCACCCGCAACGGCGCGTCGGTCTCCGTCACCTTGGCATAGCGGGCCGCCGCCTCGTCATTGCGGCCGGCAAGGTCGAGGATCAGTGCTGCATGCAGGTTGTAGAGCGCCTCGAACCCCTGAACGCCGGAGAGCGGCTGCAGGGTGGCCAGCGCCTCGTCCGTCTTGCCGCGGGCCGTCGCCAGCCAGGCGCGGGTCAGCGGTGTCAGGAAGCGGCCGAGCCCGTCGGCCGGCAGGCGGGCGGCATAGCCATCGGCCTCGTCCAGCTTGCCCTTGGCCAGCGCGTCGGCGGCCAGCAGGGTCAACGCCATCTGCGGCTCGCCCTGGTCGTCGAGCAGCCGGTTGGCATAGTCGATGGCCGGCTCCATCCGTCCTTCGCCCAGCCGCAGCAGGAAGGTACGGCGCAGCAGGGCGGGGTCGTCCGGATCGGCCGCCAGCGCCTGGGCGGTGAAGCGGGCCGCCGCGGTCCAATCGTCCTGGTGCTGGGCATAGCGGCCGGCCAGATAGCTGCCGGTGGCGGAGCCGGCGCCATCCACAGGGCCTGCGGCCATGGCGGGTGCCAGGGTGGTCCCGGCCATCAGGACGGCCAGGGAGATCGGCAGCAACCGGCGTCGGAAACTCGTCATGCTCTCGTCACCTCGTTTTCCGAGTCGACATCCCATCATTTTCGGCAGGGCGCGGGCAAGAGACTTTCATACCCTTCCCCTTTTCGCATCCGCCAATGCCACTCCTGCCGCACCTGCTCGATCCGCTCCGGGCGCAGGATATCGGTGGCGTGGGCGTCCATGTGGGCGCGCAAGCCCTCCGGCATGCCCGGCGACAGGGTGGCGCCCTCGACCGACCAGCGGGCCATCCACGACAGGGTGCGCAGCCAGGTCAGCCGGCGCAACGGCTTCAGCCAGGGCCGCACCTCATCGGCCAAGTCGCTTGGCACCGCCATCGCCCAGGCGGCGACGAAGGCATCGACCTCGGCCGGAGCCAGCTCCGCATTCACCGCCGGGTCCCATTTGGTCGAGGTGTAGAGGCTGGCATGGGCGAGGTCGCTGGCCGGGTGGCCGTATTGCAGCTTCTCCAGATCGGTGAACCACGCCTTGCCGTGGGCATCGATCAGGAAATTGCCGGGATGCACGTCCACCCCGACCGCGGTCAGCGGCATCGGCGTCTCGGGCGGCGGGGCGAGGTCGCCGGCCCGGGCGGCGGCAAGCTCCTCCGCGATCAGGGTGCGGGCCTCCGGCAACAGGGCGGCCCGGTCGAACCACTCCGCCTGCCGTTCGACCTGGGCCAGCAGGGCCGCGACCGGATCGGGCGGGGCGGGCAGCGGATCAAAGAAGTCGGGCGGCGCCATGCGGTGCAATGCTGCGAGCGCGCGGGCAATGGCCGGCATGTCGTCGGGCAGAACCGGCGTGCGCCCCTCCACTTCGCCGACCACCAGGGCACCCAGCGGCAGTTCCTCTCCGGGGGGAAGCAGGCCGGCGAAGCGCGGGGTGTGACCCGACATCTCCGCTCGCCGGAAGGCGGCGGCCTGCCGGTCCAGCGCCGTCCAGGCATCGAGGCCAAGCTGGCTCCAGCGCGGAATGCGGGCGACCAGCCGCTGGCCGCGCAGCCGCACATGGTCGTGGGCGACGCCCTTCAGCGGCATCGGTTCCAGCGCGTCGGGAGAGAGATCGGCAAGGCGCGGCAGCCGGATCAGGGCGGCGTGCAGGGCCTTCATTGAGAAACCTGTCAGTTCGGTCACGCCATATGCTCGCGCAGGCGGGGCATCAGCTCCACCAGATTGCAGGGGCGGTGGCGGTTGTCGAGCTGCCAGACCAGGATGTCGTCCCAGGCATCGCGGCAGGCGCTGGGCGAGCCGGGCAGGGCGAAGACATAGGTGCCGTTGGCGACGCCGCCGGTCGCCCGGCTCTGGATGGTCGAGGTGCCGACCTTGGCATAGCTGAGATAGCGGAACAGCTCGCCGAAGCCGGGAATCGCCTTTTCATAGAGCGCCTCGACGGCCTCCGGCGTCACGTCGCGGCCGGTGACGCCGGTGCCGCCGGTGGTCAACACCACGTCGATCTGCGGATCGGCGATATAGGCCTGGACCTGGGCGCGGATCGCCGCGATGTCGTCCTTCACGATGGTCCGGGCGGCGACCTTGTGGCCTGCTCCGGCGATCCGCTCCGCCAGGGCGTCGCCGGACCGGTCGTCGGCGGCGCTGCGGGTGTCGGACACCGTCACCACGGCGATGTTCACGGGAAGGAAGGGGCGGCTCTCGTCGATCTTCGGCATGGCGGCAGGCGTATCCTCATGTCGGGCCGGAACCCGACAAGGGGGACCGGCGGTCAGGGTATCGGGCTGGCCTCTCCCCGCTCGGCCACCGTTTCCACCGGCACCGTTCCCATTGGCACGGCGTCCACCGCATCCGGTGCTGCCGCGACAGGCACATCCGTGGCCGGGGGTGCCGTCTTCGCCACAGGTTGCGGGTCGGGACGGGCCGCAACCTGGGCCGGACGGTTGTCCACCGGGGTGTAGCTCGGCCATTTCCCGTCGGCGACGGCGGTGAGCGAGGCGGTCTCCTGGCCCAGCCGAAGCTGGTAGATCCAGAAATTCGCCATCACCTTCTCCACATAGTCGCGCGTCTCGCCGAAGGAAAGGCTTTCGATGAACAGCAGCGGGTCGGTGATGTCGCTCAGATCCCGCCGCCATCGCGCCAGCGTGCCCGGCCCGGCATTGTAGGCGGCCGTCGCCAGGAACAGGTTGCCGTCGATTTCCGGCATGCCCAGCAGTTCCGACAGGTAACGCTGACCAAGCTCCATATTGCGCGACGGATCGAACAGCGCGTCGCGGTTGGCGTCGTCGCTGCCGATGTCGGCGTTGCGTTCCCGCACATGCTGGGCGGTGCTGGGCAGGATCTGCATCAGCCCGGTCGCTCCGGCGGAGCTGACCAGCCGAGGGTCGAAGCGCGATTCCTGCCGCATCACCGCGAAGACCAGCGCGCGGTCGACCGCGAAGCCGTCGCGCGGCGTCCAGTGGGGCAGCGGGTAGAGGGCCGCGGCATAGGGCGCGCCGTCCGGTCCGGCAACCGCATTGCCCAGCTTCAGCGCCAGCGAGGCCACCCCGGCGCGGTCGGTCAGCGTCACCATCGCCTGTTCGACCAGCGGCTCGCCCTGCGGGTTGATCCGCTGCAACTCCAGCCCCGCCAACTCGCGCTGGCCGGCCTGAAGCAGGGCGATGGCGCGGGACCCTGCCGGCTTGGCTGCCACTGCCGCCAGCTGCCGCCCGGTCAGATCCGGCGCCAGCCAGCGCACGTCGTTCAGGCTGCCCAGCGTTTGCAAGGCGATCAGGCCATAGAAGGTGTGGGGATAGCGGGATGCCGCGGCCAGATGGTCCGCCGCCTCCTTCTCTTTACCGGGCTTGCGGGCCAGGGCGCGGGCCGCCCAGTAATCGGCTGCGGCGGCCTTCCAGGGGGAACGCGGGCCGGCGGCGGCCATGCCTTCGAAATGGCGGGCGGCGCGGTCGGTCTGCTTCAGCCGCCAGGCGGCGAGACCGGCAATCCAATGCGCTTCCGGCAGCATGTCGCCGGACCGCGCGGCGCTGGCCGAGGCCAGCGTCAGCGCCTGCGCCGTCTCGCCGGAATAATAGAGGGCCGCGGCGATGCGGGCGCGGGCGGCATCATACTGCACGGTGTCGAGCTTGCCGCCGAACTCGTCCTGGTTCAGCAGGCTCAGGGCGCTGCCGGTGCGGCCGGTGCGCAGCAGATCCTCCACCCGCGCCACGGCCGCGCGGTCGCTGCGGGCGCGGGACACGGTGCGGCTGCGCGGGGCGACGGTGAGGCCGTCGTCCTCGTCTTCTTCGTTGCTGGCGATGGTGCGCAGGCCGCCCAGCCGTTCCAGCGACCCGACGAGGCGGACGCGCTCCTCCCCCCGCGGCGGTTTCGGTGCCTTCTGGCCGGCGGGCTGGCGCTTCTGGGCGAGGTTGTGCACCCGCTCCGCTCCGGCGAGATCGCCGTAATCCTGCATCCAGCGGGCGAGTTCCTCGTAGCTGGCGCGGCGGTCGGGATGGAGATAGCGCTGGCGCAGGACGTAGCCGATCAGCCGGCGGTCCTTCAGCTTCGCGATCTCGGCATCGGCGGCGTCCCATTCCGCCCGCTCCT
The DNA here is from genome assembly GCF_024170005.1 of Azospirillum lipoferum. Lineage (GTDB taxonomy): Bacteria > Pseudomonadota > Alphaproteobacteria > Azospirillales > Azospirillaceae > Azospirillum > Azospirillum lipoferum. Next base: position 134,084 of record NZ_JALJXJ010000006.1, read on the forward strand.
GCGCGGCGAAGATGCGGCGATAGCGGGCGGCATCCTCTTCGTTCAGCTGGACGGCTCGGGCCTCCTCGTCGGCCGCGAGCAGCAGGGGCATGCCGGCCGGGCCGGGCGCCTCCTCAGCCACCGGGGCTGCCACTGGAGCCGGCGCAGGGTCGGGGGTAGCGGTTTCGGAAAGCCCCATCGGCGGATGGCTTGGCGTCGGATCGCTTGGCGCGTCACCGAAAACGGGGCTGGTGGGGTCAGGCACGGAATCCCCGCCGGGCGGGACGACGGCGTGACCGTCCGGCGCGTGGATGATGAGGGCGGCGCAAGCGGGCCGGAGCCCGACCGCACCGTCGGGTCCCAAGGTGTAAGCCACCGTGAGACCCAGCACCCCCAGAAGGTTCCGCCGCAGCGGGGCCGCGCTCGCGACCCGGTATGCTGCACTGCAAAATATCCGGAGCATGGCTCCGGGATACCCCACGTCGATGCGAACCGCAAGCAACGGATTCACACGGAATGTGTCAGCGCCGGTAATCGCGAGATGTTACAACGCTTTAACAGAGCTGGAAAAAAGGCTCTAGCCCGTTGGGAAGGTGCCTTTCGGCATGGGTTGGCTGCATTTGTGCTGTGCAACGCCTGCGGTCATACGAACGATTTCGGCGACGCTGTGACATCGCATTTTCTCTTTGGATTACTTGGCGCTTTCTTCAATGATCTTTTGTTGCAACGCAAGCATATCCCGCCATGCTTCCCGTTTTGCGATAGGGTTGCGCAGGAGGTACGCCGGATGGAGCATCGGCATCAGCGGGACGGGGGTGCCCGCGACTTCATAGCTTCGCCATTGCCCGCGCAGGCGGGTGATCCCCTCCGCCCGGTTGAGCAAGGTTTTGGCGGAAACCCCGCCCAATGCCACCAGTAGTTTCGGTCGCACCAGCTCCACATGCCGTTCCAGGAAGGGCAGGCAGGCGGCGATCTCCGCCTGGGTCGGGCTGCGGTTGCCGGGCGGACGCCAGGGCAGGATGTTGGAGATGTAGACCTTGCCGCGGTCCAGCCCGATCTGGGCCAGCATGCGATCCAGCAGCTTGCCGCTGACCCCGACGAAGGGCTTGCCCTGCCGGTCCTCGTCCTCGCCCGGCGCTTCGCCGATCAGCATCACCTGCGCTTGCGGGTTGCCGTCGGCGAAGACGGTGTTCATCGCGGTGGCTTTCAGCGGACAGCCGTCGAAGCTGCGCAAGGCGGCTTCCAGCGCCTCCAGTGTCTGCGCTTCGCCGGCGCGAGCGCGGGCCTGGATGCCGGCCTCGCTGGCGCCTAGCGGCTGGTCGGGAGCGAAGAGAGCAGCGGGCGGGCGGGCTGCGGGAGTCGGAGCCCGAGTCGAGGCAGGACCACGCGCCGCATTGGAGCCCGAAGCGGAGCCGGGAGCACCGCCGGCCGCGGACGGGCCTGCGGACGGCGCACGCGCCATTGGCCGGGCGGTCAGGGTGGCCCAGTCGGTCGGCTCATCGCCGATGGCCTCGTCGCAGCCGACGTCGGCATGCCAGCGCAGCGCGTCGAGGATGTCGCATACGTCAATCATCGTTTGACCTTACCACAGATCGTGTGGTCTTACATGTCCAGATACCCAATTTGGGTGCGGCGCAAACCGTGCTACAAGCACGCGCCCGCAAAAACACTAGGGCGTCCCGAGGGAAACAGTACCAAAACAAGACGGTGGGGGAGTGTGGTGATGGAACGCGAACCGCGCGAGGTCATGGAGTATGATGTTCTGATCGTCGGCGCCGGCCCATCGGGCCTGAGCGCCGCGATCCGTCTGCGGCAGCGCGCGGTCGAGACCGGGCAGGAACTCAGCGTCTGCGTGATCGAGAAGGGGTCGGAGGTCGGTGCCCACCTGCTGTCCGGCGCCGTTTTCGAGCCGCATGCGCTGGACGAGCTGATCCCGGACTGGAAGGAAAAGGGCGCCCCCCTCACCACCCAGGCGCGTGAGGACCATTTCCTGTTCCTGACGGAAACGAAGGCCTACAAGTCGCCCTTCGCCCCGCCGCAGATGAACAACCACGGCAACTACATCATCAGCCTGGGCAATCTGGCCCGCTGGATGGCGACTCAGGCGGAAGAGCTGGGGGTGGAAATCTACCCCGGCTTCGCCGCCGCCGAAGTGCTGTATGACGACAAGGGCGCGGTGAAGGGTGTCGCCACCGGCGACATGGGCATCGGCAAGGACGGCGAGAAGACCGGCAACTATACGCCCGGCATGGAACTGCACGCCAAGCAGACCATCTTCGCCGAAGGCTGCCGCGGCTCGCTGACCAAGACCCTGTTCGAGAGGTTCGACCTGCGCCGCGACTGCCAGCCGCAGACCTACGGCATCGGCATCAAGGAGCTGTGGGAGGTCGACCCGTCGCAGTCCAAGCCCGGCCTGATCGTCCACACCATCGGCTGGCCGATGGACCCCAAGACCTATGGCGGGTCGTGGCTGTATCATATGGAAGGGAATCTGGTGTCGGTCGGCTTCGTCGTCGGCCTCGACTACTGGAATCCGCACATGAGCCCGTTCGAGGAGTTCCAGCGCTACAAGACCCACCCGGCGATCCGCCCGACCTTCGAAGGCGGCCGCCGTCTCGCCTATGGCGCCCGCGCCCTGTCGGAGGGTGGCTTCCAGTCGATCCCGAAGCTGACCTTCCCCGGTGGACTGATCATCGGCGACGGCGCTGGCTTCCTGAACGTGCCGAAGATCAAGGGCAACCACACCGCCATGAAGTCGGGCATGGTTGCGGCCGAGGCGGTGTTCGACCACCTGACCGGCGGCGCGGACAACGCCGAAGTGATCGCTTATCCGGAGCGGCTGAAACAGTCCTGGGTGTGGCCGGAGCTGTACGCCGTGCGCAACATCCGCCCCGGCTTCCAGAAGGGCCTGTGGGCGGGTCTGGCGAACGCCGCCTACGAGACGGCGCTGAAGGGCAAGTCGCCCTGGACGCTGAAGCACCATGCCGACAACACCACCCTGGTGAAGGCCAGCGAGGCGCCGAAGATCGCCTACCCGAAGCCGGACGGCAAGGTCAGCTTCGACCGCCTGTCCTCGGTCTACCTCTCCAACACCAATCATGAGGAAGACCAGCCGCCGCACCTGACGTTGAGGGACAAATCGGTCCCGATCAGCGTCAATCTGGCGCTCTACGATGCGCCGGAGCAGCGCTATTGCCCGGCCGGCGTGTACGAGATCGTCCGCAACGACGATGGCGGCGACCCCCGGTTGCAGATCAACGCGCAGAACTGCGTCCACTGCAAGACCTGCGACATCAAGGACCCCACCCAGAACATCAACTGGGTCGTGCCGGAAGGCGGCGGGGGGCCGAACTATCCGGGCGGGATGTAAGGGGCTGTTTCCCTTCCCCAACCCTTCCGCCGCTCGCAGGAGCGGGAGGGAGGGTTGGGGCCGTCGGGTGCCGGTTGCGCTGCGGGCCACTCCTATCTATAAGGCAAGCGGTAACCTCTCTGCGACGGCGCGATGATCGTTTCCTGTCCGACCTGTTCAACGCGCTACACCCTGTCCGACGAATCGCTCGGACAGGATGGCCGGAAGGTTCGTTGCGCCCGCTGCGGCCACACCTGGTGGCAGATGCCCGACCGGGCGGAGCTTGAGCCGGTCATCCCCGACGCACTGACCGAACTGCGGCCTTCCAAACCGGCGAAGCCTGCCGGGAAGGGCGCTGGAAAGAATGGAGTCAAGCCGTCCAGGTCCCCGCGCGCCAAGCCAGCGCGCAGCACGGTGATCGGCTTCGCCGTGCTGGGAATGCTGGTCCTCGGTTCTGCAGCCGGCGCCTATTTCGCCCGCGACGCCATCGTCCGCAGCTGGCCGCCTGCGGCATTGCTCTATGAAACCTTCGGCATGCCGGCGGAGCCGCCGGGCTTCGGGCTGGAATTGCGCAACATCCGTTCCGAACAGAAACAGGAGGGCGGGAAGACGGTTCTGCTGCTGGAGGGGGAGGTCGCCAACACGACCGACACCGAGCGCATGCTGCCGCCATTGCGCGTCAACACCTTTGGTCCGGAGCACAAGCTGCTGCAAAGCTGGGCCATCGAGCAGTCTGCCGAAACACTCGGCCCCGGCGCCGCGGCGGGATTCCGCCACAGCCAGCCTGATCCCGGCCCGGTGACCGAGGTGACGATCACCTTCGGCGGTCCGCCCCCCGGCCTGGAGCCGCCGGTGGCCGAAAAGCCTGCCGAGAAGGCCCCGGAAAAACCGGCTGCTGCGAAGCCGGCCGCCGACAAGCACGCCGCTCCAGCCAAACCGTCGGGCCACTGACCGACTCCGTCACCGTTCCGGAATGCCGTATTTCCGCAGCTTGTTGGCGATCATGGTGTGCGAGGTGTTCAGCCGCGCCGCCAGCTTGCGGCTGGACGGGAAGCGCGGGTAAAGCCGGCGCAGCAGCATCCGTTCGAACCCCTCCACCGCGTCCTCCCAGCTGCCGGCGTCCTCCGCCGGCAATTCCGCCGCCTGCATGCCGGCACCGGCCAGTTCCAGATCGGCGGCGTCCAGCGAACCGCCGTCGCTCATCGTCATGGCGCGGAAGATGACGTTCTCCAACTGGCGCACATTGCCCGGCCAGCGGTTGGCGAGCAGGGCCGCCGCCGCCGCCGGGGTCAGCCGGCCGGGTGGACGGCGGGCCTGTGCCGCGGCGCGGGCGATGAAGTGGCGGGCGAGCAGCAGGATGTCCTGTCCGCGCTCCCGCAAGGGCGGAACGTCCAACGTTAGCACGTTCAGGCGGTAGAACAGATCCTCGCGGAAGCTGTGGTCGGCCACCATCGCCTCCAGCGAGCGGTGGGTGGCGCTGATGACGCGGACATCCACCTTCTGCTCGCGCTCGCCGCCCACCCGGCGGAAGCTGCCGTCATTGAGGAAGCGCAGCAGCTTGGCCTGGAGATAGGCTGACATCTCGCCGATCTCGTCGAGGAAGACGGTGCCGCCATGGGCCAACTCCAGCAGGCCCGGCTTGCCGCCGCGCTGCGCCCCGGTGAAGGAGCCGGGGGCGTAGCCGAACAGCTCGCTCTCCGCCAGATTCTCCGGCACCGCGGCGCAGTTCAGCGCCAGGAAGGGCTTGTCGCGGCGTGGGCTGGCACGGTGGCACGCATGGGCGATCAGCTCCTTGCCGGTGCCGGTCTCCCCCAGGATCAAGAGCGGCGCCTCCATCGCGGCGACCCGGGCGGCGCGAGCCTTCAGCGCCCGGACCGGCGGTGATTCGCCGAGGATGCGGTCGAAGCCGCCCTCATCGAAATTCTGGATCGCGTCGAGACGCTCGCCCAGGCGCGACGGGGTGAACAGGGTGATGACAGCGCCCGCCGCCTCGACGTCGACGATGGGCGTGACCTCCAGCAGGAAGGGCTGGCCGTTCAGCGTCACCTCGCGGCCCGACATGCGGAAACCGCCGTCGGTCAGTTCGCGGGTCAGGCCGGGTTCGCCGAACAGCTCGCCTAGGTCGAGGCCGGCGAGGCGCGACTCCGGCAGTCCGGCGACCTGGGCAGCGGCGGCGCTCGCCACCACGACACGACCCTTGTGGTCGATTGCCAGCACCGGGTCGGGCAGGGCGGCGAGCAGAGCATCCAGGTGCAGCCGCCGCCGCGTACCCGGCAGCATGTCGATGGCCGCCACCGACCGCACGCCTACGATGCCTTGCAGCGCGTCGGACAGGGCGGGGAGTGCTGCCGGGTCCAGGCCGGGCGCATCGATGTGGATCAGCGGCGGGTCGACCTCGACGCCGACGACGTTGAGCCGGCGCAGCGCCAGCACGGCGAGGATTTCATGGGCGATGCCGACGCGGTCGTTGAAGGTGACTTCGATGCGCATGGGGATGGCATTGTGGTGAGAGCGTAGCCATCACTGTACACATATCGTTACGATGTATCAAAATCTTTACACCCTTCTAACCCCTTGTCCTGCAATATATCCAGGCGCCATCTCACTTATGCTGTAAACATTTTCATACACACAACCACTTGCCGACCTCTCCGCATCGCAGCAAATCCGCCATTTTCCCTTCTGGCACGCCCTTTGCGAAATCCCTTCCAAGCGAAGTCATCCATCCCTCGGGGAGCCAGTCTCATGCGCGTGATCGTTCTGGGCAGCGGCGTCATCGGTGTCACCACCGCCTATTATCTGGCGCGCGCCGGGCATGAGGTGACCGTGATCGACCGTCAGGCCGGTCCGGCGCTGGAGACCAGCTACGCCAACGCGGGCGAGGTGTCGCCGGGCTATTCCGCTCCCTGGGCGGCGCCGGGGCTGATGCTGAAGGCCGCCAAGTGGATGATGATGAAGCATTCGCCGCTGGTGATCCGGCCGAAGCTGGATCCGGCGATGTGGTCCTGGTGCCTGAAGCTGCTGGCCAACGCCAACGAGGCGAGCTACCAGTTGAACAAGAGCCGCATGGTCCGCGTCGCCGAATACAGCCGCGACTGCTTGAAGGCTCTGCGCGCCGAGACCGGCATCACCTATGACGAGCGCACCCAGGGCACACTCCAGGTCTTCCGCAACCAGAAGCAGATGGACGCCGCCGGTTACGACATGGCGGTGCTGGAGCGCTACGGCGTGCCCTACAGCCTGTTCGACCGCGACGGCCTGACCTCGGTCGAGCCGGCGCTGGCCCATGTGAAGGACAAGCTGGTCGGTGCGCTGCACCTGCCGGGCGACGAGACCGGCGACTGCTTTCAGTTCACCAACAAGCTGGCCGCCTATGCCGCCAAGCGCGGGGTGGAGTTCCGTTACGGCGTCTCCATCCGCGGACTGGAAAGCGACGGTCGCAAGATCACCGGCGTTCTGACCGACCAGGGCACGCTGACCGCCGATAGCTACATCGTCGCCATGGGCAGCTATTCGCCCAAGCTGGTGAAGCCGCTGGGCATCGACCTGCCGGTCTATCCGGTGAAGGGCTATTCGCTGACCCTGCCGATCACCGACGCCGCCCACGCCCCGGAATCGACGGTGATGGACGAGACGCACAAGATCGCCGTCACCCGGCTCGGCGACCGCATCCGCGTCGGCGGTACGGCGGAACTGACCGGCTTCGACCTGAGCCTGCGCCAGAGCCGCCGCGGCCCGCTGGACCATGTCGTCAGCGACCTGTTCCCGAAGGGCGGTGACCTGTCGAAGGCGGAGTTCTGGACCGGCCTGCGGCCCAACACGCCGGATGGCACGCCGATCCTGGGGCCGACCCATGTCCGCAACCTGTATCTGAACACCGGCCACGGCACGCTGGGCTGGACGATGTCCGCCGGTTCCGCCCGCGTGCTGGCCGATGTGGTCGGCGGCCGCCAGACCGACATCGACATGGAAGGCCTCAGCGTCGATCGCTACGGCCGCAAGCCGTCGGTGGCGGTGTCGCGCCCGGCGGCCGTCCGTCCGGCCTGATGGGATAATGGGACCCGCGCCGCCCGGCGGACGCGGGTCATCGCCAGCTCAAGAAGGGCGGCGTCGGTGATCTCGGCCCCATCCAGCCGATGTCGCCCGCGCCGCCCTTCGCATTTCTCCACCCGGTGGCCGAGACGCCTGAGATGCAGGATCGCCTCGTAGAGCCGGATTGGCGGTTCCGCGGTCGGACGGCCGGTCACGGATGGACCACCAGGACGATCAGCCGCTTGGGGCCGTGGACGCCATAGGCCAGCGTCTGTTCGATGTCGGCGGTCTTGCTGGGGCCGGACACCAGCAGCAGGTTGGTCGGCATCGCCTGTGCCCATCCCTGTTCGCGCATCGCTTGCAGGAACGTGTCGTAGAGCGCGTCCGCACGCAGCAGCGCAATGTGGATGTGCGGGACGAGCGAGAGGGTACGCGGTTCGTCGGCCGTCGGCCACAGGATCAGGCTGCCGGTCTCGGCGATGGCGCCGCGGGTGGTGGTCAGGCCGGCTTCGATGGACTCGAACAGATGGGACTTGAGGTCTTCGAGCGGGCGGTCGTAGGGGATCAGGGTGGGGTTCGGTCCCCTCTCCCCCCCGGGGAGAGGGTTAGGGTGAGGGGGATGCGCGGCGGGACCTTCGGGGGATTCATGTGGTGCCTCCCCCCGGGGGGGAGAGGGGGAAGCGGTTTCCCACCCCTCGACCAACCTCTTCCCCGCCTCCGTCGCCGGCGCGTAGAGCAGTGACCCCACACCCTCGCGCGCCAGGAATTCGCGCAGAACGGCCGGCCAGTCGGATTCCGTCGCATCGAGGAATTCCGTATGCACCGCCTCCATCAGGCGTCGGATGCGGGGCAGGCGCTCCTGATCCGGCCACTGCTTCGCCTCGATCGGCGCGAAGTCCGACGCGGGCGGGCTCAGCGGGTGGGCGTCGCGGGTGGTGCGCAGTTTCGTCAGGATGGAGCTGCGGGCGTCAGACATCGGGAACCCCCTTGGCGCGGGCGAGGTCGTGCAGGGTGCGGCCGGCGAAGCGCGGCTTGGTGCGGACATTCGTCCACTCCTTCAGCATGGGCAGAGACGCAGGTGCCGCGTTGCCGAGCCTGCTCATCGCCGCGGTCGCGATGCGGTAGGCGGTGGGGGAGGCGTTCATCGCCGCCCAGCCGCTCCACACCATCGCTTCCGCCCGGCTGGCCTTGGCGCCGCCGTCCTTCACCGCACCGCCGGGCTTCACCGCCTCCACCCGCAGCCGCCCCATGATCTCGACGATCGGGATCTTCACCGGGCAGATCTCGACGCAGGCGTTGCACATGGTGCAGGCGTGGGGCATGGCGCCACGCTTGGCCAACCCTTCGATCTGCGGCACCAGGATCTTGCCGATCGGACCGGGATATGGGGCCTCATAGGCATGGCCGCCGACCTTGGTGTAGACCGGGCAATGATTCATGCAGGCGCCGCAGCGGATGCAGCGCAGCGTGTCGCGCAGTTCCGGGTCGGCGTAGATGCCGGAGCGGCCGTTGTCGAGGATGACCAGATGCACCTCGCGCGGGCCGTCCTTCTCGCCGTCCTTCCGGGGACCGGAGATCATGTTGACGTAGGTGGTGATCGGCTGTCCGGTGGCTGAGCGTGGCAGCAGGCTGATGACCGGCGGCACGTCCTCCAACGTCTCCACCACCTTCTCCAACCCCATGAAGGCGATGTGGACCGGCGGCACCGTGGTGCACATGCGGCCGTTGCCCTCATTCTCGATCAGGCAGAGGGTGCCGGTCTCCGCCACCGCGGCGTTGACGCCGGACATGCCGACATCGGCGGCCTGGAACTTGGCGCGCAGCACCCGGCGGGCGAGGTCGGTCAGATAGGCGGCATCCTCCCGGCTCTCGGCATCCTTGATCTTGCGCTTGAACAGATGGGCGATCTGCTTGGTGTTCAAGTGGATCGCCGGCATGATGATGTGCGACGGCATGGTGCCGTCCAGCTGCACGATGTATTCGCCGAGGTCGCTTTCCAGCACCTCGATGCCGTCCTTTTCCAGAACGGCGTTCAGGTGCATCTCCTCCGTCACCATCGACTTGCCCTTGACCACCAGCTTGGCGTTCGCCTTGTGCAGGATGTCGAGAGCGATGGCGTTGGCCTCCTCCGTCGTGGCGGCCCAATGGACGGCAATGCCGTTGCGGGTGCAGTTCTCCTCCAGCTTCTCCAGCAGTTCCGGCAGCTTCGACAGCGCGCGCAGACGGACCGAGGCGGCCAGCGCCCGCACACCGGTCCATTCGCCGGTATCGGCGAACTGGGCGGCGCGCTTGCTCATCAGGCCATCCATGGCGCGGCGGAAGTTGCCGCGCAGCTGCGGATCGGCCAGCGCCGCGCGCGAGGCGGCGGCGAAATCCGGTGCGTTACCGTCCATGGATGCGCTCCTTCAGGAACTGGGCGATGTGCTGGCCGCGTGCGGCCTTGGCACCGGCCTCCAGCGCGCCGGTGATGTTCAGCAGGCAGCCGCAATCGCCCGACACCACGCGGGCGGCGCCGGTACCCTCGATGTCCGCCACCTTGTCGCCGACCATTGCGGCGGAAATTTCCGGGTGGCGCACGGCGAAGGTGCCGCCGAAGCCGCAGCATTCCTTCTCCCGCTTCAGCTCGACCAGTTCGACATTGGCAAGCTGGCGCAGCAGGGACTTCGGTTCCTCGACCACGCCCATCTCGCGCTGGGCATGGCAGGAGGCGTGCCAGGTGACACGCACCGGCTCGCCCTTGTCGGTGAACTGGACGTCCAGCACATGGACCAGGAACTGGGTCAGCTCCCAGACGCGCCCGGCCACCTGCACCGCCTTCGCCTCGTCCGGTTCGCCATGGAACAGGTCGGGCCAGTGCTTCTTCATCATGCCGGCGCAGGAGCCCGACGGCACGACGATCGGGTCGTCGCCGGGGAACAGGTCCAGCTGGGCGCGGGCGACCTTCAAGGCGTCGGCGCGGTAGCCGGAATTGTAGGCGGGCTGGCCGCAGCAGCTCTGCCCCTGCGGGAAGACGACGGTCAGGCCCTGCGACTGCAACAGCTCGATCCCCGCCATCCCGGCATCGGGAAAGAACAGGTCGACGAGGCAAGTGCCGAAATAATAGACGCGGGTGGGTTTGGGGGTCGCGGACATCGGGCGCTTCCTCAGGGATATTCTTGTCGGTGGACGTCGCTCAGAAGGCCGGTTCCGCCACTCGGACCGATTCCTCCACCTTCGCCGTCGCGCAGGCGTCAACCAGATAGACGATGGAGCGGTAGGGAACGCCCGCCGTATCGGACAGGCCGATCTCGCAGGTACGGCTGGTCGAATAGCCCGACGCGCAGCCGTCCGGCACCGAAGCCGGCAGGTGGCGCAACGCGTGGGCGTTCAGCTCCGGTGTGGTGAAGCCCTTGTCGCCGGCGAAACCGCAGCAGCCGACGTCGGGCGGCACCACCACCGTTTCGGCGCAGGCCTTCGCCACAGCGGTCAGGGCGCCGTCCAGGCCCATGCGGCGGGTCGAGCAGGTCAGGTGCAGCATCACCGGCTCCGCCGCCTTCGCGATGTCGAGGCGGGGCAGGGCGAACTCGCTGAGGAACTCCGCGACATCGAGGATGCGCAGGCCGGCGTCGGTCAGCCGCTTCTTCAGGCGCAGCGCGCAGGGGCTGGTGTCCATCACCACCGGGTAGAGGCCTCCCCGGCTCGCCTTCGACAGGGCTGCCAGCATGGCGTCGGCCTTGGCATCGGCGGCGTCGATCAGCCCCTTGCTTTCCAGCGGCATGCCGCAGCACTGGCCGTCGGCAGCCTCCGGATAGAGGATGCGGAAGCCGGCCTTGTGCATCACCGATTCGACGACCTCGGGCAGCGGGCGCTGCTGAGGATCGCCGGCGGCGGGACCCATGGTCCGGCTGACGCAGCTGGGGGCGTAGACCACCGTCGGTACGTCGTCGGCTGTGACCGCCTCCGCCTTCGGCGAGAAGGTTGCGGCGGTCGGCAGGCTGCGCGGCAGCGAGGGCAGGGCGCCGCCGGTGATGGCGCGGGCGGCCGCTTGCGTGGCGCTGTGCCCAACCGTGCGCCGTGCAAGGTCGGCCAGCCGCAGGCCGGTGCGGGCGAGGCCGAGCGTGCCTTCCATGTGCTCGGCGATCAGCATCCCGGCCTTGCGGGCCACGGCGCCGCGACGCTCGCCGCGCATGGATTTGATCAGAAGTCCGGTCTCGATGCCCACCGGGCAGGCGGTGGCGCACAGGCCGCAGGCGGCACAGGTGTCGATGCCCTGGTACTCATAGGCGGTTGCGATCTCGGCCAAACGCGGGGTGTTGTCGCCGACAGCCTCCAACCGCGCCATCTCGCGCCGGCCGACGATGCGCTGGCGCGGCGACAGGGTGAAGCGGTGGGATGGGCAGGTCGGCTCGCAGAATCCGCACTCGATGCAGGTGTCGACCAGCGGATCGGCGGGGGGCAGCGGCTTCAGGTTCTTCAGGTGGGCCTGCGGGTCGCCGTTCAGGATGACGCCGGGGTTCAGCAGCCCTTCCGGGTCGAAGAGATCCTTGATCTCCTTCATCAGCCCATAGGCCTGCGGACCCCATTCCATTTCGACGAAGGGGGCCATGTTGCGGCCGGTGCCGTGCTCGGCCTTCAGCGAGCCGTCGTAACGGGTGACCACCAGCTCTGCGACGTCGTCCATGAAAAGGCGGTAGCGGTCGATCTCCGCCTGGGTGTCGAAGGCCTGGGTGAAGACGAAGTGCAGGTTTCCTTCCAGCGCGTGGCCGAAGATGATCGCCTCGCGATAGCCGTGGCGCTCGAACAGCGCCTGCAGCTCGCGCGTTGCTTCGGCCAGCCGGGGCAGGGGGAAGGCGACGTCTTCGATGATGACGGTGGTGCCGGTCTGGCGGATGGCGCCGACTGCCGGAAACAGGCCCTTGCGGATCTTCCAGAACCCCTCGCAGGCCTTGGCGTCGGTGGTGAAATTGGTGTCGCCGATGGTGACGCAGCCGGCCAGCACCTCGGCGATCTGCGCCACATTGGCGTCGAGCGCCGCGGCGCTCCCGGCGCGGGTCTCCACCAGCACCGCCGCCACCTCGGGACCGAAGCCGCGGATCTGCGGCGGCATGCCCGGCTTGTCCTGGATGGAGCGGAGCGAGGCGCGGTCCATCAGCTCGGCCGCATCGACCGGGGCGGCCTTCAGCAGTGCCACCGCGCGGCAGGCCTCGGCGATGTCGGGGAAGAACAGCAGGGCGCTGGCCTTGTGCGGATGCTCCGGCACGGTGCGCAGCGTGATGGTGGAGATGAAACCCAGCGTCCCTTCCGATCCGATCATCAGGTGCTGGAGGATGTCGACCGGGTCCTCATAGTCGACCAGCGCGTTCAGGCTGTAGCCGGTGGTGTTCTTGATGCGGAACTTGTCGCGGATGCGGCCCGCCAGCGCTCCGTCGGCACGGGTCCGGGAACCCAGCGCCGCCAGCCGGTCGAGCAGGGTGCCGTGGCTTTGCTGGAAGGCGCGGCAGCTGGCCGCGTCTGCGGTGTCCAGTACCGTGCCGTCGGCCAGAACCAGCCGCATCGACTCCAGCGTGCGGTAGCTGTTCTGCGCGGTGCCGCAGCACATGCCGCTGGCGTTGTTGGCGGCGATGCCGCCGATCTTGGCGGTGGCGATGGAGGCTGGATCGGGACCGATCTTGCGCCCCAGCGGGGCGAGGCGGCGGTTCGCCTCCGCCCCGATCACGCCCGGTTGCAGGGTGACGGTGGCGGCCGCCGGGCCGATGCTGCAGCCCCGCCAGCCGTCGCCCAGCACCACCAGCACGCTGTCGCTGACCGCCTGTCCCGACAGGCTGGTGCCGGCGGCGCGGAAGGTCACCGGAACCTTGTGCCCGCGGGTGATGCGCAGCAGCCGTACCACCTCCTCCTCCGTTTCCACCAGCGCGACGATCTTCGGGATCAGCCGGTAGAAGCTGGCATCGGTGCCGTAGGCCAGCGTGCGCAGCGGGTCGGTGACCAGCCTTGCCTGCGGGATGACGGGCTGAAGCTCGGCCAGCACACGGTCGTAAGGGGCGGGCAGCATTGGCGGCGGCTCCTGCTTGGGGGAGGAGGACGTGGAGTTGGAGGGATCGGCCGCTTAGCGGCCGATGACCATGGCGGTGAAGGGCCACAGATAAGCCTGCGCCATCACCAGCAGGCCGACCAGCGCGGTCAGCGCCAGCGAGTGCCAGATGACGAAGCGCAGGATCTTGCCCTCATGCCCATGCCATTTGGTGGCGACGGCGGCGACGACGATGCTCTGGGCGTCGATCATCTTGCCCATCACGCCGCCCGAGCTGTTGGCGGCGGCCATCAGCGTCGGCGGCAGGCCGAGCTGCTCCGACGACACCTTCTGCAGGCTGCCGAACAGCACGTTGGACGCCGTGTCCGACCCGGTCAGCGCCACGCCCAGCCAGCCGAGGAAAGTGCCGAAGAACGGGTAAAGGAAGCCGGAATTGGCGAAGGCGAGACCCAGCGTGGTGTCCAGGCCCGAGTAGCGGGTGGTGTAGCCCAGCGCCAGCATCGCCGAGATGGTCAGCAGCGAGTTGCGGATGGCGTAGAGGGTGCGGCCATAGGTCTTCACCATCTCGACCGGCGAATAGCCCATCAGCAGACCGGAGATGACGGCGGCGATGAAGATGCCGGTGCCGGTGGCCGACAGCCAGTTCAGGGTGTAGACGGCGGCTTCCGGATGGGCCTTGGCAACCACCGGGGGGACGCGCATCACCATGTTGTGCAGGCCGTCGATCGGGAACTTGAAGATCGACACGCCGTCGAGGAAGGCCTTGACCTCCGGGATGCCCCACAGGAAGACGAGGATGCTGAGGATCGCCCACGGCGTCCAGGCGCGACGGACCTCCGCGGCGCTGTAGCCGTGGTTGCGGCGCGCCTCGCCCTGGACCACGGCGGCGCCGACACCCTGGGTCAGGGCGGACGCCCCGCCGGCGGTGTGCCAGATCGCCTTCGGGTGCCAGACCTTCAGGAACAGGGTGACCGAGACCAGCGAGACGATGGCGGCGGCGACGTCCACCAGCCAGGGGCCGTGATAGTTCGACACCAGATACTGCGGCACGGCGAAGGAGACGCCGGCGACCAGGATGGCCGGCCAGATCTGGATCATGCCGCGCCAGCCGGCGAAGGCGACGATCAGCCAGAAGGGCACCAGGACCGAGAAGAAGGGCAGCTGCCGGCCGATCATCGCCGACAGGTCCAGCAGCGGCAGGCCGGTGACCGCCGCCAGCGCCAGCACCGGCGTGCCGAGCGCGCCATAGGCGACCGGGGCGGTGTTGGCGATCAGCGACAGGCCCGAGGCCGCCAGCGGGGTGAAGCCCAGCCCGATCAGCATGGCGCCGGTGACGGCGACCGGCGTGCCGAAGCCGGCGGCACCCTCGAAGAAGGCGCCGAAGCAGAAGGCGATCAGCAGGAGCTGGAGCCGGCGGTCGTTGGTGATCCCGGTGATGCTTTCCTGCAGAATCTTGAACTGCCCGCGCTGTTCGGTCAGGTGGTAGAGGAAGATGATGTTGATGACGATCCAGCCGATCGGCAGCAGGCCGTAAGCCGCACCCAGCAGCGCGGTCTTTCCCGCCATCGCCACCGGCATGCCGAACACGGCGACGGCCACCGCCAGCGCGGTCGCCAAGCCAGCCAAGGCCGCGCGATGCGCCTTCATGTGGAAGATGCCGAGACCGCCCAGCATCACCAGGACCGGCAGCGACGCGAACAGCGTCGACAGCCAGATGTTGTTCATCGGGTCGTAGACTTGCGACCAGCTCATCGTCAGGGGTCTCCTTCTCGGGGAGTGATGTCGGTCCGAACGGTGTCCCGGGAGAAGGAGCGCCGCATTTGCGCGCACCCGGCCTTGCCCGCGCCTGGATGGCGGCGCAGGGGGAGGCCGGATGTTCGGCAAAGCGGAGGCGTTCACCGCCGCCGGGGTCTTGCGGCCCCGATGCTCGCGGTGCGGATGCGCCCTTGCGGGTGCTGGTCCGTCCTGTCCCGGTACGTTGTGGATGCACTTTCCGCCCCGGCCGGTTTGGGGAAACCCCCTTGCCAATCCGGCGGCGCTGGACATCTCTTATCCATACGGTGAGCGTTGGATAAAATATTTTACCAGACTGTGCAATGGCTGAATCGTTTGCCAGCCGACCAACTTTGGTAGGGGGGTGACGGCAGGGGTGCGACCTTGCCGGCCTCCGCCGCTCTGGACGCCTGTTCCGTCCGTCGTTATTGAAGAGGATTGAGACGTACAGGGAGAGGCCGCCCACCCAATGCAGGGTACGATCAAACCGGCCAAGCTGGCCGACGCCATTGCCGAGCATCTGGAACGGCTGATCCTGGAGGGCGCCCTGCGTCCGGGGGAAAAGCTGCTGGCTGAACGCGAACTGGCGGTGAAGCTGGACGTGTCGCGCCCGTCCTTGCGCGATGCCATCGCCAAGCTGGAGGAGCGCGGCCTGCTGGTCACCGGGCGCAGCGGCACCCATGTCGCCAGCTTCCTGTCGCAGATCGCCGATCCGCTGATGACGCTGATGCGCAACAAGCCGGACGCGTCCTTCGACTATCTGGAATTCCGCCGCTCCATCGAGGCGGCGGCGGCCGGGCTGGCAGCCCAGCGGGCGACCGACCTCGACCGCGACGGCATCCGCGCCATCGTCGCCCGCATGCAGGCCGCCCACGGCAAGGACGACAGCTCGGAGGAGGCGGATTCCGACGCCGACCTCCATCTGGCGATCTATGAGGCGGCGCACAACGTCGTCATGCTGCACATCATGCGGACGCTGTCCGATCTTCTGCGCAACGATGTGTTCTACAACCGCACCGATCTCTATTCCCGGCCGGGAGTGCGCGAGTTGCTGCTGCAACAGCATCTGACCATCGCCAACGCGGTGCTGGCCGGCGACGCGGCTGCGGCCAGTGCGGCGGCCGAGGCCCATGTGGAGTTCACCTTGCAGACCCTGCGCGAGATCCGCGAGCACAATGCCCGGGTCCAGGTCTCGCTGCGGCGGATCGGACGGACGGATTTGATCGACAGCGGGGTGTGAGGAGCGAGGGGGCTTTCCGGCAGGTTTCTATGTCAAAGGCACTATACCTGTGGATGTCAAAGGCACTATGCCTGTGGGCTTGCCCTGACTGGTGGTAAGGCCTTGGTCACGTTACACTGGGACGTATCTCTGTCGTTGCCATCCGCCCGACCAGACTGCCCGACCAGACTGCCCGAGTGCCGCCCTTGTCCTCTCCCTCCCCCTCATCCCCTTCCAAGAAGCGCCGGATCCTGCTGATCGAGGATACGGTACCGCTCGCCAGGCTCTACATCGAGTTCCTGCGCGCGGAGGCCCACGAGGTCGTGCATTGCACCCGCGGGGGCGAGGCGCTGGACGCCGCGGCGGCAGCGGCGCCCGATGCGGTGATCCTCGACCTGAAGCTGCCGGACATGGATGGGCTGGAGGTGTTGCGGGCGTTGCATGCCCGCGACGCCAGCGTCTCGGTGGTCATCATCACTGCACACGGTTCGATCGATCTGGCGGTGGAGGCGATGAAGCTCGGTGCCTTCGACTTCATCGTGAAGCCGTTCAACGCCGATCGCCTGAACCTGACCCTGCGCAACGCTCTGGAACGGCGCACGCTGGCCCGCATGGTGGAGGGCTATCGCAAGGATCTGGACCGCGGGCGCTTCCACGGCTTCATCGGCAGCTCACCCGAGATGCAGGCGGTCTACCGCACGATCGAAAGCGTGGCCGCCAGCCGCGCCAACGTCTTCATCACCGGCGAAAGCGGGACCGGCAAGGAGGTGGCGGCCCAGGCCATCCACCGCGCCAGCCCGCGGCGCGACGGCGCCTTCGTCGCGCTGAACTGTGCCGCGATTCCGAAGGATCTGCTGGAGTCGGAGATCTTCGGCCATGTAAAGGGCGCCTTCACCGGGGCGACCGGCGACCGGCCCGGTGCGGCGCTGCTGGCCGACGGCGGCACGCTGTTCCTGGACGAGATCTGCGAGATGCCGTTCGATCTGCAGAGCAAGCTTCTGCGCTTCGTCCAGACCGGCACGGTAAACCCCGTCGGCAGCGGCCGGGAGGAGCGGGTGGACGTGCGCTTCGTCGCCGCCACCAACCGCGATCCGCTGGCCGAGGTGCAGGCCGGCCGCTTCCGCGAGGATCTCTATTACCGCCTGCACGTCATCCCGCTGGCCCTGCCGCCGCTGCGCGACCGTGGCGACGACATGATCGAGATCGCGCGGTCCTTCCTGATCGACTATGCGCGGGAGGAAGGAAAGGCGCTGTCGGCCTTCGCGCCGGAGGTGGAGGCGCGGCTGCGCGCCCATGACTGGCCGGGCAATGTGCGGCAATTGCAGAACGTCGTCCGCAATGTCGTGGTGCTGAACGACGGAGCGCAGGTCACTCTGGACATGCTGCCGCCGATGGGCGGCCCGGCACTCTGCGGACCCGATGGCGGCATGGCCCCCTGCGCCACTTGCGGTTCGTCGTCCGTCGACGCATCGGACGAGGATGGCGCCGTGCAGCCGCTGTGGCAGGTCGAGAAGGAGATGATCCGGAAGGCGTTGCGGCTGAGCGGTGATGATGTGCCGCGCGCCGCCCTGATGCTGGAGATCAGCCCCTCCACCATCTACCGCAAGCTTCAGCAATGGCGAAGTGCCGAAAGCCGCTCCGCCGGGGAGACGGCTGCGTGAGTGCGGGAGTGATCGTCGGGGTGGCTGCGGGTGTCGTGCCGGCGGCCCGGCCGCCCGACGAGAGCAGCCGGCAGGCGGTTCTGGAGTCCTACTGCATCCTCGACACCCCGCCGGAGCCGGGGTTCGACAACATCACCCGTCTGGCCCAGCATTTCTTCCGAACCCGCTTCGCGGTGGTGTCGCTGATCGACCGTGACCGTCAGTGGTTGAAGAGCCGGGTCGGGCTGGAGGCGACGGAGACCCACCGCGACCTCGCCTTCTGCGCCCATGCCATCTTGGGCGACGGCGTGCTGGTGGTGCCCGACGCGACGGAGGACCCGCGTTTTGCCGGCAATCCGATGGTCACCGGGGAGCCCCATATCCGCTTCTATGCCGGAGCCCCGCTGGTCGTGGACGGGCATAAGCTGGGGACGCTGTGCGTTTTCGACGATGCCCCTCGGGATGGCTTTGACGCGCGCGAGGCGGAGACGCTGACCCAGCTGGCGCAGCTGGTGGTGGACGAGATGACGCTGCGCCGCGAGGTGGCGCGGCGCGAGCAGGCGGAAGCGGAGCTGAGCGACCGGTCGCGCCTGCTGAACCTTGCCGAGGAGATCGGTCAGTTCGGCCACTGGTACATCGACTTCGCCACCGGCGCCCGCCGCTGGTCCGATGAGGTCTATCGCATCCTGGGCCTGCCGCAGCAGCAGGAACCGCCGACGGTCGAGCAGTCGCGCGCCTGCTACCATCCGGACGACCGTCCGCTTCTTGTCGGTCTGGCCGACCGGGCGCGGGCGACCGGTGAAGGGTTTTCGGTCGAGGCGCGTGTCATCCGGACCAGCGGGGAGTTGCGCCACGTTTTCATCCGCGGCGTGGCCGAATGCGGGCCCGACGGCCGGCCGGCCGGCCTGCTCGGCGTCGTCCAGGACATCACCGAATCCAAACGAGAAGAGGCGGAACTGCGGTCGAACCGTGAGCTTCTCGACCTGACCGTCCAGGCGACGCGGGACGGCATCTGGGACTGGAACCTGGAAGGTGGCGGGATCTGGTTCTCCCCCACCTGGAAGGAGCAGATCGGCTATGGCGACGGCGAACTGGAGAACAGCCTGGACATGTGGGCCGGCCTGATCTTCGACGAAGATCGGATCGCGGCACTGGAAATGGTCCGCGCCTACAATGACGGGCTGATCCCGAAATTCGAGGCGGTGCAGCGCTTCCGCCACAAGCAGGGTCACACCGTCTACATTCTCAGCCGCGCCATCCACATCCGCGATGCCGAGGGCCGGGTCGTGCGCATGGTTGGCGCCCATACCGACATCACGCGCGAAAAATTGGCGGAAGAGGAATTGCGGCTCGCCAAGCAGACGCTGGACGACGCGATCGAAGCGGTGCCGGAGGGTCTGGCCTATTTCGATGCCGGCGACCGGCTGATCCTGTGCAACGAGCGCTACCGCGAGGCCCATCCGCTGACGGCGCCGCTGCTGACCCCCGGCCGCCCGTTCGAGGACATCCTGCGCGCTGCCATCGCCAACGGGGAATTCGCCGGCAACCCGGACGGACCGAGCGACGAGGCCTGGATCCAGGCCGAGCTGGCCCAGCACCGCAACCCCGGTCCGCCGTTCGAACGGGAGCTGCCCGACGGCCGCTGGATCGTGGTGGCGGAGAACCGGACCAGCAACGGTTCGCTGGTCTGCACCCGCACCGACATCACCGAACGCAAGCGCTTCGAGGCGGAGTTGCAGCGTCAGGCCGCCGACATGTGCGCGCTGGCCGAAGGGCTGGATGCCGCCCGCGAGGAGGCCGACGCGCTCCGTGCCCGTGCCGAGGCGGCCACCCAGGCGAAGTCGGAATTCCTGGCGGCGATGAGCCACGAGATCCGCACGCCGATGAACGGCATCATGGGCATGACGGAGTTGCTGTTCGACACCCGCCTGACCCCCGAACAGCACCAGTTCGCCCAGGCCATCCGCAGCTCGTCCAACGCGCTGCTGACGATCATCAACGACATCCTCGACATCTCGAAGCTGGAGGCCGGGCGCGTTACCATCGAAACGCTGCCTTTCGATGCCGCCGATCTGGTGGAAGGGGTGGTGGAACTGCTGACCCCGCGTGCGCACGAGAAGGGGATCGAGATCGGCTTCTATATCGATCCGCTGCTGCGCCGGACGCTGCTGGGCGATCCGACGCGTATCCGGCAGATCCTGGTCAATCTGGTCGGCAACGCGGTGAAGTTCACCGACCGGGGCTCCGTGGCGGTGGAACTGGAGGTGCTGGACGCCACGGACGCCCATTTGGTGATGCGCATCACCGTGACCGACACCGGCATCGGCATCCCCGAAGAGGCGCTGCCGACCCTGTTCAACAAATTCCAGCAGGTGGACGGTTCGATCACCCGCAAGTTCGGTGGCACCGGTCTGGGGTTGGCGATCTGCCGGCAGCTGTCGGAACTGATGGGCGGCAGCATTGCGGTGGAAAGCGGCCTAGGCGTCGGCAGCCGTTTCCAGGTCGACCTGCCGCTGGTCCTGTCGCAGGAGCTTTCGGACGGCGCGCAGCAGCCGGCCGAACCGCCGCTGGCCGGACGCCGCGTGCTGGTGGTGGATGATCTGGCGGTGAACCGCCGGGTGATGGCGTCGATGCTCGACAGCCTGGGAGCCCGACCGACCATTGTGGACAACGGCTCCGACGCGCTGGAGGTGCTGCGCCGCGCGGTGGCCGGCGGGCGGCCCTTCGACGTGGTGCTGGCCGACCAGACCATGCCCGGGATGGGCGGCGACGCGCTGCTGGCGTCGGTTGCCGGCGATCCGGCGCTGGTGGAGACGCGGCGTGTGCTGATCGTCACGCTGGGGCCGGCGGCGCGCAGTGAAAGCGGGCCGGTGCCTGGATTGGCCCATGCGACCCTCAACCGCCCGCTGCGCCAGGGTTCGCTGGCCGCCTGCCTCACAGGGTTGTTCACCGCGGTGGCTCCTAACACGCCGGCTTCGGCGTCTCGGGATGCCAGGGTGGAGGAAGCGCCGCGCCGCGGCCGCATCCTGCTGGCAGAGGACAACCGCACCAACCAGCTGTTCGCCACCACCCTGCTGCGCCGGCTGGGCTACACGGTCGAGGTGGCGGAGGATGGGGAACAGGCGGTGGCGGCGGCCTGCCGTGGCGGCATGGATCTGGTGCTGATGGATGTCCAGATGCCGGGAATGGACGGGCTGGAGGCCGCCCAGGCGATCCGTGCCCGCGGCGGTGCGCTGGCCAGCCTTCCGATCATCGCCCTGACCGCCGATGCCATGCCGGGCACGCGTGAGCTGTGCCTGCGCGCGGGCATGAGCGACTATCTGACCAAGCCGATCAGCCGGGCCGGCCTGCTGTCGGCGCTGGACCGCTGGATCGGCACTGTGAAACCCCCAGCCGTCACGGCGGAGGCCGGCGACGGGGGCGATGAAGGCGGAGAGGTGCTGGACGAGGCGGTGCTGACCGATCTGGTGGAGACGGTCGGGCCTGAGAACCTGGCGCTGATCGTCGACAGCTTCCTGGAGGATGTCTCACACCGGCTGAAGCGGTTGTCGGCGATGGCGGATGCCATGCCAGCGGGTATCGTCGATCTGCGCGCGCTGGCCCAGGAGGCGCACGACCTGTCCAGCCTTGCCGGCAGCTTCGGCGGCATGGCGGTCATGCATCTCGCCTGGAGGATGGAGGTCCTCTGCCGCAATGGCGACCGGGATCAGACAGCCCGGCTTCTGCCTGTGCTGCTGCGCGAGGCGGCCCGGCTGGAGCGGGGCTTGCGCGAGCGCACCGGCGTGCGGCCGGTGGGCTGAACGCGTCAGGGCAGCGCGCCGCTGCCCGAACCGCTGCCCGAGGAGGCACCGGGGAATTCAAGCATCGGCGGCCCTTCGCTGGAGTATCCCCATGCCAGTTCATGGCCGAAATAGAGGACGCTGTTGACCACCGCACCGGTCGCCGCAAGCCCGCCGGACAGAACCGGGTCGCCGGTGAACAGGTAGGCGACGGCAAGATCGCCGACGGTGCCGACCGCCCGCCAGCTGAGCGTTTTCATCAGGCTGGTGCCCCAACTGACCTCGCCGGTTGCCGCCGGGGAGACCGGTTCCGCAGGGGGTGGCACTGCGGCCGGGGCGGCCGACGCGGGATTGGGCATGGACAGGGCGTCGCCCGCACCCAACCGGCCGTGCAGTCCATGTTGGACCGCCGACAGGGCTTGCGCGCTCCAGGCGACGGCGGCCTGGGGGGTGCCGTCGGCGAAATGGTAACGGACGTCGATCACGTCCCGCCGGTCGGTCAGGCGCACACCCGCCATCAGCCACCGGTCGGGCACCGTCCAGCCCTGCTGCCGCGCCATCTCCGCCGCGGCGGTCCAGGCCGGCGCGGTGCCGGGGCGGGTGCCTGTGGCGACCCGCCCGACGAAGCGGCAGGCCCCATCGATGGCGGAGGCGTAGTCGATGGCTGCGAAGGCGCCTTCCCGGCGTGAGCAGTCGCGCGTCAGGCCCCATCCGGCGGTCCCAGGCTCTGCGTTCGTCGTCGCGATGACGAAGGCGCGGACCTGCCGCCCGTCCAGCTGCATGAAGACCGCGGTCTGGAACGGTGCCGATCCTTGATGTCCGGCCCCGTCGCTTCCAGCCAGGACCCATTCGCCGGCCGGCAGGGGAACCTGCTTGCCGGCCAGGGTGGCATGGCCGCTCATCGGTTCGGCAGCCTCGGCACCGGCCGAGAGGACTAGAAGCAGTGCCGGCAGAGGGATGAAGAACGGGCGCGGCATGCGGTCTTCCCTGGCTCGGTCGTCGTTGGCCCGAACCTACCATCCGAAAGTGGTGCAGACCACAGCATAGTCTTTCGTGCGCACACGCAAGGCGCGAGCAAACCGGTTGCCATGCGCCTGCTGCTCTGCGACATTGGCGAAAGTGATATATTGGCCATGGGGCTTCCGGTGCGCGCAGCTTCCTTCGCTCTCCCGTCTCAGTTGCAAAAGGTCGCCGTGAGTCTGTCGGTTGCATCGGTCCTGGCATTTCCGGGGACCGTCTTGGCCGCCGAGCCCGCTCCGCAGGGGACGGAGGCGTCGCTGGAGCGCTCGGCCATGCGGGCGCTGACCTACAAGGTGGGGACGTTCCTCACCAACACGGTGGCCTATTCCATGACCACCGGCGACATGATGCAGGGACTGGCGCTGTCGTCGGCGCTGACCGCCTATTCGTCGGTCAGCTATGTCCTGACCGACTATTTCTGGGACAGCGCCTATCCGCAGATGCACGCCGGCGACGCCCCGGCGGAGGTGCTGAAGGAAAGCGCGGAGCGCACCACCTGGAAGTTCATGACCTATAAAGTGGTGAACCTGCCGGCCCTGTTGGGCATCAGCTATTACGCCACGGGCACGGCGAGTGGTGCGCTGGGGCTGGCGTCGGGCCTGTCGCTGTTCAAGGCCGGCTGGTTCTATGCCAACACCATGATCTGGGACTATTACAGCCCGCCCCCATCCAAACCGGTACCGTCCAAGCCGGTGCTCCCGCTGGCCGGAACGGTGATGCAGCAGGCGGCGAAATAGTCGTCAGCCGGTACCGGGCTGGGTCGAGCCGTCGGTGTCCTCCGCCCGTTCCCGCAGCTCCTTCGACGACATCCCGGCCGGGGTGGCATCCTGAAGCGTGCCGTCACCCGGCGTCTTCGTCATGTCCTCGCGCGGGGAGCGCTCGCCGGCCGGGGTCTGGTCATGGGTGTTGTCGGGATTGTCCACTCCGGATTTCTTCGGCTTGGGCATTCCTTCGGAGGGGGTGCGTGTTTGAGGCGTGTCGGTCATGATGTCCTCTGCTATCTTCTGAGAGAGTCAACGACCAGGAAGGATGCGTGTTCCGCATCCTTCCTGGTCGTAGGGAGACCGGGAGAAGACGGCGCGGCGCTCCAGGGCGCCGAAGAGCGTGCTTTCAAGCGCGCCTGACGACGGGCCAACCACCAAGGTCCGGCAGCGGAGGCCGCGAGCCGCCGCCCAGCCGGCCAGCAAGGAGTGTGAAAAGGTCATGGAATCGAGCAAGCACTCGCCGCATGGCGATGTGACCCAGGTCGGCACCGTCACGCTGACCGATGACGCCACCGGCAAGACTCTGAAGCTGCCGCTGCTCGGCGGGTCCACCGGTCCCAACGTGATCGACATTCGCAAGCTCTATGCCGAAACCGGCTATTTCACCTACGATCCCGGCTTCACCTCCACCGCCGCCTGCGATTCGGCCATCACCTACATCGACGGCGACGAGGGCATCCTGCTGCACCGCGGGTATGCCATCGCCGATCTGGCTGAGAACTGCGACTTCCTGGAAGTCTGCCACCTGCTGCTGAACGGCGAGCTGCCCAACCCGCAGCAGAAGGCCGATTTCGAGCGCACCATCACCTACCACACGATGGTGCACGAGCAGCTGGCCAAGTTCTACAGCGGCTTCCGCCGCGACGCCCACCCGATGGCGATCATGTGCGGCGTCGTCGGCGCGCTGTCGGCCTTCTATCACGATTCCACCGACATCTTCGATCCGGTACAGCGCAAGATCGCGGCGCACCGCCTGATCGCCAAGATGCCGACCATGGCCGCCATGGCCTACAAATACACGGTCGGCGAGCCCTTCATGTATCCGCGCAACGACCTGTCGTATGCGGAAAACTTCCTCTACATGACGTTCGGCACGCCGTGCGAGGAATGGAAGGTCGATCCCGTCCTGTCGGCGGCGATGGACAAGATCTTCATCCTGCATGCCGACCACGAGCAGAACGCCTCGACCTCCACCGTCCGTCTCGCCGGTTCGTCGCATGCCAACCCGTTCGCCTGCATCGCGTCGGGCATTGCCGCCTTGTGGGGTCCGGCCCATGGCGGGGCCAACGAGGCCGTGCTGAAGATGCTCGATCAGATCGGCTCGGTGGAGCGCATCCCCGAGTTCGTCCGCCGGGCCAAGGACAAGAACGACAGCTTCCGCCTGATGGGCTTCGGCCACCGGGTCTACAAGAACTACGATCCGCGCGCCAAGATCATGCGCGAGACCTGCTACCAGGTCCTCGACCGCCTGGGCATCCGGGACGAGCCGCATCTGGCCATCGCGATGGAACTGGAGAAGATCGCCCTGTCGGACGAGTACTTCATCGAGAAGAAGCTCTATCCGAACGTCGACTTCTATTCGGGCATCATCCTGAAGGCGATGGGCTTCCCGACCAGCATGTTCACCGTGCTGTTCGCGCTCGCCCGCACCGTCGGCTGGATCAGCCAGTGGAAGGAGATGATCGAGGATCCGGCCCAGAAGATCGGCCGCCCCCGTCAGCTCTTCACCGGCTACGCCGCCCGTCCCTTCGTCCCGCTGGACAAGCGTTGAAGTCAGCAGCCTATCCCCGCCTTCAATCCCCTCTCCCCCCCGGGGAGAGGGTTAGGGCGAGGGGGAAGCGCGGTGAGGATTCACGGGAGGGCATGCGGTGCATCCCCCTCACCCCGACCCTCTCCCCGGGGGGGAGAGGGGGATGCGTGCGCACCCCGTGACCCACCCCCTTCAACTCGGCCTGTCGGTCGCCATCGTCGCGGTGACCGGCGGGACGCCGCGTGTCGTGACGGTGCGCAGCGGCTTCACCGTGCCGGAAGACCACCGGCGCGGCGACGAGCCGTTGCCGCACCGCGACGCGCTGCCCGGCGCACCCTTCGAACCGGAGCGCTTCCGCACCCTTCAGGACGGCGTCCGCGCGGTGGCGGAGGGGCTGTCCGGTCTGGCGTTGCGCTATGTCGAGCAGCTCTACACCTTCGGCGACCGCTACCGCGATCCGCACGAGCTGTTCGGCGGCCCGCGGTCGGTCGTGGTCGGTTATCTGGCGCTGGTCCGAGACGGCCCGCTGGGCGGTGATGCCTCGGCCGAATGGCGCGACCTTTACGACCATTTCCCGTGGGAGGACTGGCGCGACCAGCGCCCGCCGCTGCTGGACGGGGTGATCGCCCCGGCGCTCGCCGGCTGGATCGCCTCGGCCCCCGACGAGGAGACCCGCCTGCGCCGGGAAGAACGTGCCCAGATGGCCTTCGGCCTGGATGGTGCCGATTGGGACATGGAGCGCGTGCTGGAGCGATTCGAACTGCTTTACGAGGCCGGGCTGCTGGTGGAGTCCTTCCGCGACCGCGACCTCGCCGCGCGGGTCGATCCGTCCGTGCCGGCCGGCGGGCCGATGCCGCGGGCGCTCGGCCGGCCGATGGCGCGCGACGGCCGGCGCATCCTGGCGACGGCGCTGGAGCGGCTGCGCGGCAAGCTGCGCTACCGCCCGATCGTCTTCGAACTGCTGCCGCCGACCTTCACCCTGCACCAGCTCCAGCTGGTGGTGGAGGCGCTGTCGGGCGAGCGGGTGCACAAGCAGAATTTCCGCCGCCTGATGATCTCCGGCGGCTTCGTCGAGCCCACCGGCCAGTATGAAAGCCAGACCGGCGGCCGGCCCGCCGAGTTGTACCGCTTCCGCCGTCGGGCCATCCACGAACGCACCAGCGCCGGCGCCATTCCGTCCGCGGACGGATGAGGGGAAAATCCTTCGGAAACGTCGACGCGCGGCATTGGGCGCAGTTGTCAACGGGCGGCTGCAAGGGGATACTATCGGAACGGTTTTAAACCCGGAATGTCCGTATCCGGAAATTCCATTCTCGGAAAGTCGATGTCGCACCGCATTCTGATTGCCGACGACCACCCGCTGATGCGCACCGCCTTGACCCAGACCATCGGGCAGGCGATTCCCGGCGCCGTGATTTTGGAAGCATCGCGGTTCGAACAGATCAAGCCGTTGCTGGACACCGGGGAGCCACCGGACATCATCCTGCTCGATCTGCACATGCCCGGCATGAGCGGTCTGATCGGGCTGATGATGTTGCGCTCCGAACATCCGGCGATTCCGGTGATCGTGGTGTCGGCCTCGGAGGACCCGGTGACGATCCAGCGCGCCATCGATTATGGCGCCTCCGGCTTCGTCCCGAAATCCGCCCCCAACACCCAGATCATCGAAGCGATCCATGCCGTGCTGGATGGCGAGCTTTGGTTGCCGGAGATCAACGGCGGTCCGGAGACCGACGCCCCGGACCCTGCCCAGCGTGCCGCCACCCTGACGCCACAGCAGCTCCGTGTCCTCGCCGGCATCGCCGAAGGCAAGCTGAACAAGCAGATCGCCTACGAGATGAACGTCGCCGAGACGACGGTGAAGGCCCACGTCACCACGATCCTCCGCAAGCTGGGCGTGCTGACCCGAACCCAGGCGGCGGTACTGGCGAGCCAACTGGCGCTGTCGGCCGTGCCGCCGCCGCCGGTGGAGTGAAGGGGCGTCAAACATAAAGCCATAGCGTCGTGCGTTTCATATCAAACGCACGACGCTATGAAGGATGGAAGAAAGGTAAAGCTACTTCAATTTTGTTCCACAGGAGGGGCAGAAAGTAGAGCTGTTCGGGATGACTTCATTGCAGTTTCGACAGCTTTCAATAATTGATTTTTGCCTGATGTAAGCGATATGCAGTACGGTGGGAACAGTGACTCGGTAGGCGGGACCTGCCAAGTCAATAACCGTCCACAAAGCGGTAATGGCCCAGCCGATAGGTCCGGCAAGAACACTCATGGTTCTGGTAAGGGTTGCTCCCGCAGCAAAGGAAAGCCCTCTTCCCAATAGAGCCCTTGCGATTGCGTTCGCCACGATTACCGCGATTTTGTATGATGCAAATCCACCAATTTTTATGGCTGATTGCAGTAACATCACGGGCAATGCAGATGGTATGCCAGATACTGTATCTATCCCTACTTCTTTTAAGAACTCACGTCTCTCAGAGTCGGACATTTTCTCGTAGGCATTTTCCAGAACTTTAAGCTGAATTTGTCCCTCTATGATCTCCACGCTTGAAGATTTGTTGTAGTTCACCCCCATGTGATCTGCGACATCGCGTACTATTTCAGCGTAGGGTACACCCTGTCCGCCACGCAGCATGTTCGCGAGGGTGTTCCCTCCAAATTTCTGGATCTCTGCACTGATTTCATCGCAATATAGCCTGTGATCGCCATTATATATCTTCTCTGAATATCGCGGATTATTCAGTTTGAATTCCGGAACAATTTCAAGCTGAGATGTGCTTGCGTTCAGGATGAACTCCACCAATATCCCAAGATCATCAGAAGATGCTGATCTTAAGAGTGGAATCAAATCATTGTCTGGAGATCGAAGGGTGAGGTAGCTCAATTTTAATTCCTCTTCGTTGCGTTTAGCGATAAAATGCTGGCGATTACTGACGTAATGACAGGGTTATTTGGGAGCATTTCAGATCCAATCGCTGATGCAGCCCTAATGGTCCTTCCTATGATTTCCGGAATTTGTTCCTCGGCAGAGTTGCGGATTAATCCGCTAACTATAATTTCAGAAGAAATTCTTGCTGAAATTGAAGATCCATCAAACTTCAGCGCGCTATCTTCTGATTTCAGCATGCTCTCCAGATGTAATATTTCGTCGGGGTTGCTTGTATGAGAGTATGCCTCAATAAGACTATATGCTCCTTCTCGTCCCATTATGTTGTCACATATATTTTTCCAGTCATTCGGTCCCATAATAATAGTAAAGAGAGGAACTCCAAGTTCTCTTGCGATTGCCAGAAGAGAGTAAATATTTATATTCGTTATGTTGAAACTTTCTATCTTTCCAACTTGAGATCGGCTTATGCCAACTTTCCTTGCAAGCTGTAGCTGCGTCCAGCCTAGAGCGGTTCTGGCTGCAGAAACACTGCGGCCGATGTTCAATTTCAGTTGATCGAAATCTAAGTCTGATTCTGGACTATCCATATTCTTCTCTCTTTCAGAGATTATCTATCCAAAAGATAGGTCTATGGAATTTTTGATGCAATATCGAGTTCTTCTGGGGAACATGTGCGGTCGAAGGATGGTTTCAGCCCGCCATCCGCTGCCCTTCCGCGAGCAGTTGACCCAGCAATGCCCGCAGCGCGCCCGGACGCACCGGCTTGTACAGCAGCCGGCAGCCGGCAGCCTCGATGTCTTCGCGCACGGCGGCGTCGCGATCGGCAGTGACCACGGCGGCGGGGATGTCGCTGCCGAGCGTCGCACGCAAGGTCGCCAAGGCCTCCACGCCGGTCAGGCTGCGGTCGAGGTGGTAGTCGGTCAGGATCACGTCGGGCGTCCGCCCCTCCAGCTTCGCCAGGGCGAGGTCGGGGGCGACGGCGGTGACGACGCGGCAGGACCAGCTGGACAACAGATCCTCGGTGGCGCGGGCGATGGCGGGTTCGTTCTCCAGGCACAGCACCAGCACGCCGCGCAGGTCCCGGCCGCGCGGGCGGACCACCACGGCGCGGGCGGCGACCGGCTCGTCGGTCAGCGGCACCAGCACGGAGAAGGCGCTGCCTCGCCCGACCTTGGAGCGCACCTGCACCGTGTGGCCGAGGATGCCGGCGAGACGCTCGACGATGGCGAGGCCGAGGCCGAGGCCTTTACCCCGGTCGCCCCGATCGTCGCTGTCGTTGTCGAGCTGGCGGAACTCCATGAAAATTTCCGGCACCTTGTGTTCGGGGATGCCGGGGCCGGTGTCCCACACTTCGATGGACAGGAAATTGCCCCGCCGGCGGCAGCCCAGCAGGATGCGGCCGGTGCGGGTGTAGCGCACCGCGTTCGCCAGATAGTTCTGGAGAATCCGGCGCAGCAGCGTCGGGTCGCTGCGGACGGTGGCGGAACAGTCGACCACCCGCAGCCCCAGCCCGTGGCGGCTGGCCAGCACGGTGAACTCCTCACCCAGCGGCTTCAGCAGCTCCTCGATCCGCATCGGCACCGGGTTCGGCTTCACCACGCCGCTGTCGATCTTCGACACGTCCAGCAGGTCGCCCAGGATGGTTTCCACCGACCGAAGCGAGGCGTCGATCTGGCGGATGGCGCTGTCGCCGTTGCGTTCGGACAGGGCGGACAGAAACAGCCGGGCGGCATGCAGCGGTTGCAGCAGGTCGTGGCTGGCCGCCGCCAGGAAGCGGGTCTTGCCGCGGTTGGCGCGCTCGGCCTCCGCCTTCGCTTCCGACAGGGCGTGGGTGCGCTCCTCAATGCGGCGTTCCAGCGTTTCGTTGGCGTCTCGCAGGGCGGCGGCGGCGCGGTGGCGTTCGGTGACGTCGGTGTAGACGGCGACGAAACCGCCGCCCCCCGGCTTTGGACCGGGCATTGGATTGGTGGCGATTTCCAGCACCGTGCCGTCGGGGCGCACCCGCTCGTAGACGTCGGGCTTGTTGCGGCGGCGCGGGTCGGACCGGCGTTCCAGCAGGGTTTCGATCTCGCCGTTGCGGCCATATTCGCCGCGCCGGGCGATCAGCCCGACGATGTCCTGCAACGAGGTGCCGACCTGGACGAAGCCGTCCGGCAGGTCCAGCAGCACCAGGAACTGGTTGTTCCAGGTGGCGACGCGCCAGTCCTCGTCGAACACGGCGATGCCCTGGGGAACATTCTCCACGGTGGCGCGCAGAAGCTCGTGCTGCTTCAGGATGGCGCGCGAAGCCTCGTCGATGATCGAGCGCGCATCGGTGCGCGACAGCCGGCGGTCGGACAGCAGCCCGGCCACCACCACGCGGGCCGAGGCGGAGCCGACGGCGCCGGCCAGCAGCCGCTCGGTCAACTGGATCGCCTCGCCGTCAGTGCGCATCAGCAGGGCGGTACGCAGGTCGCCATCGGCGACGCCGGTGAAGCGGCGGAAGGCGGCATCGGCGCGCGGCTGCCCGACATAGCGCACGGCGAGGTCGTGCAGGTCGGCCAGCGTGGCGCCGCGCGGCCCGTGCGGCTCGCCGTCGGCGGAGCGGCGCAGGCTCATGAAGCGGGCGGCCTGCTGGCGCTCCAGCGTCGACGGCCGGGTCAGCAGCGACACCAGGACGAACAGCAGGAGGTTCGGCCCCAGGCTCCACAGGGCGGCATTGGTCAGCGGGTCGATGCCGGCGATGCCGGCCAGCGCCACCGGGCTGAGGCCGGTCAGGCCGAACGGCCCCTCGCGCAACGCGCTGGAGGCCAGCCATCCCGCATCGGCGAAGGACGGCAGCAGCATGGTGTAGGCCCAGCCGAGGAAGCCGGCGCAGATGCCGACGAAGGCGCCGCTGCGGCTGGCCCGGCTCCAGATCAGGCCACCAAGCAGCGCAGGGGCGAACTGCGCCACCGCGGTGAAGCTCATCATGCCGATGGTCGCCAGCGGAAAGGCCGGACCGATCAGCCGGTAGCAGCCATAGGACAGCAGCACCAGCACGATCACCGCCGACCGCCGCACCAGCAGCAGGATGCCCGCCGGGTCGTCGCGCAGCCGCCGGTCTTCAGGGCGCAGCACCATCAGCAGCGGGACGGCGACGTCGTTGCAGATCATGGTGCTGAGCGCCACCATCTCGACCAGGATCATGCTGGTGGCGGCCGACAGCCCGCCGATGAAGGCGGCGAGCGCCAGCCAGGGCCAGCCCTGGCTCAAGGGGATGGACACCATGAAGGTGTCGGCGTTGGTGGTGCCATCCGGAAACAGCATCAGCCCGGCCAGCGCCACCGGCAGGACGAACAGGTTGATGGCGACCAGATAGGCCGGGAACAGCTTCGCCGACGACCGCACGTCGCCGCCATGGGTGTTCTCGACCACCGCGACGTGGAACTGGCGCGGCAGGCAGAGGATCGCCAACCCCGACAGCAGGCAGGCCACCCACCAGTCGGTGCCGATGTTGTCCAGCCGGATCAGCTCCAGAAAGCCCGGATGGCGCACCGCGGCCTCGACGAAGGTCGCCGGGTCTCCGAAGACGGAAAAGGCGATCGCTCCGCCCACGCCCAGCGCCGCCGCCAGCTTCACCACCGACTCCGCGGCGATCGCCATCATCAGCCCGCGGTGGTGTTCGTTGGCCGACACGCTGCGCACGCCGAACAGGATGGCGAAGGCCGCCATCAGCAGCGCCGCCATCAGCGCCGTCCCGCCCGGCATCTGGCTGAGGTCGGTGCCCAGCGAGGCCCCGGCCAGAATCTCGAAACTGACGCTGATCGCCTTCAATTGCAGGGCGATGTAGGGCAACAGTCCGATCACCGCGGCGACGGTGACGAGAGCCGCCAGCCCGCGGCTTTTGCCGTAGCGCGCCGACAGGAAGTCGGAGATGGAGACGACGTTTTCCGACTTCGCCACCCGGACGATGCGGGCCAGCACCGGCCAGCCCAGCCCGATCATCAGGATCGGCCCGATATAGATCGGCAGGAAGTAGAAGCCGCCGGTCGCCGCCCGACCGACTGCGCCGTAGAAGGTCCAGGAGGTGCAATAGACGCCGAAGCTCAGCGCATAGAGCCAGGGCGTGCGCCGGTCGCTGCCATGGGGACCGGTCCGGTCGCCGTACCACGCGATGGCGAACAGCGACAGCAGATAGGCCAGCGACGCGGCCAGGATGAACCAGCTTTCCATGGGGCTTTGCGCATCCCGTTTTTTGATTTTCACTCCCTATGGGCGGCAGCCTAACACAAAACCGGCACTACCGCCGTGTCCGCCGTGGGCTCCCACCTTCGACAGGACGCAAAAGGCTGCAGCCGGCGGCGCACGGGGCAAAGGGGGCCGCCCGACCGCACGCACGCTCCCGCTGGGACACTTCCCACCCTTCAGTGTTCTTCCTGCACGGCTGCGAAGCCTTCAGGCGAATATGCAAGGTGAAGGAGAGTCCGAATGGTATCGGTTACCCCTGGTTCCCAGTCCAGCATCAACACCGACGCGCTCGGCGTGACGGGCATCCAGGGGGGCACGGTCACCGTCGCCACGCCCAACCAGATCGTCGTCAGCTTTCCAGACAACCGGTTCACCGATTTCCGGGGCAATTTCACCTACGACCCCACCGGCACGACCTTGACCGGCGGCACCATCAGCAGCGTCACCAACGGAGCCAACGGCGTTGGCGACGTGACGGTGGGAGATTTGAGCCTGCCGATCGCGACGGTGGTGAACTGGGCCAACACCGGCACCGACCCGGAGGCGATCCGCGCCGCCCTGATGGGGGGCAATGACCTTCTGCTGGGGTCGGACAGCAATGACACGCTGCGCGGCTATGCCGGTGACGACACCATCAAGGGCGGGGTCGGCGATGATCTGCTGGACGGCGGCAGCGGCGTCAACCTGATCGACGGCGGCGACGGCAGCGACACGGTGGCGCGCCACGCCTCGTTGGCCGACAGCGGTGCCGTGAAATATGATGGCGAAATCTATGTGATCGACGCCAACGGTTATGACCGGCTGACCAACGTCGAGTTCATCCAGTACACCGACCAGACCGTGGCCGGCGCATCGGCCCCGGTGTTCGACGGCCTGTCCTATCTTGCGGCCAATCCGGACCTCGCCGCCGCTTACGGCACGGACAGCGAGGCCGCCTTCGACCATTACCGGTCCTTCGGCTGGAGCGAAGGGCGGACGCTGACCTTCAACGCTGCCGGCTATCTGGCCGACAATCCCGACTTGGCCGCGGCTTTCGGCACCAACACGGCCGACGCCACCCGTCATTACATCGAGACCGGCCGCAACGAGAACCGGCGGTTCGATTTCGATGCGGAGGCCTATCTGGCGGCCAACCCCGACCTGATCGCGGCCTTCGGCAACGATCCGACCGCGGCGGCCCTTCACTACGCCACTATCGGCCGGAACGAGGGACGCAGCCTCGGATTCGACGCACAGGCCTATCTGGCGCGCTATCCGGATCTGCAGGCGGCTTTCGGCAGCGATCTCCAGGCGGCGACCGCCCATTACGTCGCCGAGGGTTATGAGGAAGGTCGCAGTGCGGCACCGCTGACCCCCAGCACCGGTGCCGCCTTCGCTGTCGACGACGCGGCCCATCGGAACGCGACGCTAACGATCGCCTGACGGCAAGCGGTCCGAACCGCAAAAAAGGGCGGAGGGGTCATCCCCTCCGCCCTTTCTCTTTGCCAGACTGTCGGCAGCGCTCAGTCGTGTTGGTAGATATCCACGTCCTTGGTCTCGCGGACGAACAGCAGGCCGATCACCAGGGTCGCCGCGGCGATGACGATCGGATACCAGAGGCCGGAATAGATGTCGCCGGTGGCGGCCACGATGGCGAAGGAGGTGGTCGGCAGGAAGCCGCCGAACCAGCCGTTGCCGATGTGGTAGGGCAGCGACATCGAGGTGTAGCGGATGCGGGTCGGGAACATCTCCACCAGCATCGCGGCGATCGGGCCGTAGACCATCGTCACATAGATGACCAGCACCGTCAGCAGGGCGATGACCATCACCGTGTCGACGCGGGCCGGATCGGCCTTGGCCGGGTAGTTGGCGGTCTTCAGCGCGTCGCCCAGCCCCTTGTCGAAGGCGGCGCCGGCGGCCTTGGCGTCGGTCGGGGTGGCGGCGGTGGCCGGGCCGTGGCTCAGCGACACGGTGGTGTTGGCCTGCGGCAGGGCCGAATAGCTGGGGATGACCGTGCTGCCGACCTTGATCGAGGATACGGTGCCGGCGGGGGCCGCTTCGTTGGTGTAGGGGATGCCGCGCTTCACCAGGGCGCTCTTGGCGATGTCGCAGGAACTGGTGAACTGGCTGGTGCCGACCGGGTTGAACTGGAACGAGCATTCGTTCGGATCGGCGACGACGACGACCGGTGCCGTCGCGATGGCTTCTTCGAGCGCCGGGTTGGCGTAGTGGGTGATGCCCTTGAACAGCGGGAAATAGGTCAGGCAGGCCAGCAGCAGCCCGGCCATGATGATGGGCTTCCGGCCGATCCTGTCGGCCAGCGAGCCGAAGATCACGAAGAAGGGCGTGCCGATCAGCAGGGCGGCGGCGATCATCAGGTTGGCCGCCTGGGCATCGACCTTCAGCGTCTGCGTCAGGAAGAACAGGGCATAGAACTGGCCAGTGTACCAGACCACCGCCTGGCCGGCGACGAGGCCGAACAGGGCGAGCAGGACGATCTTCAGGTTCTTCCACTGGCCGAAGGACTCGGTCAGCGGCGCCTTCGAATGCTTGCCTTCCTCCTTCATCTTCTTGAAGGCGGGCGATTCATTCAGCATCAGCCGGATCCACACCGAGATGCCGAGCAGCACGATGGAGATCAGGAACGGGATGCGCCAGCCCCAGGCGTTGAAATCCTCCGGCGACAGGGCGACGCGGCAGCCCAGGATGACCAGCAGCGACAGGAACAGGCCGAGCGTCGCGGTGGTCTGGATCCAGGAGGTGTAGTTGCCGCGGCGGCCGTGCGGCGCGTGTTCGGCGACATAGGTGGCGGCACCGCCATATTCGCCGCCCAGCGCCAGGCCCTGCAGCAGGCGCAGGCCGATCAGGATGATCGGGGCGGCGATGCCGATGGAGGCATAGTTGGGCAGGATGCCGACGATGAAGGTCGACAGGCCCATGATCAGGATGGTGACCAGGAAGGTGTATTTGCGGCCGATCATGTCGCCGAGACGGCCGAAGACCAGGGCACCGAAGGGCCGGACCGCGAAGCCGGCGGCAAACGCCATCAGCGCGAAGATGAAGGCCGCGGTCGGGTTGACGCCGGAGAAGAACTGCGCGGCGATGACCGCGCTGAGCGATCCGTAAAGATAGAAATCATACCATTCGAAGACGGTCCCGAGCGAGGATGCGAAGATCACCTTCTTCTCTTCGCCCGTCATCGGTCGGACGGCGTCCGATGTCGAAGCCGCATAGGCCATGGTCTTCACCCTCCCAAGTGAATAAGCCATAACTGTGGTTGGTTTTTGGCGAACGGCGCATTTCAGTCGCCTGATCTGGTGACCGAGCCCGCATCTTGGTTATGTCACTGATAGTTGTGTATACGAACCGTACGCGTCACCCCCGACCATGGTCGGGGGTACTGGGTGGGCGGC
The DNA here is from genome assembly GCF_024170005.1 of Azospirillum lipoferum. Taxonomy (GTDB): domain Bacteria; phylum Pseudomonadota; class Alphaproteobacteria; order Azospirillales; family Azospirillaceae; genus Azospirillum; species Azospirillum lipoferum. Next base: position 169,887 of record NZ_JALJXJ010000006.1, read on the forward strand.
AATGGGTTACACTGCTCTTTCGGACAGGTGCCGCGCGTTGTCGGAAGACGCGTTACTGAAATACAGGGGCGTAGAGCAACCCACCCTGTGTCCAGGGCCGGTTCAAGCCGCGCTCCAGCTTGAAGGGCGACCGGTTCCCGAGATTGCGCTCGAAGATCTCGCCGTAATTGCCGACCTGCACCACCGCCTGATAGGCCCAGTCCGGGCGCAGGCCGGCTTTCGCCGCCACCTCCGGCAGGCCGGAGAGCAGGCGGCGCATCTCGCTGCTGCCGGTGATGCGCTGGAAATTGGCGTTGGCACCGGACACTCCGGCATCGTCGGTCAGGAACAAGGCGAACATGGTCCAGCGCACCGCCGCCATCCAGTTGCGGTCGCCGTTCGGCGTCAGCGGGGCCAGCGGCTCGCGCGAGGCCAGGGACGACGGCGTGTCGGCGATCTCCAGCGCGTCCTGCGGTGCGCCCAGCATATGCAGGGCCGTGGTCAGCAGCGCGCGGTCGGCACTGACCGCAGCGCAGTCGCGGCTGAGAAAGGCCTCCAGGGTGTCGGGCCAGCCGGGAAAACTGCGCACCTTCCATGGCCGCTTGCCGCTGGCGATCAGGGTTTCCAACTCGGCCTGGGTGGTGGTGCCGGCCGGCACGCAGACCGTCAGCTCTCCGTCCAGCGCCGACCGGCCGTCGGGCTGCCGCCATGCGGCGATCCCCTGCACGTCGTAGAAGATCGGCGGGCCGAAATCGACGGCATAGGTGGCGTCGCGCGTCAGCGTCCAGGACGTCTGGGCGAAGGAGACGTCGACCTCGCCGGCGGCGACGGCGGCGAATTCCTGTGGCTTGGACAGCCGGCGGATCTCGATGGCGTCGGCCTTGCCCAGCACCGCGGCGGCCAGCGCCCGGCACAGGTCGACCATGAAGCCGACCGGCCGGCCGCCGTCGTCATTGGCGGCGAAGCCGGGATTGAAGGACACGCCGCAGCGCACGACTCCGCGCCGCTCGATCTCTGCCAGGACCGGGCGGTCGCCCCGGTCGCTGCTGCGTGCGGTGGCGATTTCCGCCTGCGCCATGGCGTTTCCGGCCGACAGCAACGGATGAAGCGCCAGCAGCAGGCCGACCGCGACGGCAACAGGCTTCACCCCCATCCTTCTCCCCTTATCCGACGGCCGGGCTATGATACGCTGCCGGCGCCGTCACGCAAACGATGCGCGGCCGATTAAGCAGGGACGGGAATGGCGGGCGACAGCAAGGCGGGGTCTGGCGGGTCCGAACCGGGTAAGGCCACGGATAAGGCACCAGATAAGGCCGGTGTGGCCAGGATCGGTGTTGGTGCGCGGCTGTTCGGCGCGCTCGCTTTCAACGGGCTGGTCGCTTTCCTGATCGGGCTTGGTGCCTACATCGCCTTCGACGGGCTGCATGCCGGCATCACCAAGGTCACGTCGGAACAGTTCCCGGCGGTCGTCGCCTCTGCAAAGCTGGAGCGCCAGCATCAGCGGATCATGCGGACCCTGGAACAACTGGCTCTGTCGCAGGAGAATTTCGGACGCGAAACGATCAAGCAGGGGCTGGCCGACCAGTTGGACGGCTATGACCGGTTGCTGGCGGAGATGGTCTCGTCCGATGGCCGGCAGGCGCAGCGGATCGCCGGTCTGAAATTGCAGCGCGATGAGATCCTGCGGCTGCGTGACGCCATCGACCGCGGCGTGACCGCCCGCATCACGGCACGCCGCGCCCTGGCCGACCGCAACCGCGATGTCCGGCGCATGGCCGACGCCCTGGCCGAACCGGCGCTGCGCGGGGTGGAGGATGCCGACGTGCAGCGCTGGCTGGCGATGGCGGAGCGGCTGCTGTTCCTGATCGCCTCGGTCCATCAGGCGGAGAACAGCTTCGCGCTGACCCGCTTGGCCGACAGCGCCGCGGCGCAGTTGGCGGTGCTGGACGGCTCCATTCCGTTGGGTGGAGACGTGTCGGAGCGGCTCGCCCGGCTGGCCGAGAGCATGCGGTCGGTGGTCGAGGGCGACCGTTCGGTCTTCCGCCAGCGGCAGGCCGAGTTGCAGGCGTCGGAGATGCTGAACGGACTGGTCGACCGCGCCAATCAGGTGTCGCTGATCAACACCGGGCTCAACACCGGCATCTTCGTCGAACAGACCAAGGCGGCGGAGGAAAGCCGCCAGCAGGTCATCGAGGTGTCGACCACCTACACCCGCCTGTTCTTCGCCTCGGTCGGCGTGGTGGTGCTGGGGATGGTGCTGTCGGTGCTGTATGTGCGGCGCAAGGTGCTGGCCCGGCTGTGGGCGGTCAGCGAGGCGATCCGCGACCGCACCGGCGGCGGCCGGGCCGAGGTGCCGGTGACCGGCACCGACGAGATCGGCCAGCTTGCCCGCGCGCTGCGCTTCTACATCCAGGAGACCGAGGACAAGAGCGAGGCGCTCCGCCGCAACGAACAATGGCTGCGCACGGTGCTGGAAGTGGCCCCGGTCCCGCTGGTGATTTCCGGCCGTGCCGACGGCCAGATCCGCTTCGTCAACCGCCGTGCCGCCGATCTGTTCGAGGTCGACGAGGCCGGCGAACTGCTGGGCCGTCCCGCCGCCAGCGTCTGGTCCGTCCCCCAGGTGCGCGACGAGTTCGTCCGCGACGTCTTCACCAGCGGCCTCGCCCTCGATGTCGAGACGGAGCTGGTGACCCGCACCGGCCGCCGGCTGTGGGGCCTGCTGTCCGGCATCGCCTTCGAATTCCAGGGGGAGGAGGTGCTGCTCAGTTCGGTGGTCGACATCACCCGCCGCCGCGAGGCGGAGGAACTGTTGCGCCGGACCCAGGCCTTCCTGGACGCGGTGATCGACAATGTGCCGAGCGTGCTTTACGTGCTGGACGGCGACAGCGGCCGCGTCCTGCTGTGGAACCGGGCGGCGGAGGACTGCTTCGGCACCCGCCGTGCCGATATCGGGGACCGCACGCTGACCGAGGTGCTGGGACCGGAGACCGGGCGGGCGCTTGCCGGCGGCGATCCCGGTTCGATGCGCTCGCTGGGGGTGGAGGAGCTGGTGCTTCCGCGCAACGGCGAGAACACCGTCTTCGCCTTGCAGCGCCATCCCTTCGAATGGTCGGGCGATGGGCGCTGCCGCATCATCTGCGTCGCCAACGACATCACCGCCTCGCGCCGGGCGCGCGAGGAGTTGCGGCTGGCCAAGGAGCGGGCGGAACGCGCCGACGCCGCCAAGACCGAATTCCTCGCCACCGTCAGCCACGAGATGCGCACGCCGCTGAACGGCATCCTCGGCCTGTGCCGGCTGCTGTTGACCGGGCAGCTGCATGCCGGCGAGCGGCGCTATGCCATGTCGATCATGCGTTGCGGCCATGGGCTGCTCGATCAGGTCAACGACATTCTCGATCTGCGCAAGATCGAGGACGGCAAGCTCGATCTCGACCCTGCGCCCTGCGCCCTGCTGCCGGTGCTGGAGGAGGTCGTTGCGACAGTGGAAGGACTGGCGAACGAGAAGGGGATCGACCTCGATCTCGAGATCGCGCCGCAGGTGCCGGATCAGGTGGTGGTCGACCGTCAGCGGCTGCGCCAGATCCTGGTGAACCTCGTCGGCAATGCGGTGAAGTTCACCGAGCGTGGCGGGGTCGACCTCCGCGTCGACATCGAACCGGCTCCGGAACGTTCCGGGTCCGGAGAGATGCTGCGTCTGGCGGTGCGCGACACCGGCATCGGCGTGCCGGCGGACCGCCGCGCCGCCATCTTCGAGAAGCTGGAGCAGGCCGATCCCAGCATCGCCCGGCGCTTCGGCGGCAGCGGGCTGGGGCTGGCCATCGTCCGCCACCTGCTGGATGCCATGCAGGGCAGCATCCGCCTCGACAGCGCGGAGGGGCTGGGCAGCGTCTTCACCGTCACCATCCCGTTGCAGCGGGTGGTCGAGCCGGCGCTTCCTACCCGGCCCGGCCGGCTGCTGCCGATCAGCCGGGTGCGCTCGCTGGCCCTGCTGCTGGTGGAGGATGATGCGATCAACCGGGAGGTGGCGCTGGGCCTGCTGTCCGACGCCGGCCACCGCATCACCGTGGCGGAGACCGGCGAAAAGGCGCTGGAGCTGGCGACCCGGCGGCGCTTCGACGCCATCCTGCTGGACATCCGCCTGCCCGACATCGACGGTCCGGAGGTGGCGCGCCGCATCCGCGCCCTGGAGGATGCCGACCGCGCGGCGGTGCCCATCGTCGCGGTGACCGCCAACGTCTTCGCCGCCGACCGCGCCCGCTACATCGCCGCCGGCATCGACGCGGTGATCGAAAAACCGATCTTCCCCGAACGGCTGATGCACCTGCTGTCGAACGCCGTCGCCTCGCGATCCGATGACGACGAGGATGCGGCGGTCGTGATGGATCCGGCGGAAACGCCCGCCCGTCCGCCGGTGGTCGAGGACGATGTGAACGAGGAGATTCTGGAGCGCTACATCCGCTCCCTGGGGCCCGCCCGCTTCGGCACCATCCGTGGCCTGCTGCTGGAGTCGGCGCAGGAGGGGCTGCCCCGACTGACCGCCGCCGACACCCCCGACGACGAGATCGAGGACATCGCCCACAGGCTTGCCGGCGCTGCCAGCCATTTCGGCCTGACCGCTTTCGTCGGCCTGATGCGCGCGGTGGAAGACGGGATGCGCGAAGGCCGCCGGGCGGAGGCGCAGGAGCTTGCCGCCACCGCGGAGTCGGCCTTCAGCCGCGGCCTTGCGGCGATGGATGCGGTGAGGGAAGTGCTGGAGGGGGTTTGAGGCGGGGGTTGAACTCCCGCCTCATGCCACGCTGCTCACGCCCCCTTGGCGGCGCGATAGGCTTCCATCAGCTGGCGGCCGGCGGCGAGGATGCCCTCGCGGTCGCCCTTCTTGACCAGGGTTTCATCGACCAGCTTGCCGCCGGCGCCGACGCAGGCGACACCGGCCGCGACATAGGACGCCACGGTGGTGGCGTCGATGCCGCCGGTGGGGACGAAGCGGACGCCGGGGAACACCGACTTCAGCGCCTTGATGTGGGCCGGGCCGACGGTGGAGGCCGGGAAGATCTTGATGGCGTCGGCACCGGCGGAGATGGCGGCATGCACCTCGGTCGGGGTCAGGGCACCCATCAGGCAGGCCACGCCATGGTCGCGGCAGGCGGCGGCCACCTTCGGCACGACACAGGGCGACACGACGTACTTGGCGCCGGCCTTGACGACGTCGGCGACGGCGGCCGGGGTCAGGACGGTGCCGGCGCCGATCAGGGCGCCGCCCTCCGCCGAGAGTTCCTCGATCAGGCCGACGGCGCCGGGGGTGGTCATGGTGATCTCGAAGGTGCCGTAACCGGCCTCGCGCAGCCAGGTCACGGCGGTGCGTGCCAGATCGGCGGAGCTGTTGCGGATGACCGGGACGACGCCGTAAGCGACGAGCTGATCCAGGATTTCGACGGGGTTCTGGGAGGTGGACATCAGGATTCCTCGGAGGTCTTCTGGGTGACGGTGGATTTTGATGGGGAAGCCGGTCGTTCCGGCACGCGATGGTGCCCGGCCAGCACGGCCTTGATGCGGGCCAGACGGCGGTCGAGGCCGGGCGGGGACTGCAGGCCGACCGCGACGGTCAGCACGTCGATCAGCGCCAGCTGCGCCAGCCGCGAGGCCATCGGGGTATGGACGGCGGTGTCCTCGTCCACATCGACGGTCAGGCGGATGTCGGCGCGTTCGGCCAGCGGCGTTGCCGACGCGGTGATGGCGATCACCGTCGCCCCGCCGTCGCGGGCGATGGCGGCGACGTCGAAGATTTCGTCGCTGGTGCCGGTCTTGGAGATCGCCAGCAGCGCGTCGCCGGGGCCGAGCGTCGCCGCCGCCATCGCCTGGAGATGGGCATCGGTGCTGGCGGTGACCTGCGGCAGCAGGCGGAACAGCTTGTGATGGGCATCCAGCGCCACGGTTCCCGATGCGCCGACGCCGACGATCTGCACCCGCCGCGCCTGCGCCAGCACCCCGGCCGCCTTTTCCAGCGCCATGCCGTCCAGCCGGCTGCGCAGGCGGACCAGCGCGTCGATCGAGCGGTTCAGCACCTTCTCCGCCGCACTGGCGACGCTGTCGCCGGGAGAGAGGTCGCGCACCAGCGGGGTCGGGCGGTCGCCGACCTCCTCCCGCACGGCGGACGCTGCCAGATGCTGGGCCAGCGCGATCTTGAATTCCTGGAAGCCGCCGAAGCCGGCGGAGCGGCAGAAGCGCAGGACGGAGGGTTCGCTGACCCCCGCCTTGCCGGCCAGCTGGGCCAGGCTGTCGCGCACCGCGGCCCCCGGATCGGCCAGCACGCTGCGCGCCACCGCGGCTTCCGCGCGGCGCAGGCTGTCGAGGGAGGAGGCGATGGTGTCCAGCATTGGAGTGGCCAGCGTGGCTGCCGAGGAACGATTGTAGTTTTACTACAGACGCGTCATTCTGTCGACCTGCCTGTGAAGCAAAGCTACAATTCGTTTGCGCACCCCTTTACTTTCCGGCTGGACGTTTGAGGGGCGGGCAGCCAATGCCAGGCCCAATGCCGGATGATGGTTCCGGGGGACCAAATGAAAAGCCCCTCTCCGGGGAGAGGGGCTTTCTGATGGGTCAGGCCGACCGTACCTGACTGAGGAAGCGGTCGATCTGCTGCTGGAGACGTCCGGTCTGGGTCGAGACCTCCTGGGCGACCGACAGGACTTCCTGGGCCGACTGGCCGGTCTGGCCGGCGGCGGTGCGGACCTGTCCGATGTTCTGGGAGGCCTGGGCGGTGCCGCCCGCCGCCTGCTGGACGTTGCGGGCGATTTCCGAGGTGGCGGCGCCCTGTTCCTCCACCGCCGCGGCGATGCTGGCGGCGATGTCGTTCAGGCGGGCGATGGTCTGGCCGATGCTGCGGATGGCGTTCACCGCCTCGCCGGTCGCCTGCTGCATGGCGCCGATCTGGCCGGCGATCTGGTCGGTGGCCTTGGCCGTCTGGCTGGCCAGCTGCTTGACCTCCTGCGCCACCACGGCGAAGCCCTTGCCGGCCTCTCCGGCCCGGGCCGCCTCGATGGTCGCGTTGAGTGCCAGCAGGTTGGTCTGGCCGGCGATGTCGGAGATCAGGTCGAGCACGGCGCCGATGCGGCTGGCAGCCTCGTTCAGGTCCCGCATGGTGCTGTCGGTGCGGTCGGCTTCGCTCGCCGCCTTGGCGGCGATGGTCGCCGATTCCGTCACCTGCCGGGCGATCTCGCTGATCGACTGCGACAGCTCATGCGCGGCCGATGCGGCACCGTCGACATTGACCGACGCCGTCTCCGCCGCCTCGGCGGCGTTGCCGGCCCGGCGGGAGGTATCGTCGGCGGTCGCCACCATGCCGGCGGCGGTCTGGTGCATCTGGGTGGCGGCGGCGGAAACCGTCTCCACCACCGTCTTCACGCCGTTCTCGAACTGGTCGGCCAGCGACAGCATGGTCTGGCGGCGTTCGCCGGCGGCCCGCTGGCGTTCGGCCTCGGCGGCGGTGCGGGCGGTCTCCACCTCGCGTGCGGTGTCGCGGAAGACCAGCAGTGCAGCCCCCATCTCCGCGATCTCGTCCTGACCGTTCAGCGCGATTTCGGCATCCAGATCGCCGGCGGCGATGCGGCCCATGCCGGTCTTGAGCGTCATCATCCGGCGGATGACGATCCGGCCGATATAGAGCCAGACCACCAGGATCGAGACCAGGATGCTGACGCCTGCGACGGCGATCTGCGTCATGCGGCTGTTGTCGAGCATGCGGCCCGTGGCGGCGCTGGCTTCGGCGATGCTGCTCTTCTGGCCTTCGACCAGGGTGGCGATGCTCTTGGCCAGCGTGGTGGTCAGGGCGTGGTTGCTTTCCAGCAGCTGGGTGAAATAGCCTTCGATCGCCAGCTCCTTCTGGCGCAGGGTGACCAGCGACGTGTCGCCCGTGCCGAAGCCGGTCAGCAGTTCCGCCTGCTTGGTCGCGACGGCGGCCAGACGTTCCGGCAGCCCCTGGGCGTTGGCGCTGAGGCCGGCCAGCGACACGCCGATCCGGGTTTCGATGATCGCCAGCCGCTGCTCGTCCCGGGTGGTCGCCGCCTCCATCAGCATGTTGCGGATGTTGGCGGCCTCGGTCGTGACGGAGACCAGTGGCTTCTTCTGCGTCATCACCTGGGTCAGGGTGGCCGCCGCCTCGCGCATGGCGGTGGCATCCGCATCCGGCTCCGCCAGGGTGGAGCGGGCCTGTTCCTCGTCATTGTTCAGGACGGAGTTCCAGGGCGCGGCGAATTTCTGGATTTCAGTCTCGGCCGCCATCACCTTCGGCATGGTCGCCGTGCGTTCGGCGGCGAGCGCCACCCGTTCGGCAGCGGCCTGGTCGAGTTGCGTGAGATTGTCGAGCAGCCCCTTCGATGCCTCTTCGATGGCGGCGAGCTGAGTCCCGGCGGAACCGCTGGCCCTGAGCCGGGTCAGACGCGCATTGAACTCCTCCTTCGCGGCGGCGATTCGGGCGGAGACCGCCTCGCGCGCGGCGGCGGTGTCGGCGGAGGTCAGGGCCGGGGCCAGCGCCACCAGCCGTTCGGCCTGCTGCGCCACCGCCATGCCTTCGGTCATCGCCGGCACCGCTTCGCCGACGATGGCGTCGATGGTCGTGCGCACGTTCGCATAGCCGATCAGCGCGACCGCGGCGGCGACCAGCGTGCCGGACAGCACCACGCCGATGGCGATCATCAGCTTGGCGCGCAGGCCGGAATACCAGGCGGCACCCCCGGCGTGTGCATTCTGGCGCGTCATGATCTGGCTATCCTTCGACATCCCGTCCTCCCCCCGGTGCTCGGACACCGGCTCTCCACAGGCCATTGCGGCCGGCCATTCCGGCTCTCGCCGCACCATCGTTTCATCGCGTCCCGCCCTGTGCCGGCGTCGCCGATGTCACAGGAAAGGTACAATTGTAAATAATTCGACCGTTCCACGACTAGGAAAGCGCCAAATTCACTAAGAAAGAAATAAGGAGAATCCACGATTCTTCCGTGGCAGCCTACGAAACATGCCGCAACGCAATGGACAGGCGCCCATGCCCTGTAACAATTTCACTAAAAGCGCGCATGCCCTGGTGGGCGCAAGTCGGAATGGCGATCTACGCCAGTCGTCGGCATATATAAAGTTGGTGATATAACAGTTTTATTCACAACCGACGGAGGCAGGCGCGGCGCATATCGGCAGATCGACAAAAAAGGGCTGGCCTTGCAGAAAAGGCCAGCCCGTTCAGTTGGAGGCAAAATGGCTTCGGCGCCGCGTCAGGCAAGTGCTTCGCGCGGGCCGAAGAACTCGTGCACGATGGCCGACTCCGGCAGGCCCAGCGCGGTCAGCGCCTTGACGACCGCGGCCATGAAGGGCTTCGGACCGACGACATAGGCGGCGACACCCGGTTCCTTCGGCAGCAGCTTGCCCAACCGCTCCTCATCGAGCAGGCCGATCATGTGCGGCGTGTCGCCCGGCTGCGGGTCGGCATAGCAGTAGACCGGTTTCAGCGTCTCATGCAGGGAGGCCAACTGGTCGATCTGCCGACGGAAGGCGTGGACCGAGCCGTTGAGTGCGGCATGGACATAGATGACCTTGCGGCCGGCGGCCAGCGCCTGTTCGGCCAGCGGCAGGGCGGGGGTCTGGCCGACGCCGCCGGTGATCAGCAACAGCGGACCGGCGCCCTCGCGCAGCACGAACTCGCCGGCGGGCGGATAGGCGTCGATTTCGTCGCCGACCTGCACGCGGTCGTGCAGGAAGCCGGAGACCAGCCCCTGCGGCTCCCGCTTCACCGAAATGCGGTAGTCCTTGCCGTTGGGCGAGGCCGACAGGCTGTAGTTGCGGTGCACGGTCTCGCCGTCGATGCTCAGGCGCAGGCCGAGATACTGGCCGGGATGGAAGTCCATCACCTTTCCGCCATCGACCGGCGCCAGCCGGAAGGAGGTGATGACGGCGCTCTCCGGAGTTTTCTCGACGATCCGGAAGCGGCGGGCGCCGCGCCAGCCGCCGGTCAGCGCCGCCTTGCGGGCATATTCCTTCTCTTCCGCTGCGATCAGCAGGTCGGCCAGCTGCCAATAGGCCGCACCCCAGGCGTCGGCGACCTCGGTGGTCACCGCGTCGCCCAGCACCTTGCCGATGGCTTCCATCAGGCAGGTGCCGACGATCTTGTACTGGTCGGGGGTGATGTTCAGCGAGACGTGCTTCTGCACGATGCCTTCGACCGCCGGGCCCAGAACCTCAAGCCGGTCGATGTTGGAGGCATAGGCGATGATGGCGTTGGCCAGGGCCTCCGGCTGGGCGCTGCTGCGCTGGTGGCTCTGGTTGAAGACGGCGCGCACCTCGGGGAAGCGCTCGAACATCAGCGGATAGAAGGTGCCGGTGATCTTGTTGGCGTTGGCGGCGACGACGGGGGCGGTGGCCTTGATGACGGCGATCTGGGCAGGCGTCAGCATGGGTGGGGGCAATCCTTTTGCGCGTCACGATGTCGCAATGGAGTGGCAAACCCTGTGCCAAAGCGACGCAGCCTGGAATTCCGCCCCACGTGGACGAAGTGTTGTCAAAGCGACCACGGATGCTACGATGTCGGATGGACAACGAAGCGGTCATTTCGACATCGGCGCTCCCGCTGGAAAAGGTCGGAGCCCTGTTACGGGCGCTGGACGATCCGGCGCGGCTGTGGCCGTTGCTGCTCGACCTGATGGCCCGCCATCTGCCCTGCGACGCCTGCGCGCTGCTGCGCCGGGACGCTCGGGCCGGAATCGGGCAAGCAGGGGAAGGGCTGCTGGTGCCGCTCGCCACCCGCGGGCTCAGTCCCGACACGTTGGGCCGGCGTTTCGAACTGAACGAACATCCTCGCCTGAAGGCGATCGCCGAGGTGGAGGGCGGACCGTTGCGCTTCCCCGCCGGCTGCGAGCTTCCCGATCCCTATGACGGGCTGATCCCCGACCTGCGCCAGCGGCTGCATGTGCATGACTGCGTCGGGGCGTCGCTGACCGTCGACGGGCGGCCTTGGGGCATGCTGACCCTGGACGCGCTGAACGAGGGGCGCTTCGACGGCTGGGAGGAGGCGATTGCCGACTGGGCGCGGCTGGCCGCCGATCTTGCCGCCGCAGTGGAGCGGCGTGCCGCCCTGACCGGCGATGGCGGGGCGGGCTTGCGGATCCTCGACGACCAGCCGCAGGGTCTGGGCTTCGATCCCGTCGGCGCCAGTCCGCCGATGGCGAGTCTTCTGACGGAGATCGACACGGTGGCGGCCAGCGACCTCGTCGTGCTGGTGCTGGGCGAAACAGGGGTGGGCAAGGAGTTGGTGGCGCGACGGCTGCACGCCCGCTCTCCCCGCGCCGCCGGGCCGCTGGTCCATGTCAACTGCGCCGCGTTGCCTGACGCGCTGGTGGAAAGCGAACTGTTCGGCCATGTGCGCGGCGCCTTTTCCGGCGCGGTCGCCGACCGGCGCGGCAAGTTCGAGCTGGCCGACGGCGGCACCCTGTTCCTGGACGAGGTCGGCGAGCTGCCGCTGGCGGCACAGGCGAAGATGCTGCGGGCCTTGCAGAACGGCGAGATCCAGCGCGTCGGCTCCGACCGCCACATCACCGTCGACGTGCGGGTGATCGCCGCCACCAACCGCGATCTGGCGGCGGAGGTGCGGGAGGGCCGCTTCCGCGCCGACGTCTATCACCGGCTCAGCGTCTATCCGCTGCGGGTGCCGCCGCTGCGCGACCGCGGCACCGACATCCTGCGGCTGGCCGGCCTGTTCCTGGAGCGCAACCGGGCGCGGCTCGGCCTGCGCAACCTGCGCCTGTCGGCGGCGGCGGAGCGGCGCATGCTGGCCTATCCCTGGCCCGGGAATGTGCGTGAGTTGGAGCACGCCATCGGCCGCGGCGCCATCCGTGCCCGCGTCGCCCGCCCGCCGGATGGCGGCGTGCTGACCCTGACCCCGGCCGATCTGGGTTTGGCCGATCTGGGGCTGGAGGGGGGGGAAGGGAGTGCCGTGACGATAACGGCGACCGTGCAGCAGCCCCGCTCGATGGCGCCGCAGGCAGCGCCCGACCTGCCGGAACTTCCGCTGCGTGATGCGGTGGAGGATCTGGAGCGCCGGATGATCCGCGAGCATCTGGCCCGCCATGACGGCAACTGGGCGCAGGTGGCACGGGCGCTCGGGCTCGACCGCAGCAACCTGTTCCGCCTCGCCCGCCGGCTGGGGTTGCGGGAATGACGGCAGAGAGGCTGTCCTGGCGCGCGGACATCGACGCGATGGTCTTCCAGCCGGCGGGGCACGGCGGCTGGTGCGCCGTCCGCCGGCTGGCCTTCCGCGCCCACCTCCTTTAGAACCCCATCTGCCGCGGCATCCACAGCGCCAGATCCGGCCAGACGATCACCGCGACCACCACCAGCAGCATGGTGACCAGCGGCCACATCACCCAGCGCAGGGTGCTTTCCATCGTGCAGCCGGTCATGCGGCAGGCGACCATCAGGTTGACGGCCATCGGCGGGGTGAACTGGCCGACGGCGATCATCAGGGTCAGGATGACGCCGAACCAGGTCAGGTCCCAGTTGTAGGCCTGGGCGATGGGAATCAGCAGCGGCAGCAGGATGATGAAGATCGAGATGCCGTCCAGGAAGGTGCCGACGACGGTCAGCAGCACCACCAGCAGCGCCATCACGCCATGCTCGCCGAGGCCGGAATGGATGATGGCGTCGGCGATGGGGTCGATCACCGACAGGGTGCTCAATGCCCAGCCGAACACGCTGGCAAGCGCGATCACCGTCAGGATGATGGCGGAAATCTCCGCCGCCTCGACCAGCATGGAATAGAGGTCGCGGAAGCGGATGGTTCGGTAGACCACCATGCCCAGCAGCAGGCCGTAGGCGACCGCGATCACCGCCGCCTCCGTCGGAGTGAAGATGCCGAGACGCAGGCCGCCCAGGATGATGACCTTGGCGAACAGGCCGAGCGACGCGTCCCACAGGCTGCGCCAGAAGGGCGGGCGCGGTTCGTGCGACAGCTTGGCGCCCAGATTGTGTTTCCGCGCCAGCCAGAAGACCGGAATGATCAGAGCCAACCCGGCCAGCGTGCCCGGAATGATGCCGGCGGCGAACATCGAGGTGGTCGGGGCGGCCGGGACAAGCACGCTGTAGATGATCAGCGCCACCGACGGCGGGATCAGGATGTCGGTGGCCGCCGCCGCGGCGATGACGCTGGCGATGTAGGGGCGGGGATAGCCGGCGCGGATCATGCTGGGCGCCATGACGCCGCAGACCGCGGCGGCGATGGCGGGACCCGAGCCCGAAATGCCGCCCATCATCATCGCCACCACCACGGCGATGACGGCCAGCGCGCCCTTGCCCTGGCCGACGATGGCGGTGGCGAAACGCACCAGCTTCTGTGCCACGCCCGAGCGGTCGAAGATGGTGCCGGCCAGCACGAACATCGGGATGGTCAGCAGCGGGTACTTGGCGATGCCGGTATAGACGCTGGTCGGGACCGAAATGACGCCGAGATGGGCGAAGGCGATGGCGGCGGTGCCGGCCAGCCCCAGGGCGGCGGCGATCGGCACCCCCAACACCATCATCACCAGAAAGGAGCCGAAAAGCAGGGTGGTGATCACGGCTCGCCCTCCGGCAGATGCCCGGTTTCCAGCGGCTCGGTGCCCTTGTGGATGCGGATCATGCGGCCGACCGCCCGGGCCAGCACCACCAGCGACAGAACCGGCAGCCAGACCGTATAGATCCACTGCGGCAGCCCCAGAGCCGGCGAGGTCACCTCGAACCGGTAATCGTCCCAGGTCGCCCAGGTGCCGTAGACCACCAGCAGCCCGTACATCAGCGCGACGCAGGCCATGGCGAACTGTTCCGCCCGGCGGCGGTTGGCCGGCGACATCTTGTCGGTGACGAAGGTGATGCGGATGTGGCGGTCCTTCACCACCGCGGCCGAGGCGCCGAGGAAGGTCAGGATCACCATCAGCGCGATCGAATATTCCTCGGTGAAGGCAAAGGAGACGTCGGTCAGGTAGCGCACCACGACGTTGGCGAAGGTGATCAGGGCCACCACCGCCATGGTGACGGCGACCAGCACCTCTTCGATGCCCAGTGGGACGCGGGGTTTCGGCACCGGCCGGACGACGGTGGGGTCGTGATCGCTCATATTGCCAGGGTCCAGATGGAGGGAGCGGGATTATTCCCTTCACCGGGCAATCAATGCAAGAAACGATCTCCCGGCCGGATTACTCCGCCGGCATGCCGGCCATCCCGTCTTCGCAGAGCGCTTCTTCACACAGAGGGAGCCGCAGGGTGAAGACGCTGCCCTCGCCCAACCGGCTGTCCACCGTCACCGTTCCGCCATGCAGCGCCGCGATGCGGCGGACCATGTTCAGCCCGACGCCGCTTCCCGCCGCCGTCCCGGTGTTGGACGCGCGGAAGAAGCGGTCGAACACCCGTTCCCGCTCGCCGTCCGGGATGCCGATGCCCTGGTCGGCGACCGACAGCGCCAGCCATCGTCCATCCGCCGCGTTCTCCGTGCTGGCGCGGAGTCGTACCGGCGTGCCGGCAGGCGAGTATTTCAGCGCATTGTTCAGCAGGTTGTGGACGCACAGCTCCAGCATCGGCCCATCCCCCGCCATCCGCTGCGGACAGGCGGCCAGATCCAGTTCGATCCGCCGGCCGGGGGCGGCATCGCCCTGGGCCGAGGCGGCGGCGCGCAACAGGGCCGGCAGATCCAGCAGGTCGTGGCGGAGCGTGAAGGCAGGGTCGTTCAACCGGTCGTCGGCCAGACAGGTTTCCAGAATATTGACCTGCCGGCGCACGGCGCGACGAATCTTCTCCAGTCGCGGCAGCATGCCGGGGGCCTTCACCTCGGCATCCATCGAAAGAAGCTGGGCGGCGCCGTCGATGATGGCGAGCGGGGTCTTGAACTCGTGCGCCGCCATCGACAGGAAGCCGTTCAACGCCCGCTTGGCCTCCTGTTCCGCCACCAGCCGCTCTTCGGCCTCCAGCCGGGCGAGGTCGAGGCGCCGGACGGTGTCCTCCAACCGCATCTCGGCCCGGTGACGGTGGGTCACGTCGCGCAGCATCAGCAGGCAGCCGACCTCGCGCCTGCCGCCGCCCGCCGTCAGCGGCACCCAGGTAACCTCGAAGCTCCGTGGGGAGCCGCCGCAGTCCAGCGTCAGCGATCCCGGTGCTGGTGCCGGCATGGCGGCGACCATGCTGGATAGGGCCGACAGCCCGGGCAGGTCGACAAGCCGTCGCCCGATCGCGGCATGATCGCCGGCGAGCGCCTGTGCCGCCGGATTGGCTTCCACCACGGTGCCGTCGCCGTCCAGCACCAGCACCGGATCCGGCACCGCGTCCAGCAGCGCGTCGCGGGCCACCGGCAACAGTTCGAACAGGCGCCGCCGGGTGATCAGCCAGTAAAAGATCCCATCCATCATCAGGAAGCTGAAGGCGGTCGGATCGAGGTCGAACAGGGTCAGGTTGCCGAAGACATAGCCGGCATTAGCGGCCCACGGCACCGCCATTACCACCAGAAAACCCAGGTAATGGGTGCGGTAGGCCGGCATCGCCCGGTGGATGCCGCTGGCGGTGACGACGATGCTCATCACCATGAAGGCGTAGATGTAGATGGTGACGGCGTAGAACAGCAGTCCGTGGCTGTAGACCAGGGCGGCGCCCGGCTCCGCGTCGACCGGGTGGACGGCGGTGTATAACAGGTGGTGGGCATCATTGGTCAGGGCCACGGCCCAGGTCGCCAATCCGATCGTCACCAGCACCAGCCGCCAGCGTGCCGGCAACTCGCCCCTGGTGTAGGACCACAGGAAGAACGCCCACAGGCTCGGCGTGCAGACGATGCCCAGCCAGGCCATTTCCGCCCACAACAGCTTGTCGGCGGGAGCCGGCACCATGCTCTCGACGGCGACAGCTGTCGACCACCAGGCGGCCGACAGCTGCATCAGTACGAAATCGGTGCGGCCGGGAAAGGCGGGCAGGGTCCAGCTGCGCGCCGCGATCCACAAGGTTGCCACGACTGCGGCCAGAAGCAGGACTGACGGCAGGCTCATCGCGGAGAGGTCATTGCGGTGCGCTCGGGAAAGACGGGAAAGGCAGCGGCCGAACAATGAACCCTCCGACCAATCCGGCGCAAGGCTGCAACCGAAAAGAAAAAGCGCGCCGCAAGGGCGCGCTTTTTCGGAGTGGGCTGGACCGGCCGCGGGGGGCGGCCGGTAGAGATCTCAACCTTTTTTGCCCTGGCCGCCATGGCTGTGCTGGCCACCTTTCTGGCCGGCTTCGGATGCACGCTCCGGGTCGTTCTTGAAGTTGCCACCCGAGGACTTTCCGCCCTTGCTACCGGCTTCGGACGCGCGTTCCGGATCATTCTTGAAGTTGCCGCCGGAATGCTGGCCGCCCGCGCTGCGCCCTTCGTTCTGGTTCGCCATGTTGGTGATTCCCATAATGTTGAAAACGCAACCACGTCCTTCCCAACAGCCTTGCCCCCGATGGGTTGCGCCGGCTCTGCCATCGGTACAGTCCGCCTGTCAGGTGCCGTCATACGAATGGCTATGCCGGCCATGGGGGCAGCGCCCTCTCGCGGCGCGGTTGCGGTTTCGGCCGTGCCGACCGATAACGGGCGGGACGGAACTGACGGGGGTGGACGGCGTGGCGGATCGGGATGACGGGCACTTTCTCGATGCATCGCCCGACAGCGCGGCGCTGTTGCGCAGCCGCGCCATCCCCTCGCTGTTCGAGGCGCTGGAAACCCAGTCCGAAGGCACGGTGGCGGTCGACCGCGACGCGCGGGTGGTGTGGATCAACGCCAAATATGCCCGCATGCTCGGCATCTCCGACCCCGCCGAGGCCATCGGCCGCGAGGTGGAGGAGATCATCCCCCATTCGCAGATGCGTCAGGTGCTGGCGACCGGCCAGCCGATCCTGCTCGACCTGATGTTGTTCGGGACGCAGCGGCTGGTGGTGACGCGTTTCCCGCTGACCGACGATGCGGGCACGGTGATCGGCGCCGTCGGCTTCGTGCTGTATGACAGCCTGCACCGGCTGAAGCCCCTTCTGGCCGAGCTGTCGCGGCTGGAAGCGGAACTGGCGGCGACCAAGCGCCGGCTCGACGAGGGGCGGCAGCCCCGTTACACGCTGCAAAGCTATGTCGGCGACAGCCCGGTCTGCCTGGAGGTCAAGCGCAAGGCACGGCTGGCCGCCCGCACCGATGCGCCGATCCTGCTGCTGGGCGAGACCGGGACCGGCAAGGAGCTGATCGCCCAGGCGATCCACGGACTGTCGGCGCGCAGCGGCCGGTCCTTCGTCGGCGTCAACGTGGCGGCGATCCCGGAAACGCTGCTCGAGGCGGAGTTCTTCGGCGCGGTGCCGGGCGCCTACACCGGGCTGGACCGCCGCGGCCGGGAAGGCCGCTTCAAGACCGCCGACGGCGGCACCCTGTTCCTCGACGAGATCGGCGACATGCCGCTGGGGCTTCAGGCCAAGCTGCTGCGCGCCTTGCAGGAGCAGGAGATCGAACCGTTGGGCTCCGACCGGCCGGTGAAGGTGGATGTGCGGGTGATCGCCGCCACCAATGTCGACCTGGAGCAGCGGATCCGCGACGGCCGCTTCCGCTCGGATCTCTATTACCGGCTGAACGTGCTGCCGATCCGCCTGCCGGCCCTGGCGGAGATGGGTGGCGGGCTGGAGGCCATCGCGGAATCGATCCTTCAGGAGATTGCCGCCCGCAGTGGCCTACCCCTGCGCGGCCTGACGCCGGAGGCGGTCGAGGTGCTGGGTCGCCACCGCTGGCCCGGCAATGTGCGCGAGCTGCGCAACGTGCTGGAGCGCGCCTGTCTGCTGACCGAGAACCGCCGTCTGACCGCCGCCGACCTTACGGAGGCGTTGCCGGATCTGGGTAAGGCCACACCGCTTGAGGTCTTGCCGGTACCGATCGGCACCACGGTCCGGGTGGAGCCGCAACAGCAGCCTCTCCCGGACTATGACCAGGCCTTCGACGAGTTTGAGCGCGGGCTGCTCGGTCGGGCACTGGCGGCCAGCGGTGGCAGGGCGACGGAAGCGGCACGGGCGCTCGGCATTTCCCGCGCCGCCTTCTACAAGAAGCTCGCCCGTCTGGGGATGCGCGCCGGCGAGTGAGGCCGGCGCGCATCCAACTCACACCGGCAGCTGCCTCATCGCCGCGACGGCGGTCATCACGCCGCGGATTTCGGCCAGACCGCGCAGGCGGCCGATCATCGGATAGCCGGGGTGGGTCGGCTTGCCCACGTCGTCCAGCAGCTCGTGGCCGTGGTCGGGGCGGAAGGGCAGGCGCCAGTTGTCGTTGCCGGCGTCCTGGCGGCGCTTCTGCTCCTCCAGCAGGGTGGTGACGACCGACACCATGTCGACGTCGCCGCCGAGATGGTCGGCCTCCTCGAAGGACCCGTCCGGATCCTTGGCGACGTTGCGCAGATGGACGAAGTGGATGTCCTCGACGAAGCGCTTGGCCATCGCCGGCACGTCGTTGGTCTGCCCGGCCCCCAGCGAGCCGGTGCAGAAGGTCAGCCCGTTGTTGGGCGACTTCACCGCGTTGATCAGGTGGGCGAGGTCGTCCTCGGTGCTGACGATGCGCGGCAGGCCGAACAGCGGGCGGGGCGGGTCGTCGGGATGGATCGCCATGCGGATGCCGACCTCTTCCGCCGTCGGGATCACCTCGCGCAGGAAGCGGGCCAGCGTCTCGCGCAGGCCGTCGGCGGTCATGCCGTTGAAGCGCGCGATCATCTTGCGCAGGCCGGGGATGTCGTAGCGGTCATAGGCGCCCGGCAGGCCGGCCATGATGTTGGTCAGCAGCTTGGCCCGGTCGCTTTCCGACGAGCGGTCGAACCACTCCTTGGCCCTGGCGAGAACCTCCGGCGAGTGGTCTTCCTCCGCACCCGGGCGTTCCAGCATGTAGACGTCGAAGGCGGCATGCTCATGGGCGTTGAAGCGCAGCGAGGTGCCGCCGCCCGGCAGCGCCGCTGCCAGCTCCGTCCGCGTCCAGTCCAGCACCGGCATGAAATTGTAGCAGATGGTGGTCACGCCGCAGGCGGCGAGGTTGCGCATCGACTGGCGGTAATTGTCGAACAGCTCGGTCAGGTCGCCTTCGCCGATCTTGATCGCCTCATGCACCGGCAGGCTTTCGGTGACGGTCCAGCTGAGGCCGAGTTCCTCGTCGGACTCGATCATCGCCTTGCGCTTCTGGATTTCCTCGACCGACCAGACCACGCCGTAGGGGATGTGGTGCAGGGCGGTGACCACGCCGGTGGCGCCGGCTTGGCGGATGTGGTTCAGCTTGATGGCGTCTTCGGGGCCAAACCAGCGCCAGGACTGTTCCATGGCTTCGAACTCCTTGGAAAGAGAGGGGGCTTTGGAAGTCTGAAGAAATCAGCGGAAAAGCAGGCTCGGCAGCCACAGCGACAGGGCCGGGATGTAGGAGACCAGGAACAGGATCAGGATGTTGCAGAGGAGGAAGGGCCAGATCGCCTTGGTGATGGCGCCCAGGGAGATCTTCGCGATGTTCGCTGCGACGAACAGGCAGACGCCGACCGGCGGGGTGGTCAGGCCGATCATCAGGTTCAGCACGGCGAAGGTGGCGAAATGGATCGGGTCGATGCCGACCTGGGTCGCCACCGCCAGCAGCGGCGGGAACAGGATGATCAACGCCGCGATCGTCTCCATGAAAGTGCCGACGATCAGCAGCAGGATGTTGATCAGCAGAATGATCAGGTACTTGTTGGTGGTCAGCGCCAGCATCGAGGCGGCGATGGCCTGCGGGATCTGCTCGCTGGTCAGGATCCAGCCGAAGACATTGGCGAGGCCCACCAGCAGGATCAGCCCGCCCGCCCCGATGGCGCTCTCCAGCAGGATCGCCGGCAACTGGCGGAGCTTGAAGCCCTTGTAGACGAACAACCCGATGACGAAGGCGTAGATCGCCGAGACGATGGAAGCCTCGGTCGGAGTGAAATAGCCGCCGACGATGCCGAACAGGATGATCGCCGTCATCAGCAGCGCCCAGAAGGCGCCGCGGCTGGCGCGCAGCAGGGCACCGAACCCCTGCCAGGGCTCGCGCGGATAGTTGCGCACCCGTGCCAGGATCCAGACCGTCAGCATCATGCCGAGGCCGAGCAGCAGGCCCGGGACGGCGCCGGCCATGAACATCTTGCCGACCGACAGGCCGGTCAGGGTGCCGACGATGATCATCGGCACGCTGGGCGGGATGATCGGACCGACGGTGGAGGCGGCGGCGGTCACCGCGGCGGCGAAGGGTGCGTCATAGCCGGACTTGCGCATCGCCGGGATCATCACCGCACCGATGGACGCCGTTTCCGCCACCGCGGTGCCGGAGATCCCGGCGAACACCATCGAGCCGGTGACGTTGGCAAGGCCGAGGCCACCGCGGATATGGCCGACCAGCCGGTTGCTGAACAGCACGATCTGATCGGTGATGCCGCCGCCGTTCATCAGGTTGCCGGCCAGCACGAAGCCGGGGATGCAGAGCAGGACGAAGCTGTCCATGCCGGCATACATGAACTGCGGAACCACCGCGAGGTCGATGTCGCTGCCGACCAGATAGACCGCCGACGCACCGCCCAGCGCGATGCCCACCGGCGCGCCCAGGATCAGCAGGACGGCGAAGGTGACGAAGAGTGCGGTGACCATCAGACGGTTTCCCCATGGCTGGGCGGCGCCGAATCGCGCCCGAGCCCGGCCAGCCGGGCGATCGAGAAGAAGGCGAGCGAGACCGGAATGATCAGCGTCACGACATAGACCCAGATCATCGGGACGTTGATGGAGCGCGCCCGCTCGCCCAGGCTGCCGACGACGTAGTCCCAGGCGCCGGGGATGATCGCGACGGCAAAGACCAGAATCGCGATGTCGACCAGCCGCGCGACGACCGTTTGCATCGGCTTGGGCAGCAGCAGGATGAACATGTCGACGTTCACCAGCTCGCCGCGCAGCAGCGCCAGCCCGCAGGAGAAGGCGACGAGATGGACCAGCGCGAAGCGGGCCACCTCCTCCGTCCAGGGCGGCGAGGGAAAGCCGGGAATGCGGCCCAGCACCTGGATGGTCACGACGATGATGAGGACGCCGACGGCCGCCAGGGTACCCCAACGGCAGAGGGCGGAGACGGCCGACACCAGGGCGGCAAAGGCGTTGCGCATGGACATGGCTCTTGCGGTTGGGGGAGGGGGACACGGCTCCGTATCCCCCTCTCTCCGCTTTCGGCGGACCGGGGGTCCGCCTGTCGCGTCAGCGCAAACAGAGTTTGCGCGTGAGCGGGGGAGAGGGGATCTTCCCCTCACTTCACCGCGAGGATTTCGTCGTAGATCGGCTTGATCTCCGGCGACAGCGCGGCGACCACGGCCGGGCGGCCCTTCTCGGCGAAGGCGGCCTTGTCGACGGCGACGAACTCCATGCCCTTGGCCTTGAGGTCGGCGGCCAGCTTGGTCTCGTCCTCGATGAACAGCTTGCGCTCGGCGGCCTGGGCAGCCTTGGCGGCTTCCATGATGGCGGCGCGCTGTTCGGCCGGCATCTTGTTCAGTTTCTTCGACCCGCCGACCAGATAGATCCAGCTGATGACGTGCTCCGTCTGGTTCACGTATTTCTGGACTTCGTAGAAGCTCGCCGACTTGATCAGCGCCAGCGGGTTCTCCTGCGCCTCGATGGTGTCGTTCTGCAGGCCGGTGAAGACCTCGGAGAAGGCCATCGGCGTCGGCTTGGCGCCCAGCCCCTGCCAGAAGGAAACGAACAGCGGCACGTTGGGAACGCGCATCTTCAGGCCGTTCAGGTCGTTCGGCGACTTGATCGGGCGCTTGCTGGTCAGGTTGCGCGGGCCGCGGGCGAAGTAGGTCAGCGGGACCAGCTGGGTCTTCTGTTCGATCGATTCGGCGATCTTCTTGCCCGGCTCGCCGGTGACGACCTTGTCCAGGTGATCCAGGTCGCGGATGGCATAGGGAACCGCCAGCAGGGCCGCGGCCGGCGCCCAGTTCTGCAGGGACTCGCCGGTGATGGTGAAGTCGATGGTGCCGAGCTGGATGCCCTTGATCAGGTCGGTTTCCTTGCCGAGCTGCTCGTTGGGGAACACCTTGACCTCGACCGCGCCATTGGTGCGCTTCGCCACTTCCTCGGCGAAGACCAGCGAGGCCTTGTGCCAGACATTGTCCTCGTTGGCGAGGTGACCGAGCTTCAGCGTCGTCTTGGCCTGGGCGCGCACGATGGCCGGTGCGGCGATGCCGCCCAGCAGCGTCGCGCCCGCGGCGAGGCCGGCGCCGAGGCCGATGCTCTTGGCCAGCGTGCGGCGCGAGATCGGGGTCTTGCTGTTCATCCTGGTGTCCCTCCGTTTCGGGCGGATCAAGTCCGCCATTGCTTGATTGGTTGGCTGCCGTCCGGCAGGCGGTCAGCTTTCGAAGTCGAGCTGGACCTTGATGGTGCTGGACGGGTCGGTTTCGATCAGCGAGAAGGCGCTCGCCGCGTCGGCGATCGGGAAGACCTGGGTGATCATCGCCGCCGGTTGCAGCTTGCCGCTTTCCAGCCAGTCGATGACCTGCGGCAGCAGGCGGCGGTTCAGGCGCGAGCCGACCAGCGTCAGTTCCTTCTTCACGATCTCCTGCTGGCTGATGTTGCAGGGGGCGGGCGAGAAGCCCAGCAGGCCGATGCGCGCCGCCGGGCTGGCGAGGCGGCAGGCCTCCTCCAGCAGCGCCGGCACTCCGGCCCCGTCGATCACCACCGTCGGGCCGAGCCCGTCATTCTCGTCGCGCACCGCATCGGGCACCGACACGCGTGAGGAATTGAGGACGACGTCGGCGCCGAACTCCTTCGCCCGCTCCAGCCGCCTGTCGTCCAGGTCGGCGACGATGCAGCGGGCGCCGTGCAGCTTGGCGACCTGCACCACCGTCAGCCCGACGGTGCCGGCGCCATAGACCAGCAGCGTGTCGTCGGCATTGATGCCGGTGCGCGACAGCACATTCGCGGCGATGGACAGCGGTTCCGCCAGCGCGGCGATCGAGATCGGCAGGTCGGAGCGCACCTTGATCGCATTGGCGGCTGGGACCACGACATGGTTGCGGAACCCGCCGTCGCGGTGGACGCCGAACACCTCCAGATTTGCGCAGACATTGGTGCGCCCGGCCCGGCAGGCATAGCAGCGGCCGCAGGACACCACCGGATCGACCACCACATGATCACCGGCGGCGACGTTGGTCACGCCGTCGCCGACCGCCTCGACGGTGCCGGCGAACTCGTGGCCGATGACACGGGGATAGACGGCGAAGGGGTTGGAGCCGTGGTAGATGTGCAGGTCCGACCCGCAGATGCCGGCACGCTGGACGCGCACCAGCACCTCCCCGGCCTTGACCGGCCCGGCAGCGGGGGCATTTTCAGGGAGGAGCGCCAGCACATGCGGCTTTTCGACGGTCAGGGCAACCACGGGAACACTCCCTACTGAAGAGGATGCTGTGAAACGGAGGTCAGGCGGTGGCGGCGACCACGGCGCGGGCGCCCTCGGCGAACAGGCGCCTGAGCGCGGCGGTCACCGGGCCGGTGAAGCGCGGGTCGCGCGGCAGATCCTCACCGAACACCGCGGTCAGGCCGAACAGCGCCTCGGCCAGCCGGTCCGGGTTTCCAGCGGTGGCGGCCGCGATCTCCGCCAGTTTGCCGGCCAGCGGATCGCGCACGTCGATGGACTGCCCCTTCTCGTCGGTGCCGGCGACGTAGCGCATCCAGGCGGCGACGGCCAAGGCCAGCCGGTCAATCGCTTCACCGGCGGCCAGCCGGTCACGGATCGGGTTCAGCAGCCGCTGCGGCAGCTTCTGCGTGCCGTCCATGGCGATCTGCCAGGTGCGGTGGCGCAGCGCCGGATTGCGGAAGCGGGTGAGCAGCGCGTCCTTGTACTGCTCCATGTCCGCACCGGGCGGCATGTGCAGGGTCGGCCCGGTCTCCTGGTCCATCAGGTTGCGGACCAGCGTGGCGAAGGCGGGATCGGCCATGGTGTCCGACACCGTCTCGTAGCCCGCCAGATAGCCGAGATAGGCGATGGTGGAGTGGCTGCCGTTCAGCAGCCGCAGCTTCATCGTCTCGTAGGGATGGACGTCGGCGACCAGTTCGACCCCCACCGTCTCCCAGGCCGGGCGGCCGGCGGGGAAGCGGTCCTCCACCACCCATTGGGTGAAGGGCTCCGTCACCACCGGCCAGGCATCCTGAACGCCGAGCGACCGGGACACGCGCGCACGGTCGGCCTCGGTGGTGGCGGGAACGATGCGGTCGACCATGCTGTTGGGGCAGGCGACCGTTTCCGCCACCCAGGCGCCGAAGGCCGGATCGCGCAATTCAGCGAAGCGGCGCAGGATGCGGGCGACGGTGTCACCGTTGCTCGGCAAATTGTCACAGCTCAGGACGGTGAAGGGCGCCAGCCCGGCGGCGCGGCGGCGGGCCAGCGCCTCGGCCAGGAAGCCGATGGCGGTGCGCGGCTTGCCCGGATTGTCGATGTCGTGACGGATGTCGGGATGGGCCTCGTTCAGCGCGCCGGTCGCCGGATCATGGCAATAGCCCTTCTCCGTCACCGTCAGGGTGACGATGCGCACCGACGGGCGGCACATCCGCTCCAGCACCGCGTCGGGATCCTCATGCGCCACCAGCAGGTCCAACAGGCAGCCGACCACCCGCAGCCGCTCGCCTTCCGCATCGCGCACCGCGACGGTGTAGAGCCCGTCCTGCGGCTCCAGCGCGTCGCGGGTGTCGGGGCTGCGCAGGCTGACCCCGGCGATGCCCCACGGCCCGAACTGCTTTCCCAGCAGGGCGTCGGTGTAGGCTGCCTGATGGGCGCGCTGGAAGGCGCCGACGCCGAGATGGACGATCCCGATGTCGAGATGCCCGCGGTCATAGCCGGGCCGCGCCACCCCAGCCGGCAGGATGGGCAGGCTGGAGACGCCCAGGCGCCGTGACGGGACGCCGGAAGGAGAGGTGTGGGACGCGGACGATTCCATGGAGGCATTTCCTTCCTGGCGAGCGGTTGGCTCACATTCTTGTATGGTAGTATGTCAATAAGCGCGGGGAAGGGCAACCCGGATTGTCACCTTAACGAACCATATAGTCCCGCTACGGACCGCCCACAGATACCGCCGGTCCCGAAATGCCGCGCAGGTCAGCGCAAGGCGGCAACCCGCGACCGGCCGCTGCTTCGCGAGGGCACCTTTTGCGTCGGCGGGGCGCTGGCGTCCTCAAGGGTGAACAGGTCGGGGAACTTGCCTTCCAGTTCGGGCAACGAGGTCAGAATCTCGCGCAGATGCAGTCCCATCGCGGCCTCCGCCTTGACGGGATCGCGGGCGACGATCGCCTCCAGCACCGCCTGATGCTGCGAGATCAGCCGGCGGATCGGCGTGGCATAGGGGACGCTGAGATAGCGGACTCGGTCCATCTGCGCCTTCGTCTCCTCGACGATGCGCCAGGCATAGTCGCACTCCGCCCCGATGGCGATGGCGCGGTGAAAGGCCTCGTCCAACTCCAGGAAGCGCACGGGAACCGGCTCGTCGGCGATATCCCACTGGGCCTTCAGGTTGTCGCGCAACTCGGCGATGCCGGCCGCCGTGATGGTCTCGCAGGCCTTGCGCACCACGGCGGTTTCCACCGCCTCGCGGACGAAGCGGGCGTCGAGCACCTGCTTGACCGAGATCTTGACGACGAAGCTGCCGCGCTGCGGACGGATGGTGAGAAGGCCTGCCTCGCTCAGCTTGATGAAAGCCTCACGCACCGGCTGGCGGCTGACGCCCAGCTGGTCGGCGATCTCCTGCTCCGACAGGGCTTGGCCGGGGCGGAACTGCATCGTCACGATGGCTTGGCGCAGCACCCGGTACACACGCCGCGCGATCGGTTCGCCGGACTCCACGTCGATCTTGTTCAGCATCGGCACGTCATGGTTTATGGCGCCTCGAAACCTGCCCGAAGGGCCGGAGAGAATAACTGGTCTATCAGGATACTACCATACCAAGTGATCGGCAAGAGTATTTCCCGCCATCCTCACTTGACCCGATGCGGATTTTCAACGGAAGATCTTCCAGATCAAAGAGTCCTCGTCAGAGTTCCACAAACAAACCGTCGGCAGGTAAAAACTGGAATTACGGGAACCCCGTTCAAGATCATGGTGTTGGTATCAAAACCTTGAGCGGGGGCAGGCACGGAATCGGCCTTACGCCGCCGGACGCTTCCCGCGGCCGACGATCTGGGTCGGGTTGACGAAACGCAGGGCGACGATCAGCCAGACCAGCGTGGTCGCCATATAGATGACCGCCATGGCGTCGATCGACTGCACCGCCCGAACGCCGGAGGCGAACACCGCGTAATAGAGCGCTACCACCAGGGTCTGGCTGCCGGGTCCGGAGACCAGGAAGGTCAGTTCGAACATGCCGATGGTCCGCACCAGCACCAGCAGCAGCGCCGCCAGCACACCCGGCATCAGCATCGGCACCAGCACATGGACGAACATCTGGAAGATGTTGGCGCCGAAGACTCGGGCCGCCGCTTCGGTGCGCGGATCGATCTGCTCGATGAAGGGGATCATCACCAGAACCACGAAGGGCACGGTCGGCACCAGATTGGCCAGGATGACGCCGGTCAGCGTGCCGCCCAGCCCCGCCTTGTAGAGCACCGTCGCCAGCGGGATGCCGTAGGTGATCGGCGGAACCAGCAGGGGCAACAGCAACAGCAGCATCACCGCCCGCTTGGCCGGAAACTCGCGCCGCGCCAGCGCATAGGCGGCGGGCACCCCCAGCAGGCCGGACAGCAGGACCACTGCCCCGACCGCCTGGAAGGTGACCCACAGCACGTCACCCAGCTGGAATTCGTCCCAGGCGGCGAAATACCAGCGGGTGGTGAAGCCCGCCGGCAACCAGGTGCCGAGCCAGCGGGTCGCCACCGAGGAGGTCAGCACCGAGGCGATCAGCCCCATGAGATTGACCAGGAACAGCCCGATCACCGCCCAGACGGCGAAGACCCAAAGGCGGGACATGATGGATTTCTGCATTGCCGCCTCTCCTCAGCCTTTGGCGCCCGCGGCGGGGCCGCGGTAGAACAGCGAGCGGCAACCCAGGACCGCCACGACCACCAGCAATTGGACCGCCCCCATGATCATCGCGATGGCCGAGGCCATGGAGTAGTCGTACTCCTCGAACGCGGCCTGGTAGGCGGCGATGGAGATGACACGGGTGGCATTGGCCGGATCGCCGACCAGCACCGCCGACGGCAACACCGAGTAAGCCTGGACGAAGGACAGGCAGAAGGTGATGGCGAGGCCGGGCACCAGCAGTGGCAGGAAGACCTCGCGGAAGCGGGCCGCCGGCCCGGCGCCCAGCGTCGCCGCCGCATTCTCCAGCGACGGGTCGATGCCGGTGACGTAGGACAGCGTCAGCAGGAAGGTGAAGGGGAAGCCGGTCAGCACCAGCGAGATGAAGACGCCCCAATAGCCGTTCAGAACGGAAACCGGGCTGGACAGCAGTCCGGCGGCCATCAGGATGCGGTTGAACCAGCCCTGCGGCCCGAAATAGAACAGCATGCCTTCGGCGACCAGCACGGTGCCCAGCGTGATCGGCAGCACCAGCAGGGTGGTCAGCAGCCGCTGGCGCCGCATCAGCCGCACCCGGAAGGCGATCGGGATCGCGATCAGCAGGTTCAGCAGCGTCACCGGGAAGGCCAGCCGCAGCGTCTTGAAGATGGTGCCGTAGAGGAACGGATCACTGAAGAATCTGGCATAGTTGCCGAACAGCGACCCGTCCTTGGGCTGGAAGGACAGCACCAGCCCGTACAGGAACGGGTAGATGAACAGCCCCAGGATCAGTGCCACGCAGGGCAGCACCAGCAGGGTCGCCCCGTCGATGCCGCGGGCGGCCAGCCGCTGGCGCAGGGTCGGCCCCTCGGCCCGGCCTTCCATGACGGCGCTCATCGCGCGTCCCCGAACACCAGCACGCGGCCGGCATCGGCGCCGAGCCGGACGGCGGCCCCCCGCTGCAGCGGGTAGGGGGAGGCGAAATGCAGCTCGGTCCCCGACGCGGTGACGCCGACGCCGTGGAAGCCGCGCCCGCGATACTCCACCGCCTCCACCCGTACGGGGATGCCGCTGTCGGTGCCGGTCGGCTCAAGATCGTCGGGACGGATCGCCGCGACGGCCGCCCTGCCGGAGGACGCCGCGCGCATCCGGCCGCGGATCACCGTGCCCTCGATGTCGAGCAGGGCATCCTCGCCCTCCATCCCGACCAGTTCGCCATTGACCCGGTTGCGGAAACCCATGAAGTCGGCGACGTCGAGATGGGCGGGCAGGGCGTACAGCTCCGCCGGGGTGCCGACCTGACGGATGGCGCCGTCGCGCAGGACGACGATGCGGTCGGCCAGCGACAGCGCCTCCTCCTGGTCGTGGGTGACGTAGATGGTGGTGGAGCCGAGCGACTGGTGGATGCGGCGGATTTCCTGGCGCATCTCCAGCCTCAGCTTGGCGTCCAGGTTGGATAGCGGCTCGTCCATCAGCACCAGCGGCGGCTCGACCACGATGGCGCGGGCGATGGCGACGCGCTGCTGCTGACCGCCGGAAAGCTGACCGGGCAGCTTTCCCGCCTGCGATTCCAGCCGCACCGCCGCCAGGGCGGCGTCGACGCGCTTTTCCAGCTCCGGCTTCGGCACGCCGCGCATGCGCAGGCCGAAGCCGATGTTCTTCCGCACGGTCATGTGCGGGAACAGGGCGTAATTCTGGAAGACCATGCCGAAGCCGCGCTCTTCCGGCCGCAGCACGTCGACCCGGCGGTCATCCAGCATGATCCGGCCGCCGCTGACCGGCAGCAGGCCGGCGATGCAGTTCAGCGCGGTGGTCTTGCCGCAGCCCGACGGGCCGAGCAGGGCGATGAACTCGCCCCGCTCGATGGTCAGGTCCAACCCTTTCAGCGCCGTGAAGGCGTCGAACTCCCGCCTCACTCCCTGAAGGTGCAGTTGCTTGAAGGTGGCGGGTCCGACGGTCATTCCGGGGTCCTGTGGCTGGATGAGGCGCATTCGTCGGAGGCATCCTTCGCCCGGTCTCGAGCGAAGGATGCCTCCGTTTCACGTCGTCGGCTGTAGAACGGTCACTTGCCCGTTACTTGCCCTTGCGCGCGCCGATCTCCTCGTCCCAGCGGCGGAAGGCCTGGACCAGCTTGTCGGCGGCGAGCGGCAGTTCGATGGGGTTGTCGGCGATCAGCTTGTCGTAGGACGGGCGGCCGAACTCGGCGATGGCGTCCTGGCTTTCCTTCGGCGCCATGGCGAGCGTCACGCCCTTCACCGCCGGGCCGGGATAGAAATAGCCCTCGTCATAGGTGTAGGCCTGCTGCGCCGGGGTCAGCAGATGGTTCATCAGGTCCAGAAGGACGGCCAGCTTCTCCGCCGAAACGCCCTTGGGGATGCACATGTAATGGGCGTCGGCGACCCAGCGGAAATTCTCCACCGCGAAGACCTCGGCCGACTTCGGCACCACGCCGAGCACCCGCGGGTTGATGTCCCAGCCGGTGGTCGACGCGATGATGTCGAGCGAGCCTTCGCCCAGCGCCTTCATGGTCGGGGTGGTGCCGGCCGGATAGGCCTCGATGGTCTCGCCCAGTTCGCGCAGGTAGGCCCAGGTCTTCTCCCAGCCATTGACCGGATCCTTCGGGTCCTTGTCGCCCAGGATGTAGGGCAAGCCCATCAGGAAGGTGCGGCCGGGACCGGAGTTGGCCGGGCGGGCATAGGCGAAGCGCTTCGGGTTGGCCTTGGCCCAGGCCAGCAGCTCCGCCGCGGTCTTCGGCACCTGCTTCACCCGCTCCGGCGCATATTCGAACAGCGGACCGGAGGGGTAGTAGGTGACGACCACGCCCTGGCCTTCGGCGAGGCCCTGCATGCGGGCGGCCGGCTCCAGATAGATGTCGGACAGCTTCGGCAGGTCGCCGGCGCGGTCCGGCAGCAGATTGACCCACAGCTTCTGGTCGATGCCGGCGGACAGCACGTCGGTGCCGGTCAGCACCAGATCGATGTCAACCCGGTTGGCGTCCTGCTGCGCCTTCAGCTTGCCGGGAAGCTCCGGTGCCGGCGCCTTGGAGAAGACGATGCGCGAGGCCCAGTCGGGCTTGGCCTTGCGGTAATTCTCGATCGCCTTCTGGGTCAGCGCCAGATTGCCCGCGACGTCCACCACGTTCAGCGTGACCGGGCTCGCCGGCTTCTGCAAGGCCGCGAACACCGGCCGGCCGGCGGCCAGCAAACCGGCGGTGCCGGCGGATGCCGCAAGGAAGCCGCGTCTTGAAATCCCGAGGTCGATCATTGGAGTCCCTCCCGTTCAGGCTTTTTTGAATGTGGCCGGCATGCTGGAAGCGGCCGGCGCCCCAAGGGCCCGGCCGAACTGTGGCTGATGTCGCGGAAGATGCGGATAATCCGTAATCCGTCCGAATGCTAGTATGGTAGCCGGAGGCCCGCAAGCCGAAACTTGTATGGTAGTGCCCGGAGCACACGATTTTGTGTAGGAGGCGGCGGTTGGCCAGGCAAATGTGCAACGTCTTATGCGACGTCGCATTTCTCAGCGCTGCGACTTTTGGAAATCATTTCGCACCAGCACACGGACGGTTGAAACTTCTGACAGAATGGGCATGCTGTCGCCGATGGTCTGACCACTTCGCGTGCAGGGGCGCCCCCTGCCCGGAAAATGATCATCCCCGTTCGCGCGTCGCCCGTATCCGTCCATCCTCGACCAGGAAACCGTCGCCCATGTCCGCCATCGTGCTGCAGGAAAGCTCCGAGACGAAGGACCAGCCGCTCCGCGAAGACATCCGCCTGCTGGGGCGCATCCTGGGCGACACCGTCCGCAGCCAGGAAGGGGAGGCGGTGTTCGACATCGTCGAGCGCATCCGCCAGACCTCCATCCGCTTCCACCGCGAAGAGGACCAGGGCGCCCGCAAGGAACTGGAAGGCATCCTGAACAGCCTGTCGCCGCCGCAGACGGCGCGGGTGGTGCGGGCCTACAGCTTCTTCTCGCACCTCGCCAACATCGCCGAGGACCAGCACCACATCCGCCGCACCCGTGCCCACGCGCTCGCCGGTTCGGCCGCACGCGACGGCACCATGGCCCATGCGCTGGACGAGGCGGCGAAGGCCGGCGTCACCACCCAGCAGTTGAAGGAGTTCTTCGACGGCGCGCTGGTCAGCCCGGTGCTGACCGCCCACCCGACCGAGGTGCAGCGCAAGAGCATCCTGACCGTGCAGATGCAGGTCGCCAAGCTGCTGGCCGAGCGCGACCACGGGCCGATGACGCCGGAGGAGGAGGAGATCAACCTCGAATCGCTCCAGCGTGCCGTGCTGACCCTGTGGCAGACCGCGATCCTGCGCGCCACCAAGCTGGCGGTGACGGACGAGGTGGCCAACGGCCTGACCTTCTACGACTACACCTTCCTGCGCGAGATGCCGCGCTTCTACGCCCAGCTGGAAGACCATCTGCGCAGGACCGATCCGTCCTGGACGACGACGGAGCTGCCGTCCTTCCTGCGCATGGGCAGCTGGATCGGCGGCGACCGCGACGGCAACCCCTTCGTCACCGCCCCCGTGCTGCG
Source organism: Azospirillum lipoferum (assembly GCF_024170005.1). GTDB lineage: Bacteria > Pseudomonadota > Alphaproteobacteria > Azospirillales > Azospirillaceae > Azospirillum > Azospirillum lipoferum. Next base: position 201,431 of record NZ_JALJXJ010000006.1, read on the forward strand.
TCAGGCGATGCGGATGCAGAGCACCCGTGCCCTGCAATTCTATCTGGACGAGCTGCATACGCTGGGGTCGGAGCTGTCGCTCAGCACCCGCGTCATCGACGTGTCGGAGCCGCTGCGCCAGCTGGCCGAACGCTCGCCCGATCCCTCGCCGCACCGCAAGATGGAGCCGTACCGCCGCGCCATCTCCGGCATCTATGCGCGGGTCGCCGCGACCTTGCGGACGCTGGACGGGCTGGAGGCGCCGCGCCACGCCGTGGGCGACGCGCCGCCCTACCTGGCCCCGGCGGAATTCCGCGCCGATCTCGACATCATCGACCGCTCGCTGACCGTCAACGGCTCGGCCGCACTCGCCAAGGGCCGGCTGCGCCATCTGCGCCGGGCGGTGGACCTGTTCGGCTTCCATCTGGCCAGCATCGACCTGCGCCAGAATTCCGACGTGCATGAGCGGTCCGTGGCGGAGCTGCTGTCCTTCGCCGACGCCGGCGTCGACTACACGGCGCTGTCGGAGGACGAGCGGATCGAGCTGCTGGTCCGCGAGCTGGAGACCAACCGGCCGCTGGCCTCGCGCTACGCCGATTATTCGGAGGAAACCAACTCCGAACTCGACATCCTGCGCACCGCCGCCGATGCCCGCGCCCGCTTCGGCGCCGATGCGGTGGTGAACTGCGTCATCTCCAAGACCGACGGCGTGTCGGACATCCTGGAGGTCGCCGTCCTGCTGAAGGAAGCCGGGCTGCTGCGGCCGAAGGACAAGGCGCTGGACCTGAACATCGCCCCGCTGTTCGAGACGATCGGCGACCTGCGCAACTGCGCCGCCACCATGGACCGGCTGCTGTCGATCCCGACCTACCGGCGCTTCCTGGAAAGCCGCGGCAATCTGCAGGAGGTGATGCTCGGCTATTCGGACAGCAACAAGGACGGCGGGTTCCTCACCTCCGGCTGGGAGCTGTACAAGGCCGAGATCGCGCTGGTCGAGGTGTTCGCCAAGCATGGCGTGCGGCTGCGGCTGTTCCACGGTCGCGGCGGTTCGGTCGGCCGCGGCGGCGGACCCAGCTATCAGGCGATCCTGGCCCAGCCGGCCGGCGCCGTGCAGGGCGCCATCCGCATCACCGAGCAGGGCGAGGTCATCGCCGGCAAGTACTCCAACCCGGAGGTCGGCCGCCGCAACCTGGAAACGCTGGCGGCGGCGACGCTGGAAGCCACGCTGCTGCACCCGGAATCGGCAGCGCCCTGCACCGACCTGTTCCTCCAGACCATGGAGGAGCTGTCGGAGCATGCCTTCAAGGCCTATCGCGGTCTGGTCTACGAGACCGAGGGCTTCGAGAAGTATTTCTGGGAATCGACGGTGATCGGCGAGATCGCCAACCTCAACATCGGCAGCCGCCCGGCCTCGCGCAAGAAATCGACCAGCATCGAGGATCTGCGCGCCATTCCCTGGGTGTTCAGCTGGGCGCAGTGCCGCCTGATGCTGCCGGGCTGGTACGGCTTCGGGTCGGCGGTGAAGGCCTATCTGGCCCAGCATCCCGACGGGATGGAGCGGCTGCGCGCCATGCACCGCGATTGGGGCTTCTTCAGCACGCTGCTGTCCAACATGGACATGGTGCTGTCCAAGTCGAACATCGCCATCGCATCGCGCTATGCCGGGCTGGTGTCGGATCCGGCGCTGCGCGACGCCATCTTCTCCCGCATCCGGGCGGAGTGGCAGGACAGCATCGATGCCCTGCTGGCGATCACCGAGCAGTCGGCCCTGCTGGAGAAGAACCCGCTGCTGGCGCGGTCGATCCGCAACCGCTTCCCCTATCTGGACCCGCTGAACCATGTCCAGGTCGAACTGCTGAAGCGTCACCGCACCAGCGACAGCGGCGAGCAGATCGCCCGCGGCATCCATCTGACCATCAACGGCATCGCTGCCGGCCTGCGCAACAGCGGCTGACCACAGCGCACTCCCAACTACCGCAGCGCAGCGGCGGGCGACGTTCCGCCGCATGGTTGCCGACAAAAACGCCCTTCCTCCCCCGCGAGGAAGGGCGTTTTATGTTTGTGGGAAAATGGGTTGGTCCGCCTTGCCCTCTTCTTGTGCATTGCACGGTCAACTCTTCGCCGTCGCAAAAGAAAGCTTGGCTATTGGCATGGATGCCAAAATAAGTCACGGCGGATCTGCCGAAAATCACAGTTGATCGTCGATGAGTATTTTGATACCTCATGCCTCCCCGAGAGGAGAAATGGTATGACCACTCAGTCACAGCAGCAGCAAATGGCCCAGCCGCACCAGCAGCGGGCGACCACCAACACCCAGGGCAGCAATCCCGGCACCCAGGGCGGAGCGACCGACACTCACGAGGAATTCTGCGGCGGCGCCTGTGGTGCCGGTGCCGGCGCCGCGGTGATCTGGCGTCCGATCACGGTCGAGACCCGGCGCTGACCAGCGACGGTCCTGGCATAGGAAAAGCCCCTCTCCGCTGACGGAAGAGGGGCTTTTTCTTTCAGGTCACTCTTTCAGATCTCTACTTCAGATCTCTGCGGCTTCGGCAGGCCGATCATCCCGCCCGCATGCGGTTGACCAGACTGTCGACCTGGGACCCCAGCGAGCGCACCTCGTCCGCGACGGTGGAGGAGGCGGTCAGCACGCGGGTGGCGGACTCGCCGGATTCCGCCGCGGCGCGGGCGACGGAATCGATGTTGCGCCGGACATGCTGGGTGCCGTCGGCAGCCTCACCCACATTGCGGGCGATCTCGCGGGTGGCCGCACTTTGCTGTTCGACCGCGGCGGCAACGGTGGCGGCGATCTCGTTGATTTCGCGGATGGTGCCGGCGATGGAGCGGATGGCATCCACGGCATCCTGGGTCACCGCCTGCATCGCCTGGATCTGGCTGGAGATCTCCTCCGTCGCCTTGCCGGTCTGGTTGGCGAGGCTCTTCACCTCGCTCGCCACGACGGCGAAGCCCTTGCCGGCTTCACCGGCGCGGGCGGCCTCGATGGTCGCATTCAGCGCCAGCAGGTTGGTCTGGCTGGCGATGTCGTTGATCAGCTGCACCACCTCGCCGATCTTGTTGGCCGACTGCGACAGCCCCTCCACCGTGCGGTCGGTGCGTTCGGCCTCGGTCGCCGCCTTGCGGGCGATCTGGCTGGAGGCGTGGACCTGGCTGCCGATCTCCTGGATGGAGGCCGACAGTTCCTCCGTCGCGGCGGCGACCGCCTTGACGCTGCCTTCGGCCTGCTGGGAGGTGGTGGCGGCGGTCGCGGCCTCGCCGGTGGTGGCCTCGGCGTTGCGGCTCATGCGCTGGGCCATGTCCTGCATCTCGCCGGCGGCGCGGGCGACGCGGTCGAGCACGCCGCGGACGCTGCTTTCGAAATTCTCCGCCATCTCGACCATGGCGCGGCGGCGTTCGCCGGCGGCCCGGCTGCGTTCGGCCTCTGCCCGCGCGTTGGCGGCGCTCGCCTCGTTGGCGGTGTCGCGGAACACCATCAGGGCGCGCGTCATGTCGCCGATCTCGTCCGAACCGGCGGCGGGGATCGGCGCATTCAGGTTACCGGCGGCAATCGCCCGCATGGCGTCGGAGAGCGCGCTCAACCGGGCGACGATGTTGCGGCCGACCACGAACCAGGCCAGCGCCGCGGCACCGATCAGGCTGGCGACCGCGAACAGGATCAGCACCTTGCGGCCGGCCGACAGCGCGTCGGTCGCCCCGGCGGCGGCGGTGTCCGCCTCCCGCTTCATCGCGGTGATCTGGTCATCGATCATGCCGGCGAACTGCTGGGCGATCTGGCGGTTCTCCGTCAGGACCTTCTCGTTCTCGGCAGCGGCGTCGAGTTCGGAGCGGCGCAGCTTGAACAGGCTGTTGTCGCCCTTGCCGAAGCCGGCCAGAAGCTCGGCGCTCCTCACCAGCTTCGGCAGCCCGTCGTCGCCGGCGGCCTGGAGAGTCTTCAGCCGCTCCTCCATCGCCTTGGCGGCGGCGGCGAAGCGGGTTTCCAGCATGGACAGCCGGTCGGCGCTGGGCGCCTGCGTCGCTTCGTTCAGCGCGCCGACGGTGGCGGCGGCGTAGGTCGACAGCTCCAGATATGTGCGGAAGCGGGCCAAACCGTCGCCCAGCAGATCCTGCATGGAATCGCGTGTCTGCGAGCGGACGTTGACGCTCGACAGCTTGATCTCGGCCTTCAGCCGCATCAGCGGCGATTCCATCTGATCCAGCAAATTCGCCTGCCGTCGGGCGGCATCGGCCAGGACCTCGGTCGTCTTCTGGCGGATGGCGTCGCGTTCGGCGCTGCCGACCGGCAGTTCCAGCGCCTTGCGGCGCATGTCGAAGACGCCGTCGGCACCGTCACCCAACTGGAAGAAGGCGTCCAGCCCGTCGGAGGTCTCCTTGCCCAGCCGGCTGCCGACCTGGGCGGTGGCGCTGACCATCCGGGCGGCCGCTTCCAGATAGTTCTGCTGGAATTGCGTGATGGCGAAGGCGGTTTCGGCGCCGCCGGCGCGGGTCAGCGATTCAGACGCAATGCCCAGGTCACCGCGCACCTCGTACATGGTGATCAGCGAGCGGACGGCGTCGCCCAGCGCGTTCATGTCGCGCTCGGTGCTGCTGTCCAGCGTTTCGCCTTTGCTGCGCAGGGTGGCACCGGACCGTTCGGTCAAGGGAGCGAGATTGGCGAGGAAGGCGTCGTAGGACTTGGCCAGGTCGACCGCCATCGTCTCGCGCGTGCCGCGGACGGACAGGCGCAGGTTGGCGGCGGCGTTGCCACGCTCCAGCGTCGCGATCAGTCCCTGGGTTTTACCGCGCAGCTCGCCGATCCGCGGATCGCCGGACCGGTGGCTCGCCAACTCTTCGACCAAGGAGTTCAGGGCTTTACCGTTGCCCATGATTTCGCCATAGACGCGCTCGCGCTCGCTCTGGCTTTCCGCGGCGGCCAGCACCGGGGCAGCGGCGGCGATGCCGCTGCTCTCACCGGACAGGCGCTTCGCCAGCTCCATCTCCGGCAGGCCGGTGCCGACGATCTGCGTCAACGGCCATTCCACTGCGGAGAAGGAGAACAGTCCGACCCCGCTGGCGGCGACCGTCATGCCGGCCATGCCGGCGAAGGCGAGCAGAAGCTTGCCGCGCACCCCCAACCGGCGGCCGCCTGCTGCACCGGTTGGGCGCTCTGGTATCGAGGTGTCGTCGCGCGCGTCCATCGTCATATGAGTCCTGCTCCCCGGAAAATGCATCCACGTCGGGCTTTTCGCCCGTTTTGTTCTTGTGCCTGCCGACGACAGACCGCTCCCCCGCTCCCAGGGATTGTTCCGGCCTGCACTGCTTGGCAGCTCAATCATACTGCAGTGTGGTTGACAGAACCTTACAGGGGAACTCTCATTTTATGCCTTTCCCAGGCATAGCCATTTTAGCTTACCGCGGTGGGTGCCCTTGTAACGGGATCGGACCGTTGTGCGATTTGATCGATTGCCGGCTGCAGAACCAGACGATGACGGTCGCCCTGCCGACGGAACGCATGACCGCATGCACCGCCTGCCGCAAAGCCGGTCCAAGCGGGTCCTGGGCCTACAAACCGGAGAGGTGGCGGAGTCCGCCCTGGAGGACGGGTCAAGGGACATCACCGGCCGCTACAGCGACGAGGAGTGATCGGCGATTCGAAGTTCAAGGGTACGTTTCCCGGCTGTCTTCCGGTTCAAGAATGTCCCCCTCGGCAGGGCTATCGCACATGGGGGGTGTTCGCAGAAAAAGCCCCTCTGCCCTTGCGGGAGAGGGGCTTTTGAAATGGTGAGGTCTTCGCTCAGATCCAGGAATCATCCCCGCCACTGCTGCCGCCGTCGTCGAAGGACGAATCGTCGTACGACGTGTCGTCGGCCGGCGGCGGGTCGGGCTGGTAGGCGACGTCCCGCGCCGTGTCGCGCCCCGCATCGCCTTGCGGCCCCTGGTCGTCGCCGTAATAGTTGTTGATCACCGTCTCGTTGATCGTCTCGCCAGCCAGGGGCTGGGCCATCGCCGTGCCGAAGGGGCCGGGCGAATGGTGCAGCAGGGACGATATGGCGCTCGCCGCCAGCATGCCGCCGGCCACGCCCGCCGCGGTCTGCGCCGCTCCCGCGAAGAATCCGCCGCCGCGCGGGGCCATGCCCGGCTGCGGGAAGGGGGAGGGGCTGTATTGCTGCGGTGGGTAGGCGGCATCGGGGGCCGCGCCCCAGGGGCTGCGGCCGGCGACAGGCTGCCCCTGCGGATAGGCGGGGGCAGGGGGAGGTTCGGCACTGCGCCCCCACGGGCTGCGGCCGATGCCGAGCGCGTTGGACAGGAAGCTGCCGCCGCCGGACTGCGCCGGCTGGGCCGGTCGTTCGCGCAGTTGCCGCTCCAACTCCTCGATCCGGGTCTGGGCCGCGGTCAGCGCCTGCTGCTGCACCAGCACCGTCTGTGCCATGTAATAGGACGACAGCGGCTGGTCCTGGACCGACCGGCGGATGAAGTCCTCCGCTTCGGCGTCACGCGGCTGGGAGCGCTGCTGGGCCTCCACCTCGCGCAGGCGACGGAACAGGTCGGACAGAAGCGTGCGTTCCTCGGGGGTCATCGACGTCTCCTAACATGGCGCCCATCGCAAGGGGCGCCACCCCTACATGTGGAGTCGCCATCCCCCACCGGACAAGTCCCCCATAGGCTGTCCGCGCTCTGAAAGACCGTCCCGTCCGACAACGCGGCGCCGGTCCTTTAGTTTCGCATCCAAAGCAATATTGTACAAGAACGCTCGCTGCTTGCCGAAGATTCCGAACGCGGCTCTTTGGATGGTGGATTATCAGCCTGACCATTGTGGGAAGTGGGGCGGCTATATCGGCTATGGCGTCGCCGGCTTAACATATGACATTGACGGGGGTGCCTTTTTCCAGATCGATGGGCCACATTTGGGATGCGACCGCCCGGCGGCGCCGGTTGCGAGGCCGAGACCAAGAATGGACAGGCGCCGAGAGATGGTGGAACTGACCGACCTGGAGCGCGATGCGCTGACCGAGTTGGTGAACATGGGGGTCGGCCGCGCCGCCACCCATCTCAGCCGCATGGTCAACGACCAGGTTCTGCTGTCGGTGCCGACCGTGGACATCGTCAGCCGGCAGGAGGCGTCCGATTTCCTGTCCGCACGCGAACGCCATGGGCTGGTGGCGGTGGAGCAGCAGTTCCAGGGCTCCTTCGACGGCCGCGCCATGCTGATCTTTCCGGAAGCCAACAGCCTGGAGCTGGCCCGCGCCGTCCTGGGCGGCGACCTGACCCTGGCGGAGATCGTCGATCTGGAACAGGACGCCCTGGCGGAGATCGGCAACATCATCCTGAACGGCTGCCTCGTGATCGTCGCCAACGCCCTGAAGGACCGGCTGATCATCTCGCTGCCGGCGGTGCTCCGCGGCGACGGCGCCAACATCCTGAAGGACAAGGCCGGTGGCGCCGACGAGCTGGTGCTGTTCCTCTACATCGATTTCACCATCCGCAGCCGCAGCATCCGCGGCTACATTGCCCTGCTGATGGGGGTCTCGTCCCTGCAGTCGCTGAAGCAACTGATCCACGCCTTCATCGAAGGCATCGCCGCCGAAGAACCCACATCCGCCGGAACGTCGTCGCATGGCCCCCAGATTGCCTGAACAACCCACCTGGGCGCTCGATGTCCTTGGCGCGCTGGATGCCGGCATCCTGCTTCTGGACCGCCATTGCCGGGTTCTCTACTGGAACGGCTGGATGGAGCAGGCCTCCACCCTGACGGCCAGGGAAATACTCGGGCACGACCTGTTCGATGCCCTGCCCAACCTGCGCGAATCGCGTCTGCACATCGCCGTGCGCGACACGCTGGCCACCGGCGCGCCCGGCGTGCTGTCGCACACGCTGAACCCGATGCTGTTCCCGCTGCGCCTGCCCGACGGGCGGCGGATGGTCCATAATGTGGTGATCCGTCCGCTGCCGTCGCGCGCGTCGTCGCCGCATTCGCAGGCCGCCGGCAACGAGGCGCGCTGCCTGATCCAGGTGACCGACGTCACCGCCTCGGTCAACCGCGAGCGGGTGCTGCGCGAACAGCGCGACGCCCGCTATCGCGCCATCGTCGATACGGCCCCCGACGCCATCATCACCACCGACACCCGCGGCATGGTGCAGTGGATGAACGGCACCGCCACCCGCCAGTTCGACTACCGCCCGGACGAGCTGATCGGCCGGAGCGTCACCGTCCTGCTGGGCGACGACGCGCCCGACTGGATCGCCATGGCGGAGCACAGCGGGCCGGGCGCCGCCGGCATGGATGCCGCGACCCAGCCGGTGGAGCTGTCCGGCCGGCGCCGCGACGGCAGCCACATCGACCTGGAACTGTCGATGGCACGCTGGGAATCGGAAGGGCGCAGCTTCATCACCGGCATCCTGCGCGACATCACCGAACGCCGCCGCACCCGGGAGGAGCTGCGGACCAGCGCGCTCGCCATGCGGCAGCTGGCCGAACAGACCAAGGCGACGCTGGATGCGCTGCCGGCCTTCATCGCCGTGCTCGACCGCTCCGGCCACATCGTCTCGGTCAACCGCGCCTGGGCGGAAGCGGGACCGGAGACGACCTTCCTCGGCCAGGGCTGCATCGTCGGCGACGATTACCTCGACCATTGCGGCCGCGGCGAGACCGCCGACCCGCGGGCCGACAGCGTGATGGAGGGCTTGCGCACGCTGTTGAGCGAGGGCGGGCCGCCGGTGTCGGCCGAATATGTCACCAACAACCAGCACTGGTTCCGCTGTCTTGCCGCACCCATGCCGGCCGGCCCCTTTGGCGGCACCGTGCTGATGCACATCGACGTGACTGAGATCAAGTCGATGGAGGCGGCGCTGCGCAAGCTGGTCGGCCAGAAATCGACCCTGCTGCGCGAGGTCAACCACCGCGTCAAGAACAGCCTGCAGCTGGTGTCCAGCCTGCTGACGCTCCAGACGCTCAGCCTGCCCGACGAAGGGGTGCGGGTGCATTTCCAGGATGCCCGCAGCCGCATCGAGGCGATCGCCCGCGTCCACAACCGGCTCTATCAGGCCGACCAGTTCCAGACCATCGAGTTCGGCACCTACCTGAACGAGCTGTGCGAGGATCTGGCCCGCGCATCCGGCGGCGACAGCATGTGCGACATCGCCGTACGGTCCGACGTGATCGACCTGCCGATCGATCACGCCGCCCCGCTGGGCCTGATCGCCAACGAACTGATCACCAACGCGGTCAAGCATCGCGGCAACGGCCCGGCGAAGGTCGATGTGACCTTCCGGCGCGAGGACGACCGGCTTGCCCTGACCGTCTCCGACCGCGGTCCCGGCCTGCCGTCGAACTTCGACATCCGCAAGAGCCGCAGCCTGGGCATGCGCCTGATCTCCAGCCTCGCCGGCCAGATCCGGGCCGGCGTCGACATCGACACCAACCCGCAGGGCACCACCTTCCGCATCGAGCTGCCAGTGCCCGACGAGGTGCCGCTGCTGGAGACCTCCTCGCCCGAGGAGATCAAGGGATGAAGATCCTGCTGGTGGAAGACGAGGTGCTGATCGCGCTGGAACAGCAGCTCTATCTGGAGAATGTCGGCCACAGCATCATCGGCCCGGCGGTCACCGCGATGGAAGCGGTGGAGATCGCCGCCGCCGACAAGCCGGATCTGGCGCTGGTCGACGTGCATCTCGGCATGGGCTCCAACGGCATCGACGCCGCGCGGGAGCTGACCAGACTGGGCGTGCCCTGCCTGTTCATCACCTCCTTCCGCGACGAGCTGAAGAAGGATGGCCCGCTGACCGGCATCGGCTGCCTGCCCAAGCCCTTCACCGAAAGCGGCCTGATCGCCGCCGTCGACGTCGCCCGCGCCATCCTGGCGGGGGAGACGCCGCGCAACGTGCCGCAGACGATGGAATTGTTCGTGTGAGGAGAGGGGGCTGACGCCGCCCCCTTACCCTGCATCCGGGAAGTCAGCCCCCAGCGTCGTCGCCTCCCACGCGTCGATCTCGTCCAGAACCGAGCGCAGCTTGCCGCGCACGCCCTCCAGCGCCGGACGGCCGAGCACGAGACGGAGAGGCGGCTTTCCGGCGGTCACCGCCGTGATGATCGCCTCGGCCGCCCGCACCGGATCGCCCGGCTGCTTGCCGCTGTAGCCGGAGATCTGCTTGCGCCGCGCGCCGGAGGTCTGTTCGTAATCGTCGATCCAGGTCGCCGACTGCTTCAGCGAACGGCCGGCCCAATCGGTGCGGAACGGTCCCGGCTCGACGATCAGCACGCGGATGCCGAGCGGCGCCACCTCCTTCGACAGCGATTCCGACAGCCCCTCCACCGCGAATTTGGTGGCGGCGTAATAGCCGGAGCCGGGGAAGCCGATCATGCCGCCCTGGGACGAGATGTTGACGATATGGCCGGCCCGCCGCGCCCGCATCCCCGGCAGCACCGCCCGCGTCACTGCGGCCAGTCCGAAGACGTTGGTCTCGAACATCGCGCGGATTTCCGCATCCTCGCCTTCCTCGATGGCGGAGAGATAGCCGTAGCCGGCATTGTTCACGACGACATCGAGCCGGCCGAACGCCTTCTCCGCCTCGGCCACGGCGCGGGCGACCTGGGCCTGATCGGTCACGTCCAGCGCGATGGCCCGCCCGCGCTCGCCATGGCCGGCGAGCAGATCGTCCAGCTTGCGCGGATCGCGGGCGGTCGCGGCGACGCGCCAGCCCTTTTCAAGCACCAGCCGCGCCAGTTCGCGGCCGAACCCGGTCGAACAGCCGGTGATGAACCAGACGGGCGTGTCGGTGGTGGTCTGTGCCATGACGATTCCTGCGGTAGGCGAAATCAGTTGGTCGCCAGGGACATACGCCGACTCACCGCTGCGGCCACCCCATCTTTCGACAAATGGAGCGGCGTCCTCTCAGCCGCCGATCCGGCGGATCGGTTCCGGCGCCGACTGTTGTTCGAACAGGCGGCGGTAGAGCCCGCCCGGCCGGTGGAGCAGGGCGGCATGGCTGCCTTCCTCCACCACCCGGCCCTGGTTGAAGACCAGGATGCGGTCCAGCGTGCGGACGGTGGACAGCCGATGGGCGATGATGATGGCGGTGCGGCCCTGCATCAGCCGTTCGATGGCTTCCTGGATCAGAGCCTCCGATTCCGAATCCAGGCTGGAGGTCGCCTCGTCCAGGATCAGGATCGGCGCGTCGGCCAGGAAGGCGCGGGCCAGCGCCACCCGCTGCCGCTCGCCGCCCGACAGCTTGACGCCGCGCTCGCCGACCAGCGTCCCGTAGCCCTTCGGCAGACGGGCGATGAAGTCGTGCGCATTGGCGAGCCTGGCCGCCCGTTCGATCTCCGCCATCGACGCGCCGGGCCGGCCATAGGCGATGTTCTCCGCCAGAGTGCGGTGGAACAGGATCGGCTCCTGCGGGACGATGGCGATCTGCGAGCGAAGGGAATGCTGCGTCGCCCCCGCCACCTCCTGCCCGTCGATCAGGACCCGGCCCCCGGTCACGTCGTAGAGGCGCTGGATCAGCTTGACGAAGGTGGTCTTGCCCGACCCCGACGGCCCGACCAGCCCGACCCGTTCCCCCGCCTTGATGGTCAGCGACAGGTCACGGTAGAGCGGCGTGGTATGGCCGCCATACTGGAAGGTGACGTGGTCGAAGCGCACCTCGCCCGCCCCGATGCGGATGGGTGCGGCCTCCGGCCGATCCTCCACCCCCAGCGGCTCGGCATGGATCGCCACCAGCTCCTCCATCTCGTTGACGGAGCGCTGGAGGTGGTTGATGTGCATGCCGATGTCGCGCAGATAGCCATGGACGACGAAATAGGTGGTCAGCACATAGGCGACGTCGCCCGGCGTCGCCTGCCCGCGCCACCACAGCCAGAGCGCGGTCGCCACCACGGCGCTGCGGATCAGCAGCAGCACGACCAGTTGCACGGTGCTGTGGCGCGTGTGCCGGGTCCAGGTGCGGTGCGTGCGGCGGCTCCATTTGTCCACCACACCGGCCAGCCGGTCGTCCTCGCGCGGCTCGGCGCCGAAGGCCTTGACCACGGCATTGCAGCCGATGGCATCGGCCAGCGTTCCGCCGAGCTTGGTATCCCAGGCGTTCGACAGCCGGGCGGCCGGCGCTATGTAGAGGGTGGAGAACAGCACCGTCATCGCGATGTAGATTGCGGTGCCGAGCGCGATCACCAGCCCCATCGCCGGCCAGTGCAGCCCGAGCGTCACCATCGTGCCGATCAGCACGACCAGCGACGGCCACAGCGCCAGCAGCAGCGTGTCGTCCAGCGTGTCGAGCGCCCACATGCCGCGGGTGATCCTGCGCACCACCGACCCGGCGAAGCTGTTGGCGTGCCAGTCGGTGGAGAAGCGCTGAATGCGGTGGAAGCTGTCCTGGCCGACATCGGCCATGATGCGCAGGGTGAAGGGGATGACCCCGCTCCAGGCGAGGTGCCGCATCACCACCATGCCGATGCCCAGCGCCACCATGGCGCCGAAGGCGGTCAGCGCCGCATGCAGCGCCGCGTCGCGGTCGCCCGGCAGCAGGGTCAGCGCATCGACTAGCCGGCCGGCAAACAGCGGCATGAAGACGTCGGCCAGCGTCGACAGGGCGATGGCCCCGGCGATGCCGACGGCCAGCGGTGTCTGGCGCCGCCAGTGGCGGAAGGTGAAGGCCAGAACGCTGCGGATGGCGTTCGGGCGGGAGGTGCGTTTCGACTGAGCCATTGGGATCCAACCGGGGCAGGGCCGGCGGTGAAGGGCCGGCTCCACGGCGCGCGGCCCGCAGGCCCCAAGCAGGGACTGCGGTCGGCGACGCCGTTCGGGAAAGAGCGGGAAAAGGAACGGTGCGGGGCTTGCGACAGCCCGCGCTGATACCGCCTCGTTTCGAACCTAGGAGTGGCGGTTCGGAAGGACGCGGCTGGCCGGCGCGGGAGTGTTCAGCAGGCACTTGATACGCATGCAGCCTCCCGTCCGGCAGGAAATGAAAAGACGCTCCGGTATAACAAAGTTGCAGGGTGGGCGCCACTCCCTCTTCTGGGAAGGCACCGCGTCGCTCACCGCCCCTTGAGGTTCGTCTGACGCGGTTTCATGCCGGAAGGTTTGCCCCCAGCCCCAGCCGGTTTCGGCCCTGGCGCCTTGCCCACCGGCGGCACCACACGGCGTCCCTGGCCGGCCTGCTGGGTCAGGAAGACCTTGCCTTTCGGCCCCTTCTCCCGCGGCGTGGCGGTGGCGCCGACCGGCTGCCAGGCCGGAATCAGCTGTTCCTCGCCCGGACCGATCAGATCCTCGCGGCCCATGCGTTTCAACGCCTCGCGCAGGATCGGCCAGTTCTCCGGATCGTGGTAGCGCAGGAAGGCCTTGTGCAGGCGGCGCTGCTTCAGCCCCTTCGCCGACGACACCATCTCCGACCCGACGCGGCGCACCGGACGCAGGGGATTGCGCTCGCTGTGGTACATCGCGGTCGCCAGCGACATCGGCGAGGGCAGGAAGGTCTGCACCTGATCCGCCTTGAAGCCGTTCCGCTTCAGCCACAGCGCGAGGTTCATCATGTCCTCGTCGGTGGTGCCGGGATGGGCGGCGATGAAGTAGGGGATCAGGTAGAGCTTCTTCCCCGCCTCCTTCGCCGCCTTGTCGAACATCCGCTTGAACTCGTCGTAGGCGCCCATGCCCGGCTTCATCATCTTCGCCAGCGGGCCCGGCTCGGTATGTTCCGGCGCGATCTTCAGGTAACCGCCGACATGGTGGGTCACCAGCTCCTTGACATATTCCGGATTGCGCACGGCGAGGTCGTAGCGCAGGCCCGACGCGATGTGGATCTTCTTCACCCCCGGCACCGCGCGGGCCTTGCGGTAGAGCTGGACCAGCGAGGAATGGTCGGTGTTCAGGTTCTTGCAGATGTCCGGGAAGACGCAGGACGGGCGGCGGCAGACCGACTCCGTTTCCTTGTCCTTGCAGGCGAGCCGGTACATGTTGGCGGTCGGCCCGCCCATGTCGGAGATGACGCCGGTAAAGCCCTTGGTCTTGTCGCGGATCTGCTCGATCTCGCGCAGGATCGACCCTTCCGACCGGCTCTGGATAATGCGCCCCTCATGCTCGGTGATCGAGCAGAAGGAACAGCCGCCGAAGCAGCCGCGCATGATGTTGACCGAGAAGCGGATCATCTCCCAGGCCGGGATGCGCGCATCGCCATAGGACGGATGCGGCGCCCGGGCATAGGGCAGGTCGTAGACGCCGTCCATCTCGTTGGTTTCCAGCGGGATCGGCGGCGGGTTCAGCCAGACGTCGCGGTCGCCGTGGCGCTGGACCAGTGCGCGGGCGTTGCCGGGGTTGCTCTCCTGATGCAGCACGCGGCTGGCATGGGCGTAGAGCACCTTGTCGGCGGTCACCTGCTCGAAGCTGGGCAGCCGCACGACCATGCGGTCGGCCCCGGCGGCGCGCGGCGACACCGGCGCCGACGGATCGTCGATGGAGCTGCTGTCGACCACCGTCCAGCCGTCCGGCACCGAGGAGCGCATGATGGCGGTGCCGCGGATGTCGGTCATCGCCTTGGGCGATTCCCCCTTCAGCGCGCGCTGGGCGATCTCGATGATGGCGCGCTCGGCATTGCCGTAGACCAGCATGTCCGCCTTGGAATCGACCAGGACGGAGCGGCGGATCTTCTCGCTCCAGTGATCGTACTGGGCGATGCGGCGCAAGCTGGCCTCGATACCGCCAAGAACGATCGGCACGTCCTTGAACGCTTCGCGGCAGCGTTGGGAATAGACGATGACGGCGCGGTCCGGCCGCTTGCCGCCTTCGTCGTTCGGCGTGTAGCTGTCGTTGTGGCGCAGGCGGCGGTCGGCCGTGTAGTGGTTGACCATCGAATCCATGTTGCCGCCGGTCACGCCCCAGAACAGCCGCGGCTTGCCCAGGATCTTGAACGGTTCCGCACTGCTCCAGTCAGGCTGGGCAATGATGCCGACGCGCAGACCCTGCGATTCCAGCAGCCGGCCGATGATCGCCATGCCGAAGCTGGGATGGTCGATATAGGCATCGCCGGTGACGACGATGACGTCGCACTGGTCCCAGCCCAGCCGGTCCATTTCCGCACGCGACATCGGCAGGAAGGGTGCGGCCTTGGGGCGCACGCTCCGGTCGGGGCGGTGGGCGAACAGGTTGGGGGCCGCGAGCATCGCGTTCTCCGGGTCTCGATCAACAATGCGGGTGGATAAGCCGACACTCTTACCCTGTCGGCCGGCAAATTCCCACCGCTGATAACGCAGCGGAGCAATGGGACATTGTGCGGGGTGGCGCGACAGCTATGTGGGACGCCCCACAACCGGTGCAAGGGCCGGCCGTGGGGCAAGACGCAGGGCAGGGCGGCGGTGTCAGGCCGCCACGCTGCCCGCCTCTTCCGCCCGGCCGTTGCGGCGCGCCACCACCCAGCCGATCAGCGCGCCGGCCAGCATCACCAGCGCCGCGATCAGGAAGGCAGCACCCGGATGCGGGAACAGCGGATCGCCGCCCACCGACGCCGAATAGACCGACCCGAAGAAGATCGGGGACAGGATGCCGGCGACGCTCGCCACGCTCATGTTGGCACCCTGCAACTGGCCCTGTTCGGACGGGCTGACCCGCTGCGTCATCAGCGACTGGATGGTCGGCATCGCCAGCCCCCACAGCGCATTCGGCACGACGGCGAAGGCGAACCAGCCGCCGTCCGGTGCCAGCCCCATGCAGGCCAGCCCGGCGGCTCCGCCGAACAGGCCGATCACCATCGTGCCGCGGTCGCCCAGCCACTTCACCACCCGCGACACCACCAGACCCTGCATGACCATGTCGAGCGCGCCGACCACCGCCAGCAGAAGCCCGACATCCCAGGCGCTCCAGCCATAGCGATGCGCGGCATAGAGCACGAAGACGGCGGGGAAAATCTGGTGGGAGACATGCAGCATGAAATTGACCAGCGCCAGACCCGACAGCTCCGGGTGCGAGCGCAGCAGCCGCAGCGCCCCGAACGGATTGGCCCGCCGCCAGGAAAACGCCATCCGGTTCTCGGGTGTCAGCGATTCCGGCAGCACCACCAGACCATAGAGGAAGGCCAATCCGCTGAGCAGGCCCGCTCCCCAGAAGGGTGCCCGCGGCGAGACCTCGCCCAGCAACCCGCCCAGCAGCGGACCGGCGATGAAGCCGGCACTGAAGGCGGCGCCGATCAGGCCATAGGCGCGCGCCCGCTGCTCCGGCGGCGTCACATCGGCCATATAGGCGAAGACGGTGGTGAAGCTGGAGGAGGTGATGCCGGCAACCGCCCGGCCGACCACCAGCCACCACAAATTCGGCGCCACCGCCATCAGCACATAGTCCGCCGCCAGACCAAGTGTCGACAGCAGGATCACCGGCCGCCGCCCGAAGCGGTCCGACAGCGACCCGATCACCGGGGAACAGAAGAACTGCATCAAGGCCCACAACGTCACCAGCGCGCCGTTGATGGTGCCGGCCTGCGCGTCGGCCCCGGCGAACTGCTCGATCAGCGCCGGCAGCACCGGAATGACGATGCCCATCGCGACGATGTCGAGTGCTGCGGTGACGAGAATGAAGGCTATGGCGGCCTTGCGCGGACGAAGGACGGAAGACATGGAGGGACCTTGGGAGACCGGAACAGGGGAGGAGCAGGGCGGCCGGAAATACGGGCCGACACCGGGGCACCGAAGCCGCAGATATAGGCGCCCGGATCGAAAATCACAAGCGGAATATTTCCTATGTCGGATGTTTCTTCGATCCCCCCGTCACAGTCCCCGTTCGCCCCGTCACTCCTCCAGGATGCGCTCGATCCGCCGGTCCGGCACCAGCCACAGCAGGATCACCAGCACATACAGCACGACGGACAGCCATTGCAGGACGAAGGCCAGCGGAATGGCCAAGCCATAGAGTCCCAGGCTGATCTTGCCCTTCCGGTCGGTTCCAACCGCCCGCGCCACCGCGGATTCGCGTCCGCCACAGGCGATGATGGCGCGTTCGGTCAGGCTGTAGCCGATGGCCGCCATGCCGAGGACGACGCCGTAGGATGCCGTCGCCACCGGCGAGAAGTCGCTGGCATCAAGCCAGCGGATGACGAAGGGGACCAGCGACAGCCAGAACAGCAGGAACAGGTTGGCCCACAGCACCCGCCCGTCGATCCGCGTGGTCGCCTGCAGCAGATGGTGATGGTTGTTCCAGTAGAGCCCGATATTGATGAAGGACAGCACGTAGGCCAGCAGGATCGGGACACGCTCCGCCAGGGCGGCGAGGCTGCCGTCCTCCGGCACCTTCAACTCCAGCACCATGATGGTGATGGCGATCGCCACTACCCCGTCGGTGAAAGCCTCCAGCCGGCCGGTCTTCATGGCCCGATCTCCAGTCGTTATGAAGAACGCCGTGCCGGGACCGAAAAGCCCCCGGCACGGCATCGGTTACGGTCAGGCCGCGTCGACCATGACGATTTCGCTGTCCTCAAGCGCCGTCACCGTCAGGGTGTCGAGGTCGGCGATCGCCGCACCGTCGCGGGCGTTTACCCGCACCCCGTCGATCTCCACCGCCCCGCTGGCGGGGACGAGATAGGCGCGGCGGTCCTTGCCGAGCGGGTAGGACGCCGTCTCGCCGGCCTTCAGCGTCGCCCCCAGCACGCGGGCGTCGGTGCGGATCGGCAGGGCGTCGCCGTCATCGGCATAGCCCGAGGCCAGGGTGACGAAATGGCCGCTGCGATCCCCCTTGGGAAAGGGCTTGCTGCCCCAGCCCGGCTTCTCACCGCTGCGCGTCGGCATGATCCAGATCTGGAAGATGCGCGTGGTGACGTCCTCCAGATTGTATTCGGAATGCGCGATGCCGGTGCCGGCGGACATCACCTGGACGTCGCCCGCCTCGGTGCGGCCCTTGTTGCCAAGGTTGTCCTGGTGGGTGATGGCGCCCTCGCGGACATAGGTGATGATCTCCATGTCGCGGTGCGGGTGCGGCGGGAAGCCGGTGTGGGGGGCGATGGTGTCATCGTTCCAGACCCGCAGGTTGCCCCAGTTCATCCGCTTGCGGTCATGGTAGTTGGCGAAGGAGAAGTGGTGCTTGGCATCCAGCCAGCCGTGATTCTCGCCGCCCAGGCTGTCGAAGGGACGCAGTTCGATCATGGTCCGTCTCCTGACTGTGCAGCCGATGCGTCCTTGCCGCATCGGCCGCCGTGTTTCGCTTGAGAGGACAATAGCGCTGGTCGTCTTTCAGTTTTACCCCTATAAATCGGCACAAGATGTTCAAGAAAGTTGAACGATGACCAGCATCGGCACCCCCAGCTTCGATCAGCTCAGCATCTTCCTTGCCGTGGTGGATGCCGGCAGCTTCGCCGGGGCGGGGCGGCGGCTGAACCGGGCGGTCTCCGTCATCAGCTACGGCATCGCCAATCTCGAAGCGCAGCTCGGGCTGCCGCTGTTCGACCGCGAAGGGTCGCGCAAGCCGACGCTGACGGCCGCCGGGCGGGCGCTGCTCGCCGAGGCGCGGACGATCGCACAGGGGATGGACGGCTTGCGGGCCAAAGTGCGGGGACTGCATGAAGGGCTGGAAGCCGAGGTCGATCTCGCCGTCGACGTGATGCTGCCGGCCGACCGGCTGGGCCGGGTGCTGCGGGACTTCGCCCGCGACTATCCGACGGTCTCGCTGCGCCTGCATGTCGAAACCCTCGGTGCGGTCGCCGCCCTGGTCCTCGACCGCCGGGCGGTGCTGGGCATCTCCGGTCCGGTGGCGGCCGGGATGGACGGGCTGGACCGGACGACCGCCGGATCGGTGCCGATGGTGCCGGTCGCCGCTCCCGATCATCCCTTGGGCCGCATGGCGCAGATTGCCCCCGGTGCCGGACGCGACCATGTGCAGCTGGTCCTCACCGACCGGTCGCGCGCCACCGAGGGGCAGGATTTCTCGGTGATGAGCCCCCGCACATGGCGGCTCGCCGATCTGGGCGCCAAGCACGCGCTGCTGCGCGAGGGGATCGGCTGGGGCAACATGCCGCTGCCGATGGTCGAACCCGATCTCGTCGCCGGCACCCTGGTGCGGCTCGCCATGCCCGACCATCCCGGCGGCACCTATCGTTTCTCCGGCGTCTGGCGGCGCGACACGCCACCCGGCCCGGCGGCCTCCTGGCTGCTCGCCCAATTCGTGCAGCTGGGAACCGGCGACCGGGAGGAGGACGGCTTCACCGATCTCTGACCCACTCTTGCGGCGTCAGGCCGCCGCCGGCGCGGTCGAGGCCGGATGGAGCGCGCAGAGCGCGGTGCCCGCCAGCACCAGCGCGCCGACGACCACCAGCGGGAGCACCAGCCCGCTCTGCATCACCATCACGGCACCGATCGCGGCTCCGAGGAAGATCGCCGCCACGCCGGCCATCCGGCGCTGCGCATTGGTGTTCGCCCCGCCGGCGAGGCTGGAATCGGCGGCCAGTCCGGTCAGGGTCAGCGTCAGGACCGTCGTCGTCAGGTCGGGAACCTTCATCTGCCGGACCGTGGCGTTGCGGAAGCCCATGGCGAAGCCGGTCAGGACGATGATCGCATAGAGAGCCGCCGCGGGAGCCTGCTCACCGACGTCGAAGCCGGCGGCAACGGCGGCGGCGATCCAGAACAGGACAGTCTCGAACAAGGCGGCAGCCAGCAGCCAATGCCGCATCGGCCGGCCGGCGAATGTCCTGCCGAGGCGGCCGGCGATCAGGGCACCGACCAGGAAGGACAGCAGCGCCGCCACCGCCGGCAGGACCCGGAAGCCCGGCGTACCGACGACGGCGAAGCCGAGGAAGACGATGTTGCCGGTCATGTTGGCGGTGAAGACCTTGCCCAGGCCGAGGACGCTGATGGCATCGACGAGCCCCGTCGTCACCGACAACAGCAGCAGGAGCCAGGGCAGGGGGGAGGTGCCTGATGCGGCCGGTGCGGACATGTCTGTCGTTTCCTGCTGTTTTTCTCGGGTGAAGGGGCAGTATCGGCGGCGACGGCGGATATGGTCTTGTCGCTTCGGCACGGGCTTGGACCATTCTGCACATCGGGGGAATCGCTTCAGGTCCTTTAGAGTGTGATCGCTTCAAGCGGAATCGCTTGAAGCGTGAATCACACGGAAAACCAAAAGCTTAGAGTGTGTCTGGTGCTTCAATAAGTACCAGACACACTCTAACCGTTCGACCTCCCGACCGCCACCACTCCGGTCCTTTTTGCACGAACGCCGGACAAGGCGGCCTGCTGCCCCCCATCGGCAGCCTCACGACGATGCCCGGACCCGGCGCAGGGCGACCTCGAACAGGGCGCCGCGTTCCGACGGCAGCAGGGCGATGCTTCCGCCATGGGCCTCCACCAGCCCCCGCGCGATGGTAAGGCCGAGACCGGTGCCGCTGCGCTCGCGCGCGGTGGTGAAGAAGGGGACGAAGACGCGGTCGGCGTTCGCCGGCGAGATGCCCGGCCCGTCGTCGGCGACCCGCAGGATCGCCTGCTCCCCCTCGGTCCGCAGGGTGACGGTCACCCGCGCGTCCGCGCCGGCATGGTGTCTCGCATTCTCGATGAGGTTCGCGAGCACGCTTTCCAGGGACTCCTGCCCGATGGCGACCGGCAGCGACGCCGGCAGGGACGCGTCTGCGCCATGACGCTCGGCCAGACGGGCGGCGACCGGCACGGCGTCGGTCACCACGTCGTCGGTCACGGTCATCACGTCGGCACGGGCCAGTTCCAGCAGGCGGCGGACGAGGCGGGACAGCCGACCGGCCTCGGCATCCATGTTGGCGAGGAAGCGGTCCCGGTCTTCGCGAGGCATGCTGTCGATGTGGTCGCGCAGCAGCTCGACGGTGCCGCGGATGGTCGTCAGCGGCGTCTTGAACTCGTGCGAGACGTGGGCGGCGAAGTCGCGGATGTAGTCGGCCCGCTCCTCCAGCGTCCTGGCCATCCGGGTCAGCGCATCCGACAATTCGGCGACCTCGCGCACCACCGGGCGCGGCAGCGGGACCATCACGCCCCGTTCGCCGTCCGCCGTCCGCTTCGCCAGCCCGGTGACCGCGCGGAGCGGACGGGCGATGGCGACCGTCCCCAGCCGCGCCAGCACCCCGACCGACACGAGAAGCAGCACCGCCAGCCCGGCGAGGTGCCAGCGCTTGCCGTAGAGGGTGTCGGCGATGCTGCGCGGCGTGCGCGACACCACCACCACGCCGACGACGCGCCCGTCGTCGAGCACGGGCTGGGCGGTGAAGACCCGCACCGACCGGCTGCGGTCCGGCACGGCCGGGCTGTCCGAAACGGACCGGTAGCCGATTCTCTCTTGGCCGGGGCGGTCATGGCTCGTGCGTTCGCGCAGGACGCTGGCGGCCTCGCCGGCCAGGGCGCGGCGGACCTCGTCCTGCCGGGCCAGCGACAGGCCCATCTCCTCGCCGGTGCTGGCGACGACCACGCCCTGGTGATCGGTGACCCTCATGCCCGCCAGGGTGATGCGTTGCGCCTCGCGCAGGATCGGGCCGAGCGTCGAACCGGCAACGGCGGCGGCCGGGTCGGTCGCCGCCGCCGGCACCGGATCGGGGGCGGGGGGAAGGATCGGATCCTCTGCAAGGTCGAGGCTGGCGAAGCGGGGCGTCCAGGGCGGGTCGAAGCCCGGCGGGCGCGTCCAGGCCGGATCGACCGGAGGGCCGAGCGCCTCCGCCTTCCCGCCGGCCCGGCGCCAGGCGTCGCGGTAGAAGGCCGCGACCACCCCGGCCTGGGCGATCAGTTCCGATTCCGTCTGGCGGATCAGGGCGCTTTCGTAGAGACGCAGGATCCACAGGCCGCTCAGCGGCAGGACCAGCGCCGCCACCGTCATGACCAGCAGCACGGTCGCGATCGACGGCCGCCGTCCGAACGGCGGCCTCATCGGCAGTCCGACAGCTTGTAGCCCAGCCCATGCACGGTTTCGACCGGAGCGCCGCCGACGGCCTGGAATTTGGCCCGGACCCGGCGGATATGGCTGTCCACGGTGCGGTCGGCGACATAGCGTTCGGTGGCATAGGCGCCGTCCATCAGGGCGTCGCGGCTGAACACCTTGCCCGGCCGGTCGGCGAGGGTGCGCAGAAGGCCGAACTCGGTGGCGGTCAGCACCACCTCCGTCTCGTCCCAGAAGGCGCGCACGCCCTCCAGGTCCAGGCGCAGGCGGTTGTGGCGGAGGACGGGGTCCTGCACCGCAGGTTCCGGCGGGACCATGCGGCGCAACACCGCCTTGACCCGCGCCGTCAGCTCGCGCGGCGAGAAGGGCTTGCTGACGTAATCGTCGCCCCCCAGTTCGAGGCCGAGAATCCGGTCGATCTCGTCGTCGCGCGACGACAGGAAGATGATGGGCACCCGGCTGTCGCGGCGGAGCCGGCGGCAGACCTCGGTGCCGTCCATCTCCGGCATGCCGATGTCCAGCAGGATCAGGTCTGGGGAGTCCGCCTGGGCCAGCGCCAGCCCCCGGACGCCGTCCCCGGCCTCGATGACGGCGAAGCCTTCCCGGTTCAGGGCGAAGCGGACGATGTCGCGGATGTGGGGATCGTCGTCGATCAGCAGGATCTTGGTCATGGCAGCGCAACCCTACCCGATAATCTGCACAAGTTCTGCACGGAGATTCCTTCCCGGCTGCACGGCCGCGTCATCGCCGCGGCATCCCGGGCCGCCACGCTGTGGGCCTGTTTCCCACCCCTCGTGGAGTGTCCGAATGACCATGCCGCCCGAATCCACTCCCAATCCGCTGGCCAATCCCCCACCCGTGCGGCGAAACCGCCGGTCCGCGAAGTTCCTGCAGATCGTCCTGCTTCTGGCGGTGACCCTCATCGCCGGCCTGCCGGTCTCCGGGATCATCGGCGAACGCTCGGACCGGCAGGCCGAAATGCAGGAGGAGCTGGCGCGGAGCTGGAGTCCGGAGCAGACCTTGCGGACACCGGTCCTGGCGGTTCCCTATCTCGCCGCCGACGGCAAGACCCGCGGTTACCTGAAGATCGCGCCCGCGACCCTGGCGACGCAGGCGGCCCTGGTGCCGGAGCGCAAGAGGCGCGGCCTGTTCTCCGCGACCGTCTACACCGTGGCGCTGGAGATGACCGGCAGCTTCGCCGTCCCGTCCGCGCCCAGCCTCGAAAAGCTGGTCGGGCGCGGCGGCTCCATCTCCTGGCAGGACAGCGTCTTCCTTCTCCAGGTGTCGGGATTGGCCGGCATGACGGCCGAGGACCGCGTCGTCTGGAACGGCGAGACCATTCCCTGGCGGGGCTGCCAGGAACTGGTCGCCCGCGCCGAAGACTGCTGGGGCGCCGCGCTCGCCGCCCGTCCGACGATGGCGGCGGCCCCCGCCACGAATGTCGAGATGAAGTTCCAGGCGACGGTGACCCTGCGTGGCACCGGGGCCTTCCACCAGACCCTGGACGGCCGGCAGGCCACGGCGGTCATCAAGGCGCCGTGGCCGACGCCGAGCTTCGTCGGCACCGTGCTGCCGTCGGACCCGACCGTGACCGCCGACGGCTTCGAGGCGCGGTGGAACGTTTCCGACTATTCCAGGCCGCCGCTCCGCTCCGACGCGGCTCTGCTGGACTCCGCCGAAGCCCAGTATCTCCCCTCGGTCGGCGTCGAGCTGCTGGAGGCGGTTCCCACCTACCGGATGATCAACCGCGCTTCGAAATACGCGAGCCTCTTCGTCGTCCTGTCCTTCACCGTCTATACGCTGTTCGAGCTTCTCTCCAGCGTGCGCATCCACATCGTCCAGTATGGCCTGCTGGGGCTGTCGATGACGCTGTTCTCCCTTCTGCTGGTGTCCTTCGCCGAACCGTTCGGCTATGTCGCCGGCTATTGGATCAGCGCGGCGCTCGTCCTGGTCCAGGCGACGGCCTACACGGCGGCCGTCACCCGGCGCGCGAGGTCAACCCTGGTCTTCGCGACGGCGCTGGCGAGCCTGTTCGGCTTCCTCCACCTCCTGCTCGGCCTGGAGAACTACTCCCTGCTGGTGGGGACGGTCGCCTTGTTCCTGGTCCTGTCGGCGGTCATGGCCGTCACCCAGCGGGTGGACTGGCAGGGAGAGGAGCCGTGAGGGCCATCACCTGGGCAGGAGTCTGGTGGGTCGGTGGCCTGCTGCTGGCCTTCGCGGGGGCCAATATCCACGATCCCTACATGACCCCGGTCAAGGGCTGGTCGCTGTCCCTGATCGTGGTGGCCGGGCTGTGCGGCCTGCTCGTCCTGCGGCGGAGGGGCTTTGGCCGGCGGCCGGCGCTCGTGCTGCTCTGGCTGGCGGTGCCGCTCTGCACGGTGGGTGCGGAGGCCGTGTTCCAGATCCGCAAGGTGCAGGTCCTGGCGATGCGGGAGCCGCTGGCGGTCGATCTGGGGCGGCACTTCATCGTCGGCTACCGGCGGGTCGAGGAGGTCGAAGCGCTGGCGGCGCGCGGGCTGATCGGCGGAGTCTTCGTGTCCCGGCACAATCTGGCCGGACGGACGGCCGAAGCGCTGCGCGACGAGATCGGCCATTTGCAGGAGATCCGGCGGCGGGCCGGGCTGCCGCCGCTGGTGGTGGCCGCCGACCAGGAGGGCGGCATCGTATCCCGGCTGTCGCCCTGGCTGCCGCATCGCTCCGCCCCGGCGGCGCTGGCCGGCCTGCCGCCCGGTGAGCGCCGCGCCGCCGCGCGCGCGCTCGGGCGGGCGCATGGGCGGGATTTGCAATCGATCGGCGTGACCGTCAACCTCGCGCCGGTCCTCGATCTGCGCCGCGACCATCCGCCCGATCCGCTGGATTTCCACAGCCTCATCGCGCAGCGGGCGATTTCCGACGATCCGGAGGTGGTGGCCGAGGTCGCCGCCGCCTATGCCGGGGGTGTCACCGACGGCGGCGTCCGGCCGACCGCCAAGCATTTCCCCGGCCTGGGCCGGGCGCAGAGCGACACCCACCATTTCCGTGCCGTCATCGGCGACCCGCGCGAGGTGCTGGAAGCGACCGACTGGCTGCCCTTCCGCCGCGTGCTGGCCGCCGATCCGCACACCCTTCTGATGGTCGGCCATGCCATCGTGGCGGCCGTCGATCCCGACCGGCCGGCCTCCCACTCGCGGCGGCTGATCGACGGGGTGATCCGCCGGGATTGGGGGTTCGACGGCCTGATCGTCACCGACGACATGGTCATGACGCCGGTCTACCAGTACGGGCTGTGCCGGGCGGTCGTCGAGGCGCTGAACGCCGGGGTCGATCTTCTGCTGTTCGCACTCGACGGCAGCCAGTTCTATCGGGCCATGGCCTGTGCCGTGGACGCCGGAAAACACGGCCGGCTCGATCAGGCCATGCTGGCGGCGAGCGACAGGCGCTTGCTTGCCGATGATGTCGGCGTCCCGCGCGCAGCGGCTTCATCGGCGTCGCCTCCCGCGCTTCGATCAGGAGGTTTGGGCCATCTTGCCCGCCCACAGGTCGACGGGACCCATCCGGTCGGCCCCCTGCGTGGCGAGCGTCCAGCCGGGATATTCCGGCGGCAGTTCGCTGACCGCGTCGAGCTTCACGATCTCGTCGTCGCTCAGTTTCTTGAAGTAGAGACCTTTCGCGGGGGGCAGAGAACTCGTTTCCCGGCGTGATCCGCCGCGTCATCTCTTCGGTGCTGAGAGTTGCCATGGTCGCAGTGTCACCGCGCCCAGAACGCATCCAGGAAGGCTCTTGCGATCTCTTCTTTCTGCTTGCCGTCCATCACGCATCCCCCTTCTGGCTGCTCATTTTCAACCTCGCCAGGCCAATCTGCTTATTCGATATTTGGAAGAAAAATCCAAGTAATGGCGGACTATGTTCCAAATTTGGAAAACAGCGGGGTGCCTGATTGGGTGGTGATCGGGGGCCGTTCACCTGACGGAGGCAAAGAGAAGGCCCCGGCGGGTGAACCGCTCGGGGCCAAGGCCATGGGAGGAAAGAGGTGTAACGCGGTACTCAGCGCTGGCGGACGAGGGCGCCCTGGCCGGCGACGTTGCCGATGCCGGCGGCGAGGTTCTGCACGTTGGCGAGGTTCGGGGCTCCGAAAGGCGTCCGGCCACCGGAGCGCTGGAGCACCGTCACGCCCTGCATCGCCGAGTTGCCGATGCCCGCCGCGGTGTTCGACACGTTGGCCATCGAGCCGCCGGGGAGCAGCCCGCCGCTGCGCTGGCCGACCAGGACGCCCTGGCTGGCGGTGTTGCCGATCCCGGCGGCGAGGTTCGAGACGTTCGCCGCGTTCGGACCGCCGAACAGCCCGCCGCTGCGCTGCATCGTCGTGACGCTCTGGGCAGCACTGTTGCCGATGCCGGCCGCGGTGTTCGACAGGTTGGACACATTCTGCGCCATGGCCGGGGCGGCGAGCAGGGCCAGGGTGGCGAAGCCGGCGAGCAAGGAGGTGCGGATCATGGTGTGGTCTCCTGGATGGGGCCGGTGCTGTGCATCCGGCGGGTTGTCCCGATGACATGACCCTAGCCGACCCCGCCCGCCGCCGATGTGAGCCGGGCCACAACCGGCCGCATCTTTCACCACGATCCAGAACTCCAGGGGCTCCACCGCTCGGAAATCGGTCCCCGCTGCCTTCGGACCTTCTCAGCACCGCCCATACCTCTTGGGTATGGAAACCGGACTCAATCGGTTTTGGACACCGACTGTCCTTTAAAACGATGATCAGCCCCAGAAGCTCTGAAGCTGCAAATGCACTGATTTGGGCGCACTGATTTGAGGATGTTCGCGTGACGAAAATCGAGCGGGTCGAAACCTTCATTCTGGATCTGCCGACCATCCGCCAGCATGTGCTGGCGATGGCGACGATGCGGACGCAATCGGTCGTGATCGTCCGCATCACCGCGTCCGACGGTGTCGTCGGCTGGGGCGAAGGGGCGACCATCGGCGGCCTGAGCTATGGCGAGGAATCGGTCGAGGGCATGGCGCTGGCCATCGACACCTACATGACGCCGTTGCTGGTCGGCGAGGACGCCGGACGGGTCGGTGCCGCGATGGCGCGGATCGACGCCTTCGTCCAGGGCAACAACACGGCCAAATGCGCGGTCGAGACGGCGCTTCAGGACGCGGCGGCCCGGCGGCTGGGCGTATCGCTGGCCGATCTGTTCGGCGGGCGGGTGCGCGACCGGCTGCCCTGCGCCTGGACACTGGCGAGCGGGCAATCCGACCTGGACATCGCCGAGGCCGAGCGGCTGCTCGACGCCCGCCGCCACAACATCTTCAAGCTGAAGATCGGCAAGCGCGCGCTGGCCGACGACATCGCCCACATCGCCGCGATCAAACGCGCGCTGGGCGACCGCGCCAGCGTCCGGGTCGACGTCAACCAGGCCTGGAGCGTCACCGACGCCCGGCGCGGACTGGCGGCGCTGGCCGACGCCGGGGCCGATCTCGTCGAACAGCCGGTAAGCCGCCGGCATCTGCCGGCGCTGGCCCGCCTGACCCAGGATTTTCCCATCGCCGTGATGGCCGACGAGATCCTGCGCGGCACCGAAGACGCCTTCCGTGTCGCCGCCGCCGCCGGGGCCGACGTCTTCTCGGTCAAGCTGGCCCAATCGGGCGGCGTCGGTCCGGCGGCCAAGGTCGCGGCCATCGCCGAGGCGGCCGGGATCGGCATCTATGGCGGCACCATGATCGAAACCGGGGTGGGGACGGCGGCGGCGGCCCAGCTGTTCGCCACGCTGCCCCGGCTGGACTGGGGAACCGAGCTGTTCGGCCCCCTGCTGTTCACCGACGATTTTCTCGCCACGCCGCTGCGTTACGAGGAGTTCGCCCTGGTCGTGCCGGACGGGCCGGGCATCGGCGTCGACATCGACCCCGACCGGCTGGATGCCCTGCGCCGCGACCGTCCGCGCAGCCTCCACGCGACCCGTGCCATTTCTCAGGCCGCCATTCCCCAAGCCGCCGTTCCCCAAGCCGGAGAGTGATCCCATGCTGTTCCATGTGACGATGACCGTGCGCCTGCCGGCCGACATGCCGGCGGACGACGCGGCCGACCTGAAGGCGCGCGAGAAGGCCATCGCCGCCGGCCTGCAACGCGGCGGCAAATGGCGCCATCTGTGGCGCGTCGCCGGCGCCTACGCCAATGTCAGCATCTTCGATGTCGCCGACAATGCCGAGCTGCACGACATCCTGACCGGACTGCCCCTGTTCCCCTACATGGACATCGCCGTGACGCCGCTGTGCCGTCACCCCTCCTCGGTCCGTGACGGCGACGCCTGACGGTCCTCATCACACGTCCGTTCCCCAGCCCCCCTCACGCCACCAACCAACAAGTTCAAAGGGAGACTCCCATGCAGGCCAAGGAAATCGATGCGCTGCTGGCGCGCTTCACCCAGGTCACGCCCGGCAAGACGCCCAACCCGCGGGTCAAGGCGATCGTCGACCGCATCGTCCGCGACTTGTTCGTGACGATGAACGAATTCGACGTTACCCCGGACGAATTCTGGACCGCCTGCAACTACCTGACCGAGCTGGGCAAGAACAACGAGGCCGGGCTGCTGGCTCCGGGGCTGGGCTTCGAGCATTTCATCGACCTGCTGGTCGAGGAGCGCGAGAGCGCCGCCGGCCTGAATGAGAACGGCACGCCGCGCACCATCGAAGGCCCGCTCTATGTGGCCGGCGCCCCGGTACACCAGGGCAGCGCCCGCATCGATGACGGGCTGGACAGCGAGGCGGAGCCGCTCTTCATGTCGGGCGTCGTGCGCGATGCCTCGGGCAAGCCGATCCCCAACGCGGTGGTCGAGGTCTGGCATGCCAATTCCAAGGGCAACTATTCGATCTTCGACAGTTCGCAGACGCCCTTCAACAACCGTGGCACCATCCAGACCGGTGCCGACGGGCGCTATTCCTTCCAGTCGATCATGCCGTCGGGCTATGCCTGCCCGCCGGGCAGCAGCACGCTGCAACTGCTGGACCTGCTGGGCCGCCACGGCGCCCGTCCCGCCCACATCCACTTCTTCGTCAGCGCCCCCGGCTACCGCAAGCTGACGACGCAGATCAACATCCAGGGCGACCCGCTGATCGACGACGATTTCGCCTTCGCCACCCGCGACGGTCTGGTGCCCGAGATTCGCCGCATCGACGATCCGGCGGCGCTGGAGGCCCGTGGCGTGACCCGTCCCTTCGCCGAGATCGGCTTCGACTTCCGTCTGGTCGAGGCCCGCGACGGCCTGCCGGCCGACGTGGTCGAACGCGCGCGCGTGTCCGCCTGAACGGTCCAGACGCCCCAGGGGCGCCCCGGCTTCCGCTCCGTAACGACCCCCGCCAGTCCTGGCGGGGGCGTTCCCGTTTCGGAATCCGGGATACGGTATAAGATTTGCTTAGAGTCCGTATCGTTGCGAGGATTGTCCACAGCCGGGAGGATGCGTCGCCATGGACATGACTGCCGCCTTGTCTGCCCTGAACGGGCCGTCCCTCGACGCGTCGGCGCTTCGGCTGTGCCGCGTCTTCGAGACAGCGGATCTGGACGACGCCCGCGAACGGATTTCCAAGGTGATGCAGCCGCACAGCCTGATGGCCTGCGGCCGGCCGAAGGGGGGGCAGCCCTCGCACATGGATTTCATGGCGATGAAGGGCATGGGGATCGGGACGATCAAGTTCGGTCAGGCATCGATCGCCGTCCCGCCGCTGGACGATTACTATCTCGCCATCCTCTGCGTCAGCGGCGGCGCCGAAATCCGCATCGAGCGCGACACCTTCACCGTGGACCGTTTCAACGGCGTGCTCTGTTCGCCGGGAAGCCCAATCGCTGGGCAGTTCTCGCCCGATTGCGAGCAGCTGGTGCTCAAGATTGCGCGCACCCGGCTGGCGACCTTCAACGGGCCGCGTCCGGTGCGGCTGGCGTCAAGGCTCGATCTGCGCAGCCCGCGGCTGACGCCGCTGCTGGTGGCGCTGCGCGGCGTGATCGGCGACCCGGCCACCGTGCGGCTGATCCGCGACGACGCCCTGGTCGCCGCGGAGTATGAGCAGCTTTTCCTGCGGCTGCTGCTGGCCGGGCAGGAATGCGTCGAGACGGACGACCGGCCGCAGGGTCCGCGGCCGGTGTCGGTTCATCGCGCCATCGCCTATCTGCGGGAGAATTCCGCCGCCGCGGTCACGCTGGCCGACATCGCCCAGGCGGCCGGCGTGCCGGAACGCACGCTGCACGACGCCTTCAAGCGCTTCGAGGGCGTCAGCCCGTTACGCTATCTGCGCAACCTGCGGCTCGACGATGTTCATGCGCAGCTGCGCGCCGGTGGTGGGGAAGATGCCAGCGTGACGGCCATCGCGCTGAACGCCGGCTTCACCCATCTGAGCCGCTTCGCCCAGGATTATGCCGAGCGCTTCGGCGAGCGGCCGTCCGACACCCTGCGCCGGGGGTGCGCCTGACGGCGGCCGCTATCCCCCGACGCCTCAGATGTGCAGGTAGCTTTCCTGGATGTCCGTCGCCCGGCCCAGCTCCGCGCTGGTGCCGCTCCACACCGTGCGGCCCTTCTCGATCACCGCGCAGGCGTCGGCGAGGCGCAGTACCGCCGACAGGTTCTTGTCGACCAGAAGGATGGACTGGCCTTCGCGCTTCAGCGTCTCCAGCACCGCCCAGATTTCGGCGCGGATCACCGGGGCCAGCCCTTCGGTCGCTTCGTCCAGGATCAGCAGGCGCGGGTTGGTCATCAGCGCCCGCCCGATCGCCAGCATCTGCTGCTCGCCGCCCGACAGGCGGTTGCCCAGGTTGCGGCGGCGTTCGCGCAGGCGGGGGAACAGTTCCCACACCGCCTCCAGCGTCCAGCGTGCGGTTCCATCGCCACGGGCGGCGGCGGTGGCGACGAGGTTTTCCTCCACCGTCAGGGTCGGGAAGATCTGGCGGCCTTCCGGCACCAGCCCGACCCCCAGCCGCGCCACCCGGTGCGGCGGCATCCGGCCGATGCCCCGGCCGTCGAAGCTGACGCCGCCGCCCCAGCGCGGGATCAGCCCCATGATTGCGGAGATGGTCGTCGTCTTGCCCATGCCGTTGCGCCCCATCAGGGCCAGCACCTGACCGGCCTCGATGGAGAGCGACACGTCGAACAGCACCTGGCTCTGGCCGTAGCCCGCCGTGAGATTGTCGATCTTCAGCATCACGCCAGCGCGTCCTCTCCAAGATAGGCGGTGCGGACTTCCGGATGGCCGCGGATCTCGTCCACCGTGCCGGTGACGATGACCCGGCCATAGACCAGGACGGAGATGCGGTCGGCCAGGGCGAACACCGCCTGCATGTCATGCTCGACCAGCAGGATGCCGTAGCGGCTGCGCAGGTCGCGCAGGATGCCGATCAGCCGCTCCGTCTCCTCCGGCCCGGCCCCGGCCAGCGGCTCGTCGAGCAGCAGCAGGCGGGGGTTCATCGCGATGGCGATGGCGAGTTCGAGCTGGCGCTTCTCGCCATGCGACAGGGCCGCGGCGCCGCGGTCGGCGACGCGGCCCAGCCCGACGGTGTCGAGTGCGGCGCGCGCCTCCTCGTTCAGCGCCTTCTCGTTCGCGACCGGTCGCAGGAAGCGGAAGGAGGAGCCGCTGCGCGCCTGCACCGCCAGCGCCACATTCTCCAGGGCGGTGAAGCCCGGCACGATGCTGGTGATCTGGAAGCTGCGGGCCAGCCCCAGCCGGGCGCGGCGTTCGAAGGGCAGGGCGGTCACATCCTGCCCGGCGAAGCGGATGGTTCCGCGGTCCGGGCGCAGGGTGCCGCTGATCTGGTGGATCAGCGTGGTCTTGCCCGCCCCGTTCGGGCCGATGATCGCGTGGATCTCCCCCGGCAGGACGGTCAGCGACACGTCGGAGGTCACGGTCAGCGCGCCGAAATTCTTGCTCAGGCCGCGCAGCTCCAGCAACGGATCAGGCATCGGCGTTCCTCCGCTTGGGCGAGGCGAACCGGAAGGCGGCGCGCAGGCGCAGCGGGGCGCCGACCAGCCCGTCCGGCAGGAACAGCACCGACAGCACCAGCAGCGGCCCGAACACCAGCCGCCAGTAGACCAGCAGGTGCGACAGCGATTCCTCCAGCAGCACGATGGCGAGCGCCCCCAGGATCGCGCCGCCGAGCTGGCCGACGCCGCCGAGGATGACCATGAACAGCAGCTCGCCCGAGCGGGTCCAGGACAGCAGGGCAGGGGACACGAACTCCGTCGCGTTGGCCAGCAGGGCGCCGGCCAGCCCGCCGACCGCCCCGGCCATCACATAGGCGACCAGACGGTAGGGGTAGGGCTGGAAGCCGACCGCCAGCGCCCGCTGCGGATTCTCCCGCGCCGCCCGCAGCACCCGGCCGAACCGGCTGCCCAGCAGCAGGCTGCCGCCGACCCAGACCAGGGCCAGCAGGCTGAGGCAGAGGAAATGGAAGGTCAGGCGGCTGTCCAGGATCCGGGTCCCCAGCCATTCGGTGCGGGCATAGAGCGTGTAGCCGTCGTCGCCGCCCAGGCTGGAGAAGGAGGAGGTGGTGAAGAAGGCCATCTGGCCGAAGGCCAGCGTGATCATGATGAAATGCACGCCGCTGGTGCGCAGCGACACCGCTCCCGTCAGAAGCGCGTAGGCGGCGGCCGCGGTGATGGCGGCGGGAAAGACGATCAACCCCTCGCTGATCCCGGCGGCGTCGAAGGCGACCACGGTATAGGCGCCGATCCCCATCGTCGCGGCGTGGCCCAGGCTGACCAGCCCGGCGCCGCCGACCAGCAGCGACAGGCTGACCGCCGCCATGCCCAGGATCATCGCGCGGGCCAGCAGGCCGAGCGCGAAGCCGTCGCCGAAACCGAGGAAGGGGGCCGCCGCCAGCGCCAGCAGCGTGACCAGGGCAAGGGCATGTTTGCGAAGGGTTTTGCGAAGCGGTGCCGTCATGCCGAACGTCCTCCCGGAAACAGCCCGGCCGGGCGGAAGAACAGGATGGCGGCCATGACGATGTAGACCAGCATGGAGGCCAGCGCCGCTCCGGTCTGCCGGGCCGACGACGGGTCGAGCAGCAGCCGCAGCAGGTCGGGCAGCATCGCCCGCCCCACACTGTCGAGCAGCCCGACCAGCAATGCTGCGATGAAGGCGCCGCGGATGGAGCCGACGCCGCCGATGACGATGACCACGAAGCACAGGATCAGCACGGTGTCGCCCATGCCCGGCGCCACCGGGAAGATCGGGCTGGCCAGCGCCCCGGCGAAGCCCGCCAGCATGGCGCCGAAGGCGAAGACGATTGTGAACAGGCGGCGGATGTCCACCCCCAGCGCCGACACCATGGCGGGATGGGTCGCCCCCGCCCGCACCAGCATGCCGGCCCGCGTGCGCTCCACCAGGAACCACAGCAGCAGCGGCACCACGATGCCGACGCCGATGATGACCAGCCGGTAGGTCGGGTAGATCAGTCCGGCGACGATCTCCACCCCGCCCAGCGGGCCGCCGGACAGTCCCGACGGCTCCAGCACGGTCTGCGGCGCGCTGCCCCACAGTGCCCGCGTCGCCTCCTCCACCGTCAGGATCACCCCGAAGGTGGCGAGCACCTGGCTCAGATGGTCGCGGCGGTAGAGATGGCGGAACACCAGCCATTCCAGCGCCAGCCCGACCAGCAGCGCCACCGGCAGGGCCAGCAGCGCCCCCAGCCAGAAGCTGCCGGTCCACACCCCCAGCGTGGCGGCGACATAGGCCCCCAGCATGTACTGGACGCCATGGGCCAGATTGATCAGGTCCATGACGCCGAACACCAGACTGAGTCCGGCCGCCACCAGGAACAACAGCACCCCGAACTGCAGGCCGTTCAGGGCCTGCACCAGAAGCATGGACATCGCGAAAGCCCCCTGTCAGCCCGTCCCGCCCGTCACCCCATCTTGCAGGAGGCGGCGTAGCTGTCGGCGTCGGCGGTCAGCACCTTGCGCACGGTTTCCGTCTGGAACTTGCCGTCGGCGCGCTTGGCGACCTTGCACAGCCAGAAATCCTGGATCGGGAAATGGTTGGGACCCAGCCGCAGCGCGCCCCGCACCGACGGGAAATCGCCGGCCTCCAGCGCCGTGCGTAGCGCCGCCTTGTCGGCGACGTCGCCCTTGGTCCGGCGGATCGCCGCGTCCAGCATGTGGGCGGCGTCATAGGCGTGGGCGGCGAAGTTCGACGGGACATAGCCGTAGGCCGCCTCGAACTCCTGCACGAAGCGGCGGCTGTGCGGGTTGTCGAAGTTGGGCGCCCAGGTGGCGGCGGTGTAGAAGTCGAGCGCCGCCTCGCCCTGGGCCGGCAGGGTCGATTCATCGACGGTGAAGGTGGACAGGAAGGGGATGTTGGCCAGCCCGGCCTGCCGGTACTGCCGCACCAGATTGACGCCGAGCGCGCCCGGCATGAAGGTGAAGATGGCGTCCGGCTTGGCGGCGGCGATCTTGGTGACCTCGGTCGAGAAGTCGAGCTGGCTCAGCGGCACATAGATCTCGTCGACCACCTCGCCCTTGTAGCGGCTGCGGAAACCGGCCACCGCGTCCTTGCCGGCCTGATAGTTCGGCACCAGGATGAAGACGCGCTTGTAGCCCAGATCCTGCGCCGCCTGCCCCATCGTCGCGTGCGGCTGGTCGTTCTGGTAGGCGCTGCTGAAGAGGAACGGACTGCACCCCTTGCCGGCGAGGGTGGAGGGACCGGCGTTGGCGGTGATCAGGAAGGTGTTGCTCTCCGTCACCGGGCGGACGATGGCCTGCAGCATGTTGCTGAAGACGACGCCGACCACGAAATCGACCTTGTCGCGCTCCAGCGCGGCGCGGACCTTGGACACCGCCACGTCGGGCTTCAGCTCGTCGTCGATCACCAGCGTCTCGACCGCCCGGCCGCCGAGCTGGTTGTTCAGCCGCGTCACCCCCGCCAGCCAGCCGTCGCGCAGATGCGTGCCCAGCGCCGCCCCCGGACCGGACAGCGTGCCGACGAACGCCACCTTCACCGCCTGGTTCTGCGCCCGCGCGATGGACGGCGCGAACGCGAAGCCGCCGGTGGCGGCGAGGGTTGCGGTTGCGGCGGTCGTGGTGAGAAAGCTGCGACGGTTCATTGGTGAATTTCCCTGTTCTTGAAGTGTTTGGAGCATACCCCCGCGATCCGGCTTTTGGCATCCGTGTCTCTGCGGTGCACCGGTTGTCCGTGGCGGGGGTCGAACTGTCCAGATCCGAAATTCGGTTCCTTGAAACCGGAGCCGGAATGTCTGGAAGGACGCGTCAGTCCATTCCGACGTTCGGGCGGCTGGGCAGGCGCTGGACCGGCGTCGCCGTGTCGGCCCAGGCGTCCGGCAGCGGGGCGCGGCCATCCTCCAGCAGCTTGCGCAGCACGCGCAGGTCGCGGGCGGCGTTGACCGCGACCGCGCCGACGGCGATCCCGGACTCGTCCAGCATCAGCCAGCAGCCACTTCCGGCCTCCGGCGTGCCGCGCGCAACCGCGCGGGTGCCGAGGCCGGGCAACCCCAGCATCTGGACGTTCACGCCATACTGATCGGACCAGAACCACGGGATGTCGGCATAGACGCCGGTCCCGCCCAGGGCCGCTCGCGCCGCGGCGATGGCCTGGTTCTGGGCGTTGGCCCAGGATTCCAGCCGCAGCGCCGCCCCGGCGAAGGCGTTGGGATGGCGGGCGACGTCGCCGGCGGCGAAGATGCGGGGGTCGGAGGTCCGCCCCTGGGCATCGACGACGATGCCGTCGTCCAGCGCCAGACCCATCGCCGCAGCCAGCCCGACCTCCGGCTCGATGCCGATGCCGAGCAGCAGATGGTCGGCATCCAGCCGGCCGCCGTCGGCCAGGGTGACGGCGACGCCATCGGCCGTACCGGTGACGCCGGCAACACCGGTCCCGGTCAGCACGTGCACGCCGTTGGCTTCATGCAGAGTGTGCAGCCAGTCGGAGACCACCGGCGGCATGGTGCGGGCGCACAGCCGGGGGGCCGCCTCCACCACCGTCACCGCGACCCCGAGGGCGCGGGCGGTCGCCGCGACCTCCAGCCCGATCCAGCCGCCGCCCAGCACCAGCAGATGCTTCGCCCCGGCCAGCGCACCACGCAGCCGTTCGGACTCCGTCAGCGTGCGCAGGGTGTGGACCCGCTCCGCCGGCACCGCGTCCAGGCCGGGCAACCGCC
The DNA here is from genome assembly GCF_024170005.1 of Azospirillum lipoferum. GTDB lineage: Bacteria > Pseudomonadota > Alphaproteobacteria > Azospirillales > Azospirillaceae > Azospirillum > Azospirillum lipoferum. The sequence goes on from NZ_JALJXJ010000006.1 coordinate 237,371, forward strand.
GCGCCTGCCCGCCGGTCGCCAGGAACAGCGTGTCGTAGGCGACGCTCCGGCCGTCGGCGGTGGTGACGACCCGCGCCTCCCGGTCCACCGCCGTCACGCGCTGGCCGAGCCAGCACTCGATGCCGGCCTCCTCGGCCAGCGTCGCGTTCAGCAGGGTGATCGCCTCGACGCTGCCGGTTCCGCGCAGGAACTCCTTCGACAGGGCCGGCCGTTCATAGGGCCAGTGCGGTTCCTCGCCGATCAGCACCAGCCGTCCGGCGAACCCCTCGGCCCGCAGGGTGCGGGCGATCCAGGCGGCGGCTTGACCGCCGCCGACCACCACATAGGTCGCGTCGTTTTCCGGCATCGCGGTCAACATCGCGGTCAAGGGCGCCTCCTCCTCAGCGGTTGAGAGCGATCTCGACCCGGTCGCCGACCACCCGCACGGGATAGCTACGCACCGGCTCGGTGATCGGGGCGGAGCAGGGGGCGCCGCTGCGGATGTCCACCAGCCCCTGGTGCAGCGGGCATTCGACGCAGCCGTTTTCGACGAAGCCGTCGGACAGCCGGGCCGCCCCGTGGGAGCAGAGGTCGTGCAGGGCGAAGAAGGCGCCCTCCTGCCGGAACAGGGCGACCGGCACGCCGGCGATGCTGAGCCCCATCACCTCGTCGTCGCTGAGCGCGTCGGTGGCGGCGGCGTCGTGCCATTCGGTCATGGTCGGCCTCCTCTCCGCGGTCAGATCGGGTAGGCCAGCAGGGTCTGCACCCGGCTGGTGTCGTAGATGCAGCGCTTGGCCTTGAAGCGCAGCCCTTCGGCCGTGCGCACCACATGGTCGAGATAGCGCCCGGCTTGGTAGACCGTCGATTCCCCGGCCGCCGAGGTGTTGATCACCACATAGCTGGTCTGGCAGAGATAGCCGTCCGCCCCGTCGCTCCTCCATTCCAGGCCGGACAGGCAATGGCGGTAGATCGGCTGTTCGAAGATGTTGGCGTTGCGCATCGCCACCACGCGGTCGCGCAGCATGCGGGCGTTGTCGCAATGCATGATCGGCGCCGGCAGCCCCAGATCCTCGTTCTCCTTCGAGATGATCTGGTACAGGCAGTCCTCGGTGAACAGCGCCGGCCATTCCTCCATCCGGTCATTATCGATGATGGAGACGTAACGGTCCTGGAGCGCGCTCAGCTCCAGGCGGATCATCAGGTCGCGGGTCGTCAGGTCGTTCATGCCGGTCACTCCGCCGCGATGCTGGGCGTCTGGAAGCCCATCAGGTTCTGATAGCCGACCCAGAAGCGGCGGATCAGGTTTTCGGTGATCAGGGTGTTCTGCTCGTCCGGGGCCGAGCGGGCCATCTCGATGACCGAGGTCTTGTCGCCGTCGCGCACCGTGCCGCGCTGCACCAGCTCGGTCGCCTCGGTGTCCTCCATCGAGATGTAGCCGGCCGGGCCGACCAGATTGGCCTGCTTGATGCGCAGCGCCCGCAGCTCCGGCGTGTCGTCCTCATAGCCGAAGAAGTGGAAGACCAGCTCGAAATGGTCCGGCCCCTTGGGCAGCAGCTGGCGGGCGACCAGCGTGTTGTGGATCTGCTGGATCACCAGCTGCGGGAAGATCGGCTGGATGTGGTTGGTGGTGATCTCCTCGAATTCCGGCTCCAGCGCCAGCAATGAGTCATCCTCCAGATGGAAGCCCTCGTCGTAGGAGCGGATCTTCTGGGCCTTGTAGTCGGCCGAGTTCACGTCCTCCTCGCTCTTCGACACATAGATGATGCTGTGCAGCCCGTGCGTGGCGTCGGGGATGCAGCGCGCCTTCATGCCGACGCGGAAGATGTTGAAGGTGGTGTGGAACAGGTGCAGCAGGCTGGCGTGGTAGGGGTCCTTGACGTTCTCCAGGTACAGCTTCCAATTGCTGTCCGAATATTGCCGGGTGCAGCCGAGATAGACCACCGGCTTGGCGAAGATGCGGTCGACGAAGGGCCGCATCTCCGGACCGATGTAGTCGGCCAGCGGGCAGACCGTGTCGCTGAAGGTGGCGAAGACCAGCCCGCGATAGCTCTCCACCCGTAGCTGATGCAGGTTGTGCTTGGCCGGATCGAAATCCTTCGGCATCCCGGTGGCGCCCTTCTGGCCGCGCCGGAAGGGAACGCCCTGGAGATTGCCCGCAGCACCGAAGCTCCACTGGTGATAGACGCAGCTGTGCGACAGCGCGTTGCCGCGGGCCTTGCGGCAGACCATGGCGCCGCGGTGGGCGCAGCGGTTGACCCAGGCGGCCAGCGTCCCGTCTTCGGTCCGCGTCATCACCACCGGCGTGTCGCCGACGAAGCTGCTCTTGTAGTCGCCGGGCTTGGGGATCTCCGCTTCCAGGCCCAGGAAGTTCCAGGTCGGGCCGCGATAGATGCGCTCCTGCTCCAGGGCGTAGATCTCTTCGGAACTGAACACCGTGTAGGGCACACGCGACCCGTCGGGATTCGGGAATACGGCAAGCCGGCTTTCGGCGCTTGGTCCAGTCATCGAGCTTTTCCTTTGACCATGGATGGCGTTCCGCCTCTGGCCATGGATGGCCATGGGGTCAACCGACCCTCCAGACCGGAAAAGCTTGGCAGATGATCGGCGCACCGCACTATCCGCTCAGCGCATGCGCGATCCGCCACTATCCAGAAAACGCAACAATCGGAAGATCAAAACCCACATTCTTTTTGGAGTTATGGGCAGTGCCATAATAAAGCGCAGAGGATGCTGCTGATTTGACCAAGTCGCCGCGACGTTGAGCTGTCGCGCTGCCGGAACGGCGCCTGGCTTCACTCCGTCACCATGGCGAGAAGGGCGGCGGTCGCCTCGTTGTCGTCGCCAGCCCGCGTGCTGACGATGATCGGCGAGGTGATCGCCGGTTCGGCGACCGGCCGGTAGATCAGGTCGCCGCGCGATCCGGAGGCGGAGTCCGGCACCAGGCACAGCCCGACGCCGCAGGCCACCAGCCCCAGCGCGGTCTGGAGTTCTCCCGCCTCCACCACCGCGTTGGGCAGCAGGCCGCGGTCGCGGAACAGCGCCAGCACCTGATCGGCGTAGCTTGGTCGGGGTTTGCGGGGATAGACCAGCAGGGTTTCGCCGACCAAGGCCGCCAGGGGCACGGGGCCGGTCCCGGCTGCCAGCGGGGAGTCGCTGGAAACCGCCACCACCAAAGGTTCGTCATGCAGAACCCGCTGGACGATGCCCGGTTCCTGGAAGGACAACCGTCCGAAGCCGATGGCGATGCGGTGGTCGCGCAGCGCCGGCAGCTGTTCCAGCGTCGTCATTTCGATCAGGCGGACGTCGAGGTCGGGGCGCGAGGCCCGGAACCGGCGCAGCACGCGGGGAAGCGAGCCGTAGAGGATCGAGCCGACCAGCCCGATGGGATAGACGGTGCGGCGCGACCCGCCCAATGCCCGCAGGCTCCAATGGATGTCGTCGACCCGGTCCAGCACCTGGATGGCATGCTCGTAGAGCAGGCGCCCGGCCTCGGTCAGTTCCAGCGGGCGTGATCCCCGCACCAGCAGTTCCGTCCCCAGCTCCTCTTCGAGCTGACGGATCTGCCGGCTGAGCGGGGGCTGCGCGATGTGCAGCCGCTCCGCCGCGCGGGTGAAGCTGCGTTCCGCCGCGACCATCTGGAAATAGCGCAGGTGCCGCAGTTCCATGTCACCGAATGTCCATCACCGGTCGGAGGGGAGCCGTCATCCTGCTCTTGATGCCCCCCTTGATGCCCGATGGCGGAGACGATGGCAACAGACCGGACCCGGACCCTGCACCCGAACTGACCGGGGTTGCGAAGGCGCCGTAGCAGGCCGGGCTCGCCCACGGCCCGAAGCCGTATCCGATAATGCATAGTCTACATTTAGGGAAAAGTGTCGTCGGGAGAATACAAACTTCCGTCAATGGGTACGGGATCGGGCATAAAATAATATACGCAAGTATGTTTGTCCGCCGGTGCTGGACGTCGGTGCCACATTCTTGTTTTACGACACAGTCGGTGTTCGCTTTATGTGGTATAGACACAGTATAAGTCCAGGATTATACAGTGAGATAGCGAATGTAAGCCGACACCTTTTGCGTTCGCCGTCTCGTAATTACAGCAACCACAGGATAGATCCGAGACGGCTACGCAGAGCACCAATCCCCTGACTGGTTTGATCTTTGTACAGACGATCGACGGGCTACGCACGAGTAAGTGGAGATAGGCTCATGAATACGTGCCAAAGATACTTAAAGGAGATTGCAAAAGCGCGCCATCTTGAAGAGCTGCAAGAGGCAATGAATTTCGTTCTGTCAGAACTGAGTATCGAGTCTTACGCTTATTTAAACGTCGGCGTCGGAACCAACAGTGCACGATCACCATTCTTAATTGGGAATTATAAAAGTGATTGGACAGATTATTATATTCGCAATAAGTTGGATCTGATAGATCCGGTTATCGAAGCCTCGATAAAAAGTTGTGTGCCCTTTTTCTGGGGAGTGCCGGAAGTCGTTTATGCGTCCCGTCCGGAACAGGAAGTGCTGTTTCGGCAGGCTGCGTCTTTTGGAATACGTCATGGCTGGACCGTTCCCATCCACAACTGCAACGGACGCATAGGAACCATCAATATCTGCTCCTCCAAAGAATTCGATCAGTTCAAGGAGCACATAGAGAATCTGGCGATGATGCTTCACGTTATATCCATTCATTTCCATGCCTCCGTCTGCAAGTGCGAACTTGCGGACACGAAGCGCTCCAGCATTGATTTGACGACGCGGGAAAAGCAGTGCCTGGAGTGGGCGGCAAAAGGGAAAAGCAGAACTGATATTGCCGAGATCGTCGGGCTCAGTCCGCGAACAGTGAAATTCCACATAGAAAACGCACAAAAGAAATTTGGCGTATTCAGCACGCGGCAAGCCGCATTGCAGGCCGTTCTCTCTGGAATGATCTCCATATGAAAGTCCATGCAGTCCCCGGGACGGAGCTGGGCGCCCTCCCAAACTGCTACGTCGCACCTTCATACGAGCACCGGGCCGAGCGTTTGGCCGATGCCTATGTCCATGCTGGCGACATAATAAATTCACGGCATGGTAGAAATGCATGCGTTTAATTCAAAATTTGGCGACCCCAGTAAATATATAGCCTGATCAACGGAATCCGCGGCTTCACCGTCGGGTTCACGAATTCGCCGCATCGAACCCAACCGGATATCCTGTCCAGGTGGACAGGTGCGGCGAACTCCCCCCTGTGGCTTCTATTCAAGAAATAATGTTCGTGTAACGCATTGTATGGGGGTGCGGATGATACTGGTATCTGGACCAAGCGACTCTGCCACGCATGCTCCGATGCTTTCCGCCATGTATCGGCTACGTCATCAAGTGTTTCACTTGCGTCTGGGTTGGAAAGTGGCCGTCGTCAACGGCATGGAACTCGACGAGTACGATACGCAAAAGCCCTTTTACCTGCTGTATGTTCGGAATGATGGCGAGGTGGGGGGATGCGTCCGTCTCCTGCCGACCACCGGCCCATACATGCTCAAGAACACCTTCCCGTCATTGGCCGGACAGAACGCCATCCCGAGTTCGCCGCAAATCTGGGAAGCCAGCCGATTCGCCGTGTCCACTCCGGCGGTGCGCAACGCTGACGGATGGTGTCGCGCCAGCCATGAAATGTTCGCCGCGATGGTCGAGTTCGGGCTGGCGCGCGGCATCACCGATTTCATGGCCGTGGTGGATCTGCGGATGGAACGCATTCTGCGACGCGCGGGCTGGCCGCTGGACAGAATGGCCGATCCACAACAGGTCGACGTGACCATGGCGGTCGCCGGCCGGCTTGAGGTTTCGCACCGCACGCTTGCCTCCATTCGCAAGGCCGGCCGGCTGGACGGGCCGGCAATCCGGGACATGACGCTGCGTAACGCGGCGTAGTCCAGGGCCTGTCAGTCACGAATGTCCGCAACCCGGCACCCGCCCGGTTGGTGACACCAAAGGAAACGACCCAAAAGGAAACGACATGGCGAACCTGATCATGTACGGCTGCGGCCACATGGGTTTTCCCATCGCCAAAGCCATCCTGGACGGGCGCGGCAACGAAGCTTCCCCGCTGATCATCGTCGAGGCTGACCGCGAAAAGGCGGACCTGTTGCGGCGCACGCTCGCCTGCGACGTCGTCGCGTCCCATCGACCGGCGCCCGACGACGCTCTGATCCTGGCTGTGAAGCCGGTCGACACGCGACCGCTGGCCGATTCGATCAATCACGCAATGGGGCCGGACAATCTGATCGTTTCGGTGATGGCCGGGGTCACCACCGCCGAGCTTTCGGAGTGCTTCCGCACCAGGCAGGTCATCCGCACCATCCCGAACACGCCGTGCCTGATCGGCCAGGGAATTACGGTGTTCTGCCGCACGCCCGAGGTCACCGGCGCCCACCACGCCCATACCCTGAGGCTGCTCGGCTGCCTTGGCCAGGTGGTGGAGGTTCCCGAAGAGGCGATGATCGACAAGGCGACCGGCATCTCGGGAAGCGGCCCCGCCTACGTCTTCTATCTCGCCGAGGCGCTTCGCGACTGCGCAGTGGAAATGGGCTTCTCGCGTTCCGACGCCTGGTCCCTCGCCACGGAAACCGTCGCCGGCGCCGGCGCCCTCCTGCGCGCCCGGCAAGAGGATCCGACGACGCTTCGGCACGAGGTCATGACACCCAAGGGGACCACGGCCGCCGCGATCGACCACCTCGAGCGGCACCATGTGGGACGGATTATGCAGGAAGCTTTCCAGGCGAGCTGGCAGCGCGCGGCATCGCTGGGCACCAACCCTCTGGGTTGACAGACGAACAACTCCTTCAATCAGAGAGGAATTGCCATGCTTCAAAGTGTCGAGGCACAGCCCCTGCCTGGGCGGGCTTTACCGCAGTCCGGCATCGAGGATCTCTGCAGCCACTATTTCGGTCTCGGGATCGAGGTGAAGTTGCGGCGGGACGGCAAGGTGTTCCAGCCCAGCAAGGCGGGCCTGGCGTTCGGCGAGTATCTGCTGTCGAACGTCACCATCGAAGAAAAGATGGGCGATATCCTGGAGATCGGCACCGGCTCCGGAGCTTTGGCGATCCTTCTGGCAATCGCCGGCGCCCGCAACGTCGTCGCCACGGACATCAACCAGCACATCATCGACGTTGCCCGCGCCAACTACGGCATCGCGCAGCGCGATTTCCGGTCGCTTCAGGGAGGTCGCAGTCCCCACCTCCGTTTTCTGGTGAGCAACCTGTTCGACAGCCGGGATCTCGAGAACCGGAGGTTCGACCTCATCTTCTTCAATCCGCCGGGGTGGCGGACGCCGGACGATCCGGAACTGTTCCGCACCATCTGCGAGGACAGCTACTACTCCATGTTCGAGGGCGACCAGACAGTCACCCGCTTCCTCCAGCAGGTCGGCCGTTATCTGAAGCCCAATGGGCGGGTGCTCATCGGCCTGAATTCCATCGTCGGCATTCAGAGCGTCATCGCCGCCTACAAGGAGTGGGAGGCGAAGCACGCCCTGTGGGAGTTCGATTTTACCATTCGACAGAAGAATGCCATCGAGCTGATGCTCTACAATGATCATTGGAAGAAGAATGGCGACCTGATCCGTAATCAGCTTCTTCTGTGGAAGCAGCGCGGACTCTCCCACTTTTCCCATCATAACGATCACTCGGAGTGGTTCTACGAGATCACGGAGATACAGAATATTACGTAGCGCGCCGTTCCGGCCCGGCCCAGGATCAAGAGGCCCCGATGCACAAGCACTCCTTCCTCGATCTTCTTCGCCACGGATTGGCCGGAAACCGGACCTGGCCGCGCATGTGGCGCACTCCGGAGCCGAAGCCGGAGTATGACGTGGTCATCGTCGGCGGCGGCGGGCACGGTCTGGCCACCGCCTATTACCTGGCCAGGGAACACGGCGTCCGCAACGTCGCCGTGCTTGAAAAGGGTTGGCTGGGCGGCGGCAACACGGCCCGCAACACGACCATCATCCGGTCCAACTATTTGCAGGACCCGTCGGCGGCGCTGTACGACTTCTCGATACGCCTGTGGGAGGGGCTGTCGGCCGAGCTGGGATTCAACGTCATGTTCTCGCAACGTGGCGTCATCCACCTCGCGCACAGCCTCCACGACCTGCACGAGATCCAACGGCGGGGCAACGCCATCCATCTCAACGGCGTCGATTCCGAATTCCTCGATCCCGCCCAAATCCGCCGGATGCTGCCGTCGATGAACCTGGACTGCCGGTTTCCGGTGCTCGGGGCGTTGCACCAGAAACGCGGCGGGGTCGCGCGGCACGACGCCGTGGCCTGGGGGTACGCCCGGGGCGCGGACGCCCACGGCGTGGACATCATCCAGCGCTGCGAGGTGCTGGGCTTCCGCACGCGGGGCGGAACCGTGACCGGCGTGGAAACGACGCGCGGCTTCATCGGGGCGCGCGTCGTCGGCTGTGCGGTGGCGGCGGCCAGCGGCGTTCTGGCGACCATGGCGGGGTTCCGCCTGCCGCTGGAGACCTCTCCCCTGCAGGCGTTCGTCTCCGAACCGGTCCGCCCGTTCCTGGACCATGTCGTGATGTCGAACGCCATCCACCTCTACGTCTCGCAGTCGGGCAAGGGCGAACTGGTGATGGGGGCCGGCTCCGACCCGTACGTGTCCTACGCGCAGCGCGGCAGCTTCGATCAGGTGGAACTGGCCGTCCGCGCCCTGCTCGAACTCTTTCCCTCCCTGTCACGGCTGCGGTTCATGCGGCAGTGGGCGGGAAACTGCGACATCACCGCCGACCGCTCGCCGATCATCTCCGGCACGCCGGTACGCAATCTCTTCTTCAATTGCGGCTGGGGCACCGGGGGGTTCAAGGCGACCCCCGCGTCCGGCTTCGTCTTCGCCCATTGTCTTGCGCGCGGTACTCCCCACCCGCTGGCCGAGCCGTTCGGCATGGAGCGGTTCCACAGCGGCGCCCTCATCGACGAGGGCGCGGCAGCCACCGTGGCGCACTAGACCATCTTGCAGAAAAGGAACCGCCATGCTGGTGATTCGCTGCCCCTGGTGCTCGGAGCGCGACCAGACCGAATTCTCCTACCATGGGGAAGCCCACATCGCGCGCCCCGCGACCCCGATGGACCGGACGGACGAGCAGTGGGGCGATTACCTGTTCTTCCGCAGCAACACCCGTGGCCCGCACCGCGAGCGCTGGCTGCACGCCGCCGGGTGCCGGCGCTGGTTCAACCTGCTCCGCGATACCGCAACCGGCCGGATCCTGGCGGTTTACCGCCCGGATGAACCGCCACCTGCCGCAACGGCCGGATGAGCGCGGTGCCCTCTGTCATAGGCCTGATTCCCATGGACGGTGTGACCCCCATCCTTGACGCGTGCCCGGTTCGCCGGGCCGCGCAGACCAACCGCCTGGCGGGCGGCGGCGGCATCGACCGCTCCCGTCCGCTCGACTTCCGCTTCGATGGCCGCGACTACCAGGGATATGCGGGCGATACCCTGGCTTCCGCTCTTCTGGCGAACGGAGTCCGGCTCCTCGGCCGCAGCTACAAGTACGGCCGCCCCAGAGGCATCGTCTCCGCCGGCCCGGAGGAGCCGGGCGCTCTGGTGACGCTCGGGTCCGGCGCGGCGCTGGAACCGAACATCCGGCCGACCATGGTCCCGCTGCGGCAGGGGCTGGAGGCCTTCGCGCAGCTGTCGCCCGCCGGGACCGGCCCCGACCCGCTCGGCTGGATCGCCGACCGGTTCTCCCGCTTCCTGCCGCCGGGGTTCTATTACAAGACATTCTCGTGGCCCCGCCGGCTGTGGCCGCTCTACGAGCGGATGCTGCGGAAGGCGGCAAGTTCGGCGCCCGTGCCGGAGCAGCGCGACGCGAACCGGTACGAGCACCGGTACATGCATTGCGACGTGCTCGTGGTCGGCGGCGGCCCCGCCGGTCTGGCCGCAGCCCTGGCCGCCGGGCGGGCAGGGGCGTCGGTCGTCCTCGCCGACGAGAACGCCGAACTGGGGGGAGCCCTGATCGACGAACCCGACACGCCGGCCGGCCGCGCCGCGCGCGCCTGGGTCGCCGCGATGGTCGGCGAACTGGACAGCCTGCCGGAGGTGGAGACGCTGAAACGGACGAGCGTCGTGGCTTTCCACGATCACAATTACCTGATCGCGGTCGAGGAACGCGGGGACTCCATGGTGCCTCCGCCCGCCCAGCGCCTGCTGAAGATCCGGGCGCGGGAGGTGGTGCTGGCGACCGGCGCCGTCGAACGCCCTCTGGTCTTTCCCGACAACGACCGGCCGGGCGTCATGCTTGCCGGGGCGGTGCGGACCTATCTCAACCGGTACGCCGTGATGCCGGGCCAAACGATGGTCGTCTTCACGAACAACGACACGGCCTACCGCACCGCGCTGGAGGCAGCCGGGGCCGGCGCCCGCGTCACCGTCGTCGACATCCGGCCGCAACCGCGGGGAGCCCTGGTCCGGCGAGCGCGGGCGGCCGGCATCGGTGTCCTTCCCGGACATGCGGTGACCGCCGTGCGCGGCCGGCGGGCGGTCCGCGGCGTCGAGATCCGCGCGCTGGCCGACGACGGGCGTGGCGTGGGCGCGGCGGCGATGGAACTGCCCTGCTCCGTCGTCGCCATGTCCGGTGGCTGGATCCCGTCAGTCCAGCTCTTCAGCCAGTCGGGTGGGCGGCTGCGCTTCCGTCCGGACGTCGGCGCGCATGTGCCGGGCGAGCCGCCGACCCTGAATCGCAGCCGGCCGGCCGGAGCCTGCAACGGCAGCTTCACCCTGTCCGCCTGCGTCGCCGAGGGGCTGGCCGCCGGCCAGGCGGCAGCCGGCCAAGCGGAAGCCGGCGTGGGGAGCGGGGCGGAAATCCCGCACCCGCCGCCGCCCGGCACGGATGACGAGGAGGAGCCCGCTCTCTTCCTGCCCCATGTGCCTGGACCGTTGCCTGGACCGTTGCCGGGCAAATCCTTCGTCGATCTGCAAAGCGACGTGACGGTCGCGGACATCGTGCTGGCCGAACGGGAGGGGTACGGCGCCGTCGAGCATCTCAAGCGCTACACGGCGCTGGGGATGGGAGCCGATCAGGGCCGGACCTCGGCGCTGAACGGCCTCGCCGTGCTGGCCGGCCAGCGCGGCGTGGGCATCGGGGCGCTGGGCCATACCACCTTCCGTCCCAACCTGAAGCCGGTCCGCTTCGGTGCCATCGCCGGCCCGCATCTCGGCCCCTCCTTCACACCGCAGCGGCGCACCCCGATGCATCCCTGGCACGAGGCCAACGGCGCCGTGTTCGAGGATACCGGCACCTGGATCCGCCCGTTCTGCTTTCCCAATCCGGGAGAAACGGCCGAGCAGGCGGTGCGGCGCGAAGCCCGCGCCGCGCGGACCGGCGTCGGCCTGCTGGACGCCTCGACGCTGGGCAAGATTGAGGTCCAGGGACCCGACGCCGAGGAATTCCTGGACCGCATGTATGTGACGACCCGGCGCGGGCTGGCGGTCGGCCGGTGCCGCTATGGGATGATGCTCAACGAAAACGGGGTCGTCTTCGACGACGGCGTCACCACGCGGCTCGCGCCGGATCATTTTCTCCTGTCGACCAACTCCAGCGGTGCCGCGCGCGTGCTGCGCTGGCTGGAGGAGTGGCTGCAAACCGAATGGCCCGATCTGGACGTCTTTTGCACCTGCGTCACCGAGCAGTGGGCGAACGCCACGCTGGTCGGGCCGCTGGCCCGCGACCTGCTGCGCCAGGTGACGGACATCGACCTCGATCCGGCGCGCTTTCCCTTCATGTCGATGCGCCAGGGGACCGTGGCCGGCTTGCCGGCGCGGGTCTTCCGGATCGCCTACTCGGGTGATCTGTCCTTCGAGATCAACGTGCCCGCCCGCCACGGGCTGGCGCTCTGGGAAAGCCTCGTCCGCGCCGGGGAGACCTTCGGCCTCACTCCTTACGGAACGGAGGCCATGCATCTGCTGCGGGCAGAGAAGGGCTTCATCGTGGTCGGACAGGATACCGACGGAACCGTCACCCCGGTCGATCTGGGCCAGGGCGTGCCGGCCGCCACGGCCCGCGACTTTGTCGGGAAAAGGTCGCTGTTCCGGGCCGACATGCTCCGCGACGACCGCAAGCAGCTGGTCGGGCTGCTGACCGCGGACCCGTCGCTGGTCCTGCCCGTCGGCACCCATCTGACCGACACCCCGCGACCCGTCCCGCCCGTTCCGACCCTGGGCTTCGTAACGACCGGCCATTTCAGTCCGGCGGTGGGGCGTTCCATCGCCTTGGCGCTGGTGGCCGGGGGACGGGGCCGGCTGGGCGAGACGGTCACGGCGTACCGCCGTGACGGCGGGCCGCATCCGGTCACGATCGTGCCACCCTGCTTCTACGATCCGGATGGGGAGCGCCGCCATGCCTGACGCACCATATGTCCAAGCCCCGGCCCTCATCACGGAGGATCGGATCACCGGTGCCTGGGAAACCGTGCCGACGGGCAAGATCCTGCTGCGCGGCGACCCGGCGGACAGGCTGTTCCACCGGGTGGTGACTCAGGCCTTGGGCGCCGGACCCCCGACGGAACCGAACCGGGTGCAGACCGCGCGTTCCGGTCCGATCGTCTGGTTCGGTCCGGACGAGTGGCTGGCCGAAGTGCCGGATGGCGACTGCGGGCGTCGGCTGGAGGAGTTGCGGCGCGGGCTGGCCGGAACACATGCGGCGGCGGTCGATGTTTCGGATTGCCACGTCGTCTTCCGCCTGTCCGGAGCGCGGGCGCGCGATGTGCTGGCCAAGACCTGCCCGCTCGACCTTCGGCCCCGATCCTTCGGCCCCGGCGACTGCGCGCGCAGCCGCCTCGGCCAGGCATCGGTCTGCGTGATCCTGGCCGACCCGTCGCCGGTCTTCCGGATCTTCGTTCCACGATCGATAGCCGACTATGCCGGCCAATTGCTCTTCACGGGAATGGAAGAGTTCGCGGCGCCGCCGGCCGGCCGCGGATGACGCAAGGCGGCATCTCCGCTTTCGGAAATGGGCTCCCTTTCAAAATTGGGCCCCTTGCAAAAATGGGAAGGAACGCACCGTGTCCACACAGAACCATCTCTTCACCAGCGAATCCGTGTCCGAGGGCCATCCGGACAAGGTCTGCGACCGGATCTCCGATGCCATCGTCGACCTCTACCTGTCGCACGCCCCGGACGCCCGCGTCGCGGTGGAGACGCTGTGCACCACCAACCAGGTGGTGCTGGCCGGCGAGGTGCGCGGTCCCGAGAGCATCACTCCGGACATGCTGGTTCAGGTCGCGCGCCATGCGGTGAAGGACATCGGCTACGAGCAGGACGGCTTCCACTGGGACAGGATGGACGTCAGGTGCTTCGTCCATTCCCAGTCGGCCGACATCGCCATGGGCGTCGATGCCGCCGGCGGGAAGGACGAGGGCGCCGGCGACCAGGGCATCATGTTCGGCTACGCCTGCGACGAGACCCCGGCCCTGATGCCGGCGCCGGTCTACTACGCGCACGCCATCCTGAAGTCGCTGGCCGAGGCCCGCCACTCCGGCGCCGCCATCGAATTCGGTCCGGACGCCAAGAGCCAGGTCACCCTCCAGTACGTCAACGGCCGCCCGACCCGCGCCACCTCGGTGGTGGTCTCGACCCAGCACGGCGAGACGTACTCCCAGGCCGACATCCGGGAGATCGTCCGTCCGCATGTCCTGAACGTGCTGCCGGAAGGCTGGATGTGCGACGAGCCGTCCTTTTACGTGAACCCGACCGGCCGCTTCGTCATTGGCGGCCCGGACGGCGACGCCGGCCTGACCGGCCGCAAGATCATCGTCGACACCTATGGCGGTGCGGCCCCGCACGGTGGCGGCGCCTTCTCGGGCAAGGATCCGACAAAGGTGGACCGCTCGGCCGCGTACGCGGCGCGCTATCTGGCGAAGAACGTCGTCGCAGCCGGCTTGGCCGACAAATGCACGATCCAGCTCTCCTACGCGATCGGGGTGTCGAGGCCGCTGTCCGTCTATGTCGATACCGCAGGCACGGGGAAGGTGGATATGCACCGTCTGTCGGACGTGCTCCAGCAGCTGGTGGACCTCTCCCCGCGCGGCATCCGCACGCATCTCGGCCTCAACAGGCCGATCTACGCGCGCACGGCGGCCTATGGCCACTTCGGCCGCGAGGCCGAGGCGGATGGCGGTTTCTCCTGGGAGAAGACCGATCTGGTGAACGACCTGCGCTGCTCGTTCCTCTGAACGTCGAAGGCAGCAAACACCGGAAGGCTTGTTTTTCTGCCAAAAAGAAGGAGCATTGGATGTCCTACCGAATGCCGCCGCTGAACGCATTGCGGGCTTTCGAGGCCTCGGCGCGCCATCTCAGCTTCAAACTGGCCGCGAATGAACTGAACGTGACGGCCGGTGCCGTGAGCCAGCACGTGAAGTCTCTTGAGGATCTGCTGGGCGTGAAGCTGTTTCGGCGCCTTCACAAGTCGTTGGCTCTTACTCAAGCCGGACAATCCTATCTGCCGGCGCTGCGAAACGCCTTCAGCATCATCTCCGAATCAACGCAACGGATTGCGGTGAAACGCTCGGTAGAGGTCTTCTCGATCGGGGTGCAGGCCGCATTTGCGGTGAAGTGGCTGTTTCCCCGTCTTCCACTGTTCCTCGACGACAACCCTCATATCGACGTTCGGCTGAGTTCTTCCATCGAGCTTGAGGAGGTCCGCCAGGGTCTGGTCGATGCCGTCATTCGATACGGCACGGGACATTTCCCGGGCTTCCGGAGCATCCTCATTCGCCCGGAGCGGCTGGATCCCGTTTGCAGTCCCCGTCTGCTGGCCAACGGCCCGCCGCTGGAGAAACTGGAAGACCTGCGGCATCACCTGTTGCTGCACGACGAGTTCCGCGAGAGCTGGCGGATATGGTGCGCTGCGCGGGATATGGATGGCCTGGACTTCACGAAGGGCCTGAGTTTCGCCGATGAGCACCTCGCACTGAAGGCTGCGATCGAAGGGTTCGGCGTCGCGCTCGGTCAGGATCTGCTGATCGAAGAGGATGTGCGGTCCGGGCGGCTGGTCCGGCCGCTCGGCGACGGCCCCGAACGGAACGGCGGATACTATCTCGTCTGCTCCGACAGCAACGCCGACTGCGCCAAGATGAAGACGTTCCGGGAGTTTCTCGCCTCGGGCATCCAGGTTCCCGACCTCTTCGAGGCTGACGCGCCGGCGATCGTCGTTCAGGCGCGGGCTCTCGCCGCCGTCAGGAAAGGCTCCCTCAACGGCATGGGGAAGAGCATGGGGGCATGAGGCCCCGCCGGTGTGGGCGGCGGGGCAGGGGAACCCGGAGGCTGGGGGCTCAAAGGTTGGACTGTCCGGCAAGATCACCGCCAAGGCTGGAATGCGGCCGGATCAGGCAAATGCCGTGCGGGCGCGCGATCGCAACAGCAACGTCAGCACGATGGCGGCGTTCAGCGCGTTCCAGCCGACTCCGTTCAGAAAGGCCGCGTTATACGAGCCGGTCATGTCGAAGATCATGCCGGAACTCCAGCCTCCGGCCGACATGCCGAGCAGGGAGACCATGATCACCGTGCCGACGCGCGTTGCCGCTTCGCTCGCAGGCATCGTCTCGCGAACGATGATGGCGTAGCTCGACACGATTCCGCCGTGGAACAGGCCGAACAAGGCGGAGACCACATAGAGCGGCGTGAGCCCGTCGAAGAACAGGTACATCGTGAGTGCCGAGGCCTGCGCCACCGATCCGATCAGCAGGGTCGCGAGGCCGCCGAGCCGATCGGCTATGATGCCCGACCCGACCCGGCTGACGGCGCCGAAGGCCAGCATCAGCGACAGCATTTCGGCTCCGCGCCCGACGCCGTAACCGAGATCGCCACAATAAGCGACGATATGCACCTGCGGTATCGCCATTGCCATGCAGCAGCAGAAGCTCGCGATCGAGAGAACCACCGTCAGAACGTTGGGGCTGAGTCTGGTATCGACGCTCGGGCGGGTGTCAGCACCGGGCCGGTGCTGCTGCGTCCTGCCGATGCTCGACCGGAGTATGAGGACAAGCACCGTCATCGCGGCTCCGCAAAAAATGCCGAGAGCGAGGTGCGTCGTCTGCCAGCCGTAATGGGTGATGCCCCGGTTGATGAGCGGAGGCCACAGGGCACCGGAAAGATAGAATCCGCTGCCCGCGATCCCCACCGCGATTCCGCGCCGGCGCACGAACCAGCGCGACGCTTCCGCCATCAACGGCGCGAAGGTCGCCGATGCGCCGAACCCGACCAGGAAATGCGCCATGTTGAATTGCCAGAGCGCATTCGAAATGCCGGCCGAAAGATAACCGAGCAGCAGTGACAGAACGCCCATCGCCATCGCGGGGATGATGCCGACGCGGTCCGTCAGACGGCCCGTGATGACTCCGCCGAGGCCAAAACCGATCATCGCCAATGTGTAGGCGAGCGACGCCACGGCGCGCGTGCCGCCGAATTCGGCCTGGACCGTCGGCAGCACGATCACGACCGACCACACGCCGACGCTGCCGACCGTTGCGATCGCCAGGGCGATCAGCAATCGCCGCCACGCCGCGGGCGAGTCGGGCACGAATGTCGGAACGTTCCGTCCGGGGGCAGAAGATGTAATCAATCGGTCCTCCGCTGGCAGGGCTTTCTCGTTCTACGCGCATCAGGATGCAGGAAAGAACCGCAAACGTCCCCTCCCGCCTGCCGCCTTTCCCGACGCCGTCGCGGTAAAAGTCCGTTCGATCCGGACACTGGCTAAAGGCGATCCGTAAGCAGCACCCGGCCTTTGGCCGCGAGGGACGTCTTGCCATCCTGTCCCTTGATACGGCCCCGCAGATCAACGATCTCGCCCCGCAATTTCTCGTTCCAGGCGACCTTTCTCACCAGCCATTCCAATCGAATGGTTTCATCCGCATAGATCGGACGCCTGAACCGGATCCAGAACTCCAGGCCCAGCATTGCCCCCTTCTTGGAGAAATGAGACGCCGTCAGGGCAAGCAGCAAAGACGTGGCGTGAGGTCCGCTCGCCGTGGGCCGGCCGAAACGGGTGGTCGCGGCATAGGCGATGTCATGATGTATCGGGTTGTTGTCGCCGACGGAGTCGGCAAATTTGGTGACCTCCGACAATGACAGCGCCACTTCGCAGGAAAAGCGCTCCCTTGGGCGTGCCTTCATCGCCGTCAGCGGGCTGAGAGTCTCACAAGTCATGACGCGATCTCTGCTGTGACGGCGCGTTGCGCCGAAAATGCCGCGGCCCTGGCCACCTGTTCACGGCTGCAGCCCCATTGCGACAGCAGTTCCTTCACGGCTGCCGGTTCGGCGGTGGCCGGCGCGGGGTGTGCCGCCGGTGTGCGGCTGAAGCGCGGCGCGGGGGCGTTCTGGGGGACGCCGGCGACCTCGACGAACGCCTGCCGCGCCCGATTGTGCGGATCGCGGGGGGCCTCCTCGAGCGTCAGCACCGGCGTGACGCAGGCGTCGCTGCCCGCGAACACCGCACACCACTCATCGCGCGTGCGGGTCATGAACTGCTCGGCGAGGAGTGGTTTCAGTTCCGCCCAGCATTGCGGACCATCCTCGGCACTCATGAAGCCCCGGTCCCCGAACAGCTTCGGATCGAGCCCGGCCTTGGCGATGAGTTCCGCATAGAATTGCGGTTCGAGCGGACCCACGGCCATGAATTTGCCGTCCTTGGTTCGATAGGTATCGTAGTAATGCGCGGCGCCCGCAAGAAAGTGCTCGCCGACTTGGTTGCAGTGCGAGCCATGCGCCTGCATGCCCAGGAGCATGGCCATCAGCGCGATGGAACCATCCACCATCGCCGCATCCACCACCTGTCCCTGGCCGGATCGCTCACGCTCCAGCAGCGCGCACAGCATGCCGAACGCGAGCAGCATGCCGCCGCCGCCGAAATCTCCCACTAGGTTGAGAGGCGGCACCGGCCGTTCGCCCGGCCGGCCGATGGCGTGCAGCGCGCCGCTCAAGGCGATGTAATTGATGTCGTGTCCGGCGCGGCTCGCGAGCGGCCCGTCCTGCCCCCAGCCGGTCATGCGCCCATACACCAGCCTTGCATTGCGGCCCAGGCAGTCGTCCGGCCCGAATCCCAGGCGCTCCGCCACGCCGGGACGGTACCCTTCGAACAAGGCATCGGCGTGCTCGACGATGTCGAGCAGCACAGCCACCTGATCCCGGTCCTTCAGGTCCAGCGCCAGGCGCAACCGGTTGCGCTGCAAAGGATCGTAGACATCGGCGCTTGTTCCATGCCGTTCCACTCTGAGCACCTGCGCGCCCAGATCCGACAGAAGCATGCCGCAGAACGGCCCCGGTCCCATCCCGGCCATTTCAATGATACGGAAACCCTTGAGCGGACCCATTCAGATCACTCCTTGATCAGCGTCAGCCGCAAGTTCGGTTTTGGATTGCCGCCAAGCGCGGCGCGTTTCGCTTCACCCGCCGACGATCGCCGGGCTTGCAGGTTGCGGTCCGACATAGCCTTGCGCCGGCACATGCCTTGTACCGTGCCCGACGAGTCCGGCGCCTGACAAACCAGAAAAACGCAGCAAACCGCTCAGAAAAACTGCCGTGACAAAAGCGCTGCCATCGCGATGATGATCCCGGCGCCGGTGCCATGATGTGGTTATGAGGAATGGCACGCGTCAGCGCATGAAGCAGGCCATGGACGGCACGGCCATGCATGATGAACCCATGCAGCGCGTCCGCCTCCCAGGTAACCGGTGTTGCCGTTTTCAGAATTCAGGATGCGCTTGTTAGAAGGCGCTGCTTGCTGCCTTTTGCATTGGATTTCACGATCCGAAGAAGAAACTCGCTTGATCAAAGGGGAGAAGCGTTATGCTGAGCTATGTCAGTGGAACGAGCGACCAGCCTTTGCTGTACCAGACGGTCGGTGCGACGCTTGAACGCGCGGCCGAACGGTGGCCTGCGCGCGATGCGCTGATCATCCCGCAGCAGAATATCCGCTGGACATGGCGGCAACTGAATGACGAGGCGGACCGGCTGGCGCGCGGCTTCCTCAGTCTGGGGCTGAAGCCCGGCGACCGCATCGGCATCTGGGCTCCCAATCGCGTCGAATGGGTCGTCACGCAGTTCGCCTCGGCGAAGGCCGGCCTCATTCTCGTTACCATCAACCCCGCCTATCGCCTCAGCGAGCTTGAGGCCGCGTTGAACAAGGTGGCGGCGCGCGCGCTGGTGCTCGCACCGTCGTTCAAGAGCAGCAACTATGTTGAAATGATCCGCCAGCTCGCTCCCGAACTCGGCACCGGCGGTGCCAGAGATCTGAAGCTTGCCCGCCTGCCGCATCTGCGGTCGCTCGTGCTCATGGGCGATGAATTGGTTCCGGGTTTCATCGCGTATGATTCGCTGTTGCGGGATGCCGATGCATGCGGGGACCTCCAGCAACTGGCAACGCAGCTGCAACCGGAAGATCCCATCAACATTCAATTCACCAGCGGCACGACGGGCTTGCCGAAAGGCGCGACGCTCACCCATCACAACATCGTCAACAACGGCTACTTCGTGGCGCGGCGCCAACGGTTCACCGAGCATGACCGCGTATGCATTCCCGTCCCGCTCTATCACTGTTTCGGCATGGGCATGGGGGTGCTCGGCTGCACGACCCACGGTGCGGCAATGGTCTTCCCGGGGGAAGGGTTCGATCCGCTTGCCGTGCTGAAAGCCGTCGACCAGGAGCGCTGCACGGCGCTGTACGGCGTACCGACGATGTTCATTGCCGAGCTGGACCATCCGGAGTTCGCGTCCTACGACCTGCACTCCCTGCGCACCGGCATCATGGCGGGCGCACCGTGTCCGGTCGAGATCATGAAGCGTGTGGTTGCGCAGATGCACATGCGCGAGATCACGATCTGCATGGGCACGACGGAAATGAGTCCTATCACTTTCCAGACCGAGCCCGACGATACGCTGGAACGGCGTGTCTCCACTGTCGGCACGATCCACCCCCATGTCGAAGCGAAGATCGTGGATGCGAACGGGCGGGTGGTCCCCTTGGGCGTTCGCGGTGAACTGCTGACGCGCGGCTACGGCCTCATGCAGGGCTATTGGGAGGAGCCGCAGAAGACCGCCGAGGCCATCGACCAGGACGGCTGGATGCACACCGGCGATCTCGTCATCCTGGACGAAGCCGGTTACCTCAAGGTCGTCGGCCGGAGCAAGGATTTGATTATTCGTGGCGGCGAGAACATTTCGCCCCGGGAGATCGAGGACTTTCTGTATCTGCATCCCAAGATCCAGGAGGTGCAGGTCTTCGGCCTGCCCGATCAACGCCTGGGCGAAATCGTCGCGGCGTGGATCAAGCTCAAACCCGAGATGGAGTGCACCGTCGAGGAGGTGCAGCATTATTGCCGCGACAATATCTCCCACCACAAGGTGCCGAAGCACGTCTCTTTCGTCACGGACATCCCCATGACGGTGACGGGCAAGCCCCAGAAGCACATCATGAGAAAGATGATGGTGGAAAGGCTTGGACTGCAGGACGATCGGGCCGCCTGATACCAGGGCTCGCGGGTCATGGGTCACGGGTTACGGCCGCGGCACCGGCCGTTCCCTTGCGGGGCGCGCTTCCCCTGCTCCACCCCCGGTGGCCAGCAGCGTGTCGATCCTGTCGCGCAGCGCCAGCAGTGCAGACCGGTCCGCCTCCGCCAGATCCGGCGCGGCGTCGATCCGGTCCAGCTGGCGGGCGCAGCGCCGCACCGCCGACAGGGCGCGGGGCAATGCCGGCAGGGCCTCGCGCCGCATCCGCCGCGCCTGCCGCACGGTGAGCGCGCCGCCCCTCGCCTCCCGCCACAACGCCGCCTGTGCCTCCGCGTCGCGCACCCGCGCGACCTCCACCAGCAGGGAGCGCGAGACCACCCGCCGCACCTGCGCATACTCCGCCTTGATCCAGTCCGGCAGCCGGTTCAGGCTCAGCAGATCGCCGACCCAGCTGGTGCTGCGTCCGACCAGCCGGGCCAGAGCCTCGCGCCCCCAGCCCTGCTCCACGAGGCGCTGGAGCGCTTCGGCCAGTTCCAGCGCGTCCAGACCTTGGCGCTGCGTGTTCTCGACCAGCGACAGCACCGCGGCGCTTTCATTGGACACCGCCACCGCCGGCACCCCGGCCCGGCCGAGCGCCTGCACCGCACGCAGCCGGCGCGCCCCGGCCAGCAGCTCGTACCGCCCGTTTCCCAGCGGACGAACGACGATGGGCTGCAACAGCCCGACCTCTTCGACGGAGCGGGCGAGCGAATCGAGATCCTCGTCGTCGATGCGGCGGCGGGCGTGGCTGTCGGGCACGGTGATGGCGGCGACGGCGATGCACGCGACGTCGCCCATGGCGGCAAGGCTCATGGCGCACAAACTCCTCGGGCCGCGGGCCTGGGCAGGCGCACGGCGGGTGGGGAAGGGGATATGTCGGGGAAGCCGCGGGCGCAGTTGGCCCGCCGACGGCAGCGATCCTGCCAAACTATAGGAATATTGTCAAGGCCGCGGTGGCTGCCGGCCTCAGTCGTCCGGTTGCACGGGAATGCCGTGCTTGCGCAGCTTCGCATAGAGGTTGGTGCGCGACAGGCCGAGGCTGCGGGCGGCCTCCAGCTTGTTGCCCCGGCTGTCGGCGAGTGCTTCGAGGATCAGCGACCGTTCCAGATCGTCCATCGTCGCGGCCAGCGGGCGTTTTCCCTTGGCCGAGGCGGGACGGTCGAGGGGGGCGTCCGGCAGGATGTCCGCGAAATCCTCCGCCAGGATGCGGTCGCCTTCGGTGCGCACATAGACCTGTTCGATGACATTGGCCAGTTCGCGGATGTTGCCGGGCCAGTCATGGCGCCGCAGCAGGTCGAGCGCCGGCGGCGTGAGGTCGCGCATCGGCTGGTCGAGGCTGAGCGCCACCTTCTCCGAGAACAGCGAGGCGAGAATCTCCAGATCGTCCCGGCGGTCGCGCAACGCCGGCAGCTGGATCGGGAAGACATTCAGCCGGTAATAGAGGTCCGGCCGGAAGGCGCCGCTGCGCACCATCTCGGCCAGCGGCCGGCTGGTCGCCGCGATGATGCGGACGTCGACCTTGACCACCTGATTGGAGCCGAGCGGTTCGACCTCGCGTTCCTGCAAGACGCGCAGCAGCTTGGCCTGCAACGGCAGCGGCATGTCGCCGATCTCGTCGAGGAACAGGGTGCCGCCGTCGGCCAGCTGGAACTTGCCGGGGCGCGGCTGGCGGCCGGCGCCGGTGTAGGCACCGGGGGCGACGCCGAAGAACTCCGCTTCCAGCAGGTTTTCGGGAATGGCGGCGGTGTTGACGCCGACGAAGGGACGGTGGGCGCGGTCGGAGCAGGCATGGATCGACTGCGCCACCAGCTCCTTGCCGGTTCCGGTCTCGCCCAGCAGCAGCACCGCCGAGGTGATCTGGCCGGCCCGGCGCACCAGCCGCTTGACCTGGAGCATCGCCGGGCTGAAGCCGATCAGGTTCTCGACCGTGTATTTCGACGCCCGGCTGGCCGCCAGTTCCTGTTCCACCCGGGTCAGCCGTGATTGCAGCTTGTTGAAACGGTCAGCGATGGGGCGGAGATAGGTCAGGCTGTTCTTCAGGGCGAAGGCGAGGGCGCCGATGACCTCCCCCCGTTCGTCGCGCAGCGGCAGACGGCTGACCAGCAGCGTATGCTCGCCATAGCGCATGATGTCGAGCGGCATCGACCGGCCGCTTTCCACCACCTCGCGCATCCGGCTGTGCGGAATGACGCGCTCCACCGGCTGGCCGATCGCCTCCGCCCGCGACTGGAACCCCAACTGCGCCATCAGCTTTTCGGTGAACCAGACATGCTTGTCGTTCGACCAGACGATGCGGGCGTCGCGGTCGACCAGCAGGGCGCCGTCGATCATCTCGTCGACCATCGCCATCAGCGCGCATGCCGCCGCGAACTGCTCGCTCCGATCCGTGGGCATCCCCAGCCCTCCCCGTTACGGACTGTCAATATTACGCACAGTATCTGTCAGAAAAATGAACAGGACGGAAGCGCCGATTTCCAGGGAAGCGGGGCTTCGCCACGCGGCCGGCTGTCCGCAATCGTAGGCATCCGGCTGCCGTTGCCGGACAGGGCTTCGGCAAAACCGTGCCGCAGCAGTCACTTGGCCGTCTGGCACGGCCATTGCTTACCAGCCTTTCCAAACAGCGTCCATAGCGAACAATCAGTGCAACGCCTTGACGGGCGCCGGTCACGCGAAGGGGGAATGCACAGGCCATGACACACCAGCGCATCGCCATCATCGGCGCCGGGATGATGGGGCAGGGGATCGCGCAAGCCTTCGCCGCCGCCGGCCATCGCGTCGACATCCAGGAACCCGACCCTGGCCACCGGGCCGGCATCCTCGACCGCATCCGCCGGAGCTTCCGCGATCTCGGGCAGGACAGCGCCGCCGCCGACCGCATCCAGCCGCGGGAGAGGCTGGAGGAGGCCGTCGCCGCCGCCGACATCGTCATCGAGGCGGTGCCGGAGGATCTTGCCCTCAAGCAGCGCGTCCTGGCGGCGGCGGAAGCGGCGGCGCCGTCCCATGCGCTGCTCGCCAGCAACACGTCGGTCATCCCGATCACCCGGATCATGGAGCCGCTGCGCGACCGCAGCCGCGCGCTCGGCACCCACTGGTGGAACCCGGCCCATCTGATCCCGCTGGTCGAGGTGGTGCGGACGCGCGAAACCGCCGATGCGGCGGTCGATGCGGTGACCGGCCTGCTGAAGTCCATCGGCAAGCAGCCGGTGGAGGTCCGCAAGGATGTGCCCGGCTTCATCGGCAACCGCCTGCAACATGCGTTGTGGCGCGAGGCGATCGCGCTGGTTCAGGACGGCGTGTGCGATGCCGAGACGGTCGACACCGTGGTCAAGGCCAGCTTCGGCCGGCGTCTCGCCGTCCTGGGGCCGCTGGAGAACGCCGATCTCGTCGGCACCGACCTGACGCTCGCGGTCCACGGCCATGTCCTGCCCGATCTCGACCGCACGCCGGGCCCGCAGCCCCTCCTCCGCGATCTGGTCGCTTCCGGGCGGCTCGGCATGAAGTCCGGCGCCGGTTTCCGCACCTGGAGCGAGGGGCAGCGGGAAGAAATCGCCGCCCGCCTCGCCGCCCATCTCCAGCGCCTGGATGGTCTCGAACGCGGATAGGCGTTCCCCATCCACAACCCCAATTCGAATCGTCCGGGCCGTTCCGTCCGGACCAGCACAGGAGGGCCTTGCATGGCCGCATCGAAGAAGCCCGCATCAGTAAAAAAGGTCATCATCAGCTGCGCGCTGACCGGATCGATCCACACCCCCACCATGTCGGACGCCCTGCCGGTCACGCCGGACGAGATCGTCGAGCAGGGCGTCGGCGCGGCGGAGGCCGGGGCCGCGATCCTGCATCTGCACGCCCGCGATCCCCGCACCGGCCAGCCGACGCCCGACCCGGCGGTGTTCATGCAGTTCCTGCCGCGGCTGAAGCAGTCGACCGACGCGGTGCTGAACATCACCACCGGCGGCTCGCTCAACATGACGGTGCAGGAGCGCCTCGCCGCCCCGCTGCTGGCCAAGCCGGAGATGTGCTCGCTCAACATGGGATCGATGAATTTCGGCATCTTCCCGCTGGCCGACCGCTACAAGGACTGGAAGCATGATTGGGAGGAGCCCTATCTGCGCAGCACCGACGATTTCATCTTCCGCAACACCTTCCGCGACATCGCCTACATCCTCGAACATCTCGGCGAGGGCTGCGGCACCCGCTTCGAGTTCGAATGCTACGATGTCGGACACCTCTACAATCTCGCGCATTTCCTCGACCGCGGGCTGGTGAAGACGCCGCTGTTCATCCAGACCATCTTCGGCATCCTCGGCGGCATCGGTGCCGAGGAGCGCAACCTCGTCTTCATGCGCGAGACCGCCGACCGCCTGTTCGGCAAGGATTACGAATGGTCGGTGCTGGCCGCCGGCCGCCACCAGATCCCCTTCACCACCATGGCCGCGGTGATGGGCGGCAACGTCCGCGTCGGGCTGGAGGACAGCCTGTATCTCGCCAAGGGCCGGCTCGCCCGCAACAGCGCCGAGCAGGTGGCGAAGATCCGCCGCATCCTGGAGGAGCTGTCGCTGGAGGTCGCCACGCCTGAGGAGGCGCGCGCCATGCTCCACCTCAAGGGCGCCGATCAGGTGGCGTTCTGACGCGCTATCATCAGACCAGGGAACGAAGAGACATGCAGAACAGAATAGCCGCCGCCAGAATCGCCGTCGTCACCGGATCGACCAGCGGCATCGGGCTGGCGACGGTGCGGGCACTTGCCGGCCGGGGCTGCGACGTGATGGTCAACGGCTTTGGCGACCGCGCCGAGATCGACCGCAACTGCGCCGAGATCGCCGAGCGGACCGGCAACCGCATCGTCTATTCCGCCGCCGACCTGAGCCGGCCGGAGGAGGTGCGCGCCATGATGGCCGATGCCGCCGACCGGCTGGGGCCGGTCGACATCCTGGTGAACAATGCCGGCGTCCAGCATGTCGCCGCCCTGCACGAGTTCCCCGACGACAAATGGGACCTGCTGCTGGCGGTCAATCTCAGCGCCGCCTTCCACGCCATCAAGGCGGCGCTGCCGTCCATGCGGGAGCGGCGCTGGGGGCGCATCGTCAACACCGCCTCGGTGCTGGGCATGGTCGGCGCCCCGCACAAGCCGGCCTATGTCGCCGCCAAGCACGGCCTCATCGGCCTGACCAAGTCGGTGTCGATCGAGGTCGCCCCGCACGGCATCACCTGCAACGCGGTCTGTCCCGGCACCGTGCTGACCCCGATCATCGAGCGGCAGATCGCCCAGCAGGCGCAGGTCACCGGCCTGCCGGAGGATCAGGTGTTGCAGACGGTGTTTCTGGAACGGATGCCGACCGGCCGGCTGATCGCCCCGGAGGAGGTCGCATCCGCCATCGCCTTCCTGTGCTCCGACGCCGCGGGGTCGATCACCGGAGCGGCCCTGCCCGTCGACGGCGGCTATACCACCCACTGATCTCCGCCTCCCGGCCGTCCGGTCGGGGGCGATGAGTCCAAAACATCAAGAATAGTCGAATTAGGGAGCGAACCATGCGTACACTTCTTCTTGCCGGCACCGCCCTGGCCGTGTTGGGATCCGTCCTGGCATCCGGCGCCGCCCAGGCCCAGATGTCCGACAACGTCATCAAGATCGGCATGCTGTCCGACCGCTCCGGCATCTATGCCGACATCAACGGCGAGGGGTCGGCGGTGGCCGCGCGGATGGCCGCCGAGGAATTCGGCAACGCCATAAACGGCACGAAGATCGAGATCATCGTCGGCGACCACCAGAACAAGGCGGACATCGCCGCCAATCTGGCCCGCCAGTGGATCGACACCGAGAAGGTCGACGTCGTCGCCGACGTGCCGAACTCCGCCGCAGCGCTGGCGGTGCAGGCGATCACGCGGGACAAGAAGCGCCTGTTCCTGATGTCCGGCCCCGGTTCGACCGACCTGACCGGCAAGGAATGCAGCCCCTATGGCTTCCACTGGACCTGGGACAACCATGCCGTGGCCTCCGCCACCGCCCGCGCGCTGGTCGAGCAGGGCCGCAAGAGCTGGTTCTTCATCACCGCCGACTATGCCTTCGGCCATTCGCTGGAAGCCGAGGCGGCCAACACGGTCAAGCAGCTCGGCGGCACCATCAAGGGCAGCGTGCGCCATCCGCTGGGCGCATCCGACTTCTCCTCCTACCTGTTGCAGGCGCAGGCATCGGGGGCCGAGGTGGTGGCCTTCGCCAATGCCGGCGGCGACACCATCAACGGCGTCAAGCAGGCAGCCGAGTTCGGCATTCCACAGGGCGGCCAGACGCTGGCGGGGCTGCTGCTGAACATCAACGACATCCAGGCGCTGGGGCTGGAGACCTCGCAGGGGCTGATGCTGGCGAATTCCTTCTACTGGGACATGACCGAGGAAACCCGCGGCTGGTCGAAGAAGTTCGAGGAGCGGACCGGCCGCAAGCCGTCGATGAACCAGGCCGGCGTCTATTCGTCGGTCCGCCATTACCTGAAGGCGGTGCAGGAGGTGGGCACCGACGATCCCGACAAGGTGGCGGCGAAGATGCGTTCCATGCCGGTCACCGACATGATGATGAAGGAGGCGAAGATCGCCGCCAACGGCCGCGTCTTCGACGACATGTATCTGGCGCAGGTGAAGACGCCGGCGGAATCGAAATACGCCTGGGACTATTTCAAGGTCCTCAAGACCGTTCCCGGCACCCAGGCCTATATCGACCCGAAGGACAGCGGCTGCCCGCTCGTCAAGTGACGCCTGTCAAGTGATGCCTGTCAAGTGATGCTTGGCATTTGACGGCCGGCATCTGCCGCCTGTCGCCTTTCCCACCGCTGCTCTTGCGGGTGACGCCGGTTTCAATGGCCGCGACCATCCCCATGTCTACGGCTCCCGGCCGTGGCTCCAGGCCATGGCCGGGGCGTGTCATCCGCAGCCGGCAGGAAAGGGAACGATGAGCAACCTCAGCAAAGTCCTCGGCGTCATGCTGGCCAACGGGCTGGCCGGGCGCACCGGCCGGGGGCCGGCCTTCGCCGCCGCCATGCCCCTGCTCCTCGGCAAGAAGGGCAGGAAGAAGATGAAGGGGCATTACGGCCACGGCATCCCCCATGCCCCGGCCGCCGGCTCGGGGTTGCTGCAGAAGGCGGGGCTCGCCTCGCTGGCCTATCTCGCCTACCGCGCCTATCAGGACAGCCGGACGCCCGCCACCCCCGGCCATCCGCCGGCGGGGCCGGCTCCCACTGCGGGCGGACCGCTGGGAGGAATCCTCGACCGGCTGGGCCTGGGCGGCGCCTTGGGCGGTGTGCTGGGCGGTGTCCTGGGAGGGGCCGGTGCGGGCGGTGTTGCCGGCGGTTTGGGCGACCGTCTGACCACGGTGCTGCGCGGCGGCCCGCCGGAACCGGATCTCGGCGACGCCAAGGCGCTGCTGCTGATCCGCGCCATGATCGCGGCGGCCAACGCCGACGGCCACATCTCGCCCGACGAACAGCGGCGCATCCTCGACAGCCTGGACGCCGCCCAGGCCGAACCGGAGGACCGTCGCATCGTCGAGGCCGAACTGCTGAGGCCGCGGCCGCTCGACGAGATCGTCCGCGATGTCCGGGATCCCGAGACGGCCGAACAGGTCTATCTCGCCTCCGAACTGGCGGTGCGCGGCGGCAGCGAGGTCGACCGTCAGTATCTGGCCTATCTCGCCTCCCGCCTCGGCCTGACCGATGCCCGTCGTCGCGAACTGGATTCGATGGTCTGAGTGTCCGTTCGTGGCAGTCACACGCTGAGCTCCTGGAGAACGATCCGCCTCAGGGGCTTGGTGAGGATCGAGATGACGACGATTTGGACGCAGGCGAGGAGGTGCTCTTCACGCCGCGGATCGTCTTGCCGCCATCCGCGCCACGCGCGCAGCAGCTCGGGGCCGAGGGGCAGATCGCGGCTGTAAACACGCACACGCATACGGGACGCGACCCGAGGGGGGAGGGGAACCGCCGCCCGCCCGCCGATTGTTCACCCCTGCGGACGAACCGGAGTGGCCCGGCCGGGGTGGCCGCGTCGGCATAGAGCCCGGCAATGAAGCTGCAGACGACCTGGGCCAAGCGCAGCAAGTCCGGGAGGAGCATGCTGTCATGCAGGTTGTCGGGCGGAAAGGACGCCTTCTCGTTGCATTATAAGAATTTTAGGAAAATTAAATTTATTAACTTAAGGGAATATTATCTTAGGTAGAAAATAATTACAAAAAACAATTAAAGTTGACTGCGATGGGATGAGACCGATAAAAAAGGCGCGGAAAATGACTATGACTCCTCTTATACGGCTGAAATTCGCGAACCCTGCGCCTTGATTGCATGTTTCCTGCGGCCGATACAGCTCGCCGGGCTGTGATCCGGCAGCGGTGCAGTCGCGGACCCGGCATGGTTTCCGTATCCAATCCAGGAAATGAGGAATGCCGCGTCTGGTTGAGGACAGTGTGACTCCGGACACCGGACTGTCATGCCTTACCTTCATGTTGCGCCTCCTGGGACACCCGGCCGATCCGGAGCAGCTCCGTCATGATCAGGCGGTCCGCGGCCGGGCGATGGGGACGCTGGACATCCTGCGCGCGGCAAAGCGTTTCGGCCTGAAGGCGCGCTCCGTGACCACCCGCTGGGACAGGCTGGCCGCCACGCCGCTGCCGGCGATCGCACGGCGGCGTGACGGGCGTTACTTCATCATCGCCAAGATCGACGGCGACCGCGTGCTGATCCAGGATCCGCTGGAAGCGAAGCCGCTGGCGCTGCCGCGGGCGGTGGTCGAACCGGCCTGGTCGGGCGAACTGGTGCTGATGGCGCGGCGTGCCGGCCTGGATCTGGCGCAGGTGCGCTTCGGCATCGGCTGGTTCGTTCCGGCCCTGCTGAAATACCGGCGCCTGTTCTCGGAAATCCTGCTCGCCTCCTTCATGCTGCAGGTGTTCGGGCTGATCAGTCCGCTGTTCTTCCAGGTCGTGGTCGACAAGGTGCTGGCCCACCGCAGCCTGACCACGCTGGACATCCTGGTCATCGGCCTCGTCGTGGTGTCGCTGTTCGAGACGGTGCTGGGCGGGCTGCGCAGCTATCTGTTCTCGCACACCACCAGCCGGGTCGACGTGACGCTGGGCGCGCGGCTGTTCGACCATCTGCTGGCGCTGCCGCTGCCCTATTTCCAGGCGCGCCGCGTCGGCGACAATGTGGCGCGGGTGCGCGAACTGGACCGCATCCGCGATTTTCTGACCGGATCGGCGCTGACGCTGGTCATCGATCTGGTCTTCACAATCGTCTTCCTGGCGGTGATGTGGTGGTACAGCCCGGCGCTGACCGGCATCGTCCTGGCCTCGCTGCCGGTCTATGTCGCGATCAGTCTGGCCGTCACTCCGATCCTGCGCCGGCGGCTGGAAGCGAAATTCGCCCTTGGCGCGGAGAACCAGTCCTTCCTGGTCGAAAGCATCTCCGGCATCGAGACGCTGAAGGCGATGGCGGTGGAACCGGAGATGCGCCGCCATTGGGAGGAGAAGCTGGCCGCCTATGTCGGCGCCGCCTTCCGCGCGTCCAGCCTGGGGGTCGTCGCCGGCCAGGGCGTCCAACTGGTGGCGAAGCTGACCATGGCCGCCCTGCTCTATGTCGGCGCGCAGGAGGTGATCGACGGCGCCCTGACCGTCGGGGCGCTGGTGGCGGTGAACATGCTGGCGGGGCGGGTGTCGTCGCCGGTGCTGCGGCTGGCCCAGTTGTGGAACGACTTCCAGCAGGCGCGCGTCTCCGTCGAACGGCTGGCCGACATCCTCAACACCATGCCCGAACCGGCGGCGAAGCCCGGGCGGCTGCCGCTGCCCGCCATCCGCGGCCGCATCCGTCTCGACCGGGTCGGCTTCCGCTATCGCCCCGATGCCTCCCTCACGCTCCAGGGCATCGACCTGACGGTGGAGGCGGGCGAGACCGTCGGCATCGTCGGGTCGTCGGGATCGGGGAAGAGCACGCTGACCAAGCTGGTGCAGCGGCTCTATGTCCCGGAATCGGGCCGGGTGCTGATCGACGACGTCGACCTGTCGCTGGTGGATGTGGCCTGGCTGCGGCGGCAGATCGGCGTGGTCCTGCAGGAGAATGTGCTGTTCAACCGCTCGATCCGCGACAACATCGCGCTGGCCGATCCCGGCATGCCGATGGAGCGGATCGTCGAGGCGGCGCGGCTGGCCGGGGCGGACCGCTTCATCCTCGGCCTGCCGGAGGGCTACGACACGGTGATCGGCGAGCGCGGCGCCAGCCTGTCGGGCGGACAGCGCCAGCGCGTCGCCATCGCCCGCGCGCTTGCCACCGATCCCCGCATCCTGATCTTCGACGAGGCGACCAGCGCGCTCGACGTCGAGAGCGAGGCGGCGATCCAGGCCAACATGCGCCGCATCTGCGCCAACCGCACCGTGCTGATCGTCGCCCATCGGCTGTCCACCGTGCGCGGCTGCGACCGCATCGTCGCGGTGGAGGAGGGGCGGATCGCCGAAGAGGGCACCCATGACGAGCTGATCCGGCTCGGCGGACGCTATGCGGCGCTGTGGCGGATGCAGGCGGGCGGACAGGCGGAGGTCGGCCATGGCGTCGCTTGAGAGCGCAGCCGAACCGGCGCCGGCTCCCGCTCCCGCCGCGCCTCCGCCGCCATCCGCACCGCCTTCCACGCTGGCGCGGCCCCGGCCGCGCCGCGGGCACGAGCTGGAATTCCTGCCGGCGGCGCTGGAGGCGATGGACACGCCGCCCTCGCCGTTCGCCAGGGCGGTGTCGCTGCTGATCGTCGCCTTTGCCCTCATCGCCATCGCCTGGGCCTGGATCGGCCACATCGACATCACCGCCGTCACCCGCGGGCGCATCATCCCCAGCGACCGCAACAAGCTGGTGCAGACGTTGGAGCCGGGCATCGTCCGCGCCATCCGCGTCACCGAAGGGCAGCAGGTGGAGCAGGGGACGGTCCTGCTGGAACTCGACCCCACGGACAGTGCCGCCGACGCCGGCCGCGCCGAATGGGAACTGGCGGTGGCGGAGACCGAGGCCGCCCGCCTGCGCGCGGCGCTGGCCGGCCGGCGCGGTTTCGACCCGCCGCCGGGTGCCGACGCCGCCCTGGTGACGCTCCAGCGCTCGATCCTCGCCAACCAGCTGACGGCGCGCGATGCCGCGCTCGACGCCATCGGCAGCCAGGAGCGCCAGCGCCGGGCGGAGATCGCCGCGCTGGCCGCGGAGAAGGCGCGGCTGGGCGCCACCCTGCCGCTGATCCGGGAGCAGGTGCAGGCCAAGCGGAACCTGTCCCAGCGCGGCTACAGTCCCCGTTTCGACCTGCTGGAGCTGGAGAAGGAGCTTGCCGAGGTCGAGTATGGCGCGGTCGCCGCGAAGAACCGCGAGGCCGAGGCCGAGGCGGCCCTGAAGGGACTGGCGGACGAACGGCGGCGGGTGACGGCGGAGTTCGACGGCAAGGCGATGGCCGACCTCGCCGATGCCGAGAAGCGCGCCGCCGCCTTGCGCCAGGAACTGACCAAGGCGGCGCGGCGGCGGGAGCGCCAGCTTCTGACCGCGCCGGCCGGCGGCGTGGTCCAGCAGCTCGCCGTCCACACGGTCGGCGGGGTGGTCACGGCGGCGGAGCCGCTGATGGTGATCGTGCCCGCCAGCCGCACCCTGATCGTCGAGGTGCAGGTGGAGAACAAGGACATCGGCTTTCTCCATCCCGGCATGCCGGCGGAACTCAAGGTCGATGCCTTTCCCTTCACCCGCTACGGGCTGCTGCCGGGCACGGTCCTGTCGGTTTCGCACGACGTGATCCTGCCGCCGGACGGAGCGGCGGCGCGCACCGGGGCGGCCGAACCTGTCGCGGCGGCCGACCGCGACGGCCCGAAATTCTCGGCGCGCATCGCGCTGGAGCGCACCGCCATCCGTGGCGAAACCGGCGAGGACATCGCGCTCGCCCCCGGCATGGCGGTGACGGCGGAGGTGAAGACCGGCCGCCGCCGCATCCTCGATTACCTGCTCTCCCCGGTGCTCGCCCACGTCCACGAGGCGATGCGCGAGCGCTGAGTCCCGAATCTTTCCTGTCCCGACCCCACAGCCGCAAGGCCCGGAACAACCGGCCCGACTGATCTGGAGAACAAGCCGATGACCAGCACCGTGACCACCGACGGCGATGATCTGCTGAACGGCGACTGGCGCGCCGACACGCTGAGCGGCGGGGCCGGCAACGACACGCTGTCTGGCGGCGACGGCAATGACTGGCTGGATGGTGGCGACGGCGACGACCGGCTGGATGGCGGGACGGGCGACAACAGCCTGTCCGGTGGCGCCGGCAACGACACGCTGCTGGGCGGCAGCAACAACGATACGCTCGACGGCGGTGCCGGCAACGACGTGATCTCCGCCGGGACGGGCAACGACCTGATCGCCGGCGGCGACGGGGCCGACAGCATCGACGGCGGGGAGAACGACGACACCATCGACGGCGGCGGCGGCAACGATACCATCCTCGGCGGCGGCGGCCGGGACGTGGTGGCTGCCGGCGACGGCGACGATCTGGTGACGGACGGCAACAATGTCTGGAGCGACGACCGCTTCGACGGCGGGGCCGGCAACGACACGCTGGATGGCAGCTTCGGCAGCGACACGCTGATCGGCGGGACCGGCAACGACCGGCTGACGGTGGGCAACGACTACACTGGCGACGTTCTCGACGGCGGCGAGGGGGACGACACGCTGATCGGCGGCATGGGGGCGGATCGGCTGGCCGACGGCACCGGAGCCGATCTGGTCCAGGCCGGCGGTGGCGACGACCTGCTGGACCATGTGTTGTCGGATCAAATGGGGGCCGACACGCTCGATGGCGGGGCCGGCTATGACCGGCTGCGCGTGGCCCTGACCGCCGGGCAGGTGACGGCCGCCGTCGCCGCCGACCTCGTCGCGCTGGCCGATTTCATCCGCAGCCATGGCGACGACGGCCGGAGCTTCACCGGGCAGGCGATCCGGCTCGCCGCCAGCAATTGGAACGCGCTGGAGGTGACGGTGGACGGCCGGGCGGTGGCGGTCGGCGATCTGGCCGGGATGGCCGTCGCGGCGCCTAACCGGGCGCCGGTGGTGAGCGACCGGTCCCTGAGCGGAACCGAGGACACGCCGCTCGCCGGATCGGTGGGGGCGGTCGATCCCGACGGCGATCCGCTGTCCTACGGCATCGGCGCCGGACCGGCCCATGGCCGCCTCGTCCTGGGTGACGATGGCAGCTTCATCTACACGCCCGATGCCGATTATGCCGGTGGCGACAGCTTCCGCATCGACGTCTCGGACGGGCGCGGCGGCGTCTCGTCGCAGACCGTCACCCTGGCGCTGGCCGCCGTCAACGATGCGCCCGGTGCCGTGGCGCTCGACGGCGTCGCCGTCGCCGACCATGCGGCGGCCGGCACCATCGTCGGTACCGCCCATGCCCAGGATCCCGATGGCGATGTGCTGGCCTACAGCCTGACCGACGATGCCGGCGGCCGCTTCGTCATCGATGCCGCGACCGGCGTTCTCTCGGTCGCTACCGGTGCCGATCTCGATTACCTGCGTGCGCCGGCCCATGCCGTGACCGTCCGCGTCACCGACGCCGCCGGGCTGAGCACCGACAGGGTCTTCCATATCGGCATCACCGCCGCCCGGAACGATGGCGCGGCCGATGTCGAGGGGCGGTCGCCGGCCGACGAGCAGGCGCAGGAGGCCGGCGAGGCCCGGACTGGCGGCAATGAGAGCAGCGGCAACGACGCGATCTCCGGCGACTGGCGGGCGGAGACGCTGGACGGCGGGGCCGGGAACGACACGCTGGGCAGCGGTGGTGGCGGCGGCACGCTGCTGGGCGGGGCCGGCGACGATGTGCTGAACGGCGACTGGGGCGAGGACAGCCTGCTCGGCGGGTCCGGTGGCGATACGCTCCGTGGCGGATCGCAGAGCGACCGGCTGTTCGGCGGTTCCGGCGACGACCTGCTGGATGGCGGCAGCGAGGATGACACGCTGGATGGCGGGACCGGCAACGATAGCCTGTTCGGCGGCAGCGGCGCCGACCTGCTCCAGGGCGGCATGGGCGACGATCTGCTGGATGGCGGCACCGACGCCAACACGCTCTATGGCGGCAGCGGCAACGACACGCTGCTGGGCGGCGACGTGAGCGACACGCTCGACGGCGGCAGCGGCAACGATGTCATCAGCGGCGGCACCGGGACCGACAGCATCCGCGGCGGGGCCGGCGACGACCGGATCGACGGCGGCGAGAACGACGACACCATCGAAGGCGGCAGCGGCAATGACACCATCCTCGGCGGCGGCGGCCGCGATGTGGTCACTGCCGGCGACGGCGACGATCTGGTGACGGACGGCGAGGGGGTGTGGAGCGACGACCGCTTCGACGGCGGCGCCGGCAACGACACGCTCGACGGCGGTCTGGGCAGCGACACGCTGTTCGGCGGGACCGGCAACGACCGGCTGGCGGTGGGCGGCGACTATAACGGCGACTATCTGGACGGCGGCGACGGCGACGACACGCTGGTCGGTGGGCTGGGCGCCGACACCCTGCTGGGTGGTGCCGGCAACGACGTGCTGAAGGGGGGCGGTGGGAACAACGTCCTGATCGGCGGCGACGGCATCGACATCGCCGACTATTCGGCGGAGAGCGACGCGATCTCCATCGATCTGCAGACCGGCGAGGTGCGCCACGGCGGCTGGATGGCCGACCATGTCTCCGGCATCGAGACCATCCTGGCCGGTGGCGGCGCCGACACGCTGGCCGGCGACGGTGGGGACAACAGCCTGGCCGGCGGGGCCGGCGCCGACAGCCTGTCGGGTGGGGCGGGCGACGACCTGCTGGACGGCGGCAGCGGCGCGGACCGGCTCGACGGCGGCGCAGGCATCGACACCGCGACCTATGCGGCGTCCGGCGCGGGGGTGACGGTCGATCTGGCGGCCGGCACGGGATCCGGCGGCGATGCCGAGGGCGATGTGCTGTCCGGGATCGAGAACCTGACCGGCTCCGCCCATGACGACCGGCTGAGCGGCGATGCCGGCGCGAACCTCCTCGACGGCGGCGCGGGCGACGATTTGCTGGTTGGGGCTGACGGCGCGGATACGCTCGTCGGCGGCGACGGAACCGATACCGCCGACTATTCGGCGTCGGGCGGCGGCGTGTCCATCGATCTGGCGGCTGGGACCGGCCTCGGCGGCGATGCCGAGGGCGACCGGCTGTCCGGGGTCGAGAACCTCACCG
The DNA here is from genome assembly GCF_024170005.1 of Azospirillum lipoferum. Taxonomy (GTDB): domain Bacteria; phylum Pseudomonadota; class Alphaproteobacteria; order Azospirillales; family Azospirillaceae; genus Azospirillum; species Azospirillum lipoferum. The sequence continues at coordinate 273,104 of NZ_JALJXJ010000006.1, forward strand.
GCTCGGCCCATGACGACCGCCTGACCGGCGACGGCGGCGCGAACGTCCTGGATGGCGGTGCCGGGGACGACACGCTGGCGGGTGGCGGCGGTGCCGATACGCTGACCGGCGGCGCCGGCAGCGACACCGCCGACTATTCGGCGTCGGCCGGCGGCGTGTCCATCGATCTGACGGCGGGAACGGCGGCCGGCGGCGATGCCGAAGGCGACGTGCTCACGGATATCGAGAACCTGACCGGCTCGGACCAGGACGACCGGCTGGTGGGGGATGCGAACGCCAACCTGCTGGACGGCCGCGGCGGCAACGACACGCTGATCGGGCTCGGCGGTGCCGACACTTTGATCGGCGGCGACGGCATCGACCTCGCCGATTATTCGGCATCGGCCGATGGGGTGTCCGTCGACCTGTCCAGTGGTATCGGGACCGGTGGCGACGCCGAAGGCGACCGGCTGAGCGGCATCGAGAATCTGACCGGAAGCGCCTCCAACGACCGGCTGACCGGCGATGCCGGCGCCAATGTCCTGGATGGCTCGGGCGGTGACGACACCCTGGCGGGACTGGACGGGGCCGACACGCTGGTTGGTGGCGACGGGATCGACCTTGCCGATTATTCCGCTTCGGCCGCAGGCGTGGCGGTGGACCTGTCGAGCGGTGCCGGGCTGGGCGGCGATGCCGAGGGCGACGTGCTGTCCGGGATCGAGAACCTCACCGGTTCGGCCCATGACGACACGCTGACCGGCGACGGCGGGGCGAACCTGCTCGACGGTGGGGCGGGCGACGATCTGCTGGCCGGCGGGGCCGGTGTCGATACCCTGATCGGTGGCGATGGAACGGACACCGCCGACTACGCCGCGTCGGCCGGCAGTGTCACCGTCGATCTGGCAGCGGGGACCGGGCTGGGCGGCGACGCCGAAGGCGACCTGCTGTCCGGGATCGAGAATGTCAGCGGCTCCGCCCACGATGACCGCCTGTCGGGCGACGATGGAGCGAACCGGCTGGATGGCGATGCCGGGGACGACTGGCTGTCCGGCGGATCCGGGGCGGACACGCTGATCGGCGGCGACGGCACCGACAGCGCCGATTATGCGGCCTCGGCCGGCGGCGTCGAGGTGAACCTGAGCAGCGGCACCGGTGCGGGCGGCGATGCCGAGGGAGACGTGCTGTCCGGCATCGAGAATCTGTCCGGCTCCGACCATGACGACCGGCTGACCGGCGATGCGAACGCCAACCGGCTCGACGGGCGCGGCGGCAACGATACGCTGGCCGGGCTGGGCGGGGCGGATACGCTGATCGGCGGCGACGGCATCGACACCGCGGAGTATCTGGCATCATCCGCCGCGGTGACCGTCAGCCTGGCGAGCGGCACCGGTTCGGGCGGCGATGCCCAGGGCGACCGGCTGACCGGCATCGAGAACCTGACCGGTTCCGCCTTCGGCGACCGGCTGACCGGCGACGGTGGCGCCAATGTCCTGGACGGGGCGGGCGGCAACGACACGCTGGTGGGCGGCGCGGGTGCCGACACCTTGATCGGCGGGGCCGGCAGCGACACCGCCGACTATTCGGCGTCCGGCGCGGCGGTGACGGTCGATCTGTCGGCGGGCACCGGGCTCGGCGGCACGGCGGAGGGGGATGTGCTGATCGGGGTCGAGAACCTGATCGGCTCCTCCCGCGCCGACCTGCTGACCGGCGATGGGCAGGACAACACCCTGCGTGGCGGCGCCGGAGCCGATACGCTGAGCGGTGGCGACGGATCGGACACCGCCGACTATACCGGCTCCGCCGCCGGGGTGACGGTCAGCCTTGCCGACGGAACCGCGGCCGGCGGCGATGCCGCGGGCGACGTGCTGTCGGGGATCGAGAACCTGACCGGGTCGGCCGCTGACGACCGGCTGACCGGCGACGGCGGGGCCAACCGGCTGCGCGGCGGCGGCGGCAACGACACGCTGATCGGCGGGACCGGGGCCGACAGCCTGAGCGGCGGAGCAGGGATCGACACCGCCGATTACTCGGCGTCCGACGCGGCGGTGTCGGTCGACCTTGCCGCCGGCACCGGCCGCGGCGGCCATGCGGAGGGCGACCGGCTCGACGGGGTGGAGAACCTGATCGGCACCGGGCTTGCCGACAGCCTGACCGGCGACGGTGCCGCCAACTATCTGGATGGCCGTGGCGGGGCCGACAGCCTGAGCGGCGGGGCGGGCGACGACACCCTGCGGGTGCTGGACGACGGCTTTGCCGGCCTGGACGGCGGCAGCGGCTTCGACACCCTGCGCTTCGAGGGGGAGCGGCTGGTCGTGACCGGTGCCGATGCCGGCGGGGTGCACGGCATCGAGATGATCGACCTGACCCATCCGGGCCGCCAGACCCTGATCCTGAACGAGCAGGGCATCCTCGCCGACACCGGCGGCGCGCCGCTCTACGTCACCGGCGACCGCGGCGATCTGGTGACCTTCAAGGAATCCGGCTGGCGTCGCGGCGGCAGCGAGACCGTCGGGTCGGTGCTGTACAACCTGTATTCCCGCGGCACGACCACGGTCCATGTCCAGGACGGCGTGCGGATGTTCGGCGACCTCGTGGTCACCGGCACCGGCGGGGACGATGTCCTCACCGCGCCGTCGGGGGCCGGCCATGTGGTGGTGTTCGGCGAGGGCGGCAACGACACGGTGCGGCTCGGCTCCGGCTTCCGGCACGAGATCGCGCATCTGGTGCGGATCGACGACGACCTGCACATCCTGTTCGACGCCCAGGGTGGACCGGCCGGGGAGGATGGCTATGCCCGCGACCGCGTCACCATCATGGGCCATTTCGCCGCCAATGGCGCCGCCGGGGCGGGCGACGGCAGCGTCCGCCAGATCCAGTTCGCCGACGGCGTGGTCTGGCCGGTGTGGGGCGGCGACCTGCTGCTGGGCAGCACCGGCGACGACACCGTCGCCATCGAACCCGGCTTCGCCAGCCACAGCCTGCATGCCGATGCCGGGGTGAACGTCATCCGTTTCGGCGCCGACGTGACCGCCGACGAGCTGCGCCTGTCGCGCAAGGGCGACGATCTGGAGATCCGCATCGCCGGCACCGACCGCTCGCTGCTGCTGTTCAACCATTTCTCGGCCGAGGCGCTGGCCGGCGCCGGCAATGGCGGGGTGGAGGCGATCGAGCTGGCCGACGGCACCCGCTGGCGCGTGCGCGGCAACGACATCCGCATCGGCAGCGGCGGCGACGACAGCATGGTGTTCGGGCTGGACGGCGGGCAGACGATTCTCTACGGCAGCGCCGGTGCCGACAGCATCGCCTTCGCGCTGAACGTCGATCCCGACCGCATGCGGCTGACCCGCGAGGGCGACGACCTGCGCCTTTCCTATGAGGGCACTGGCGCCTCCTGGCTGATCAGGCAGCATTTCGACGGCAATCCGGACGGCTACCGGACCATCCGCTTCGGCGACGGCACCGAATGGGCCCTCGACAACACCCGCCTGATCGCCGGCACCGCCGCCGATGAGCGCGTGGAGGTGGGCGCCGGCCTGGGCGAGCGCGTGCTGGCGACCGGTGGCGGCCGCGACGGGCTGGTCCTGGCGGCCGGCATCGTCCCGTCGCAGGTGGCGCTGCGCCGGGACGGCGACAAGCTGGTCATCCAGATCGGCAACGCCGACGACCGGGTGGTGGTGCTGAACCACTTCAACGGCACCGGCGCCGGCAACGGCGTGCTGCCCAGCCTGACCTTCGCCGACGGGACGGTGTGGCCGCTGGATGCCGGGGCCGGATTCCGCATCGGCGGCGACACCGGCGACGTGTTCGCCTTCAAGCCGGGCGACGGCGCCGTCACCCTGTTCGCCGGCAAGGGTGTCGACACGCTGAATCTCGGCTCGGCCATCGGCGCCGACAAGCTGGAGTTCGCCCGCGTCGGCGACGACCTGATCATTTCGGTGAAGGGGTCCACCGACAAGGTGACGGCGCTGAACCATTTCGCCACCGGCTGGGGCGCGTCGCTGCTGGAGAATGTCTATGCCGGCGGGCGCTTCTGGAACCTGTCCGATCCGGCGCTGCTGATCGGCGGGGCCGGCGACGACAGCTACACCCTGACGGTCGGCGGCGGCGCCAGGTCGATCCTGCCCGGCAGCGGCAACGACCAGATCGTCATCGGTCCCGGCATCGACAAGGCGAGCGTCACCATGCAGCGGGTGGGCGACGATCTGGTGATCGGCCTGCGCACGCTGCCCGACAAGCTGACCGTGCTGAACCACTTCTCCGGCGGGGCGAGCGGCGGCGTGCACACGCTGCGCTTCATCGACGGCGATACGTGGAACATCTGGGGCGCCAGCATCCTGGTCGGCACCAGCGCCACCGACACCTTCACCGCCGAACCCGGGATCGGCCACGTCTCGCTGTTCCCCGGCGGCGGCAGCGACCGGCTGCGGCTGGGCACCGGCTTCGACAGCCTGGACACGCTGGTGCGTCGGGTCGGCGACGACCTTGAGATCGTCATGCGCGACGGCAGCGATTCGGTCAAGGTGCTGAACCATTTCCTCGGCAACGAGGCGCGCGACATCGCCTTCGCCGACGGCAAGGTCTGGACGGTCGGCGGTCCCAATGCCCGCATCGGCACCGACGGCGCCGACCGCTTCGTCCTGTCGCCCGGCTCGGGCGCTACAGTGGTCTATGGCGGCGGCGGGCAGGGCGGCGACCGCATCGAGGTGGCTCCCGGCATCGATCCCTCGACGGTGCGGCTGACCCGGATCGGCAACGACCTGCGCGTCACCGCCGGCACCGACAGCATGACCATTGTCAACCAGTTCGCCACCGGCGGGGTGGTGACGATCCCGCAGATCATCTTCCCCAACGGCGTCATCTGGCCGATCGCCGGCACCAACGTCTTCATCAGCGGCGGCGGGGCGGAGACGATTCCGGCCGGTGCGACGTACATCTATCCGGGCGCGTCCGGCCAGCATCTGTCCATCGACGCCGACCCGGGCAAGACCCGCATCGTGCGCGTCGGCAACGACCTGCACCTGACCATCGTCGGCCAGCCGAACGAGATGATCGTCGTCAACCATTTCGCCATGAACGGCATCGGCGATCTGGTCTTCAACAACGGCACCACCTGGAACATCCAGGGCGGCAAGGTGCTGATCGGCGGCACCGGCCATGACGAATTCGTGATCCAGCGCGGCATGGGCGACGTGATCGTCTATCCCGACAGCATCGGCGACGACACACTGCGTTTCGTCGACACGGTGGACGGATCCAAGATCCGCGTGGCGCGTGTCGGCGACAATCTGCGCATAACCATCGACGGCACCGCGGATGCGCTGACCATCGTCAACCATTTCGCCGGCACGCCGATGGAGTCGCTGAAGCGTCCCGACGGCTCGGTCCTGCCGCTGACCGGCGACGGCCTGCTGATCGGCGGCCAGGGCGGAACAGTCTTCCTGGTCGGCGAGACCAGCGGGTCGAAGACCATCTATGCCGAGGGCGGCGACCGCGTGGTCTTCGGTGACATCGACAGCACGGAGGTGCGGATGATCCGCACCGGCTCCGACCTGCAGGTCTTCATCGACCGCACGCAGCAGGTGGTGACCGTCCTCAACTATTTCGGCGGTGTCGGCCAGCTGGAGTTCGCCGACGGGCGGACCTTCGACCTGTCGTCCCCCTACACCCTGATCGGCGGTGGGGGCGGCGACCGCTTCACCATCGGCAAGACCGGCCCGGCCAGTCAGATCATCCATGCCGGCGGCGGCGGCAGCCAGATCGTCTTCGGGCCCGACGTCTCGCCCGGCGACGTCACCCTGCGGCAGGACGGCGTCGATCTGGTCGTCGCCTTCATCGGCAGCGGGCGCGTCGTGCGCGTGGTCAACCACTTCACCGCACCCACCGACGGCCTGTCGCGCGGGCTGGACGCCATCACCTTCAGCGGCGGCCTCACGCTGGATGTCTTCGGCGACAACGTGATGTTCGGCCAACAGGGGATGGACGACTTCACCGTGCTGCCCGGCCAGGGCCGGCAATATATCTTCCCTGGCGGCGGTACCGACCGGTTGAGCTTCGGCCCCGGCATCGACCCGGCGCTGGTGCGGATGGAGCGGGACGGCGTCAACCTGCACATCTTCACCGACGACGGCAGCATCGATCTGGTGGCGGTCAACCATTTCGGACCCACGGGGGTGGCGGGCAGCGGCTCCGGCCTCGCCACCATCGCCTATGCCGACGGGCAGAGCTGGTCGGTCGCCGGCAACGGCATCCTGATCGGCAGCCGCGGCAACAACAGCTACAGCGTGGCGACCAACAGCGGCCCGGTGACGATCCACCCGGCCGGCGACGACAACCGGCTGGCCTTCACCGCCGGCATTCCGCCGGCCAACCTGCGGCTGGTGCGCGAACATGACGACCTGCGCATCCTGTCGGCCGACGGCACGGTCAACGTGCTGGTGATCAACCATTTCCAGAACCAGCTCGATCAGGTCACCTTCTCGTCCGGCGCGCCGTGGAACCTGGGGGCGGGCAATGTCTTCATCGGCGGCGACGGGCCGTCGGTCTTCCGCTTCGACAGCATCTCCACCGACCTGATGGTGTTCCCCGGCAGCGGCGACATCGTGGGGATGCCCAGCGGCCTCGACTGGAAGGATGTGGTGCTGTCGCGCTCCGGCGGCGACCTGATCGTGCAGGTGCGCTCCACCGGGCGGCAGATCCGCATCGTCAACCATTTCTCCGCCAGCGACGGCACCAGCGGTCTGGCCGGGCTGACCTTCGCCGACGGCACGACGATGCCGCTGGGCGAGCTGGCGATGCTGGGCGGCGGCAGCGGCGATCTGCTGACCGAAACGGCGACCGACGACGTGATGCTGGGGCAGGACGGCGACGACCGGCTGAGCGGCGGAGCCGGCAATGACACGCTGATCGGCGGGACCGGCAACGACACGCTGGACGGCGGGACCGGCAACGACGTCTACGTCTATCGGATCGGCGACGGGCGCGATTATATCATCGACAGCGCCGGTTTCGACCGGATCGAGTTCGGTCCCGGCATCGGCCGCGGCGACCTCTATTTCGCGCGCTTCGGCAACGACCTCCATATCCGCTTCCGCGGACGGCCGAGCGACGAGATCGTGGTGACCGGCCGCTTCAACATGGCGGGCGACGGGACCAGCTTCGTGGAGCGGCTGGCCTTCGCCGACGGCAGCAGCTTCGACCTGACCCGCACCGACATCGCGCTGGAGACGGTGGCGACCGCGGCGGCGGAGTATCTGCAGGGCTACAATGTCGGGGACCGGATCGAGGGGACGGCCGGCAACGACACGATCCTCGGCTATGCCGGCAACGACACGCTGATCGGCGGCACCGGGTCGGATTCGATCGACGGCGGGACGGGCGACGACCTGATCGACGGGCGCGACGATCCCGGCACCGACGGCGCGAGCGACGTGATCCAGGGCCGCGACGGCGACGACACCGTCCTGGGCGGCGGCGGCTCCGATGTGATCCTCGGCGGCACCGGCGACGACAGCCTGTCGGGCGGTGGCGGCAACGACAGCATCGACGGCGAGGATGGCGACGACAGCATCGACGGCGGTGCCGGGGCCGATACCATCTATGGCCGGGCCGGCAACGACACGCTGGCCGGTGGCGCCGGCAACGATACGCTCTACAGCGGGGTGGGCGACGACCTGATCCGCTACGGCGGCGGCAGCGACACCATCACCAACGAGGGCGGTTACGATGTCCTGGAGATGGGGCCGGACATCGCCCGCGCCGATGTCTATTTCGCGCGCTTCGGCAACGACCTCTATATCCGCTTCCGCAATTCGGCGGAACAGATCGTCCTGACCGGCCGCTTCAGCGGGGCGGGCGACGGGGCCAGCTTCGTGCAGAAACTGCGCTTCGCCGACGGCACGGACTACGCCGTCACGGCGCAGGATCTGGCGCTGGAAACGGTGGCGACCGACGCCAGCGAGAAGCTGGAAGGCTACAATGTCGGCGACATCATCCGCGGGCAGGGCGGCAACGACACCATCTACGGCTATGCCGGCAACGACAGCCTGGACGGCGGGAGCGGCAACGACTTCCTCTATGCCGATGCCGGCGACGACAGCGTGGAGGGGGGCGACGGCGCTGACGCGCTGTATGGCGATGCCGGCGCCGACACGCTGTCCGGCGGCACCGGCAATGACAGTCTCTATGGCGATGTGGGGGCCGATGTCCTGTCGGGCGGCGACGGCAACGACTTCCTGTCGGGGGCGGCCGACAACGACATCCTCCATGGCGACGGCGGCGCCGACACGCTGGATGGCGGGGCCGGCGACGACCTGCTGGAGGGCGGCGACGGCGACGACCGCCTGCTGGCCGGCGACGGCGACGACACGCTGGATGGCGGCGGCGGCACCGACACCCTGTTCACCGGGGCCGGCAATGACACCATCCGCTTCGACGGCGGACGGGAGACCATCACCAACGAGGCCGGTGCCGACACCCTGGTGATCGGCGGCGGGCTGACCAGGGCCGACCTGTATTACGCCCGCTTCGGCAACGACCTGTATCTGCGCTTCCGCAACCGCGGCGACGAGGTGGTGCTGACCGGCCGCTTCAACGGAGCGGGCGACGGAACGAGCTATGTCCAGACCGTGCTGTTCGCCAATGGCGAGCGGGCCGACCTGACCGATCCCGCCCTGGTGCTGGAGACGGTGGCGACGGATCTCAACGATTCCCTGGAGGGATACAACGTCAACGACACCATCAGCGGACTGGGGGGCAGCGACACCATCCGTGGCTATGGCGGCGACGACCTGCTGGACGGCGGGTCGGGCAACGATGTTCTGTTCGGCGGAGCCGGTGCGGACCGGCTGATCGGCGGCATCGGCGCCGACAGCCTGGAAGGCGGCGATGGCAACGACACGCTGGAAGGTGGTGACGACGCTGACCAGCTTGTCGGCGGTGCGGGCGACGACCTGATCCTTGGCGGCGTCGGCAATGATTCCCTGGATGGCGGCACCGGCAACGATAGCCTGTCCGGCGATGTCGGCGACGACAGCCTGAAAGGAGGCGACGGCGACGACAGCCTGCTGGGCGGCGCCGGCAACGACTATCTCCAGGGCGGCGACGGCGCCGACACGCTGGAAGGCGGGTCGGGCACCAACACCATCCTGACCGGGTTGGGCGACGACGTGATCCGCTATGACGGCGGACGCGACACCATCACCAACGAGGGCGGCAGCGACGTTCTGGAGATCCGCACCGCATTGCGGCGGGAGGACCTCTATTTCGCCCGCTTCGGCAACGATCTGTATCTGCGCTTCCGCGGCGCGGCCGACGAGATCGTGCTGAAGAACCGCTTCAACGGCGCCGGCGACGGGGCGAGCTATGTCCAGACCCTGCTGTTCGCCGACGGACAGCGGGTGGACCTGACCGATCCGACGCTGACGCTGGAAACGCTGGCGACCGCGGCCTCGGAGACGCTCGAGGGCTACAATGTCGGCGACCTGATCCAGGGCGTTGACGGCAACGACGCCATTTACGGCTATGCCGGCAACGACACGCTGGATGGCGGGGCCGGCAACGATACGCTGTATGGCGGGGCGGGCGGCGATACGCTGATCGGAGGGGCCGGGGACGACCGGTTGAACGGCGACGATGGCGACGACCTGCTGCAAGGCGGTGCCGGCAACGACAGCCTGACCGGCGGCGCCGGAGACGACACCCTGATCGGCGGGCTGGGCGCCGACCAGTCTTACGGCGGCGCCGGCAACGACCTGATCGACAATCGGGACGACAGCGGCAGCGGTGCGTCGTTGAACGTCGCCTATGGCGAGGCGGGGAACGACACCATCCTGGGCGGCGACGCGGGCGAGACCTTCTCCGGCGGCGACGGTGACGACCGGCTGGAAGGCAACGCCGGCAACGATTGGCTGGAAGGCAACACCGGCAACGACAGCCTGCTGGGGGGCGCCGGTGACGATTATCTCCAGGGCGGCGACGGCGCCGACACGCTGGAAGGCGGGGCGGGCACCAACACCATCCTGACCGGGTTGGGCGACGACGTGATCCGCTATGACGGCGGACGCGACACCGTCACCAACGAGGGCGGCAGCGACGTTCTGGAAATCCGCACCGCATTGCGGCGGGAGGACCTCTATTTCGCCCGCTTCGGCAACGATCTGTATCTGCGCTTCCGCGGCGCGGCCGACGAGATCGTGCTGAAGAACCGTTTCAACGGCGCCGGCGACGGGGCGAGCTATGTCCAGACCCTGCTGTTCGCCGACGGGCAGCGGGTGGACCTGACCGATCCGACGCTGAAGCTGGAAACGCTGGCGACCGCGGCCTCGGAGACGCTGGAAGGCTACAATGTCGGCGACCTGATCCAGGGCGTCGATGGCAACGACGCCATTTACGGCTATGCCGGCAACGACACGCTGGATGGCGGGGCCGGCAACGACCAGCTCTATGGCGGAATCGGCAACGATACGCTGGTCGGAGGAACCGGGATCGACCGGCTGGAAGGTGGCGACGGGAACGATACGCTGGACGGCGGCGACGGGGACGACACGCTCTATGGCGATGCCGGCGACGACACGCTGATCGGTGGCGCCGGCAACAACACGCTCTATGGCGGAACCGGCAACAACACGATCCGCTTCGATGGCGGCCAGGACATCGTCTACAACACCGGCGGCAACGACGTCATCGAACTGGACGAGTCCTTCGACAAGGCAAAGCTCTATTTCTCCCGCTTCGGCAACGACCTCTATGTGCGCTTCACCGGACGGACGGACCAGATCATCGTCAAGGGCCGCTTCAACGGTTCCGGCGACGGTGCCGCCTATGCCCAGACGCTGCGGTTCGCCGATGGATCGCTGGAAGATCTGACCCGCCAGGATCTGGTGATCCAGACGATCGGCGGTGCGGGAGGCGAGACGCTGGAGGGCTACAATGCCGGCGACACCATCGACGGGCAGGCCGGCAACGACACGATCTACGGCTATGGCGGCGACGATACGCTGACGGGCAGTGCCGACAACGACGATTTGCGCGGCGGCACCGGCTCGGATCGCCTCGATGGCGGGGCTGGCAACGATTTCGTATATGGCGGTGCCGGAGACGACAGCGTTTCCGGCGGAAGCGGTGAGGATCGTCTTTTCGGTGACGAGGTTTCGACAACGGGTAATGAAGCCATAAAAATCCGTATCCGTGTGCAGTCAATTGATTTGCTTAATCCTCTCCTGCGGGTGTGGCTGGACAATACCGTCGTTGGGGAGGTAATCGTCTCTGCGGTTGGTGTCTCTAATCATATAGACTACCATCAGTGGCAGGATGTCATTTTCACTGTCCGCGACCGCGATTATGCCGGGGTGCTTCGGCTGGAGACCGTTGCCACATTCAATTATTCCGGCTTGAATCTGATCGGAGTGATTGTATCCGGTGCTGAAGTCAATGGAATACCGGTTCCGGGTGCTGGTGTACCGTACCTGTACGCTGGCGGGACGGCTGTTCCCTTTGGACAATCGCACAGCTTCGGTCTTTCGACGGTCCTGCCGCCCCCGTCCGCCAACGAACCCACCGGCAACGACAGCGTGGCGGGCGGCGACGGCAATGATGCGCTCAGCGGCGGCCAGGGCAACGACAGCCTGTCGGGCGACAGCGGCAACGACACCATTCTGGGCGGTGCCGGCAACGACACCATCCTGGGTGGTGCCGGGTCCGACGAGATGCATGGCGGTGCCGGCGACGACCTGATCGACAACCGTGACGATCCCAATGCCGCCGGCATCAACGACGCGTCCTATGGCGGCAGCGGCAACGACACCCTCTATGGCGGCGGCGGGGTCGATGTCGTCTATGGCGGCACCGGGAACGACCTGATCGATGGCGGCGGCGGCACCGACTATCTCTATGGCGAGGACGGCGCCGACTCCGTCCTCGGCGGCGCCGGGGCCGACTATCTCTATGGACAGGCCGGCAACGACACGCTGGATGGCGGCGCCGGCAATGACGCCATCGACGGCGGGGCCGGCGACGACCTGATCCGCTTCACCTCCGGTGACGGCGTGGACAGCATCGGCGGCGGCGGCGGCAACGATGTGCTGGAACTGGGGGCGGGCCTGGCGCGGGAGCAGATGTATCTCTCGCGTATCGGCACCGACCTGCACCTGATCTTCCGCGACACCGGCGACCGCATCGTCCTGGCCGGCCGTTTCAGCGGCGAAGGCGACGGTGCCAACTTCGTGCAGACCGTGACCTTTGCCGATGGAAGCCGTGTCGATCTCTCGGCCCAGACCATTGTGATGGAAACCCACGGGCAGGCGACGGCGGAGACCCTGTATGGCTACAAGGACGACGACAGCATCGATGGCGGCGGCGGCAACGACACCCTCTATGGCTATGCCGGCGATGACCTGCTGACCGGCGGGGACGGCAACGATGCGCTGTATGGCGGGACCGGCGACGACACGCTGTCGGGCGATGCCGGGGCCGATTACTTCGAAGGCGGCGACGGCGCCGACAGCCTGTCCGGCGGTGCCGACAATGACACGCTGTATGGCGGCGGCGGCAACGACACGCTGTCGGGTGGCGCCGGCGCCAATTCCATCGATGGCGGTGCCGGCAACGACCGCATCCTCTACGAAGGCGGCGCCGATACCGTGGTCGGCGGCGGCGGCAACGACGAGCTGGTCTTCGGCGAGGGCTACAGCCAGGCCGGCCTGCGGTTCGAGCGCTTCGGCGCAGACCTGCATCTGGTCTTCGACGATCTCGGCAAGCGGATCGTCGTCGCCAACCGCTTCAACGGCAATGGCGAGGGCGCCAACTACGTGCAGACCCTGCGCTTCGCCGACGATACCACGCTGGATCTGTCCCGGACCGATCTGGCGATCGCCACCCGCGACAGCAATGTCGGGCATGTGCTGGAAGGCTACAATGCCGGCGACGTGATCCGCGGCAATGGCGGCACCGACGCCATCTATGGCTATGGCGGCAACGACACGCTGTATGGCGGGGCCGGAGCCGATGCCCTCTATGGCGGTGACGGCAACGATCTGATCGACAGCCGGGACGAGACGGCCAGCGGCGACGTTGCCTATGGCGAAGCGGGCGACGACACGCTCTATGGCGGCGCCGTCAACGATGCGCTCTATGGCGGGGCCGGCGACGACCTGATCGAGGGCAATGCCGGCAACGATTCCATCGAAGGCAATGCCGGCAGGGACAGCCTGTCCGGCGGGGCCGGTGTCGACAGCCTGCTCGGTGGGGCTGACGACGACAGCCTGGATGGCGGCGATGGCAACGATTACCTGAACGGCGAGGCCGGCGACGACAGTCTGCTGGGCGGTGCCGGAGCCGACACCCTGTATGGCGGCGCCGGCGCGGACATGCTGTCGGGCGGCGACGATGCCGATACGCTCTATGGCGAGGATGGCGACGACACGCTGGCCGGCGGGGCCGGCGCCAACTGGATCGTCACCGGGGCCGGCGACGACCTCGTGCTCTATCAGGGCGGAGCCGATACCGTGGTCGGCGGCGGCGGCAACGACAGGCTGTCCTTCGGCGACGGCTACAGCCGCGACGACCTGCGGTTCGAACGCTACGGCAACGATCTGCATGTCCGTTTCAACGGCAAGCCCGACCGGATCGTCATCGCCAACCGCTTCAGCGGTGCCGGCAACGGCGCCAATTACCTGCAAACACTGCTGTTCGCCGATGGGAGCACCGTCGACCTGACCAACCCCGGTCTGGTGATCGACACCCGGGACGATGCCGCCGCCCACACGCTGGAAGGCTATGCCGCATCGGATACCATCCACGGTGGCGGCGGCAACGACGCCATCTACGGCTATGGCGGTGACGACAGCCTTTATGGCGGGGCGGGGAGCGATCTGGTCCGCGGCGGCGCCGGCAACGACCTGATCGACAGCAGCGACGACGACGCCAGCCATGACTCGCTCTATGGCGAGGATGGCGACGACACCGTGTCGGGTGGCGGCGGCGAGGACGCCCTGTATGGCGATGCCGGCAACGACCGGATCGAGGGGCTGGGCGGCCGTGACTATATGGAGGGCGGCAGCGGCGACGACACGATGGACGGAGGTGCCGGCGACGACACCCTGTTCGGCGGCGACGGTGCCGACAGCCTCGATGGCGGAGCCGACAACGACGTCCTGAAGGGCGATGCCGGTGCCGACGAACTGTCGGGCGGACTGGGCAATGACACGCTCTATGGCGGGGCCGACGGCGACCGCCTGTCGGGCGGCGACGGCAACGACATCCTGTATGGCGATGCCGGCAACGACACCCTGATGGGCGGTGCGGGCGACGATGCCATCGACGGCGGCGCCGGCGACGATCTGGTGATCTATGACGGCGGCCGGGACACCGTCCTGGGCGGCGGCGGCAACGACATGCTGCTGTTCGGCGAGGGGTTCGAGGCCGATCAGCTCTATTTCGCCCGTTTCGACAACAATCTGGTGCTGCGTTTCCGCAACCGGCCGGAACAGGTGGTGATCTCCGACCGCTTCAAGGATGGGGGCGACGGCAGCAACTATCTCCAGACCGTCCGCTTCCAGGACGGGACGGAGGTGCTGTTGTCGAATCCGGCCCTGCGGCTGGAGACGGTCGGCGGCGATGGCGGCGAGGCTCTGCTCGGCTATGCCAACGGCGATCTGATCGATGGGCGGGGCGGCAACGACCTGCTGGCCGGCTATGGCGGCGACGATACGCTGGTCGGCGGCACCGGCCGTGACGAGTTGCATGGCGGCGACGGCAACGACCTGCTGGACAGCCGGGCCGATCTCGCCGGCTCCGGCGACTATGACGTCGCCTATGGCGAGGGGGGCAACGACACCCTGCTGGGCGGCGGCGGCAACGACAGCCTGTCGGGCGGCGACGGCGACGACAGCCTCGACGGCGGCGGGGGCAACGACATGCTCTCCGGCGGTGCCGGCGACGACCGGCTTGCCGGCGGCGACGGCGGCGATACGCTGGTGGGCGGCATCGGACGGGACACGCTGATGGGCGGCGACGCCAACGACACCCTGTCGGGTGAGGACGGCGACGACAGCCTCGACGGCGGCGACAGCAACGACGTGCTTGCCGGTGGTGCCGACGACGACCGGCTTTCCGGCGGTGCCGGTGCCGACACGCTGGTGGGCGGCACCGGGCGGGATGTGCTGGAAGGCGGCGACGGCAACGACAGCCTGATCGGCGATGCGGGGTCGGGAAGCGGCACCTACATGTTCGAGACGATGACGACGGTGTTCAGCGGTGCCTTCTCCGTCACCTGGACCTCGCAGGACTATGTTCCCCGCCTGACCGGTGATGTGAACGGCGACGGCCGGGCGGACATCGTCGGCTTCTCCAGCACCTCGGTTCAAATCGCCCTCGGACAGGCGGACGGTAGCTTCGGACCCGTGAAGGTCGCCTACAACGGGGAGTTCACGCCGACCTATGGCGGCTGGACCAGTCAGAACGTCAATCCCCGGCAACTGGCCGACGTCAATGGCGACGGCCGGATGGATATCGTCGGTTTCGCAAGCGGCGTGGTGCGGGTGGCCCTGGGCCAGGCGGACGGAACCTTCGCGTCCGCACAGACGGCGCTGAGCGGGAATCTGACCTCCGGTACGACCTGGACCAACATGGGGCAGTATCCCCGCCTGACCGGCGACGTGAACGGCGACGGCATGGCCGACATCGTCGGTTTCTCCAGCTCCTCCGTGGTCATCGCCCTTGGACAGGCGGACGGAACCTTCGGGACTGTGAAGGTCGCTTACAATGGCAACTTCACAACCGGCTACGGTGGTTGGTCCAACGAAAATGACTATCCGCGCCTTCTTGGCGATGTTGATGGCGATGGCATGGCCGACATCGTCGGCTTTGGTTCCTCCCAGGTCTACGTTGCCCGTGGCCGGGCCGACGGCACCTTCGGCCCGATCATCACCGCCTACAGTGATAATTTCACAAAAGGTTCGGGAGGCTGGACGACCCAGGACCAATATCCCCGTGAACTGGCCGATGTGAATGGCGATGGCCGGATGGACATCGTCGGCTTCGCCACCAATGGGACCTACGTGTCTTACGGCCAGGCGGACGGCACCTTCAGCCGGTTGCGTCTGGCCAGCAGCGACTATGGCTATAACGGCTGGAGCAACTACAACACCTACCCACGGCAGGTCGCCGATGTCGACGGCGACGGACGTGCCGACATCGTCGGCTTCGCCTCCAACAGTGTCGTGGTGTCCAGGTCGGTGGTCAACGACGACACCTTGAGCGGCGGGGCGGGGGACGACACGCTGGCCGGCGGGCTGGGCGACGACGTGTACCGCTTCGGACGCGGGGACGGGCGGGACCGCATCGTCGAGAATGACAGCGACGTCGGCAACGACCGGCTGGTGTTCGAGTCCGGCATCGATGCCCACCAGCTCTGGTTCAGCAAATCAGGCAGCGATCTGGAGGTGCAGGTGGTCGGCACGGCCGACAAGGTGACCATCGCCGGCTGGTACAGCGGTGACGAGCACCATATGGACAGTATCGAAACCGCCGATGGCACCGTGCTGCTGGATTCCATGGTGGACGGGCTGGTCCAGGCCATGGCGGGGTTCGCCCCGCCAACGGCTGGGACGATGAGCATCGACCCCGATCTTTATCCGTCCGTCGAGCACGCCATTACCGCCGCATGGCGGTAATGGGGGATTGACCAGGACAGTGGGAATGGGCATGCCCCTTGGACCGATCCGTCACCGACCGGCACGGGGCTTTGCTCATTTCATACGATGACCGGCATGGACAACCCACATGACAGCCAAGCGCAGAGTTTGGTCGAACGGGCGCTCTTGACCAACCAAGCCGGCGTCCTGGGACGCGTTCTCGGACGTCGATGCCTTCGTCGAGGAGATGCTGGTCGAATTGACCGTCATGGCGGCGGATGGTACGCGACCGTCCCGTCCCTTTTCTCCGTCATTGGGCCGGATCGAGAAATTTGGCTCAGGCTCTCATTGCATTCACAGGAAAGACGCGTTCATGCGCCCCGCTCGTCGGCCTGTTCAGTCCGGGAAGACCGGCCGAGAACCTTCCTCAGCCTCGACCACCAATGTCCGTCAGCTCTCGATCTTGACGGATGGAGAGGACGACGCCCCTCCAGCCTTCAAAGTTTCCATCAAAGATGCGATGCCGGCATCTGCCTCTTCGTCAGTGGTGGCGACGAGGATGCCCCCAGCTTTCCTTCCGGCACCATTGCTCTCCAAGGCATCCCGCAGCATCGAGAGAGCCGCTTTGGCCTTGCCCGGATCGGCGATGGTCGTCGGGGTTCCCGCCGATGGCGATGTGGTCACGGAGGATGCCGAATCGGCGGCACCTGCCGGGGCGATGCTTGCGGGGGTGGCGGGTTCGGTCGGATCGGATGGCGCTGCTTGCGAAGCCGTAGAAGAGGATTTGCGACCGATGCCCGGCACATCCACCGTCGCGGCGAAGTCGTCGAAGGCCGAACCGAACATCTCCGGGCCGAAGCCGAGTTGGAACAGCTTGGCGCCCGCCGCCTTTCCCTCCGAAGAGGTCGGGTTGACGAAGCCGTCCTTGTCCGTGCCGACGGCCATGGCGGCATTGAACCCGTTCACATTCTTTGCGAAACCGCCATCATCCCCCAAATTGGCCAAATCGGCGTCGCGGTCCGCTTTGCCGTATTGGGAATCGAGTTCCTGGGCGGAGGCGTCGAAGCCAGCCTGCAGTGGAGCCAGCTGCTCCTGCATTCCGGCCTCGGACAGCAAGCCGGCAGCCTGCTGTTCGTGCAGTTGGTCCCGCGCCGCGCCGAAAGCGGTGCGTGCGGTTTCAAGGCCGCCCAGATAGGTCTGCATCCGGTCGGAGACGGCGTTCGACGCGGCGAGCCGCCGCTTGTCCTCCTCATCCTGGGGACGCTCGGCGACATACCGGTTGAAGGTCGCTTCACTGGCAGCCGAACGTAGCCCCAACGCCACTTCATCTGCGCTGATCTTGCCGGAATTGACAAGTTTTTCCAGGAATCCCTTTGCCTTGCCGTTCAAATGGTTGAAGGCATCGGCGGCAACTCCCGTCAAGGCTTGGCCGAGCTTGCTGACCGAGACCTGATCGGTCTGTCCCTGTTTCAGCGCGCCAAGCACCGCAGCGCCGTCGTTCCCAGGGCCGCTTCCGCTCGACACCGGTTTCCACGTTGCCGTGGCCGCCGACTGAGCGGCCTTGGTGGTTGCCGAGAAAATGTTCATCCCAACCTCCCTGTGGGGCAGGCGCCCTGCTCAAGCGAATGAACGCGCGATGCCGATCATTGGAAGATCATCGCGAAAAGTTAAAAAACATTGAATCCCAACAATTCAGTTGGTTAGATCTCTAACAATTAGCATTCTAATTTTAAAGTTTCGCAAATGAAGCTTTTCACTTTGATGCATATGCATACGCAGATATTTACGGCCCACTTTGGAGTTTGGCATTGACACGTATCAGAATCTCTGGGATTTGCTTATTGTTTTTGATATTTACCGGAGAAAACATCATGACTACCATTTTTGATGACAACGATCCTCATAATCTTGTCGGATCGACCGCCGCGGACGCCATCTATGGAAATGGTGGAAACGACACCATTGACGGAGATTCAGGAAACGACAGCCTTTACGGTGATGACGGTGATGATCTGATCTGGGGTTGGACGAACGACGACTTGCTGAGCGGGGGAAATGGCAACGATACTCTCGTTGGAGAGTATAACAACGACACTCTTTATGGTGGCGCCGGTAACGACATTCTGTATGGCGATTATAATGGCGATGGCGGCCAAGATGTCTTGTATGGGCAAGCCGGCAATGATGTTCTTTACGGAGGACAGATGAATGATTTTTACGGTTTTACTTTCAACTCCGACGGACGGGACGTGATATACGATTCCCAAGGTGAGTATGACACCCTGCGAATTGACGGCGTTTCAAACATTACGCAACTCACGATCAAGTCTGCATCTGTCATTGGCCATAGCTCAAACCACGTCATTATCTATACGGATGTCGACGCCCAAGACGGGAATCTTGATGAACTGGTCGAGGTGCAGAACTTCTATAATGGAAGTGCTTTTGGCGCAGGGCGTATTGAATATCTGAACGTTAACGGAACCAATTACTGGTTCAGCGACTGGATAAATGTTCCGAATGTAACCGCATAAAAAAATCGCATGCTCACCATCGAAGGCCGTTCGGAGGTCATCATTCGCACCGAAATACGTCCGTATTTCCGAGTGTAGCATGCGGCTTGCTTCAGCCTCGGCATTCGTCGGTCTTCGATGGCATGCGCGGTCAAAAATAAGAACTCCCAATCGGAATGATCGATCCGGTTGGAGTCCGATCCAAACGATCGCCGCATCCCAGTCAAGGAAGAGATAGGTCAAAAAGCAACAGAGGGCCACAACTTACCGGAAGGCCAGTCCTATTGTGTTTAATGCCAATATTACGGAACAGCCGGGGCATCCTGGCAACGTAACAAGCGTGGAAGAAGGCATGGGCGATCTCCTGTCCCGTTGCCGGCCCCCCTTGATCTGGGCAACGGGATTCAGCCTGCTGATCAACGTCCTGATGCTGACCTCGTCACTCTACATGATGCAGGTCTACGATCGTGTTCTGCCCTCCGGCAGCCTGCCGACGCTGCTGTTCCTGTCGCTGATCACCGCTGGTGCGCTAGCCCTGCTGGGCGCACTCGATTTCGTGCGGACCCGGCTGCTGGGCACGCTCGGCGACTGGCTGGAGCGCCGCCTCGCCCCGCCGATCCTGGAACGGATGGTCGAGGGAACTCTGCTTGGACGGCGGGAGGGAACCGCCCTGCTGAAGGACATTGGCACGCTGCACAGCGTTCTCGGCAACGGCGCCACCTTCCTGTTCGATGTTCCGTGGGTCCCGGTCTACCTCGCACTGATCTACGCGCTCCACCCCGTGCTGGGGCATCTGGCGGTGACCTCCGCCGCGCTGCTGTTCATCCTGGCGCTGATCAACGACCGGATCACCCGCGCCTGCCTGCGCAATGCCACGGCCGCCAGCAACCGCGCGATCGCCACCGCCGAGGCGGCCTTGCGCAATGCCGAGGTGGTGGACGCCATGCATCTGCTGCCCGGACTTGCCCGCCGCTGGGGCCGCGACCACAGCCATGCCCTGGATGCGCAGGACCGCGCGCATCGCCGCGGCGCGGTATTGCTCAACATCACCAAGTTCGTGCGCCAACTCGTGCAGGTGGCCTTGCTCGGCGCCGGGGCTTGGCTGGTGGTGCGCCACGAGATGGGAGCCGGTTCCATGATGGCCTCCTCGCTGGTGGTCGGGCGTGCCCTGTCTCCGGTCGAGCAGGCCATCGGCGGCTGGCGGCAGGTCAGCGCCGGGCGGGAAGCCTGGCGGCGCCTGTCCGCCGCCTTCAGGCGACCTCGGCGCCGTGTGCCCGGATTGCCGCTGCCGGAGCCGGCAGGGCAGCTCGCCGTGCGCAACGTGGCCTTCCGGATCGGCGACGGGGGATCGGGCGGGGGATCGGGCGGCGCGGCACCGGGACGGACCGTGCTGCACAACATCTCCTTTGACGCCCGGCCGGGAGAAGCCCTGGCAGTCATCGGACCGTCGGCCGCCGGCAAATCCACGCTGGCGCGCCTGCTGGTCGGATTGCACCCGCCGCTTGCCGGGGTGGTGCGGCTCGACGGGGCGGACCTGTTCCAGTGGCGGCGCGACGACGTCGGCCGGCATATCGGCTATCTGCCGCAGGATGTAGAGCTGTTCGCCGGCAGCGTGGCCGAGAACATCGCCCGGATGGGCGAACCCGATCCGCAGGCCGTGGTGGAGGCCGCGACCCTGGCCGACTGCCACGCCATGATCCTGCGTCTGCCGCAGGGCTACGACACCCAGGTCGGCGACGGCGGCGCCTTTTTGTCCGGCGGCCAGCGCCAGCGGGTGGCGCTTGCCCGCGCGCTGTACGGCGCCCCGAAGCTGGTGGTGCTGGACGAGCCGAACGCCAGTCTCGACGCCGAAGGCGAGCAGGCGCTGAACCGCGCGATCACCGCCCTGAAGGAACGCGGGGCCTGCGTGATCGTCATCGGCCACCGCCCCGGCACGCTGGCCCAGGTCGACCGCATCCTGGCCCTGCGCGACGGCCGGGTCGAATCCTTCGGCCCGCGCGCCGAGGTTCTGGAAGCCTTGAAACGCCGGACGATGCATCCGGTGGCGGCCCAATCG
Source organism: Azospirillum lipoferum (assembly GCF_024170005.1). Taxonomy (GTDB): domain Bacteria; phylum Pseudomonadota; class Alphaproteobacteria; order Azospirillales; family Azospirillaceae; genus Azospirillum; species Azospirillum lipoferum. Next base: position 294,280 of record NZ_JALJXJ010000006.1, read on the forward strand.
GCGCTTCCTAAAGGTGCAGGCGACCGTCCTGGACCTCCGGCGGCACCGGCACCGAAACTGCACAGCGTGGAGCCGGAATGACCTGTGATCCATTGGCGCACCCGCCGGTCGGGCGCCTCGTCGCCGCAGGGCTGGGGCTCGCGCTGGCGGGCTTCGGCGGCTTCTGCGCCTGGGCAGCCCTTACGCCGCTGGCCAGCGCCGCGGTCGCTTCGGGAACGATCACTGCCGACAGCAACCGCAAGGCCGTGCAGCATCTGGACGGTGGCATCATCACGGCAATCCTGGTGCGGGACGGCGACCGGGTCACCGCCGGACAACCCCTGATCCGCTTCGACGATCTGGAGGCCCGGTCCACCGTGACGCTGCTGGATGGGCAACTCTGCTCCCTGCTGGCTCAGGAGGCCCGCCTGCTGGCCGAACGCGACGGTGCCCTGTTCCTTGCGCCAATCCCGCCCTTGGCGCAACGCCTTGCCGCCGGCGATCCGGCGGTGGCGGAAATCGTCGCCGGACAGGAGCGCATATTCACCAGCCGCCAAGCCAGCCTGGAGGGGCGCATCCTGGTGACCCGGCAGCGCATCGCGCAGCTGGAGGCGCAGATCGCCGGGTTGGAGGAACAGCGCAAGGCCGGGGTCAGGCAGCTGGCCCTGATCCGGGAAGAGACCGACGCCGTCGCCGACATGGTCGGCAAGGGGCTGGAGCGCAAGCCGCGCCTGCTCGCCCTGATGCGGCAGGCGGTCGAGCTGGAAGGCGGACAGGGCGACCTCGCGAACCGGATCGCCCAGGCGCGCGAAGGCATCGCCCAGGCCGAACAGGAGATCCTCACCCTGCGCGACGACCGGCAGAGCGAGGTGGCGGCGGATTTGCGCGATGTGCAGATCCGCCGTGCCGAGACGGAGGAAAAGCTGTCGGCCGCCCGCATCCGCCTGGAGCGGCGCGACCTGCTGGCACCGGAAGCCGGCACGGTGATGGCCTTGCGCCGCTTCGCCTCCGGAGCCGTCGTGGCGCCGGGGGAGACGGTGCTGGAACTGGTGCCTCTGGATGACCGTCTGGTGGTCGAAGCCCGTGTCAGCCTGACGGACATCGACGTGGTCCATGCCGGCCTGCCGGCCAAGGTGGTGTTGAGCGCGTTCAAGAGCCGGACGACACCACAGCTGGACGGCACGGTGTTCCGCGTCTCTGCCGACGCGGTGACGGACGAGCGGACCGGACAGCCCTATTACCAGGCCCGCGTCGCCGTCGATGCCGGCCAGCTCGACCGTCTCCCGGACATCCATCTTCTGCCGGGGATGCCGGTCGAAACGCTGATCGTCACCGGCGAACGCACCCTGCTGCACTACCTCGTGCAGCCCATCGAGGACGGCTTCCGGAAAGCGTTCCGCGAGGAATAGGGAGCAGCAGGCTGGTCTTCCGCTATGCGCTCTCCGCCTTCCATAGAGTCTGTCTGGTGCTTATTGGAGCACCAGACCTTGTTACATGGAGTGGTCAAAGGCCGGCCGGTCGTTGACCTCCTGCGCGACCGCCTGTTTCCTCTTGGCGCGCCCTTCTTATACCAACGGCTCTTGATCCTGCCTTGTCAGGATCAAAAGCTTCGGCGACATGACCGGGGAATGCAGGATCCCATGCCGGAACCGGCTCCCCCTGCGCGACACGCTCGCCATTGCGCGGAGCACCGCACGTCCATGACTTGGATCAAATATTGACCAATTATCACAGCCGGATTTGAAGGAAGTTCCGCCCCGCTGGAAGGGAGATGGGTTTTTGGAAATATGAAATAACCAAACGGAAATACTGGCTTCAGAAACGAAACATGGGAACATTACGGTTCAGTCAGGATTGAAGCACTTGGTTAAGAAAATATTACTTTCCTATTGCGAATTTTCTTATGGAAACCCGATTGGTTCCTATTAAAAATCGATATGGCTTTTGATTGGATCGGCTTGCCGATTGGACGCAAACAAGGTGGTTCTTGGGGGAGGGGCGCATGGTTCGTCCAGTGATCACGCCAAGCGGCGTTGAGAGTCCATTTGGCGAAAATGAAATCATCGTCAGCAAGACGGATCTGAAAGGCCGAATCACTTACGTCAATGATGTGTTCCTCCGGGTGTCGCGGTATGATTTCAAAGAAATCGTCGGAGCCCCGCACAACATTATCCGGCATCCGGACATGCCGGGCTGTGTGTTCAAGCTGATGTGGGACACCATCCAGAACGGCGGCGAGATGTTTGCCTATGTTCTCAATCTGGCCAGCAACGGCGATCATTATTGGGTGTTCGCCCATGTGACACCAAGCCGGGACGTGGATGGCAGGATGATCGGCTTCCACTCCAACCGACGCAAACCCACGCCCGAGCAGGTTGCCCGCATCGCGCCGTTGTACCGGATGCTGCGGGAGCAGGAGGAGCGGTGGCCAAATCGCAAGGATGGGATGGCGCAAGCCCATGCGACGCTGATGGCAACCCTGAGCGAGCGGGGACTCAATTATGAACAATTCGCCTTCTCCATCTAAAATCCAGTGCCTGCTGCTCGGCGCCCTGATGGTGATGTCCGTGCAGGCCCTGCTGTCCGCCGTTGGAGAGGGGGCATCCCTGACGACGGTCGGTTTCCCGCTGCTTGCCGGATCCCTTACGGCGGTGGCGGCAATGATGGTCGGACGCACCGACCGTGCTCTTCTCCGGATGACGGCGGTGTGCATCAAAGCATCGCAGGGCGACCTGGAATCAAGGGCCCTCGGCGCGCCGGACTCCGGTGCGGTCGGCCTGCTGCACCGGAACCTCAATGCCCTGCTTGATGTCACGGATGCCTTCGTGCGTGAGGCAAGCGGCTCGATGGTGGCGGTGAGCCAGGGCCGCTATCATCGCAAGGTCCTGCTGCGCGGGCTGCCCGGAGCATTCCGGGGCGCTGCGGTGGACATCAACCGGGCCGGCGACCTGATGGAGGCGCAGGACCGGGAACTGAAAGCGAGTGCCGACCGCTTCGAGAACGGCGTCGGCCTGGTGGTGACCAACGTCACCCGGGCGAGCCAGAAGATGCGCCAGGACGCCGAGCAGATGTCGGGCATGGCGACGGAGGCCAGTCATCGGGCGGGACACATCGCGGCGGCGACCGAACAGACCTCCGCCAATGTGCAGACCGTGGCGACGGCAACCGAGGAGCTGGCCGCGTCCGTGGCCGAGATCAGCCGGCAGGTGGCGCTGGCCTCCGGCATCTCCGAGGCGGCCATGCAGCGCGCGGAGCATACGAATGTGGTCATCCAGGACCTTACCAAGGTCACGCGCCAGGTTGGCGACATCGTTCAGCTGATCAATGCCATTGCCTCGCAGACCAACCTGCTGGCCTTGAATGCCACGATCGAAGCCGCCCGCGCCGGTGAGCACGGCAAGGGCTTCGCCGTGGTTGCCGCCGAGGTCAAGGCGCTGGCCCGCCAGACCTCCGAGGCGACCGGGGAGGTCAGTGGCAAGCTCGACGCCATCGGCTTCGCGACCGCGCAGACGGTCTCGGCCATGCAGGACATCAGCCGCACGGTCGGCGAGATGAGCGGGGTCGCCCAGACCATCGCGTCGGCCATCGAGGAGCAGCGCGCCGCCACCGAGGAGATCGCCCGCAACATCCAGCAGGCCGCGGTCGGCACGCAGGAAATCGCCACCAGCGTTGTCGGCATGAGAAACGCAGCCGTCGACACGGGAACGGCCGCCCATCAGGTCTTGGCCGGCGCCTCCGGCCTGTCCGATGAAGCCGACCGTCTGCGGCAGAATGTCGACGACTTTCTGCTCAAGGCGCGTGCGATGTGACCGGCCCAGCCGAGCCGACCAGCGCCGACGCGACCTCAAGGTCGGCGCTGCTGCGGGAGAAGGTCGTGTGATCCGGAACCGGCTTCGCCATCAGCGGGCCAGTTCGAAGCGGATCGGCTGCGCCCCCTGCCACAGGGTGCGCTTGCCGAGTTCCGCCAGATTTTCGAGCCCGTCGGTGATGGTGATGAAGTGGTTGCCGGCGAGCTGGCCCATCTTGCTGGAGAACTGGACGCCGCCATAGGCCAGCAGGATCTCGGTCTCGCTGATGCCGCCGGGATAGAGGATGATCTGGCCCGGCGCCGGATGGCTGGTGTGGTTCTCGTAGCCGAGGCCGAAATCGGTGTCGCCCAGCGGGATCCACACGCCTTCGCCGCTCCAGCGGACATGGACGATCTGCCCCTCGTAAGGCAGCAGGCTGCGGAATTTGGCGCAGGTCTTCGGCGCGGCGGCCGTCTCGAAACGGGCGCCGAAGGTGAAGGGGCCGGCGGTGATGGTCAGGGCGTCCATGCTTGGGTGCTCCTCACATGTTGTGGTGATCGGGTGGGGTGACTGTCTCTTCAGGCGGCGCCGACCTTCGGCCGTGCCAGATCCGGCGTGTCGCAGCGCAGGAAGGCGCCGCGGCCGGGCTGGGCCATGCAGGCGCCGCCTTCCACCACCACCTCGCCGCGCGACAGCACGGTCTCCGGCCAGCCGGTCACCTCCAGCCCCTCGTAGGGGGTGTAGTCGACATTGTGGTGGAGCATGGCGTTGGTGATGGTCACCTTGCGGTCGGGATCGTAGATCACGATGTCGGCGTCGGCGCCGATGGCGAGGCTGCCCTTGCGCGGATGCAGGCCGTACATCTTGGCCGGGTTGGTCGAGGACAGCTCGACGAAGCGCTGCAGGCTGATGCGGCCCTTCTTCACCCCTTCGGAGAACAGGATCGGCAGCCGCGTCTCGATGCCCGGAACGCCGTTGGGGATCCAGTTGAAGGGTGTGTTCGCGCCGTGCAGCATCTTGCCCTTGGGGTCCTGGTAGCGGAACGGGGCATGGTCGGACGACACGATGTGGAAGGTGCCGCCGGCCAGTGCGTCCCAGACCGCCGCCTGGTTGGCCTTGTCGCGCGGCGGCGGAGAGCAGATGCACTTGGCCCCCTCCATGCCGTGGCCGTGCAGGTCATGCTCGGTCAGCACCATGTATTGCGGGCAGGTCTCGGCGTAGATGCGCATGCCGCGGCCCTGCGCCCAGTGGATCTGCTCGATGGCCTCGCGGCCCGAGACATGGACGATCAGGATCGGCACGTCGGCCAGCTCGGCCATGGCGATGGCGCGGTGGGTCGCCTCGCGCTCCACCAGCATCGGCCGGGAATCGGCATGGTAGCGCGGCGCGGTGTGGCCGGCGGCGAGCAGCCTGTCGGTCAGCCAGCCGATGAAGTCGGCATTCTCGGCATGGATCATCGCCATGGCGCCGTCGCGCCGGGCGACGCCGAGCAGCTCCAGCACCTGCCGGTCGTTCAGCTTCATGTCGTCGTAGGTCATGTAGATCTTGAACGACGTGTAGCCGTCCTGGATCAGCGCCGGCAGATCCTGGCCGAGGAGCTGGTCGGTCGGATCGCTGACGATAAGGTGGAAGGCGTAGTCGATCACCGCCTTGCCGTCGGCGCGGCGGTGGTAGTCGGTCACCGCGTCGCGCAGCGACTGGCCCTTGAACTGGCAGGCGAAGGGGATGACCGTCGTGGTGCCGCCGCAGGCCGCCGAGCGGGTGCCGGTCTCGAAATCGTCGGCCGATTGCGAGCCGTCGCTGGTCGGCTGGTCGAGGTGGCAATGGCCGTCGACGCCGCCGGGCAGCACCAGCTTGCCGGTCGCGTCGATCTCGCGGGTGCCCGGCCCCAGACCGGCCCCGATGGCGGCGATGCGTCCGCGGATCACGCCGAGGTCGGCGGCGAACACGTCGGACGCGGTGGCCAGCGTACCATGGCGGATTACGGTATCGAACTGCGGCATGGAACTCTCCCTGGGTCCCGAAGGACGGGTTTTGCGGTTGCCGAGATCACGGAAAACTGAAATTACAGGAAATAGCCGGCCGGATTGGCTTCGGCGGCGATGGCGCGGCGGGCGTCGTCCTGGAGGTTGCGCAGATGCGCCAGCATGGCGGCCTTGGCGGCAGCGGCGTCGCGCCGCTCCACCGCATCCAGCACCGCCCGGTGCTCCGCGTCGATCTCGCTCTTGCGGTGGAAGGCGCTGGAGATGCGGAACAGGCGGGCGACCACCCGCATGCGCGTAATGGTCTCGGCCAGCGTCGCGTTCCCGCTGACGCGGGCGAAGAAGCTGTGAAAATGGTTGTCGTAGAGCCAATGCTGCATGTCGTCCTCGCCGCCCTCCAGCGCGTCGAGCCCGCGCCGCAGTTCGGCAAGATCGGCATCGCCGACCAGCGGCACCGCGGTTTCGATGGCGTGGCACTCCAGCAGCTCGCGCATCTGCATGCATTCGAAGAACTCGCGGGCCGAGACGACGCGGACGCGGTAGCTGCGCTCGCTGGTGCGCTCCAGCAGCCCCTCGCCGACCAGCCGGACCAGCGCCTCGCGCATCGGCGTGCGCGACACGTTCAGCCGCTCGGCCAGCCTCCCCTCCGGCACCTCGGCGCCGCCGGGAATCTGGCGGCTGAGGATCAGCTCGCGCAGGTGCGCGAAGGCCCGGTCGCCGAGGTTGGCGGTCCGGGAGGATGGCGGGAGGGCCGGGGAGAGGGGAGAACTCATGGCCGAACGCCTTTTCACTGGCCGTCGACGATGGCGATGTTGCGGTAGGCGCGGCCGAAATGGCGCTCGATGCGGCGCTGGACGATGTCCCACAGCGAAGTCATCAGCAGATAATAGAGGGCGGCGACCGTGAACAGCTCCAGCACCATGAAGCGTTCCTGGATGAGCAGCTGGGTGCTGCGCAGCAGCTCCTCCATCGAGATGACGGAGGTCACCGAGGTCGTCTTCAGCAGCCCGTTCACGCTGTTGCCCAGCGCCGGGATGATGATGCGCGTCGCCTGCGGCAGCACGATGTAGACCATCACCTGGGCCGAATTCAGGCCGAGCGCGCGGCCGGCGTTGCTCTGCCCGGCGGCGACGCCGAGGATGCCGCCGCGGATGATCTCGGCCAGATAGGCGGCCTCGTTGAGGATCAGGCCGATCAGTGCCGATTCCGTGACCGACAGCTTGATGCCGATCTGCGGCAGGCCGGTGTAGATGATGATGAGCTGGACCAGCAGCGGCGTGCCGCGGAACACCCAGATATAGGCCTGCGCCACCCGCGCGACCCAGCGGTAGGGCGACAGCCGCAGCAGCGCCAGCAGGCAGCCGACCACGAGGCCGCCGGCGATGCCCGCCAGGGTCAGCCACAGGGTGGTGATTGCTCCGCTGAACAGGTACCCGTTGAACAGGTACTCGAAGAAACCGTCCCAGTTCCAGCCGCTGGTCATTCCGTCACCTTTTCACTCTTGTCCGATGCGCGGGCGGCGGCGGGGAGAGGTCCCTTCCGCCGCCGCCCGCGTTCCCCCTCCCTTGGCCCGCGTCTCACATGCCGGGGCCGTTGACCTTGAAGGCACCGTCGTTGGGCAGCAGGCCGTACTCATCCATCAGCTTTTTGTACGAACCGTCCTTCTGCATGTCGTTGAGGACGCCGACCACGGCCTCGCTCAGCGCCTTGCTCTTCATCGCCAGGGCGACCGGGGTCGGGAACAGGCCGTGCAGGGCGCGGTCGAAATCGCCGCGCTTGGCGTATTCGGCCGCCGTCGGGTCGATGGCCACCGACGCCTCGGTCTGACCGGCGCGCAGCGCCTGATAGGCGGTGGCGAAATTGTCGAAGGTCTTGATCTCGATCGGCTTCAGCCCCTTGGCGGTCACCATCTTGTCGAGTTCGCGCAGCTTGCGCTCCTCGAAGCCGCCCAGCTCGACGCCGACCGGACGGCCCGACAGATCCTCCGGCTTGGTGATCTTCAGCGGGTTGCCCTTGGCCACCGAGATGCTGACCGCCTGCGATTCATAGTTGATCATCGGCATCATCTTGGCCCGCTCCTCGGTCCAGAAGATGCCGGTGTTGATCAGGTCCCAGCGGCCGGCCTGGAGGCCGGGGATCATCGCCGAGAACTCGATGCGGACATATTCCGGGGTCAGGCACAGGCGCTTGGCGATCTCGTTGCCCAGCGTGATGCGCATGCCCTTCAGCTGGCCGTTCGAATCAACGAACTGCATCGGCGGCAGGGTCGGGTTGGTCGACATCACCAGCGTGCCGGGCTTGACCAGCTCGGAATCGGCGACCGCCGGCTTGCAGGCGGTCTGTGCAGCAGCAGGAAGAACGAACAGGGTCAGGCCGGCGGCGATCAGCAGCGTGCGAATGGTCATCGTGGTCCCCTTCTTTCGTGTTCGGGCGAAATGATCAGGCGAGGGAATCGATCAGGCCGTAGGCCGCCAGATCGGCGCGCAGGGCCTCGGCATCGGCCTCCGGCAGCGGCAGGCGCGGCGCGCGGGGGGCGCCGACCGGCAGGCCCATCATGCCCAGCCCGGTCTTCGAGGCGGCGACGTAGCGGTGGCCGCCGACCCAGCGGACGATGGGCAGCATCTTCCTGTAGAGCGCCAGCGCCTGGTACTTGTCGCCATGGTCGGCCACCAGCTCGAACAGCCGGGCGGAATCGCGCGGGATCAGGTTGGAGCAGACGGCGACCCAGCCCTGGGCACCGAGCCAGAAGGATTCGTAGCCGAGGATGCCGGCGAACACCGTCATGCGGTCGCCGCACAGTTCGATGATGTCGCGGACCCGCGTCACCTCCAGCGTCGATTCCTTGATGTAGAGGACATTGTCGATCTCGCTGAGCCGCGCGACGATCGGCGGGGTGAGGTCGACATTGGCGGTCGCCGGGTTGTTGTAGATCATCACCGGCAGCGAGATCGCCTCGCCGATGCGGCGGTAATGCTCGAACAGCTCGTCGGGCGTGGGCGAGCTGTAATAGGGCGGGATCACCATCACCCCGTCGGCGCCCATGCTTTCCGCCTCCTTGGCGAGAGCGACGGCGTCGCGCGTCCATTCGGCGCCGGTGCCGATCAGCACGGGCACGCGGCCCGCCGCCTCGGTCACGCAGATCTCGATGACCTGGGCCCGCTCCTCCGCGGTCATCGACAGGAACTCGCCGGTGCTGCCGAGCGGGATCAGCCCGTGGATGCCCTGCTCGATCTGCCAGTTCACCAGCGTCTTCAAGGCCGGAACATCCACCGCGCCGCCATCGGCGGTGAAGGGGGTGATGAGGACCGTGTAGGTGCCGCGCAATGCCGTCATGGGTTCCCCCAAACTCCTGCCTAATTTTTAACCTTGCCTAAATACTACTCGTATACTATCTGTATACAGGAATCCAGCGCAATTTGACGCACCCTCGAAAAGCCGCTTTCCACCGCAATCCGGACACAGCCGACCGCCCATGCGCCTCGAACATCCAAGCGTCCGCCGCAATGGCGCTCCCATCGAGATCACCTATGACGGCGAGCGGATTCCCGCGCTGGCGGGGGAGACGGTGGCGGCGGCCCTGGCGGCGCACGGTGTCGCCGCCTACCGCCACAGCCGCGACGGCGGCCGGCGCGGCCTCTATTGCGGCATGGGCGCCTGCTTCGAATGTCTGGTGACGGTGGACGGCAAGGCGAGCCAGCGCGCCTGCCTGACCAAGGTGGCCGACGGCCAGACCATCCGCTCGCAGCCGCCGGCCGGCACGCCGGAGGATCCGCTGGCCCCGCTGGTGCCGCCGCCGGAGGGCGGGGCGCCGGAGGAGCGGGTGGTCGATGTGCTGGTGATCGGCGCTGGTCCTGCCGGTCTGGCGGCGGCGGAAGCGGCGGCGCGGCGTGGCGCCGGGGTGGTGGTGCTGGATGAGCGGCCGCAGAGCGGCGGGCAGTATTTCAAGCCGCTCGCCCCCTCGCACCGATCCGATCGGCCGACCGACCGCCAGTTCCGCGCCGGCCTCGCCCAGCTCGACGCGGCGAAGGCGGCCGGCGTCACCATCGATCAGGAGGCGACGGTGTGGGGCGCCCATGCCCCTGACGAGGTCGTCGCCGTCGTCGCCGGGCGCGAGATCGTTTACCGGCCGCGCCGGCTGGTGATCGCCGGCGGCGCCTATGAGCGGCCGTCCCCCTTCGACGGCTGGACGCTGCCCGGCGTGATGACCACCGGGGCCGGCCAGACCCTGGCGCGCGCCTATCGCGTGGCGCCCGGCCGCCGGGTGCTGGTCGCCGGCAACGGCCCGCTCAACCTGCAACTGGCCTGCGAACTGGTGGAGGGCGGGGTCGAGGTGGCTGCCGTGCTGGAGAGCGCGCCGCGTCCGTCGCCCGCCCAATGGCGGCAGATGCTGACGGCACTGCGCGCCGCTCCCGGCCTGATCGGCGACGGCGCCCGCTATCTGCTGAGGCTGCGGCGCGCCGGGGTGCCGGTGCTGTGGGGGCACGGCATCGTTGCAGCGGAAGGGGAGGGCCGGCTGGAGCGGGTGCGCTACGCTCCGCTCGCTGCCGATGGCGCTCCCCGGCTGGATGAAGCCGTCACCGCTGCGGCCGATGCGCTGTGCCTGGGCTACGGCTTCATTCCTTCGACCGAGATCGCCCGCGCGCTCGGCTGCGCCCACCGGTTGGCCGACCGCCATCTCGGCTATCTCGCCACCGAGATCGCGGTGGATGGCGCCACCAGCGTGCCGGGGGTGTTCGCCGTCGGCGACGGCGTCGATCTCGGCGGGTCGAAGGTGGCGCAGGCGCGCGGACGCCTCGCCGGCATCGCCGCCACCACCCAGCTCGGCCTGAGCGACAGCGACCCGGAGGAGGGCCGGCGGGCGCTGGCCGACCTGCGGCGGGCCGAGGGGTTCCAGGCGGCGCTGTGGTCGATCTACCGGGCGCCGCCGCCACGGCTGGACATTGTGCCCGACGAGGCGATGCTGTGCCGCTGCGAGGAGGTCACCTTCGGCCGGGTCCGGGCCGAGATCGCCGCCGGCCATGACAGCCTCGCGGCGCTGAAGCGCAACACCCGGCTCGGCATGGGGCGCTGCCAGGGCCGCTATTGCGCCGCGACCGCCGCCCTGCTGCTGGAGCAGACGACCGGACGGCCGCGGTCACCCGACCAGTATCTGGCGCCGCGCCTGCCGGCCAAGCCGACGCCGGCCGGGGCCTTCGCCTTCGAGAAGCCGGAATGGGGCGGCCACCAGCGCGCCATCACGCCGAACCTTGCCCGCCCGCTGGAGGACGGCCCGCTGCCCGACCAGGAGGCCGAGATCCTGATCGTCGGCGGCGGCGTGGTCGGCTCCTGCCTCGCCTATTACCTGACCCAGGCCGGCCGCGACGTGCTGGTGGTCGAGCGTGGCGACACCAACCTCCAGGCATCGGGCGCCAATGCCGGCAGCCTGCATGTCCAGCTGCTGTCCTTCGATTTCGGCGTCAAGGCCGAGGCGGGCGGCGGGCCGGCGGCGGCGACGCTGACGCTCGGCCCGCGCTCCATCGCGCTGTGGCGGGAGCTGGAAAAGGCTTGCGGCGCCGACTTCGAACTGGCGGTCACCGGCGGGCTGATGGTGGCGGACAGCCCGGCCGGCATGGAGTTCCTGCGCGCCAAGGCGGCGCTGGAGCGGCGCTACGGCGTCGAGAACGCCATCATCGACGCCGCCGAGCTGCGCCGCCTCGCCCCCGCCTTGTCGGACGGGCTGATCGGCGCCGAATACGCCCCGCAGGAGGGCAAGATCAACCCGCTGCGCGCGACCTACGCCGTGCTGGAGCAGGCCCGCCGTCAGGGTGCCCGCTTCCTGCGCGGGGTCAACGTCACCGGCATCGCCGCCGCTCCGGCGGTCGAGGGCGGCGGCTGGCGGGTCGAGACCTCGCGCTGCCGCATCCGGGCCAGGCAGATCATCAACGCCAGCGGCCCCTGGGCGCGCGAGACCGGTCGGCTGGTCGGCATCGACGTGCCGGTCCACAGCGCGCCTTTGCAGATGATCGTCACCGAGCCGGCGCCCAAGCTGGTCAGCCAGCTCGTCGCCCATGCCGACCGCCATCTCAGCCTGAAGCAGGCGGTCACCGGCGGGCTGATCATCGGCGGCGCCTGGACCGCCGTCTTCGACCCGGCGCGCCGCTTCAACACGGTGTCGCGCTCCAGCATCGAGGGCAATCTGTGGGTCGCCCGCCATGTGCTGCCGCAGATCGCCGGGCTGCATGTGGTCCGCGCCTGGGCGGCGATGAACATCAACATCGACGGCGCGCCGATCCTCGGCCCGGTGCCGGGGTTGCCGGGATTCTTCAACACGGTGACGTCCAACGGCTTCACCCTGGCGCCGGTCGTCGCCCGCATGACCGCCGACCTGCTGCTCGACGGCCGCACCGACATCGACCCGACCCCCTTCCTGATCGACCGGTTCGGCTGAGCCGTGCCCTCACCCGTCCAACGCCCCCATCGCCAAGAGATTCCCCCATGATCGCCATCGAGAATGTCAGCAAGAACTATGGCACCTTCCAGGTCCTGAAGGACTGCACGACCACCGTGCGGAAGGGCGAGGTGGTGGTGGTCTGCGGCCCCTCCGGGTCGGGCAAGTCGACGCTGATCAAGTGCGTCAACGGGCTGGAGCCCTTCCAGTCGGGCCGCATCCGGGTGGACGGCATGGATGTCGGCGCGCGGGGTACGAAGATGTCGGCGCTGCGCGCGCGCGTCGGCATGGTGTTCCAGAATTTCGAGCTGTTCCCCCACCTGACCATCATGCAGAACCTGACCCTGTCCCAGCGCAAGGTGCTGGGCCGCCGGACGGACGAGGCGGAGGCGAAGGGCGAGGCGCTGCTGGCGCGGGTCGGGCTGGCCACCCAGGCGCACAAGTTCCCCGGCCAGCTTTCCGGCGGCCAGCAGCAGCGCGTCGCCATCGCCCGCGCCCTGGCGATGGACCCCATCGCCATCCTGTTCGACGAGCCGACCTCGGCGCTCGATCCGGAGATGATCAACGAAGTGCTCGACGTGATGGTCGAGCTGGCCAACGAGGGCATGACGATGATCTGCGTCACCCACGAGATGGGCTTCGCCCGCAAGGTCGCCCACCGGGTGATCTTCATGGACCATGGCAGCATCATCGAGGACTGCACCAAGACCGAGTTCTTCGAGACCCAGCGGTCGGAGCGCGCCGCCCAGTTCCTCGCCAAGATTTTGCAGCACTGAAACCCGCCCGGACGCGGCGTCGCCCCCTACCCCGGCGGACAGGCCGATCAGAACCTTTGCAGGACAACGGTTCGTCTGCTTTGTTAGGGGAAGATCAGCGTCAGGTGGCAGGACTTGGTATGAGCATGGACATGGACGATTCCAAAGCCGCGACGCCGGCCGCAGCAGGTGCGAATCCGGCCGGCGTGAATCTGGCGAGCATGGCCTACCGCACCATCCTGGAGATGATCCTCGACCGCCGCATCCCCAGCGGCGAGGTGATCGTCGAAGACCGGCTGGCCACCGCGCTCAGCATCTCGCGCACGCCGATCCGCGAGGCGCTGGTGCGGCTGGCCAGCGAGGGGCTGATCCGCAAGGAGTTCAACCGCCCCTACCGGGTGCGCGAGGTCTCCAACCGCGAATATTTCCAGAGCATGCGCCTGCGCGAGATCCTGGAGGGGGAGGCCATCGCCGCCGCCGCGTCGCGGATCGATCCGGTCCGGCTGCAGGCGATGAAGGCAGAGATGCTGCGGCTGCGCGACGAGCCCAAGATCCGCTTCGAGGACCATTGGGCGGCCGACGAGGAACTGCACACCCTGATCGCCGAGGCGTCCGGCAACGCGGTGCTGGCGCAGATCATCCGTGACCTGCGGGTGACGACGCGCCTGTTCGAGCTGTCCGGCCTGCCGTCGCGTATCCGTCCCGACTGCGACGAGCATCTCGACGTCATCGCAGCACTGGAGACCGGCGATGCGGCGGAGGCCAGGGCCGCCATGGAGCGGCATATCCGCAGCCTCGCCAAGGATGTGCTGGGCGAGATCGCCAAGAGCTGAGCGGTCCCCGGCTCTGGCCTTCAGGCCGCTTCGCAGGCACGGTAATGGGCGGAGATCTCCGCGCCGGTGGCGATCCAGACATCGTCCCTGGCCAGCACGTGACGCAGGAAGTCGCGCAGCAGGTGCCATGCTTTTCCGTTCCACAAGACGGCCCGGCCGCGGAGTGCGTGCCGGGCTTGCCGTGGTCCCTGCCTCCGGGAGCGTTCAGCCTTGATGCGCAACCCGGGTCATGAGCGGGTGATCCGGTTTCGGATCATATGGTCGAGCGAGAGGCGGCCGGGTCCGTGCACGAGGATCGCCAGCAGCAGGAACATCCAATAAAAGTGCTCGATCGAATTGTAGGCCGGATTGGCGGCGCCCAGCACGAACTGGATGACGAGCGACATGCCAAGCAACGGGAGCGCGGCCACCCGGGTCATCAGGCCGGCGACGAGCAGGATGGGCATTCCGAGTTCGAAGGCTGTGCCGAGCAGTGCGGCCAGGTCCGGTGGCAGGAGTGGAACCTTGTACTCTTCCTGAAACAGCAGGACGGTCGTGTCCCAATCCTGGATTTTCGTCAGGCCGGAATTGAAGAAGACACGCGCGATCCACAGCCTCAGGGCGAGTTGCAGGAGCGGCGCTCCCCAGGCGTTCAGGCGGCCGATTGCGGTGTCCATCAGGGCGGACACCTCACGGAGGGCGCGCCGGTTGCGAAGACGACGGTCGATGGCAACGTGCGACATGGTTTGTTCCTCACGCAGCGGTGGGCCTTACAGCGGGGCCTCGGCCAGGGGGTCGGTGAAGGCGGTGAAGGTTCCCAACTGCAGGTGCGTCAGGAACGTGACTTGGAGATCAAAACCGGCTTCCGTTTCGGACGCCGCCATGGCGGCGTGGGCGAGGTCCGCGCCGGCCGACAAGGCCATGAGCAGGGTCAGCTCACCCTGCCCGAGCATGACGGACTGCACCTCCAGCAGCGGGCGGACGACCAGGATTTTCTGCGGCCGCGCGGCGGGCGCCACGCTTTCACCACGCTGCAGAGCGTCCCACAGTTCCAGCGCAGGGTAGGCGCAGGTCAGCAGATGGGCCGACGGGTGCAGCGCCAACCGCAGCGTGGGATAGCGTTCGGTCGGCAGGGCGCGGACGGCGGCCACATTCAGGACCGGCGCATCAGCCGCAAAATAGGCGGTGTTCCACGCCCATTCGAAACGGGCCAGGTCTCCGGCCGCCGGTGAAACCACGGTTGGGCGGGCCGCGGCCTTGCGGTCGAGGTGATCGGGAAAGCGGTCACCGTAGGCCAGAAGCTGCGGCACGCGTGGCGGATGCCGACGCACGAACCGCAGGGCCTCGGTGCGGAAGGCGGGTCGCCCCATCAGCCTTGTCGTCATCGGAAAGGCCGCCTCCAGCACCGCCACCAGCGAGCCGACGACGTTGTTGGCGTGGATCGCGAAGCGTACCGGCGCCGGAATGGCGTCCCCGACCACGCCGGGTGGCAGGCCGGTCCCGGCGCTCAGCAGCTCGCGCCGCATGGCGGCTTGCAGGTCACGCAGCATCGCGAGCCTCCTTGTCGATGCGGGCGAGCAAGCGGTCGGCCGTCGCGGCTTCGTCCAGCAGGACCGGCAGCTCCGGCACGCGGGTGTCCCATTCGACCAGTACCGGACGCGGGCCGGTTCGGCGCAAAGCTTGGGCCAGCAGGGTCCAGACCGGATCGGCGACGGCGCTGCCATGGTCGTCGATCAGCAGGGTGCCGCAGCCGGTGTCGTGCACCGCGTGTCCGGCAACATGGATTTCGCCCACCGCACCGGCGGGGATCGCGGCGAGGTAGCCCAGCGGATCGAAGCCGGTGTTGTGGGCGCTGACATGGATGTTGTTGACGTCCACAAGCAGGCCGCAGCCGGTGCGGCGGACCAGTTCGGCCAGGAACTCCGCTTCCGGGATGGTGGATTGTGCGAAATCCAGGTAACGCGAGGGATTCTCGACCAGGATCGGGCGCTTGAGGGCTTCCTGCACCCGCTCCACGTTGCGGCGGACGATTTCCAAAGCTTCGTCCGTATAGGGCAGCGGCAGCAGGTCGTTCAGGAAGGTTCCCCCCGCCGTGCTCCAGGCCAGATGGTCGGAGACCAGGTCCGGCTGGAGGCGGTCGTACAGTGTCGCCAGCCGGTCCAGGTGGCGGGGATCGATCCCGTCGGCGGAGCCCAGCGACAGGCCGACCCCATGGCAGCTGAGCGGGTAATCCCGACGGATCGTCTCGAGCGCCCGCAGGCGGGGGCCGCCGGCCGCCAGATAGGTCTCGCTGTGCACCTCGATCCAGGCCACGTCGGGAGGATCGGTGAGGAAGTCCGCGACGTGACGGTGCCGCAGCCCGATGCCCGCACGCGGGGGGATGGAGACGGACGGGACGGTGGCTGCGTTGGTCGAGGGAAGCATGGCGGGGGGTCTCCGGCGGTCGGCGGTGGTCCGGGACTGCGGTCCGGATCAGCTCTTCTTCGGGGCGGCGGGGGTCGCCGCCCTGGTCATGTCCTTGGGCATGCCGACGCCGTTGAAGGCGGCGAGCTTGCCGCCCATCTCGGTGCAGACGCCGGCCCGGACGGCACGCCACTCACCGCCGTCATAGTCCTTGGCCGACTGGCCGGCGCAGGAATGGGTGCCGGCCTCGTTGGCGCAGCTGTTCTGCCCCGCCTTGGAAATGCCGTAGCATTTCTCCAGCCCGCCGGCCTCGGCCGCGGCGGCGCCATGGGCCGGCAGCAGGGACGCCATGGACAGGGCACCGGCCAGAGCGGCGGCAATCGTCAGGCCATTAATCTTTTCGGACATTGCTCATCTCCTTTGGTTGTTTCTCCCGCCATGGGGAGTGGTTGACGAAGCCAAAGTATTCGTTGTCCGGACCTGCATGAAATGCTTTGGTCCTATTGTCCGCATAGCCGTCGGCTATGGGCGAACCAACCGCTTGGAGGTTGCGATGGAGATGCACCAGATCCGCTACTTCCTCGCCGTTGCGGAAACGCTCAACTTCACGCGCGCGGCGGAGCAGTGCAACGTCACCCAGCCGTCGCTGACCCGCGCCATCCAGAAGCTGGAAGACGAAATGGGCGGCCCGCTGTTCAGCCGGGAGCATCACAACACCCACCTGACGGAACTCGGCCGGCTGGTGCAGCCGCATCTGGAGGCGATCTACAGCACCAACGCCGCCGTGCTGGCCGAGGCGAAGCAGTACCGATCCATGGACCGCGCGCCGTTGAAGCTCGGCGTGATGTGCACGATCGGTCCGGCGCGCCTCGTCGGCTTCCTGGAGCAGTTGCGGACCCGCATCCCGATGCTCGACCTGATCATCCGGGACATGCCGGCGAAGCCGCTGGTGGAAGCGCTGCTGGCGGGCGACCTGGACGTGGCGCTGGTGGCGCTGCCCTCATTCCCGGAACGCTGCACGGCCAAGCCGCTCTTTTCGGAGCGTTACCTGATCGCTTTTCCGAAAGGGCACCGGTTCGAGGGCATGAACGCCGTTCCGCTCGGCGAACTGGATGGCGAGGATTACCTGCAGCGCGTCCACTGCGAGTTCCGCTACCATTTCGAGGCGCTGGGCATCCCGAAGCGGCACAGCGTGAACATCCGCTATCACAGCGAACGGGAGGACTGGGTACAGGCGATGATCGCCGCGGGCATGGGCTGCGCCGTGATGCCGGAGCATCTGCCGATCCTGCCGGGCCTCTCGACGCGGGTGATCATCGAACCGGAGGTGTCGCGGACCATCCATCTGGTGACGGTCGCCGGCCGCCGCTTCACCCCCGTGGAGCAGGTCGCCATCCGCATGGCCCAAAGCTATCGCTGGGACGCGACCGAGCCGAGGGGGGCAACTCCCGGATGGTGCGACTTGGTGACGGACACCCTATCCCCCGGAGGGGAGAGGGCGTGAACCGTCAGGCTCCCACCACCTCCACGCTCCGCGCCTGCGCCCTCCAATAGTCCGGAATGTCCGTCCGGTGGCGCCGCATCACGAGGTTGGCGAGCAGACCCGTCCAGCCGGTCTGGTGCGCGGCCCCCAATCCCTGCCCGGTGTCGGCATGGAAATATTCGTAGAACAGCAGAAGGTCGCGCCAGTGCGGGTCTTCGTGGAAGTTCGGCTGCGTGCAATAGACCGGCCGCCGGCCGGCCCCGTCGGGGCGGTAGAGCGATACCAGCCGGTCGGCGATCAGCGTCGCGATCTCCTTCAAGGTCAGCTCCCGGCCGTCCAGGCACGGCACCGGCACGCGGTAGGCGTCGCCCAGGAAGCGGTGGAACTTCTCGATGGACTGTACCAGCGTGTAGTTCACGGGCATCCACACGGGACCGCGCCAGTTGGAGTTCCCCCCGAACAGGCCCGAGGTTGACTCGCCCGGCACATAGTCGATCAGCGCCTGTCCGACGCCGGGCAGATCGCCGAGGTGCCGGTGCTCCGCGTGGATGCGGCTGACGCTGCGGATGCCGTAGTCGGACAGGAACTGGTCGCGGTCGAGCAACCGTTGCAGGATGCGCGGCAGCATGGTGTGGTCGACCAGGGCCAACAGATGCTCGCCGCGGTCGTTCTCCCAGTCCGGGCAGGCGCAGACATAGCTGCCCTGGAACTTGCCGCCCTTGTGGGTCGTGAGCATGCGGCGGAAGCGCGGCACCCGCTCCAGCAGGCGGCGGTCCACCACCTCCGTGGCGAACAGCGGGATCAGCCCGACCATGGAATAGACGTTCACGCGCGAGACCTTGCCGTCCGGGCACACGATCAGGTCCTTGAAGAAGCCGTCCTCTTCGTCCCACAGCGACACCGCTCCCGGCACATGGCCGCCGATGGCATTCGCGATGCCGAGAAACTGCTGGTAAATCTGGATGGCGATGTCCTCGTAATCCGGATCCTCCGCCGCCAGTTCCAGCGCCATCACCACCATGTTCAGCGCGAACATGGCCATCCAGCCGGTGGCGTCGGCCTGCTTCAGGCTGAAGCCGGGCGGAAGCGGCTGCGAGCGGTCGAAGACGGAGATGTTGTCGAGGCCGAGGAAGCCGCCCTCGAACACGTTGTGCCCGTCGGCGTCCTTGCGGTTCACCCACCAGGCATAGTTCAGCAGCAGCTTGTGGAAGACGCGATGCAGGAAATGCGTGTCGCCCTCGCCGCGCTGCACCCGCTCCGCCCGGAAGACCTTCAGCGCCGCCATGGCGTGCACCGGCGGGTTCACGTCGCCGAAGGCCCACTCATAGGCCGGGATCTGGCCGTTCGGGTGCAGGAAGCGTTCGGACAGCAGAACCTCGATCTGGTCCTTGGCGAAGTCCACGTCCACCAGCGCCAGCGCCGCGCAGTGGTAGGCGAGATCCCAGGCGGCGAACCACGGATACTCCCAGGTGTCGGGCATGGAGATGATGTCGGACGATGCCAGATGCCTCCAGGACCGGTTGCGTCCCCCCTTGCGGCCGTCCGGCGGCGGCAGCCGGTCGCCGTCCAGCCAGCGCGCCACGTCGTAGTGGAAGAACTGCTTGCACCAGATCATGCCGGCCAGCGCCTGCCGCAGCACCCGCTTGTCCTCCGCATCCGCGTCGGGCAGCAGGGCGTCATAGAAGGCGTCGGCCTCGCTGCGGCGTGCGGCGGACACGGTGGCGGTGCAGGCGAAGGGCTGGGGCAGGGGGGTGGCGGAAAGCACGAGGTCCACGGCGCGGGCCTCGCCCGCCGGCACGTCGAGGACATACCAGGGGGCGGCCTTGGTGCCTTCCCGTGCCGGATTGACCGCGCCGGTCTCGCCCTGGATCACGCGGCGATGGAAGCCGTCCTTCACATAGGGCATGGCGTTGGGGATGCCCCACAACCGCTCCGCGTTGCTGTCATTCTCGGTGAACAGCAGCTCGGCCGGGGCGGCACCGTAGAGGTGGTAGGCGCCAAGCTCCGGATGCTCCGCCCGGATCGCCCAGGCGGCGCCGGCCGGCGGGTCGATGGCGCGGAGCCGCGGGCGCGGCGCTCCGTCGGTCCAGGACCATGTGTTGCGGAACCACAGGGTGGGCAGCAGGTGCAGGGTGGCGGGTTCGGGGCCGCGGTTCGCGGCCTCGATGCGGATGTGGATCTCGTCCGGGCCGGCCTTGGCGTGGGTCACTTCCACATCCCAGTTGCGGCCGTCATCGAACACCCCGCTGTCGAGCAGCCCGAAGGGCGGGTCGGTGCGCCCGCGCATCCGGTTCTCGAAGATCAGGCGGCCGTAGGGGAATTCGGCCTGCGGGTATTTGTAAAGGTAGCGCAGCCAGGAATGGCTCGGCGTGGCGTCGCGGTGGAAATAGAACTCCTTCACATCCTCGCCGCGGTTGCCCTCGTTTCCGGTCAGGCCGAAGGCGCGCTCCTTCAGGATCGGGTCGCGGCCGTTCCACAGGGAGAGCGCGAAGCACAGCCGCTGCCGGTCGTCGCTGATTCCGGCCAGTCCGTCCTCGCTCCAGCGGTAGGCGCGGGATCGCGCCTGATCGTGGCTGAAGTCCTCCCAGGCGGTGCCGTGGGGGCTGTAGTCCTCCCGCACCGTGCCCCAGGCCCGTTCCGACAGGTAGGGGCCCCACAGCCGCCAGTTCCCGGTGCCGGAGCGCTGGGCTTCGAGCCGTTGCCGTTCCGCGTTTCGCATGGTTCAGATCCTCCCGTTCGATGATTTTGCTTGTTCCAGCCGCCACCACGCCTCCAGCACGCAGGCGGCCGACCAGGCCTGGACGGGGCAGCCGCGCGGCGTGTGCGGCGGATTCCCGTCGAAGATCTCGCTGACCTGACCGAGGGCCGCGTCGGTCAGGTGGTCGGCGATGGGCTCCAGAAGGCGCTGCGCGGCCTCCGCATCACCGGTGACGCGATGTACGGCCAGCGCGAAGGGACCGAGCAGCCACGCCCAGACCGGTCCCTGGTGGTAGCCGCCGTCGCGCTCCCACACGCCGCCGCGGTAATGGCCGCGGTAGTCGGGATGGTCCGGCGCCAGGGAGCGCAGGCCGTGGCTGGTCAGAAGCTCCCGCCGGCATTCCGCGACCACGCGGGCCTGCACGGCGGGCTCCAGCGGGGAGTGCGGCAGGCTGACGGCAAAGATCTGGTTGGGGCGGATGGAGGCGTCGTCGCCGTCCGGTCCGTCGATCACGTCGTAAAGGCCGCCGCACGATCGGACGAAGCGCCCGAAGGAACGCCGCACCCGCTCCGCCGCCTCGCGGTAAACGGCGGCGGGTTGGCCGAGCCGGTCCGCGAAGCCGGCCATGGCACGCAGCGCGTTGAACCACAGCGCGTTGATCTCCACCGGCTTGCCGTGGCGGGGGGTGACCACCCAGTCGCCGATCTTGGCGTCCATCCAGGTCAATTGCAGCCCCGGTTCCCCCGCGCGCAGCAGGCCGTCGGCCGGATCCTCGCCGATGCCGTAGCGGGTGCCGCGGCGGTGTTCGCCGATGAGGCCCGCCAGCACCGGGAAGGCGCCGGCCAGGGCCGTCACGTCGTCGGTGGCGTCCAGATAGGCCCGCCACGCCTCGACATACCAGAGCGCCGCGTCCACCGTGTTGTAGTCGGCCCGCTCCCCGGCGCCGGGGAAGACGTTGGGCAGCATGCCCCGGTCGATGAGGCGGGCGAAGGTCTCCAGGATGCGCCGCGCGCTGTCGGCCCGCCCGGTGGCGAGCGTCAGGCCGGGCAGGGCGATCATCGTGTCGCGGCCCCAGTCCCCGAACCACGGGTATCCCGCGATCACCGATTGCCCGTCCGGCACCCCCGGCAGGGGCCGCGCGAAGAGGAAGCTGTCGCAGGCCAACACCAGCCGCCGCACCCAGCCGGGGGACGCGGCCATGTCCGGCAGCGCGTCGTCGGCCGTCGCCAGCACCGCGGCCTCCTGTGCGCGGCGGCGGGCAAGGGATGCGGCGATGTCCATGTCGGCCTCCGCCTCCAGGCTGCCGACCACGCCGACCCAGTGGCCGGGGCGCAGGTCGAAGACCGCCTCGCCCACGCACAGGTGATGGTCCACGGGCGGAAGGCCGCGCTCCTCCTCCACGGGCAGCAGGAAGTCGGCGTGCCAGTCGCGGCGGGGCTCGATCCGTCCGCCAGGGGCGTGGAGGGTCAGCGTGAATCCGCCGGGCTCGACCACGCGCAGGCGGTCGGGGCCGTCCACGCGGACATCCGGGGTGAAGCCGTGGCGGTCGGTGGTGCCGTGGTGGTCGCGGCCGTTGACCAGCAGGGACACGCGCAGGGAGACGCCGTTCCCGTCGTCCGTGTCGGAATGCAGGCGCCACGCGGCGGTGACGGTGTTGGCGCCCTGCTCCAGCCACACCCGCGCCTCGACCCGCCGGCCGGCGATGGCGAAGGTCCAGGCCGGGATGCGCCCGTCGAGGTGGAAGCGCTCCATATGGTCGTATCCGGCCGGGACCACGGCACCGCTGGCCCAGCGGTTGGTGGAGAGCGGCCAGTCATGGCCGTCGGCGACCAGCGTGGCGTCGGCCTTGGCGAAGACCAGCCGGCGACCGAGCGGCGGCTCCACCGGGGCGACCAGCAGGCCGTGGTAGCGCCGCGTCAGGCTGCCGGCGATGGTCCCGGCGGCGTATCCGCCGAGCCCGTTGGCGAGCCACCATTCCCGCCGTTCCGCCTGGGGCAGGTCGCCGCAGACCGCACGGCCGAAGCGGATCGGCATCATGTCCAGGTCGTCGGCGAGGGTGGATGGGGGACGCGTCATGACCAGCGTCATGGCCCTTCTCCTCTCTATGAAGCGCGTTCGAGCGCGGGGACGGGCGGGGCGGCGGCGGCCGGATTGGGCGCGCGTTCCGCCGGGCCGGTGATCAGGCGGGTCCCTCGTCGCAAGGTAAGGTAGGCCCAGAACCACTCCACGGCCACACCCAGCCGGTTGCGCATGCCCGACAGGAACAGGATGTGCACCACACCCCACAGCCACCAGGCGGCGGCCCCGGTCAGGCGGACCCGGCCGAACTCGGCGACCGCCGCCTTGCGTCCGATGGTGGCGAGGCTGCCGGCGTGGCGGTAGCGGAAGGGCGCCGGGGCGGGGCGGCCCTCCAGCCGGGCACGGATGACCTTGGCGACATGGGCGCCGCCCTGCTTGGCCGCCGGGGCGAGGCCGGGGACCGGCTGGCCGTCCCAGCCGTGGCTCAACGCCGTGTCGCCGATGGCGAAGACCTCCGGCAATCCGGGTACGGACAGGTCGGGGCCGACCGGCACCCGGCCGGCGCGGTCGGCCGCCACCCCCAGCCAGCGCGCGGCCGGCGAGGCGACGACGCCGGCAGCCCAGAAGACGGTGCGCGCCGCGATGCGCGTGCCGGAGACGGTCACGCCGCACCCGTCGACCGCCTCCACCGCACTTCCGGTCAGGACGGTGACCCCCAGCGATTCCAGGGACGCGGCGGCCTTTGCCGACAGCGGTTCCGGGAAGGTCGGCAGAAGGCGCGGGGCCGACTGAACCAGCAGGACGCGGGCGTCGGCCGGGTCGATGGCGCGGAACTCGCCCATCAGCCCATGGCGGGCCAGCTCGGCGATGGCACCCGCCAGTTCCACGCCCGTGGGGCCGCCGCCGACCACCACGAAGGTCAGGAAGGCGCGGCGCAGATCCGGGTCATCGCTGTTCTCCGCCTCCTCGAAGGCCAACAGCAGGCGGCGGCGGATCTCCGTCGCGTCCTCGACCTTCTTCAGGCCGGGGGCCAGGGGCTCCCACTCCTCGCGGCCGAAGTAGCCGTGCCGGGCGCCGGTGGCGAGCACCAGATGGTCGTAGGGCACCGTGCGCCCGTCCTCCAGCCGCACCGTGCGGGCGTCGGTGTCCACGCCGACCACGCGGCCGAGCAGCACGCGGGCGTTCGCCTGGTCGCGCAGCAGGCTGCGGATCGGCGTCGCGATGTCCGCGGGCGACAGGCTGGCGGTCGCCACCTGGTAGAGCAGCGGCTGGAAGAGGTGGTGGTTGCGCCGGTCGATCAGCGTCACCCGGCAGGGCGCCTGTGCCAGCCCCCGCGCCGCCGCCAGCCCGCCGAACCCACCGCCGACCACGACAACATGCGGCGCGTCCTCCGGCAGCGGCGGCGTGACCCCGGCCAGCCGCGGCCAGCGGCGGGCAATGGCGCGACCGATGATATGGTCGAGCGACAGCGGTCCCGGGCCGAAGACCGCGATCACGCCCAGCAACAGTGGCAAGGAGAGAGCCGCACCCGCCGTCACCAGCCCGACCAGGGTCAAGGCGACCAGCCGCGAGCCCAAGCCAAGGGCGAGCAAGGCTGCGCAGGCCAGGGCGACGGGGGAGGCGGAGCGTGCGACGATGCCCGCCAGCAGCAGCCGCAGCGCCATGTGGACAACGGGCCCGCCATGACGCGTGACCGCCTTCAGCAGATATGCGGCGGGTTTGGCGAAGGGCAGGGCGCTGTCGGGCAGGCCACGCGCCAAACGCCGGTCGAGCGACAGCGACCCGGCGCCCATGACCATCAGCCGGGTCAGCAGCGCCGCCTGCACGAGATGCGCGTCGAGCGGCCGGTAGGCGAACTGGGCGACCAGCACGAGCGCCAGCATGGGCAGCGCCGCGAGGCGCGTGGCGAGGCCCAGCGCCAGCAGCGGCGGGCACAGCAGCTCGATCCCCGCCCCGGTCCAGGCGGCGGCCACCGGGTCCAGCCAGGACACCGGATATTCGGACCGGGCGAGATAGAGCGCCTGGTCCCAGTCGTGCAGCTTGACGATGCCCGACACCCAGAAGGCCTGGGCCAGCCACAGCCGGACGGCAAGGTCGAGCGCCGGCCCGGCCGCCTTCCGGGCAAGCGACAGAGTGTCGCGCGTTATGACGGCGGTGCGGAGGAGGCGGTCACCCATGGCTCAACTCCGTGCGCAGGGTCTGCGCCCCGACGGCCGCAGCCGACAGCAGGACGACGAAGCCGGCGAGGAAGAGGACGGGAAGGGGGGAGCGCCGCGTCATGCCGCACCTTCCTGCACGCCCAGGCACGCGGTAAGGGGTTGCGCGCCAAGACGCGCGGCAATGGTTTGCGCGCCAAGACGCGCGGCCAGATGGTCACCGACGCGCAGCGCGTTGGCGATGATGGTCAGCGTCGGATTCACCGCGGCGCTGCTCGGGAAGAAGCTCGCGTCCACGACATAGAGGTTGTCGAGGTCATGGGCCTTGCAGGTCACGTCCAGCGCCGACGTTTCCGGGTCGTGCCCGAAGCGGATCGTGCCGTTCTGGTGCCCGGTGCCGGCGATGGGGATGCGCTTGCCGAAATAGGCCTCGCGCGGGATCAGCGTGCGCTCGCAGCCGATGTGGCGCAGCAGCTGCTTCAGCTTGGCGGTCAGCCGCTCGTGCGCCTCGACGTTGTTGGGGGTGTAGCGCAGGGTGATGCGCCCGTCGCGGCCGACCTCCACGCGGTTGTCGGGGTCGGGCAGATCCTCCGACGTCAGCCAGAAATCCAGCGCGTGGGAGGCGAAGCGCTCCGCCGCACCGGCCGGCAGCAGGCCGTGGCTTTCCGCGGAGACCATCGCCGCGTCGGTCTTGCCCAGCATCTGGATATGGCCGAGCGGGAAGTCCCAGTCGTCCGCCCCGAAGTAGAAGTCGTTGAGCCCCAGCGTCTTCTGGAAGCGCGTCGGGTTCGGCCGCCGCGATACGGCGATCAGGGCGGAGTTCAGGTGGCACATGTAATGCCGCCCGACCACGCCCGACCGGTTGGCGAGCCCGTCCGGATGCCGGTCGTTGGCGGAGCGCAGCAGCAGCGCCGCGGAGTTGATGGCGCCGCAGGACACCACGACGATGTCGGCCCGGTATGTTGCCTCCAGGCCGTCGCGGCGGACCACCACGCCGGTGACCTCCCGCCCCGATGGGCTCGTCTCCAGCCGGTCCACATAGGCGCCGGTCAGCAGCGTGACGTTCGGGTGCTCCAGCGCCGGGGCGACGCAGGTGACGTGCGCGTCGGCCTTGGCCTGGACGAGGCAGGGAAAACCGTCGCAGGTGGAACAGCGCACGCAGTCGCTGCGGTGCGGGCGGGATTCGTCCAGACGGATGCCGACCGGCAGGGGGAAGGGACGGTGGCCGGCGCGCCTCAGGTCGTCGAACAGCGCCTGGATGCGTGGCTCATGGCTGACCGGCGGGTGCGGGTAGGGATCGTCGCAGGGCGGCTCGGTCGGGTCGCTGCCCCGCTCTCCGTGCACGGAATAGAGCCGTTCCGCCCGCGTATAGTAGGGGGCGAGGTCGGCGTAGCCGATCGGCCATGGCGGCGAAACGCCACCCTTGTGGTACAGCGGTCCGAAGTCCCGCTCCCGCAGGCGGAACAGCACGGCGCCGTAGAACTTCGTGTTGCCGCCGACGCAGTAATGGATGCCGGGGTGGAAGGCGTGGCCGTTCTTGTCGGTCCAGGTTTCCGGCGCCTTGTACCTGCCCTCCACCACCACGGCGCGGGACTCCCAGTTCTCGCGCTCGCGCGGCAGATGTTCGCCGCGCTCCAGCAGCAGGATGCGCTTGCCGGTCGGGGCCAGATGGTAGGCCAGCGTGCCGCCGCCGGCGCCCGAGCCGATGATGATCACGTCATAGCGGTCCGTGGGCATGGGATCTTTGGACCCGGAATCACTGGACCCGGAATCACTGGACATGGACTCCTCCCTGTTCGATTGGCTTTTCGACGCTGTGCAGCGGGCTGCGGGCCGGCTGGCCGCAGAAGATGCAGCGGCTGCGCGGGTCGTGGTTCAGCTTGGCGCAGCGCACCGGCCGCCGGCCGGGCAGGCGCCGGTACAGCTCCACCGCCAGCAGCATCCCCAGCGGCGGCGCCACCCCGTAGATCCAGGCGCCGGTCCACAGGCCGCTGGGGATCGCGGAGGCCAGCGTGCGGGCCGGGTTGATGCTCATCCCCGACAGCGGCGCCGCCGCGGTGATGAAAAGCGCGACCAGAAGGCCGGCGCCGACACCGGTGAAGCGCTCCCACCCCGCGCGGTTGGTGGTGATCAGCACCATGCCCATCAGCAGGAAGGCCATGGTCACCTCCGCCGCGAAGGCGACGGCCGGGCCGGCCACGCCCGGCACCGTGGCGATGGCGGCGACGGGCGGGCTCGTGAAGCGCCGCCCCAGCAGTGCCGCCACCAGCAGCGCGCCGGCCAGCCCGCCCAGGCACTGGAAGGCGATGTAGAAGGCCGCGTCCACCGCCCGGACCTTGCCCAGCCGCAGGAAGCTCAGCGTCACCGCCGGGTTGATGTGCGCCCCGGACCGCCGCCCCCAGGGGGAGAGGATGATGGCGACCGCGGTCAGCCCCATCGCCGCCCCCATCAGCGCGCGCCGCAGCAGGGGCGAGGGCAGGGCCGCGTGCAGCGGCGAGCCCGGATGCTCCAGCAGTGTGGCGCACAGCCCGGCGGACACCATGAACAGGCCGAGCCCCGCAGCCTCCATCAGGTATTCGGGCCAGTGGTTACGGAACGGGTGGTTTCGGAGCGGATCGGCCATGGCTCAGCCTCCCGCTTCGAAGCCGGGGTAGAGCGTCATGCCGCCGTCCACGAACAGGGTCGTGCCGGTGATATAGTCGGCGGCGTCGCTGGCCAGCCAGGCCACCGCATGGGCGATGTCCTCCGGCTCCCCGATGCGCTTGGCGGGAATCAGCTTCAGCAGTTCCGCGTAGGCTTCCGGCGTTTCCCAGGCCTCGCGGTTGATGGGGGTGCGGACGGCGCCCGGCGCCACGCCGACGACGCGGATGCGGTCGGCCGCCAGTTCCTGCGCCAAGGTCTTCATCATCAGCATCACGCCTCCTTTGCTGGCCGCATAGTTGACGTGCCCGGCCCAGGGGATGACCTCGTGGACGGAGCTGACGCAGACGATCTTGCCGAGCGCCCGCGACACCTCCGGCCGGAGCCCCTGGCGCTTGAAGGCGCGCACGGCGGCGCGGGCGCACAGGAACTGGCCGGTCAGGTTGACGCCGATCACCGTGTTCCACTGCTCCAGCGTCATCGATTCCACAGGCGCGTCGCGCTGCAGGCCGGCGTTGTTGACCAGGATGTCCAGGCCGCCGAAGGACTCGACGGTGCGGGCGAACAGCGTCTCGACCTGATCCTCCCGCGATACGTCGGCTTTGACGGCCAAGGCTTTGGCGCCGGAGGCGCGGATGCTCTCCGCGACCATCTCCGCGGCTTCGTCGCCCGAGACGTGGTTGACGATGACGTCCGCCCCGGCCGCACCCAGGGCCAGCGCGATGGCGCGCCCGATGCCCGAACTGGCGCCGGTGACCAGCGCCCGCTGCCCCGCGAGCGGACGCAGCTTCCCGATCGCCGGCCCACGGTGGGCCAGCCCGAAATTGCCTTCCATGTCTGTCTCCCTCGGACGTTCCGGTTGGGTTATGCGGCCGTCACAGCAACCAGGTGGCGGGGGACACCAGAGCCACGACGGCGAAGACCACGGCGGCTTCGCGCTCGGCCTTCGACCAGCGGGCCCAATCGCGGGCGAAACTGCGCAGGATGCTCATGACGCCCTCCCTTCGGTGACCATGTCGTCATGTCCCAAGGGTAGGACGGGGGCGGGGCTCGTGTGAAATCGCCTTGATCAATCGGTTCGATGCAGGGCGGCTATGCCCATGCCCAGCCTCTATGCAGCCAATGGGTACCGTCGGCTTTGCCACGGCAACCGAGTTGGTGGATAGAACTTGCGAAATTCGCAACTCCGGGTCGGCCCGGTGCTGAGCCATCCGCTTCTCAAGCTCAAGGATTGCCCCGGAGATCTCGGCCCGCTTCTCCCGCAAGGCGCTGACGACGTGCGGCTCGCCCATACTCCATGCCCCTCCCGTTCGGCTTCGGGGCGACAGGGTCGCTGCCAGGGCGGCGACTCTATGGATTTTTTCATACAGCAATTGATCAACGGTCTGATCGTGATCGGCTGCATGATTCTTATCGGGCGTCCCGGCTGCCGGACGGACGAGCCAAGCCCCCGAAATGCGCAAGGCTGAAGATCATTTTCAGGCTGCGTCCCCCTTTGCCGCGTGGGCAGCAGGGGGAAACACACGAGTACAACGTTCAAGACATTGATGTCACAACCCTGACATGCCGTCTTCGGCAGCATGCTTATTCAACATTTTTAATGGCTTATAGGAACAGCAGGCGCGCAAATGAATACAAGTTTATGCGACCCGCTCATGGCAAAGTAGATAATAAATAATGTCGCACAAATGTTATGTTTCCAGATCAATATATAATCCCGATAACTGATTGTTAATAAAAATGGTCAATCATCCGCATGGCGGCTCGCCATAATTATAGATTTTCCGCAACCAGATTTACGTCAAAGAATATGGCGTAGTTTGCGCTGAAATTTTTATTCATAATTTGTAGTTCCTTGATTCGAGGCGGCCAGGCGTTCCAATATCAAGGAGACATGATCATGAGTGTCCTTACGACGCGTTTTGGCGATCTCAATCGTTTGGCGGAACTCATGCGCCGGGACGATGCTTCCCTTCTTACGTCATGGCTTGAACCTGATGGGAAGTACCAACTGCGCCGGACCAGGCTCGACAAGGTGACGAACGGCATCGCCGGATCGCTGGCCGAGGTGTTCCGCCGCATCCCGTCGGAGGAGTTTCCGATGCTGCATTATGGCTGGGGGCGCTGCCGCGTCGGATCGACGGCGCTCGCCAACCTGTTCGGCGTCGCCGGTCTGCCCGCCTATTTCCAGCCGGTGAAGGCGGCCATGCGCAACTTTCTCACCGACTGCCCGCAGACGCCGTGGGTGCCGCCGTCGGCCGCCGACCAGCCGCATCTGTTCAGCAAGGAGGTGGCCGGCCCCTACCTGATGGCCGAATGTCTGTTCATTCCCTTGCAGATCCTGATCGAGGCCGGCTATCCGGCGGATCGCCTGCACCTGATCATGCTCGATCGCGAGCCGGCGCTGTCGCTCTCGTCCTGGTTCACCAAATGGAGCGACCGGGTGCCGCGCAGCCGGTTGCTGAAACATTTCGTCATCGCATCCCTCAACGCCATCCGCGTCGAGGCCTACGCCCGGCGGGAGGGTGTGCGGACCACCCACTATGTCCATGAGGCGAGCCGCCAGCCGGAGAAGGCCGCCGCCGCCCTCTTCCGCCGTCTCGGCCTGTCCGACCGCTTCTCCGCCGGGGCGGTGACCGACTGGAACGGGATCGAGGAGTTCACCTCCGACCGGTCGAGCCTGATCTTCACCAGGGAGCCCGACGTCTATTTCGTGCCGGGAGTCCATCGCGCCGGCGGCAGCTATCGCTACCTCGACCGCGGTCTCGGCTCCGTCACCGACGGCGATCTCGACCTGCTGGACCGCATGGGCATTCAGGATCTCTACCGGGCCAGCGCCGACGCCTGTGCCCGCGAACTCCGGATCACCCTGGAACCGGCCGGCATCACCGCGCTCTTGCCCGGCCCCGGGATGACGGCGATCCGGCCGCGACCAGCCGGATCGCCGATCGCGGCACCCTGATCGCCCCATCGCGATCCTTGCATCCAACCTCGCTTCCAGCCGCAAGAGTAGAGAGACGTCCATGCTCAAGAATTTGCGCATCTCCCATCGCCTGATGCTCTTCATCCCTCTTCTCCTGATCACGCTGGTCATCGTCACCGGGTTCAGCCTGAGCGTCCTGAAGGACAGTCTGCTGGAAGACCGCAAGGAGCAGCTCCGGCAGACGGTCGGCGTGGTGCGCGGCATGGTGGAAGGCTGGTACGAGAAGGAGAAATCCGGACAGCTCACCCGCGAACAGGCCCAGCAGGCGGCGCGCGACCAGCTGCGGCCGCTGCGCTTCGGGGCGGGCGATTATTTCTTCGCCACGCGGTACGACGGCGTCACCATGGTGCATGTCAACCCCGCCTTCGAAGGCAAGAACCGTCTCGACTTCAAGACGGTCGACGGGGTGCCGACGGTGCGTCTGCAGATCGAAGCGGCACAGCGCGGCGGCGGCTTCTACAGCTTCCGCTTCCCCCGCTCCGGCCAGAGCGAGCCGGTGGACAAGATGGCCTACGCCGCCGGTTTCGAGCCCTGGCAATGGTCGATCGGCACCGGCCTCTATCTGGACGATGTCGATGTGATCTATAACCGCATCCTGGAAATCTACATCGGGATCGCGGCGGTTGTCATCGCGGCGGGCGGCGGCTTCGCCTTCATGCTGGCCCGCAGCATCAGCCGCCCGGTGTCGACCATGGCGGAGAGCATGGGGGCGCTCGCCGACGGCGACCTTTCGGTCGAGATCCCGCACATCGACGACAGGCACGAGGTCGGCAAGCTCGCCCGTGCCATGGAGGTCTTCAAGACCAGCCGCCGCAAGGCCGACCAGCTGGTCGCCGAGCAGGAAATCGAGCATGCCGCCAAGGAGCGCCGGCAGGCGGCGGTCGAGCGGTCGCTGGCCGATTTCCAGCAGCGGACGGCCGAAGTGGTCACGGCGGTGGTCGCCGCCGCCGAGCAGGTCCGCTCCCACGCCGGCAATCTGGCCACCATGGCCCAGCAGAGCCGCAGCATGATCGCGACGGTGAACCACGCCGCCAGCGACACCACCGGCAACGTGCAGACCATCGCCAGCGCCGCCGAGGAGCTGTCGGCGGCGGTCAGCGAGGTCAACCATCAGGTCGCCCGGTCGACCGACGTCGCCGAACGCGCCGTGCAGGAGGCCGAGCAGACCAACGTCACCATGAAGGGGCTTGCCGAGGCGGCGATGCGGATCGGCGCCATCGTCCAGGTGATCCAGGAGATCGCCACCCAGACCAACCTGCTGGCGCTGAACGCCACCATCGAGGCCGCCCGCGCCGGAGAGGCCGGCAAGGGCTTCGCCGTGGTCGCCAGCGAGGTCAAGGTGCTGGCCAACCAGACGTCGCAGGCCACCCAGGAAATCCAGACCTACGTCGGCGGCATCCAGGATGAGACGCAGCGTGCCGTCCTGGCGATCTCCTCCATCGGCTCGATCGTCGCCGACATGCGGACGATCTCGATCGGCATCGCCTCGGCGATGGAGCAGCAGGGCGCCACGACCCAGGACATCGCCCGCAACATCGGCCATGCCGCCGACGGCACGCGCGAGGTGTCGGCGAACATCACCGGCGTCGCCGATGCGGCCGAAGTCACCAGTTCCGCCGCCAACGACCTGCACAGCGCCTCGGACTCCCTGCGGCGCGAGGCTTCGGTGCTCAACGATCAGGTCAACAGCTTCTTCAGCCAGCTGCGCGCGATCTGACCGGGACGGACCATGGACGGAACGGAGGAACGGGGTATGACGGCATTGGCGACGAGGCCGGCGGCGGCCGGCCGGACATCGCAGGCCACCACGTCCGGGCACCGCCTGGACGGCCACCTGCAAAGGCTGGAGGCGGAGAGCATCCATATTCTGCGCGAGGTCGTGGCGCAATGCCGCAACCCGGTGCTGCTCTACTCCATCGGCAAGGACAGCGCGGTCCTGCTGCATCTGGCGATGAAGGCCTTCTACCCGGCCAAGCCGCCCTTTCCGCTGCTGCACGTCGACACCGGCTGGAAGTTCCGCGAGATGATCGCCTTCCGCGACCGGCGGATGGCGGAGCTGGGGCTGCGGCTGATCGTGCATCGCAACGAGGAGGGCGTGCGCCAGGGGATCGGCCCGTTCAGCCACGGTGCGGCGCTGCACACCGACGTGATGAAGACGCAGGCGCTCCGGCAGGCGCTCGACGCCCACGGGTTCGACGCCGCCTTCGGCGGTGCCCGGCGCGACGAGGAGGCCTCGCGCGCCAAGGAGCGGGTCTTCTCCTTCCGCACCTCCTCCCACCGCTGGGATCCCCGCAACCAGCGGCCGGAGCTGTGGCGCCTCTACAATGGGCGGGTCAATGCCGGCGAGAGCATCCGCGCCTTCCCGCTGTCCAATTGGACCGAGCCGGACGTGTGGCGCTACATCCTGCGCGAAGACATCCCGGTGGTGCCGCTCTATCTGGCCAAGCCGCGCCCGGTGGTGGAGCGCGACGGCACCCTGATCATGGTCGACGACGACCGCATGCCGCTCGGCGCGGGCGAGGTGCCGGCGATGCGCTGGGTCCGCTTCCGCACGCTCGGCTGCTACCCGCTGACCGGTGCGGTGGAGAGCCGGGCCCAGACGGTGGCGGACGTGCTGCGCGAGACGCTGACGGCCACGGTGTCGGAACGGCAGGGCCGCACCATCGACCATGATCCGGCCGCGTCGATGGAGATGAAGAAGCAGGAGGGATATTTCTGATGCCCGATGGTCGCGGTATCGGTCCAGCCGATGACGGTCCCCTCGACGGCCTGCCGGGTGGGTCGCCCGGATCGTCGCCCGGATCGCCGCAGCGCGGTCTACTGCGCTTCATCACCTGCGGTTCGGTGGATGACGGCAAATCGACCCTGATCGGCCGCCTGCTCTACGACAGCCGGCAGCTGTTCGACGACCAGATCACCCAGCTCGACGGGGCATCCCGGCGCTTCGGCACCACCGGCAGCGGGCAGCTCGATCTGGCCCTGCTGGTCGACGGGCTGGCCGCCGAGCGCGAGCAGGGCATCACCATCGATGTCGCCTACCGGTTCTTCTCCACGTCCCGCCGCGCCTTCATCGCCGCCGACACGCCGGGGCATGTGCAATACACCCGCAACATGGCGACCGCCGCCTCGACGGCCGACGTCGCGGTGCTGCTGGCCGATGCCCGCAAGGGCGTGTTGCCGCAGACCCGCCGGCACAGCCTGATCGCCCATCTGCTGGGCGTCCGGCAGATCGTCCTGGCGGTCAACAAGATGGATGCGGTGGACTGGGATCCCGCGGTCTTTGAAGCCATCGCGGCGGAATACACCGATTTCGCCGGGCGGCTCGGCATCGGTGCCGTGACCTGCATCCCGCTGTCGGCGCTGACCGGCGACAATGTCTGCTCCCCCTCTCCGGCAGTCGGCTGGTATCGCGGGCCGTCGCTGCTGGGATTCCTGGAAACGGTGGAAAGCGCCGATGGACCGGCCGGACCGTTCCGCATGCCGGCACAGTGGGTGAACCGGCCGCACGCCGATTTCCGCGGCGTGGCCGGCACCGTGGCGGCGGGGCGCGTGCGGCCGGGCGATCCGGTCGTCGTCCTGCCCGCCGGCCGCGCCGCCACGGTGGCGCGCATCGTCACCATGGACGGCGACCTGGACGAGGCGGTCGCCGAACAGGCGGTCACCCTGGTGCTGGCCGAGGATGTCGATGTGGCGCGCGGCGACCTGCTGGCCGCCGCCGAAGCACCGGTTCCGGTGACCGACCGCCTCGAAGCCCGCATCCTGTGCCTGGACGACGGCGCCCTGCTGCCCCACCGCTCCTATTTGCTACAGATCGGCACGGCGATCGTCGGCGCGCGGATCGCCGCCTTCGTTCACGCCATCGATGTCGACACGCTGGAACAGCGGCCGGCCGGGGAACTGGCGGCCAACCAGATCGGGCTGTGCCGTGTTGTCCTCGACCGTCCGGTGGCATGCGAGACCTATCGGGAGAGCCGCGACCTCGGCGGCTTCATCCTGATCGACCGCGTGAGCAACGCGACGGTCGGCTGCGGCATGGTCACCGCCACCCGCTGGGCGGCATCGGACCTGCACCCGCACCCGATGGTGGTGGACCGCGCGGCCCGTGCGGCAGCCAACCGCCAGCAGCCGTGCGTGCTCTGGTTCACCGGCCTGTCGGGGGCCGGCAAATCGAGCGTCGCCGACCGGGTGGAGCAGGAGTTGCACCGGCGCGGCCACCGGACCATGAGCCTGGATGGCGACGCCCTGCGCCACGGTCTGGGCCGCGATCTCGGTTTCACCGACGCCGACCGCCGCGAGAATGTCCGCCGCGTCGCCGAGGTGGCCCGTCTGATGGCCGAAGCCGGCCTGATCGTGCTGGTCAGCCTGATCGCCCCCTTCCGCCGCGACCGCGAGGCGGCACGGCTCTGCATCGGCGAAGGCGATTTCATCGAGATCTTCGTCGACGCGCCGCTCGACATCTGCGAAGGGCGCGACCCCAAGGGCCTGTACCGCAAGGCGCGGGCCGGCACGCTTCCCGGCTTCACCGGCATCGACAGCCCCTATGAAGCCCCGGTCGAACCCGACCTTCACCTTCACGCCGACCGCGAGACGCCCGAGCAGCTCGCCCGGCGGGTCGTCGCCCATCTCGACGCGCGCGGCGCCCTGGCCCCCTTCCCCCAGCCGATTTCCCATCTGGAGTGACATCCCATGAGCGACCAGTCTGTCGATACGCCGGCGCCCCCGCCGGTGCACGATGTCCATTTTTCCGTCGCGATGCATCTGAGGAACCTTCTGCGGCTCGACCGTACCTTCAGCATCAAGCAGGCGGTGCGGGCGGCGGTGAAACCCGGCGACCGGGTGCTCGACGCCGGATGCGGCATGGGGATCCTGTCTTTCCTGGCGCTGGAGGCCGGCGCGTCCGAGGTGATCGCCGTCGACCGCGATCACGTCGATCTCGCCCGTGCGCTGGCGCGGGCCAACGGCTATGGCGACCGCATCCGCTTCCTGGAAGCGGATCTCACCACCGTCGACTCCTCTCAGGTGCCCGGCCTGTTCGACGTGCTGTTCGCCTTCATCTACACCAACCACATCGTCGTCGACGAGCCGCGTTCGGCCACCGTGTGCGCCCTGCGCCGCCGCTTCGGCAAGCCGGGCTGCGTGACGGTGCCGAACCGCGTCCGCTATCTGGCGATCCCCTGCGACTGGCCGCAGATCGACGCCTTCTCCGAACTGGCCGATCTGCGGCGGTCCGTCACCGATCTGGAAAACCGCTACGGCCTCCGGTTCGGCCCGCTGCTCGACGCGATGACCACCGAGCTGTGCTACAACCGGTCGCGGCCGGTGACCTTCGGCGATTATGACTGGTCGCCGGGATTCACCAACGGCGGCTACCGCCATCGGCGCGGGGGCGGGCGCTTCCTGGGGGATCCGACGCCGGTCGAGGATATCCGCTATGACACCGGGGCTTCCTTCGCGCGTCTGCCCGAGCGTGCTTCGCTCACCATCCAGTCCGCCGGCACGTTGAACGCGGTGATGTGGGTGCAGGAGCTGTGGTTCAACGACTTCCTGATCTGGTCGACCGAAGTGTTCAGCCCGCTCGCTTCCGCGGTTCCGGTGCGCGCCGGCGAAAAGGTGGCGGTGGCGCTGGACGACGCCTGGCGCTCGACCAACAGCCTGTCGATCTGATTTCACATCTGATTTCAATGGCGAGCGTCGGCCCGGCCGTCACCTGGACGGCCGGGCCGCTGTTCTTGCGCTTGCCGCCGTGACCCCGATCCAGGAAATCCCTTCCTCAGTCCTGGTCCGCACACGGGCCGCCTTCTTCCGGAATTTTCCCAGCGGTGCGCCCCCACCGCACAGTGCGGCGGGATGCCCCGCCCTGCTCCCGCAGGCCGGAAGCAAGACTATATTTTTGCAGATCGAGAAAAACTGGTTCCCATAATTTTAAAATCCGAATTCTTGACAGACCGCAGTGTCGATTCGGAAAATGAACTCCCTTCCGCCTGGAGGCGGAGGATCGGGTTTTACCCGCTTCATCAAGAAGATGCGGCCGGGCCTGCCACGGGTACGGCTTCGGACAAGCACCAACGACGCGATCCACGGTTGGACGGCTCTCCATCGGAGGCCCTCGCCGAAGGATCTTGCATGAACGAACGGGGCTTTCGGGCGTCCTTCAGGGAGACAAGAGATCCATGCGTTTTTTCAATATGATGGTGGGCGTCGTCTGCGCGCTGGCGATCGGGGCGTCGGCCGCGCAGGCGCCGGCCGCGGACCCGGTGAAGGTCGGGGCGGTCCTGTCCCTGACCGGCAGCGCGTCGAGCCTGGGCGACCCGGAACTGAAGACCCTGGAAATGATGGTCGACCAGACCAACAGGGCCGGAGGTCTGCTGGGACGCCTGGTCGAACTGGTCCATTACGACGACGGCAGCGAGCCTGGCAAGGCCAATGTCCTGGCCAAGCGCCTGATCGAGGACGACAAGGTTGACATGCTGATCGGCGGCACCACCACCGGCGCCAGCATGGCGATGTACCCGCTGATCGAACGGGCGCAGATCCCGTTCATCTCGCTCGCCGGCGCCCTGGTGATCGTCGAGCCGGTCAAGCGCTGGATGTTCAAGCCCGCCCATCACGACCGGATGGTCGGCCAGCGGGTGATGCTGGACATGAAGGCCAGGGGCTACACATCCATCGCCATGCTGTCGGACACCAGCGGCTTCGGCCAGTCCGCCCGCAAGGAGATGCTGAACGTCGCCCAGAAGGTCGGCATCACCGTGGCGGTGGACGAGACCTTCAACCCGAAGGACACCGACGTCACCACCCAGCTGGCGAAGATCAAGAACACCCCCGGCGTTCAGGCCCTGTTCGTCGTGACCTTCGGCCAGGGTGCGGTGGTCGTGACCAAGAACATCGCGCAGCTCGGCATCGAGTTGCCGCACTATGAAACCTCGGGCGTGGCAACGCGGGAATATATCCGTCTCGCCGGGCCGGCGGCCGAAGGGGTGCGCCTGCCGGCACCGGTGCTGATGGTCGCCGCCGACCTGCCCGACAGCGATCCGCAGAAGAAACTGTCCGTCGATTACGTCAGGGAGTACGAATCCCGCTACCAGACCGACGTGTCGTCCTTCGGCGCCTATGCCCGCGATGCCTGGCATATCTGGGTCAATGCGGTGACGCAGGCCAGAAGCGTCGACAAGGCCAAGGTCCGGGATTTCATCGAGAACACGACGGGCCTGCCCGGAACGTCCGGCATGATCAACATGTCGCCCCAGGACCATCTGGGCCTCGACATCTCAGCCTTGAAGATCGTCACGGTGAGGAACGGCAAATTCGCGATCGCCGACTGAGCCGTCTTCATCGTCCGCTCCCGCTCCGGTCCGCCGCGCCTGCCGGGACGCGGCGCGAGGGGACGCGCCGGCACGTCGCCGAGAGGAAAAGGACCCCATGCTGCCAGAGCTTCTTCAATTCATCCTGTCGGGCATGACGCTGGGCGCCATGTACATGCTGTCGGCGCTCGGCTTCTCAATGATCTACAACGCCAGCGGCGTGATCAATTTCGCCCAGGGCGAGTTCATCATGGTGGGCGGCATGGCGGCCTCCTTCCTGTCGGCGGCGGGCGTGCCCCTGCCGCTGGCGTGCGTCGCGGGAGTGATGATCGCCGGGCTGGTCGGCGGTCTGGTGGAGCGCATGGCAGTCGCCCCTGCCCGCGACGCCGAGGTCGCCAGCATCATCATCATCACCATCGGCGTGTCGATGATCCTGCGGGGGCTGACCGAGATCCTGCTGGGCAAGAGGCCGCACGCCCTGCCGCATTTTTCCGGCGAAGCGCCCCTGGCGCTGCTGGGGGCGACCATCCTGCCGCAAAGCCTGTGGGTGCTGGCGGCCGGTGCGCTGATCGTGCTGGGGCTGTCCCTGTTCTTCGGCCGCACCCGCATCGGCAAGGGCGTGCTGGCGACATCCTACGACCGGCTGGCGGCCCAGCTGGTCGGCGTCGACGTCCGCCGGGTGCTGACGCTCAGCTTCGCGCTGTCGGCGGTGATCGGTGCCGTCGGCGGCGTCGTGATCGCCCCGATCTCCACGGTGGCCTACGACACCGGCATGATGCTGGGGTTGAAGGGCTTCGTGGCGGCGACGCTGGGCGGTCTGGGCAGCGGGCCGGGTGCCGTGTTCGGTGGCCTGTTCCTGGGCCTGATCGAGGCATTGACCGCCGGCTATGTTTCCTCCGCCTACAAGGACGCGGTGCCGTTCGTCCTGGTCTTCATCGTCCTGGTGCTGCGTCCGCAAGGGCTGCTGGGCGCCAAACCGACGGATCGGATCTGACCCATGACCCATCATCCCGACCAGTCATTGCCGCGCAGCCGGCAATCCATTTCGGGGCCCATCCTGGGCCCCGGCTCGAGGCGCGTCGTCGGACTGGCGGCGCTGGCCGCCGTCGTGGCGCTGTTGCCGCTGCTTCTGCCCAACGCCTTCTATTTCGACGTGGCGATCCGCATCGCCATCCTGGCGGTGAACGGCATCGCCCTCAATCTGCTGATGGGCTACACCGGCCAGATCAGCCTGGGCCATGCCGGCTTCTTCGGACTGGGGGCCTATGGCTCCGCCGTGCTGACCACCCATTTCGGCTGGGCGCCACTGCCGGCCCTGCTGGCGGCCGCCGGGCTGACGGCGGTGATCGCCTGGGGGGTGGCACGGGTCATCCTGCGCCTGCGCGGCCATTATCTCGCCATGGCCACCCTGGGGCTGGGCATCATCATCTCCATCGTCCTCGGCAACGAGGCCGCCTGGACCGGTGGTCCCGACGGCATGCCGGTGGACGGCTTCAGCCTGTTCGGGCTGACGCTGTCGGGCGAACGGCAATGGTACTGGGTGTTCGGCGGCCTGCTGATCGCCACCGTGATCCTGGCGCAGAACCTCATCGATTCCCCCGCCGGGCGGGCGTTGCAGGCGCTGCACGGGTCGGAGACCGCGGCGTCGGTCGCGGGCATCGACGTCGGGCGCCGCAAGATCGCCGTGTTCGTCCTCTCCGCCACCGTCTCGGCGATGCTCGGCAGCCTGTCGGCCCATTATTCCGGATACATAAACCCCGGCATCGCCGGTTTCCTGCAATCGGTGGAACTCGTCATCATCGTGGTTCTGGGCGGCATGGCGTCGATCTACGGATCGATCTTCGGCGCGGTGGTCATGGGCCTGCTGCCGCAGATCCTGGCCGGCTACGAGGGCTGGGATTCGGTGCTGTTCGGGGTGATCCTGGTGGTGACGATGATCTTCCTGCCGCGCGGCGTCGTTCCCAGCCTGGCGACGCGCCTGCGCTCCGCCGGCGTCACGGGCAAGGGAGGTGCCGCATGCTGACGGTCGCCAACCTGTCCAAGCGGTTCGGCGGGGTTCACGCGGTTCAGGATGTGAGCTTCACCATTCCCAGGGGCTGCGTCTATTCGGTGATCGGGCCGAACGGCGCCGGCAAGACGACGCTGTTCAACCTGATCTCCGGCCTCTACACGCCGACCTCCGGCTCGATCGGTTTCGAGGGGCAGGAGATCGGCGGTGCCGCACCCGACCAGCTGGCCCGGCGGGGCATGAGCCGCACCTTCCAGAACCTGCAGATCTGCCGGAATCTCAGCGCCATCGACAATGTGATGGTCGGCGCCCATCTGACGCTCAATTCCTCCATGGTCGCCGGAATGCTCCGCTGGCCGGGCCTGTCGCGCGCCGACAGGGCCTGCCGCGAACGGGCCGCCGCCCTGATGGAGCGGGTGGGCTGCGGCGCCTTCATCAGGGCCGACGCAGCCGCGATGCCCTATGGCGCCCTGAAGCGGCTGGAGATCGCCCGCGCCCTGGCGTCGGAGCCGAAGATCCTGTTCCTGGACGAACCGGCGGCGGGGCTGAACCACACCGAAACCCACGGGATTCAAACCCTGGTGGCGGATTTGGCCCGGTCGGGGCTGACCGTGGTGGTGGTGGAACACGACATGAAGCTGGTGATGAGCGTGTCCGACCGCATCCTGGTCCTGAACTACGGCCGCCGTCTGGCCGAGGGCACGCCCAGCGAAATCCGCGAAAACCCGGAGGTGATCGCCGCCTATCTGGGCGCCGACGCCGAGGAGGACTGACGACCATGCGCGCACTTGCCATCATCGAGTCGAAACCACAGGCGGCAGGGGATGCATTGCTGACGGTCGATGGGCTGACCAGCGCCTACAGCCGCATCCAGGTCCTGCACGGCGTGTCCATCCAGGTTCCTCCGGGAGAGCTGGTGGCCCTGGTCGGCGCCAATGGTGCCGGGAAGACCACCTTGCTGCGCTGCATTTCCGGCGTCCAGCCGATATCCGCCGGATCCGTCCTGATGCAGGGCAAGCCGATTACCGGCGCCAGCGCCGATGCGCGGGTGCGCGCCGGCGTCTGTCAGGTGCCGGAGGGGCGGCATGTCTTCGCCCCCATGACCATCGAAGACAATCTGCGCATGGGTGCCCATACCCGTCCGGCGGCGGAGATCGCGGACGGGCTGGAGGAGGTGTTCACCCTGTTCCCGGTGCTGCGCGAACGGCGCCATCAGCCCGCCGGGGTGCTGTCGGGCGGCCAGCAGCAGATGGTGGCCCTGGGCCGCGCCCTGATGGGCAAGCCCAGGCTTCTGTTGCTGGACGAACCGAGCATGGGGCTGGCGCCGCTGATCGTCGCAGACATCTTCCGCATCATCCGCATGCTGCGGGACACGGGCATGACCATCCTGCTGGTGGAACAGAATGCGCGGGCGGCACTGTCCATCGCCGATCACGCCTATGTCATGGAATCGGGGCGGATCGCCTTGCAGGGACGCGGCCGGGACCTGCTGAAGAACGACGAGGTCCGCCGCGCCTATCTCGGTATGTAGGGGCGACGCCACGGAATAGCACAGCAAAGAGCAGTGCGGACGGGTGCATCCACCCGTCCGCAGCGCGTTGTCAGTAGGTCAGGGTCGCCATCACCTCGAAGACCGAGCTGTCCTTGTTGCCGCCGAAGAACTGCTTGCCGCCGTCCCCGGCGAAGAAACGGCCGGCCACGCCGCTGACCAGCAGATTTTCCGTCGCCGCCCAGTCGACCGCGAGGTTGATCTCATTGCCGACATGGCCGCTGGTGACGCCGGCCGGCTTGCGGTCGAAGCGGAAGTCGTAGAGCAGGGCGGTCAGCGTCACCGTCTCGGTCGGCTGGACGGCGAACTGGGCATTGTGGACCTTCACGTTGCTGTTGGAGGTCGGGAA
Organism: Azospirillum lipoferum; assembly: GCF_024170005.1. Classification (GTDB taxonomy): domain Bacteria; phylum Pseudomonadota; class Alphaproteobacteria; order Azospirillales; family Azospirillaceae; genus Azospirillum; species Azospirillum lipoferum. The sequence goes on from NZ_JALJXJ010000006.1 coordinate 335,612, forward strand.
ATACTCGCCGTTGATCTCGCCCTGAAGCCAGGTGCCCCAGCGCGGGAAGGCCATGTGAAGCGGGTCGAACGCTTCGCTCTTCGCCGTGCCGGGCTTGTCGCCGCTGAACCGGCTGTAGCGGTAGCCGACACGCGGCGTCCAGGCGACGTCGGCGAAGCTGTAGCCGGCCTCGCCATACCAGGCCGACGCGTCGACCTCGGCTCCGGCACGGTTGTTATGCTGCTTCACGTACTCCGCCGACAGGGTCAGGCCGGGAACCGACGGGATGGTGAGCCCGAGGGCACGCAGGTTGTAGATGTCCATGCCCTTGCGGGTCGGCAGGTTCGACTGGTCGATGCGCATATAGGAAGCGCCGAGCGAGCTTTTGCCTTCCGCCCCGCCCTCTGCCCCGAAGCGCCATTCCAGATTGCCGCCATAGATGACGTCGGTGTTGCTGTACTTGTCGCTCTTCAGGCGGAACAGGTCGGCATGGACGGGTGCCACGTCGAACTTGGCGACGGCGGTGCCGGTGTTCCAGCCGCGGCGCGGCCCCAGCCAGTAGGTGCCCTGCCGCCGTGAATCCAGCGTGCCGTCGCCGATGATGAAGCCGTCACCGATCACGAAATTCTGCCGGCCATAGGCGAGATCGACGGCATCCTTGCCCAGCGCGGACAGTAGATCGCCGCTCTTCCAGCCGACATAGAGGTTGTCGAGGTCGGTGCGGCCCTGGCGGCCCTGGGTGAAGCCGCCGGCATCGCCGTCACCGACCGTTCCGCCCGACACCGCACGCACGCCGCTGTAAAAGGTGCCGGCGCCTTCGGTGGCATAGGTCAGCTTCAGGCTGGGGGCGACATAACCTTCGGCCCAGTTGCGGTCCTTCTGCACCTTGCCGTCCGGCGTCACCACGCCGGCGCCGAGATTGGCGTTGGTCACGGCGACCGCGCCGATGCCGGCGGTGAAACCGCCTTCCAGCGTGACTCCGTTCTGCTCATGGAGCGTCACATCGGCCTGGGCGGTGGTGGACATCGCCAGCAGGGGCATCGCGAGCAGGGCCGTGCCGGCGGGCATCCTTCTCCGGGGCGGCCGATGGGGGCGGGGGGCGTCGCTCGGCCGGGCGGTGCCTGTTCCGGCGAACGTCAGGGCGGTGACCATGAAGCTGTCTCCGTTCGGGTGATTTTCTTGTTTGGAGCAGGGGCGGGGCAAAGGCCGGCCGCCATGCGTGCGCCATGCATGCTCTCGATCCGTGAAACCGTGTCCGGTCCGAGCGCAGCCATTGCGTCGGGCGCGGGGCTTTGCAAATCCAGTCATGTCATTGATTGATGGCGGTGCGGATTATATCCATATCCGCGAGGTACATCCGCTGTATTTCTCTGGACATTCTCTTGTGGACTGCAAAACTGTTTTTCCAGAATAGGAGAAGTCTCATCGGCCTTTTCGGAAGGGCTCCGATGAGTCCTGGATATTTTCCATCAGCTTTGCGTGCGGCAGGGTGTCCGGCTGCCAACCGTCTTGTGATGCGGCGGCTTTTCCGCTATTCACCCGGCATCTCCACATGGTTGTGTCGAGCGTGGCCGGACCGGCCGGCAGCCCGTCCGCCCCGCCACAGCCGGATGAAGGGCGCAGCATGAGCGGCAGCAGTTCACCCCAACTCCCGGTGCAGGCGGGGGGCACGGCGTTCTCCAAGAAACGCATGCGCCGCGACTGGCCCTTCTACTGGATTTCGCGGGTGAACGGCCGCTATGTGCAGGCGCTGGAAAAGCGGCTGAAACCGCTGAACCTCGACATGCCGCGCTGGCGCGTGCTGATGTGCCTGTATGAGGACGAGCATCAGAGCATTTCCGAGATCGCCGAATTCAGCGTTCTCAAGCTGAACACCGCGACCAAGATCGTGCAGAGGATGGTCGCCGACGGGCTGGTGACGACACGGGTGCGGCCCACCGACGGGCGGGCGACGGATGTCGGCCTGACGCCTCACGGCGACCGGATGCGCCAGCTCGCCATGGCCGAGGCCGACGGCATCCTGGCGGCATCCTTCGTCAACATCTCCAGCGAGGAGATGGCGGCGCTCAACGGGCTGCTGGAGAAGGTCTTCGACCGGCTGGGCGAGGTCTGACCGCCCATCAAGCCACCGCCCATCAAGCCGATGTCCCGAGCGTGTGGAAGCTCCGGTTGAACCAGATCAGACCGCCGCCGGGACCGTCGCGGAGCGTCGTCGCCTGAACCTCGCAGAACAGCACGGTGTGGGTGCCCTTGCGCTGGTGATCGACGATCCGGCAATCGAAGGAGGCCGAGGCGCCGGACAGCACCGGGGCGCCGGTTCCGTCGCTGGTCCAACTGCCGCCGGCGAAACGGTCCTCGCCGGTCCATCGGGCGAAGGAGCGTGACAGCTCCTGGTGGTCGGCGTTCAGCACGTTGACGCAGAGCACGCCGTTCTCGAGGAACGCGTCATGGGCGAAGGCGTTGGCGTTGATGCAGACCAGCAGCGTCGGCGGCGTGTCGGTGACCGAACAGACGGCGGAAACGGTCAGGCCGTGGCGGCCGGCCGGGCCGTCGGTGGTCACCAGATTGACGGCGGCGCCCAGGCGGCTCATGCCGTCACGGAAGGCCAGCGCCTCTGGCGGCAGGGGGGCGGGCGGAAGCGGGGCGGCGGTTGCGGACATGGTCGCTTCTCCTCAGATATCGAGAACAAGTGCGTTCGATCGGGCGCGCGAGCAGCAGACACAGATCATGCTGTTCTCGGCGCGCTCCTCGTCGGTCAGGAACTGGTCGCGGTGATCGGGGGTGCCGTCGAGCACGTCGGTGACGCAGGTGCCGCAGACGCCCTCCTCGCACTTCACCGGGATGGAGATGCCAGCGCGGGCGAGCGCCTTGGCGATGGTGTCTTCCGGGCCGACGGTCACGGTCACGCCGGACCGGCTGGCCGTCACCTCGAAGCCGTCGCCCGTGCTGTCGACCTGGGCCGAGAAATATTCCCGGTGGATGTTGGCCGGGGCGTGGCCCGCGGTCTTCGCGGCGCCGATCAGCCAGTCCATGAAGCCCTGGGGACCGCAGACATAGAGGTGGGTTCCGGCCTCCGGCGGCGGCAGGTCGCGGGCGGGGTCGAGACGCTGCGCTTGCGGCAGATCGTCGTGATGGAACACCACCCGGTGCCCCCAGGGGGCCGTGGCGATGGTGTCGCGGAAGGCGGTGGCCCGTTCCGACCGGGTGCAGTAATGCAGCGTGAAGTCCCGGCCCAGGGCGTGCAGCCGCCAGGCCATCGCCAGCATCGGCGTGATGCCGATTCCGCCGCCGAACAGCACGGTGTGGCGGGCGCCCTCAACCAGTTCGAAATGGTTGCGCGGCCCTTCGATGGTGAAGCTGCCGCCCAGAGCCGCAAGGCGGTGGAAGGCGACGGAACCGCCGCGGCTGTTGGGGTCGCGCAGGACGCCGATCTCGTAGGAGCCGGCCTGGGCCGGGTCCGAGCAGAGCGAATATTGCCGCCACAGGCCGGTGTCGCCGGCGGTCAGGCGGATGTCGATGTGCGCTCCCGCGGTGAAGGCCGGCAGGGCGGCGCCGTCGGGCGCCGCCAGCTTGACCCGCAGGATGTCGCCCGGCTCCTCGATCCGTTCGATGACGGTCAGGATGCGGGACTGGCTGTCGGTGTCGTCGCTCATCGCATGTAAATCCCTCCGTTGACGTCCCAGCAGGCCCCGGTGACGAAGCCGGACTCCGGCTTGGCCAGCAGGGTGACAAGGTCGGCGACGAAACCGGGATCCCCGAGCCGGCCGACCGGGATCGCCGCCAGCGCCGCCGGCAGCCGTTCCGGCGTCAGCACCGAACGGACCATCGGCGTGTCCATCGGACCCGGAGCGATGGCGTTGCAGGTGACGCCGAACGGAGCGAGGTCGCGGGCGAAGATCTTGGTCAGCGTCAGGATCGCCCCCTTGGAGGCGGCGTAATGCGCCCCCGTGGCGGTCCCGCCATTCTGGCCGGCCAGCGACGCCATGTTGACGATGCGGCCATAGCCGCGCTGCTTGAAATGGCGGCCGAAGATCTGGCAGCCGGCGAAGGTGCCGCCGGCATTGGTCGCCATCACCGCGTTGAACTCGTCGACGCCGATCTCCAGCACCGGCTTGACCTCGGTGCGGGCGGCGTTGTTGACGATCACCTCGACCGAGCCCCAGCGCTCGACGCAGCGGTCGAGGATCCGCTGGAAATCCTCGGGCCTCGACACGTCGAGCGTGCCGGCCGCCGCGGTTTCGCCGGAAAGGTCGAGGTCGCGGGCCAGCCCTTCGGCCGCATCGGCGGCGAGGTCGGTGACGACGACGCGGAAGCCGGCCCGGTGCAGGGCGCAGGCGGTGAGCGCGCCCAGGCCGCTGGCGCCGCCGGTGACGACCGCCGTCTGGAGAGACGGGGCCGTCATCAGAACAGATAGCTGAACGCCGTCAGCTCCCCGTCCGAATTCAGCAGCCGCGCCACCTTGTTGCGGATGCGCAGGCCGCTTCCGGTGCGCACCAGCGTGTAGGTCAGGTTCGCCGCATAGATCCGCTGGCGGCCGAACTTGTTCTCCACCACATGCTCGGCGCAGTTGAGGAGGATCTCGTCGCCCGTCGCGCCCTGAAGCACGAAACGGGAGACGGTGCGCACCGTATCGGCCGGCGGCGCCGACGAGATCGAGAAGCCCTGCTGGAAACGCTCGACGCGCATTTTGCGCATCTTGGCGTCGTCGTAGCAGACGTTGACCTGATCCTCGTAATTCTCGCCCTTGCCGATCGGAACGATGTAATGGCCGTCCTCGGTCCACAGCGCCAGCCAGGCATCGTAATCGCAGCGGTCGAGGATATCGGCTTCCCGCCAGACGAAGGCGGCCAACTCTTGCAGGTCGACATCCCTGTCGACAGTCGTGATCCCGTTCATTGGGCCATCATCCTCTTCCACATCTGATAGGAGGCGCGCATACCGGTTTCGGCGCTGAGATGGCCGCGCGGGCCGTCGACGCCCGGCACCTCGTCGACGAGGCCGCGGTTCACCAGGATCGGCAGATCCTTGCCGCCCAGCGTGCCGCGCTGGACGCGCTCCCACACCTCGGCGTCGTCGGGGGTGCCGAAGCCCATCGGGCCCTGGAAATGCTCCTGAAGGCGGATGCGCATCCGGTTGGCGGCGGCCGGCCCGCCATCCATGCCGAGGCAGACATGGCGGATGGCGGTCTCCTTGACGCCGACCGGCCGCAGGACGCGGAAGAAGGCCAGCGACAGCGACACGTTCGGGAACAGGTTCAGGTTGAAGCCGGCGCCGCCGGTGGCGCGGACGATCTTGCGCACGCGCGGCTCGTCGAAGCCCTCGTCGCGCAGCGCCTGGGCCAGCTCCTCGAACCGCTCCGGGATCGGGTCGTCGAGGTTTTCATCAAGGTCGATCAGTTCGGGGATCATGACGGCGACCGAATGGCCGTTGCCGAGATCCTCGACGAAGCCCGCCTTGTCGAAGAAGTTGAAGGTGGCCTCGGCCTCCTTGTCCAGGCTCTGGATGAAGGACTTGTGGACGACCGGGAAATGGTAGGCGTCGGTGGTGTTCTCCAGCTGGATCTTCCAGTTCATCGGCACGGTGAACTGATGCTCGCCCAGCACCTTGACCGGATAGCCGCCGCCCTGCTTCATGAACAGGTCGATCCACTTCTTCGCCGGGCCGAGGAAATCGACCAGCGGCTCGATGCCGTCGTCGAGCGTGGCGAAGATCATGTTCTGGTAGGATTCGACGCGCAGCGCCTTCATCCCCAGCGCCGACTTGTCGAAATCCTTGCCATACTGCTCGGGATAGGGGACGCCGCGCAGCGAGCCGTCGAGGCCGTAGCCCCAGCCATGGTACGGGCACTGGAAGGACGATGTCTTGCCCTTCTTGACCTCGCACACCGTGGCGGCGCGGTGGCGGCAGCGGTTCACCAGGACGTTGATGTCGCCCTTGCGGTCGCGCACCACGATGACCGGCTGCTGGCCGACCCAGGACAGGATGAAGGATCCCTTCTCCGGCACTTCCGAGCCGTGGGCGACGAACACCCAGCTGTGGGCGAAGATCTTCTCCATCTCCTGCTCGAAGAGGGCGGCATCCTCGTACAGCGGCGTCTGGACCCGGTCATGCTCGACAAGGTCTTCCGGGCGTACCGAACTGTGGTGGGCCGGGCCATGGTGGACCGGGCTATGATCGAGAGACATGGTTTCTCCTCTGGGCTTGCCGGGGGATCAGAGTTCGGGCGTCGGCAGCGGCCGGCCCATGCGCGCCTCGATGCGCATGTAGCGCCACAGCCGGTGTCCCTGGTCGCCGACCTCGATGGTGCGGAACAGGTTGCAGGCGGCGACCACCGCGTCGCGGTCGGGAAAATCGCCCAGCAGGTAGCAGGTCCAGGGGAACCCGGTGGGCGAAGTGCCGACCATCGTCTCGTCGTCGTCGATGGTGCCCAGCACGGTGACGCCCGGCATCCTGTGGACGGTGGCCAGGAACTGCTTCGTCGCCGTCCATACCGGACCGGTCTGATCGAAGGGAAGGTCGAAGAAATTCTGCTGCACGGCGATGCACAGCAGGGTGCGGATCGGCTTCTTCTCGCTCATCGGGTCTGTTCCCTGTTCTGAGTTCGGTTTGGCGGCCCCACGGAAAGGGCCGGATCACGGGAAGCCGGGGGCCGCCGGCTGGTCGAGCAGGGCGGCGCCGGCCATCTGCCAGCTTCCGGCGCCGATGAAGGCGTGCTGCGCCACGCAGGCGGCGTCGATCATGCAGCGACCCAGCGGGTGGCCGCTGTTCATCGAATCCGAGCCACCCAGCACGAAGGCGATGCGCGCGGCCTCGGCCCCGTCCTGCGCCGCCTTGGAGGCGACCTGCCGCAGGCGGATCTGCATCGGCCGGTCGACCTCGCCCTTGGTCAGCATCAGGTCCCAGGCCTGTTCGATGGTGTCGTAGAAGGCCGCCCGCGCACCCAGGAGCAACCCTTCCGCCTGGGCGATGCCCATCTGGACATAGCCGCGCGCCGCCGGGCTGGGGGCACCGGTGATCGAGTTGCGGCGGATCGCATCCTGCCGCACCCAGTCGATGGCGGCCCGCGCCGTGCCCAGCGCCACCACGGCCAGCACGTGCGAGGCGAGCGCCATCGCGGGATAGCGGAAGATCGCGTCGTCCATCGACGGCTTGCCGCCGCGGATGAAGGTCCATTCCTCCGGCACCACGATGTTCTCGACCGTCACCTCGTGGCTGCCGGTGGCGCGCAGGCCGATGGTGTCCCAGGTCTCGTGCACCGTGACCTCGTTGCGCGGCATGACGGCGGTGCGCAGGAGCGCGCTCGACTCCCCGTCCACCTTGATGCCGCCGCCGACGATCGAGGCGCCCATCACGCCCGAGCACCAGGGCCAGCGGCCGGAGAACTCCAGCCCGCCCGCGACCTTGCGCGTGGGCTGCGGCGGATACATGCCGCCGGCGAAGACGGTGTCGGGATCGGCGCCGTAGATGGCGGCGTAGGTTTCGGTCGGCAGCGCCGCCAGATATGTCGAGGAGACGCCGAAGCTGGCGACCCAGCCGGCCGAGGCGTCGGCGGTCGAGATCTCCTCGACCAGCCGGCAGAATTCCGCCGGGGAGCAGCCGTCGCCGCCGAAGCGGGTCGGGACGAAGGCGCGATAGACGCCGGCCTCCTGGAACTTGCGGACGATGTCGACGGGGATATGGCGGAGCTTGTGGAACTCGTCGCGCCGCGCGCGGATTTCCGACTTGAGGGTTTCAAGCGCCGTCGCGGCCGGCGCGTTGCGTGGAGTCATGGGACTGGTCCTTCGCCTGGAAGTTCGGTTCGGCCATGCAGAGCCAGGCCGCAATGGCGCAGAGCTGGGGGTCTTCGGATTTGCGGCCGACGATCTGGATGCCGCGCGGCAGGCCGCTGGCATCGACCGCCGGCAGGACGATCGCCGGATGTCCGGAAAGGTTGAAGGGACGCAGGAAGCGGGTCAGCGGCAGGACGGCCTTCGGATCGCGCGCCGCATCGAGACCGGGCGGCGGCATCGGCAGGGCGGGGGTGACCAGGGCGTCGCAGTCCGCCAGCAGCGTGTCCACCGCGACGGTGAAGCGCGTCCTGACATCCTCGGCCCTTGCCAGTTCCTCGTCGGTGACCGTTCCGGCGGCGGCCAGACGGGCGCGGACGTCATCGCCCAGTGCCGCCGGGTTCGACAGGAGATGACCGAAAGTCCGGTGGGTCTCGCGGGCGATGACGGTCATGCCGGCCTGGAAGGCGTCGTCGAGCAGCGGCAGTTCCACCCGGGGCATCCCGGCAACGGATGCGGGCAGGAGACCGGCCCACTCGCGATCCGCCTCCACACCATCGGGGTGGCGGAGCAGGGCGAGGCGGGGAGGGCGGTCAAGGCCCTTCGCCGGAAGGAAGCTCGGATCCATCGCCGCCATCGCGCGTTCCAGCATGGCGACGCTGCGCGCCAGCGGGCCGATGCAGTCGAGCGAGCTGTCGGAGGGGCTGGCGCCCCGGCGGTCGATGCGGCCGAAGGTCGGCTTCATGCCGAACACCCCGCAGCAGGCCGCCGGCTGGCGGACGGAGCCGCCGGTGTCGGTGCCGACCGCGAAATCCACCAGACCGGCGGCCACCGCCACCGCCGATCCCGAGGAGGAGCCGCCCGGAATCAGGCTGGGCCAGCCGGGATTGACCGGGGTGCCGAAACGGGCGTTGATGCCGGTCATGCCATAGGCCAGTTCGTGCATGGTCGTCTTGCCGACGATCCGGCAGCCTGCCGCCAGCAGCGCCTCCACCACCGCGGCATGGCGGGACGCCGCCGGGGCATGGTCGAACGCCGCCGATCCGCAGCGGGTCGGAAAGCCGGCGATGTCCAGGCAGTCCTTCACCGCGACCGTCAGACCGCCGGGAGCGCCAAGCTCCAGCAGATCCGTGAAGATCGCCCCATGATTGTTGCGTGGCGTTGCCATGGTGTCGTCCGGATGAATGGGAGGGGAACTTCGGCTTTCGGCCGCCGGTCGTTACGTGAAAATTACCGTAAATCGGCGCACGGTCAATCGGAATCTTGAAGGGATATCTGAAAATATTCTTTTGTTTTCAGTTGTTTACTGTTCGCCCACGACGAAGGGCCGCCATCCCTGTCAAGGCGGGAGTGGCGGTTTTTAAAGATCGTCCAGTTTGCGGACTGTCTTGAAATTGAACATCACGGTAACATGATTGATGACGTAAGATTCTCCCATTTTCTGCAAAAGTACTTTGCACGCACCGGGAACCGGCCTGTCGGGGTGCAAAGCCGTGGAAGGGCAGGGATTTCCACCCCGACGGCCTCGAATGGAAATAAAATTACGTGATTATTACCGCTTGACGGTAAAGGGGGTGGCGCTACCGTGTCTTGCGAATCCCGCTTTGCGGATGCTGGTGGACCGTGCGTCGCATTCGGCCGCCCACTGCGAACCATTCCCCTTCCCGACAATCAAGCGAGACCCAGAGCGATGACGAACTCAACAGGTGGTGCTGCCGATGTTGCGACCCTCGTCCGGCGGATCGAGGTTCTGGAGGCCGAGGCCGATATCCGCCGGTTGCAGGCCCGCTACATGTTCCTGTGCGACACGCCCAATCCCGAATTCGGCGTCGCCGACGATCTGGCCCGTATCGAGCTGATCCTGCAACTCTACAGCGAGGATGCGGTCTGGGAAGGGGTGGGGGAATATTACTCCAACCAGTTCGGCCGCCTGGAAGGCAAGGAGGCGCTGCGCGGCCATTTCCGGAATTTCTGGGGCAGCCGGCAGGATCCGGCGCTGATCCTCAACTGCCATTATCTCACCTCGGAACAGATCCATGTTCACGGGGATGGGCGCACGGCGGATGGGCAATGGGTCCACATGCAGCCCTGGCTGTTCTCCGACGGCAAGGCGCTGCTGCGCTCCTCGCGCCTGAACAACGGCTTCCGCAAGGAGCCGGACGGGACCTGGAAGATCACCCGGACCCGGACCGAGAACGTGTTCGTCGCCCCGCTGCCGGCGACCTGGGCGTCCGATTACCCGACCAAGTCGGTGCTGATGCAGCCGTAAAAACGGGAACGGGAGCGCCGCCGCGGCGGCGCCAACCCCGGCCCTCTCATTTCGGACCGGCGTCCCACTCCGCCTCGAAATCGTTCCGCGAGAAATACTCGACCAGGGCGTTGATGAACAGCCGGGTACGGGCCGGAAGATGGCTTCGCGACGGGAAGGCCAGATTCATCGTCAGGCGCGGCAGCTCCCAGTCCGCGAGGATACGGACCAGCCGCCCGGCCTTGATGTCGGCATGGATGATGTAGGCCGGCTGCACGATGATGCCCAGCCCGTCGAGTGCTGCCTGGCGAAGCACCTGACCGTCGTTGCAGACCATCTGCCCGACCAGGGGGATACGCACCAGTTCCCCGTTGCGGGCGAGGTTCAGGTGTTCGGGATCGTCGGAGAGGCTGTAGAGCAGCATGTCGTGCTTGAGCAGATCCCTCGGTTCGGCCGGCGTGCCGCGGTCGCGCAGATAGGCGGGAGCGGCGGCGATCAGGCGCCTGGTTTCGGCGAGCTTGCGGATGGTGACGCTGCTGTCCATCTCGACCCGGCGGGTGCGGATCGCGAGATCCAGGCCGCTCTCCACCAGATCCTGATAGCGGTTCGAAACCTTGAGGTCGATCTGGACCAGCGGATGACGGGCACGAAACTCGCGGATGACCGGCATCAGGTGCAGCAGCGCGAAGGACAGCGACGCGCCGACGCGCAATGTCCCGCGCGGCTGTGCGACGACCATGCTGACGCTCGCCTCCGCCTCGCGCAGCGTCGCCAGAATCTCGCGCGCGTTCGCGGAGAAGCTTTCGCCCTCGGGGGTCAGGAACAGCTGGCGGGTGGTTCGCTGGACGAGGCGGACGCCGAGCCGGTTTTCCAGGCTGGCCAGATGCCGGCTGACTCCGGAGACCGAGATGCCCAACGCATCCGCAGCCCGGCTGAGATTGCTCTCCTCGGCGATCTTGGTGAACACCTCGAGTTCGGTGAGTCTGTCCATTGTTGCGCCGTCCGGGATGAATTACGGTAATGTTCACATATCCAGCAGTTTTGGCAAGGGGCTGAATCAGGGAGGTTGGAGGTTTCCGGCGAGCGCCGAGCCGATCCGTCTTTGCAGAACCTGCAACGCTCTTTCCCAAAATACGTGATTTATCCCGTAATCGTCCGGTGTCAGCCTCTGATGATCCGTGTGGGCCTCAATCCCCGTTTCCCGCTGTTTCGGCGGCCAGAGTTTCCCCGGTAAAGCCCAAGGAGCTGCATATGAGCGATCCTGCAATCGTCCGCCGCCCCATACGCCACATCGTCATGTGGCGTGTCGCCGGGGCGACGGCCGACGAAAAGAGGATCAATGTGGAGAGGGTGAAGCGCGGCTTCGAATCCCTGCGCGGCATCATTCCCGGAATGACCCATCTGGAGATCGGCATCGACGAGAGCCGTATGTCCTATGCCTGCGACATGGTTCTGGTCACCGACTTCGAGAGCGCCGACGCGTTGCGGAGCTATGCCGATCATCCGGCCCACCGCAGCGTGCGCGACGCGCTCGACGGGTTGCGGGTAGAACGGCATCAGGTGGATTATCCGCTCTCGCACGCCGGAGGATTCTGACATGGACACGCCCAAGGATTTCCGCGCGGAACCGCGCAGCTTCACCTATGTGGGCAATCCCGCCCGCGTGATCTTCGGCGCCGGAACCATCGCCCGGCTGCCGGACGAGGTCGACCGGCTGGAGGCGAAGCGGGCGCTGATCCTCTCCACCCCGGCACAGCAGGACGAGGCGGACAGGCTCGCCGCCCTGCTGGGTGCGCGTGCCGCCGGCGTCTTTCCCGGCGCGGCGATGCACACGCCGGTCGACATCAGCGACTTCGCGGCCGACCGGGCGCGCAGCCTCAAGGCCGACGTCCTCGTCGCCATCGGCGGCGGATCGACCACCGGCCTCGGCAAGGCGATCGCGCTGCGCACCGACCTGCCGCAGATCGTGCTGCCGACCACCTATGCCGGGTCGGAGATGACGCCGATCCTGGGCGAGACCAGCAACGGGCAGAAGCGGACGCAATCGTCGCCCCGCATCCTGCCGGAGGTGGTGATCTACGACGTCGAGCTGACGCTCGGCCTGCCGGCCGGCCTGTCCGGCACCAGCGGCATCAACGCCATCGCCCACGCCGTCGAGGCGCTCTACGCCCGCGACAGCAATCCGGTCATCGACGCGCTGGCGGTGGAGGCCGTCGGCGCGCTGGCCGGCGCGCTTCCGGCGATTGCCGCCGATCCCCGCGATCTGGCCGCCCGCAGCCGGGCACTCTACGGCGCGTGGCTGTGCGGCATCTGCCTGGGGTCGGTCGGCATGGCGCTGCATCACAAGCTGTGCCACACGCTGGGCGGCAGCTTCGACCTGCCCCATTCGGAAACCCACACCATCGTGCTGCCCCATGCGCTGGCCTACAACGCGCCGGCGATTCCCGGCGCGATGGAGAAGCTTTCCCGCGTTCTCGGCCCCGATCCGGCGGCGGCGCTGTTCCGCCTCGGCCGGGCCGTCGGCGCCCCTGCCGGGCTGAAGGATCTCGGAATGCCGGAGGACGGGATCGACCGCGCCGCCGATCTGGCCCTGTCCAACCCCTATTGGAATCCCCGTCCCCTCGAACGCCCGGCCCTGCGCGATCTGATCGCGCGCGCCTGGGACGGGGCGGAACCGCTGTCCTCGTGAAGGAGGGACGATGTCCGGTTACTTCAGCGAAGCCCGCTCCGCCGAGACGGTGATCGACCGCATCGGCGCCGGGGCGGATCCCCGTCTGCGGCGCATCATGGCGTCGCTGATCACCCATCTGCACGGCTTCATCAAGGACGTCGCGCTGACCGAGGCCGAATGGGAGCAGGCCATCGGCTTCCTGACCGAGACGGGGCGGATGTGCAGCGGGACCCGGCAGGAATTCATCCTGCTGTCGGATGTGCTGGGAGTGTCGATGCTGGTCGACGCCATCAATCACCGCGCACCGGCCCCGGCGACGCCGAGCACGGTCTTCGGACCGTTCCATGTCGACGGCGCACCGGTCCGTCCGATGGGGGAGTCGATCAGCCTCGACGGCAAGGGTGAACCATGCCTGTTCCGCGGGCGGGTGCTCGACACCGACGGCAACCCGGTCGCCGGTGCCACGGTCGATGTCTGGTCCGACAATGCGGACGGCTTCTATGACGTGCAGCAGCCGGACATCCAGCCGCCCTTCAACAACCGCGGCGTCTTCCTGACCGGGGAGGACGGTCGTTACGCTTTCCGCGGCGTCAAGCCGGTGTCCTATCCCATCCCGTCCGATGGACCGGTGGGGCTGATGCTGGCGGCGCTGGGGCGCCATCCCTGGCGGCCGGCCCACATGCATTTCCTGATCGGCGCTCCGGGCTTCGAGCGCCTGATCACGCACATCTTCGTCGCCGGTGACGGCTATCTGGAGTCCGACGCGGTGTTCGGGGTCAAGGACCAGCTGATCGTCGATTTCAAGCCGGCTGAAAACCCGAATGAAGGATGGCTGGCCGAATACGACTTCGTCCTGGTCCGCCGGACGCAATGACCGCCGCACCGCCGGGCGGTCAAGCCGCGGTGTGAGCGAAGAACGCAATTGCCGGCCCCGCCGCCGGCCATGAACAGGAAGACATCATGAAAATCGCGCAGCCCGACAGCGTCGTGGAGCAGCTTTCCCCTGCGGTCGTCGAATTTCTCAAGGCGCCGGCGATGGTGATCGGCACCGGGTCCGTCCCGGCGCTGAGCGGCCGCACCTATCCGGTTTACGACCCGGCGACGGGACGGATCCTGGCGCAGGTTCCGGCCGGCGCCGCCGAGGATGTCGATGCCGCCGTCACCGCGGCGCAGGCGGCGTTCGAAGGGCCGTGGTCGCGCCTGCTGCCGACGCAGCGCCAGGCGGCCATGCTGCGGCTGGCCGATCTGATCGAGGCGAACGGCGAGGAGCTGGCCCAGCTGGAGACGCTGAACAACGGCAAGTCGATCATGATGTCGCGGCTGCTGGAGGTCCAGGGGGCGGCCGAGTATTTCCGCTACATGGCCGGCTGGGCGACCAAGATCGAGGGCTCCACCCTCGACGTGTCGATCCCGCTCCCGCCGGGCATGCGCTATCAGGCCTTCACGCGCAAGGAGCCGGTCGGCGTCGTCGCGGCGATCACGCCGTGGAATTTCCCGCTGACCATGGCGGCCTGGAAGGTGGCGCCCGCCCTGGCCGCCGGCTGCACCGTCGTGCTGAAGCCGGCGGAGGAGACGCCGCTGACCTCCATCCGGCTGGCGCAGCTCTGCCTGGAGGCCGGCATCCCGGAGGGCGTGGTCAATGTCGTCACCGGCATGGGCGAGGCGGCGGGTGCGCCGCTGGTCGCCCATCCCGGCATCGCCAAGATCAGCTTCACCGGCTCCACCGAGACCGGCAAGCTGATCGGCGTCCAGGCGGTGCGCGACATGAAGCGGGTGACGCTGGAACTCGGCGGCAAGGCGCCGATGGTCATGTTCGACGACATGGACCTCGATCTGCTGGGCGTCGCCGCCGGGATCGGCAGCTTCTTCAACACCGGGCAGACCTGCTGCGCCGGCGTGCGCATCTATGCGCAGAGGGGCGTTTACGACCGCGTGCTGGATGCGGTCGCCGGCCTGACGCGCGGCCTGTCCATCGGCTCCGGACTCGACCCGCGCAACCAGATCAACCCGCTGGTCTCGGCCCGCCACAAGGCCCATGTCCAGGCCTGCATCGCCCGCGGCATCGAACAGGGCGCCAAGCCCGTCATCCGGGGCAGCGCGCCCGCCGACGGCTTCTATGTCGCGCCGGAACTGTTCGTCGATGTGCGCCAGGACATGGCGCTGATGCAGGAGGAGGTGTTCGGCCCGGTCGTCACCGTCACCCCCTTCGGCGATGCCGACGAGGCGATCCGGCTCGCCAACGACACCCGCTTCGGGCTGGGGGCGTCGATCTGGACGACCGACCTCAACAAGATGATGCGTTACGTTCCCAGGATTCAGGCCGGGACGGTGTGGGTGAACAGCCACAATCTGCCCGACCAGAACATGCCCTTCGGCGGCTTCAAGCAGTCGGGGATCGGCCGGGAGCACGGGCGCGGCGCGCTCGACAATTATCTGGAGACCAAGTCGGTCTGCGTCGCCTACCGGTGAGACGACCATCGGCGCCGCCGCATTGTGGAAAGTAGAGACATGCTGGATGCGATCCTTGCAGGCCGGCCGGGCGGCCGGCGGTTCCGGCGGCACCTGTTCCGCCATATCTTCGAATCGTCGCCCGACGCCTTCATGCTGGTGTATCGGGACGTCGTCGTCGACTGCAACGATGCGGCGCTGCGCATGCTGGGCTACGACAGCCGCGAGGCCATTCTCGGCGTGTCGCCGGACGATTTCGATCCGGAATACCAGCCGGACGGCCGGCGGTCGGCCGATGTCAGCCTGGAGATCGTCGAGCTGGCGCAGCGCAACGGCCACCACCGCTTCGAATGGCAGCATGTCCGCAAGGACGGCACGCTCTTCCACGTCGTCATCACCCTGATGACCTGCCGGATCGCCGGCCATGGAGTGATGCTGAGCTTCTGGCAGAACATCGACGCGCTGGTCGCCGCGCGGCAGGCGGAACAGCGCAGCCAGAAGGAGCTGGGCGACTTCCTGCGCGACCTGTCCGGCGCCTTCAGCACCACCGTCAGGACCGTCGAGGCGGACCTGACGCGGAAGGTCGGGGCGGCGGTGCGGGAAGCCGCGAGGCTGTCCGAACTGGCCGTCGATGCCAGCCGGCTGGCGAAGGTCGGCGCCGATGCGGTGTCGTCGGCGAACGGTGCGGCCGACGGGGTCGCTTCGGCGGCGATCGAGCTTTCGGCTTCGATCTCGGAAATCGGCCGGCAGCTTCTGTCGGGTCTGGAGGTGACGGAACGGTCCGACGGGCAGGCCGGACAGGCCCGGCAGATCGTCGGGCGTCTCGATGCCGCCGCCCGGCGGATCGACGGCATCGTCGATCTGATCCGCACCATCGCCAACCAGACCAACCTGCTGGCGCTGAACGCCACCATCGAGGCGGCGCGCGCCGGCGAGGCGGGACGGGGCTTCGCGGTGGTCGCGACCGAGGTCAAGGCGCTGGCCGGGCAGACCGCCCGGGCCACCGAGGAGATCGGCGCCGAAGTCGCGCGCATCCAGGCGGTCGCGCGGGAGGCGGCGGACTCGACCGGCGCCCTGGCCGGCGCCATCGGCAAGCTGGGGCAGGTGATGGCCGGCATCTCCGCCTCCGTCGAGCAGCAGCGCACCGCGACGGAGGAGATTTCGCGCGGAATCCAGCATGTCGCCGGCCAGACGGCGAGTGCCGCCGACCGCATCGGCGCCTGCGAGGCCTTGACGGGCGACACCCGCGACGCGGTCGGCGGGCTGGCGCGCGACGTCGGCGACGTGAAGGCGCTGGCCGATGCGCTGGGCGGCCATACCGAAGAGTTCATGCGCTCCCTCGGCCGCCGGCAATCCCGCGGGTGAAGAGTTTTCAGTCGGGGTCGGCTTCGCCGGCCGTCCCGTCATCGTCCCGCCGGGCGTCCCGGCGGAAGGCGCTCGGCTCCACCCCGGTCCATTTCCGGAAGGCGCGCCAGAACGCCGTTTCGTCGGAGTAGCCGAGCGTGCTGGCCACCTCGGAGATCCGTGCGCCCTTCTGGGACAGGTAGACCTGCGCCATCTGCTGCCGGTGCTGGGTCAGCAGGTCGCGCAGGCTGGTATTCTCCTCGGCCAGCCGGCGCTGGAGGTTGCGCGACGACATCCTCAGATCGCTGGCGAGCGTTTCGACCGTGATCGGCTTCTGTCCAAGATAGAGGGCGATCAGCGCGCGGACCTGCTCGACGATGGTTTCCTCGGCATATTCCTGCCCGATCAGGTCGGTGATGTGACGTTCGAGGATGGTGGTCAGGCCGCGGTCCTCCGTCCGATGGACGCGGGAGGCATCGTCGCGGCGCATGACGAAGCGGTTTCCCGATTGCCGGAACAGCACGGGCGCCCGGAAAACGCGCTGGAGAAGGGCGGCGTCCCCTTCCTCGGCATGTTCGAAATGCACCTCGACCGGTCGCCAGTCCGGCGCGAAGCAGGACCTGACCAGCTGGCAGTTGGCCACGAGCGTGTATTCGGCATCCTGACGGCGCGGCCAGAGTGCCGCATCGGCGATCCGGTAGCTCCAGACCAGATCCTCGCCCACCTCGAACAGGGTCGACTGGGTACCACCCTGCAAGGCCTTCGCGTAAGTGGAGAGCCGTTCGAACCCGACTCTCACGGTGGGGGATAGCGAGAACAGCACCCCCATCGGACCGATGTCGGCCGGCCGGATCTTCAAACCCAGCTTGATTCCCAGATTCGGCTCCTTCAGGTCGCTCGCCACGCTCTCGAACAACCTGACATATTGCGCCAGAGGGAGTCGTGAGTAGGGATCGGTCACCATGCCCTGAATCAAGCCATGTCTGCCCAAAAACTCAGCAATATCCATCTTGTATTGCAACAGATGGGTGAAGAGGGGAGCAAGAGCAGAGGCCCGGATCAGCGCCGATCTCTGGCTTGAGGGTAGAGTATTGGACGGAGGCATGGAGGGCGGTCCGCAGCCGGGAGCTTGGCGCACTCTATCGGAAAAATGGCGCGGAATACAATGGGTCCTCCGGAAAATGCGTTCATAGTCCAGAACCAATAAAAACCTACACAGGGAGTCAGTCTCATGTCCCTCGACGCAACCGCCCATGCGCCCAAAGGGGAGCGCCTGTCGCGGAATTCCATCGGACTTCTCCATATCGTCTTCTTCGTCGTCGCCGCCGCCGCCCCGCTGACCGCGGTGGTGGGGGCGTCGCCCGCCGCCTTCGCCTTCGGCAACGGCGCCGGGGTGCCGGGCGCCTTCGTGCTGGCCGGGCTGCTCTACATCGTCTTCTCCGTCGGATTCACCGCCATGAGCCATCATGTCGGCGGCACCGGGGCCTTCTATGTCTATATCGCCCAGGGGCTCGGCCGGCATCTGGCGGTCGGCGGCGCGCTGATCTCGCTGCTGACCTACAGCTCTGTCCAGATCGCGGTCTATGCGCTGGCGGGCGTCTTCATGTCCGGCATGCTGGAGGGCCACGGCGTCGCGGTGCCGTGGTACGCATGGTCGTTCGCGATGCTTCTGCTGGTGCATCTCTGCGGCCAGCGCAACATCTCCTTCTCCGGCAGGATCCTCGGCGTCGCGATGATCCTCGAATTCGTCGTGCTGCTTCTGCTGGATCTCGGCATCCTGTTCCAGGGCGGCGGGCCCGAAGGGCTGACCCTGAACAATTTCTCGCCCTCGGTGGTGTTCGGGCCGGGGCTGGGCATCGCCCTGGTCTTCGTCGTCGGCTCCTTCATCGGTTTCGAATCGACGGCGATCTTCGGCGAGGAGGCCCGCGATCCGGCGGTGACCATTCCGCGGGCGACCTATGTCGCCGTGCTGCTCATCACCCTGTTCTACGCCTTCTCGACCTGGGCCATCGCCCAGTATTACGGCTTCTCGCAAATCCAGCAGGAGGCGATGAACAACAAGGAAACCCTCTATTTCGTGGCGGCGGAGAAGGTGCTGGGCGGCTGGTCGGTCGCACTGATGAACGGGTTGCTGGCGCTGTCCTTCTTCGCCTGCGTCCTGTCCTTCCACAACACGCTGAACCGCTATTTCTTCGCGCTCGGCCGCGAGGGGGTGGCGTGGCACAAGCTGGCGGCGATCCATCCGGTCCACAATTCCCCCCATGTCGCCGGCACCGTGCAGACCCTTTCCGCCGGGGGCATTTTGCTGGCCTTCGTGCTGGGCGGCGCCGACGGGTTCGCGGTGGTCTTCTCCTGGATGTCGGCGCTGGCGGTCCTCGGCATCCTGGCCGTGCAGATCATGGTTTCCCTGGCGATCATCATGTATTTCCAGCGCAACCACCGCGGCGAGCATGGCCTGCTCTCCACCCTCGTCATGCCGGCCGTCGCCACCGCCGGCCTGATCGGGGCCTTCTTCCTGGTCACCGAGAATCTCGAACTGCTGACCGGCAGCGACAGCCACATCGTCCAGGCCTTCCCGGTGGTGGTGCTGGCCTTCGGGCTGGGCGGGCTGCTGCTGGCCCGGGTGATCCGGCTGTGCAAGCCCGACCTGTACGAGAATCTCGGCCGCGTCTTCGACTGAACCGTTCGCGATTACGCCGTCGAGACAGGGGCCGGAAGTCGGGAGAGACTTCCGGCCCCCGCGTCATTCCGCATCCGCCATCCGCTCCTGCACTCTGTGCCGCTTCCGGTACATCGACGGCGTCATGCCGAACCAGCGGCGGCAGGCGCGGGTGAAGCAGGCACCGTCGGCATAGCCCAGGACATGGGCGATTTCCGTGATCGACAGGTCCGATCCGGTCAGGTAGTTCGCCGTCAGCGCCCGCCGCTTGTCCTGCTTGATGGACGAGAAGCTCTCCCCCGCCCGGCGCAGGGAGCGCTGCAAGGTACTGGGCGACAGGCCGAGGGCGTGGGCCGTCGATTCCATGCCGAAGCAGCCGTCGCCGGGGAAATGGTCGGAGGCCATGCGGCGGACCTTGTCTTCCAGCGACTGCGTGGGCGCCGCCCGCTCGCGCAGCATGCCGAGGTAATGCTCGACGAAACCGCTGACCCGCTGGTCGACGCCGCTGCGGGAAATCGCGAGGTCGGCGGCGGGGAAGATCAGCTCGTTGGCCGGCTGGTTGAAATAGAGGGGCGCCTTGAAAACGGCGTCGTGGGTCCTGAGGCCGGCGGGGGCCGCATGCTCGAAATGCACCTCCAGCGGACGCCAGGCCGGGCCGGCCAGCGACCGCATCATCTCGACGACGATCGCCAGCGAGAACTCCGCGTCATGTCGGCGCGGAAAGATCCGCTTGTCCTCGATGCGGTAGCGGAAGACGCAGGCGTCTCCGTCCCGCGTCATGCTGCAGGTCGTTCCCTGCTGGACCAGCCAGTTGTATTCGATGAAGCCCTTGAGGGCCGCCCCCAGCGTGGGGGCGGTGGTGAACAGCAACCCCACCGGCCCGAGGGTGAGCGGCGAGAGGTTGCGGGCGACGGACAACCCGAAATTGCCATCCTTGACATGGACGGCGGCGGCCTCGAAGGCGGCGACATAGTTGCGCAGGGGAATGTCGCGGTAAGGATCACGCGGCGTCGCCTCCGACAGCTCGAAGCGGCCCAGCAGGCTGTCGGGTGCATAGCCTCTGTTTTTCAACGCATCGATCAGGCTTTGCGTCACCATCGCCCAAATCTTGGGCTCATCGCCAGAAGACGCTTTCTTCGGCATGATCGGCATCCGGCTTGCGGGATTATGACCTTGAATATCAAATCCATGCCGGCCGGTGGCAAGCGCAAAAGCCGCCTGCGACCGACCGCGAGGCGGGTCGATCGAGGCGGCCGGGAACCGGACCGTCGGAGGAACGCTCCGATTATTGCAGCCGGCCGAGGCGGTAGGGGGCCGGATCGACGATCGGCGTTCCACCGGTCACGAGATCGGCGGCGAGCTGGCCTGCCGCCGGGGCGGTGCCGAAGCCGTGGCCGGAAAAGCCGGTTGCCAGAGTCAGGCCGGGAATCGCCCCGACCTTGTCGATCACCGGGAGGGAGTCCGGCGTGATGTCCATCGTGCCGCCCCAGACCTCCTCGATCCGGGCATTGGCGAAGACGGGCCAGGCCGACCTGATATTCTCCATCGCCTCGGCATTGATGCCGTGATCGACGCGCGGGTCCATCGTCCGCAACTTCTCGAACGGCGTGGTGGCGGAGGGACGCCAGCGGCGCGCCAGCATCAGATCCTCGAAGAACTCCCTGCCGAAGCTGATGCGCAGCTGGCTGCGGCCTTCGCGGAACATCGGCAGATAGCGCAGGCCGAGCAGGGCATGGTCGAGGACCAGGGGCGAGCCGACCGCGCCGCGCTGGCAGATGGTGAAGCCGCCGTCCCTGCGCTTGCGGAAGGAGAAGTCCGGGGCACCGACGGCAATCTCGGTCGGGCCGTCCATCGGGGCGGTGCGGATCGCGTAGCACACCAGCGGCAGGGTGGGCAGGAAGACGCCCAGATTGCCGAGAAAGCGGCGGGACCACAGGCCGCCGGCGAGAATGACCTCCTCGCAGGCGATCTCCCCCCGTTCCGTGACGACGCCGCTCACCCTGCCGCCGGACCGGGACAGGTCGCGGACGGCGCAGTTCTCCACGATGACGGCGCCCTTCGCCATCGCCGCGGCGGCGATGGCGCTGGAGGCGAGGGTGGGCTCGGCGCGGCCGTCCGACGGGGTGTGGATGCCCCCGGCCCATCTGCCCACGCCTCCCGGCACCAGCCGGTCGACCTCCGCCGGCGAGAGGATGCGCGTGTCCAGCGCCAGGGCCTCGGCCGTCTTCATCCACCGGCGATGGACGTCGAGTTCGGCTTCGGTCCTGGCGAGGAACATGATCCCGGCCTGCCGGTATCCGACATCCCCGCCGGTGCGGGCGTTCATTCCAGCCCACAACCGGTCCGATTCCAGGGCGAGCGGCAGGTCGGGGGCGGAGCGGGAGGTCTTGCGCACCCAGCCGAGGTTGCGGGACGACTGCTCTCCCGCCAGCCGCCCCTTTTCCAGAACCACCACCGGGACGCCGCGCTCGCTGAGGGTGAGGGCGGTCATCAGCCCGACGATCCCGCCCCCGATCACGACGACGGTCGTCGATTTGGGCAGAGCCGTGGATGTCTGGACGGGAGAGATGACCGGGGCCATGGCGGATGTCCTTGATGCGGAAGGTGCGGGGAGGGGAGGCGGGCGGGGGGATCAGGGGGAGACGGTGATCCGCTCCACCTCCGCCCTGCCGCTGCCGCGGTAGGCGGTCACCTCGATCTCCACCTTGTAGACGGTCGAGCCCAGCGGCGGGCAGGTCACGGTCGTGGTCGGATCGATGCCGCGGAACCGGTCGCCGAAGATCGCCATGACGGTGGGGGTGTCCTCCGGATTCTGGATGAACACCCGGGTCGACACCACGTCGGCCAAGCTGGCGTCGACCGCCTTCAGCGCCCGTTCGATGTTGTCGAACACCTGATGGGTCTGGGCGGTCACGTCGGCCGGAATTTCCTTCGTCTCGGGATTGCGGCCGGCGGTGTTGGACACGAAAATCCAGTCATCCACCGCGACGATGCGCGAATAGCTGCTGACCTCCTCCAGCTTCGTGCCGGTTTTGACCTTGGTGATTTTCACCATTTCGGATGCTTTCAAATGCCAGGGGAAAGGGGCAGGGGAGAAGAGGATCAGCGCAGCACCGGCGTGTCCCAGAGATTGAGCGTGACGCCGATCCCCTTCTTCACGGCATTGCGGTAGACGACCGTGCCCCAGGCGACGTCCTCCACCGGCATGCCGCCGACCGACAGGATGATGATTTCCTCGTCGTTGCGGCGGCCCGGCCGGGCGCCGGCGCAGATGGCGCCCAGATCCTCCAGTTCCTCGCGGTCCATCTTCCCTTCATGGATCATGTCCATGAAGCGGACGCCGATCACCGGGACATGGACATGGGCGGGCTTGGGCAGTTCCTCGAACCACGCCTCGTAGAGGCCGATGTTGTCCATCACCTTGCGGATGTCGGACTTCTCCATGCCGGCATCGATCTCGCAGGAGGCCGGCATCGACAGGAACGCGCCGGGCTTGACCCAGTCGCGCTTGACGACGGGATATTTGGAAACGTCGCCGGTCTCGCCGGATGCGCAGTAGGTGACGATGTCGGAACCGCGGACGATCGTCTCGATGTCGTGGACGATCTCGATCGTCGTGATCTGCGGATAGGTCTCCCGTGTCCAGGAGATGAAGCTGTCGAGGCTTTTCTGCCCGCGGCCCTGGACCTTCACCGTATCGATGTTCGGGCAGGTCGCCATGAAGGCCGCCAGCGAGGTCTTCGCCATGACGCCGGGACCATAGACGCCGACCACCCGCGAGTCCCGGCGGGCCAGATGCCGCGCCCCGACGCCGGGAACAGCACCGGTCCGGTAGGCGGACAGCAGGTTGGCGGACATGTGCGCCAGGGGAGCGCCGGTATCGGCGTCGTTCAGCGTGAACATCAGGATCGAACGGGGCAGGCCTTTCTCGCGGTTCGCGATGTTGGAGCCGTACCATTTCATTCCCGCGGTACAGTATTTGCCGCCAAGATAGGCGGGCATCGCCATGAAGCGGCGGTCGGCCGTCGGCTTCGGCATGGTCGGGAACGGCGAGTTTTCCGGGAAGACGACCATGGCGCCGTGGGAATCGTTGTTGGCGCCTGCCATCCGGTAATCGCCGGTGTGCAGCAGCACGAACATGTCTTCCATCGTGTCCACGCAGGCGGCCATGTCGGTCACGCCGGCTTTCACCATGTCCTGTTCCGAGAGATAGAGGAAATCGATCCGGGGCAGGTCGCTCATTGCGTCGTTCTTTCCTGAAAACGCCGGGGGCGAGCGTTCCGGCGCTCACGATGGCGGCGGAGGCCGCTCGCCCGGCAGGTGCGGGTGGTCGGGAGGGGGCGTTCGAAGAAATGCGATCAGTTTCCTGATCTTCCGGATGCTTTATTTTATTAATATGACTTGTGGAGGAAAATAATAGGAAGAGATTTTGAAAATAAATAAAAATATGCGGCGTTATGTTATTTATTATTGATTGCAACAACTAAGGCTGCGTTCTTGTTTCCTGATAGTCCCGCTTCGTTTCCCTGGCCGGAATACCGGGTAGCCAATGATTTTCCTGGGCTTGATCGCTGTGTCACGGATAGCGCCCTTCCTGGCAGAAGCTTGGTCAGTGGGGTCTATTGCTGCTGATGCCGATAGACGTTTTGCCCAATCAAGATTTGGGAAATGGCTCCAAACTGCTTGATAGAAGCAGTCATATTTTTGATATTTCAGGTCAATCGACAGTTTCGGCCCTTCAAGCCGCTTTGCAGCCCCAGGGCAATGGCGTCAACGAGACCACCGGGTCAGCCAGGGACCCTGCCAGGGCGGCCGGCCTCGCTGGCGAGTGACGCCGCGAGGATCATAGGATCGCGGCGATTGGAATGCGCAATTTGTATCGGGGAGCACCTCTCTTAAGGAGATTTTAGTTTCAATAATGCACGCATATGGGAATGTGGTGATTTGCTATGGTCCGTCACAGGATCATCAACCAGCCAGACAACCTATTTGCGATGGGGGAACGACGATGAGCGCCGATCACAACGACCGCCCGGCAACCGGACTCAAGCGGCGTGACTTCCTGGCCACCGCCGGGACCATCGCCGGCCTGGGGCCGATGGCGCTGCCGTTCCTGGCGCGCGCCGCCTTCGCCCAGAACGCCCCCTCGGCACCGCCCGCCGACAGCGCGGTCGCGCGGCTCGCGGTTTATCCGCCGCTCGGCATCTGCCGCGTCGGCAACAGTCCCGAATGGTTCTACGCGCCGGAGGTGCCCGGCTTGCCGCCGCAGGCCGATGGCCGCTACAAGGATGGCGACCAGAAGGTCAAGAAGCAGGTCCAGCGCTTCCGCGTCTACGCCTTCAACAAGGCGGGCGAGGTGATCCGCGAGGTGACGGCGGCGGAGGCGACGATCGACTGGACCGTCCATGTCGCCAACACGAAGGCCGCCTGGTACGGCTTCAACAACCCGCTCGACAATGGCGAGAAGGCGCCCGGCCTTCCCGGCCAGAAGCGCAACCAGTTCATCACCGGCGACCGTGACCGCGCCGACATGCTGGTGATCAACCCCGGCCCGAAGAGCATCTCCGGTGTCAGCACCAACCAGGCCGGCACGGACCGCGCCTTCGACATGGTCGGGCGCTTCTGGAAGAAGCTGGACGTCAAGC
The DNA here is from genome assembly GCF_024170005.1 of Azospirillum lipoferum. Taxonomy (GTDB): domain Bacteria; phylum Pseudomonadota; class Alphaproteobacteria; order Azospirillales; family Azospirillaceae; genus Azospirillum; species Azospirillum lipoferum. The sequence goes on from NZ_JALJXJ010000006.1 coordinate 360,372, forward strand.
TCGGCCACCTGCGCACCGACGCGGCGGGCCGCCTGCTGGTCTTCCCCGGCGACGGCGTGTCGCAGTCGGCGGTGCCCGACAACCCGATCAGCAACTTCTCCGACAATGACGGCTGGCACGACGACTGGTGCGACGGCGTCGTCCAGGCCAAGGTCACCTTCAAGTCCGGCGGCCCGGCGATGGAGGCCGAAAACGGCTGGGTCGCCGCCTGCGGCCCCGATTTCGCGCCCGACATCCCGCCCTTCGTCTCGCTCTACGACGTCATCAACGACGTCACCGGCACGCCGCCGAAGACGCAGGACGGCAAGCTGTCCTTCCAGAAATACATCTACCCCTTCTTCCACCGGCTCGCCCTGATGGACTGGGTGGCGGCGGCCTCCAACCTCGACCAGGCCTGGATCAAGGTCGGCAATTTTGCCGATCCCGCCTATGTGGCGCAGCTCGCCGACCCGTCGCCGGCCAACAAGGCTTTCCGCGACAGCGTGCTGCAGGCGATCCGCGACCCCAACTCCGACGAGCTGCAGCAGTACAAGCTGCCCTACATGCTGGGCGACGGCATCAACTACAGCGCCTCGCCGCTGCGCTGGTTCAAGATGCCCAAGCAGCAATACGCCATCCTCCAGGCCTGGGCGGCCGGCGACTTCGTCAACGACATCGATACCAAGGCGGCGCCGGTCACTACGCTCGACCAGATCCCGCTGTCCGAACAGCCGGAAGCGCTGACCCGCGCGGCGCTGGAGCCCTGTTCGGGCGGCGCCTTCCACCCCGGCGTCGAGCTGACTTGGCCGCTGCGCCACGGGGAGCTGTACCGCGGCCCCTTCCGCATCGCCCTGTCGGAGACCCGCGACAAGTCGCTGGTGCAGAATCTCGGCCTGCTGCTGACGCCGGAGAAGGCCTTCGGCGGCTACGAGGGGGTGCCGCCGGCGGTGGCGCCGCAGATGCCGGGCGACCTGACCCGCTGGATGGGCCTGCCCTGGCAGTGCGACGCCTTCAGCTGCCAGCAGGTGACCTTCGCCAACGACTTCCCCAACGCCACCTGGTGGCCGGCCCTGCTGCCGATCGACGTGCTGCCGCAGCTCTATTACGAGCAGGTGATGGACAAGGATCTGGAGCCGGCCCAGCGGGTGAAGTTCTTCGAGAGCCGCGTCGCCTGGGCGCGCGGCGTCGCCGGCATCGGCTACCACGCCGAGGCCAGCTACACCGACGGCCTGAACCAGATGATCTATCTGTGGGACCGGATGGGCTTCGTCGTGCGCCGCGACGGCCCGATCGACGAGAACCGCCCGAAGCAGATCCCGCCGGTGCTCTATGTCGAGGTCGACCGCGGCTCGATGGACCTGTTCACCGACCAGCCGCCCTTCAAGGGGCTGAAACGGAAATGAGCCTGTTCGACGTCGCCGTCATCGGCGGCGGCATCGCCGGTGCCGCCGCCGCCCTGACGGTGGCGGGTGCCGGCCGCTCCGTCCTGGTGATCGGTCCGGAGGGGGAGGCGGGCGACCGGCCGGGGGAGTTCCTCTCGCCGGCCGCCAATGCCCTGCTGGCCGAACTCGGGCTGGCGGATCGGATCGCCGCCGGTCCGCACCGGGTGGCGAACGCGACCTACGCCGCCTGGGCGGCGCCGGTGCTGGCCCAGCGCAACGCCATCACCCATACCGAGGGGCCGGGCCGGGTGCTCGACCGCCGGGTCTTCGAGCGGGCGCTGACGGCCGCGGTGGCGGAGGCCGGCGTCCCCCGGCTGGCCATCCCGCTGGCCGGCGCCGAGCGGGACGGCGTGAGGCGGGATGGCGCTTTGTGGCGCCTGACCCTGGAAGACGGAACCGAGCGGGCCCCGCGTTTCCTGGCCGCGCGTTTCCTGATCGACGCCAGCGGCCGGGCAGCGGTGGTGGCCCGCCGTTTCGTCCGCCGCCGCCGCGCCGACCGGCTGGTGGCGGCCTGCGATTTCCTCGCCCAGACAATCGACGATGTCGAGCCGACTCCCGCCACCCTGATCGAGGCGGCGGCGGAGGGCTGGTGGTACGCCACCCTGCTGCCCGACCGGCGGATGGGGCTGGCCTTCTTCTCCGACCCCGACCGGCTGCCGCGCGGCCTGTCGCGCGATCCCGCGCGCTGGCGGGCGATGCTGGCGGAGACCGAATGGACGGCGCGCTGGCTCGACAGCGCCGGCTACCGGATCGCCGCGGCACCGCGTCTCGCCAGCGCGGGCACCACGTGGCTGGAGCGGGCGGCGGGGGAGGGCTGGGCGGCGGCCGGCGACGCGGCGGCGGCCTTCGACCCGCTGTCGTCGCACGGCCTGACCTCGGCCCTGTGGGCCGGCCGGCGGGCGGCGCAAGGGGCCTTGGCGATGCTGGACGGCGATTCCCGGCCGCTGGAGCGCTACGCGACGACGCTCGATGAGGCGGTGCGCCAGTTCCTCAGCCAGCGCCGCGCCGTCTATGGCGAGGTCCGGCGTTTCGCCGACCGCCCTTTCTGGAGCCGACGGCAGTAATCCGGATCATCGCCGCCGCGGAATCTCCTCGCTACCGTCCAGATCACTGCTCTCGTCGGTTATCGGCTATGAGTTCCGGCCCCAACACCTATGGGCCTTGTTTTGATTCGGGATTGTGACAACTTCACCCTGCGTCGACTGAAATACTGTGCCGGTGTACTTCCCAGAGCTTTCTTGAACATCGTGATGAAAGCATTGACCGACTCATAACCCAGCGAATCCGCCACAGTCTGCACCGTCGCCCCGCTGGCCAATTCACGAAGTGCGACGACAAGGTGCAACTGCTGTCGCCAGCGTCCGAAGGTCAGGCCCGTCTCCCGGATCATCAAACGAGCCAGCGACCTCTCGCTCATCGCGACGCGCTTCGCCCATTGCCCCAATGTGCTGCGGTCGGAGGGTTCGATCGTCAGGGCGTCGGCGATCGCCCGGATCTTCGGATCGTTGGAGATGGGCAGGTTGAAGTGTTCACGCGGCATCCCGGCCAGTTCGTCCAGCGTCACCCGTGCAAGCCGGGCGGCATGGCTGTCCGGCGGATAGTCCGATACTTCGCCGGTCAGCCGGTTGACCAGTTCCCGCACCAGGGGAGAAATCGACAGGGTGCAGCAGACATCGGGCAGGCTTGCGGCTCCCGGTTCCACGAACAGGTAGCTGAGCCGGGCATTCGCCGTCGTCCTGACGCTGTGCGGCATACCGCCTGGAATCCAGACTCCGCAGTCGGGCGGCACGATCCAGATTTCATCGTCGACGGTGCAGGTGACGGCGCCATGCAGAGCCAAAATCAGCTGACCCCTCCGGTGCACATGCACAGGCACTTCCGCCTCGTATTCCGCGAAGTCGAGCAGGCGTGCGACCGCAGGCCGATCCGCCAGATCGGGGTCGAAGACGGAAACGGCCGACCGGGACGCGGACATGGGTTTCGGCATGATCGACTTTGGCATGATTCAGGGATTTTTTGACAGGGTACCTAATTTATCTGGTTGCGCAACGCACCGATACTCTCCGGCATGAGAACCGAACATCCATCAAACCGGCTTTTCGCCGTCACCGGCATCGCCATCCGGATCGCGGCAATCGGACACGCATGGTCACTGCAATCCCGGTTCCCCGCGTTGCGGACGGATGCGGATGCGCTGCTCTTTTCGGCGAAGAGCTTCGCCGCGGCGATGCTGGCCTACTACATCGCGCTGCGTGCGGGTGTGCCGAAACCCTCCTGGGCCATCGTCACCGTTTACATCGTCTCGCAGAACTCGGCCGGCGCGTCGCTCAGCCGCGGCGTCTATCGCTTTGCGGGGACGGTCGTCGGTGCGGTGGCCACCGTGGCGATCATCCCCAGTTTCGTGAACGATCCGATTGTCTGCAGCATGGTGCTCGCCGGCTGGATCGGCCTGTGCCTCACCCTCTCGCTGCTCGACCGCACCGCGCGGGCCTATGCCTTCGTTCTGTCCGGCTATACCGCCAGCCTGATCGGCTTCCCCGGCGTGTTCAATCCCGCCGCCATCTTCGATACGGCATCGGTGCGGGTCCAGGAGATCTCCATCGGCATCCTCTGCGCCGTCCTGGTCCATCGCTTCGTCCTGCCGAAGCGCATGACCGGCCAGTTCACCGCCAAGCTGTCGGCAACGCTGCGGGACGCCCGCCGGCTGGCGGGCGACGCACTCCGCGGAAACTCAGGGCAGGAGACCCGCCGCGACCGCGACCGGCTCGCGGGGGATCTTCTCGCCCTGCAAGGGCTGGCCGGTCACCTGCCATACGATCCGGTCCCGGTAACGCCGAGCCTGGAGACGCTGCAACTGATCCATGACCGGCTCGCGCGACTGCTTCCGCTCGCGACGGAGGTCGAGGAGCGCATCCATGCCCTCCGCACCGGAAACCACAGCCTGCCCGATGACCTGACCGCGCTGCTGGGTGGACTGGATTGTTGGTTCGCTGCCGCCGATGCGGTCGGGCGGGACGCCGGTGCGATCCAGCTGATCCATCGTGCCCGGACGGTGCGGACACGCATCGCCGCGGATGCCGTGACGGTCGGCGACAGGCTCGCGGCCAACCTCGCCGGGCACCTCGCCGAGATGATCGGCCTGCTTCACGAGTGCGACCGGCTTGAACGGAGCCTCGCACGCGCCGCCGCCCGGCCGCCGGACTCCGCATCGCACCTCCGATCCGGGCGTGCGACAGGCTATGTCTATCACCGCGATCCCTGGATGGCGGCCCGGTCTGCGCTCGGTGCGGTCGTCGGCATCGTCATCGGCTGTGCGTTCTGGATCTGGTCGGCCTGGCCGGAGGGCGGACTGGCGGTATCGATTCTGGGCGTCTGCTGCGCCCTGTTCGGCAATGTCGACACGCCGGCGCCGAATGTCGTCAAATATATGGCCGGCTCGGTCGTCGGCGTGGCGGTCAGCCTGGTCTACAGCTTCGTCGTCCTGCCCCGCGTGACGGATTTCGCCGGTCTCGTCGCGGTGCTCGCGCCGGCCTTCCTGGTCGCCGGTTCCCTGCAAGCGCGGCCCCCGACGGCGTTCATGGCGCTTGGCATCACCCTGACGATCCCGATTCTTTCGGGGCTGGGCGCCACCTATGCCAGCGATTTCGCCGGGTCGCTCAACAGCATCGTCGCGCTGTTTGCGGCGACGGGATTCGCGGTCGTGAGCATGAGCCTGTTCCAGACGATCCCGGTCGATGCGGCGATCGGCCGGCTCCTTCGGTTGAATCGGCAGGATGTCAGGCGGCGGGCCCTGGGCGGCGGACCCGACGAGGCGCACTGGACAAGCCTCATGATCGACCGGACGGCGCTGCTGCTGCCGAGGCTCCGGCTGTCCGGGACATCCCACCCGGATGTGCTTGACGACACCTTGCACCACCTCCGTGTCGGTCACGCCGCCGGTCGGCTTCATCAGGCGATCCGGCAGGTCGATGCCGATGACGGTGCCGACAATGACGGCCGGATCGGCAATGACGGGTTCGAGCTTCTCACCGCGATTGCCCTGCGCTTCGGCCCTGGATACCGGGCGGAACCTTCCGATGCCATCGCTCTGCACCGGCGCATCGAAACATTGATGGCGCGGATCGCCGAAAGCCCGACTGTGGACCGCGTTCGGCTGCTCGACCTGCTCATCGACCTTCGGTTCGCCCTGGGTCCGAGCGGCGCAATGAATTGGGAGAACGACCGATGATTCCCGATCTCGACATCGGAGGCGTCTTCCTCCCCGGTCTGCTGGTGCTCGCCCTGGCCGCCCTCGCTGGCACCGTCGCGATGGTCCGCCTCTTCGCGGCCGCGGGACTCTTCCGCCTGACCGCGAGCCGGCCGCTCGTCGAACTCGCCACCTTCGCCATCCTCTACGGCCTGCTCCTGCAGGCTCTGCCATCCAGCGGAACATTCCAATGAAACCTGTGCTGTCCCTGCTCGGGCGCTACGCCCTGACCCTTTCCTTCGGCACGGTTGCCACCCTCGTGGCATTGCAGGTATGGACTCGTCACGAGCAGACGCCCTGGACGCGGGATGCCCGGGTGAGCGCGGAAGTCGTCCAGATCGCGCCGGAGGTATCCGGGACCGTGGGCGCCGTCTCCGTCGTCGACAACCAGTATGTGCGTCGTGGCGACATCCTCTATGTGATCGATGCCAAGCGGTTTTCGCTCGCGGTGGCGTCCGCACAGGCCGAGGCGGAAGCCAGACGCCAGGACATGCTCGTTCGCCAGGCGGCGGCGCGGCGGCGAAGCCAGCTCCGCGAGGTCATTTCGCAGGAGGATCTGCAACAGACGGCCGGCGCCGCCGCACAGGCGGCAGCGACTTACGAAGTTGCGGTGGCTGCGCTCGATCTTGCCAAGCTCAATCTCGCACGGGCGACGATCCGGGCGCCGATCGACGGGTATGTCACCAATCTGCGGCTGCGGCCCGGCGACTATGCCACGGCGGGCGTGACGAAGATCGCCATCCTCGATGCGGCCAGCTTCTGGATCACCAGCTATTTCGAGGAAACGAAGCTGCGCCGCATCCGTGTCGGCAAACCGGCGCAGATCATGCTGATGGGCTTCGATGACGCGCTCTCCGGCCATGTCGAAAGCATCGGCCGGGGGATCGAGGACAGCAACGGAACGCCCGGCCATCGCGGCCTGCCGAACGTCGAGCCGACCTTCAGCTGGGTCCGCCTCGCCCAGCGCATCCCCGTGCGCATCCATATCGACCGGGTGCCGCCCGGCGTCGAACTGGCGGCCGGCATGACGGCGACCGTCGCCATCGAGTCCGCAACCGCCGACGCGCTGTGACCGGCGGCGGGAGTGCGCGGCATCTTCGGCTGTCAAACACTTGGGTCGCGCCAGAACATCCTTTCACGGGCACGCTGGCGGGGAGTCTTCGGAAGAACCCCTTGAGAGGCACGCGCTAACCTCCGGTGCCACGGAGCCTCGCGCGACCTGAAAGGATGCAACATGCTGAGGATGGATCGTTTATCCACGACTCTGGTCCGGCTGACCATCGACAGGCCACCCGCCAACGCGCTTTCCCTCGATCTGATCCAGGCGCTGGCGGACGATCTTGCCCGGTTCGGCGAAGAGGCCGACGCGCCGGCGGTGATCCTGACCGGGGCCGGAGAGCGCTTCTTCAGCGCCGGCGGCGACATTCGCGAGATCACCGCCAGGGCGGACGCCGCGATTCCGCGCATGCGCGCCTTCCATCGGCTGCTTGTCGCACTCGAAGGCTACCGCTGCCCGCTGCTGTGCGCCGTCAACGGCTATGCGGTGGGCGGGGCGCTGGAACTGGTTCTGTTTGCGGATCATGTCGTGGCGAGCGAGGGGGCCAGATTCGGCTTTCCCGAGATCAATCACGGCCTGCTTCCCGCCGCGAAGGGCATGCGGCAGGCGATGAACCGCCTCGGGCGCCGGGCTGCCGAGCGCCTGCTCTATTCCGGGGACCTCGTTTCGGCGCAGGAGGCGCAGGCGATGGGCCTCGTCGACGAAATCGTCGGTTTCACCGATCTGCAGGACCGGACCTGTGCCGTCGCCGAGACGCTTCGCCTCAAGGACATGGCTCTGTTCTCGGCGATCAAACGGACCTTCACCGATGCGCCGCGGATGACCGACGAGGAACTTGAAGCGCGCACGCTCGGCGACATGCAGGATTACCTGAACCGCGGAGAGACGGCCGCGGCTCGTGAACGATTCCTCCAGCGCAAGGCGAGGCAGCAGCATGACTGACGGCGATCATCTCCGGCTTGAGTTCATGACCTCGTCCGAGGTCGCTCTCGCCATCGCGGGCGGCACCCGGACCATCGTCATCCCCTGCGGGGCGGTGGAGCAGCATGGACCGCACCTGACCCTCAGCGTCGATGCCGATCACGCGGACCACTTGGGCATCCTGGTGGCGAAGGGCGTGGGAGGGGCGCTGGTCGCGCCGACCATCAGGGTCGGCTGCTCGTCCCATCATCTCGCATTTCCCGGCACGATCTCCTTGCAGGACAGCACGTTCGAAATGATCTGCCGGGACTACTGCACCAGCCTGGCGAGGCATGGCTTCGAGCGGATTCTGATCTTCTCCGCCCATGTCGGCAATTCTCCGCCCTTGGCCAGGATGCTGCCGCGCTTGCGGTCGGCCGTGCCCGCCTCCTGCCGCATCTCCGCCTTCACCGATGCGAAGGCATGGCTGGAGTGCTGGCGCGATGCGGTGAGTGAGGCGGGTGGCGAGCCGATCAGGGTCGGCGGCCATGCCGATATCGCCGAAACCTCGCTGATGCTCGACATCCACCCCGGGCGGGTGCGCACCGGGCGCTATGAGGCCGGACGATTGGGGCTTCTTTCACAGGGCGACCTGGAACTGATGTGGCGCGACGGGCTTGCGGCCGTCAGCGCCAACGGCATTCTCGGCGACCCCACCGGTTCCTCGGCGAGCATCGGCAGGCATTGCATCGAGCGCATCGCCTCGCTTCTCGTCGAGAGCTTTTCCCGGGACGATCCGGTTTGACACCGCGTCGCCGTTGCCGCGCGGCTATCCGGTCGATCATTCCTACACAAAATAATGTTCTGAACACACAGTCGGCATAACGGATCTTTGGCAGGTTCTGCCGCCGACTTCGTGACAAGCTTCCAGTCACCGAAGAGGCATCCCAAACAAACCCGAGAGGGCATCCAAATGGCAGTCAAGTTCGGCTTCTGGTCCGAGCAGGAAACCCTGGTTGGCCAAAGCTATTCGCGCCGGCTTCACGAGCTTGTCGAAGAGGCGGCGTTTGCCGAGAAGATGGGTTTCGACATCGTCAGCCTGTCCGAGCAGCATGTCGCCTTGGGCGGGATCTCTAGCTCGGCTCCCGAAGTCGTATATGGCTACCTCGCGGCGGTGACGTCCCGCATCCGGCTGAGGCCGGCGGTTTCGCTGATGCCCAAGAAGATCAACCACGCCCTCCGCACGGCGGAACGTGCGGCGGTGACCGACATCCTGTCCAACGGCCGCATGGAGCTGTATTGCGGCCGGGCAAACACCACCATCGCCATGCGCGCCTTCAACGTGGAACCCGCGGAAACCCTTGAGCAGATGGAGGAGGGGATCGCGCTGATCCGCGAAGCCTTCAGCAAGGACATCTTCACCTTCGAGGGCAAGCATTATCAGGTTCCGCCGCGCATGCTGGTGCCGAAGCCGATCCAGAAGCCCTATCCGCTGATGGGCATCGCCGCGACCAGCGAGCGCAGCCATGTCTGGGCGGCCCGCCAGGGGCTCGCCGTCCTCAGCCACACGCTCTACCAGGGCTGGGACGCCCAGGCGAAGATGGTCGAAGCCTACCGGTCGAACTGGCAGCGGGATCCGAACGGCCCGCTCGACCGTCCGCGTCTCGGCATGCCGGTGTTCCTCGGGATCGCCGAAACCGATCAGGCGGCGAAGGACATCTATGCCGAGCCGCTGATGCAGTACGCCCGCATCTCGACCGACGCCTATCCGCGGCTGGCGAAGATCGCCGACGACTACGCCTATATGGGGGAAGGGCTGGAAGCGCTCCAGCGCGCGGCCACCGACTGGGATTATCTGCTCAACGACTCCGCCAGTCTGGTCTGCGGCAGCCCGGATACGGTCATCCGCCAGCTGGAACGCTTCATCGAGACCGGCGCCGAAGAAATCCTGTTCCACATCGACTCTGTTTCGCACGCCGAGATCATGAAGGCGATCGAACTGGTCGGCCGCTACGTCATCCCGCATTTCAACGACCGCAGCAATGTGGTGCGTCCGACCGACGAGATCCTCGACCAGATCCGCAGGATGCGGAAGGTGAGCGCTTCGGCCTGATCCCCTGTCGACCGATCTGAAGAGAGTCTCACATGACCGACAAGACCTATAGGGGCCTGCTCGTCGAGAAACGCGCGAGCGGCGTGGCCATCGTCACCCTGAACCGGCCGGAAATCCTCAACGCCATCGACTGGCCGATGCATTCCGCGCTGGAAGAGCTGTTCGCGGACCTCGACAATGACCGGGCGGTCAAGGCCGTCGTCCTGACCGGTGCGGGTCGCGGCTTCTGCTCCGGCGGCGATCAGACTGCGCTCGATGACAATCTGGGGCCGATTTCGCCCACCCGTTCCGGGCGTCACCTCATCCGCAACATGCTCGAACTGGAATGCCCGCTGATCGCCGCCGTGAATGGCGTCGCCGTCGGGCTGGGCGCCACGCTCGCCCTGTTCTGCGATGTCGTCTTCGCCGAGCCCGCTGCCCGCTTCGCCGACACCCATGTGACGGCCGGCGTCGTCGCCGGGGACGGCGGTGCGGTGATCTGGCCGCTCCTTCTGGGGCCGGTGCGGGCGAAGCATTATCTGATGACCGGAGACTTCATTTCGGCGGAGGACGCGGCTGCGGCCGGAATGATCAACGGGGTCGTGCCGGAAGGAACCGTCGTCGAGCATGCGGTCCGCTACGCCGAGATGCTGGCCTCCGGCCCCCGCGATGCCATCGTCTGGACCAAATACGCCGTCAACAAGCTGATCAAGGAGCAGATGCACCTGAATCTCGACACCGCCATGGCGCACGAGATGCTCACCTTCCACAGCCCGGAGCGCCGGGAGGCCGTCGCCGCCTTCCGCGAGAAGCGCAAGCGCTTTGCAGAAGGCGGCAATTGAGATGGGCGGGCCGCATTCCTTTTTCCCGCCCGTCCCATCTACGATTACCTCATCCCCAATCGACCCTCCACCGACCGCGCATGAGGACGGGACGCTGCCGTCGCTGCTGCGCGACCGCCGGGACGGCAGGGGCGAGGCCGTGGCGTTCTTCCAGAAGCGTGCCGGTACGTGGCACGCCACGACCTGGGGTGAATTCGCCAGGGACGTCACAGCGCTATCGCGTGCCCTCCTCGACCATGGTCTGGAGAAGGGGGACCATGTCGCCATCATGGGGGACATCTCGCAGGACTGGGTGGCCGCCTACATGGCGACGGTCTGTTCCGGCGGCGTGGCGGTCGGGATCTATTTCACCTCCTCGACCGAGGAGGTGGAGTATTTCCTGGAGGATTCCGGGAGCAAATTCGCCTTCGTCGCCGGAGAGAAGGAACTCGCCGTCCTTCTCCGCAGCCGGCAGGCGGAGACGCTGAAGAAGATCGTGGTCTTCGATCCGGCGGTTCCGTCATCGAAAAACATCGTCTCGCTGCCGCGGTTTTCCGCCTCGTCGTCCGACTGTGCGTCACTGCTCGACGAGCAGGCCGGAATGGCGCGGCCCGAGGACAATGCCAGCATCGTCTACACCTCCGGGACGACCGGCAATCCCAAGGGTGCGATCCTCACCCACCGCTCGCTGATCGAGGGTCTGGTGACCATCCGAAGCTTTTGCCCGGCGCTTTTCCGCGAACCCCAGCGGGTGGTCGTCCATCTCCCCCTCTCCCATGTCGTCGGGCTCGGGCAGGGAATCGTTCTTCCTCTCATCAGCGAGGTCACGCCTTATTTCGGCGAGACCGGAGCGGACTTCGCGACGACCATCCGCGATGTGAGGCCAACCTATTGGATGGCGCCGCCGCGCTTCTATCAACGCTACGCCGCCGAACTGGTCAGCAGGATCAATGCGTCGGCTTCGGTTGGCAGGAAATCCTACCGCTTCGCGATGTCCATCGCCCAGAAGGCGCTGGCGGACCGGCAGACGGACGGCCCGGACGATCCCTTTCTCCAGGCGCTTTTCGCGACCTGCCGCGATCAGGTCTTCCTGCCGCTCCTGGCGGAGATCGGTCTGGACCAGCTCAAATACCCGTACACCGCCTCCGCGCCGATGCCGCCGGACGTCGTGAAGCTGTGGCAGACCTGGGGGGTGAACCTCAAGGAGGTCTATGGGCAGACCGAACTGGTCGGAGCGAACACCGGGCAGATGCGGGACTGGTCGAAGCCCGGCACCATCGGCGTTCCGATCGCCGATCCCCGCTGGAAGACCAGGGTCGCCGGCGACGGCGAGATGCTGGTGACGGGACCCGGCCTGTTCACGGGGTACCTGAACAAGCCTGACGACACGCTGGAGGCTCTGCGCGACGGATGGCTCCACACCGGCGACATCGTCGAGGTCCGGCCCGATGGCCAGCTGGCGATCATCGACCGGAAGAAGGAGATCATCAACACCTCCGGCGGCAAGTCGATCAGTCCGGCGCAGATCGAGAACGAGTTGCGGCGAAGCCCCTACATCTCGGAAGCCGCGGTCTGTGGCGACGGGCGGAAATACCTGGTGGCGCTGATCGAGGTCGACCGCATCGCGATGACGGACTGGGTGAAGGAGCGGAACGAAACGATCAACGACTACGCGGATTTCTGTTCGTCGGAAGCGGTCATCCACCTGATCGAAGGGGAGGTCGCCAAGGCGAACCAGAGGCTGGCGCCGGTCGAGCAGATAAAGTCGTTCCGGATCCTTCCCGAAGAGCTGTCGGCCGAAAATGGCGTCATGACGGCAACCCGGAAAAAGCGGCGCAAGGTACTGAACGAACGTTACGCGGCGTTGATCAACTCACTCTACGACGATTCCGAGGATTCGCTGATCCGTCAGGCGCTGTCGAACATGTGATGCGGTGATCGAAGGAAGATCATGACGATGCTGCCCAGCAACCCACGCCATTCATTCCTGTCCTCGACGATGGAGATCATCGAAGAGGCCCGCAATGGCCGAATGTTCATCCTTGTCGACGACGAGGAGCGGGAGAACGAGGGCGATCTCGTGATCCCGGCGCAGATGGCGACGCCCGAGGCGATCAACTTCATGGCGTCGCATGGCAGGGGCCTGATCTGTCTGGCGCTCGGCAAGGAGCGGGTCGACCAGCTCGGCCTCAAACTGATGAGCCCGCAAAACGGCACCCGCCATGGGACGGCCTTCACCGTTTCCATCGAGGCGCGTGAGGGGGTTTCCACCGGCATTTCCGTGGCTGACCGGGCGCGGACCGTGGCCGTGGCGATCGACGCGGCCAGGGGGCCCGATCATATCGTCTCGCCGGGCCACATATTTCCCCTGGTCGCGCGGCCCGGCGGCGTCCTGGTCCGTGCGGGACATACCGAGGCGGCGGTGGACGTCGCGCGCCTTGCCGGCCTCAATCCCTCGGGCGTGATCTGCGAGATCATGAAGGAGGACGGGACGATGGCCCGTCTCGACGATCTCGTCGCCTTCGCCCGGCGCCACGCGCTCAAGATCGGCACGATCCGCGACCTGATCGCCTTCCGCCGCCGCCACGATCACGATGTCGAACGTGTCGTCACCACGAAATTCGACAGCCGATGGGGCGGCGAGTGGAGCGCCATCATCTTCCGCATCAAGGCAATCGGGACGGAAGCGATTGCGCTGGTGAAGGGCGTGATCGACGAGAGGCCGACCCTGGTGCGCATGCACGCACTGGACATCCTGTCGGACGTGCTCGGCCAGACCGGCGACCGCAGCGATATCGTCGCCCGGTCCATGCAGGAAATCGCCGCCGAAGGGACGGGCGTGATCGTGCTGTTCAGCCGTGATGTCCCACTCTCACAGCTTCTTCGGGTGAAGGCGGGGGAGCCGCTCGTCGACAAGGCCGAACTGCGCAACTATGGCGTCGGTGCCCAGGTTCTGGCGGAACTCGGCATTCACGACATGATCCTTCTGTCCAACTCGCAGCATGTCCCGGTGGCACTCCGGGGCTATGGGCTGAACATCGTGGAGCACCGGACGCTGCCGGTCGTCTCTGCCCCGTAACACCGCTGCCAACACAGTTTCTGGACGGCCAGCCCTGCAGTGCCAGCCAGGGTCGGCGGCATGCCCTTCCACTGCCTTGCGTGAGGTCACCATGTCAGGACAAGATTTCCGTGTTCCAGAGTATGTGGAGACGGCGGCCTTCAAGAGTGCGTTGCGGACTGTCGTGGGGTCGGTCTCGATCGTGGCGTCGGGCCAGGGTGCCGACAGGCGTGGCCTGACCGTCACCGCCGCGGTTTCCCTGTGTGTCGATCCGCCGATGGTTCTTGCCTGCATCAACCGCAGTGCCGAGGCCCACGACGTCATTCTCCGGACCGGCGCCTTTTCCTGGAACGTCCTTTCCGCCGATCAGGTCCAGCTGGCGGAACGCTTCGCGGCGCTGGACGGCAGCAAGGGCGCCTCCCGTTTCTCCCCCGCAGACTGGGGCGAGACGGTTACCGGGGTTCCGGTCCTTCGCCAATCCGTTTGCAGCTTCGATTGCAGACTGCAGGACGCCGTGGAAGTCGCCACCCATACGATCATGATCGGTGCCGTTGTTTCCCAGAGCCATGCTCAGGACAAGGTTCCGCTGATTTACTCTTCGGGCAGGTTCGGACGAATGGAATATTTTGAATCCGACGAATAATATGGCTTCTCCGCTTTCATAGACGTTCCGTAACGGCGCATCCAATCAGGGACGCCGGATCCTCCGCCTCGCGCTCGGTGGCACGGTCAAGGGCGCCATCTCTTCAATCTCGCCTACCAGGCGACCCTGGCCGGCCCCTGCGACCCGCGCGCCGACTGCGGCGTGTTTCCCATCGGCACGGGCGTCAAACTCCGACCGCAGGCCGGCTGCACGCAAACCCCAGCACCTCCCGACACCGCGTTCCGACCGAAACCGACCCGGCCCCCCGTGCCCGGTCTTTTTGGAGACTGCCGTATGATCGAAGACGCAACGACCACGGTGTCGATGCCGCAGCCGAAACCGATGGGCCTGTCGATCCACTATCGGCGCTATGCCCTGACCATGCTGTTCCTCGTCTATATGCTGAACTTCGTCGACCGTCAGATCGTCAATATCCTGGCGGAACCGATCAAGCGCGAACTCGGTCTCGCCGACTGGCAGTTGGGGTCGTTGACCGGACTATCCTTCGCCATCTTCTACGCGACCCTGGCCCTTCCGATCGCGCGATGGGCGGAACGTGCGAACCGGGTCAGGATCGTCGCGCTGTCGGCGATCACCTGGAGCCTGTTCACGACGATCTGCGGCGTGGCCCAGACCTTTGCCCAGCTGTTCCTCGCCAGGGTCGGTGTCGGGGTCGGCGAAGCCGGCTGCACGCCGGCATCCCAGTCCCTGATCAGCGATTACACGACGAGAGAGAGGCGGGCCTCGGCGCTGGCGTTCTTCTCCATGGGCATTCCGGCCGGTACCCTGGTCGGGATGGTGGTCGGCGGCCTGATCGCGGACAGTCTCGGCTGGCGCGCATCCTTCGCGCTGGTCGGGGTGCCCGGCATCATCCTTGGGCTTCTGGCCTATTTCACGCTGCCCGAGCCGCGAAAGTCCTTCGCGGCCAGCGAGGTTCAAGCCGCACCCAGCCTGAGGGAGGCACTGGCCGAACTCGGCAGCAAGCGGACCTACATCTGGCTCACGGTCGCGATGGCGGCCATGAGTTTCGGGATTTACAGCAATCTCGCCTTTCAAAGCTCCCACTTTCTGCGCAATCACGCGGAAGGGTTGGGCACGCTGGCGGTCAGGCTGAACGATCTCACCGGAATCCGACTGGGCGCCACCGGTTTTCTCGGTACGGTGCTGGGCCTGATCGTCGGCATCTGCGGAGCAGCCGGCACCTGGCTGGGCGGCTGGTCGACGGATCGCGGCGTACGCAGCAGTCTGAACGCCTATGCCACCATCCCGGCAGCGGCGGCCCTGTGCATGCCCTTTGCGCTTTTCGCGACTTACACCGCCTCGAACACCGTAGCGGCGCTTTGCCTGATGGGATTGCCGATGATGCTGCAGTCCATCTATTACGGTCCCATCTTTGCGGCGGTGCAAAGCCTGGTGCGTCCGCGCACCAGGGCAACGGCCACCGCCATCTTCCTGTTCTTCGCCAATCTGATCGGGCTTGGCCTTGGACCGCTGTCGGTCGGCCTGATCAGCGATCTTCTCGCGCCGTCGATGGGCTCCGGTGACGCCATCCGCTGGGCGCTGATCAGCACGTCGCTCGTCTATGTGCTGGCGGCGGCAGCCTTCATGGCAGCGCGAAAGAGCATCAGGCAGGATATCGTCAGCTGACAGGGTAAGCGGCGGCAAGCATCCGGGGGACCGCAATGCCGGTCCCCGACACGCCAACGGCCCTTGATCCCGGCAGGCAGGATCGAGGGCCTTTGGCATGACAAGGGCGATGCCGTGTCAGTTCGTCGTGCCTTCGGCCCGATCCTGCAGATACCGTCGCGGGGGCTGCCCCATGTGCTTCCTGAACATGGCGGTGAACGCGCTCGGA
The DNA here is from genome assembly GCF_024170005.1 of Azospirillum lipoferum. Classification (GTDB taxonomy): domain Bacteria; phylum Pseudomonadota; class Alphaproteobacteria; order Azospirillales; family Azospirillaceae; genus Azospirillum; species Azospirillum lipoferum. The sequence continues at coordinate 376,465 of NZ_JALJXJ010000006.1, forward strand.
GAATCGTATCCCAGTTCCTGGGAGATCGCCTGAACGGTGGCACCCATCGACAGCCGTTGAACGGCGATCACGATATGGAGCTGCTGGCGCCACCGGCCGAACGACATTCCCGTCTGTTTCAGGATAAGCCGGGCCAGCGTACGCTCGCTCGTGGCGACCGCTGCCGCCCAGTCCCGGATGGTCCTGCGGTCGTCCGGCGCCTCCAGCAACTGGGCGGCGATGCGCTGTATCCTGGGATGGCTGGAAACCGGGAAGTGGAGTGGCTCCGTCTTCATCTGGGCAAGCTCGTCCAGGATGACCTGGACCAGACGGCTCGTCGGACCTTCCAGAGGATAGAGCGGCGGCAGGTTGGCCAAGTGAAAGATCATCTCGCGCAACATCGGGCTGATCGAGAATGTCGCGCAGGAATCCGGCAGGGGCGAAATCCCCGGATTGATGAAAACGCAGTATGACCGGCCCTTGTCCGACATCGAAACGCTGTGGGGAATCTCTCCCGGAATCCAAACCGCTCCATTGGACGGGACGATCCGAAGCCCATCGAGCGTCCGGCACATGACCGAGCCTTCCGCCGCCACCACCAGCTGGCCTTTCCGGTGCCAGTGGATCGGCAATTCGTCATCATCCACATTGCGCCGGACAAGGAAAGAGACCAGCGGGCGGGCAATCTCGTCGGGATCCAGCGTGGTGAAGCTGACGCGCAGGCCGGTGGGATCCCACGGCCTCGGGGCGGCATCGCCGGCCGCCGAGGCTTCCGGCCACTTCGCACCAATCCGCGCAATCTTCGGCAATATTGCGGCCCCCGTGCATTCTGACGCGGATCATAGTGGGAGTTTGACAGTTTCGCGACATAAAATGGCAATCCCATAGATTCTGCCACTGGCCGGCCTCGGGTACACTCTGCCGTATGCACACCCGATTGGCAGAAGGAAGCGCGTGCTGAACCCGGATGGGTTTGTTCCGCGGAATTTCCTGCCGCTCTTCGCTTCGGTTCCAAGCCAAGCCGTCAAGGATACAACAGGGAGTCATCATGATGAACACGCTGACGCTCGACCGAACCGACATCAAGATCCTCAACGAACTGCAGAAGGACGCAAATCTGACGAACGTCGAGCTTGCCGGCAGAATCAACCTGTCTCCCTCACCCTGCCTTACGCGGGTGAAGAAGCTGGAGCAGACCGGCATCATCGATCGACGGGTCACCCTTCTGAATCCAAAGGCGATGGGGCTGGAAATCAATGCCTACATCCAAGTCAAGCTCGACAAACAGCCGCAATCGGCGCTGGAGAATTTCCGGGATGCCGTCGAGAGGATTCCCGAGGTGATGGAATGCAATTGGATGACAGGCGACTGCGATTTCCTGCTGCGCGTCGTTGTTCGAGATGTTGAAGAGCTTGAACATCTGATCACAAACAAAATATCGAAAATAGAATTCGTTGCCACCATCCGATCCAATTTGGTTCTGAAACAGATAACCTATAAAACTGAACTGCCTATCAGTACATCACAGACGATCGTCATCCGGTATTGACAGGGGCCTGTTCGCAGCGAGGCGGTGATTGCGGATGGTAGGGCGGCAAAGGGGGAAAGCTCGCTCCAGCTTCCGAGCCGACCGATCTCGTTCAAAGCCATAAACAGCGGTCGCCTTCACATCCAGGCAGCGATGCGCTTCCCTTTGCAACGGAACCGGTCAGCGCGGCATCGGTCACCGCGCGCCGTGTGCGTGCAGACGGTCGCCGAGAAATGCGATGAAGCGGGGATCGCCGGCATAGGCGATGTTGATCCGCATCGCTGGCGCGGTCGCCGTCCGCGTCGGCAGGAACAGCGTGCCGGGCGCCAGGAAAATCCCCTGTTCCGCGGCCTGGCGCACCAGCTCCGCCTCGTCGATGCGGTCGGGAAGCTCACCCCACAGATAATATCCGCCGGGAGCGGCCGGCGGCAGCCGGACACCGATGCGGGTAAGGGCAAGCGTCGCCTTTTCCGTATGCTCCCCGATCAGCGTCTTCAGCCGGCGCAGATGCCGGAGATACTGGCCGGAGGCAATGAAGGCGTAGACGATCCGCTCGACATAGTCGGAGGTGCTGACGATGGTCAGCATCTTGACGTCGCACAGCCGGTCGATCAGCGGGCGTTTCGCCGCGACATAGCCGACACGGAGGCTGGCCGACAGGGTTTTTGAGAAGGTGCCGACATAGATGACCCGCTCCAGTTGGTCGAGCGCGGCGAGCCGTGGGCTGGCGGCGGGCAGGACATCGGCGAAGGGGTCGTCCTCGACGACATACAGGCCGTGCTGCTCGGCAATCCCCAGCAGGCGGTGGGCGACCGCGGGCGTGATCGAGCCGCCGGTCGGGTTGTGCGCCAGCGACTGGGTGAAGAACAGCTTCGGCTTGTGGGCGGCGGCCTTGGCGGCGAGATCGTCGAGGTCGGGGCCGTCGTGGCGCCGCTGGACGCCGACGATGCCGATGCGCGACAGCCGGAGCTTGCCGAACAGCGGATAATAGCCGGGGCTGTCGACCAGCACGGTGTCCCCCGGTTCCAGCATCTGGCGGGCGACGAGGTCGAGCGCGTGGTTGGCGCCCTGGGTCAGCAGGATCTGGTCCGGCGACGCCGTGATCGACCGTTCACCGAGCGTCAGCGCCAGCCGCTCGCGCAACGGCAGGAAACCCCAGGGGGAGCCGTAGCCGTGGTCCGGCGTCAGGCCACGCGTCGCGGCCAGGAAGCGCGGGTTGCCACCGACTTCGAACCGCTCCATCCAGGACGGCGGCGGCCGGCCGTCGCCGATCCGTACCGCGTAGCTCTGCACCAGCTGTTCGCGAAGCAGGGAAACGAAGTCCACCGCCTCGGCGACATGGGCGGACTGCTGCCCGGCCACCGCATGGCGGACGCGGGCGACGTAATAGCCGGCCCCCTGCTTCGCCTCGACATGGCCCAGCGCCACCAGACGGTCGTAGGCCTCGGCCATCGTGTTCTTCGAGACGCCGTGCTCGACGGCGCCGGCCCGCACCGACAGCAGGCGCTCCCCCGGCTTCAGCAAGCCCTCGCCGATCAGGCCGGCGATCCTGTCGACGATGCTGCCCACCCGTGTCATCGCATCACCGCCTCAGTGTCCCAATGAATGCGCTGGTACAGTGTCCCGGAGATTCCGGGGAACTGTCCCTTGTGCCGTCCATTTGTATCACTGATCATCACGTGAACGAACGGTGATGGCGGGGTGGCCCGCGGCGCCGGTTCGGCCAGCACCACCCCGGCACCACCCCCATTCTCCCATCCGGTCGCGCCGCCTTGCGGCATCGGAGGGGGATGCATCCGCAAAGCGCAAGACAGGGTTCAGGAATGACTGACACCACCCGCAGTTCCCGCATTCCCGGATTCCACAAGAAATCGCCGGCGGAGCGATTGGCGCTCGTCTCGGACTTCGCCGGCCTCGATGCCGCGGCGGCGGCCCGGCTGTCGGACACCGGGAACCTGGATCTGGGCCTTGCCGACCGTCTGGTCGAGAACGTGATCGGGTCGATGAACATCCCCCTGGGGATCGCGACCAACATGAGGGTCGACGGCGAGGATGTGCTGATCCCGATGGCGACGGAGGAGTCGTCGGTCGTCGCCGCGGTCTGCAACGCGGCCCGGCAATGCTATGACGCCGGCGGCTTCACCACCTCGATGTCCGGCACGCTGATGATCGCGCAGATCCAGGCGGTCGACGTCGCCGATCCCCATGCGGCCCGCCTGCGCATCCTCGGGCGGCGCGAGGAGATCAAGGCGATCTGCGATGGCTGCGACCCGGTGCTGCTGTCCTTCGGTGGCGGCTTCCGCGACGTCGAGGTGCGTGTGCTCGACAGCCGGGGCGGCCCGATGCTGGTGACCCATCTGATCGTCGATACCCGCGACGCGATGGGCGCCAACGCCGTCAACAGCATGGCGGAGACGCTGGCCCCCCACATCGCGGCCTGGAGCGGCGGCCGGGTGTATCTGCGCATCCTGTCCAATCTGGCCGACCGCCGGCTGGCGCGGGCGCATGCGGTGTGGCCGCTGGACCAGATCGGCGGCCAGATCGGCGGCGAGGCGGTGCGCGACGGCATCGTCAGCGCCTACCACTTCGCCGCCGCCGATCCGTATCGCGCCGCCACCCACAACAAGGGGATCATGAACGGCGTCAGCGCCGTCGTGCTGGCCACCGGCAACGACACCCGCGCGGTGGAGGCCGGCGCCCATGCCTATGCCGCCCGTGGCGGCCAGTATGGCAGCCTGACCCGCTTCGAGGTGACCGCCGACGGACAGCTCAGCGGCTCCATCGAACTGCCGATGGCGGTCGGGCTGATCGGCGGCGCCACCAAGGCGCATCCGACGGCGCAGGCCTGTCTGGCGATCCTCGGCGTGACCAGCGCCGAACGTCTCGCCCGCATCATCGCCGCGGTCGGGCTGGCCCAGAACTTCTCGGCGCTGAAGGCGCTCGCGACCACCGGCATCCAGAAGGGCCACATGGCCCTGCATGCCCAGAACATCGCGATGATGGCCGGCGCGGTCGGCGACGAGATCGACCGCGTCGCCGCGGCCCTGGTGGAGCGCGGCAGCGTGCGCCAGGACGTCGCCCAGGCGGTTTTGCAGGACCTGCGCGGCGAGGCCTGACGGCAGCGGGCAAAAGACGGCGGGCAAAACCAAAAAGCATCAGAATGAATAAGGGGAGGACCATGATGAAGACCGGATACGTACTGGCCGGCATGGCCGCGGTCAGCCTTGTCGCATTGTCGATCGGCATAGCCCCGGCCTCGGCCGAGATCGCGTCCCGGCGGGTGAAGCTCGGGGTTCTGACCGACATGAGCGGCTTCGCGTCCGACAGCACCGGCCGGGGCTCGGTGGTGGCTGCGGAACTGGCGGCGGAGGATTTCGCCAGGGAACTGCCCGGCGTCACCATCGAGGTCATCCACGCCGACCACCAGAACAAGCCCGATATCGGCGCCGCCACCGCGCGCCGCTGGCTGGACCAGGAGCATGTCGACGCGATCCTGGACGTGCCCTTCTCGTCGGTGGCGCTGGCGGTGAACGAGGTGACGCGCAAGTCCAAGGCGGTCTTCATCGCATCCGGTCCGGGCACGACCGAGCTGACCGGTCCGAAATGCTCCCCCAACACCATCCAGTGGACCTACGACACCTGGGCGCTGGCCAACGGCACGGCGCGGGCGGTGACGGAGAGCGGGGGCAAGCGCTGGTTCTTCATGACCGCCGACTATGCCTTCGGCCATGCGCTGGAGCGCGACGCCTCGGCGGTGGTCAAGAGCCTGGGCGGCACCATCGTCGGCAGCGTCCGCCATCCGCCCAACGCGTCCGATTTCTCCTCCTACCTGCTGCAGGCGCAGGGCAGCGGCGCGCAGATCATCGGGCTCGCCAACGCGGTGGGCGACACCATCGGATCGGTCAAGCAGGCGACAGAGTTCGGCATCACCGGCGGCGGCCAGCGGCTGGCCGCCCTGCTGATGCAGTTGAGCGACGTCGCCGCCGTCGGATTGAAGGATGCCCAGGGGCTGTATCTGACCGAGGCCTTCTATTGGGATCTGAATCCCGGTACCCGCGCCTTCGCCGACCGCTTCGCCGCCCGGATGGACGGGCGCCGTCCCACCGGCAACCAGGCCGGCGTCTATGCCGGCGCCCTCCATTACCTGAAGGCGGTCAAGGCCGCCGACAGCACCGACGCCACCATCGTCGCTGCCAGGATGCGGGACCTGCCGACCGACGATCCCCTGTTCGGCAAGGGCAATGTCCGCGTTGACGGCCGGGCGGTCCACGACATGCTGTTCTTCGAGGTCAAGAAACCCGAGGAATCGAAGGGTCCCTGGGACTTCTACAAGCTGGTCAGGACCATCCCCGGCCCGGAGGCGTTCCGTCCGCTGTCGGAAGGCGGCTGCCCGCTGGTGCAGAAGTAGGGCGGGCCGCTCAGCTCACGATAAGCTCCTGCCAAGCCTCGTAGGCGGCGAGCACCGTCTCCATCTGCGCGGTGTGGCCCTGGATGAAGGCATCGCCGTAGATGGTTTCGTCCGGATATTCGGTGATCAGGGTTACCGGCACCGTGCTGCGTTCGTCCAGCGACGACAGGCAGGGGAAGCCGTTGATGATGCGGAACCCGGTCTCGCCGGCATGGGTTTCGTACAGCGCGATCTGGTCTGCGTTGCGGGCCGCCAGCCCAGGTATCGTGCCGAGATGCGCCGTCACCCGGTCGAGTAGGCGTTCCGCCGCCGTCTCCCAGCCCGCGTGGTGGCGCATCACCAGGAAGAAGCCCTTGGGCAGGGTCCACATGGCGAAGTTGCGCGGCACATAGCCCGACAGCGGCCGGGTCCATTCATGCGCGGGGTAGCCGTGCAGGTTCAGGTGGAGGCGGGCACCGCTCCGCCGCTCCGCCTCCAGCCGGATCGCCTTCTCATTGAGATGGGGACCGGCCTCCACCGGGTTGCGGTATTCCAGGTCGTCGCCGAGCGCGGTGTAACGCGCCGCGTGGTGCATGTGGCGCGGGTTGCCGGCCCGCAGCCGGTGATGCAGGGCGTAGCCGTCCGGATTCTCCAGGGGCGACACGGTGAAATGCGCGCCCGGACGCTGCGCCAGCCGGCTCGCGGCCCGCAGGGCGCCCACCACGCCGGTCGTCTCGTTCGCGTGCTGGCCGCCGCTGATCATCACCGCCGCGTCGCTGCCCCGCACATGGCGGGCAAGCACTTGGCGCCCGCTGCGCGTCTCCGCCTCGAACGGCTCGCCGCCGATCCGCTCCAGTCCGGCACGGATCGCCGCGTCGCCGACCGGAGCGGCGGCGCGGTCCAGCGAGGGGGCGTCCAGCGGCTCGTCGGCGGCCGTGATGGCGCCGCGCGACAGGGGACGCAGTTCCACCCGCACCTGCACCGCGCCGTCGCTCAGAGCAATATCCGGCGCGATCTGGCCCGGCTTCAGCCCGCGGTCGCCGAGCGGCCGGCCGGACTTGCGCTGGAACACCTCCAGCAGGGAGAAGTAGAAGTCCTCGTGCAAGGCCTCGCGCAGGCTGACCACCTCGTCGGCGAAGCCCAGCGGTTCGTCCGTCGCCGGAAACTCGGCGCGGATGCTCAGCTCCTCGAAATAGGGCTCGGCTCCGGTCCAGGGGTGATTGGCGATGGCCGTCATGGCGCCTTCGAAAAGCTGCTCGTAATCGGTCTCCAGCCGTTCGCCGTCGCCACCATCGCCGAGGCGCAACCAGCCGGTCGGCGACACGCTGGTCTCCCCCGCCATGTCGGTGTGGATGCGGTTGGGCGCGGCGACCCGCCGCTCCTCCCGCCGGCCATCCTTGAAAATCAGCGTCACGTCGTAATGGAACGCGCCGTCCGCCCGCGGACGGAACGCGACCTCCGCCCCCGCCAGCAGGGCGGCCAGCGGATAGGCCTCCAGCAGGAAGCGGTTCGCCGGAGCCTGCGGGTGAACCGGATAGGCGACGGTCACCGCCGCCAGATCGCGGGACTCGACCTCCTCCAGGAAGAAATGCAGCATAGGCTTGTAGGCGCTGCGGATGCAGACGGACACGCCGCGCTCCGCGAGGCGCCGTTCGCAGGCCCGGCGGCTCCGCGCGTCGTCGAAGGTCCAGGCCTCCACCAGATGGCCGCTCCGGGGGCTTCCGCTCAGCCGGGCGCACAGCCGGTCGAGCGTCCGCTCGAACGAGGCTTCGAACAGGACGGTCATCGAGACGTTCTCCCGGTGGGATCCAGGCTGTCGCGCAGCCAGTCGCCGAGCAGGTTCAGGCCCAGCACGGTCAGAAGGATGGCAAGGCCGGGGAAGACGCTGACCCACCAGGCGACCTGGAGATAGGTGCGCCCGGAGGCCAGCATGCCGCCCCAGCTTGGGATGGTCGGATCGATGCCGAGCCCGAGGAAGGTCAGGCTGCTTTCCAGCAGGATGTTGTTGGCGACGTTCAGCGTCAGCAGCACGATCACCGAGCCGATCAGGTTCGGCAGCAGATGCTGGACGATGATCCGCCAGTCCTTCACCCCGATGGCACGGGCGGACTGGATGAACTCCCGCTCGCGCAAGGCCAGGACGGAGCCGCGGACGAGGCGCGCGTACTGCACCCACTGCGACACGATCAGCAGGATGATGGTGTTGGTCAGGCTGCCGCCGACGATGGCGATGAAGGTGATCGCCAGCAGGATGAAGGGCAGCGCCAGCTGCACGTCGGCGAAGCGCATCACCACCATGTCGCAGATGCCGCGGTAATAGCCGGAGATCAGCCCCATCAGCACGCCGATCACCACCGCCCCGGCGACCGAGACGAAACCGACCAGCAGCGAGATCCTGCCGCCCGCAACCACACGGGCCAGCACGTCCCGGCCCAGGGGGTCGGTGCCCAGCGGATGTGCCGCGTTCCGGAAGGGCGGGGCCAGACGGGCCAGCAGGTCCATCTTGTCCGCACCCCCGGGGAACAGCTGGTCGGAGAAGAGCACGGCGAGGCAGATGACCAGGGTCAGCGTGGCGCCGACCAGGAATTCCAGATTGCGGAAGTGCTGTGAGCGCAGGAAGGAAAGGACGGCGGCCATGGCGGTCACGAGGTCCGGATGCGCGGATCGACCAGCCCATAGGCGATGTCGACCAGCAGGTTGACGCCGACAATCAGCAGCGACAGGACGGTGATGACGCCCTGGAGCACCGGGTAATCGCGTGCGGCCACCGCGTCGAAGGCCAGCGTGCCGAGCCCCGGCCAGTTGAAGACGCGCTCGACCACGACGATGCCGCCCAGCAGGCCGCCGAACTGCAGGCCGAAATAGGTGATCAGCGGGATGGCGCAGTTGCGCAGCGCATGCTTGTAGAGGACCTTGCCCTCGCTCAGCCCCTTGGCGCGCGCCACCATGACATACTGCGACTGCAGGGTCTCCAGCATGGCGCTGCGCACCAGCCGCACATTGGTCGCGGTCAGGATGACGCCCATGGTGACCGCCGGCAGGATGAAGTTCGCGGGGCCCTCCATCCCGCTCGGCGGCAGCCAGCCCAGCGTGATGGCGAACAGCAGCACCAGCATCGTCGCCAGCCAGAAGTTGGGCACCGACAGGCCGACCAGCGACAGGATGCGGATCGCCTGATCGGCGACCCCGCCCCGCGCCGTCGCCGCCCGGATGCCGAGCGGGATCGACAGGGCGATGGAAATGGCCATCGACACCAGCGCCAGCAGCAGCGTGGCCGGCAGCGCGTCGGTAATCAGCCGCGACACCGGCGTACCGCCGAGGAAGCTGTTGCCGAAGTCGAACCGCAGCAGTCCGGCCAGGAAGCCGCCATACTGGACGAGGAAGGGCCGGTTGACCCCCAGCGCCTCGCGGATGCGCTCCAGATCCTGTTCGGTGATGCTGCCCGCCCCTTGCGTGAGCATGAGGGCCGGGTCACCCGTCAGGCGGATCGCGATGGAGACGACCAGCGTCACCACGATCATGACGAAGACCGCCTGGATCAGGCGCTTGAGAAGGAAACCGGCCAAGACATGCCATCCTGAAAAAACGGGCCTGAAGAACGGATGCGCGGTCAGTCCACCGTCACCTCGGTCAGCTTCGGACGGTTGTCCGAGGCCGGCGGGAAGTTCTTCACCCGCTTGGCGACGCCGTAGATGGCGTTGGAATTGTAGAGCGGCATCTCCAGCGCCTTGTCGGCGACGGTGTGCGCGATCTGCTTCAGGATGCGCTCGCGCTCCGTCCCGTCGGTGATCGCGCGCTGCGATTCCAGCAGCTTGTCCAGATCAGGGTCCTGCTCGTACGGGTTCCACTTTTCGCCGGAATGGTACATGGCGTAGGCGGTGTTGTCGTAGTCGAAGGTCCAGCCGCCCCATTTCTGCTGGAACATCGCACCGGTCTTGCCCTGCGGGATGACGTCGTTCAGCAGCACGTTGGTCTCGTACGGCTTGATCGTCGCGACGACGCCGACGGCGCCCAGATAGGCGGCGACGGCCTGGGCCACCTCGTTCATCGTGGCGTCGTTGCCGCGGATGTCGATCTGCACCGTGGCGCCCGGCTTCACGCCGGCCTGGGCCAGCAGGGCCTGCGCGCCCTTCGGGTCATAGGGCAGCGGCTTCAGCGCCGGGTCGTAGCCGAAGGACAGCTCGCCCTGGAAGCTGGCGATCTGCGAGGCCTGGCCGGCCAGGATCGACGAGACGATGGCCGCGCGGTCCACCGCCATCGTCAGCGCCTTGCGCACCCGCGGATCGGCGGTGATGCCGCTCTTGGTGTTGAAGCGCAGGGCGTCCACCGTCGGCCCCGGAACGCTCAGCAGCGTCAGCTTCGGGTCGGCCTGGATCACCGGGACCATGCCGATGGGAATGGTCGGCGGCAGCACGACATCGACGCGGCCGGCCTGAAGCTCGGCGACGGCGGTCGCCGGCTCGGTGATGAAGCGGTATTCGACCTCCGACAGCTTCGGCGCGCCGCCCCAGTAGTTGGGATTGGCCTCCAGCCTGATGCCGGTCTTGGGGGCGTAGGAGACGAACTTGAACGGTCCGGTGCCGACCGGGTTGACGTTGAAGAAGGCGTCGCCCTTTTCCTTGATGTAGTTCGGCGGCACGATCATCGCACCGTAGCCGGCCAGCTTGGTCAGCAGGACCGGGTCGGGTGCCTTCAGCTTGAGATCGACGGTGGTGTCGTCGATGACCTCGACGCTGTCGATGGCGGTGTAGTTGGAGCGCTGCGGCCCCTTCGCCCCTTCCTCGCCCAGCAGCCGGTCGAAGGTGAACTTCACGGCGGCGGCGTTGAACGGCTCGCCGTTGTGGAAGGTCACGCCACTGCGCAGCTTGAAGCGGATGCGCTTGCCGCCGTCCATCTCGGTCCAGGATTCGGCCAGCCCGGGCACCAGCTTGCGGTCCGGGCCGCGGTAGGTCAGCCCGTCGAAGATGTTGGTGCCGACCGAGGCCCAGTTGACCAGGAAGGTGTCGATCGGGTCCCAGCTTCCGGGATCCTGCGGCGACGAGATCGTCAGCTTCCCGGCGGCCTCCGCGGGCGTCGCCATGAAGGCCGTCCCCGCCAGCAGCGCCGCCATGAACGCGGCCTTGAATCCCCTGACTCCCAATGCCATGACGCCTGTTCCTTGATCGATGGTTGTTGTTGGTTGACGAGGGCGCCGGGTCATGCGCTCCGGCGGACGAAATGCCCCGGCTGCACCTCTTCCAGCGGCAGGACCGCGGGATCGTCGCCGACGGCGCGGACCGGGCTCGGGATCTCGCCGTCCAGCAGGGCGCGGCGGCTCCGCCGCGACGGGTCGGCGACCGGGACCGCGGACAGCAGGCGGCGCGTGTAGTCGTGCGCCGGGCTTTCGAAGATCTGCCGCCGGCTTCCCATTTCCATGATCTGGCCGAGGAAAAGGACGGCGACCCGGTGGCTCATCTTCTCCACCACCGCCATGTCGTGGCTGATGAAGAGATAGGCGAGGCCGCGTTCGGCCTGGAGATCCATGAACAGGTTGATGACCTGCGCCTGGATCGACACGTCGAGCGCCGACAGCGCCTCGTCGGCGATGATCAGCTTGGGGTCGGAGGCGAGCGCGCGGGCGATGCAGACGCGCTGGCGCTGGCCGCCGGAGAATTCATGCGGGTAGCGGGCCGCATGGGCGGGGGCGAGCCCGACCCGCTCCAGCAGCCCGTCCACCCGTTTGCGGATCTCGCGCTCGCCGTCGAGCAGGCCATGGGTGCGGATCGGCTCCGCGATCGAGAAGCCGACCGTCTTGCGCGGATCCAGCGACGCGAAGGGATCCTGGAAGATGTACTGGACGTCGCGCCGCAGCCGGTTGCGGTCCGCCGCCCCCATCTCCGACAGGGGGCGGCCGCGGAACGAGATGCGGCCCGAGGTCGCGTCCTGCAACTGCTGGATGGTGCGCCCGATCGTCGATTTGCCGGAGCCGGACTCGCCGACCAGCGCCAGCGTTTCGCCCGGATGGATGTCGAAGGAGACCTGCGTCACCGCATGGACCTGATGCGTCGCGCGGCCGAGCCAGTTGGTCCTGGACTTGAACCGGACGGACAGGTCGCGGACCGACAGGAGGGGCGGGGCGCCGTAGTCGGCGGTGTCCTGCACCCGGGCCTCGCCCATGGTGGTGACATGGTCGCCGTCGAGAACGGTCAAGGGCAGGCGGCGGGGATGATCCTGCCCCGCCATGGCGCCCAGCCGCGGCACCGCGGCCAGCAGGGCGCGGGTGTAGGGCTGGCGTGGGGCGGCGAAGAGGTCGGCGGCGCGGCCCTCCTCGACCTTGCGGCCCTTCCACAGGACGACGACATCGTCCGCCATCTCGGCCACCACGCCCATGTCGTGGGTGATGAACATCATCGCCATGCCGAGTTCGGCCTGGAGGTCGCGCATGATGGTCAGGATCTGCGCCTGGATCGTCACGTCGAGCGCGGTCGTCGGCTCGTCCGCGATCAGCAGCCGGGGCCGGCAGGCCAGCGCCATGGCGATCATCACCCGCTGGCGCATGCCGCCCGAGAGCTGGTGCGGGTAGCGCTTGAGGATCTGGGCGGCGTCCGGCAGGCGGACCATGTCGAGCAGCCGCCGGGCCTCCTCCGCCGCCGCGGCCTTGGCCATGCCTTCATGCAGGACCAGCGTCTCGCCGATCTGGTCGCCGATGGTGAAGACGGGGTTCAGCGAGGTCATCGGCTCCTGGAAGATCATGGCGATCTCCTTGCCGCGGATCGCCCGCATCTCCTTCTGCGTGGCCGTCAGCAGGTCGCGCGGCCCCCGGCTGCCCTCGAACAGGATGCGGCCGGCGGGATAGTGCGCGCCCACCATGTCGGCGAGCCGCATCACCGACAGCGACGTCACCGACTTGCCCGACCCTGATTCGCCGACGATCGCGAGCGTCCGGCCGGGATGAACACGGAAGCTGAGATCCTCGATGACGCGTTGTCCGCCGAACGCGACGGACAGGTTCTCGACGCTGAGCAGAGGTGGCATGGCTGGCGGTGTGGGAGCCGACGAGGCGTTCCGGGTGGATGACTGCATCGGGCGCGGAACCTTGCTGTCCCTATTGTCAAGGGGTTGAGGTTTCCCGGATTCACCAGTCCCGTCAATGTATTATTTCGGATCGATAACGGCACCGGATGTTATGATTCGGCCCTGCCGGCCCTGCGGAATCGGCGGGGCACGCTTCAGCGCTCGCGTTTCCGCCAGGCCCAGACCGCAGCCAGCACGGGGACCGACAGCGCCGCCCAGGACACGGCGTCCACCAGTCCGTCATCCAGCAGGGCGGTCATCAGCCCGGCGGCGGTGACGAACGCGATTGCCAGGGGAATGCCGAAGATCGCCAGCAGGGGGAGGGGAGTGCGCGGCTTCATTCCGCAGCCTCTCCAACGGCGGCGCGCAGGTTGGCGGAGCCGGCCGCGGCGTGGTCCTGCACGCTGCGGCGGCGGGCGAGCCACAGATACAGGCCGCTGCCGAGGATGATGATGGTCAGCAGGTCCAGCACCGCCCACAGGATCTTCATCGGCAGCCCGCCATAGTCGCCGAAATGCAGCGGCTGCGACAGCCGCAGCGCCAGCATGTACCAGGGCATGGAGCGCATGTCGGTGAAGGCCCCGGTCTCCGCGTCAATCAGGGCGGGGGTCAGGATCCGGTTGGTGGCCGGCGTGGCTCCCTTCAGCCACACCGCGTAATGGTGGTTGCTGGAAAAGCGCACGCCGGGGAAGGCGATGAATTGCGGGCGCATGCCGGGAGCGGCCTCCATGGCGGTGCGGACGGCGGCGTCGACCGAGGCGAAACGCTCCGGAACCGGCTTGCCCTCGTAGGGGGCGATCATCGCCGCCAGCTCGTTGGCGCGCCAATAGGCGACCAGCGGCACCGACAGGGTATTGATGACACCGGTCAATCCGACCACCACCACCCACATCAGCGTGACGATGCCCAGCATGTTGTGCAGGTCGAGCCATTTCAGCCGCCTGCTGCGTCCGGCCCGCACCGTGCCGAAGGACAGCTTGCGCATGAAGGGGGCATAGATCACCACGCCCGACAGGGTGGCGATGAACAGCAGGAACCCCATGAAGCCGAGGAAAAGCTCGCCGGGGAGCCCTGCGAACATGTCCACATGCAGGCGCAGCATCACATGCATGAAGCCCTTGTCGTCGTTCAGGTCCGCCAGGATCCGCGTGCTGCGGAGGTCGATGGCGGAGATGTGCATCTGCGACACCGGCGGGCGGGCGCCCGGACCGGTCGTGACGTTCACCACCGGCCGGTCCTCGTCGAAGCTGAGGAACAGCGGACGCTCGCCGGGGTAGGTGGCCAGCGCCGTGGCCACCGCCTCGTCCAGCGACTTCAACGGCGTTTCGGCCGGCATGGGCGGCAGGGTGTCTTCCGCCGTCAGCGCCTCGATCTCGTCATGGAAGATCAGCGGCAGGCCGGTCAGGCACAGCAGCAGCATGAAGAGCGTGCAGATCAGGCTGGTCCATTTGTGGATCAGCGTCCAGACCCGGATGGTTCGGTTGGTCATCGGGCACTCCTCATGCCGCCGTCATGGCTCCGCCTTTAGAAATCCACCGACACCGACAGCTTCGCCGTCAGCGGGGCGCCCTGGGTCAGGTAACCGCCATAGGCGGACGCCCAGTAAGCCTTGTCGGCGACGTTCTCCACCGCCGCCCGGACGGTGACCGGACGGTTCTGGATGTCGGCGATCATCCGTGCCCCGACGTCGAAGCGGGTCCAGCTCGGGATCTTCAGCGTGTTGGCGGTGTTGAGATACTGCGCTCCGGTGTGGATCACGCGCCCGGTCAGCGTCACGGTCGGGAAGGAGGCGGGGAGGAAGGGCAGGTCCCATTCGACGTTGGCGTTGAACTGGTGGCGCGGCACGCCGACCGCGTCCTTGCCCTCGGTCGCGGCGCTGCCGGTGTTGGTCAGCTCCGGATCGATGAAGGTGGCGCCGCCCAGCAGGCGGACGCCCTGCACCGGTTCGCCATACAGCATCAGCTCGATGCCGCGGTTGCGCTGTTCGCCGGACACGCTGTAGACGCGGCTGAACGCGTCGGTGACGCCGCTGGGCTGGGTGGTCTGGAACAGCGACAGCGAGCCGCCGAAGCTGCCGAAATCCAGCTTGCCGCCGACCTCGTACTGGACCGAACGGTAGGGCTCGAAGATTTCTCCGGCATTGACCGCGGTGGACGGGGCGGTCGGCCCCTGCGCCAGCCCCTCGATCCGGTTGGCGTAGAGCGACAGCTCCTTGACCGGCTTGACCACCAGCCCGACCACCGGCGTCAGTGCCGACTGGTCGTAATCGGAGGTGCGGGCGCCGTTGGCCCGGTTGTAGCCGCGGACCTGGATGTTCTGCTGGCGCAGGCCGGCGGTGACCATCACCCGGTCGTCCAGGATCGACAGCGTGTCCGACGCATAGACGCTGCGCAGCACCGACTCGCTGACCTTCGGCAGATCGCCGGACATGCCGCTGGACGAGGTCGTCGCCGAGCGCGGCAGGCCGACCATGTGATAGAGGTTGATGGCGGTGGTCGTACCGAATTCGAAACCGTTGTTGTTGGTCGTCCGCAGCGCCGAGGCGCCGGCATTCAGCTGGTGCCTGACCGGGCCGGTGTGCAGGTCGGCCCGGATGCCGGCCTGACCGGTGCTGGTGAAATCCTCGCGCGGCACGGTCAGGCGCCTGACCGTGCCGGTGCCGTCGACCCGCGTGATGGTGGGGGAGGCATAGTCGCCGTCCTCGCGCATGCTGCGCATGCCGAAGGCGCCATAGGCGGTCAGGTTGGGCAGGATGTCGTATTCGGCGCGGATCTGGCCGAAGGTGTCGCGCATCTGCGAATAGGACCAGGGCTGCGCATAGTTCTGCGCGGCCGACGGCACCGCCGGGACGAAGCTGCCGAAATAGACCACCGGGCGGCCCTGTTCCACCCGCTGGGTCTGGGTGCCGACGTCGAGCGTCACGCGGGCGCGCTCGCCGCGGTAATCCAGCGCCAGGGAGCCGAGCTTCAGCGTCCGCTCCTCGTCGTCGACGGCGGTGTCGCCGCCGCGGACCGCGGCGTTGACGCGGACGCCGAACTGGTTGGCGTCGCCGAACCGGCGGCCGACATCGGCGGACAGGCCGAACCGGCTGTCCATGGCGTAGCTGGCGGTCAGCCGGGTCAGCGGTTCATCCTCCGCCCGCTTGGGCACGAGATTCACGCCGCCGCCGATGCCGGACCCGCTGGGGGCGGCACCGTTCAGGAAGGCGTTGGCACCCTTCAGCACCTCCACCCGTTCGAACATGTCGGTGGCGACGATCTGGCGCGGAGCGGTGCCGTAGAGCCCGTCGACCGACAGATCCTCGCCCGTCAGCTGGAAGCCGCGGATGACGAAGCTCTCCGCGAAATTGCCGTAGCCGAGACTGCTGCGCACCGCCGGGTCGTTGGCCAGGACGTCGGCGATGGTCTCCGCCTGCTGGTTGCGGATGGTCTCGGCGGTATAGCCGGTGACGGTGAAGGGCACGTCCATCGCGTCCTGGTTGCCCAGCGCGCCGATGCGCCCGCCGCGTGCCACCTGACCACCGGCATAGGCCGGGGGCAGGACGCCGGGGCCGGTCGCGGCGCGGTTGCCTTCGATCTGCACCGGATCGAGCTGGACGGCGCCGCCGGCGGCCACCCGTTCGACCGTGACGGTTTCGGTGTTGAGGAAGCGGGCGACCAGCCCGGTGCCGGACAGCAGACGGTTCAGCCCCTCGCGCGCGGTCATCGATCCGCTGACGCCGGGAGAATCGACGCCCTGGGTCATCGCGCCGGGGGTCAGCACCTGGATGCGGGTGGCGGCGGAGAAGGCGGCAAGCGCCCCGTCGACGGATTGCGGTGCGATGGCGAAGCTCACGGCGCCGGCCGGGTTCGTCTGCGCCATCGCTGCCGGGACGCCGGACAGCAGAAGCTCCGGCGCGATCAGCACCGTCGTCGCCAGAAGCCGCCCGAGGAACATGCGGCCGAACAGACCGCCATGGACGCCGCCCCGGCGCCCGACTGCTACGCCTGTCATTCCCATCTTTGCCAATGCCATCGCTCGCCTCAGTCATCCGGTGAGAGACGCGCCGCTTTCTGCGACTGCGTCTCATTCTCTTCTTTCCCGGAGATGACGATGGGACGGCGGAGATCCCTGGGAAGTTTTTTCAGGGCGGTCGCATTTTTCTAGATCCTGGGCATTCTTTCAGCGGAGCAGGGTCAGATAGGGAGTGATGCGGGTGGCGCGCACGCCGAGGCCGCGCTCCAGCGCATCGAACACGGCCTCCGGCCGGTCGAGCGCGAAGACGCCGGAGACCACGCGCTCGGCCGCCTCGTCGTTCAACAGGACAACGCGGCCCGGCCATTGCCGGTTCAGCGCGGTGATGACGGAGGCCAGCGACTGCTGGCGGAAGACGATCTGCCCCTGGCGCCATGCGAAGGCGACGGCGGGATCGGCTGCCCGTGGCCCGGTCAGGCCGAGCGGGCCGGCCTCCGCGCTTTCGCCGGGGCGCAGGCGGACGCTGTCGGGCCAGGGGGCGTGGCTGTCGGTGCCGGGATGGGCGGAGACCTCCACCAGCCCTTCGCCGACGGTGACGACCGTGCGGTCGTCCTCGCGCCGGACGCTGAACTGGGTGCCCAGCACACGGGCGGCGCCAGTTCCCCCATCGACGACGAAGGGCTGGTCGGGATCGCGCGTGACGTGGAACCACGCCTCTCCGCGCAGGATCCGGACATGCCGCTCACCATTCCGGAAATCGAGAGCCAGCGCGGTGTCGCCGTTCATCTCGGCGGCCGAGCCATCCGGCAACGTCAAGGTCCGGCGCTGTCCGGTCGAGGTCACCTGATCCGCAATGGCGTTCTGGTAGAGCGTCGGTCCGCGCCAGACGCCAAGCGCGCCGACCACCAGCAGGATCGCCGTCGCCGCAGCGAAGCGCCGGGCACCGGCCGCTGCCCGGCGGCGGGGAGACGCAATGCGGGACCCGGCATAGGCGGCGCGGGCAGGTTCCTTCAGGTCGTGCAGGAGGGTCCGCAGGTCGCTCCAGGCGCGGGCATGAGCCGGGCTCCGGTTCAGCCACTCGGTGAAAGCGACACGCTCCGCCGGGCCGAGGTCATCGGACTGCAGGCGGAAGAACCACGTGTTGGCTTCCGAGAACAGCCGGTCCTCCTCAGGTCCGCCATCCGCCGGCTCACCGTCTGCCGGGCCCCTGTGCCGTTCATCCCGATGATCCATCGCGTCTTGCCGCAAGCTCCTGTTGCCTCGTGTTTGGTAAGACGACCAGCGGAGGCCGATCCCTCAAAGAAAATGACCTGTCGGGAAATGGGCTCTGCCGATCACCGGAGCGGACGCCGCTTCATGTGCGCACGGCATTGTTCGATGGCCGTGCGCAGATGGTACTCCACCGTACGCGGGGAAATGCCCAGCCGTTCGCCGATGGCGCGGTAGGGCAGGCCTTCGACATGGTAGAGCAGGAAGACCTCGCGGGTCTTGGGCGGCAGGGCGTCGATGGCACCGCGCAGCCGGGCCATGGTCTGGGTCCGCTCCACCACCGCGTCGGCGCCGGGGGCGCCGGCAGGCAGGTCCTCCGCGGGCGGACCGGCCTCGCGCTGGCGCTGGCGCCGGGCTGCCCGGCAATGGTCCAGCGCGATCCGGTCGGCCACCACATAGAGCAGACCGGCCGGGTTCTGCACCGCCTCGCCGTCGGGCAGGCGGGCCAGTCGCAGGAAGGCGTCCTGCGCCAGATCGCCCGCCGTCTGCGGATCGCCGGTTCGCCGGGCGATGGCACGCTCCAGCCGCAGCCGATGGGCATCGAACAGCTCCGCGATCCTGCGCGCCCAGGTGCCGACAGGGCCGGTCATCGGGCACGCCAGGAACGGAGGTCATCGGGCAGGGCAGGGCAGGAGGTATCGGTCACGGAGGGGGGAACTGCCGGATGCAAGGGAACCGGCACCCGTGGGGACATCGCCCGGGACGCCGGTCACACCGGTATAGCCGCACTGAGCTTAGAATGCGAACCATTCTTATTATCGCAGGATGTTCGTCTGCTCGATGATTCCGATGCCGCCGGTCTGGCCGCGCTTCCTCAAATCGGAAGAAGCGTCATATTCCTGCCAGCCCAGCTTTCGGTGCGGCAATAGAGATCAACGAAGACGCATTGCTGGCAGCAAGATGTTGCGAGGAACTGACATTCTGACATTGCGCTTACAAAGCTGAAGCGCATAATTTTGATTATGGAAATATGGCTCGCCGCGAGGTCAGGCGTCCACGGATCGCGTCTCGGCCTCGGAAATGGAGCGCAGTTTCTGGTAAAGATCAGGTTCTTCGCTGGTGCAGACGCAGATGGCGCGGGCCGGTTCCTCGCCGGCGTTCAGATAGGCGTGGCCCATGCTGCTGTCGAGATAGATGCCATCCCCCACCTCCAGGACCGCCGGCTCATAGAATTCGGTATGGACGGCGACGCGGCCGGACGTGACATAGAAATACTCTTCTCCGGCGTGCCGCAGGAGCGCTCCGAACTCCTCCAGCGTGCGCGCCCTGATCTCGGCCAGGATCGGCACCATCTGCTTTCCCACCAGATCGGTGCATTGATACCGGTAGGAATAGAATGTCGTGTCCACCAGATGCCCCTGTCCGGCCCGGCTGATGCTGCGACGGGCGGTGATGACCTCCCGGCGCTCCGGCCGCGAGCCGGCCGGTTCGAACAGCTCGGCGATCTCGATCTTCAGTCCGGCGGTCAGCTGCAGCAGCTTGTCGTAGGTCAGCGACATCTGGCCGTTTTCCACCTTCGACAAGGTCGACAGGGCCATTCCGGTACGTTCCGCCACCTGCTTCAATGTCAAGCCGCGCGCCCGGCGGGCTGCCTTCAGGCAAACGCCCAGCCGCGACGTGGTGTTGGCCAACTCATCGTGATCCTGCATCGCCCTTCCCGTTTCCCTGCCGCCGGTGCTGCCAATTTTCCAGGCAGGCTTTATTGCATGCGCTAAACAATTTTCATGGACCGTTTCGGCTACCCGGCCGCCGAGATCCTTTTCTGCCATATGTTTGCGCAATGCAGCAAGACAAGCGCCTATTTGCTGACCATATAAACTATTTGACCGATACGCTAAATCCTGTGACGATGCGTCAAATTGAAGCCGGACGGATGTCACCGCCATGCCCGATTTGCCCAAACCCGATCTGTCCGCGGCCAGCGTTGCCGATCTCTCCCTGCTGGAGATGCGCCGCCGGATCGCCGGGAAAAGCCTGTCGCCGGTCGAACTGCTGGAAGCCTGCCTTGCCCGGATTGATCTCGTCAATCCGGCCGTGAACGCCGTCGTAGCCCTCGACGTCGATAATGCCCGGAAGGCTGCGGAACAGGCCGAGGCGGCGATCCGGCGCGGTGACAGTGTCGGGCCACTGCATGGAATCCCGCTTCTCGTCAAGGACACGCAGGACACCGCCGGGCTCCGCACCACCTATGGGAGTCCGCTCTTCGCAAACCATGTGCCGGCCGCCGACCAGGGATCGGTCGCCCGGCTGCGTGCCGCCGGCGCGATCATCTTCGGCAAGACCAACACGCCGGAATGGGCGGCGGGTGGCAACACCCGGAACCCGGTCTACGGCGCGACCGGCAACCCGTTCGACCCGTCGCGCTCGGCAGCCGGATCGTCGGGCGGATCGGCGGTGGCGCTCGCCTGCGGAATGGCGCCGCTGGCCACCGGATCGGACACCGGCGGCAGCCTGCGCAATCCCGCGGGATATGCCGGGATCGTCGGAATGCGCCCTTCCTATGGCCTGGTCGCCAGCGAACGGCGCGCCATCGGCTGGTCGAACCTGTCGACCGACGGCCCGATGGCCCGCAACGTAGCTGATCTGGCATTGATGCTGTCCGTCATGGCCAGCGACGACAGCCGCGACCCGCTCGCCTACAGCCTGCCGGATGAAGCGGTCCGCAGCCGGGCCGAGCGCTGGTTCCCGACACCCGCTGCCGACCTGTCCCGGATGCGCATCGCCGTGACCGAGGATTTCGGCTTCGCCCCGACAGCGCAGGACATCCGCCGCAGCTTCCGCGACCGGGTCAGCCACATCGCGCCGCTTGCCGGCGCCTGCGTGGAGGCGACGCCGGACTGCACGGGCGCCGACGATGCCTTCGCGGTGCTGCGCGCCTCGGTGTTCCTGGCGATGCATGCCCGGACCTTCCGCGAACGCCCCGACATGCTCGGCCCCAATGTCCGCGCCAACATCGAGGAAGGGCTGGGTTACAGCCTGGAGGACTACACCCGCGCCGCGACGACCCAGACGCGGATCTACCGGTCCTTCCAGTCCTTCTTCGAGACGCACGACCTGCTGATCAGCCCGACCATCACCCTCAGCCCGCGCCCCTGGAGCGAACTCTACCCACGGGAGATCGACGGCCAGCCGACCCGCTCCTATTTCCACTGGCTGGCCCTGGCCTACGGCGTGACGCTGGCCGGCCATCCGGCACTGAGCCTGCCGGTCGGGCTGGATGAATCCGGAATGCCCTTCGGGCTGCAGATCGTCGGCCCGCGCGGCGGCGACGCGCTGGTGCTTTCCGCGGCCGCCGCGCTGGAAGCGGCCTTCGCCGACGATCCGGCCCTGTGCCGGCCGGTGCCGGATCTGGGGAAGCTGGCCGCGGCGAAGCCCCTGTCCGAGACCCCCGGCTTCCGCGCCTGGGACTGAGCGGCTCTTCAGCCGAACCTTCGTTCCGACGTCGATCGACGACCCGGCTGCCGGCAACCCGCCGCGCTGCAACACCCTGTCCTTGCCCCCGCTTTGCCCGCCGCTCCGGCAAACCCCACCGAAAACCGATGGAGCCGAGCTTCCTCTACATCTGACGGAGATCGCGCATGTCCGCCCTCAAGACCCATAAGACCAGCATCATCGGGTTCTCACTCCTCTATCTGGCATTCTGCATTTCCTACATCGACCGGGCGGCGATCTCGATCGCACTGGGGCAGATCGGGAAGGACTTCAATCTCCAGGCCTCGGAACTGGGCGTGGTGATCAGCGTGTTCTTCCTCGGCTATTCGCTGATGCAGATTCCGGGCGGCTGGCTTGCCGACCGCTTCGGCTCCAAATACGTGATCGTGATCTCGATCGCCCTGTGGTCCGTCTTCACGGTCTCCACCAGCTTCGCCTGGTCCCTGGGGTCGCTGATCGCCATCCGGCTGGTGTTCGGCATCGCCGAAGGCGGATTCCCGCCGGCGGCCATCAAGGCGGTGGCGGAGATGTTCAGCAAGGACAACAAGCCGAAGATGACGGCTTTCCTGACCTCGTCCAACTATGCCGGCAGCATGATCGCGCCGCTGGTGATGGCGCCGCTGATCCTTGGCCTGGGCTGGCGCCATGCCTTCGAAGTCATCGGCTTCGCCGGGATCGCCTTCGCCGCCGCCTATCTGCTGCTGGTTCCCAACGATCCGAAGCCGGCATCCGGCCAGGGCGACCGCCAAACGGCATCGAAGCGCATCGACTGGGCGACCACGCGCATGCTGCTGAAGACTCCCTTCCTCTGGCAGCTGGTCGTCGTCTGGTTCGGGTTGAGCTGCGTGAACAAGGGGCTGGATTCCTGGATGCCGCTCTATCTGCTGCAGCAGCGCGGCCTCGACCTCAAGTCGGTCGGCGTTCTCGTGCCGATCCCCTTCCTGCTCGCCACCATCGCCACCGCCATCGGCGGCTGGGTGATGACGCGCTTCTTCCCCGATCGGGAAAAATACCTGCTGGTCGGCAGCGCGCTGCTGACCGGGATCTTTCTCTTCGCCATGTACCGGTCGGAGACCATCGCGGCACTGATCGTCTTCCAGTCCCTCGTCTACTTCTTCAAGTCCTTCGTCCTGGCGACGGTCATCGCCCTGCCGACGAAGGTGCTGCACGAGAGCCAGATCGGCACCGGCATCGGCATGGTCAATCTGGGCGGGCAGATCGCCGGCTTCATCGCGCCGATGGTCATGGGCTTCCTGGTATCGGCCAGCGGCTCTTTCGACACCGCCTTCGGTTTCCTGATCGTCATGACCGCCCTGTCGGTGGCCGTCGCCACCACGCTGCGGACCGGCCAGCAGCGCCTCGCCGCCAGCGTCGCCTGACGCGCGGCACCTTACCTGACTTTCCGCCTGATCCGTCTGGAATCCCGATCAATCTGGAATTACGGAGTTCCCCTTGGCCATCCCCACCCTTCCCTTCTCGAAATCACGCCGGGCCGACGGCCTCGTCTTCCTGTCCGGCGAATTGCCGTTCGGCCCCGACGGGACCATCCCCGAGGGTATCGGCGCGCAGACCGATCTGGCGCTCGACCGCATCGCCGCGACGCTGGAAGGCGAAGGCCTGTCCCTGGCGGATGTGGTGTCCTGCCTCGTCCACCTGACGGACAAGGCCGATTTCGCCGCCTTCAACGAAGCCTATGCCCGCCGGTTCCCCGAACCGCACCCGGTCCGCACGACCGTGGTGGCAGGGTTGCTGGTGGATGCCCGCATCGAGATCACGGTGACCGCCAAGGCCCGGACCTGACATCATGAAACAGGCACTCGTTCTCGGCGCTGGCATGGTGGGAATTTCCACCGCCCTCCAACTCCAGAAACGGGGCTGGACGGTGACGGTGGTGGACCGCCGCGGTCCGGGCGAAGAGACAAGCTATGGCAACGCCGGCATCATCCAGTGCGAGGCGGTCAGCCCCTATCCGATGCCGCGCGACATCGGCAGCCTGGCCGCCGTCGCGGCGGGACGGACCAACGATGTCCATTACCTTGCCGCGGCCATGCCCGATCATGCGGAAGCGCTGGCCCGCTACTGGTGGCATTCCGCCGAAAGCCGCCATGCCCGCATTTCCGACGCCTATGCGCGGCTGATCGTCCAGGCGACGGCCACGCACGAGGACCTGATGCGGGATTGTCCGACGGACGGGGGAATGGATGGTCTGGTTCGGCGCGATGGGTATCACGTGCTGTTCCGGCGCCAGACCCTGTTCGACAAGGCGCTGGCCGCCGCCGAGGAAAACCGGAAACGCTGGGGTGTCCGCTTCAAGGCCCTGACACCCGGCGAACTGGCGCGGGCAGAGCCGGCCCTGAAACAGACGGGCGTCGGTGCCATCCACTGGCTCGACCCCTGGACGGTGTCGGACCCCGGCGCCCTGGTCGCCGCTTACGGGCGGCGCTTCGTCGAGGCCGGCGGCCGGGTGCTGGAGGGGGATGCCCGCAGCCTGACGGCCACATCGCAAGGGGGATGGGCGGTTGAAACCGCGGGCGGGCGGTTGGAGGCCGACACCGCCGTCGTGGCGCTGGGGCCCTGGTCTCCGGAACTGCTGCGGCCGTTCGGCCTGCGATTCCCGATGGTCCGCAAGCGGGGCTATCATCGCCATTACACCGGCGGCGGCCTGTCGCTTCCCCTGCTGGACACCGGCTTCGGTTATGTGATCGCCCCGATGAAGCGCGGCCTGCGCATCACGACGGGCGCGCAGTTCACCCATGCCGACGCGCCTGCCGACCCGGTCCAGCTCGAACGGGCGGAACTGGGGGCCGAAGGGCTGCTCGACCTGGGCATGCCGGTCGAGCCGCAGCCCTGGCATGGAACGCGGCCCTGCCTGCCCGGCATGCTGCCGGTCATCGGCGAGGCGCCGGAACATCGCGGCCTGTGGATGAATTTCGGCCATGGCCACCAGGGCTTCACGCTGGGGCCGGCGACCGGCAGGCTGCTGGCCGAACTGATGAGCGGCGAGACGCCCTTCACGGATCCCGCCGCCTTCCGGCCGGATCGGCACTGAAAACGGTCATGCGAAACAGAACGGCTCCCGCCACCAGCCGGTGACGGGAGCCGCTCTGTCTGGCCGGTCCTGGCGCGGACAGGGCGCGGACGGCGTCAGCCGAAGCGGCCGGTGATGTATTCGGACGTCTTTTCCTTGGTCGGGTTGGTGAAGATCTCTTCGGTGTTCCCGAACTCGATCAGCTCGCCCAGATACATGAAGGCGGTGAAGTTGGAGATGCGGGCCGCCTGCTGCATGTTGTGGGTCACGATGGCGATGCAGTAGTCGGACCGCAGCTCGTCGATCAGCTCCTCGCACTTGGCGGTGGAGATGGGGTCGAGCGCCGAGGTCGGCTCGTCCAGCAGCAGGACCGACGGCTTGACCGCGATGGCGCGGGCGATGCACAGGCGCTGCTGCTGGCCACCGGACAGGCTCATGCCGTTCTGGCGCAGCTTGTCCTTCACCTCGTCCCACAGGGCGGCACGGCGCAGCGAGAATTCGATCCGCTCTTCCATGTCGGCCTTGGACAGCTTCTCGTACAGCCGCACGCCGAAGGCGATGTTGTCGTAGATCGACATCGGGAAGGGCGTCGGCTTCTGGAACACCATGCCGACGCGGGCGCGCAGCAGGTTCAGGTCCTGCTTGGGCGACAGGATGTTGACGCCGTCCAGCAGCACCTCGCCGGTGGCGACCTGCTTGGGATAGAGGTCGTACATCCGGTTCAGGATGCGCAGCAGGGTCGACTTGCCGCAGCCCGACGGGCCGATGAAGGCGGTGACCTGGCGGTCGTACAGCGGCAGCGAGATGTTCTTCAGCGCCCGGTAGCCGTCATAGAAGAATTCCAGGTTGCGGACGCTGATCTTCTCGGGCAGGCCGGCGCCGGCGATTGCGCGGTCCGCGGCGGTCCCGGCGAGCATGCCCGGGGGCATCGGGTGGTTGCCGTGGGCGGGGCTGTTGGCGTCCATGTGGGTCATCGTCATGGTTACTTTCTCGTCGTGCCGAGACCGGCCAGCAGCCGGGCGCCGATGTTGAGGAGCAGGATGGCGACCGTGATCAGCAGCGCGCCGCCCCAGGCCAGCTGGCGCCAGTCCTCGTAGGGCGACATCGCGTACTGGAAGATGACCACCGGCAGGTTGGCCATCGGCGCGTTCATGTCCGCGCTCCAGAACTGGTTGTTCAGGGCGGTGAACAGCAGCGGCGCGGTCTCGCCGCTGATGCGGGCGACGGCCAGCAGCATGCCGGTGATCATGCCGTTGCGGGCGGCACGGTAGGCGACCATGGTGATCACCTTCCACTGCGGAGCGCCGAGCGCCGCGGCAGCCTCGCGCAGGCTGTTGGGCACCAGCTTCAGCATGTCCTCGGTCGTGCGGACGACGACCGGGATGACCAGCACCGCCAGCGCCATGGCGCCGGCCCAGGCCGAGAAATGGCCCATGCGGACGACCAGCACCTCGTAGACGAACAGGCCGACCATGATCGACGGCGCGCTCAGCAGCACGTCGTTGATGAAGCGCACCACCTCGGCCAGCCTGGTGTTGCGGCCGAACTCCGCCAGATAGGTGCCGGCCATCACGCCGACCGGCGTGCCGACCGCGGTGGCGACCGCGGTCATGACGACGCTGCCGAAGATCGCGTTCAGCAGGCCGCCTTCCCCGCCCGGCGGCGGGGTATTCTCGGTGAACAGGCTGAGGTTGATGGCCGACAGCCCGTTGTAGAGCAGCGTCCACAGGATGGCGACCAGCCAGAACAGGCCGAAGCCGGCGGCCCCCAGCGCCAGGGACAGCGCCACCTTGTTGGCAATGCGCCGGCGATGATAGAGCCCCCCGATGGGGGTCGCCAGCGTCGCGGAATTGGACATCGTCATGGGGCTCAGGCTCCGGCCTTGCGCTGGAGGCGCAGCAGCATCAGCTTCGCGATCGACAGCACGGTGAAGGTGATCAGGAACAGGATCAGGCCCAGCGCCACCAGCGACGAGGTGTAGACATCGCCGACCG
Organism: Azospirillum lipoferum; assembly: GCF_024170005.1. Lineage (GTDB taxonomy): Bacteria > Pseudomonadota > Alphaproteobacteria > Azospirillales > Azospirillaceae > Azospirillum > Azospirillum lipoferum. Next base: position 403,089 of record NZ_JALJXJ010000006.1, read on the forward strand.
CCTCGGTGAACTCGTTGGCGATGGAGGCCGAGATCGTCGTGCCGGGCGCCATGATCGAGGAGCTGATGCGGTGCGCGTTGCCGATGACGAAGGTCACAGCCATCGTCTCGCCCAAGGCACGGCCCAACCCCAGCATGACGCCGCCGACCACGCCGGTGCGGGTATAGGGCAGCACCACGTTCCACACCACCTCCCAGGTGGTGGCACCCAGCCCGTAGGCGGATTCGCGCACCATCGGCGGCACCGTCTCGAAGACGTCGCGGGTGATGGAGGTGATGAAGGGCAGCACCATGATGCCCAGGATCAGTCCGGCGGTCAGGATGCCGATGCCGTAGGGCGGGCCCATGAACAGGTTGCCGATGCCCGGAATCTGCCCCAGCGTGGCGATCAGGAAGGGCTGGACCGTCGACTGCATGAAGGGGGCGAAGACGAACAGGCCCCAGATGCCGTAGATGATGCTGGGGATGCCGGCGAGCAGCTCGATGGCGACGCCGAGCGGGCGCTTCAGCCAGGCGGGGCACATCTCGGTGATGAACAGGGCGATGCCGAAGCTGACGGGAATACCGACAGCCATGGCGATGACCGAGGTTACCAGCGTGCCGTAAATGGGGGCGAGCGCGCCGAACTGTTCGGACACCGGGTTCCAGACTTCGGTGCCGACAAAGCCGAAGCCGAACGCGCGGAGTGCCGGAAGCGCGCCGTCGATCAGGGATACGGTAACGCCGCCCAGGATCAGCAGGACGAGCAGCGCGAAGGCGAGGGTGGCGTTGCGGAAGACCGCATCCTGCAGGCGCTGGCGGCGGGCCCGTCGGGCAGTGGAGGCGTGTGCATCGGTCAAGGTCAGCGCGATCTCGGTCATGGCCGCTCCGTGAGGCGTGCGGTGGGGACGGCGCAATTTCCGTCCCCACCGGCGATCATGCCCCCGGGCGCGCCAACCAGCGGCCGCCCGGGGTCGGTTGGCCGTCGTTACTTGGCCGACGCGGTCCAGACCGGCTTGCCGTCGGCCTGGATGGTCTGGGCCCAGGTCTTCTGGACCAGCGACACCACGGCGTCCGGCATCGGGACATAGTCCAGCTCGGTCGCCATCTTGGCGCCGTTCTTATAGGCCCAGTCGAAGAACTTCAGCGCTTCGGCCGAAGAAGCCGCGTCCTGCGGGGTCTTGTACATCAGGATGAAGCTGGCGCCGGTGATCGGCCAGCTCTCCGCACCCGGCTCGTCGGTCAGCAGGACGTAGTAGCCCTTGCTGTTGGCCCAGTCGGCGTTGGCGGCGGCAGCCTGGAAGGCCTCGATCTTCGGAGCGACGGTCTTGCCGTCCTTGTTCTGCAGGTCGAGGTGGGTGATGTTGTTCTGCTTGGCGTAGGCGTATTCGACGTAGCCGATCGAGCCGTCCGTCTGCTTGACCATGTTGGCCACGCCCTCGTTGCCCTTGGCGCCGATGCCGGCCGGCCACTGGACGGAGGTGTTGGCGCCGATCTGGGTCTTGAACTTCGGGCTGGTCTTCGACAGGTAGTCGGTGAACAGGAAGTTGGTGCCCGACCCGTCAGAGCGGTAGACCGGAGCGATGGCGGTGTTCGGCAGGTTGACGTTGGGGTTCAGCGCCTTGATCTGCGGGTCGTTCCACTTGGTGATCTCGCCCATGTAGATGTTGGCGAGAACGGTGCCCGACAGCTGGACCTCACCGGCCTTGATGCCCTTCAGGTTCACGACCGGAACCACGCCGCCCATGATCATCGGGAACTGGATCAGACCGGCCTGCTCCAGCTCTTCCGGCTTCAGCGGCATGTCCGAGGCGCCGAAGGTGACCGTCTTGGCCTTGATCTGCTTGATGCCGCCGCCCGAACCGATCGACTGGTAGTTCAGGCCCGTGCCCGTCTCCTTCTTGTAGGCGTCGGCCCACTTGGCATAGATCGGATACGGGAAGGTGGCGCCGGCGCCGGAGATGTCGGCGGCCGAGGCGACCGACAGCGGGGCGACCGACACGGACAGAACGGCCAGGGCACCGAAGGCGGCGCAGCGAACGAACGCCGAGGTCATGGTTTTCACGGCTAAACTCCCGATAGGTTTGGACGGTGTCGTTGGGTTTTCGGTAAAAGCCCGGCCTTGGCCGGAGGTCGTAACCCGCCTTCTTCGTCGCGGTGACCATAGCCGCCGCCGGTGACGGGTTTGTTTTGTTTACGTGTCAGTTTTATGAAACCGACCCGTTCGCGACCGGAGCCGCGGAGTCATCGCGGAACTCATCGCGCGGCCCGGATTTCCTGGAGGAACAGATGCACGGCGGAGCCGAGGCTGGTCGCCTCGTGCGACAGGCTTTCCGCCACATGCAGCACGTCGCCGGCCTGGGTCCGCACCTTGGCCGCGGCCTCCGACAGGCCGGCGACATGGTCCGACGCCGCCTGGGTGCCGACCGCGACGCGGTGGGAGCTGTCGACGATGCTCGACGTGATCACCGCCTGTTCCTCCACCGCCGCGGCGATGGCCGAGGCGTTGGATTCGATGCGCTGGACGCTGCCGGTCATGTTTGCCACCACCTCCGCCGTCTGGCGGCTGGCCGCCTGGGTGGCGGCGATCTGGCGGGCGATCTCGGCGGTGGCCTGGGCGGTCTGGCCGGCGAGCGCCTTCACCTCTCCGGCGACCACGGCGAAACCGCGGCCCATCTCCCCTGCCCTCGCCGCCTCGATGGTGGCGTTCAGCGCCAGCAGGTTGGTCTGGCCGGCGATCTCGTCGATCAGCCCGACGACGGTGCCGATTTCCCCCGCCGTGCTCGACAGGTCGGCGACGGTGGCCTTCACCTGCTCCGCCCCGGCGGCGGTATCGCCGATGATGCGGGCCGACTCGCCGGTGCGCTTGCTGATCTCGGCGATGGATTGCGAGATCTCCGAGGCGGCGGTCGCCACCTGCTGGATGCCGGCCGCCATCTCGCCGGACAGCAGCATCGCAGCCTCGGCCCGGTCGTTGGCGTTGGCGGCGATGTCGGTCAGCGAGCGGGCGCGGGCGGCCATCTGGCGGGCGGCTTCCGCCAGGGTTTCCACGCTGCTCAGCACGTTGCGTTCGAACTGGTCGGCGATCTCCAGCATGCTGGTGCGGCGGGCCGACGCGGCGTTGCGACGTTCGATCTCCACCTTCTCGTGCGCCTCTTCCATGGCGCGGGCGTTGGCGATGAAGACGAACAGGGCGCGGGCCATGTCGGTGATCTCGTCGTTGCCGTCGGCCTTCTGCTCCACCGTCAGGTCGCCGCCGGCGACCCGGCGCATGGCGTCGGCAAGCGCCTCCATCCGGCCGACGACGCGGCGCCCGACATAGAGCGAGACGATCAGCCCGGCCAGCAGCACGCCGGCGGTCGCCAGCAGGATCTGCACCTGATTGGTGCGCTCGAGCGCCTCGTGGGCGGCGGCTGCTCCGGCGGCGGTCGCCTTCTCCGCTGACAGGACCAGCCCGTCGACCATGGCGGTCAGGGCGGCGCCGGTGCTGCGGTTGCTGTCGATCAGCGCGGCATTCTCGGCATAGGCCGCCAACTCGCCGGCACGCAGCGCCAGGATGCCCTCATTTCCGAAGCCGAGATCCAGCAGCCGCTCCGCCAAGCGACGGACCTCCGTCCCCAGATCGTCCCCGGAATCGGTCAGGGTGCCGCGGATCGTCGCCGCCAGCGGGTCCAGCGTGCGGCGGGCGGCGGCCAGCCGGGCCGGCGTTTCGGCATTGCCGGCCTCGGCCAGCTTGCCGGCCAGCAGATTGGCGTCGGCCATCAGGCCGCTCAGCACGGTGTAGCGATGCTGGGCGGCCGGGACGGTGTTGGTGGACAGATCCTGCATCCGCTCGGCAATGGCGTTGCCGGCCTCGGCGATGCGGCCGCGCGAGTTCAGCATCAGCGGCAGCATGCGGGCGTTGGCGTCGCGGTCCAGGCGGATGACGTCGTCGACGCTGGCCGCCAGCGACTCGGTCAGCTTTTGCGCTTCCGCCTCCGCAATGCCGGGGGTCAGCTGGCGCACGCGGCGGGTGTAGACGCTCCGGTCGTCCTCGCCGAACGCGGCAAGCTCATTGATGGCCGTCACGACCGGTGCCGCCGCCTCGCTCTTCGCCAGCGGGCGCAGGGCGCCCTGCAAATCGGACAGGGCGGAGTCGAAGTCGGTGGAAAGCGACATCACCTTCGACCGGTCGGTCTCGAAGGCGCCGATCAGCAGCGATTTGGCGAGTGCGGCCTCGGCGCCACGCAGCTGGAACAGCGGGATCACCGTCTGCCCCAGTTCGGCCCCGATCACCGCGGAGGATTCGGAAGTCGCCGCCACCATCGCCGAGATCGCCTGGGCCAGCTGCTCGCGCGAGGCCTGCATGTCCGGCTTCAGCGCGGCGAGCAGGCGGGCATGGGCATCGCTCAACTCCGCCAGCCGGCCGCTGCGCTGTTCCTGCAAGGTCAGCCGCCGGCCGGTCGCCGTCCCCAGCGCATCGATGGTGCCGAGCAGCGTACGCGCGGTGCCGGTCAGCTCGGCGACGCGGGCCGCATCACCATGCCCGCCGGCCAGCTGGGCGAGCTGACCGTCCAGCGCCCGGCGCTGCTCGGCCGCAGCGGTGCGCAGCCGGCCCAGATCCTCGTCGGAGGACGCAGCGTCGATCAGCGGCCCCAATGCCAGCACCCGCGCCGTGGTGGTGGCGAGGCCGTGGGCAGCGCTGAGCACCGGCACCTGCGTGCCGGTGATGTCGGCGACATGGCCGCGGACGGCGCCGTAGGACATCCAGCCGACCACCGCCGCGATGCAGGGAAGTGCCGCCACGGTTCCGAAGGCGATCAGCATCTTCGACTTGATGCCGGACCGCCGGCGCTGGTCGATAGGCTTTGCCATATGGGCCACCCGTGGCTTGGAGGTTGTCCGTCCCGCGCCCGCGGTTCTCCGCGAGCCGGCCGGCGCAATGGGTAGCCCTTCTGGTTGGATGATTCGGTGACGGTTGGATGAAGTTTTCGCGACGCACAATCGAAAGATTGCTGCGCGCGGGAAATCATCGGTCGCGCAGCCGTTCATGGTGAATCGAACGTAAACAGCGCGCGAAATGAAAAGCGGCGCCCGATCATGACGGGCGCCGCTCTACTGCACGCATTCCGCGCAAAAAGCTCGAATTCAGCGTCGGTATTACACCGGCGGCGCCGTCCGCCGCAGGCTGTCGCGATCGGATGCCTTTGCGAACCAAGCGGTCAGCGCCGGCCGGCCCTGGCGCCAGTCCTCGTGCCCGAAGCGGAAATCGAGGTAGCCGAGCGCCACCAGCACCGCGAGGCTGCCGATGGTCGGTTCACCCTCCAGCGATGCGGCCTCCCCGTCCAGCAGGTCGAGCGAACGGGCGACCGCCTTGCGCTGGCGCTCCATCCAGTTGGCAGACTTCTCGCCGTCCGGCCGCATGGATTCCAGCCGGCGCAGGATGGCGGCGTCGCAGATGCCGTCGGCGATGGCCTGCTGGCGCAGCGCCGTCCAGCGCGCCGGGCCGGCCGGCGGGAACAGCGGCGCCCGGTCACCCAGCGAATCGAGATACTCGACGATCACCGGACTGTCGAACAGGGTGGTGCCGTCCTCCAGCGTCAGGGCGGGCACCTTGCCCAGCGGATTGTCCTTCGGCAGATCGGTGTCGGCCGACCAGGGGTCGGTCGTTACCCGCTCCACCCGGTTCTCCAGCCCGCGTTCGATCAGGACCATCATCACCTTGCGCACATAGGGCGAAGTGGGGCTCCAGCGCAGCTTCAACATGGACGCTCCTTCCGGCTTCAATCGTTTCCGACAGGCTAGCGGCAGGTCGGATCGATGGTCCATCGTTCACCTGCCGCCCCGCCGGCAACCCTCACCCGCGGAAATGGTCCTTGCGCCGGCGCAGTTCGGCGAACACCTCCACCGCCGGGGCGCCGGCCATGCCGATGGCGGCCTGGACGCCGGGGTCGTCGGCGCGCAGGAAGGGGTTGGTGCGCCGCTCGATCCCGATGGTGGTGGGAATCGTCGGCCGGTTCCGCTCGCGCAGGTCCGCGACCTCCTCCATCCGCTGGTGCAGGGCGGCGTTGGCGGGATCGACGGTCAGGGCGAAGCGGCCGTTCGACTGGGTGTACTCATGGCCGCAATAGACGCGGGTCTGGTCGGTCAGCGCCCGCAGGCTTTGCAGCGACTCCCACATCTGCGCCGGCGTGCCTTCGAACAGCCGGCCGCAGCCCAGCGAGAACAGCGTGTCGCCGCTGAACAGAGTCTCCGCCGCCTCGAACCAGAAGGCGATGTGGCCGCTGGTGTGGCCGGGCACCGCGAAGACGCGGGCGGTCTGTTCGCCGAACACCGTGCGGTCGCCGTCACCGAGCATCACATCCAGGCCGGGGATGCGGTGGGCGTCGGCACGGGCACCGACCACGCTGGCGCGATAGCGCTCCTTCAGCGCCGCCGCCCCGCCGATATGGTCGTCATGATGGTGGGTCAGGAAAACATGGGTCAGGGTCCAGCCGCGCCGCTCCAATTCGGCCTGCACCGGGGCGGCATCGCCGGGATCGACCACGCCGACCTTGCCGGATGCCGCGTCACGCAGCACATAGATATAGTTGTCGGCGAAAGCCGGAACGAGAATGACCTCCACGGCAGCGGACTCCCTGCTGTTGCGATACGAAACCCGTGTTACGGTTGGGATACCATGTACACAGATATCGTCGATCTGAGGGAGTTCTACGAGTCCGGATTGGGACGCACCGCCCAGCGGATGATCCGCCGGCGCATCCGCACCATCTGGCCGGACGTGCGCGACCAGATCGTTCTCGGTGTCGGCTACACCACCCCCTACCTGCGCCCCTTCATGGGAGAGGCCGACCGGGTGGTGGCGGTGATGCCGGCCAGCCAGGGGGTCAGCTTCTGGCCGGCGGAAGGGCCGGGCATGGTGGCGCTGGGCGACGAGGCCGACCTGCCCTTCGGCGACAACACCATCGATCGCGTCCTGCTGGTCCACGGGCTGGAGGGCACCGAACAGCTGCGGCCGATGATGCGCGAGATCTGGCGCGTTCTGGCCGGCGGGGGCCGGGTTCTGGCGGTGGTGCCGAACCGCCGCGGCCTGTGGGCGCGCGCCGACTGGACGCCCTTCGGCCACGGCTTCCCCTATTCGGCCTCGCAGCTGAAGCAGGTTCTGCGCGACACCATGTTCGTGCCGGAACGCACCCGCCACGCCCTGTTCATGCCGCCCTTGCGCTCGCACTTCCTGCAAAAGACCGCACCGGCCTGGGAAGAGGTCGGCGGGCGCTGGTTCAAGGCCTTCGCCGGGGTGACGATGATCGAGGCGTCGAAGCAGATCTTCGCCGGCGTGTCGCGCCGGGCGGCCCAGCAGCCGGTGAAACGGCGGCTGATCGTGCCGCTGCCGGGCGGGGCGGCCCCCGCCGCGCGCAGCGGCAACACCCGCACCACGATCGCCCGCACCACCATTGCCGGCGGCGACTCCGTCGACTGCCAGCAGCCTTACCCGCGGACCTGACGCAGCACGTCGGTGACCCGGCCGGCGAGACCGCTGCCCAGGCTGCCGGCCCGGTCGGCGATGGTCCGGCTCAGCGTCGTCAGTTCCTCAAGCGTGCGGGTCACGCCGCCCAGCGTCTGTTCGGCATCGCCGATCCGCTGCTCCGCCGCCATGGCATCCTGGCGCGAGCGGTCGAGCGAACGCGCGACGTCCGAAGTCAGGGTCGCCTGCTCGTCGATCGCGGCGGCGACGGTGCCGTTGATCGCCTGGATCGAGCCGATGGTGGAATGGATGCGACCCAGCGCCTCGTCCACCGCGGCGGTTTCCTTCTGCAAATTGGCAACCTGATCGGCGATCTGCTTGGTGGCGTCGGCGGTCTGGCGCGACAGAGCCTTCACCTCGTTGGCGACGACGGCGAAGCCGCGCCCGGCCTCCCCCGCCCGCGCCGCCTCGATGGTGGCGTTCAGCGCCAGCAGGTTGGTCTGGCTGGCGATGGCGTTGATCAGCTTCACCACGCTGGCGATCTGCTCCGCGGCGGAACGCAGGGAGTTCATCACCGTGGTGGCGCGGTCGCTGTCCGACGCCGCGGCCAGGCTGATTTCCCGCGCCTTGCTGGTATCGCCCGAAATCTGGTCGGAGGTCGAGGCCAGCCGGTCGAGCATGCCGGCGATGGCGCTGACCGACCCGTCCACGGCGCGTGCCGCGCCCGCGGCATCGGCCGCCTGCCGCAGCCCTTCTGTCCCGGCGGAGCGGACGGCGGCGACCGCCGACTCCAGCTTGCGGCCGGCATCGGCCAGTTCGGCGGCGAACCCGCCGACCTCGCGCTCCACCCGCTCGGACAGGTCGCGCATCAGGGCGACCCGGCGGGTTTCCGCCATTTCCGCCCGCAGGGTCGCCAGCACCCAATGGCGGGCCAGGCGGGCGAAACGGCGCGCCTGATCGGCCGGTGCCGCGATGGCGAGTGCCCCAACCCGCTCTCCATCCAGGTCGATGGCGATGGCATAGCCTTCCCGCATGGTGCCGCCGGACTTGGCCGCCTCGTCGCGGCTGACGGCGCGCTCGTCCAGTTGGCGGGCCATGATGTCGCCGCCGACCGGATGGCTGGTGCCGATCCGCTCCCGTGCGGTGGAGGCGACGACTGCACCGCTCTTGCCCACGATGGAGACGACGGAGTCCAGTTCCCGGCCGATGGAGTCGCAGAGATCCTGTGCGATGCTGGTGCTGATGTCCAAGACGCTTCTCCCCTTCTTCCCGTTTATGGTTTTCAATCGTGACTTCGTGGCACGACGCCCAAGGCGGAACCACCTTGCAGAGAGCATTCTGCCCTTCCCAAGCAATCTTCCGACAGTACATGCAACATCTACAAACACAGAGTTGAAAGAATGACGCAGCTGACCGTTCTGGTGCTTCCCGGTCTTGGCAACTCCGGTCCCGACCATTGGCAGAGCTGGCTGGAAGGCCGGTTGCCGGCGCTGGCCCGCGTCGATCTGGGCGATTGGGACGCGCCGGAGCCGGATCGATGGGTGGAGCGGCTCGACTCCGCGATCCATGCCGCTCCCGGTCCGGTGGTGCTGGTGGCACACAGTCTTGCCTGCATCCTCGTCGCCCGTTGGGCTGCGGTCAGCGACATGGCGGAGAAGGTCGCCGCCGCCCTGCTGGTCGCCCCGCCCGATGTCGAATCGCCTCAGACCGTGCCGGCCGAGGCCCGCCGCTTCGCCCCGGTCCCATCCGATCCCCTGCCCTTCCCGGCCGTGGTGGTCGGCAGCCGCAGCGACCCCTACTGCACCGCCGCCCGCGCCTGCGGTTTCGCCGCGCTGTGGGGGGCCGACTTCATCGATGCGGGCGAGGCCGGCCACATCAACAGCGCCAGCGGCCATGGTCCCTGGCCGATGGGCGAGACCCTGCTGAAGGACCTGTTGGCCCAGATCTGACACCGGTTCCGAGTCATCCCCTTGCCGCTGCGGGCGAAAGGGTGCGACACAGGACGGGTCGTCGCGCGCCCGCCAGCGGATTGGAGCTTATGACCGGCATTTCCATCGTCGAGGCCGCCCCGGCCAAGCTGAACCTCTACCTGCATGTCACCGGCCGCCGCGCCGACGGCTATCACGAGCTGGACAGCCTCGTCGCCTTCACAGAGTTCGGCGACAGCATCGCGCTGACGCCGGCTGCCGCGCGGGTGACCCTGCGCGGCGCCGACCTCCCGCCGGCCGGCCCGCGTCTGGCCATCGCCGGCCCCTTCGGTCCGGCCCTGATGGGCGAGAACCCGGCCAACAATCTGGTGATACGCGCCGCGCACGCGCTGTCCGCCCGCCTCGGCCGCGAGGCCGACGGGATGATCGCGCTGAGCAAGACACTGCCGGTCGCATCGGGAATCGGCGGCGGATCGGCCGATGCCGCCGCCTGCCTGCGGGCGCTCGCCCGGCTGTGGGGACTGCCGCCCGACGACCCGGCGCTGTTCGCGGTGGCCGCCGGGCTGGGCGCCGACGTGCCGGTCTGCGTCGCCGGACGAAGCTGCTATTTCGGCGGCATCGGCGATGTGCTGGACGAGGCGCCGGAGCTGCCGGAGACCCATGTGGTTCTGGTCAACCCGAACGTGCCGGTGCCGACACCGGCAGTATTCAAGGCGATGGCCGCGGCACGGGTCCAAAGCGGCGCCGGCTTCTCCACTCCCGCCCGCTTCACCCGCAAGCCGGCCGACGCGGCCGATCTCGCCGCTCTGCTGCTGGAGAGGACCAACGACCTGACCGCCCCGGCGCTGACGGTCGCCCCGGTGATCGCCGACGTTCTGGCGGCGCTGGAGCGTAGCGCCGGCTGTCTGCTGCCCCGCCTGTCCGGCAGCGGCGCCACCTGCTTCGGCCTCTACCCCACGGCGGCGGCGGCCGAGTCCGCAGCCAGGTCCATCGCGGCGGCGGTACCCGGCTGGTGGGTCAAGCCGACCCGCCTGCGCCCCACCCCGCCCGGCGCCCCCGCCCTGCCGCGCGGCATCGTCGCCGACCCCGCCGCGGCCGTCCCGCCGCCCTCCGTGCCCTTCCCGGACACCGGCGGCTGGGGTGTCGGCTGATGAAGGCTTACGCCCGCATATAGCCCCAGCCATCGGCCTGCGCCTCGGCGATGTCGAGGACGCCGGCGGCGACCACCGTCAGCCCGTCGGCGGTCCGGCCGGTCTTCGCCAGCGTGTTGCCGCAGACGCGCAGGTGCCGGTCGGTCTCCGCGTCCGGGCTGTCGAGCGCCGCGGCGACCGCGCCGGCATTGACGACGATGCGCACCTCCGCATCCGGCCGGGCCTTCAGCAGGTTGCGGGCGTTGTTCCGCGCCCGCTCCAGCGCGGCCGGGGTGGGGGCATGGATGACCAGACGCAGGTGGGAAGCCATCGCCGTCACTTCCCCTTCGCCGCGTCGTGGAAGGAGAAGTCGAACAGCGCGTCGACATCCACCGGCTCGGTGATCTGGTCCAGCGACTGCTGGAAGGTCTGCATCCGCTTGGTCGACTCCAGGATCACCCGCGGGTCGTCGACGAAGGTCGTGGCGTCGGAGGTCAACGCCGCCCGCATCACCTCGCGCTCGACCAGCCCCTTGCCGATGATGTCGGTCACCAGTTCGGCCGTGCGGTCCGGGTTGGACTTGGCGAAGGCGGTGGCGCGGATGTGCAGCCTCACCAGTTCGGCCACCGCGTCGCGGTTCTTCGCGATGGCCTCCTCGGTCACCACCAGCACGGCGCCCGGCTGCTTGGGAAACATGCTGCCGGCCTTGGCGATGATGGCGGCATCCTGGAGGCGCGACTGCACCAGCGTCAGGATCGGTTCCAGGATCGAGGCGCCGTCGATCGCCCCGCTCAGCAGCGCCTGCTGCAGGGGCTGTTCGCCCATGCCGACGATCTCGATGTCGTCGGGGGCGATGCGGGCGATCTCCGCCATCCAATAGCGCAGCACCGTGTCCGGCACCGACCCGGCCGGCAGCGAGCCGATCTTCGGCCGCCGGCCATTGGCGGCGCGGAAGGCCTTGATCCCCTCGGCCGGGCTGGAGACGCCGGCCATCGCCTTCACCAGCGGGCCACGGCCGATCAGCGCCACCTGATCGATGACGTTGGCGGCGACGACCTTCAGCTTGACGCCCTTCGACCGGGCGATCATCGCCGGGCCGATGCCGACATAGGCGACGTCCAGCGTTCCCGACGCGAGCGCCTGGATCATCGCCGGCCCCGACTGGAAGCTGGTGGTCTGCAAGGCAAGCCCGGCCTCCGCGGCCCAACCCTCGCCCGTCAGCACATAGAGCTGCGTCATCGGGATGATCGGGATGTAGCCGACGCGCAGACCCGCCGCCGCAAAGGCGGGCAGCGACAGGGAGGTGGTGGCAGCGGCAAAGCCGAGCGCCGCTGCGCCCATCAGAAGATCACGCCGGTTGATCTGGGAGCCAATCTGACAGACGGGCTCGAAAAGCTGACTCGGCGGCGGGGTCTGCGGCATGACGGTCTCCTGTTGCCGCACCACCCTAGTGCGCCGGGCGGTGAAATTCAATTCACGCCCGACCCCTGCAGGAGGAACCCTTATTTTACTAGAAATACTTGTCTTACCCTTGGGCCAGCAGCCGCCGGCGGACCGGGCGGATCAGCCACAGGTTCAGCGCCAGACTGACCAGGGCCGCACCACCGATCACCCCGGCCATCGGCAGCGCGCTGCCGTCGGCCATCAGCCCGACCGCCCAGCCGGACACGGCACCGCTGCTGAACTGCAACATGCCGGCAAGCGCCGACGCGGTGCCTGCCATCTGCGGGAAGGACTGCAATGCCCCGGCCATGGAATTGGCGAAACAGAAGCCGGTGACCGACATGAACAGGAACAGGCAGCCGACCAGCCCCCACAGCCCGCCCCAGCCGCCCAGCACGCAGGCGACCAGCAGGATACCGCTGGCGGCCGACAGCCAGACGCCGATCCGCAGCATCACGTCGGAACCGAACCGCATCACCGCACGGCTGTTCAACGTGTTGACGATGATCATGCCGACGATGTTCAGTCCGAACAGAAAGCCGTAATTCTCCGGCCGCACGCCGAACAGCTCGATATAGACGAAGGGGGATCCGGAGATGAAGGCGAACATCCCCGCGTAAATGAAGGACGATCCCACCGCATAGCCGAGATAGCGGCGGTCGGTCAGCAGCTTGCGGTAGGACTCCGCCAGGACCATCGGGCGCAGGCTGGTGCGCCGCGTCTCCGGATGGGTTTCCGGCAGGCTGGCGAGCGCCAGCAGCGCCACCGCCCCGAAAGCCGCCTGGGCCCAGAAGATCCAGCGCCAGTTCGCCCACACCAGGATCTGGCCGCCGATCAGCGGTGCGATGATCGGGGCGGCCCCCATCACCAGCATCATCATCGACAGGACGCTCGCCGCCCGGTCGCGCTCGAAGACGTCGCGGATCATGGCGCGGACCAGCACCGGCCCGGCACAGGCCCCCACCGCCTGCACGAAGCGCCAGGCCGCCAGATGCCCGACATCGACGGTCAGCGAACAGCCGACGCAGCCGATGGCGTACAGCAGGATGCCGGTCGCCACCGGAATTCGCCGGCCGAACCGGTCGCTCAACGCCCCCCACAGCAGCTGCCCGACGCCGAAGCCCAGGAAGAAGGCCGACAGCGTCCACTGCACCTGATCCTGTGCCGCATGCAGCTCCCGGCCGATCGCCGGCATGCCGGGCAGATACATGTCGGTGCCCATCGGGCCGAACGACATCAGCACGCCCAGCGCCGCGATGAAGAACGGGCTTTCGGCAGGCGAAAGGGAACGGACGGCGGCAAGGCGCGCGAGCATCGGAAGATCCGGATATGAAGGGCTGGGGAATTCGGCCGGACGGAGTCCGCAGCTTTTAAGCTGATCCCTTCACCGGCAGACGCAAAGTCCTGTCTCGGCATGGCAGCCTTGAGTAAGTCGCGACGTAACGCCGCCGCGACAATCTGTGTTTTGACCGATTCGTCGCAGTGGCGGCGCAACAAAATTCTGGTTCGGCCCGGTGATCCATGCCTAAAATTGAAACCGGATCACGGGCTTCCACTCAGCCAGAGGCCGCGCCATGCCGCACCCCACCCGCCGGTCGGTCCTGTCCTTCGGTGCCGCCGGCACCGCGCTGGCGCTGCTGCCGCACCATTCGCACGCGGCGGCCATCCAGCCCGGCCTGTCCCCCGGGCTCATCTATGCAGCCGGGCAGAAATTCGACAAGAGCTTCAACGAGGGCGCCTTCGCCGGGGCGGAGCGGTTCCGGACGGCCACGGGCATCGCCGTCGCCGAATATCTGCCCTCCACACCGGTGCAGTTCGATCAGGCGGCGGCTGCGCTGCTGCGCCGCGGGGTGACCGATCTGGTCGCCATCGGCTTCTACTATGCGACACCGCTGGCCCGGCTGGCCCCGGCCCACCCGGCGGTGCGCTTCACCCTGATCGATGCGGTGGCGGAGGGGCCGAACATCCGTTGCGTCACCTTCAAGGAGCAGGAGGGATCCTTCCTGGTCGGCGTGCTGGCGGCACTGGCGTCGAAAAGCGGGACCGTCGGCTTCATCGGCGCGCTCGACATTCCGCTGATCCGGAAGTTCATCGCCGGCTTCGAACAGGGTGCCCGCCATGCCCGCGGCGACATCAAGGTTCTGGTGAATTTCGTCGGCACCACGCCGGCCGCCTTCAACGATCCCGCCACCGGGGCGGAGGTGGCGCGCAGCCAGTTCCAGCGTGGCGCCGACGTGGTGTTCGCCGGGGCCGGCGTGTCGAATTTCGGCATCTTCGCCGCGGCGAACGAGGGGCGGCGGCTGGCCATCGGCGTCGACAGCAACCAGAACTATCTCTATCCCGGCACCATCCTGACCTCGATGCTGAAGCGGGTCGACCTGGCCGTGGAATCGAGTTTCGAGGCCGCCCGCCAGGGCAAATGGACGGCCGGCACGGTGGCGCTGGGCCTTGCCGACTCGGCGGTCGATTACGCGCTCGACGAAAACAACCGCGATCTGGTGACGACCGGGATGATCGAGGCGGTGGAGGCAGCCCGCCGCGGCATCGTTGCCGGCCGCATTCCGGTCGCCGACGGAAGCTGAGCCGCCCTTACGCCGGCGCCTCGAACGGCTGCCAGCCGCGGGCGGCGGACAGGTCGGCGCCCTTCAGGGTGGCGAAGCTGGTCTTGATCGCCGTCAGGTCGGTGCCGCGCAGCACCACGCCGGCAAGGCTGGCGTCGCGCAGGTCGGCACCGTTCAAGCGCGCCTTGGCGAAGCTGGTCGGCCACAGCCGGCTGCCGTCGCCGCTGAGGTCCACCTTGCGGAACTTGGCCCGCCACAGCTTGGCGCCGGCCAGATTGGCGCCCTCCAGATTGCAGCCGGACAGGTCGGCGCTGGTGAAGTCGGCATCGCGCAGGTCGCTGTAGGACAGATCGGCCATCATCAGCTTGGCGCCGGAGAAATCGGCCCCGCGCAGCCCGCAGAAGCGCATCACCGCCCCGCACAGCAGCTGGTTGGCGAAATTGTAGCCGCGCAGGTCGACCCGTTGCAGCTGGATGCGATCGCCCCCCTTGCCCAGCTTGTCGACCCAGATCTGGTGCTCGGCGATCAGTTCGCTCATCCGCGCGGCGGTGGTGGTCAGGCCGGTGCCGTCGACATCCACCCCATGCCGCTCCAGCGCCACGCGCAGCTCGTCGTTCAGCCGGGCGCCACACATCAGCACGCCGTCCAGCGTCGTCTTGCGCATGGTCGCCCCGGTCAGGTCGGCGCCGATCAGGATGGCGCCGCTGAGGTCGCTGCCGGTGAGATCGGCGCCGGACAGGTCGCTGCCGCTGAAGTCGCACTGCGCCATCCGGCAATCGGTCAGCACCGCCTGGGACAGGCTGCAGCCGACGAAGGTGGTGGTGCCGTCGGTGTTGCCGGCGGCCCGGAATTCGCCGCTGTCCAGCACCATGCCGCGGCGCAAATCGGCGCCCTGGAGGTTGGCGTTCAACAGCTTGGCGCCATCGACCCTGGCCCCGCGCAGGTCGGCCCCCTGCAACTGCGCCCCGGACAGATCGGCCTTCGACAGGTCGGCGCCATAGAGATCGGCCTTGGACAGCAGCGTCCCGACCATCCGCGCCCGCGTAAGACTGGCCCCGGTCAGCTTGGCGCCCGACAGGTTGACACGGTTGAGGCCGAGCCCGGTCAGATCGTAGAAGCTGAGATTGGCGCGCCGCCCCTGCCCGGCGGCGTCGCGCAAAAGCCATTGCTGGTGCCGCACCAGCGCATCGCGAACCGCCCGAAGGTAGCGTTCATCCATCATGCGGCGCGTCGTTGCCCCGGCATTTCCGCCCCGGACACGCTGTCCCGGACTGTCGGCGTCCGGGATATTACCGAATCCGGTTCAATTCCGGAAGGTGGCAACCTTCGGACCTTCGCCGAATCGGCAAGATTCTTTTGTCGCAGGAGCATTTCCTGTCGGACATAGACCGGACCGCCGGTCACGACCGCGTGATCTCAGCCTCCCCCGGCTTGGGTAGGGGGAATGGCGACCCAATATGGTGGGCTCGGAATACCAACCTTCTGCATGGGAGACCGGCGGCATGCCCGAATCGGACAAGACGCTATCGGCCAAAGGCGAGCAGGCCAAGAGTGAACAGGACTGGAAACGGGATCTGTCGCCCAACCAGTTCAAGGTGCTGCGCGAGCACGCCACCGAATATCCGGGAACCAGCCCGCTGAACGACGAGAAGCGCCGCGGCGTCTATCGCTGCGCCGGCTGTGGCCAGCCGCTCTATGCCAGCGCCACCAAATATGAGAGCGGGTCGGGCTGGCCCAGCTTCTGGGAGCCGCTGCCGGACGCCGTGGAGACCTCCACCGACTATAAGCTGGCCTATCCGCGCACCGAGGTCCATTGCGCCTCCTGCAAAGGACATCTCGGCCATGTCTTCGACGACGGGCCGCAGCCGACAGGCAAGCGCTATTGCATGAACGGCATCGCCATGAGCTTCGAGCCCGAAGGAAAGTCCGACTGACCAGCAGAACTATGACCGGCCGCCGGCTTTCCTTGGCCTGTTCGGCGTCCAGTCATAAACCCTCCCAAAAAAGGCGGGTTTGCCCTTATTTCGGCTAAAAATGACAACCCTGACACGGAGCGCGATGGTATGATCCGCTCCGTGCGACGGGTCGTCGCGGGGGCATCGCTGTCCTTCGCCTGCCGTGGCACCATGCGTCGACACATCGGCGCAGGCATTCGGTGCGGCTGGCGGAGGGCGAATGGTCATTTCGGCCGAATTCCTGGGGATGCTGCTTCTGATCGCCAGCGCCGCCGCGCTTGGACTGTCCATCGTCGTCGATGTCGGCCGCGTCAGCGCGGAAAAGACGCGCGAGGCGATGAACCAGCGCCAGTACGACAAGAAACGTGCAGCACTCGCCGAATGGCGCCAGAAGACGGAGCGCAAGCGTGTCGACCTGACCACGCTGCAAGCCCGTATGACCGAATTCAACGGCCGGCGCCAGAAGGCATTGACCGAGCTGCGGGCGCTGGAATTCTCCAAGATCGAACTGGTCCACGAACTGGGCGACCAGGACAATGACGGCGACATCTACTGGGCGCAGCTGGCGGCCGGTCCCAATTTCAACGAGTTGGACCGCAAGGACATCGTCTTCTCCCGCCAGATCTGGGAATACCGCAACGTCGCCCATATCGCCGCTCCGTCGGCCGAACAGGCCCATGCCACGGTGCGGACCAGCTTCTCCCAGCGCAACGGGCTGATCTGCTCGCCCGTGGTTCCCCTGGCGCTCGCCCCCGACCCGGAAGTCGAGGCCACAGCGGCATGACTGGGGGCGGCATGACTGGGGGCGGCATGACTGAGGGCGGCATGATCGGGAAACGCGTCAGGGGAGCAGTATGATGGGGACGGCGCCATGACCGGCATGATGCTGTATTTCGCGCTGGGCCTGATGGTGCTGACCGTCCTGTCCAACCGCTACTGGCGCCGCCAGCTGGTGGTGACGCGGATCGCCATGTCCAAGCTGAAGGACAAGGTGGAAGACGTGACCAAGGAGGTCGCCGACGTCGCCTCCGACTACGCCCAGCTGGCGCACCATCATGCGGAGATGGAAAAGCGGGTCCAGAAGGCGGAGATCGACATGCAGGCCGCCATTCTGGAACTGGACCAGAAGAAGTCGGCGGCCATGCAGCGCTACTTCGTCTTCGACCGCAACGAGCCGCGCCCCGGCCGCTTCTGGGAGGTCGCGGTGCGCTGCCACCCCATCGGCGTGAGCCTGTCCGACCAGCGGGGATATCGCGGCTGGACCGGGGTCCGCCGCTTCCTGCTGATCGCCGACGGCGAGCGCGAGGCCCGCGAACGGGTCGCCGCCCGCTATCCGCGCAAGGCCGGCTTCGAGATCGTCGAGGTCGCCGGCTGCCGCCTGAACGGCCTGACCGTCAACCGCATTTCCGAACTCAGCACCTTCCGCAAGCCCGGCAAGCCGGAGGAGGACGGCGCAACTGCCGGCCGCCCGCAGCGCCGGACCTCGCCCGCGCAATCCTGAAGTGCTGCCTAGTCCACTGCGGCCTGGAACATGTATCCCATGCCATGGACGGTGACGATGCGGGTGGGATCGGCCGGGTCCGGCTCGACCACCCGGCGCAGGCGGCGCACCAGCCGGTCGATGGAGCGGTCGTAGGGCACCGAATCGCCGCGCAAGGTCAGGTCGAGCAGGTCGTCGCGGCTCAGCACCCGCCCCGGATTCTCGACGAAGGCGGCAAGCAGCTCGAACTCTGCGGAGGT
Organism: Azospirillum lipoferum; assembly: GCF_024170005.1. GTDB lineage: Bacteria > Pseudomonadota > Alphaproteobacteria > Azospirillales > Azospirillaceae > Azospirillum > Azospirillum lipoferum. Next base: position 421,268 of record NZ_JALJXJ010000006.1, read on the forward strand.
CAGCCGCGCATCCTCCCCGTCGGGGCCGCGCAGCCGGCGCTTGTCCAGATGCAGCTCCCACCCGTCGAACCGCTTCACCCGCCCGCCGGCGGGCCGGGTCGGCTTGGCGATGCGGCGCAGCAGGCTGCGGGTGCGGGCCAGGATCTCGCGCGGCTCGAACGGCTTGGTGATGTAGTCGTCGGCGCCCAGTTCCAGCCCGATCAGCCGGTCCATCCGGTCGGACCGCCCGGTGATCAGGATGATCCCGATGTTGGAGGCCGCCCGCAGTTCGCGCGTCACCGCCAGACCGTCCTTGCCGGGGAGCCGGATATCCAGTAGCAGCAGGTCGATCCGCCCGCGCGCCAGCAGCGCCGACAGCTGATCGCCATCCCGCGCCAGCATCACCCGATAACCCTCCCCTTCCAGGTAGGCCTTCAGGGTCTCGCGGGTGATGGGATCGTCGTCGACCACCGCGATGGTGTGCATTGTCCCCCGTACCGGACTGCGATGGGTGGCGGATTGTCTACCACACCCCACACCGAAGCTATCGGTTCCGGCAACCGGATACAAGGTGGAGTGTAACGGAACTGCGACAGGCAGTGGCAGATTGTTCTGTCCCGCACTACCCACCGATAGGGACAATCGCGCGGACCTTGCCAGCAGCTCGGGACAATGCCACATTTGTCTCCATGACAAACTGGACCCCGAACCTGGAGGGCCGTCCCGGCCCGCTCTACCGCGTCATCGCCGACGCGCTGGCCGATGACATCGCGGAGGGCGTGCTGCCGACCGGCACGCGGCTGCCGACGCACCGCGACCTTGCCTTCCGCCTCGGCGTGACGGTGGGCACGGTGACGCGCGCCTATACGGAGGCCGAAAAGCGCGGGCTGATCGGCGGCGAGGTCGGCCGCGGCACCTTCGTCCAGGGGCAACGTCCGCCGGCCACTCCCCTGCCGCTCGGCTGGCCGCCAGCCGGGGAAGTCTCGGCCGGTCCGGCCATCGTCAACATGACCACGGTCCATCCCGAACATGCGGTGGCGGTGCAGACCTTCGGCCAGACGCTGTCCGCCATCGCGGCCTCCGGACATGCGGCGGTGCTGATCGGCTACGGCCCGCATGCCGGCCTGCCCGACCATCGCGCCGCCGCCGCCGCCTGGCTGGAGCGCCAGCACCGGGTGAAGGCGACGCCGGAGTCGGTGCTGCTGACCACCGGCGCGCAGAACGCCCTGGCCGTGGCGCTGGCCGCCGTCGCCCGCCCCGGCGACGTCATCCTGGCCGAGCGGCTGACCAACATCGGCACCAAGGCGCTGGCCGCCACCCAGGGCTATCATCTGGAAGGGGTGGCCATCGACGAGCACGGGCTGGTGCCCGACGCCTTCGACAGCGCCTGCCGCCGGCTGGGGCCGAAGGCGGTCTACCTGGTGCCGACCCTGCAAAATCCGACGGCGGTCGTCATGCCCGCCGCCCGTCGGCGCGAGATCGTCGAGATCGCCCGCCGCTATGGCGTGATCCTGATCGAGGACGACGTGTTCGGCTTCATGGTGCCGGATGCCGTGCCGATGCAGACCATGGCGCCCGACATCACGCTCTATGTGTCCAGCGTGTCGAAGAGCCTCGCCGCCGGGCTCCGGCTGGGCTTCGTCGTCGCCCCGCCGGAACTGCGCACCCGCGTCGAGACCGCCATCCGCGCCCTGCAATATTCCGCGCCCGCCCTGCCGGCGGAGGTGGCGGCGCGCTGGATCCAGGACGGCACCGCCGACCGCATCGTCGCCACCCAGCGGGAAGAGGATCTGGCCCGCCAGCGGCTCGCCCGCTCGATCCTGCCGGCGGAGACCGTCTACGGCCACCCGGCGGCCCAGCATCTGTGGCTGGTCCTGCCCGAACCCTGGCGCCGCGAGGATTTCATCGGCGAAGCCCGCCGCCGCGGGGTGATCGTCACCGGCGCCGACGCCTTCGCCGTTGGCCGCGCCAGTGCGCCCCATGCGGTGCGTGTCGGTCTGTGCATGCCGCGCAGCCGCGACGAGGCCGCCCGCGGCCTGCGCGCCCTTGCCGATGCGATCGACGCACCGGCAGCGGCGATGCTGTCCATCGTGTAACCGCAACGTCCCCTCCTGCATGGCTGCCCGGCCGCAGGGTCCTGCCCCAAACCGCCGTAGCAAGCATTGCTGCCGGGCGCCGGCCCCCAACTCCGCGAATGGGGTCCGCCGGACGGCAGGAACCCTGTTGCGGAAGGATTTGCGGGACCATGAATGCAGAGTCTTGGCGGGTCAGCGGCATCGCGCTGGCAGCGGGCACCATGCTGGCAGGCATCATGCTGTTCGTGGCACCGGCCGGGGCGATGACCTTGCAGGAGGCCCTGTCGCGTGCCGAGGCAACCAACCCGACGCTCGCCGCCGAACAGGCTCGCCTGCGCGCGGTGGACGAGCAGATTCCGCAGGCGATGTCAGGCTACAGGCCGACGGTGACGGCCACGCTGGGCATCAGCCGCGATTTGACCAACACGCGCTATCAGGCCGGTGGCGGCGACCGCACCGAAACCAACGCGAAGAGCGCGTCGATCAGCGCCAGCCAGCCCCTCTACGATGCCACCGTCGCCCCTGCCGTGCGCCGGGCGGAGCGGCTGGTGGAGGCGGAGCGGGCGACCCTGCTGGCGACCGAACAGACCGTGCTGCTGAACGCGGCGACCGCCTATCTGGACGTGGTCAAGAACCAGGAGCTGGTGGCACTGAACACCGCCAACGAAAAGCTCCTTCAACGGCAGCTCAAGGCGGCGCAGGACCGCGCCCGGGTCGGTGAATACACGCGCACCGACGTGGCACAGGCCGACTCCCGCCTTGCCCAGGCCGTCGCCTCGCGGCTTGCCGCCGAAGGCACGCTGGCGAACGCGCGTGCCACCTTCGAACGGCTGGTCGGCACCGCACCGGGCACGCTCGCCTCGCCCAAGCCGTCCTTCCGCCTTCCCCGGACGATCGAGCAGGCGGCGTCCCTCGCCAGGGCCAACAACCCGTCGGTCCTCAGCGCCGCCTACAGCGAAGACGCCCAGCGCCATCGGATCGACCAGCAGTTCGGCCAATTGCTGCCGTCCGCCAGCCTGTCGGCCAGCGGGTCGCGGACCTGGGACCCCGGCCAGGACGATGGAGTGAACTATACCCGTTCCGACAGCCTGACCGCCAAGGTGCAGGTGGTGGCCCCGCTCTATCAGGCCGGCCTGCCGGACTCCCAGGTGCGCGAGGCGAAACAGACCGCGCAGCAATACCGCCTACAGACGCAGGACCAGGGCAACCAGAGTGTGGAAAGCGCCGTCACCGCCTGGGCCGCTCTGGAGACCGCGAGAGCGAACGTCCAGTCCTACCGCGACCAGATCAGGGCCGCCCAGACCGCGCTGGAAGGCCTGCGGGAGGAGGCGAAGGTGGGCAGCCGCACCTTGCTCGACGTGCTGGACCAGGAACAGGAACTCCTGAACAGCCGCGTCAATCTGGTGACCGCCCAGCGCGACGAAACGGTCGCCGCTTTCCAGCTGCTGTCGGCCTGCGGACAGCTGTCGCCGGAACAGCTGGGCCTGACGAAAGAAAAACGGTGAGGGACGCGCCCGGTGGGGCACTCATGGGAAAATCCTGCCGCCCCGCCGGTCCAAACCTGCCGCCCGGCACGGAGAAGGCCGCCCCAAGCCTTTTCAGATCAACGCCTTAACTCTGGCCCACATCCTGCAAACCCTCCGATCGTCATTTCCTGACGGGAATGCGGAACGAGGGGAACGCACCATGGTCGGACTGTCCAGTTACGCCGATGTCGGCAGCATGGCCCAGAGCCTGCAGCAGTCGATCGACGCCGCGGTCAAGCGCGTGCAGCAACAGGCAGCGGGCAATGGTGGTGCGACCGGCAAGGTCCAGGAATACGAGCAGAACGTCGCCAAGTCGGCGATGAACACCGCTCCCTTCGCGACGAACATCGGCACCCTGGTAAAGGACACCAGCCGGTTGAACGTCTTCAGTTCGCTGGCCTCCAACGATCCCGCCGACTTCTACAAGTTCAACGTCACCACCTCCGGCCCGGTGACGCTGGGGACGGTCGGCGATGCCGGCGTCCGGCTTCAGCTGATGGACCGCGGCGGCAAGATCATCGCCGACAGCAACAAGGATGCCGGCGCCACCTATGATGCCTTCCAGAAGCTGAAATCCGGCCAGATGTCGCTGGACAAGGGCGACTACACCCTGCGCATCGCCCGCGACAAGGACGTGCCGGTGAAGGACGCCAAGAGCTATGGCGTCCAGCTGCGCATGGGCAACTACAGCAAGGACTACGACACCATCGCCAAGCAGCCGGCCAAGGGCGACAACCCTTTCGGCGGCAACACCAAGCTTCAGGGGCTGGCGTCGATCCTGGGTGCGGGCAGTGCCTCGCTCAACCCGTCGGCGATGTTGCTGGGCGGGTCCGGCGGCAGCTATGGCGGGCGTGGCTCGCTGCTGAACGCGATTCTATAACCGGCTCGCCGCCTCAGACCAGCCGGTCTCGTCCCGATTCCTTGACCAGCAGGACCGCCTGGGTACGGCTGCCGACGCCCAGAGCCTTCAGGACGCCGGTGACATGGGTCTTGACGGTGGACAGGTTCAGGCCCAGCCGCTCGCCGATCTCCTGATTGGACAGGCCCTGGGCCAGCAGATCCAGAACCTCCAGCTGCCGGCGGGTCAGCCCGTCGAAGATGCTGGGTGTCGCCATACGCGGAGCCCCGGCCGCCGCGGGGGCCGGGGCTCCCGGCATGCCCAGCACCGGCGGCACATAGGATCCGCCGGCCATCACCAGCCGCAGGATGTTAACCACCAGAACGTCATCGGTCGATTTCGGAATGAAGGCCCGGACGCCGCGCGACAGCACCGCGCGCATCTCGTCCGGCGACTCGATCATCGAGAAGATGGCGACCGGGACCGGCGCCACGCGCCTGACCAGCGCCTCCACATCGTCCAGCCCGCCCAGGCCCGGCATGCGCAGGTCCATCACGATCAGGTCGAAGGCGGCTCCCCCGCCCTGCATCGCGCTATCAAGGATGGCGTTCAATTGGCTGAAGCTGGTGGCGGCCACCACGGTGGCCTGCTCGTCCAGTTCACCCACCAGATGCGTCAAGCCGCTGCGGACGATGGAATGATCGTCGGCGATCAGAACCTGCATGTAACGTCTCGGACCGGAGATGCCTTGGGTACCGCACCGTCATACGCTGACGCAACGGTCCGCGCTACCTCCTTCGCATATCCGGCGCCTTAGTTCCATTGCCGCGATGCTTGGAAGGATTGCAGACGCCGGCGGGGAGAGGCGGCTGCCCCTCCCCCCTTTGCCGTTCAGGAGATTTTGATCATGATCTGGGCACGGCGGTTCGACGGCTCGCGCACGTTCGGACCGGTCGGGACCATCAGCTGGTTCTCGCCGACGCCTTCGATCGTGATGATGTTGGCCGGCGTGCCGTGCCTGATCAGCGCCTGGCGCACCGCCTCGGCCCGGCGGAGCGAGAGCTTCTGGTTGTAGGACGGCGCGCCCGAGGTGTCGGTGTGGCCGATCACCTGGATGCGGACCGCCCGGGCCCGGCTGGCACCGTCGGCGGCATCGCCGATGATCTTGTCGGAATTCGGCGTGATGACCGCCTTGTCCCAATCGAAGAACACCTGATACTCGCTCTGCGGCTGGGCGGCCATCGGCGGCGCAGCCGGGGCGGGAGCGGCGATGGGCGTGGCACGCTCCGGTCCGCCGAAGCTGTAGCGCAGGCCGGCCAGGATGGTGTGGTTGCGGTACTCGCCTTTCGAGGTCACCGGACCCAGTTCGAACTCCGGATCGACGGTGGCGAAATAGCGGTAATCCAGCGTCAGCGCGACATTGTCGTTGATCGCATAGGACGCACCGATGATGCCCTGATAGGCGAAGACCCAGTCGCGGTCGCTGGCGCCGTTCAGCGACTGCTTAACGCCGGCGATACCGGCGCCGGCACCGATGTAGGGGGTGATCGGCAGGCCGATGTTGACGTCGTACAGCAGGTTGCCCATGAAGGCGACCGAACTCATCCGGCCGCCCAAATTGTTCAGGGCGGGGGTGGCGCTGCTGGTGCTGTCGACGCTGTTGCGCCACCGCCAGGCGGCCTCCAGCTCGGCCCGCAGGCCCATCGCGGTGGCGTAGCCGACCGACAGGTCGCCGATCCCGCCGATCTTGAATTCCTCCTTCAGGCCCAGGCCCGCAGCCGGATAGCTGCCGAGGTCGGCATCCTCGGTCCAGTTCACGCCGGCCCCCGCACCGACATAGAAGCCTTCCGTACCGGCAAAGGCGGCGGTCGGGATGGCCAGCGAAGGAAGGGCGACGGCCAGTGCCGTGCCGAGCAGAATCCCACGCATCGTCATGTTCTTGTTCCCATCGTTGACGGCGTTGGCGGATCGGGACATCCCGGCCTGCGGCGAAATGCGTGACAGAACGGGCTCCGGCCCCGACAATGGATACGGATCTGCGGCTTCCAATCCTGCTGCCGCAGGCCCATTTTCCCTGTTGCAGATTTGCCTCAGCCGCTCTTTGGCAATTTTCTCACGCGATAACAATAGCTTGGACAGACACCGCGATGCCTTGTACCCCGTACGGTTTGGTCGACTACCCCCTCTGCACCACGCCGGAGCCCGGTGGCTGGCAGGAGGTGGCGCCCGGTGTGCTGTGGATCCGGCTGTCCCTTCCCTTCCAGCTCGACCACATCAATGTCTGGGCGCTGGACGGTGGTGCTGCCGGCTGGACGCTGGTCGATTGCGGGCTGGGCGATCCGCGCAGCCGCGCGGTGTGGGAGGTGCTGCTGCGCGACGCGCTGGGCGGGCGGCCGGTGGAGCGGGTGGTGGTCACCCATTTCCATCCCGACCATATCGGCGCCGCCGGCTGGCTGGTGGAACGGACGGGCGCCGGCTTCGCCACCTCGCTGACCGAATGGCTGTTCGCCCGCACCCTGTCGGCCGGCACCGACGAGGCCACCGACGCGGTGGTCGAGCGTTTCTACCGCCGCTGTGGGCTGGATGAGGAAGCGCTGCAATCGCTGCTCGCCCGCAAGGGCGCCTACAGCCGCGGCGTACCCACGGTACCGGCGACGCTGACCCGCCTGCGGGCCGGCGACCGGCTGCCGGTGGGCGACCGCCAGTGGACGGTGATCGGCGGCAGCGGTCATACGGCGGAGCCGGTCAGCCTGCACCGGCCGGCCGACGCCAGCGGCCCGGACCTGCTGATCTCCGGCGACCAGATCCTGCCCCGCATCAGCCCGAACATCAGTGTCTGGCCGTCGGAGCCCGATGCCGATCCGCTCGCCGACTATCTCGCCAGTCTGGAGGGGTGGACCGTCCTGCCCGCGGACACGCTGGTCCTGCCCTCCCATGGGCGTCCCTTCCACGGCCTGCACCGGCGTGCGGAGGAACTGGCACTCCATCATGCCGAGCGGCTGACCGAGATCGAGACGCTGTGTGCGGAACCCCGGACCGCGGCCGCGGTGACGCGGGCGCTGTTCCCACGCCCGCTCGACCCGCAGCAGATGCTCTTCGCCGTGGGCGAGGCGGTGGCGCATCTCAACCACCTGATCCGCAAGGGACGGTTGGAGCGGGTCGCCGGGCAGGCTGGCGACCTGGCCGGTGGGCCCGCCGACCTCTACCGCCGGTCTGCCCGCCGGAATGCCGTTATGGCGCCGGCCTGACGGCGGTCATTCGGTGACGATCTCGAACTCGTGGGGATCGAGCAGGGTCGCCACCGACAGGGTCTTCAGCGTCTTCGGGTCGTCGGTGCGTTTCATCTGGGCATGCTGGGTGCCCATGCCGTCCTTGCGGATGGCGATCACTTCCCAATAGCCGCCGCTGGGGGACAGCTTGCGATAAATCTGCCCCTCGACCACCTCGCGCTTCCTGCGCATTTTCGTTCTCCAAAACCCGTCCCATACCGGCGACCAGCACGGTCGCCGCGAAGGGCGCCATTGAAGCACAAAACCCCCCTGCCGTGGCGAGTGTCCGTTCGGTGACCCTTTGCCGATGCCGCATTTGCGTTGCTGCGACGCAGCACGTCCGGGGCACCCCCGATGACCCTTTGCCGCAGGGCTCTTTCCGAGTGGAACAAAAGTCGCGGCTGTGGGTTCATAGCGGTCATGAACACCGATCTCGACGTGCTTGTCTTCGCAACGCGCCTGGTTGATGAACTGGGCGAGACTGCGATTCGAATGAGCCGCGTTCGTCTTGTCGAACTCACGGCCGCCAATCACACCCGTGCCGCCGCCTTCTGGCGGGATGTGATGCGCACCTGCGAACGACTGCTGACGGAGCGGTCGGGCCGGCGCATGGCGACCGGGCTCCCGTCTTCGGCGATCGCCGCAGCGCAACCGGCGGTGGCCCAGCACCGTGTCATGCATGTTCCCCGACCTATTCCCTGACCCTGGATGACGCAGGGCCGCCGCGCCGTCGCGGCCCTGCGGATCGGGTGCGGGGCCTGCCTTCCCAGTCCCCAAAGAAAAAAGGGCCGGCACAGAGTGCCGACCCCCTTTCGCGGAACGCGGGTGCGTTTCGCTTACTTCACTTCGGCGTACTGGCCGTTGTGCCACTTGTACCAGACATAGGCCGGGCTGGTGACGTCGCCCTTGGCGTCGAACCCGATCTTGCCGATGACGGTATCGTAGCTGCCCTTGCGCATGACTTCGGCAACCTTGGCAACGTCGGTCGAGTTCGCCTGCTTCACCGCGTTCGCCCAGATCTGGAGAGCGGCGTAGGTGTACAGGGTGTAGCCCTCCGGCTCGTAGCCGGCCTTGCGGAACTTCTCCACGACGGCCTTGGCGTCCGGCTTCTCGCGCGGATCCGGACCGAAGGTCATCATGGTGTCCTCGCCGGCGTCGCCGGTGATGGCCCAGTACTCGTTGGTCACCAGCGCGTCACCCGACACGATGATGGCCTTCAGGCCCTGGTCCTTCATCTGGCGGGCGATCAGGCCGGCCTCGGTGTGGTAGCCACCGACGTAGACGGCATCGATGTTCGCCTGCTTCAACTTGGAAACCAGAGCGGAATAATCCTTCTCACCGGCCGTGTAGGCTTCGTAGATGGCTTCCTTCTGGCCGCCGGCGTTCAGCGCCTTCTGCGTCTCGTCGGCCAGACCCTTACCATAGGCCGACTTGTCGTGCAGGATGGCGATGTTCTTGCCCTTGTACTTGTCCAGCAGATACTTGCCGGCGATCAGGCCCTGCTGGTCGTCACGGCCGCAGACGCGGAAGACATTCTTCAGGCCCTGCTCGGTCAGCTTCGGGTTGGTCGAAGCCGGGGAGATCTGCAGCATGCCCTCTTCGGCATAGACCTGGCTGGCCGGGATCGACGAGCCCGAGCAGAAGTGGCCGGCCACGAACTTCACACCGGCCTTGGCCAGCTGGTTGGCGACGGCGACGGCCTGCTTGGGATCGCAGGCGTCGTCACCGACTTCCAGCTTCAGCTTCTGGCCCAGGACACCGCCGGCGGCGTTGATGTCCGCAACGGCCTGCTCCATGCCCTTCTTCATCTGCTCGCCGAAGGTGGCGTACTGGCCGGTGATCGGGCCGGCGGTGGCCACCGCGATGTCGGCCTTGGCAGCCGTGGCGGAGAGCGCGGTCGCCGCGATCGCGGCGAGAAGGGACAGCTTGAATTTCATGGGTGTGCTTGCTCCCTGTTCTATGAGTGGTCCCTGTTGCAACATACCCCCGGCCCTTTCGGGCCTTGCCGCCGGGTCCCCTCCGGCGGGTTCCAGAATACCATACCCCAACTGGCGCACAGTGCGACAGTTTCGCGGGCACCAATCAGCCGTACGGTCTAATTCCTTATGCCTAGTCAGCAGTCCCGGTCCGGTCGCGCCAAGCGAACGGCCCGGCGCGCTCATAGAGCCACGGATACTGGTTGACCATGCGGCGTGCGATGGCGATGCGGTGGGCGGTCAACGTGATGATGCCGATCACCACCGTGTGGACGATGAAGCCCCACACGGACAGCAGCTGCCCGCCGAACAGGCCCCAGGCCAGGAAGCGGTCGCCCACCCCCAGCAGCAGCGAGTAGGCCAGCACGCTGGAGACCGGCTTCCACCCCTCGGCCAGCGTCTGCCCGGTCAGAACCCCGCAGCCGCCGAACACCAGCACCGTCAGGAACACGAACACCGGAAGCGAAGAGCCAAGGATCGTTTCCATCTCAGTGTCCCCCTTCCAGGTACGCGGACCGCACCTCCGGGTCGGCCAGAAGCTGCGCGCCCGTCCCCGTCATCGTGATCTTTCCCGTCACCATCACATAGGCCCGGTGCGCCAGCTTCAGCGCATGGAAGGCGTTCTGCTCCACCATGAACACCGTCATCTTCTGTTCCCGGTTGATCTCCTGGATCACCTGGAAGATCTGCTTCACGATCAGCGGCGCCAGACCCAGCGACGGCTCGTCCAGCAGCAGCAGACGCGGCTGGCTCATCAGCGCCCGGCCGATCGCCAGCATCTGCTGCTCGCCGCCCGACATCGTCCCGGCGCGCTGGTTGATGCGCTCCTTCAGCCGCGGGAACAGCGTCAGCACCCGCTCCAGCTCGCGCTCGAAGCTGCCGGGCTGGGCCACGATGGACCCCATCTGCAGATTCTCCAGCACCGTCATCCGCGGGAAGATGCGCCGGCCTTCCGGAGACTGCGCGATGCCGCGCCGCACGATCTCGTGGGTCGGCAGGTCGGTGATGTCCTCGCCCTCGAAGAACACCCGGCCCTGGCGCGCCCGCGGACTGCCGCAGATCGTCATCAGCAGCGTCGACTTGCCCGCCCCGTTGGCGCCGATCAGCGAGACGATCTCGCCGGCGCCGATCTCGATGTCGATCCCCTTCAGCGCCTCGATGGCGCCGTAGAAGGTGTGGACGCCCGATACCTTCAACATGGCTCAGGCCCCCTTCTGGCTGGTGGTGGGGGCGAGGTTCAGGTCGGCGGCGACCTCCGGCGGCAGCGCCTCGTCCTCGTCCTCGCCCAGATAGGCGCGGATCACCGCCGGGTCGTTCTTCACATGCTCCGGATCGCCGTCGGAAATCTTCCGACCATAGTCCAGCACCACCACATGGTCGGAAATGCGCATCACCACGCTCATGTCATGCTCGATCAGCAACACGCCGGTGCGGTGGCCCTGCGGCGTCTGCACGTCGCGGATGAAGGTCAGGATCTCGGCCAGCTCCCCCGACTCGCGCGGGTTCAGGCCGGCCGCCGGCTCGTCCAGGCACAGCAGCACCGGCTCGGTGCACATCGCCCGCGCGATCTCCAGACGGCGCTGGGCGCCATAGGGCAGGTTGCCGGCTTCCCAGTCGGCGAACTCGGTCAGCCGCACCCGGTCCAGCCAGTATTTCGC
>NZ_JALJXJ010000007.1 GCF_024170005.1 Azospirillum lipoferum
GCCGACCTGTCGAAGAGCTGGCGGCCCTACCGGGTGACGAAGATCGTCGACGAGACGCCGGAGATCCGCTCCTTCCACCTGCAACCGGCCGATGGAGCGGGCCTGCTTGCCCATGCCGCCGGTCAGCATCTGCCGATCCGCGTGACGGTTCCCGGCGCGGAGAAGCCCGTCGTCCGCACCTACACCCTGTCCGCCGCACCGTCCGACGGCCTCTACCGCATCAGCGTCAAGCGGGAGGGGCTGGTGTCGCGCTTCCTCCATGACACCATCCGCGCCGGCGATTTCATCGAAGCGCGCGCACCGGACGGCGGTTTCACCATCGACCCCCACGGGACGCGGCCGGCGGTGCTGCTGGCCGGCGGCATCGGGATCACGCCGCTGCTGGCGATGCTGCGCCACATCATCTACGAGGGGCTGCGCAAACAGCGGATGCGGCCGACCATCCTGATCCAGGCGGCGCGTTCGAAGTCCGATCGCCCCTTCGAGCGGGAAATCGCCGAACTGGTGAACGCCGCGCAAGGGGCGGTCAGATGGATCCGGGTTCTCAGCGACCCCGGCTCGGCCGAGGAAGGCGTCGACTATGACGCGGCCGGCCGCATCGACATGGCCCTGCTGACCCGTTTCCTGCCGTTCGACGACTATGATTTCTACCTGTGCGGCCCGCCGTCCTTCACGCAGGCGCTCTATGACGGGCTGCGGGGCCGCAACATCGCCGACGGGCGGATCCATGCCGAGGCCTTCGGACCGTCGTCGTTGAAACGCACGGCCGATGCCGGCGCCGCACCCGCCGTCCGTCCCCCGCCGTCGACCAGGCCGGTGCCGGTGGCCTTCATGACGTCCCTGAAGGAGGACCGCTGGACACCCGCCTCCGGCACTCTGCTGGAACTGGCGGAAGCCCGCGGCCTGGAGCCCGAATACAGCTGCCGCGAAGGCACCTGCGGCACCTGCCGGACCAAGTTGCTCAAGGGTGCGGTGACCTATGTCCGCGAACCGACCGCCAGCGTCGCCGACGACGAGGTCCTGATCTGCAGCGCCGTGCCCGCCGACGTGGGGCCGGACGGGGAAAACCGCATCCAGCTCGCCCTCTGAGGCCCTCACCCCTTTGCCCAACTCATTCTTCCCAACCCAAGGAGTCTGCCATGTCCCGTCCGCCGCTTCCCCCCTTCACAGAAGAATCCGCGATCGAGAAGGTCCGGCTTGCCGAAGACGGCTGGAACAGCCGCGATCCGGCGAAGGTCGCTCTCGCCTATACCGAGGACAGCCGCTGGCGCAATCGTGCCGAGTTCGTCACCGGCCGCGCCGAGGTCCAGGCCTTCCTCACCCGCAAGTGGAACAAGGAGCTTGAATACCGGCTGATCAAGGAACTCTGGGCCTTTGCCGGGAACCGCATCGCCGTGCGCTACGCCTACGAGTATCGCGACGACAGCGGCCAGTGGTACCGCGCCTATGGCAACGAGAACTGGGAGTTCGCCGAGGATGGACTGATGCGCGCCCGGCACGCCAGCATCAACGAACACCCGATCGCCGAGGCGGACCGCAAGTTCCATTGGCCGCTCGGCCGCCGGCCCGACGACCATCCCGGTCTCAGCCATTTCGGCTTCTGACGCCTCTTTTAAAGCCTCCAGGAGCCGAGCAGCACTTCGAGGAAACGCGCCGCCATCGGTGAAAGGATGGCGCCGTGCCGTCTGACGACGCCGATCGTCCGGGATATCTTCGGATGACCCAGCGGCAGCGTCATGATGATGGGATGGCCGGAGGAGGGGGTGGCGAGCTTGGGCAACACCGCGACGCCAAGCCCCGCCTCCACCAGCCCGAGCGAACTGGCAAGGTGCGTGATCTCGTAGGACCAGCTCATCTTCAGGCCATGCTGCGCCAGGGCGTTGTCGATCAGCGCCCGGTTGCCGCTGGTCCGGCCCACGGTGATCACCCGGTGGGCGGCCAGTTCCTCCCAGTTCACCACCTTGTGCGATGCCAGCGGATGGTCGTGCCGGCAGGCGACGACGAAGGGATCCTCGGCCAGCGGCGTGAATTCGATGTCCGGGTGCGAGGTGCCGATGAAGTTGATGCCGAAATCGGCCTCGCCACGCGCCACAGCCTCCAGCCCCTCGTTGGCGCCGAGATCCAGGATGCGGATGCGGATGCGCGGGAAGGCGATGCTGAAGCGGCTGATCGCGTTCGGCAGGAAATAGAACACCGCCGTCGGAACCGACGCGATGGTGATCTGGCCGCCGCTGCGGGCGCCGAGATCGCTGATCCCCAGCAGCGACGTTTCGAATTCGTCCAGGAAGCGCCGGACCTTGGGCATGAAGTCGCGCCCCACCATCGTCAGCGCGACATGGCGGGTCGAGCGTTCGAACAGCGCCACGCCCAGCATGTCCTCCAGCTTCTGGATGCGGCGGCTGAGCGCCGGCTGCGACAGGTTCAGCAGCTCCGCGGCACGATTGAAGCTGCCCAGTTCCGCCACCGCGACGAACGCCTTCAAATCCACCAGTTCGAAATTCATGCCCAGCTCCAAGGCGTACGCATTGATGCGTGAAACGGAATAATATCCCGAATCAATGCATTTCACAAATATGGTTCGCGATCGGAATATCGGCGCATCGGCTTTCCTCGCCCATTGGCGACCTCAAGAGAAACCAAGCGCCATGACCAATCCGATGAACCGGCAGATCGGCATTCCCTGCGTGATGATGCGCGGCGGGACCTCCCGCGGGCCATTCTTCCTGGCGTCCGACCTTCCCGCCCGTCCGGCGGAGCGCGACGCCCTCCTGCTTTCGGTGATGGGGGCGGGGAACGATCTCGGGATCGACGGCATCGGCGGCGGCAACCCGCTGACCAGCAAGGCCGCCATCGTCGGTCCCGCCACCCGGGCCGGTGCCGACGTGGATTACCTGTTCGCCCAGGTGCGGGTGCAGGAAGGTGTGGTCGACACCTCGCCCAACTGCGGCAACATGCTGGCAGCCGTCGGCCCCTTCGCCATCGAATCCGGGCTGGTCCCGGCCGTGGACGGCGTCACGGTGGTGCGCATCCACAACGTCAACACCGGCAAGCTGATCGAGGCCCGGATCCAGACCCCTGGCGGACAGGTGGTCTATGAGGGCGAGGCCGTGATCGACGGCGTGCCCGGCACCGCCGCCCCCATCCATCTCTCCTTTCTGGATGCCGCCGGCGCCAACACCGGCCGGCTGCTGCCGACCGGTGCGCCGGCCGACCTGATCCATGGGGATTTTGGCGGCATCGAGGTCTCCTGCATCGACGCCGCCATCCCGGTGATGCTGGTCCGCGCCACCGATCTCGGCAAGACCGGCTACGAGCCGACCGACAGCTACCGGGCCGACCGCGCGTTCATGGCCCGGCTGGAGGCGCTGCGCGTCGAGGCCGGCCGCCGCATGGGCTTTGCCAACGCGGCCGGCATGGTGATCCCCAAGCCGGTCCTGCTGGCCCCGCCGACGCGCGGCGGCACGCTGTCCGTGCGCTATTTCATGCCGCATGACTGCCACCGGGCTTTGGCCATCACCGGCGCCGTCGCCACCGCCACCGCCTGCACCATTCCGGGAACCGTGGCCGCCGCGTTGGTGGGACGGTTCGACATGCCCGGCGACGTCATATTCGAACATCCGGCCGGTCAGCTGACCGTCCGTCTTGAAGCTGGGGCCGGCCAATCCACCCTGACCACGGCCGCCCCGATCGCCAGCATCCTGCGCACCGCGCGGCGCCTGTTCGAGGGAACCGTGTTCGCACGGCCGCCGGCCCCGCCGCAGGCCGCCCTTGCGGCCTGACGCAACAGCATACAAAGGAGGAAACGCAATGCGTCCACAAGCGGGCACCCACACTCCGGCGCCGACCAAATCCAAGGCCCTTTACAAGGCCCTCTATTTCCAGGTCGTCGTCGGCCTCACCCTCGGCATCCTGGCCGGTCATTTCTGGCCGGACTTCGGGGCCTCCCTGAAGCCGCTGGGTGACGGATTCGTCAAGCTGGTCAAGATGATGATCGCGCCGGTGGTCTTCTGCACCATCGTCAGCGGCATCACCAGCCTCAACGACACCCGCGAGATCGGCAAGACGCTGGTCAAGTCGATGGCGCTGTTCTATGCGCTGACGGCGGCGGCGCTCCTCATCGGGCTGGCCGCGGTCATCATCATCGAGCCCGGCGTCGGCATGCATGTGTCGCCGTCGTCGCTCGACCCCGCGGTGGCGGCGCGCTACGCCAAGCAGGCGGCGCCAGTCGGCTTCACCGATTTCGTGCTGCACATCATCCCGCATTCCTTCTTCGGCGCCTTCGCCGAGGGCGAGGTGCTGCCGGTGCTGCTGATCTCCGTGCTGGTCGGCTTCGGGCTGACGCGGGTCGGCAAGGCCGGCGAGCCGGTGGTCCAGGGCATCGACTCCTTCTCCCACGTGCTGTTCGCTGCCTTCGGCTTCATCATGAAGCTGGCCCCGGTCGGCGCCTTCGGCGCGATGGCCTTCACCGTCGGCAAATACGGCATCAACAGCATCGGCTCGCTCGGCCTGCTGATCCTCACCTTCTATGTCGCCTGCGTCTTCTTCCTGGTGGCGATCATCGGCACGCTGGCCCGGCTGCACGGCTTCAGCCTGTGGAAGGTCCTGCGTTACTTCCGCGAGGAACTGCTGATCGTGCTCGGCACCTCGTCGTCCGAACCGGTGCTGCCGCGCGTGTTGCAGAAGCTGGAAGCGCTGGGCTGCAAGAAGGGCGTTTCCGGCCTCGTGCTGCCGATGGGCTACTCCTTCAACCTCGACGGCACGGCGATCTATCTGACCCTGGCCTCGCTGTTCATCGCCCAGGCCTGCGACATCCACCTGTCGGCCGGCCAGATCTTCGCCATGCTCGGCGTGATGCTGCTGACCTCCAAGGGTGCCGCCGGCGTCACCGGCAGCGGCTTCGTCGCCCTGGTCGCCACGCTGACGGTGATGCCGGACCTGCCGGTGGCCGGTGTCGCGCTGCTGGTCGGCATCGACCGCTTCATGTCCGAAGCCCGCGCCCTGACCAGCATCATCAGCAACTGCGTCGCCAGCATCGTCGTCTCGATCTGGGAGAACGCCTGCGACCGCGAGGTCCTGCACCGCGAGCTGAACCAGGGCTGTGCCGCCACCGAGCGGTCGCAGGAATCGACGGGCGGCATCCCGGTCATGCCGCTGGCCGCCCGGGCGTCCGCCCAGCCGTCGCCCTGATCCTTCCACGCCTTGCATGGCAGTGGACCGGGGTTAAAGCGTAGAGAGCACCGCGGCCAGGTCCCGCAGATCGGCGATGGTCGGCGTTCCTTCGGGGAAGGGATGCCGGCCATCGCGATCGCGCACCCCGACGAAGGGCAGGTCGAGGGCCGTCGCCGCCGCATAATCCTGAACGGCATCGCCGACGAACGCCACGCGCTCGCGGCGCAGGCCATGGCGGGCCAGCAGCATCGCCGCCGTCTCCGCCTTGCCCGGCGGGCTGCCATGGACGGAGACGAAGCGGTCGGCCATGCCCCGCCGCTCGACGATGCGAAGCATTTCCTCGTGCGGCGTCGCGGAAATGATGAACAGCGAGGGACGGCCGGCATGCGTGGCGAGGAACTCCGTCGCACCGGGAATCTCGGCGCAGGCGATCACCGCCTCCTCCACCGCTGCGGCGAAGCCGTCGACCAGGCGGTCCAGCCGTTCCTCGTCGAGGACGCGGCCGAGCAGGTCGCGTTCGAAGCGCGCCAGCTTTTCGCGCCGCGGCATGCCGCCGTTGTCGCGGTGATAGGCGCGGATGGCGTCCTGCACCGCCGGTCCGTCGTCGGCGTACAGCGTGGCGAAGGTTTCCCCCTTCAGGTGGTTGGAATCGCACAGCACGCCGTCGAAGTCGAAAATGACCGCGTCCCATCGTTCCTGAAGCATGCCGTCCATCCCGCGCTCATCCCCTGCTTTTGACTGCCGCCGACCATCCGACCCGGCGGCGGGGCAGTGTGATCCATTCAGTGTGATCCATTCACCGGCCATCAGCAATCCGCGCCGATGGGTCAGACGCCGGCCGCCGGCTGCGGCGCCATGGCGGCGGCTGGCCGCAGGGCGCGGCGGGCCAGTTCGAAGGGGATCAGCCCGATGGCGACCGTCGCCAGCAGGCCGCAGCCCAGCCCGACGGTGGCGAGATCGCTGCCGGTCCAGTCGCGGATCAGCCCCGCCAGAATCTGGATGAGGGTCATCAGGACGTAGAAGACGGTCATGAACCATCCGAGCGACCAGGCGGTGTCGGCCGGGGCGGAGTGCCGGGCGGGAAGCGCGAGGATGCCGCCGGCCGGCAGACCGAGGAACAGGCCGGCGACGATGCAGCTCGCCGCCGGGGGTGCCCCCAGGGCGAAAGCCATTCCGGCTGCCGCCGCCCCCAGCGACCCGATAGCGACCGGCAACAGCGGCCGGCGGGAGCGGTCGATCAGCAGGCCGCCCAGCGGCATGGTCGCCATGGTCACCCACACGGTCAGGCTGACGGTACGCGACGCCTCGGCCACCGACAGGCCGGTGGAGGCCAGCAGGGCCGGCGCATAGGTCAGGAAGATCACCTGTCCGACATTGTAGGCGGTCCAGATGATGCCGGCCAGCGTCGGCAGGATGCTTTGCCGCCGCAGGATCAGGCGCAGGCTGGGCATGCCGCGGTGCGCCGTGACGGTGCCGGCGGGCGAGCGGTAGGTGACGGCCACCAGCACCGCCACGGTCAGGCAGACCAGTGTCGTCAGATGGTAGGCCCAGCGCCAGGATGCCGCCTCGGCGATCGCCGGGAACACCGCCAGCGAGACGGCCAGCCCGAACTGCCAGCTGATGAACACGATGGACAGCGCCGTCGACAGGTCGCGGTCGCGGAACCATTCGGCCACCATCGCCGACACCAGAACGCTCAGCACCGCATTGCCAGCCCCGCCGAGCAGCCGCCCGGCCATGGCGGTGTCGTAGTCGTGGCCGGCGGAGAACAGCGCGCTGCCGCCGGCCAGCAGAAGCAGGCTGAAGACCGCCAGCCGCTTCAGCCCGAACCGGCTGCTCAGCATGCCTGCCGGCAGGGCCAGCACGATCCCCGGCAGCATGAACAGCCCCATCAGCTGACCGAGGGCGGCATAGTCGATGCCCAGATCCGTCCGCGCGAACGGCATCACGGCACCGAGGATCTGGAATTCCAGCGCCATGCAGGTGCGCGCGAGGAACAGGATGCCAAGGATGAACCAACGCATGGTTGCCGCCTTTCCGTATCGACGGCGATTTTCAACATGCCGGGGCCGGAAGGGAAGCCTTATCGTTTCCGGGTATGATTGTATTGCACGCGAAACGTTGGGCGAAGGGCAGGCCGTCGGCCACGCCCGATCATTTGAAAGCGGCTATGGCGAGGGGGGACGGGACGGTTTGCCGGACTTCGATCCCTCCCGGTGGCGCCGCACATGGTCGATCAGGGCGCGGAGCTTGGGCGTCACCGTGCGCCGGCTCGGAAAATACAGGAAGAAGCCGGCGAAGGGCGGCAGCCAGTCGTCGAGGATCGAGACGAGTTCCCCACGCTCCAGATAGGGCTGGAACGTCTCTTCCATGCCGAAGGTGATGCCGGCGCCGGCAAGTGCCGTGCGGAGCATTAGCAGCATGTCGTTGGTGGTGATCTGCGGTTCGACCGACACGTCGAAGGCGTGTCCGTCCTTCTCGAACTCCCAGCGATAGGGCGCCGTGTCCGGCTGCGTCCGCCAGCCGATGCAGCGGTGGCGGACGAGGTCGCGCGGGTGCAGCGGTATGCCATGGCGCGCCAGATAGCCCGGTGTCGCCACCGCGATCTGTCGCTGGTCGCCGGTCAGCGGCACCGCGATCATGTCACGCTCGATGACCTCACCCAGGCGTACCCCCGCATCGAAGCCGGCGGCGACGATGTCGAACTCCAGGTCCGTCACGGTCACGTCGAGCGTGACGCCGGGATAGGCCTCGCTGAAGGAGGCGATCAGCGGCCCGGACAGGAACCGCTCGGCGATCGAGGTGGCGGCGATCCGCAGCAGGCCACGCGGTTCCGCCGCCGAGCCGGACAGCGCGTCGATGGCGCTCGCGATCTCGGCCAGCGGAGCTGAGACCTGCGCCAGGAACCGCTCGCCGGCTTCGGTCAGCCGCACGCTGCGGGTGGTGCGCAGGAACAGTGCCTGGCCGAGTGCGGCCTCAAGCCTTTGCACGCCCTGGCTGACGGCCGAGCGCGTCACCCCGAGGCGGTCCGCCGCCGCCCGGAAATTGCCGGTCTCCGCCACCGCGGCAAACAGGGGCAGCAGGTTCAGGTCGATCTGCATTGGTTAGCTGTTCTAACCACAGCGTCCAGTTATTGGCAAGTTATCTCGACAGCGGCCGCATGCCACCTTGTGGGCATGGACGGCGGGCGCATGGCGCAGTGAGCGCCACGAACCGCTTCCCACAATCAAGAAAGCCAGGAGACTGTCATGACCATCGACAAGGTCGTTCTCATCACCGGTGCCTCCAGCGGCATCGGCGAAGCCACCGCGCGCGTCCTCGCCCAGGCCGGCGCCGCCCTGATGCTGGGGGCGCGGCGGACCGCCCGGCTCGACGCGCTCGTCAAGGAGATCCAGGCGAAGGACGGCATGGCCGCCGCCCGCGCCCTCGACGTCACCGACCGCTCCAGCATGGAGGGCTTCGTTGCCGAAGCCAGGGAGCGCTTCGGCCGCGTCGACGTCCTCGTCAACAATGCCGGCGTGATGCCGCTGTCCCCGCTCGCCTCGCTGAAGGTGGAGGAATGGGACCGCATGATCGACGTCAACATCCGCGGCGTGCTCCATGGCATCGCGGCGGTCCTGCCGGTGATGGAGGCGCAGCGAAGCGGACATGTCGTCAACATCGGTTCGGTCGGCAGCTTCGAGGTGGTGCCGACCTCGGCCGTCTACAGCGCGACCAAATTCGCGGTCAGGGCCATCACCGACGGATTGCGCCAGGAAAGCGGGACGATCCGCGCGACCTGCATCTATCCCGGCGTCACGCGGTCCGAACTCGCCGACACCATCACCGACGAAACCGCTGCCCGGGCGATGGTGGAGTACCGCCGCAATGCGATCGACCCGGAAGCGATCGGCCGGGCCGTCCTCTTCGCCATCGAACAGCCGCGGGAGATCGGGGTCAACGAGATCACCGTCCGCCCCGTCGCCCGGAGCTAGTGTTCGGGTGCGATCGCTTCAGACGATTCCGTCTGAAGCGATCGCACGGAAAATCAAAACTTAGAGTCTGTCTGGTGCTTCATCAATGAGTACCAGACAGACTCTAGAGTGCGATCGCATCAGACGATCCCCCCGTGATCAGGGCTGCCGGCGTCCTGTCGCCCCGGCCATCCGACCTGGTTCATCCAGCCGAACCAGTCTTCAAGATGCCAGGTGTGGGTCAGCCTGCCGTCGGCGATGCGGTGGAACTCGTGGATCGCCACCCGGAAGGACCGGCCGGTCGGGGCGATTCCGAACCATTCCCCGCGGTGCGTTCCGGTTATCACCGCGCGTACGGCGGCCCGTCCGGGTGCGCCGAGAATGTCCAGGACCTCGATCTTCGTGTCGGGGAAAGCCGTCAGGAAGCTGCGGATCAACGGTTTCATCCCCTCGCGTCCCGGCTGCTGACCGGGATTGAGGGGGATGTCCTGCCAGTCCTCGGCCAGGGCCTCGTCGAGCAGGTCCGGATTGCCTTCGTTGAAGGCACGGTAGAGCGTGTCGATGGCGTGGCGGTCCTGCGGCGTCAGGCCGGTTTCAGTCAGCGTGGCGGTGCTCGGTGTCATGGAGCCTCTCCTGTCGGCAGTGCGATGGGGAGACGCTATCCGAAGCCTGAACATGCTTGAAATCGATCTTTGATATGTGGAAACATCCATGACATGGATTTGCACGGCATCGACCTGAACCTTCTCGTCGCCTTCGACGCCCTGATGGCCGAACGCAGCGTGACGCGGGCCGGAGCCCGCATCGGCCGTACCCAGCCGGCGATGAGCGCCGCGCTGGCACGCTTGCGCGGGCTTATGAAGGACGAGCTGTTCATCCGCGGGCCGAATGGTCTGCAACCGACGCCGCTGGCACTCGATCTGGCGCAGCCGATCGCCCAGGCCTTGACCGGGCTTCAGCGCGCCCTGGAGTTCACGCAGACCTTCGACCCGTCCACCTCCACCGCCAGCTTCACCCTGGGCCTGTCGGACCATCCGACCTTCGCGCTGCTGCCGTCACTGCTGGGGGTCCTGCGCGAACGGGCCCCCGGCATCACCTTGCGCATCCGCAATTTCATCGCACGGGACGATGCCATCGGGATGCTGGACGCCGGCGAGGTCGATCTGACGGTCGGCGTGCCACCGTCATCCACGGCCAGGATTGTCAGTCGGCCCCTGTTCGAGGAGCGTTTCGTCTGCGTCGTCCGCAAGGGGCATCCGACCGTACACCCGCCTCTCGACCTCCACGGCTTTCTGGAGCAGTCGCACCTTCTGGTTTCGCCGGAGAATGAAAACTACGGCGTGGTCGATGCCGCCCTGGCCAGACAGGGGTTGAAGCGCCGGCTGGCCTTGACGCTGCCGCAGCTCTACGCCGCGCCTGCCCTCGTCGCGCAAACCGATCTGATCGCAACCTTGATGGAGGGGGTGGTCGCCGCGTCGGGCCATGCGGAACGGCTTTGCATCATGCCGGCCCCGCTCGACCTCCCGCCGATCCTCTTCGCTTTATCCTGGCACCGCCGCAACGATGTCCATCCGGCGCAGCGGTGGCTCCGTGACCTGCTGGCGTCTGTCCCGCACCGCGCCGGCCTGCGCCTTCCGGCCGCCGCCTGAGACGGCGATTAGCCTGTTCAGCGCCTCGTCGGGCGGCGTGACGTGAAATCGCTACCCCTTCCGCGCGGCTGGCCCCGTTGCGCGCATTGCGCGATCCTCCCGCGCGATGCGTCGACGAATGGGAGATCGGACGTGGCGGACACAATCGCTTCCGGTAGTATGGCTGGCACCGTCCGGCGTGCCATTCGCTTTCCTCTGTGGCTCGTTCGCGTTATCTGGCTGCTGGTCGTTCCATTGTCGTTCGTGGCGCTCGGGATCTGGCAGGAGCAGCGGGCCGCCGCCACGCTCGACGAGTATCGGCAGGCCGGACAGGATTTGCCGCAGGTTCTGGCACAGCTTCAGCAGATCGAAGCGAAGACTCCAACGGCCATCGTCACCATGGGCGGACCGGACGGCCGCCGAATGCCGGTCTCGATGGCCGTTGCCGGGGTCCGCAAGGCCATCGACACGATGGACGAAGGCGCCGAAGTATCGCAGATCCGCTACCCGTTGAGCTGGGGCACGATGGCCGGTGGCCTGCTGGCTTTCCTTGCCGGGCTGACCGGGTTGCTGGCGGCGCGGATCGCGGCCCTGCGGGCGCGGCGGTCGCGCGACGCCCTGGTCCGCAGCTTCGACCGGTTGCGGCGGGGCCTGCCCTTCGCGCTCGCCGCCGTGCTCGTCGGCCTCAGCATCGCCAGCGTCTCTGCCTCGCTGTTCGAAGCGGCGAGCCTGTGGTTCTGGGACCATCTGTCGACCGGCAGCGTCAAGCTCTTCGCCGCTGCCGTGATGCTCGCCGGTCTCGCCGCCTACAGTGCGGTGATGGCGGTGATCGCGATGCGCCGCGTCTTCGATCTCTACACCGTGGAGCCGCTCGACATCCGCGGCGTGGTGGTGAGCCGGGACGAGGCGCCGGGTCTCTGGCGCTTCGTCGAGGATCTGGCCGCCCGGCACGAAGCGCTGATGCCGGACAGCATCCTGGTCGGCCTGACCGAGGGCTTCTTCGTCACCGAGGCGCCGGTCCGGCCGCTCGGCGGGGAGCGGGTGCTGTCGGGCCGTACCCTTCATCTGCCGGCTCCCTGCCTGCCGCTGATCGGCGAGGCCGAACTTGCGGCGGTCATCGGCCATGAACTGGCGCATTTCTCGGGCGGGGATACCACCTACAGCCGCCGCTTCGCCCCGATCCATGCCGGATTGTGGCGGACCCTGACCGCGCTCGGCGAGCGCACGGGCACCGGCGGCTTCATGCTCGCTCCGGCCTTGCATCTCGGTTTCCACACGCTGGAGAGTTTCGATATCGCCGTCGCCCAGCACCGGCGGCAACGCGAGCTGGAGGCCGACCGCCGGGCCAGTCTGGTCAGCGGTCCGGAGAGCGTTCCCCTCGCCCTGCTTCGCACCGCCGCACTGGCGCCGGCCATCGTCGGGACGCTGAACGACGCCTTCTCCGCCCCCGATACGGCCGGGCCGGACCTGATGGCCGAGATCCTGCGGCGTGTCGAAAATGGTCCCCCCGATCCCGCCGCGCATCTGGAGGAGTGCCAGCCCCACCCGACCGACAGCCACCCGACCACCGCCCTGCGGATCAGCACCCTTGGCGTCCAGCTCGACGAACGCCTGCTGGCTCGCGCCGCCCGCGGACCGGTGGAGGAAGACACCAGCCTGCCGCACCGGCTGTTCGCCGACTGGAGCGGGATTTGCCACACCCTGACGGCGGCATTCCTCGACGAGGCGCGCGAGGCGCATCGGCTGACCCGTGAGGAGCTTGAGGCCACGGCGGCGGCCGTTCCGACGGAGCACACGGTGCTCTACGAGAACGGCAGACCGATGATCTGGGCCATGGGCTTCATCGCCGCGATGTTCGCCGCCTTCGCCATCGGCGTCATTGTCTTCGGGCGGGAACTCGGCCTCGGCAACGATCCGGAGACACGGGCATTTGTCGGGGGGGTGACGACGCTCGGTGTCTGCTTCGCCCTGGCCTATGCGGCCTGGGTCCGTCGCAAGACGAAGGCGCCGCTGATGACCCTGACCCCCGAGGCGCTGATGTCGGCGCGGCTGCGGGAGCCCATCGCCTGGACCGACGTGGCCGGGATGCGGGTGTCGGCGGCGCGCCGGCTGGCGCTGGTGCTGGCGCTGCATGACGAGGCGCCCCTGCCCAACCGGATCGGCTTTTCCATCTACAACAAGGTGAACCGGCGCGAGCGGACGGTGGTGCTGGAGGCGATGGGCATCCGCGGAATGAAGGCGGCCGAATTCGATGCGCTGATCCGCCGCTACCTGTCCGCCGCCTATGCCCGCCGCCGGCTCACGGGTGACTGACGCGCCGGCCGGCGGGGCCCGGATCACCCCGCCGGCCGCTCCTTTCTCCAGAACCCGTCGGCGATCCGCTTGCCGTCGCTTTCCCGCAGAATGTCGAACCAGCGGATGCGCGCATCTGCCTCGTCATGGACGCCGCAGCGGCGGACGATCAGGCGGTCGCCGGGGTTGATGTTGCCGTAATAGAACAAATCCCGGTCGGTCGTGATCCAGTCGGTCCCGGCCGCGCGCTCCAACGCCCAGTCGGCCCGGTCCAGGATGGCCGGGAAGCTGGCGAAATAGAGGAAGCCGGCACCGTTGAAGTCGGCGGCCGGGCAGGGATCGACCACGACCTCGCGGTCCGGGCGGCGCGCGGTCCGGCGGAAGCTCCAATGCTCGTCCCAGTCGTCCCGCCGGAAGCGCTGGCACAGCGAGGCGAACGGCGAGGGAGAGGTCAGGACGGGCGCCGGTCTCGGCGCCGGATGCGGCAATGCGCGCAGCACGCTGAGGTTATCGCCCGCCACCGCCCGCTTCAGGAAGATCGATTGCAGCGTGACGGTTCCGACCGGCCTGCCGTTGGCGTGGACGGTCTGGATGCTGAGATACTGGGTTCGCGACGTCCGGACGATCCTGCCGTCGATGGCGATCCGGTCATGTTCCCTCACCTCGTCCAGGCGGGCGCGGGCCAGGGAAACGCCGGTGAAGGTGGCATAGAGCGTCGCCCCCTCGCCGTCGCGGAAGTCGGGCACCGGCTGTCCGAACAGCTCCGCCAGCATCAGCCAATGCCGGTGCCCGCACTCCTTCAGCAGCCAATGTTCCGACAGCCCGTTCAGGGCAAGCTGCGGCATGCCCACCGTGATCGGCCCGCCGATGCCGGTGGAGTGGCTAAGTCCCGTGTGGGCAACGGATGTGAGGGCAACGGACATGGGTGGTCCCCGCTTCGGTCAGGTGAGGGCGACGACCGTGACCGTCGCCTCCGGGTCGTCGGCGAAGCGCGCGGCGGCGACATCGATGGCGGCGATCTGGCGCGCGGCCCGCGAACAGGGGAAGCCGAACTTCGCCGCCACGCGGTCGCTGGCGATGGTCAGGGCTGTGCGGCTGATGCGGACGAAGTCGGCGAGACTGTAGATTTTTCCCTCCTCCAGATGATCGCGGATCACCAGGGAGGGCGAATAGCAGTCCGACAGCGTTCCGTCGGGCCAGCGCACGCGGAAGATCATTTCAGGCATGGGACAGGGCTCCTCCGGTCGGTCAGGAAACGGGTGTATTCGGCGACATGGCGGGCGGCGCAGCGCTCCCAGCCGAAGCCGGCGGTCCGCAGCAGGCCGGCGCCGCGCAACGCGTCCGCCCGTCGCGGCTCCAGCACCGCGCGCATCGCCCGTGCGATGGACCCGCTGTCGAGCGGATCGACCCATTCGGCATCGCCGGGCTCAAGATGTTCGGTGAAGGGGGCGATGGCCGGCACGATGGTGGGCGTGCCGCAGGCCATCGCCTCCAGCACCGCCAGCCCGAACCCTTCGCGCAATGATGGGAAGACCAGCGCATCGGCCAGACGGTAGAGCGACGGCATCGCCGCGTCGGGCAGCGGCCCGGTGCGGACCACCGCCCCGCCCGGACCGGTGGAAAGGCCGTCGGCGGCGATCCGCGCGTCGAAAGCCAGCAGCTCCGGGCTGTGGTCGAGCAGCGAGGCGCCACCGGCGACGACCAGCTGCGCGTCCGGGCGGTCGTGCCGGATCTCGCGGAAGGCGTCGAGGATCCTGACGCTGTTCTTGCGCGCCTCGACACCGCCGACCGACAGGAAGACCGGTCCGCCGGTCAGGCCCAGCCGCCCGCGCCAGTCCGCATCCGCCGCGACGGAATCCGGGGTGAAGCGGTCGCGGTCGACGCCGTTGCCGACGATTGTCGCGTCGATGCCGTGCTCTTGCGCCAGCACGTCCCGCCACAGCCGGCTCACGCAGAGGACCCGGTCGGCTGACCGGATCGCCCGCATCTGTAGCGCGTCGACTGCCGGATCGTCGAAGCCGTCGATGTGATGGACGGTGTAAAGATAGCCGGGTATCGCTCCGCGTTCGCGCAGGTCGGCGAGCGCGTTGCCGCTGATGCCGTCCTGGGCGTGGTAGAGGTCGAACCGCGCCGCGCCGGGCTGGCTGAAATGGGCGACGTAATCGGCGATCCGGGTTTCGACCAGCGCCCGCAGCCCGGCGTCCGGTGGCACCGGCCGGGCCGGGACGCCGACCGTTCCGCAGCGGGTCGTCCGGAAGAAGCCGCGTCCTGCCGGATCGGGCGCATGCACCACGGCATGCTGGCCGAGGGCGGTCAGCGCCTCTGCCAGTTCCAGGGCGTGGACCACGCCGCCGCGCGGATTGGTGGAATGGGCGAGGAGGGCGACCGACAAAGTCATGACCGCGCCTCTGCCAACGGACCGGTCGTGCCGCAGCCGATCAGCGGCCGGTCGGCG
The DNA here is from genome assembly GCF_024170005.1 of Azospirillum lipoferum. Classification (GTDB taxonomy): domain Bacteria; phylum Pseudomonadota; class Alphaproteobacteria; order Azospirillales; family Azospirillaceae; genus Azospirillum; species Azospirillum lipoferum. Next base: position 15,498 of record NZ_JALJXJ010000007.1, read on the forward strand.
AAATCCCACAGCGGCACCGACTCCGTGCCATCGGTCAGCATCACTTCGCTGCCCTGTCGCACCTCGCCGATCGTGGCGCAGGCGAGGCCGCGGGCGTGGAAGGGGGCGGCCACCGTGGCTTCATGCTCCGGCGCCACGCTCAGCAGGAAGCCGAAGCTGGGGAAGGACAGCAGCCAGCGGTCGAGCGGCACGTCCTCCGGCCGCGGCACGGCAGCGACGTCGATAAGGGCACCGACGCCGGAGCATTCCAGCAGCATCAGCGCCGTGCCGACAGTCCCCGCCATGCTGATGTCCTTGGCGGCGCGGCACAGCCCATCCTCCGCCAGACCCGGCAGCAGGGCGAGGTCGCCGCGCAGCCGCTCCGGCGGGGCGGCGGTGGCGGCGTCGAAGAAGGGGTTGGGCTCGTGATAGCGGCCACGCAGATCCACCGCCATCATCAGCCGCTCGCCCGGACGGGCATCGAAGCTGGTCAGCAGCGGCCCGGCCCGGCCGACGATCGACACCGCCAGCTGCGGCCGGTCGCTGCGGCTGTTGGTGTGGCCGCCGACGATGGGCACGCCATAGGCGGCCGAGGCGGCGCGCAGCCCGTCGAGGATCGGCCGGGCCTGCTCCTCGCCGCAGCTCCACAGCGCATCGACGACGGCGAGCGGCCGGCCGCCCATCGCCGCGATGTCGCTGACATTGACCATCACGCCGCACCAGCCGGCGAACCAGGGCTCCGCCGCGACGAAGCCGTTGACGAAGCCTTCGGCGGCGACCAGCAGATGCCCGTCGCCGTCGGGAAGCGCGGCGCAGTCGTCGCCGACCGGCACCGTCCCCGTTCCGCCGACTCCGAGCGCCGCCACCACCGCGGCGATATCCGCCTTATGGGCGAAGCCGGGGCTGGCGCGCAGCCGGTTGGCCAGTTCCGACAGTGACGGGATGGCGGCACTCATGCCGCTCTCCGCGCCAGGGTCAGGAAGCCGTTGGCACCATCATGGATCGGCGGATAATGGGCCAGATCCGCCTCCATATGGTGGTGCGGCCGGCCGTGCAGCGACACCTCCGCCACGGTGCGCCAGCGCAGCCGGCGGAACAGCAGGGCATTCTGGCTCTGCACCAGGGCGTGGAAGCGGGTGCAGCCGCGCGCCGTCGCCGTGCAGACCGCCATGCGGATCAGCGACGCCCCCAGCGATCCGGCCCGCCGGTGGTCCGCCGCCACCGCCAGCCGCGAGCCGATCCATTCGCCGGGGGCCGGGCCCGGTTCCGGCTGGTGGATGCGTACGGTGCCGACCACCCGGTCCGGCATGCCGCACAGCTCGGACAGGGCGACGATGGTCAGCGCCCGGTCGTCGATGGCGTCGCGGTCGTCGCCGTCGAACAGGCCCTGCTCGACGCAGAAGACCTGCCGGCGCAGGGCCGCCGCCTGCCGCCGTTCCCAGCCTTCGGTCGCATGCTTGATGCGGTGGAGACCGGGGACGAACGGCCGTTCAGTGAGCGGCCCATGGGGGAGCGGATTGGTGATGACGGAAAACAGCGGGCTGTCGGGTGACGTTGTTTCTGCCATGGGTCGGGCTCCCTGGGAGGGCGGAACAGAGTCAGGCGGCGACCGGCTGGCGGGCGTCGATGCGGGCGCGCATCACCTCGGCCAGATAGGCCGAATCCTCGGCCACCCCCAGGAAGCGGCCAGATCCCCAGGTGTTCAGCCAGGGCAGCCCGATGAAATAGAGGCCATCGACCGGCGACACGCCGCGCCGGAACTTCGGGTTGCCGCGGCCGTCGAAGGCCGGCAACTCGATCCAGCCATAGTTGGGGCGGAAGCCGATGGCCCAGACGATGGCGGAAATGCCCTCGGCGGCGCAGTCGATGGCGTCCGGGATGGCGTCCGGCACGCCGTCCGGCGCCCAGACCGGGACGAAGGGCGGTTCCTCCGGCGCATCGATGCCGGCCTTGGCGATGTAGGCGTCGATGTCGCGGCGGATGGAAACGTAAACCTCGTCGGCATCGTCGAGATTCTTCGCCAGATCGTCGGCGAAGCGCACCGTCGTACCGTCCATCCCCGCCATGCTGCCATGGAGCTTCACCCCTTGCAGGGCGAAGCGGCGCAGGTCGATCTCATGCCCGCCGGCGCGGCCGGACATGTAATGGTTGGTCTTCTCCTTGGCGCGGTCGCCCAGCGGATGTTTGTCGACCGTCAGCTTGTAATAGCCCATCTCCATCAGCCATTCGGTCGCGTCCTTGCCGCGATATTGGCGGGGAGAGCGCGGGGCCGGGCCGACGCACAGATGAACCTGCCGGCCGGCGATATAGAGATCCTCCATGATCTGCACGCCCGACTGGCCGGAGCCGACGACCAGCACGGCGCCCGGCGGCAGCTGGTCCGGGTTGCGGTAGTCGACCGAGTGCATCTGGACGACGTCGCGCGACAGGGCATGGGCGTAGGGCGGAACGATCGGGATGTCATAGCCGCCGGTCGCCACCACCACCTGATCGGCGGTCATCGGACCGTCGCTGGTCTCCAGATCGAAGCCGCCATGCGCGCCGCGCGACAGGCGGGTGACGGCGACGCCTTCGCGGATCGGCGGCTTCACCATCTCGGCGAAACCCTCCAGATAGGCGACGATCTCGTCCTTCACCATGTAGCCGGTGGGGTCGCTGCCCTGATAGGGGTAGTCGGGCAGGCGGCACTGCCAGTTGGGCGTGACGAGGCAGAAGCTGTCCCAGCGGTCGTTGCGCCAGGAATGGCCGATCCGGTTCTTCTCCAGCACCAGATGCTCGATGCCCTGCTTCTTCAGATTGTGGCTGACCGACAGGCCGGCCTGTCCGCCGCCGACGATGATGACGGGAAAATGGGGAACGCTCGTCATGGCAAACACTCCAGGGAAAGGGGTCAGTCTTCGAAGAGCGACAGGGCGGAACAGGCGCCGCATTTGCCGCAGCCGGCCTTGCTGTCGGACGCCCGCATGCCGGCGCGCTTCAGCATGCCGCCGACGGCGGACAGCAGGTCGTGCATGAAGGCGGGGGACGGGGCGGGATGGTCCTCCAGCGGCGTGCCGGAGACCGGGACGAAGGGGACGACGAAGGGATAGACGCCCATCCCGATCAGCCGCTCCGCCATGGCAAGGATCGCCTCGCGGCTGTCGCCCAGCCCGGCCAGGATGTAGGTTGACACCTGCCCGCGGCCGAAGACCGGCACCGCCGCCTCGAAAGCCGAGTAATAGCGCTCCAGCGGGACGCTGGCCTTGCCGGGCATGATGCGGGCGCGCACCTCCGGCGTCACCGCCTCCAGATGCATGCCGAGCGTGTCGATGCCGGCGTCGCGCAGGCGGGCGAACCAGCGGTCGTCGTCGGGCGGTTCGCACTGGCCCTGGATCGGCAGGTCGACCGCCGCCTTCACCGCCGCGGCGCTCTCGCACAGGATGGCGGCGCCGCGGTCGGGGGTGGGCGGCGTGCCGGTGGTCATCACCATGTGGCGCACGCCGTCGAGCAGGACGGCGGCCCGCGCCACTTCGGCCAGCTGCTCCGGCGTCTTGCGGGCGATGGTCCGCCCGGCCGCCAGCGACTGGCCGATGGAACAGAACTGGCAGGTCTTGGTCCGGCTCTGGTAGCGGATGCAGGTCTGCAGAACGGTGGTCGCCAGCACGTCGGCGCCGTGCAGGACGGCGATCTTGGAATAGGGGACGCCGTCCATGGTCTGCAGCGCGTAGAAGCGCGGCTGGCGGGGGAAGGTCACCCGTCCCATCGTCACCCCGTCGCGCCGCACCAGGCTGGCGCCGTCGGCACCCGGCGGCTCGGCGACATAGGGGGAGGCGAAGGCGCCGGCGGTGTGGACCGGCACCATCACGGTGCGCCCGTCCACCGTCATCGCCTTGTGGTCGCTGGGACCGGCGCCGCCGCGGCGGCTGGGGGCTCCGACCCTGGGGTCGGCCAGCCGGACGCCGAAGGATTGCAGTTCGGTGATCAGCCGGCTAGCGGGCAAGCTGGAGGAGCTGGGCGTCGTCATGGTCGGCCTCGGCTTTGGGGGAGGGGACGATTGCGGTGACAGGGGTGGCCGTCGTCGTCATCGGCGCTGCGGGACGGTTGTCGAGGGTCAGCGACAGCAGCTCCGGCCGGGCGTAATGGCCGACCGAATCCATCATCCGCTTGCGTTTGGTGATCAGACCCATGTCGAGGTCGGCGACCAGGATGCCTTCGCCCGACGTCAGCGGCGGCACGACATGGTTGCCTTCCGGCGAGACGATGGCGGTCATGCAGCCGCCGCGCAGGGCCTTCTGCAAACCGGTGTCGGGAGTGATCGACTGGATCTGCTCGTCGGTCAGCCAGCCGGTGGCGTTTACCACGAAGCAGCCGGACTCCAGAGCGTGGTGGCGGATGGTGACCTCGATCTGGTCGGCGAAGATCTGGCCGACCAGCGAGCCGGGGAACTGGGCGACGTGGATTTCCTCGTGCTGGGCCATCAGGGCGTAGCGCGCCAGCGGATTGTAATGCTCCCAGCAGGCGAGCGCGCCGACCCGGCCGACGGCGGTGTCGACCACGGTCAGTCCGGAGCCGTCGCCCTGGCCCCAGATCATGCGCTCGTGATAGGTCGGGGTGATCTTGCGCCGCTTCAGCACCAGCCGGCCGTCGGCGTCGAACACCAGCTGGGTGTTGTAGAGCGAGCCGTGGTCGCGCTCGTTCACCCCCAGCACCACCACCACGCCGTTGGCACGGGCGGCGGCGGCGACCGCCTCGGTGACCGGGCCGGGGACGACGACCGCGCGCTCGTAGAGCCGCAGATGGTCGGCGCCGGCCAGGACGGGCGGGCGCACGAAGGAGAAATAGGGATAGTAGGGGACGAAGGTCTCCGGGAAGACGACCAGCGCCGCTCCTTGCGCGGCGGCGTCGGCGATCGCCCGGCACACCCGCTCCACCGTTCCGTCCGCGCTGTCCAGGTCGGGGGCGATCTGCACCGCCGCCACCCGGACCGTTCTTTTCTCCGTCATGCTCCGCCCTCCAGACTTACGCTTAAAGTGCCGTTACAGCGTCCAGGTGTTCAGAATGAATGCATTCGCTTTGCGGTGGAGCAGGACGATGTCCAGCACGTCCAGCGGATTGATCGGGCGCACGCCGGGGATCAGCGCACCCTCGCCATGGCCGTAAAGCGCCTGGAGCGCGAAGCGGCAGGCATAGACCTTGCCGCCTTCCTCCATGAACTTGACGATCTGCTTGTTCATCGCCTGATGGCCCGGGAAGGCCTCGTCGCCCAGGGTGGGGAAACCGCGCTGCACGCCCAGCGTGACGCCGGGGCCGTAGAGCAGGACCGAGGTCTCGAACCCCTTGCGCAGCAGCCGGGTCGCCTGCAGCAGGTTGACCAGCCCGATGGACCCTTCGAACGCCACCGTGTGGAAGGTGACCAGAGCCTTTTCCCCCGGCTCGGCCTTGACGTCCTCGAACACCTTCTCCTCGTAATCCACCAGGACGTCGCCGGTCTGGTTTTGCGGCTTGGTGACGGCAGGCATGGATCGCACTCCTTTATTGGTCTCGGCGTCTTCGTGATCGACGCCCCCGGCGCCGGGCTGTCCGCTCCTGGCGTGGCAGCGTCCGGCCTCCAGTCATCAGCAAATCGCGTGCCAGTCACTTTTCCGATCACTTTTCCGGCGGAACTCCTAGATTTCCATACAATCAACGCCGCGACCGCGTATAATGACTGCGATCAAAGTGGCGGTTTCCGCTCAATGATCGGGCTATGGATGGCGAAATTTTGACCATCCGACCCAGATGCTCACGGTTTGAGCGGATTTTTCGACCCGTTGCGATGCGGTTCCGCAAAGTTCGGGGGAGAAGACGCAGGGGGTGCGGCATGCTGCATGGGATGATCGAAATGGCCGGAAACAAAGGGCCGCGGGACTTTGTCGCGGTGTTGGAGCTGGTGGTTGCCACGGGTGGGGCGGGGCGCTTAGGATGCGCCGTCCCGTCCGGGGCGGGGTGCCTCCGGAACGGGCGCTGCTCAGTTTGGATCCATGCGTTGGACGTGGTTTGAATGCAAACGCTACAAGGTCAGTTTCCGTCTTCCGTCGGGCGCCCGCACCCCTGGCATGCGGTGATCCACGGCAGCGACAAGCCGCGCTACGTCGCGATCGCCGACGTGATCGCCGACGACATGCGCAACGGACGCCTTGCGCCCGGTGCCCGGCTGCCGGCGCAGCGGGTGCTGGCCGAGGCGCTGGAGGTCGATTTCACCACGGTCGCCCGCGGCTATCAGGAGGCGCAGCGGCGCGGCCTGATCGAATCCCGCGTCGGCGCCGGCACCTTCGTCCGTGACGAGGCTTCGACAATTCCTTGCGCTCCGGAAGCGCTGCCGGTCGGGGATGCCGTCATTCCAGCCGCCCAGCCGCCTGTCCGGTCCAGTGCGCGCTGTTCCGCCGACCTGTCGATGAACCTGCCGCCGGACATCGACGATCCGGAGCTGCTGGCGCGCATGCGGGCCGGTCTGGCGGAGGTCGGGCAGGATCTGGTCGATCTGCTGCGCTATCAGGAGTTCGGCGGCGCCGAACAGGACCGGCAGGCCGGCGTCGACTGGCTGGCCTTGCGCGGCCTGCCGGTGCGGTCGGAACGGCTGCTGGTCTGCGCCGGTACCCACAGCGCCCTGCATGCGGTGCTGGGCGCGCTGGCCAAGCCGGGCGACCGCATCTGCGCCGAGGCTCTGACCTACCCCGGCCTGCGCGGGCTGGCGGCGCAGCTGGGGCTGGAGGTGATCGGCCTGCCGATGGACGAGAACGGCATCCTGCCCGATGCCTTCGCCGAGGTCTGCCGCACCCGTCCGCCCAAGGCGCTCTACTGCAATCCGACCCTGCAGAACCCCACCACCATCACTCTGTCGGCCGAGCGCCGTCAGGCCCTGGTCGACATCGCCCGCCATTACGGCGTCGCCATCGTCGAGGATGACGCCTATGGCGCGCTGCCGGTCGGCGGGCCGGTTCCGATGGCGGCCCTGGCGCCGGATATCGTCTTTTATATCGGGGGTGTGGCGAAGGTCCTGGGGGCCGGCCTGCGCGTCGCCTATCTGGTGGTCCCGGAGGCGCGTCATGTCTGGCAGTTGTCCGCCTTCCTGAGGGCGACGACGGTGATGGCCTCGCCGCTGACGGTGGCGCTGGCGACCCGCTGGATCGGCGACGGCACGGCGCAGGCGATCCTGGCGGCCATCCGGGCGGAATCGACCCTGCGCCAGACCATCGCCCGCGGCATCCTGCCGGGACCGGCCCCGCGCTCCAAGCCGGAGGCCTTCCACTACTGGCTGCCGCTGCCCGCGGGCTGGAGCCGGTCGAGCTTCGCCGCGACCCTGCGCGGGGCGAAGCTCGGCATCGTCGTCAGCGACGCCTTCTCGGTGAACAGCCCGGCGCCGGAGGCGGTGCGGCTGTGCCTGGGCGGCTGCGACCGCGACGAGACCCGTGGTGCGCTGGAGATGATCGCCCACACCCTGTCGCGCCCGCCGGAACTGGCCTCCGTCTTTCTGTAAAGTCCTGTTGATCGGTCGCCCTTTGTGGGCGCCCACCATCCGATTGCCGCCTGCGCACGGACGGATGGGCGACTTCATCCTTCGGGGCACGCCGACTGTCTTGCTTGTCCAGGAGGAGGAGGGGCGTAGGATCCCGCCTCCGGTCTCCGAAAGATGAAATCTCCGGAGCAGGGCAGGGAGGACGTCATGGCGCAAGCGGATCTGGCGTGGCTGCGAACCCTTTACGACCGCTATGGCGCCGGAGAGGTCCAGGCGGTGTTCGATCACCTGTCTCCCGACGTCGAATGGGTGTCCAACCGGGGATCACCGGTCTTCGCGTCCTTTTCCGGGACATTCCGGGGGGCGGACGGCGTCCGCCGCTACTTCGACGGGCTGATGCAGGAGTGGGTCATCGACCGGCACGAGATGCTCGACATGACGGTCGAGGGCGATGATGTCCGGGTGCAGAATCTGGTCGGCGCCACCTACCGCAAGACCGGCAAGCGGATCGAGACGGTGACCCATCACCATCTGCGTGTGAACAACGGCCGCATCGAGCGCTTTGAAGAGCAGTTCGACGATGCAGCCGTCGCCATGGCCTGTGACGCCGATTGTGCCGAGGGCTCCCCCGGTCAGGTGAACCAGTAACGCGTGAGATGGAAGAACAGCGGCGCCGAGAACACGATGGAATCGAGGCGGTCGAGGACGCCGCCATGCCCTTCGATCATGGTGCCCCAGTCCTTGACCCCGAGGTCGCGCTTCATCGCCGACAGGACGAAGCCGCCGAAGAAGCCGGCGATCACGATGATCAGCGACATGCCGGCCGCCTGGAGCGGCGAGAAGGGCGTGATGACGTGCAGACCGGTGCCGATGGCGACGGCGGTCAGCCCGCCGCCGACCAGCCCCTCCACCGTCTTGGACGGGCTGATGCCGGGTGACAGCCGGGTCTTCCCCCACAGCTTGCCGAAGACATATTGGAAGACGTCGCTCAGCTGCGCCACCGTCATCAGGTACAGCAGCAGCAGGGCGCCGGGCAGCCGGTAGCCGGGGATGTCGAGCCACAGCAGGGCCGGCGCGTGGCTGGTGCAATAGACCGCCAGCATCAGCCCCCACTGCGCCTTGGCGGTGCGGGTCAGGAAGTCGGTCGGGTCGGCGCCCAGCACCGACAGCGACGGCAGCGCCATGAACACGTAGACCGGAATGAAGATCGAGAACAGCCCGTACCAGCCGATCCCGATCAGCCAATATTGCAGCGGCACGACCAGAAAGAAGGACAGGAACAGCCCGGCATGGTCGCCGCGCCGGGTCGGCGTCAGCGTGATGAACTCGCGCAGCGCCAGATAGGACAGCAGGGTGAACAGCACCAGCGTCACCACGCTGCCCAGCAGCATTGCCGCGGCGAACAGCGCCACCATCACCCACCAGGAGCGGATGCGGGCGTTCAGGTTGCGCACGGTGTCGCGGCCGGCCGGCGTCTGCACCCGCCAAGCCAGGACGGCGCCGATCAGTGTGGCGGTGACCAGCAGGCCGAGGGCGGCGCCCGAGAGCCAGAGGAACAGCGGGTCGGTGGTGGTGAGGAAATTCGTCACTGAGTTCATCACGCTGTTCATTGGGCGGTCCGTTGGCCGGTGGATTGGGAATCGGGTTGGGAAGCGGATGGAGACCGCGACAGCGACACCAGCGCATCGCGGGCCCGTTCCAGGAAGGCCGCCTTGTCTTCACCCGCGACTGCTTCCAACGGGGCGCCGAAGCGCATGGTGCAGATCAGCGGCACCAGCAGCGGCATGCCCTTCGGCATCACCCGGTGCAGGTTCTCGATGAAGACGGGCACCAGCTCGGCATTCGGCACCCGTTGGGAGAGATGGTAGAGGCCGCTCTTGAACGGGGCCACGGTGCCGTCGCCGCGCGTGCCCTCGGGGAAGAGGATCAGCGACTGGCCACTTTCGAGCACCGCCGCCATGGCGTCCATCACCTCCGCCGTCGCCTTGCCGGTGCGGTCGACCAGCAGCGCGTTCAGGCAGCCCACCGCGATCGCGCGCCGCAGGGCCGAGCCCCCCCAGTAATCGAGCGCCGCCACCGGATGGGTGCGCGCCCGCAGCTCCGCCGGCAGGGCCGCCATGACGGCGAGCGTGTCGAGGTGGCTGGTGTGGTTGGCGAAATAGATGCGCGGGACATCTGCTGGAGCGCTGCCTTCCCAGCTCGCGCGGGCACCGACCAGCAGGCGGGTCAGCCCCAGGAGACCGTGACGGAGCGCCGGTTGGAGAAGAGGGATCATGACCGGGCCTCCAGATGCTGAGACTTCAGGCGGCGGGCGATGCCGAGCGTGCGCGTCGCGACGGTGAGCAGGCTGCCGCCCATGATGATCCAGGCCGCCGCCAGCAGGCTGTATCCCGTCCCCCACAGCGCATGCTCGATCGCCTGGGCGAGCAGGGCGACGGTGAGGGCGGCCATGCGGCGCTGCTTGGCCATCACGCCGCCGAAATCCTGCGCCAGCCCCAGGGCACCGCCGAAGGTCCGGACATAGGCGGTCATCATGGCGGCCAGCGCCGCCGCCCAGCCGAGCCATGGCAGGCCGGCGGCGTAGCCCAGCGGCACCAGGAAGGCGGTGTCGGCGACGCGGTCGGGAATCTCGTTGTAGAGCGCACCGACCGGCGAGCCCTTGCCGCCCTCCACCGCGACCATGCCGTCGAGCAGGTTGCAGATCAGGCGCAGCTGGACGCAGAGCGCGGTGCCGATCCAGGCCAGCACGCCGCCCTGCAGCAGAAGGGCGCCGCCGATCGCCGCCCACACCGCTGACAGAACCGAGATCTGGTTCGGTGTCACCGGCGTCGTGGTCAGCCACGCCGCCAGCCGTTGCGCCCAGCGGGCCGACCGGGTGGCGATGGGGCGCCGGTCGGCGGCCGCCTTGGCAGACGTTGTTGTGGTCTCCATCATGCAGCCTCCGTGGCGACGGCCTCCGCGGCGAACCGCGTCACGGCCGGATAATCGGTCTTGCCGGTGCCCAGCAGCGGGACGGCGTCGATGCGCAGAACGTCACGCGGAATGGCGATCTCGGGCGCTCCCCGGCTCCGGGCGGCGGCGACCAGCGCGTCACGGGACAGCGTGGCGCTGGTGGTCGCCAGCAGGATCCGCTCGCCGCGCTTGGGGTCGGGCAGGGTGACGGCGGCATGCGCGGCGTCCGGATCGGCGAGCCCCGCCAGCTCCTCGACGAGGCCGAGCGGGATCATCTCGCCCGCCACCTTGGCGAAGCGCTTGACCCGGCCGACGATGCGGATGAAGCCGTCGGCGTCGATCTCGACGATATCGCCGGTGTCATGCCAGCCGTCTGCCGGCGGCTGGATTTCGCCCGGACGGTCGGCATGCAGGTAGCCCTTCATCACGTTCGGCCCGCGCACCCGCAGCCGCCCGCCAGCATCGACGCCGGGAACCGGCAGCAGTTCGGTCTCGATCCCAGGCAATGGCTGTCCGACGCTGCCGGGGCGGAAGCGGGCCGGGGTGTTGACGGCGATCACCGGTGCTGTTTCGGTGGTGCCGTAGCCCTCCAGCAGATGGACGCGCAGCCGTTCGGTGTAGACGCGCCGCGTCTCGTCCTGAAGCCGCTCGGCCCCGGCGAAGACGAGGCGCAGCGAGCGGTAGTCGTACGGGTCGGCCGACCGCGCCCAGGCGTTCAGGAAGAAATCGGTGCCGAACAGGACGGTGGCGTTGGTCTGGTAGACCAGCTCCGGGATCAGCCGGACATGGCGCGGGTTGGGGTAGAGCACCGTCTTCACCCCGTTCAGGATCGGCAGCAGCATGCCGCCGGTCAGGCCGAAGGAATGGAAGGTGGGCAGGCAGTTGAACACCACGTCCTGCCGGGTGAAGTCCACCACCGACGCCACCTGCGCCATGTTGGCGAGCAGGTTGCCATGGCTGAGCGCCACGCCCTTCGGCGGCCCCTCCGACCCGGAGGTGAAGAGGATGGCGGCGATGTCGTCGGAGCTTCCCTGCGGCGGCAGCAGCCGTTCCGGCGCGACCAGCGCCGCCAGGGCGCGCAGCTTGTCGCCCAGCCGCAACCCGCGCTTCACGTCTTCGAGATGGATGATGGCGTGGTCGGCGGCCAGCGCCTCGACGAGCGCGCCGAGCCGGGCCTTCTCGATGAACTGGGCGGAGGTGACGATCCGGCGCACCCCGGCGGCGCGGCAGGCGGCCTTCACCGCATCCGGGCCGGCGGTGAAGTTCAGCATGGCGGCCGGACGGCCATGGGCGGCGAGGCCGAAGAACACCGCCGCCGTCGGCGAGGCCGTCGGCAGCAGCACCCCCACCGGCTCGTCCGCTTCCGTGCCCTTGGTCAGGATGCGGCCGAGCACCAGGGCGCGGGCCACCAGCGCGCGGTAGGACAGGGTGGAGAAGTCGCCATCCTGGACGGCATCCTCCCGCGCCCCGGTCTTGGCCCGGGCGTCGAGCAGGGCCAGCATCAGCGTCTCCTGCTGACGGCGGGCGGCGAAGACGCTCTCCGTCATCACCCGCGACAGCCAGGACTTCAGGGCGGCGCGCCGCTTCTTGCCGACCAGACCACCACCGGGGCCGCCGACCTCCGGAGTCGTCACCGGCGGCAGCACGGTGATGGTGATGCGTGGGAACAGGCCGAGCCGCAGCCGGCCCTGCATGCGCGACAGCACCGAACGCTGGGCGCCCTCGATGCAGACCGGCACCACCGGGCAGCGCGCCTTGTCGGCCAGCATGCCGGGGCCGCCGTTGATCTTCATCAGCGACCCGGTGACGGTGATCCGGCCCTCCGGAAAGACGCAGACCTTGTCGCCGTCGGCGAGCGCGCGGGCGAGGATTCGGGTGCCGAGCGGGTTGGTCGGGTCGATGGTCACATGGTCGGCGATCGCCAGGAAGGGCTTGACCAGGGGGTGCCTGGCGATGTGGGTGTCGACGGCGAAGCGCATGCCCGGCAGGAAGGCGGCGAGCAGCGCGCCGTCCAGGAAGGACTGGTGGTTCGGCGTCACCACGGCGGCGCCGTCGAGACCGGCCAGATGCTCGGCCCCACGGACCTCCACCCGGAAGGCCAGCTTGAAGAAGGCACGGAAGATGGCGCGCATCAGCGCCTGCGCATCGACGGCGAGCGCCATCACCACGGCGACCAGCATGCTGGCACCACCCACGGAGGAGACAACCAGCGGCGAGGCCCCCAGCGCCAGCATCGCGGCGGCGGCGGCCGAGCCGGCCACCATGTAGAGCGCGTTGACCACATTGGCGGCGGCGATGACGCGGGCACGGGTTCCCGCCGGCGCCCGGTGCTGGATCAGCGCATAGAGCGGGACGGCGAAGGCCCCGCCGGCGGCGGCGATGACGAAGAGGTCGGCCAGCAGCGGCAGCGCCCAGGGCTGGGCCAGCAGGGCCAGCGGCGACAGCGGTACCAAAGCCGGGGCGGCCGGGGTCAGCAGGGGCAGGACGGCCCCCGCCAGGGCGGCGACCAGACCGGCCAGGGCGGCGCGGCCGGCATCTGCGGTGGACGGCGTGCGGTGGCTGAGACCGGCGAACACCGAGCCGGCGGCCACACCGATGGCGAACACCGCCAGCAGCAGGGTCGCGCCACCGCTGTCGGTCCCCAGCGTCTCGCGGGCGATGGAGGGGAATTGCGCCATCACCACCGCACCGACGCCCCAGAACACCGAGATGCCGTGGATCGCCCGCATCGATGCCCGGTCGCCGGCGGCCGCGCGCAGCACCTTTGCCGTCACCGACAGCGGATTGAGGCCGACACGCACCGCCGGGTCGGCATTGCCGGCACGCGGGATGAACAGCGACGCGGCCAGCCCCAGCACCGCGGAGGCGCCGAGCAGCCCCGGCACCGCCCAGGGGTGGAGCAGGGCCAGCGAGCCGCCGGCGATGGTGCCCAGCAGGATGGCGACGAAGGTCCCGGCCTCCACCAGTCCGTTGGCGGCGGTCAGTTCCGACGGGGCGAGCAGGTCGGGCAGCAGGCCGTATTTGACCGGCCCGAACAGCGTCGAATGGGCGCCCATGCCGACCAGCGCGATGATCAGGACCGGCAGGTCGGCGGCGACGATGCCCAATGACGCCATCGCCATCAGCCCGATCTCCGCCAGCTTGACGATGCGGGCGATCAGCGTGCGGTCATAGCGGTCGGCCAGCTGGCCGGCGGTGGCCGACAGCAGCAGGAAAGGCAGGGTGAAGGCGCCGGCCGCCAGCGTCGAGATCATCGCTCCCGTCAGGAGGCCGTCGCCGGCAACACCATACACCGCCAGCACGGCGATGGCGCCGCGCAGGACGTTGTCGCCGAAGGCGCCGAGGAACTGGGTGAGGAACAGCGGCAGGAAGCGCCGCGTAGCGAGAAGGGCGGAAGCGCTCATTGTCCGGCTCCGATCCTGGCGGTAGGGGTTGCGATGCCGGTGAGGATCGCGTCGGCGATGGACCCGGCGAGGCTGGAGAGCGGCGCCGTCTGCCGGCCATAGACCTGCGACTGCACGTTCAGCACGATGGCGCCGATGACGATGTGGGACAGCGCGTCGCGGTCGGCCGGTACGATGCTGCCCTCGGCGATGCCGTCGGCGACGATGCCGCAGATCACGTCGACCGGCGTCTCCTGGCCCTCGGGCACCAGCGGCAGCGATTCGTGCTGCGACAGCAGAAGGAAACGGGTGCGGTCGGGAGCGGCCTCCGCCAAGTGGAAGGCATGGCCGATGATCCGCCGCAGCCGCTCCGGCGCCGGACCCTGGCCGGCGGCATCGCGCAGGCTTTGCGACATGGCCGTGTATTCCGCCGCGAACAGATCGGCCGCCAGTTCCTCCTTGCTCGGCCAGTGGCGGTAGAGCGCCCCCTCCGACACCCCGGCGGCGCGGGCGATGTCGCGGACCGTCGTCGCCTTCACCCCCTTCTGGGCAAACAGCGCGATGGCGGCGTCGCGGACCTTCTGACGAACGTCGATGGACATGGCGTCCCTCTGTGAATGAATGTTCACTCACAGCCTGACGAAGCCATTTTGCCGGCGCAACGGCAAAAAAGGATAGGTCCGACGCCCGGTCCCGGAGCAACGGAGGCACCGCGTCTGCGCAGATGCGGCTTGACCGCTACCATTGCGATCATCGCCTGCCGGATGCTTGCGAACGGCGCAACGCGCCGGGTTCGGTCAAGCAATGTCGGATGAGCGCATGGCACCGGTTCTCCAGTCCCTGACCACCCTTCCGTCCTATCTGCTGTTCGCCGCGGTGATGCTGGGCTTCCTGCTGCTGTTCATCCTGGCCTACACCGCCGTCACCCCCTATCGCGATCTGGCCCTGGTCCGCCGGGGCAACACGACCGCGGCGCTTACCCTGGGCGGCGCCATGATCGGCTTCGCCCTGCCGTTGACCAGCGTCGCCTCCCACACCACCAGCATCGTCGATCTGGCGGTGTGGGGAGTGATCGCGCTGGTGTCGCAGCTTCTCGTCTATGTCATCGGCTCCCGCGTGCTGCTGCCGGATTTCCGTGCCGGCGTCGAAGCCGACCGCACCGCCTACGGCGTTCTTCTCGGCAGCCTGTCGATCGCCGTCGGGCTGCTGAACTATGGCTCGCTGACCTATTGACTGGAGGAAAGGCTTTCCGATGAAGCGCTCGCACACCGTGGCGGCTCTGCTGCTGGGCGGCATCAGCCCGGTCCTGTTCGCTTGCGGCGAGGACAGCCCCGAGGAGGCGACCGTCTATCCTTCCGTCGAGGCCTGCACTGCCGAGATGCCGGCGAACGAGTGCGCCGCGGCCTTCGCCACCGCGCGCGAGGAGCATCAGAAGAGCGCTCCCCGCTTCGCCAGCCGCGAGGCCTGCGAGGCGGAGATGGGGGATGGCGCCTGCACTCCGGCCAATGAAGGCGGTGGAAGCAGCCTCAGCAACGTCTTCGTCCCGGCCTTCGTCGGCTTCATGATCGGCCGCAGCCTGACCGGCGGTTATGCCCAGCCGGTCTATTTCGACCGCCAGGGCTACGCCCGCAGCGGCAGCACCCGGATCGCCGAGACCCCGCTCCCGCCGCAGCGCCGGGACGAGATCCGTCAGGGTAGCGGGGGCGTCGCCTCCAGTTCCGGTTCCTACTACCGGCCGGGTTTGGGCAGCACGGGCAAGTCCTTCACGGTCACCACGACCGGGCGCAGCGCCGGCTTCGGCTCGACCGGCTCGTCGCGCGGCTTTTCAGGGAGTTGACGCCATGGAGCGTATCCGGACGGCGCCCCGCCCGCACTGGCAGGCCAAGCTGGAGGAGATCGGCTTCCCCTTCCACACCGAGGCCGACGGCACGGCCTATTGGGACGAAAGCGCCCATTGGCGTTTCTCCCTGGCCGAGATCGAAACGCTGGAGGCCGCCGCCGAGGAGGTCTACCGCCTGTGCGAGGAGGCGGTCGGCCATGTCGTGACGCGCGGGCTGTACGAAGCGGTCGGACTTCCACGCTGGGCCGCCCCGGCCATCGAGGCGAGCTGGGCGGAGCGTGACGGGCGGGACATGGCGCTCTACGCCCGCTTCGACTTCGCCTGGGACGGCAAGGGCGGGCCGCCGAAGGCGCTGGAGCTGAACGCCGAAACCCCGACCTCGCTCTACGAGACCGCCGTCGCCCAATGGTGCTGGTTGCAGGACGTCCATCCCGACGCCGACCAGTTCAACAGCCTGGAGGAGGCTCTGGTCGAGCGCTGGCAGGCCCGCAAGCAGGCCTTCCCCGCCCTGGCGTCGCAGGCGGAGGCGGTCCATTTCGCCTGCCTGATGCCGCATCCGGAGGACGAGGCGACCATCGCCTATCTCCAGACCCTGGCCTTGCGCGCCGGCATGACCACCAAGGCGATGCCAATCCAGTCGATCCGCTACGACGACGCCTCAGGCCACTTCCTGGACGACGCCGGCCTGCCGATCCGGCATTTGATGAAGCTCTATCCCTGGGACTGGATGATCCGGGAGACGACCGGCCGCGAACTGGTGACCGCCGCGGCGCAAGGGCGGATCCGGATGATCGAGCCGGCCTGGAAGATGGTGATGGCGTCGAAGGGGCTGTTCGCCCTGCTATGGGCGCTGAATCCCGGCCATCCCAACCTGCTGCCGACGGCGCTCGACCGCAGCGGCTTTCCCGCCGGAAGCACGGTGGTAGCGAAGCCGCTGCTCGGACGCGAGGGCAGCAACGTCAGCATCGCCACCCTCGACGCCGCCGGCTTCCCGGCCGGCCAGCCGATCGCCCAGACTGAGGGACCCTATGTCGATGACGGCTGGGTCTATCAGGCCTACACGCCGCTGGCGGAGTCCGACGGCAACCATGCCGTCTTCGGCGTCTGGATGGCCGGCGACAAGGCCTGCGGCCTGGGCATCCGCGAGGACCGCGCACTCATCACCGGCAACACCAGCCGCTTCGTCCCGCACCTGATCGCGCCGGAGTGACTGCGCAGGCGGTCACGGGGCCTGGAGGATAAGCTCGTCGGCGATCACCGCACCGCTCGCCTGCATCAGATACAGCCCGATGTGGTGGGCAACCCTCTGCGGGTGGGCGGCGGTGTCGGGCAGGCCGAGGCTGCGGGCGGTGTCCAGCGGCAGGTCGTAGGTGGCGCATCCCGGCTCATACACCACGATCTCGCGCAGCGGCCCGGTCATGCCATGGTTGCGCGCCGACAGCAGAGCCTGCACCGCCTGGAGCACGCAGATGTCGGTGCAGATCCCGTCCACCACCAGGGTCTCGATGCCGTTGGCGGCGATCCAGTCGAACAGCCGGTTGCGCCCGGTCGCGAGGTCGGTCGTCCCGACCACCCCGTTTATGCAGTCCTTGCGCATCAGCGTGACGCCGGGGGCGCCGTCCAGCCAGGACAGCTCCTCGACCAGATTCTCCTCGCCGGTGCCGGCCTCGCAATGGGGCGGGTAGGGATATTCGGGCTTGCCCGGCTCATGGGTGTCGAGGAACACCGCGATGGGGTGGCCGGCCGAGAGGAACAGCCGGTTGGTGCGGTCGATCTCGGCGATCATGCGGCTGACCTGGGCGTTGGCGACCGGCGGCGCCAGATTGCCGCCACCGATGGCGGCGAACCCGTTCACCGGATCGACGTCGAGCTTGCCAACCCGCTTGCCGGCCAGCGCCACGGCGGTCCTGCGCACCGGCAGGGCGATAGCGACGGCCTCCAGCGCGGCGTCCGGGCTGACGAGAGTCTCGGCCATGATGCGTCTCCTATGGTTCAGACCAGCACCGGGACGTTCGCGACGCCCTCGGTGCCGAAGATGGCGCGGTAACGGGCGACCTCGGCCGCCGCCCCGGTGGCCTTCTCGTAATTGTCGCTGAGCTTGACGGCTTCCTTCCAGGTGCCATCGACCTCGACCGCCGTCACCTTGCAGACGAGGCTCAGCGGGTCGAGCCCCTGGCCGCTGCGCGGGTGGCAGTTCCGGAAGTCGGAGGTCAGCAGGGTGCCCCAGCCATAGCCGTCGCGGATGCGGCCGGCGAAGGTCCGGTGAAGCCGCAAAATGTCTTCGACGTCCAGCCCGTCGCTGAACAGCACGCGCTTGTCGCGGGGATCGCGGCCATGCCGTTCCAGCCAGCCGATATATTCCTCGCCCGCCGTCACCGGGTCCTTGCTGTCCACCCGCATGCCGGTCCAGTCCGCCACCCAGTCCGGCGCGTTCCGCAGGAACTGGGTCGATCCGAAGGTGTCGGGCAGGAACACCAGCATCGCCCCGCCATAGGTCTCCTGCCACAGCCGCAGGACGTCGTACTGCGCCACCCGCAACTCGTCATCGCTCCGGGCCAGCGCCGCAACGGTGGTCGGCAGCTCGTGCGCGTTGGTGCCGATGGCCTCCAGGTCGTGCTTCATGGCGAGGTGGGTGTTGGAGGTGCCGATGAAGCGCGGGCCGAGTTCGGCCGCCATCGTCTCCACCACATATTCCTGCCACAGGAAGCTGTGGCGCCGCCGCGTGCCGAAATCCGACAGGCTGAGGTCGGCGAGCGGCCGCAGCTTTTCGATCTTGTCCCACAGGCGGACCTTGGCGCGGGCATAGAGGATGTCGAGTTCGGTCTCCGTCATGCTCGCCAATGCGGCGCGGGTCTTCAGCTCGTTGATGACGCTGAGGGCGTAGATCTCCCACATCGTCACCATCGGCCAGGGTCCCTCGAAATCCAGGCGCCATTGGCCGTCCTCCTCCGACAGCCGGTAGTCGGGCAGGGCGAAATCCTCGGCGAGCCAGGCGACGAACTCGGGTCGGAAGATGCCGCGCTGGCCGTAGAAGGTGTTGCCCTGGAGCCAGACCGCCTCGGAGCGCTTCAGCCGCAGCGAGCGGACATTGTCCAGTTGGCGGCGCAATTCGGCCTCGTCGATGATCCGGGCCAGCTTCACCGACCGGGTGCGGTTGATCAGGCTGAAGCGGACCTTCACGTCGCGGAAATGCCGCCAGATGAATTGCAGCATCGCCAGCTTGTACCAGTCGGTGTCCAGCAGGGAGCGGACGATGAAATCGGTGGCGAAATTGTGGTTGTGGGCGCGGCTGCTGAAATTGACGAGCATGGCTGGAACCTCCTGTTCTGACTGACCGGGTCACAGCCCGTAGTGATTGGTGACCGGCAGGCGCCAGCCCGGCCCATAGGTCCGTTCGGTGACGACGACGCCCGGCGGGCTCTGGTCGCGCTTGTACTGCGCTCGCGCCGCCATGCGGCCGATTCGCCCGGCATAGTCGGTGGAAATCGGCTGTCCCACCGCAGCACTCGCCAGTTCGGCGGCGCGGTCGGCGCCGTTCAGCCCCTCGACCATGGTCGCCAGCACCGCATCCAGATGCTCGTAGGCGCCCAGCGCCTGTTCGTCGGTCTGGTACTCGCGCAGTTCGGCGCTCGGCGGCTTGGCGATGATACGGTCGGGCATCACGGCACCCTGCGGGCCAAGCAAGCCGGAGAGCAGCAGACCAGATGATCCATGCGTGTTGCGCCAGCGCGCCAGACCGAAGACGAGCGTCTTGTAGACATCCTTCAGCACCGAATAGCCGCCGCACATGTCGCCGTAGAGGGTCGCGTAGCCGACGCTCATCTCGCTCTTGTTGCCGGTGCTCAGCACCATCAGCCCGAGCCGGTTGGACAGCGCCATCAGGGTCATGCCGCGGATCCTGGCCTGGACATTCTCGAAGGTGGTGTCGTCCGCCGGCACCGGCCGGTCGGCAAAGACGGGGGCGAGCATGCCGCCGAAGGCGTCCATCGCCGGCGCGATCGGTACGGTCAGCAGGCGGGTACCGAGCAGGGCCGCCGCCCGTTCGGCATCCTCCATGCTCTCCGCCGAGGTATAGGGCGACGGCATGCGCACCGGCAGCACGCGGTCGGCGCCCAGCGCGTCCACCGCGACGGCGGCCGACAGGGCGCTGTCGATGCCGCCCGACATGCCGAGCACCACGCCGGGAAAGCCGTTCTTGTTCACGTAATCGCGCAGGCCCAGCACCAGCGCCCGGTACATGGCCTCCGGTTCGTCGGGATAGCCGTTCGGCAGCATGCCCAGCACATCGCCGCGCCGCAGGTCGACCCCGCCGTCCTCGCCACGTTCCAGCGTGATGTCGAAGTCGCACTCGCGGAAGCCGGCCTGGGTGATCACCAGCCCGGCGCGGTCCATCACATAGCTGCCGCCGTCGAACACCAAACTGTCCTGCCCGCCGACCTGATTGACGTAGAGGATCGGCAGGCCGGTGGCCCTGACGGTGCGGCGGCCGATGGCGACGCGGACCGCCTGCTTTCCGGTCCTGAAATGCGAGCCGTTCGGCACGATCAGGATCTCGGCGCCTTCCGCCGCCAGGGCCTGGGCGACCTTGCCGTGCCAGAAATCCTCGCAGATGGCGATGCCCAGGCGGAAGCCGCGGAAATCGACGGGCGAGGGCAGCGGGCCGGGAGCGAAGACCCGCTTCTCGTCATAGACCTCGTCATTGGGCAGGGTGTGCTTGAGCACGATCTTCATCGAGCCGTCGGTCTCGATCAGGAAGGCGGCGTTGTAGGGCAGGGCGGCGCCGTCGAGCGGGCCGCCGACCAGCACCGCCGGCCCGCCGTCGCCCCGCATCTCGCCGGCCAGCGTGTCGAGCGCCGCGCGGAAATCGCGCCGGAAGCCCGGACGCAGCACGAGATCCTGAAGCGGATAGCCGGTGCCGAAACACTCGCTGAACACCAGCAGGTCGGCCTTGCCGCGATACTGCGCGCGGCGGTGGCGGATGATGGCGAAGTTGTCCCGGAGCGCGCCGACCGTGGGGTTGGCCTGGACGCAGACGATGCGCAGAGTGGTGGACGGAATGGTTGTCATGGCAAAGCTCCTTTGCCGAATGCCGCCGGTCTGTCCGGCGGGCTTGGTCGTCATGCTGGATTGCGGCGCTGGAGGGACACCGCACTCAGCTGTTGGACAAGGCGATCAGGGTCTGGATGATGTGAAAGTGATCCTCGAACATCCGTTCCGGATCGATTTCCGCGATCGGCATCCAGCGGGCCGACCTGGCGTCGTCGCCGCCGCGCACCTTGGGAAAACCTTCGTCGGTGGCCTTGAGCTGGATGAGGAAGGCCTGGGTCACCGTGCGGCCGCGCGACGAGCGGTAGGGGTGGTCGAAGATCTGGCTGGCGCGGATACCGCCCTCCAGGAAGCCCGCCGGAACCTTGAGCCTCGTCTCCTCCCGCAACTCGCGGATCATGGCGTCCTTGATCCGCTCATGCTGGCCGACGAAACCGCCGGGCAGGGCCAGCAGGCCGCGTCCGGGCAGGCCCCGGCGCTCGACCAGCAGAACGTGCCCGGACAGGACCACCACGGCGTCGGCGGTCAGGAAGGTCGGCGGGTAGGGGGCATCGGCCCACCCCGCCCGGTATTTGGCGATGTAGGCGCTTTCCTCGGCCAGCCGCCTGTATTCTCCGGTGCTTGCGAACTCCGCCATGAAGGCGGCGACATTCGCCGGCAGCGCATCCTTCCATGTCTCCAGCGCCGCCGCCGCATCGGCGAAATAGGCGTCGCGGATGGGGGTGGCGGAGAGCCCCCGGCAGTTCTCGCACTCCACGGCGCCCCATTGCGGGAACATGCGCAGGTAATAACTGCTGTGGTCCTTGGAATGGCCGATCAGGCCGACCAGGGGGGGCGAGCCATCCGCTGAGCCTTGGGCGGCCGGTCGGTGGTGCTGCACGACCACGCCGTGGACCGCCGCCTGCACGTCGCGGATCCATTCCAGATCATTGTAGCGGTCGATGAGGGGAAGCACGGTGATGCGCCCGCACTCTTCCGGCGGGAAGGCGCCCAGGATGCAGGAGCGCACTTCTTCGAAGCGGAAGGGATTGCGGTGGCTGCGCGCCTGACGCGACGACCCGACCAGCACGATCAGATGGCGCCCCAGCGACAACGCCTGCCGCATGACGGTGAGATGGCCGAGATGGAAGGGCCGGAAACGGCCGACGAAGACCATGAAATCAAAAGCGGAAGCGCCCTGGGCGCGATCGGCCGCGGTCTTCTTGGGCAACGACAAGGTGCCGGACTCGCGTCCGGAAACGGTGGCGGAACACATGCTCAGCAAGCTCCTTGCTGAATGAACGCCGCAGTCTATCTGCGGCATGCAAACGATACGGTCCCGGCGGGCGTTTCTCAAGAGCCTTCCTGCCTGCTCTTAAGAGGCACTGCGTCCGGCAGCGCCGCGTCGATCAGTCCACCAGGGCGCCTTCCTGAAACAGCCTTTCCACGGCATCGGCGGTTCGCTGGTAATGCTCCTTCAGGGCCGCCACCGCCCCATCGGCGTTCCGGTCGAGCGCGAAGGCCATGATCCTCTCATGTTCGCAAACGACGTCGCGGGACTGGTTGGGCACGCTGACCGACAGGCGGCGGTAGCGGTCCGCCCGGACGAACAGCTTCTCGCACAGTTCGATCAGGATCGGCGACCGGCAGGCCGAGATCAGGACCCGGTGGAAATCGGCATGCCGCAGATCCCAATCCTCCCGTATGGCCGTCGGCAGGTCGTCGCGTTCGCGGGGAAGCCGCGACATCACATGGTGTGCCGCCAGCAGGCGGCCCTCCCACGCCGAATCGCCATGTTCGATCGACAGCCGCAGCGCCTCCCCCTCCAGCAGCTTGCGGGTGCCGACGATGTCCAGCAGTTCCGCGATCGACAACGGGGCGACCGAGAAGCCCCGGTGGTCGTCCGAGACTGTGAAGCCCTCCGCGGTCAGCCGGACCAGGGCCTCGCGCACCGGCGAAACGCTCATGCCGCACAGCGCCTGCAGATCGGCGAAACGCAGGCGCTGGCCGGGCTTCAGCAAGCCGGAGCGGATGGCCCGGTGAATGACGGCATAGGCATCGCCCGCCAGCGTGCGTGCTTCGGCACGGTCCTTCATGACTGTTCCTTCCAAGCGGGCATCCACATTTTCGAAAATCCTACGCTCATTCGAAAACCATTGACAGCATATATGATCCATGGAAACTGTATGCCAACGCAGCAATCCTGAAAAATGACCGCCTTGGACAAGGATCGCAAGGCCGGTCGGTGCTAAGGAGACAAGGCTTTGAAACTCGTCCGCTTCGGGGCTCCCGGTGAAGAGAAGCCCGGCTTGATCGACGGCAATGGTGCCATCCGGGATCTGTCGTCGGTCGTCAAGGACATCGACGGTTCCGCGCTGAGCAAGAGCGGCCTGGACAAGATCCGGTCGGTCTCGGTCGATGACCTGCCGGTGGTCCAGGGTTCGGTGCGGCTGGGGTCCTGCGTGACCGGCGTCGGCAACTTCATTGCCGTCGGCCTGAACTATGCCGACCATGCGGCGGAAAGCGGCATGCCGGTCCCGGCGGAGCCGGTGCTGTTCAACAAGGCGCCGTCCTGCATCGTCGGCCCGGACGATACCGTGCTGATCCCGCCCGGCTCCGAGAAGACCGACTGGGAGGTCGAACTCGCCATCGTCATCGGCGAGCGCGCCTCCTATGTGTCGGAGGCCGACGCGCTGAACTACGTCGCCGGCTACTGCGTGTGCAACGACGTGTCGGAACGCGCCTATCAGCTGGAGCGTGGCGGAGGGCAGTGGGCGAAGGGCAAGGGCTGCCCGACCTTCGGTCCGCTCGGCCCCTGGATGGTCACCAAGGACGAGATCGAGGATGTCCAGAACCTCGCCATGACCCTGTCGGTCAACGGCCAGACCATGCAGAACGGTTCCACCCGGACGATGGTCTTCCAGGTGCCGTTCCTGGTGTCCCACATCTCGCAGTTCATGACGCTGATGCCGGGCGACGTCATCACCACCGGCACCCCGCCGGGCGTCGGCATGGGCCAGAAGCCGCCGCGCTACCTGAAGCCGGGCGACAGCATCCGCGTCGAAATCCAGGGGCTGGGCGTGCAGAACCAGCGCGTCGCCGCCACCTGACCAGTGTTGCGGGCCGCGGGCGATCGCGGCCCTTACGGGAAACCCAAGGACCAGAAACCCGGAAACCGGAGACGCGCGGGCTTGGCCAACGGTTTGGCCACCCGGCGCGGCCCGGCCATCTTTTGTGACGATCGACGCTGACTCCCGTCAGCTGGCGGACAAAGTCCGACCGGCGCGCCCTGTCGCGTCATCGTCGCCCTTCAAATCAATGCAGAAAGCGGGGAGTCGCCCTTGCCGGCGATGACGCCTGCTCATCCATCCGAGATCTGCGGAGAACGCGCCCGATGAACATCAAAGACACAATGGACCGGATTCCCGGCGGCCTGATGCTGGTGCCGCTGCTGCTCGGCGCCCTGTGCAAGACCTTCGTTCCCGAAGCGCCCGGCTATTTCAAAGGCTTCACCCAGGGCATCATGACCGGCGTCGTGCCGATCCTGGCGGTCTGGTTCTTCTGCATGGGCGCGTCGATCAAGCTGAGCGCCACCGGAACCGTGCTGCGCAAATCCGGCACGCTGGTCCTCACCAAGCTGGTCGCCGCCTGGATCATCGTGCTGGTGGCCTCGCAGTTCATTCCGGCCGAGGGCATCCACAGCGGCTTCTTCGCCGGGATGTCGATCCTGGCCATCGTCTGCGCCATGGACATGACCAACGGCGGGCTCTACGCCTCGCTGATGCAGACCTACGGCACCAGGGAGGAGGCCGGCGCCTTCGTGCTGACCTCCATCGAATCCGGTCCGCTGATGAGCATGATCATCCTCGGCGCATCCGGTGCCGCGCATTTCGAGCCGCAGATCTTCATCGGCGCGGTGCTGCCCTTCCTGGTCGGCTTCGCACTCGGCAACCTGGATCCCAAGCTGCGTGCCCTCTTCGCGCCGGGCGGCCAGCTGATGATCCCGTTCTTCGCCTTCTCGCTCGGCAACACCATCAATCTCGGCACGCTGTTCTCGCCGCTGCTCGGGCTCGGCCTGCTGCTGGCGTTCGGCGTCATCATTCTGACGGGCATTCCGCTGATCCTGGCCGACAAGATCATCGGCCGCGGCACCGGCACCGCCGGCATCGCCGCCTCCTCCACGGCGGGTGCAGCCGCAGCCAACCCGGTGGCGATCGCCGCCGTCGCCCCGCAATTCGCCCCCGCGGCGGCCGATGCCACGGTGCTGGTGGCGATCTGCATCATCGTCACCTCGGTCGTCGTGCCGGTCATCACCGGCCTCTGGTACAAGCGCTTCGGCCAGGGGCTGGCGGAGACGAACCGCGGCGACTCCCCGATGATGCCGGCCGGGGCGACGCCGGTGGACTGACGCTGCGCCCGTTCTTCGACAGAAATCGTCTTTCAAACCCGTCAAGCATCGCTTCAGGAGTTGGACCATGACCGGAAAGCTGGCCGGCAAGATCGCCGTCATCACCGGCGCCGCCCAGGGGATCGGCCGGGCGACCGCCGAACTGTTCGCCCGCGAAGGCGCCACCGTCTTCGCCACCGACGCCAACGGCGCCAAACTGGCCGAACTGGCAGGGCAGGGGGCAGGACAGGGCATCGAAACGCGGGTGCTGAACGTGCTCGACGATCAGGCGGTCCGGTCGGTCCTGGCCGACATCGGCCGCGTCGACATCCTGTTCAACTGTGCCGGCGTCGTGCACAACGGCACGATCCTGGAACTGAAGGACGAGGAACTGGACTTCGCCCTCGACCTCAACGTCAAGGCGCTGGTCCGCACCACCCGGGCGGTGCTGCCCGGCATGCTGGAGCGCGGCGACGGCTGCATCATCAACATGTCGTCGGTGGCCTCCAGCGTGAAGGGGGTTCCCAACCGCTTCGCCTACACCACCAGCAAGGCGGCGGTCATCGGCCTGACCAAGTCGGTTGCCGCCGATTATGTGGCGAAGGGCATCCGCTGCAACGCCATCTGCCCGGGAACGGTCGAATCGCCGTCGCTCCAGGAACGGTTGTCGGCCCAGGGCGACTATCAGGCCGCCCGCGCCGCCTTCATCGCCCGCCAGCCGATCGGCCGCATCGGCCAGCCGGAGGAGATCGCCGAACTGGCCCTGCACCTCGCCACCGCCACCTACACCACCGGCCAGATCCACATCATCGACGGCGGCTGGACGATGTAGAAGGGGAGGCCGGGGCGGCGAACAGCCAGGGGTGCGCCGCCTTCGCGCGGGTCAGCAGCAGGGCATGCAGCGCCGCCCCGATCGTCTCCCCGGCCGTCTCCCCGATCATCTTAATGAGTCGCGACAAGCGTTCCAAGGCGGTCCTCCGTTTCCCGTGACCGCGCGCCCGCGGCGGCGAGCCTCTGCTGGACCGCATCCTTTTCGGTCAGCAGCAGGTCGTAGGTGATGCGCGCGCCATAGGCGCCGGGATCGGTCGGATCGACCCGCACCCGGTCGAAGGCGAGCACGCGGGTCGCCAGCGTGAAGCCCTCCTTCAGGTCGTGGGTGACCATGAAGACGGTCATCTTCCGCTCCGACCACAGGCGCAGCAGAAGCTCGTACATCTGCGCCTTGGTGCCGGCGTCGAGCGCGCCGAAGGGTTCGTCCAGCAGCAGGATCTTCGGCTTCAGGATCAGCGCCTGGGCGATGGCGAGGCGCTGCTGCATGCCGCCGGACAGCTCCGCCGGGTATTTGCGCAGATGGTCGCCGAGCCCGACCGCCGCCAGGATCCCCTTCGCCTCCTCCTCGGCCGTGCGGCGGCGGGCGCCGAACAGCTTGCCAAGGAAACGCGACCCCTCGAACTCGCGGCCGAGGATGACATTCTCCAGCACCGTCAGGTGGGGGAAGACCGAGTAGCGCTGGAACACCACGCCGCGGTCGGGTCCGGGCTCCGCCACCAGCGGCCGGCCGTCGAGGAATATGCCGCCGCGCGTCGGCCGTTCCTGGCCCAGCAGCATGCGCAGGAAGGTGGTCTTGCCGCAGCCGGACGGGCCGACCATGGCGCAGAACTCGCCGGACGGGATTTCCAGATCGACCCGCTCCAGCACCACCTGACCCGGATATTCCTTCCACAGGCCGCGAACGGACACGTGGCTCATGCGGACCCCTTTCCGGCCTTCAGCCAGGGAAAACAGCGGGCGTTGAACAGGCGCAGCAGATAGTCCGACACGAAGGCCAGCAGCGTGATCCAGGCGACATAGGGCAGGATGACATCCATCGCCAGATAGCGCCGCACCAGGAAGATGCGGTAGCCCAGCCCCTCGGTCGCGGCGATCGCCTCCGCCGAGATCAGGAACAGCCAGGCCGGGCCGAGCGACAGCCGCACCGCATCGACCAGCCGCGGCAGCATCTGCGGCAGAACCACCCGCAGCACGATCTGCCAGGTGCTGCCGCCCAGCGTCTGCGCCTTGATGATCTGCTCGGCCGGCAGTTCGGCCGTGCGCATGGCGAGGTCGCGGATCAGGAAGGGCGCCACGCCCACCACGATCAGCACCACCTTGGACAGCTCGTCCAGCCCGAAGACGATGAACAGCACCGGCAGCACCGCCATCGGCGGCACCATCGACAGGATGGCGACGAAGGGCGACAGCCCCGCCCGCACATAGGGGATCAGCCCCATGGCGATGCCGATCACCAGCGCCGCCGCCGTCGCCACCCCAAGGCCGAGGCCGAGCCGGTGCAGGCTCGCCAGCGTATCGGCCCACATCAGGTAATCGCCGGTACGCGGGTCGGGCGTGAAGGCGATCCGCGCGACCGCCGCCGCCATCGCCGACAGCGGCGGCAGCAGCTTGTCGGCCGGGTTCTCGGCCAGCCGCAGGGCGGAGGCGACGGCATAGAGCGCCGCCGCGCCCAGAAAGGGGAGGGCACCCCAGAAGACGATGCCCCCGCGCCCCGGCCGCCGGTTGATGATCCGGCGCATCGATCAGAGAGTCCCGGCGGCGGCTTGCTTCATCACCTCCGCATCGAAGCGCAGCTTCACGTTCTTGGCGTCGCCCAGCACGGTACCGCCGGGGAAGGCGATGCCGACCGCGTCGCGGCTGCGGGCACCCTCGCCCAGCAGCCCGTGGTCGAAGGAGAAGGTCCGCACCAGATCCATGGTCTTCACCAGATCGGACCCGGTGGCGAAGCCCACCGCGTCGGCCGGGGTGTAGAACATCTTGGTGGTGACCAGTTGTTGCTTGTAGCCGGCCAGATCGGTGCCCGACGCCTTCGCCATCGCCTCCAGCGCCGCCTTGCCTTCCGGCGTGTCGGGCCTGGTCATCAGCCCCATGATTTCGTACCAGGCGCCGACCAGCGCCTTGGCGAAGGCTGGGTTGTCCTTCATGGTGGCGGAGTTGACGACCATCAGGTCCATGATCTCGCCCGGCACCTTGGAGCTGTCGAACACCAGGGTGGCGCCCTGGGTCTTGGCGACCTCGCTCAGCTGCGGGTTCCAGGTGACGGTGGCGGTGACGTCGGGCGAGGAGGTGAAGGCCGACACGATGTCGGCGTCGGCGGTGTTGACCACCGTCACGTCCTTCTCGCGCAGGCCCACCGACTCCAGGCCGCGCGCCAGCAGGTAATGCGACACCGACAGCTGGACCAGATTGACCTTCTGGCCCTTGATGTCCTTCAGCGTCTTGCCCTTCTTCAGCACCACGCCGTCATTGCCGTTGGAATAGTCGCCGGTGATGACGGCGGTCGAATCGACGCCGCCCGCCGCCGGAATGGTCAGCGCGTCCATGTTGGTCATGACGCAGCCGTCGAAGGCGCCGGCGGTGTACTGGTTGATCGACTCGACATAGTCGTTGATCTGCACGATCTCGACCTTGATGCCGTACTTGTCGGCCCACTTCTTCATGATGCCGCTGTCGGCGGCATAGCCCCACGGCATCCAGCCGGCGTAGATCGACCACGCCACGCGGAAATTCTTCTTCTCCGCCGCGACGGCCGGCGACTGGGCAGCGGCTACGGTAGCAGCGAGGGCCACGCCGAACACGACGCGCTTGAGCAAGGTCCGCATCATCAAATTCCCCTTCCCGTTGAGTGTCGTTTAGCGTGTGTCGTCAGCGCGCCAGCCAGCGGCGCCAGCCGCCATGGCCGGTGATGTCCTCCGCCCCGATCAGGGCGATGGGTTCGCAGAGGAAACCCTTCACGGTCCCGCCGTCCTCCAGCGTCACCGTGCCGATCGCCATCGGCGGCGGCACCTCGGCGACGAAGCTGCCGAAGGCGGCCTCGGTCAGTTCCCAAAGCTCGACTTCGATCCCGCCGGCGCCGTCCGGATCGCGGGCCAGTCCCGGCTTGGCCGGGCTGGTACCGGCCAGCGCGTAGAGGCGGTAGCCCGGTGCCGTGCGCGCGGTGCGGACCAGACGGGCCTGCCGGCTGGTCAGCTGGTGGTTGAGCGGCTGGCCGGTCAGATGCGCGCCGACGACGGCGAGGCGCACCATGCCGGGAGCCGGCGCATCACTCTCAAGTGCCGGCCCTTCCGGCAACTGGCCGGTGGCGCCGATCGGCAGCGCCTGGGCGCGGTGGAAGCGGTCGGCCAGCGCCGCCAGCGCCCCATCGGCGAAGGCACGGCCGATCAGCGTCACGCCGAAGGGCAGGCCCTTTTTCGGGCCGTTGTCCCGGAAGCCCGCCGGCACGGCGATGGCTGACAGGTCCATCAGGTTGACGAAGTTCGTGTAGAGGCCGAGGTTGCTGTTCAGCCGCACCGGATCGGCCAGCAGTTCTTCGATGCTGTAGGTCGTGCCGGTGGTGGGCAGCAGCAGGACGTCCATCTTCGCCCATTCCGCCTCGGCCCGGCGGGTCAGTTCGGCCAGTTTATAAAAACCATCAAAGGCGTCGGCCGCGCCGATCTTGGCGGCACCAAGGATGATCCCACGCACCACCGGGTGGATGGAGTCGGGTTTGGTCTCGGCGAAGCCGCGGATGGCGGCCAGCCGCTCCGCCACCCAGGGGCCGGAATAGAGCAGCTGTGCCGCCTCGCGGAAGGGGGCGAAATCCACCTCCACCGCCGTTCCGCCCAGCGCCGTCAACCGCTCGACGGCGGACCGGAACAGGGCCGCCGCCGCCTCGTCGCCGAAGAACTCCAGCCCGTCCGCCGGCACGCCGAAGCGGAAGCCGACCGGCCAGGATGCCGGCTGCACCGCCGCTGGCGGGGCCTTGCGGGAATAGGCGTCGGCCTCGTCATAGGCACCGGCCGCCTGAAGCACGGCCAGCGCGTCGCCCGCCGTTCCGGCGAAGATCGACACCACGTCCTGGGTGCGGCAGGCGGGCAGCACGCCCGAGGTGCTGACCAGCCCCTTGGTCGGCTTTAGCCCGACGACGTTGTTGAAGGCGGCGGGCACCCGTCCCGACCCCGCCGTGTCGGTGCCGAGCGCGAAGCTGACCAGCCCCGCCCCGACGGCAACGCCGGATCCGGCACTCGACCCGCCCGACACATAGCGCTCGTCGAACACCGACGCGCAGGCGCCGTAGGGCGACCGCGTGCCGACCAGACCGGTGGCGAACTGGTCGAGGTTGGTCTTGCCGATCAGGATGGCCCCGGCCTCGATCAGACGCTGCACGACGGTGGCCGAACGGTCGGGCACGAAGGCGAAGTCGGGACAGGCGGCGGTGGTCGGCAGGCCGGCGACGTCGATGTTGTCCTTCACCGCGAAGGGGATGCCGAACAGCGGCAGCTCCGCCCCGGCAGCCTTGCGGGCGCTTGCGGCCTCCAGCTGCCGGGCGGCATCGGCCTGCGGCACGAGGTGGATCCAGACCGGGCGTTCGCCGCGCGCCGCGATGCGGGCATAGACCTCGTCCAGCACCGCCTCGGGCGTCAGGCTGCCGTCGGCATAGGCGGCGGAAAGCGCCGCGATCTCCAGATTGATCATGATCATGGGGTCTTCCTCAGGCGGCTTCGGGCAGCAGGACGGCCAGGGTCTGGCCCAACGTCACCGCCTGCCCCTCGGCGCAGCGGATCTCGGCGACCGTGCCGGCCACCGGCGCGGCGACGGCGATTTCCATCTTCATCGATTCGACGATCAGCAGCGGGTCTCCGGCCTTGACCGTGCTGCCCGGCTCCGCGGCGATCTTCCACACGCTGCCGGGCACCGGGCTTGCCACCGCCTCGCCGCCCGGCGGCAGATCGGCGTCGGTGTCCATGCCGGCGGCGTCCGGCATCTCCGCCGCATAGCCGATCTGGCCCGACGCCTCCCAGCGCGCCCGTTCCTCCTCGAACGCCGCCTGCTGGCGGGTCTTGAAGGCGGCGATGCCATCGCGGTTCTCCGCCAGGAAGCGCCGGTAGTCGGCGAGGCGGAAGCTTTCCTCCTCGATGCGCAGGCTGGCCCGGCCGAGCGGAAAGTCGGCGCGGAAGGCCATCAGCTCGTCATGGCTGACCGGGTGGAAGCGGATCTGATCGAAGTGGCGCAGCAGCCAGGGCTTGCCCGGCTCGAAGGCGTCGGTGGTCCGGTGGGTGTTCCACATCTGGCAGGTGCGGCCGACGAACTGGTAGCCGCCCGGCCCCTCCATGCCGTAGACGCACATGTAGGCGCCGCCGATGCCCACCGCGTTCTCCGGCGTCCAGGTGCGGGCCGGGTTGTATTTGGTGGTGACGAGGCGATGGCGCGGATCGACCGGCGTCGCCACCGGCGCCCCGAGATAGACGTCCCCCAGCCCGAGCACGAGATAGCTGGCGTCGAAGACGATGCGCTTCACCGCCTCGATATCGTCCAGGCCGTTGATGCGGCGGATGAACTCGATGTTGCTCGGGCACCAGGGGGCGTCGGCGCGCACCGACTGCATGTATTTGGATATCGCGAGACGGGTCGCCTCGTCGTCCCAGGACAGCGGCAGGTGGATGATGCGCGTCGGCACTTCCAGGTCGTCGATGGCCGCAAGCTCGTCCTCGGCGCCGACCAGCCGGTCGAGCAGGGCGCCGAGCGGCAGGCGGCGGCTGTCGTAATGGATCTGGAGCGAGCGGATGCCCGGCGTCAGGTCGAGGATACCCGGCAGCGCCTGCGCCCGCAGCCAGCTTTGCAGGGCATGAACGCGGAAACGCAGGTCGAGATCCAGCACCAGCGGGCCGTATTCGATCAGCAGATACCTGTCGCCGGCCCGGCGGTAGACCACGGCCGGACGGCTGGCGGTCGCGGGAATGTGGTGGAGGATGGGGGAGTCGCCCGTGCTCTCCACCCCGTGATGATCCCCTCTCCCCCCCGGGGAGAGGGTTAGGGTGAGGGGGACGCGTGGCGAGGATTGGCGAGAATGGAAAGCGACTGCATGTCGAGCTGATCCACCCAGCGAATCCCCCTCACCCCGACCCTCTCCCCGGGGGGGAGAGGGGGAGAGCGCCTCCTCCAGCGCCGCCGCTTCCTCCGCCGTCAACCGCTTGAAGCGCAGCTTGTCCCCCGGCCGCAACTGGCCGATCTTCCACAGCTCCGCATGGACAATGGTCGCCGGGCAGACGAAGCCGCCCAGGCTGGGACCGTCCGGCCCGAGGATCACCGGCATGTCGCCGGTGAAGTCGATGGCGCCGATGGCGTAGGCGTTGTCGTGGATGTTGGAGGGGTGCAGCCCGGCTTCGCCGCCGTCCTTGCGCGCCCAGGCGGGTTTCGGGCCGATCAGGCGGACGCCGGTGCGGCTGGAGTTGTAATGCACCTCCCAGTCGGCGGCGAAGAAGGCGGCGATGTCCGCGTCGGTGAAGAAATCCGGCGCACCGTGCGGGCCATAGAGGACGCCGATTTCCCATTCACGGCCGTAAGCAGGCCGGTCGTTCCCAGCGACCGCCTCCACAGTCCCTGCCGCCGCGTCGCCGAGATGCAGGATGTCGCCCGGCAGCAGAGCCCGTCCGCCATGCCCGCCGAACTTGCCGAGCGTGAAGGTGGACTTGCTGCCAAGATAGTCCGGCACGTCCAGCCCGCCCTGCACCAGCAGATAGGCGCGGCAGCCGGCGCCGCTGACCGTGCCGATGCGCAGGCTGGCGCCCGCCGGCACGCTGACCGGCTGCCAGAACGGTACCGGCGCGCCGTCGAGGTCGGCCGGCATCGCCGCACCGGTCAGGCAGACGACCGCTTCGGTGTTGAAGCGCAGCGTCGGGCCGGACACGGTGATCTCCAGCCCCGCCGCCCCGTCCGGGTTGCCGAGCGCACGGTTGCCCAAACGGAAGGCCAACGGGTCCATCGGGCCGGAGGGCGGCACGCCGACCTCCCAATAGCCGACGCGGCCGGGATGGTCCTGCACGGTGGTCAGCGTGCCGGGGGTGACGACCTCCAGCGTGCGCGCCGTATAGGCGACCGTTTCCAGATAGCGGGTGGTGATGCCGCCGGCCGCGAAGACCGGATCGGCGGCGATCTGGCGCAGATAGGCGAGGTTGGTCTCGATCCCCGACAGGCGGCAGCGGGCCAGCGCGTCGCGGAGTTTCGCCAGGGCGTCGGCGCGGTCCTTGCCGCGCACGATGATCTTGGCGACCAGCGGATCGTAGAAGGGCGTGACTTCGCTGCCCTGTTCCACCCAGGTCTCGACGCGGGCGTCCGCCGGGAAAACCGCTTCGGTCAGCAGGCCGGAGCAGGGGCGGAAGTTGCGGCCGGGATCCTCGGCATAGACGCGCACCTGGATCGAGGCGCCCCGCGCAACATTGCGATGATCCTCCAGCGGCAGAGCCTCGCCGGCCGCCTGCCGGATCATCCATTCGACGAGGTCGATGCCGGTGACTTCCTCGGTCACGCCATGCTCGACCTGAAGGCGGGTGTTGACCTCCAGGAAATAGGCCTCGCCGGCCGCGTCGTCATAGACGAACTCGACCGTGCCGGCCGACTGGTAGCCGACGGCGCGGCCCAGCCGCTCCGCCGCATCGAACAGTTTGCGGCGCAGTTCGTCGGAGAGGCCGGGGGCCGGCGTCTCCTCGATGACCTTCTGGTTGCGCCGCTGGGCGGAGCAGTCGCGTTCGCCCAGCGCCACCACGGTGCCGCGGCCGTCGCCGAAGATCTGCACCTCGATGTGGCGGGCGCGCTCGATGAACTTCTCCAGGAAGACGCCGCCGTCCTTGAAGTTGTTGCGCGACAGCCGGCTGACCGCCTCGAACATCGGCTGCAGCATTTCCGGCTCGCGGCACAGCTGCATGCCGATGCCGCCGCCGCCGGCCGTGCTCTTGATCATCACCGGATAGCCGATGCGTGCCGCCTCCGCCTTGGCATGGGCGGTGTCGGCCAGCAGGCCGCTGCCGGGGGAGAGCGGCACGCCGCTGCGCTCCGCCAGATCGCGGGCGGTGTGCTTCAGCCCGAAGGCGCGCATCTGCTCCGGCGTCGGGCCGATGAAGGTGATGCCGGCGGCGGCGCAGGCCTCGGCGAAGCCGGGATTCTCCGACAGGAAGCCGTAGCCGGGATGGATCGCCTGGGCGCCGGTCTCCTTCGCCGCCGCCAGGATGCGCTCGGCGTTCAGATAACTCTCCGACACTGCGGCGGGGCCGATGCAGACGGCCTCCCCCGCCAGCGCCACATGCAGGGACTGGGCGTCGGCTTCCGAATACACGGCGACCGAGGCGATGCCCATGCGGTCGAGCGTGCGGATGACGCGGCAGGCGATCTCGCCGCGGTTGGCGATCAGGACCTTGGTGAACATGTGCGGTCCCCTCACGCCCGATCCCAAACCAGCACCTCGATGGGTGTCGGGTTGTAGTCGTTGCAGGGGTTGTTGAGCTGCGGGCAGTTGGAGATCAGGACGATCACGTCCATCTCCGCCCGCATCTCCACATATTTGCCGGGACCGCTGACGCCGTCGGCGAAGGTCAGGCCACCGTCAGGGGTGACCGGGACGTTCATGAAGAAATTGATGTTGTGGGTGATGTCGCGCTTGGTCAGGCCGAACTGCTCATTCTCCGCCACCGCCAGCATCCAGCTGTCGCGGCAGGCGTGCATGCATTTCTTCTCAAGCGCATAGCGGACAGTGTTGCTTTCGGTGGCACAGGCCCCGCCCAGCGTGTCGTGCCGGCCGACGGTGTCGGCGACGATCTCCAGCATCGGATTGCCCTGGGTGGAGATCAGCTTGGTTCCCACCGACAGGTAGACGTTGCGCTGTTCGCGGATGGTGTCGACGGCGCTGTAGCGCTCGGCCGGGTCGGCGGCGCTGTAGAACAGGGTGTCGGCGGCCTGGTTGCCCTCCAGATCGACGATGCGGAAAATCTGGCCCTTGCGGACCACCTCCATCCAGTAATCGCCGGCCGGAACGATCTTGCGGTAGACGGCGGCCTCGGGGCTCAGGGTGCTTTCCTTGGTCATAGCGGCTTTGGTCATTTTCGCGCCCCTCAGCCGCACAGGTGATAGAGGTGGTTGTTGGCGAAGCCGCGCCCATTCTCCGGCCGCGCGTTCTTGCAGGTGTCGTCCTCGGCGACCGGCTCGGCCTTGCGGAACTGGTAGAGGATGGGCTTGCGCGGATACTCCGCGGCGGGGTTCAGCGGGTGCGGGCAGGTGTGCAGCAGGACCAGCGTGTCCATCTCGAAGCGCAGGTCGACATGGGCGCCGGCCTTGGCGGCGGACGGGTCGAAGACCAGCGTGCCGTCCTCCTCGGTGCGCACCTTGCTGAACCAGTTGACGTTGGCGGCGAGGTCGCGGCGGCCCAGGCCGTATTTGGCGGCCTCCACCAGGAAGCTGTCGTGGCCGTTCAGCGTCCAGTCGTTGCGATGGGTCTGGTAGTCCTTGTGACCCCAGCGCTCCACCACCAGCGCCTTGGTGGAATTGCCGCACACCGTGTCGTGCCAGCCGGCCGTGTCCTCGACGATCGAGCAGAAGATGCGGCCCATGTCGGAATAGAGGCAGTGGCCGGCGGTCAGCTTGAAGGTGTGCTGGCACTTCAGCGTGTCGGGGGCGTTGTAGCGCTCCAGCGGGTTCTGCGGGTTGTAGAACAGCATGCCGACATTGGCGCCGCCCTCGCGGTCGATCAGGCGCAGGACCGTGCCGCGCCGGACCGTGAAGGACCAATGCTTCCCGCCGGGGATTTCGTCTTCATAGAGAACATCCTGCCTGTCCACGGACTTGCCTCCTTCCCGTGCCGGGCCGTCCCGGCAAAGGCTCCCGGCGCGATCCCGTCGGGATCACGGGCCGGGTCGTCCCGGCCGGAGCATCGTGAAGGGAGGAGTGCAGGCGTTGGGAAGTCCCACCGGGGCTGCACGCCTCCGTGTTCGGAACCTCCCGGGCTTTTATCCCGCCGTGTGCCCGTCCGCTGTTCACCGGACGGGTCGCCGCTCTCGGACCAGCCACCGGATCGCATCGCTGTGCGGACCGGCCGGAACCCTAGCGGCTTTACGCCCGATACTTCGCAGGATCCGTGCCAACTCCCGGAGCCTGGAATTCGGCGGAGTCCCGCGCCAGACAGTGGCGATGCATGATGCAATTGCCCAAACTTCAATCAGGAAAGGCGAAATCTTGTGCACCGGCCTGCACTCTTCATCGCCAGCGCGGCCAAGAAAGCGCGATGGCGCGGACCGCATGCGTTGTATGATCGCGGCCCAGCCGATGAGGGAATGCCGATGCGGATCTTGGTGATCGAGGATGCCGAGGATCTGGCCGATGCCGTCATAGACAGCCTGCGCGGCCTTGGACATGCCGTCGATTGGGCGGCGGACGGCCATCAGGCCGACGAGCTTCTGCGCACGGAGACCTACCAGCTCATCATCCTCGACGTCATGCTGCCGGGACCGGACGGCCAGACCCTGCTGCGCCAGTTGCGCCGCCGGGGAGACCAGACGCCGGTGCTGGTCACCACGGCGCGGTCGCAGATCGACACCAAGATCCATCTGCTCGACCTCGGCGCCGACGACTATATCGTGAAGCCGTTCGATCTGCGGGAGCTGGAGGCGCGCTGCCGGGCCCTGCTGCGCCGCTCCCATGGCATGGCCTCGTCCGAAGCCGTCTTCGGGAATCTGGCATTCGATGCGGCGGGGCGGACGGCGGCGATCGATGGCCGGCCGCTCGACCTCAGCGCGCGGGAGTTCCGGCTGCTGGAGCTGTTCCTGGGCAATCTGGGGCGCGTGCTGACCAGGACCGCGCTCATCGAACAGCTCTTCGATCTGGAACAGGCGGTGACGCCGAACGCGGTGGAGATGTCGGTCTCCCGCCTGCGGCGCAAGCTGGAAGGCGCCTCGGTGGTCATCCGCACGGTGCATGGCGTTGGCTATGTGGGTGAAAAGCAAAATGCCGACTGAAGGTCGGGCCGCCGCGGGGGGCTCGCTGCGCCGGCGCCTGCTGAGCCGGATGTTCGTGGTTCTCGGCGTCGTCACCCTCATCCTGTTCCTGTTCGTCCGCTCTTACGCGCGCGACGCGGCGGACAGCGCCTATGACCAGCTTCTGTCGGCCTCCGCCCTGTCGATCGCCGACGCCGTGCGGGTGGAGAACGGCGCCATCACGGTGGATCTGCCCTATTCGTCGCTCAGCGTGCTGGGGACGGCCCGGCACGATCGCGTCTTCTACAAAGTCATGGCGCCCGGCGGCCTGCTCGTCACCGGCTATGAGGATCTGCCCGGCGCCACGGTGCATGACGACACGCCGGTGTTCCTGAACGCCCTCTACAGCGATGCCCCGGTGCGGATCGCCGTGACGGGGCGTTTCATCAGCGGCGTGGCGCGGTCCGGATGGGTGACGGTGGTGGTCGCCCAGACCCGCGAGGCCCGCGACCTGCTGGCATCCCGTCTGGTCGCCAACTCCTTCGCACCCATCGCCTTCGCGGTGGTGGTCGGCGCCGTCCTGCTGTGGTTCGGCGTCCGTCAGGCCTTGGCGCCCTTGGGCTTTCTCGAAGCCCTGATCCGGGCGCGGCAGCCGCAGGACTTCACCCCGATCGACACCCCGG
Organism: Azospirillum lipoferum; assembly: GCF_024170005.1. Taxonomy (GTDB): domain Bacteria; phylum Pseudomonadota; class Alphaproteobacteria; order Azospirillales; family Azospirillaceae; genus Azospirillum; species Azospirillum lipoferum. The sequence continues at coordinate 52,986 of NZ_JALJXJ010000007.1, forward strand.
TGCCGACCGAGGTCGGGCAATTGCTGGCCGCCATCAACCAGCTGGTGGTCCGCTTCAAGGCCAGCCTGGACTCCACCCAGTCCTTCCTGGCCGATGCGGCCCATCAGATCCGCACCCCCCTGGCGGCGCTGCGCTCGCAGGCCGAACTGGCGCGCCGCGAGGCCGATGTCGAACGCCTGCGCAACCGCGTCGAGCGCATCCACCGCAACGCCGTCGAGGCGAGCGAACTGACCACGCAGCTGCTGAACCACGCGACCGTCGTCCATCGGGCGGAATCGGTCCAGCCGCAGGTGGTGGACCTCGACGCGCTGCTCCGGCAGATCGTCCAGCAGATGGCCGGCCGGCCCGATGCACCACCCATCACCCTGACCCGCGAGCCGGCCGAGGGCGACGCGCTGCTGCATGGCGACCCGGTGACCCTGCGCGAAGCTCTGTCCAACCTGCTGGACAACGCGGTCAAATATGGCGGCGCCAACCCCATCGACGTGCAGGTCCGTCCGGGAACCGGCGATTACGGCCCGCTGGTGGAGATCGCCGACCGCGGCCCCGGCATCCCGGACGGGGAGAAGTCCAAGGTGTTCGAACGCTTCAGCCGCGGGCGGCTGTCCAAGGGGATCGCCGGCAGCGGTCTCGGCCTCTCCATCGCCGCGGCGGTGGCGGAGGCCCATCATGCGGCCCTCTCCCTGCTCGACCGTCCCGGCGGCGGCCTGATTGTCCGCCTGGAATTCCCGCCTCCCGACCGCCCCGCGGAGACAAACGCCGAGGCCGATCCGGGCGGGAAGCGGATATTCGGCCTGATTCTGCTCCTGATGCTGCCGGCCCTTCCACTGATCCTTTCCAGGCCGGCCCTGGCCCTGGAGCCGGTCCTCTATCCGGCGCCGGCGGGTGGGACGGAGCGGCTGCGCATCGACGCCGCCACCGACCGGCCGGCGATCGAGCCGCTGATCCGGGATTTCCAGCAGGCGAACCCGACGGTCACCGTCGAGTACCGGGAGATGAACACCGGGGAGCTGTATGAGTCGGTCGTCAAGCGGGCGACCGGCGACGTGCCGGATCTGGTCATCAGCTCCGCCTCCGGCTTGCAGGTCAAGCTGGTCAATGACGGGCACGCGCGCCGTTACAGCTCCCCGGCGACGGAAGCGCTTCCCGACTGGGCGCGCTGGCGCAGCGCCGCCTTCGGCTTCACCCAGGAACCGGCGGCCATCGTCTTCAACCGCGATCTCGTCCCGGCGGACGAGGTTCCGCGTTCCCGCGAAGACCTGATCCATCTGCTGCGCGACCGGAGGGAGCGCTACCGCGGCCGGGTGGTGACCTACAATGTCGAGGACAGCGGCATCGGCTATCTGTTCGCGACGCAGGACTCCGTCCTGACCAGCCAGTTCTGGCAGCTCGCCGACGCGCTCGGCGAGAATCAGGCCAAGCAGATGTGCTGCACCTCCGACATGGTGGACTCCATCGAGCGCGGCGAGAGCCTGATCGGCTACAATCTGCTGGGATCCTACGCACGGGAACGGCAGATCCACGGTGCTCCTATCGGCATCGTCCTGCCGTCCGACTACACGCTGGTCATGACGCGCGTCGCCCTGATCCCCCAGCGGGCGAGCGCCCCGGATCTGGCCGGACGCTTCATCGATTACCTGCTGTCGGAACGCGGGCAGGCGGTGGTCGCCGCCAACACGGCCTTCTACTCCATCCAGCCGACGGTCGGCGGCCCGATGTCGGCGACCCATTTGCAGGAGGAGATGCGCGGCCCGACGCAACGGATCGGCCTAGGCCCCGCCCTGCTGGTCTTCATGGACCATCTGAAGCGCGCCCGTTTCCTCCAGCAGTGGAAGGCCTTCATGCATCAGCCGTGACGGCAAAAAAGAGGCCCGGGGATGACCCGGGCCAGTTCGTGCCGAAGCGGGAGGGGGGTGAGCGTTCAGCTTCCGGGCAGGGAATGGACGTTGGCGATGAACAGATCCTGCCACGTCGCCGGCTTGTTCTTGATCGTGCCGACCCGGCCCATGAAGTTGGCGAACTGCATGACGCCGTTGGGCGTGGTCGAGAATTTGGTGTCCGGATCCTTGATCATCCGCTCGACCTCCTCGGCCGACAGCTTGGCCTTGGCGGACTGGACATAGATGGTGGCGGCGCGGGCCGGCTCGTCGGCGATCAGCTTGTCGGCCTCCTCCAGCGCCGCGAGGAAGGCGGCGGTCAGCTTCGGGTTGGCGTCGATGAAGCGCTTGGGCGCGTAAACCAGATCGAGAGAGATGTTGCCCAGCACGTCCACCGAATTCATCACCCGATGCACCTGGGGGTTCTCCAGCTCCATGAAGGAATAGGGCGGGGAGCCGAGATGGCTGTTCACCTCGGTCTTGCCGGAAACGAGCGACGTGTAGGCTTCCGGATGCGGCAGACCGACCGTCATCGGATCGAGCTTGGCATAATTGTCGTCGCCGAACTCCTTGGCGACGGCCATTTGCAGAACGACGGCGGACAGCGAGGTCTTGATGCCGGGCAGGGCGATCTTGTCCTTCGCGGTGAAGTCCTTCAGCGACTTGATGTTGGGGTTGTTGGTGTTCAGGTACAGCGACGTGGCGCTGAGCCCGGCCAGGCCCGAGACCTCAAGCTTCGCATTCCCCTTCACCTTCGACCACAGCGTCAGGAAGCCGGGGATACCGATGGCGGCGATGTCGAGGTTGCCGGAGATCATGGCGTCGTTGATGACGTTGCCGCCGTCCAGCTCCAGCCAGCCGACCTTGACGTCGCCGAGCCCGGCCGCCTTGGCCTGCTTCTCCAGGAGCTTCTCGTGCTCCATGACGATCATCGGCAGATAGAGGATGCCGTAGCCCTTGGAGATGTGAACTTCCGGGGCTTCGGCGCGAACGGTGCCGGTCGCCAGCACCCCGGAAGCAAGTGCGATCAGTGCCGTTGCCAGAACGCCGGCCCGGCGCAGGGTCGCGAATGCGGTCATGATGGGTCCTCCCAGGTCGATTTTTATCGAAGGATCAGTGCTGCATGCCCCAGCGGCGGATGGTGCGCCGTTCGATGGTGGCGAAGACGCCGTTCTCGACGACGAGGCCGATCAGGATCACGGTGAACAGGCCGGCGAAGACGTTGGCCGTCTCCAGCTGGTTGCGGTTCTCGAAGATGTACCAGCCGAGCCCGCCGGAGCCGGAGCTGACGCCGAACACCAGTTCCGCCGCGATCAGCGTGCGCCAGGCGAAGGCCCAGCCCACCTTCAGGCCGGTCAGGATCGACGGGAAAGCGGCGGGGATCAGGATGTGGCGGACCAGACCCAGGCCGCTCAGCCCGTAATTCCGGCCGACCATGCGCAGCGTGTTGGAGACGGAACGGAAACCGGCATGGGTGTTGAGCGCGATCGCCCACAGCACCGAATGGACCAGCACGAAGATCACGCTGCCCGACCCGAGCCCGAACCAGATCAGCGCCAGCGGCAGCAGCGCGATCGCCGGCAGCGGGTTCAGCATGGAGGTCATCGTCTCCAGGAGATCGGTGCCGATCTGCGAGCCGATGGCGACGGTGGTCAGCAGGGCCGCCAGCAGGATGCCCATGGCATAGCCGATCACCAGCGTCTGCAGCGAGACCAGCGTGCGCGCCGGGATGATGCCGTTGCCAAGGTCGGTGGTGAAGGCCTGCAACATCGCCGAGAAGGGCGGGAACAGCAGCGGGTTGTCGAGCCAGCGGCCATAGACCTCCCAGATCAGGGCGAGCACCAGCAGGATCAGCGCCTTGCGCAGCAGCGGGACGCGGTACAGCCGCTCCCACGCGCTCAAGGGTTTCTCGACATCGGCGATGACGGTCGAGCGGGACACGTCCCGAATGATCTCCGGGCGTTCGACGAGGATGGATTGCATGGTCATGGCGGGCCTCAATGGACGAACAGCATGTCGTTGATGCGGGCTTCCAGTTCCGCCTGGGCGGCAGTACCGAGCTGCTCGGGCGGGATGCTGTTCAGTTCGGCCTTCACCTGACCCGGATGCGGCGACAGCAGCAGGATGCGGGTGCCGACGCGGATCGCCTCCTCGATAGAGTGGGTCACGAACAGCACGGTGAATTTGGTGTCGTCCCACAGGCGCAGCAGTTCGTCCTGCATGCGGCGGCGGGTCAGGGCGTCGAGCGCGGCATAGGGCTCGTCCATCAGCAGGACGTCCGGCTCCATCGCCATGCCGCGGGCGATGGCGACACGCTGCTTCATGCCGCCGGACAGCGTGTGCGGGAAGCTGTGCGCGAACTTCGCCAAGCCGACCTTGTTGATGTAATGGTCGGTGCGCTCCGCCGCCTCGGCCCCCTTGGCGCGGCCGCTGGTGGTCAGCGCGAACAGCACGTTCTCGCGCACGCTCTTCCAGGGCAGCAGCTGGTCGAATTCCTGGAACACCATCATGCGGTCGGGACCGGGCCGGGTCACTTCGTGCCCGTTCAGGCGGATGGCGCCCTCCACCGGCTCCAGATAGCCGCCGATCGCCTTCAGCAAGGTGGATTTCCCGCAACCCGACGGGCCGAGCAGGACGTAACGGTCGGATTTGAAAACCTGGAAGTCGACCCGGTAGGTGGCCGTCACCAGATGATCCGTCGTCTTGTACTGCAAGGTGACGCCGGATACTTCCAGCAAGGGGCTGGCCGGGACCACAGCCGCCACCGGATCGACGGGCGCGCCCGCGATGGTGGAACGGACGGTCGGCGACGTCCTGTTCATCGTTTCCTCCCACATTTGTCAGGTTGCTCAGGCCGCCGATTGCGGGGCTTGCTGACAATATGCGGGGAAAGTCTGACAGGGTCCTGACGGCCGCCCCGGCGTCGGGACGATCGCTAAAGGATTTTTGGCCTCAGCCGCCTGCCGATTCGGTCTTCAGCAGGCTGACGATGGCGTCGGCGATCATCCGCTTGTGGCGGGTGCGGGTGTCGTCGGCAGCGAGGTTCTGGTGGAAGATGAGATTGAAGGTGTGGCGGTTCGACACCCGGAAGAAGCAGAAGGCACTGATCATCATATGGAGGTCGATCGGCTGGATGTCGGCCTTGAACACGCCCGCATCCCGGCCGCGCTCCAGGATGCGGGCCAGCGTGTCGATCACCGTGATGTTCAGGTTGGCGATCGCCTTGGACTTCTTCATGTGTTCGGCACGGTGGATGTTCTCGATGCTCACCAGCCGGATGAAGTCCTCGTGCTGTTCCTGATAGTCGAAGGTGAAGTCGATCAGGGCGCGGATCGCCGCCTCAGGCTCCAGATCCTGGAGGTTCAGGCGGTTCTCGATGGCGCGGATGTCGCCATAGACCTTCTCCAGCACGGCAAGATACAGCTCCTCCTTGCCGCCGAAGTAATAGTAGATCATGCGCTTGGTGGTGCGGGTGCGCGCGGCGATGGCGTCGACCCGGCCGCCGCTGAAGCCCAGCGAGGAGAACTCCTCCGTCGCCACCTCGAGGATGTCCTGGCGGGTGCCTTCCGGATCATTCTTGCGGCTTGGCTTAATTTTGCGGGTAGTACCGGTCGCGTCGTCCGCCGTCATGCCCTGTCCCATGGTCTCGCGGCGCGGAGAGCGCCTTCAACGGAGGTAATGGACGAACGGAATCAAAACCTCAATGCCGGAGTGGTGGAGTGCGCGAACGCACTCCACCACAGGGCTTCACTGTCAGTTCGAGGCGCGCTTCTTTTCGATAGCCGCATAGGCCTGGGTGACCAGCGCATCGCCGATCTCGGCCTTGTACTTGTCGACCACCGGCTTGACCTTCTCACGGATTTTGGCGAGTTCGTCGGCCGGCAGCTCGTCGATGGTCATGCCCTTCGCTTTCAGCGACGCCAGCGCATCGGCTTCCTGCTCGCGCGACAGCTTGCGCTGGAAGACGGTGGCTTCGGCAGCGGCACTCTGGAACAGGACCTTTTCGTCGGAGTTCAGCGTGTCCCAGAACTTCTTGGAGATGATCAGCGACTGCGGATTGTAGATGTGCCGCGTGATCGTCATGTATTTCTGGACTTCGTTGAACTTGGTCAGCTCGATGGTCTTGGCCGGGTTCTCCTGCCCGTCGACGGTGCCGGTCTCCAGCGCGCTGTAGAGTTCTGGGAAGGCCAGCGGCACCGGGTTGGCGCCCAGCGCCTTGAAGATGTCGATGTAGATCGGCGTCTGGATGACGCGGATCTTCAGGCCGGCGATGTCGGCGGCGGTCTTCACCGGCCGGCGGTTGTTGGTCAGGTTGCGGAAGCCCAGGTCCCAGAAGCCGAGGCCGACCAGACCCTTCTCCGGCAGCTTGGCCATCAGCTGCTCGCCCACCGGGCCGTCCAGCAGGGCGTCGGCCTCGGTCGCGCTGTTGAACAGGAAGGGCAGGTCGACCAGCGCGAATTCCTTGGCCTGGGAAACCAGGATGCCGGCGTTCATCACCGACATCTCGATGATGCCGCCCTGCATCGCCGACACGGTCTGCACGTCGCCGCCCAGCGTGCCACCGGGGAACAGCTTCACCTTGATCTTGCCGCCGCTCTTCGCCTCGACGATGTCGGCGAATTTCTGGGCGCCCTGGCCCTGCGGGTGCTCCTTGACGTTCTGGAAGGCGAACTTGACAGAACGGTCCTTGTATTCGGCGGCGGTGGCGGCACCGGCGAACAGCAGGCCAGGCAGCAGCAGGCCGGCGAGCAGGGACTTCATGCGCGTCTTCATAATGTTTCCTCCGGGTTCTTTCTTGAGATGACGGGGTCAGTGGCTGAGCCAGGCGGCCGGCACCATGACGAGGGATGGGAACAGGGTCAGCAGGAACAGGACGACCAGCTGCACCAGCATGAAGGGCCAGACGCCGCGGATGACGCCTTCCATGCTGACCTTCGATACGCCGCAGACGACGTTCAGCACGGTGCCGACCGGCGGGGTGATCAGGCCGATGGCGTTGTTGATGATGAACAGCACGCCGAAATAGACGGGGTCGATGCCGGCCTGCTTGCACACCGGGACCAGGATCGGCGTCAGGATCAGGATGGTCGGCGTCATGTCCATCGCGGTGCCGATCGCCACCACCAGCGCCATCATCGCCAGCAGCAGCAGGGTCTGGTTGCCCATCAGCGGTTCCAGCAGATCGGTCACCATGCCCGGCAGGTTGGCGACGGTGATCAGCCAGGACGACACCAGCGCCGCGGCGACCAGGAACATGACGACGCTGGTCGTCTTCGCAGCCCCCAGCAGGGCCGGGTAGATGTCGGCGACCGACATCTCGCGATAGACGCAGACGGCGACGAACAGCGAATAGACGGCGGCCACCACGGCGGCCTCGGTGGGGGTGAAGACACCGAACTTCAGCCCGACGATGATGATCACCGGCAGCATCAGTGCCCACACGCCCTCGCGCAGGATCGCCAGCACCTCGCGCAGGGGCCGGCGCGGCGGCGGGGCGAGGTTCTCCTTGCGCGACACGTACCACCAGGCGCCGCACAGGCCGACGGCCAGCAGGATGCCGGGGAAGATGCCGGCCAGGAACAGCTTGGTGACCGAGACGTTGCCGGCGACGCCGTAGATGACGAAGCCGATCGACGGCGGGATGATCGGCGCGATGATGGCGCTGGCGGAGACCAGGCCGGCCGACCGGTTCCGGTCATGGCCGGCCGCTACCATCATCGGCACCAGCAGGGTGGCGAGTGCCGCCGCATCGGCCACGGCGGAGCCGGACAGGCTGGCCATCACCGTCGCCGCCAGGATGGTGACGTAGCCGAGCCCGCCGCGGATATGGCCGACCATCGCCATGGCGAGGTTGACGATGCGCTTGGCAAGGCCGCCGGTGTTCATGATCTCGCCGGCCAGCATGAAGAAGGGCACGGCCATCAGGGGAAAGCTGTCGGCGCCGTTGATCAGGTTCTGCGCCACGATCTGCGCGTCGAACAGGTCGAGCTGGATCATCAGCGCCACGCCGCACAGCAGCAGGGCATAGGCGATGGGCATGCCGATGGCCATGGCGCCCAGCAGGGAGCCGAGGAAGATGGTGATGGTCATGGTCCGGCGTCCTCAGCGGCTGGAGGCGGTGTGGGGCGGCAGCGGCAAGGCTTCCTCCCGGTTGGTGCCCTGATGCGTCCGGTGGCCGCCGGTGTGGGCGCCGTGGGCGGTCGCCTCCGGCAGATCCTCCGATTCCGAGACCATCACGAGGTCGGCGTCGGAGATCTTGCCGGTCAGCAGCAGATACAGCTCATGCAGCAGGATGGCGCCGGTCGACAGGCCGAACACCACGCCGATGCCGTACAGCAGCCCCATCGACAGGCCGGTGGCCGGCGCCTGCGCGCTCCAGTTGATGACGGTCTGGGTCCAGCTGCCCTGCAGCACCAGCCAGGTAACCCACAGCATCAGGCCGCAGCTGAGCACCGCGCAGACCATCTTGCCGGTCCGCGGCAGGCGCGCCACCAGCGTGTCGACGCCGAGATGCGCCCGCTCGCGCAGGCCGAGGATGGCGCCGAGGAAGCACATCCAGACGAAGAACAGGCGCGACATCTCCTCCGACACCGTGATGCCGCTGTTGAAGGCGTAACGCAGCACGACGTTGCCGAACACCAGCACCACCATGCCGGCCATGCACAGCGCCATCAGGATCTTGATGAGGGTGAAATAGGCCTCGACCAGCTGTCTCATGCGGTCCTCCCGGTGCCGGCTGCTCCGCCGGCTTGTCTTGTATCGATTAAGGCCAGTATCAGAATGGCAGTATCAGGCGGCGGGCTGGCCGGCGTCCATCGACGCGAAGTGCGAGCGGACGCGTTCGGCATCGGGGGAAACCCCAGTGAACAGCCGGAAGGCGTCCACCGCCTGGAACACCGCCATGCCGCCGCCGTCGAGCGTCCGGCAGCCGATGGCCCGCGCCGTGCGCAGCAACTCGGTCTCCAGCGGGAAATAGACGATCTCCGCCACCCACAGTTTCGGGTGCAGCATATCGGCCGGCAGCGGCAGGCCGGGGAACTTCGCCATCCCCGTCGGCGTCGCGTGGATCAGACCGTCCGCCGCCGCCACTGCGACACGCAGTTCACCCTGATCGGCAATCGCCGTGGCCCGCCCGGCACCGAAACGGGCGTTCAGCTGATCGGCCAGCAGAACCGCCCGCGCCGGGTCGGCGTCGAAGATGTCCAGCCGCCCGGCGCCGAGATGGAAGGCGGCATGGCCGACCGCCGCACCCGCCCCGCCGGCGCCCAGAAGCACCACCCGGTCCATCGGCACGGTGCCGAGGCCGCGGCGGAAGCCCTCGGCGAAGCCGGAACAGTCGGTATTGTGGCCGACCCGTCGGCCGTCCTTCAGCACGACGGTGTTGACCGCCCCGATGGCGCGGGCATCGTCCGACAGCTCGTCCAGCAGCGGGATGATCGCCTGCTTGCACGGGTAGGTGACGTTCAGGCCGGTGTAGCCCATGCGCTCGGCACCCGACAGCAGCTCCGGCAGGGCATCGGGGCCGAGGCCGAGGCGGTCGAGGTCGATCAGCCGATAGAGGCAACGCAGGCCGAGCGCGTCGGCCTCCCGCTCATGCATCGCCGGGGTGCGCGAGGCCTGGATGCCGGCACCGATCAGTCCGACGAGGATGGAATTGCCGGCGACGGGTGCCGGACGGGAAATGGCGTTCATTTCGCGGCACTCTCAAGCAGCCGGGCCATGCGCTGGAGGGCCAGCGTGTAGCCCTGGGTGCCGAAGCCGCAGATCACCCCGGCCGCGACGCGCGACACATAGGAGAAGTGGCGGAATTCCTCGCGCCGGTGGATGTTGGAGATATGGACCTCCAGGATGGGGAAGGCGCAGGCCGACAGCGCGTCCATCAGCGACACCGAGGTGTGGGTCAGGCCGGCCGGGTTGATGACCAGCCCGTCGACCGTCTCGCGGGCCTCGTGGATCCAGTCGATCAGCACATGTTCGGCGTTGGATTGCCGGAAATCGACGGCAAGGCCCAGCGTCTCGCCGGTGCGGCGGCAGTCGGCCTCGACATCGGCCAGGGTCTCGTGGCCGTAGATGTGCGGCTCGCGCTTGCCCAGCAGGTTGAGGTTGGGTCCGTTCAGGACCAGGATTGGACGGCTCATGGTGGGGCGTCTCCAAGCAAACGCACTGTTTCGTTCATTTTCAGTCGAGGTAAAGCTCGGGGCGGGCGCCTTCGCGCAGCTGGGCCTGCACCGCCATGCGCACGGCGGCATTCACCGCGCCGAACTGCCGGTAGCCGCCACGCCGCTCCACCACCTCGAAGAAGAAGCGGTCGTCGAAGCTGTCGGTGTAGGCATGCAGGAACTCGCCCTGCTCGTCGCGGTCATACAGCAGGTCGCGGTCCTTCAGCGCCGCCAGCGCCGCATCGTCCAGCGGATGCTTGACCGCGAGGTCGTCGTAATAGTTGGCGGGGATCGGCAGGAAGGGAGCGCCGGCAGCAAGCCGGTCCTTCACCAGCGTGGCGGCGTCCGCCGTGGCGAAGGCGACATGGTGGACGCCGGCGCCGGAGGTGGCGCTGACGAAACGGCCGGTGGCGGTCCGCCGGCTTTCCGAGATGTTCAGCGGCAGCCGCACGCCCCGGCCGGGCTCGGCATCGGGGCTGACCAGTGCCCGGCTGCGGATCAGGCCGTAGGGATCCGGCAATTCCCACAGGCTCTCCGGCACGAAGCCGAAGACCGTGCGGTAGAACAGCACGAAGCTGTCCATCCGGCCGAAGGGCAGGGCCTGGGCGATGTGGTCGATGCCCAAAAGGGGTGGTGAACCAGTGTCCTGCCCGGTCTGCTCCTCCGCGAACAGGTGGAAGTCGTCTTCCCAAATGCTGCGATGGGCTTCCTTGTCGTCGACCAGATAGATCAGCGTGCCGTCGGGCGCGCGCAGGGCCGGGATGCGGCGTTCGCCGTCGCCGACCCGCTCGCGCCACAGCACGCAGCGCAAGGCCTCGGCACGGGCGATGGTGCGGGCGGCATCGTCCACCGTGAAGGCCATGGCGCAGACCGAGGGGCCGTGCATCTGGAAATGCTCCGACGCGGCGGAGTCCTCCTCGCTGTTCAGCACCAGATTGACGCCGCCCTGCCGGTAGAGATCGACATCCTTGGAACGGTGGCGCCCGGCATGCCGGAAACCCAGGCTGCCGAGCAGGGCGGACAGCCTGTCCCGTGACAAGGCGTCGACGGCGAATTCGAGAAACTCCACGCCGCCGCAGACCGGCGGTTCGGGCAGGCCGGGACCGAAACCGGCCTCGGCCTCCGCATGGATCAGCGAGCGCAACCCGTCGAGAGCCGTCAGGCGGGCAGGGGCGGCACGGAACTCGTCGTTGAAGATCTCCAGCGACAGCGGGCCGCGGTAGCCCGATGCCAGAACCGCATCGACGAATCCCTGGACCGGCAACTGGCCCTGGCCGGGGAAATTGCGGAAATGGCGGCTCCAGGACAGCACGTCCATCGACAGTTTCGGCGCATCGGCCAACTGCACGAAGAAGATGCGCTCGCCCGGCAGATCGGCGATGCCGGACGGGTCGTCGTCCAGGGCCAGCGTGTGGAAACTGTCGACGATCAGCCCCAGCGCCGGGTGGTCCGCACGCTGCACGATGTCCCAGGCCTGGCGCCAGCGGTTGACATGCCGGCCCCAGGCCAGCGCCTCGTAGCCGACCCGCAGGCCGCGGCGCTGTGCCCGCTCCGCCATTTCGGCGAGGTCGGCGGCGGCACGGGCCGGATCGTCGATGGCGGTCAGCTGGACGTTGGAGCAGACCAGAACGAGGTCGGTGCCCAGTTCCTGCATCACGTCGAACTTGCGTTCGGCGCGATCGAGGTTGCGGGCGCGGATCGGGTCCGGCATCGCCTCGAAATCGCGGAAGGGCTGGAAGATGGTGATCTCCAGCCCCAGCCCCTCGGCGATGCGGCGGACATCGGCCGGCGATCCGTCGAAGGTCAGCAGGTCATTCTCGAAAATCTCGACCCCGTCGAAGCCGATGGTGGCCGCCGCCTCCAGCTTTTCCGGCAGGGTGCCGCTCAGCGAGACGGTGGCGATCGACTTCTTGAAGGTGAAAGCGCTGGACGGCATCGGAGCCCCTTCGGCAGCGGCATGGTTCGAACACCAACAAACGTACCAGTTCGTACATTTTGGCGCAAGACGCTTTGTGTGCCGATGATCTGTGATCCGAACAACCCTTCAAATTGAAGGGACTCCGGCCGCTTATGCACAAATGCCATCGCCGCGCCCCCAGGCGTCGGGGGCGCGGCGATGGCTGCGGTTGTCGGGTGCCGGCTTATTGCTGGGCGGTCAGCCCCATGCGCTGGAGGGTGATGGTCGCGGCGGTCGCCGCCAGGGCGTTGTCGACGAAGTCGTTGAGGAAGACGACCAGCTGGTCGTTGCCCAGGGACTTGCCGACATTGGCGAGCAGCCAGGGGTAGGTGACGCTGTCGAAATAGGCCTTGGTCGACATCAGGGGCGACGAGGCGCTGCTTTGCGACGCCGCGCTGGAGACGATGACTTCCTTTCCGGTGTTGGTCGCCGTGCCCTGAAGCTGCAGGACCGTGTAGGTGCTGCCGGACTGCCCGGCGGCGGTCATCCCGGACAGCGCGCCGACGATGCTGCCGGGCTGGGTGGTGGCATAGGCGCCGTCGCTGTAGGAATCGTATTTCGACGCCGGCAGCCAGCCGGAAATCTGGTTCAGGAAGATCAGCCGCTTGTTGGCCGACAGGAGGTCGGCATAGCTGCTTTCCAGATCCGGCGCCGAACCGACCGCGATGGTGGAGCCGGTGCCGCTCTGTGCCGCCGCCAGGATGCCGGCCAGCGTGGCTTCGTCGGGCGCCATGCTGGAGTCGTAGAAGCCCTGGCTGTTGGCGGACACCACGACGATCTCCGACGGGTTGGCGGCGAGCCATTGCAACAGGTCGGAGAGGAAGCTGGCGAAGGGATAGCCGGGGATGACGGTATGCTGATGGTAGATCCCGCCGTCGAAGGACCGGATCTGCGGGGGCAGGTAACCGGGACGGAAATCGAAATAGCGGCATCCCATGTTCAGCATGGCGACGACGTTGTCCTTCTGTGTCACCGCCAGATTGGTGATCGCCGTCACCGCCTGGCTGGCGGCGACATCGGCCAGCGCGCCGAACGCCTTTGCTCCGACCAGGGACAGGAAGGCCCCGACGGCCTGGGCGTTGGAGAGCAGGCGGCGCACGCAGCCGAGATCGAAGGTGCCGGCGTCGTGGGCTCCCGGAAGGCAGAAGCGGTTGAACGGCTGTGCCGCGGCGGCCGGATTCTCCGCCACCAGCCGGCCCATCCAGCCGTTCATCGGCGGGGTGAGATAGGCATAGGCCTGATCCCGGTTGGTGAGGTCGCCATAGCCGGGGCCGGAATCGTAGAAGCCGTAGGACAGGGCGAAGCCCGGCGCGCTGAACGACGGCGTGTTCATCATGACCGACAGGTTGCCGCCGTCCATGTTGCCGGTGACCGGGTCGATGATGGCGAGCCCGCTGAGCACCGGTGTCGTGCCGACCGTCTGCCAGCCGAAGCTGCCATCCACACCGCTGAAGGAGAAGGAATAGTCGACCTCGACAGTGCCGGTCCGGAATCCGGGGCCGGCGGGGACGTCGAGCGTCCAGCTGACCGACTTCTTCACATTGTCATATTCGGTCGCGGCGATCGAAGTGCCGGGATTGCTGACATAGAAGTAGTAATTGACGCCTTTGCTCGGCATGCCTGAACTCCGGTTGGCCTGAACTCCGATTGGGATGTTGTCGCGACAGATCCTGTCTGGCGCCCGAAGGCGGCGGGGAGCCGTGTCCCTGCCGCCTCCACCGCCGGGTCATTCCGCGCGGATCAGGTAATAGACGTAGACGTTCTTCGGGCGCGTCTCGCTGCCGCCCGTGGGCTGCGTCTGTTCCAGCGCGTTGTTCCAGTCGCCGCCGGACCAGTTGCCATCGCTGTTGACGTACACCGACTGCCAGTAGGTATGGGTGTGCGAGGCGAACTGGTCCGCCTGACGCGTGCCGATGCCGTTGTTGTTGTTGGGGTTGGCGGTGCCCGTGTTGTTGCCGTTGTTCTGGGCGGTACGGCCTTCGAAGTCCAGATCCAGGTTGGTCCCGGCGCTTACCCCGCGCAGGAACATACCCCGATAGTCAGGCAGGTTGAAGGTGGTGGAGTTGTCGCCGGTGCCGTAGAGCGTGTTGATGACGTTGAACAGTGCCGCATATTGGGTCCGGCTGACCGCCGATCCGTCGCACAGGAACCAGCCGTTGGGCAGGGGACCATTCACCGGCCCGGCATAGGGAACGATGCCGCCCACCGGGATGGCGCCGTTCGCGTTGACCGTGGTCGCATTGACCGTGGTGGTGTTGACCGTCGGGGCGTTCACCGTGGTGGCGCCGACGGTCGTGGCCGCAACGGTCGTGGCGTTCACCGTCGTCGCGGTGACGGTCGTCAGCTGCGCCGTGGCGTTCTGGTTGGGCTCGCTGGTGATCGAAGCGGTCTCGATGCCGGTGATCTGGGCGGAGCCGGCCTGCAGCGAGCCGCCCTGCGCCACCAGCGACACCGGGAAGGTGGCCGCGACCTTGGGCATCCAGACGCTGCATTCGGTCGGACTGCCGCCCTTCAGGACTTCCTGGATCTGCACCACCACCGTGCCGGCGGTCGAGGCGACGGTGATGCCGGAGAAGGTGATGGTCAGCAGTTCGGCGCCGAAGCTGTAGGCGCTGCCGTTCTCCAGCTCGATGACGAAGGCGTTGGGGGTGGACGAGGCCTGCCAGGTGGCGCCGTCGGTGGAGGTCACGGTCGGGATCGCCACCGTGCCCTCGGTCAGGTCGCCGGCCCCCGGCGCCGACGCCGTGCCCAGCGGCAGCGCGATGGCGATCTGCTGGAGCGACAGGGTGGTGCCGGGCTTGGGGTTGCTGACATAGATCGTCAGCGTCGTGTTCGCCGTGCCGGTGACCAGCGGGACCACCGAGCTGAGGACCGAATATGCCAGCGAGGTGCCGCTGGAGACGACTTGGGCTGAAAACATGCCGTTCCCTCTCTTCGTATCGTGGACTGCCTGATGGGCGGGTTGCGAGTGGGCGGGTTGCGGTCGTCCGTCAGCTTTGCAGCGCGGTGACGGACGACAGGGGAAGGGTGACCGACCGCAGCACCAGCACCGGCTGCTCCGGCGTCTGGGTCGGGGCGATCAGGGTGACCTGGAACAGCAGCGACGCCGTCGACCATGGCCGGGCACCCGGCGCGTAACCGTGCGCCGACGCCCCGGTGACCCAGCCATTCACCTGATCGGCGATCTGCGTCGCCCAGCTGGCGGCGCCGGCGGCGGAGATGTTGGGGGCAAGGCCGATGTCGAGGGTCATGGCGATGGGCGTCACCACCGGCGGCAGCGCCGGTGAAAGCACCGTCTCCAGCGACACGACCAGCTGCACGATCATCTGGTTCGGCAGGGTGACGCCGGTCATCGTGCTGGACACCAGCTCCGGAAGGAACTGCGACAGGTAGGTGACCAGCCCGCCGCTGGCCGGCATGCCGCTCAACGCGGTCATGGCGATCGGCGTGGTGCAGGTGAAGAAGGGCCGCGCCGGGTTCGGGAAGGAGACGCTGCCGCTGGTGAGCAGGAAGGCCGCCGGGAAGGTCGGGCTGGCTGTCTGCGACCACAGATAACGGTTCCGCTCGACCGACAGGAACAGCTGGGCCGACTGCGCCCCGACGACGTCGAGAAGCCCGGTCATGGACAGCGTCCGCCGGCCGGGCAGCATGCCCGACGCCGCGGTGAGCGGCGTCCCGTCGGCGACGGAACTGTAGCTGTAGACGGCGAGGTCCGCCGTCGCGCTGACCGCCGCCGGCTTGTAGCCGGGGATGCCGACCGCCAGATCGGCGGCGGAACCCGCGGTCCCCGCCTGCCGGACCTCCACCAGCCAGGGGCTTTGCAGGTCGCCGCTTCCGGCGGACTGCGGCCCCTCGTTGATCTCGAAGCTGTAGACGAGCGGTGCGGACAAGGTGTCCTGACCGGCGGTGACGGTGTCCTGCGTGGACGCCAGCGTCGTCGCCATGGTGCCGCACAGGGCGGCGAAGGACTGGATCGCCCCCTCCTCCTCCGCAGACAGGGTGAAGCCATAGGGTTGCAGCGCCGCGAGGCCATGGCTCTGCAGCAGCGGATAGACCAGGGCATGCAGGCCGAGCGCCGTCGGCAAGCTCCCCGCCACGTTGCCGGACGTCACCGTTTCGGTGGCGCCGTTGACCGCGATCCGCGCCAGCACCGTGTCCTGCGCCACCGGGCGGTGATGGTATTCGGCGGAGAGCGCCCACCCCTTGGCCGTCTGCAAGGCGTCGCCGCTGCCGGCGTTCGGCGTGGCGGTCTGGGAGCGCAGCACCGGCGCCGTCGGGTGGGTGCGCCTGGGCAGCCCGATGATGCTGGCGGGCACCGGCAGCGTCGGCCCCGGCGGGTTGACGACACGCAGCCATTCGCCCTGCCGGCAGGTCAGCGCCGTCGGTCCCGGCGGCAGGGCGCCGGTGGTGTCGACCGCGAGATCGGTGACGTTCACCTGGATCGCGTCGATCCGCAAGCTGCCCGGCAGCGTCGCGGAGTCGAGCGCCAGACGCCGGCCGCCGGACAGGGTGACCGCCAGCGTGCCCGTACCGCCGGTGCCGCCGCCGGCGATGCTGCCGCTCACCATGCCCAGCTTCAATCCGGCGGGCTGGTTGCCGTCGGGAAGCAGGTGACCGGACAGCACGAGGCCGTCCAGCCCGGCCAGCGCCGCGGTGGTGACGGCCAGCGTGGCGACGGCGTCGATGTCGTAGAAGGCTTCCGCCTTCGTCCGCATCGCCTCCTGCAGCGCCGCGGCGACCGGTGCAGGGGCCTTGCTGCCGTCGGTCAGGCTGACGGCACCGGTGGACAGGCTGGAGGCGAGCGTGGTCTTCAGCGCGGTCATGGCGGCCACGGCCGGGGCGGTCGCCGCGGTGGCGAGGGCCGGCACGGCGACGCCGGGGGCCAGGAACCGGTCGAGGTTGGCCAGGACCCGTTTCATCTCCGCATCGCAATCGAGGCCGGCGACCGCTCCGGTCGCCGGCAGGGTGTCGCCGCCCGCGTAGCTTTGCAGGAACTGGTTGACCGACGCCGGCAGGTTGCCGAGCGGCACCGAACCGCTGAACAGCTGCGGCGACAGCGGTGCCGGGGCGTAGCCCTGCCAGGACGTGCCGGACACGGTCAGATCGATGCCGCCCGCTCCCCAGCGCAGCACCCAGAAATCGGGGATCCGGCCGCCGCCGGCCCCCAGCAGAAGGATCGGCGACTGGCTGGCCAGCACGGTTTCGATGGCGGTGGCGAAGGCGCGCGCGGTCGCGATGGTGGTTCCGCTGCCACTCCCGTTGCCGCTTTGCAGCGGCGGCAGGACCGTCCGGGCGGTGAAGGACTGGTTGCCCGACAGGCTGAGCGGCAGCGACAGCGCGAAGTCGAGGGTCGCGGACAGGCGGTAGAGCGGGGCGGTGTTGAAGGCGGTGTCGGCCGGCAGGACGAACTGGAGCGGCGCCAGGGCCGGAGCGGTGCCGGTACCGGCCGCCAGCGCTTGCAGGATCCCGATCAGGCGCGATTGCAGCGCGCCCGCGACCGTCTGCGGCGGGACCGGATAGGGGCCGGGGGTGGGGGCCGGCGGTGTGGTGAACTCCAAAAGGGCATCCAGCGGCGTCGGGACGAGGCTGGTGGACAGCGTCACATTGACATGGGCGAGCTGGTGGTAGGCCCGCACCAGCGTGGCGATCAGTTCTCCCATCCGCTCGGACGACAGCGACGTGGGCTGCGACCAGTTCAGCGCCAGACTGAGGAGCCGGTCGCCACCGGCCGCCGTCGCGAAGCTGTAGGAGAAGCTCAGTCCCGGCCAGCCCTGCAGGCCAAGCAGGGGATCGGTCCATTGCAGCACCTGCCCGGCGATCTGCCCGGCGGCGCTCCTGACCGGCAGCATGTTGCCGAACAGGTCCACCCATTTGGTCCGGGCCGTGAAGACGTTGCCGACGAACTGGTAGGGATCCGCGGCGAGCGACAGCAGTTGCGGCAGATCCGGGGACAGGATGGACGGCTGCGCCTGCGCCGCCGTCGCCTCGACATGTTGCAGGATGCTGAAGGTGGCGGTGTGCCGACAGGTCCCGTTGCTGGCGCCGCTGTTGGACTGGCTGACGATGACCGGGGTGGTGCCGCTGTAGATCGTCGTCTGGCCGTCCATCACCGTCGGGTAGAAGGCGACGAGGCCGAACAGGTTGTCGATGGTCGGCTGGTAGGCGATGGCCGGGTTGGACGGCGTGGTGCTGTTGGTCTGCCACATCCGCACCGAGCCGAGCGGAACCCGCCGCACCGTCTCGGTCAGGGCGGCGGCGGCGATCGACAGCGGATGCGCCGGCGCCTGGGGGCTCGCCACCATCGCCGTGACGTAGGGGCGCAGGGTCTCCGTGCCGTCGGCGGCCGTGGCGTGCGACAGAGACGCGACCAGGGTCAGATGCGCCACGCCGTGGCCGTCGAACAGGCTTTGCGGGATCACCGCCGTCCCGTTCTGGTCGGGAACATAGAGGATGAAGCCGCGCTCCTGCTCCAGCCCGGCGGCCAGCAGCGTGGCGATGAAGGCCGCGGCGTCGGGGGTGCCCGGCACCGCCTGCTGGGACTGGTAGAGGATGGCGTCGCCGCTCCCGACATCGACCTGCCGGACCGCGACGGTGCTGGTCGAGGACGCGGCCCCCTTCACCGGAACGGCGAGCATCAGCGCCGTCAGCGACACCGGCGGGCTGGCGGCGCCGAGATCGGCGTAGAGCGCCTGCAACCGCTGGAGCCCGGAGGCGGACACGGTGTGGACGGCATAAACCGGGGCGCCCGCCCGGCCGGCGGCGGGAAGGGTGCGGATGCTGAACTCGACCTGGACCGCCCAGGCATAGGTCGAGGCCGCGACCACGCTGGCGGTCGACGGGTCGGTGAGCGAGACGGCGGACAGCCCGCCAGCCGCCGACAATGCCTGCCGCAGCGCGGTCGGCAGCGGGCGCAGCACGGCGACGGAGCTGCCCCCGGCCTGCGCCACGACCTGCGTGCCGGTGCCCAGGCGGTAGCGCCGCTGCACGGTGGCGGTCTCCGGCATCAGGCCGGCCGCCAGTGCCGACCCCTCGGTGGGGGCGAGCCCGCTCCAGCCGCTGATGGTCTGGCCGGAATACACCACCGGCTGGGGATCGCTGGACGCCAGCACGATCTGCCCGGTGCCGTCGGCCTTGCTGTTCGGGAAGATCAGGCCGTAGCTGGACGGGGCGGAAGAGGTGATGCTGACCGTCAGCGTTTCCTGGGCGTTGGGCGTGAAGGGGGGCGAGATCTGTCCGGTCGCGTTGTAGAGCGGCCCGCCGCCGAGCTGCTGCCCGTGCAGCATGAAGCGCGACACCATGCCGGCGATGTTGTCGGCGGCGTCGCCCAGCGCCGCGAAAAGGGCCGACACCGTCTGCGCCTGGGCGGTCGCCACGGTCTGGAGCGATCCCAGCGACGACAGGGCGACCAGGATCAGATAGTCGCGCAGCACCGCCGGACCCGGGCCGTCGGGTGCTGCGGCGGCCGGCACCGCCTGCGGCTGGCCCTGGAGCAGCGAGGTGGCGCCGGTGGAGATCTGGCTGACGACCACCGAGCAGGTCGGCGGCAGGGGAAACGGCACGGTGGGAACCGGCTGCGTGGTGTTGCCCTGTGGTGCGGCGTCGAAGACAGACTGGAGGCCGAGCGCCAGATTCCCGGCGAAGAAGGCCTGGACATCGGCCGCCGCCGGAACCGCGGGCGTCTTGCGCATCCCTTGCAGCGCGGCTTCCAGTTGCTGGATCTGGGCCAGCGTCAGGGCGACCGCCGTCCGAGGATCGGCGGCGGCCGGAACCGAGCCGCCCAATACCGCCTGGGCGAACCATGCGACCACCAGCTGCGCGAAGTCGTCGAAGGTGGCGGCGTTGGTGGAGCTTCCCTGGTTGGGGCTGGCCGGCAGCGTGGTTTCCGCGACATAGACCCATTCCGCTGCCTGCTGGGCGTTCAGGGCCTGGCTCAGCACCGGGGTGACGCACAGCGCGATCGGCAGCTTGAAGCCGGCGAAAGGGGTGAAGACCGGAGCGGAGGCTCCGCCGGAGGCCGTGCCGACGGCCGTTCCGCTGGCCGCCGTCGTGCTGGCCGTCGTGCTGGCCGCCGCCGCACTGATCGAGGACGCCGCGGTCCAGGGCGGGACGGGTTGCTGGTTCGATCCGACCGTCACTGTTTCGGCAAGGGTGGTGCTGAAGGCGAAGCTGTGGGAGATGTGGACGATGCCGAGATTGATCGTCACCGACAGCGATACCGCCAGCGTGGCGTCGATCGACACCGGGAAGGCATAGCCCGCGGTCGCCAGCACCTCGGCCGTCACCGACACGGCGACATCCAGCGACGCCGCGATCACCGTGAAGTCGACGCTTCCCGTGACCTCGCCCTCGACCCCGACGCTGGCTTCGATGCACCAGTATTCCTGGCTGCCGCCGCCACCGCCCTGCGCCGTGTATTCGGCGAACACGCCCTGGAAGATGCCGCTCAGCGTCGCCGACAGGCTGGCGGTCAGCGGCCCCTTCGACCAGCCTTCGTAGAGGCCCAGCTTCAAGCCGATGCCGAACTCCGTCTCCGTGCTGAAGGAGCCGCCGGTGACGCTCGGCAGGTTGCCCGCCTGACTGGGGCTCAGCCGCCCGAAATACAGGCCGCCGTAGCCCTGGTAGGGCGGGGCGGTGATGCCGAAGGATTGCGAGAAGTCGCCCCCGGTCGGGAAGCCGAGATCCACGTAGAACTCGCCGTCGGTGTAGAACCGGGCCGAAATCGACGGCAGTTGCAGCGCGCACATGCCGACCTGCAGGTGCTGGAGGGCGGTCGGCGGAACCAGGATTCCCTGATATTCGCCAAGCGTGCCGCTGATCGTGCTGTACTGGATTTCGGCCTGGAGGCCGGCGAGCTGGCTGAGATAGCCGGAGCCGCCACCGCCCTTGGCCGGGGTCGACGCGACGGTCACCTGGGCGCCGTAGAGCCCGGTGGGCGTGCCGTCCAGGAAGACCAGCTGGATGTCGAGCTGCCCGCGCAGCAGCAGGTCGAGCGCCATGGTCCAGCCGGCGCCGGCGGTGAAGCCGGGCAGGGTGCCGCTGCCGGTCTGCTGGAGGAGCGCCGACAGCGCGGTGACGGCGTCGGACACGGTGGCCGGCGCCGTGCTCAGCGCCATGTGCTGTCCGATGGCCAGCAGGTTGACCTGGAGGTTGCCGGACCCGGTGCCGGGAAGCGCCGGTGCCGCACCCGGCTGCGTCGGATCCCAGCTTGGCGAGGCGGTGCCGAGAAGGTCGCTGAAATTGCCCTGGACCGTCAGGGCGAAGCCCTTGCCCGACTGGTAGGACAGCGTAATCCCGGTGACCGACACCCCGAGCAGCGAGGCGTTGTCGAGCGTCAGCGTGATCTGCGCGGAGCTGGTCTTGAAATCGATGGCGAGCGACACCGATTCCAGCGGGATGGTGACGTCGCCGAAGAAGCCGCCCCACGGGTCGGGCAGGGCCGTCCCCTGTTCGCCCGTGAACATCGCGATGAAGTCGCCGATCACCTGCGCCAGCGTGATCGGCGACGCCTGACCGGCCGTATAGGCCAGCGTCAGCGTCTCGGTGCCGGCGGTGTAGGTGCCGGTCAGCTTGCCGCCGAAGGCGCTGGCGTTCAGCGTGCTGCCCTGCGCGCCGCCGAACTGGTACTCCAGCGTCACCGCGAAGCCGTCGATGGTCGCATCGACCGTCACGCTGCCCTGCGTCGCCGGGGTGGCGCCGGACTGGTGGCTGAAGGTGAAGGCGGCATCAAGCTGGACGCCGCCCAGCCCGGCCCAGGCCACGCCGACGCTGCCCGACAGCCCGAACAGGGGAGCGGTCCCCGGTGTGTACCGGCAATCGAGCGTCAGGGTGCCGAGCGTCACCGCATCGGTGTCCAGCAGGGTGGAGGCGGGCGGGGACAGGCCGAGGATCGCCAGCAGCTGCGTCAGCGTCAGCGTGGTGCCGGTCAGCTTCTGCGCCGCCAGCGTGGCCGGCACGTCGAGCGCGCCGGTGATCGTCCAGGTCGGCGTCAGCGGGCTTCCCGGCGTCCGGGTGGCAACCACCGACAGGTCGGCGTCGAAGGCCAGCGATTTCTGCGACGCGGCGACCTCGACCAGGATGGTGCTGGCGACCGCCAGCGACAGTTGTCCGGAGCCGATCTCCAGCGCGAAGGTGACGGACTGGATGGTGAAGCCGTCGGCGTTCGCGGCGGGCGACGGCGGATCGACCAGCCCGACCTCCAGCATCAGCCCCTTGCTGAGGACGTCCAGTTCGAAATTGAAGATCTCCACCGCCATGCTGTCGAACAGCGTGGTGCTGATCCCCAGCGGCGTCAGGAAATCCGACGTCGGCAGCGGCGCGAAGGTGGACGGCATTGCCGCGACGAGGTTCAGCGCCGGCACGAACAGCGAGACGTTGAGTGCCGGCGCGCCGGCCTTGGCGCCGAGCGCCAGGGTGCCGTTCAGCACCATCGACAGCGTCGGCGACGAGCCGGGGTTGGCGAGCGTCAGGTCGATGCTGGCGACGCTCACCGGCAGGCTGGAATCGCCGAACAGGTTGAAGGTCGGTGGCGTCACCAGTCCCAAGGACACGGCGACGGTCGCCAGCGAGTTGTCGGGCAGCAGCTCGTACGACACCGTGTCGAGCGTGAGCGCCGCAGTGAGCACGTCGACGAGATTCGTCAGTTCCGGCGGAACGAGGTCGAGAAGCGATTGCCCGGCGAACAGCCCCGCCACCTGCTGGAACCCGACCGATTTCAGGCTGCTGACATCCAGGGTCACCAGCGCATGGCTGTTCGGCGTGGTGTTGGCGGCCTGGATGTCGGCCAGCGTGAAGGTCGGCGGCTGTCCCGTGGTGACGGATTGGCAAACCGCCGCAGAAATATTCGTGCCGGTCATGATTGCTGCTCCGCCCTCAGGTCAGGGTGATTTGCACAGGAATGTGATCGCTGACGAATATCCGATAGAAGACCGAGCAGATATTGATCTGGTCCGTCTCGGAGACGGTGCCGTCCAGAACCCCGAGATACTGAGCCAGGACGTCCGGCCATTCACCGCCCTCAAGCTCTTGATTTGGCAGGGGCAGGTGGGCGATATAGCTCCGCTCGTCGAAAAGAAGGTCCATGATGCCTTCGTTCGATGTCAGGATCTCTGCCAGGGTTCGGTCGGCGTACAGAACGCCCACCGGGTCGTAGATGCCGACGCTGTTCACCACCTCGCTGCCGAACGCGAAATCGCGTGCCGTGTACAGGTAGGAGTCGTCGTTGTATTCGGCGTTGAAATAGTCGATGGGGCGGACCATGGTCGCCGGCGAATCGCCGTCGTTCTGGATCATGGTCCGCGTCAGCCCGGCGGTGGTGGCCATTCCGGCGGCGGACAGCCCGTTGGCGAACGTCTTCAGGTTCAGGTCGCCGGCGAACACGCGGACCGCGTTGGTGTTGTACGCGCCGGTCACCGTCCGGCTGCACAGATCCCCGGCGGCCATCGTGGCGATCGTGCCGGCGATGCTGCTGTTGAGGTGCACGGGGGCATGATAGGCGACGACCGGAAACGAGATTTCGTTGCAGGTGACGGTAACCATGACCGGCCGGCGGGTGTTCACCCGGCTGAGGATGTTCGCGTCCTTCTCGTCGTCGCCCACGATGTTCGGAATGTTCGAATAGGGGAAGCCGATCAACCCCTTGTCGGGTGCGGTGTCCGTCCCCTTGAAGGCGATGCCCATCTGGTTTCCGTCGGGCACCCAGTTGAAGCGGTATCCTTCGTTGACCAGCCCGATCACATGGTCGGCGGTTGTGCTGTGGTCCGTCGCATCCATGCCGTAGGACTGGGACTGGGCCGTCGTCTGCAGGGTGACCGCGTTGCCCCGCCAGAAGACGGCATACCCCTCGTTGTTGGCGTTCTGCGAGAAGAAGAGATCGTCGAAGGTCGGGTAGTCCCCCGTCGACACAGCCCCCTTGACGACGTCGAAGTGCCAGTCCGTCTGGTCCAGGCTGTTCAGCAGGTTGGTCACGACGGGCAGCCGGACGATGCCGTTCTCCCGCACCTCCTGCACCATCACGACCTGCGCCTCCGACTTCGCCATGATGACGGCGATCATCTGGTCGCGGATCATCCTGCACAGATTGTCCACCGGCGTGTTCCCGGTGAACTTGGCGCCGTACATCTCGATGTTCCAGACGAGTATGGTGAGCATGTCTGCGTCCTCGGTCGGGAGATTACGACGCGGCGCGGGCGTAGCCGCCGAACCAGCCGAGCGTCGGCGTGCCCCCGGTCCCGGCGAAGCCGGCCAGATAGAGGTCGACGGAGCCGGCGGTCGGGAAGGTCTTCGACAGGATGGTCAGCCCGATCTCGCCCAAGCGCAGGACATAGGTGCCGGACTGCTGGCTGAGGGTCGCGCTGGTGGCGCCGATGGTCACGACGCCCTCGATGGTCAGGCCGAGCGGCATTCCCGCCGGCCCGATGAAACGGACCCACAGATCAAGCGAGCGCCCGTCGCCACCCGACGAAACCGGTGCCCAGGCCAGGAGGAAATCGGCCGACAGCACGGCGTTCCCGGCCAGCGCGCCGCTGCCGCCGAGATCGAGGTCGAGGACCAGCCCCAGCCAGGGTTTCGTGTAATCGGGCGCCGTTCCGGCGGACGGCGTGACGGTGACCCTCTGGTAGCCGAGCGATGCCGGGCTGCCCGACGGCTGTACCAGCACCCCCTGCGCGCCGACCGGCATCGATGCGGCGAGACTGCCGGCGCGGTAATAGTTGGAGCCGTAGGCCGCCGCCAAGGGCAGGCCGGCGGCCGGCAGGGCGGCACCCGGCAGGGCGCCGAGCTGCACCGCCGCCGGGTTCGCACCGAAGGTCACCGGGCTGGCCGACCAGTCCATGGTGATGGGATAGCCGGAAAAGGCGACGGTGCCGTAGGACAGCAGGTCGAGCGCGCCGGCCGGCGCCATCGGGGTGGTCAGCCATCCCGACAGGCTGAAGACCATCGAGGTCGCCGTCGGCATGGTCGTCGTCACGCCACCGACGACCACCGTGGAAATCCCGGCGCTGACCAGCGGAATGCTGGTGACGGATCCGGGGGGCGGGGCCAGCGCGTAGGTGGTCGTGCCGCCGACGCTGTGGGCCGAGCCGGCCAGAGGAATGCTGCTGCCGGGCTGTCCGGCAGCGTCGTCGAACAGGCTTTCGATCGCCAGCGCGCCGGCACTGGCGAACGCCGTCATGGTGGAGTTCACGAAGGTCGCCTGCAGGCTGGTCGTCACCAGGGTTGCGGCGACGTTCGAGCCGGCCGCCGGCTGCGGCGCCGGACCGACGGCGGGCAGGGTGCTGGAGGCCGCATAGTCGATGAAGCCGAACATCGCGCTGTTCTGCGCGAACTGCTCGGCCGCGCCGGTGGCGGTGTTGGCTCTGGACAGCTGCGTGACCGACACGCCGATATGGTCGGCGTAGAGCGCCGCATCGCCGGTGCCGATCAGGATCGGCTCCAGGCTGGGGGCGCAGTTGCCGATGTCGACCTGGGGCTTGAGGACCAGCAGGCCGGACCAGGCCGGATCGTCGAGGATGTCGATCAGCGGCCCATAGGCGGCCGGTCCCTTGCCGCCGTTCCATTTCGCCCGCACCGAGGCGACGTAACGGGACAGGTGCGCGGCCAGCAGCCCGCCCGTCGGATCGAAGGCGGTGTCGTTGAAAATGGCGTAGCCGGACCAGGCACCCGGCGTGGTGACCAGTTGCGACAGGGGGGCGCCGGCCGCCTTGAACAGCATCACGGTGCCGAAGGTCCCGCCGCTGATCTGGCCGTTGTTCGGCAGCGGAATGGTGAAGGCCCAGCCGTCCAGGCTCATCGTCGCCGTCAGGGGGGCGGACGCGGCGACGGCGGCGGACAGGCAGGTCATGACGACGAAGGGCTGCGGCGTCAGGAACGCATCGGCCAGTGCGGCCGGCAGAGCCCCGTTGCCGGCCGCCTGGAACCCGACCGATACGGCGGTGCCCGGCCCCTGCTGCGCCGCGAAGGTCAGCGAGGTCATGGCACCGGTGGCCGTGTTGAAACCGGCGACGACGCCCTGGGGGGTGACCGCCATCGAGGCCCCGTTCTGCAGGGTCGGGGTGGCCGCGGAGGCCGCTGCGATGATCGCGGCGCGCCGGACCGCGAGGAAGCCGCTCTCGAAACCCGGCAGGTCGCTTCCCGCGGGCGCGGTCGCGATGCCGGCGTAGGGCACCATCGGAACCGGCGTGCCGGCACCGGGGAATTGTCCGGTGGCGAGCCTCGCCGGCCCCAGGACCGACGGGGTGCTGGTGCCGACGAACAGCGGGGCCGCCGCCGACTGCGCGTCCCAGGCCAGCCCGGCTCCGGTCGCGGAATCGGTCAGCGTCAGCCATGCCGTGGTGCAGGGCGGCGACCCGTTGCCGGTCCAGATGCCGTAGCCGGGCGTCCCGGTCGCCGCCGGTGCCGCGCTCTGCCAGACGGTGGCCGGGCTGCCTGGGACGAAGGTGACCTGCGCGGTGGCGGTGAGGGCGGCCGTCTCCACGCCGGACAGGCCGCACAGCAGGGCCGCCGGCATCACATCCGTTCCGCCGGACAGGCCGAGGGCGAAGGTGCCGGCGGGTGTCCAGCGGAGGCTGCCGTCGGGGGCTCCCCCCAGGCTGAGCCCGCCGGTGCTGCCGTCTGCGGTCAGGGTCACCGGCGTGAGCAGCGCCGTACGGAAGGTGGAGGCCAGGGCCGGCGCCCCCGTCCCGAAGACGAGGCGTCCGGTCGAGCCGCCGCTGGCGGCGCTTGGCGCCAGGACGAGCGTTCCCGCGATGCTGGTATGGGTGAAATCGACGCTCGCGTCGAACAGCGGGTAGCTGTAAAGCGTCCCGCCATTGGCGGGCGGGGGCGTTCCGGCGGTGGGCTGGGGCTGGACCGCATAGGTGAAGCCGGCGGCGGTCTGTCCGAATCCGGACTGCGAGGTGACGGCCATCGACAGGCTGCCCATCGCTTGCCCCGCCGTGGCATCGACGGCGAGCGTGATCTCGCTGGTCAGGAACAGGCTGCCGTTATTGCCACTGCCGGTGGCGATCACCAGCTGACCGCCGCTCATCAGGAAGCCGCTGCCGGTCGCCGACAGCTGGACCGGATCGCCGACGCTCGACAGGGTCAGGCCGGTGCCATCGGTGCCGGGGGCGAGCAGAGCCGGCGTGGTGGTGGTCAGCGCCAGGGAATCGACGAAACCGTCCAGGCTGGCGGTGAAGCGCAGCATCGGCAGCCCTGTGGGCAGAGCGCCCAGCGATCCTGCCCACAGGATCAGGCAGCCGGTAAAGCCGCTGACTGACTGTATCTGGGCGACCAGCGACGCACCGAATGCCTGTGCCGCCGTGCTGGCCGACGCGAAGGGACCGGGCGCTGCAAGCGGCAGCGGTTCCCCGAAGAAGGCGACGGCGACGCTGTAGCCCGCTGCGCCGTTCGACGGAAAGGGGAGGCCGAGAAAATTGTCAAGACCGCCGACCGTGGGCGCTGCCGCACCCGTCGGGTAGAGGATGATGGCAAAGCCGCTGGACACACCATTCTGCTCATCGAGCGCATAGACCGACAGCGAGTTTTTTCCGTCAGCAAGATCGCAGGCACCAAGTGCAGTCATGGTCGCCATGGGCCCACTCCGGATCTGTACATGAAGTGAAAAGGCTTTTCGTGAAGTTCTGCGGACCGCCCGACTACAATATTCTTGCTTTTCCGCTCCGATCATAATTCGCGAGCGAAAAAGGATTTTTGGGATGTTTGCCGGCGGCGCTTGGCGAGCAGAAGGACTATCAACCGACCATCGTTGCAAACCTATAGATCAGCGATTTTTCGGAATCAAGTGACGAAATGTGTCTCCTATTTCGACATATATTATAAAAATAGCACGTATTGCGGGTGATGGTGGAGGGATGTGGTCGGGTGTCCTGATGGGGTGCCAGCGTCAACCGCGCTTGGTGGACAGCGGAGATTGGGAGACGACGATCCTCGCTGTGCGACGAGAGGATTTCTGAAATCGGCTTGTCCTGAACCAGCCTGAACCCAGGATGCAGCCCTATGCGATGTCGCATGGGGTTGTAGTATTTTTCATAACTTAGCTTATGTGCTTTAAGCTTGTAAACGGGGTAGGTTCTATTCTGAAGTGCAACTCTCTTGTAATCACAAGGCTTCACCAATCGTAATCGCTTACGGATGAACATCATTCGCAGCCTGAGGCGAGCCGGGGCCACAATGCCGACCTTCAGTCGCGCGCCGTGGGCCTAAGGACCTCCGCAATTAGGGGCGTCAGCAGGTCGACCAGCACCGCTGGGTCCGCCTTGGCAAGCGCATCGAGCCCCATCACCTGCCTCATAAGCTGAAAGCCGGCGACGAGCGACAGGAAGAGCGCCGCTCGCTCGCTGGGATGACCAACCCTCACCACACTGGTCGCCGCGGCTTGGTGCGCATGCTCGATGCGCTCCCGGGCAATGCGCGCTGCCGTCTCACTGCCGGTCGAACGAAAAAGGATCTGGAAACCGTCGAGCGGTTCGGCATCGCGGGCAGTGATGCCGACCAAGGCTTCGGCGAAGACTCGCGCCATGTCGGGCGCCGCCATGTTTTCCGGTGTGAGGATAATGGGGTCACGCATGCTGTCGGTGACCACCTCCCCGAACAGACCTTCCTTCGAACCGAAATAGCGATTGACCATCATGGCGGTGACGCCCGCCTCGGCAGCGATGGCACGCACTCCGACCCCGTCATAGCCGTGCGCCGCGAATGCGCGCCGCCCGGCCGAGAGGATCGCCGCCCGCGTGGCGGCAGCCTTGTCGGATCGTTTCAGGGGGGATGATGACATGGATTTCATTATACGAGCGTAGACTGAGCCGATTTTCTTAGTATACAGTCGTAGACCATGAGTGGCAACGCGAAGCCGCTCGCGCCCCCTTATACCCGGTGATGCGAATGAACGACAGAATGGTCCTCGTGACCGGCGGAACGGGCTTCATTGCCCAACATTGCATTTTGGCGTTGCTGAGGGCCGGCTATCGGGTGCGAACCTCGCTACGCACGCCGACCCGCAAGGACGAGGTTATTGCCCACCTCAGGGCCGGAGGGATCGAGCCCGAGGACCGCCTTTCGTTCGTGGTCGCGGATCTTGGCGAGGACCGGAATTGGGCCGAGGCTGTCGCCGGGTGCAGCTACGTGCTCCATGGCGCGTCTCCGACCCCATCCGGCGATCAGATCAGCGAGGAGGATTGGATCAGGCCTGCCGTCGAGGGCAACCTCAGGGTCCTGCGCGCCGCTCGTGACGCCGGAGTCGGTCGGGTCGTACTCACCTCCGCGTTCGGCGCGGTGGGTATGGGACACAGACCCAAGGGACGGCCATTCAACGAGACGGACTGGAGTGACCCGACGGCGGATATTCCACCTTACCAGAAGTCAAAGACCCTCTCCGAGCAGGCAGCCTGGGACTTCATCGCCACGGATGGGCGAGGGCTTGAACTCTCCGCCGTCAACCCGACTGCGGTCCTGGGCCCGGTGCTCGGGGCCGACTACTCGCACTCCGTCAGGTTGATCAAGAACCTCATGGATGGCTTGCCGGGATGCCCGAAGGTCAATTCCGGCTTCGTCGATGTGCGCGACGTTGCGGATCTGCACCTGCGGGCCATGACGGACCCGGCCGCGAACGGCGAGCGCTTCCTCGCCATTTCAGGCGAGAGTCTCTGGTTCCGTGATGTCGCGGAGGTGCTGCGGCGAAGGCTGGGAGCGGCAGCGCGGAAGGTCACGACCCGGCAACTGCCCAACAGCGTCGTCCGCCTCGGCGCACGCTTCAACCCTGCGATGAAGGCGCTCGTCCCGTTTCTGGGCGTGAACATGAACGCCACGAGTGAGAAGGCCATGCGCCTGCTTGGTTGGTCGCCACGTTCGGCGGAAGACGCCATTGTCGCCTCGGCTGAGAGCCTGCTCCAGTTCGGCCTGCTTGCCGACTGACGAGGTCAGGGGCCGACTGGTTGGATTTGTTTGTGACAGTTGGGAGCGAGGCGGCGCCTTGGCGATGAGGTGCGTCTCCCCTGCCCCGCCGGCACGATCCTTTTCAGGATTTCAGCAGACCATCCAGGGCGTTTCAGGATTTCAGGAACTCCCCTGGATTCCAGCCGGCACGGCATCGCCCGCAGGCCGCGATTGTTGATGGCCGTTATTGTCAGCGATACCCGCCATTTCGCCATGATCGGCGTCCGCCGCACCCATGGACTGTCGGCTCATCCAACTTCCGGCACGGCGTTTGCTCTCCTGCAGACGGCAACGGCTTTCGACCGCCGGCCGTCAGGACGGCCCGACCATCCGGAGGATCCCTTGGACAGCAGGACACATCCCCTTTTTCTCGATCACGCTCTCTGGTCCGGCCATCTGTTCGACGGCCGCTGGCGTCCGGCGGCCACCAGCCGCACAATCGTCGAACCGGCGTCCGGCGAACCGCTCGCCCAGGTCGGCGATGCCACGCCCAGGGACGTGGAGACGGCCGCCGCCGCCGCGGTCGCGGCCCAGCGTGCCTGGGGCGCCGTACCCCCGCGGGAGCGGGCGGACATCTTCCGCCGCGCCGCGGCTCTGCTGGAAACGAACCTCGCTGAACTCGCCCGCTTCGTCGCACGGGAAACCGGCGGCATCCTGGCCAAGGGGGAACATGAACTGCGCGAGGCGGTCACCCTGTTCCATCTGGCGGCAGGAATCCCGTTGCAGGCGGCAGGCGAAGTCCTGCCCAGTGGTCCGGGACGCTTCAGTCTGGCCCGCCGCACCCCCCATGGGGTCGTCGCCGTCATCTCCCCCTTCAACTTCCCGCTGATCCTGTCGCTGCGCGCGGTGGCGCCGGCCCTGGCCACCGGAAACGCGGTGCTGCTGAAGCCCGATCCGCACACGCCGGTCAGCGGCGGCCTGATCATCGCCCGCGCCCTGGAACTGGCGGGACTTCCCCCCGGCCTGCTGCATGTCCTGCCCGGCGGGGCCGATGTCGGCGAGGCCCTGGTCACCCATCCGGCGGTGGGGATGGTCTGCTTCACCGGCTCGACCGCGGTCGGCCGGCGCATCGGCGAACTGGCGGGTGGACGGCTGAAGAAGGTGTCGCTGGAACTCGGGGGCAAAAATTCGCTGATCGTCCTCGATGACGCCGACCTCGACCTCGCCGCCCGCAACATCGCCTGGGGTGCATACCTGCATCAGGGCCAGATCTGCATGGCCAGCGGCCGCATCCTCGTTCATCGGGCGATCGCGACGGAGCTGATCGCCAAGGTCGCCGAAAAGGCGCGTCATCTGCCGGTCGGCGATCCTGCCCGCGAGCCGGCGGCGCTGGGGCCGTTGATCAACGAACGCCAGGCGGAGAAGGTTCACGCCATCGTCGAGGACAGCGTCCGGGCGGGCGCGGTGCTGGAGGCTGGCGGCCGGCATGACGGGCGCTTCTACTGGCCGACGGTGCTGTCGGGCGTGCGCCCCGGCATGCGCGCCTTCGCCGAGGAGATCTTCGGGCCGGTCGCCAGCTTCGTCACGGTTGCCAGCGACGACGAGGCGGTGGAACTGGCGAACCGGACCGAATACGGCCTGTCGGCGGCGGTGCTGTCCCCCAACCTCGCCCGCGCCTGGGCCCTCGCCGAACGGCTCGACGCCGGCATGGTTCACGTCAACGACCAGACCGTCAACGACGAGTGCGTCAACCCGTTCAGCGGGCGCGGCTGCTCGGGCAACGGCGGATCGCCGTCGGACTGGCGTGAATACACGCGATGGCAGTGGCTGACCGTCAAGCCGACGGCGCCCGCCTATCCGTTCTGACCCGTCCGCTCCGGCTGCCCGGTCGCTTCACGACCCCTTTCCTGGAAAATCCGAGATGAAGATCAAAGCGGCGGTCGCGCGCGCTAACGGCGCCCCCTTGTCGATTGAAAACCTTGATCTGGAGGACCCGCGCGACGACGAAATCCTGGTGCGCGTGGTCGCCACCGGGATCTGCCACACCGACCTCGTGGTGCGGGACGGCCATCTGCCGACGCCGCAGCCGGTGGTGCTGGGCCATGAGGGCGCCGGCATCGTCGAGCGGGTCGGCGCCCATGTGACGAAGGTGCGCCCCGGCGATCCGGTGGTGATGACCTACAATTCCTGCGGCACCTGCCCGAGCTGCCGGGAGCATCACGCCAGCAGCTGCCATGAATTCTTCCCCCGCAACTTCTTCGGCACCCGGCCCGACGGCACCAGCGCGCTGTCCAGGGAGGGGGAGCGCGTCCACGGCAATTTCTTCGGCCAGTCCTCCTTCGCCAGCCATGCGCTCTGCCATGCCCGCAACGTCGTCAAGGTGCCGGGCGACGTGCCGCTGGAGCTGCTGGGGCCGCTGGCCTGCGGCGTCCAGACCGGTGCCGGCGCCATCCTCAACGCGCTGAAGGTCGAAGCCGGACGGGCGGTCGCCATCTTCGGGACCGGCTCCGTCGGGCTGTCGGCGGTGATGGCGGCGCAGCTCGCCGGGGCGGCGACCATCATCGCCGTGGACATCCGGGAGTCGCGGCTGGAGGCCGCCCTCTCCTTCGGCGCCACCCACACCATCAACCCGGCCTCCACCGACGCCGCGATGGAGATTCTGGCGCTCACCGGCGGCGTCCATTACGCGCTGGACACCACCGGCAATGCCGGCGTGATCCGCAAGGCGGTGGAATCGCTGGCGCCGCGCGGCCTGTGCGGCCTGCTCGGCGCCTCGCCGCTGGGCAGCGAGATCACGCTGGACGAGGTCCATTTCATGAGCGGCGGCCGGCGGCTGATGGGCATCGTCGAGGGCGACACCAACCCCAACGTCTTCATCCCGATGCTGATCGGGCTGTACCGGCAGGGCCGCTTTCCCTTCGACCGCATGGTCCGCTTCTACCCCTTCGACGCGATCAACCAGGCCATCGACGACATGGAGCATGGCCGGACCATCAAGCCGGTGATCCGGCTGCCCTGATGTGACTGCACATGACGCGACCGCAACCGATCAGGTGACACCATCGATCATTTGGCGACCATTTGGGGAGTGCAGAGAGAATGACGCCTTCAACGAAAACAATATTGCTGGGGAGTGTTGCGCTGTCCCTTCTTGCCTCCGCCCCGGTCCGGGCGGCGAGCTGGGAGGTGGGAGACGACGGCTTCAAGATCACCTTCGACAACACCTTGAAATATTCCAATGCCTTCCGGCTGCAGGATCCGAAAGGCAGCCAGCTCACCGACGTGAACCTCGACGACGGCAACCGCAATTTCAAGCGGGGGGTGATCTCCAACCGCGCCGACCTTCTGTCGGAATTCACCGCCGGCACCAAGGATTACGGCGTCCGGCTCAGCGGTGCGGCCTGGTACGACACCGTCTACAACCATGGAACCGACAACGACACCGGTTTCGGCAATTCGGTCAGCGTGCCGGCGGACAGCTTCACCCGCGCCACCCGCCGCATCCACGGCCGCAACACCGAATTGCAGGACGCCTTCGTCTACAACAACTTCACGGTCGACGACAAGCGCGCCTCGCTGCGGCTCGGCCGCCATTCCCTGGTGTTCGGCGAGAGCCTGTTCTTCGGCCAGAACGGCGTCGCGGCTGCACAGCAGCCCATCGATCTCGCCAAGCTGCTGAGCGTCCCCGGCACCCAGTTCAAGGAGCTGCTGATGCCGGTCTGGCAGGCGTCGGGCAGTCTCCAGCTGTCGGAAAATCTGTCCGTCGGCGGCTATTACCAGTTCCAATGGCGCCCTACCCGCCTGCCCGCCGCCGGCAGCTATTTCAGCACCTTCGATTTCGTCGGCGACGGCGCCGAACGGCTGATCGCCGGTGCTCCGCTGGTCAACGGCGGCGGGCCCGCCTCCTTCTGGCGCGGCCAGGACATGAAGGCGCGCGACAGCGGCCAGTTCGGCCTCCAGGCCCGCTACACGCCGGAGGACAGCGATGTCGAGCTGGGCTTCTACTTCGCCAAATATCACGACAAGACCCCGCAGATTTACCTGATTCCCAACGCCAACCCGTCGGCGGCCGACGTCGCGGCGGGCCGGATCGGCCGGCTGCGTCTGGTCTATCCGGAAGACATCAAGACGGTCGGCGTCAGCGCCAGCACCGTCATCGGCCGCACCAACGTCGCGGGCGAAATCTCCTACCGCTGGAACGCGCCGCTGGAAAGCGACCCGCAGGTCACCACCGACGCCGCGAACAACAGCGGCAACCCGGCCTACGCCGTCGGCCGCACGCTGCATGTCCAGACCTCGGCCATCCACGCCTTCACGCCCACCCCGCTGTGGGATGGTGCATCGCTGGTCGGCGAGGTCGCCTGGAACGACCGCCTCGCCATCGACAAGAACCCGTCCGCCCTCGACCCCCGCACCACGCGCAGCGCCCTGGCCCTGCGCAGCATCTTCACCCTGACCTATTTCCAGATCGCCAACGGGCTGGACGTCAACATCCCGCTGGGCGTCGGCTGGACCCCCTATGGCCGCTCCTCGGCGGTTCCCGGTTTCGCCGGCCGGGTGTCGCGCGGCGGCGACATCAGCATCGGCGCCGATTTCACCTACCAGACCGCCTGGCAGTTCGGCACCAGCCTGACCCATTACTTCGGCGGCGGTGGAGTCGGCCTGACCCCGGTGGTCGCCGGACGCACCCCGCTGCAGGAACTGTCCTTCACCCAGACGTCCAAGGACCGCGATTTCATCGGCTTCTACGCCAAGCGGTCCTTCTGAACCCCGCGCATCGATCGCGATCAGCGCACGAGGAGTCTTCGAACATGAAACGCATGACCACCGTCCTGGTGGCCGGCTCGCTGCTGGCCGCCGGCATGGGAACCGCCGTCGCCGCGTCGTCGGCCCAGGACGCCGCCAAGCTCGGCGCCAGCCTGACCCCGATGGGGGCCGAAATGGCCGGAAACAAGGATGGCAGCATTCCGGCCTGGACCGGCGGCATGACCAAGCCGCTGCCCGGCTACACACCGGGCAGCGAACGGGCCGACCCTTTCGCTTCGGAAAAGCCGCTTTACTCCATCACCGGACAGAGCGTCGGCAAATATGCCGGCAAGCTGGCCGACGGCGTGCAGGCCCTGCTGGCGAAGTATCCCGACATGCGGCTCGACGTCTACCCGACCCATCGGACGGCGGCGGCGCCGCAATGGGTCTATGACAACACCCGGAAGAACGCGACGCGCGCCAAGCTGGCCGACAATGGCTATGCCGTCGAAGGCGCCTATGGCGGGATCCCCTTCCCCATTCCCGCCGACGGCTATGAGGCGATCTGGAACCACCGGCTGGGCTGGAACGGCGAGAGCGTCGAATTCTCTCTCGGCACCTGGATCGTCACGCCGGACGGCGCGCGGGTCCAGCCGTCGGCCGGGCAGGAATACATCCAGTACCCCTACTACTACAAGGACGGCAGCCTGGAGAAATATGAGGGGACCAACCAGCTCGGCCGCTTCATCAACGAGCGCCCGGCCTCGCGCCGGGGCGAGGCCATCCTCGTCCACGAACCCTCGACCGCCGGGAAGGCACGCGCGATCTGGCAGTATCTCGTCGGCCAGCGCCGCGTCCGCCGCGCGCCCTCCGTCGCCTATGACACCCCCGATTTCGTGACGTCGGGCGTCGGCTTCTTCGACGAGGCCTTCATGATGTTCGGGCCGGTGGACGGATACGCCTTCACCCTGGCCGGCAAGAAGGAGATGTACATCCCCTACAACAACAACCGCGCCGCCTCCGCCCCGATCGAGACGCTGATGGGGCCGAAATTCCTCAACCCCGATCTGGTCCGCTGGGAGCTGCACCGGGTCTGGGTGGTGGATGCCGTGCTGAAGGACGGCCGGCGCCATGTGGTGCCGAAGCGCCGCTATTACCTGGACGAGGACAGCTGGCAGATCGTCATGTTCGACGGCTGGGACGCCCAGGGCAAGCTGTGGCGCAACAACTACTCGCTGACCCTGCTGGCGCCGGACATTCCGGCGGTGGTGACCAACGTCTTCTGGGGCGGCTACGACCTGCGCACCGGTTCCTACTACCTGAACGCCGCCTCCAACGGGTTGAGCAAGCAATATACCGCGGTGCCCCGGCGCCCGGAAACCGACTGGAGCCCCGACGCGCTGGCCAACAGCAGCGTCCAGTGAGCGGCCGGCCGGGCCGCCCGATCCGGTCCGGCCCCCGTCTTCGATCCTCCCTTCTCATCGATCCCCAATGCTCACTTCCCAACGGAGGGCTCCATGAACGCCCCGCATCGATGGGTCCTTCTGGCCGCCGCCCTGGCGCTGTCCACACCCGCCACGGCCGCCACTCCGGCCATGACCCCCGGCGCCGTTACCGGCACCACACCGGCACGCGCCGACTTCCCGGTGCTGTCCCGCCCCGCAACCCCCTCCGCGCATGCGCCGGAGGCGGCGATGCTCGCCGTCGCCACGGTCGGGAACCGTCTGGTCGCGGCGGGGGAGCGCGGCATCGTGCTGTTGTCCGACGACGGCGGCGCCTCGTGGCGGCAGGCCAGGGTTCCGGTCAGCGTCAGCCTCACCGCCTTGCAGTTCGTGGACGGACGCACCGGCTGGGCGGTCGGCCATCTCGGCGTGGTGCTGCGCACCGACGACGGCGGTGAAAGCTGGCGCCTGCAACTCGACGGCATCGCGGCGGCGGAACGGGCGGCTGCCGATCCGGCCGGTGCCTCCTCCGCGAAGTCCGGACAATCCCTGGTGAAGGACGGGCCGGACAAGCCCTTCCTCGACCTCCAGTTCTGGAACGACCGCGAGGGACTGGTCGTCGGCGCCTATGGTCTGGCCTTCCGCACCGAGGACGGCGGTGCAAGCTGGACCTCCGTCATGGTGGCGCTCCCCAACCCCGACGGCCTGCATCTCTATGGCCTGCGGGCGGGCAAAGGGTCCAACGCCGATGACCTCTACATCGTCGGCGAACAGGGTCTGATGCTGCGCTCCACCGACCGCGGCCGCAGCTTCACGCCGCTGGACTCGCCCTATCCGGGGAGCTGGTTCGGCCTGACGGTGTTCGACGACGGCGCCCTGCTCGCCTATGGCCTGAAGGGCAACGCCTACCGCTCCGCCGACCGCGGCGACCACTGGGACAAGGTGGATATGCCGACCGATACCGGCGTCAGCGCAGTGACCGCGGTCGGCGGGCAGGCGCTGGCCGTCGATCAGGCGGGGGCGGTTCTGGAAAGCCGCGATGCCGGACGCCGCTTCGCGCTGGTTCAGCGCACCGGACTGCCGCTGACGGGTGCCGCCTTCGCCGGGTCCGCTTTTGATGGATCGCTCGCCGTCCTGTCCAGCCTGCGCGGAATGGCCCCGCTGGCCCCTGCCCCATAAGACATAAAGGCTTACCGACATGATCAGCGAGGACGCCCTCGGCCAGCCCCCGGTCATCGCCCGGCTGGAGGATTTCGACCGGCAGTCGGGCAGCCGGCTGGAACGGCTGCTGTTCAACAACCGCATCGCCGTCGTGGCGCTCTGCCTGATCGCCAGCCTGTTTCTCGGCTGGCAGGCGACGCATCTGCGGCTGAACGCCAGCTTCGAGAAGATGATTCCGACCGGCCATCCCTACATCGCCAGTTATCTGGCCCACAAGTCGGAGCTGGGCGGGCTCGGCAATTCGGTGCGGATCGCCGTCGAGGCGGCGGACGGCACCATCTTCGACAAGCGGTACATGGAGACCCTGCGCGCCATCAGCGACACGGTCTTCCTGCTGCCGGGCGTCGACCGCCCCTTCCTGAAATCGCTGTGGACCCCGGCCACCCGCTGGACCGCGGTGACGGAGCAGGGCATCGACGGCGGCACGGTGATCCCCGACGGCTTCGACGGCTCCCCTGCCAGCCTGGAGGCGCTGCGCGCCAATGTCGGGCGCTCCGGCGAGATCGGCCAGCTGGTGGCCGCCAACTTCCGTTCCAGCGTGATCTTCGTGCCGCTGCTGGACGTCGAGCCGGAGACCGGCAAGCCGTTCGACTACCGAAAATTCTCCCAGAGCCTGGATGCGCTGAAGGCCAAATACGAGCCGATGGGTGTGAAGCTGCATGTGACCGGCTTCGCCCGGATCGTCGGCGACCTGATCGCCGGGCTGGAGCAGGTTCTGCTGTTCTTCGTCGCCGCCGTCGCCATCGCCTTCCTGGTGGTGCTGGCCTACACCCGCTGCGTGCGCAGCACGCTGCTGGTGATGTGCTGCTCGCTGGTGGCGGTGATGTGGCAGCTCGGCCTGCTGTCGCTGCTGGGCTATGAACTGGACCCCTATTCGGTGCTGGTGCCCTTCCTGGTCTTCGCCATCGGCATGAGCCACGGCGCCCAGAAGATGAACGGCATCATGCAGGACATCGGCCGCGGCACCCATCGCGTGGTAGCGGCGCGCTATACCTTCCGCCGCCTGTTCGTCGCCGGGCTGACGGCGCTGCTGTGCGACGCCGTCGGTTTCGCCGTCCTGATCATCATCGACATCAAGGTCATCCAGGATCTGGCGATGATCGCCAGCATCGGCGTCGGCGTGCTGATCTTCACCAACCTGATCCTGCTGCCGATCCTGCTCTCCTATGTCGGGGTCAGCGCCAGCGCGGCCAGCCGCAGCCTGCGCGAGGAGGCCGACATGCGGGAGGATGGCCAGGAGAGCGGGACCAAGCATTGGGCATGGCGCTTCCTCGACCTGTTCACCCAACGCCGCTATGCCGCCATCGCCATCGCGGTGGCGGCCCTGCTGGCGGCCGGCGGCTACCGTGTCAGCCTGGATCTCAAGGTCGGCGACCTCGATCCCGGCGCCCCGGAATTGCAGCCGGATTCCGCCTACAACCGCGACAGCGCCTTCATGGTCGCCAACTACGCCGCCAGCTCCGACATTCTGGTGGTGATGGTGAAGACGCCGAACGACCAGTGCACCGCCTACCGCACCCTGTCGCGGGTGGACGAACTGGCGTGGCGGCTGCGCCAGCTTCCCGGCGTCGAGGCCACCAACTCGATGGCGACGCTCGCCAAGCTGGCGGGGGTCGGTTTCAACGAAGGCAATTTCAAATGGTTCGAGCTGATCCCCAATGAGGGCGCGCTCGGCGTGGCGCAGACTATCGCGCCGCGGGAATCCTTCAACAAGATGTGTTCGCTGCTGACGCTCTACGTCTATCTCCAGGACCACAAGGCCGACACGCTGGCCCGCGTCGTGGCGGCGGTGGAGGAGTACGGCGCCCGCAACACCGACCCGAATGTCCGTTTCCTGCTGGCGGCGGGCAATGCCGGGATCGAGGCCGCCACCAACATCGTCGTCGGCAAGGCGATGCACGAGATGCTGGTCTGGGTCTATGGCGCGGTGATCATCCTGTGCTTCGTCACCTTCCGCTCCTGGCGGGCGGTGGCGACGGCGGTGATCCCGCTGGTGCTCACCTCCATCCTGTGCGAGGCGCTGATGGTGGTGCTGGGCATGGGGGTGAAGGTGGCGACCCTTCCGGTCATCGCGCTCGGCGTCGGCATCGGCGTCGATTACGCCCTCTACGTCCTCAGCATCGTGCTGTCCCATCTGCGCGCGGGGGAAAGCCTGTCGGTCGCCTATTACCGCTCGCTGCTGTTCACCGGCCGGGTGGTGATGCTGACCGGCCTGACCCTGGCGGTGGCGGTCGCCACCTGGTACTGGTCGCCGATCAAGTTCCAGGCCGACATGGGCATCCTGCTGGCCTTCATGTTCCTGTGGAACATGCTGGGCGCGCTGGTCCTGCTGCCGGCGCTCGCCTGCTTCCTGCTGCCGCGCGCCAGGCCGGTGGCCGATGCCGCCGATGCCGGCGCCAAGAAGGTGCTGGTATGACGGGCCGCGTCGTCCGCTTCCACGAGACCGGCGGTCCCGAGGTTCTGCGGATCGAACGGCTCGACACTCCCGCGCCGGGTCCGGGAGAGGTGACGGTCCGCATCGCCGCCATCGGCCTGAACCGGGCGGAGGCGGCCTTCCGCGCCGGCCGCTATCTGGAGGTGCCGCGCCCGCCGGCCCGCATCGGCTGCGAGGCCTGCGGCATCGTCGAGGAGATCGGGGACGGCGTCTGCTCCGTGGCGCCCGGCGATGCCGTGTGCGTCCTGCCGGCCTTCCCGATGAATGATTTCGGCGTGTATGCGGACCGGGCGGTGGTGCCGGCGGCGGCGCTGATCCCCTGGCCCCCCGGACTGTCCGCCAGCTACGCCGCCGCCCTGTGGATGGCCTATCTCACCGCCTGGGGGGCGCTGGTGGATGTCGCCGCCATCGCACCCGGCGACATCGTGGTCATCACGGCGGCCTCCAGCAGCGTGGGGCTCGCCGCCATCCAGACCGCCAACCTGATCGGCGCCCTGCCGGTGGCGGTGACCCGCGATCCCGACAAGGCGGAAGCACTCCGGGCGGCCGGTGCGGCACTGGTCGTGGTCTCCGGCGAACAGGACGTCGCGACCGAGCTGCGGCGGCATTTCGGCGGACGCGGGGCGCGGCTGGTCTTCGATCCCATCGCCGGTCCCGGCGTCCAGGCCCTGGCCGAGGCGTTGGACGCGGGCGGGCAGATGATCCTCTACGGCAATCTCAGCGAGGCGGCGGAGCGGACGCCCTTTCCCTTCTTCCCGGCGGTCCGTCTCGGCCTCGCCCTGCGCGGCTATCTGGTCTTCGACCTCATCCGCGATCCGGTGCGGCTGGAGCGGGCGCGCAGCGGCATCCTGTTCGGGCTGAACGCCGGTTCGCTGCGTCCGACCATCGCCCGGACATTCGATCTCGACGACATCGTCGAAGCCCACCGTTATCTCGAGTCCAACCAACAAGTCGGCAAACTGGTGGTGAGCGTCACCGGCTGATCCGTCAGCCGGCGTCCGGGGGGAGGGGGGCGGCTGCGCCCTTCTCCGGCCCCGGCGCCAGCCCGTGCTTGCTCAGCCGGTATTCCAGCGTCGCACGCGTCAGGTTCAGCGCCCGCGCCGCGGCCGACACGTTTCCCTTGTGGCGGGTCAGCGCCGCCTTGAGCACCCCACGCTCCAGATCCGCCAGCGGCAGTCCGTCGGCGACCAGCCTTTCGAAGACATCTCCGGCTTCCGTGCCGTCCGCGGCAAGGTCATGCATGCCGATCCGCCCGTCCGGCTCCAGCGAATAGGCGGTCGGCGGTGCCATCTCCCCGGGACGGAACATGTGGGCGATGTCGATCTGCTCACCGTCGGCGGCGCAGACCACCCCGCGCTCGATCAGGTTCTGCAATTCGCGGATGTTGCCGGGATAGCGGTAGTTGAGCAGCGCCTCGGTGGCGCGGCGGGTGAAGCCCGGCGGCCGGCGGCCGTGCTCCTGGGCATAGAGGTCGAGGAAATGCTCCATCAGCAGCGGGATGTCGTCGCGACGCTCGCGCAGCGGCGGAAGCGCGATGGGAAAGACGTTGAGCCGGAAGAACAAATCCTCGCGGAACCGCCCGGCCTTGACCTCGTCGCGCAGATCGACGTTGGTGGCGGCGACGACGCGCACATCCACCTTGACGGTCCTGACCCCGCCGACCCGCTCGATCTCGCGCTGTTGCAGGGCGCGCAGCAGCTTGCCCTGCGCCACCAGACTGAGCGAGGCGATCTCGTCGAGGAACAGGGTGCCGCCGTCGGCCCGCTCGAAGCGGCCCGGCCTTGCGGCGGCGGCTCCGGTGTAGGCGCCCTTCTCCACCCCGAACAGTTCGGATTCGACCAGGGTATCGGGGATGGCGGCACAGTTCAGGGCGACGAAGGGGCCGTCGCGGCGCGGGCTGAGGTCGTGCAGGGTGCTGGCGAACAGTTCCTTGCCGACGCCGGACTCGCCGACCAGCAGCACGGTCGCCCGTGTCGAAGCCACCCGCTCCAGCATGTGGCGCGCCGCCATGAAGCTGGCCGACAGGCCGATCACCGGCCCGCGGTCATCCCCGGCTTCCCGCTGCGTCGGCGTCGGCGGCTGTTCGGGGGACGGGGCGGCTTTCCGGCCCGGCCGCCGCGGCTTTTCCCAGGTCATGCCGAGCGCTTCCATGTCGAGGGCGGCGTCGCCCCAGGCGTCGGCCGGCTGGCCGATGACGCGGCACAGCGGCGCCCCCATGCCCCGGCACTCCACCTCGCGGAACAGGATCAGCTTGCCGAAGATCCGGCTGGTGTATCCGGTGGCGTAGGCCACCTGCATCCAGCACACCGGGTCGCCGCTGACGCCGCAATGGGTGATGTGCTCGTCGGCCTCCGCGGAATCGTGCCAGAGGAATTCGCCCAGATAGTGCCCCTTCTCGATGTCGAATTCGAAGCGCCGGGTGGTCACCTTGACGAAGCCTTCCAGCGTGTGGATGCGCGGACCGGCGGCGAAGGACAGGGTGAGATCGGCGGACGGCCAGCGGCGGCGGATCAGGTCGGCGTCACGGGCGCCCTGCGCGTAGCCGACGCGGGTGAACAGGGCGCGCGTCCGCTCGACGCCGATGGCGTCCATCAGTTCGCGCCGGATCATCCCGAGGTTGGCGACGTCGAACAGCAGCATGCGGCGGTCGTTCAACCAGATGCGGCCGTCGCCGATCGAGAAATAGAGGCACTCCGTCAACTCGCGCATGGTCGGAGCGGCCGAGGCATCCAGCTCGTCGCTGCACCCGCGGCTCATGAGCTTTCCGGACTGGCGGGATGCCTCCGCCAGGGAGATTTGACGCACGCTCTGCCCGTCCATGGACTCCAACGATCCTCCCTACGAATTGTTCTGTTGTATAACTTTTATCAAATCATGAAAGAAAACGCCAATTTGCGCAATTCATGAATCGGTCGCTCGGCGTTCTGGGGAATCTTTGGTCGATCATATTGATTCGAATGAATTTTCCCGCCGGTCGGCCAAGCCTGTGCGTGGCATGCCGATTGCTGATCATGCCGTGCAGCCGCTTCAAAGAAATTTTCCGCTTCAACGAGCAAGGATCCCGGCAATGGAGTCACTCAGTGGGGATGGTGCCGCTTCCAACCTGTCCGACCGTATCGGTGCGGTTCTGGATCGGCATGTCGGCGCGGGCCGCATCGTCGGCGCCGTGGTCGCGGTCGCGCAGGCGGGGGAAACCGTCGCGGAGACCGCAGCCGGATGGTCCTGCCGCGAAGACGCGAAGCCGGCGGCCATCGATACCATTTTCCGTCTGGCCTCTCTGACCAAGCCCATCGTGTCCTGCGCCGCCCTGGCCCTTGTCGAGCGGGGCAGGCTGTCGCTTGACGGTGCCATCCATGACTGGTTGCCGGACTTCCGCCCCCGCCTGCCCGACGGCACGGCCCCGGTCATCACCGTCGCCCAGCTCCTCAGCCACAGTTCAGGGCTCGGTTACGGGTTCCTGGAGCCGCCGGACGGTCCCTATCACCGCCTCGGCGTATCGGACGGGCTCGACGCGGTCGGCGTTTCGATGGATGAGAATCTGCGCCGCATCGCCGCCGCACCCCTGCTGTTCCCACCCGGCGGCGGCTGGTGCTATTCGGTGGCGACCGACATTCTGGGAGCTATCGTGGAGCGCGCCCATGGCGGGACGTTGGCCGAAGCCGTATCCGCACTGGTGACCGGCCCGCTCGGTCTGACCGATACCGGCTTCGCCCCCGCCGCCCGGGACCGCCTGAGCACCCCCTATATCGACCGCGAGCCGTTTCCGGCGGCGATGGCCGACAACGACGAACTGGCATTCGGTCCGGGCCTGCTGAGATACATGCCGTCCCGCCTGTTCGACACCGCCTCCTTCCCGTCCGGCGGCAGCGGCATGGTCGGTACGGCGCCGGACTATCTGAAGCTGCTGGAGACGCTGCGCACCGGCGGCGGCGGCATCCTGCGGCCCGAAACCGTCGCCGCCCTGACCACCCACGCGGTCGGCGGGGCCGACGTCTTCATTCCCGGGCCGGGATGGGGCTTCGGTCTGGGCGTCGGCATCGTCCGCGACCCCGCCGCGGCCGGAGTCCCGCTGTCACCGGGAAGCTGGGGCTGGTTCGGTGTTTTCGGGCTGCATTTCTGGGTCGATCCGGTCCGGCAACTCAGCATGGTGGCGATGACCAACACGGCGGTCGCCGGCATGGTCGGCCCCTTCGCCGACGACCTGCGCGATGCCATCGCCGGGCCGCCGGCGTAGAGCGGGTTGCCCGCAATCGGGATCGCTTGCCTCAGCCGCCCTTGCCCGGGTCCTTCACGGCGGCGACCTTGTCGAACTCGACGTTGAACAGTTCGCCGTCCTGCCGTTCGACCTTGCGGAGGTAGATGTCCTGGACGATGTCGCGGGTATCGGCATCGATGGCGACCGGACCGCGCGGGCTGGTCCAGCTCATGCCCTTGGCGGCGGCGACGAAGCTGTCGCCGTCGGCCTTGCCGCCGGTCTTCCTCAGCACCTCATAGACCAGATGCATGCCGTCCCAGCCGCCGACCGACATGAAGTTGGGGCGCAGGCCGCCGTTCGCCTTGCGGAACGCCTCGACATAGGCCTTGTTCTCCGGCGACGGGTGGGCGGCGGAATAATAGTGCGCGGTCACCGTGCCGATGGCGGCATCGCCCATCGCCGGCAGGATGTCGTCGTCGGTGACGTCCCCGGTGGCGAGCAGCCGCACCCCGGCCTTGGCCAGCCCGCGCTCCGCGAATTCCTTCATGAAGGACGCCCCCTCGCCGGATGGCACGAAGGCGAAGATCGCGTCGGGGGCGGTGTCCTTGGCCCGCTGCATGAAGGGACCATAGTCCGGGTTCTTCAGCGGGATGCGGACGTCGCCGACCACGCTGCCGCCGGACGCGGCGAAGCGGGTCTTGAAGACGGTTTCCGCGTCGATGCCGGGGCCGTAGTCGGTCACCATCGAATACATCTTGGTGGCGCCGTTCTTCGCCGCCCATTGGGCGATGGTGGCGGCCGACTGCGGCAGGGTGCCGGACGTGCGCAGGATGTAGGGCGACTTGGTGGTGATGACGGAGGAGGCCGCCGCCATGACGATCATCGGCGTCTTCGCCTGTTCCGACACCGGGGCGGCCGACAGCGCCAGCGGCGTCAGCCCGAAGCCGGCGAGGACCGATACCTTCTCCTTCACCACCAGTTCCTGGGCCAGGCGCTTGGTCATGTCGGGCGCCACGCCGG
Source organism: Azospirillum lipoferum (assembly GCF_024170005.1). Classification (GTDB taxonomy): domain Bacteria; phylum Pseudomonadota; class Alphaproteobacteria; order Azospirillales; family Azospirillaceae; genus Azospirillum; species Azospirillum lipoferum. The sequence goes on from NZ_JALJXJ010000007.1 coordinate 97,905, forward strand.
TGTCGTCCTTGACGATCACCTCCACCTTGCGGCCGGCGACGCTGTCGCCGTTGACCTGCTGGTAGAGCCTGACCGCCGCCTCGATCTGCTTGCCGGTCGAGGCGAAGGGGCCGGACATCGGCAGGATCAGGCCGATCTTCACCGGGTCGGCCGCCAGGGCGGGCACACCGGCCAGCATCGTCCCGGCCGCCATCGTTCCGGCCACCATTCCAAGCACGGCCACCGCCCTCAGATTCCGCACAACAGACGTCATCATCAACCTCCCCAGTCTTCTTGAATGTTGTCTTCAGGCCGCCTTGGCGGCGACACGCATGCCGACATAGCGTTCGAGCGTGGCGTGGTCCTGCGCCAGCGTCGCCGAGGGCGCACGGTGGACGATCCGCCCGCGTTCCAGCACGATGGCGTCGCGGGTCAGGCCCAGCGCGATGTGGGCGTGCTGTTCCACCAGGATGATGGCGAGCCCCTCGCGTTCCACCATCCGGCGGATGGCGGCGGACAGCTCCTCGACGATCACCGGGGCCAGCCCTTCCAGCGGCTCGTCCAGCAGCACCAGCGCCGGGTTCAGCATCAACGCCCGGCCGATCGCCAGCATCTGCTGCTCGCCGCCCGACAGCTGGGACCCCAGGTTGCTCCGCCGTTCACGCAGGCGCGGGAACAGCTCGTGCACGCGGGCGAGCGTCCAGGGACCGCGCCGCGCCGCCACCGTCAGATTTTCCTCCACCGTCAGGGAGGGGAAGATGTCGCGCTCCTGCGGGACCCAGCCGAAGCCGGCGGCGGGCCGCAGATGCGGGGCGAGCCGCTCCACCGGCCGGCCGCGCAGGGCGATGGTTCCGCCGCGGCGCAGCGTGTGCCCCATCAGCGTGGCGAGCAGGGTCGACTTGCCCATGCCGTTGCGGCCGAGCAGGGCGAGCGCCCCGCCCTCCTCCAGCTCGAACGACACCTCGTCCAGCACCGACGCGTCGCCGTAGCCGGCGCTCAGGGAGCGGACGCTCAGCAATGGTTCAACCATGACCTGAACTCCCCAGATAGACGCGCCGGACCTCCGGGTTCTCCGCGATCTCGGCCGGGGTGCCGTGGCACAGCACCTGCCCGCCGACCAGCACGGTGATGCGGTCGGCGAAGCGGAAGACGAGGTCCATGTCGTGCTCGATGAACAGGATGGCGAGGTCGCGCGGCAGGCCGGCGATCACCTCGAACAGTTCGGCGCTCTCTCGCGCCGGGACGCCGGCCGCCGGTTCGTCCAGCAGCAGCACCCGCGGCTCGCAGGCCAGCGCCAGCGCGATCTCGACCAGCCGCTGCCGGCCATAGGCCAGTTCCCGCGTCGGCCGTTCCGCGTCGGGGCCGAGGCCGAGCCGGTCGAGCAGGGCGAGCGCCTCGTCGATGGCGTCGGTGCGGCGGCTCAGCCGCGACAGCCAGCTCCGCGTCAGCCCGCGCCGCTCGCACACTGCCAGCGTCACCGATTCCAGCGGCGTCAGCGCCGGGAACAGGCTGTTGATCTGGAAGGTCCGCACCAGCCCGCGCCGCACCCGCTCGGCCGGGCTGGCGTGGGTGATGGTGGCGCCATGCAGGCGGATTTCGCCGCCGCTCGGCCGCAGCAGGCCGGTCAACAGGTTGATCAGCGTCGTCTTGCCGGCGCCGTTCGGCCCGATCAGCGCGTGGCGCGCCCCCGCCGGCAGGTCGAGCGACACGTTCTGCGTCGCCAGCAGCGCCCCGAAATTGACCGACAGTCCATCGGTCGCCAAGGCGGGGGTCGCCAAAGCTGCGGTCATCGTGAGCCTCCTTTGCGGAAGTGGGCGGCGATGGTGGCGATCCCGCCGATGATGCCGCCGCGGGCGAACAGCACGACCAGCACCAGCATCAGGCCCAGCCAGAAGAACCAGTATTCCGGGTTGGCCGCCGCCAGCTGGTCGCGGACGATCATGAAGACCGCCGCCCCGATGAAGGCGCCGTAGAGATGCCCGGCCCCGCCCAGGATCAGCATGATCAGCACCTCGGCCGAGCGCTGGAAGCCCAGGACCTCGACCGACACGAACTCGGTGGTCTGGGTCAGCAGGGCACCGGCCACCCCGGCCAGGGCAGCGGACACGGTGTAGATCAGCGCGCTGTGCCGGCGCAGCGGCGCGCCGATGGCGGCCATCCGCCGGCCGTTCTCGCGCATGCCCTGCAACGCCAGCCCGAAGGGGGAGGACACCAGCCGGCGGGCCAGCAGGAAGCCGGCAAAGGCCACGGCGAGGCTGTAGCCGAAGGCGGTCCGTCCCCACATGTCCATCGGGAACAGCCCGAGCAGCGGGTCGAGGACGATGCCCTGCAGGCCATCGTCGCCGCCGGTGACGGCGTAGCCCTTCACCGCCGCCTCGTGCAGCACCAGCGACACGCCGAGCGTCACCATCAGCAGCGCGATGCCGCGCACCCGGACGATGATGAAGCTGAGGGCGAAGCCGAGCAGCCCGGCCAGCGCGCCGGACAGCAGCAGTCCGCTGATCGGCTCGCCCCAGCCATGGCGGGCGAGCAGGCCGGCGGCATAGGCGCCGACGCCGAAGAAGGCGGCATGGCCGAGCGAGACGATGCCGCCATAGCCGAGCAGCAGGTCGAGCGACAGGGCGAACAGCCCGGCGATCAGCACCTGCGACGCCAGCACCAGATCGTCGGGGACGACCAGCGGGCAGCTCGCGACCGCCAGCCAGAACAGGATCTCATGCCAGCGCCAGCGGCTGCGCCGTTCCAGCCGGGTGACCGGACGGCCGCGGGAGGCGTGGTCGGATGCCTGGGGGGACTCCGCGGGAAGCGACACCATCGGCTATCTCCGTCCGAACAGGCCGGCGGGACGCCACAGCAGCAGCGACACCATGACGGCGTAGATGATGAAGGCACCGACCTCCGGCACGTAATATTTGCCGCCGACATCGAAGACACCGAGCAGCAATGCCGCGATCAGCGACCCCTTGATCGAGCCGAGGCCGCCGACGGCGACGACGATCAGGAAATAGACCATGAACTTGATCGGGAAACCGGGATCGAGCCCGATCAGGTTGATGCCCACCGCACCGCCCAGGCCGGCCAGCCCGCTGCCGGCCATGAAGGTCAGGCTGAACACCCGGTTGACGTTGATGCCGCAGCCCTGGGCCATGCGCGGGTTGTCGACCGCGGCGCGGATCATCGCGCCGAAGCGGGTGCGCTCGATCCCCAGCACCAGGGCGGCGGTGACGGCGATGCCGACCAGGATCAGGAACAGCCGGTAGACGCCGATGTCGATGCCGGCCACCGTCCATTGGCCGGTCAGATAGTCGGGCATCCGCACCGGCTGCTGGCCCGGTCCCCAGACATAGGTCGCCCCCGCCACCGCCATGAAGACGAGGCCGATGGTCAGCAGCACCTGGTCCAGCTCGCCCGCCCGGTAGAGCCGGCGGTACAGCACCCGCTCCAGCACGAAGCTGGCCGCCGCGACCGCGACGAAGGCGATCGGCAGGGTCAGCAGGAAGGGCACCCCCGCCCTGTTCATCAGCGTCGTCGCGACATAGCCGCCCAGCATGGCGAAGGCGCCGTGCGCCAGATTGGCGAAGCCCATCAGCCCCATCGTCACCGACAGGCCGACCGAGATCACGAACAGCAGCATCCCATAGGCAAGGCCGTTGAACAGCACATTGCCCAGACTGACCATCATGGCCGTCCCCTCCCCTATTCTTGCGTCGACAGGCGCCGCCCCCGTTCCGGGATTCGGTCAGGCGCCGGCCATCCAATTCTGCCGGCTAGGCGCTGCGATCCGCCGTGTCGATGGTGATGCCGCCCTGCACCGCGCGCGACACGCAGGTGCACATCCGCTTGCCCTCGTCCTTCTGGCGGTCGCTGAAGAAGACGTCGCGATGGTCCAGGGCGCCGTCGACATCCAGCACTTTCACGGTGCACAGCCCGCACTCGCCGCGCCGGCAGTCGGAGATCATCGCCACCCCGGCCGCCTCCAGCGCGTCCAGCATGGTCCGGTTCTGCGGCACCTGCACCTCCAGCCCCAGGCGGGGGATACGGACGGTGAAGGGCTCCGCCGCGAAGCGCCCGGTGTTGCCGAAGGTCTCGAAACGCAAATTGGCGGCGGGCCGGCCGCTGTCGCGCCACAGGCGGCGGACGGCGTCGAGCAGGCCGATCGGGCCGCAGACATACAGCTCGCCATCGGGGGCCAGCGCCGCCACGGCGCCAGGCAGGTCGGGCCGTTGCCCCTCCTCCTCGACGGCGATCTCCAGCCGGTCGCCGATCCGCTCGCGCAGCTCGTCGGCGAAGGCGAGATCGCCGCGCGAGCGGCAGCCGTAGAGCAGGCGGAAGTCCGCCCCCTTCTCCGCCAGCGCCAGGGCCATGCTGTAGATCGGCGTGATGCCGATGCCGCCGGCGACCAGCAGATACTGCGGCCGACCATGGGCCAGCGGGAACAGGTTGCGCGGCGGCGTGATCGACAGCCGGGCACCGGGGGCCAGCGACCACAGATAGGCCGAGCCGCCGCGGCTCTGCGGCATGCGCTTCACCGCGATCCTGTATACAGAGTCGCGGCAGGGGCCGACGACGGAGTAGGAGCGGGTATCCGGCCGCTCGCCGATGCGGACCGCCACCGAGATATGGCTTCCCGGCGGCGGCGGTTCGAACCACCCTCCAGGCTCGATGTCGAACAGGCGGATGTCGTCGGCGATGTCGGCCACCGAGCGCAGCCGGGCCTCACGCCAATCGGACTCAACAGGCATATCGGGTCTCCACGCGACAGGCGGATGAGGAAACGGGGGATCAGGCGCGCTCGCGCTGGCGGATCAGCGACGCGCCGGGAATGCGGTCAAGCTGCTGCTGGTTCGACAGGGCGATCTGCAGGTTGCGCTGGGTGATGCGGGAATGCTCGCGCGCCAGCGCCTCCGCCCGGCCACCCTCGCCATGCTCGATCGCCTCCAGGATGGAACGGTGATGCTCCTGCGCGATCGACAGGATCTCCCGCGATTCCGGCAGTTCCGACTGGACGAAGACGAAGGCGTTGGGCGAAGCGAAGGGCAGATGCAGGATGCGCTCGATCGACCGCTTCAGCACCGCGCTCGCCGCCAGATCCACCAGCAGGCTGTGGAAGCGGTCGTTGAGCCGGATATAGTCGGAGAAGTCATCCATGCTCAGCTCGCGCCGGCGGATCAGCGCGTCCAGACTGCCGACGCAGTCGCGGATCTCCGCCAGTTCGGCGCGGTCCGGCCGGCGTTCGGCGGCGCGGCGGGCGGCCATGCCCTCCATCGTGCCGCGCAGCTCGATGGAATCGGCGATGTCCTGGTCGCTGAACTCCCGCACCACGAAGCCGCCGGTGGCGAGGCAATCCACCAGCCCCTCCTCCTCCAGGCGGACCAGCGCCATCCGGATCGGGGTGCGCGAGACGCCCAGCCGGTCGACGATGCTCAGTTCCGCGACCCGCTCGCCCGGCGGCAGCTCGCCGTTCAGCACCATCTCGCGCAGCTTCAGCAGCGCCTTGACCGTCTGGGCGTTGCGCGGCTTGTCGTCCGCGGCGGCGGCGGTCATTCCGCGGCCATGCGGGGTTGGGGTGCCGCGCCGTTCTCCGCCGCGATCATCCCGTCGATCAGCCGGCGCGCCCACAGGGCGCCCGCATCGATGTTGAGGTTGTAGAAAGGCTGGCGCCGGTTGCGGTCGATCGCCGTCTGCTGCGCCTCCAGCACGGCGTGGTCCTGGTCGTAGACGCCGCGCCCGTCATTGACGTGAGCGAGGTTGAGCTGCTTCGTCAGCTCCGCGTCGTCGGTGCGGTAGGTGCGGACGAAGTTCCAGAAATAATGGCAGCTCGTCTCGCTTTCCGGCGTGATCGCGGCGAGGAAGCAGCCATTGACCCCCTGCGAGCGGTCGCCGGCGCGGGCGCCGGTTCCGGTCAGCGCCACGCCGACATCGCCGACCACCGTCGACGGCGCCTGGAACAGGATGATCTGCCAGCGGTCCACCCGGCCGCTGCGGCCGGTCGACGCCAGTTGACAGGCCCAGAAGGGCGGCGGCTCGATGTCCTCCATCCAGCGTTCCACCGTCGCGGTGCGGTCGGTGTGGGTGACCTCGAACGGCGTGCGGGTGATGGCGTCGTCGCCGATGCTGCCGGCATGGACATAGGTCTCGTGGGTCAAGTCCATCAGATTGTCGGTGACCAGCCGGTAGTCGCATTTCAGGCTGTAGAAGGTGCCGCCCTCCCCCACCCAGTCGGTTCCGTCGTTCCAGTGGAAGTCGGGAATGCGGTCGGGATCGGCCAGCGCCGGGTCGCCCATCCAGATCCAGACCAGCCGGTGCCGCTCGACCACCGGAAAGCTCCGCACGCAGGCCGACGGGTTGATGGTTTCCTGCGCCGGCATATGGGTGCAGCGCCCGCCGGCGTCGAACACCAGCCCGTGATAACCGCAGACGACCTGATCGCCGTCCAGCCGGCCGAGCGACAGCGGCAGCAGCCGGTGCCAGCAGGCGTCCTCCAGGGCCGCGACCTCGCCGGTGGTGCGGCGGTACAGCACGGCGTCCTTGCCGCAGATCGTCCGCGGTGTCAGCGCGCGCCCGATCTCGTGCCCCCAGGCGGCGGCATACCAGGAATTCATGGGAAATGACTTGGCGTCCGACACCGGCTCCTCCCTCTCAGCGGTGATGGCCATGCGATTGGATTGGAGTATAGTGTCGCTGATTGTTGTATACAACGAATCATTTGTGGACAAAATAATTATGGATATTCCCTGGCTTCCTGCGCCATTCGCGCCGCTCCCGCTGCGTCGCCTCCTCATGGAATGTATCCAATTCCGGGCTTTGTGAACTGCGCTGCGCTTCAGGAGGCCCCCTCTGCCGGGAGGGAGCGGTGCAGTGTCGGCACCGGCCGGCTTCGCCCCACCCCCGTCCGCCGGCGGTCATGCGGCAGGCGGTCCCATCGCGCTGGCGAGGATGAGCACGCCGAGCGCGATCAGGCCCATTCCCATCAATGCCTGCGTGTCCAGCCTCTCGCCGAACAGGCACCAGCCGCCGATGGCGGCGCCGGCCATGCCGAACCCGGCCCACACCGAATAGACGAGCGAGACAGGAAAGCGCTGGAGCGAGGCCGACAGCAGCCAGAAGGACAGTCCATAGCCGGCGGCCACGACGGCCAGCGGTCCGATCCGGGTCATGCCGTCCGACGCCTTCAGGGCGATCGTGGCGCTGATTTCCGCCAGGATCGCCAGGGCGAGCAGACCGTAGCCCACCGCCGCGGTCATGCCGCCACCGGCTTCGGCAGGCTTTCCGGAACGCCGTCGAACATCCCGAGATCGTCGGCGAACTGGTCGATGATCGACAGGCCGCTGGGCGCGGACAGGCAGGCCGGCAGATACTCCGCCAGCGTCGGCGGCAGCGCGAAGCCTTCGGCGGCCAGACGGTCATTGTCGAAGGCGACGCCGAGCGTGCTGAACTGGTAATAGGAGCGCATCGCCCGCAGCATCGCGAGTTGCAGCGGCCCGCCGAGGCCGAACGCCATCTCGAAGCGGGCGCGGAGAATCTTCCAGTCCCCGGCGTCGAACCGGCTGTAGTCGCGGGGACCGCCCTGGGGGTCGCAGCGCTCGAAGGCGGCGGCCAGATCGCTCCAGCGCGTGCGTTTGCGCAGCCCGGCGGAAAGGTGATAGCTGTCGTAGGCCAGTTCCGGCTTCAGCATCAGCCCGACCAGAACCTCGGCGGTCCAGTCGACGGGAACGACGTCGATGCCGCCGTCAAGGTCGCCCGCCACCAGACGCAGCCGGTCGCCGGCACGGAACATCCAGAAGATGCTGCTGCTGGGGATGCAGCCGAGCGTCCGGTGGCCGGTGACGATCGATGGGCGCACCATCACGGCCGGCAGGTCGGCGAACTCGTGCCGCAGCATCGCCTCGGTCGCCGCCTTGGTCCGGGTGTAGGGCACGATATGCTCGGCGGCCGGGGCCGGCGCATCCGCTTCCCGGACCAGCGGCGGCGGGTTGCCTCCGCAGATCATCGCGGTGCCGCCGTAGAGGAAGCGGCAGAGGTTCGGCATCCGCCGGGCGCGCTCCGCCAGGGCGCGGGTGCCCTCGACATTGACGCGGTGGCAGTGCTCCTGCGCCCGGAAGGAGGTGTCGGCGGCGAGATGCAGGATGTGGGTGACCGCATCCAGGCGGCGGTCCTCCAGGCTCGGCGGGGCGGTGATGTCGCCGACGACGATCTCGACGCGCCCGATGGCCTCGCGGGCGGCCTCGGCGGCCATGAAGCGGGACAGGTTTTCCAGCAGCCGGGCACGGGCACGGGCCGCATTGCTGCCGCGGACGAGGCAGATCCAGCGGGTTTCCGGGCGGGCTTCCGGATGGCTGCCGAGGCCGTGGGCGAGCACCGCGCCGCCGATGAAGCCGGTGGCGCCGGTCAGGAGAACGGTCGTCATGTCCAGATGGTCCTTCGTCAATGGGGAGATCAGGGCTGCGTCGCGATCCGGCGACGGTGGCTGGCCGACGATGTCCCATCGCACTGTGCAGATTGTGTGGAGCGTCCGTCGATGCCCGGTCGGCTCCCGGATCCCCACCCTTCCCCGCCCTTTCCTCCCTCGCCCGCCCCCCTTGCCCGGCATCTCTGCACGATCTTGACACTTGCCCGACCGCAGCTTGACGGCCTGCGGGCATCTGTCTTCCGCGCATCGCGTGGAAAGGTTTTCTCGATGGTTTCGCTCGCTCGACAGACACTCGTACATGAATGGAAGCGCTTCGCCGCGGCGATCCTGACCCTGGCCTTCTCCGGCCTGCTGATCCTGGTCCAGGTCGGCCTGCTGCTGGGGCAGCTCGACGCCTTCACCCTTCCGGTGACCCGCGCCCGGGCGGATCTGTGGGTCACGGCGGCGAACATCCGCAGCTGGGACCAGTCGACCATCGTCCCGGCCCGGAGCGAGGGATTGTTCTGGTCGCACCCGGCCATCCGCGACGTCCGCGAGATGGCGATCGGCTATGCCGACTGGAAGACGGGGAACGGCACGCGCCAGAGCGTGATGGTGGTCGGCGTCCCGCTCCAGCCCGGCGCGCTTGCCGGATTCCAGGGAGTCCCGGCCGAAACCCTGGCCATCCTGTCCCATCCCGACAGCGTGGTGGTGGACGCCGCCGATATGGACAAGCTGGGGGCGGAGGTCGGCGGCACGGCGGAGATCGCCGGAAAGCGCGTGACCGTCGGCGGCATCGTCCATGGCTTCCGCAGCAACCTGATGCCGCTGGTCTTCGCCTCGCCCGCTTCGCTGCGGCAGATCGCCATGGACGGCGGGACCGGCGGCCCGCCCTATTTCCTGCTGAAGCTCGATCCGCGCTTCGATGTCGCGACCGTCCGCGACCAACTCGAAGCCGCCGACACCGCCGACAGCTACGCCATCGCCACGCCGGACGAGCTGACCTGGATGTCGGCGCGGTTCTGGCTGGAGGAGTCGGGGGCCGGCACCTCCTTCGGCTTCTCGATGCTGCTGGCCCTGCTGGTCGGCGTCGGCGTGACCGGCCAGACCCTGCGCGGGGCGGTGATCGCCTCGCTGAAGGAATATGCCACGCTGCGCGCGCTCGGCGTCCGCGTCGGCCAGCTGCGCGCCATCGTCCTGGAGCAATCGCTCTGGGTGGCGCTGGCCGGCAACGTCGCGATGTTCGCGATCGCCGCCGCCCTCTGCGGCGTCGCCTGGTTCCTCGACATTCCGCTGGTGATGAGCCTTTGGCTCTGCGCCGTCACCAGCCTGTTCGTCACGGCCATCGCCTGCGTCTCCGGGCTGCTCTCGCTGTCGGTCCTGTACCGCAGCGAACCGGCCGACCTGCTGCGATAAGGACACCCCAAGATGCTCGTTTCCTCCGACACGCCGGCGCTCGCCGCCCACGGCCTGTTCAAATCCTACAGCAGCGGCGACAGCCGGATGGACATCCTGAAGGGTATCGACCTGACGGCGCGCTGCGGCGAGCTGACCCTGCTGATGGGACCGTCCGGTTCCGGCAAATCGACGCTGATGGCGGTGCTGGCCGGCCTGTCGCGCCCCGACCGGGGACGGGTCGACATTCTCGGCCAGCCCACCGGCTGCCTCGGCGACGACGAGCTGACCGCGATCCGCCTGCGCCATTGCGGCTTCATCTTCCAAAGCCCGAACCTGTTCGGTGCGCTCGATGCGCTGGATCAGGTCCGTCTCGTCCTGCAGATGACCGGCACCCCGGCGGCGGAGATCGAGGCGCGGGCTCGCCGGGCGCTGACCGAGGTCGGGCTGGCCGACCGCGCCCATCTGAAGCCGGCGGCGCTGTCCGGCGGCGAAAAGCAGCGCGTCGCCATCGCGCGCGCCCTGGTGAAGCGCCCCACCCTGCTGTTCGCCGACGAGCCGACCTCGGCGCTCGACCGCTACAACGGCGACATGGTCACCCTCATCCTGCGCCGCATCGCCCATCTGCACCGGGCGGCGGTGCTGTGCGTCACCCATGACAGCCGCCTGATCGCCCATGCCGACCGCGTCGTCACCATCGAGGACGGGCGCATCCTGTCGGACGAGCGGACCGGCTGCGCCCCTTCTCCTGACCGGGTATCCGACAATGCCGCGCCTTAAGAAAATCATCCTGGCCGGACTGCTGTCCGTGGCCGCCGGTTCGGGCATCGGGGCGGTGTATTCCGCGGTGGTGGCGGACGAGCCGCAAGCCGGGACCGCCGTAGACGGCCAGCCTCTGTCCGTCGGCCTGCCGGTCGTGGCCGCCGGTCGCGGCCGTGTCGATGTCGATGGCGGCATGATCCAGATCGCCGCCCAGCGGGACGGCGTCATCACGGACATCTTCGTGGCGGAAGGTGCCGACGTGCGGGCCGGCGACCTGCTGGCGCGCCAGGACGACCGCACCGCCCGCGCCGCCCTGGAGGAGGCCAAGGCCGCGCTTGCCGAGACGGTGGCGCGCGGCGGCCCCCTGCGGGTCCGCATCGCCGCCAGCCGGCGGGAGCGCAACCGTCTCGACCGCCTGCGCCGTGACGGCGCCGAGGCGTCGAGGCTGTATGACGAGGCGCAGAGCCGCCTGGAGGAGGCCGAGGCCGACCTCGCCGCCCATGATGCGGCTCTCCGCCTCGCCCGCGCGCGCGTCGCCTCGGCGGAGATGGAGATTGCGCAGCGCGAGGTCCGGGCCCCCGTCGATGGCCGGATCGTCCGGCTGCTCGCCCGCCCCGGCAGCGGGGCCTCGACCCTCAACGTCTCGACCCTGTTCACCCTGGTGCCCAACGAGCGCTTCATCCTGCGCGTCGACATCGAGGAGCGCCTGATGCGGCAGGTCGTGCCGGGCCAGCCGGTGACCATCCAGTTCGACAGCGCTCCGGAGCCGGTTTCCGGCGAGGTCCTGCGGATCGGCCAGATCCTGGGGCAGCGCAGGCTCGACCCGAGCGATGCCCAGCAGCGTGTCGACGAGCGCGTGGTGGAGGCGATCGTTTCGCTGCCGTCGGGCAGCGGGCGGCGCTATCTGATCGGCCAGCGCGGCCTTGCGAAGTTCCTCCCGTCCCCCCGGAGCGGGCAGGAGGGGCGGTCGTGACCATCACCGGCAAAGCACCCCGCCCGTCCACCCGGCTCGCCACCCTCTGCGGCATCGCCCTGCTGTCCGGCTGTTCGCTGGCGCCGCCCTATGAACGTCCCACGGCGCCCATTCCGGCGAGCTATCAGCCATCCCCGGCCGCACCCGGCGCGGCACCCGACAAGGCACAGGCGGCGGCCCAGTGCATGCGCCATCCCGATCCGCGGCTCGAACGCCTCGTCGCGGCGGCGCTGGAGCACAACCGCGACCTGAAGATCGCCATGGCCCGCGTCGAGGAGGCGCGGGCGCTGAACGGGCTTCAGTCCGCCGCCCGCCGTCCCGCCGTCGCCTTCGAGGCGACGAGCACCAATCCGGCCCGGGACAACGAGTCCGCCCATCAGGCCGGGCTCGCCCTGTCGGCCTACGAGCTGGATTTCTTCGGCAAGGCGAAGAGCCTGTCCGATGCGGCCCTGCACGAGTTCCTGGCGACCGGGCAGGCGCAGCGGACGGTCCGCGTCAGCCTGATCGCCGAAGTGGCACGGACCTATATCGTGGAACGCGCCGCCGACGCCCGCGCCGCGCTCGCCCGCCACGCCGTCGCGTCACGGCGGAAGGCCGTCGCCCTGATGGACCACCGGCTGGCCGCCGGTGCCGCCTCGCCCCTGGAGGTGCAGCAGGCGAAGACCCTGGTCGCCGCCGCCGAGGCGGAGCTGATCGAGCAGGAGCTTTCCCGCGAGCGCGCCGCCAACCAGCTGTCCCTGTTGACCGGATATAGCGATGCCGCAACCGGCCCGGAGGATGCACGCTCCGCTCCGGCTTTCGGCACCGACGCCTTCGCGGCCGGCTGGGGGCCGCTGCAACCGGGCCTGCCGTCGGAGCTGCTGGCGGCACGGCCGGACATCATGGCGGCGGAACAGCGGCTGATCGCCGCCAACGCCCAGATCGGCGCGGCACGGGCCGCCTTCTTCCCGTCGATCCGCCTGACGGCGCTGGGGGGCGTCGCCTCCAACGACCTGCGTTCGCTGTTCACGGCGGGCAGCGCCGCCTGGCAGTTCGTCCCGCAGCTGAGCCTTCCCCTGTTCGACGGCGGGCGGAACCAGTCCAACCTCGATCTGGCGAAGGCGCGCGAGACCATCGCCGTGGCCGACTATGAGCGGACGATCCAGATCGCCTTCCGGGAGGTGTCCGACGCGCTGGCCGGCCAGACCCTGCTGGAGCGCGATGTCGCCTCCCGCAGGACGCTGCGCGATCTGGAGGAGAGGCGCCATGCCCTGGCCCTGAAACGCTATCGGGCCGGCGCCGTCGGCTATCTCGACGTGCTGGACGCGGAACGGAGCCTGTTTGCCGCCGATCAGGCCCTGCTCGACGCCCAGCGGGGCCGTCTGGAGAATGCCGTCACGCTCCATCGCGCGCTGGGCGGCTCCATTGGCAACTCCCTGGGCGGCTGCCGGCCGGCATCAGGGTAAAACCGGCCCTTGTACCACGGACCGGATGGAGCGAAGTCTTGGCTGCAATTCTGGGGAACCCTGCCGGGCCGTGTGGCCGCCGGATGGTGTCGGGAAGACGAAGGACGACATGAACGCATTGGTTCTGGTTGCCGAGGATGAACCGGAGGTCGCCCGGATCATCATGGGCTATCTCGATCGCGAAGGGTTGCGCACGGTCAGGGCGGAGAACGGGCAGATCGCCCTCGATCTCCATCAGCAGCTGAAGCCCGACCTCGTCATCCTCGACGTGAAGATGCCGAAGCTGGACGGCTTCGAAGTCCTGGCCGGCCTCCGCCGCCGGGGAGATACCCCGGTGATCATGGTCACCGCGCTCGACGAGGATCTGGACAAGCTCCAGGCGCTGCGGATCGGGGCCGACGACTACATCGTCAAGCCCTTCAATCCGCTGGAGGTCGTGGCCAGGGTGAAGGCGGTGCTGCGCCGGGCGATGGGCCGGAGCGACAGCGCCGTGATCCGGGTCGGTCCGGTCGAGATCGACCTGACCGCCTATGCCGTCAATGTCCAGACCGGCGACGCACGGGTCCGCGTCGACCTCACGGCGACGGAATTCCGCATCCTGTCGCATATGGCCCGCCAGCCGACCCGCGTGTTCAGCCGCGCCGAGCTGATCGACGCCTGCCTGCCGGAAAGCGACACGCTGGAACGGACGATCGACACCCATGCCAGCAACATCCGGCGCAAGTTGCAGGCTGCGGGGCTCGCCGCCTTCTTCGAAGGGGTGCGCGGCGTCGGCTATCGGCTGACCGCCGCGCCATGAAGCCGATCAAACCGCTGAACCGCCAGCTGGTGACGGCGATGGCGGGCGTGACCGGCCTCGCGCTGGTGCTGATGTGCGCCGGCATGTTCCTGTTCTACGCCTTCATCTATTTCCGTTTCTTCGGTCCCGAGGGGCTGGAGGATATGCCGGAGCCCGACAGCTATTGGCCGTCGCCCGCCGAGTGGGTCGCCTTCCTCACGCTGTGGGCCGTCGGGCTGGCGGGCGCCATCCTGGCGGCGATGCGCTTCGCCAACCAGCTCATCCAGCCGCTGGATGCGGTCGCGACGGCGGCGCGGCGGATCGCCACCGGCGATCTCGGCGCGCGCGCCGCGCCGACCAGGGCGTCCTTCGCCGAGACCCGCCAGCTGATCGAGGATTTCAACCACATGGCCGGCCAGCTGAGCCGGGCCGAGGCGGAGATGCGGGCCTGGCACGCGGCGGTCGCCCATGAGCTGCGCACCCCGCTGACCATTCTGCGCGGCCAGTTGCAAGGCTATGTCGACGGCGTCTTCATCCCCGACACGCCGTCCCTCCGGACCCTCCTGACCCAGGTCGAGGGGTTGGGCCGGATCGTCGACGATCTGAAGATCCTGACGCTGGCGCAGAACGGCCGGCTGGAACTGCGGTTAGAGCCGATCGATCTGGCGCAGGAGGTCGTTTCCGTGGTGACGGCCATCGGTCCCATGCTGCAACTGGCCGAGGTCTCGGTCAGGCTGGACCTGGGAGCCGTGGTGGTCGATGCCGACGGTGCGCGCATCCGCCAGTCGCTGGTGGCGCTGCTCGACAATGTCCGGCGCCATGCGGCCCCCGGCGAGGTGGTGATCGAAACCCGCGTGACCCGCGACCATGCCATCCTGCGCGTCTGCGACAACGGCCCCGGCCTGCCGGAGGAGGCCGCCACCGGCATCTTCACCCCCTTCTGGCGCGCCGACGAATCCCGGTCGCGCCGGACGGGCGGCAGCGGTCTGGGGCTGGCGGTGGTGAAGGCGATCGCGGAGGCGCATGGCGGCGGCGTGTCGGTGAAAGCCTCCGACCCCCATGGCGCGACGTTCGAGATCCAGCTGCCGATGCAACGCAGGTGAGGCGGCGGAGCCCCCGTTACAGGCCGCTCGCCGCGCGGCGGAGGTCGAGCAGTTCCTGCACCTTGGCCATGTTCTCCAGGCTGTGTTCGACATGCAGCCTTGCCGCCGTGCCGGCGGCCACCCGGTCGCGGGCGAAGATGGCGTTGGCGATGGCCTGGTGCTCCTCAAGCCCGGCATCCTTGAGGTCGATCCACAGGATCTCCAGCAGCAGCGCCAGCTGGAGCTGTTCGTAGACCTGTTCGGTCACCCGGATCAGCACGTCGTTCCGGGTGATCTCCGCGATCACCCTGTGGATGCGCAAGCCCAGATCCAGCACGCGGGCCGCGTCCACGCGGCTTCCGGCCATCGACAGGTTCAGCGCCTCCATCTCCTCGATGATGGCGCGGATGCGGGCGAAATCCTCCTCCGTCGCGACGTCGCAGGCGATCTCGGCGGCGCAGACATCCAGAACCTGCCGCACCACCAGGAGGTTGCGCACGGTCGGCAGATCGACATCGACCACGCTGTAGCCGACATTGCGTTGCCCGACGACCAGCCCCTCCTTCTCCAGCTTCATCAAGGCTTCGCGCAGGGGGGTGCGGCTGACCCCCAGCCGTTCGGCGAGCCGGCTTTCCGACAGCCGTTCGGACGGGCGCAGGCGGCCCGACAGGATCATCGCCTTCAGCTCCTTGTAGGTCTTCTGGCGAACCGACTGGTCCGATCCGGTCTTGTCCTCAGCCATCGTCGCCCCACCCGTCCCTTTCGCTGACCCGCACCCTTGATAGGGCCTGTGCGGCATCCAGGCAAGCCGGCCGCAAAGCCGCTTGCACTCGCATCCAATATTGGATACGATTTTGTATCCAACAAGGGTGAACGGCAAGAAATCCTTGATCGGCAAAGAATTAGAAGAGCCGGCAATGCTGCCGGCCATCGACACCGGGGAAGCGGAACCACAGTGCAGGCGTCACGGGCTTTGACAGGCGGCCGCATGGGCATCGAGCCCGGCGGCGCCAACAGAGGAGACGTGCGTGTTCGATCACCGCAAGCTGGAACGATTGCGGGCGCGGTACTCTCATTCCCGCGGGGATGAGGTGGCGAACCCGGCCTTTGCCAAGGTGGCGTCCGAGGTTTTCAAGGATGGCGACGTCCGGCAGGCTCCCTATGCCGGGATCGCAACCCTGCTGAAGGCGCCCTACCGGCCGGAGGTGGCGCCCGACTTCATCGGGATCGACATGGCGCTCTACGGCATTCCCATGGATCTGGGCGTGACCAACCGCTCGGGCGCCCGCTTCGGCCCACGCGCCGTGCGCGGTGTCGAGCGGGTCGGGCCTTATGAGCATGTCCTGGGACTGGTTCCCTCCGGCGACCATGTGGTGGTGGATGTCGGCGACGTCCCCTTCCGCAGCCGGTTCGATCTCGCCCAGGCCCATGAGGACATCGAACGGTTCGTCGCCGCGATGGTGGCGGCCGGGACCGTGCCGCTGGGGGTGGGAGGCGACCACTCCGTCACCCTGCCGGTCCTGCGCGCGATCGGCCGCGACCGTCCCGTCGGCCTGATCCACATCGATGCCCATTGCGACACCGGCGGGTCTTTCGAGGGCTGCAAGTTCCACCATGGCGGGCCGTTCCGTCAGGCGGTGCTCGACGGCGTGCTCGATCCGGAACGCACGATCCAGATCGGGATCCGCGGCAATTCCGAATATCTCTGGGACTTCTCCTACGAGTCCGGGATGACGGTGATCCATGCCGAGGAGGTGGAGCTGATGGGGGTGCGCGCGGTGATCGACCGCATGCGGCGGGTCGTCGGCGACGGGCCCACCTATGTCAGCTTCGACGTCGACGGCCTCGATCCCGCCTTCGCCCCCGGCACCGGTACCCCGGAGGTCGGCGGCCTGACCTCGGCCCAGGCGCTGGCCATCCTGCGCGGAGCGGTCGGCCTCGACGTCGTCGGCGGCGACGTGGTGGAGGTGGCGCCGCAATATGACCCCACCAGCAACACCGCACAGGTCGCCGCCCAGGTGCTGTTCGAAATCCTGTGCCTGACCGCCGTCGCGCGGAACCGGTCCCGGATTTGAAAGCCATGAAATGCCAAGACCGGAAGCGGGACCAAACCCGCATCAACAAGAAACAATCCTGAAAACAGTCCACTGAACAGGGACAATCACGATGAAGACTCTGATCCTCGCCTCGACGCTGCTGCTCGCCGCGGTGTCGGCCACCATCGGCAGCGCCGCCACTGCCACCGCGCAGACCAAGCCGGCGGCCATCACCATCGCCACCGAAGGCGCCTATGAACCGTGGAACTTCACCACCCCCGGCGGCAAGCTGGACGGGCTGGAGATCGATCTCGCCAACGACCTGTGCGCCCGGATGGCCGTCCGCTGCACCATCGTGGCGCAGGATTGGGATGGCCTGATCCCGGCGCTGAACGCCCGCAAGTTCGATGCGATCATGGCGTCGATGATCGTGACGGAAAAGCGCCTCGCGGTCATCGGCTTCAGCGAGCCCTACGCGCCGACCGCCGCCGCCATCATGGTCGAGAAGACCAGCCCGCTCGCCAGGCTGCCGGGCACCGGCACCACGGTCGATCTGGGCGGCGACCCCGCCAAGGTGAAGGCCGCACTCGACCCCATCGCGGCGCAGCTGAAGGGCAAGTCGATCGGCACCCAGACCGCCACCAGCAACACCACATTCCTGGAAAAATACCTCAAGGACAGCGTGACGGTCCGCGAATACAAGACCACCGAGCAGCATGACCTCGACTTGCAGGCCGGCCGCATCGACGGCGTGGTCGCCCAGAAAAGCTCGCTGACCGCCCTGCTCGCCAAGCCCGACTACCAGGCCTTCACATTGGCCGGTCCGACCTTCGTCGGCGACGTGTTCGGCAAGGGCATCGCCGTCGGCCTGCGCAAGGACGACACCGTCCTGAAGGAGATGTTCGACAAGGCGATCCTGGCCGCCAAGGCCGACGGCACCATCGACAAGCTGGCCCAGAAGTGGCTGAAGACCAGCCTGATGAACTGAGGTCTCCCTGCGCCCGCGGCCACGCGGGCGTCGTGCCGCTCCTCCGGGGCGATCCTGACGTGCCGCCCCTCCGGAGCGGTCCTGGACGGAGCACCACATCGATGCACCTGTTCGACCTTTTCCTGGGGCCGGACGGCTGGGGCGTTCCCCTGCTGGCCGCGGCCCTGATGACGGTGGCCCTGTCCATTTCCGGGCTGGCGGTCGGGGCGCTGCTGGGCGCGCTGCTGGCCTATGCCCGCATCGCCGGCGGCCTCCTTGCCAGGACGGCGGCCGATGCCGTCACCACCGTGCTGCGCGGGGTTCCCGATCTGCTGGTCATCTACCTGTTCTATTTCGGCGGCAGCCAGATCCTGTCCTGGATCGGCAATGCCGCCGGCTATGACGGCTTCATCGGCCTGCCGGTCTTCCTGACCGGCGTGCTGGCGCTGGGCGTGGTGTCGGCCGCCTATCAGGCGGAAGTCTTCCGCGGCGCCTTCACCGTCATCCCGCGCGGCCAGATCGAATCCGCCCGCGCCGCCGGAATGGGATCGCTGCTGATGTTCCGCCGGGTCCTGGCTCCCCAGATGATCCGCCATGCCCTGCCCGGCCTGGGCAATGTCTGGCAGCTGATCCTGAAGGACTCCGCCCTGATCTCGGTGATCGGGCTGGTGGAGCTGCTGCGGGCCGCCCAGGTCGGGGCGGGATCGACGCGGGAGCCCTTCCTGTTCTATTCGGCGGCGCTGCTGCTCTATCTCGCCATCACCTCGCTGTCCGGACAGGCTTTCCGCTGGGCGGAAATCCGGTCGCTCCGCCCGTTCAGGAGGGGATGATGGACCTGTCCTTCATGCAGGCGACGCTGCTGACCCTGCTCGGCGGCCTGCCCCTGACGCTGCACCTCACCGCAAGCTCGATCCTGCTCGGCGGCGCCGGCGCGCTGGTGCTGGCGCTGATGCGGACATCGGGCATCGTACTGCTGTCGGCTCCTGCGCGCGCCTATGTCTTCGTCTTCCGCGGCACGCCGCTGCTGATCCAGCTGTTCATGATCTATTACGGCCTGGGACAGTTCCGCCCCGCCCTTCAGGATCTCGGCCTGTGGAGCTTCTTCCGCGATCCCTATTTCTGCGCCGTGCTGGCCATGGCGATGAACACCGCCGCCTATTCCAGCGAGATCATCCGCGGCGGGCTCGCATCGGTGCCGCCCGGCGCGCTGGAGGCGGCATCCGCCTGCGGCATGCGTCCGCTGATGCGCCTGCGGCGGATCGTGCTGCCGCTGGCGATCCGTCAGGCGCTGCCCGCCTATGGCAACGAGCTGGTGCTGATGGCCAAGGCGACCTCGCTCGCCTCCACCATCACCCTGATGGAGGTGACCGGGCTGGCCGGCAAGATGATCGCCCAGACCTACCGGGCGGTCGAGATCTTCGCCTGCGCCGGCCTCATCTACCTCGCCCTGACCCTGATTCTGACCCGCGCGGTCCTGCTGCTGGAATGGTGGCTGTCGCCCCGGCGTCCCCGCCGCCAGCCTGCGCCACCGACGATCTGCACCACCGGAGAACCCGCATGACGGCGACGCACGCCCTCCCGCCGCAGGCTGCCGCAACACGGAACGGCACGCCCCCTTGGCCGGTCGAGAAGATCGCCGTCCTCGACCTGCACAAGAGCTTCGGCTCCATCGAGGTTCTGAAAGGCATCTCCTTCACCGCCAACCAGGGCGACGTCGTCGCCATCCTCGGGTCGTCCGGGTCGGGAAAATCGACCCTGCTGCGCTGCGTCAACTTCCTGGAAACCCCCGATGCCGGCGAGATCATCGTCTGCGGCGAGAATGTGCGGATGCGCCGCCGCCGCGACGGCCGGCAGGCTCCCGCCGATCCGGCCCAGCTGACGCGGGTGCGCACCCGTGCCTCCATGGTCTTCCAGAGCTTCAACCTCTGGCCCCACATGACCATCCTGGAGAACGTTATCGAGGCCCCGGTGCATGTCCAGCGCCGCCCGCGAAAGGACTGCATCGAGGAGGCCGAAGCCCTGCTCGACAAGGTCGGGCTGGCAGCCAAGCGCCACGAATATCCGGCGGTGCTGTCGGGCGGGCAGCAGCAGCGCGCCGCCATCGCCCGCGCGCTGGCCAGCCATCCCGAGGTGCTGCTGTTCGACGAGCCGACCTCCGCCCTCGACCCGGAACTGGTGGGCGAGGTGCTGAAGGTCATGCGGGCGCTCGCCGAGGAGGGCCGCACCATGCTGGTGGTCACCCATGAGATGGGCTTCGCCCGCCATGTCTCGACCCGCAGCCTGTTCCTGCACCAGGGCCGGGTGGAGGAGGAGGGAGCGTCGGCGGAGATGTTCGCCCATCCCCGCACCGACCGCTTCCGCCAGTTCATCCAGCGGAGCCAATCCTGAGAAAGAACCTTTGAGGCTGGACCCATGACCCTGGATCCCGGAGCCCGACCCAAGATGGCGGTTCCGCAGGTCCGGGGCTGTATACGATATTGGATACCAACCGAACCACAGACCGGCACGGCCGGCGGGAGAGACGGAGATGACGATGATCGGCGGCAACGACCGGCGGGCGAATTCGCTGGAGGCGCGGGATGTCGCGACCATCCTGCACCCCTACACCAACCCGGTCGTCCATGAGGCGGACGGCCCGCTGGTGCTGGCGCGCGGCGACGGCATCCATGTGATCGACAGCGAGGGCAACCGCTATGTCGAGGCGCTGGCCGGCCTGTTCTGCGCCTCGCTCGGCTTCAGCGAGAGCCGGCTGGTCGAGGCGGCGCACCGGCAGATGCAGGCCCTGCCCTTCTACCACAGCTTCGGCGGCCGCTCCCACGAACCGGCCATCGAGCTGTCGGAACGGCTGATCGCGATGGCGCCGGTGCCGATGTCCAAGGTGTTCTTCGCCAACTCCGGCTCGGAGGCCAACGACACCGCCATCAAGCTGGTCTGGTACTATCACAACGCCATCGGCAAGCCGCGGAAGAAGAAGATCATCTCCCGCCAGCGCGCCTATCACGGGGTGACGGTGGCGTCCGCCAGCCTGACCGGCCTGCCCTACACCCACAAGGCGTTCGACCTGCCGCTCGCCGGCATCCTCCACACCGACTGCCCGAGCCTCTACCACCATGGCCTGCCCGGCGAGACCGAGGAGCAGTTCGCCACCCGCTGCGCTCAGTCGCTGGAGGCGCTGATCCTGGGCGAGGACCCCGACACCATCGGCGCCTTCTTCGCCGAACCCCTGATGGCGTCGGGCGGCTGCATCGTTCCGCCGGCGACCTATTACGAGAAGATCCAGGCGGTTCTGCGCAGATACGACATCCTGCTGATCGCCGACGAGGTGATCTGCGGCTTCGGCCGGCTCGGCACCCTGTTCGGCAGCGAGGCCTTCGGCCTGAAGCCCGACATGATCTCGATGGCCAAGCAGCTGTCCGCCGGCTATCAGCCGATCTCCGCCCTGATGGTGAACGAGACGATCTACGGCGCGGTCCGCGAGCAGGGTGGTGCCATCGGCACCTTCGGCCACGGCTTCACCTACAGCGGTCATCCGGTCGCCACCGCCGTCGCGCTGGAAACCCTGAGGATCTACGAGGAACGCGACATCCTCGGCCATGTGCGCGCGGTCGCCCCGGTGATGCAGGCGGCCCTGGACGGGCTCGCCGGCCATCCCCTGGTGGGTGACAAGCGCGGCATGGGCCTGATCGGCGCGCTGGAGATCACCAGCGACAAGGCGACGAAGACGCCGTTCGATCCGGCGCTCGGCGTGGCGGCGAAGGTCGGGAAGTTCGCCCAGGCCCGCGGCGTCATCACCCGGGCGATGGGCGACATGATCCATCTCTGCCCGCCGCTGATCATCACCGCCGACGAGATCCGCGACGTGGTTGCAAAGATCGGCGGCGCGCTGGACGATACGCTGAGCTGGCTGGAACGGGGAAACTGAGACGATGCGCGATTTCGAAGTACCGGGCCGCTCGCTCGCCATGGGGCGCAACGGGATGGCGGCGACCTCCCATCCCGCCGCAACGCTGACGGCGGTCGAGATCCTCAAGGCCGGCGGCAGCGCGATGGATGCCGCGGTGGCGGCCTGCGCGGTCCAGAGCGTGGTCGAGGCGGGCTCCACCGGCATCGGCGGCGACTGCTTCGCCCTGATCGCTCCGCAGGGCGGGACCGACATCCGCGCCTACAACGGCTCCGGCCGCACCCCTGCGGCGATGACGCTGGAACGCCTGCGGGCGGCGGGCGTCACCGGGATCGAGCGGCAGTCCCCCCACGCGGTCACGGTGCCGGGCGCGGTGGAGGCCTGGTCACGGCTGGTCGCCGACCATGGCCGCCTGCCGTTGAGCGAGGTCTTCGCCCCGGCCATCGCCCTGGCGCGCGAGGGCTATGTCCTGACACCGCGGGTGTCGCACGATCTGGCCCAGCAGGCCGACCTGATCCGCAAGGATCCGGCCGCCGCCGCCACCTTCCTCGTCGAAGGCAAGGCCCCCGCCGCCGGCAACGTGCAGACCCAGCCGCTGCTGGCCGACACGCTGGAGGCCATCGGACGCGAGGGGCCGGACGCCTTCTATCGCGGCGCCGTCGCCGAAGACATGGTGGAGTTCCTGCGCAGCGTCGGCGGCTTCCACAGCCTGGAGGATTTCGCCGCGGCCAAGGGCGAGTATGTGACGCCGATCCGGACCGACTATCGCGGCCGAACCGTCCATGAATGCCCGCCGAACGGCCAGGGCATCATCGCCCTGATGATCCTGAACATCCTGAAGCGCTTCTCGCCGTCCGGCGATCCGCTCGGTGCCGACAATCTGCATGTGGAGATCGAGGCGACGCGGCTCGCCTATGCCGCGCGCGACGCCTTCCTGGCGGATCCGGCACATGCAAAGACCTCGATGGTCGAGCATCTGCTGTCCGATGCGCTGGCCGACGATCTGGCCTCCCGCATCGATCTTGGCCGTGCGCTGGAGACCAGCGGAGTGTTCGACGGCGTCGAGCACAAGGACACCGTCTACATCGCCGTGGTCGACAAGGACCGCACCGCCGTCAGCTTCATCAGCTCGATCTTCCATCCCTATGGCAGCGGGCTGATGGCGCCGCGGTCGGGCGTGCTGTTCCACAACCGGGGCCAGAGCTTCTCCCTGGTCGACGGGCACCCCAACAGGGTGGCGCCGCGCAAGCGGCCGATGCACACCATCATTCCGGGCATGGTCACCGAAAACGGGCGCGTCAGCCTGACCTTCGGCGTCATGGGCGGGCATTACCAGGCGATGGGCCACGCCCATTTCCTGTCCAAGCTGTTCGACCATGGCCTGGACCTCCAGAGTGCCATGGACCTGCCGCGCCTGTTCCCCTTGCCCGGCACCCGCACCGTCGAGGCCGAGGCGGCGATCCGCGACAAGGCGGGACCGGAGCTGACCCGCCGGGGCTTCACCGTGAAGGCCCCCAACTGGGCCATCGGCGGAGCCCAGGCCATCGCTATCGACTGGGAGAACGGAACCCTGACCGGTGCGTCCGATCATCGCAAGGACGGCTGCGCGCTGGGTTATTGATCGCCGGCGTGGGGAGCGGGGCGACGGTCCACATCCCCCGCCCCTGCCGGCCTCATCGCAAGCCGGAGGGCCCCCGCATATAGTGGCGTTCGGGCCGGTAGGCCGGCCGGAACCAGGACGGGAAGCGGGCCCGGATCCATGCGCGCAACGCTGCCAGCATGGCTGTTCGTCTCCTTATCGTCGGGTTGCGTCACTTCAGGCCCAAGGCCGCGCGCACCGCCGGGGCGGCATCCTTGCCGTCGCGGGTCGATACGCCGGCCAGCCAGGGGCCGAGAAGGTCGGGATGCGCCTTCAGGTAGCCGGCCGCGGCATCCTTGGGCGCCTGCTTGTCTTCCGTGATGGCGGCCATGATCTCGTTCTCCATCCCAACGGTGAAGGCGAGCTGGCTGAACAGGCGGTGGACATTCGCGCATTCGCTGCCGTAGCCCCGCCGGGACAGCGTGTTGACCGTGGTGCTGCCGTAGTTCGGACCGAAATAGGCGTCGCCGCCGCTGAGATAGGTCATGTCGATCCGGGTGTTCATCGGGTGCGGCTGCCAGCCGAGGAAGACCACCCAGTCCTTGCTGCGTGTCCGGCGCATCGCCTGCGTCAGCATGGCCTGCTCGCTCGATTCGACCAGGGTCCAGCCTTCCAGTCCGAAATCCTTCTTGTCGAGCATGCGCTTGATAATCTGGTTCGCCGGCGCGCCCGGCTCGATCCCATAGATCTTCTTTTCGAAGCGGTCGCCGTAACGGGCGAGGTCGGCGAAACTGCGCACGCCGGCATCGGCCACCGCGGTCGGCACCGCCAGGGTGAATTTGGCGTTCTCCAGGTTCGGACGCACGATCTCGACGGATTTCTCGGCGATCAGCTTGTCGAGGAAGGTGGATTGCGCCGGCATCCAGTTGCCGAGGAATACATCGATCTGCCCGGTCTTCAGCGCCTGGAAGATGATCGGCACGGCGACCGTCTCGATCTTCTGCTGGTAGCCCAGCGCGCCCAGCAGCGCTCCCGCCACCGCATTGGTTGAGGTGATGTCGGTCCAGCCCGGATCGGCCATCCTCACCGTCTGGCAGCTGGCCGGTTCCGCCGCCGCTGCCGTCCCGGATGCCGCTCCCGATGCCACCAGCAAACCGGCCGTCACCCCGATCGCGGCCGCCAAGCCGGCTAGTGCCGCACGCCCCATCGCCAAACCGCCCATTGCAACCCCCAGTGCCTGCATGATGCTGTCCCTCCTGTCGGGTGATGGTCGACGTCCGGCAGGCCGGCGCGCCGTCTTACTGCGCAGGGTTGCCGGGGCGCGGGAAGCGCGCCATGGCTTCCAGATCGTCGAGATCCAGATGGTTGCGCATATAGCTGGTGCCAGCGTCGGTGAAGGGCTGGAAATCCCAGGACGTGTGCCGCCCCCGCCGCAGCGCGTCGGCCACCAGGAGCCGCCGCTGCTGACTGGCGACGACCTCCTCATGCAGGCGCGTCAGGTTCCAGCGCTGTTCCACCTCGGCGCGGTAGCCCCGCAGGGCCTCAGCCGCCTCCGAACCGGCGGCCGGCTGTTCGGCCCGGTTCACCAGCTCGTCCGGATCGTCGGACAGGTCGTAGAGCTGGTCGGGATCGGCCGGCGAATGGATGAATTTGTCGGGACCGCGCCGGATCATCACGATCGGGGCCACCGCACCTTCGCCGAGATATTCGCCGATCACCTCGTCGTGCCCGCCGCTGCGCTGAAGGTGCGGCAGCAGGCTGCGCCCGTCGACCGGCGTCCGCAAGCCCGGCGCCGCCCCGTCATGGGCGAGGTCGACCAGGGTCGGCAGCAGATCCATCGACGAGACGGAGGCGGCGACCCGCCCGGCCTGGAACCAGCCGGGCGTCCGGATGATCAGCGGAATGCGGCAGGCGGACTCGAAGAAGCTCATCTTGTACCACAGCCCGCGTTCGCCCAGCATGTCGCCATGGTCGGACAGCAGGACGACGATGGTGTCGTCGGCCAGGCCGGTTTCCTCCAACACGCCCATGATCCGGCCGATCTGGTCGTCCACATAGGCGACGGAACCGTAGTAGGCGCGGCGGGCGTTGTGGATCTGCCGGTCGCTGAGCGGCATCTCGTCCATCGCACAGACATGGCGCAGCCGCCGCGAATGCGGGTCCATCGCCTCCGGCGCCAGGGTGACGCGCGGCATCGGCACCTCCGCGTCGGTGTGGCGGTTCCAGTAGCGTTCGGTGATGGCGTAGGGATCGTGCGGGTGGGTCAGCGACACCACGAAGCCGAAGGGCCGTTCCCGCCGGCCGCGGGCGAGGTCGTACAGCTTGCGCTCGGCGGTGAAGACCACCTCCTCATCGAAGTCGAGCTGATTGGTGCGCAGGCAGGGCCCGGCATCGCGCACGGAACTCATGTTGTGATACCAGCTCGGCCGCTCCATGGGCCGGGTCCAGTCCGGCGTCCAGCCGAAATCGGCCGGATAGATGTCGGTGGTCAGCCGCTCCTCGAAGCCGTGCAACTGGTCGGCCCCGCAGAAATGCATCTTGCCGGACAGGATGGTCTGGTAGCCGGCCAGCCGCAGGTAATGGGCGAAGGTGGGAACGGCGGAGGGGAATTCGGCGGCGTTGTCGTAACCGCCGATCGCCGAGGGCAGGCGTCCCGACAGGAACACATAGCGCGAGGGGGCGCAGAGCGGGCTGTTGCAGTAGGCGCTGTCGAACACCACGCCGCCCTCCGCCAGCCGGTCGATGTGCGGCGTCCGCACCGTCGGGTTGCCGTAGGCGCCGAGCGCCTGCGGGATCATCTGGTCAGCCATGAGGATGAGGATGTTGGGGCGCCGTGCCATATCCGCCTGCTTCATACCGTGTGTGGACAGATCGTGCGATCGGGATAGAATTCACGCACCCGGCAGGGGTCGTGAAGCCCCTGTCTGATCATGCCGGTATGAAGGGTGCTCATGGGAAAGGACCGCCTGCCGCCGCTGCGCACCCTGCTTTTCTTCGAGGCGGCCGGCCGGCTGCTCAGCTTCAGCGCCGCCGCCCGCGAGCTTGCCTGCACCCAGTCGGCCGTCAGCCACCAGATCGGCTGGCTGGAGGCGGAACTGGGGACGGCACTGTTCCGCCGCCTTCATCGCGGGGTCGCGCTGACGCCGGACGGCGTGCGGCTTTACGAGGCGACGCGGGAGGCGCTGGACGGCATCGGCGATGCGGTGACCCACATCCGCGACAGGCAACGGCCGGGCGTGCTGAACGTCGCCACCGATTTCGGCTTCGCCGCCGGCTGGTTGCTGCCGCGCCTCGGCGCCCTGCGCCAGCTTCTGCCCGAGCTGGACGTGCGGATCGTGACGATGCAGAGCGCGATCGACCTGCGCCGCGAGGCGGCGGACATCGCCATCACCTTCGGTCACGGCCATTGGCCCGGCTGCGAGGCGGAACTCCTGTTTCCCGAACGGGTCCTACCGGTCTGCAGCCCTGCCTTCCGGGCGAGCCGGGCCCCGTTCTCCGCCAGTGGGGGCGCCGGCGGGACCGCCGACCCGGCCGATCTGGCGTCGCTGCCGCTCCTGCATCTGGAAAGCCGCGGGCCGGCCGCCTGGCTGGCCTGGGGAGACTGGTTCTCCCTGCACGGGCTGGCGGTGCCGGCCGGCGGCCAGGATCTGACCTTCAACAATTACCCTCTGGTCCTGCAGGCTGCCCTGATGGGCCAGGGGGTGGCGCTGGGATGGAGCCCGCTGATCGATGACCTGATGCGGGACGGGCATCTGGTCGCCCTGCTCGACCGGCCGGTCCAGACGGAACGGGGCTATTTCCTCGTCACTGCCAGCCGGCGCAAGCCGGATGAGCGTCGCGACCGCTTCCGCCGTTGGGTGATCGAGGAAAGCCGCCGGAGCGACGGCCGCGGGACCAGCGACCGGATATTCACTCCCGCCATCGGGTGACGGGACATCGGATCGGCCCGCCGGATCATACGGCGACCATCTCCATCAGCCGGGCGCGGTCGGCGGGCGAGGCCGCCTCGCCATGCAGCGTGATGCGGCCCCGTTCCACCGCATAGAATCGGTCGGCGACATCCAGGGCGCGGTGGATGTTCTGCTCCACCAGCAGGATGGTCAATCCCGCCCGCTTCAACTCGGTGATGATCGCGAAGATCTCGTCGACGATCATCGGCGCCAGACCTTCCGTCGGCTCGTCGATCAGCAGCAGTCTGGCGGTCCCCACCATCACGCGGGCCATCGCCAGCATCTGCTGCTCGCCGCCGGACAGGGTGGTGCCGAGCTGCCGCCGCCGTTCGGCCAGCCGGGGGAAGCGGGCGAAGGCCCGTCCGATCGCCTGTTCGTTCTCCCGCCGTGCCCGGCCGGGGCATTGCCGCAGCCCCAGCCGCAGATTCTCCTCGACGCTGAGGCCGGGGAAGATGCGGCGGTCCTCCGGCACCAGCCCAAGCCCGAGGCGGGCGATCGCGTCGGGCGTCTGCCCAGCCAGATCGACGCCGCCGAAACGGATCGCGCCGGAACTGGCCGGCACCCAGCCGGCGATGGATTTCAGGATGGTGGTCTTGCCGACGCCGTTGCGGCCGAACAGCCCGACCACCTCGCCCGGCCCGGCATGCAGCGACACCCCTTGCAGGACATGGCTGAGGCCGTAATGCGCGTGCAGATTCTCGATGGAAAGCATGGGGGTCACCCGTGTCCGAAATAGGCGGCCTGTACGGCGAGATCGGCGCGCACTACCGCTGGCGGTCCTTCGGCGATCTTCCGGCCCTGGGCCATCACCACGACATGGTCCGACAGGCTCATCACCAGCCCGATGTCGTGTTCGATCAGCAGCACGGTCAGGTCGCCGGCCAGCGAGCGGATCAGCGCGCCGGTGTCCGCGGTGTCGCCGTGACTCATGCCCTGGGTCGGCTCATCCAGCAGCAGAACCCGCGGTTCGGCGGCCAGCGCCACCGCGATCTCCAGCCGCCGCTGTTCGCCGTGGGAGAGATTGCCGGCAAGCTCGCGCGCCTTGGCCGACAGGCCGAAGCGTTCCAGCAGCGCGTCGGCCTTGGCCAGCGCCCGGCGGCTGTGGCCGACCGGACGCAGCGCGTGCCAGGGCCGCTCCAGCACCTGCGCGGCGATCCGCAGGTTTTCCAGCACCGGCAGCTCGAAGAACAGGTTGGTGATCTGGAAGGACCGCGCCAGCCCGGCGGCGAGCAGCCGGTCGGGCGAACGCCCGGTGACGTCGACGCCGTCCAGGGTCACCCTGCCGCCGGTGGGCCGGATGGCGCCGCTGATCAGGTTGAACAGCGTGCTCTTGCCCGCCCCGTTGGGGCCGATGACCGAGGTGATCCGCCCGGCGGCGGCCTCGAAACCGACACCCGCCACCGCCTGGAGTCCGCCGAAATTCACCGACAGGTCGCGCACGCCGAGCGCGCAGGCATTGCCGGCCGTTGCCGTGATAGGGGTCGTCTTGAGGGAGGCTGCCGTCATGGCGCCGTCCTCCCGGCTTCGCCGCGGCGGCTCAGCCGGGCCAGCAGGGCGCCGACCAGCCCCTTGCGCAGGAAGATGACGGATAGCATGAAGATGACCCCCACGACGATCAGATGATGCTCGGTCCAGGACCCGACGACCGAGCGCAGGGCGGTCAGCAGCAGGCTGCCCATCACCGGCCCGACCAGCGTGCCGACGCCGCCGACGATGACGGTGATCACCGCGTTGCCGGAGGTCTCGAAGAACATCAGCTCGGGCGAGACGAAGCCGCGCAACATCGGGTAGAGCGCCCCCGCCAGCGCCGCGACGCAGGCGGCCAGGACGTAGACCGCGAGCTTGTAGCGCCAGGCGTTGAAGCCCAGGAACGGCACGCGCTTCTCGTTGGCACGGATGGCGGCCAGCGTCCGGCCGAACGGCGCGTCCATCAGGTAGGACAGCCCGGCATAGGCGGTCACGGTCAGGCCCAGCACCAGCAGGAAGAAGGACAGCGGGTCGGCGGTGTCGAGGCTGACCGGCCCGAAGCCGACCCGGATCTGCGGGATGCCGATCAGCCCATCCGAGGCGCCGAGAGCGCGGGTATTGTAGACGGTCTTGGCGGCGACCTGGGCCAGCCCGAAGGTGATGAGCGCGAAATAGACGCCCTTCACCCGGTTGGCGATGACGCCGCCGATCAGGCCGGCCATGCCGCCCGCCAGCAGGGCCGCCGCCATCGCCAGCCAGAAGCTGGGCGCGACGTCGCGCAGGACGAGGGCGGAGACATAGGCGCCCAACCCGAAATACAGCGCCTGCCCCAGCGACAGCAGGCCGGTGTAGCCAAGCAGCAGGTCGACGCTCATCGCCAGCCCGGCGAAGATCAGCGCCTCGGTCGCCAGACGCAGGTAGAATCCGTTGCCGGTCGCCCAGGCGACGGCGGCGAAACCCAGCGCCGCCACCAGGAAGATCAGCGCCAGCCAATGGACCGGGGCCAGACGGGAAAGCCGGGACGCCGGCCCGGCGTGGCCGGGGTCGGACAGGGTGCGCAACGTGGTGGCTTCAGGCATGTCCGAGCCTCCCGAACAGGCCTTGCGGCCGGACCATCAGCACCAGCACCATGATCCCGAACACCAGCGGATCGGACCAGACCGGCGAGATGTAGAGGCTGGACAGCGCCTGCACCTGGGTCAGCAGCAGGCCGGCGACGACCGCCCCCTGGATCGACCCCATGCCGCCGACGATCACCACGGTGAAGGCCATCAGGATGAAGTCGCGCCCCATGGTCGGGAACACCGAATAGATCGGCGCCAGCAGCACGCCGGACAGGCCGGCCAGCGCCACCCCGAAGGCGAAGGTGCCGGCATAGACTCGCCGCACCGGCACCCCCAGCGACGAGGCCATGTCCTTGTCGAAGGCGGCCGCCCGCACCATGGCGCCGAGCCCGGTGCGGAAGACCACCAGCCAGACCGCGGCGATCAGCGCGAGGCCGAAGCCGATCAGGAACAGCCGGTAGTTGGGCAGGAACATGCCGAGGATTTCGGTGCCGCCCTCGATCGGGTTCTCCGGCCGCTGGGTGTTGGGGCCGTAGACCAGCTTCAGCAGATCTTCCAGGATCATGCCCAGCCCGAAGGTCAGCAGCAGGGTCAGGATGTGGCGGTCGCGGCTGTGGAAGACCCGCGCGATCAGCCAGCGCTCGGCCAGCCAGCCGATCGGCAGCATCAGCAGCGGCACCAGCACCAGCAGCGCCCAGAAGCCGACGCCCAGCCCGGCGAGCGTCAGCGCCAGGAAGGCGCCCATGGCGTAGAACTCGCCATGGGCCATGTTGATGACGTCCAGCAGCCCGAAGATGATGGTCAGGCCCAGCGCCATCAGGACGACGGCAACCCCGAGCGACAGACCGTTCAGCGCCTGCGGCGCCAGGACGAATTGCAGATAGTCGATGAGTTCGGCCATGGCCGCAGGCTCCTTGACGGCGTCCTCAGAAGCGGGTGCAGAGGTCCGGGCCGATGGCCGCGTCGCCCGGGACGGTGCCGACCACGTCGAAGCGGTTGCTGGTGCCGTCGGATGCGATGCGCACCGCATACATGTCCTGGATCGCCTGATGGTCGCCGGCCCGCATCGTCTTGCTGCCCTGCGGCGTGGTCCAGCTCAGCCCCTCCATCGCCTTGCGCAGCGTGTCGGTGTCGGTGCCGCCGGCCTTCTCGACCGCCGCCTTGAAGAAGCCGATCAGGCCGTAGCTGTCGGCGCCGTAGAGGTCGGGGGCCGTGTTGTATTCCTTGCGGAAGGCGGCGACGAAGGCCTGGTTCTCCGGCGTCGCCAGCTCCGCCGAATAGCCGACGCCGGTGACGAAGCCGTCGGCCGCCTTGCCGATGGCACCGATGTTCTGGGCGGTGACGGTGCCCGACGCGCCGACGATGGTCAGGTTGCGCAGCAGCCCGTATTCGCTCATCTGCGTCAGCAGCCGCACGGTGTCGTTGCCGGCGGTGGAGGTGTAGAGCACGCTGGGGCGGGCGGCGCGGAGCTGGCCGAAATACTGCGAATAGTCCTTGCTGCCGAGCGGCGCGAAGACCTCGCCGGTCGATTGCGCGCCGGTCTTCTCCGCCGCCGACTTGAAGGCCGCGACGGTGGACCGTCCCATCTCGTAATCGGGGCCGAGATAATAGACCTTGGCCTTCGGCTTGTCCTTGGCCAGCCATTCCGCCAGCGCCGCCGATTGCTGCCCCGCCCGTGCGTTCACCCGGAAGACGTTGGGCGAGCATTTGTCGGTGGTGATGGCGTCGGAGAAGGACACGGTGGTGGCGATCAGCCGGCCGTTGCGCTCGGCGAGCTGCCCGACCGCCAGGGTGGAGCCGGAATTGACGGTGCCGGTCAGGAAATCGACCTTGTTGACCTGGAACAGCTTCTCCGCCTTCTGGGTGGCGACGGCGGGATTGGCCTCCTCGTCCTCGAACAGCAGCTCGATCTGGCGTCCCATGACGCCGCCGGCGGCGTTGACCTCCTTCGTCGCCAGCTCCAGACCCCAGCGGACCTGCTGGCCGATCGGCGCGTAGGTGCCCGACAGCGGGGTCACCACCCCGATGCGGATCGGATCGGCGGCCTGCGCCGCGCCAGGGGCCGCGCCCGAAGCCATCAGCAGGGCCAGCAGCGGCGACAGGGCATGGACTGACCGCGGAAAAGCGTTCTTGGACATGGATGGTCTCCCTCACTGGCGCAATGCCGCGCCCTGTTGTTGGAAAAGCGACGCCCGCTCGTTCGCTGGCGGGCGCTCATGCCGATGCCGGCCTGCCGGGGCTCAGATCCCCTTGAAGACCGGTTTGCAATCGAAGGATGCGGGTTTCTTCGGTCCAGCCCGGAGTGACCGGCTTTTCAAGGAACCGGCCGGTCAGCAGGTGCTGCGCGCCGTCGAGCATGCGCCCGCCGGCCGCCCCGCCCCCTGGGCCGGAACCGGATCGTCCCTTATTTCAAAGATCTGAATGGCGGTCTGCGTGGCCGTCATCGTCATCCTCCAGTTACCGGAGAAGACTAGACCGTTCGCCCAGCAAAGCTTTTACCGTGGAGTGTCGCGATTTACCCTAGCGTCTCATTTTCACGCATGCCCGGCTTCCGGCCGCCCAACACCCGGCCGGTCCAGCAGGTTGACGACGCGGCGGTATTCGGTGGGCGTCACGCCCTGGTGGTTGCGGAAGAAGCGGCTGAAATGGCTGGGCGCCGAAAAGCCGAGCCGGCCGGACACCTCGGTGGCACTCTCCAGTCCGGCGGCCATGGCGTCGATGGCCGCCTCCATCCGCAGCACGTTGAAATAGAGCGCCGGGGTGATCGCCATCGTCTGCTGGAACAGCCGGAACATGTGGGCGCGCGACAGGCCGGCGGCGGCGGCGACCCGGCCGGCATCGAACTCCTCGCCCAGCGTTCCGCTCATGAAACGGATGGCCTGACGGATGCGGAAGTCGCCGGCCGCCGGCGCGGCATAGCGCCCGCCGCCCAGCGTCCGCCATTCGGAAAAGCGGTCGATGATGGCGATCATCAAATCGAACAGCGCCTCCTCCATCCGCTCGCCCGACGGGTCGTCATACAGCAGTTCCGCCGCCATGCGGTCGGCCAGCCGGCGGATATGGGGCGTCAGCTCGCCGCAGGACTGCGCGAAGAATCCGGGATTGCCGCTGGCGTTGAGTTCCCGCTGCATGGTGCCGAGCCAGCGCGGCTCGATGTACAGCGCCAGGATCACGGTGCGCGGGGCGCCCGGCTGGTGGGCGTAGGAATGGGCCTCCCAGCTGTTGACCAGAACCGCGGTATCGTCGCGCAGCGGATAGAGCTGCTCCCCCACCGCGAAGCGGGTATCGGCGCCGGACGCCTTGATCAGCACATGGCAATGGGGATGCGCGTGATGGATCAGCGCGTTGTCCATGTCCAGCAGGGCGACGCGGCCGAAGCTTCCCTGATGGATGCGCATCGCTTTCGACATGGCGTCCGATCCCTTCCTGCCCACCCGCGGCCGGTGGCCGCCGGGGCGATCTTCGA
Organism: Azospirillum lipoferum; assembly: GCF_024170005.1. GTDB lineage: Bacteria > Pseudomonadota > Alphaproteobacteria > Azospirillales > Azospirillaceae > Azospirillum > Azospirillum lipoferum. The sequence goes on from NZ_JALJXJ010000007.1 coordinate 131,138, forward strand.
TGATTTGTTTTACAAGCTAATCGTCGGCGGACGCCTTTACCAGATCCATCGGCCCGAATCAGGCGGCTGCATGGCTGCCGGCACCATGGGAAGAAGCGGCAAAATCCGGCGTGTCGTTTGCGTGCGAAAATCGCATGCCGTTTTGATACCAATATGCCGACATTTACGGAGGTCCCGATGAGTGAGACGACCGAACGCGATCTGCAGGCCGTGAAGGATTACCTGGAGGCCTCCATGGCTCCCGATCCCGTGCGCGCGGCCAAATATGTGGCACCGGGTTTCATCTGCCGCTTCACCGGGCATCGCGTTTTCGATACGCCGAGCGGGCCGACCGGCTTCAACGCCGCCCGCTACAAATGGGTGAAGAAGCGGATCGAGCGCTATGACGTGGTGCCGGGCGAGACGGAAACCATCGTCTACAGCCTCGGCTACCTGTACGGCGCCTGGCCGGACGGCACGCCTTTCGACGACAACCGCTATGTCGACCGTTTCGTGGTGCGGGACGGGCTGATCGTCGAAACCGATGTCTGGAACGACAGCGCCGAATGGATCCTCGATCCCTCCTGCGCCCGCTGACCTGCCCCACCGCCGGGCCGTGCCGGTCACCACCACTCAGGTTCGAATTCCGCCGGGTGCGGCCGGGCGTTATGGTGGCGCCGCCCCGGTGGCGTCCGCAACCGGGTGACAGCCCCAAGCCGAGGGAAGACATGCAGCCTATCATTGAGATCCGTGGGTTGGAGAAGACCTACGCATCCGGCTTCCAGGCACTGAAAGGAGTCGATCTCGACATTCGCCGCGGCGAGATCCTTGCGCTGCTGGGGCCAAACGGTGCCGGCAAGACGACGCTGATCAGCATCGTCTGCGGCATCGTCCGGGCGACGGCGGGCCGCGTGACGGTGGACGGCCACGACATCCAGCGCGACTGGCGCGCCGCACGCTCGCTGATCGGCCTGGTCCCGCAGGAACTCACGACCGAGGCGTTCGAGAGCGTCTGGGCGACCGTCAGCTTCAGCCGGGGCCTGTTCGGCAAGCCTCCCAACCCTGCGGTGATCGAGAGAATCCTGAAGGACCTGTCCCTGTGGGACAAGAAGGACACCAAGGTCATGGCGCTGTCCGGCGGCATGAAGCGGCGCGTGCTGATCGCCAAGGCGCTGTCGCACGAGCCGAGCATCCTGTTCCTGGACGAGCCGACCGCCGGCGTCGATGTGGAGCTTCGCCGCGGCATGTGGGAGATGATCGGGCGCCTGCGCGACAGCGGCGTCACCATCATCCTGACCACCCACTATATTGAAGAGGCCGAGGAGATGGCCGACAGCATCGGCGTGATCTCCGGCGGGCGGATCGTGCTGGTGGAGGAGAAAGCCGCGCTGATGGAAAAGCTGGGCAAGCGGCTGCTGACCCTGCAGTTGCAGGCTCCGCTGGACGCCATCCCGGCCGAACTCGCGGACTATCCGCTGACCCTGTCGGACAACGGGCGGGAACTGGTCTACAGGTTCGACACGCAACAGGAGCGCACCGGCATCGCCGGGCTGCTCCGCAAGCTCGGCGACCACGGCATCACCTACACGAACCTGCACACCCAGGAGAGTTCCTTGGAGGAGATCTTCGTCAGTCTGGTGAGGGAACGGGCATGAACCTTCATGCGATCAAGGCCATCTATGTCTTCGAACTGGCCCGCACCTGGCGCACGCTGTTCCAGAGCATCGCCGGCCCGGTGATCTCCACCTCGCTGTACTTCATCGTCTTCGGGGCGGCGATCGGCAGCCGTTTCGCCTCGGTCGAGGGCGTCAGCTACGGCGCATTTCTCGTCCCCGGCCTGGTCATGATGTCGGTGCTGACGGAGAGCGTGTCGAACGCGTCCTTCGGCATCTACATGCCACGCTATTCCGGCACGATCTACGAGCTGCTGTCGGCCCCCGTCTCGGCCTTCGAAACGGTGATCGGCTATGTCGGCGCGGCGGCGACCAAGTCCATCATCCTTGGAACGCTGATCCTGCTGACGGCGCGGCTGTTCGTCGATTTCTCCATCGCCCACCCGTTCTGGATGATCGCCTTCCTCATGCTGACGTCGGTGACCTTCAGCCTGCTCGGCTTCATTCTGGGCATCTGGGCCGACGGCTGGGAAAAGCTGCAGATCGTACCGATGCTGATCGTCACGCCGCTCGCCTTCCTGGGCGGGAGCTTCTATTCGATTAGCATGCTGCCGCCCTTCTGGCAGAAGGTCACCCTGTTCAACCCGGTCGTCTATCTGGTCAGCGGTTTCCGCTGGAGCTTCTATGGCGCCGCCGATGTCCCCGTTGCCCTGAGCCTGGCCATGACCGCCCTGTTGCTGGTGATCTGTCTGGCCATCGTGTGGTGGATTTTCCGCACGGGTTACAAACTGAAAGCCTGATCGGCCACCCGGATCCCGCCCCATATCCGGCCAAGCGAAGGAGGCGCCGCCATCGGCGCCTCCCGTCAGGCCCCCGTCCAGCGCCCGGAAAGCTCGGGGTTCGACCGCATCACCTGTTCAGAGAGAAAATCCGCGACGGCTCGAACCCGGGCGGAGGCGATCAGGTCGGCGTAGGTCACCAGCCAGACCTCGGTGCTGAACATCTGGTCGGAGGGGATGACGCGAATGAAATCGTCATTGGCGGTCAGAAAGTCCGGGATGACCGCCAGCCACCCCATGGGCCCTCAGACCAACCCGATTGCAGGTTTCCCGCAAAGATCCTGTTCTGCCAGTCGACGAATACACGCAGGCGGGGCGAATTGGGTCCGATCTTCTCCCACGACCAAGGCAGCCTCGTCCAATAAGGCACTCTTCTGAAGCGTGAGAGCGGCCCTCACGGCCTTGACAATATTCCTATAGTTTGGCAGGATCGCTGCCGTCGGCGGGCCAACTGCGCCCGCGGCTTCCCCGACACATCCCCTGCCCCATCCGCTGCGTGCCTGCCCAGGCCCGCAGCCCGAGGAGGTCTTGCGCCATGAGCCTTGCCGCCATAGGCGACGTCGCGTGCATCGCCGTCGCCGCCATCACCGTGCCCGACAGCCACGCCCGCCGCCGCATCGACGACGAGGATCTCGATTCGCTCGCCCGCTCCATCGAAGAGGTCGGGCTGTTGCAGCCCATCGTCGTTCGTCCGCTGGGAAACGGGCGGTACGAGCTGCTGGCCGGGGCACGGCGGCTGCGTGCGGTGCAGGCGCTCGGCCGGGCCGGGGTGCCGGCGGTGGCGGTGTCCCATGAAAGCGCCGCGGTGCTGTCGCTGGTGGAGAACACGCAGCGCCAGGGTCTGGACGCGCTGGAACTGGCCGAAGCGCTCCAGCGCCTCGTGGAGCAGGGCTGGGGGCGCGAGGCGCTGGCCCGGCTGGTCGGACGCAGCACCAGCTGGGTCGGCGACCTGCTGAGCCTGAACCGGCTGCCGGACTGGATCAAGGCGGAGTATGCGCAGGTGCGGCGGGTGGTCTCGCGCTCCCTGCTGGTGGAGGTCGCGCGGGTGCGCGACGCGGAGGCACAGGCGGCGTTATGGCGGGAGGCGAGGGGCGGCGCGCTCACCGTGCGGCAGGCGCGGCGGATGCGGCGCGAGGCCCTGCCGGCATTGCCGCGCGCCCTGTCGGCGGTGCGGCGCTGCGCCCGCCAGCTGGACCGGATCGACGCCGCGCCGGATCTGGCGGAGGCGGACCGGTCTGCACTGCTGGCGCTGCGCGACAGGATCGATGCGCTGCTGGCCGCGGGGAATGCCGGATCATCGGGCCAGATAGGCCCGCCAGCCGCCGAAGCCTGAAATATCCAGGGCACCCACGGTGTCGACCGCCTCGCACAGGAATCCGCTGACCATGCGGCCGTCGGCCAGTTCGACCGTGCCGATGCACAGCGGCTGCGGCAGCCCGGCGACGAAGTGCCCGAAGGCGGCCGGCGTCAGCTCCCACAGCTCGCCGGGGATGGCAACGCCGCCGTCCGCCACGCGCAGCATGCCGGGTCGCGCCGGTTCCCCCGGCAGGGCGTAGAGGCGGTAGCGCGGTGCCGTCGTCACCGCCCCGGCCAGCCGTCCGCCGGCGTCGGTCAATTGCGGGTTCAGCGGCTGGCCGCTCAGATGCGCGCCGATCACCAGCAGGGAAATCAGCCCCTCGCCGCCGTAGGACACCGGCCGGGCTGGCGGCAGGGGCAGACCGGTCGCCCCCATCGCCACCCCCGCTGCCCGGTGCGCGGCGCCCGCCACCGCAGCGACGGTGGCTTCGCGGAAGGCGGGGGCGAGCAAGGTCAGCCCGGCCGGCCGGCCGTCGGCCTGGAAGCCGCTGGGAATGGCGATGCCGCAGAGGTCCAGCAGGTTGGTGAAGTTGGTGTAGGTGCCGAGGTTGGTGTTGAGCGTGACGGGATCGGCCATCACCTCCGCCACCGTGTAGATCGTTCCGGTAGTCGGCACCGCCAGCAGGTCGATGGCGTCCCACACCGGTGCCGTGTCGCGGCGCAGGGCTTCCAGGCGATACATGGCGCGGAAGCAGCCCACCGCATCGTGCTTGTGTCCGCCTTCGATGATGCCGCGGGTCACCTCCAGCCCGGCATCGGTGTAATCGGCCAGGAATTCGCCGACCGCCGCCGTGCGCTCCGCCACCCAGGGGCCGCTGTAGAGCAGGGCCGCCGCTTCGGCGAAGGGGGCGAAGTCGATGGGCACCGCCACGCCGCCCAGCGCCGACAGCCGGTCGAGCGCCGCGCGATAGAGGCGCTCGGCCTCCGCATTGCCGAAGAAGCGCAGCTGGCCGGCGGCCGGCACGCCGAAGCGGAAGGGCACGCGCGGGGCGGCCGGCACCGCTGGCGCCGCCCGGCTGTAGGCGTCGAGCGGATCGGGTCCGGCCATCACCGCCAGCAGGTCCATCGCGTCTTCCACCGTCAGGGCGAAGACCGACACGCAATCCAGCGAGCGGCAGGCCGGCACCACACCGGCGGTGCTGACCAGCCCCTTGGTGGGCTTCAGTCCGACGATGTTGTTGAAGGCGGCAGGCACCCGGCCGGAGCCGGCGGTGTCGGTGCCGAGCGAGAAACTGACCAGCCCCGACGCCACCGCCACCGCCGATCCGGAGCTGGAGCCGCCGGGAACGCACAGCGGGTCGATCGGGTTGCGCGCCACGCCATAGGGGGAGCGGACGCCGACCAGCCCGGTCGCGAACTGGTCGAGGTTGGTCTTGCCGACCAGAATCGCCCCGGCGTCGAGCAGGCGTTGCACCGCCGTCGCCGTGTCGGTCGCAATGTAGGTGTATTCAGGACAGGCGGCGGTCGTCGGCATGTCGGCGACGTCGATGTTGTCCTTGACCGCGAACGGCACGCCATAGAGCGGCAGGGCCGTCCGCTCCGCCGCCGTCAGCGCCTCCAGCGACGCGGCCCGCGCCAGCAGGTCGGCGGCCGGCACGCGGTGGATCCAGACATGATCCTCGCCGGCCGCCGCGATCCGGTCCAGCACGGTGCGGACGACCATCCCCGGCGTCAGCGTTCCGTCGCGGTAGCCCTGATCGAGCGCCGCGAGATCGAGACGAACGGCATCGGACGCACCGGCGGCGCTGCTGGGGAGCGGTGACATGGGAACACTCCTTGTTCGGGCGGGCAATGCCGGTGGAGAGCCGATTCCGGTCAGCCGACCATTATTGCATGCAATCTGGCTGTTGAAGCATGAATGCTGCGCTGCTTCACGTCAATAACGGACATATTGCATGCAATTTTCAGATCACACCTCAGCCGGTTCGGCCAACGGCGCGCGGGCGAGGCCGAGCCGCTCCAACTCCGCGGCGACCATCAGGCAGCGGCCCTCCCGCCACGGGGCGGCGATGACCTGGATGCCGATGGGCAGCGCGCCCGGCAGCGCCATCGGCACGGCGCAGACCGGCAGGCCGATGCAGGAGATCGGCTGGGTGAACAGCCCCAGATGCGGCCGCACCGGCATCTCGCGGCCATCCAGCACCATCGTCTTCTGGCCGACCAGCGGGGCGGTGCAGGGGGTGGCCGGGGCCAGCAGGACGTCGACCTCGCGGAACAGCGCCATCACCTGCTCGTGATACCAGCGCCGCACCCGCTGGGCCTGGACGTACCACGCCGCCGGCAGCAGGGCGCCGGCCAGGAAGCGGTCGCGCGTGTCGGGGTCGAAGTCGCCGGCCCGTGTCCGCAACCGGTCGAGATGGAAGGCCGAGCTTTCGGCGTTGGTGATGATGTAGGCCGCCGCCCGGCCCAGCTCCGCCCCCGGCAGCTCGACCACCCGATCGGTGCCGAGCGCTTGGGCGGCGCGTTCCACCGCGTCATGCGCCTCCGGCAGGCCGCCGCGCGAGAAATAGCCGCCGGCGACGGCGATGCGCAGCCCTTCCAGACCGGTTTCCAGCATGGGCGACACCGGTTCCACCGGCCGGCCGGCGCAGGCGTGGTCGCCCTCCGCCGGGCCTTGCAGCACGTCATAGGCGAGCGCCAGATCGCGCGCCGAGCGGGCGAAGGGGCCGAGATGGTCCAGGCTGTCGCAGAAGGGGAAGCTGCCGTGCCGGGTCAGCCGCCCGTAGGTCGGCTTCAGCCCGAAGATGCCGCACAGCGAGGACGGCACCCGGATCGACCCATTGGTGTCCGACCCCAGCGACAGGGGGGCCAGCCCCGCCGCCGTCGCCGCCCCGCAGCCCGACGACGAGCCGCCGGCCATCCGCGCCGGATCATGCGGGTTGCGGCAGGCGCCGTCATGGGCGTTCTCGCCGGTGAAGTCATAGGCGTACTCGCCCATGTTGAGCCCGCCGACCAGCACCGCCCCGGCCCGTGCCAGCCGTTGCAGCAGCACCGCGTCGGCGCCGGCGGGCGGACGCTCCCGGTTGATGAGCGAACCGGCACGGGTCGGCAGCCCGCGGATGTCGAACAGGTTCTTGACCGCCACCGGCACCCCGGCCAGCGGTCCGGGATCCGCCCCGGCGGCGATGCGGGCGTCGAGATCCGCCGCCTCGGCCCGCGCCCGGTCGGCGGTGACGTCGGTGAAGGCGTTCAGCACCGGGTTCAGCCGCGCGATGCGCTCCAGCGCCGCCTCGGTGACGGCGGCGGCGGACAGGCTGCCGCCGCGCACCGTCGCGGCGATCTCCCAGGCGGGGAGTGCGAGGATGCCGGCGCTCATGCGTCACCCGACGGGGGTTGACCGGAAGAAGTCTGACCGGGCGTGAACACCGGGGCCGATTCCAACGCGTCGTCGGCCAGCGGTGCTGCCATCAGCTTCGTGGCCATGGCCTGGGCCAGCGTCAGGAAGGCCGCCACCCCCGGCTTGTGGGCGTCGGCGATCGTCAGCCCGCAGGCAGGGGCCATCGCCTCCATATGGAGGACTGGATCGAAGGCGGGATCGGTCATGCGTCGGGGACTCCCATCCGGAAAGGCGCTGTGACAGCGGCAGCGAGAGGGGGCAAGCAGAGCGGCGGGGGCTGGCCTGCATGCAGTCTTGCATGCAATATGGCGCAGGCGCCACCTGTTTGCAGACGGAAAGGATGACCAGCATGGATTCCCAGAACGCCGTGACCGACGATGCGGAGATCAACCGGCCCGACGTGATCGCCGCGGTGACGGCGGCCTTCGAGCGGTACGAGGTGGCGCTGATGAGCAACGACGTCGCCACCCTGAACGCGCTGTTCTGGCAGGATCCGCGCACGGTGCGCTTCGGCGCCGACGGTCCCGCCTACGGCATCGACGCCATCGCCGCCTTCCGCCGCGGGCGCGACGTTTCCGACCTCGCCCGCGTGTTGGAAAGGGTGGTGATCACCAGCTTCGGCGACCGCTTCGCCACGGCGCTGTGCGCCTACCGCCGCACCGCCACCGGGCGCATCGGCTGGCAGAGCCAGAGCTGGGTGCGGATGCCCGACGGCTGGCGGATCGTCGCCGCCCATGTGAGCCTGGGGCCGACGCCCTGACGGACAGGTCAAGACTCCGGGCCTGCGCGGATTGGCTGCGGCGATACGCCATGCTGGAACCATTGCGCGCATTCCATGTATATCACGGCAGCGCGCATGATCACCGGCATTCGAGGGCCGGCACCGCGGGAAGAGGATACACCCAGCCATGACCTTGCAGGCCGGACCCGGTTTGCGCCTGGAACAGGACGATCCCACCGAGCCGCTGGACCGCCAGTCCCGCGGCACGCTGGCCGAAACCCTGCGCCGGCACCTGGCCGACGACATCCTGGACGGCCGCCTGCTGCCCGGCGTCCGCCTGGACGAGCAGGAACTGGCCGCCCGCTTCGGCGTCTCCCGCACCCCGGTGCGCGAGGCGTTCAAGCTGCTGGCCGCCACCGGGCTGGTGCAGGTGCGCCCCAACAAAGGGGTCGTCGTCACCTCCATCACCCCGGAACGGCTGGCGCAGATGTTCGAGGTGATGGGCGAGATCGAGGCGGCCTGCGCCCGCTTCGCCGCCCAGCGCATGACGGCGGAGGAGCGCCAGCGGCTGGCCGCCCTGCATGCGGAGGCCGGGGCGCTGGCCCGTGCCGGCGACCGCGAGGCCTATGACGCCATGAACACCCGGTTCCATTCCGCCATCTACGCCGGGGCGCACAATGATTACATGCAGGAGACCGCCCAGGCGATCCGCCAGCGCCTGCGCCCGTTCCGCCGTGCCCAGTTCCGCGTCAGCGGCCGGCTGTCGCTGTCCTGGCTGGAGCATGATTCGGTGGTGCGCGCCATCCTGCATGGCGACGGCGAGGCGGCCTATCACGCGCTGCGCCTGCACGTCACCACGGTCGGCGATGCCTCGGCCGATTACGTCGGCCGGTCGTCCGGCTGAGCGGTCACTCGGAAGGCAGGCGCCACCTTGCATGCACGAATGCATGCAGAGTGTCCAGGGCCCTGCCTGAAACAGAGGCTTTGTAAATCAGTAAGTTAATGAAAAATGGTTGTTGCGGCGCCCGCTTCTTGATGATCCGCGCGCGCCCTTTTTGACCGCTGCGCAGGCAGATTCCGGCGCCAAGGCGAAAAAACGGGCATACAAACAGGTTTGCAGACGGGCCCGACCCCACTCTTGAATACAATCCGGCCGGATTCCGGCCGCCCTGGCTGCCCTCCCCTCCCGTGGCACAGGTTTTGCGGATGTTCCCGGCAAACCTGCACCACAAGACAAGGGGTATGCACCATGGGCAACGCGTTGCGCTTTTCCCGCCGCTCCGTTCTGAAGACGATGACGGCGGCCGGTGGACTGGGGGCGCTCGGCGCCGGCCTGCCCTGGACGCCGGCCATGGCGAAGACCCTGGTGATCGGCTTCCTCTATGTCGGCCCGCGCGACGATTACGGCTACAATCAGGCCCATGCCGAAGGGGCCGCCGCCGTCAAGGCGATGCCCGGCGTCAAGGTGCTGGAGGAGGAGAAGGTCCCCGAGACCATCGACGTCGAGAACAGCATGGAGAGCATGATCAACCTCGACGGCGCCTCGCTGCTGTTCCCGACCTCCTTCGGCTATTTCGACCCCTATGTGCTGAAGGAGGCGAAGAAGCACCCCGACCTGACCTTCCTGCATTGCGGCGGGCTGTGGACGCCGGGCAAGCACCCGGCCAACGTCGGCAGCTATTTCGGCTATATCGACGAGGCGGAATACCTGTCGGGCATCGTCGCCGCCTATGCCAGCAAGTCGAAGAAGCTGGGCTTTGTCGCCGCCAAGCCGATCCCGCAGGTGCTGCGCAACATCAACTCCTTCACGCTGGGCGCCCGCTCGGTCGACCCGGCGATCACCACCGCGGTGGTCTTCACCGGCGACTGGTCGATGCCGGTCAAGGAGGCGGAGGCGGCCAACAGCCTGATCGACCAGGGCGCCGACGTGCTGACCTGCCATGTCGACAGCCCCAAGGTGATCGTCGAGACCGCCGAGAAGCGCGGCGTCTTCTGCACCGGCTACCATGCCAGCCAGGCGACGCTGGCGCCCAAGGGCTATCTGACCGGCGCCGAATGGAACTGGGCCAAGGTCTACACCGACTTCGTGAAGATGGTGCAGGGCGGGATCAAGCCGCCCAACCTCGTGCGCGGCGGGCTGAAGGAAGGCATCATCAAGACCTCCCCCTATGGCGCGGCGGTGTCCGACGCCGCGCGCAAGCACGCCGACGACGTCAAGGCCAAGTTCATGGACGGCAGCTTCGTCATCTACAAGGGGCCGATCAAGGACAACAAGGGCAACAGCGTGATCGCCGAGGGCAAGAGCCACGGCCAGACTGACATCGCGCTGGAATCGATGAACTGGCTGGTCGAGGGCGTGACCGGCTCAATCTCCTGACCGCAGCAGAATAGCCGGGAGTGCCGCCGATGCGACCGTTCCTGCACGGTGCCGTGACCAGACTGTCCGCAACCCTGTCTGCACCCCTCTCAGCCCTGGCGCTGCCGGTTGCGGCGGTGGCGGTGTCGCTCGCCCTGTTCGGCGCCTTCGTGGCGCTCGTCGGGGTCGATCCGGTGGAGATGTACCAGCTGATGTACCGGGGCGCCTTCGGCACCTGGTTCTCCTGGCAGAACACGCTGACCCGGGCAGCACCGCTGATCCTGACCGCGCTCTGCACGGCGCTGCCGGCCCAGCTCGGGCTGGTGATCATCGGCGGCGAGGGGGCGCTGGTGCTGGGGGCGCTGGCGGCGGCGGCGGCGGGGATGGCGCTGAACGGCGCGCCGGCGGCGCTGGTCCTGCCGGCGATGGCGCTGGCCGGCATGGCCGGCGGCGCTCTGCTGATCGGCGGGGCCGGAGCGCTGCGCCAGTGGCGCGGCGTCAACGAGACGATCTCCAGCCTGCTGCTGACCTACATCGCCATCGCCGTGCTGAACCACATGGTGGAAGGGCCGCTGAAGGACCCGTCCAGCCTCAACAAACCCTCCACCCCGCCGCTGGCCGACGCCTACATGATCGGCACCCTGCCGGGCAGCAGCGTCCATTGGGGGCTGGTGGCCGGCATCGTCTGCGCCGTGGCGGCCTGGGTGCTGATGCGGCGGACCACCTTCGGTTTCGCCGCCCGCATGGTCGGCGGCAATCCGCGGGCGGCGCGGATGGCCGGGCTGCCGGTCGGCCGGCTGCTGGTCGTCACCACGGCGCTGGCCGGGGCGGCGGCCGGGCTGGCCGGCATGGTGGAGGTCGCGGCGGTGCATGGCCGGGCCAGCGCCTCGCTGGTCGCCGGCTACGGCTCCACCGGCATCCTCGTTGCCTTCCTCGCCCGGCAGAACCCGCTGGCGGTCATCCCCGTCGCCGTGCTGTTCGGCGGCATCGGCGCCAGCGGCGGCCTGCTGCAACGCCGGCTGGATCTGCCCGACGCCTCGGTGCTGGTGTTGCAGGGCATCATCTTCGTCGTCCTGCTGGCGAGCGAGGCGATGCGGGGCCGCCTGCACCTGTTCACCTTCGCCCGGCCGACCGCCACCCCCGCCACCAAGGAGGCCTGAGCATGGACCACGCGTCGCTGGGATGGTGGGGGGTGCCGCTGGCCGTGCTGGCCGGGGCCATCCGCGTCTCCACCCCCTTCCTGTTCGTCAGCCTGGGCGAATGCCTGACGGAGAAGAGCGGGCGCATCAATCTGGGCCTGGAAGGCACGCTGGTGATGGGCGCGATGAGCGGCTACGCCACCGCATACCTGACCGGCAACCCCTGGGCCGGGGTGCTGGTCGCCGGGCTGGCCGGCTCCCTGCTCGGCACGCTGCACGCGATGATCTGCGCGCTGGAGCGGGTCAACGACATCGCGGTCGGCATCGCCCTGATGCTGCTGGGAACCGGGCTGGCCTTCTTCCTCGGCAAGCCCTTCATCCAGCCGCAGGCGCCGCAGCTGCCCGCCATCCCCTTCGGCTGGTGGAGCAGCTCGGCGCAGGTGCGCTCGGCGCTGGACATCAACCCGCTGTTCCTGGTCGGTCTGGCGCTGGCGCCGCTGCTGCTGTGGGGGCTGCGCACCACGCGCTGGGGCATGGTGCTGCGCATCGTCGGCGAGAGCGCCGAGGCCGCCCGCGCCATGGGCTACCAGATCAACCGGGTGCGCCTGCTCGCCACCGCGGCGGGCGGCTTCTTCGCCGGGGTCGGCGGCTCCTTCCTGTCGCTGTCCTATCCCGGCAGCTGGAACGAACGGCTGTCGAGCGGCCAGGGCATCACCGCGGTGGCGCTGGTCATCTTCGCCCGCTGGGATCCGGTGCTGTGCGTCTGGGCCTCGCTGCTGTTCGGCGGGGCCGGGGCGCTGGGGCCGGCGCTGCAATCGGTCGGGGTGACGCAGGGCTACCACCTGTTCAACGCCGCCCCCTATGTCCTGACGCTCGCCATCATGATCGCCACCTCGTCCTCGCGCCACCGGCTGGCCGGGGCGCCGGCCGAACTGTCCGTCACCCGATAGGAGATCCGCCATGACCGAGCGTTTCGTGCCGGCCGAACCCTATCCCTGGCCCTACAACGGCGACCTGACGCCGGCCAACACCGCGCTGATCGTCATCGACATGCAGACGGACTTCTGCGGCACCGGCGGCTATGTCGACAGCATGGGTTACGATCTGAGCCTGACCCGCGCGCCGATCGAGCCGATCCGGGCGGTGCTGGCGGCGATGCGGGCCGGCGGGTACCACATCCTCCACACCCGCGAGGGGCATCGGCCCGACCTGTCGGATCTGCCGGCCAACAAGCGCTGGCGGTCGCGGCGGATCGGCGCCGGCATCGGCGACCCCGGCCCCTGCGGCCGCATCCTGGTCCGCGGCGAACCGGGGTGGGAGATCATCCCCGAACTGGCGCCGCTGCCCGGCGAGCCGGTGATCGACAAGCCGGGCAAGGGCAGCTTCTGCGCCACCGACCTGGAACTGATCCTGACCACCCGCGGCATCCGCAATCTGGTGCTGACCGGCATCACCACCGATGTCTGCGTCCACACGACGATGCGCGAGGCGAACGACCGCGGCTTCGAATGCCTGCTGCTGGCCGATTGCTGCGGCGCCACCGATCCCGGCAACCACGCGGCGGCGGTCAAGATGGTGACGATGCAGGGCGGCGTCTTCGGCGCCGTCGCCGACTCCCGCGGCTTCATCGAGGCACTGCCATGAACGTGATGTCCCGGATCGTTCCTCAGCCGATCATCCCGCTTGGCCCCGCCGACGGCGCACCCGCGCCGGGGCTGGAGGCGGTGGCGATCACCAAGCGTTTCGGCGCCTTCACCGCGCTCGATGCCGTGTCGCTGAAGCTGCGCCCCGGCACCGTCCATGCGCTGCTGGGCGAAAACGGCGCCGGCAAGAGCACGCTGGTGAAGTGCATCATGGGCTTCTACCGGCCCGACGAGGGCGCGGTGGTGGTCGGTGACCGCGAGGTGGTGATCGGCGACCCGCGCGCCGCCCAGACCCACGGGCTGGGCATGGTCTACCAGCATTTCACCCTGGTGCCGCGCATGACGGTGCTGGAGAATCTGGTGATGGCGCGGGCCAGCGTCCCCGCCGTGATCGACTGGCGGGCGGAGCGGCGGCGGCTCGCCGCCTTCCTCGACACCATGCCCTTCACCGTCGACGTCGACGCGCCGGTCGCCACGCTTGCCGCCGGCGACAAGCAGAAGGCGGAGATCGTCAAGCAGCTCTACCTCGACGCCCGCGTGCTGATCCTGGACGAGCCGACCTCGGTCCTGACCCCGGACGAGGCCGACGAGATGCTGGGGCTGATCCGCGGCATGGCGCTGGCGGGGCGGCTCAGCGTGCTGATCATCACCCACAAGTTCCGCGAGGTGATGGCCTTCGCCGACGATGTCACCGTGCTGCGGCGTGGCCGGCTCGCCGGGTCGGGGGCGGTCGCCGACCACACGCCCGACAGCCTCGCCCGGCTGATGATCGGCGACAGCAGCACGGCGGTGCCGGTCGAACGCCGCGGCCCGCCCGGAACGGCGGCGCGGCTGCGCATTGCCGGCCTGCGCGCCGACGACGACGGCGGCCTGCCGGCGCTGCATGGCGTCGATCTGACGGTGCGCATGGGCGAGATCGTCGGGGTCGCCGGGGTATCCGGCAACGGGCAGGTCGAGCTGGTGCAGGTGCTGGCCGGCCAGCGCGCCGCCACCGCCGGCAGCGTGTCCATCGGTGACGAGCCCTACCGCGCGACGCGGGAGGAGATGCGGCGCCACAAGGTCCACTGCCTGCCGGAGGAGCCGCTGCGCAATGCCTGCGTGCCCGGCATGAGCGTGGCGGAGAACATGGCCTTCCGCAGCTTCGACGAGCCGCCGATCGCGCGTGGCAGATGGTGGCTGGACCCGGCGGCGATGCGCCGCGCGGCACTCGACCTGATCGCCCGCTACCGGGTGAAGACCACCGGACCGGACGCGCCGATCGCCACCCTGTCCGGCGGCAATGTCCAGCGCGCCGTGCTGGCCCGCGAGCTGTCGCGCGAGGTCGATGTGCTGATCGCCGCCAACCCGGTGTTCGGCCTGGATTTCGCCGCGGTCGCCGACATCCATGCCCAGATCGTCGAGGCGCGCAACCGCGGCACCGCGGTGCTGCTGGTCAGCGAGGATCTCGACGAGCTGCTGGAGCTGTCCGACCGGCTGGTGGTGATGTCGCACGGCGCCATCGTCCACGAGACCACCCCGGCCGCCGCCGACCTGACGGTCATCGGGCGCTGCATGGCCGGCCACTGAATATAATGACGATGGACGGAGTTGCCGCCATGCTGACGATCCCCGCCCTGCCCTACCCCTTCCCCTTTCCATTGGCGCGGACAGCGCTGATCGTCATCGACATGCAGCGCGATTTCCTGGAACCCGGCGGCTTCGGCGAGGCCCTGGGCAACGACGTGACGCAACTGCGCCCCTCGGTGGCGCCGACCCGTGCGCTGCTCGACGCCTTCCGCGCCCGCGGACTGCCGGTCATCCACACCAAGGAGGTCCATCGGCCCGACCTGTCCGACTGCCCGCCGTCCAAGCTCAACCGTGGCGGCGGGCCGCTGCGCATCGGCGATCCGGGACCGATGGGCCGCATCCTGGTGGCCGGCGAGCCCGGCAGCGACATCATCCCGGAACTGGCCCCGCTGGCGGGCGAGATCGTCATCGAGAAGCCCGGCAAGGGCGCCTTTTACGCCACGCCGCTGGCCGACGCGCTGGCCGAACTGGGCACCAGCCATCTCATCTTCGCCGGCGTCACCACGGAGGTCTGCGTGCAGACCACCATGCGCGAGGCCAACGACCGCGGCTTCGAATGCCTGCTGGTCGAAGACGCCACCGACAGCTATTTCCCGGCCTTCAAGGCGGCGACCCTGGCGATGATCCGCGCCCAGGGCGGCATCGTCGGCTGGACCGCCCCCAGCGCCGCGGTGGTGGCGGCACTGGAAGGCCATTAGCAGTCTGCCGAAACCTGCTCTTCGATCCCGCGCCCCGATGCGGCCATCGCCGCCCCTTCCTACTCGGCCGCAGCAGGTGGCCGGCCGGGACGGCGAGGCCGCAGGAAGGCGGCAATCGGCAAGGGGTCGCGGTCGATGGCGCGGCAGGCGATCGCCAGGGCGCGGGGCACCGGAGTGGTGCCGTTGCGGTAGTTGATCCAGGTGTTGACGTGGAGCGCGAACACGTCGGCCGCCTCCTGGTTGGACAGGCCGTGCCGCTCCTGCCATGCCACCAGCTCGTCGATGCCAAAGAACCGCTGCTGTTCGGCCAGCAGTTCCAGATGCACGCTGTCGATCGACAGATCCTCATCCCCGGCCCAATGGACGGTGTCGCCGTGCTCGCCGATCTCGGGCTTGTTGAAGACGCTGAAGACGCGGAGGGCCTCAATGTCGTGCAGGGCGATCCAGCCGGACAGATCGATGCTGGTTCTGCCGCCATCTTTCCAGGTCACGGAGAGAACATAGGCGTCGGGACCGGCCTCTACCTGCTCGATCAGTGGTACGGGGCGGGAGTCGATGCCGACGACGAAGCCTGCGGACATGGGGACCTTCCTTTCAGGCGGTGGGAATCTGGGGGTTGAGGGTGTTCCAGGCGGCGACCAGTGCAGCGCCGTGGGCGATGGCCCAGGCCTGGACCTCGGCCCATAAATCGGACGGCAGTCTGCCGCGGAGGATGACGACGGGGTCGATGCCGACCAAGGCGTTGATGTCGGGGCCTTTGACGTGGAAATGAGGCGGGTTGTGATCGCGCCCCTGGACGATCACCCAACACCTTTCCGAAGTTCGTCAGCTTGCCCATAGCTCATCCCTGCCGCTGGCATCTAAACCTACTACAAAATTTGTATATGCTTGCTGGAAAGCGAACATTGCGACACGAGCGCGGATTTTATCCCCGCTCAGCCAAATGCGGGTTCGTACGGGCATTTCCCGCTTGACCTGAAGTTAACTTGAGGTTTTAGGCTGGCCGTATTGGATCTGGCATACCAAACTCCAGGCCAATCCCGACCGGCAAAAACCTCGCAGGCAAGACGATGAGCGGTATTCAGTTGGAAACGCCAAGGCACGCGCCGAAGACGCCATGGACGCTGCGCGTGCACCGTCTGGAACAGATCACTCCGCAAGTGCGGCTGATCGAACTGCGCGATCCCGATGGAGGGATGCTGCCGCCGGCCGAGCCGGGGGCGCATATCGACCTCCATCTGCCGGACGGGGCGGTGCGATCCTATTCGCTGTGCGGCGATCCGGCGGACCGCCACGCCTACCACATCGCCGTTCTGAAGGTGCCGGGCGGGCGTGGGTCGGGCTTCGTCCATGGCGATCTGGAACCGGGCAGCGATCTTACCATCTCCCCGCCCCGCAACAATTTCCGCTTCGACGACGCGCCGCGCTCCCTGTTCATCGCCGGCGGCATCGGCATCACCCCGCTGTTGCCGATGATCCGCAGGGCGGCGGAGCGCGGGGCCGATTGGGTCCTGCATTATTGCGTGCGCAGCGCGTCGGCGGCGCCCTTTCTCGACGACCTCCGCGCCCTGCCCCACGGCCGGGTCGAGCTGCATGCCGCCGACGAAGGCCGCCGGCTGGCGGTGGACGCACTGCTGGCCTCCACACCCGCCGACGTCCCGATCTATTGCTGCGGCCCGCAACGGCTGATGGAGGCCGTCGCGGCCGCCGCCGACCCGGCGCAGGATGTCCGCTTCGAGTGGTTCGCGCCGCGTACGGAACCGGCCCGCGAACCGGCATCGGACGACAGTTTCGAGGTGGTCTGCGCCCGATCCGGCGTGACCGTCACGGTGCCGGCGGGGACCAGCATCCTGGACGCCCTCTACGCCGCGGGCGTCGAGGCCGATTCGTCCTGCGAGCAGGGCATCTGCGGCACCTGCGAGACGACTGTGCTGGAGGGTGAGCCCGAACACCGCGACAGCGTCCTGTCCGACACGGAGCGCGCCGCCGGCAAGACGATGATGCTGTGCGTCTCGCGTGCCCGAAGCGCAAGATTGGTGTTGGACATCTGATGCGTCACCGCAAACAAACCATTGGGAGGATCCGATGACCGAGGAAGAATTGCGACAGCTGGGACTGGCCCTCTTGAACAGCCCGGCGGAGGCCATCGCCTATTCCGACCGGGAGGGCATCATCCGCTTCTGGAACGCGGGCGCCGAGCGGGTGTTCGGCTTCACCGCCGACGAGGCGATCGGCCAGTCGCTGGACATCATCATCCCCGAACGGCAGCGTCCGCGCCATTGGGAGGGCTATGACGAGGTGATGAAGTCGGGGGTGAGCCGCTACGGCAGCGGCGACCTGCTGTCGGTGCCGGCAACCCGCAAGGACGGCAGCCGCATCTCGGTGGAGTTCACCATCGTGCCGCTGAAGGACGCCAGCGGCGCCATGCTGGGGATGGCCGCCGTCATGCGCGACGTCTCAGCCCGCTTCGAGGAGTTGAAGACCCTGCGCCGTCAGGCGGCCGGACGCTGATACGACGGTTTCCCGCCTTTCCCCGTGCCGGTCCTTTGCGCGACCATGGCCCGGATGCGGTCCTTAACCTGTTCGTCCAGCGGGTTGTAGACCAGCAGCCCAAGGTCCGGGCGGCCATCGACGGCGAAGGCGGAATATTCCATCTCGACGGCGCCGAGTGCGGGGTGCTGAAGCTGCTTCACTCCCTCGCTCGGCGCGTAGACGTCGTTCTCGTTCCAGAACCGGGCGAAGTCGGCGCTCGTCCGGCATAGCTCCTCGACGAGATCGGCGATCTCCTTCACCGCCCCGGCCCGCGCGGCATCGACGCGGAAGGCCCCGACCAGATGCCGCGCCATGCCTTCCCAATCCTTCTGCTTGGCGCGGATCGCCGGATTGCCGAACACCAGCCGCAGGATGTTGCGCTGCTCGGGGAGAAGCGTGGCGTAATCGGTCAGAACCACCGCGGCGGCCTGATTCCAGGCCAGCACGTCCCAGGTCGCCGTCTTGATGAAGGCGGGGCAGGCATCGAAGGAATCCAGCAGGCGCTGCAGCCGCGGGCTGACGCCCTGCACCGGCCGGTAGCGCATCTCCGGCGGCCGGCCCAGCGCCAGGATGAACAGATGCTCCCGCTCCAGATCGGTCAGCATCAGGCCGCTCGCGATCCGGTCCAGCACGTCGGCCGACGGTGCCCCGCCCCGCCCCTGTTCCAGCCACGTGTACCAGGTCGGGCTGATGTTGGCCCGCTGCGCCACCTCCTCCCGTCGCAGTCCCGGCGTGCGCCGCCGCCCCGTGAAGCCGAAGGCCGCCGGATCGAGCCGCGTGCGGCGGTCGCGCAGGAAGGCGGCGAGCGTGCCGGCCTGCTTGGAATCGGTTTGCATGGAGAGGATCCTGGTAGCCGCTATACTAGGAAAACGTCACTACTTTAACAGGATATCACGGCACAGCAGAGTGGGGGGACGAAATTGGAAAGGTGATTTTCCCATGCGTATTTTTCTCACCGGCGCCACCGGATTCATCGGCCGGGCCGTACTGTCCGAACTTCTGCAAGCCGGCCATCAGGTCGTCGGCATGACCCGGTCCGCCGAGGGCGCCCGCGCGCTGGAAGCCGCCGGGGCCGAACCGCGCCACGGCACGCTGGAGGATCCGGCAAGCATCCAAGGCGGCGCCGAAAAGGCCGATGCGGTGATCCACACCGCCTTCGACCATGATTTCTCGCGCTTCGCCGAGAACTGCGACAAGGACCGCCGGGTGATCGGCGCGCTGGGCGCGGTGCTGAAGGGCTCCGACCGCCCGCTGCTGATCACCTCCGGCGTCGGGATCGGCGGGGCCGGTCATGGCCGCCCAGCCAGCGAGGACGTCTTCGACGACGCCCACCCCAACCCGCGCATCGCGTCGGAGCGGGCCGGCAACGAGCTGCTGGATGCCGGCGTCAATGTCGGGGTGATGCGGCTGCCGCAGGTGCACGACACGGAGAAGCAGGGGCTGATCACCCCGCTGATCGCCATCTTCCGCGAAAAGGGCGTCGCTGCCTATATCGGCGAGGGACGCAACCGCTGGTCGGCCGGTCACCTGAGCGACGTCGCCCGCCTCTACCGTCTGGCGATCGAGACGGCGGAGCCCGGCGCCCGCTATCACGCGGTCGGGGAAGAAGGCGTGGAAACCCGAGAGATCGTGGAAACTCTGGCGCGCGGCCTGAAGATCCCGGCGGTCTCCGTCCCGCAGGACCAGGCGGCCGGGCATTTCGGCTGGATGGCGATGTTCGCCGGCATCGATCTGGCGGCGTCCAGCGCCCTCACCCAGGCGAAGCTCGGCTGGCACCCGCAAGGCCCGGGCCTGATCGCCGATCTGGAAGCGATGCGCTACGCCTGAGAGGACAGGTCAATCCGCCCCTTTCAGATAGGCGCGCGGCGAGGAGCCCAGCACCCGCTTGAACATCGCGGTGAAGGCGGCAGGGTTGTCATAGCCGAGGTCGAGGGCGACCGCGGTGACGGCTTCCCCCGCCACCAGCCGCGGCAGGACGGCGGCGAGGCAGGCCTGCTGGCGCCATTCCAGGAAGCTCAGCCCGGTTTCCCGGCGGAACAGCCGGGTGAAGGCGCGCCGGCTGACGCCCAGTTCGTCGCACCATTGCTCGATCGTCTCATGCACGGCCGGCCGCCGAAGAAAGCGCCGGCAGCGTTCGGCCAGCGCCGGGCTCGACGGGAACGGTACGGTCAGCGGCTGGGCCGGCAGGTGCAGCATCTCGTAGCGGATCAGCGCCATCACCGCCCCGTCATGGCTGTCCGGGTCGTAGTCGGCCGGAACATCGACGGCACGGGCGATCAGGCTGCGGATGAAGGGCGACAGCCCGACGACCTGACAGCGGTCCGGCATGCCGCCGGTCAGGTCCGGGTCCAGATAGAGGCTTTGGGTGGTGACCGCCCCGATCATGCGGACCTCGTGCAGGATGCCGGGCGGGATCCACAGGCCGAAATCGGGCGGCACCACCCAGCGCCCCTGCGGCGTCGACATGATCAGCACCCCGGTGATGCCGGAAATCAGCTGCCCGCGCCGGTGCCGGTGGAGCGGCAGGGTGCCGCCGTCCGGATAATCATGGGTGGTGGCGAGCAAGGGCCGTTGGACCTCATCGATCTCGTCAACCCGGACATTCCTGACCATGGCCCGAACTCGTAGAAAACTGGCCTGACCGCGGTGGCGGGCCTTCTCTTCCGACCGTAGGCTTACGGTGCAGTCAACGCAACAATGCCGGGCCAACCGCACCGCCGATCAACGGTGCGGACGCCCGAGGCGGAGAGAAGAAGGGCATGCCCCCGTGACCGACACCACCCTGAGCCGGCCCGGCGCCGGCCCCAGTACCGGCTCTACGGCCTTTTCCATCCTGGCCGCGATCAGCGCCTGCCACCTGCTCAACGACATGATCCAGTCGCTGCTGCCGGCAGTCTATCCGATCCTGAAGGACGAGTTCGGCCTCAGCTTCGCCCAGCTCGGCCTGCTGACCTTCGTCTACCAGTTGACGGCATCGCTTCTCCAACCGCTGGTCGGCCTGTTCACCGACCGCAGGCCGATGCCCTATTCGCTGGTCTTCGGCATGGGCTCCACCCTGCTCGGGCTGCTCACCCTGGCCTGGGCTCCGGGTTTCCCGGCGCTGCTGGCCGGCGGGATGCTGCTTGGTTTCGGTTCGTCCGTCTTCCATCCGGAAGCGTCGCGCATCGCCCGGCAGGCGTCGGGCGGCGCCCATGGGCTGGCCCAGTCGCTGTTCCAGGTCGGCGGCAATCTCGGCTCCGCACTCGGCCCGCTGCTGGCCGCCTTCATCATCCTGCCCCACGGCCAGGGCAGCCTCAGCTGGTTCGCCGCCGCCGCGCTGGCCGGCATGGTGGTGATGGTGCGGCTGGGAAGCTGGCAGCGGCAGAATGCCAAGCCCCGCAAGGCCGGTGGCCGGGCGGCGACGCAGCACGCCCACCTGTCCAGCCGGCAGGTCGGCCGGGCCGTCGCCATCCTGATCGCGCTGATCGTGTCGAAATACGTCTATCTGGCCAGCATCACCAGCTACTACATCTTCTACCTGATCGACCGCTTCGGGCTGTCCACCGGCGATGCCCAGCTCTGCCTGTTCGTCTTCCTGGCGGCGGTCGCGGCGGGGACGGTGATCGGCGGCCCGGTGGGCGACCGCATCGGCCGCAAGACGGTGATCTGGGTCTCGATCCTCGGCATCCTGCCCTTCACGCTGGCCCTGCCCTATGTCGGGCTGACGGCGACGGTGGTTCTCAGCGCCGTGATTGGGCTGGCCCTGGCATCGGCCTTCCCCGCCATCGTGGTCTATGCCCAGGAGTTGCTGCCCGGCCGGGTCGGCATGGTGTCGGGCCTGTTCTTCGGGCTGGCTTTCGGCGTCGCCGGCATCGGTGCGGCTGGCCTGGGCGTCGTGGCGGACTGGAAGGGTATCGGCTTCGTCTACACCGCCTGCTCCTTCCTGCCGCTGCTGGGCCTGCTGACCGTCTTCCTGCCGAATGTGGAGCGCCGGTAACAAACGCCGAGACAAGGGGAGCATTCCCGCTCCCCTTCCCCACCAGCGGTCATGCCGCTTTGCCCAGGCCGTCCAGCGCGGCCAGGGCATCGGCGGGCAGGACCAGCTCCGCCGCCGCCAGATTCTCCTGGAGATGCTTGACCGAGGAGGTCCCCGGGATCAGCAGGACGTTGGGCGACCGCTTCAGCAGCCAGGCGAGCGCCACCTGCATCTGCGTCGCCCCGAGCCGCCGGGCGACATCGGACAGCAGGCCGGACTGGATCGGCGAGAAGCCGCCGAGCGGGAAGAAGGGCACATAGGCGATCCCCCTGGCGGCGAGATCGTCGATCAGCGCGTCGTCCGCCCGATGCACCAGATTGTAGTGGTTCTGCACGCAGACGATGTCGCAGATGCGCCGCCCCTCCTCCACCTGCCGCGCCGTGGCGTTGCTGAGCCCGATATGGCGGATCAGCCCCTGCTGCTGAAGCTCGGCAAGCACGCTCAGTTCGCGTTCGACCGGGCCTTCCGCCGGAGCATGGCCATGGTCGCCCCACAACCGCATATTGACGATTTCGAGCATTTCGAGGCCGAGATTGCGCAGATTGTCGTGCACGGCCTGCCGCAGTTCTTCCGGCGAGGATGCCTGAAGCCAGGATGCATCCACACCACGCCGGGCACCGACCTTGGTCACGATCAGCAGATCGTCCGGATAGGGCGCCAGCGCCTCGCGGATCAGCTGGTTGGTGACATGCGGACCGTAGAAGTCGCTGGTGTCGATGTGGTTCACGCCGGCCTCCACGGCATGGCGCAGCACGGCGATGGCGGCGTCGCGGTCCTTCGGCGGGCCGAACACGCCGGGGCCGGCAAGCTGCATGGCGCCATAGCCGAGTCGGCGGACGGCCTTGCCGCCGAGGGTGAAGCTGCCGGAATTTGCAATGTTGGACATGATGACCTCCGTGATGGTGTCGCCAATCTAGGCGTCCTCCGGCTGATCGATTAGTCTGCACAATCAGAACGGCCCGTGCGGATTTCCGAACAATGCAGCATGACCTGGGAGACCTGAACGCCTTCGTCGCGGTGGCCCGCGCCCGTGGTTTCCGCGAGGCGGCGAAGGGCAGCAACGTCAGCGCCTCCTCCCTCAGCGAAGCGGTGCGGCGGCTGGAGGCGCAGTTCGGCGTCCGGCTGTTCAACCGGACTACCCGCAGCGTGGTGCCGACAGAGGCGGGCGAACGCCTGCTGGCCCGGCTGGAGCCCGCCCTGCGCGAGGTGGACGCCGCACTCGACGTGGTGAACGGCTTCCGCGACCGGATGGCCGGCACCCTCCGCCTCAATGTGCCGGTCAGCGTGGCGCGGCTGGTGCTGCCGTCGATCCTGCCGGCCTTCCATGCCGCCTATCCCGAGATCCGGGTGGAGGTGATGGGCGAGGACAGCTTCGTCGACGTGCTTGCCGCCGGATGCGACGCCGGCATCCGCTACGACGAGCGGCTGGAACAGGACATGATCGCGGTCCCCGTCGGTCCCCGCCGCCAGCGCTTCGCGGCCGCAGCCTCCCCCGCCTACCTCGACGCGCGGGGACGGCCGGAGCATCCGCGCGACCTGATGGGCCACCGCTGCGTGCGCGGCCGCTTCGCCAGCGGCGCCATGCCGCTTTGGGAGTTCGAGCGCGATGGGGAGTCGATCACGCTCGACCCCACCGGACCGCTGGTGGTGGGGCCGGGCGGCATCATGGACCTCGCCATCGATGCCGCCGTATCGGGCGTCGGGGTCGTTTACCTGTTCGAAGAATGGCTGCGCCCGCATCTGGACAGCGGCGCGCTGGAACCGGTTCTCGAATCCTGGTGGCCGTCCTTTTCCGGCCCGTTCCTCTATTACCCCGGACGGCGTCTGGTGCCGACCCCGCTCCGGGCCTTCCTGGATTTCATCAGGACCAGTCCCGTCGCCCGATAGGCATTCACTCTGGTCGCTTGGCCGGCAGCATGTCCGCCAGCCGGTCGGCGATCTGGTGCGGCGAGAAGGGCTTGCGCAGCAGGCGCACGGCCTCGCCCAAATCCGGCGTGTCGGCATAGCCGGTGACGATCAGCGCCGGAATCCCCGGACGCAAGTTGCGGACGTTGCGCACCACCTCCGCCCCGTTCATGCCGGGCATGGCGAAGTCGGTGACCAGGGCGTCGACCTCCGCACCGTCCCGCAGCAGGTCCAGGGCGCTCTCGCCGCTCTCCGCCTCGATGACCCGGTGCCCCAGGCTTTCCAGCAGCGCCATCGTCCCCATCCGCACGATGGCGTCGTCCTCCACCAGCAGGATGGTTCGGCCATGGCCGCGCTCGACCTCGGCGGCCGTCCGCTCCGCTCGGTCGGCCACGGCCGCGACGCTCGGCAGATAGAGGGTGATCACGGTCCCGCCGCCGGGGGTGCTGTCGATGCGGACACCGCCGCCGGACTGGGTCGCCATGCCCTGGACCATCGACAGCCCCAGCCCCGATCCCTTGTCGAGCGGCTTGGTGGTGAAGAAGGGTTCGAAGACGTGCGGCAGCACCGCCGGGTCGATGCCGGTGCCGGTGTCCGCAACCCGGACCGCCACATAGGTCCCCGCCTTCAACTCCACCGGTCCGGCCATGGTCCCATTCATTTCGCCGCCCATTTCGCCGCCCACGTCTCCATCGCCGATCTCGGCGACGAAGGCGGTCAGGGACAGCCGCCCGCCGGCCGGCATGGCGTCGCGGGCATTGATCGCAAGGTTCAGGATGGCGGATTCGAGCTGCGCCCGGTCGATCAGCGCCGCCGGAAGTCCGGGCGGCACCTCGATGGTGACGCTGATCTGGCCGCCCAGGGAGCGTTCCAGAAGGGAACTCATCCCGGCCAACAGCTCTCCCAGGTCGGTGGGCTCCGGGATCAGCGTCTGGCGCCGCGCGAAGGACAGCAGCGACTGGGTCAGCCGCGCACCGCGCTCGATGGAGCGGTTGGCCGCCTCGAACAGTTCGCGCGGAATGCCGTCGGGCACCGTGGGGGCCAGCACGGCAAGACAGCTGACGATGCCCTGGAGCAGGTTGTTGAAGTCATGCGCCACGCCGCCGGTCAGCTGCCCCAGCGCCTCCATCTTCTGCGCCTGATGCAGCTGGTCCTCCGCCCGGCGGCGGTCCGCCATCTCGGCCTGAAGGGCCTGTGTCCGCTCCGCCACCCGTTCCTCCAGCAGGCTGGAAGCCCGGGTGATCTCCTCCAGATGGCTGCGGGTCCGGTACTGACGCTCCCGGCTGCGCAGGGCGGCCTGGGCCACGCTTTGCAATCCCTCGCGGTGCAACGGACGGTCCAGCAGCGTCACGTTGCCGAGCGACTGGAAGAAGGCCAGCCTGCCCCGCCCGGCCTGCCGGCTGCGCCGCGAGGTCAGGATCACGATGGGCAGGTCCGACCAGCGCGGCTGCGCCTCCAGCCATGCAACCAGCGGCCCGACATCGGTCAACGCCCCTTCGGAGAGCACCAGCGCGGTGGTCCCGTCGCCAAGCTCCCGGCAAAGTCCGGCCATGTCGGCGCAGGGCCGCGCCGCCAGCCCAATCTCCGCCAGCACCGAAGCGATCACCTCGGCATCCCGCCCCTCGGGCGCCAGGACAAGGATGGGCCCGCGCATCGGCATCGCTCACCCGGTCTCGGACGAACCATTGAGCAAGGGATCGGCCGAACCCCGATATTCCGGTACGCCGGTCAGCACGCCGCGGAAGTCCATCAGCTGCGGCCCGACCTGCATGCCATTCGGGAACAGCCGGAACTCGCGGATCGACAGCTCATGGACGCCGGTGCGCTTCTTGACCACGGAGATCGCCTTGCGCACTTCGCCGCCGGTCTCGAAGAAGCGCAACAGCACCACGGTGTCGCTCATGAAGGACAGATCGACCGGGTTCTGCACGTCGCTGATGACCCCCTGCTGGGCCAGGATCAGGATGGTCACCACGCCCTTGTTGTTCAGGTAGGTCAGCAGCTCGTGCATCTGGAGCGAGAGCGCCTGCTCCTCCGGCATGGTGCTGAGGTAGGAGTTCAGGCTGTCGATCACCACGATGCCGGCCTTGCGGTCCTCGACCTCGCGGCGCACCTGCCAGACGAACTGTCCCGGCGACAGGCGGGACGGGTTGGCGCGGTGCCAGCCGACGCGCTCGCGATGCACCGCCTCCTCGATGTCGATCCCAAGCGCGAGGCTGCGCAGCCCCAGCGTCTTGAAGGTCTCGTCGAAGGAGAAATAGGCGGCATGCTCGCCGCGCTCGACCGCGGCGGTGACATATTGCAGGGCGAGCGACGATTTGCCGACGCCCGACGGCCCGACCAGCATGGTCGTGGTCCCCTGCGTCAGGCCGCCGCCCATCAGCTCGTCCAGCGCCGGCAGGCCGCTTTCCATGGTGCGCGGCTCGAAGTCGCTCTTATGTTCCTCGGCGATCAGGCTGGGGAAGACCAGGACGTCGGTCTTCGTGATGGCAAAGTCGTGCCAGCCGCTTTGATACTCAGCCCCCCGCATCTTGGCGATGCGCAGCCGCCGCCGCGCCGCGCCATAGGTGCGCTCGATCTGCTCCAGCACGATCACGCTGTGCGCCAGGCTGTGCAGGTCGGTGTCGCCGTTCTGATGGGTCAGGTCGTCGAGGACCAGGCTGGTGCAGCGGCGGCCCTGCAAATACTGCTTCAGCGCCAGGATCTGCCGGCGGTAGCCGAGCTGGTCCTGGGCGAGCAGCCGCAGTTCCGACACCGTGTCGATCACCAGCACTTCGGGATTTTCCCGCTCGATCCGGTCGATGATCAGACGCACGGTCTCGCCAAGCTCCACCTCCGACGGGTAGAGCACGCTCTGCTGGCGATCCAGCTGCGCTTCGATGGGCACGATGTCGAACACCGGAAGGCCGTCGAGCGACCAGCCATGGCTGGCGGCGGTCGCCTCCAGTTCCTTCGCGTTCTCCGACAGGGTGATGTACAGCCCCTTCCTGCCGTCGTTGCGTGCCTGGATCAGAAGCTGCAAGGCGATGGTCGTCTTGCCCGTGCCGGGCGCACCCTCCAGCAGATGGATTCGACCGCGCGGCAGCCCACCGCGCAAAATCAGATCGAATTCGGGAATTCCGGTCTGCACTTTCTCGATCGGGATCGGCTTCGGCACCAACGGCTCCTTAAGGTCCATGTCCTCAGACAAACACGGCACAACGGAAATGTTCCGTCAGGACCGGGGCATGGCCGCAAAACGGACATGGATCACATTGCGACCGGGAGACGCGGATCCCCATCCGCCGCCGCCAGATGGCGGCTGAGCGCCGCAGCGAGGCTGCGGGGGGTGACCGGCTTGTGCAGCAGGTCGAAGCCGTGGGCGAGGGCATCGTTCTGCGGCTCGGTGCCGATCTCCCCGGTGACGATCAGGCCGGGGATCTCCGCATCATGCATTTCCCGGATGCGAAGGATCGCCTCCGTCCCGATGCGCCTGTCCCGCAGGCGGTAGTCGACGACGAGGATGTCCGGCCGGCGTCCGTCCCCTTCCAGGCTCTCCACCGCAAGGTCGGTGGACTCGGCGGCGATCACGTCGAACCTCCAGGCGCGCAGCAGGCTCTCCATTCCCGCCAGCACGATGGGGTCGTCGTCCACCACCACCGCCAGCCGCTGCTCCTTCCGCTCCGGCGATGCCGGCGCCATCTCCACCGGCGCCGCTTCCCCGGATTGGGGAGCCGGGTCGCAAGCCCCCGCCGCCAGCGGCACCGCGATGCTGAACAGCGAGCCCTGGCCGGGCTGCGAGCGGATCGTGACGGGATGGTCCAGCAGGTCTGACAGGCGGCGGACGATCGCCAGCCCGAGGCCGAGCCCCTGGTTGCGGTCGCGCTCGGGATTGTCGACCTGATAAAGCTCCTCGAAAACCCGGTCGATCTGGTCGGCCGGGATGCCGCAGCCGGTATCGCGGACCATGATCAGCAGACGGCCACCCTCCACGCTGCATTCCACCGAAACCTCGCCCCGGTCGGTGTAGCGGATGGCGTTCTCCACCAGATTGCGCAGCATGCGGCCGAGCAGGACCCGGTCGCTGCGGATCGCGGTATGGCAGGGCATGACCCGCCATCCCAGGCCCTTTTCATGGGCCAGCGGGGCGTAGGCGTCATTCAGGCTCCGCAGCAGGTCCGACGCGCGGAACTCCTCCAGTTGCGGTGCCACGATGCCGGCATCGAGGCGGGAGATGTCGAGCAGACCGTCCAGCAGCCCTTTGAGGATTTCGAGCCCATGCTGAAGCCGGCTGAGCGCGTCGAGACCGGGCCCTTCACTGAGATGCGGGCGGAGCACCTCGGCGAACAGCAGGATCGACTGCATCGGCTGGCGCAGATCATGGCTGGCGGCGGCGAGGAAACGGCTCTTGGACCGGCCGGCCTCCTCCGCGGCGTCGCGGGCGCGGTGGATGTCGTGGATGTCGACGGCACCGCCGAACCACGCGATGATCCGGCCGCCCTGATGGATCGGGTGGGTGCGGCTGAGATGCCATCGGTAGGCGCCGTCGGCCCGGCGCAGGCGCAGTTCATAGCTGTGCGGCTGGCCGGCGGGGATGGCCGACCGCCGGACCGCCTGAATCCGCTCGACATCCTCCGGATGCAGATCCTCCATCCGGTTCTCCTCGTTCGTCATGCGGCCGGTGTAGGCGCGGAAGGCGGCATTGACATATTCCAAGGTGCCGTCGGGCCGGTTCACCCACATCATGTGCGGGGCGTTCTCCACCAGCGCGCGGGTCCGTTCCTCGCTGGCCCGGAATGCGGCGGATGCCTCCTCGTTGGCCCGCATCTGCCGGTCGAGATCCTCGACCAGCCCGTCGAACGCCAGCCCGAGGCGGCTCATCTCCGGCCCGTCCACCGCGCCGACGTGGACGGAATGGTCGCCGGCACGCCAGCGCTCGGTCGCCGCGATCAGGGCGGCGACCGGCTGATAGAGGTGCCGCCTGGCGATCAGGAATGCCGCCAGCAGGCCGAGCAGCAGCGTCGCGGCGATCCACACCAGCGACCGCTCCAGCGCGTCGTCCACGGCGTTCATCGCCGCGTCACGATCGATGCCGACGGCCACGAAGATGTGCCGGACCCCGGCCGACAGGGGAACATAGGCGAACACCCGCTCAACCCCGTCGATTCCCGTCAGCTGGGCGGTACCCACCGCGCCGGCGTCGAGCAGAGGGCGGAAACGCGGCGGCAGTGCGGTGCCGACCGCCCCCGGGATTGCGGGGGCATGGGCCAGCACGACGCCGTTGCTGTCGGCCACCATCAGCGCGGCATTGTCGGGCAGCGGGTGTTCGGAGAGATAGCGTTCGAGCCAGCCGAGATCGATCAGCGCCGTGACCACGCCGATCATCCGGCCGTCGGCACCGTCGCGGCGGATCGGCAGGCCGAAGGGCATCGCGGGCTTGCCGTCGTGCCGCTGCCGGATGAACTCGCCGACGGTGAAGCCGCCGCTTTCCAGGGCGGCGCGCACATGCACCCGGTCGGCGATGGTCCGTCCGCGCAGGGCCGGATTGGTGGAGCAAAGGACGACTCCGTCCGCATCCGCGAGGTTGACCGCGAGATAATCCGGGATTCGCGTGGCCGTGCGCGTCAGCAGCACCTGGCAGCCCGTCGCATCCAGGGTCTGCGCCGAGGTCGTTTCCGCCAGCAGTTCCAGCATCTGCCGCACGCCTTCGACCAGCCGCTGCTGCTCGCCGCCCAGCAGGCTGAGCAGTTGCCGCGCATGGTCGTGGATTTCCTCCGATCGCTGGCGGCGCAGGTCGATCTGGTTCCAGACCTCCAGCGCGCAGACCGGCACCAGAGCCAGCGAAACGAGCAGCAGCAGGCGGGTCAGGAAGCTCATGGCGCCTCCATTCCGAGTCCGGCCCGGATCCTGCTTTCGGCCCCGATCCGGTCAATGGCTCCGCGGGATGTGACCGTCATGCCCCATCTCCCATCCGGTCCTGTCTTATACATAACCGTTTGGAAGGGCTGATTGCTGCCGCTATCCGGGTTACCCCGCCGCGATGGCGCTGTTCAGGGAGGTAATCAGGACATGGGCGTCGACGGGCTTGCCCAACACGTCGCGGGCACCGCCGCCCAGCGCGCGCCGCCGCGTGCCGTCATCGGCATAGGAGGTCATGAACAGGATCGGCGGGTGCCCGCCCCCCTCGGCATTCAGCCGTTCCTGCAACTCCAGCCCGGACAGGCCGGGCATGCGCACGTCCAGGATGATGCAGGCGATCCCCGTCCGGTCGGTCAGCGCCAGGAAATCCTCGGCGGAGACGAAGGAGCGGCAGCGGAAACCGACGGATCGCAGCAAATCGTCCAGCGCCTCGCGGATCGCCTCGTCGTCATCGACTACCGCTATCAGGGGTGCGTTGGACACGTCGTACTGCCTTGACCGAACAGGGGACCGAATGGAGCGCCATTCGCGGACGCCACGCGCATCCTATCCGGACGGGGCAGGCGGGAGATACCACACCTAGGTCTAGAGGAGGGACTTATATAAGACAGAACTGATCCCGCACCCCTACACCTCTCCCGGCCGTCACTCCTGCTGGCCGAGCACCTCAACCTTGCGGACGAGGTCGGCGACGGAGCGCACCTGCATCTTCCGCATCACCTTGCCGCGGTGGAGCTTCACCGTCACCTCGCTGATGCCGAGATCGCCGGCGATCTGCTTGTTCAGCCGGCCCTTGACCACCTCGGCCATCACCTCGCGCTCCCGCGGGGTCAGCGTCGCCGCCAAGGTCTCCACCGTCATCGTGGCGGCCCGCTGGTTCCGCCGGGAGCGGTCGCGAGCGATGGCGGCCCCGACCGCGTCCAGCATGTCCTGGTCGCGGAAGGGCTTGATCAGGAAGTCGGTCGCCCCCGCCTTCATCGCGCGGACGGACATCGGCACGTCGGCGAAGCCGGTCATGAAGACGATGGGCAGCGCGATGCCCAGGCTGTCCAGCCTGGTCTGGAACTCCAGCCCGCCCAGGCCGGGAAGCCGCACGTCGAGGATCAGGCAGCCCAGCCGGTCGGGAAGGGCCGCCGCCAGCAGCTCCGCCGTGCTGCCAAAGGCGCGGGCTTCGATGCCGACCGAGTGCAGAAGGTCGACCACCGCCTCCCGCATGCCGGCATCGTCGTCGACGATCAGGACCAGCGGGTCGTTTTTGACAGGTTCCGGCGACGGAGCGGCTTTGTGGGGCATGGCGGTCAGTCCTCTCGTGCCGCGGCCAGCGGGAAGGCCGGTGGTTCGATGAATGGCGGTTGGGGGGATGGCGGGAGCGCCGCCGGGATGGTGAACTCGAACACCGCCCCGCCGTCCGGATGGTTGCGGGCGGTCAGCGTTCCGCCGCAGGATTCGATGGTGGACCGGCAGATGGCGAGCCCCATGCCCATGCCGTCCGGCCGGGTGGTGAAGAAGGGATCGAACAGGCGGGCGCTGCTGGTCTCGTCGATGCCCGGGCCGCGGTCGCGCACGGCGACCGTCACCTGCGACCCGCTTTCCTGGCCGCTTTCCAGGCTGTCCCCCAGCCTGTCCACGGTGACGCTCAATTCACGCCGGCGGCTGCCCGCCTCCACCCCCGCCTCCACCCCCATTTCCACCATGGCGTGCAGGCCGTTGGTGACGAGGTTGATCAGCACCTGCTGCAAGCCGACCCGGCTGCCCCGCACCGGCGGAGCATCGGGAGCGAAACCGGTGACCAGAACGGCCCCGGCAGCCGACAGTTCACGCTCCAGCAGCAGCGCCACCTCGTCCACCAGCTGGCGCAGGTCGATGGTCTCGTCGCAGCGGGTGTCCTTGACCAGCATGCCGCGCGTCCGCTGTATGATTTCGGCCGCCCGCTGCCCGTCGCGGACGATGCGGTCGGCCGCCTTGGCGGCGGTGCCGATGTCCGGCTGGTCGCGGCGCAGCCAACGCAGGCAGGCCTGCGCGTTGAGCACGATGGCCCCCAGCGGCTGGTTCAGCTCATGCGCGATGGAGGCGGATAGCGCGCCCAGCGTGGCGGCGCGCGCGGCGCGGGCGAGTTCGGCCTGCGCGGCCAGCAGCGCCTCCTGCGTGCGTTCGCGCTGGGTGATGTCGACGACGCCGACCACCACCTGATCGAAGCCAACGCCGTCGTCGGGAAAACTGATGCCCAGCAGCACCGTCAGGGTGCGCCCGTCCGCCGTGATCAGCTGCGCCCGCCCTTCGAAGCGGTCGCGCCCTTCCCAAAGCGCCAGCAGGACCTGCAGCATCGCCGGATCGCCGGCGGGCAGGAAGCGGTCGAGCGACCCCAGCACCGCCGGCCGGCCAACGGCCCCCAGCATCTCGACGGTGGCGTCGTTGACGTTGGTGGTGACGATCAGCGCGCCGATGTCCCGCGCCCAGCCGGGATCGGACTGCGCGTGGGCGGCGAGGTCCGTCACCCCGCTTGCCCGCAGCGCGTCGAGCGCCGCCTTCACCGCGGTGAAGTCCTGCTCCCACAGGGAAATGCGCGCCTGTTCGAACATGCAGCGGTAGCGCTTTTCGCTGCGCGCCAGCGCGGCATTGGCCCGCAGCAGCAGCGCCCGCGAATCATGGTCCCGCACCAGCAGCGCGCCGGTGATCAGGATGGCCGCCAGCGACACGCCGCAGCGCAGGACCGCCGACAGGTCCATGTCCTGCCAGTGCGACAGGAAGAAGGACAGCACCGCCAGCAGCGCGCAGCCGGCGGCCACCCGCAGGATCCCCCGCCGCGACAGCATTGTGGCGGCCAGCAGCAGGACCAGGACATAGAGGACGGCGATGGCGCTTTCGATGTCGGTGAAGGTGTCGACGATGAACACCGCGAAGGCCAGCGGGATCGACAGCAGGCCGAGACGGTGCTCGACCGGCCGACCGGTTGCCTGCGAACCGCCCCACACTGCGTCGCCCATTGCACCGCCCATACGCCAGTCTCCAACCCTGCGGTGTGCCGTTCCGGTTCCGGCAGCTTGCATGCGGGCGCCGTCCAAGTCTTGAACGATCTGGTCACGACTTGAACGATCCCGTTTGGTTGCAGCAAGTCATACCTTGGTTTGCTTGAGGGAGCTGCGGGACCGGCGCTACCATATCCGCCCCACCGATTTCCCCTGACGAACGCAACCGGCCGCAGGAGCCTGCCATGCTCGACGCCATCATCATCGGAGCCGGCCAGGCCGGGCCGCCGCTCGCCGAGCGCCTTGCCGCCGCGGGGATGAGCGTGGCGGTGATCGAGCGCAAGCTGTTCGGCGGCACCTGCGTCAACACCGGCTGCACCCCGACCAAGACGCTGATCGCCAGCGCCCGCGTCGCCCGGATGGCCCGGCGCGCCGCCGAATACGGTGTCATGCTGGACGGCCCGGTGCGCATCGACATGGCCCGGGTCAAGGCGCGCAAGGACGAGGTTTCCGGCCGCTCGCGCCGGAATGTCGAACGCTGGCTGCGCGGCATGCCCAACTGCCGGGTGTTGCAGGGCCATGCCCGCCTCGAATCGCCGAATAGCGTGCGCGTCGGCGACGAGCTGCTGACGGCGGAGCGCATCTTCCTCAACGTCGGCGCCCGCGCCACGATTCCGGACATGCCCGGCGTGCGCGACGTCGACGTCCTGACCAGCGGCACCATCCTCGACCTCGACCATGTGCCGCGGCATCTGGTGGTGGTCGGCGGCAGCTACATCGGCCTGGAATTCGCCCAGATGTACCGCCGCTTCGGTGCCGAGGTGACGGTGGTGGAGAAGGGCGAGCGGCTGATCGGCCGCGAGGACCCCGACGTGTCCGACGCGATCCGGGAACTGCTGGAGAAGGAGGGGGTGACCGTCCGCCTGTCGGCCGACTGCATCCGCTTCGCCCCCCATGCCGACGGCGTCGAGGTCGGGGTGAACTGCGCGTCCGGCAGCCCGTCCGTGGTGGGGAGCCATGTGCTGCTGGCGGTCGGCCGCACGCCGAACACCGACGACCTCAGCCTCGACCGCGCCGGCGTGGTGAGGGATTCCCGTGGCTTCATCACGGTGGACGACAAGCTGCGCACCAATGTGCCTGGCATCTGGGCGATGGGCGACTGCAACGGGCGCGGCGCCTTCACCCACACCGCCTACAATGACTTCGAGATCGTCGCCGCCAACCTGCTGGACGGCGACCCGCGCAGCGTCGACGACCGCATCCAGGCCTATGCGCTCTACACCGATCCACCGCTGGCGCGCGTCGGCATGACCGACGAGGCGGTCCGCCGCTCCGGCCGGCGGGCGCTGGTCGGCCAGCGGCCGATGACCCGCGTCGGCCGTGCGGTGGAAAAGGGGGAGGCACAGGGCTTCATGCGGATCGTCGTCGATGCCGACAGCCGGGAGATCCTCGGGGCCGCCATCCTCGGCCCCGGCGGCGACGAGGCGATCCACGGCGTGCTCGACATGATGTATGCCAAGGCGCCCTACCCCACCCTGCAACGCGCCGTCCACATCCACCCGACCGTCGCCGAACTGCTTCCGACCCTGCTGGGTGAACTGAAGCCGCTGGAGTGAAGCGGGGGCCGGGGGGTCGCCCTGACGCGTCAGCCCGTTGCCGCCATCCGCTCCTGAAACACCTCCTGCAAGAAGGCCAGGAAAGCGCGCACCGCCGGGTTGGTGCGGCGGCTTGCCGGCCAGAGCGCCGTGATGTTGTGCCGCTCGACGGCGAAGTCCGACAGCACCGGAACCAGTTCGCCGCGCGCCACATAGGGGGCGGTGATGAAGGTGGCGGCGATGCCGATGCCGCCGCCGGCCGCCAGCGTCGCCACCAGCGCGTCGCTGACATCGACGACGATGCCCGAAGGCGGCACGACCTCCACCAGCCGGTCGCCGATCCGGAAGGGCCAGCGCAACGTCTGCCCCGTGCTTTGATAGCGCAGGCTGACGGTGTCGTGCCCTTCCAAGTCGTTCGGGTGGGCTGGCGCCCCGCGGGCCGCCAGATAGGCCGGTGCGGCGAAGCAGCAGAAGCGATGCGGCGCCAGCCGGCGCGACAGCAGTCTTGAATCAGCAAGCTCGCCGATCCGCACCGCGACGTCGATTCCTTCCTCGATCAGGTCGACCATCCGGTCGCTCAGGCGCAGATCGACCGTCACCTTGGGGTGGAGCCGCCGGAACGCCGGCAGTGCCGGGGCGATGACATGGACGCCGATCGGCAGCGATGCCGCGACCCGCAGCATGCCGGACGGCTCCGACCGGGCCGCCATCGCCGTCTGCTCGATCTCCTCGGCATCGCGCAGCAGCCTCAACGCCCGCTCATGCAACTCGTGCCCCTCCGCCGTCAGCGTCAGGGAACGCGTCGTGCGGGTGAACAGCGATACCCCCAGCCGCTGCTCCAGCCGCTGCACGCTCTTGCTGACGGCCGAGGGCGAAACCGACAGCGAATGGGCGGCGGCGGTGAAGCTGCCCAGCGATCCGGCCCGTGCAAAGGCGAGCAGTCCGGTCAGCCGCTCCAGGGCGATTTGTTCCTTCATGGCATCAGTAAAGTGATATCGGCGCCAATTATCAATGGGCAACCGCCGGCCATATGCTCGTCCGATCCCGATGCCTTGCAATGGAGACCATGATGACCAAGACGATGAAAGCGGTCCGGCTGCATGCCTTCGGCGGTCCGGAGGTTCTGGTTTACGAGGACGCGCCGAAGCCCGAACCGAAGCCGGGCGAGGTGCTGATCCGCGTCCACGCGGTCGGCGTCAACCCACCCGACTGGTACCTGCGCGACGGCTACCGCATGCTTCCGCCCGAATGGCAGCCGCAGGTCTCCTTCCCCGTGATCGTCGGAACCGACGTGTCCGGCGTGGTCGAGGCCGTCGCCGATGATGTGCGGACCTTCGCGGCCGGCGACGAGGTCTATGCAATGATCCGCTTTCCCACCGGCCTCGCCGGGGACAGCCGGGCCTATGCGCAGTATGTCACCGCACCGGTGACGGATGTCGGGCGCAAACCGGCCGGGATCGACCATCTGCATGCCGCCGCGGCCCCGATGTCGCTGCTGACCGCCTGGCAGTTCCTGATCGATCTGGGTCACGGCGAACCGAATCCGCTTCAGCCGCACCAGCACCGGCCGGTGCCGCTCGACGGCAAGACGGTGCTGGTCAACGGCGCCGCCGGCGGGGTCGGACATCTCGCCCTGCAACTCGCGAAATGGCGGGGCGCGCGCGTCATCGCCGTGGCCTCCGGCCGGCACGAGGCGCTTCTGCGCGGCTTCGGCGCCGACGAGGTCATCGATTACGCCAGGACCAGGGCCGAGGATGTCGTGCGCGGGGTCGATCTCGTCGTCGACGCGGTCGGCGGCCCATCCTCCGCCCGTTTCCTGGCCACGCTGAAGCGTGGCGGCGCCCTGTTCCCCATCTTCCCGCTCGGTCTCGACGCCGCCGCCGAGGCGGAACAGCTGGGCGTCACGATCTCTGCGACGCAGGTCCGCTCCAACGGCGCGCAGCTGACGGAGATCGCAAGCCTCCTGGACGACGGCACCATCCGCATCGCCATCGACAGCGTCTTCCCGCTCGCCGACGCCCGGCAGGCGCACGAGCGCGCCGCCACGGGCCATCTTCAGGGCAAGATCGTGCTCACCGCCGGCTGAGCCGGTGCTCCCGCCACGCATTGCAGGCCGGCGGTGATCGGATGCGGCGACCGCAACACGGCCATAACGCCTTCTGGTACCATGAAAACCATGGAGAAGCCGGGACCGGAAGGAAGAAGCGTGCAGCCGGACATCATCGGGATTTCGGAAGGGGAAACGGAGTTGGCCGTGCCGGCCCTGCAAGTGTTGTGGCCGAAATACGAGGCTGCGGAGATGACCCGCATCATCGACACGGTGCTGCGGCCGAACGGCTACCGCCTCGCCGGCATCGTTCCAGAACCGGGCGGCCCGGCGGCCTGCGTCCTGGGTTTCCGCCTGCAATATTCACTTTGGCTGGGGAAGTCCTTCTACATCGTCGACATGGCGACGCTGCCGGAATACCGTGGCCGCGGCTATGCCTCCGTCATTCTCGACTGGGCGAAGGCGGAGGCCGAAAGGCTGGACTGCAAGGCGCTGCATCTCGATTCCGCCGTCGGCCCGGAGCGCAGCAGCGCCCATCGCGTCTATATGGGCAAGCGTTACCAGATCGGCTGCCACCACTTCGTGCACAAGCTGGAATAGCGGCATCCGGAGACCGCAAGACCCGGCCGCCTCCGGACCCCCCTGCATCCAGCCTGGAGCCCGGTCACGCCGCCCGGATGCTGGTGAGGAAGCTCTCCAGATTCGTCCGCAGCGTTTCCGACTGGTGCGACAGTTCGCCCGCAGCACTCAGAACCTGGGCCGCCGCGGCGCCGGTCTGCCCCGTCGCCTCCATCACCTGCTGGATGTTGCGGGCGACCTCCTGCGTCCCGGTTGCCGCTTCGGTCACGCTGCGCGTGATCTCGGCGGTCGCCGCGTTCTGCTCCTCGACCGCCGAGGCGATGGCCGCGGTGATCTCGTTCATCTGGCGGATCATGTCGGAATTCATCCGGATCGCCTCGACCACCCCGCCGGTGGCGGTCTGAATGGCCGCGATCTGACCGGTGATCTCGTCGGTGGCCCGGGCGGTCTGTTCGGCCAGGCTCTTCACCTCGGCGGCGACGACGGCGAAGCCCTTGCCATGCTCGCCGGCGCGGGCGGCCTCGATGGTGGCGTTCAGGGCCAGCAGGTTGGTCTGCCCGGCGATGGTCGAGATCAGGGCAACGACATCGCTGATCTTCCTGGCGGTCAGGGCCAGCCCCTGCACGGTGTCGTCGGTATGCGCGGCCTGGGCGACCGCGTCGTTGGCGATGGTGGAGGACCGGGTGACCTGCCGGGCGATCTCCTGCAACGACGCCACCATTTCCTCGGCCGCGGTGGCGACGGTCTGCACATTGGCGGAGGTCTGTTCCGCCGCACCGGCCGAGGCGGTCGACTGGCGGCTGGTCTGCTCCGCGGTGGCGTTCATCAGGTGCGCGGTGCTGTCCAGTTCGGTGGAGGCCGAGGATACCGTGCGCAGGATACCGGCAACGGTGTCCTCGAACTCGACCACCAGCCGGTCGACCGTCGCCGACCGGGCCTCCTTGCGCTCCTGCTCGGCCCGCTGCTCCGCCTCCAGCCGCCGGGCCGTCAGGGCGTTCTCCTTGAAGACCGTCACGGCGGCGGCCATGGCGCCGATCTCGTCCTTCTGACCGGCGCCGGGAATGGCGATGTCCAGCTTGCCGGCGGCGAGTTCCCGCATGGTGCCGGTCATGGCGGTCACCGGCCGGGTGATGGCGCGGCTGATCAGGATGGCGCAGAACAGCCCGGCCAGAAGCCCGCCGGCCGACAGCAGCAGGACCAGAACTTCCGTGCCGGAGATGTCCGCCAGGGTGGATTGCCGGATCCGGCCCGTTTCCGCCAGGGCGCTCCGGCTGATCGCGTTGGCCTCCTCGGTGACGGCGGCGCCGGCCTGGGCCATCCCGCCGTTGATCAGCCCGTTGATGGTGTGGCTGAGTTCCTTCGCCCGCAGGAAGCCGGCCTGATAGCGCGATACCGTAGCCTGGAGGTTGGTGACCGTCGCCGCATAGGGACGGTCGCCGGAGGTCGCGGCCAACTGCTGGAGGCTCCGTGCGAGCGCGGTGAAGGCCTCCTCCGCCTTCCTGGCGGACTCGTCGTCATGACGGGCCAGCATCTTGTTGGCGGACAGCCGGCCGACCATCAGAGCCTCCATGCTTTCCCAGGCATGGGTGACCGAAACGGCATCGCCGACGGCCACGGCCTCGCCACGGATACGCTCCAGCTCGACGCGGGCGTGCAGTCCCAGCGGATCCAGCGTGTCGGACACCAGCCCCATCAGTTCCTGCTGCATCGGCACGACACGCTGAAATCCGTCGACATAAATGCCGAACTGGGTCTTTGCCCGATCGAGCCTGGATTTCAGAGCGGGGTCGCGGGCAAGACCATAGGCCGTCTCGAAGCTGCCGCGCAGCTTCTCCATCGCCTCGCGGGCCACCGCTTCGCGGGCGGGATTGCCGCTCAAGGCGAATTCGCGAACCGCC
This sequence comes from Azospirillum lipoferum, assembly GCF_024170005.1. Lineage (GTDB taxonomy): Bacteria > Pseudomonadota > Alphaproteobacteria > Azospirillales > Azospirillaceae > Azospirillum > Azospirillum lipoferum. The sequence goes on from NZ_JALJXJ010000007.1 coordinate 169,820, forward strand.
CCGCGCATGGCCAGCACCTCCATCTCGATGTTGGAAGCGACATCCATGACCGAAACGCCATGTTCATAGACTTCGAACTGATGCGAGATGTTGCCGAAAGACAGATAGCTCCGCCCTGCAAGTCCCACCATGATCAGCAGCACGGCACCGAAGCCGATCGCAATCTTCCGTCCGATCCCGACGTTCGCGAATATCCCACCCGCAGAAGCTGCAACTGTCGACCCGACCATGCCGTCCTCCATCCGCCCAAGTGACCAACGAGCGGAGACGTGTGCACCAAATATGCCACTGGAATACCGACGTATGACTGCCGGAGGGTTTGCAATGGCACGGGCGGGTGGATGATATATTGGGAGGATTCGATGACATTTGAGGGATATCTCCGGCAAGAGAGGCGCCGAAATATTCGGGTTTTACCGCGCCTGGGACCCGGCAAAGTCTCCGCAATGGATGACCAAATACTGTCCGGCAAATCTGCATGTCTGAATGGGCTTCAGGCATGCACCATCCCTGATCTTCACTACCAAAGGGTTTGTTTTCAGTATTTCAGCCTTTGATATATTAGGGTTATTTGTTTAGTGACCGGATATATTTCCGTTTTGACACTGCTTCGTTGCAGATTGCAAGAAACCCGCTCTCCGGCCGGCCGAATTCGCAAGATGAAAATCGCCGCCGTGGTCCGCATTGCTGACCTGCCGCGGCGGCACCTTGGCGGTCGCCGGCCGGAAAGCGATAACCGATCCGGTGCGACAGGCCGCCCCGGCAAGGGAGCGGCGATGAAACCGGAGACTGGCCGATGACAAATCCCACGACGCTGAACGCAATCCTGACCGGCAGGGCGGTCCCGTTCGGCCGGCCGGACACGCTCAGCGCCATCGGCAAGCGTCCGGTCGATGCCGCCGTCGCCATCGGGCCGGCCGGGCTGGAAGGCGACGAGCAGGCCGACCGCCGCAACCATGGCGGGCCGGACAAGGCGATCCACCATTACCCCTTCGACCATTACCCGGCTTGGCGCACCGACCTGCCCGCGCCGGCATCGCTGCTGGACGCGGTCGGCGCCTTCGGCGAGAACATCTCCACCCTCGGCCTGACGGAGGAGACGGTCTGTGTCGGCGACGTCTTCCGCCTCGGCACGGCGACGGTCCAGGTCAGCCAGGGGCGCCAGCCCTGCTGGAAGCTGAACCATCGCTTCGGCGTGGCCGACATGGCGCGGCGGGTGCAATCCACCGGCCGGACCGGCTGGTATTATCGCGTGCTGGAACCGGGCACCGCCGCCGCCGGCGACGGGATCGCCCTGATCGACCGCCCGCTGCCCGACTGGCCGCTGGCCCGCATCCTGCGCGCCTTCTATCACAACACCGGCGACCTCCCGACCCTGGCCGGCATCGCCGGACTGGAGCCGCTCGCCACCGGCTGGCGCACGCTCGCCCGGCGCCGGGTGGAGAGCGGCAGGGTGGAGGACTGGAGCGGCCGCCTCGGCGAATAACCCGCGGGAAAATCGCGCGACCCGTTCGGAAATCCGAACGCCCATGAGCGGGCGCATTCGGAAATCCGAATGTCCGCGGCTCTCGCCAACAATCATACGCTGGAAGATCAGTGGCTTAGGCCGCGACGTCATGCCCGCGCGCGCTGGCATGCCGGTTGCTCTTTACAGGTTGCGCTCCGCGAAGACGGGGCGGTTTCAACCAAGGGAGCGAAACGTCCGATGCCTGCCACAACGCGCACCGAACACGACCTGCTGGGCGACCGCGAGGTCCCGGCCGACGCCTATTACGGGGTCCACACCCTGCGCGCTGTCGAGAATTTCCCGATCACCGGCACGCCGATTTCCCACTATCCCGATCTGGTCCGGGCGCTCGCCGAGATCAAGATGGCCGCCGCCCGCGCCAACCATGAACTGGGTCTGCTGACCGCCGAGCGGGCCGACGCCATCGCCGCCGCCTGCCGCGAGATCCGCGCCGGCAAGCTGCACGACCAGTTCGTCGTCGACGTGATCCAGGGCGGGGCCGGCACCTCGACCAACATGAACGCCAACGAGGTGATCGCCAACCGGGCGCTGGAGATCCTGGGGCATGGCCGCGGCGACTACGCCCACCTGCATCCCAACGAACACGTCAACATGAGCCAGTCGACCAACGACGTCTATCCGACGGCGCTGAAGCTGGCGACCTACACCGGCATCTTCCGGCTGGTGGAGGCGATGGGGTACCTGCGCGCCGCCTTCCAGCGCAAGGCCGACGAGTTCCGCGACATCCTGAAGATGGGCCGCACCCAGCTGCAGGACGCCGTGCCGATGACGCTGGGCCAGGAATTCTCCACCTACGCCGTCATGCTGGCCGAGGACGAGGAGCGGCTGAAGGAGGCCGCCCTGCTGATCCGCGAGATCAACCTGGGCGCCACCGCCATCGGCACCGGCATCAACGCCCATCCGCAATACGCAGCATTGGTCTGCCGCCGTCTGGCCGAGATCAGCGGCGTGCCGGTGCTCACCGCCCCCAATCTGATCGAGGCGACGCAGGATTGCGGCAGCTTCGTCCAGCTGTCGGGCGTGCTGAAGCGGGTGGCGGTGAAGCTGTCCAAGACCTGCAACGACCTGCGCCTGCTGTCCAGCGGCCCGCGCGCCGGCTTCGGCGAGATCAACCTGCCGGCGCGGCAGGCCGGCTCGTCGATCATGCCGGGCAAGGTCAACCCGGTGATCCCCGAGGTGGTCAACCAGATCGCCTTCGAGGTGATCGGCAACGACATGACCGTCACCTTCGCCGCCGAGGCTGGCCAGCTCCAGCTGAACGCCTTCGAGCCGATCATCGCCCACAGCCTGTTCAAGAGCATCACCCACCTGCGCCAGGGCTGCCTGGTGCTGGCCGACCGCTGCATCGACGGCATCACCGCCAACCGCGACCATCTGGAAGCGAGCGTGCGCAACTCCATCGGCATCGTCACCGCGCTCAACCCCTACATCGGCTACGCCAACGCCACCGAGGTGGCCGCCGAGGCCCACCGCACCGGCAAGGGCGTCGCCGAACTGGTGGAGGCGCGCGGCCTGATGACCGCCGCCGCCCTGGCAGAAGTGCTGCGGCCGGAGGTGCTGACCCAGCCGCGGCTGCTGGCGACCGCCGGCTGATCCGCACCGCCACCCGGCCCCGACCCATTCGGGGCCGGCTCCCATCGACCGCAACCCGGCCGGCGCGTAGAGGCGGGCGGGACCAAGGTGAGGTAACAGGACCATGAACAAACAGACGACGCTGATCATCGTCGCCATGCTGCTGGGCATCGTCACCGGCTATGTCTGCAACAGCCTGTTCGACGCGGCGGCCGCCAAGGAGATCGCCGGCTATTTCGCGATGGTGACGGACATCTTCCTGCGCCTGATCAAGATGATCATCGCGCCCCTGATCTTCGCCACCCTGGTCGCCGGCATGGCCGGCATGGGCGACGCCCGCACCGTCGGCCGCATCGGCGGCAAGGCGGTCGGCTGGTTCCTGATGGCGTCCTTCGTGTCGCTGTTCATCGGGCTGATCTTCGCCAACCTGCTGCATCCGGGCGCCAATGTCGGCGTGCCGCTGCCCGACGTGGCGGCCAGCGCCGGGCTGAAGACCTCCGCCCTGAACCTGAAGGATTTCCTGACCCACGTCTTCCCGCGCAACTTCTTCGAGGCGATGGCGAACAACGAGATCCTGCAGATCCTGATCTTCTCGGTCTTCGTCGGCCTCGCCATCGGTCAGCTGCGCGACACCAAGGCCGGCCTGCTCGCCCGCTCGATCGAAGAGGTCGTGCCGGTGATGCTGAAGGTCACCGACTATGTCATGCGCTTCGCCCCGATCGGCGTCTTCGCCGCCGTCGCCAACGTGGTGACCATCCAGGGGCTGGGCGTGCTGCTGGTCTACGGCAAGTTCATGGGCAGCTTCTACGTGGCGCTGGCGGTGCTGTGGGCGGTGCTGGTCTTCGCCGGCTTCGTCGTGCTGAAGGGCGACGTCTTCCGCGTGGTCAAGGCGATGCGCCAGCCGATGCTGCTGGGCTTCTCCACCGCCTCCAGTGAATCGGCCTATCCGCGGGTGATGGAGGAGCTGAAGACGCTCGGCGTGCGCGAGCGGGTGATCGGCTTCGTGCTGCCGCTCGGCTATTCCTTCAACCTCGACGGCTCGATGATCTACACGGCCTTCGCGTCGCTGTTCATCGCCCAGGCCTATGGCATCCCGCTGTCGCTGGAACAGCAGATCGTCATGCTGCTGGTGCTGATGGTGTCGAGCAAGGGCATCGCCGGCGTTCCGCGCTCCTCGCTGGTGGTGGTGGCCGCGGTGCTGCCGATGTTCCACCTGCCGGAGGCCGGCGTGCTGCTGATCATGGGCATCGACCATTTCCTCGACATGGGCCGCACCGCCACCAACGTGCTGGGCAACGGCATCGCCACCACGGTGGTCGCCAAGTGGGAGAACGCCATCGGCACGCAAGAGGACGAGGAGGAGGCCGGCGCCGCCCTGCCCTCCCCGGCCGCTGCCGAGTAACGGACGGGCGCTCTGAAAAAGCAGCCTGGAAGACGGGCGGGCCATGGGACGGGGGCTTCTGCTATGATGCGGCGGCCCCTTTCCCTGCCCGCCTTTTTCATGCCCGCAGCAAGACGCATCCGCACCATCGGCCTTCTGCTGCCGGCGCTCGCCGGTCTGGCCCTGCTCGCCGGTGTCGCGGGCTTCCTGGTCAGCGAGGGGATGGGGCTCGCCGCCCTCCAGGAGACCGGGCGGCACCGGCTCGACCTCTATGCCGAGAGCCTGGAACGCGAGATCGACAAATACGCCTATTTCCCCGCCACGCTGGGGCTGGAGCGCGACGTCCTCGACCTCGTCACCGGGCGGGCGCCGCTGGCCTGGGGGCTGAACCGCTATCTGGAGCGGCTGAACGAGCGGGCCGGCACCCTGTCGATCTATGTGCTGAACCGCCGGGGCCGGGTGCTGGCCACCAGCAACTGGAACCGCCCCGACAGCTTCATCGGCGAGGATCTGTCCTACCGCCCCTATTTCGTCGAGGCCGCCGCCGGCCACCAGGGCCGCTTCTTCGGTGTCGGCACCACGCGGGGGGAAGCCGGCTACTACCTGTCCTCGCCGCTGACGGAGGATGGCGCCATCGTCGGCGTCGCCGTGGTGAAGGTCAGCCTGGAACAGCTGGAGCAGTCCTGGTCGACGGTGGAGGCGCCGGTCCTGGTCGCCGACGAGAACGGCGTGGTCATCCTCGCCTCGGTCCCCTCCTGGAAATTCACCACCCTGCGGCCGATGGACGAGCCGACGCGGCGCCATTTCGACCAGACCCTGCAATACAACGCCCGCCCGCTGGCGCCGCTCGGCCTGATGCCGCAGGACCGCATCGCCGCCGATGCCGAACTGGTGCGCCTCTCCCGCCCGGCCGAGGGGCAGCTGGAGGAGACGGTCTTCCCGGTGTCCGGCGGCTTCCTGGCCCAGACCGCACCGCTGCACGGCACCGGCTGGACGATGACCGTGCTGTCGCCGGCGGATCAGGTGACCGGCATGGCCTGGGCCCAGGCCGCCCTGGCCGCGGTCGGCAGCGCCTTCCTCGGCATCCTGCTGCTGATGTGGATGCAGCGCCGCCGCCATCTGCGCGAGCTTGAACGCAAGGTGGAGGAGCGCACCCGCAACCTGCGCGCCGCCCAGGACGAGCTGGTCCATGCCGGCAAGCTGGCGGTGATCGGCCAGCTGTCCGCCGGGCTGGCGCACGAGCTGAACCAGCCGCTGGCGGCCCTCCGCACCCTGTCCGGCAATACGGTCAAGTTCCTCCAGCGCGGCAATCTCGACGCGGCGCAGGGCAATCTGGAGCGCATCGCCCATCTGGTCGACAGCATGGGCGCCCTGACCAGCCAGCTGAAATCCTTCGCCCGCAAATCCTCCGGCGCCTCCCGCCCGGTGGCGGTGCGCCGGCCGATCGACAACGCGCTGTTCCTGCTCGACCAGCGGCTGCGGCGGTCCGGCGTCGCCGTCCAGGTCGATGTGGCGGAGGAGGTCGCGGCACTCTGCGACCCCAACCGGCTGGAACAGGTGCTGGTCAATCTGGTCGCCAACAGCCTCGACGCCCTTGCCGGCCACGAAAGCGGCAGGCTGACGCTGACGGCGCGGACGGTGGACGGCCGGATCCGCATCCAGGTGGCCGACAATGGTCCCGGCCTGCCCGCCGAGGTGCTGCCCCGCCTGTTCGAGCCCTTCTTCACCACCAAGGAGGCGGCGAAGGACGCAAGCAAGGAGGGCGGCGGCGGGCTCGGCTTGGGGCTTGCCATCTCCGCCGGGATCGTGCGTGACTTCGGCGGCGCCCTGACCGGGGCGAATGGTCCGGATGGCGGGGCGGTCTTCACCATCGACCTTCCCGCCGCCACCCTGCCCACCGACCCGACCGCCGTCCAGGCCGGAGATTTCCCATGTCCGACTCTGCCGTCCCCGCCCTGAAGGCCCTGCCCCTGAAGGTCCTCGTCGTCGAGGACGACCCCAACGTCAGCCTCGGCTGCCAGCAGGCGCTGGAACTGGAGGACATCCCGACCGAGGCGGTGGACAGCGCGGAGAAGGCCCGCCGGCTGGTGGCCGACGGCTTTCCCGGCATCGTCGTCACCGACATCCGCCTGCCGGGCATGGACGGGATGGCGCTGTTGGCCGAACTGCTGGCCGCCGACCCCGACCTGCCCGTGGTGCTGATGACCGGCCACGGCGACGTGGCGATGGCGGTGCAGGCGATGAAGCTGGGCGCCCACGACTTCATCGAGAAGCCCTTCTCCCCCGACTATCTGGTCGAGGTGGTGCGCCGCGCCCTGGAAAAGCGCCGCCTGACCCTGGAGGTGCGCGAGCTGCGCGCCCGCTTGCAGAACCGCGACAGCATCGAGGCGCGGCTGGTCGGCGGATCGCCGCAGATGGCACGGGTGCGCCGGCTGATCGGCGAGCTTGCCAGCTCCGCCGCCGACGTGCTGATCCATGGCGAGACCGGCTCCGGCAAGGAACTGGCCGCCCGCTGCCTGCACGAGGCCAGCCCGCGCCGGGGCGGCAATTTCGTCGCCATCAACTGCGGCGGCCTGCCGGAAAGCCTGATCGACAGCGAGATCTTCGGCCATGAGGCCGGTTCCTTCACCGGAGCCGGCAAGCGCCGCATCGGCAAGGTGGAGCACGCCAACGGCGGCACCCTGTTCCTCGACGAAATCGAGAGCATGCCGATGCCCGTGCAGATCAAGTTCCTGCGCGTGCTTCAGGAACGCACGCTGGAACGGCTGGGTTCCAACACGCCGATCCATGTCGATTGCCGGGTGATCGCCGCGACCAAGGTCGATCTGCGCGAACTGGCCGACCGTGGCCAGTTCCGCGCCGACCTCTATTACCGGCTGAACGTCGCCAATCTCCCGCTGCCCCCTTTGCGCGACCGGCGCGAGGACATCCCGCTGCTGTTCGAGCAGTTCGCGCTCCAGGCCGCCGCCCGCCATGGCCGCCCGGTCCCGCCGCCGGATGCCGGGCGCATGCGCCGCCTGATGGCCTACGACTGGCCGGGCAACGTACGCGAGCTGCACAATGTCGCCGACCGCTGCGTTCTCGGCATCGAACAGGGCTTTCCCCCCTTCGCCACCGCTCACCCTGCCGCCAGCCGCCCGTTGGCCGAGGCGGTCGAGACCTTCGAACGCGCCCTGATCGCCGACACCCTGCGCCGCACCAACCACAGCCTCGCCCGCGCCGCGGAGGACTTGCAGATCGCCAAGACCACTTTGCACGACAAGATCAGGAAATACGGGCTGTCGTGAAAGGGCTGCGCCCTCCCATCGGCTGGGAGGGCGCAGGATCGGTCAGGCGGCGGTGTCGAGATGCGTGCCGTCGGTACCATGGCCATGCATCTGACCATGGCCGGGGTCGAGGTGCAGCGACTGGACGGTGTCGACGAACGCATCGACCGCCGCGACCACGTTGGTATTGCCGGTGACCGCACTGTCACCGGAGGCGTAGTGGTTCAGGAAATGCTGCCAGATGGCGCTGCCGGCGTCGGCGGCAGCCTGACCGGTCCCGGCATCGGTCGAACTGGCGGTGCCCGAGCCGTCCTGCTGAGCGATCAGTCGGTCGTGCCAGTGCGGCGCGTCACCGGTGCCGGGCTTGGCGTCGCCGGTCGCCGTGCCGGTGGAGGTGGTCTCCGAAGACGTGCCGGTGTCCTTCGTCGTGTCTGTGTGGCCGGAGGCGTCGGTCAGATGCTCCTGGTGCTGCACGGCGCGGACCTGCTGCAACACGCCCTGGACGGTGGCCGTGGTCTCTCCGGTGGCATCAGCCAAGACCTTCACCAGCGGGTCGGTCGGCGGCTGGTGGGTGTCGGATGTGCTGCCGGTCTTGGTCTCGGCAGTCGTACTGTCGGTCGTGGCCGTATCCGTGGTCTTCGTATCCGTCGCCGTGCCGCTGCTTGCCGTGCTGCTGCTCTTGGCGTCGGCAATGGCCTGTTCGACCGCGACATAGGCGGCCTTCAGTTCGGCAACGGCGCTGTCGGACAGCGTCGGCGCGGTGTGCTGGGTGTCCTTGTGCTGGGTATCCTGGTTCGAGGTGTCCTGATGCAGAGGCTGGTGGGCCTGGACCTCGGCAACTGCGCTGTCGGAGGTCGTGACGGAAGAGGTCGGTTCGGTGGCCTTGGCCGTCACGGACTTAAGCGATTCAGTGGCGAAGTTGGTAGCCATAAGAAGTCTCCAAGCATTTCAGCCGATCGCCATCCGGCAATTTTTCACCAATATTATTGGCGCCGCCGGAGGCATCCAATCATCACATTTGATGATCATCGGCTCTCGTCGGCAGTCGTCGCCCGACTGCCTGGAGACAATAGGCGCGAAATTTCCGCGAATTGAACCGGATTCTTTCCCGTCCCACTCTTTGACATCGCTTGTGACGATCAACAGTCATTTTGGAGTCAGGAATCAGTTATTTATAACGATCAGCCTCTACTCTTCGATCATGATACACGTCCACATGGGTGATACGTGCGGGGCCGGGATTCCTGCGCGAAAAATCCGCGGCCCCATCATGGTCACAGCGGTCCCGACGCAGACTCATCCCCGCAGCGCGGCCTCCAGCCCGGCAGCGATGCCCAGCAGGCTGCGGTCGCCGCCGCGCCGCCCCATCGCCATCAGGCCGACCGGCAGCCCATCAGCCGGAACCGGCAGGGAAATGGCCGGCAGGTCGAACAGGTTGGCGACTCGGGTGTTGCGCAGCAGGGCCAGGTTGACGCGGTGGAAGGTGGCATCGTCCAGCACGTCGGCAATGGCAGGCGCCGTCATCGGCACGGTCGGCAACAGCAGGACCGGATGACGGGTCAGCCGCTCGTCCATCAGCCGGATCAACTCGGCCCGTCGGCGCTGCATGCGGACATAATCGGCAGCGGGCGCCTTGCCGCCGGCCTCGATCCGCGCGCGGGTCTTGGGGTCGATTCCGTCAAACTCGGTGATGCCGAGGTCGGCCAGGGTGGCGGCCAGCTCGATCGCCGTGAAGACGCCGATACGGTCCAGTTCCGCCAGCGCGTCCAGTTCCGCCTCGATGGATCCGTCGACGATGTGCGCCCCGGCCGCACGCAGCCGCTCCAACGCCGCCTCGAAGGCAGCGGCAACCGCCGGTTCCACCCCGTCGAACAGCCGCCCGCGCGGCACCAGGAAGGACTGCCCGGCAACTGGCAGCGGCACCAGCGGCGCCGGATCGCCATCGGAAAGAAGGCTGTCCAGCAGCGCCGCATCGCCGACGCTGGCGGCAATCGGTCCGATCACGTCCAGCGTCGGCGACAGCGGGAAGGCTCCCTCGGCCGGCAGTCGCCCGGCGGATGGCTTGAAGCCCACCGCACCGGACAGAGCCGCCGGGATGCGCAACGACCCGCCGGTGTCGCTGCCCAGCGCGATCTCCGCCATGCCGTCGACCACCGAAATCACCGCCCCCGACGAGGATCCGCCCGGCACCCGCGAGCGGTCATGCGGATTTCCGGGATTGCCATAGTGCGGATTGATGCCGACGGCGGAAAAGGCGAATTCCGTCATATGGGTCCGGCCGACGATCACCGCCCCCGCGGCGCGCAGCCGCGCCACCGCCCGGGCATCGCGCGTTGCGGCGGGACGCCCGCGCAGGATGGCGGAACCGGCCGCGGTGACATCGCCCGCCACGTCGAACAGCGCCTTCACCGAGACGACCCGCCCGTCGAGCGGCCCCAGCGACCAACCGGCCGCCGCGCGGCGGTCGCTGGCCAGGGCGGCGGCACGGGCCTCCTCCGCATGGACGTCGGTGAACACCAGATCACCCTGCCGCGCCGGATCGGCGATCCGGGAGAGCGCCGCCTCCAGCCGGTCGGAAGCGGAAGCGTGGGGGGCGGACGGCATGGACGGCACAGACATGGGGGCGGCTCCTGATCGGTCATGCAGCGGCGCGCTTCGGCCGGCACGCGCAACCGCATGTGCCACATCGGCGCCGTCTTGGCGACAGCGATGATGCGGGTCGGTTTGCGTAAAAAACCGGCAAATCCCTACTTTTGGAATAGTGTTTGCCGTTCGGCCGATGGCGCGTGTCCCCGGCCCTGTGATATTCAGGGCGGAACGAAGCGGACCGAGCAGACACACGGCCGACGCGAATCCCCGCCTTCACCCGTTGTTCGGCAGGTTCGGGGAACAGACGCCAACGGCCGGCCTTTTCCGGAATGACTCACGGAAGGACGGACTTCGATGCCTGCAACGCCTCACTTCCATCCCCCCGGCGCCACCCCGCCCGGCGGTCTTCACCAGCCCCGCCAGATCGCCATCGTCGGTGCCGGCTTCACCGGAAGCCTGCTGGCCGCCCATCTGCTGCGCGGCGCCCAGGCGCCGCTGATGGTCCATCTGATCGAATACGGCCACCGGCCGGGCACCGGCGTCGCCTATTCCACCCCCAACGGCGCGCATGTGCTGAACGTCCGCGCCTACAACATGAGCGCCTATCCCGACGATCCGCGCCATTTCCTGCGCTGGCTGTGGAGCCGGGCGGAGGGGCCGACGCCGGATCAGCCGATGCCGCCCAGCGGCCATGCCTTCGCCTCCCGCGCGCTGTACGGCGCCTATATCCAGGACGTCCTGGCGGAGGCGCAGGCCGAGGCGCCCGCCCATGCCCGCCTGAACGTGATCCGTGGCGAAGCGGTGGATGTCCGCACCGAAACCCCGTCGGGCAGCCGGCCGGCGGTCCATGTGCGGCTCGGCGACGGCAGGGTGGTCAGCGCCGACACCGCAGCGCTGTGCATCGGCAATTTCCCGCCCTCGCCGCCCTGTCTGGCCTCTTCGACGGCGGACGAGGCTTTCGCATCCAACCGCTTCATCGGCGACCCATGGGATGCCGCCGCCATCGGCGACATCGACCGGGATGCTCACGTCGCCATCCTCGGCACCGGGCTGACCATGGTCGACACGGTTCTGTCGCTGCTCGACCAGGGCCATCGCGGACCGGTCACGGCGGTATCCCGCCGTGGCCTGCTGCCGCTGCGCCATGAGGAGACGCGGCCCTACACCTCGTTCCTGCATCCGGACGTGCTGCCCAGCACGGTGCTGGACGTGCTGATCGCGCTGAAGGCCGATGCCCGGCGGGCGGCCGCGGCGGGCTATGACTGGCGGTCTGCCTTTGATGCGCTGCGGCCGCACCATCACCGCATCTGGGCGCATCTGCCGATGGAGGAGCGCCAGCGCTTCCTGCGCCACGCCCGCCCCTTCTGGGAGGTGCACCGCCACCGCATGGCGCCGCAGGTGGCGGACCGCATCGACGCCGCCCGCGCCAGCGGCCAGCTCAGCATCCTGCCCGGCCGCCTGAAGAACGCCGCCCTCACCGCAGGCGGCCTGGACCTGACCGTCACCGAGCGCGGCGGCGGGGCGGAGCGGGTGCTGACGGCCGGCGCGCTGATCAACGCCACCGGAACCAACTGCGACTACACCCGCATCCGCCACCCGCTGGTGCGCTCGCTGCTCGACCGCGGCCTCGCCCGGCCGGACTCCCTGCGGCTGGGGCTGGACGTGACGGAAAGCGGCGCGGTGATCGCCGCCGACGGCACCCCGTCCCCGCGCCTGCTCGCCTTCGGCCCGGTCGCCAAGGCTCCCTTCTGGGAAATGACCGCCGTGCCGGAACTGCGCAGCCAATGCGCCGACGCCGCCCGGCGCATCCTGGGCGGGCCGACGAGCGGAACACTGTCGGGACAGGCTGCCTTGTCAGGCATCGCGACACCGGATTTTCCGGAATCGCAACGGCTGTAGGACGGCGGAGGGGTCAGCGCGCCTTGGGCAGCGGCGGCGCATAGCCGCCGACCTTGCTGGTTCGCAGTCCGAGCGCGGCCAACCCCTCCACCAGCTTCACGGCGGCGGTGACGCCGTCCACCACCGGCAGACCCATCTCCTCGCTCAAGGAGCGGGCGAGGTCGGCCATGCCGGCACAACCCAGCACGATGGTCTCCGCCCCGTCCTGCTCCACCGCCCGGCGGATCTCCGCCCGCACCCGCCCGACCGCCCCCGACGCCGGGTCCTCCAGCGCCAGCACCGGCACGCCGGCCGCACGGATGGTGCAGCGCCCGGCCATGCCATAGCGCTGGGCCAGCCGTTCCAGCGCCGGAACCGAGCGGGCCAGCGTCGTCACCACGCTGAACCGGCCGCCCAGCAGCCCGGCGGTCTGCATCGCCGCCTCGCAGATACCGACCACCGGTGCGGTGGCGAGGCTGCGCGCGGCATCGAGCCCGACATCGTCGAAACAGGCGATCACCGTGCCGGCGAGTTCGCTCTCGCGCTGGTGCCGGTCGATCACCGCCAGCATGCCGGGGACGGCCAGCGCCTCGTCGTAATAGCCCTCGATGCTGGCGGGACCGGTCGGCGGGTTGGTGGCGACGATCTCGGTACCGGGGGCCGCGACGGTGCGGGCGGCGGCACCGATCCGCACGGTCATCGAGGCGGTGCTGTTCGGGTTGACGACCAGGATACGCATAATTGTCCGGATTCCTTAAGCGCCGGTTCGGCGCAGGCGATGGCGGCGCAACAGGATCAGGCCCAGGAAGAACAGGCCGATCACGGTGAAGGAGAAGACCGTCGTCAGCGATCCCAGCGCATAGAGCACCGGTGTCGTCACGTTGGTGGTCATGCCGTAGATCTCCAGCGGCAGCGTGTTGAAGCTGCCGGCGGTCATCAGCGTGCGGGCGAACTCGTCATAGGACAGGGTGAAGCCGAACAGCCCGACGCCGATCAGGCTGGGCAGCAGGATCGGCAGCACCACATGGCGCACCGTCTGCCAGGGCGAGGCACCCAGGTCGCGCGCCGCCTCCTCATAGGCCGGGTTGAAGCGGTTGAAGATGGCGAAGACGATGAGCAGGCCGAAGGGCAGCGTCCAGGTCAGGTGCGCGCCCAGCGCCGAGCTGTACCAGGACGGCTCCAGCCCCAGGATGTTGAAGAACAGGCCGATGCCCAGGCTGACCAGGATCGACGGCACGATCAGGCTGGCGACGGCAAGGTAGAACAGCGCCCCGCTGCCGCGGAAGCGGCGGCGGAAGGCGAAGCCGGCCAGCACCGAGAACAGCACGGTCAGAACCATCACCATCAGCCCCAGCGCGATCGACCGGCGGAAGGACCCGCCGAAATCGCCGACCGCCTGCTGTTCGAACAGGTTGCGGAACCAGTGCAGCGAGACCCCGTTCATCGGGAAGGTCAGCCCGCCCTCCGGCCCCTGGAAGGACAGGATCAGGATGGTGGCGGTCGGGCCGTAGAGGAACAGCACGAACAGCGCGAAGAAGGCGCCAAGCAGATAGAAGGACAGGCCGCGGCGGGAGGTGTTCATCGCTCACAGCTCCTTGCGGATGTCGACGACGCGCAGCATCGCCACCACCATGATCAGGACGACGGCCAGCAGAACCACCGCATTGGCGGCGGCGGCCGGGTATTGCAGCAGCGAGATCTCGTTGGCGATCATCAGGCCGATGGAGGCGCTCTGGCCGCCGCTCATCAGCCGCACGGTGATGAAGTCGCCCATCACCAGCGTGACGACGAAGATGGAACCGATGGCGATGCCGGGCTTGGTCAGCGGCAGGATGACGTTCCACAGCGTCTGCGCCGCACTGGCGCCGCCGTCGCGCGCCGCCTCGATCAGGGCGCGGTCGATGCGCATCATCGAATTGAAGATCGGCACCACCATGAACAGCGCATAGAGGTGGACGAAGGCCAGCACGACCGAGAAGTCGGAGAACAGCAGGAACTCCAAGGGCTGGTCGATGATCCCGGCGGAGATCAGGCTGGAATTCAGCAGCCCGTTGCGCCCCAGGAACGGGATCCACGAGATCATACGGATGATGTTGGAGGTCCAGAACGGGATGGTGCAGACCAGGAACAGCACCATCTGCCAGGTGGTGGAGCGCACATGGAAGGCCAGGAAATAAGCCACCGTGAAGCCGATACCGAGCGTGATCGCCCAGGTCAGCACGGCGTATTTCAGCGTGTTCAGATAGGTCTTCCAGGTGACCGGCGAGGTCAGCAGCTCGGTGTAGTTGGTCAGCACGAAGTCCGGGTAGATGCGCACGCTGTCGTAGTCCCAGAAGCTGACCGCGACGATGGTCAGGATCGGCACCAGCAGGAACAGCAGCAGCGTGACGGTCAGCGGTGCCGCCTGGAGGTAGGGGGCGACGCGCGGCAGCAGACGGACACGCCGCACCCTGCCGGCGGCGGCCGTGGCGGACGGTCGGGACGTTTCGGCGGTCAGGGTCATGGGCGGGTTCCTGCAGTGGGTGATGTCGGCGATCAGCCCCCTCTCCCCCCCCGGGGAGAGGGTCGGGGTGAGGGGGATGCATTGCGTGCACATAACAGGGAACGGAGAGTGCGCGACTCTTGAAGATCCTCGCCGCGCGTCCCCCTCACCCTAACCCTCTCCCCAGGGGGGGAGAGGGGATGGTTGGCGACCGCAAACATCAGGCCGCGATGAACTCGTTCCACTTGCGGACCATGTAGCGGTCCTCGTCCATCACCGCGTTCCAGCAGGCGACGCGGCCCATGCGCTCCTGGAACGAGCCGCCGTCGCGCACGGCGCCGGCCTTTTCCATCACCTTGCCCTCGGGGCTGAGGATGTCGGCCTTGGCCGGCTGACCCTCCATCCAGAAGGCCCATTCCTCCGGCGACATGTGCTGCTTGGCGGTGTCGAGCACGGCCGAATAATAGCCCTGGCGGTTCAGATAGGCGCCGACCCAGCCCGACAGATACCAGTTGATGTATTCATAGGCCGCGTCCAGCTCCAGCCCGCTCAGATGCTTGGCGATGCCGAGACCGCCGCCCCAGGCGCGATAGCCCTCCTTCAGCGGCTGGTAGACGCACTGGATGCCCTTGGCGCGCACGGCGGCGACGGCGGGCGACCACATCGACTGGATGATGACCTCGCCCGACGACATCAGGTTGACGCTCTCGTCGAAAGTCTTCCAGAAGGCGCGGAACTGGCCGGCCTTCTTGGCGTCGGTCATGATCTTGAGGGTCTTGTCGATCTCCTCCTTGGTCATGTTGCCCTTGTCGCCATACTTGATCTCGCCCATCGCCTCGCAGACCATGGCGGCGTCCATGATGCCGATCGACGGGATGTTCAGCAGCGACGCCTTGCCCTTGAAGGCGGGGTCGAGCAGATCCTTCCAGCTGGAGATCGGCCGGCCGACCAGATCGGGGCGGATGCCCAGCGTATCGGCATTGTAGATGGTCGGGATCAGCGTCATCCACTCGGTCGGCGCCTTGGCGAACTTGGTGCTGTCCTTGCCCTCGACGAAGCCGACGGTGTGGGGGGCGGTGCCCTGGGCGATGGCGCTGTCCGGCGTCAGCTTGCCGGTGATGAAGATCGGGACGATCTTGTCGAAGTTCTTGATCTTCTTCACGTCCATCGGCTGCATGACGCCGGCCGGGAACACCTTCTTGCCGATCCAGTATTCGATGTCGGCGATGTCGTAGGACTTCGGCTGGGTGACCGCGCGCTGCGTCACCGCGTCGGAATCGAGCGCCGTCATCTGCAGCGTGAAGCCCAGGTCCTCCTTCACCTTGTCGGCGACGGCGTTCAGGTTCGACACGCCGGTGCCGAACTGGCGCAGCGTGACATTCTTGATGTTCTGCGCCCAGATGGTCGGGAAGCCGGTGATGGCGCCCGAGCCGACGGCGGCGCCCGCCACGGCGGCGCTGCCCTTCAGCAGGGTGCGGCGGCTGACGCCGGTCGACGGCGTTGCGGACTTGGAAGGAGTACGGGTGTCGGTCATCGCTGAGCCTCCAGTCTGTTCGTCGTGTTGTTTTTTGATGAGCGGTGTTTAAAGAGCGTCACGCCACCAGCGGGTGGACGTCGCGGCGGCTCCATCCGGCGTGGACATGGTCGCCCACGCCGACAGGCGCGTCGAAATAGCGGGCCTCGTCCAGCACGACGGCGAACTCGTCGGCACCGGCGACGTCGAGGCTGAGATGGACGGAGGCGCCGTGATACTCCAGCGAGCGCACCGTGCCCTCCACCTGGATCTCGGTCGGCAGGTCGGCACCGCCCAGTTGGATACGGTCGGCGCGCACGGCGCAGCGAGCGGCGTCGCCGATCCCGATCGCACCGGCCTCGATCACATTGTGGCCGCCGATGAAGCGGGCGACGAAGGCGGTGCGCGGCTGGGTGAACAGCTCGCGCGGCGGGCCGGCCTGTTCGATCCGGCCCTGGTTCATCACCACGGCGAGGTCGGCCAGTGCCATCGCCTCGGTCTGGCTGTGGGTGACGTGGATGAAGGTGATGCCGATGTCGCGGTGCAGGCGCTTCAATTCCTCCCGCATGCGCACGCGCAGGAAGGGGTCGAGCGCCGACAGCGGTTCGTCCAGCAGAAGCACGCCCGGCCGGGTGATCAGCGCGCGGGCCAGCGCCACGCGCTGCTGCTGCCCGCCCGACAGCTGCGACGGCAGGCGGCCGGCATATTTGCCCATGTCGACGAGGTCGAGCATCCCGGCCGCGCGCCGCCGCCGCTCCTCCTTCGCCACGCCCTTCATCTTCAGGCTGAAGGCGACGTTGTCGGTGCAGTCCAGATGCGGGAACAGGGCGTAGCTCTGGAACATCATCGCCGTGCCGCGCTTGGCCGGCGGGTCGTCGTTCACCACCGCATCGCCGATCAGCAGGTCGCCGTCGGTGATGTCCTCGTGCCCGGCGATCATCCGCAGGGTGGAGGTCTTGCCGCAGCCGCTCGGCCCCAGCAGGCAGCAATAGGAGCCGGCGGCGATCCGCAGATCGATGCCATCCACCGCCACGGTCCCGCCATAGGCCTTGCGCAGCTTCACCAGCTCGACCGTCGAACCCGCTGTCATCGGATGGCCTCCAGAATTGTGCACAATCGGCTCGGTCGTTTGTGACCGGTTCGCCTTCTGCATGCCGCGTGCCAGCGGCTGGATGGCGGAAAACAACCGGTTCCCCGGTGCCTTATTGCGCAAAAGCGCGGCATTTGTGCAGGGGTTTGGCGCATTGCCGTCGTTTTGGGCAAACCGAGCTGCGTCCCTCATCGTGGTCTCGCCCAGCCGATTGAGGTTCCACCTCTGGCCCGCTTTGTGCACAATCTGCGGTGCGCTTCCCGCACACCGACAAAAGCACTTCCCCCACCCATGACAACCGCCGCCCCCGCCAAGCCAGCCCGCCGCACGCCCCTCCCCCGCAATGCCGCGCGCAACAGTGCCGAAGCCCGCATCGTCCGCAGCATCGGGGAGGCGATCGCCGATCGCCGCCTGCCGCCCGGCACCAAGCTGACGGAGGAGAGCCTGGCGGAGGCCTTCGGCGTCAGCCGCGAACGGGTGCGCAAGGTGCTGCTTCTGCTGGCGCAGCGGCGGGTGGTGACGCTGATCCCCAACCGCGGCGCCTTCGTCGCCAAGCCGACGCCGAAAGAGGCACGCGAGGTGTTCGAGGCGCGACGGGTGATCGAACGCGCGATCATGGACCGGCTGGAACGGCTGCCGCGCCCGCTGCCCGACGACATGCTGGAGAAGCTGCGCGACCATGGCGCGCTGGAGGATGCGGCGGAGCGCGCCGCCGACCGCAAGGCGATGATCCGCCTGTCCGGCCAGTTCCATCTGCTGCTGGCCGAATTCGCCGGCAACGCGACGCTGGCCGGCATTCTGACCGACCTGATCGACCGCTCCAGCCTCGCCATCGCGGCCTTCGAGCGGCGGTCGTCGCACACCTGCTCCGCCGACGATCACCGCCGCCTGATCGCCGCCCTGATCGGCAACCGTCCCGGCGAGGCGACGACGCTGATGATCGAGCATCTCGACGAGGTCGAACGGCAGCTGGATCTGGAGACGAAGACCGACACCCGCATCGACCTGAAGGCGATCTTCGCCGACGAACCGGAGCCGGCCTGACGGGGCAGGTGCCGAAAACGCAAAAGCCCCGGCTTCGCAACGAAGCCGGGGCTTTTTTTATGAACCGAACGACGTGCCTTCGTTCAGACCCGCTCGCCCGCCGACGCGTTCAGCGAGTCCTGGATCTCACCGGCCAGCTGGTCGGCGATCGGGCCGACGATCACCTGGACCGAGTTGGCCGACGGCTTCACCACGCCGCGGGCGCCGATCCGCTTCAGCTCCACCTCGTTCACCCGGCTGGCGTCGGCGACGCTCAGGCGCAGGCGGGTGGTGCAGGCCTCCACCGAACGCAGGTTGCCCGCCCCGCCGAGTGCGGCGACATAGGCGCCGGCCCGGTCGCTGACCGGCGCGATGCCGGCACTGGCGACACGGACACCGGTGGCGGCCGGCGCCTGACCGGCGGGGATGGCGATGTCGTCGCGGCCCAGCGTCTTCAGGTCGAAGCGCTGGATGACGAAGCGGAACAGCCCGTAATAGATGGCGAAGTAGGCGGCACCGACCGGCAGCAGCAGGATCGGGTTGGTCGCCTTGCCGTAATTCAGCACATAATCGAACAGACCGGCCGAGAAGCCGAAGCCCAGCTTCACGTTCAGCACGTCCATCAGCACCATCGACAGGCCGGTCAGCACGGCATGGACGGCGAACAGCGCCGGGGCCAGGAACATGAAGGCGAATTCCACCGGCTCGGTCACGCCGGTCAGGAAGGCGGTCAGCGCCATCGACAGCAGCACGCCGCCGACCGCCGCCCGGTTCTGCGGCTTGGCGGTGTGGTACATGGCAAGGCAGGCGGCCGGCAGGCCGAACATCATCACCGGGAAGAAGCCGGCCATGAAGGCGCCGGCCGTCGGGTCACCCTTGAAGAAGCGGTTCAGGTCGCCGGTGACGCCCTGGTAATCGCCCAGCAGGAACCAGGCGATGTTGTTGATGATGTGGTGCAGGCCGGTGATGATCAGGATGCGGTTCAGCACGCCGTAGAGGAACAGGCCGAATTTGCCCAGCCCCAGCACGCCGGTGGTCAGCGCGGTCAGGCCTGAATCGACGATGGGCCAGCCATAGCCGAAGACCAGCGCGATGCCGAGTGCGGCCAGACCGGTGACGATGGGCACGAAGCGCCGCCCGCCGAAGAAGGCGAGATAGTCCGGCAGCTTGATGTCCTTGTATTTGTTGTAGAGCTGGCCGGCGATGATGCCGATCAGGATGCCGACCGGGATGCTGATGCGGCTGGACATCTTCGCCACCAGCTCCGGTGCGACGCCGCTCAGTACCACGGCCCCCTTCACCGCGACGAAATAGCCGACGGCGCCGGCCAGACCGGCGGCCCCATGGTTCTCGCGGGCGAAGCCGATGGCGATGCCGACGGCGAACAGGACGCCCAGGTTGGAGAAGACGGCGTCACCGGCCGCGGCGATGAAGGCGATGTTCAGCAGGTCGGGCTGGCCGATGCGCAGCAGCAGCCCGGCGATGGGCAGCACGGCGATCGGCAGCATCAGCGCTCGCCCAAGCCTCTGGACGCCCGAAAAACGGTCGCCCGACAAACGATCAGCAGACATTCGGACGTCTCCCAGTGTAACGGGCCTCGGCATCAGACGGCCGGGCCGGCAGGATGGTTGATGGTCGGGCGGTTGGCGCCTCTAAGCTTTTGTTTTTCCGTGTGATCGCTTCAAGCGATCACACTCCAAGCGCCACCGCCCCTCTTCCGCTTTTCCCTCAGGTCTCTTTGACGGCGATGGCTTTTGCCCGATCCATCGCCTTGCGCAGATTGCCGCCGGTTTCGGCCAGCAGCCGGTCGATCTCCGGACTGTCCAGCCCGGCCAGCCCCAGAACGGCGCGGCGCACGTCGCCATGCCGCTCCAGCGCCGCACCGGCCGCCTCCTCGTCCACATGCGCGATGCGCGCGACCATGGCGGTGCAGCGGCGGCGGAGCTTGGCGTTCTCCGGCCGGACATTGATCATCAGGTTGTCATAGACATTGCCGAGCGCCGTCATGACGCCGGTCGAAAACAGGTTCAGCACCACCTTCTGCGCGGTGCCGGCGCCGAGCCGGGTGGAGCCGGCGATCACCTCCGCCCCCGTCGCGGTCAGCACCGGATGCTCGACCGCGTCGAGCAGGGGCGAGCCTGCGCTGCTGGCGATGCCCATGGTCAGTGCCCCCGCCTCCCGCGCGGCGCGCAGGACGCCGACGGTGTAGGCGCTGGCGCCGCTGGCCGACAGCCCGACCACCACGTCGGCGGCGGAAACCCCCGCCCGCCCGGCGTCGGCGCGGCCGGCTCCCTCGTCATCCTCCGCCGCCCCGGCCAGCCCGCGCGACAGGTCGAGCCCGCCGGCGATCAGCAGCACCAGCCGCTCCGCCGGCCAGTCGAAGGTCGGACCCAGGTCCAGCCCGTCGAGTGCAGCGACCATCGCCGACGACCCGGCGCCGGCATAGACCAGCCGCCCGCGCCCGTCGGCCAGACGCTCCGCCGCGGCCTCCACGGCGGCGGCGACCGGCGGCAGTGCCGGAGCGCAGGCGGCGAGCGCGCGCGTCTGCCCCTCCCACAGCGCCGTCATCAGCTCGGCGGCCGGCCACACGTCCAGCCGGCTGTACCGGTTCGCCGCATCTTCCGTGCCGCCCGCCATCGTTCCGGCTCCGCTGTCGCTCCGGCATCTAACCCGGAGGTGGGTGGTATTAGATTGGACTGTATGCGCAGAATACCAAAATCCGGACATTCCGCAATCTGAAAACGGTCACAATCGTGCGTGTAATCGTGCGTGTTCCGCCACATGCCGTCCGGCGACTGTTGCCCAAAGGACTTTCAGTGGTATCATGCCGGTCCCGGAGCACTGGAGTGGTTGCCGATGTCCACTGCCGCCGCCGCGGCCCCGTTCGACCCGACCGCCCTGTCGGATGCCCTGCCCCTGCCGCTGTATCTCCAGCTGGCCCGGCATCTGCGGTCGCTGATCGTCGAAGGCCGGCTGACCGACCAGGACGCCCTTCCCGGCGAGCGGGAGCTGGCGGAAACCTTCGGGGTGTCTCGCGTCACCGTGCGCAAGGCTCTGCGCGAACTGATCGCGGAGGGGCTGCTGCACCAGCGCCAGGGCGCCGGCACCTTCATCAACCGCAGCCCCCATGTGGAACAGCGGCTGTCCGCCCTGACCAGCTTCACCGAGGATATCGGCGGGCGCGGACTGAAGCCGGAGTCGCGCTGGCTCGGCCGCTCCGTCGCCACCGCGACGCCGGAGGAGGCGATGGCGCTTGGTCTGCGGCCGGGGGCGGAGGTGGTGCGGCTGCACCGGCTGCGGCTGGCCGACGGCACCCCGCTCGCCATCGAACTCAGCGCCCTGCCGGCCAGCGTCCTGCCCGACCCCGATCTGGTGCAGGGTTCCCTGTACGAGACCCTGCGCGGGCGCGGCCACCCGCCTTTCCGTGCACTGCAACGCTTGTCTGCCATTCGCCTGCCGGCGGATCAGGCGGTGCTTCTAGGGGTTCCGGACGGCGCCCCGGCCCTCTACATTGAGCGCCGCACCTTCCTGGAGAACGGAAGTCCACTGGAGTTCGTCCGTTCCCACTATCGCGGCGACGCCTATGACTTCGTCGTGGAGCTGTCGCTGGTCTGATCCCTTCCGGACCGATCCTTCCCACGCAGAAAAATCCTGACGAGAGCGCGCGATGAAGCCTGCCCTTGATACCCCGTTCCGTGTCCGCGCCATCCTGTTCGACATGGACGGCACCCTGATCGACACCAAGGGTCCCGTGGAGCGCTCCTGGCGCAGCTGGGCCGCCCGGCACGACCTGGATCCCGACGCCATCCTGGCCGTCTGCCACGGCGTCCGCAGCATCGAGACCGTCCGCCGCTTCGCCCCCGCCGGTGCCGACATCGACGAGGAGGTGCGGCTGGTGGAGGAATGCTACACCAACGATACCGAAGGCGTGCGCGCTGTCCCCGGCGCGCTGGAGCTTCTGCAAGCGCTGCCGCGCCACCGCTGGGCGGTGGTGACCTCCGCCCCGCGGGACATGGCCAGGAAGCGCATCGCCCAGGCCGGCCTGCCCCTGCCCGACCTGCTGATCGGCGCCGACATGGTCACCCACGGCAAGCCCCACCCCGAGGGCTACCGCACCGCCGCCGAAAGGCTGGGCTTCGACCCGCGCGAGACCGTGGTGTTCGAGGACGCCCCGGCGGGGTTGGCGGCCGGCAACGCGGCCGGCGCCTGGGTGATCGGGCTGACCACGACGCTGCCGGCCGAGGAGTTGGACGGCAACCTGTCCCTGCCCGACCTGACCGCCCTGCGGGTGCGGGTGGACGAGGATGGGCTGGAGATCGTGGCGGTGGGTGGGTGATCCTTGCGGCGTTAGTCCCTCACCTGACCTCCTCCGTCCGACAGGAGAGGTCAGGTGGGAGGCATCGCCAGCTTCAGGCCCCCCGCCACTCCCCCTCCACCCAGGTTCCTTTCACCGTCAAATCCGGCCGCAGCAGCACCAGATCCGCCCGCCAGCCCGGCGCGATGCGGCCGCGCTCACCCGCCATGCCCAGGAACTCCGCCGGATAGAGCGACGCCATCCGCAGCGACTCCTCCAGCGGCAGGCCGATCAGCGCCCCCGCATTGCGCACCGCCGTCGCCATGTCGAGATCGGCCCCCGCCAGCGTCCCGTCGGCCAGCACCAGCCGGCCGTCGCGCCGGTAGATCGTCCGTCCGTTCAGCTCGAAGCTGTCGGCATCGGTGCCGGTCGGCGGCATCGCGTCGGTCACCAGCATCATCCGCCCGCGCGGCCGGGCGGCCAGCGCCGCCCGCATCATCAGCGGATGAACGTGATAACCGTCCGCGATCAGCCCGCACCAGGGCCGCCCGTCGCCCAGCGCCGCGCCGGCCGGACCGGGCTGGCGGTTGGCGATGCCGGGCATGGCGTTGTAGAGGTGGGTCACCCCGCGCACGCCGAGATCGAAGGCCTCGACCACCCGCTCGGCGCTCGCCATGGTGTGGCCGACCGACAGGATCACCCCGGCGGCCATCAGCCGCGACAGCGCCGCATCCTCGACGCATTCCGGCGCCAGCGTCAGCAGCACCCGCCCGCCCGGCATCCGCGCCGGCAGCCCGCCGATGAAGTCCAGATCGCCCTCGTCCGGCGCACGGACGAAGCGCGGATCATGCGCACCCACCCGCTGCGGGCTGATGAAGGGACCTTCGAAATGGATGCCCAGCACGCCGCTGCCCGGCTGCGCCACCGCCTTCACCGCCGCCTCGGCGGCGGACCGGTGGCAGTCGGGGGTGTCGGTGATGATGGTCGGCAGCAGCCCGGTGGTGCCGAAGCGCCGGTGCGCCGCGGCGATGGCGAGCGTCGCCTCCGGCGTCGGCTGCTCGTTGAACAGCACGCCGCCGCCGCCATTGACCTGGATGTCGATAAAGCCGGGCGCCAGCAGGTCGCCCGCCTCCAGCGCCACCGTCCGGCCGACATCCGGCGGAGTACGTCCGAGGGCGACGATGTCAAGGATGCGGCCATCCTCGACCAGCAGGCTGCGGCCGTCGAGGATGGTCTCGCCCGTGAAAATCCGGGCACCGGTCAGGAGCTGTCGCATCAGACGGTCTTCGTCACTTTGGCAAGGTTGGGCGGGCTGTCGGGGTCGATGCCGCGGGCCAGCGCCAGTTCATAGACCGCGCCATAGAAGCTCTGCAATGCCGCCAGCGGTGCCGCCTCCGGCGCGATGCCCGGCAGGCTGGGCAGCAGGGCGGTTCCTGCAAGCCCGGCTTCGGTGGTGGCGACGCTGGCACCCAGCCCGACGATGCGCTCCACCACCGCGCGGGTGTGCGGTTCCGCCGCGTCGGCCTGGGTCAGGGCCAGCACCGGAAAGCCGGGGCCGACCAGCGCCAGCGGGCCGTGGACCACCTCCGCCGCGCTGAAGGCCTCGGCATGCAGGCGGCAGGTCTCCTTGAATTTCAGCGCCATCTCCAGCGCCGCGCCGAAACCGACCCCGCGCCCCAGCACATAAAGGTTCCGTGCGGTGGCGAGCGGCATCAGCGCCGGCTTCCAGTCCAGCCCCTTGGCTGCCTCCAGCGTGCCGGGCAGGGCCGCCAGGGTCGCCTTCAAGGCCGGATCGTCCTGCCAGTGCGCCACCAGTTGCAGATAGGCGGCGAGCGAGGCGATGCAGGACTTGGTCGCGGCGACGCTCCGCTCCGGCCCGGCGGCCAGCGGCAGGAAATGGTCGCACATCTCCGCCAATGGCGAATCCTCCGCATTGACGAAGCCGACCACCAGCGCGCCGCCGGCCTTCGCCGCCTCCACCAGCCGCAGCAGGTCCGGGCTGCGTCCCGACTGCGACACGGCGACGAACAGCGCGCCTTCCAACTCCAGACGCCCGCCATAGACCGAGGCGATCGACGGCCCGATGGAGGCCACCGCCCGGCCGATCCGCGTCTCGATCAGATATTTGCCGTAGGCCGAGGCATGGTCGGAACTGCCGCGGGCACAGGTGACGACGAAGCGCGGCGGCTCGCGGCGCAGGCGCTCGCCCAATTCGGCGAAGCCGGCGCCGCAGCGCTCGATCTGCCGGGCCACCACGGCGGGAGCCTCCGCCGCCTCCAATGCCATAAGGGGCGTCGTCAGGGGAGTGGGGCGGGACGCTTTGAAATCTGGATTGCCCTGATCGGTCATGGCGGCGCTCGTGATTGGCTGGTATAGATACCAATGTAAGACCTTCTTGCGCCGGAGGCCAGCGTCCATTGGTGGAATCGCATCACAACCGCACTCACGGGAGCCGCTGCAATGCGGAAAAGAAAAGCGGCGCGACCCGGGAAAGGTCGCGCCGCCTGATAAAACCACTCAGATACCAGATAGGGGATCCGCTATTCCGCGGCGCGCCGTCCGCCCGGCAGCAGGCCGGTCATCGCACCGGCCAGCGCATCGGCGTCGTTGCCGACGATCAGGTCGAGGCCGTTGGCGCCATACCCCATCACCGCGCGCACGCCAGCCCCCTTCAGCGCCTCGGCATTCGCCTTGCCGGCGTCACCCAGCTCGACCCGCAGGCGGGTGGTGGCGAAGGCGGCCAGTTCCCTGATGTTGCCGGCTCCGCCCAGCGCCTCGGCGATGCGGGCGGCGCGATCGGCCGGTACGGGGGCCGCGGCCGGAGCGGAAACCGGCTTCGCCGCCACCGGGGCCGCGACGGCGGCCGGACCATCGGCTTCCGCGCCGGCGCTGTGCAGATACTCCTGCATCTCGGTCTTCAGATTCTCCGACAGGGTTCCGAACACCGCCTGCACGCTGTCGCGTACCCGCAGGACGCCCGACGCGCCCATGCTGCGCAGCTTGCCCTCGTCGACACGGGCCGGATCCTTCACCACCACGCGCAGGCGGGTGATGCAGGCGTCCAGGCTGCCGATGTTGCCCCGCCCGCCGAAGGCCAGCACGAGGTCGCGCGCCCGTTCGCTGCCGGTGGCGGCGCTGGCGCCCTCTTCCGTCGCGTCCTCGCGGCCCGGCGTCTTCAGGTTCAGCGCCAGGATGGTGTAGCGGAACACGACGTAATAGATCGCGGCGTAGACCGGCCCGAGGATCAGCACCAGCCACCATTTCTGCGACAGCGGGCTCAGCGCGTTGAACAGCACGAAGTCGATGCCGCCCTGGGAGAAGGTGAAGCCCATATGGGCGCCCAGCGAGTTCATGATGAACTGCGAGGTCGCCGCCAGCACCGCATGGATCAGGTACAAGACCGGCGCCAGGAACAGGAAGCTGAACTCGATCGGCTCGGTGATGCCGGTCAGGAAGGAGGTCAGCGCGGCGGAGATCATGATGCCGCCGACGCGCACCCGGTTCTCCGGCTTGGCGGTGTGCCACATGGCGATGGCCGCGGCCGGCAGGCCGAACATCTTGAACAGGAAGGCGCCGGACAGGATGCCGGCGGTCGGGTCGCCGGCGAAATAGCGGTTGATGTCGCCATGGACGATCTGGCCGGCGGCGTTCTGGAAGGACCCGATCTCGAAGAAGAAGGGCACGTTCCAGATATGGTGCAGGCCAAACGGGATCAGCAGCCGTTCGACGAAGCCGTAGATGGTCGCGGCCATCCGCGGGTCGTTCACCGCCGCCCAGTGCGAGAAGCTGTTGATGCCACCCTGGATCGGCGGCCAGATCACCGACAGGACGACGCCCAGGACGATGGCGGCCAGTGCGGTGATGATCGGCACGAAGCGCTTGCCGGCGAAGAATCCCAGATAGGCCGGCAGCGTGATCTTGTAGAAGCGGTTGAACATCGCCGCCGCCAGACCGCCGGCCAGGATGCCGCCGAACACGCCGGTTTCCATCGACTTGATGCCCATGATGGTCTTGGGCTCCATGCCCCAGACCCCGGTCATCACGCCCAGCGTGGCCAGCATCACGATGTAGCCGATGGTGGCGGCGATGGCCGACACCCCGTCATTCTCGGTGTAGCCCAGCGCCACGCCGATGGCGAAGATCAGCGGCAGGTTGCCGAAGATCACGTCGCCGGAATTCTTCATCAGCATCGACAGCAGCGGCGGCATCCATTCGAAATTCGCCGCACCGATGCCCAGCAGCAGGCCGGCGACGGGAAGCACCGCCACCGGAAGCATCAGCGACTTGCCGATTTTCTGTAAAAACGCAAAGGGGTTCAATGCCATGGCGGCTCTCCGAATTTGTCCGGCGGCGGCAACGTCGTCAGCCCTGACCGGAAATACAACCCGGACGGCGGGCTGGTTTCACGACATAGGCAACATGGGTTGGTTTACAGGCTTGCGGCGTATCCCGGATGCGCCCTTGGGGGCGCGGATTGGCCGCAGGCTTCCGCCTTTTCCGGACAGGAACTTTCGATAATCTATAGCGGGAATTGCGCTTGGGCTATGCGGCGTCTGCGCGCATACAAACGATCCGGCGGCTATGCCCCCTGCGTCCATGCAAGGATCAGGGCCGTCCGACGCGAGATCGCCCGCCAGGGCCGAAGCGTTAAGAATGAGGACCAAATCATCATGACCGCGATCACGCTTGCAGCTCCGCTGGCCGGATGGGCCATGCCGCTGGCCGAGGTGCCTGACCCCGCCTTCGCCCAGGGGCTGGTCGGAACCGGCATGGCCATCGACCCGACGGTGAACGAGTTGCGCAGTCCCTGCGACGGCACCGTGCTGTCGGTCCACCGCGCGCGCCACGCCTGCACCGTCCGCGCCGCCAGCGGGGCGGAGGTCCTGCTGCATCTGGGCGTCGATACCGTCGGCCTGAACGGCGAGGGCTTCACCGCCCATGTCCGGGACGGGCAATCCGTAAAGACCGGCGACCGCCTGATCAGCTTCGACATGGATCTGGTGGGAAGCCGGGCGCAGAGCCTCGTCAGCATGATGGTCGTCGTGAATGACGGCTTCACCGTCGAGGGCCAGTCGGTGAACCGCGAGATCGCCGCCGGCGATCCGGCGATGACCGTCCATGGCGGCAGCGGCGCCGACGCCGCGCTCCCCGCCGCGCCCGACTCGGAAGACGCAGGCGCGGAAGAAACGGGCGAGCGGATCGTCGTGCTGCCCATCGCCAGCGGATTGCATGCCCGGCCGGCCGCGGCCCTGGTCGCCGCGACCAAGGCCTATCCCGGAACCGTCACCATCCACTGCCGCGACCGCCGCGCCAACGCCAAGAGCGTCGTCGCCCTGATGGGACTCGGCACACTGCTCGGCGACCGGCTGACGGTGCGCGCCGCCGGCCCCGGCGCCCAGGACATGGCGGAGAGCATCGCCGTGCTGATCGAGGGCGGACTGGGCGATCCGGTCGTCGCCGGCGCCGCCGCACAGGCGGCACCGGTTGCCACCCCCGCTCCCGCCCCGGCGCCGGCCCAACCGGCCGCGGAGGAAGAGGTCGGCCCGCCCTTCGCCCCCGGCGAGGAAGTGCTGCTGAAGGGCACCATCGCCGTGCCCGGACAGGCGGTCGGCAGCGTCGTCCGCCGCTTCCGCAGCGGCCTTCGCGTGGTCGAACAGGGCGCCGGCGGCCAAGTCGAGGAGCCTCGGCTGCGTCAGGCGCTCGACCGCGTCATCGCCGGCCTGACCCGGTCGGCCCAGCGCATGCCAGACCATGCCGCCATCTTCCAGGCTCACCGTGAGATCCTGGAAGATCCCGAACTGCTCGATGGCGCGCTCGCCGACATCCGCGCCGGCAAGAGCGCCGAATGGTCCTGGCAGCGCACCGCGCGGCTCCAGGCCGATGCGCTGGCCGGCCTCGCCGATCCCCGCATGGCCGAACGCGCCGCCGACCTGCGCGACCTGGAACAGCAGGTGCTGACCGCCCTGTCCGGCAAGGAGCCGGCGGTCGGGCTGGCGGACCTGCCGGCCGGCAGCATCGTGCTGGCCGACGAGATCCTTCCCTCCGACCTCGCCGGTGTTCCGGCCGGGCGGCTGGCCGGCATCGGCATGGTGCATGGCGGCCCCACTTCGCACGCCGTCATCCTGGCCGCGGCACTCGGCGTGCCGACCGTGGTGGCGCTCGGCCGGCAGGCGGAGCGGGTGCCGGACGGCGCTTCCGTGGTGATCGACGGCAACCGCGGCGAACTGCTGGTCTTCCCGCCGGAGGACATGCTGGCGACCACCCGCAACGCCGTCGCCGCCCGTGCCGCCCGGCGCGAGGAGAACCGCCGTATCGCCGGCGAGGACTGCCGCATGGCCGACGGCACCCGGATCGAGGTGTTCGCCAATCTCGGCCGGGTCAGCGACGCCCCCGGCGCGGTGGTGGAAGGGGCGGAGGGCTGCGGCCTGCTGCGCACCGAATTCCTGTTCCTGGAACGCCAGTCCGCCCCGACCGAGGACGAGCAGTACCAGCAGTACCAGCAGATCGCCGACGCGCTGGAAGGCCGGCCGCTGGTGATCCGCACGCTGGATGTCGGCGGCGACAAGCCGCTGTCCTACCTGCCGCTGCCGAAGGAGGAGAACCCGGTGCTCGGCCTGCGCGGCGTCCGCGTCGGCCTGCGCGAGCCGGAGCTTCTGCGCGCCCAGATCCGTGCCATCCTGCGGGTGAAGCCGGCCGGCGTCTGCCGGATCATGGTGCCGATGATCGCCTCGCCGTCGGAACTCCAGGCGGTGCGGGCGATGGTGGACGAGGAGCGGGCCAGGCTCGGCCGTGCCGAACCGATCGAGCTGGGCGCGATGATCGAGGTGCCGGCCGCGGCGCTGATCGCCGACCGCATCAGTGCGGTGGCTGACTTCCTGTCGATCGGCACCAACGACCTGACCCAGTATGTGCTGGCGATGGACCGCGGCAACCCGCATGTGGCGGCCCAGCTCGACGCGCTGCATCCGGGCGTGCTGCGGCTGATCCGGCTGGCGGTGATGGGGGCGAAGACCCACGACCGGGTGGTGGCGGTGTGCGGCGGCTCGGCCTCCGACCCGATGGCGGCGCCGCTGCTGATCGGGCTGGGCGTCACCGAACTGTCGGCCACCCCGGCGGTGATCGCCGACCTGAAGGCCTTCATCCGCACCCTGCGCCTGGAGGATTGCCAACGCGTCGCCGAAGCCGCCCTCGGCACCGACAGTGCCGACGAGGTCCGCCGCCTGGTCGCGGAGGCCTGGCCGGCGATTTGAGAGCTTAAATCCCCTCTCCCCCCGGGGGGAGGGGATTCTCTAACGTTAAAACCCCACCGTCACACCCGCCCGGCCATCATCAGCACGGCCGCCGCCTGCCGGCCGCCGTGCCAGCGGGCGGCGCCGCGGGCGGCGGTGCGCATCGCGGCGATGCCGATCAGCGATGCGGCGACGAACAGCCCCGGCGTCAGGGCGCCGCGCATCAGCAGTGCCGCGCCCAGCCCGACGATCAGCACCCGATAGACCGTTTCGCAGAAGCCCAGCCCGGCGAGAAAACCGTCGGTACAACCGAAGCTGTCGGCCCCGGCCAGCCGGGCGAGCTGCGATTGCCCGCCGACGGCGTTCGCCGGCCCGGTCGCTCCCAGCGCGATCATCGCCGCCAGCGCCGCGACCCCGGCCAGCGCCATGCCGCCCATCAGCGGGTTCAGCAGCGCCAGCACCGCCAGATGGACCGGCGCCCAGGCCGCCTCCAGCACCCACAGCCGCTCCAGCCACCCGGCGGCGCCACCCGGCGGCACCAGCTGCGCCAGTTCCCGCGACTGGGCGAAATCCAGCACCGCATGCAGCGCGAACAGGCTCAGCGCGACGGCGACCAGCAGAAGCAGGCTGCCGCCGTCGCCGCCGACCCAAAGGGCGTCCTGCAACGGCCGGGCATACAGCGCGCTGCCGGCCACCAGAAGGTTCGCCGCCGCCCCGAACAGGCAGCTGCGGATCAGGGCGGACCGGTTGGTGACCGCGTGACGGGCGATGGACGACGCCATGTCGGACGCTCGCGTTCGAAAGGAAAGGACGGACGGCAGGCTCCGCTCCCCGCGTGCCTCGGCAGGGATCGGAGCGTCCCCGCGGTTGGGCCGGCGGGCGGGCTGTCCGGCGGTCTGGTCGATCGATGACAGGCTCATGCGGGCTACGGCCGGGCGGCCGCTCCTGACCTCTGCGGACCTTGGCGGCCCTCGTGGAAATGCGCAGCCACGGCGACCGTCGCATGCCGGCATCATGCGTGGGAAAATTTCCCACATCAAGCGAAAAGGTGATTCCCTTTCCCTCCCGCCGCGCTATTGTCACCTCGGTCATGGAACCAGCCCCCAACCGCCGGAGTGTCAGGCGCGTGCCGATCCGCCGCCCCGAACCAGACCGCCCCCCAAGGGCCGAAATGACCGGGGCCCAGATGGCCGGGGCCGGCATCACCGGGGCGGCACCGCCACCGGCGCTGCTGACGGCGGTGCGCCGGCTGCTGGTCCCGCTGGTGCGGACGCTGATCGGCTTCGGCATTTCCTGGCCGATGCTGGCGAACCTGTTGAAGTCGGTGTATGTCGAAGTGGCGGAGCGCGGCTTCGCGCTGCCCGGAAAGCCGATGACCGACAGCCGCATCACCCTGCTGACCGGTGTCCACCGCAAGGACGTCAGCCAGATCCGCAGCGCCCCTCCGGCTGCGGAGGCCGCCGCCGCCGCAGCTCCCTCGCTGGGCGCACAGGTGTTGAGCCGCTGGCTGACCGACGCCGCCTTCCGCGATGCCGACGGCCACCCCCGCCCCCTGCCCCGCAGTTCCGGGAATGAGCCCAGCTTTGAGACGCTGGTCACCGGCATCAGCAAGGACATCCGTCCGCGCGCCCTGCTGGACGAACTGCTGCATGCCGGGCTGGTGACCGAACGCGCCGACGGGTTGCTCGACCTCGCCGAGGCGGCGCATGTGCCGCGCGGCGACCTGGACAAGCTCGCCTATTATTACGGCCGCAACCTTGCCGACCATCTGGCGGCGTCCGGCCACAATCTGGCCGGCGGCACGCCGCCGTTCCTGGAGCGCGCGCTCGCCTATGACCGGCTCAGCCCCGGCTCCATCGCCACCCTGCGGCAGGAGGCCGACCGTCTGGGCATGGCGATGCTGGTCGAGTTGAACCGCATGGCCGCCGACCTAGCCGATGGCGACGCCGGCCGTGACGACGCCAGCCACCGCTTCACCGCCGGCCTCTACCTCTATGACGAGGACGAGGCCCCCGCTCCTGCGCCGCAGAATGCCGAACCCGGCGGGGGAGCAGGCGCATCGTGACCCGCAAGCCCCGTCCCCTTGCCCGCACCCTGCTGCTGACGCTGATGCTGGCCGCCGCCGGCTGCGGCCCTACCTTCTCCCCTGCACGCGATGATGGGCTGGCCGATCGCGGCATCGGCGGCACCGGCATTGCCGTCACCGACCGCGGCATCGGCGGAACGGGGATCGCAAATACGGGTATTATCGGCACCGTCACCGCCTTCGGCAGCGTCTGGGTCAACGGCCTGCGGGTCGATCTGCCGCAGAGCACCGGGGTGCGCATCGAAGGCCAGCCGGCGCAGACCGGCGATGTGCGGATCGGCCAGACGGTCGCCATGACCGCAGTTCCCGGCGGGCCGACCGGCCTGACCGCCCGCAGGCTGGACGTGCGATACGCCGTCGCCGGTCCGGTGGAGCGGACGACGCCCGGCGGCGCCCTGATCTTGGGCCAGCGCATCGATCTTGCCGAGGCGGAGGGCACCACCGCGCTCACCCCTGGGCGCTGGGTCGCGGTTTCCGGCCTGCGCCGGCCGGACGGCGTGGTCGATGCCAGCCGGGTCGATCCCTGGGAGCCGGCGCGCGGCTGGCTGCTGCGCGGGCGGCTCGACGCCGTGACGCCGAAGGCGCTGACCGTCGCCGGGCTGACGCTCGCCCGCGGCCGTGGCCTGACCGGCACCCTGCCGGCGGTCGGCAGCATGGTGCGCGTCGCCGGCAAGCCCGATCCAGGCACCGCTCCCACCATTGCCCTGGCGCTGGAGCCCGACCCCTTCAATCCCTTCGGCACCACGGTCAATGCCCTGTCGATCGAGACCTATGTCGACGCGTCCGGACAGACGGCGATTCCCGGCGGCCCGCATATTGACAGGCCCGACGGCGCCGCGACGCCCGCCCGCGTGGTGATCGACAGCGTGGTGACCTCCGGCGGGGGAATCGATCGCAGCCGGTCCTTCGGCGCACCGCGTGTGGGCGGCCGGTCGCTGGATGGCGCCGATGCCGCCGCCCGCGCCGCCGGTCTGGCCCGCGCCGGCATGCGCCCCGATGGTCCGCAGGGGCCGGACGCACCGGGCATGGAGGGACCGGAAGGCCCGGTCGACGGCATGCGCAGCCGTCCGGGATGGGGGATGCAGCTTGGTCCCCATGACGGCCCGGCCACCGGACAGCGCCCTGCCCCCGGCCCCAATCCTACATCCGACCCCAACTCCAGCCCCGGCGGCAGCGCTACCTCCGGTGCCGCCCGTGCAGCCAATCCGCCCTCTTCGTCCGGCGCCTCGCCGGACTCCCCGTCCGGCAGTCCCGGCCATCTGCGGGGTTCCATACCGGGTGACGGCGGTTCTCCGTTCAGTGGCCCCAGAGGGGGATTCGGTAGAGGCACAGGCGGCGGACCTGAGGGTGGCCGCGGCGTGCATTTCTGACGACGCCCAGTGACCGCAGCGTGCAAGTATCACCGCACCCGCCCTTCGGCTTTTACTTTAAAATTCCGCAAAACGTTTTCTATCACCTTAGGTGCGGCTCTGCGGCATTTTGAACCAGTCTTTAACTTTGTCTGCATTCTCGAAGTTGTTT
This sequence comes from Azospirillum lipoferum, assembly GCF_024170005.1. Lineage (GTDB taxonomy): Bacteria > Pseudomonadota > Alphaproteobacteria > Azospirillales > Azospirillaceae > Azospirillum > Azospirillum lipoferum. The sequence continues at coordinate 203,272 of NZ_JALJXJ010000007.1, forward strand.
ATATTATCATATTAATATATCAAAGCCGGAGGAACGCCGTTGCGGGCGCCGGGCAATCATTGTCAATAGGGGCTGAACCGAAAGCACGCGGTTGGTTTCCATTATCGTCTTCGGTTTAGACCCTCATCGGCTTCCAAGACCCGCCCGTTCCGCCAGCCTGTCCCGGCAGGTGGAGCGGCGTCGTGCCGTCCGCAACGGCTCGAACTCTTCGCACTGACAGGACCAGACCATGATCTCGCTCCTTTCGCGGCTGTCGATCCGCGCCACCCTTGGACTTGTCGTCGCCGCGCTGGGGCTGCTGCTGATCGCCACCAGCAGCGTCACGCTGATCGACGTCGTCGACCGCACGCGCAACGCCCAGCGCGTCGCCACGCTCAGCGAGACCAGCCGTGACCTGCTGCGCACGCTGCTGGCGATCCGGCTGGAACGCGGTCTGGTCGGTCCGGCCCTGGGGTCGGAGGAGCCGGCCGGCGATGCCGAACTGAAGGACATCGCCGCCAACCGTGCAGTGGCGGAGGCCGGCTACGCCGCCATCGCCGCCAAGCTCCATGCGCTCGACCTGCCCGGCCTGCCGGCCGCCGCCTCGACCCTGCGCACCACCCACGACACGCTGGCCGCCCTGCGCCAGAAGGCGGACTCCGCGCTGCGCCAGCGCAAGGCCTCGCGCGATCCGGCGGTGGCGGAGGCCTGGGCGACGGCGCCGGTCGCCTATCTCGATGCGCTGACCGCCGCGACCGATCTGCTGGACGGCTCGCTGAAGCTGGCCGATCCGATGGTCGACCATCTGCTGGGCATCAAGCGTGCCGCCTGGAACACCCGCCTGAACGCCGGCGGCATGGCGCTGCGCATCCAGACCGCGGTCGCCACCGGCCAGGCCTGGACGCCGGCCGACGCGCAGGCGGTGGCGGAGGCCATCGGCCGCACCGTGCAGGCCTGGACCCTGGTCAAGGAGTCGGCCGCCCGCCCCGACACCCCCGCCCCGATCCGCGAGGCGGCCGAGAAGGCCAAGGTCAATTTCGAAGGCCCGCTGGTCGATCAGCGCAAGGCGGTGCTCGCGGCACTGGCCGAAGGCCGTCCTTCGCCGGTGGAGATCGGCACGCTACGCCGGCAGGACACCGCCAGCCAGGGCTATATCGTCGATGCGGCACTCGCCGCGGTGGACCAGATGGTCGTCCGTGCCGACGCCCAGGCCGTGCGGGCGACGCGCGATGCCGTCATCGCCGGCCTGCTGGTGGCCGCCGCCGTGCTGCTGGCCGTCATCGGCCTGATCGTCGCCAAGCGCCGGGTCAGCGACCCGATCCGCTCGATGACCGAGGCGATGCGCCGTCTGGCCGACCGCGACATGGACGTGACGATCCCCGGCCTGGGCCGCGCCGACGAGATCGGCGGCATGGCGGCGACCGTCACCATCTTCCGCGACAGCATGATGACCGCCGACCGTCTGGCGGCGGAACAGGCCCGCGACCAGGCCGCCAAGGAGGCGCGCGCCGCCCGGCTGGAAGCGCTGATGCGCGATTTCGACGCCAAGGCGATGCACATCGTCGAGACGGTCGCCTCGGCCGCCACCGAGATGCAGGGCACCGCCGGCGCCATGTCCACCACCGCCTCCCAGGCCAGCGCCCAGGCGACCGCCGTCGCCGCGGCCTCCGAACAGGCCTCCGTCAACGTCCAGACGGTGGCGTCGGCGACGGAGGAGCTGTCGGTCTCCATCCTGGAGATCGGCCGCCAGATCGCCGCCTCCACCCGCATCTCGGGCGAGGCGGTGACCCAGGCCGAACTGACCAACAGCACCATGCGCACGCTGGTGGAGGCCGCCGACCAGATCGGCCATGTGGTGGAGATGATCAACACCATCGCAGCGCAAACCAACCTGCTGGCCCTCAACGCCACCATCGAGGCGGCCCGTGCCGGGGAGGCCGGCAAGGGCTTCGCCGTCGTCGCCGGCGAGGTGAAGGCGCTGGCCAGCCAGACCGCCCGCGCCACCGACGAGATCCAGGCCAAGGTGAAGGAGATCCAGCAGGCCACCGGCGGCGCCCAGGACGCCATCAACGGCATCGGCCAGACCATCGGCCGCATCAGCGAGATCACCACCACCATCGCCGCCGCCATCGAGGAGCAGGGTGCCGCCACCCGCGACATCGCCGGCAACGTGTCGGAGGCGGCGCGCGGCACGACGGAGGTCTCCTCCACCATCGTCGGCGTCAACCAGGCGGTGCTGGAGACCGGCTCCGCCGCCACCGAGGTGCTGGACGCCGCCAGCAGCCTCGCGCGCGAAGCGGAAACCCTGCGCGGCGAGGTGACCTCCTTCATCACCGCCGTGCGGGCGGCGTAACGCTCTGGCCGGGGCGGGTCAGGATCGAAGCGACCTGCCCGCTCCGGCCAGCCCCGCGCCGGCAAGCCCCACACCGGCCAGCATGGTTTCCTGCACCGCCATCACCGCCGCCCCGATCACCCCGGCGCTCTCCACCTCCGGCACATCCCGGATGTCGAGATGCCGGGTGGAGAGGGCGAGCGAACGCTGATAGACGCTCTGCCGGATCGAGGCCAGCAGCAGCGGCCCGATCCGCGCCACTCCGCCGCCGATGAAGATGTGCGACGGGTTGAAGAAATTGACGACCGCCGCCAGCATCCAGCCGATATGGGCACCGGCCCGCTGGACGATGGCGTTGGCCGCCGCGTCGCCGGCCCGGCTGGCATTGCCGAGGTCGACCGTGGTCAACCGCCCGTTGCGCTCCAGCAACTCCATCAGCCGCGGGCTTTCCCCGGCGCGTGCCGCCTCTTCCGCCATGCGGGCGATGGCCGGGCCGGCCGCCATCGCCTCGACGCAGCCGGCATTGCCGCAATGGCAGATCGGGCCCTGCGGATCGACGCAGATATGGCCGACGTCGCCGGCCGAACCGTCGCGCCCGCGATAGACCATGCCGTGGCAGATGATGCCGCAGCCGATGCCGGTGCCGATCTTGATGACCAGGAAGTTCTGAAGCTGCCCGCGCAGGCGCCAATGGGTGCCCAGCGCCAGGATGTTCACGTCATTGTCGACGAAGACCGGGGCGGCATATTCCTCCGCCAGGAATTCGCGGATCGAGAAGCTTTCCCAACCCGGCAGCAGCGGCGGGTTGACCAGCATGCCGCTGTCGAAGGCGACCGGCCCCGGCACGCCGACCCCGATCCCCAGCACCCGCGACGGCCCGACCCCCATGCGTTCCCGCGCCTCGCGCAGCAGGTCGCGCACCCGCCCGAACACCGCAGCCGGACCGTCGCGCACGTCCGCCGGTTCCGACCGGTGATCCAGCACCGTCATGTCGGGGGCGAGCAGCGCCACGTCGATGCTGGTGGCGCCGATGTCGATTCCCGCCAGCACCCCCATACGGTGGCTCAGCCGCAGCACCTCCGGCCGCCGGCCGCCTGAGGAGGGCTGCACCCCGCCCTCTTCGATCAGCTCGCGGCCGATCAGGCTGGAGATCGCGAGGTTGGCCTTGCTCTTGGAGAAGTCGACCGACGCCGCCAGCTCGCCGCGCGACAGCCCGCCCGCCCAGAACAGCCGCTCCAGCAGGGCGCGCTCGCCGTCGGACAGACGTTGCCAGTCAACCATCAACGAATGCCTTTCCCGAGTGCTTCTGCGCCCTTCCTTCCTATCACACCCTCCCCACTTTTGCCAAATTATGTTCGAAGTCGGCCATTGTCTGTCCAAAGCGGCGGGCTTACCATCCGTCCAACGAACGAAGCGGCGTTCTCAAACTTCCGGAACGACACGCTTCGCAGTGGGGGAAACGTCATGGACGGTATCCGCTCCGCCGCAGGCTCGCGGCCGGTGGGACGGCCGTCAGGGGGTGCGGAGCCATGAGCCTGCATGTCGCCTTCGACGGCATCACCAAGGAATTCGGTCCCGTGCGCGTTCTGCACGGCGTCGGCTTCGACCTGCATCCGGGCCGGGTGCATGGGCTGCTGGGCGAGAATGGCGCCGGCAAATCGACGCTGATGAAGATCCTCGCCGGCTATCACGCGCCGACCTCCGGCACGCTCGGCATCGACGGCGAGCCGGTGACCTTCCGGAACTCCCGTGACGCCGAGAAGCGCGGGATCGTGCTGATCCACCAGGAACTCAGCCTCGCCGACGACCTCACCGTCGCCCAGAACATGTTCCTCGGCCACGAGATCAAACGCGGCTGGCTGCTCGACGACCGCGCGATGCGCGAACAGGCGACGGCGGCCCTGCGTCAGGTCGGCTTCGAGCGCGATCCCGACACCAAGGTGCGCGACCTGATCGTCGCCGAAAAGCAGCTGGTGGAGATCGCCAAGGCGCAGCTGCGCAACGCCCGCCTGCTGATCATGGACGAGCCGACGGCCAGCCTGACCCCGTCCGAATGCGACCGGCTGTTCGGACTGATCGACCGGCTGCGCCGGGACGGCGTCACCATCGTCTACATCTCGCACAAGCTGGACGAGGTGGAGCGCATCACCGACGAGGTGATCGTGATGCGCGACGGCCGTTTCGTCGCCCGCGCCCCCACGGCGGAGACGCCGCGCCAGCGCATGGCGGAGCTGATGGTCGGGCGCGAACTGACCGACATGTTCCCGGACAAGCACATCCCGGCCCTCGGCAAGCCGCTGATGACGGTGCGCGGCCTGACCGTGCCGGGCTGGGCGGAGGATGTCAGCTTCGACCTCCATCCCGGCGAGATCCTGGGCTTCGCCGGTCTGGTCGGCGCCGGCCGCACCGAACTGTTCGAGGGCATCCTCGGCCTGCGTCCGCGCAGCGGCGGCACCGTCGAGATCGAAGGCCGTCCGGTCGCCTTGCGCAGCCCGCGCGAGGCGATGCGCAACGGCCTGACCTATCTCAGCGAGGATCGCAAGGGCAAGGGCCTGCATGTCAACATGGGGCTGCGCGACAACCTGACCCTGATGACGCTGCGTCACCACGCCCAGCCGCTGCTGTCGCCGGCCTCGGAGGAGCGGGCGCTGGAGCATGCCGTGACCAGCTTCGGCATCCGCGGCAACCCGCAGGGCACGGCATCGTCGCTGTCCGGCGGCAACCAGCAGAAGCTGGCCATCGCCAAGTTCCTGGAACCGGACCCGCGCGTCTTCGTGCTGGACGAGCCGACGCGCGGCGTCGATGTCGGCGCCAAGCGGGACATCTATTTCCTGATCGCGCGGCTGGCCGCCGAAGGGCGCGGCGTGATCGTGATTTCATCGGAACTGATCGAACTGATCGGGCTCTGCCACCGGGTGATCGTGATGCGCGGGCGCCGGGTGACCGCGACCGTGCCCGCCGACCGGCTCAGCGAAGAGGAGTTGATTGCCCATGCCATCGGCACCCACACCCGCCACTGAGGTCCGGAACGACCGCGCGGAACCGCGCAAGAACGGTCGCCGCTTCGATCCGCACCGCTTCGGCCCGGTCGTCGGGCTGCTGCTGCTGCTGATCGTCGGCACGGCGTTGAACCCGGATTTCGCCACCTGGGACAACCTGATGAACGTGCTGACCCGCACGGCCTTCATCGGGATCATCTCCATCGGCATGTGCTTCGTCATCATCTCCGGCGGGATCGACCTGTCGGTCGGGTCGATGGCGGCGCTGATCGCCGGCGGCATGATCCTGCTGATGAACGCGCTGGCCGGTTCGGTCGGTTCGCCGGTCGCGGTGGTGATGCTGGGCATGCTGTTCGCCCTGCTGCTGGGCGGCGGTTTCGGGCTGGCGCACGGCTATCTGATCACGCGCGGCCGGATCGAGCCCTTCATCGTCACCCTGGGCACGCTCGGCATCTTCCGCGCCGTGCTGACCTGGCTGGCCGACGGCGGCGCCATCACGCTGGACAACGACCTGTCGGACGCCTACGGCCCGGTCTATTACGGCAGCCTGCTGGGCATCCCGGTGCCGGTCTGGGTCTTCCTGGCCGTGTCGGTCGCCGGTGCCGTCCTGCTGAACCGCACCGCCTTCGGCCGCTATGTCCAGGCCATCGGCTCCAACGAGCAGGTGGCGCGCTTCGCCGCGGTGGATGTCGACCGGGTGAAGCTGCTGACCTACGGGCTGCTCGGCGTCTGCGTCGGCGTCGCCACCGTTCTGTATGTGCCGCGCCTGGGTTCCGCCTCCCCCACCACCGGCCTGTTGTGGGAGCTGGAGGCCATCGCCGCGGTGATCGTCGGCGGCACCTCCTTCAAGGGGGGCGAGGGACGGATCGCCGGCACGGTGATCGGTGCGGTGCTGCTGTCGGTGATCAGCAACATCCTGAACCTGACCAGCATCATCAGCGTCTACCTGAACGCGGCGGTGCAGGGCTGCGTCATCATCGCCGTCGCCTTTCTGCAGCGCCGGCGTCCTTAAAAAACGAAGAGGAGGAGAAACGTCATGTCGGAAGTTGCGCGTTACACTCGTCGTATGGTGCTCGGCACGGGCTTGGCGATGGCGGCGACGGTCGCCCTCGGCGGCATCGCCTTCGCGGCGGACACGGTGAAGCTGGGCGTCAGCATCCCGGCCGCCACCCACGGCTTCACCGGCGGCATCGTCTGGTGGGCCAATCAGGCGAAGGCGGAGCTTGAGAAGGCCCATCCCAACCTGAAGATCACCGTCAAGACCGCCAGCGGCGCGCCGGAACAGGCGAACCAGCTTCAGGATCTGGTGACGGTGACCAAGATCGACTCGCTGGTCATCTTCCCCTTCGAATCCGCCGCCCTGACCCAGCCGGTGATGCAGGCGAAGAAGAAAAACGTCTATGTCACCGTCGTCGACCGCGGCCTGACCGACACCAGCGCCCAGGACGCCTACATCGCCGGCGACAATACCGCCTTCGGCCGCATCCCGGCCGAATACATCGCCAAGAAGTACAACGGCAAGGCCAACATCGTGGCGCTGCGCGGCATCCCGACCACGCTCGACAACGAGCGGTGGGAGGCCTTCACCGGCGTGCTGAAGCAGTATCCGGACATCAAGATCCTCGACGGCAAATACGCCAACTGGAACCGTGACGACGCCTTCAAGGTGACGCAGGACTTCCTGACCCGCTTCAAGGACATCGACGTCGTCTGGGCCGCCGACGACGACATGGCCTTCGGCGTGCTGAAGGCGATCGAGCAGGCCAAGCGCACCGACATCAAGGAGGTGTTCGGCGGCGCCGGGTCCAAGACGATGGTGAAGACCATCCTCGACGGTTCCAACCCGCTGATCCGTGCCGACGTGTCCTATTCGCCGAAATTCATCTACGACGCCATCAAGATGACCGCCGAAGCCCGCCTGAAGGGCGACAAGCTGCCGGCGACCTACATCATCCCGTCGGCGCTGATCACCAAGGAGAACGCCAAGGAGTTCTACTTCCCGGATTCGCCGTACTGAGTTCCGGCGAAGCCAGACACGCACCTAACCTCTCCCGCTCGCGGCCGGCCAAGGGTCGGTCCGGTTGTGGGGGAGGTTGAGGGGGCGGGTGGCCGACACCTCCCCCCATCAGGGAGCCAGACCCATGAAGACCATCAAGGGCCCCGCGATCTTCCTCGCCCAGTTCGCGGGCGACGCCGCCCCGTTCAACTCGCTGGACGCCATCGCCCGCTGGGCTGCCGGCCTCGGCTTCAAGGGCGTGCAGATCCCGAGCTGGGACCGCCGCCTGTTCGACCTGCACAAGGCCGCGACAAGTCAAACCTATTGCGACGAGGTCAAGGGCACGCTGGCCGATGCCGGCGTCGAACTGACCGAGCTGTCGACCCACCTGCAAGGCCAGCTGGTCGCCGTCCACCCCGCCTATGACGCGCTTTACGATGGCTTCGCCCCGGCGGAGGTCCATGGCCGACCCGAGGCCCGGCAGGCCTGGGCGGTGGAACAGCTGCACCTCGCCGCCAAGGCATCCGCAAACCTCGGCCTGACCGCCCATGCCACCTTCTCCGGCGCGCTGGCCTGGCCCTATCTCTACCCGTGGCCGCAGCGTCCGCCCGGCCTGATCGAGACCGCCTTCGACGAGCTGGCGAAGCGCTGGCGCCCGATCCTCGATGCCTTCGACGAGGCCGGCTGCGACCTCTGCTACGAAATCCACCCCGGCGAGGACCTGTTCGACGGCACCAGTTTCCAGATGTTCCTCGACCGGGTCGGCGGGCACGAGCGCTGCAACATCCTGTTCGATCCCAGCCATTTCGTCCTGCAACAGCTGGACTATCTCGGCTATATCGACGTCTTCCACGACCGCATCCGCATGTTCCACGTCAAGGATGCGGAGTTCAACCCGACCCCGTGGCAGGGCGTCTATTCCGGCTATGCGCCGTGGAAGGACCGGGCCGGGCGCTTCCGCTCGCTGGGCGACGGGCAGGTCGATTTCCGCGGCATCTTCTCCAAGCTGACCCAATACGGCTTCGACGGCTGGGCGGTGCTGGAGTGGGAATGCTGCATCAAGCATCCGGAACAGGGGGCCGCCGAGGGCGCCCGCTTCATCCAGGACCACATCATCCGCGTCACCGACCGCGCCTTCGACGATTTCGCCGATGCCGGGACCGACGAAGCGGCCAACCGCCGGATTCTCGGTCTGGGGAAAGGGGCATCATGAGCGCGGATCAATCGCCGGCATCCCGCAGGCGTTTAAGGCTGGGCATGGTCGGTGGCGGCCAGGGCGCCTTCATCGGCGCCGTCCACCGCATCGCCGCCCGCATCGACGACCGCTACGAACTGGTCGCCGGTGCCCTGTCCTCCAATCCGGAGCGGGCGCTGGCCAGCGGGGCGGAGCTGTTCCTGGCGCCTGACCGCTGTTACGACGACTTCCACAAGATGGCGGTGGCGGAGGCAGCGCGCCCCGACGGCATCGACGCGGTCGCCATCGTCACGCCGAACCACCTGCATTACCCGGCCGCAAAAGCCTTTCTGGAGGCCGGCATCCACGTCATCTGCGACAAGCCGCTGGTCCACACGGTGGCGGAGGCGGAGGAACTGGCCGCCTTGGTGCGACAGCGCGACCTCGTCTTCGTGCTGACCCACAATTACAGCGGTTATCCGATGATCCGGCAGGCCCGCGCCATGGTGGCGTCGGGCATGCTGGGCAGGATCCGGGTGGTGCAGGCCGAATATGCCCAGGACTGGCTGGCGACCAACCTCGAGGCCAGCGGGCAGAAGCAGGCCTCCTGGCGCACCGATCCGGCGCAGAGCGGCATCGCCGGCTGCATTGGCGACATCGGCACCCACGCCTTCCATCTGGCGGAGTTCGTCACCGGCCTCACCTGCACCGACCTCGCCGCCGACCTGAGCGCCTTCGTGCCCGGCCGGCGGCTGGACGACAATGCCCACATCATGATGCGCTTCGACGGCGGCGCCCGCGGCATGCTGTGGGCCAGTCAGGTCTCCCCCGGCACCACCAACGGCCTGCGCCTGCGCGTCTTCGGCGAGGCCGGCGGCCTGGAATGGCAGCAGGAACAGCCCAACGAGCTGCGTTTCACCCCGCTGGGCGAACCGACCCGTACATTGTTGCGCGCCGGGGCCGGCAGCCTGCCGGCGGCCACGTCCATCTCCCGCACCCCCGCCGGTCATCCGGAGGGCTATCTGGAAGGTTTCGCGCAAATCTACCGCGACGCCGCCGACCGTATCGCCGCCCGCTTGGACGGCCGGCCGGCCCCGGCCGACGTGCCGCTCCCGACAGTGGAGGACGGCGTGCGCGGCGTGCGCTTCATCCACGGCGCCGTGGAGTCCAGCCGCCGCAATGCGGCGTGGGTGTCGTTGGCGGGATAGTTCCCTGTGCTCCACCGAAATCCCCCTCTCCCCCCGGGGAGAGGGGATCTTGAGGCTTTTTGCGTTCGGGGCGGCGCGATGCGCAGAACCGGCAAAAGCCGTTCCGAAGAGGCAATCACCCTCTTCGCCCATTCCCTAACATCCGTTCATCACGACAGCCGGCGCGGTTCCCACCGGCCCCGCCCCGAACGGATTTCGCATGACCACCCAGGATTTCCATCCGTCCCGCCGAACGGTCCTGTCCGGCAGTGCCGCCCTCGCCGTTGCGGGCAGCGGTCTGCTGCCTGCGCTCGCCGGCCCGGCCGCCGCGTCCGAGAAGACGGCCACCCGCTCCGATTCGACCAAAGGAACCAAACCGATGCTCCAGGGCAGCTACGTCACCACCAAGGACGGCGTCCAGATCTACGTCAAGCAGTGGGGTCCGCAGACCGGCCAGCCGGTGGTCTTCAGCCATGGCTGGCCGCTGACCGGCGACGCCTTCGAAGACCAGATGATGTTCCTGGCCCAGCACGGCTACCGCACCATCGCCCATGACCGCCGCGGCCATGGCCGCTCGTCGCAGCCGGGCTTCGGCAACGATCTCGACCATTACGCCGACGATCTGGCCGCGGTGACCGAGGCGCTGGAACTGAAGAACGCCGTCCATGTCGGCCATTCCACCGGCGGCGGCGAGGTCGCCCGCTACATCGGCCGCCACGGCGTGTCGCGCGTCGCCAAGGCGGTGCTGATCGGCGCCATCCCGCCGATCATGGTGAAGACCGACTGGAACCCGGATGGCGTGCCGATGGAGGTGTTCGACGGCATCCGCGCCGGCGTGAAGGCCGACCGTTCGCAGTTCTTCAAGGATCTGACCATCCCCTTCTACGGCTACAACCGCCCGGGCGCCAAGGTTTCGCAGGGCGTCATCGACAGCTTCTGGATGCAGGGCATGATGGGCAGCCTGCTGGCCGAGTACGAGTGCGTCAAGGCCTTCTCCGAGACCGACCAGCGCGAAGACCTGAAGAAGATGATCGTCCCGACGCTGGTGATGCACGGCGACGACGACCAGATCGTCCCGATCGCCACCTCCGCCAAGGCCGCCGTCGCCCTCCTGCCGAAGGGCACGCTCAAGGTCGTTCCCGGTGCGCCGCACGGCATCTGCACCACCCACAAGGACATCGTGAACGAGGAACTGCTGGCCTTCATCCGGGCCTGACCGGATGGCGGATAACTGTCTTCATTTCAGCAACAATCATGTGCTGACTGGCAAGATTGTCCCACATCATAGCCTCGTGCCATTGTCCTTTCAGACGGCGGCGCCGACGAAAACGGCAGCCAACCCCTTCAAAACCCACGTGAAACAGGGAAAATCATGACCTTCAACGCCAAGTCGCTCATCAACGCCGACGACACCGTCTTCATCTTCATCGATCACCAGCCGCAGATGTCCTTCGGCGTCGTCAACATCGACCGTCAGCAGTTGAAGAACAACACCATCGCGCTCGCCAAGACCGCCAAGCTGTTCGGCGCCTCGACCATCGTGACCGCGGTGGAGACCGAGAGCTTCTCCGGCTACATCTGGCCGGAGCTGATGGACGTCCTGAAGCAGGACCCGATCGAGCGCACCTCGATGAACAGCTGGGACTCCGAAGAGCTGGTGGCCGCCGTCAAGGCGACCGGCAAGAAGAAGCTGGTCATCGCCGCGCTGTGGACGGAGGCCTGCCTGCTGTACCCGACGCTGTGCGCCATCGAGGAAGGCTTCGAGGTCTACATCGTCACCGACTGCTCGGGCGGCACCTCCAAGGAGGCCCATGACGCCGCGGTCCGCCGCATGGAGCAGGCCGGCGCCCATTCCATCACCGCGATCAACGTCCTGCTGGAAATCCAGCGCGACTGGGCCAAGCGCGAGAGCTATGACGGCGTGATGAACATCGTCCGCGAGCATTTCGGCGCCTACGGCATGGGCGTCGACTACGCCTACACCATGGTCCACAAGGCCCCGCAGCGCGGCGAGTTCCCGCACAAGGTGGTCGGCGGCCTCAAGCACGCCTGATCCGACATGTCCCGGTGCCCGGTTCCGGCCGGGCACCGGCCCCTATTTTCCAGACCGGGAGTCCGGACCCATGATGCCCTATCTCCTTTCGGCCGGCGCCGGCATCCTGGTCGGCGTCATCTATGCGCTGATCGGCGTCCGCTCCCCCGCGCCGCCGACCATCGCCCTGATCGGACTGCTCGGCATGCTGGTCGGCGAGCAGGTGGTGCCGGTCGTCAAGCGGCTGATCGCCGGCGAACCGGTCGTCGCCTTCATCCAGACCGATTGCGCCCGCCATGTGCTGGGGCCGCATGCCGGAGCGGAAACGCCGCCGGCCGTCAAGGCCACCGCCCAGACTGCCGCCCAGACTGCCGAAGGGGATAAGGCGTGAAGCCCTCAACCCCTGCTACCATCGACCGCCGCAAGGCGATGGCGGGAACCGCCGCCGCATCGCTGCTGGCATCGCCGCTGCTGTCCACCCTCGCGTCCAGACCCGGGAATGCCGCCATGCCGAACACTGCCGCCTCAGGCGACCTGATCCTCGTCAACGCCAAGGTCACCACGCTCGACCGCGCCAACCCGCAGGCCAGCGCCATCGCCATCCGCGACGGCCGCTTCCTCGCCGTCGGCACGGAAGCCGAGGTGCGCGCCGCGGCGCCGCAGGCGACGGTGATCGACGCCAAGGGCCGGCGGGTGATCCCCGGGCTGATCGACAGCCACATGCACATCATCCGCGGCGGCCTGAACTACAACATGGAGCTGCGCTGGGACGGCGTGCCGAGCCTCGCCGACGCCATGGCGATGCTGAAGCAGCAGGCGGCGATCACCCCGGCGCCGCAATGGGTCCGCGTCGTCGGCGGCTTCACCGAGCACCAGTTCGCCGAAAAGCGCCTGCCGACCATCGAGGAGCTGAACGCCGCCGCCCCCGACACGCCGGTCTTCATCCTGCACCTCTACGACCGCGCCCTGCTGAACGCCGCGGCCCTGCGTGCCGTCGGCTACACCAAGGACACGCCGAACCCGCCGGGCGGCGAGATCGTCCGCGACGCCGCCGGCAACCCGACCGGCCTGCTGCTGGCCCAGCCCAACGCGACGATCCTCTATTCGACGCTGGCCAAGGGACCGAAGCTGCCGCCGGACTACCAGCTGAACTCGACCCGCCATTTCATGCGCGAGATGAACCGGCTGGGCGTGACCGGGGTGATCGACGCCGGCGGCGGCTACCAGAACTATCCCGACGATTACGCCATCGTCGAGAAGCTGCATGCCGACGGCGAGCTCACCCTGCGCATCAGCTACAACCTGTTCACCCAGAAGCCGAAAGAGGAACTGGCCGACTTCGCCGGCTGGGCGTCGAAGGTCAAGCCCGGCGACGGCGACGACAGCTACCGCCACAACGGCGCCGGCGAGATGCTGGTCTATTCCGCCGCCGACTTCGAGGATTTCCGCGTCGCCCGCCCGGACATGCCGCCCAGCATGGAAGGCGACCTGGAGCCGGTGATCCGCCTCTTGGCCGAGAACCGCTGGCCCTGGCGCCTGCACGCCACCTACGACCAGACCATCAGCCGCGCTCTCGACGTCTTCGAGAAGGTCAACCGCGACGTCCCCTTCGACGGGCTGCACTGGTTCTTCGACCATGCCGAGACGATCAGCGACCGCAACATCGACCGCATCGCCGCACTCGGCGGCGGCATCGCCGTCCAGCACCGCATGGCCTACCAGGGCGAGTATTTCGTCGAGCGCTACGGCGCCAAGGCGGCGGAACAGACGCCGCCGATCGCCAAGATGATGGCGGCCGGCCTGCCTGTCGGCGGCGGCACCGACGCCACCCGCGTCGCCAGCTACAACCCGTGGGTCTCGCTGTCCTGGCTGGTGACCGGCCGGACGGTGGGCGGCCTCAGCCTCTATCCGCGGGCCAATCTGCTGGACCGCGAGACGGCGCTGCGGCTGTGGACGGAGGCCAACACCTGGTTCTCCAACGAACAGGGCAAGAAGGGCCAGATCAAGGCCGGCCAGCTCGCCGACCTCGCCGTGCTGTCCGACGACTTCTTCTCGGTGCCGGAGGACCGCATCGTCCACCTGACCTCCGTCCTGACCATGCTCGGCGGTGCCGTGGTGCATGGCGAGGGCGATTACGGCCCGCTGGCACCGCAACTGCCGAAGCCGATGCCGGACTGGTCGCCGGTGCGCAGCTTCGGCGGCTACTACAAGTCGGCCGACAGGAGTGCGGGTGACCAGCGCAAGGCTCTGGCCTCTGCCTGCGGCTGCGCCACCGGCTGCGGCGTCCACGGCCACGACCACGCCGCCGCCTATGCCGCCGACGTGCCGGCCGCCGACGTGCAGTCCTTCTGGGGTGCCTTGGGCTGCGGCTGCTGGGCGGTGTAAGGCGCGTTTCCCCTACAGCGGATCCCCTCTCTCCCCCCTGGGGAGAGGGCGATCATCGCGTCCCCTCACTCTCCGAAAACCGAAACGGCTCCCCCATGACCTTCCGCGACCTCGAACGCCCGGCGGAACGCATCGTCGACCGCATCCTCGACTGGGACGGCACCTGGCTGCTCGCCCGGCTGGCACTGGTGGGTGCCTACCTTCTCGGCGGCATGGTGAAGCTCACCGACTGGCCGGGCGCCGTCGCCGAGCAGGCGCATTTCGGCCTCACCCCGCCGGCCCTGTGGGCGGCCCTGACCATCCTGGTCGAACTGGTCGGCCCGCTGCTGATCCTGCTGGACCGCGCGCTGTGGCTCGGCGCCGGCGCGCTCGGCGTCTTCACGGTTCTGGCCGCCCTGATCGCCAATGACTTCTGGACGATGGCCGGGCCGGAGCGCTTCATGGCCACCAACGCCTTCTTCGAGCATATCGGGCTGGTCGGCGGCTTCGCGCTCGCCGCGATCATCTCGCGGATGCGCCGCCGTCTTGGTATGAACGCTTGAAGAAGGCAACTCCGGGCGTGGCGACGCCGACGGCCGCCTGACACCCGTTTCCTCTTCACGACAACAGAACAGCGGACCAGCAGCATGTCGCCTTCCGGTCAGTTCGAACTCGTTCTTGGCCTGATGGCGGCGATCATCGTGTTGGAATTGGCGGCCAAGCGCCTGCGCATGCCGCCGTCCGCCGTGCTGGTGCTGGGCGGCATTGCGCTCGCCCTGATCCCCGGCCTGCCGGAGATCACGCCCGATCCCGACCTGACGCTGCTGCTGTTCCTGCCGCCGCTGCTGTTCGCCAGCGCCTATTTCACGGTGTGGAGCGACTTCCGCGCCAACCTGCGCATCATCCTTCAGCTTGCGGTGGGAGCGGTCGCCTTCACCACGCTGGCGGTCGGGGTGGCCGCCCATCTGGTGATGCCGTCGCTGCCCTGGGCCGCCTGCTTCACGCTGGGCGCCATCCTGTCGCCGCCCGACGCGGTGGCGGCCAAGGCGGCGCTGAAGGGTTTGCCGCTGCCGCCGCGCATCGTCACCCTGCTGGAAGGCGAAAGCCTGGTGAACGATGCCACCGGGCTGGTGCTGTTCCGCATCGCCATCGCCGCCGGGATGACCGGCACCTTCAACGCCGGCCACGCCTCGCTGGAGTTCCTGTGGCTCGCCATCGGCGGGGTGGTGGCCGGGGTGGTGTTCGGCCATGTCGCGGCTTTGCTGCTCGGCCGCCTGCGCGACGTGCCGCTCAGCATCGTCGGCGGCTTCCTCGCCGCCTGGGGCAGCTATCTGGGCGGCGAGGCGCTGGAGGTGTCGGGCGTGCTCGCCACCGTCGGCTGCGGGCTGGTGATGGGCCGGCGCCAGCACGACCTGTTCACCGCACAGCTGCGCACCCACGCCAACGCGGTGTGGGCGGTGGCGGTGTTCCTCATGGAATCGATGGTCTTCATCATCATCGGCCTGTCGCTGCGCGGCGTGCTGGGCCGGCTGGAGACCGCCGGCACCGGCCTGACCGACCTCTTGCCCATGATCGTCGCCGTCACCCTGGCGATGGTCCTGTCGCGCTTCGCCTGGCTCTTCCCCTCGACCTACCTGCCCCGCTTCCTGTTCCCGGGCTTGCGGCGGCGTGATCCCTACCCGTCGGTGGCGGTGCCGGTGATCATGGGCTGGGCGGCGATCCGCGGCGTGGTCAGCCTGGCCGTCGCCCTGTCGGTTCCCGTCGAATTCCCCGGCCGCGACATCATCCTGGCGACCACCTGGGCGGTGATCCTGGTGTCGATCCTGGGACAGGCGACGACGCTGGCACCGCTGATCCGCAGGATGCGGCTGGGCGGCTTCACGCTGGAGCGGCAGCCGACCCTGTCGGAATCGGAAACCCGCATCCGCATGGCCCGCGCCGCGCTGGAGGCGGTGCGCAAGCGGTCCGGCACGCCGGACGGCGGCCAGCGCCATCCCCGCCTGCTCGAACAATACGGCCACCGCGCGACGATGGCCGAGCGCTTCCACGAGAGCGAAGGCATGCTGACGGAGGACCGGCGCGAGCATTTCGCCGCCGTCCTGGCCGCCAACCGCGCCGCCCGCGCCGAGATCCTGGGGCTGCACCGCGGCGGCCGCATCCACGACACGGTGCTGCACCGGCTGGAGGCGGAACTGGACCTTGAGGAACTGAGCGCCGAGCAGGCACTGGCGGAGGGGGAGGGCGTGGGATAACCCGCACTCCCCCTCGCGGAAAGATCCCCTCTCCCCGGGGGGGAGAGAGGGATTTTGGCGGGTTTTGGAATTCTCCCTACGCCGCCTCGCCCACCGGGGCGGGCTTCGCCGCGCGCAGGATCATGCCGAACAGGTCGCGCGGCTCGTCCGGGTCGGCCAGCATGTCCAGGTTCTCGTAGAACCCCGTCCCCGCCACCTTGTCGCGGACATAGCGCAGGGCGGAAAAGTCCTCCGTCGCGAAGCCGACCGAATCGAACAGCGTGATCTGCCGGGCATCGCGCCGCCCCACCGCCTGCCCGGTCATCACCGTCCACAGCTCCGTCACCGGATGGTCGGGGGCGAGCTGCTGGATCTCGCCCTCGATCCGGGTCTGCGGCGGATATTCGACGAAGATGTCCGAGCGCAGCAGGATGTCGCGGTGCAGTTCCGTCTTGCCGGGACAGTCGCCGCCGACCGCGTTGATGTGCACGCCCGCCCCGACCATGTTGTCGGTCAGGATGGTGGCATACTGCTTGTCGGCGGTGACGGTGGTGATGATCTGCGCGCCCTCCACCGCCTCCTCGGTCGACTTGCAGGCGGTGATCTCGAAGCCCTGGTCGCGCAGGTTGCGCACGCATTTCTGCGTCGCCACCGGGTCGATGTCGTAGAGCCGCAGCTTGCGGATCCCCAGCAACGCCTTGAAGGCCAGCGCCTGGAACTCGGCCTGGGCGCCGTTGCCGATGATCGCCATGCAGGTCGCATCCTTCGGCGCCAGATGCTTCGCCGCGACGGCGGAGGTGGCAGCGGTCCGCAGCGCCGTCAGGATCGTCATCTCCGTCATCAGCACCGGATAGCCGTTGCCGACATCGGCCAGCACGCCGAAGGCGGTGACGGTCTGCCGGCCCTCCCGCATGTTCTTCGGATGGCCGTTGACATACTTGAAGCCATAGGTGCGGCCGTCGCTGGTCGGCATCAGCTCGATCACCCCCTCCGCACTGTGCGAGGCCACCCGCGGCGTCTTGTCGAAGCTCTCCCAGCGGCGGAAATCCTCCTCGACATAGGCCGACAGCTCGGTCAGGAAGCGCTCCACGCCGATGTGCAGCACCAGCTTCATCATATGGTCGACGCTGACGAAGGGAACGAGGTTCAGGTTCGGGATCATTGTCGGACGCTCCGTTCGTTCAGAAGCTGCGGGTGGGATAATCGAGAACACGGCGTCCCATCAGGCTCGCCAGCAGTTCCACCATCAGGGTCGCGGTCCGCCCACGCTCGTCCAGGAAGGGATTCAGCTCGACCAGATCGACGCTGCTGACCATGCCGGTGTCGTGCAGCATCTCCATGATCAGATGCGCCTCGCGGAAGGTGGCGCCGCCGGGAACCGTGGTGCCGACGCCGGGGGCGATGCCGGGATCGAGGAAATCCACGTCCAGGCTGACATGCAGCAGCCCGTCCGCCTCCACCACCCGCTCCAGGAACGGGCGCAGCAGGGCGACGATGCCGTGCTCGTCGATCTTGCGCATGTCGTGGACGGTGATGCCGGAGGTCTCCAGCGCCCGCCGTTCGGCCGGATCGACGCTGCGGATGCCCATCATGCAGACATTGTGCGGGTCGAGCCGGGCCGGCGGCGGCGGGAAATAGCCGTCGAAGCCGGCCAGGCCGGTGGCGTAGGCCATCGGCACGCCATGCAGGTTGCCGCTCTCCGTCGTCTCCAGCGTGTGGAAATCGGGATGCGCGTCCAGCCACAGCACGAACAGCGGACGCCGCATCTCGGCGGCGCGCTGCGCCAGCCCGGTCAGGGTGCCGGCGGCCAGGCTGTGGTCGCCGCCCAGGAAGATCGGCATGGCGTCCTGCCCGGCGCTCGCCTCGAAGGCCACCTGCGACAGCGCCGCGGTCCAGCCCGCCACTTCCGGCAGGAATTTCAGCGCGGCGTTGCCATGCGACATCGGCCGCTGCGGCAGGGGTGCCACGTTGCCCAGGTCGGTGACGCTGTGGCCGAGGTCCGACAGCGCCTTCGCGATCCCCGCCGTGCGGTAGGCGCTGGGGCCCATTTCGCAGCCAAGCCGGCCCGCCCCATCCTGCACCGGCACGCCGACCAGCCGGCACTGCTTCGTCTTTGTCTTCTGGTAGGACATTGTTTGGTCTCTTGCCTGTTCCTCTCACCAGCAAACCACAGGCTCCCGGCGGAACGGACAGGGCAATTTGACAAATGTCGCGATCCAGCCTACCAAACTGAACAGCCAAGCTTGCCAGATTGTCGGAGTGCCTGAACCATGACGCTCGACCAGCTCGACGAGAAGCTCATCACCCTGCTGCGCCATGACGGCCGCCGCAGCATTTCCGACCTCGCCATCGAACTGGGCGTGTCGCGGGCGACGGTGCGGTCGCGGATGGAACGGCTGGAAAGCTCCGGCATCATCACCGGCTATACGGTGATCCTGCGCGCCGACACGGTGGAGGCACCGGTGCGCGGCATCATGCTGATCGAGGTGGAGGGGCAGGCCACCGACCGGGTGGTGCGGACGCTCAGCGGCTTTCCCGAGATCATGGAGATCCACAGCACCAACGGCCGCTGGGACCTGATCGTCGAGCTGTCGGCCGGCAGCCTGCCGGAATTCGACGGCGTGCTGCGCCGCATCCGGCTCATTCCCGGCATCACCACCAGCGAGACCAACCTGCTGCTGAACACCCCGCGCAGCACCCGTGCCCGGCTGTAGGCTGCTGCCGACTTTCCAATCCGCGCAGTCCAAGCTTCCATTCTGGCAAGTCCGGCCGATTCTTCTGTCACTTTTTCATCTTCCCGCCGCCGTCTGCTTCGCTGATGCTCCGTGCCGCCAACGAAATCGGGACGCCGCATGGACCAGCATCTTATCGCCAGCGTCGGCCGGGACGGGCCGGCCCACCGCCACCCGCCCTCCAACCCCACCGCCGCGGTCGCCGTCCAGGCGGACGGCATCCACAAGCGGTTCGGATCGCTGGAGGTGCTGAAGGGCGTGTCGCTGACCGCCCGCGAAGGCGACGTCATCACGCTGATCGGCTCGTCCGGCTCGGGCAAGAGCACGCTTCTGCGCTGCATCAACATGCTGGAGGTCCCGGACGAGGGCCGCATCACCATCTGCGGCGAGACCATCGCGATGAAGACGGCGCGCGGACGGACCATGCCGGCCAACTCCCGTCAGGTCGACCGCATCCGCACCCGCCTCGGCATGGTGTTCCAGAACTTCAATCTCTGGACTCACATGACCATCCTGGAGAACGTGATCGAGGCGCCGGTGCATGTGCTGGGCGTGCCGAAGGGCGAGGCCATCGACCTCGCGAGAAGCCTGCTGGACAAGGTCGGCATCCTGGGCAAGGCCGATTGCTACCCGGTCCAGCTCTCCGGCGGCCAGCAGCAGCGCGCCGCCATCGCCCGCGCGCTCGCCATGCAGCCGAAGGTGATGCTGTTCGACGAGCCGACCTCGGCACTCGACCCCGAGCTGGTCGGCGAGGTTCTGCGCGTCATCCGCCAGTTGGCGGACGAGGGGCGCACCATGATCCTGGTGACGCACGAGATGGACTTCGCCCGCGAGGTCTCCTCCAAGGTCGTCTTCCTCCACCAGGGCCGCATCGAGGAGGAAGGGGCGCCCGACAGGGTGCTGACCAACCCGGATTCCGACCGCGTGCGCCAGTTCCTCTCCCGCCACCTTTCCGCCGCCTGAACGGCCCCCAAAAGGGGGGTGCGCCACAGAGGCGCAGGGTTCACGGCCTTCGCGACGATGACGGCCGACGGAGGCCCGTGCCAAAGTCCGCCGCTCCGCGGCCGGGCCGGATCTCAAAAAAACGGGCCTGAGCGGACAAACGAACACAGGATACCAACCAATGAAGAAGATCCTTTTGGCTCTGGTGCTGGGCGCCCTGGCGACCGGCAGCGCCGTTCCGGCGATGGCGAAGGACGCGAAGAAAATCCGCATCGCCTCGGAAGGCGCCTTCGCGCCGTGGAACGGCATGGATTCCTCGGGCAAGCTGGTCGGCTTCGAAATCGACCTCGCCTGGGACCTGTGCAAGCGGATCGAAGCCGACTGCGAGCTGGTGGCGATGGATTGGGACGGCATGATCCCGTCGCTCCAGCAGGGCAAGATCGACGCCATCATGGCCGGCATGACCATCACCGACGAGCGCAAGAAGGTCATCGCCTTCGCCGGTCCCTACGGCACCGAACAATCGACCTTCGCCACCCTGAAAACCTCCAAGCTGGCCGGTAGCGGCGTCGGTGTCGACCGCGTCGACCTCGCCGACGAGGCGGCGGCCAAGCCGGCGATCGCCAAGCTGGCCGCCCTGCTGAAGGGCAGGACGGTGGGCGTCCAGACCTCGACCATCCAGGTCGATTTCCTGGAAAAGCACCTGCCGGACGTGACGGTGCGCAATTACGACAAGATCGACAACGCCGCCATCGATCTGGCCGCCGGCCGCGTCGACGCCATCTTCGGCGACCGGTCGCCGATCGAGGCGCTCATGCGCGCCAGCGGCAACGAGGGCATGACCCTGTTCGGCCCGGCAATGACCCGCGGCGTGCTGGGCGAAGGCATGGGTGTCGGCCTGCGCAAGGCCGATGCCGAGCTGAAGGGACGGCTGGACAAGGCCATCGCCGATGCCGGCAAGGACGGCACCATCGCGACCTTGAGCCAGAAGCATTTCGGCTACGACGTTTCGGTGCGGTGACCGCGATGCTGGATCTCCTCACCTCCGGGCTGCACGGCTGGGGCCCACAGCTCCTGTCCGGGACGGCGATGACCATCGCGGTCGCGCTCTCGTCCTTCCTGCTGGGTCTCGCCTTCGGGGCCGCCGGCGCCGCCGCCAAGCTCAGCGACAGCCTGCTGCTGAGGGGTCTGGCGGAACTTTACACCACCGCCGTGCGCGGCGTGCCCGAACTTCTGGTGATCTACCTGCTGTTCTTCGGCGGTTCGGGCATGATCATGGCGGTGGCCGGCGTCTTCGGCTACGGCGGCCTCATCGAGCTGAACGCCTTCTCCATCGGCGTCGCCGCCGTCGGCCTGATTTCCGGCGCCTATTCGACCGAGGTCATCCGCGGCGCCGTTAAGTCGGTTCCCTACGGCCAGATCGAGGCGGCGCGGGCCTGCGGCATGGGGCGCTGGCGCATCCTGCGCCGGGTCCTGGTGCCGCAGACCCTGCGCTTCGCCCTGCCCGGCCTGGGCAATGTCTGGCAGCTGACGCTGAAGGACACGGCACTCATCTCCGTCACCGCATTGGCCGAGATCATGCGCGTCGCCCACACCGCCGCCGGCTCCACCCGGCAATCCTTCCTGTTCTACAGCGTCGCCGCCTTGCTCTACCTCGCGCTCACCACCGTCTCGACGACGGCGTTCCAGCGGGCCGAGCGCTATGCGAGCCGCGGCGTGCGGAGGGCCTGACGATGAACTGGACCCTGATGTGGGACAGCCTGCCGCGCCTGCTGGCGGCCCTGCCCCTGACCCTGCAACTGGTGACGCTGGCGCTGGCCTTCGGTGCGGTTCTGGCCTTCGCCACCGCCCTGCTGCGGCTGTCCGGCAACCGGGTGGCGGTGGCGCTCACCTCGGCCTACAGCTTCGTCTTCCGCGGCACGCCGCTGCTGGTGCAGATCTTCCTGATCTATTATGGCCTCAGCCAGATCGAGTTCATCCGCGACAGTTTCCTCTGGCCCGTCCTCAGCCAGCCGATGTGGTGCGCCATCCTGGCGCTGGCGCTCAACACCGGCGCCTACACCGCCGAGATCCTGCGCGGCGCCATCGAAACCGTGCCGCAGGGACAGGTGGAGGCGGCGCGGGCCTGCGGCATGTCGCGGCTGCGGGTTTTCCGCCGCATCGTCCTGCCGGTGGCGATCCGCCAGATGCTGCCGGCCTACGGCAACGAGGTGATCCTGATGGTGAAGGCCAGCTCGCTCGCCAGCACCATCACGATGATGGAGATCACCGGCGTCGCCCGTCGGATGATCGCCCAGACCTTCGCGGTGTTCGAGATCTTCATCGTCGCCGGCATCCTCTACCTGCTGATCAACTTCATCGCCACCCGCCTGATCAAGCACGCCGAATGGCGCATGACCCCCCATCTGCGGGCGCGGGCCTGAAGCGCCGCATTCATGCTATCCTGCCGTCCGGCTTCGACTGCACCAGCAACCGGACGACATGACCACCGCCGTCAGCGACCAGGACCGCCTCATCCCCCTCCCCGATGGCTCCGGCCGCCTCTCTGTCAAGGACTGGACGCCCGATGCGTCCGCATCACTGCCGCCGATCCTGCTGTTCCACGATTCGCTCGGCTGCGTCGACCTGTGGCGCAGCTTCCCGGCCCACCTCGCTGCGGCGACGGCGCGGCGGGTCGTCGCCTATGACCGGCTGGGCTTCGGCCGCTCCGATCCTCATCCCGGCACGCTGACCCTCGGCTTCGTCGCGGCGGAGGCGCGGGATATTGTTCCCCTCCTGCTCGACCATCTCGGCATCGGTGATTTCATCGCCTGCGGCCACAGCGTCGGCGGCGGCATGGCGGTGGAGACGGCGGCGCGCTTCCCCTCCCGCTGCCGCGCGCTGGTGACCATCGCCGCGCAAGCCTTCGTCGAGGACCGCACGCTGGCCGGAATCCGCGAGGCGAAGCAGGGCTTCCAGGACCCGGCACAGCTCGCCCGGCTGGCGCGATACCATGGCGGCAAGGCGCGCTGGGTGGCCGATGCCTGGACCGAAAGCTGGCTGTCCCCCGCCTTTGCCGGCTGGACCCTGGACGCCGCCCTGGCGGAGGTCCGCTGTCCGGTGCTGGCCCTGCATGGCGACCGCGACGAATACGGTTCGGCCGAACACCCCGCCCGCATCGCCGCCGGGCGCGGCACCGTCCGCCTGCTGCCCGACACCGGCCATGTCCCCCACCGCGAATGCGAGGACGCGGTGGTCGAGGCGATCAGGGATTTCCTGAAGAATCCCCTCTCCCCCCCGGGGAGAGGGTTAGGGTGAGGGGGTCGCGCGGCGGCATTTTTCCCGAAGATCCATCCTGTGCATCCCCCTCACCCAGCGCGGCATCCAGCAGTTCCGCCAACGCACCCACGCGATAGGGCTTCGGCAGCACCCGCACCCCTTCGATGCGGGCGATGTCCTCGCTGTAGCCGGTGGTCAACACGACCGGCAGGCCAGGCCGCAGGCGCCGGGCGGTATGGGCGAGGTCGACGCCGTTCATCGCCCCCGGCATCACCACGTCGCTGAACAGCAGGTCGATCCGCAGATCCCCGTCGGTCAGCAGCCCCAGTGCCTCCTCCGCATTGGCGGCGCGCAGCACGGCATAGCCGATCTCGTCGAGCGCCGCCGCCACCATGCTGCCGACGACGGGATCGTCCTCCACCAGCAGCAGGCGCCGACCCGCCCCGCGAGCGGTGTCCAGCGCCCGTTCGGCCGCCGGGGCCGCCACCGGCTTGGCCGTCCGCGGCAGGAACAGCGAGACGGCGGTGCCCCGGCCGGGAGCGCTGTCGATCTCCACCCGCCCCGACGATTGCCGGGTGAAGCCGTACACCTGCGCCAGCCCGAGGCCGGAGCCCTTGCCGACCTCCTTTGTGGTGAAAAACGGCTCGAAGACGCGGGCCTTCACCTCCGGCTCCATGCCGGTGCCGGTGTCGGCGACCGTCACCTGCACCAGATCGCCGCTGGCCCCAATCGCCGGCCGGTTGCGCGCGGTGACGCGCAGCCGCCCGCCCTCCGGCATGGCGTCGCGGGCATTGACGGCAAGGTTCAGGATCGCCAGTTCGAACTGGGTCGGATCGACCTCCACCGGCCACAGCCCCGGTTCGACCTGCGTCTCCAGCGTGATGTCGGCGCGGATGGCGCGGGTCAGCAGGTCGGCCATGCCCAGCAGCCGGTCGCGGACGTCCATCGGCTCCGGCCGCAGGGTCTGCCGGCGGGCGAAGGCCATCAGCTGCTGCACCAGCTTGGCGCCGCGGTCGATCGCCTGATGCCCGGTTTCCAGCAGCGGCTGGATCGACGGCTCCTTCGCCCGCCGCCCGACCAGCTGAAGGCAGCTCGCCAGCGCCTGGAGCAGGTTGTTGAAGTCATGGGCGATGCCGCCGGTCAGCTGGCCCATCGCCTCCATCTTCTGGCTCTGGCGCAGGGCGGCCTCGACCTTCTCGCGCTCGGCGATCTCGGCGTTCAGCGCCCCGTTGGCGGCGGACAGGTCGCGCGCCTGCTCCGCCAGATCGCGGTTGGCCCGCGTCAGCGCCGCCTGCGCCGCGCCAAGCACCAGCACGATCAGCAAAGTCATCGCCAGCAGCAGCGCCATGCCGACATAGCGCTCGGCCCGGCGGGCGAAGGGCTCCACCTGCGTGCGCAGCGACACGCTGCCGATGGCTCCCCCATCCTGCATCACCGGTACGGTCACCGTCAGATGGTCGCCATCGAAATGGTGGCCCAACGGCTCGGCAGCCTGCGGCACCGGCAGCATACCGCCCGCGGTATGGGCGGCGAACAGGCGACCATTGCCGTCATAGACGCCGGCCGCCTCGAATTCCGGGCTGGCGGACAGCGCCGCCACATATTCGCCGGCGGCGTTCCGATCGTTGAAGCTCAGCGCCGCGGTAACGGTGGCTGCCAGGATCCGCGCCTGCACCTCCACGTCGCCTGCCCGCTCGTCGCGATAGGCCTTTTCGCTGACCATCGCCATCAGCCCGCCGGCGATCAGCAGGATCGCCACCGCCAGTGCGGTCAGGCGCGGCGTGTGCCGCCAGAATCCGGCCAGATCGGTCACGTCGCCCCCTCCCGCTTTCTCATTGCCGAACCGCCAGACTCATCAGCTTGGAACTGATCGCCAGCCGGTTGTCCTGGGCCGCCGCCGCATCGATGACGAAGCGGACCCGATCCTCGCGCAGCACGAAGGTGATAACGGCTCCGGCTCCCGATCCGCCCGGCGCATCGGCATCGCTGACCGTCAGAACCGGCTCGCCGCGCTGCCGGTCCATCGGCACCGTCCCATAGAGCAGATGGCAGCCGGACCCTCTTTCGAAGCGTGGCCGCCGCACCAGCTCGATCGGCCGGCCGCCGGCGCTCTGCCCGGCGACGACACGGTCCAGCAGCTCGCCGAACGGGTCCACCCCTTCCACGCAGAGACGGAACGGGCTGTCGGTCGTGGCAAAGGCGCTCTGCGGCCAGGTGACGAAAGCGATGAACTTGTAGAGGAAGGTCGCCTTCACCGCCGCCTCCAGCGGTTCTGCCGCCGCGACCGGCCCCGGCGCACCGGCCAGCACCAGCAGCAGGCCCAGCGCCAGCGGACCGCCCCAGCGGATGGGTCGCTCCTCCACGCTCAGAACCCCACCCGCAGGCGGGCGTAGATGCTCCGCCCGATGGCGCGCGGCGCATTGTTGGACGGGTCGTAGGCCTCCAGATGGCGGGCATGCAGCAGATTCTGGCCGAACAGCGACAGCTCCAGCGCCGGGGTGACGTGCCAGCCCAGATGCAGGTCGGCCTCGGTATAGGCCGGGACGTTCGACACCGCGACCCGGCCGACCCGGCGCAGGGTGGCGTCGAACTCCACCTCCGGCGTCAGGTTCATCCGCGAGCGCAGCTGGAGCTGATAGGCCGGATCCTGCCCCGCGGCCTGAAAGCGCGACAGGTCATTCGCCCCCGGCTTCAGCCGCAGGCTCTTGTGCAGCCAGTTGGCCCCGGCATGCAGGGTCCACCAGCTGGTCAGCCCATAGCTGCCCCAGCCTTCCACACCATAGGTGCTGCCCTCCATGTCGTTGCGCAGCATGATCGGCAGGCCGCCACCGGTCATGCTGGTGGTGCGCAAGTCGTCATAGACATTGTAGAAGGCCGACAGCGCCACCCGGCTGTTCGCCGTGGGCTGGCCGCGATAGCCCACTTCGTAGGCGGTCAGCCGCTCCGACTGGAAATCCGGCGAGGGCGCCAGGATGCCGCCGCCCGACAGCTCGCGATCGATGCGTGACGGCGTGCGCACCGACCGGCTGACCGCCGTCCACAACATGTGCGCATCCGACAGCCGCCAGGCGAGCCGCAGGTTGGGCAGCAGGTCGAAGCCGGAATAGCTGTTGTATTCGGCCTTCAGGCCGACCGTCAGCTTCAGCTTCGGGGCCAGCGTCACCTCGTCCTGGGCGAACAGGCTGCCCAGCGAGATCGTCTTGTCCTCGTCCGGAAAACCGAAGGCCACCAGGGAGCGGAAGGCCGACTGCCACACCCGGTACTGCGCCCCCCAGACCAGCTGGTGCCGGCTGCCCAGCGCCACATTGTGCTGGGCCTGGACGTCGAAGGTCTGCACCCGGTCGGTCGCGACCAGATAGTCGCGGTTCTGCTGGTCGTAATAGGCCTGGAGCTGCACCGACGACCCGTCGCCCAGCTTGTGCGTCCAGCGCCCGAGCAGGTTCCCGCCATGCAGCGTGGTGTCGAGCCATTCCGTATGGTTGCGGTACAGATCGCCCTGAAGGGTGTACGACGCCGCCCCGCCCGCCGCCCCGTCCCCCGTCTTGCCATCCAGCCGGAATCCGGCCTGCGACCCGTCGAAGGCGTCGGTCGAGGCATCGCCCCGCGTCACCGCGAAGCTGCTGCGCCGGTCGAAGCCGGTCAGATAGCCGCGCAGCGCCATCGCGCCATCCGCCGCCTTCACGCCATAGCGCAGCGTGCCGTTGCGCTCGCCGGAGCCGGCGCCGACCTCGGCGAATCCGCCGGTGCTGTCGCCGGCGGAGCGGGTGATGACGTTGACGACGCCGTTGACCGCGTTGGCACCCCACAGCGTGCCGCCGGGGCCGCTGACCACCTCGATCCGCTCGATCTCCGACAGGGGGACGTTCACCCCTTCCCAGAAGACGGTGGAGGCGACCGGCGAATAGACGCTGCGGCCGTCGACCATAACCTGGAGCTTGTTGGAGGATTCCGGCGAGTTGAAGCCGCGGGCGGTGACGGTATAGCCGGCGGTGTTCAGCCGCGCGACCTCCAGGTTGGGCGCCAGCCGCAGCGCTTCGGGCAGGCTGGTGGCGCCGGACCGCCGGATGTCCTCCGCCGTGATGACATAGACCGCCGCCGCCGCATCGCTCAGCGGTTCCGGCCGCTTTGAGATCGAGGTGACCTTGATCGCCCCCAGCTCCTCGATCGACAGGGTCGACAGATCCTCGATTGTCTGGGCCGGCGCGGCATGGGGGACCAGAAGCAGCGACAGCGACAGGATGGCGCCCAGCCTGCGGGCCGGACCGCCTGCCCCCTCGATCCTGTCGCACCGGCTCTCGCGACGGAAGGCTGGCCCTGGCATGGATGCTTGCTTGCTCTGTTCAGTGTCTGCACGAACGAGCTTTATAGCAGCCTTGAGCGTGACCTCCCGCTAGGCGGAACGGCCGAGTTTTACCTGGAGCTTTCGGGCGTCTGACCACCGGAGTCTGCCACCCGCTCACGCTCCGCCCGCAGCAGGGCGAGCTTCGACTCCAGCTTGCAGATCTTCCTGTCGAGCTTGCGCAGCCGCTTGCGCGGCGCCTTCCCTTCAACCGATCCCGCTTCGACGCCTTGGCGGATCCTCTCGTTGATCGCCGCCTTGGCCGTGTCGCTCAGCCGTTTCCACCCCTTCACCTCCGCCTTGCTGCGGTGGCAGCCCAGGCAGGCACCGCCCCCGCCGAAGCGGCAGAGGCCGATGCAGGGATTGCCGGTGTCCGTTCCCGATGCCTTTTTGCTCAGCTTTCCGCTCATGGGACCTGCCGCGTGGTCGTCTCCGGTCGACGACAATGTGCACCGGGACGCCCGTCCGGCAATGGCGGCCGGCGGAAGGGTGACATGCAGGCGACCGGGCATTCCTTCCAAGCCATCAGGATGTAGGGATATCCGGAAGAGTAATTCCATACAAAGATGCGACATACCGCCGCATTCGGCCCTCGCAAGCCACGGCGGCCCCACCATCGACTTGCCGAATCCCTACAAATAATCCATACAAACTACATTGTCGGATGGCCACCCCTCCATACGCCTGCCGGTGCGGGCAGGTGGCCGGACCTCCTCTTCGTGCCAGGTGATCCATGCCCAGCGATGCGCCCATCATCACCCGCCGCCCCGACCATGCGGCCGCCAATCCGGACCCGCCGCCGGCTTATGCTCCCCACCGCAAGATCCATCCCAAGGCGGTGCGCGGGCGATACCGGCGTATGAAGACGGTGCTGGGCGTGGTGCTGCTGGCGCTGTTCGCCGTCCTGCCCTGGTTGCGCTGGGATCGCGGACCGGGTCTGCCCGATCAGGCGGTGCTGTTCGACCTGGGCAGCCAGCGCTTCTACATCTTCGCCCTGCAACTGTGGCCGCAGCATGTCTATTACATCACCGGCGTGATGATCATCGCCGCCATCGGGCTGTTCCTGGCGACGGCGCTGGGCGGGCGGGTCTGGTGCGGCTTCACCTGTCCGCAGACGGTGTGGACCGACCTGTTCGTCTGGGTGGAGCGGCGGGTGGAGGGCGACCGCGGCGACCGCATCCGGCTGGACAAGCATCCCTGGACCGCCGGCTGGCTGGCGAAGAAGACGGTCAAGCATGCGGCGTGGCTGGCGGTCTCGCTGGTCACCGGTTTCCTCGGCATCGCCTATCTGACCGACGCGCCGGCGCTCGCGGTCGATCTGCTGCGCTTCGACGCCTCCGCACTCGCCGCCGGGTCGGTCCTGTTCATCGCCGCCTGCACCTACGCCATGGCCGGCTTCATGCGCGAACAGATGTGCTTCTACGTCTGCCCATGGCCGCGTATCCAGGCCGCGATGCTGGACGAGGAGAGCCTGGTCGTCACCTATCAGGACTGGCGCGGCGAAGGGCGGGCCCCCTTGCGCAAAAGCGAGGGGTGGGACACCCGCACCCACAAGGGCCAGGGCGACTGCATCGACTGCGACCAGTGCGTGCAGGTCTGCCCGACCGGCATCGACATCCGTGACGGCATCCAGATGGAATGCATCGGCTGCGGCCTGTGCGTCGACGCCTGCAACGACGTGATGGCCCGCATCGGCCGGCCCGGCGACCTGATCCGCTTCGACACTCTGACGGCACAGGCCGCCAAGGCGACCGGCACGCCGCCCGCCCGCTACCGCCTGATCCGGCCGCGCACCATCGTCTATGGCCTGATGCTGGTGGTGGTCGGCGGGGTGATGGCGATCGCGCTGGCGATGAAGTCCAGCAACGACGTCTCCGTCCTGCGCGACCGGGCGCCGCTGTTCGTCACGCTGACCGACGGCCGCATCCAGAACGCCTACACCATCAAGATTTCCAACATGTCGCTGACCGAGCGCCACTATCGCCTGACCCTGTCGGGTCTGCCGCAGGCGAGCCTCAGCCTGTCCGGCGACGGCAGCGAGGCCGGCGAACTGTCGCTGTCCGCCCGCGCCAACGCGGTGGAGACCTACCGCATCCAGGTCCGCGTGCCGCAGGCGGCGCTGCCGGCCTCCTCCACCCCGGTGACCGTCACCCTGACCCCCGACACCGGCGCCGGCCAACCGGCCAGACACGACAGCGTCTTCCTGGCGCCGTGACCGGTCGCGCAACGTGAATCGCCCTCTCCCACCCCGGGAGAGGGGATGGCACCTGCACCCAAACACGCATATGATGCGGACGGTGCCGCAGCATGCAGGCAAGGGAACGGCCAGGACATCCATGCAATCCGAATACGCAGGACAAGCCGACCCGGCGGATACCGCCATCTGGCAGCCCGACCTGACCAACCGTGCCAAGCCGGTCTATCTCGCCATCGCCGACGCCCTTGCCGACGACATCGCCGCCGGCCGGCTGGCGGCCGGACAGCGGCTGCCGCCGCAACGCCTGCTGGCCGACCGGCTGGGCGTCGACCTGACCACCGTCAGCCGCGCCTACAGCGAGGCCCGCCGCCGCGGCCTGCTCGACGCCCGCGTCGGCCAGGGCACCTTCGTCAGCGCACGGAACACGGCGCCGAACAGTCCGCCGGTCGAGGCCGCCCCGACCCGCCCGACCTCCACCGCCCCGGCCGCGGTCATCGACATGACGATGAACCAGCCGCCGCTGCCCGATGCTCCGGACCTGCTGGACCGCGTGCGCCGCGGTTTGGCCCAGGCGATGCTGCGGCTCGACCCGCAGGCGCTGCTGCGCTACCCGGAGACCGGTGCCGGGTTCCGCAGCGCGGAGGAGGACCGCGCCGCCGGCGCGGGCTGGCTCGCCAAACGCCTGCCGAACCTCGACGATCCCGGCCGCATCGTCGTCTGCCCCGGCACGCAATCCGCCCTGCTGGCCCTGCTCTGCATGCTGACCCGCCCCGGCGACATTGTCTGTACGGAGGCGCTGACCTATCCCGGCTTCAAGGCCATCGCCCGGCAGCTCGGCCTGCGGGTGGTCGGGGTGGCGATGGACGGCGACGGCCTCGATCCCGACGCCCTGCGCGCCGCGGTGGCGGCCCATGCCCCGAAGGCCCTTTACTGCACCCCCACCCTGCACAACCCGACCACGGCGACCCTGCCGGCGGAACGGCGCGCCGCCATCGCCGCCATCGCCCGCGACCACAACATCCCGATCATCGAGGACGACATCTACGGCGTGCTGCCGCAGGACGCCCCGCCGCCCATCGCCGCCCTGGCGCCCGACGTGACCTTCCACGTCGTCGGCCTCGCCAAATGCGTGGCACCCGGCCTGCGCATCACCTATGTCGCAGCCCCCGACAGCCGTCAGGCGATGCGGCTGGCCGCCGCCCAGCGCGCCACCATCCTCGGCACCCCGCCGGTCCCCGCCGCCATCGCCACCCAATGGATCACCGACGGCACCGCCGACGCGCTGCTGACCGCCATCCGAGCCGAGGCCTCGGCCCGCCAGGGCATGGCGCGCGACCTCCTGCCGCCGGCCACGGCGACCGCCCATGCGCAAGGCTTCCATTTGTGGCTGAGCCTGCCGCCGGCCTGGACCCGCGGCGAATTCGCGGCATATCTGCGCAGCCACGGCATCGCCGCCGCCGTCAGCGACACCTTCCTGACCGCCGGCACGGCGCCGGAGGCCCTGCGCATCTGCCTGGGCGCCCCCATCGGCCGCGCCGACTGCTGCCGCATGCTGGAAACCCTCGCCGACGCCCTGGACCAGAGCCCCGCCCTGGCTGGCATCGTGATCTGAGGCTTCAGACGAGATCCCGCGCCATGCCCGACCGCACCAGCAGATCGGTGTCGGGCGAGAATCGCGCCTTCAGCGGCAGCATCGCCGCCCCCAGCACGCGGGCCATCGGCCCGATGGAACCGGCCATCACCGGTGCGGCCTTCAACCCCGACCGGTTGAAGCACCCGACCGCCGCCGACAGCCGCTGCGTGAAGCGGTCGCGCCAGGACGGCGGCAGGAAGCCGTCGACCACCACCTCCTGGAAGTCGATGACGCTCAGCGCCGAGACGACGCCGCGCGACAGCTCGGCGCAGGCCGTTTCCGCCCAGGCGTCAAAGATGGCATCCGCCTTCTCCCCGGCCCCGTCCGGCAATGTGGCCGACAGCGCCGCCGACGGATCGATCCCGGCAGCCTCCAATGCGCGTTCCAGCAGGAAGACCGAGGCGCTGTGGATC
Source organism: Azospirillum lipoferum (assembly GCF_024170005.1). GTDB lineage: Bacteria > Pseudomonadota > Alphaproteobacteria > Azospirillales > Azospirillaceae > Azospirillum > Azospirillum lipoferum. The sequence goes on from NZ_JALJXJ010000007.1 coordinate 235,080, forward strand.
AGCTGCCCCGGTGGAGTGCCCGGCCCGGTCGGTCCGGTGGGCATCGACCCGATGGCGCCGGCATTGCCCTGCTCCCCCCGGTACAGCCGGCCGTCGATCACCACCCCGCCGCCGATGAAGGTGCCGAGATAGATGTACAGCGCGCTGCGGCTGGTGATGGCGTCGCCGGCGATCATCTCCGCCGCGCAGGCCGCCGCGGCGTCGTTGTAGAGCGTCACCGGCAATCCGGTCTCGCGCGCGAAGGCGCCGCAGATGTCGGCATCGCGCCAGCCGTCCAGCGCCCCCGGCGCCAGCCCCAGCTCCGCCGACCAGGCATGGATTTCGTCCGGCATGGCGATGCCCAGCCCGACCACCCGCGCGCGCGCCGCCGGCGACAGATGCGCCAGCAGCCCGGACGCCTGGGCGATCGCGGTGGCGATCGTCGGCTCCGGCAGCGGCGCGTCATAGCGCACCCGGCTCGCCCCCAGCTCCTCCCCCAGCAGGTTGATCAGGATCGACTCGACACTGCGCCGGCCGATCTTCACCCCCAGCGCATAGGCACCTTCCGGATTCGGCGCGATCGGGGTGGATGGCTGGCCGACCTGCCCGCGCACCTTGTCGAGCTTGACCAGCAGGCCGTCCTCCAGCAGCCGGTTGACGATCACCGACGCCGCCTGCCCGCTCAGCCCGGTCTCCCGCGCGATTTCCGCCTTGGACAGCATGCCGGCCTGCAACAGCGCATGCATGACCAGCCGCTCGTTGTAGGCGCGCAGCCCGGTGGTGTCGCCGCCCCGCATCCTCCCGCCGCCTCTCCGCCTTGAAACCCAGCAATAGTCCGTATAACAACCAATCCTAACAAAATCAAAGTGATTTATTTAACGCCGATTAACCACTGCAATAATCCCTCTTATCGATCAGCGTTGTAACGTCGCCACCCTAGCAAGCGGCACTCCAACGGCACAAGGACGGCGGCGAATCCGGCTTATTCCTTCTGTCATATATATACCAATCCCATCCGCCACTCGCGGCAAAACCGGCGTCATACCTCTCCGGATATCAAAATCAGTGTGATTTATCTATTGCACCCAGCCTCAGGCTGAGTCACATTGTTAGTGCGCTCCACAAACCAGTTGCCGCAGAGCATCCGGATGTCGGGCGATCAGTCGCAAAGGCCGGCGGGACCAGAGCCAGGGCGCGGCCGGGCAGGACATTGGGGAGGAAAACAGGAATGAAGCGTGCGCTTTCCTTGATCGGCGCGGCCGTCGCCGCGTTTCTCGGCAGCTCCGCCCAGGCGGAAACGCTGTCCATCGCCACGGTGAACAACGGCGACATGATCCGCATGCAGAAGCTGTCGGAGCATTTCACCAAGGCGCATCCCGACATCACGCTGAACTGGGTGACGCTGGAAGAGAATGTGCTGCGCCAGCGCGTCACCACCGACATCGCCGCCAAGGGCGGCCAGTACGACATCATGACCATCGGCACCTACGAGGTTCCGATCTGGACCAAGCAGAAGTGGCTGATGCCGCTGACCAAGCTCGGCGCCAACTATGACGTCGAGGATCTGCTGCCCTCCATCCGCAACGGCCTGACCACCGACGGCACCCTCTATGCCGCGCCCTTCTACGGCGAAAGCTCGATGGTCATGTACCGCAAGGACCTGTTCGAGAAGGCCGGCCTGACCATGCCGGAGGCGCCGACCTGGGCCTTCGTCTCCGACGCGGCGCGCAAGCTGACCGACAAGAAGGCCGAGGTCTACGGCATCTGCCTGCGCGGCAAGGCCGGCTGGGGCGAGAACATGGCCTTCCTCAGCGCCATGGCGAACTCCTTCGGCGCCAGCTGGTTCGACATGAACTGGAAGCCGCAGTTCAACACCGATCCGTGGAAGCAGACGCTGACCACCTATCTCGGCCTGATGAAGGATGCCGGCCCGCCGGGCGCCTCCTCCAACGGCTTCAACGAGAATCTGGCGCTGTTCCAGTCGGGCAAATGCGCGATGTGGATCGACGCCACCGTCGCCGCCTCCTTCGTCTCCAACCCGGCGCAGAGCAAGGTGGCGGACAAGGTCGGCTACGCGCTGGCCCCCGATACCGGTCTCGGCAAGCGGTCCAACTGGCTGTGGGCCTGGAGCCTGGGAATTCCCGCCAGCAGCAAGAAGGGCGACGCCGCGCAGGCCTTCATCGCCTGGGCGACCTCCAAGGAGTATCTCGACCTCGTCGCCAAGGAGGAGGGCTGGGCCAACGTGCCGCCGGGCACCCGCAGCTCGCTCTATGCCAACCCTGAATACCGCAAGGCCGCTCCCTTCGCCGACCTGACGCTGAAGTCGATCCAGGCCGCCGATCCGCAGCACCCGACGGTCCAGCCGGTCCCCTACACCGGCGTGCAGTTCGTCGCCATCCCCGAGTTCCAGGGCATCGGCACGGCTGTGGGCCAAGCCTTCTCCGCCGCGCTCGCCGGCCAGACGACCGCCGATCAGGCCCTGCAGACCGCCCAGACGCTCGCCACCCGCGAGATGACCAAGGCCGGCTACATCAAGTAAGCGGACACGCCTGACCTTCCGTCCTGTCCGATCATGGCAAAGCCATCTTCCGCCGTCATTCCGGCCTTCACGGGCATGGCGGCGGAAGATGGCCGCGCCCCGCAACGCCGCTACCCAAGGGTCGAGCCATGGCCACCGCACATTCGCGTGCAGCCGCGCGCCTGACGATGTCTCCGGCCGTCATCCTGCTGCTCGGCTGGATGCTGATCCCGCTCGTGATGACGCTCTACTTCTCCTTCCTCCGCTACAACCTGCTGATGCCGGGGACGGAGGAGTTCATCGGCACGCTGAACTACCAGTATTTCCTCACCGATCCGGCCTTCTTCTCCGCCCTCGGCAACACGCTGGCGCTCGTCGGCGGGGTGCTGGTGCTGACCATCGCCGGCGGGATCGGGCTGGCCCTGCTGCTCGACCAGCCCTTCTGGGGGCGCGGCATCGTCCGCCTTCTGGTCATCGCGCCCTTCTTCGTCATGCCCACCGTCTCGGCGCTGGTATGGAAGAACATGCTGATGAACCCGGTGAACGGCCTGTTCGCCGCCATCGCGAAGGGGGTGGGGCTCCAGCCCTTCGACTTCCTGGCCGAGGCGCCGCTGTCCTCGATCATCCTGATCGTGACGTGGCAGTGGCTGCCCTTCGCCACGCTGATCCTGCTGACCGCCCTCCAGTCGCTCGACCGCGAAAGGCTGGAGGCGGCGGAGATGGACGGCGCCGGAGCACTCGACCGCTTCATCCACATCATCCTGCCCCATCTGGCGCGTGCGATGACGGTGGTGACGCTGATCCAGACCATCTTCCTGCTGTCGGTCTTCGCCGAGATCCTGGTGACGACCAACGGCGGCCCCGGCACCGCCACCACCAACATCACCTATCTCGTCTATGCCCAATCGCTGCTGCAGTTCGATGTCGGCGGCGGCTCCGCGGGCGGCATCGTCGCCGTCGTCCTCGCCAACATCGTCGCCGTCTTCCTGATGAGGATGATCGGCCGCAACCTGGACATCTGACCATGGCGCGCGCTGCAACCAACCGCCGCATGCTGGTCGTGACCCTGATCGCCTGGACCGTCGGGATCGTGATCTTCTTCCCCATCCTGTGGACCGCCCTGACCAGCTTCAAGACGGAGGCCGAGGCGGTGGCGGCCCCGCCGACCTTCCTCGCCTTCCACTGGACGCTGGAGAATTATGCCGAGGTCCAGCAGCGGTCCGACTATTTCCTCCATTTCTGGAACTCGGTGGTCATCTCGGTCGGCTCGACGCTTCTTGGCCTGCTGGTCGCGGTCCCCGCCGCCTGGTCGATGGCCTTCGTGCCCGGCAAGCGCACCCGCGACGTGCTGATGTGGATGCTGTCGACCAAGATGCTGCCGCCGGTCGGCGTGCTGATCCCGATCTACCTGCTGTTCCGCGATTTCGGGCTGCTCGACAGCCGCATCGGCCTGGTCATCGTGCTGACGCTGATCAACCTGCCGATCATCGTCTGGATGCTGTTCACCTACTTCCGCGAAATCCCGGGCGAGATCCTGGAAGCCTCACGGATGGACGGCGCCGGCCTGCGCGACGAGATCCTGTTCGTCCTCCTGCCGATGGCGGTGCCCGGCATCGCCTCCACCCTGCTGCTGAACATCATCCTGGCATGGAACGAGGCCTTCTGGACGCTGAACCTGTCCGCCTCGCAGTCGGCGCCGCTGACCGCCTTCATCGCCAGCTATTCGAGCCCGGAGGGGCTGTTCTACGCGAAACTGTCGGCCGCCTCGACCATGGCGGTCGCGCCGATCCTGGTTCTCGGCTGGTTCAGCCAGAAGCAGCTGGTGCGCGGCCTGACCTTCGGCGCCGTGAAGTAAGGGGGGAACCCGCTATGGGTCAGATCACGCTCGACCGCGTCACCAAAAGCTTCGGCGAGATCGACGTCATCCCGCCGCTGGACCTTTCCATCGGCAATGGCGAATTCGTGGTGTTCGTCGGCCCGTCGGGCTGCGGCAAGTCCACGCTGCTGCGCCTGATCGCCGGGCTGGAGGACGTGTCGTCCGGCACCATCCGCATCGACGGCAAGGACGCCACCGCCCTGCCGCCCGCCCAGCGCGGGCTGGCGATGGTGTTCCAGTCCTACGCGCTCTATCCGCACATGACCGTGCGCAACAACATCGCCTTCCCGCTGAAGATGGCCCGGCTGGACAAGTCCGCCATCGACCGCAAGGTGGAGGCGGCGGCCAAGGTGCTGAACCTCACCAACTATCTCGACCGCCGTCCCGGCCAGCTCTCCGGCGGCCAGCGCCAGCGTGTCGCCATCGGCCGCGCCATCGTCCGCGAGCCGACCGCCTTCCTGTTCGACGAGCCGCTGTCGAACCTGGACGCCGCACTCCGCGTCAACATGCGCCTGGAAATCTCCGAGCTGCACGCCAGCCTCGGCACCACCATGATCTATGTGACCCACGATCAGGTGGAGGCCATGACCATGGCCGACAAGATCGTGGTGCTGAACGCCGGCCGGATCGAGCAGGTGGGCTCTCCCATCGAACTCTACAGCCGTCCGCGCAACCGCTTCGTCGCCGGTTTCATCGGCTCCCCCCGCATGAACTTCATCGAGGGCGAGTCCGCGCGCGGCGACGGCGCCGACTGCATCGGCATCCGGCCTGAACATCTGATTTTGTCCACCGAAAGCGGCCGCTGGGCCGGCACCGTCACCGTGTCCGAACATCTGGGCTCCGACACCTTCGTCTATGTGCAGGTGGAGGGCATCGGCACGCTGGTGGCGCGGGCCGGCGGCGAGTTCCCGGTGCGTCACGGCGACCGCGTCTGGCTGACGCCGCAAACCGAAAAGCTCCACCGCTTCGATGGTCAGGGCAACGCCCTGTCCTCCGCGGCGGCGGGCATGAAAGTGGCTTGAAAGGGTCCATTCCGATGAAACGTCTCGACGGAAAATCGGCGATCGTCACAGGCGCCGCCCGCGGCATCGGCCGCGCCTTCGCCGCCGCCTATGTCGCGGAGGGGGCAACCGTCGCCATCGCCGACATCAACCTCGCCGCGGCGGAGAAGGCGGCGGCGGAGATCGGCCCCGGCGCCTATGCCGCGGCGCTCGACGTCACCAGCCAGTCCTCCATCGACGCCGCCGTCGCCGCGGTGGTGGAGCGGGCCGGCGGCGTCGACATCCTGATCAACAATGCCGCCCTGTTCGACCTCGCCCCGATCGTCGAGATCACACGGGAGAGCTATGACCGCCTCTTCTCGATCAACGTCGCCGGCACTCTGTTCACGCTCCAGGCGGTGGCGAAGCGGATGATCGCGCAGGGCCGCGGCGGCAAGATCATCAACATGGCCTCCCAGGCCGGGCGGCGCGGCGAAGCGCTGGTCGCCGTCTATTGCGCCACCAAGGCGGCGGTGATCAGCCTGACCCAGTCGGCCGGCCTCGACCTGATCCGCCATGGCATCAACGTCAACGCCATCGCCCCCGGCGTGGTCGATGGCGAGCATTGGGACGGCGTCGACGCCCTGTTCGCCAAGCATGAGGGCCTCCAGCCCGGCGAGAAGAAGCGCATGGTCGGCGAAGCGGTCCCCTTCGGCCGCATGGGCCGCGCCGAGGACCTGACCGGCATGGCGATCTTCCTGGCGAGCCGGGAGGCCGACTATATCGTCGCCCAGACCTACAACGTCGACGGCGGCAACTGGATGAGTTGAAGACCCTCCCCCGGAAACCATCCCCTCTCCCCCCGGGGAGAGGGTTAGGGTGAGGGGGATGCACCGCGAGGACTCTCAAGAATCGCGGACTCCACGCCGCCCACCGACTTCACGCCATGCGTCCCCCTCACCCCGACCCTCTCCCCGGGGGGGAGAGGGAGGATCCCCCGATCCCCCGCAGGACACCGCCATGACCATCGCCCTTTCCGCCGCCACCCTCCCGGACATCGCCGCGCGGGCATCGGTGCCGGCTTATGACCGTTCCGCGCTGACCGCCGGGATCCTGCATTTCGGCATCGGCAACTTCCACCGCGCCCATCAGGCGGTCTATCTCGACAGCCTGTTCGCCCAGGGCCGCGACAATGACTGGGCCATCCTCGGCGCCGGCGTGATGCCGTCGGACCAGCGCATGCGCGACGCGCTGGAGGGCCAGGACTGGCTGACCACCGTGGTCGAGCAATCCGGCGCGCAGAGCCTCGCCCGCGTCACCGGCGCCATGGTCGGCATGCTGCCGGTCGGCGACAGCGAGGCCATCATCGCCAAGCTGGCTGACCCCGCCATCCGCATCGTCTCGCTGACGGTGACGGAGGGCGGCTATTACATCGACGCCGCCGGCAAGTTCGATGCCAGCCATCCGGCGATCCGCGCCGACATCGCCGTGCCCTCCCGCCCGACCACAATCTTCGGCCTGATCGTCGCCGGTCTGGCCCGCCGCCGCGCCGCCGGCACGGTGCCCTTCACCGTCATGTCCTGCGACAACATCCCCCACAACGGCGTCGTCACCCGCAACGCCGTGCTCGGCATCGCCAAGGAGATCGACACCGACCTCGCCGCCTGGATCGACTCCGCCGTCGCCTTCCCCAACGGCATGGTCGACCGCATCACCCCGGCCACCGGCGTGCAGGAGCGCGAAACCCTCGACCGCGATTTCGGCATCGCCGACAACTGGCCGGTCTTCTGCGAGGACTTCACGCAGTGGGTGCTGGAGGACCGCTTCTCCGCCGGCCGCCCGGCGCTGGAGGCGGTGGGGGTGCAGTTCGTCCCCGACGTGACACCCTTCGAGACCATGAAGATCCGCATCCTCAATGGCGGCCATGCGGTGATCGCCTATCCGGCCGGGCTGCTCGGCATCACCTACGCGCACGAGGCGATGGAAACCCCGCTGATCCGCGCCTTCCTGCAAAGGGTGGAGCGGGAGGAGATCATCCCCACCGTCCCGCCGGTGCCGGGCACCGACCTCGCCGCCTATTTCGCCATCATCGAGCGCCGCTTCGGCAATCCCAAGATCAAGGACACCATCCGCCGCCTCTGCCTGGACGGCTCCAACCGCCAGCCGAAATTCATCGTCCCATCCATCGCCGACCGCCTGAAGGCCGGTGCCGGCATCGAGGGGCTGGCGCTGGAATCGGCGCTGTGGTGCCGCTACTGCTTCGGGACGGACGAAGGCGGCCAGCCGATCGAGCCGAACGATCCCAACTGGGACCGGCTGACCCAGGTTGCCAAGGCCGCCCGCAACGAGCCGACCGCATGGCTCGACATGGAGGACGTCTATGGCGAAGTCGGCCGGGCCCAGCCCTTCCGCGACGCCTTCTCCACTGCCCTGCGCGCCCTGTGGGCGGACGGTACCCGCGCCGTGCTGGAACGCTATACCGGCAGAGCCAGCTGAAGGACTTGCCCGCCATAACCCGACCGCTCATATGCTGAGGCAAGGCGTATTTTGAAGCTTTCGGTGGTCCGAGGCTCGACCTGGGGTTAGAGTTTCCGGGTCAAGTTTTCCTCATTCATGCCACGACAAAACGCCCCCTCCCGCACCGGGAGAGGGCGTTTTTGTCTCTGCATGAAACACTGATCACACCGCCGGAAACTGTTCCATAGCGTTCCAAATGTCTCATTCAGGGGGGCATTCAGCCCCCGGTAACGACCCCGGCCGTCATCCCTAGAAACAAACTCAATCTTTAACAAAACAAACCGGTCACTCCAAAATAATGATGGCATCGCCTCGGGTGCGTAGCTATCGTAACGTCTGAAATTGCGAATCCTGGCATTCCAATACGGCTTTCTATACCCAATGGTTATATCCAAAGGGGTAGAATATCCCAGGAGTGACAGGCGTTGCTTTAGTGAGGCATGATGAGTGACTTGAAGGCCCTGTCGCCGACCGAACTTGATCTGGCGACGCTGATCGTGAACACCCTCACCCTGGAAGCCGACCCGGAGGACATCGACCCGGACGCCCCCCTCTATGGCGAAGGGCTGGGCCTCGATTCCATCGACATCCTGGAGGTGGCGCTCGCCGTCTCCAAGACCCACGGGGTGAAGCTGCGGGCGGATGACGAGAACAACACCAAGATTTTCGCCTCGCTTCGCACCCTGAACAGCCACATCCAACAGCTCAAAGCCGCCTGATGCCGTCCGCCGCCGCCTGGACCAGGGGTGGGGCCGCGGTGGGCGCCGGCCTGTCGCTCTTCGCGCTCTATCCCCTGCTGGTCCATGGCGCCATCGTCGCCGACCTCGACGCCGACACCGCCCTCGCCCTGGCGCTGGTGCAGGCGGGCGTGACCGGGCTGGTGGTCGGCCGCGCCGCACCCCGCTTCCGCTGGATCGCGCTGGCCGGCGCCATCGCCCTGTTCGGCCTGTCCTGGCGCTCCGCCCGCGACGGGCTGCTGGCCGCCTCGGCGATCAGCCATGCCGCTATCTATGTCGGGCTGCTCGCCCTGTTCGGCCGCACCCTGCTGGCCGGGCGCGAGCCGCTGATCACCTGGATCGCCCGGCGCATCCGCGGCAGCCTGACCGACGAGATGCTGGTCTACACCCGCCGCGTCACCATCGCCTGGTGCCTGTTCTTCGCCGGCCAGCTGGCGATGTCGGCCCTGCTGTTCTGCGTTGCCCCGCCGGCGGTCTGGTCCTTCTTCATCAACGTCCTCGACCTGCCGCTGGTGGCGGCGATGTTCCTGACGGAATACGCCTACCGCCTGCGCAAGTTCTGGAACTATTCCCACGGCTCCATCGCCGACGTCGTCCGCGTCTTTTCGGAGCGGCCCAATTCATGACGATGCTGTCCACCACCCGCCTGCCACTGCTGCGCCACGGCGGCGCCGACGATCTGTTCGCCCTGCATGACGGCCGTCCGGTGACGGTGCGGACCTACCTCGCCGCCGTGCGCGATCTGGCCCGCCGCCTGCCCGACGGCGCCTATCTGCTGAATCTGTGCGGCGACCGGCTGGGCTTCGCCATCGCACTCGGTGCGGCCCTGCTGCGCCGGCAGATCAGCCTGCATCCCCCCAACGACACGCCGGAAACGCTGCGCCAGCTCGAAGAGAGCTATCCCGGCGTGATCTGCCTGACCGACGCCGGCGCCACCTATCCCGGCATGACCTGCGTCGAGGCGCTTCCCCCCGGCGGCCTCGACAGGCTGGCCGGCTCGCCCTTCGACGGCGACCTTGCCTTCCCGGCCGATCAGGTGGCGACCATCGCCTTCACCTCCGGTTCCACCGGCCGGCCGATGCCGCAGGTGAAAAGCTGGGGCACGCTGGTCCGCAGCGTCCACGGCGCCGGCACCGCCCTTGAAATCGCCAAGCTCGGCGCCGCCGGTCTGGTCGGCACGGTGCCGCACCAGCACATGTACGGGCTGGAATCGGTCATCCTGCTGGCGCTCCAGCACGGTCTGGTCCTGCACGGCAGCCGCCCGCTCTTCCCCGCCGACATCGCCGCCTGCCTCGCCGACCTGCCCGGCCGCCGCATCCTGGTCACCACGCCGGTCCATCTTCAGGCCCTGCTGGCCGACGGCACCGATCTGCCGCCGCTCGACTTCATCCTCTGCGCCACCGCCCCCCTGGCGCCGCAGCTCGCCATCGACGCGGAGGCGAAGCTCGGCGCGCCGCTGCACGAGATCTACGGCTGTTCGGAGACCGGCCAGCTCGCCGTCCGCCGCACCAGCGCCACGGCGGAGTGGCTGTGCATCGACGGCATCCGCCTGCGCCAGGACGAGCAGGGCACCTGGGCGTCCGGCGACTTCCTCGACGGCGAGACGCTACTGGCCGACGTGATCGAGTTGAAGAGCGATACCCGCTTCATCCTGCACGGCCGCTCCGCCGATCAGGTCAACATCGCCGGCAAGCGCAGCTCGCTCGCCTTCCTCAACCACCATCTGAACTCGGTCGACGGGGTGACGGACGGCGTCTTCTTCATGCCGCGGGAAGGGGACAGCGGGACCACCCGCCTCGCCGCCCTGGTGGTGGCCCCCGGCCTGACCGCCGAGACCCTGCTGGCCCGCCTGCGCGAGCGGATCGACCCGATCTTCCTGCCGCGCCCCCTGCGCTTCGTCGATGCCCTGCCGCGCAACCCGACCGGCAAGCTGCCGCGCGAGGCGCTGCTGCGGATGCTCGACGACAGCCGGCCCGACTAGGTGCCGCCGCCGTGCCCAGCCAGACCGACATCCTGTTCCCCGCCGACCATCCCACCGCCGCCGGCCATTTTCCCGGCAACCCGGTCATTCCCGGCGCGGTGCTGCTCGACACCGTACTGACCGCCATCGCGGCGGCGGAGGGCTTCGCCCCCGGACCCTGCCGCCTGCGCGCCGCCAAGTTCCTGTCCCCCGTCCGCCCCGGCGAGCGCATGCGGGTCGAATGGCAAACCACCACGACCGGCGGCATCGCCTTCACCGGCAGCGTGGAAGGCCGTCCCGTGATGAACTGCACCCTCATGGTTGGCAGCATCGCATCATGAAGCTCCCCCTGCGCGCCAAGCCGGCGGCCGACACCGCGGCCTCCCCCATCGCGCCGCCGCCGCGCCGGCGCCGCCGCAAGGAGTGGATGAACCGGCCGGAGCGCAGCACCACCACCGCCATCAAGTTCATCGTCTGGGTCGCCCTGCGGCTCGGCCGGAGGGCGGCGCGGCTTCTGCTCTATCCGATCTGCCTCTATTTCGTCCTGTTCTCGCGCAAGCCGCGCCGGGCGTCGGCACTGTTCCTGTCCAAGGCGCTGGGCCGCGCGCCCGGCTTCGGCGACCTGTTCCGCCATTATCACGTCTTCGCCGCCTGCCTGCTCGACCGCGTCTTCTTCCTGAACGACCAGTCCGACGATTTCGACATCCGCGTCCATGGCGAGGACATCGTGATCGACCTTATGGAGCGGGGGGAGGGCTGCCTGCTGCTCGGCGCCCATATGGGCAGCTTCGAGGCGATCCGCATGCTGGGCCACCGCCAGCGTGATCTGCGCGTCAGTCTGGTGATGTACGAGGAGAATGCCCGCAAGATCAATTCGGTCCTCAATGCCATCAACCCGCTGCTGTCGATGGAGGTGATCGGGCTGGGCCGGCCGGATTCGATGCTGCGCGTGCGTGAGAGGCTGGACCAGGGCCACTTCGTCGGCATGCTGGCCGACCGCACCCTGGACGGCGAGGAGGAGGTGCGCCTGCCCTTCCTCGGCCAGCCCGCCGGCTTCGCTCTCGGCCCCTTCCAGCTTGCGGCGATGCTGAAGCGGCCAGTGGTGCTGATGGTCGGTCTGTACCAGGGCGGCCGGTGCTACGACGTCCATTTCGAACGCATCGCCGACTTCTCGGACGTGCCGGTGCAGGAGCGGCCGGGCCTCGTGCGCTGGGCGGCCGGGCGCTTCGCCGACCGGCTGGAGCATTACGCTCAGTCCTCCCCCTACAACTGGTTCAATTTCTATGATTTCTGGAAATAGACCGGCCCGCCGCCCGATCCTCACAGGCTTGGGGGCCGGTTTCGCCGCCTTCCTTCTGGCAGGTGCCGTTCCGACGCAGGCGGCCGAACCCTGGGGCCTGGCGGATCTGTTCGCCCGCTTCGCCCAGGTCGGCAGTTCCAGCGCGCGCTTCACCGAGACGCGCGAGGTCGGCCTGCTGACCACCCCGCTGGAAAGCAGCGGCACCCTGACCTACCGCCGGCCGGATGTGCTGGAAAAGCGCACGCTGCTGCCCGAGCCGGAGAGCCTGCGGCTGGACGGCGACCGTCTGACGCTGACCCGGGCGGACGGCGCGTCCCGAACGCTGTCGGTCTCCGCAATGCCGGAAATCCAGACCTATGTGGAAAGCATCCGCTCCACCCTGCGCGGCGACGTTCCCACCATCATGCGCTTCTACGAGGTGGCGCTGGAGGGAACGCCGCAGGACTGGCGCATGCAGCTGATCCCGCGGGCGGAGGAGGCGCGCAAGACCGTCCAGCGCATCCTCATCGCCGGCCGCGACGCCGCCATCCGCCGGATCGAGGTCCTTCAGGCCGACGGCGACCGCTCCATCATGACCATCCAGCCGGACCCGGCATGACCGCTTCGGCGAGACGGGGCAGATGGAACATCGCAGTGTGGCTGGCCGGGCTGATTGCCTGTGGCCTGCTGGTGGCGCGCACGCCGGTCACCGCCGACCTGTCCGCCTTCCTGCCCCGCTCCCCTTCCGCCACCCAGCAATTGCTTGTCGACCAGCTGCGCGACGGTGTCGTCTCCCGCCTGATCCTGATCGCCATCGAGGGCGACACGCCGGATCGCCTGACAGGATTCAGCCGCGCGCTTGCCGAACGGCTGCGCGGCAACCCGCTGGTCGCCGCCGTGGAAAATGGCGAGCGGACCGGGCGCAGCGCCGACGGCACCTATCTTTGGACCAACCGCTATCTGCTCAGCCCCGGCGTCACCCCCGACCGCTTCACGGCGGACGGGCTGCGCGAGGCCCTTCAGAACGATCTGCGCCTCCTGCAATCGCCGGCAGGCATGGCGCTGAAGCAGGCGCTTCCCGCCGATCCGACCGCCGAGATCCTGCGCCTGACCGACCGTATGCTGGGCGACGCCTCCGGCCCGGCCAGCCGCGACGGCGTCTGGGTCTCGGCCGACGGGGCGCGGGCGCTGCTGCTGGTGCAGACGGCTGCGCCCGGCTTCGACATGGATGCCCAGCAGAAGACGCTCGACCTGATCCGCAGCGCCTTCACCGAAACGAAGGGGACGGTCGGGTCCGCCCAACTGGTGATGACCGGGCCGGCGGTCTTCTCCGTCCAGACGCGCGACCGGATCGAGGCGGATGCCACCCGCTCCTCCATCATCGCCACGGTTCTGGTGGCCGGCGTCCTGCTGCTGGTCTATCGGTCCTTGCGCGTGCTGGTGCTGTCGCTGCTGCCGGCGGCGACCGGCACGCTGGCCGGCATCGCGGCGGTGGGCCTGGGCTTCGGCACCGTGCACGGCATCACGCTGGGCTTCGGCGTCACCCTGCTGGGCGAGAGCGTCGATTACGCCATCTACCTGTTCACCCAGACCCAGCCCGGCAGCCCGGCGCGCCGCACCCTTCTGCGCATCTGGCCGACGCTGCTGCTGGGGGTGGCGACCTCCGTCGTCGGCTTCGTCACGATGCTGTTCTCCAGTTTCAGCGGACTGGCGCAGCTGGGCCTCTTCTCCATCACCGGGCTGCTGGTGGCGCTGGCCGTCACCCGCTGGGTGCTGCCAACCCTGCTGCCGGAGGGCTATGCGACCGAACGGCCGGCCCGGATGGCCCCGGTGCTGAACGCCCTGACCAGTGCGGCACCGGCCCTGCGGCTGCCGCTGGTGGCCGCGACCCTGCTGTCGCTGGCTTGGCTGGCCTACCAGGGCTCCACCATCTGGTCGGCCGAGCTGTCCAGCCTCAGCCCGGTTGCCGAAGCAGACCAGCGGTTGGACGAGGCGCTGCGCCGCGATCTCGGTGCCCCCGACGCCGGCCATCTGCTGGTCACCAGTGCCGCGACGGTGGAGGAGGCGCTGACCGCCGCCGAACGTCTGGCCGCGCCGCTGGAGGCACTGACCCGTGACCACCTGATTGCCGGCTACGACTCCCCCGCCCACACCCTGCCGAGCCAAGCCACCCAACGCGCCCGCCAAGCCGCCCTGCCGCCGCCCGACCAGCTGCGCGCCGCCCTGACCCAGGCCCTGCAAGGCCTGCCCTTCCGCCCCGATGCCTTCGCCCCCTTCCTGACTGAGGCCGAGAAGGCCCGGACCCAGCCGCTGCTGACCCCGGCCAGCCTGGATGGCACCAGCCTGAAGCTGAAGTTCGACTCCCTGCTGGTCCGCACCGGTGCCGGCTGGACCGCCATGCTGCCCTTGCGCGGCGTCAAAGATCCGCAGGGACTTGCCGTCCGGCTGGTCGATGCCCCTATGGCACAGGGCGCCATCCTGCTGAACCTGAAGGAAGAGTCCGACAGCCTTTATCGCACCTACCGGCAGGAGGCGCTGACGCTGGCCGTCCTCGGGGCAATTGCGATCACGGCTCTGCTGGCCGCCGCCCTGCGGTCGGTCCGTTCGCTGGTCGCGGCGGTGATGCCTCTGGCCGCGGCGGTGGTCATCACCATGGCGCTGGTGACTGCATTGGGTCAGACGCTGACGATCTTCCATCTGGTGGGCCTGCTGCTGGTGGTCGGCGTCGGTTCCAACTATTCCCTGCTGTTCGAACGGCCGGAGCCCTCCCCGGCCTTGCGGGAACGCACCGTCGCCTCGGTCGCCATCGCCAATCTCTGCACCGTCATCGGCTTCGGCACGCTGGCCTTTTCCGGCATTCCCGTGCTGCACGGCATCGGCATGACGGTTGCCATCGGCGCCTTCCTCTGCCTCGCCTTCGCCGCGGTGCTCGGACCGAAGAGTGCGAGCCATGGCTGAGTGCCGCTGGTCGCCATCGCCCCTGCTCCGCGCGTCGGCCGCCCTGCATGTCGCAGCATTGGCCGGTGCGGCGGCCTTGCCCACGGCGTGGCCCTGGGCGCTTGGTGCGGTGGCCGGCAACCACGCCCTGCTCGGCGCCATCGGGCTTTGGCCGCGCAGCAGCCTGCTCGGCCCCAACCTGCGCCGCCTGCCGGCGGAAAATGCCCGGCTCGGTCAGGTCGGTCTCTGCTTCGACGACGGCCCCGACCCGGAGGTGACACCCGCCGTGCTGGACCTGCTCGACCGCGCGCGGGCCAAGGCCAGCTTCTTCTGCATCGCCGACCGGGCCGCCCGCCACCCCGCCCTGGCCGAGACCATCGTCCGCCGCGGCCACACGGTGGAAAACCACAGCTGGCATCATTCCCACCGCTTCGCCGCCATGGGCCTTCGCGCCATCCGCCGCGAGGTGGGAGAGGCGCAGCGCATCCTGACCGACCTCGCCGGCCAGCCGCCCCGCTTCTTCAAGCCGCCGGCCGGCTTGCGCAATCCGCTGCTCGACCCTGTGTTGGCCGGCCTCGGCCTGCGGCTGGCGACCTGGACCCGGCGCGGCTTCGACGCGGTGCGGCGCGACCCGTCGGGGGTGGAGCGGCGCCTCCTCCGCAACCTCGCCGCCGGCGACCTGCTGATGCTGCATGACGGCTCCGCCGCCCGTGACCGTGACAGCCAGCCGGTGGTGCTGACGGTGCTGCCGCGGTTGCTCGACACATTGGCAGCCCATGGGCTGACGGCGGTTTCGCTGGAGGTGCTGGCCGATGAGTGACGCCGTCTTCCGCGATCTGGTCGCCGCCGCCGCCCGCCCCTATCGCCGCTGCGGCCGTTACGCCTGGCATTTCACCAGGGGCAAGCTGGGCGGCGACCCCGTTTTCCGTCATCTGCTGGGCCACCCTCTGCTGCCCGCCCGCGGGCGCCTGCTCGACCTCGGCTGCGGTCAGGGGGTGCTGACGGCTCTGCTGCGCGCGGCGGCCGAACGGCACGCCATCGGCGACTGGCCGGCGGATTGGCCCACTCCGCCCGATGCCCTCGCCACCCAGGGCCTTGAACTGTCACCCAAGCGGGTACGGATCGCCCAGGCGGCGCTGGGCACCGACGCCGTCATGCAGGGCGACATCCGCAACATCGATCTGCCGCCCTGCGATGCCATCGTCATCCTGGACGTGCTGCTCTATCTCCGGCCCGACGAGCAGGCGGCGGTGCTCGCCCGTTGCGCCGATGCGCTGCTGCCGGGCGGCATTCTTCTCTTGCGGGAGGCCGACGCCGACGGCGGCCTGCCCTTCCAGATCACCCGCTGGGCCGAACGGATCGCCAGCGCCGCACGAGGCCACTGGCGCCAGCCGCTGACCTACCGTCCGGCGGCGGACTGGTCGGCGCTGCTGGACAGCCTTGGGTTCAATACGACGGCTCTGCCGATGAGCCAGGGTACGCCCTTCGCCAACACCTTGTTCATAGCCCGGCGAAGCAATGCCTCAGTCCAAATTTGCCCTTCCTTACGTGAAATTGCCGATGCTAGCATTCATCCGGCAATGAAACCGCCTTACACAATCGAACCCATCCAAAATTCCTAAGAAGTTCATCGTGCAGCCACTCGCCCTAAGCCATATGAGCATCGTCAGCAGCCTTGGTGCTGGCCAGGATGCAACCCTGGATGCTCTGCACACCGGCCGGGGCGGCCTGAAACCTTGCAGTTTCGAGACGGTTACACTGGACACCCATATCGGCGAAGTGGACGGGGTGGAGGATGTGCGCCTCCCGGACAACCTCACAAGCTTCGACTGCCGCAACAACCGGCTGGCCGAAATGGCCCTGCATCGGGACGGCTTCGCCGACGCGGTCGCCAGTGCCCGCGAGCGGTATGGCGCCGGCCGAATCGGCGTCTTCCTGGGCACCAGCACGTCGGGCATCCTGTCTGCCGAACTGGCCTTCCGCGCACGTGATCCGCGGACGGGAGCACTGCCCGCCGCCTTCAATTTCGCCACCACCCACAGCACCGGTTCGCTGGCCGACTTCGTCCGCCATCGCCTGGGGCTGGAGGGACCGGCCTTCGTCGTCTCCTCCGCCTGCGCCACCACGTCGAAGGTCTTCGCCAACGCCGCCCGCATGATCGCCACCGGCCTGTGCGACGCGGCGGTGGTCGGGGGAGCCGACAGCCTGTGCCTGACGACGCTGTACGGCTTCCATTCCCTGGAACTGGTCTCCCCCACCCCCTGCCGGCCGTTCGATGCGGAACGCAGCGGCGTCTCGCTGGGCGAGGGTGCCGGCTTCGCCCTGCTGGAACGTGCCGACCCGAATCCTGCCCCCGGAACCGTCCATCTGCTGGGCACCGGGGAAAGCAACGACGCGCACCACATGTCGACCCCGCATCCGGAAGGGCTGGGCGCCCGGCTGGCGATGGAGCGGGCGCTGGCCAGCGCCGGCTTGCGGCCGGAGGACATCGACTATGTCAACCTGCACGGCACCGCCACCACCTATGGCGACGCGGCGGAGGACCAGGCGATCACCGGTCTGCTCGGCGCCCGCACTCCGGTCAGTTCGACCAAGGGCTATACCGGCCACACGCTGGGCGCCGCCGGCATCATCGAGGCGATCATCAGCGTGCTGGCGCTCCGCACCGGCCTGATCCCCGGCAGCCCGCAGACCCGCAACCTCGACCCCGCCCTGCGCAGCCGCTACCTGCAAGCCAATGAGACGGGGCGGCTGGATCGGGTGATGACCAACTCCTTCGGCTTCGGCGGCAGCAACAGCAGCCTGATCTTCGGGTGGGCGGCCTGATGCGCGCCTATGTCGAGGGGATCGGCCTGCTTGGTCCCGGCCTTCCCGGGTGGGAGCAGTCGCGCGCGATCCTGACAGGCGACTGCGCCTATGTGGCCTCGCCGGCCGTGCTGACCGCCAGTCCGCTGCTGCCGCCGGCCGAGCGGCGGCGCAGCGTGCCGACCGTCAAGCTCGCCATGGCGGTGGGGGCGGAGGCGCTGGAGCAGGCCGGCCGCGATGCCGCGACGGTCGCCACCGTCTTCACCTCCTCCAGCGGCGATCCCGACACGCTGCACCAGATCCTGGAAACGCTGGCGACGCAAGAGCGCGACATCTCGCCGACGCGCTTCCATAACTCGGTCCACAACGCGCCGGCCGGCTACTGGAGCATCGCCACCCGCTGCCGCGAGCCCTCCACCAGCCTGTCCGCCCATGACGAGAGCTTCCAGAGCGGCCTGCTGGAGGCGGCGGCGGAGGTGGCGGCGGATGGCTGGACCGTCGGGCTGATCGCCTACGACCTGCCCTATCCGGAACCGCTGGGCAAGGTCCGCCCGATCACCGGGGCCTTCGGCACCGCCCTGGTCCTGACCCCGCAGCCGACCGGCCGCTGCCTCGCCTGCCTGGACATCGACCTGTCGCGCGGGGACGAGCCGGTCAGCCGCATGGCCGATATCGGGCTGGAAGCATTGCGCGTCGGCAATCCGACCGCGCGCGCCCTGCCGCTGCTGGCCGCGCTGGCGCGGGTCTGTGCGGGCGGCAGTCCGGAACGGGTGGTGCTCGATCTGCCGCCGAGCGGGCGGGTGGTGATCCGGGTGGACGCGCCATGCTGTTGAGCCGTGCGGAGCTTGCCGCCCTGATCCCCCATGCCGGCACCATGTGCCTGCTGGATGGCGTGCTGTCCTGGGACCGCAGCCGCATCCGCTGCATCGCCCGCAGCCATCGCGCGCCGGACAACCCGTTGCGTCACGCCGGACGGCTCTCCGCGCTGTGCGGGGTCGAATATGCCTCCCAGGCGATGGCGGTGCATGGCGGGTTGATGGCCGATGGAGGACGTCCCGCCGCCGGTTACCTTGCCAGCCTGCGCGACCTCACCTGCCATGTCGCCCAACTCGACGACATCGCGGAGGATCTGGTCATCAAGGCCGAGAACCTGACCGGCGAGGGCAGCCGGGTGATCTACGCCTTCTCCATCACCGCCGGCGACCGAGACCTGCTGAGCGGCCGGGCGGCGGTGGTAATCGATGCGGGCGTCACGGAATTGGGGACGGCATGAAGCGCGCACTCGTCACCGGCGGCAGCGGCGCACTGGGCGCCGCCATCTGCAAGGCGCTGGCCGCCGAGGGGCGCCATGTGCTGGTCCACGCCAACGGTTCCGTCACCCGTGCCGAAGCACTGGCGGCGGAGATCGCCGCATCCGGCGGATCGGCGCAAGCGGTCGCCTTCGACGTCACCGACGCCGATGCCACCGGCGAAGCATTGGAACGGGTGCTGGAGGCCGGTCCCATCCAGATCCTGGTCAACAATGCCGGCCTCCATGACGATGCGGTGATGCCGGCGATGCGGCGGGAGCAGTGGGGCCGCGTCATCGACGTGTCGCTGAACGGCTTCTTCAACGTGACGCAGCCGCTGCTGATGCCGATGATCGGCACGCGCTGGGGTCGGATCATCAGCGTCTCGTCCGTGGCGGCCATTGCCGGCAACCGCGGCCAGACCAACTACGCCGCCGCCAAGGCCGGGCTGCATGGCGCGACCAAGTCGCTGGCGCTGGAACTGGCGCCGCGCGGCATCACCGTCAATGCGGTGGCGCCGGGCATCATCGCCTCGCCGATGGCCGACGCTGCCTTCGACGCCGAGATGGTCAAGCGCATGGTGCCGATGAAGCGCGCCGGCCGGCCGGAGGAGGTGGCGGACCTCGTCGCTTTCCTGGCCTCCGACCGCGCCGCCTACATTTCCGGCCAGATCGTCTCGATCAACGGAGGAATGATCTGAGGGGACGGGAGCGGACGCGCCGCACCGTCAGCATCGGCAACCGGCCGATGAAACCCAGCATCAACCGGGTGTGCATCCAGGTCAGCAGGGCGTTGTCCCGGACATAGTTGAAATGGGAAATGCCGCCCTCCTCCGCCCTGAAATAGCGGACGGGAGCCGGCACGTTGATGGTCGGCAGACCGGCCCAGCAGAGCCGCACCGCCGCCTCCGGATCGAAGTCGAAGCGGCGCATCCACGGGTTGCGCCGCATCACCGTGCGCAGCGGCTTGATCGGGTAGACGCGGAAGCCGAACAGCGAATCACCGATCCCGCCCCACAAAGTCTCCAGATTGGCCCACCAGTTGGAGATCTTGCGCCCACCCACCCGCAGCCGCGGGGCGGCGGCATCGAACACCGGTTTGCCCAGTACCAGTGCTGCGGGGTTGGCCAGCGACACGCCCTGGAACTGCGGGATGCGGTCGGCCGGATGCTGGCCGTCGGCGTCCATGGTCAGGGCGTGGGTGAATCCGCAACGCTCCGCCTCCTCCAGCCCATGCAGGACGGCGGCCCCCTTGCCGCGATTGACCGGCAGTTCCAGCACGCGCAGATGCGGATCGTCCGCCGCCATCACCCGCAGTTCCGCCGGCGTGCCGTCGGTGCTGCCGTCGATGACGACCCAGACCGGCGCCCAGTGTCCACGCGCCGCCCGCACCGTTTCGAACAGCTTCGGTCCCGTGTTGTAGCTGGGGATCAGGACGAGATGGCTGGTGGAGGCGTCGGTGATCAAAGCTCTGCCCTGTAATGGCGTTCCACATCCTCGACCAGCCCGCGCACGTCGGTCGGCGGATCGAAGCGGCGGCCGAGGCGGACGGTATAAACCAGCGGGAACTCCGGCTTGCGGAACAGCGGCCAGCCCTTGCCCAGGAAGTTGGTGTTGGCGTCGATGAACACCGTCTGCACCGGCGCGCCGGCCGTCTTGGCGATCAGCGCGAAGCCGCCCTTCAGCGGGTTGACCGGCGCCCGCTCCGTCCGCGTGCCTTCTGGAAAGATCAGCAGCTGATGGCCGTCGCGCACCCGTTGCGCCGCCATCTTGACCAGCGAGTTGGGCGCATCGTTGCGGATATAGCCGGCCATCCGCGCCCCACCGCCGAGGAAGAGATTGTCATAGACCGGAGCCTTGGCGATGCAGACGACATCCGGCAACCGCGAGATCAGCAGCACGGCGTCCAGAATCGACGGATGGTTCGGGCAGATCAGCAGGCCATCGTCACCCTTCAGCGAATCCAGCGCCGACAGGTCGGTTCTCAGCACCCCGCAGGCCCGCAGCGTGCCGAGATAGAGGCGGAATCCCGTCCTGATCGCCTGCCGGCCGAGCGGCCCGGCGATCCGGCGCGGCAGAAGCGGACCGATCAGCGCCGCCGTCAGGCTCCAGGCCAGTGACATCAGGCCGAACAGGAACAGCAGGCCGTAGAACAGGGGATATTCCCAGGCCTGCCGGACCGCGCCGACAATGCCTAGACCGCGTCGCCCAGGGGGGTGCGCACGTTCTGCCGCCGTTTCCGCCATGCCATGTAGTTCCTTTTGAAGTCCAGCAGGGCGTTCATGTAGTAGATCGCCTTGAATATCTTCAGCCGCGCCTTGATCGGCGACGGGCGGAAGACGTCGCCGGCCAGAAGCGACAGCAGCGCCTCCTCCACCCGGAAGACGTTGCGCGGTCCCATGAACAGGTTGCGCAGGGCCGGCGTCGTCACCCGGTAGATGTACCAGGAGAAGGTGCCGATGCCCTGGCGGACGGTGTCCTCGAAACGCTTCAGCACCTGTTCCTGCCGTGCCGGCTCGCGCAGGCAGGCATCGACCGCCTCGGCCCCTTCGAAGGCGCTGGTCATCGCCAGATAGACGCCGGTGGAGAACACCGGGTCGATGAAGGCGAAGGCATCGCCCAGCATGACGTAACCCGGCCCCGACATGCGGTCGGCCTGATAGGAGAAGTTGCCGGTCCCCGTCACCGGCCCGGTCAGTTCCGCCCCCTCCAGCCGTTCCGCCAGCGCCGGGCAGAGCGCCACGGTATCGAGGAAGAAGCGGGTCTGGTCGGTCTTGCGCGTCTTGAAATAATAGGGCCAGCAGACCGCCCCGACGCTGGTGGTGCCGTCCGCCAGCGGGATGAACCAGAACCAGCCATGGTCGAACCAGAAGACGGTGATGTTGCCTTCGGCCTTGCCCGGCAGCCGTCTGGCGCCGGTGAAATGGCCGAACATCGCCGCACTGTTGTGCTTGACGTTGCGCCGCTTGATGCCGAAGCGCGACGCCAGCAGCGTATCGCGGCCAGATGCGTCGACCAGGAAGCGCGTGCGCAGGGTGCGGGTCGTGCTGTCCTCCTGCCGGGCGGTGACGATGGTGCCGTCGTTGCCCTGGATGTCGACGTCCGTCACCTTGCAGCCTTCGATGACGGTGGCACCCTTGGCGGCGGCGTTGCGGATCAGGATATGGTCGAATTCCGACCGCCGGACCTGAAAGGCATAGGGCTTGGTCTTGTCCCAGGCATTGGCGAAGTCGAAGGTGACGGCCTTGCCGTGATAGGGCGAGACGAACTCCGCCCCATATTTCAGCATGCCGATCCGTTCCACCTCCTCCAGCACGCCCAGCCTTTCCAGCAGGGGCAGATTGCAGGGAAGCAGGGATTCGCCGATGTGGAAACGCGGGTGATGGTCCTTTTCCAGCAGTGTGACCCGATGGCCCTTGCCGGCCAGCAGCGCCGCCGCGGTCGCCCCGGCAGGCCCGCCGCCCACCACCAGGACATCGCAATCGTAATCGGAATCGTTCGACACCATGGGCTTTGCCGCTCTCCGCTTGTCCCGCTTTGGGGTGTTCGAGGTGGATACCCGTTTCTGGCTCTAGCGACCCGCAACTCTGTGCCAAATTTACCGCACCCAGTCGCGCACAATCCAGGGACAAAACCCCGCCACTGCCCTTTATCCGGGGCCTAGCCAAAAGGATATATCCGCTCGCCACCGATATCAGCGTTCACTGTTACAGTATCTCTATGCCACAATGTTTCAGGATGATTTCAGCACTGCCGCATACTGCTGCCCGATCCCGCCACTGCACTTGAGACTTCGCAACTGGCTTGAGTGGTTACCCATTTGGCGACATTCAAACCCACTTGCCTGCCGGGGGCCACGCCCACAAGATGCCGACGTCCTGAAACCGACCAACTCAACCGGGGATGCATGGTGCGTGTGTTGCCAACGACGCTTGCCGTTGCCGCCTGCGCCATGTCGGCGATCCTCTGCATGCCGGGCCGGGCCAACGCGCAAGACACCGGCAAGCCGTTGTTCGAGATCGGCATCGGCGGCGGTGCCGGTTACATCCCCGATTATCCCGCCGCCGACCAGAATCACGTCCAGGCAGCCGCCCTGCCCTATGTCATCTATCGCGGCAACGTGTTCCGTGCCGACCGCAACGGCATCCAGGGCCGGCTCTACCGCTCCGACCGCGTGACCTTCGAGGTCAGCCTGGAAGGCGCGCTCGGTTCCTCCGCCGACCACAACCGGGCGCGCGAGGGCATGCCGGACATCGATCTGCTGGGAGAGGTCGGACCGGCGTTGAAGATCAACCTGCACCGGGACAGCGACCGGCGCGCCCGGATCGACCTGACCCTGCCGGTGCGCAGCGTCTTCTCCACCGATTTCAGCCGCATCAAATACCGCGGCCTCGTCTTCGCACCCGACGTCGCCTACAGCAAGGCCGGACTGATTTCCGGCGACGACCAGTTCCGCCTCAGTCTGGGGCCGATCTTCGCCTCCAGCCATCTGATGGATTATTTCTATCAGGTCGACCCGCAATATGCGCGCGCCGGCCGTCCGGCTTACGACGCGAAGGCCGGCTATCTCGGCCTGCGCCTGCACAGCTCGCTCGTGATGCCGGTGACGGAGCGGATTTCCGCATTCGGCGCCGTGCGGGGAGAGCTGTTCTCGGGCGCCACCAACGACGACAGCCCGCTCTACAAGCGCAACGTCAATCTTTCCGTCGGGGCCGGCTTCACCTTCTCGCTCTACCGGTCCGACAGCCGGGTCAGCGCCGTGAGCGACATTCTCGACTGACCCCGGTTTCAATCGAAGGAGACACCGCCGTGCCGACCGAACCCTCGCCCCGCGTCGGCAGCGCCGTCGAACCGCACCCCGTTCTCGATGCCTATTACGGCGACAGGACGCAGCGGCAGCGCTTCGTCCGCGGGCTGTTCAACCGGACGGCCCATCATTACGACCGCATCAACGCCATCTTCGCGCTCGGCTCGGGTTCCTGGTATCGGGCACAGTGCCTGCGGCGGGCGGGCTTGCGGCCGGGCATGCGGGTGCTGGACGTCGCCATCGGCACCGGTCTGGTGGCACGGGAGGCGGTGGCGCTCTGCGGCGATCCCGGCGACGTGATCGGCCTCGACCTCAGCGAAGCGATGCTGGCGGAAGCCCGGCGCAGCCTTTCCATTCCGCTGATCCAGGGCGTGGCCGACGCGCTGCCGCTGGCCGACTCCTCCGTCGACCTCGTCACCATCGGCTATGCCCTGCGCCATGTCGGTGACCTGACCGCCACTTTCCGGGAGTTCCGCCGCGTGCTGCGCCCAGGGGGGGCCGTGCTGGTGATGGAGATCGGCCGCCCCCGCCGCCCGGTCACCCGGCACCTGATGAACGCCTATCTCGGCATGGTGGTGCCGGCGGTCTCGCGCCTCAGCGGCGGCGGTGAGAGCGGGCGGACGCTGATGCGCTATTATTGGGAGACGATCGACCGCTGCGTGGAACCGGAGGTCATCACCGGGGCGATGGCGGCGGCCGGGCTGGCGCAGGTGCGCTGCGATACCGATTACGACCTGTTCAAGAACTACACCGGCAAGCGGCAAGCCGAAGCGACGGCGTGAAGGTGCTCCGACCGGCGGATCGCCTGTTGTTACTACCTCTCTTAGGCGTTCTTCATCCGCCTTTGCCGATGCCGCCCTGGGGTTATCGCCCTCATAGTCGCCCCTACAGGGCAACAACCAGAACAGATCGCGTGAGGAAAGACATGGTGGGGAAAACGACTTGGGCGGCATTGTCGGTGGTGGCGCTGCTGATCGGCTGCGCCGGGCAGCAGCAAGGGACTGCCACCGGGGACGGGACCGGCGCCACCGCCTCGGCCGCCCCGTCGACGCCGGGCGCGCGGATGGTGAAGTCGCGCGACGGCCGGTACGAGGGCGAGGTGATCGGCACCCCGGCCCCCGGCAGCCGCTTCGCCAAGCTGCAGATCGGCATGACGATGGAAGAGGTCTCCACCCTGATCGGCGCGCCGGACAACATGATCCGGCACGAGACCGGCAAGCGCTGGATCCCCTTCTATTTCGGCAACGACGCCCAACGGCTCCAGGTCATCTACCGCAACGAAGGCTGCCTGACCTACACCGGCGGCAACGTCTTCGGCGGCGGCGGGTCGGAACTGATCCGCATCACCGTCGCGCCCAAGGGCGGGTGCCTGGACACGTAAGCCAGGGGACGCAAGCCGGGGCGTCAGTGCTTGCCCGACCCCGGCTCCGCCATCTTGCGGTGCTGGCTGGCCAGCACGCCGGAGGGGGTGACGGTCGCCATCGTCGTCTGAAGCTTGTTCTTCCAGCCGGCGACGACGTCGCCCTCGCCGTCCATCATGGCGTCGAAGCCGACCTTGGCGACCATCGCCGGATCGTCCTTCTTCCCCTGGCCGACCGCGGTGTCCATCATGCCGGCCCGCTCGAAGAACTCCGTGTCGGTCGGGCCGGGCATCAGGCAGGTGACGGTGACGCCACTGTCCTTCAACTCGTCGCGCAGCGCGAAGGAGAAGGAGTCGATGAAGGCCTTCGTGCCGTTATAGACCGCCTGGAAGCTGCCGGGCATGAAGCCGGCGATCGAGCCGGTGATCAGGATGCGCCCCTTGCCCCGGCTGCGCATGTCGCGCCCGACCTTGTGGATCAGGTAGAGCGTGCCGGTGATGTTGGTGTCGATGACATGGCGGGCCTCGGCGAAATCCTGATCCAGGAAGCCATGCCCCAGCCCATGCCCGGCATTGGCAAGCAGCGCATCGACCGCCCGCCCCTTCAAGGCGGCATGGAGCCGGTCCACCCCGTCCAGCGTCGCAAGGTCGGCCTGGACCGTCTCGACCGCGGCACCCAGCTTGCGCAGCTCGCCGGCGGCCTGCTCGATCGCCGGATCGTCGGCGGCGATGACAAGGTCGAATCCATTGCCGGCGCATTGCTTGGCGAGTTCGAGGCCGATGCCGCTGGAGGCTCCGGTCACGACGGCGAGTTGCATGTTGGCGGCGCGAGCCATGGGACTGCCCTTTCGAATGGTGGTGCTGCCCTGATCAACCACCGCGTCGGAAAGGAGGTTCCTGTTCCGTCCGCCCCCTACCTATCTGTGCAGGAGATGCAGGGATCGACCGACGCCTGGATGATCGACAGGTCGGCCAGCGGCTGCCCCGTCACCATCGCTTCGATGGCCGGGATGTTGACGAAGGACGGCGTGCGGATCTTCACCCGCGCCGGCGTGGCCCCGCCTTCGGAGGCGACGTAGTAGAAAGCCTCGCCCCGCGGCGCCTCGGTGCGGATGGTGGCCTCGCCGACCGGGATCTCCGGCAGACCCTCCGTCGCCCGCAGCGGCCCGGCGGGCAGCGACAGCAGCGCCTCGCGGATCAGCCGGATGCTCTCAACCATCTCCAGCGCCCGCACCACGACGCGGGCCAGCACGTCGCCTTCCGGCCGGGTGACGCTCTCGAATCCCAGGGCGGCATAGGACAGATAGGGCTGGTCCTTGCGCACGTCGATGTCGAGGCCGGAGGCGCGGGCGACCGGCCCGACCACCGCCCATTCCACCGCCTGCTCGCGGCTCAGCCGGCCGACGCCGCGGGTGCGGGCCAGTGCCGTCGGATTTTCGGTGAAGGTCGGGATGACGATCTCCGCCAGCCCCTTCGACAGCGCGTCCAGCGCCGGCAGATACCGCATGGGATCGGGGATGTCACGATGGACGCCGCCGATGCAGTTCATGCCGTAATTCACCCGGTTGCCGCTGATCGCCTCCAGCGTGTCCATCACCAGTTCGCGCAGGCTGAACACCTCCATGAACAGGGAATGGAAGCCGATGTCCTCCGCCCCCACCCCGGCCCACAGCAGATGGGAATGCAGCCGCTCCAGCTCGGCGATGATGGTGCGGATGTGGGCGGCGCGTTTAGGAATTTCGATGCCGGCGATGGTCTCCGCCGCCATGCAGAAGGTCATGGCATGGGTGTTGGAGCAGATGCCACAGACCCGCTCGATCAGGGTGATGACCTCCACCCAATTGCGTTTCTGCGCCAGAAGCTCGATCCCGCGGAAGCTGAAGCCGACCTCCACGGTGGCGCTGTCGATGACCTCGCCGCGACACTGGACCTTGACCTTGAAGGGTTCTTCCAGCGCCGGGTGATAGGGGCCGAGCGGAAAGCTGTAGGGCATTGACGGACACTCCTAGGAACGGGCCGGATATGTGGCGAGCGGAGACACCGGCTTGCGTGCGACCGCCGCCGGGCGGCACATCGCCTCGCGCAGGGTCGCGGTGTCGATGCCTTCGGGCCGGATCAGCGGCACCGGATTGGGATGGCCGGGAAACTCCACCGCGAACAGGTCGCGGATCTCCCGCTCCGCCCAGGACGCCGCCCGGACGGTCGGCGCCAGCGACGGCAGCGCTCCGTTGCGGGTGCGGGTCTTCACGCTGATCACGCGATGTTCGTCGATGTAGTGATAGATCACCGTCGCTTCGCCATCCTCCGCATGCGGGATCGCCGTGACGGTGCCCAACCGGATGCCGAGGTCCGCCATGGTGGCAGCCATCGCCTCGACCTCCAGCAGCGGGGCATCGACCCACAGGGCGCCGTTGTCGTCCGTGACGGACCGCACGCCAGGAATGGCCTGCAAGGCCTCGGTCAACTGGCGGGGAGCAAGGTCAGCGCTCATGATGCACCTCCTCCGCGGCGGCCGGGATGAAGGCGGAGCGCAGC
The DNA here is from genome assembly GCF_024170005.1 of Azospirillum lipoferum. Lineage (GTDB taxonomy): Bacteria > Pseudomonadota > Alphaproteobacteria > Azospirillales > Azospirillaceae > Azospirillum > Azospirillum lipoferum. Next base: position 262,658 of record NZ_JALJXJ010000007.1, read on the forward strand.
CGCGCACTGGCCGCCCACCGCCGGCAGTCCGGACAATAGCCGCGCTCGGCCTCCTCCACGCCCCACAGCGCGGCGATCGCCGCATCCGGCAGCGGCACATGGGCAGCGCCGCAGCGGGTGCAGGGCTGCAACCGGACGATGCTCTCCAGCCGCAGCCCGTCGCCGGCCGCACTGTTCATTCCTGTCGGCACCTCCGCATCCAGGCTGATCGCCTGCGTCGGGCAGTTCTGCGCGCAAAGCCCGCAGAAGGAGCATTGGCCGATGAAGAAATGCCAGGACACCGACACGCCGGGATCCTGGGTGAAGCTGATCGCCTTCGGAGCGCAGACGAAGGCGCAGGTGCCGCAGGCGGTGCAGCGGGCGGCATCATGGGCCAGCGCGCCGCGATAGACCGTCGGCACGTCCGGCATGTCGGCAGGAGCCCGTGTGCGCGACGGGCGCAGCAGGTTGCCGAGAATGGTTTTCAGCATGGCCATGGCGCATCCCCCTCAGCGGACCAGCGTCGCGGCCATGGTGACCGCCGACGCGATGCCGCCCCAGACCCAATAGAAGCGGAAGGCCTGCGCCAGCCGCAGCCGTGCCGTCGCCGTCGCCAGCAGCGTCACCCCGCCGAGCACCAGGATGCCGGCCGCCAGATAGACCAGCAGGTTCACCAGCGGCCACGGCGTGGCCGGGATGAAGACCACGGCGAACAGCTCGGTCAGCAGAACCAGCTCGACGGCGTGCGACAGCTTGAACAGGGCCAGCGGCGGGCCGCTGTATTCGATATGGCTGTCGGCGACGATCTCATGCTCTGCATTGGCGATGGAGAAGGGATTCAGCTTCATCCGCGCCGGCAGCGCCAACAGGAAGGTCACCCCAGCCAGCAGATGCACGATCCCATAGGGCGCGGCCTGCAAGGCGCTCATCCGGAAGCTGCCGGCCTCTTGCGCCATCGCGATGATGGCGACCAGGAAAGGCAGGTTGTAGGCGAGCGACAGCAGCGCTTCGCGCATCGCCGCCACCTGCCCGTAGATGGAGCGGCTGACATAGCCGGCCAGCACCTCGCACAGCACCGGTACTTCCATCAGGTACAGCAGCAGCACGACGTCGCCCGGCAGCGATGGCACCGGGTTGCCAGGCAGCGGAACGATGGCGAGCGCCGCCGTCACCGCACCCACCGACACCAGCGGCAAAGCCAGGAAGATGCCGCGGCTGACGCCGCGCGGGATCACCGTCTGCTTCCCCAGCAGCTTCATGAAATCGAAGAAGGGCTGGAAGAAGGGCGGGCCGCGGCGGCCCTGCAAGCGGGCGACCAGCTTGCGCATGAACCACAGCTCCAGCCAGCCCAGCGGGGCGGCGAACAGCAGCCCCGGCCAGACGGCGAAGGCGATCAGATAGGACCAGACGGTGTTCATGACAGCCTCCCCTGCCAGTTCTGCAACTGGCTTTTGGTGGCGCCGTCCTCCAGCAGCCTGGCGGCGCGGGCGATGCCGTCCAGGATGGCCTGCGGCCGCGGCGGGCAGCCGGGCACCCAGACATCCACCGGAACGACGCTGTCCAGGGACTCGCTCAGCACCAGCGGACTGCCGGCGAAGACGTTGCCCGACGCCGGACAGGAACCCAGCGCCACCACCGCCTTCGGATTGGGAACCTGGGCGTAGATGTCCAGGATCGCCTCACGCGACCGCAGCGTCAGCGTGCCGGAGATCAGCACGATATCGGCATGCTTCGGCGTGCCATGCAGTTCCACCCCCAGCTGTTCGGCGTCGTAGCGCGGGCTCAGCAGCGGTGTGATCTCGATGTCGCAGCCGTTGCAGGACCCGGCGTTCAGCCGGCAAATCCAGGGCGACCGCCGGCGCGAGATGGCGACGACCCGTTCGATCAGGTTCATTTCACACCTCCGGCCGGGTTGGCCGCCGGATTGCTCGCCAATTCGGCGACATGAGGATGAGGCTCGGCAGCGGGGCGGAGCGCATTCGGCACCAGCCCGAACAGCACCGGCGCCACGGCGAAGGCCAGCAGCACCAGGGCGGCGGCAGGCGGCAGGGGCCGTCCGGATACCGGCGATTCCGCCGGCCCCAGCCACACCCGATGGATGACGCGGACATAGCAGAGCAGCGCCATGGCAGACGAGGCATAGAGCACCGCCAGCAGCGCCGGTCCGCCCAGTTCCGCTCCGGCCAGATACAGCCGCCAATGCCCGACGAAGCCCAGCGTCGGCGGAATGCCGATGAAGCCCAGCGCCCCCAGCATGAAGGCGGCACTCGCCACCGGCAGCGGCGTGGACAGGCCACGGTCATCCAGCGTCACCGCCCGGCCGAGATGCCACTCCGCCGCCCCGACCGCGCCGAACAGCACGATCTTGCCCAGCGCGTGGCCCAGGATGCCGAACCATGCCCCGGCCATGCCGTCGGCCCCGCCGGCCACCAGCCCGAGCAGCAGATAGCCCATGTCGTCGATGGAGGAGAAGGCCAGCATCGGCTTCAGCTCCCGCTGGGCCAGCGCCAGCAGGGCGGCTCCCAGCAGCGACAGCCCCGCCAGCCCGATCCACAGCGGCGCGAAGTCCGTAAAGATCCAGGGAGCCACGTCCCTCAAGGCCAGAAGCTCGCAGAATCCGCCGACATCGACCACTGCGACGATCAGCGCCGTCGTCATCGCCGACGACGCCCGGGCCACCGCCGGCAGCCAGAAATAGACCGGCACCAGCCCCAGCTTCAGCGCCACGCCGATCAGCAGCAGCGCCACCGCCAGCCGGTCCCAGGGGGCGGCCGGCCGCACTTCGCCAAGATGGATCAGCGCCAGCGCCGTCCAGCCGCACAGCGTGGCGAGCAGCACCGCCGTCAGGTATTTGCGGGCGGCGGCGTGGGCCTGACCGGTACCACCGCTCCACACCATGCCGACCGCCAGCAGTTCGGCGGATGAGGCCAGCAACGTTCCCGCCCAGCCGTGCCCGGCCAACCGGGCGGCAACCGCCAGGGCGACGGTGGCGGCGGCGAAGCGCCACCATCCGCCGTTGCCCTGCGGGATCGCCCGGGCGTAGAGCCCGACGCCGAGCGCGACCGCCAGAAAGAGGGGGATCAATACCATGTCCATGGTTGGAGTCCTCCGGCTGCGCTCAGACCAGCCACACGCCGGCCAGTGCCGCGACGGCGGCAAGGCCGATGGCCAGGAGCGGACGATCCTCGAACGCCCCGCCGGCCACGGCCTGCGCCGCACCGGCCACACGGGTCAGGCCGCGCCAGATCCGCAGGAAGACGGGATCGGGATCGAGCGAATAGACGGGATGAAAGGCGCTCTCCGCCATCTCGGCGAAGTCGACGGCACCCGGACGGTCGCCGGCCGGCAGCGGCTCGCCGCCGGAATAGACCGACACCAGACCGGACGCCGGGGCCTGGGCCAGCCTGTAGACCAGCAGCCCCAGCATGGCGGACGCCAGCACCACGGCGCCGCCGACGGTCACGGCAATGCCGCCGCGGTCGGTCAGGATGCCGAGCCAGCTCATCTGCACCGCCCAGTCGAAACCCAGCGAGCGCACCGCCGGCGCCACCACCGGCACCATCAGTAGTTGCGGCGCCAGCCCGAACAGCAGGCAAAGACCGGCCATGGACCCCATGCCGGCCAGCATGCTGGGCGACGCCTCATGCACCGGCCGGCCGATCAGCGCCTTTGACGGCACCCCGTAGAAGGCGTTGACCGTGGCCTTCAGGAAGGAGAAGGCGGTCAGGATGCTGCCAATCCAGCCGACCAGCACCACCGCCAGCAGCCCCTTGTCGAGTGCCGCGCCGAACAGCAGCCATTTGGCGACGAAGCCGTTGGTCAGCGGCACGCCGGCGATGGAGGCGGCGGCGATGATCCACACCTTCGCCGTTCCCGGCATCGCGGTGGCAAGCCCGCCCAGTTCCCGCAGGTCGCGGGTGCCGGTGGCGTGCTGGATGGCGCCGGCGCACATGAACAGCGTGCCCTTGAACAGCGCGTGGCTCAGGCAATAGAACAGCCCGGCCGCCAGCCCGAGATCGCTGCCGAGCGCCAGCGCGACGACGATGTAGCCGAGCTGGCTGACGGTGTGAAAGGCCAGCAGCCGCTTCAGGTCGGTCTGCGCCATGGCGAAGATGACCCCGACCAGGATGGTGACGCAGCCGACCGCCAGCAGGGGCACCTCCAGCGCCGCATGCCACTGCCCGCCCCCGACCACATACATGCGGGCGATCAGGTAGACGCCGGCCTTGACGTAGCAGGCCGAATGCAGCAGCGCCGACACCGGGGTCGGGGCGTTCATCGCCTCCGGGATCCAGCTGTGCAGCGGAAACATCACCGATTTCGCCATCGCCGCGACGACGAACAGCGCCGCGACACCCGACGTGAAGGCGGTCCCCACCGCGGGGTCGGTCCAGACCAGCGTGCCGGCGCGGGAATAGACCAGCACCAGACCGATCAGGAAGCCGTAGCCGGCGAGATGGGTGATGACCAGAACCTTGCGGGCACCGTCGGTCGCCGCCCGCTGCCGGTACCAGAAGCCGACCAGACTGTAGGAGCACAGCCCGATCACCTCCCAGGCCAGATAGGCACCCAGCATGTCGGCGGCCCCGGCCAGCAGCAGCAGGCCGGCGATGAAGACCAGCATGATCGCGTAGAAGCGCGTCGTCCCCTGCTCCTCATGCTCCATGTAGCGCACGGAGAACAGCAGGATGGCGGCACCGATGCCGGTCCCCATCAACATGAACAGAACGCTCAGCCCGTCGAGGCGCAGACCGATGGAGAAGGGCCCGTCCCACACCGGCAGCAGCGGCGCTTCCACGGCGATGCCGGCCATGCTGGCGGGCACCAGCGTCAGGGTGACGAGGAAGGAGGCGAAGACCGCCGCAGTCGCCAGCACGCCCTTGCCGACCGGCGTCAGCCAGCGGCCGAGCAGCAGTTGCAGGACGAAGCCCCCGAGCAGAAGAAGGATGGGGAGCGTGATGGATGTCATGACTCGCCCCTTTCTCAGCCGCCGGCCAGCGGCGGAAAGATGAAGACGTCGGACTCCGGGGTCAGCGGGGTGTCGAGCCCCTGGAGGCCGCGCACGTCCTGCCCGTTGACCAGGATGATGGCGAAGCCGGCCAGTTCACCGTCCTTCAGAATCCAGCGGGCGAAGTTCGGGCCGTATTCGGCCGCCAGATCGCGCAGCAGATCGCGGACGGTGGAGGCCGGCCGCCCCCGGATTTCGCTGCGTTTTTTGGTGGCATCGCGCAGAAGCGCGAAATAGGACACTTTCATGGGATAGCTGCCTTTCCACCGGCACCGCGATCCCGACTGCCGTCGCCGTGGAATGGGACGGCGGCGGCAGTCGGAGCAGGGTCAGGCCAATTCCAGCGCGCTCAGCTTTTCCCTGGTGGGAACGCCGTCGGCATCCCAGCCACGGGCCCCGTAATAGAGCGGCAGCATTTCCGGCAGGCGGCTGACCGCCCCCTTCGATGGGCCGGTCACGATCGGCTCATTGAGCAGACGCGGGGGCAGCGTGTCGTCGGCCGCAGTCAGGCCGGCCTTCAGGTTCCACAGCCGCTCCAGGTTCCACACCCGCTCGCCCGCCGCGAGGAAGCTGTCGCCGCTATAGGCGAAGCCGGTCAGCGCGGTCATCAGCTCGGCGAATTCCGGTGCGCCGATGCCGAAGGTGGTGAACAGGCAGGAGCCGGTCGAATCCAGCGCCGCCGTCAGGTTCTGGAACAGCGCCACCAGTTCGGCCTTGCCTTCGATGCTGTCCTTGTCGACCTTGAACGGCACGCCCAGCACTTCCGGGCTGATGGTGTAGCCGCGGACATGGCAGCCGCCGCGGTTGTTGGTGGCGTAGTTCAGCCCGATGCCCTGGACCGCGCGCGGATCGTAGGCCGGCATTTCCTGCTTCTTGACGGTCATCGACAGTTCCGGATGGCCGTAGAGGCTCGCCAGCCGGTAGGAGCCGAGCGCCAGCTTCCGGCCGAAGCCCTGCCCCAGCCCGGTCAGCCGCACCGCCTCCACCATCGCGTCTGCATTGCCGAAGTCGAGGTCCAGCCCTTCGGTATCCTCCTTGGTGATGATGCCGCGATGATACAGCTCCATGGCGCAGGCGACCGTGCCGCCCATGGAGATGGTGTCCAGCCCATATTCGTTGCAGTAATAGTTGGCCTTGACGACTGCATCGAGGTTGTCGATCCGGCAATCCGGCCCGAAGCCCCAGGCGGTCTCGTACTCCGGCCCTTCGCCTTCGCCCTTGTATTTAGGGTTGCTGACCTTGGTCGCCCGGCCGCAGGAGATGATGCAGGAGAAGCAACCCTTCGGCCGCTGCAACTGGTTGGCCGCCAGCGTCTCGCCACCCACCTTGTCGGCCGTCTCGAAATGTCCGTCCTGGAAATTCGCCGTCGGCAGGCCGCCCACCGAGTTCAGGATGTTGACCAGCACGTTGGTGCCGTAGAGACGGAGGCCGGTACCGCCGACCGGATGCTCCTTGATCATGGTGCTGGCCTTGGCGACCGCGGCCAGGAAGGCCTCCTTGTCGGCCACGGTCACGGCACCGGTGCCGCGCACCACCACCGCCTTCAGGTTCTTCGATCCCATCACCGCACCGACGCCGGTGCGGCCGGCCGCGCGCTGCATGTCGTTCATGATGGCGGCGATGTAGGACATCGCCTCGCCCGCCGGGCCGATGCAGGCGATCTTGGCGTCGGCCGCCGTCTCGGCGTTCAGAGTCTCGGTGGTTTCCGGCACGTCCTTGCCCCAAAGATGGGAGGCGTCGCGGATCTCCACCTTGTCGTCCTGGATCCACAGATAGACCGGTTTTGCTGCACGGCCCTCCAGGATCAGCATGTCGTAGCCGGCATATTTCAGCTCCGGCCCCCAGGCGCCGCCGGAATTCGACGCGGCGATGGTGCCGGTCAGCGGTCCCTTGGTGACGACGTCGTAGCGCCCGGCCGACGGCGCGAAGGTGCCGGTCATCGGCCCGGAGGCGAAGATCAGCTTGTTTGCCGGCGACAGCGGATCGACCGTGGGATCGACCTCGTCATACATGTATTTCGTGCCCAGCCCGCGGGCGCCGATATAGTCGCGCGCCAGTTCGGGCTTCAGTGCTTCGGTCGAGACCTTGCCAGTGCCGAGGTCGACCCGAAGGATCTTTCCAATCCAGCCATGCATGATCAGACCTCCGCGAAGGCGTTCTTGAGCTTGGCGGCGAAGGAGCGTTTGCGCGCCTGCGCCGAGACGGTGTCCTCGACCCATTCAAGCGCATGGGTGGGGCAGATCGCCGCACAGGACGGCGCACCGTCGCAGGTGTCACATTTCAGGATCTGCGAACCCAGGAAGTCCCAGGACGCGCAGCCGAACGGACAGGCCTGAACGCACATCTTGCAGCCGATGCATTTGTCGGCATCCAGTTCGACCTGGCCGTTCTCCGGGTTGCGGTGCATCGCCTTGGGCATGCACACGGTGACGCAGGCGGCGTCCTTGCACTGCTGGCACATCATGGGAACGGAGAAGCCTTCGCGCTCCCAGGTATAGACATGGACACGGGAGGCTTTCGGACGAAAGTTCCCCTCATGCTCCATGGAACAGGCCAGTTCGCAGTTGCGGCATCCGGTGCATTTGTCCGGATGGATCATCAGCATCATGCTCATGGTCGATGACCTCCTTCATGCCGGGCGCAATCGCCATTCCTGGCCGCTGCTTGACACTCGCAGCTCTTCTTGCGCGCCCGGCCTTGGGCGTACCCCCCGGACCGTCCGGTGCCCCTCACCAAAGACGCGCATGACAGGCGTCACCGCCGGAACGGCGCACGACCGCCGGGCGTGGAGAGAAAACGGGCGGGATGAATGTCGGGCACCGCACGGGACCGGCCGGGGGACTGGCCCGGTCCGTCGGGAACCGGGCGCCTTCAGGGCGGATGGCAGATGGCGACGACGGAAGGCAATCCGCAGGCGTGGACCTGCGTCAAGAGTGGGGTCAAGAGGAGGCGATGCGCCGTTTTGTTGTTCATAATTCCGGCCCGTTATGATCGGAAAAACATAGGGCCCGTCTGGCGACTTGGTCTGGAAGGCGGGTCTGACAATCCTTGAAACAGACCTGCCCTTCTTATCACCGCTTTGCATGCGGTGATATGATTTACATCAACGCATGCTGGTCAATTGTGGTGAAGACTTGAAACGATTGGCCGAAGGCAAGGTCGGGGAACATCGATGCACGAACTGTCGCTGTGCGAAAGCATCGTCTCCCTGGTCATGGAATCCGCGATACGGGAGGGGCTGACGCGGGTCACCCGGGTGACCGTCGACATCGGCGCAGCATCCGCCATCGATCCGGACGCCCTGCTGTTCTGCTTCCCCCTGGTGACGGAGGGAACGCCCGCCGCCTCGGCAGAGCTGTCCATCAACCGCATCGCGCTGAAGGCCCGCTGCACCGCCTGCGGCGCCGACTTCGCTCCGGAATCCCTGATCTCACCCTGTCCCGTCTGCGGCGGTCATGACCGCAGTCTGACCGCCGGACGCGACATGCGCGTGGTGTCGTTCGAAGGCGAGTGAGTTTCCGCACAACAAAAAGGGCGCGGCTTTCCGCAAGCCGCGCCCTTTCAAACTCACGCCCCTACCCGCCCGATCAGGCATGGGTCAGCAGGCGGTTCTTTTCCATCGTCACCTGCTCCGTCCTGGCGGTGGCGATCACCGCCTTCTGGAGCTTCTCGAAGGCACGCACCTCCAGCTGACGCACGCGCTCGCGCGAGACGTGGAAGGTCTGGCTCAGCTCCTCCAGCGTCAGCGGCTCGTCGCGCAGGCGGCGGGCAACCAGGATCCGGCGCTCGCGGTCGTCCAGCACGCCCAGCCCCAGCTTCAGGAACTGCTGGCGCCGGCGGCGCTCCTCGGAGTCGGCAAGCGTCGTCTCCTGGTCCGGCCGGTCGTCGGCCAGCAGATCCTGCCATTCGGCGTCGCCGTCTTCCGACAGCCCGACATTGAGCGAACGGTCGTTGCCCAGGCGGCGGTTCATCTCCACCACCTCGGCCTTCGACACGTTCAGCTCGGTGGCGATGCTCTCCACCGCTTCCGGCGACAGGTCGCCGCTCTCCAGCTCCTGCATCCGCGCCTTCAGGCGGCGCAGGCTGAAGAACAGCTTCTTCTGTCCGGCGGTGGTGCCGATCTTCACCAGCGACCAGTTGTGCAGGACATATTCCTGGATCGCCGCCCGCACCCACCAGGAGGCGTAGGTGGCGAAGCGGAACCCCTTGGCGGGGTCGAACTTCTGCGCCGCCTGCATCACGCCGACATTGCCCTCCGCCACCAGATCGGCCAGCGGCAGGCCATAGCCGAGATAGCCGCGCGCCATCTTGACGACAAGACGCAGGTGGCTGCCGACCAGCTTGTCGAGGGCGGCCGGATCCTGGTGCTCGTGCCAGCGAACGGCCAACTCGTGTTCCTGTTCCGGCGTCAGGTACTGGTACTTGCGGGCATCCTGCAGATAGAGCTGCATCGGTTCGGCGGTACGGGGTTCGGCGGTACGGGGTTCGGCAGGACGGGTGGTTTGAACGGTACGGGTTTCAGCGTTTCGCTGCATGGTGTCTCTTTTTCTCCCATCCGACGGGAGCGGCGCCGCGGGCGAAGGCCCCGGCGTTGTTCGGGTCGGTCCTGTTGAAAGGTCAGTTTTTGGTTCGTTGCGTTGCCGGCATTCGACGCTGCCGGACGGCGTGCACCGGGTCTCGGTGCAGGAACGGGTAGAGATGGGGTCCTCTCCAGCCCCGCGGGCGGCGCCGCGAACGGGGAAGGAGGTCGCAGCAGCCAGCACGCCACAGGGCCGGAGAGGAGCGGCAGGGCCTTGCGGTCAGCGCGGCCGAACCAAGGGAAAGTGAAGGGTCATCGGGGCGAAAGCCATTTCGTCAGGGTCGGCGCCCTCAGCGGCGCAACAGACTCTATATAGGAATTTTCACAACGCATAAAAGGGGCGCCCAGGCGAATTTTCCTGGCACCCCAACTGGCATCCGGTTCCCGCGTCGATCTTCGCGAACGTTGCCTGATATAGGACGCTCCGCCATGGCTTTCAACCCCCTCACCCCAACATCGAACATCTTTCGAATTTCGATGGATCTTCAAAAGATGATCAACCGGTCATCCTTCAGAAAACGAAAGTAAATCCTGGTCACTAAAATTATTATAAAGGCTAAGTTCTGAAGCCAGATAAATTGATTGTGTTCTTTTTCGGATGTCACTTGCAGCCTTACCTCTTCTGCGCTTAGCGTGAGCGTGTTTCCAGCATCCAACGACCCGAGGCTAGAGCCGACATGCTTGAAGACATCGTGATCGACACCCCTGTCGACCGGCCGCACATTTCCGGCCAGACGTCTGAACAGACCTCCGGCCGTGCGCCGTCCCAGCCTCTGCGCGTCGCGGTGCTGTGGAAGACGCCGAATCTCGGCCTCTACTCGAATGCGCCGTTCGACGACCTGTACAACGGCATCGGGCACAACAACGGCAACCTCGCCTTCGTGCATTCGATCTGCAGCCACATCACCAACCCGGTGAAGCATTTCAGCTGGGGTTCCTCGGCCGAGACGCTGCGGACCAACGCCGACATCATCGTCATCCCCTGCGCCAACCAGTTGGGCCGCCACACCGATTACGGCCAGATGGCGGAGAATCTGGAGAAGTCCGGCCTGCCGATCGTCGCCATCGGCCTCGGCGCCCAGGCGAACAGCTATGACCACGACATCGAACTCAGCCCCGGCACGCTGCGCTGGGCCCAGGTGATCGCGGCGTCGAACCCGTCATCGGCCAGTTCGCCCAACATCTACACCCGCGGCGCCTACACCACGGCACAGTTGGACAAGCTGGGCATCACCGGTTCGCTGCCCGGCGGCTGCCCGTCGCACTTCCTCAATCAGGCGCCGGGCCTGGGTCGGAAGATCCACGCCAACTGGTCGGCGCTCGACCTGCCGCGCTCGATCACCGTCGCCGGCGGCCATCAGGCCTGGGTGAAGACGCGGGAGATCGAACACCAGCTGATCGCGCTGATGATGGACCCGATCGCGCCCGGCCAGTACATCGTCCAGTCGATGGGCGAAATGATCCGCGCTTCCCGCGGGCTGTTCGACAGCATCGACCCGCATGCGCTGAAGGAAATCCACCGCCACACCGTGCCGCATTACTCCTTCGAGGAGTTCAAGGCCTGGTGCCGGAACCACATGCGCTCCTACTATGACGTGCCGGCCTGGATGGACAATTTGCGCCAGCAGGATCTGACCATCGGCTGCCGCTATCACGGCGTCGCCCTGGCGATCCAGGCGGAGCGGATGGGCCTGACGGTCACCATCGATTCCCGCACGCGCGAGCTGTGCGAGAACACCGGCGTGCCCTATGCCGATGCCGCCGACCTGACGATGCCGCTGACCCGCAGCCGCCTGAAGTCGCTGATCAATTTCGATCCCGACGCCTATGACCGCCACCGTTCGGAGTCCGCCGCCCGTTACCTGGACTTCCTGGCCGCCAACCGGCTGCAGCCGGCACCCTTCCTGAAATCCATCGCGAACGGCAAGTGACAGGCCAAGGGGAGGCCACCATGCTCCGCCGGACCGCAGCCCTTGCGCTCACGCTGGCGCTCGCGCTGGGCATGGCCGCCGCAACTGCCCGTGCGCTGACGATCCGGAAGACGGGGGAGCCGGAGACGGTCACCTCCTGGCAGCGTGACGCCTGCGCCGAAAGCGACGCGCCGGACACCCCGGCGCGCGCCTTCCGCGATGCAGGCGGCACCGTACATCTGATCGCCTCGCATTCCACCGCGCGGGCGCTGACCGGACCGTCACTGGATGCCGTCCGGCCGAACTGCGCGGTGATCTTCCAGGGCCACGGCAAGGACGATCCGCGGCTGAACGACGACCGCAGCTGGATTTCGTCCTTCTACACGCCGGACGGCAGCACGGTCTTCGCCCTGGTCAGCAACGAGTTCCACGGGCAGAAACGCCGGGCGCTGTGCCCGTCCGGCGAGTACATGCGCTGCTGGCGCAACAGCATCACCGCGGCGGTTTCCAGCGATGGCGGGGCGAGCTTCCGGTTGAGCGCCGCGCCGCCCAACCACAGCGTGGCGACGCTGCCCTACCCCTATGGCGGCGACGTCGGGCAGCGCACCGGCTATTTCGCCCCCAGCAACATCGTCCGCAACGGCGACCACTGGTACGCCTTCCTGTGGGCCGAGCGGTTCGGGGCGCAGCAGCGCGGCGCCTGCCTGATGCGGACCGACAATCTGGCCGACCCGCAGTCCTGGCGCGGCTGGGACGGCAAATCCTATTCCGTCCGCTTCGTGCGCGAAACCCAGGCCGGCGACCCGGCGGAAACCCATGTCTGCGCGCCGGTCGCCCCCGACGTGCTTCAGGGCACGGTGCGCAGCGTCGTCCGTCACCGCGCCAGCGGCCTGTTCGTCGCCACGCTGGCGATGACCCGCGACGGCCGCACCGGCATCTGGACCACCACGTCGCGGGATCTGGTGGGCTGGTCGAAGCCGGAGCTTCTATGGGCAGCCCCGCTGCTGTTCCGCTACGGCTGCGGCGACGCGGCGGCCTTCGATTACCCCGCCCTGCTCGACCCCGGCAGCCAGAGCCGCAATTTCGAGGATGTCGGCAAGTCCGCCTACGTCTACATGACGCGGCTGAACCTCGACAAATGCCGGATCACCTGGAACCGCGACCTCGTCCGCATGCGGGTGGAGATCGAAGGAAACTGAGTGGGGGTTTACGGTCGGGGCGCTTGGTTCCAGGGCGGCGGCGACAGCCTCTCCGCGATCCAGTCGGCGAAGGCGCGGGTCTTGCCGGCGGTGAAGCGGCTGGACGGGCGCACCAGATGGATGGCCGCTTCCCCACCGTTTGCCCTGCCGGCATCGCCGCCGACCTCCCAATCCGGCAGGACGCGAACCAGACGCCCGCCGGCCAGTTCCCGCCCGATCAGCCATTCCGAACACACCAGCAGCCCCTTTCCGGCCAATGCGGCATGGACGAGGCTGTCGACATTGTCGGTCAGCAGCGGCCCGGACAGCCGCACCCGCACCCGCTCGCGGCCCCGGCTGAAATGCCAGTCCGACGGGGAATCGAACAGCGCGAACAGCAGCGCGTCATGGCCGGCCAGTTCGCCCGGCTCCTGCGGAATTCCCCTTGCCGCGAGGTAGGAGGGGGCTGCGCAGACCAGCCGCCGTTCCGCCCCCAGCCGGCGCGCCACCAGCGTGCTGTCGGGCAGCCGCCCGATGCGGATGGCGAGGTCGAACCCCTCCCCCACCAGATCGACGAAGCGGTCGCTGTAGAAGGCCTCGATCCGCACGCGGGGAAAGGCGGTGAGGAAGTCGGGCAGCAGCGGCGCCACCCACAATCGACCGAACGCCTCGGGCAGCGACAGCCGCAGCGTGCCCTGGGGAACGGCGCCGGCATCGGCCGCCTCGCGCTCCGCATCGGCCAGCAGGGTCAGGGCCATGCGCGCCCGGTCGGCGAAGCGGCGCCCCGCCTCCGTCGGCGTCACCCGCCGGGTGGTCCGCTCCAGCAGCCGCACTCCCAGCCGCCGTTCCAGCGCCGACACCCGGCGCGACAGCACGGAGGCGTCGCGGTTCAGCACCCGTGCCGCCGGTGCGAAGCCGCCGGTGTCGAGAACCGCCAGGAAGGCGGCAACCTCCTCCAGCCCCTGATCGCTCAACTCGTGCATGATTTGCAGCAATATCATGCACAGGCACCGGATTAAAGGCCTGAGTGCAACGGGATAGCCTCGCGTCACACAACACAGCAAGCGAGGAACTACCCGATGCGCGCCTATCAGCTTGAAGCCCCCCGTCTCGACGCCCTCCGCATCACCGAGTTGCAGCAGCCCACTCCGGGCGCGGGCGAGGTGCTGGTCCGCCTGCGTGCCGCCAGCCTGAACTATGTCGATCTGGCGGTGGCGACCGGCGCCTTCCCGGTGCCGTCGCTGCCGCTGATCCCCGTCGCCGACGGCGCGGGAGAGGTGGTGGAGACCGGTTCCGGCGTGACCGGACTGGCGGAGGGCGACCGCGTCATCCCGCATTTCCTGCCGGACTGGCCGGCCGGCGCGCTGCCGCCGGTGGCGGGCCGTCGGATGCGCGGCATCACCATGCCCGGCTCGCTCGCCGACTATGCGGTGGTTCCCGCCGCCAGCCTCGTTCCGGTGCCGCAGCATCTGTCCTTCACCGAGGCGGCCACCCTGCCGATCGCCGCCACCACAGCCTGGCGGGCGGTCCGCACGGGGGCCGTGCGCCCGGGCAGCACGGTGCTGCTGCTCGGCACCGGCGGCGTCAGCCTGTTCGCCCTGCAATTCGCCAAGGCGGCAGGCGCCCGCGTCCTCATCACCTCCTCCTCCGACGCGAAGCTGGAGCGGGCGAAGGCGCAAGGCGCCGACGAGACGATCAACTACACGACGACGCCCGACTGGGACGCGCGGGTTCTGGAGCTGACCGGCGGGGCCGGCGTCGATCTGGTGGTGGAGACCGGCGGCGCCCAGACCTTCGCGCGCTCGCTCAACGCCGCGGCGGAGGAAGGAACGGTCTTCGTCGTCGGCTTTCTCAGCGGCGCCGACCTCCAGGCATCACTGTTCCCGATCATCCTGAAGATGCTGAAGGTGGTCGGCAGCAACACCGGATCGGTGGCCGACCTGCGCGAGGCGGTCCGCGCCATCGAAACCGGCAAGCTCCGGCCGGTGGTCGACCGCGTCCATGATTTCGAGGATGCGGCCAGCGCCTATGCCACCCTGGCGCGCGGCGGCCATTTCGGCAAGATCGCCATCGCGCTCGGCAACGGTGGCTGATAGCGGCAAGTAGCCGTTGCGAAGCGCCGGTCTGCAACCGATGTCGTGGCATGGACTTGGTAACGAGGAGTGGTGCCATGCCGGACGTCGATTCCTTCGACCTCCAGCGCTTCGTCACGGCGCAGGACCCGGTCTTCACGACCGTGCTGGCGGAATTGCGTGACGGACGCAAGCGCAGCCATTGGATGTGGTTCGTCTTCCCGCAGCTGCGCGACCTCGGCCGCTCACCCACCGCGCAGTTCTATGGCATCGTCTCCCTGGACGAGGCGCGGGCCTATCTGGCCCACCCGATCCTGGGCCCCCGGCTGGATCAGGCGACGGAAGCCGTGCTGACCGTGCAGGGGCGGACGCTTCACCAGATCTTCGGCTCGCCCGACGATTTGAAGTTCCGCTCCTCCATGACCCTGTTCGCTCAAGCGGCGGAAGAGCGGGGAGATCTCTACCGCAGGGCGCTGGAGCGCTATTGCGACGGCCGATCGGACGAGGCAACGTTGACGCTTCTCGGCTGACGAAGCTTTCAGCCCAGCAGGTCGCCAAACTCCAGCCCGCGCTCCCGCCCCAGGCTGTCCAGCATCGCCAGCGTGGCGCCGTCCAGCGGGATGCCGTCGGCCAGACGCTGGCGGCGGGTCAGGGTTTCCGGCTCGCCCGGCATCTGGATGGCGGCGGCCCCCGGCGCCGTCGGCGTGTCGCGGACATAGGCGACCAGATCGTCGAGGTCCGCCGCCCATTGCGCGTTGCCGCCGCGCGCCGGGTCGAAGACGATGGCGAACATGTTGTTCATCACCCGTCCGGAATTCTGGTGCGACGGCGTACCCGGCATCGCCGAGGCCAGCGCCCCCGCCAGCACGTCGCACATCAGCGCCAGCCCGAACCCCTTATGCCCGCCCAGCGGCAGCAGGGCGCCCGACGGGTCCTGGAACATCACGCCCGGATCCCGCGTGGGCTCCCCCTGCGGATCGAGCAGCAGGCCGGGCGCCATCTCCTGCCCCTTGCCCATGGCGACGCGGCATTTGCCGACGGCGACGGCGCTGGTGGCGAAATCCAGGATCAGGGCCGGCGTGGACTGCGTGGCCGGAACCGTGATGCAGATCGGGTTGGTGCCCAGCCGCGGCCGGGTGCCGTCATGCGGCGCCACCGCCGGACGGGTGACGACATTGACAAAGGCCAGCGCGACCAGCCCGGCCTCGCTGCACTGCTCGCCATAGGAGCCGACGCGGCCGATATGGTGGCTGTCGCGCAGGGACAGCACCGCCAGTCCGTCGAGCCGCGCCTGTCCGATGGCGAGGTCCATCGCCTCCCGCGCGATCACCTGTCCATAGCCGCTGCCGCCGCCCACCGCCAGGAAGGGACCGGATTGACCGATCACGGTGGCATGCTGGTTGGGCCGCAACAGCCCGACGGCGATCGCCGGCATATACATCGCCAGCATGCCGACACCATGGCTGTCATGGCCGCGCAGGTTGGCTTCGACCAGATGGTCGGCGACGACGGCCGCTTCCCCCGCCTCGCTGCCGGCGGCCCGAAGCAGGCGCCGCACCGCCTCCGCCAGTCGGTCGGCCCGCACCGGCCGCAGCCCGGTGCCATAGACGCCGGCGTTGAAGGACGCCGCCGCGGCGAAGGGATCCCTTTGTGTCTCTGTCATCGTCAGCCTTCCGGTTCGATGGCCCCTATTTGGTTGCCGGTCCCCGAGCGGGGCAAGGGCTGAATTGCGGCCGAAAAACAAGGGGGCGGATCCCCGGCGGCCTGAACCGCCGGGGATCCGCCCCGCATCGACAGGTGGGCCGCCCGATCAGGCAGCCCCAATCAGGAGGCCCATCAGGCTGCATTGACCTCCGACACGAAGCGCTGGACTTCGTCCTTCAGCCGCTCCGACTGCTGCGAAACGCTCTCCACGCTGGTGGAGACCAGACGCATCCGTTCGCTGGTGTTGGTCATGGTGGACGACAGCGAGCCGACACTACTGGTGACGCGGCGGGAGTTGTCGGCGGCGGTGCGGGCGTTGGCGAAGATCTGGTGGGTCGCCGCCTCCTGCTGCTGTACGGCCGACGCCACCTCGCCGTTCAGCGCGCTGAGGTTGGTGATCAGGCTGGCGATGCTCTCGATGGCGCCGATGGCATTCGCGGTCGCCCCGCGGATCGCGCCCACCTGCGACTGGATGTCCTCGGTCGCCTTCGCGGTCTGGGTGGCGAGGCTCTTCACCTCGCTCGCCACCACGGCGAAGCCCTTGCCGGCCTCGCCCGCCCGTGCCGCCTCGATGGTGGCGTTCAGGGCCAGCAGGTTGGTCTGGCCGGCGATGGAGTTGATCAGTTCCACCACCGCGCCGATCTGCTCGGCGGCCGAGGCGAGGCCGGTGACGATGCCGGTGGTGTTGGCGGTCTCCGTCACCGCGCGGGACGCGGTCTGGGCGGCGCTTTCCACCTGACGGCTGATCGCGGCGATGGAGCCGCGCAGCTCCTCGCTGGCCTGGGCGGCGGACTCGACGCTGTCGGAGGCGCCCTGCGCCGCCCCGGCGGCGGCACGCGCCTCGTCGGTGGTGCTGGCGGCATCGCTGGTCAGGGCGGCGGTGCGCTCGTTCAGGGCCACGGTGGTGGTGCTGAGCGTCGCCACGACCTCGTCCATCGCGCGGGCGAACTCGGCGGCGCGGGCCGACAGGCGTTCGCGCTGGAGATCGCGGGCGGCACGCTCCAGTTCGGCGCGCTGGCTCTCGTCGCGGGCCTCCTGCAAGGTGGTGGCGAGGCCGGCGACGGCGCGGGCCATGTCGCCGATCTCGTCGGGACGCTCGGCATGGGGCACGGCGACGGTCAGGTCGCCGCCGCCGATGCGGCCGAGCACGTTGCGGATCGCCAGCAGCGGACGCGACATCCCGCGCGACACCCAGACACCGATGCCGACGCTGATCGCCAGCAGCAGCAGCGAGACCCCAAGCTCACGCCAGACGCGGGCGCGGAAATCCGCATCGACGTCGTCGGTGTAGACGCCGGTGCCGATCATCCACTGCCAAGGCTGGTAGCCGGTGGCATAGGCGATCTTCGGGGTCGGCTCGGCATCGTCGCTGCGCTTGTGGCGGAAGGCGACGAAACCGCCGCCCGCCTTGGCCGCCTCGGTCATCTGCACGTTGAAGGGGACGCCGTCGGGGTCCTTCAGGTTCAGCAGGTTCTTGCCCTCGACCTGCGGACGCAGGCCATGGACGAGGCTGACGCCGGCATAGTCGTAGACGAAGAAATACTCGCCGTTGCCGTAGCGCATGGCGCGCACGGCGTCGCGGGCACGCTCCTGCGCTTCCGCACGCGGCAGCTTCCCCGACTTCTCCTGCTCGCCATACAGCGCGATGACGGACGCGGCGGCGTCGACCATCTCCTTGACCTTGGCCTTGCGCTGCTCGATCAGGTTCGTGCGCGCTCCCGTCAGGTGGACGGTGGCCCCGGCAAGCGTGCTGAGCAGCGCCACGCCGAACACCAGCAGCATGAGCCGCGTACCAATCTTGAGCTTCATCGCCCCTCTCCTCACTCCTGATCCACGCGGCATCGCGCGGCATCCACGCATCATTACTTTGGTTGGTCTTCCGACCGGTTTTCCCCGGTCAGGCCGGGCAGCAGGCCCCGGCCATCGCCTTCGGTGGGCTTTTGGGCGGACTTCCCAACGGGTCGCACCGCCACCAGTCCGGCCCGCCCGGCGGGGCGGACAGGCGGGTGAAGATCACGGTCTCGCAGTTCCCCAGCTCCACACCCGGCCGCCCGGCGAGCCGGTGCAGCAGGATGCGGGCGATCCCCTTGCTGCCGACCAGCAGCGGTCGGCGCGCCAGCAGGCCGGCGGGCCCGTTGGCGAGGTCATCGACGCCGTCCAGGACACGGGAGGCGAAGACGCCTTCGCTCTCCCCGCCCGGCGGTGTCTCCCCGGCGGCGAACCAGGGACGGGTCAGGGCGATCGGCAGGCCGTTCCATTCCCCCAGGGTCCGCTCGCGCAGCCAGTCGCGCTGGAGAAGCGGAACACCCAGCGCCTCGGCGAACAGGGTGCCGGTCATGACGGTGCGTTCCAGCGGGCCGGCGATCACCAGACCGCAGGTCCGGCCGGACCGGCGGAACCGCTCCGCCGCCTGCCGGGCCTGCTCGATCCCCTGGGCGGTCAGCGGCACGTCGCGGTCGCCGCCGCAGCGGACGCCGCGCCGGTTGTCCTCGGTCTCGCCATGGCGCACGAAGTGGAATTCGTCGGTCATCGCCGGCCCCCTCAGCGGAACAGGATGCGGGCGGCACCCGCGCTCCAGCCGATGGTGCTTTCCGCCGGCAGGGCATGGGGGGCCACCATCCAGCGGGCCAGGGCGCCAATGTGCAGCGGATCGCTCAGCGTCGGCGTATGGCCGACGTCCGGCACATGCAG
This sequence comes from Azospirillum lipoferum, assembly GCF_024170005.1. Classification (GTDB taxonomy): domain Bacteria; phylum Pseudomonadota; class Alphaproteobacteria; order Azospirillales; family Azospirillaceae; genus Azospirillum; species Azospirillum lipoferum. The sequence continues at coordinate 281,779 of NZ_JALJXJ010000007.1, forward strand.
GACGGTCGTCCCCCGCTTGCCCATCATCCGGGCGATGGTCGCCGCCTGCAGCGCGTCGCTCATCATGCCGTGCACCAGCAGCACCGGGCAGTCGATGCGCTGCCAGTCGTCCCACTGGTCGTGGTCCTGGGCGGCGCCGTCGCGGTAGCATTGCAGGGCGCGGATGTCGTGGCGGTAGACCCGCCCGCCATTCTCTTCCGACCAGCGGGTCTGGTGGAAGCTGTTGTGCAGGAGGACGGTGTCGTCCACCGGCCCGTCATTCTTCTGGGCCGCCCCGGTGCGGTGGAACAGCTGGGCCGGGTGGCGGAAGACATAGTGGCGGGCGACGGATTCGGCCCGGCGACGACGGCGTTCGGTCGGGATGAAGGGGCCGATGTCGTTCAGGATCAGGCGGTCGACCAGTTCCGGCGCTTCCGCCGCCACCCGCATCGCCACGCTGCCGCCGAGCGAGGAGCCCAGCAGCGTGACCGGACCCAGCCGCTTGTGCCGGATCAGCGCCAGCACCTGGGCGACGTTGCCTTCGAAGCTGTAGTCCCCCTGGTCGGCCAGCCAGCCGCTGCGGCCGCGACCGGCCCAGTCCAGGCACAGCACGTAATAGTGGCGCGACAGGGCGCGGGCGAGATAGTCGAAGCGACGGGCCGAGTTGGCGATGCCGCCCAGGCACAGGAGCGCCGGCTTCTGCGGGCTGCCCCACTCCGTGTAGGCGAGGCGGATGGTGTAGTCGTTGCGCAGCCGCTCCACCGTGCCGGGCTGCAGTGCCGCGCTGTGGGTATAGTCGAAATGGCGCAGCCGGTGGCCGGCGCCGACCAGCGGCTCGATCACCCGCATGATCGTTTCATACTGCTTCCAGGTCATGTCCTCGGCCGATCCGATGCCGAGTGCGTCGAGGGTGGCGCGCAGCGCCTCCATGGCGCGGTCGTGGCGGCCATAGGCGGGAGGCGCCTCCATGGCAAAGGAGGGGGCGGGCATGGTCAGAATGGGCTCCACGAGCATCTGGTCAGGCATGGGCGTCGAAGCCTCCGTGATCGATGGGTGTGGGGGCGAAGGGTGTGGGGTCGATGGGTGCGACAAGGCGGGTGTTTGGCGCATCGCAGGGTGATGGGCGGGGCGGGGTTGCCGGGCCGGTCATCGGGCGGCCTCCCCCGCCGTCGGGTCGGTTGAAGGGGTCAGCAGGAAGACGACGCAGAAGGCCGTGCCGCACAGCATGCCGATCACGCCCAGCGCCACCAGCGCGGCCTGAATCCCGAAACGGTCGGCGAGCGCCGCGGCCAGCAGCGGACCGATCACCGAACCGCCACGTTCCAGCAGGCGATAGACCGCGAAGACGCTGGATTCGCCCATGCGGGCGCAGTCGGCGCGGCAGATCTCCGGCACCAGGGCCAGTTGGGTGGCATTGTTGAAGGCATGGGCAATGCCGAGTGCTGCGATGCCGATCAGGATTCCCGCGACACCCTGCTCGTGCAGGATCGCCAGGGTGCCGGCCCCGCCGATCAGCCCGCCAAGCCCGGCGAACAGGGCATGGCGCCCGGTCCGGTCGGCCATCTTCGACACCCATGGGCCGAGCAGCACGATGATCAGCCCATAGGTCATCATCAGGCGGCCGATCCCGGCCGGCGTCTCGCCGGCCGCATGGAGGGAGACCGGGACGAGATAGAAGAGGTAGCCGGTCAGCATCAGCTTCGTCGGCACCGACGAGAACATCAGCAGAGCCAGGAACCGCGGATTGCCAAGCAGTGCGGCCGCATCGCCCATATGGAAGGGCCGCCGCCGCACCCGCTCCACCGGATCGGCCGGAAGAAGCGTCACCGCTGCGGCTGCGGCCAGCGCCAGCAGCGCCGAGACCACGAAGGTGGCACGGTAGCCGAACTGATCGGCCAGGATGCCACCCAGCGGCGCGCCGCACAGGCCGGCGACGATCACCGCGGCGACGAATTGCGCCATGCCGCGCGCACGCCGGTCCGCCGGGGTATGACGGGCGACGAAGCCCTGGGCGCCGATGAACATCACCGCATAGCCGAGCGCGCAGGCGCCGCGCCAAAGCAGCAGCTCCGCCAGCGATCCAGCCATCGCCGTCCCGGCAAACCCCGCCACCGCCGGCAAGGTGCCGAGCAGCAGCGTGCGGCGGCTGCCGAACCGGTCGGCCCAGGCGCCGGCGAAGGGCGTGAAGACGGCGACCAGGAACATGAACAGCCCGATCGGCAGCCCCATCATCAGGGTCTCCGACAGGCCGGGAACGGGTGTGTAGAGGTCGCGCGTGTAAAGCGGCAGGAAGGATCGCGACAGTTCCTCCGCCAGCATGAACAGGAACAGGGCGGCACGCATGCCGCCGACCGCCGATGCCGGCTCCGAAGCCGCCACCCCGTCCCTTCGGCGCGGCCGGGCGGCAAGCAGGAGCACCCCTTCGAACGCCAGGAGCAGACAGACGACCAGCAGCACGGTCCCGTCATAGAGGAAGCCGCGGACCGCCTCGGCCGGCAGCAGCCCCACGAGCCACGGCAGGGTTGCCGCGCAGAAGGCCAGCATTGCCGCCCCCACCATCGCCAACGCCCGCAGAGGCGTGGCGCCGGCCACGCGCAAAGCCGCAGGCCACAGCAGGCCCGCGGCCACCGACAGCACTGAAATCAAGGCCGCCATCAACGCCACATGGTCGCGCACTGCGCTCAACGCAACTTTCGCGACAGAAAGCTCCGGCTCCGAACCTGCGTTTCCGTAAAATTTTGCGCAAATCAGACAAGAAAACAGAATAACGCTGGATATCGTCAGAATTGGCAGAGTCACGCGCGGACGTGCGACCGAATTTGGCTGCATTGTTAGCTCCAGACACACAACCGCTGCAAGGAAGTGCTTCGGAAGCTAGTTGCTAACTCCAAAGAATTGGTAAATCGAATTTGCACCGAAAATAAAAGCTTTCATTATCATGGATCATACGTGGATATGCAGTTTGTTGATGCCACGGATCTTGAAAATACTTTAAAAAATGCGGCGATACACGCCTGGATGATCAGATTTCGTAGAGTGCTCTACGGGAGGCATGCCGGTTTTCAACCCGCCAGGCGTCCACCACCACGCCCACCGCGATCTTGACGTTCTGAATACATACCTTGGTTGCGTTGCAGCAAAGGCCAAGCTGCCGATTATCGAATTTGAAAAGCTGCCTTAATTTCATATGACGTTGGAGCGGGGCGGGACCGGAGCCCTGGCTGCCGACAATTTTTTTCCAGGAAAAAATAAAAAAACATCCGGCTGATCGGCACCGCGCACCACCCCCGAGCCTCTCCAGATTCGACGGCAAGGTTCCGCGACGCTTCGCCACATCGCAAATGACAATGATTCGCACCACTGTGGGGATCGCGGCCACTGCAACAAATCCGCTGCCGCAGATCCACTGCCGCAGATCCACTGCCGCAGATCCGCGCGCCCTCCCCGGCGTGCTGCCCATAGGTGTCTCCCCATGATTCCGCCGCTGTCCGGCTCCGCTCGCGACGCCGCCTCTTCCCCCGCCCCCCACCGGACTCCCGGCCCGCCGCCCGCCCTTGCGCCCGGCAGTTCGGCCGATCCCCCCTCCCGCGCAGGCAAAGGATGCCGTCTCGGCGCGTTGCACAAGGGCGAGCGCGCGGTGGTGACCGGTCTGGACGAGTCCGCCGTCGCCACCCCGCTGCCGCCTGGCGAACTGGAACGCCGCATGATCGAGATGGGCCTGATCGAAGGTGCCCGCGTGGAAATCCTGCATGAGGGGTTCCCCGGCGCCGATCCGCTTGCCGTGCGCATCAACGACCACACCCTGGCCCTGCGCCGGGCGGAGGCGCACGCCGTTCTGGTGACGCTCGGCTGAGCGTCGCCTCCTCTTCCTGCGGAAAGGTTTCCGCGATGACCGATACCATTTTATCCACTCCGGCCTTCATGGGCGTGCCGCCGCGCATCGCCCTGGTCGGCAATCCCAACTGCGGCAAGACCGCCCTGTTCAACGCGCTGACCGGCGCCCGCCAGAAGGTGGCGAACTATCCCGGCGTGACGGTCGAACGCAAGATCGGCGAATTTCTCAGTCCCGCCGGCACCCGTGTCCAGATCGTCGACCTTCCCGGAACCTACAGCCTGCGTGCCCGCTCCCCCGACGAGGAGGTGACGCGCGACGTCGTGCTGGGCCGCTTCCAGCATGAGGCGCCGCCCGACGTGATGGTCTGCGTCGCCGACGCCACCAACCTGCGCCTGCATCTGCGGCTGGTGCTTGAGTTGAAGAAGCTCGGCCGGCCGATCATCCTCGCGCTCAATATGATGGACGTGGCGGAGGCGCGCGGCTGCCGCGTCGACGCGGCGGCGCTGTCGGCGGCGCTCGGCGTCCCGGTGGTGCCGACGGTGGCGGTCAGGCGCACCGGCGTGGTCGGGCTGCTCAACCAGATCGACCGCAGCATGGGGGCGATGGCCGCCGACCTTGCCCCCTCCCCTGGCGGCTCCCCTAATGGCTCCCCCTGCGGCTGGAGCGAACCGTCGGCCCACGACCTGCGCGCCTACCACCGGGAGGTGGAGAGCATTCTGGCCGCGGCCCTGCGCGATGCCGGGAAGCCGTCGCTCGCAACCCGGCGCATCGATGCCGCGCTGCTGCATCCGGCCATTGGCCTGCCCTTCCTGTTCCTGGTGCTGTTCCTGATGTTCCAGGCGGTCTTCGCCTGGGCCGCCGTGCCGATGGACATGATCGACAAGGGGCTGGGCTGGGTGCAGGCCGCCGCCGGAGCCGCCCTGCCCGACGGCCTGCTGAAAAGCCTGCTGACCGACGGCATCATCGCCGGGGTCGGCAGCGTGGTGATCTTCCTGCCGCAGATCCTGGTGCTGTTCTTCTTCATCCTGATGCTGGAATCGACCGGCTACATGGCGCGGGCAGCCTTCCTGCTCGACCGGCTGATGGGCGGGGTCGGGCTGCATGGCCGGGCCTTCATCCCGCTGCTGTCGAGCTTCGCCTGCGCCGTCCCCGGCATCATGGCGGCCCGCACCATCGAGAACCGGGCCGACCGGCTGGCCACGATCATGATCGCGCCACTGATGACCTGCTCGGCCCGGCTGCCGGTCTATACGCTGATCATCGCCGCCTTCGTCCCCGACCGGACCGTGGCCGGCGGCATGATCGGCTTGCAGGGGCTGGTGATGTTCACCCTCTACGCCGCCGGCATCCTGTCGGCGCTGGCGGCCGCCTTCGTGCTGAAGCGCACGATCTTCAAGGGTGCCCGCGAGCCGCTGCTGATGGAGCTGCCGTCCTACCGGCTGCCCAGCCCGCGCGACATGCTGCTGGGGCTGCTGGAGCGGGCGCGCATCTTTCTGGCCCGGGCCGGCACGGTGATCTTCGCCATCATGATCCTGCTGTGGTTCCTCGGCAGCTTCCCGGCGGCACCCGACGGAGCGAGCGGACCGGCCATCGACCACAGCTTCGCCGGAATGCTCGGCCATGCGCTGGCCCCGCTGCTCGCCCCCATCGGCTTCACCTGGCAGATCGCGATCGCCCTGGTGCCGGGCATGGCGGCACGCGAGGTGGCGGTGGCCGCACTCGGCACCGTCTATGCGCTGAGCGAGACGGGGGACGCGTTGTCCGGTTCGCTGGCCGGGGTTCTGGCGGCGGACTGGAGCCTGCCGACGGCGCTGTCGCTGCTGGCCTGGTTCGTGTTCGCCCCGCAATGCGTCTCCACCCTGTCGGTGGTGAAGCGGGAGACCAACAGCTGGTTCTGGATGCTGGTGATGATCGCCTACATGACCGCACTCGCCTATGGCGCCGCCTTCGTCACCTTCCGGGTGTCCAGCGCCCTGCTGGGAGGATGAGCCATGACGGAAAGCTTCATCGTCGGCCTGATCGTCGTTGTCGCCTTCGCCTGGGTCGCCTGGACCATCCTGCTGCCGGCCGGTTTGCGCAACCGCCTGCGCCGGCTGGCCGGACGGCCGGTGCCCTCACAGCCGGGCGGCGGCTGCGGGGGCTGCTGCGGCTGTGAGGCGGCGGGGCCAAAACGCGGCCGGCACTGCTGACGGTCCCCCGGTGCCGTCACCAGCCGGTCGGGCAGGAACGGCAACCGGTCATCAGCGAGTCCTGGAAGATGGCAAAGCGCAGCTTGGCCCCGTCCATGTTCGCACCGGACAGGTTGGACAGGGCCATCTTCGCCTCCTGGAGATTGGCGCCCTCCAGGCTGGCACCGGCGAGATTGATCTTGTCGGCACGGATCGCCTCCAGATTGGCGGCGGTCAGGTCGCTGCCGGTGAAGTCGGCCCCGGTGGCACGGGCGAATTCCAGATTGGCGCCGCGCAGCCGCGCGCCGGACAGGCGGGCGCCCTGAAGGAAGGCGGTGCGCAGGTCGGCCCCGTCCAGAATGGCGCCGGTCAGATCCGCGCCACGCAGGTCCGCCTTGCGCAGGTCGGCCCGCATCAGGTTCGCCCCATGCAGATCGGCGCCGGCCAACGACAAGCCCCGCAAATTGCGGTGTCTCAGGTCGAGATTGGGGCAGACGATGCGGGGACCGAGCGTACAGCCATCGACGACGCTCGCCCGCTCCTCCTCGCCGCCGCCGACCGGCTGTCCGGCCTGGTCGTCAACGGCCGCCGGGGTGCCCGCCGGGATGGCTGCCGTCTCCATCTCCGCCGCCAGGGTGGCAGGGACAGGTGCCGCGAGGCAGAAGGCCAAGGCACTCAGGGTCAAAAGCTTCGGGAGCGGCAGATAACTGGTACGTGACGTCATGGCGATGCCTCCGTTGAAAGGCGCCGGGGCTTGTACCGCCCCGGCACTCCATGCTCCGGCTTCCCGGAACCGGTCACTTGCTGCTGGACACCTTCACGTCGGCCAGCTTGAACACCCAGAAGGAACCGCCCTGGGTCACGCGGGTGGTCAGGTCGGCCAGATCGCCGCCCCACAGCGGCACGGCACCGCCATAGCCGGTGGTGATGCCGACATACTGCACCCCGTCCTGTTCCCAGGTGATGGGAGAGGAGACGATCCCCGACCCGGTCTGGAAGCGCCACAATTCCTGGCCGGACTTGGCATCGAAGGCCTTGACGAAGCCGTCGCCGGTGCCGGTGAAGACCAGATTGCCGGCGGTCGCCAGCGTGCCGGCCCACAGCGGCAGTTCCTCCTTGTGTTCCCAGACGATCTTGCCGGTCTTCGGGTCCAGCGCCCGCAGGCTGCCGACATGGTCGTCGAACATCTTGTGGATGCGGAACCCCATGCCGAGATAGGCCGAGCCGGGGTTGTAGCCGACATGCTCGGTCCAGTAATCCTCCTTCCAATGGTTGGCGGCGATGTAGAACAGCTTGGTGTCCTCGCTGTAGGACATCGGGTTCCAGTTCTTGCCGCCCAGGAACGGCGGCGACACCTCCACCGGCTTGCCGCGCTTCTCGCCTTCGGCCGGCAGCGGCGGGCGCTGGCCCTCATTCTCGATCGGGCGGCCGGTCTTCAGGTCGATGCCTTTGGCCCAGGTGATGCCGTCGACGAAAGGATAAGCCGCCAGCACGCTGTTCGGCTTGTTGGCCTCGCCGCCGGCCGTCGCCAGCTTGATGCGGTCGGTGACGTAGAAGAAGCCGTTGCGGTCGGCATGGGCCGTCGCCTTCACCGTCTTGCCCGACGCGTCGGTGTAGTCGAACAGCACCAGCTCGTTGTTGCCGGAGAAGTCCCAGGTGTCGTTCGGCGTGTGCTGGTAGAAGCCCTTCAGCTCGCCGGTGGTCGGGTCGACATAAGCCTGGCCGGAGGTGTAGAGGCTGTCTCCCGGCCAGCGCGCCCAGCCGTTCCACGGCGCCGGGTTGCCGGTGCCGATGACGATGGTGTTGGTCTCCACGTCGAAGGTGGCGCTCTGCCACGGCGCGCCGCCGCCATGGTTCCAGGCCTCCACCAGATTGCCGTCCTTGTCGCGTGGCCAGGACGGGGCCTTGTCGCTGCCGGTCGGCGTGCTGTCCTTGCCGTTCAGCCGGCCCATGTGGCCTTCGACCAGCGGACGCATCCAGATCTCGTCGCCGGTGTCGGGATCGCGGGCGAACAGCCGGCCGACCACGCCGAACTCGTCGCCCGACGAGCCGTGGATCAGCAGGACCTTGCCGGTCTTCTGGTCCTTCACCACGGTGGGGGCGCCGGTCATGGTGTAGCCGACCTTGTGATCGGCGAACTTCTTCTTCCAGACGACCTTGCCGGTGTCCTTGTTCAGCGCGACGATGGAAGCGTCGAGCGTGCCGAAGAACAGCTTGTCGCCATAGATCGCGGCGCCCCGGTTGACCACGTCGCAGCAGGGCCGGATGTCGTCGGGCAGCCGGTGGGCATAGCTCCACAGCCGCTTGCCGGTCTTGGCGTCCAGCGCGAACATCCGGGAATAGGATCCGGTGACATAGATCACCCCGTCATGGACCAGCGCCTGGGTCTCCTGCCCGCGCTGCTTCTCGTCGCCGAAGGAGAAGGACCAGGCGGGGACCAGACGCGACACGCTTTCCGTATTGATCTGCTTCAGCGGGCTGAAACGCTTGCCCTCCACCCCCATCCCGTACATCAGCACGTCGCCGGGATTCTTCGCATCGTTGGCGATGGCATCCCAGGTGACGTCGGAGGCGAGGGCCGGACCGGCGGCGGCCACAGCCAGGAAAAGCGTGGCGATCCCGGCCAGAAGGGGCCTGCGGAACCGATGGTGCGGCTTGTCGCCGGGAATGGCTGCCATCGTGCTGTAGGACGAAAGTGTCATGCGTTTCCCCCGATGATTGGCCGCGGAGCGGCGGTTGCGAACACGGCTCGCAGAGCCGTGCCGGCGATATCGTCACGTCGACCCCCCATTCCCGTGGGCGGCGGGAGGCAATGCCGCCCACGGAACCGGGATGAGCCGAGCGTGACGATGTCGCGACAGAAGGCCGTTGCTTTCTGAATGGCAGGCGCTTTTTCAAAGCCGGTCTGTGCATCCCGCCCGGCGCACAGCACCATGTCTTGCCGGTTTCAATAATCTACCGGGCGGGATTGTCGTTCCATTCGACAATCCGGGGAAGAAATTCTTGACGTAATGCCATGACAACATCCCGATCCAGGCGGGACTTTTTCCCGTTCACCGGCGGTAACGGACCAGATTCTGCACCTGCCCCACCGTTCGATTGTCCGAAGGGCGGATGGCGACCGATCCGGTGGATCAGCTAACATTCCGTCCATGGTCTTATTGCGGGGAGAGCGACGGTGTCGCTGCGGATGCGCATCCTGGCCCTGATCGGGCTTTTCCTGCTGCTGATGGCAACCGCCGGCGGGGCGGTGATGGTCGCCAACGCCCGTGACGCCGTCCGCGCGGAGATGGCCTCCGCCCTGGAACTGGGCGGCGCGCTCGGTCTCGCGGTGGCGGAGCGCGGTGACATTCCCGGCGGCATCGCTATGCTGAACGGGCTGGGATTGCGCCACCTGCGCTTCATCGGGGCCGACGGTTTGCCGAAGCCCGAGCCGGCGGAGCGACGCGCACCGGACTGGTTCGCTGCGCTGATCGGCGGAGACGTGCAGGAACGGCGGCTGGGTGCGGGTGGTCTGCCTGTGGGTCTGCGCATCATCGCCGAACCCTGGGACGAGATCGCCGAGGTCTGGGAGGATATGAGCGATCTCGCCGCCGCGATGCTGGCGGTCGGACTGCTGCTGATGGGGGCGGCCCATCTGGCGGTCGGGCGCGCCCTGGCGCCGCTGTCGCGGCTGGAAGCCGGGGTGGAACGGCTGCGCGCCGGCGATTACGCCTTTTCGTTCGATGGCCGCGGCATTCCCGAACTCGACCGGCTCGGCAGAGGCATCGCTGCGCTGGCAAACGGGCTGGCGGCGGCAGAGTGCGAAAATCGGCAGGCCGGCCAGCGGATCGTTGCAGCGCAGGATGCCGAAAGGCGGGAGATCGCCCGCGAAATCCATGACGAGCTGGGCGCCGCCCTCTTCGCGATCAAGGTCGATGCCGGCCGCATCCTGCGCCTGCGCGACGGTGGAGCCGAAGGCGAGGCCACCAAGGAAGCAGCCGAGCGTGCCGGCAAGATCCTGGACACCGCAGGGGAGGTCCATCGGTTGAGCCGCCGCATCCTTGCCCGCCTGCGCCCTGCCCTGCTGGACCAGTTGCCGCTGAGCGAGGTTCTGGCCGAACTGGCCGGCGACTGGATGCGGCGCCAGCCCGACATCGCCCTGACCCTCGCCATCGAACCGGCATCGGCAGCCGCGGATCTGGATGGCTGCGACGAGGTGCTGCGGCTGACCGTCTACCGGCTGGTGCAGGAATCGCTGGTCAACGCCTTTCGCCATGCCAAACCGTCGGCCATCGCCGTCAGCCTGCGGATCGATCCGGAGACGGTGGAGATCATCGTCACCGACGACGGACCCGGCCTGCCGGAGGGTGACGAAGCGGGAAAGGGCGGCTTCGGCATTTCCGGCATGGCGGAACGGGTCCGCACCCTGGGCGGCATCCTGTCGATCGGAGCGGCGGCAGGCGGCGGCACCCGGCTGTCGGCCCGCCTGCCGCGACCGGCCCTCTCTCCATCCTCTCCGCCAGCATTGGAGCGCATGACGTGACCCGCACCATCCTTTTGGTCGACGACCATCCCATCGTCCGGGCCGGCTGCCAGCGCCTGCTGGCCGAAGCGGCGCTCGGCCGCGTGGTGGAGGCGGAGGATGTCGGCAGCGCGCTTGACCGGTGGCGGGCGGAACGGCCGGATGTCGTCGTCCTCGACCTCAACATCCCGGGCGACGGCGGCGGCATGGCGGTGCTGCGCACCATCCGGGAGGAAAGCCCGGCGGTGCCTGTCCTGATTTTCAGCATGCATGAGGATCCGGCCATCGCCGCCCGCGCGCTGAAGGCGGGTGCCAGAGGCTACGTCACCAAGAACGACGCACCGGACAGTCTCGCTTCCGCGATTGGAACGGTGCTGGCCGGGCGCATCCATCTGGACAGCGGGCTTGCCCGCGACCTGGCGTTGATGACCCTGTCGCCGCCATCCGACCCGCTGGCCGCCCTGACCCAGCGCGAACGGGAGATCCTGGCCCTGGTCGGACGCGGGCTGACCGCGGCGGCCGTCGCGGAACGGCTGGGGATCAGCCAGAAGACGGTGGCCAACACCTGCACCCAGATCAAGGACAAGCTGGGCGCCGACAGCACCCGCGCCCTGATCCGCATCGCCATCGACAACGGTCTGGCCGATTGACCGCGGCTCAGCCCGCCTTGGCCAGCGCGCGGCGGAAGGCGTCCAGCGTCTCGGCGCTGACATGGTGTTCGATGCCCTCGGCGTCGATGCGCGCCGTGTCGGCGCTGACGCCGAGGGAACGGAGGAAGGCCACCACCGTCTGGTGGCGTTCCCGGCTTTCCTCGGCAATCCGCCGGCCGGATTCGGTCAGGAACACCGCCCGGTAGGGTTTGCGATAGACCAGTCCGTCGGCGGCCAGCCGGTCCAGCATGCGGGCGACGGTCGGCTGCGCCACCCCCAGCCTTGCGGCGATGTCGACCTGCCGCGCCTCCTGCCCGTTTTCGATCAGGTCGGCGATCAGTTCCACGTAATCCTCGGCCAGGGCGGAGCGCTGGGCCTCCCGCGTCTTGCGGAAGCCCTCGGCATGGAGTTCGGCATCGGGCAGGTCTGCCCCGGCTCCTCTGGCCCCGCCCCCTCTGTCAGTCACGCCCCACACTCCCGGAAAAAAAGTTCGGGTCCGGAAAGTATAGCATCTTGCATACTCGTTGTCCCGGTACATACTTGATTGATACCAGTTCGCAAGTTCGGTCGGGAGTCACGCCGATGTCGCAAGCCGAAGCCGCCGTGCCGCCCCACAGCGCCTGGAGATACTCCAGCCCGGGCGCGGAAATCCGGCCGAGCCTGCCGGAAGTCCATGCCTCCGTCCCGGTGCCCCAGGGCGGCCTGTGGCTGCGCCGGCTGCTGGCCTTCGCCGGGCCGGGCTACATGGTGTCGGTCGGCTACATGGACCCCGGCAACTGGGCGACCGACCTCGCCGGCGGGTCGCAGTTCGGCTACACGCTGCTGTCGGTCATCATGCTGTCGAACCTGATGGCGATCCTGCTGCAATCGCTGGCGGCGCGGCTGGGCATCGTCACCGGACGCGATCTGGCCCAGGCCTGCCGCGACCATTACCCCCGTCCGGTCAACCTGATGCTGTGGGTGGCGTGCGAGGCGGCGATCATCGCCTGCGACCTTGCCGAGGTGATCGGCACCGCCATCGCGCTGAACCTGCTGTTCGGCATCCCGTTGATCGGCGGCGCGCTGATTACGGCGCTCGACGCCTTCCTGGTGCTGCTGCTGATGCAGCGCGGCTTCCGCTATCTGGAGGCCTTCGTGGTGGCCCTGCTGACGGTCATCGCCGGCTGCTTCCTGGTGCAGATCATCGCCGCGGCTCCGCCGGTCGCCGCCGTGCTGCACGGCTTCGTGCCGACGACGCAGGTGGTGACCAACCCCGGCATGCTCTATGTCGCCATCGGCATCCTGGGCGCCACGGTGATGCCGCACAACCTGTACCTCCACTCCTCCATCGTGCAGACCCGCGCCTATCCGCGCACCGACGAGGGTCGGCGCGACGCCATCACCTGGGCCACCATCGACAGCACCATCGCCCTGATGCTGGCCCTGTTCGTCAACGCCGCCATCCTGATCCTGGCGGCCAGCGTCTTCCACGGCAGCGGCCATACCGAGGTGGCGGAGATCGGCGAGGCGTTCGAACTGCTGTCGCCGCTGCTCGGCCTCGGCATCGCCTCCACCCTCTTCGCGGTGGCGCTGCTGGCCTCGGGCCTCAACTCCACCGTCACGGCGACGCTGGCCGGGCAGATCGTGATGGAGGGGTTCCTGCGGCTTCGCCTGCCGCACTGGGCGCGCCGGCTGATGACCCGCGGGCTCGCCATCATCCCGGTGGTGGTGGTGACGGCGCTCTATGGCGAAAGCGGCACGGCACAGCTGCTGGTGTTCAGCCAGGTCGTGCTGTCGATGCAGCTTCCCTTCGCGGTCATCCCGCTGGTCCGCTTCGTCACCGACCGCGGCAAGATGGGGCGCTTCGCCGTTCCCGGCTGGGTCGCCGGGCTGTCCTGGATCGTCGCCGGGCTGATCGTCGTGCTGAACCTGAAGCTGCTGTACGACACCATTCTGGGCTGAGCGCTGTTGTGCATCCGGCGGGACGCTTTATCTGAAAGACCGTCCCGTTCGGGTGTGCATCGCCGCGGAGGATCAGACATGACCATCGGCCGTCAGCGGATGACGTGGGTCTGGCGCGGGGGACTTCTCGCCGCAGTCGCCATGCTGTCCGCCTCCTGTGCGAACCCGCAGGCCGAACTGGCACTGCGTGCGCCCGAGGCGATGGTCGGGATGAGCAAAGGCAATCTGCTGTCCTGCGCCGGCGTGCCGGAACGCTCCGCCGTTTCCGGCAATGCGGAGTATCTGGTCTATACCCGCCGGCAGACTCTGGTCGATCGCGACGTCGATTGGGAGCCCAGCCCCTGGCTCGGCCCGCGCGGACCGATGCTGTGGCAGCCCGACGTGACGACATGGTCCCGCACCTACAGCTGCGAAGCGACCTTCGAGCTGCATGGCGGACAGGTCGCCGCCGTCCGCTACAACGACAGGCGCGATCCCACGCTCTGCTACCAGATCGTCGGGAATTGCATGCGCTAGCTGTCGGCATGGTGACCGACGCCCTGCCGCCTCCCGCCTTTGCAGGTGGGAGGCGGCCGGAAGCCAAATCAGGCGGCCGGAAGCGGAGAGGCTTGGCGGGCCAGCAGCTTCCAGGTTCCGTCGACCTTCTTCCAGACCTGCAGGACCTTGATATGGGCGGTGTTGGTCTTGCCGTCGGCCAGGTTGTTCACCGAATCGAAGGTGTGGCGGGCGACCGCGATGTCACCGATCACCTGGATCGCATGGTCGCTGAGATCCAGCGCCTTGAAGGCGCTCTTGCCGTCCAGGCTGGCGACGAAGGCCGCCTTGTCCTCCAGCCGGCTGTTGGAATGGCCGTAGGTCAGCTGGTCCATCGTCATCGCCCGCAGCGTGGCGCCGTCGCCCGCCAGCATGGCGTCGCGAAGCGCGTTCACCGCCTTCGCCACCAGCTGCTGGTCGTCATCGGCGGCGAGAGCGCCGCTCAGCGGTGCGATGGCGGCGGACATCGCCAGTCCGGCGGCGGCGGTCGCAAGCAGAACGCGGCGCGAGCGGATGTGGCCGGATTTGAAAGCAGTCTTCTTGAGCATGGTGACCCTCCCAATCGATTGCAGTCATACCCACCTCGGAACGCCGGTGGGTTCATGAAGTAGTATACTAGTATCCACATCAGCGCCACAAACCATTGGGGTGTGCGCCGGTTCGCCGCAGACCGATGTTGCGGTTTGCTCGAACTCGGCCCGGCGATTTTTGGCCCAGCGATTTTTGGCCCAGCGATTTTTGGCCCAGCGGATTTCGGATTGGCATGCCCCGATCCGCATGGGCTTATGTGACTTTCCGGAGATCATCTTGTGATTGGCTGCGCCGGACCGGCCGGGCGGCTATGCTCCCCGCCGCGGTGACGGCTTCGAAGGCGGGGAGAGGGGAATGGCGACCAGACGGCGGAAACTGCCGCGCAAGCGCAAGGGCCGGCAGGCGACGGCGGTTCGCGGGGCGGCGACGGAGCCGGTCAACACGGGCCGGCCGTCAAAAGGTGGATTGGCCCAGGGCGGGTTGGCCCAGGGCGGACTGACGACGTCGGTCAGGGGAACCGCGGCGGTAGGCAAGGCGCCCAAGGGCCGCGGCCGGGTGCGCTACGTGCCCACGGCCGATGCCGCCGCCGGCCGCTTCCTCAGTCCGGAACAGCAACATCTGCTGAAGAAGCGGCGGGAGGCCGAACAGCGCGAGGCGAAGGACCGCCGCACCGCGCTCGCCATCATCCTGGTGCTGGTCCTGCTGGCGGCGGGTGCGGTCGCCGGTCTGGTCTGGCTCTGGCGCTCGTCAGCCTTCTGACCGCGACACCGTCAATGCGTCGCCCCGGCCAGTGCGGCGGCGTAGCGTTCGGCCAGCAGCGGGCTGGCGGCGGCACAGGCCTCGGCCACGAGGCGGGAGCCTTCCACATAGGCGTCGGCCCGCTCGACGCTCCAGGACAGCGGGCGTTCGACCGCCAGCGCCTGCAGGATCGAGATCTGCTCGGCCAGCTTGATGCGCTTGGCTCCTGCCGGTGCCGCGGCGAGGCGGGCGGCCTGGATCGCCTTGCGCTCGGCAATCGCCTTGCCGACATCCTCCGGCGCGTCGCTGACCGCAGCGACCAGATCGGCGACCTCCTGACCGAACCGCGCGGCCAGATCGGCGACGGTGGTCAGCCCGTCCTCCACCGCGTCATGCAGCCAGGCCGCGGCGATCTCGGCAGGCGTGCCGCCGGCCTGCGCCACCAGTTCCGCCGTTTCCGACAGGTGCGAGACGAAGGGCGTGCGCGCCCGGTCCGGCCGATAGGTGCCGTCATGCAGCTCCGCCGCATGACGCAGCGCCGCGACGACCAGTTCCTTGTCCATGAACATGTTCTCTCCTCCGCGCCGCAGGCGGGTGAAAGCCTTGGCCCGCCCCGGCGGCGACAGTCCGCAGGAAAGCCCGTTCTCCGGGCTTGGCCGAACCTCTTCAGGCGGCGCGTGCGATGGGAAGGCGGCGACAGCCGGTCTCGAACGCATGCAACCGGTTCCGGAAATGCTCCGCCGTCGCGCGGTCGAAGTCCAGACTCTCGGCCGGCGGCACATCGCCGCGGATCCGCATGTGGATCGCCACCCGGCCGTCATGCGTCAGGTGCAGGTCGAAGTCGCCGATCAGCCGATGGAGCCCTTCGCCTCCATCTTCGCCATGACGGGACCGGTAGAGCACCTGCAATCCACCCTCCCGTTCCACCAGTTCGACGGTACCGATGTCGGCCATGCGCCGTGCGAGCGCGTCGGCCTCGCCGCGCAGGCGGATGGCCACCCGGGAGAAAGCGGCACGAACATTCGCGTCGAGCGGTTCGTGGTCGAGAGCACGCTGGGCCGGGGCAACGGACCAGCGGTGGGACGAAACATCGCGATGCATCGGAAAAGGCACTCCTCGGGGGAGGCGTGGACGGGCCGATCCCGGCGCGTCTCCCATCCTTTCCCTTAGCATGCTGCACCGCAACGACAGGGCGCGACATATCGTCAACTGGTATGACCACTTGGCAGGCCTGCCGTGTCAATTGCGCGATCCAAGGCCCTCGGGCGGTCTCACGCATCGCCAGCGGTTCCCTGTCGGGCCGGGCGAAGCCGGCGGCATGGCCGGCACCGGTTTCGTTGTTCAGGCTCTGCCCGGACGGCAATGCCGCCATCGCACGGCGGATGGCATCTGGCGCAAGGCGGAGGGGGGGCATCGCTGCCCTCACCCCGTCCCCGCCACTGACCATACCGTAAAGGAGGAACGGCGGATTGACCCATCGGGACCAGCTCCCCTCACGCCTGTGCGCGAGCGGGCTGCATCGCCGGTTCGGCCCCTGGTGTCGCCACTCCGTCCGGCGCAGCTTCGGAAGCGGGCTCGCCGGGCTTCGGACCGGCGGCACGCAACTGCAACGCCCTGCCGAGCAGGTTGAACCAGAACTGGGATCCCAGAGCCGTGGCGCAGGCGGTGATCAGCCAGCCGGCCAGCGCCTCAAGCCATTTCATCGTCGATTGCGGCAGACCGCTGCCCCAGCCGACCGGCACCTGAAGGTCGTTCAGCTGTTTCTGGAGCGACGGTATCACTCCCGGCGGCTCCGGATTCGCCATGCCGGTGTTCGATCCTGCGTCGCCGGCCTGCGCCTTTTTCGCCTCCGCAATGATCTCTTCGGCACGGGTCACGGCCAATTCCCGGACCAGCGGCTGAGTCCAGAAGGTATGTGCGATCGCCAGCGTGTTGATATTGAGGCCCGCGGCGAGAACGAAGCCGAACATGAACAGGACGAGTTGGACGTTGCGCTTGTACCAGCCGCCCACACGGTCCATCGCCTCGTTGTACCAGGCTTCCAGCTCCGCGCGGAACTTGTCCGGATCGTTGCCGGCTATGCGCATCACCACGTCGAGCGGACCGGCCGAGGCACCGCCGCGCCCCACGCCTTGTTGTGCGGCGAGATCGGCCACCACCTTGGCAAAAGTCGACCCCGACAGGTAGGACGGCAGGCGCCCTCCCGACAGCCCGACGATGAGCGGGTGCTGGTAGAACATGCGGGCAAGCCCGGTCATGTGAGGGTCGTTGAGGAGCCCCTGGATCCCGGCGCGCAGATTGCGTCCACGCCAACTCGTGACGTTGGCGAGAATCTCCTGAAGCACGCTGCAGGCCAGCGAGGTCAGAAGGAAGACCAGCATCAATCCGATAGCGGTTTCGAGTATCGCTCCAAGCATCGTTCGCCTCTCCGGTGGGGGTCAGCCAATGGCGGGTTCCGAAACCCAGTCGCCGATGTTCCGGATGCCGGGAAGCCTCCAGAACAGCGAGGGCTTGCGTGAGGCCAGCGCATAGAGAGTGTTGCCCTGCCCATCCTTCCGGTCCGCGGACCACACCTCCCAGGGCCGATCTTGCGATTTCAGACAGAAGCTCAGCACGGTCTCGATGACGGTGGCGGACAGGCCCGTCGCCAGGACGAGGCCCGGCACGGTCCGGTAATCGAAGGCCGGGCTGGCCAGTTCGGCCAGCACCATGCGCATGTCCTTGTCGCTTGGCCGGTTGACGGCTGCCGGACTCCAGACGGCCGACAGGTCCCAGCCCTCGATCTGGTCACGGCGGATCAGGTCGGACAGGATGGCGAACTTCGCATAATCAAGGATCTTTTCCTTGCCAAGCCACAGGGCGAACTTGAGGACGCGCCGCATCAGCACGCCCTTCGACTGCTCCTCGATCAGTTTCGGGGCAATGGCTTCCAGACGGGCGCGGATGCGCGTTTGCAGCGCATCGAAATCCTGGTTGCCGATCTGCGGCCAAGGCGGAAGCTCGACCTCCTCCCTGGCGGAGCCGAACAGGGGGATGATCGTGAATTCCTTCGGATCGCTTGCCGATGTCGTCTGGAAATCGGGATTGGCCTTCGCCTTGTCCGGCCAAGCCTGGATGATCCCGTTGTCGGCCGGAAGCGTGAAGACCTCGCGCAGGAAGCGTTGGCAATTGCGGCGGCCGAGCTGGAAATCATGCGCCCGGAACTTCTCGTCGAGAAATCCACCGAAGCCGCCGAGCAGGCCGCAGGCGATCGCGTAGCGTTCCTCCCACTCTCCGTCCCCGGCCTTCACCGTCCGGTGCGGGGCGACGAGGTAGCGGCTGTAGACCGTGTCGGCGGCCGCCAGCAGAAGCTCGCCCGGCTTGAAGCGGGCTTGGTTCTTCAGAGCGGGGAAAAGAGCGCCGATGATCCCGGCCAATCCGGGAGAGGGCTTGTCGTCCGCAAGGAAGTCCGGCGGCTCCGGGAACGGATCGATCAGGATTACCGAACGGTCGGCTTCCCGTCCTTCCCGCGGATTGGCCTGACTCGGACTCTTGCGCAAGGTGCAGCGGGCATATTCGAACGGCTCGTTGTTGATCAGCCCGCCGTCGACATTGAGGAATTTGAAGATTTTGCCCGGCTCCGCCCCCCAGGGCTTCGGCCAGTTCGGCTCAACCGCGACGGTCGGAGGCACGTCGTACGGCCATTTGCGGGTACCCGATGCATAGGCGTCGAGGGCTGCCGAGACGTAGCGGGGGGAGAGTCCCAGGGGAAAGGCACCGGACGCCAGTGCCACTTCCCCGTAATCGAGCCACTCCTGCGGCGGCGTGTTTGATGTGAACAGGCTCGCGACGTTGAGCGTCAGGCCGCTGTCGCTGTCCGCGAAATCACTGGGATACGACGTCTTACCGAGGCCTTCGACGATGTAGTGGACACGGTCGCCATGGCTCATCATGCCGTGCGCGCCGCCGGTGAATTTCACCGAATAAGGCACGCCCCGGAGGTTGGACACCGTCATGTAGATGTGCAGTTTCTCCGCGATGTATGGAACCGGCGGCGCCTGCGGCGCGACCATCGTCAGGGCATGCTCCTTGATCCTGTCGAGCAGGGTGCAGTCGAGAATCGATGGGACGCGGCTGTCCTTCCCGAGATCCTGAAGGTCGTTCACGCTCAGCAGGTCGGGACCGCCTGCGCGGGACACCATGCACGGGTCGACGACCCAGGTCCGGTAGAGCGTCGGCAGAACGCACCGGTACTTCTGTTTGGAGACCCGGGGCGCATCGAATGGCTCGGGCTTCAGACCGCCGGCAAGCGCGGCGGCACCCAGGGCGCCGGTCAGGGAACCGGCCGAAGCACCCGATATGACCTTGATGACCACCGAATGGTTGGGCAGGGCGTCATCGGCTTCCGCGGCAAGCGCCTTCTCCCATTCGTCGAGGGCCTGAACGAGGAAATCCAAGACACCGGCGGAATAGGCTCCGGCGGAAATCGCCCCGGCCATGGTCAGGCCCAACTCGTATACGTGCTCCGAGCGTTGCTGCGCCATCATAGGTCTCCATCAGGACTGTCATACGCCGGGGCGCCCTGTTCAGCGGCGCCATGGACGCGCAACACGGCCCGCCATCTTTCCGCCGGCTTCCGGTTCGTCACACATCGGGTAAGGAGCTTGCGGTCAGACTCTGCCCAGGATCTTCGACTGCACGCTGACCATGGGGAACGCCGGGCCGGGATCCACCTTCCGATGAGGGGCCACGTCGTCGTGTCCGAGGACGTCGAGGAAGCCATACTGCGCGTTCAGGACTGTTCCGATGGCGACGACCGTCTCGATCTGCTCCGCGGTATAGCGATGCCAGCCGGCCGGCGACGACTCGTTCTTGTGCGTGGCGACAACCACGTCGTCGGCTTCGATCTTCCGGCCTGCCCAGTTGGTCCAGACTCCGGTTT
The DNA here is from genome assembly GCF_024170005.1 of Azospirillum lipoferum. GTDB lineage: Bacteria > Pseudomonadota > Alphaproteobacteria > Azospirillales > Azospirillaceae > Azospirillum > Azospirillum lipoferum. The sequence goes on from NZ_JALJXJ010000007.1 coordinate 301,580, forward strand.
CGCTCTTCTCCAACTTACCGGCATTCACGATCTCGATGCCGATGGAATAGGCATTCATGCCCTCCAGGTCGTTCCACTTGCTCTTCCCGGCATGCCAGGCAATACGGTTGAACGGCACCATCTGCGTGACGCTTCCATCACGGTCGACGACGAGGTGGGCCGATGCCTTTGCATCCGGGTTGGCCAGCCAACTGATGGCGCCGTTCGCGGAGGTGCCGGCGGTGAAATGCAGGATAAGGTAGAGGGGGCGAACGTTTCCTCCCATGTTCGGAGTGGCGGCAAGCGTGACCGGGATGCCGTCCTGATGCAGACGGTGCGTCTTGATACTGAAGGTCATGGTGCGAACGGTCTCCTCGGGGACAGTGCAGCAGCGAAATGGCTGTGAAATGACCGCAAGTTCAGGACAACGATGGCTCTTGGCCTTCTCGCGCCGGTGCAGTTCGGCAGTGCAAGCACATCCTGACGGCTGCTTATCCGGCAGCGTCCGAACCCATTGGCTTTGAAGGAGCTGACGTCAGGTACATAGCTTCCTCAGCCCTCCCGGATCGCCATTGAGCCTCCAGGGTGCTCACAGGCAATGAAAGCGGAGAAGGAACAGCTGGACCGCGATATGCAGATCGACAGACTAAGTCAAAGATAGACAGCAGACATTGAGTCTATTATCTCATTTTAACTTCAAGGTCAATGCGCCATCAGAATATGCCTGCAATATAACTGCATCCATTCGTATGGAATGCGTGGAGATAATATTTTGCCATTGGACTATCGGACGTTCACCACAAACTGAAATCGACTTCCAGGACAAGACATGGCGCATGGAAGGCGATGACTTCCTATCATCGCGCCGGTCCGGGGATCACCGTCGGGTCAGCCACACAACGCCGACGCCGGGGACATACGATCCCCGCCCGTGATGAGACGGGTCGTGAGCGGTACCCACCAAGCCGCCGTGAACGAATGCCGCCGCCGGCTGTTTCCCTTGCTGTCCCTCCCCGCCCGCACATGGTTCATGCCTCCCGCCCAAGCGTCCCAGACCGGCACCCCGTCCAGCAGCCAGCTTGCCGCCAGTCTCATCCGCAGGGAGAGGCAGCACGACCTGCTGGCCCGCTTCGGCATGGCCGCCCTGAAAAGCACCGACATCGGTACCCTGCTCCAGCAGGCGACCGCCCTGTGCGCGGAAGGGCTGGAGGCCGAGCTGTGCAAGGCCCTGGAATGGGTGAAGGAGCCGGACGGCGCCGAGCGCCTGCTGATCCGCGCCGGTGTCGGCTGGAGCCCCGGTGTGGTCGGACAGCGGTCGGTCGGCTCTGACCTCGCCTCCCCCGCCGGCTATGCGCTGAAGACCGGCGAGCCGGTCATTACCAACGACCTCGGCAGGGAGTCCCGCTTCCGCTGCCCTGCTCTACTGGCCGAACATGGGGTGAAACGCGCCATCAACGTCATCATCCGCGGCGAGGGCGAAGCCTTCGGCGTTCTGGAGGTCGACAGCCGCCGGGAGGGCCGCTTCGACACCGCCGACGCCGCTTTCCTCCAGGGGGTCGCCAACCTGCTGGGGGGCGCCATCGATCGCGCCCATGACGCCGCTGAGCGCCGCCGCACCGAAGCCCTGCTGCGCGAGAACGAGGCCCAGTTCCGCAGCCTTGCCGACCTGATCCCGCAGCTGACCTGGATGGCCGACGCCGGCGGTGCGGTCTATTGGTACAACCGCCGCTGGTATGAATATACCGGCGCCATGCCGGGCGAGACGGAGGGCTGGAACTGGCGGAGCGTCCACCACCCCGACCATGTCGACCGCGCCTCCGACGGCTTCTTCCGCGCCATCCGCTCAGGGGAGCCGTGGGAGGACACTTTCCCCCTGCGCGACAAGGACGGCGAATACCGCTGGTTCCTCTCCCGCGCCGTGCCGGTGCGCGGCCAGGATGGGCGCATCCTGCGCTGGCTCGGCACCAACACCGACGTCACCGAACAGCGCAAGGCCGAATCACGGATCATGGAGGCGGAACGCCGCCTGCAACTGGCACTGCGCGCCGCCCGGATCGGCGCATGGTCGTGGAACCTGGAGGAGGACCGCATCGAGGCCGACGCCCGGCTGCGCGAGATCTTCGACTTCTCCGCGGATCAGCCGATCTGCGGCGACGACGTGACCGGCCGCGTCCATCCCGACGACCAGCCGCGGATCGGCGAGATCATCGACACCGCCCGGCGGGAACGCGGCGAGTACGACGCCGAATTCCGCATCCTGCCGCCGTCGGGCGAGACCCGCTGGGCGGTGGCGCGCGGCGTCGTGACCGACAGCACGCCGGAACGCAGCCTGACCCTGATCGGCGTCACCTGGGACACCACCGACGCCAAGCGGGCCGAGGAGAAGCTGCGCCTCAGCGAGGAGCGCTTCCGCTCGCTGGTGGAGGCGACCGCCGCCATCGTCTGGAACACCTCCGGCGCCGGCCGCTTCGACTCTCCGCAGCCGAGCTGGAGCAGCTTCACCGGCCAGACCTTCGAGGAGCTGACGGGCACCGGTTGGGTCGAGGCCATCCATCCCGACGACCGCCCCCACACCGCCGAAGCCTGGCGGGCGGCGCGGACCGGGCGGACAATCTACAAGGCCGAACACCGGCTGCGCCGTTATGACGGCGTCTATCGCGACATGCTGGTCCGCGCCGTGCCCCTGCTGGATGCCGCCGGTACGGTTCAGGAATGGGTCGGCGTCCACACCGACATCACCACCCGCCGCCGCGCCGAGGAGGCGCTGCGCGAGACGGAGGAGCGCTACCGGCTGGCGGCGCAGGCCACCAACGACGCCATCTGGGACTGGAACCTGTCGGCCGACCGCATCCACTGGAACGAGGCGGTGCGCACCCTCTTCGGCTATGGCGCCGACGCGACCGAGACTTCCGCCTCCTGGTGGATGGACCACATCCACCCCGACGACCAGGACCATGTGGTGACCGGCATCCATGCGGTGATCGACGGCGGCGGCACGCGCTGGAACGACGAATACCGTTTCCGCCGCGCCGACGGCAGCTATGCCAGCATCCTCGACCGCGGCTTCGTCCTGCGCAGCCCGATCGGCCAGCCCCTGCGCATGATCGGCGCCATGCAGGACATCAGCGTGCGCAAGCGGGTGGAGGAGGAGCTGGAGGCCGCCCGCCTCGCCGCCGAGGAGGCCAACCGGGCCAAGAGCCTGTTCATCGCCAACATGAGCCACGAGCTGCGCACGCCCTTGAGCGCCGTCATCGGCTACACGGAGATGCTGGAGGAGGAGCTGGCCGACCTCGGCGTCGACAGCATGCTGCCCGACCTGGAGAAGATCGAGGCGAACGCCCGCCATCTGCTGAACCTGATCAACGGCGTCCTCGACATCTCCAAGATCGAGGCCGGCAAGATGGAGGTGCATGGCGAGGACGCCGACATCGCCGACCTGACGCGCGAGGTGGCGGCAACGGTCGAAGCGCTGGTATCGAAGAAAGGCAACCGGCTGGCGGTGGAGGTGGCGGACGGGCTCGGCGCCATGCACACCGACGTGGTGAAGGTGCGCCAGTGCCTGTTCAACCTGCTGAGCAACGCTGCGAAATTCACCGAGAACGGCACCATCACTTTGTCGGTCGAACGCGCCACCCCCCACCCGCAGAACGCGGATGACGCCACGCCCACCGACATGGTCGTCTTCCGCGTCATCGACACCGGCATCGGCATGACGCCGGACCAGGTCCGCCGGCTGTTCGAGCGCTTCATGCAGGCCGACAGCTCCACCACCCGCCGCTTCGGCGGGACCGGGCTCGGGCTGGCGATCACCAAGGCCTTCGCCGACATGCTGGGCGGCGAGATCGCTGTCGATACCGCGTCTGGCAAGGGCACCAGCTTCACGCTCCGCCTTCCCGCCGATCTGCGGCATGGCCGGCTGCCGGGAGCCGCCGATGCCGACCCGCTGCGGGTGGAGGAGGTCACGCCATCCCAGGCTGCGCGCGAGACGATCCTGATCATCGACGACGAGCAGGCGATGCGCGAACTGCTCGCCCGCTTCCTGCATCGCGAGGGCTTCGGCGTGGCACTGGCCGCCGACGGGCAGACGGGCCTGTCGATCGCCCGGCAAATCCGCCCGCGCGCCATCCTGCTCGACGTGATGATGCCGCGGACCGACGGCTGGTCGGTGCTGTCGGTGCTGAAGGCCGAGCCGGACCTCGCCGACATTCCCGTCATCATCATCTCGTCGCGCCGGGAGAAAGGGTTGGCCCTGTCGCTGGGGGCCGCCGATTACTTCACCAAGCCGGTGGACTGGCAGCGCCTGCACCGGGTGCTGAGCGGCCTCAGCGGGCAAGCACCCGGCACGGCGCTGGTGCTGATGGAGGCGGACGAGACCCGCACCCTGCTGGCTGCCGAACTGGGCCGCGACGGCTGGCAGATCGGCGAGGCCGAAACGGAGGAGGAGGCGTTCCGCCGTCTCGCCGCCGCCATCCCGACCGTGATCCTGCTCGACCCCGTCATGGCCGGGCTGGACGGCTTCGCCTTCCTGAAGGCTCTGTCCCGCAATCCGGACTGGAGCCGCATCCCGGTGATCGTCGTGGCCGCGCAGGAGATCGGACGCGACGAGACCGAGGAACTGCGCGGCCGGGTACAGGACATCATCCCGATGGCGGAGGATGGAGCGGACGGGGTGATCGAGGAGTTGAAGGAAGCGATCGCACGCCTGCGCCCCACCCCGTCCGAGCGGGGCACGGCGGCCGGCGTGACGGACGGAACAGGAGGTACCGATGGCTAAGCTATTGCTGGTCGAGGATCACGAGGAAATCTGGGACTTCCTGTCGCGCCGGCTGAAGCGGCGCGGGTTCGACGTCGTTCTCGCCTTCGACGGCCGGCAGGGGGTGGACATGGCGCGCAACGAGCGGCCGGACGTCATCCTGCTCGACATGAACCTGCCGGTCATCGACGGCTGGACCGCCGCCCGCGAACTGAAGGAGGGGGAGGAGACCGCCGGCATCCCGATCATCGCGCTGACCGCCCACGCCATGTCCGGCGACCGCGAGAAGACCTTGCAGGCGGGCTGCGACGACTATCACCCCAAGCCCGTCGATTTCTCCCGCCTGCTGACCCAGATCGACACCGCCATGCAGCGCCGGCCGCAGCCGGCCGGGGAGTAGCCGCAGGATGACTCAAGACCTCCAGACCGGCTTTCTGAAACGCCTGTTCGGCGGCGCGCCGAAGGCTCCCCTCCCGGAGGTCGCCCCCGCGGCTGATCCCGCACCGCCGAAGCCCCGCCTGGGCCACGAGCCGGCGCTGCACGCCATGCTGGCCCGGCAAATCCTCGACGCCCATCTGCGCAACCGCCACCAGCTGCTCGACCGCGCGCCCACCGATTTCCGGACCGCCGGCCCGGAGGAGACCCATCTGCTGGTCCTGGCCATGGCCGCTGCCGCCCACGCCGACGGCGAACTGGATGCAACGGACCGCGGCCGGATCCGCAGCAGGCTCCGCACCAGCAGCTTGGACGAGGAGGCCCGCACCGAGCTTGAGCGGATGGTGGAGGAACCGCAATGCCTGGAGGAGTTGGTCCGCCGCATCGACAGCCCACGGTTGGCCGCGCGCTTCTACGCCGTGTCCCTGGCGACGGTGGACAAGAACGCGCCGATCAACCGCTCCTATCTGCGCTACCTGGCCCAGCGCCTGGGCCTTCCCGCCGATCTGGTGGTCCGGCTGAACCGGCAGATGGGGTTGAGGCTGTAGGCTCCCCGCCCCTCACACATCCTGCCCGCCGGCGCTGAGTTCGCTCAGCGCCTCACGGATCGTGTCGGTGTCCAGCAGCAGCCGGCGCGAAATGTCGCTCAGCGTCACCCAGCCGACCACCTGTCCGCCCTCGTCCAGCACCGGCAGGCGCCGCACGTGATAGGCGCCCATGATGTCCATGGCGGTGGCCAGCGTGTCGGTGTCGCGGCAGATGAACAGCGAACTGGACATCACATCGCGCACCCGCACCCGCGTGTTGTCGCCACCCTCCGCCACCACGCGGAACAGGATGTCGCGGTCGGTGACGATGCCGACCAGATCGTCGGCCGATCCGACCGGCAGGGCACCGACATCCAGTTCCCCCATCAGCGTCGCGGCTTCCTGCACGGTGGCCTCCGGCGAGATGAACTCCAGCGCTTTCGCCATGATCTGGGAAACCAGCACGGTCGTGATCCTTACTGTTGGGGCTTGGAGAACGGAGCCCCCTTCCCGTTGTTCCTTGGCCTCGCTCACCCGTTCAGCGGCCAGACCGTCACGATCAGCCCGGTGCCCAGCGCCAGGATGATCAGCGACAGCGGCACGCCCAGCCGGGGATAGTCGCCGAACCGGTAGCCGCCGGGCCCCATCACCAGCGTGTTGCACTGGTGGCCGATGGGCGTCAGGAAATCGCTGCCGGCACCGACCGCCACCGCCATCAGGAACGGGTCGGGGCTCAGCCCGAGCTGCTGCGCCACACCGGCCCCGATGGGCGCCATCACCAGGACGGTCGCCGCATTGTTCAGGAAGGGCGTCACCGCCATCGCCGCCGCCATGATCAGCGTGACGCAGGCCACCGCCGGCAGGCCGCGCGCGGCGTCGGCCAGCAGGGTGGAGATCACCTGCGTCGCCCCGGTGCTCTCCAGCGTGCCGCTGACCGGGATCAGGGCGGCCAGCAGGACGATGATCGGCCATTCCACCGCGTGATAGGCATCCTCGACGCTCAGCACACCGGTGACGATCATCGCCGTCGCCGCCGCCAAAAAGGTGACCGCCAGCGGCGCCAGATGGAAGGCAAGGACCAGCATCGTGATGATCAAGATCCCCACCGGCACCCAGACCGGCCGCCGCCGGCCGATCTGCAGGCGCCGTTCCGCCAGCGGGATCAGGCCGACATCGGCCAGCGCGTCGGGATAGCGCTCGGCCGGGACCTGCAACAGCAGCAGGTCGCCCTCGCGGAACATCACATGATGCAGGCGTCGTCCGATCCGCTCGCCCGTCCGGCTGATCGCCAGCAGGCTGACGCCGAAACGCCGCCTGAGGTCGAGATGCCGGTCCGAATTGCCGGCCAGCGGCGAATCCGGTGTCACCACCGCCTCCACCGCCAGCAGTTCGCCCTCCCCCTCCTCCAGGATGCCCAGCGGCTCCAGCGAGGCGCCCTGGACGAGGCGTTGCAGCGCCGGGGCATCGCCCTCCAGCACCAGCACGTCGTCGGCCATCAGGGTCCAATGCCTGTCGGGCACATAGCGGCGGAAGCGCTCGCGGATCAGGCCGATCACCTGCGCCTCACCCTCCGCCAGCGCCTCCACCTCGCCGACGGTGCGCCCGACGAAGGAGGAACCGGCCGGCAGCCTCATCTCGCTGGCGTAATTCTCGACCGCGAAGGTCTCCTCCGCCGACCGGGCGCCGCTGCGGTCCTGCGGCAGCAGGCGCCAGCCGACCATCAGGAACAGCAGCCCGACGATCGTGATGCCCAGCCCGACCGGCAGATAGTCGAACATGGCGAAGGGCTGGCCGACGATCTCCGTCCGCACGCGGGATACGATGATGTTGGGGGAGGTGCCGACCAGCGTCATCAGCCCGCCCATCAGCGAGGCGAAGGCCATCGGCATCAGCACCCGGTGCGCCCCCGTCCGGTGCCGCCGCGCCAGCTGCATGGTGATCGGCAGGAAGATGGCGAGCGCACCGATGTTCTTCATCAGTGCCGACATGAAGGCGACCGACCCGCAGAGGAAGGCGATCTGCCGCGTCGGCGTGCTGAGCTTCGCCGCCACCGGACGCACCAGCGCGTCGATCACCCCCGACCGGGCGATCCCGGCGCTGACGATCAGGGCGGAGGCGATGATGATGACGATGTCGTCGGCGAAGCCGGAAAAGGCCTCCTTCGCCGGGATCAGCCCGAGGAAAACGCCAGCCAGCAGGGCCAGCACCGCAACCACGTCGAACCGCCATCTGTTCCAGACCAGCATCGCCACCACGATGCCCACCAGCGCGAAGGACATGAACTGCTGAAAGGTCATCGGGTGCCCGCTCGTTGAGGTCGCCGGAGGGTAACCCCGCGTCCCCCACCCGCGTTCCGCAACGCCTGTGCTCAAGCCCGGATGCCCTCATCCCCTGCTTCGGACTGCACCTTCAGGCTGCCCCCTTTTAGGCATCCCCCCTCAGGCCGCCATGGCACGGCGGTCGCGGCCCGCGGTCTTGGCCGCATAGAGCGCCCGGTCGGCCGCCGCCAGCAGGTCGTCCAGCGTGCTGCGCCGCCGTGCCACGCTGATGCCGATGCTGACGGTGACGGCCAGCACCCGGCCCGGCACGGGCACCTCGGCCTGACGGACATCCGCCAGCAGACGATCGGCAATGCGGTCCGCATCGGGACCGTTGGCGCCCGGCAGGATGATGGCGAACTCCTCGCCGCCCAGCCGCCCGAGCAGATCGCCGCCGCGCACCGCCGACCCGAGGATGCCGGCCAGCAGGCGCAGCACATCGTCGCCGGCCTGATGGCCGAAACCGTCATTGATCGACTTGAAATGGTCGGCGTCGATCATCAGGACGCCGACCGGCCTGCCCAGCCGCCAACTCTCCTCCAGCAAAGCGGCACCACGCTCCATGAAGGCGCGCCGGTTCAACAGCCCGGTCAGCGGGTCCAGGTTGGCCAATTGCCACAGTCTCTCCTGCTGCAGCTTGCGCTCGCGGACGTCGCGAAGGACACCGACGAAGATCGGCTCACCCTCGCTGTGGGACATGCCGAGCGTGAGTTCGACCGGGAACTCCACGCCGCTGCGGTGGCGCGCCAGCAGTTCGCGGACGGCGTCCTGCGCCTCCAATCCGTGACTGGCGACACGGCCCAGATCCCGCCGGTCGCTCAATTGGCCCGGCAGCAGCAAGTCGATGGTCCGGCCGACCACGTCTTCTGCGGCATAGCCGAACAGGATGGTCGCGGCCGGATTGAAGAACTGGATGGTGCCGGAACCGTCGACCACCAGCATGGCGTCGCGCGCGGTGGTGACGAAGGCGGTCAGCCGTTCCTCGCTGCGCTGCAAAGCGGCGGTGCGCTCCGCCACGCGCTGCTCCAGCCGGGCGTTCGCCTCGGCCAGATCCTGCATCGCCCGACGCCGCCGGGTGACCTGCCGGTAAAGAACGGCGGACAGCGCCGCCCCGCCGCCGCTCAGCACCAGATCCAGCGCGAAATAGACGGGCAGGCGGCCAAGCCAGCCGGCGATCGCCTCCCGTGTTTCGATGTTCGCCGCTGCAATGATGCCGTAACGGGGACTGACCTGATAGGCGCCGGGACCGACCACGCCCGGCAGAATGGAACCCCGCATGGTGCTGGTGGTCGTCCCGGGATTCTGAACATGGTGGAGGAACAGCGGCCAGTCGCCGGCGGACCGGCCGAGGCAGTCCATGCTGGGCAGGCATCCGAACACGAAGCCGGACGGCGAAACGATCGCCGTCTGCATCCCCTCCGGCAGCGGCGAGGCTTCCAGCATCGCGGAGAAGATGTCGGGATCGAGTGCCGCGGTGACGATCCCGACGAGGCGTCCGAAGCGGTCCTCGATGCGGCGGCTGACCGGCACGATCCATGCGCCGTTTGTCCGGCTGACGACCGGCCTGCCGATGAACAGAATGTCCGCACCGCCATTCACATGATGCTGGACATAGTCGCGGTCGGACAGGTTCACGCCGACGGGATGCGGCGTTCGTGAATCGTAGGTCAGGCGTCCGTCCGGCGAGACGACGAAAAGGCCCCGCAAAATCGGGGTGATGCTGTGCTGACGGACCAGCAGGCGATGGATGTCGGCCTCGTCGAGGTCGATGATCCGGTCGGAAATCCGCATGAACTCCGACACCACCGAGATCGTGCGATCGGCGATCTCCATCAATTCTTCCATGTGCTCGGCGCTGTGAGTCGTGGCAAGCGAAGCCACATCCATCATGGACTGGACGCTGGCCCCGCGTTCGGCCGAGAGCAGGCCGCCAAGCACGCCGTTCAACAGGATGATCAGTCCGAGGGTCGTAGCGATCCATATCCGCTTCATGGCGCCCCGTATCGCACAGCGTTCAGAGGAACCATGCTCGCCGATACGCAGGCTCCGCAATTGGGACCAACCGCAGTTGCCGGCGGCCCGGTCTGATCGGGCGCCCGTGAAGCAAGTTGTTATGGCACACCATAACTTGGAAGATCACAATATCATGATCGATATCCGAGATTTTTTAAAATAACCATCAGCGATATCTGAATGGTTATAAGAAGATTTTTGATGGACACCTGTCCAGTGCCCTGACATCGTTCGATCACTAACTTTTACAGGGCGGGCAATCGGAGGTCAGGGCAATGAAATCCTCATCCACAAGTTTCAAGGCGGCTTGCCTGTTCGCACTCGCCGGTCTCGGCATGGGCATCGGAATGGCTGCATCGCAGGACCACAGCCTGATGCCGGCCCATGCGCATCTCAACCTTCTGGGCTGGGTGTCGCTGTTCCTGTTCGGCGTCTATTATCGGCTGCACCCGGCGCTGGAAACCAGCCGCCTTGCCATGACGCAGATCGTCGTATGGAGCGTCGGCACGACCTTCCTGACGGTCGCGGTCGCGGCCCTGCATCTCGGCCATACCGCGTTCGAGCCGGTGGCCGCGGTCAGCGCGCTGCTGCTGTTCGGTTCGCTCGGGCTGTTCACCGTGCTGGTCTTCCGGTCCGGCTCGCCGGCGCAAGCCGCGACGCGGGTGATGACGGCGGCCGAGTGAATCCAGGGAACCGCCGGACCGCGGCCCAGCCGCGGCTCCGAATACATCCGAACGGCGCGCAGGCTGGCGACAGCGGCGCGCCTTTCGCGTTTATGACGGGGAATCCGGGAAAGGCGACGCCGATCGACAAAAGGCGGATGTTTGTGGTGCGGCTCACATCCGGGATTCGGGCGCTTGGGTAGGGTCTGTCCATCGGCAACACGCCGCACCCCGCGGCCCCGAAACTGGAGACAGACCATGATCCGCACCTCCCTGCTGACCGGCTTCGCTTCGCTCGCTCTGTTCGCCGTCCCGGCGATGGCCCAGAACGTCTCCGACATCTCCAACACCGCGGCCGGCATCGGCAACACCGCCAACCAGAGCGCGCTGGTCATGCAGAAGTCCAAGGGTCCCTTCGCCGGGCCGAACAGCGCCACCGTCTCCAACCTCGCGGCCGGCATCGGCAACACGGCCGACCAGAGCGCCTTCGTGAAGCAGAGGAGCGGCGGCGTTTTCAGCGGCGGCTCGGCGGCGACCATCGGCAACACCGCGGCCGGCATCGGCAACAACGCCGGCCAGATGGCGACGGTGATCCAGCGGAGCGGCGGCCTGCTGAGCGGCGGTTCGGTCGCCAATGTCGGCAACACGGCGGCGGGCATCGGCAACACCGCCCTGCAGAGCGGCACCGTGCTGCAGCGGTCTGGCGGTCTGCTCGGCCCCTCCAACCGCAGCTCCATGCAGAACCTGTCGGCCGGCATCGGCAACTTTGCCGGACAGAGCGCCCTGGTGAAGCAGCGCTGACCAGTCACCCTCCTCCCGGCTTCCTCCCTGACCTCGCTCCGGCCCTCATCGGCCGGAGCATTTTTTTGCCCGGCGCCTCTCTCCGCAAGCCTGCGGGAAATCCGCCCGCTGTTGTGGCGCACCTCACAGAGGTCCTCCGGGTGCTTCACTAAGCTTCTCTCAAGAACACAGCCAGGGCGCGGAAGCCCGAAGCCTCACCCCCCAATCGAAGGAACTCCCGCCATGATCCGCATCTATGTTTTGGGTACTCTCGCCGCCGCCCTGCTTGCCACCCCCGCCCTGGCGCAAACCAAGCCCGGCACCGGACCCGGCATGCCGGCGATGATGGCGGTGCCCGGGCTGGTCAGCACCAATGTCGGCAACGCCACCAATGTCGGCGCCGGCATCGGCAACTCGGCACAGCAGCAGGGTGTCTTCCTTCAGGGCGGGGGCGGCGCGCCCATCCGCGGCGTCAGCCCCCTGGTCAGCACCAATGTCGGCACCGCCACCAACGTCGCCGCCGGGATCGGCAACAGTGCCGGGCAGAAGCTGCTGGGCATCCAGGGCAGCGGTGTCCAGGTCGGGCTGAACTTCAGCGGGCGCGGCCCCCTGGTCAGCACCAATGTCGGGGTCGGCACCAACGTCACCGCCGGCCTCGGCAACAGCGCCGCCCAGTCGCTGAACGGCCTGCGCCGCTGAGCGTTCTTTTCCCCTCCAACCCGGGAGGCCACCGATGCCGAAGTTCCCGACACTCCTCGCCGTCGTCGCCCCCCTGCTGTTGTGTGCGGCGGTGGCCGCCCCGGCACAGGCCGGCTCCCTCGCCTGCCAGACCGTCAACGGCAAGACCGTCTGCATGCGGGGCTCGGGAACGCTGAGCTGCGTGACGCACAACGGCCGGACCCGCTGTACGGCCACCCCGTCCGACCCGCAGACGGAGGTCGTTCCCGACACGGAGATCCATCAGCTTTCCCGCCCCGTAGCCCCGGATCTGCACAGCCTCCTCGACCGCCGGGGCTTCCCCTTCGGCCATCAGGCCCACTCCCTGACCCTGGAGGACGATGACGACCCGGACATCGATTGATCCCTCAACCGAACCCCAAATCGGAGACACCGCCATGTCCCGCCTGCTAACCCTGACGCTGTCGCTCGTCACCATCGCCGCGGCACCGGCCTTCGCCGCGTCGCCGACCTTGTCCTACACGCGGACCACCACGCCCGGCCCGCTGATCCTCCAGCCGGCCCCCGGCATCCCCAAGCCGCCACCCTGCCTGACCTGCGGCAAGCCGACCCTGCCGGGCCTCATGACCGGTCCCGTCTATGGCCAGGACCGCGCGCTGAACCCGCAGCCGCTGCCGCCGAAGGAAATCTTCCGTTAGGAAGGATCCACCGTCTCCATCACGCGATCGAAGGGCGACCGGCCACTGCCGGCCGCCCTTCCTTATGTCCGGCCGGCACACGAACGGAGCAGAAGCGCCGCCGACGGCGTACCGCTATTGACGCCAGGGGTCGGTCCGGTTGCCGGCGTACCATGCCCTGGACAGCACCGCCCGCGTCGTCGGCCGACGCTCAGCCAAAGCTCTGCCAGGGGGGCAGCCCATGACCGCGATACGGATCAACTTCGACAAGGATCTCGTCCTCGCCGGGCATTTCCTGCTCAAGCATCTGGAGCGGGAGGAACGGCACCGTCTGGCGACCGCAGCCCGGCTGTCCCACCACCCGCGCGGCGCCATGATCTTCCAGAAGGGCGATCCCGGCGACAGCATGATGGCGGTCATCCGCGGCCGGGTGAAGATCTGCTGCCATTCGATGGACGGCAAGGAACTGGTGCTGAGCATCATCAACAAGGGCGGCCTGTTCGGCGAGATCGCCCTGCTGGACGGCGAGCCGCGCACCGCAGACGCGGTGGCGCTGGAGGAAACCGACCTGCTGGTGCTGGACCGGTCGCAGCTGATGCCGGTGCTGACGGCGAGGCCGGATCTGGCCTTCCGCGTCATCAGCGTGCTGTGCAAGCGCCTGCGCCAGACCAGCGAGCATCTGGAGGACACGCTGTTCCTGGAGGCGTCCTCCCGCTTCGCCCGTGCCCTGAAAAGACTGGCCGACGCCTTCGGCAAGCCGGGGCCGGAGGGGCTGCGGCTGGACATCAAGCTGTCGCAGCAGCAGCTGGGCTGCCTCGTCGGCGTCTCGCGCGAGAGCGTCAACAAGCTGCTGAACGAGTGGCAGCGTGCCGGCGTGATCGAGATGGACGCCGGCTACATCGTCATCCGCGACACCAACGCGCTGGACGACATCGCGGACTCCTGCGGCTGAGGCGCCAAACCCATCCGCCTTGTGAGCCTGCCATGTGAGCCGCGCCACAGCGCCCGTCCCCGCAAATCTCCATCATGCTCCCACACCCGGCCGCCAGCCTTGAGGGAGCCAACGATGATGTCGCCCCGAACCGTCCTGCTGCCCACCGTCGCCGCCCTGCTGCTGACCGCCGGGACCGCCGCCGCCCAGGTCACCGGCGGCATCGCCTTTCCGCCCGGCCCGATCCCCGGTGCGGCGATGGCACAGGCCTTCTCCCAGACGCCGCGCCTGCCGGTGTCGGTCAATCCGACGCCCCGCGGCGCGCCTCCCGGCGCGATGGTCACCAACCCCTCGGTACGCCGCTCCACCGTGAACCAGCAGGCGATCACCCGCATCCGCGGCGACGCCGGCTATCTCGCCGGCTTCAACAAGGGGCAGCCGCTGGCCGCCAGCCGCCAGCCGCCGGTGCAGCCGGTCGACCCCAGCTTCACCATCATCGACGCCCCCTTCATCGTGAACAACTTCAACAGCGCGCTGAACTTCGCCTTCGGCGACGGCAACATCAGCCAGCAGCAGCTCGGCGACGGAACCACGGGGAGCACCACCGGTCCGGTCGAGGCCGCCGCCCCGGCACCGGCGCCCGAACCGGCCCCAGTGCCCGCCCCTACTGCCAAGCCCGCCGGCCCTTCGACGCTGGACATGCTGATGAGCACGGCCGGGCCGCTGCCGCATCTGCCCGCGGCGCTGGCGCATGGCGGCGTGCAGTTCAACAACGTGAACACCACGACCAACACCGCCGTCGGCAAGGGCAACCGCGCGACCCAGACGACCGTCACCGTCCAGCGCTGACCGCCATCAGTTCCGACCGCCGTCAGTTCACCTCGCGCGCCACCCGGAAGCCGTTGGTGAGATAGCGCACGTCGATGTCGTAGCTGTTGCGCATCGTTCCGCTGATGGCCTCCAGCTTGTCGCGCCAGGATCCGCCGCGCAGCACCCGCTTGCGGCAGTTGCCCTGGGTCCAGGCGCTGCCGTCGGCGGGAGCGCCCTGGTAGTTCTTGTTCCAGCAGTCGGCCACCCATTCCGCCACGCCACCGTTCATGTCGTGCAGACCGAGGGGATTGGCCTTGTAGCTGCCCGCCGCGGCCGGGGTCAGGTGTTCGTGCGGGCCGCCGCAATCGTCGCAATCGGCGTGGTTTCCCTCCTCCGCCCCCCACCAGTAGGGAGTCGTGGTGCCGGCCCGCGCGGCGAATTCCCATTCCGCCTCGCTCGGCAGGCGATAGCGCTGTCCGGTCTTGCGGCTGAGCCAGGACACATAGGCCTGGGCATCCTGCCAATGCAGATTGTGGACGGGCGTTCCGTCTGTTGGATTGGCCATGCGCGGCATGTCGGTGCAGCCACCCTCCTGGATGCAGGCGCGCCATTCGCCGACCGTCACCTCATACATGCCGAGCGCGAAGGGCTTGGCGATGGTGACGCGGTGGACCGGCCGCTCCGAGGCATCGCCCTTGTCGTTCCCCATCATGAAGCTGCCGGCCGGCACCCGCACCAGCACCGGACAGGTCGGGCAGTCCTGGAAGCTGTTGCCGGTACCATGGTTGCGTGCGCCTCCGTTGCCCGGCACCGGTGGTGCCGTCGCCGCCACCTGCGGCTCGGCCGGCGGCGGAGTCGCGGCCTGTGACGGTGCAGGGGTCGGCGGGGTTGTCGGCGGGGTTGGCGGCGGGGCCGGGGCCGGGGGCGCTTCGTGCTTCAGCAGCGCGGCGGCGACGAAGCCCTGTGTGCCGTCCTCCAGCGCAATGCGGTACCACCCGCCTTCCGGCACGCGGCCCAGCACCTGAACCGCCGACCCGCGCGCCACCCGGCCAACCCGCGCCCCGTTATTGGCGGGCGTCGCCCGCAGGGTGCCATCCGCCGCGACGGTGTAGCGTCCGGGTTCGGCCGGCTCCAATCCAGGCCCCATCGCCGCTTCCGGCTTCGCCTCCGCTTTCGGCGGTGGTTCCGCCGGCTTGCTCACGACTTTCAGCGCCTCCAACTGGCGGCGGGCCATCGGGGCGTAGCTGCCGCTGCCGAACAGTTGCAGGAAGGCCTGATAATCGCCGGGCTCCCTGCTGCCCTGGATCTTCTTCCACAAACTGTCCTCAAGCTCCGCCACCGGTGCGGTGCCGGGGGCCGCGATGTCCACGCTGACGCTCGCCGTGGCGGCGCCGCCGCGCCCGTCATCGACGCTGTAGTGCAGGCTGCCGGCCGGTCCGGGGGCTGCGGCTTCCGGGTCGAAGGTCAAGGCGGTCAGGGTCTGGACGGTCAGCCGGTCGCCCGGTTTCACCACCGCCGCACCATTGTGGACGCTGCCGCGCTCCGGCACCCCGGTGATGGTGATGGTCAGCGGGTCGCCGTCCGGGTCGGAGGGGGCGTCGATCCCCATCGGATTGCCGGCGACGCGCAGCTTGCGCTCCGGAACCACGGCCGGCGGCTGGTTGCTTGGCTTGATGGTCACGGGGATGGCGCCGGTGGTCATGCCGCCGCGTCCGTCGGCCACCAGGAATTCGAAGGCGCCGGCATCGCCGCGGAAGCTGCCGTCGGGCTTGAAGCTGGTGGCCGCCAGTTGATCCACGGTCAGGTAGTCGCCGATCAGCACGCTGCGCTCCCCGACGCGGACGGTGCCGCCGCGCGGCAGCCCGGTGACGCGGGCGTACATCTGGTCGTCGTCGGGATCGGTCGGCTTGCCGGCCGCCAGCGGCTCCGCGCCGGCACGGTCGAGAACGGTCAGCGCCCGCAACTCTCCCAGCACCGGCGGCCGGTTGGGCGGACGTGGATTGAAGTAGAAGGGGGTTGCGCCGAGCGAGCCGTAGACGAACGGCTCCTGCCGGCCGTTGGTGGCCTGCTTCACCGTATCGCGCACGTTGCGGAAGAACAGGCTCAGTTCCAGCCCCGGCGTCTGGAGATGCTGGAGCAGCGCCGCGCTGAAGGGGCTGTGGTCGCCGGTCCCATCCTCCGCCAGCTGGTCGGCGCGGGTCGCCATCGCCACCAGCGTGTCGCTCGGCGTGTCGTCGACGCTGCCGAAGCCGGGATGCGCCTGGTTGCGGTTCGACCCGCTGCGAGTCAGGCGGTCGACGAAGGGGTTGTTGCGGCAGGCGTCGAGGATGAGGATGCCGAGCTTGCGCGCCCCTGCCAGTTCGCCCATCGGCAGGTTCAGCGGGATCGCCTCATAGACCAGATCGCGTTCCCGCTCCAGCTGGGCATCGGCCGGCAGCAGATAATTGACGCCATTCACCTGGATGCCGTGGCCGGCGTAGAAGATCACCGCCACGTCGGCCTGCGAGGCCTTCAGACCGAACTGGCGCAGGGCGGTGGCGAAGCCGCGGGCGTCAAGGTCGTACTGCTCGTCCACCGTGAAGTTCAGCGCCCGCAACGCCTCGCCGATCGCTTTCGCGTCGTTGCGCGGATTCACCAGTTCCGGCGCGTTGCGGTAGTTGCTGACCCCGATCACCAGCGCCAGACGGCTTTCCGCGGCACCGGACGGCTGGCCGCCCGGTTGACTCCCCGGTTGGCTGCCGCCGGCAGGTCCGGCCGCATGTGCCCATGGCGCCACGACAACCAGCACCAGGAGCAGCAGCGCCGCAAACATCGTCCGGCAGGGTCCGACCGGTCCCACCATCCCCGCCTCCGTACCCGTACAAAGAGGCGCCGCATTCCGTCGGTTGACAGTCGACCAGGAAGGTCGCCGGCGAAGCTTACGGCGCATAGCGGATGGCTGTTCGAAATGATTTCGGAAATTGCCGGCAGCCCGCCATCGATGGAAGAAGCATACCATGGCCCAATTCGATGCCAAGCCGCCCCTTCAGCCCAAAACCGGCAAAAGAGGGGATGCCAAGCCGAAATGATTACTTCCTGTATCGAGCATGATTGCTGACGATTATCACCCGCGGATATCGGCATCTTCATCATCGATCAGCAGCCAGATCCGCACCGCCCTGACCTTGCCCTTCAGCGCCACCTCCCCCACCGGCAGCGCCGTGCAGCGGCCGTGCAGCGCCGACTGCACCGCCTGCCAGGTCGGATCGCCGACGATGATCCGGCAATGGCGGGAGGAGCGCGCATCGATCATCTTGCCGTAGGCCTCCAGCCGGGCGGCGGTGTTGGCGGTGTCGCCCAGCAGGGAGTATTCGCTGTGCCGCAGCCCGCCCAGGCTGCCCGCCACCAGCGGACCGGTATGCACGCCGACGCGGATGCCGACCGGCGGCAGCCCTTCCGCTTGCCACCGGCTGTTCAGCTCCACCAGTTCCCGCCCCATCTGCAAGGCGCAACGGACGGCACGGCCGGCGTCGGCGTCGATCTCCTCCTGCGTGTTGCGGGCGACCGGCGCGCCGAAGACCGCCAGGATCGCGTCGCCGACGAAGCGCAGCACCACCCCGTCATGGGCGGTGACGATGTGCACCATGACGTCCAGATACCCCTCCAGCCAGCGGATCAGCGGCTCCGGCTCCAGCGCTTCGCAGATGGTGGTGAAGCCTTCGATGTCGGAGAACAGCACGGTGGCGGTCAGCTGTTGCGGGCGCGGGCGGTTGCCGGCCATGAAGGTCGCGCGCTCCCGCCAGATCTCGTCGGCCACCGGCTGGGAGACGTGGTTGGCGAACAGCTGCATCATGACGCGCCGGTCGGCCCGTTCGCGCAGCGACATCTGCACGGTCATCGCGGCGATGCCAGCCCCCCAGGCCAGCGACGGCGCCACCAGCGGTACCAGCGGCCCGCCCGCCGCGAACAGCGCCAAAGCCCCGGTCCAGCCCGCCATCGGCACAAGCCCCCCCGCCGCCGCCAGCAGCCACAACGGCAGCCCGGCCAGCGCCACCGCCACCCCAGCCGCCGCCATCAGCAGCGCCAGCGCCGCCTCCCCGGCGAAGGGCAGACGCGGACTGCTCCGCCCGTCCAGCAACTGGGCCAGCACATGCGCCTCGATCTCGACGCCCGGCGTCGAGGCACCGGCCGACGACAGCGGGGTGCGGTGCTGGTCGATGCCGGCCAGCGCCGTGCCTACCAGCACCATCCGCCCCGCGAGCCAGCTTTTCGGCAGAACGGCGACGGTCTCGGCAGGATAGATCGGAAACGGGGTGGTCGAGCCATCCGGCCGGCCATGCCAGTCGATGCGGAAGGGCTCCGCCGGCACGGCCGACACGCCGCCGAGCCGGGCGAGCCGGACCGGCAGGCTGGGGGTGCCGTCGTCGCCGAAGGGGACGTGCCAGCGCACGGCGGCATCCAGCCGGTCCTTCGCCAGATTGGCATGGCCACGCGGCATCCCCTCGGTGAACCCGTCGAGGAAACGGCGCTGCCGGTCGGTCAGGGGGGTCTGATCCAGCGCGGTGATCGCCACCACCGGGACCCCCGCGTTCAGCATGGCGCGGCGCAACCGCTCGTCCAAGTCCGGCAGGCTCGGCTGGTCGAACAGCACGTCGACGCCGACGGCGCGGACCCCGGCCGCCGCCAGCACGCCGATGATGTCAGCCAGCATGCCGCGATCCACCGGCGACCGGCAGGCCAGCCCGGCGAAACTGTCCTCCCCGAACAGCACCAGTGCGATGGCGGGATGCTGCGGCTGCGCCGGGGTTGCTGCGGCGATCAGCCGGTCGCCCAGGCTCTCGTCGGCGGTGCGCAGCGGCGGCACCAGCCGCACGGCAGCGAGCGCCAGCATGGCGCTGCCCAGCATGATGGCGGCTGCCAGCCACCTGCGCGACCATCCGCGACGGTCCGGCGGCGGGTCGCGCACCGCCGGCTTCACGGCAGCAGGAGCCTCCGGCCCTTCCCTTGGGTTCGCCGGCGGGCCGTCCATCCGCCCCTCACCGAACCTTCAGGATCAACTGGGCCGACGCCACTTCCGTTTCGCGCAGGCGGGACACCGCGCGGTCCAACTGCACCGCGGCCTCTTCCGGCAGCGGACGGAAGGCGGCGGCACGGCCGGGCATCTCGTTGTCGAGATTGCGGCTGGTGGCGATGCAGCGCACCTCCAGATCGGCCGGACCGTCGGCGGCGCGCAACGGCATGCGGTCGCCGGACAGGCTGATCGGCACATTGCCCATCACGCGGGCGCTCATCGTGGCACCCGGCGGGAAGATAGGAATCAATTGGGCGCGCGCGTTGCGCAGATAGCAATAAAGATTGGCGTCGCGGTCGGTCTGGACCAGCAGCCGGATGTCCTCGCCCGGCCGGTAGGCGGGTCCGGCCCCGGAGTCAGTAGCCGGATCGGCGGACAGAAAGAGGTCGAGCGGCACCGCCGCATCGCGCAGGGACGCCATCGCCGCGCCGATCTGCCCGGCACAGCCGGCCGACGCCATGCCAACCGCCAGCGCCGCCCCGCCCGTTGCCTCCATCATGCGGAGATGCAGCGTGCCGACCGGCGTTCCATCCGGCCGCAAGGCGCCGATGTCCGCCCCATCCACCAGAGGCAATCCCCGCGGCCAGGGTATTGGGCCGGCGTCGGTCCAACTCACCGGCACACGCTCAGCGCCGGCTTGCAACATCAGACGGTCCAATCCCGGCTCCGCCGGACGGCGCAGCAGCGGCGTGCCTCCGGCCTTGACGCACTGGGTGCCGGAAACCGACGGGTCGACCGCCAGCGTCTTCTCCAGCGCCGCATCCAGCGGATTTCCCAGCGCACGCGCGGCACCAAGGTCGCTCTGCATGAAGCGGTCGTCGGCGGGGCCGGCACGGGCCGAAACGGCGCCGTCCGCCATCTCGCCGGGCACGCCGTCATAGGGACCGCGCAGCCGCAGAAGACGGCCATTGGCGAACAGCAGCGTCGCGTTCGCCCCGTCGGGAAGCCGGACCGCCTGCCCGTCGGCGACGAGCTGGCCCTGGACATAGCCGGGCGCGCTCGATGCCACGACCACCGCCTCCGCCGCGGCGGCCTGACCGCAGCCCAGAGCAAGAACGGCGGCGGCACCCAGCAGATATGAGGGCAACAGACATGAGAAGCGTCTCTTGGGCATGATCGTCACCTCCTGGCTTTGAAAGGATCAGTCCCGGTCTCGGCTTTTCCCCTCATCGGGGGCGAGCAGGCAGGCGGTGCGGGACTGCGTCACCACCGACACCGTGCTGTCCGTTCCACCGTTGCGGCGGAAGCGCAGCCCGTTCATCTGGCTGGCGATGCTGAGCGAGACGACGGCAAGGTCCTCTTCGTCGATGATCTTGTGACCGTCCTGCCAGCATTGGACACGGACCCGCTTGCCGGCCGGGACGACGTCCACCCCGCCCGCGGCACCGCCGCTGGTGGCGCCGGAGCTGTCGGAACTCTTCTTGCGGACCACCGTGGCATCGGCCGGTGCGGTGGCAATGGCGACGGCAGCCAGGCCCAGGCAGGCGGCGAGGATCAGGGCGTGTTTCATGGCATCCCCTCCGTTCCGGCCGCCGGTCAATGGGTCGGCTTGAATTCGACGCGCCGGTTGCGGCCGTCATAGGGATTGGCGGCGAGCGGCGCGGTCGGACCCTTGCCGTCGACGGTGATGCGCTTGGGGTCGATCTGGTGGACACGGACCAGATACTCGCCCACCGACACGGCGCGGCGCTGCGACAGCAGCATGTTGTAGGGAAGGCTGCCGGTGGCGTCGGTGTGGCCCTCCACCGTCAGCCCCAGGGTCGGGTCCTCCTTCATCAGCGCGCCGACGGCGTCGATGTAGGAGGCGGACTCGGCCGGGATCTCGGCGGAATTGAGGGCGAAGTTGATGCGGAAGCCGAAGGCCTGCGGCGCCGCTTCCGGTGCGGGAACGGGAGCAGCGGCGGTCGGCTGGGCGGCGGCCATCTCGGCGGCAGGGGCTTCCGTCCGCACCTCCTGCCGGCGCTGCTTGTGGACGGGGCGGCTGGGCGCCGGCTGCGGAGCTGGCTGTGCCGCCGGCTGCACCTCGGGCTGGGGAGCCGGCTGCGCCGCCGGCGGGATGGGTGCCGAGCCGTAGTTGATCTCGTCGACGGGGCGGGGCCGCTTGGCGGCGGCACCGGCCGCACCGCCGATGATCTCGATGCTGCGGGTGCGGATCTTCGGTTCCGGTGCCACCACCTCGCGCAGTTCCTCCACGCTGGGCGGCCGGTCGAACATCATCACCTTCGACGATCCGGACCCTTCCACCGTCTGGGCGGACACGGAACCGGCCCAGGCGGCGGCCAGCATCGGCAGGGTGGCGACCAGGGCATGGGACAGGACGGATTTGGTCATCTGAGGCTCCATGGGCAGGAGAAGGAACGGCGTTGCCCCCGGTTCTATCGCCATCCCCCGGTTCCCCGCTGTGAGCCGGCCAACAGTCGGCTCCAGTTTTTCCGGCGTCACTCCCCCTGCGCCAGCGTGCCGGGCAACACCTTCACGGTCAGCCGCTTGGCGCGGGCATCGCTGCCCTTGGCCGTCGCGAAGGCGTTGATGACGTCGTCCAGGGCGGCGCCGGGAATGGGCTGCAGATCCTCGCTCTTGAACGCCTCCGGTATCCGCACGCCGATCTCGTCGTGGGAGAGGACGCAGGCGACCGTCTCCTCGGCATTCGGGCGGTCCATGCGCAGGTTGAAGGGTTTCTGCACCCCGGGCGGGATTTCCACCTGCCGGTTGGCCTCGACGAAGGCGTCGGGCTGGAAGCGGTTGGGGAAGATGCGGGACACCGTGCCGGCGGCATCGCGGTAATAGCAATAGACGAAGCCGTCCGCCGTCGGCTGCATCCGCACCACCAGCGCCTCGCCGGCGCGGTAGCGCGGCGCCGGTCCACGGTCCGACGACAGCAGCAGGTCGAGCCGGGACGGCGACGGCTGGGCGCGCGGCAACCCCTCGCCCCCGGCATTGCTGACGCTCTGCAAGCGGGCCGGCGGTGCCCCGCCGCCCTGGCTGCCTTGGCCGGGCGGCTTGGCGAGCAGGCGTTGATAGAGGTCGAAATCGATGCGGCCGGTGGCGATCAGGTCGTTGTCCGCCTGGAAGCGACCGACCGCTTCGGCAGTGCGCTGGTCGAGCTGCCCGTTGACCGGTCCGTCGTAATAGCCCTGCGCCGACAGCGCGCGCTGGCTGAAGGTGACGCGTTCCGACGGAGCCATGCCGTCGAACCAGCCGCGTGCCTCCGCCATGAAGGCGGGGTTGGTCTGGTCGATGCCCAGGCATTGCCAGTAGGGCACGCGGGTCAGCTTGCCCAGCACCTCGATGGTGCTGAGTTCGACCAGCGTGCGCACGCCCTGGTGCAGCCCCTCCGAGCGGTTCAGCGAGATGTTGAAGGACAGGCCGGCCTTGCCGATCACCCCGCCGGCATCGGCACCGCGCCCCGACGACACCACCGCCAGCGTGTTGGACGCCGACATGCCGGGGATGATCTGGCGGGTCACCAGCTCCCCGACATTGAGGTCGACCGAGACCATCGACACCACCTGATCGGCCGACACGCTGAGATCCAGCTTGGGCAGCGACAGCCCCGCCCCCGCCGCCTCGCTGACGACATTGTCGTCCAGCTGGGTGATGGCGCCGCGGATGTAATAGGACGGCGCGCGGAAGTTGGGCTGGACGCCGATCATCCAGTACAGCGCGTTGACGTCGTCCAGCGCCGGCTCGAAATCGACGAAGCGGAAGGCGCTGGAGGTCTCCGACATGCGGGAGACGGCGGTGATCAGCATCTCCTTCGTGCCGCCGGCCACCCGGCCGGTGGCGTCGGGCAGGCCGTTGGCGGTGATGTAGATGTCGCGCTTGCCGTGGGTCCACAGCAGCGTGTCCATGCAGCGCAGCGCCTCGCTGAAGCTGCTGATGGTGCGGACGGCCGGGGTCTTCGGCTGCTGCACCACGCGCGCCATCTCGCCGGAGGTGAAGCAGCCGCCCAGCGCCAGCGTCAGGCCGGCGCAAACCGTGACGGAACCAAGGAACCGGACCATGCTCATCGGCGCTGTCTCCTGTGGGTTGGCGCGTCCGGCTCCGTGACCGCATTGTCAGGGCGGCCTGAGGCCGGTCACCGCGCCGACAATTGCGGGCTGCGGTCGGCGCGGACCGTGATGGTGATCTTCTTCGACATGATCGGCGGGTCGTGCGGCACATGGTCGGCATCGGCCAGAACCAGTTGCAGCGTGTGGCGGCCGGGCGGCAGTTCCAGCACCGTTTCGGTCTGGCCCTTGCCGAAATGCAGGTGCTGCTTGTCGCTGGGGATCGGCTCGTCGAAATTCTTCAGGTCGGTGTCGATCAGCAGATGATGGTGGCCGGTGCCGTCCTTGTGGACGCCGGCCGGCGCCACGCCGAAATTGCGCAGCCCGAACCACACCTTGAACCGGGTTCCCACCACCTGGCCGTTGTTGGGCCAGCCGATGTAGAGCCACGCATCCTTGCGGCCGGGCGTGCGCTGCGCGGTGTCGGCCCCCTTCTGCTGACCGGCCTTCCGGTCGGCCGATGCCTCCGCCGCAGAGACCGGCGTCGCTGCGGTGAGCAACGGCACGACCGACAGCAGACCCCACAGCACCGCGCCGGACGCGGCACCCAAGGCAGCGCGCGGGCTGGGGCGGCTGGCAAGCACGGATGTTCCTGACGTCATGGTGCCCTCCCTGTGGCGGACATGAACCGAGCGGCTCCGGTCAGCGGACGGTGATGGTCACCTTCTCCGACATCACCGGCGGGTTGTGCGGAATATGGTCGGCATCGCCCAGCACCATCTGCAGCGTGTGGGTTCCGGGCGGAAGCTCCAGACGGGCTTCGGTCTGGCCGGCGCCGAAATGCAGATGCTGCTTGTCGTTGGGGATCGGTTCGTCCGGGTTGGTCAGTTCGGTGTCGATCAGCAGGTGATGGTGTCCGGTATCGGCATGGCTGACGCCGGCCGGTGCAATCCCCATGTTCTGAAGTCCCATGCGGACCCAGAATTTTCCGCCATTGATGACCGTCCCGTTGGAAGGCCACAGAATGTAGGCACGCGCGTCGTCGGGCGCTTTCGCCCGGTCGGCCAATCCCTGCCCAGCCAGAAACAGCGGCAGAAGCAGCAGGGCGCCGACTGCGATCACGGCAGTCCGCAACATGGTTTCCCCCTGTTTTCTTCATCGCTCTTTGTCGGATGATGTCGATCTTAGTCTTCCACCGGGAAGCAGGGTTCCCCCGAATTCTTGGGTAATCCCATCCCGTTGGAAAAAAGCCCCGCTCCGCTCCGTCTCCTTCCCATTGGGCGGATGATCGGCATCGCCTTCCCCATCATTGCGGGGGAGACCGGCGCAGGCAGGACCGGCCGGCGCCCTTTTCAGCGCTTGATCCCGAACAGTTGCTCGTTCATCGCCGCCCGGTCCGCCGCCACACCGGCCGGCCGCCCCGGCGGCGTCAATCCGCCGCCCATCGGGCCGCTCCCCAGGACGGGGGTGCTGGTCCGGCCGCTGCCCATCCAGGGCGGAAAGGCACCGCCGGGACCGGCCGCGGCGGGCGTCGCGCTGCCGGCCCGGTGCGCCAGCATGGACACGGCCGCCGCCGACAGCGGGACGCCGCCGGACTGCACCTCGAACGCGGCCGCCGGCCGGACGATGGCGGTGACCGCTGCGATAACGGAAAGGCAAAGGATGACGGCGGCGAGGCGACGCATCGGGGTTTTCCTCCGCGGACAGGGCCGGAAGCGGCAAGGCCCCATCCTGCCGCACCCCATACGCCGTCCGCTGTGGCCCGGGCCACAGTTGCGTTCAGAAAGCAGCGGTCGAAAACCGCGGCGGGCTCATGCCCCGTCGGGGATACGTGCGATGACCTTGATTTCGAAATCGAACCCCGCCAGCCAAGTCACCCCGACCGCGGTCCAGTTCGGATAGGGCGGATCGCCGATCACCTTTTCACGCACCGCCATGACGGTCCCGATCTGGTTCGCCGGATCGGTGTGGAAGGTGGTGACGTCGACGACATCGTCGAAGCTGCAGCCGGCGGCCTTCAGCACATTGGCGAGGTTGTCGAAAGCCTGCTGCACCTGCCGCTCGAAGTCGGGCTCCGGCGAGCCGTCCACACGGCTGCCGACCTGCCCCGATACGAACAGAAGGTCACCGGAGCGTATCGCCGCCGAATAGCGGTGCTGCTCGTAAAGCGCGTGCCGATTGGCCGGAGTGATCGCTTGGCGTCGAGCCATGGTCCTGTTCCTTCTTTAAGTGCCGGGGTGACCGGCGTCTGGCTTCACAGCGCAGACGCAATTTGATATACGCTGCGTATGTGAATGACAACACACATACACTCCGTATGTCAACTCACATACGGAGTGTATGTCCAATCGGCGGAGACGGACATGGCTGGCAAGAAGCGGTCTGAAATGATGGAGGAAACCCGCGCCAAGCTGATCGCGTCCGCGCGCAAGGCCTTCGCCGAAAAGGGATTTGCCGCCGCCTCGATGGATGACCTGACGGCCGAGGCCGGATTGACGCGCGGCGCGCTCTATCACAATTTCGGCGACAAGCGCGGCCTCCTCCAGGCGGTCGTCGACCAGTTGGACGCCGAGATGGCGGCGCGCGCGCGCGATATCGGCGCCAAGGCCGGAAATGACTGGGACGGGCTTCTGGCGGAGGGCGTCGCCTATATCGAGATGGCTCTGGAACCCGAAGTCCAACGCATCGTGCTGCTGGACGGGCCGGCCTTCCTGGGCGATCCCTCGCAATGGCCGAGCCAGAATGGCTGCCTCCAGGAGACCCGGCGGACGGTGGAGCGGCTGATCGCCCAGGGGATCGTCAGGCCCCTCGATCCCGAGGCGGCCGCCCGGCTTTTGAACGGGGCGGCGCTGAACGCCGCGCTTTGGGTGGCGGCCTGCGACGATCCGCAGGATGTCCTCGCCAAAGCGGTCGAGGCATTCCGGGTCCTGGCGGAGGGCCTGCTGGCACGTCCATCCTGACGCGGTCAGAAATCCAGCATCGCGTTGTCGATCACCTCCTTCATGACGAAGAAGGTGCGCGTCTGCCGCACGCCGGGCAGCGCGATCAGCTCCTGCCCGTGCAGGCGGTTGAAGTCCGCGATGTCGCTGACCCGGATCTTCAGGAAGAAATCGAAGTCCCCGGCGACGAGATGGCAGTCGAGGACAAAGGGCAGCTTGCGGATCGCCCGCTCGAACTCGGCGAAGCTCTCCGGCGTCGAGCGGTCCAGTTCCACCCCGACCATCACCAGCGTGCCGCGGTCGACCTTGGCCGGCTCGATCTCGGCCCGGACGGAGCGGATGTAACCCTCGGCGAACAGGCGCTGCGTATGCCGGTGGCAGGTGGCGGGACTGAGATGCACCGCAGCCGCCAGATCCGCGTTCGTCATCCGGCCATCCCTTTGAAGAAATTGGAGAATCTTCCGGTCAGTCGGACTCAGCTCTTCGGTGGTGACGTTTTCTCTCATTCTGCCCCCGGTTTTTGGAAAAATCACCCACTGAACGGCATTCTAGAGGCGATGAAGCGCAATTCGATAGCGAAGTTCGAGAGCACCTTTCATTTCGGTGGTGATAGCGTCCCTTCACCTAGACAGTGGAGCCCCGCCATGCTGCGTCTCGATCGCTTCGAACGTTACCCGCTCACCTTCGGCCCGACTCCCATCGAACACCTGCCGCGCCTGACCGAAGCGCTCGGCGGCAAGGTCGAGATCTACGCCAAGCGCGACGACTGCAACTCCGGCCTCGCCATGGGCGGCAACAAGCTGCGCAAGCTGGAATACATCGTCCCCGACGCCATCGCGGCCGGTGCCGACACGCTGGTGTCGATCGGCGGCGTGCAGTCGAACCACACCCGCATGGTGGCGGCGACCGCGGCGAAGCTGGGCATGAAGTGCGTGGTCGTCCAGGAAAGCTGGGTCCCGCACGAGGACGCCGTCTATGACCGCGTCGGCAATATCCTGCTGACCCGCCTGATGGGCGCCGACAGCCGCATCGTTTCCGACGGCTTCGACATCGGCATCCGCAAGAGCTGGGAAGACGCCATCCAGTCGGTGAAGGATGTCGGCGGCAAGCCCTATGGCATTCCGGCCGGCGGCTCCGTCCACAAATACGGTGGTCTCGGCTATGTCGGCTTCGCCGAAGAGGTCCGCAAGCAGGAGGCCGAACTCGGCTTCAAGTTCGACTACATCGTCGTCTGCGTGGTGACCGGCTCGACCCAGGGCGGCATGATCGTCGGCTTCGCCGCCGACGACCGCGCCGACCGCGTGATCGGCATCGACGCCTCCGGCACGCCGGAACAGACCCGCGCCCAGGTCCGCCAGATCGTCGACAACACCGCCGAACTGGTCGAACTCGGCCGCAAGGTCCGCGACGACGAGATCGTCATCCTGGAAGATTACGCCTACCCGGCCTACGGTGTGCCCAGCGCCGAAACCAACGAGGCGATCCGCCTCGCCGCCCGCACCGAGGCGATGATCACCGACCCGGTCTATGAGGGCAAGTCGATGCAGGGCATGATCGACCTCGTGAAGAAGGGCTATTTCCCCGAAGGTTCGAAGGTCCTCTACGCCCATCTCGGCGGCGCCCCGGCGCTGAACGGCTACAGCTACACCTACCGCAACGGCTGAGGATGCAACGATCCCCCCGATCCAGGCGATCGGGGGGATCGCTCTTCAGCGACGAAGCACCTTATTCGTCCAACCCCGCAATCGTGACCGCCAGCGCCTGGGCGCGCGGCACCAGCGTATCGAGCCGGCACCATTCGCGCTCGGTATGGGCCGCTCCGCCGACCGGCCCCAGCCCGCACAGGGACGGCACGCCCAGCGCGCCGGTGAAGCCGGAATCGGCGCAGCCACCGGTGAACTCCCCGCCCACCTCGAAGCCGACCTCCTCCGCCGCCGCCTGATAACGGGTGAACAGATCGGCCGAGTGCTGCTCCTCCAGCGGCATGAACAGGTGCCCACGCTGGTAGGACGCGCTGGTACCCGGCACATCCCCGGCCGCCAGGATCGCCTCCACCCGCGCCAGAATGCCGTCGAGCTGGTCAACGGAACGGAAACGGATGTCCAGCGCCGCCTCCGCATGGTCGGCGACGGTGTTGTGCGTCCGGCCGCCGCGGATGACGCCGACATTGGTGGTGATGCCGCTGGCATAGTCGGTCAGCGCATGCAGCGCGGTGATCTTCGCCGCCAGCGCACCGATGGCGCTCGCCCCGTCGGCGTGGTTGACGCCGGAATGGGCGGCCCGTCCGGTCACCGTGATATCGAGCGTCAACCCGCCCTTGCGCGCGGTGACCACATTGCCCGACACCCGCCCCGGCTCGGCATTGAAGGCGGCGCGGGCACCCCGCGCCACCTCCTCGATGATCCTGCGTCCGGAAGGCGAGCCAATCTCCTCGTCAGCGGTGAACAGACCGATCAGCGGAAAGGCCGTGCCGCCCGCCGCCTTCAGCGCCCGCAGCACGAAGACATCGACGACCAGCCCGCCCTTCATGTCGGCCACCCCCGGCCCGCGGGCGGTGTCGCCGTCACGGCTGAAGGGCCGGACCGCCACCGTGCCCTTGGGATAGACGGTGTCGCGATGCCCCATCAGCAGCACCGGTGCCCCGCCGCTCCGTCCGGGAATATCGGCCTTCAGCACGGCGCCGTAGGTCTCGTTGGGGAAGCGGTGGACGGCGATGCCGTCGGCCTCCAGCATCGCCGCCATGATGTCGCCGACCGCATCGATGCCGGCGCCGTCGCGGCTGCCGGAGTCGATATCGACGATGCGCTGGAGCATCTCCTCCATCTCGGCGCGGCGGCCCGCCAGCCAGTCGCTGGCGCGTTGGGCAAGCGGGGTCATGCGCGGGGAGCCTCCTTGCGGGCCTTGCTGATAGCGGGACCGGTCTCACCCAGGTCCCAGAACAGCCCGGCCATCACCCGCAGGGCCTCCTCGACGACGGGGGCCAGCAGATGTTCGTCGGGCGCATGCTGGGAACAGGCAGGGTAGGAATGGGGCACCCAGATGGTCGGCAGCCCCAGAACCTCGGCGAAGACATCGTTGGGGATCGAGCCGCCCAGATTGGGCAGCAGCGCCGGCTTCTTGGCCGTGGTGCGCGCCAGCGAGTCCAGCGCCCAGCCGACCCACGGGTCGGTGGGATCGAGCCGGGTGGCGGAGAACGCCTCCATCCGGCTGGCGGTCACCTGCACCCGTTCGAAGCCGTCGGCGGCGAGATGGGCGCGCACGGCGTCGAGCACCTTCACCGGATCGGTACCGACGACGAAGCGGAGTTGCAGCGTCGCCTTGGCGCTGGCCGGCACCGCGTTGACCGGCGCACGCGGATTGCCGGTCTCGAAGGCCAGCACCTCCAGCGTATTCCAGCCGAACACCCGTTCTTCCGGCGTCAGGCCGGGCTCGCCCCAGTCGCGGTCGATCTCCGGATCATTCGGACCGCCGCCTACCGTCAGGTCGGCGAGGGCGGCCTTGACCGCCGGCGGGATGCCGGCCGGCTTCAGCGCATCGAGCCTGATCCGCCCCCGACCGTCGACCAGCGAGGCGATGGCGTTGGCGAGGATGGTGCCGGGATTGGCGAGCAGCCCGCCCCAGTTGCCGGAATGGTGGGCGCCCTTGCGCAGATCGACCGTCAGTTCGAAATTCAGCGCCCCGCGCGAGCCGAGGAACACCGTCGGCCGTTCTGCGATCACCCGCGGCCCATCGGATGCGATCAGCACGTCGGCGGCCAGCGCATCGCCATGGCTCTCGGCCAGCGCCCGCAGGCCGGGCGATCCCGCCTCCTCGCCCATCTCGATCACGAACTTGGCATTGAAGCCAAGGGTCCCGCCGCGTTCCGCCATCACCTGGGCCAACGCCGCGATGTTGACGGAATGCTGGCCCTTGTTGTCGGCGGTGCCGCGCCCGTACCAGCGGTCGCCCTGGATCGTCACCGTCCACGGGTCGATGCCGTCGCGCCAACGTCCCTCATGGCCCGGCACCACGTCGCCATGGCCGTAGATCAGCACCGTCGGCAGATGGTCCGCCTCATGCCGTACCGCGATCAGGAACGGCCCGCGGCCGGCGACCGGGTTCTCCACAATGGTGCTGGTGAAGCCGAGTGCGGCCAGCGACGGGATCATCTCCCCGCCCAGATAGGCGTGCAGCTCCGCCGCGCGGTCGGGCGACTGGCTTTCCGACTTGATGGCGACACGCCGCGTCAGGTCGGCCAGGAAGGCGCCGGACGCGAAATGATGGGCGGCGCGCGCGATGGCGCCGTCACGCGATGGCTGATGGGTCATGACGGAACTCGGGTGTGGGGATTGGGTCGTTACGAAGCGTAATGGCAGGCGGCGACACCGTCGGCGACCGGCAGGGAACCGGGTGCCTCGGCATGGCAACGGTCGGTGGCGCGCGGACAGCGCGGGTGGAAGGCGCAGCCGGGCGGCGGCGCGATCGGGTTGGGGAAGGAGCCGGCGATCACCGTATCGGGCATGCCCAGCGACGGGTCGGGTGTCAGCACGCAGTCGAGCAGCGCGCGGGAATAGGGATGGCTGGCTTGGGTGAAAAGCGCCTCGCGCCCGCGTTCCTCGACGATGCGGCCGAGATACATCACCGCCACCCGGTCGGCCAGATGCTCGACCACCGCCAGATTGTGGCTGATGAAGAAGTAGGTCAGCTTGAATTCGCGCTTCAAATCCATCAGCAGGTTCAGGATCTGCGCCTGCACCGAGACGTCGAGCGCCGAGGTCGGCTCGTCGCAGATCAGCACGTCCGGCTGCATCACCAGCGCGCGGGCGATGGCGACGCGCTGGCGCTGGCCGCCCGACATCTGGCCGGGATAGGCGTCGATCATCCGGCGCGGCAGCCCGACGGCGTCCAGCATCTCCGCCACCTTCTTCTGCCGGCTGGCCGAGGTGCCGATGCCGTGCGCGACCAGCGGCAGGGCGATCAGGTCGGCGACCGACTTGCGCGGGTTCAGCGAGGAATAGGGGTCCTGGAACACCGGCTGGATGCGCCGCGCCACCTCCCGCCGGTCAGTTTGGGCGATCGGCACGCCGTCGATGCGGATTTCGCCGGCGGTCGGCTTGGTCAGCCCCAGCAGCATCTTCGCCAGCGTCGATTTGCCCGATCCGCTTTCGCCGACCAGCGCATGCACCTCGCCGCGGGCGACGGTCAGCGACACACCGCCGACGGCGGTCAGCATCGCCCGGGGTTTGAACATCCCCTGCGGCACCGGATAGATCTTGGTGACGTTGTCGAGTTCGAGCACCGGAACGGTCATCTCGGTCTCCGGTCAATGAAGGCGATTAAGCGGGAACGGCGACGGGGTCGAGCACGCAGGCCATGCGGTGGCCGGGACCGAGGTCCCGTTCCGGAATGGCGGCGGCGCAGGCCTCGGTGGCGCGGTCACAGCGGTTGCGGAAGGCGCAGCCGGCCAGCGGACCGATCAGGTTCGGCACCTGTCCCGGGATGGTGCCCAGCGGCTCGCCCGGCCTGGTCCGGCCGGGGACCGGGATGGCACGCAGAAGTCCCTGGGTGTAGGGGTGGCTGGGAGCACCGAACACCGCCTCGACCGGGCCGGTCTCGATCAGCCGGCCGGCATACATCACCGCCACCTTGGTGGCGACGCGGGCGACGACGCCGAGATCGTGGGTCACCAGGATCAGCCCCATGCCGAACTCGCGCTGGATGTCGCGCAGCAGCATCAGGATCTGCGCCTGGATCGTCACGTCCAGTGCTGTGGTCGGCTCGTCGGCGATGATCAGGTCGGGCTCGCACATCAGCCCCATGGCGATCATCACCCGCTGGCGCAGGCCGCCCGACAGCTGGTGCGGATACTGGCCGAGCCGCGAGGCGGCGGCGGTGATGCCGACCCGCTCCAGCAGATGGACCGCCCGGTCGCGCGCCTCGGCACGGCTGACCGGACGATGGCGGCGCAGCGCCTCGGTCAGCTGGTCGCCGACCGTATAGGCCGGGTTCAGCGAGGTCATCGGCTCCTGGAAGATCATCGCCATGCGGTCGCCGCGCAGATCCTCCATCTCGCGGCGGCCGGCGGCCATCAGGTCGATGCCATCGAAGCGCATGGAGCGCGCCTTGCGCACCGCCCTGGACGGCAGCAAATCCATCAGGGCCAGCGAGGTCAGCGACTTGCCCGATCCGCTCTCGCCGACGATGGCCAGCGTCTCGCCGCGCTCCAGGGTGAAGGACACCCCGTTGACGGCGTGCAGCAGCCCGGCTTCGGTGGGGATCTCGATGGTAAGGTGATCGACGTCGAGCAGGGGCATGGCCGTCAGCTCCGGTTGTCGGGGGCGGTGACGTCGCGCAGGCCGTCGCCCAGGAGGTTGATGCCCAGGACCAGCGCCACCAGGGCCACGCCGGGGATGGTGATGACCCAGGGGCTGAAGAACATGTACTGCTTGCCTTCCGAGATCATCAGGCCCCAGGACGGCAGCGGCGGCTGCACGCCAAGCCCGAGGAAGGACAGCGCCGCCTCCAGCAGGATGGCGTGAGCCATTTCCAGCGTGGCGACGACGATCAGCGGGTTGAGGATGTTCGGAAGAACCTCCGAGAAGACGATCAGCCGCGTCGAACAGCCGATGGCGCGGGCCGCCCCGACGAAATCGGCATGGGCGATCTGCTGGGTCGTCGACCGCGCCACCACGGCGAAGCGGTCCCACAGCAGCAGCCCCAGCACGACGATGACCGTGTTCAGCGAGGTGCCGACCAGCGCCGCCACCGCCAGCGCCACCAGCACCACCGGCAGCGCCAGCCGGACGTTGATGATGTAGCCGATGACCATGTCGACCCGCCCGCCGAAGAAGCCGGCGGCAACGCCCAGCGCCGTGCCGATGATGCCCGACAGCAGCACCGTCGCCGCCCCGATCATCAGCGAGATGCGCCCGCCATAGAGCAGTCGGGCGAAGTAATCACGCCCCAGCTTGTCGGTGCCGAGCCAGTGCTCCCAGCTTCCCTTGTCGTGCCAGACCGGCGGGATCAGCCGGCGGGAGATGTCCTGCGCATAGGGATCATGGGCGGTGAACAGCGGCGCGCCGATCGACAGAACGAGGATGACGGCGAGGAGGACCGCACCGGCCATGAAGCCGGGATGGCGCGTCGCCCGTTTGGTGAAACGGGCCAGCGGCGACCGGCGGACCGGAACCGGGTCGAAGCCGGCGGCCGGGGCGGAA
Organism: Azospirillum lipoferum; assembly: GCF_024170005.1. GTDB lineage: Bacteria > Pseudomonadota > Alphaproteobacteria > Azospirillales > Azospirillaceae > Azospirillum > Azospirillum lipoferum. The sequence goes on from NZ_JALJXJ010000007.1 coordinate 335,317, forward strand.
GCAGAGGCGCTCGTGGTGCTCATGCGACACGGATCCTTGGGTCCAGCCAGGCGTTGAGGAGGTCGGCGAGGAAGGTCAGCAGGATGTAGATCGTGGCGAGCAGCATCACGATGGCCTGGACCACCGGGAAATCCTTGCGCGCGATGGCCTCCCAGGCGAGCTGGCCCAGCCCCTGGAGCGAGAAGACCGCCTCGACCACGATGGATCCGCCGAGCATGAAGCCGAACTGCACCGCCGCCAGCGCCACCACCGGCACCACCGCGTTGCGCAGCGCATGCTTGAAGATGACGGTGTGCGGCCGCAGGCCCTTGGCCCGCGCGGTGCGGATGTAATCGGACGCCATCACGTCCAGCATGCCGTTGCGGGTCAGCCGCATCACCGCCGGGATGGCGTACCAGCCGAGCGCCACCGACGGCAGCACATAATGGCTCCAGGTCGCATTGCCCGAAACCGGCAGCCAGCGCAGGTTCACCGCGAAGATGATGATCAGCGTCAGGCCGAGCCAGAAGGTCGGCACCGCCTGTCCCAGGGCGCAGAAGGCCAGGGCGGCGCGGTCGAACCAGCTGCCGCGCTTGACCGCGGCCAGCGCCCCCAGCGGAATGGCGACGGCCAGGGCGAGGCCGAGTGCAATGGCACCGAGCTTCAGGGTAATTGGGATGCGGTCGCCGAGCAGCGACGCTACCGACTCCCGGAAATAGAAGGACCGGCCGAAATCGAACCTGGCGGCCCCGGCCAGCCATTGGCCGTACTGGACCATGAGCGGCTGGTCCAGGCCATATTCGACGCGCACCCGCGCCACCTGCTCGGGCGACGCCTCGGGGCCGGCGAGGTCGGTGGCGAGATCGCCGGACAGGTGCAGAAGCAGAAAGGCGATGACCGATACGGTCAGCACCACCGACAGCGCCACGGCGAGCCGGCGAAGCAGGAATGCCAGCATGGCGGCCTCCCGAAGAGGAGAGTGCGGGAAAGCGTCGCGGGCCGGTCAGCGACTGCGCCGGCCCGCAGCGGATCACTTCCAATGAGCGGTGTAGAAGCGCGGAAGCTCGTCGGCCTGGGCGGTGAAGGACAGGTCGGAGCTGAAGGCGTAATTGCTGGGATAGGAGAACAGCGGCAGCAGATAGCCCTTCTCAGCGATCATCGACAGCGCCTGCTTATAAAGGTCCTTCCGCGCCGCGGTATCGGTGGTGGTATCCGCCTTTTCCAGCAGAGCCTTGACCTTGGGGTCCCGGCTCATGTCGTCCTCGTTCTCCTTGAACCACACACCTGTGAAGGCGGAGGCATCGTTCACAGAGAAGGAGCCCCAGGTCTGGTATTCCAGCGGCACCTTGCCGGCACGGGCCGCCTCGCGCATCGCGGCGTATTTCAGGAAGCGCAGGTTGGCGCGGATGCCGACCGCGCGCAGGTAGCCGACCACCGCCTCGGCATAGTCGCGTTCGCGATAGGCATAGAGATCGGTGTCGAACCCGTTCGGATAGCCGGCCTCGGCCAGCAGCTTGCGCGCCTTGTCCGGATTGTACTCGTAACGCGGCACGCCGTCGTCGGTGCAGCCGATCTGGTCGATGAAGCAGGCGGAATGCATCACCCGCGCGCCGCCGCCGACCAGATTCTTGACCATCGCCGGACGGTCGATGGCATAGGCGACGGCTTGGCGCACCTTATCGTTCTTCATCGGCGTGTCGGCGGCGGTGCGGCCGGCGGCGTCGAACTGCAGGAAGCCGACGCGCATCGTCTCGGCCGACAGCACGGTGACGTTCGGCACCGCCTTCAACTGGTCGGCCTGATCCTTCGGCACGCGCCAGATCCAGTCGACCCCGCCGGTCATCAGCTCGGCCATGCGGGTTTCGCCGTCCGGGATGACGCGGAATTCGATCTTGCCGATGGACGGATCGCCGAGCGGACTGCCTTTCCAGTAGCCCTTGAACTTCTCCATCTTCACGCCCTTGCCGTTCTCCACCGCCGTGATGCGGTAGGGACCGGTGCCGATGGGCGCCTTGGAGAAACCGTCCAGCCCGACCTTCTTGAAATAGGCGGCGGGATAGATCGGCGTCGGACCGGACAGATATTCCAGAGCCGCCGGGAACGGCCCCTTCAAACGGACGCGGACCGTGTGATCGTCGATCTTGTCGGCGCCGGCCATCCATTCGACATTCTGCTTGGTCACCACCTTCGCTTCCGGCGTCAGCACGTAATTGAAGGTGAAGACCACATCGTCGGCGGTGAAGGGCGAACCGTCGTGGAAGGTCACGCCCTGGCGCAACGTAAGTTCCAGCGTGACCGGATCGATCCATTTCCAGGCGGTGGCGAGTTGCGGCTCGTACTCTCCGGTCTTGGGGTTCCGGTTGATCAGCGTTTCCCACACGAGATGGGCGACGATGACGCCTTCGCGCAGATTGTTGTGATAGGGGCTGATGTTCTCCGGCTCGCTGTCCGACGCATAGACCAGCGTGTCGTTCGCCTTGTTGGCGAGAGCCGCGGTGGAAAGGGAGACCGTGGGCAGAGCCAGCGCCGCGGCTGCGGCGAACATCATCGACTTACCGTACGCAAAGGGCGCCATGTCCGAACTCCGTCCAAGAAGGTCCATTTGCACGAAAGTTAGCCATGACACGGTATTGTGCAGACTGGCATGCCGCAATTATAATAGTTGGAAGTTCCCGTTGCCGGGCTGGCAATGATATTGTTTATGTTTCTGATTTTCCGCGATCTTAGCCAATTGCGCCCGACGGGGGAATCGCCATGAACGCCACCGCGCTGCGCTATTTTCTGGAGGTTGTCCGCACCGGCTCGATTGCCGACGCGTCCACGCGCCTGCATGTCGCCTCATCCGCCATCAGCCGGCAGATCGCCCATCTCGAAGCGGACCTCGGTGTCGACCTGTTCGAACGCCGGCCGCGGGGCATGGTGCCGAGCTATGCCGGCGACCTGCTCGCCCGCCACGCCCAGCGGGTGTTCCTGGAAGAAGAGGCCATCGTGACCGAGTTGAAGCGGTTGCGCGGGCTGGCCACCGGGCGGGTCCGGGTCGCCGCGACCGAAGGGTTCGCCATGAGCCTGATCCCAGCAGCCATTCGCAGCTTCCGTGACCGCCATCCCGGCATCCGGGTCGAACTGCACGCCGATGCGCCGGCCGCCGTGACCCGCATGGTGCGGGAGGGAGAGGTCGATATCGGCGCGACCTTCTCCTTCGCTCCCGAGCCGGGGGTGAAGGCACTGGGGGAAGGGCGTGCGCCGGTTCTGGCGGTGATGGGGAAAGACCACCCGCTGGCAGACCGGTCCGTCCTGTCGCTGGTCGAACTGGCCCGCGAACCGATGGCCCTGCCGGAGAAGGACACAACGGTGCGCCAGCTGTTCGACATCGCCTGCGGACAGGCCGGCGTGGTCATCGAGCCGGTGCTGACCTCCAATTACATCGCTGGCCTATGGGCCTTCGCAGCGGAGGGTGGCGGCATCACCATCGCCAGCCCCTTCACCGTCCATTCCAGCGGGGTCGGCTTTCCGGTGGTGTCGATCCCGATCGACTCACCCACGCTCGATCAGCGCTATTACCAGATCCAGACCATGCTCGGCCGCCATCTGCCGGAGGCGGTCCATGCCTTCGCGACGCACCTGACCGGCATCATCCAGCGGACGGATCATGGCGCCGGGGCTTAATCGGCCAGCGCGATCTCGATCCGTTCCTTGCCCTTGCCGGTGTTGCGGCGCTTCAGCGTCAAGGCGCCGATCTCTCCCGTCCGACGCAGATGCGTACCGCCGCAGGGCACCCGGGCGAAGCCGGGGATCTCCCAGAAGCGGCGCTCCGCAGCCTCGTCGCTGAAGCCGCTGACGATGGGGGTGTCGGCGGCGATGACGCGCATCGCCTGCTCGGCGAATTCGGAGAGCAGCGGGGTCAGCGGCTCGCCCCAGGCGAAGTCGATGCGGGCCTTGTCGGCGGCGATATGGGCGCCGACCTTGTGGATGCCGGGCAGCCGGTGCATGACCAGTTCCAGCACGATCTCTGCCGCGAAGTGCAGCCGCATCAGCCGGTAGCGGCGCCCCCAGTCGATCGCCACCGAAACGGCGTCGCCGGCGGCAAGGCCATGGCCGGGTGCAAGCCGGTAGCGGATCTCGCGGCCGTCCTTGCGCGCCTCCAGCACGTCGAAGCGGCCGATGGTGCCTGCATCGCTCTCCTGCCCGCCGGAAAGGGCATAGAAGATGGTGGCCTCCAGCGTCACCTCGTCGCCGTCCGCCGCGGCTATGCGGGTATCCAGGCTGGTCCGGTAGGGATCGTCCCAGAACAGCTTCCGGGTCATGGACGTCCGCAGGTCATGAGGAGCCTCTTGAGATGCCGCAGCCCCGCACCGGCGGGGCTGCGGCGACAGACAAGACTATTTCAACAACCGTCCGCCGTTACTTGGACTCGCTCTTCAGGTAGGCGATCAGGTCGGCACGCTTGGCGTCGTCCTTGACACCGGCGAAGGCCATCTTGTTGCCGGGCAGCGCCGCCTTGGGATCCTTCAGATAGGTGTCCAGCTTCTGCTCGTCCCAGACATAGCCGGCATCCTTCACCGCCGCGGAATAGCTGAAGCCGTCGACGCTGCCAGCCTTGCGGCCGACGACGCCGTGCAGGTTGGGGCCGACGCGGTTGGGGCCACCGGCCTCGATGGTGTGGCAGGCCTTGCAGGTGTTGAACACCGACTTGCCCGCTGCGGCATCGCCGTCCGCGGCCTGGGCGGCGACGGTTCCACCGGAAATCAGAATGACGGACGCCAACAGAATTTTGCGCATGACGGACACAGCGGAACTCCCATTTCTCAACGTTGTCTCCGGCCAACCCGAAAAGTCGGCCGGAGAAGTCGCCCGGTTTCCTTCCGGCGGGCCAGGCGGAGGCTACTGGCGGCCAGAAAGGCCAGGAAGCGAATTTACCCGATGGTTGTCATCGGTTATTCCGATATCATCCTGCCGCATTAGGAGAACCGTGGATCGCGGCTGCACCCAGCGGATGCGACGAATCGTCTCACACCGGCCGGTCGCGATCAAGCTGCCGATGGCGTAGGTCTTGCGGCCGGCCGTACAGGCAGACAGTCGAGCGAGGTGTCATGGATACGGAAATGGCCCGGACATTTCTGGAGGTCACGGCGGCGGGCAGCTTCATGGCTGCGGCCGACCGGCTCCATGTGACCCAGTCGACGGTCAGCACGCGCATCCAGCAGCTGGAGCAGCAGCTTGGCTGCCGCCTGTTCGTGCGCAACAAGACCGGCGCCACGCTGACCACTGCCGGCCTGCGGTTCCAGCGCCATGCCGTGGCGATCCTCCGCCTGTGGGAACAGGCCCGGCAGGAGGCTACCCTGCCCACCGGACACAAGGCGCTGCTGCGCATCGGCAGCGAGGCGGGATTGTGGAACCGCCTGCTGCACCGCTGGATCCCCTGGATGCGGCGCAACGCCAACGACATCGCCCTGCGTTGCGACGTCGGGCTGCCGAACGGGCTGCTGCAAGGCCTTCAGGACGGGACGCTGGACGTCGCCGTCCTCTATTCGCCGCGCGCCCTGCCCGGCCTGTCCATCCGCCTGCTGCTGGAGGAGGAACTGGTCCTCTTCCGCATGCCGGTGGCCGAGGGGTGCCTGGAGGAGCCGTATGTCCACATCGACTGGGGCGACGATTTCCGCCGCAACGTGCGCCTGCACCGTCCCGATGTGCAGTCGGCTCCCGTCTCGATCGGCGTCGGCACGCTCGGGCTTGATTATGTCAAGCAATGCGGGGGCACCGGGCATTTCCCCCGGCAGCTCGTCCAGCCGCTGATCGATGCCGGAAAGGGAGAGATCCTGCCGGAAGCCCGGCCGCTCAGCCTTCCCATCTACGCCGCCTACCCGACCGACGCCGATGCCACCATCATCGATCCGGCGCTCACCGGGCTGAAGACCATTCTGGGTGCTCCGGCGAACCTGAGCGCGGCGGAGGGGCGTGACTGAGTTCGGCAATGCCGATGAACACCATCGGTTTATTTCGCTTTTTGCGATGGATAGGCCTGTCTAGGATCGGCCTCGCGGGTGGTGAGACCCCTTTCGGCACCGGTGCCGGCGGACCTCCGCCCCCGCTCCCCAACCAAGTCTCAAGGGTTCCGATCCGATGTCCATGCAACTGGCTCAGCCGTCCCTGCTCGAAGAGGACGGCACCCCGGCGGAAACCGAATCCCGCCGGTTCGAATCCCCCTACATCGTGTTCCCGTCGCTGATCCTGCTGCTGATCATGCCGTTCGGGATCGTGTTCCATCCGGCCTGGCTCGCCACCGCCGCCGAGGTGGGGGTGGTCGTGATGTTCATCGCCATCTTCCGCATGATGCGCATGTGAAGCGCGCGCATCCGCCGGTCAGCCGCGGGCGGACCGCGTTCTCCAGGTGACGGTCGCGGCAACCGCCAGCGCCCCTGCGCTCAAGGCCAGCGCCCAAAGCAGGATGCCGAAGCCGGTCCCGTCATGGCGCACCGCGACCGACAGCGCCGCAGCCAGACATAGCAGCGCCGCCAGCCGCAGCCGGAACACCGTCCGGCGCGGCGGCCCCCGCCTGGAATCGATCAGATCGCGCCAATGCCGCTCCACCGACAGGGCAAGTGCTGCAAAGGCGAGGTAGCAGAGCCCGAACAATCCGGGCAGCGACAGCGCATCAAGCATGGGGGCATCCAGCAGGGGAGCATCAGGCATGGTCGGTGACCTTCACCAGGGTTGAAAGTTCGGGATCCGGCCGCCGGACCAGCCGCCGCGACACCCGCCAGGCGGCAGCGGCGGTCAGCGCCAGTACCAGATCGACGCCCAGCACCGCCCAGTCGCCAGCGGCAACGGCGCGGCCGGGATGCTCGCCCGTCGTGATCCAGTTCAGCACCACACAGGCGGCCGCCAGAAGAGCCACGGCGGCGCATTGCCCGCTCCAGGGTGGATTTGGGGTCTGATCGGTCCGGGTGCGGATCGCGGCATGGATGGCGCAGCATATCCAGGTCAGGAAGAAGACGCCGACCTCCACCAGTTCCCGGGACGGAATTCCGGCCGGCAGCAACCGGTTGGCGGCCATCATCGCCAGCGTGGCGATCAGCAGTCCGGTGGTGCTGCCGCAGGCCAGCGCGGCGACGCTGCGCCAGCCGAGACCGGGCGTCACGCCATGGGCGACCCGCCGCTTTTCCATCCAGTACAGCATGCCGGTGCCGATCAGCACGCAACCGGCCAGTCCGAACAGGAAATACAGCCAGCGCAGCGGCCAATGGTCGAAGGCAGCGAAATGCAGGCCGGACAGGACCCGGTGCGTCGCCACGATCGGCCCTGGCGCCTGATATTTCAGAAGGGCGCCGGTGACGCCGTCGAAGAAGACCGGCTGGACGTCCAGGCTGATATGGTCGCCGGTATCGCGGTTGACGCGGACGACCGAGGCGGCATCGCCGGCATTGTAAACGAACACCACGGCCGCCTCGCCGCCGCCCCACAGCCGCCGGGCCTCCGCCACCATCGGATCGAGCGGTGCCAGCGGAGCGGCGATGCCGCTGCGCGGCCGGCTGTAATTGCCGAGCGCATCGTCGTAGAAGCGCAGCAGATCGCCGCCATAGAGCGCCTGCACACCGGCCGGCAGGACGATCGGCAGGACGATCACGATGCCGGTGACCGTGATCATCAGATGGAAGGGCAGAACCAGCACGCCGGTCAGGTTGTGCAGGTCGAGCAGCGAGCGGCGGAGCTGTCCCCAGCTGCGGAAGGTGAAGAAGTCCTTGAAGATCCGGGCATGGATGATGACGCCGGAGATCAGCCCGGCCAGCATCGCCACCGACGCGAAGCAGACGATCCAGTAGCCGACGAAGCCGGCCTTCAGAAGCAGGCTGTAATGCAGCGGATAGAAGAAGGACCCGGCGCCGAGCGTTCCCACCGGGGGCAGCAGCGTGCCGTCGGCGGTCGCCACCCCTCCGGCATTGCCGCTCTCCGTCCGCACCCGCAGCGCCATCACCGGCCGCCGTTCGTCCGGCAGCTGGACGAACCAGTCGCGCACCGCCCGGCCGGCGGCAAGCTTCTCCACCACCGGCACCACCGCATGGTCGAGCGAGATTGGGTCGAGCGAGACCGGACCGACCTCCACCGCGCCGACCCGGGTGGCGGGCATCATCCAGCGGTCGATCTCCGAGGCGAAGACGGCCAGCGATCCCATGAAGAAGATCAGCATCAGCAGCCCGCCGAGCGTCACCCCGGCCCAGGTGTGCGGCCACAGCATTGCGGCGCGCAGGGCCGGGCTGATCAGCTTGCGCTTCTTCGCCGTCATCTTAGCCGTCATGGCCCCGCCATCCCGGCAAATTGCGATACCGCGATCAGCAGCACCCCGCCACCGCCCAGCACCGCCCAGCCGACCGTGACCCGCGGCACCGCGAAAGCCCACAACGCCGCCACCGGCAGCACCACCAGGGCCAGCAGGCTGGAAGCAGTGACCGCCTCCGCCGGGGCCATCCCGGCCAGCGCCCCCAGTTCCGCTCCGAAAGCGGCAAGGCCCCAGGCGAAGCCATAGGCGCCGAACACGGCGGCAGCCACCCTTGCGGCCATGTGCAGGCGCGACGGCTCCGCCTTTCCTCCCCCAGGGCTTCCGGTCTGCCCGGCAGTCTTCATCGTGATGGCTCCCCAGCCAATGCGCCGGCGGGGCCGCGCGCGGTGCGAACTCCCATCCTGCATAATGATACTGATTATCATTTGCAAGACCGTTCGCCGCTCAGGCCCGGCAGGAAAAACGGATCTCAACTTTCCGCTTTGTCCGCCAAGCGGGCCTGTGGGACAAATCCTCATGCCGACCAAGCTGGATTTCCGCCGCCTCCGCTATTTCGTCGCCGTCTGCGAACTCGGCAGCTTTTCAAAAGCCAGCGAGTTTCTGAACGTGGCCCAGTCGGCACTCAGCCAGCATGTGGCGACGCTGGAGGAGGATCTCGGCGTCCAACTCCTCGTCCGTCAGCCGCGCGGAGTCAGCCGGACCGAGGCCGGCGACCGGCTGTTCGCCCATGCCCGGGGCGTGCTGCATGCGCTGGAACAGGCGGAACTGGACGTGGTGTCGCTGTCGCGGGCGGTGGTCGGACCGGTGATGGTCGGCTTCAACTATACCGCGATGGAGGCCATCGGCCTGCCCTTCATCCGCCGCGTCGCCTCCACCCTGACCGAGGTCAAGCTGCGCGTGATCGAGGCGCACAGCGAGATCATGCATCAGTGGATGCTGTCCGGTCAGGCCGACCTCGCTTTGACCCTTGTCCCCCCCAACGACGACCGGCTGGAAGGCGTGCCGCTGCTGGACGAGGATCTGGTCTGCCTCGGCACCCGTGCCATGATCGGCGACGGCGGCCCCATCGATCTGTCCGACGTGCTGCGCCTGCCGCTGATCATGCCCGGCCGCACAGCGGTTCTCCAGGCGCTGGCCAGCGATGCCGAGGTGCGCAACGCCATCGCCGCCAAGGTCTATCTGGAAATCGAATCCGCGGTGCCGCTGAAGCGGGCGGTCAGCGCCGGGCTGGGCGTGACGGTCCAGTCGGCGGCCCTGGCCGGTGACGAGATCGCCCGTGGCGAACTGGTGGCACGGCCGGTGGTGAACCCGTCGATGGGGCGTACCCTGTATCTGGTGTCTTCGCGGATGAAGACCGCGTCCCGCGCCGTGGTCGAGGCGCGGCGGCTGATGATCGACGTGGTGCGCGAGGCGCAGGCGAGCGGCCGCTGGCCCGGCCGGCTGCGCGGGACCCATCTCGAAACCAGATAGCCCGCTTCGTTTCTTTGTATTTTACGACACTGCCTCCCCGTGCTGTTCTGTTTCGCAGGCAAACAATCCGAAGGCCCGCAGTTGAACGGGCTCCGCTTCCGGCCACGACTTTCAAACCCGCCGGAGCGCCGCAACGAACCACCACCGGGAGGTGCAGGACATGACGCCCGCCAAGACGTCGAGCCACACGAAGACCATGCTGTCGCTGTTCGCCGCCGCATCGGCCACGGCGCTGACGACGCTGCTGCCGATGGATGCGGAGGCCGCGACACGGATGCGTTGCAGCCACCAGCTGCCGCCGTCCCATCACATCGCCAAGGTCATCGACCGCTGGGCGGCCGAGGTGAAGACACTGTCGGACGGGAATCTCGACGTCCAGGTCTTCGGCGCCGACAGCCTGATCAAGGCCAACGACAACATCCTGGCCGTCGCCAAGGGCGACATCGAATGCGCCTTCTCCCTGAACTTCCAATGGGGCAAGACGCTGCCGCTGATGAACGTCACCGTCGGCCCCTACACCATGTCGTCGATCGAGGCCTGGCGGAAATGGCCGACCTCCGAAGCGGCGGCCTTCCTTGAGGACCGCCTGCTGAAGAAGGGCGTGAGGAACGTGGTCTGGATGTTCCAGACCAACACGACCGTCTTCACCTCCAAGGGCAAGCCGCTGCTGAAGCCGGCGGACTTCCAGGGCCAGAAGATGCGCGGCATCGGTCCGGCCTTCGACCGCGGGCTGAAGGCGATGGGCGCCACCCCGGTGGCGATCCCCGGCAGCGAGGTCTATCAGGCACTGGCGACCGGCGTCATCGACTCCGCCCTCACCGACGTCGCCGCCGCCTGGTCGCGCAAATATTACGAGGTGCAGGACCACATGACTGTGGTGCCGGTGCTGGCCGCCTATCTGCACGGCTACGTCAATCCCCGCTGGTACGACAAGCTGACCGACAAGGACAAGGCCGCCCTGAAGAAGGCCGGCGAGGAGGCCGCCGCCTGGGCGCTGGAAGCGTCTCAGGAGGCCGCCGCCAACGCCCCGGCGGAGCTGGAATCGAAGGGCGTCAAGGTCCACATCGCGACCGCCGAGGAGAATGCCGCCTTCAAGGCCGCCATGGCTCCCGCCTTCGCCGAGGGCTTCGCCGACGAGACCGGCGCGGACGGCCGCAAGCTGCTGGAACTCGTCCAGAAGCTTCAGTAACGGGAGGACAAGCCATGAGCAGCATGTCCACTCCGGACGCCGTAACACCGGTAAGCGGCAAATCCACCTCCCGTGGCGCCCTGCGCCTGCTGACCGGCGCGGCATCGGTCCTGTCGCGCATCGGCGGCGCGCTGAGCATCCTGCTGATCGCCATCGTCCTGGCCCTGACCACGGCCGGGGTCGTCGCCCGCTATGTCGTCGGCCACCCGCTGGAGGGTGTCGACGAGGCCTGCGGCTATCTGGTCGTCGCCATGGTGATGGCCGGTGCCGCCGAGGCGCTGCGCACCGGCCACCATATCCGCATCGACCTGATCCTGGGTTTCATCGGTCCGCGCGGCCGGCGCTGGCTCGACGCCTGGTCGAACCTGGCGGTGCTGGTCTTCGCCGTGCTGCTGGTCCGCACCGGCTGGCACAGCGCCGTCTTCTCCCATGACTTCGACGCCTTCTCCTCGGGCCAGCTGGAGCTGCCGCTGTGGATCCCGCAGGCCACGCTCCCCATCGGTGCCGCCCTGCTGGGGATCGTCGCCTTCGCCAAGCTGATCAATGCTCTGGCCGGACATGAGTCGGACGAACAGAGGGGAGGCCACTGATGACGTTCCTGATCCTGGGCCTGCTGCTGCTCCTGCTGTTCAGCGGCATGCCGATCTTCGCCGCCCTCTCCCTCACCTCGCTCGGCGTGCTGGCCCTGTTCGAGGGCAGCGTCGACAGCATGGCCGACGCGGTGTTCGCCAGCCTGAACAACCCGCTGCTCGCCACCATTCCGATGTTCGCCTTCATGGCGCACGTCATGATCAAGGCCAAGGTGGTCGACGACCTCTATGAGATGTCGAACACGCTGGTCGGGCACATCAAGGGCGGGCTCAGCTTCGCCACCATCCTGTCCTGCACCATCTTCTCGACCATCTCCGGATCCTCGGTAGCGACCGCGCTGACCATCGGGTCGATTTCCATCCCGCAGATGAAGCGCTACGGCTACCGCCAGCGCGACACCTACGGGCTGATCGCCGCCGGCGGCACGCTGGGCATCCTGATCCCGCCGTCCGGGCCGATGATCCTCTACGCCATCGTCACCGACGCCTCGATCGGCGCGCTGTTCCTGGCCGGCATCGTCCCGGGCCTGCTGATGGCGGTCATCTTCGCCGGCTACAGCTGGCTCCAGGCCAAGCGGATGGACAGCGTGCAGTCGCAGCCCTGGCCCGGCTTCGGCACTGTCATCGCCGCCTTCCGCAAGTCGATCTGGGCGGTGATGATGCCGCCGCTGATCCTGGGTGGCATCTATCTCGGCGTCTTCACCGCCGGAGAGGCGGCGGCGGTCGGCGCGGTCTATGCGCTGGCGGTGGCGCTGCTGGTCTACCGCAACGTCTCCGTCGCCGATCTGCTGGACTGCGGCGTCCAGACGATGCGGACCAGTGTCATGCTGTTCATGATCATCGCCGCCGCCGGCATGTTCGGTCACGCCATCACCATCATCCGCCTGCCGGCCCAGATCATGGAGACGGTGGCGACGCTGGGCCTGTCGCAGAGCGGCTTCATCCTGGCGGTGATGTTCGCGATCTTCATCCTGGGCATGTTCCTGGAAACCATCGCCATCATCCTGATCACCACGCCGATCATCCTGCCGGTGATGACCGCGCTGGGGATCAACCCGATCTGGTACGGCGTGATGCTGATGATCAACCTGGAGCTGGCGCTGATCACCCCGCCGGTCGGCATGAACCTGTTCGTCATCAAGGGCATAACCACCTCCTCCCTGGCGGAGGTGACCCGCGGTGCCCTGCCCTATGTGCTGCTGATGATGGCCGGCCTGTTCATCATCTGGCTGTTCCCGCAGCTGTCGCTCTGGCTGCCGCAAGCCGCCGGCTTCGGGATCTGACGACCCTCTGAACCCCCTCCCATTTCTTTCCCGCTTCCCCGGGTGCGCGCCCTCTCCCGCGCACCCGAACGGAGACTTCTTGCCATGACGAAAGCCCCCGTGACCATCGTCGAGGTCGGCCTGCGCGACGGGCTCCAGATCCTCGACCGCGTGGTTCCCACCGCCGACAAGCTGCGCTGGCTGGAAGCCGAACACCGCGCCGGCGTCCGCCGGTTCGAAGCGGTCTCCTTCGTGCCGCCCAAGCTGCTGCCCCAGATGGCCGACGCCGCCGAGGTGGTGGCCGGCGCCCGCGCGCTGCCCGACGTCATCGTCCACACGCTGGCCCCCAACCTGAAGGGCGCTACGGCAGCCCTTGCCGCCGGTTCCGACGTCATCGTCCTGCCGCTGTCGGCCAGCGAGGCGCACAGCCGCGCCAACATCCGCAAGACCCGCGCGGAGTCGGTGGAGGAACTGGCCCGCGTCTGCCGCGCCCGTGATGAAGGCGGTTACAAGACCCGCATCGACGCCGGCATCTCGACCGCCTTCGGCTGCACCATCCAGGGCGAGGTGCCGGAGGACGAGGTGGTCCGCCTGTGCGAATCCTGCCTGGAGGCCGGGGCCGACCGCGTGGCGCTGGCCGATACCGTCGGCTATGCCGACCCGGTCCAGGTCCGCCGCCTGTACAAGCGGGTGAAGGACATCGCCGGCGACCGCCTGCAAAGCGCCCATTTCCACGACACCCGCGGCCTCGGCCTCGCCAACTGCCTTGCCGTGCTCGACATCGGCATTCGCGAATTCGACGCCTCGCTCGGCGGGCTGGGCGGCTGCCCACATGCCCCCGGCGCCAGCGGCAACGTCGCGACCGAGGATCTGGCCTTCATGCTGGAAGCGATGGGCTTCGACACCGGCATCGACCTGGACGCCCTGATCGAAGCGCAACGCCTGCTCGCCACCCTGCTTCCCGGCCAGACGCTGCACGGCAAGATCGCCACCGCCGGTCTGCCGAAGCATTTCCACCGGAGCCCCGTCCATGCCTGACAGCAATACAGTCCTCCCGCTTTCCGGCATCCGCGTCGTCGAATTCTCCCACATGGTGATGGGGCCGACCTGCGGCATGATCCTGGGCGACCTGGGCGCCGACGTGATCAAGGTGGAACCGGTGACCGGCGACAAGACCCGTGCCCTGCCGGGCGCCGCCGCCGGCTTCTTCCGCACCTTCAACCGCAACAAGAAGTCGCTGGCCGTCGACCTGAACAGCCCCGACGGGCTGGCCGCAATCCACAGGCTGGTCGACACCGCCGATGTGGTGCTGGAGAATTTCCGCCCCGGCCTGATGGCGAAATACGGTCTCGACTACGCCAGCCTCGCTGCGCGCAATCCGCGCATCATCAACCTGTCGCTGAAGGGCTTCCTGCCCGGACCCTACGAGAAGCGCACGGCGCTGGACGAAGTGGTGCAGATGATGGCCGGGCTCGCCTACATGACCGGTCCCACCGGCCGGCCGCTGCGCGCCGGCAGCTCGGTCAACGACATCATGGGCGGCATGTTCGGGGTGATCGGCGTCCTGGCGGCGCTCCGCACCCGCGAGGCCACCGGCCATGGCCAGGACATCCAGTCCGGCCTGTACGAAACCTGCGTCCTGCTGTCGGCCCAGCACATGCAGCAGTTCGCCGTGACCGGCGAGGCGCCGCCCCCCTTCCCCGAACGCATCGCCGCCTTCAGCATCTACGACACCTTCGAGGTGAAGGACGGCGAGCAGATCTTCCTGGGCGCGGTCAGCGACGTGCAGTGGCGGACCTTCTGCACCGCCTTCGGCTTCGACGACCTGCTGGCCGACCCGCGGCTGGACGGCAACACCAAACGCTGCCTTGCCCGCGACTGGATGCTGCCGGAAATCCGCCGCCGCCTCGCCGCCTACAGCAAGGCCGAGATTGCCGAGCTGTTCGAGCGCAACGGCCTGCCCTATGCCCCGATCAACCGGCCGGAGGAACTGTTCGACGATCCCCACCTGATCGAGAGCGGCGGCCTTGCGACCATCACCACCGAAACCGGCGGAGAGACCCGCGTCCCGCTTCTGCCGCTGACGCTGGACGGCCGGCGTCTGGGTCCGCGCATGGCCTTGCCGCCGGTGGGCGCGCAGAGCGCGACGCTGCTGGCCGAACTGGGCTACAGTCGGGCCGACATCGACCGCCTGCTCGCCGCCGGGGTGATTGCCGATCCGGCTGCGGAGACGGAGGCCGAACGGCTCGCCTCCTGACCGGCGCCAAACGCTGGCAGGCCCTGAAAAGGACAAGAAGAATGACCACCGAGAGCGCAACCGGAGCCGCCTTCGAAACCGGGGCCTTCGAAACCGGGGAAGCCCTGCTCGCCCGCCACCCCGGCGCCATCATCCAACCCGTCAAGGGAGTATGGCCGCGCATCGCCACCGACGCCTATGTCGCCCCCGGTGCCGTGGTGGTCGGCGACGTCACCATCGGGGCGGAAGCCAGCGTCTGGTACGGCTGCGTGCTGCGCGGCGACGACCACAGCATCACCGTCGGCCCGCGCACCAACATCCAGGACGGCACCATCATCCACGTCATGCTGAACGAGCACCCGACCGTCATCGGCGCCGACGTGGTGATCGGCCATGGCGTGCGGATGCATGGCTGCACGCTGGCGGACGGCTGCCTGATCGGCATCGGCGCAATCGTGCTGGACGGCGCGGTGGTGGAAAGCGGCGCCATGCTGGCCGCCGGTGCCGTGCTGACCCCGCGCAAGCGCATCCCCGCCCGCCAGCTCTGGGCCGGCAGCCCGGCCAAGCATCTGCGCGACGTCACCGACGCCGAGGTGGAGTTCATCGCCTTCGACGTTCGCCATTATGCCGGCTTGGCGCGGGCCGCATCGGGCCGCGGGTGACCCTCCGCCGGGACAGGGGCGAGACGGAGGCCTGCATCCGGACGTTCAACATTCGGATGCAGGCTTGGCTTTGCCGCAGGATCGCACCGCGCAACTAAGAAAGCAGACAGGTGGTCAGTCCGGCCCGACCGCCGGACCGTCGGCGCTGAGCAGCGCGCGCAGCAGCGCATTGGGGAAACGGCGCCGCACGGTGACGGCATAGAAGGTCTCGGTGATGCCGGGCAGCACGTCGGCGGCGTGCAGCAGGCCGGACGCCAATTCGTCCTTCACCACGATCGGCGGCAGCACCGCAAGCCCGACATCCTCGCGGGCCAGCAGGCGCATCATCGCCATGTCGTCCACCTCCGCAGCGATCTGCGGGCGGATGCCGATGCGGTCGGCCAGCGCGTCGAAGGCGGTGCGCACGCTGCTGTCGGCGGTCGGCAGGATCACCGGATGACCGGTCAGCAGCTCCGCGATGGTGCCGCCGCTGGCGACGCGGTGCGGCGTTCCCACCAGGTTGACCGGCTGTTCCGCCAGCCGGTGGGCGACGAAGGGCGATGCCGCGTCGCCGGCCGGCGGCCGGTTCATCAGCACGACGTCCAGATTCAGCGCCTCCAGCGCCTGCAACAGCTCCGCCGGGCTGCCCGAGCGCAGGATGACGTCGACATCCTCCTGCCCCAGGACCGGACGCAGGAAACCGATCTGGAAATTCCGCGACAGCGTCGCCTGCGCCCCCACCCGCAAGGCCCGCCGCGTCCGGCCGGCATCCTTCAGCGTGCCCACCAGCTCCTCGCCCAGCGCGAAGATCGAATCGGCATGGTCGAGCGCGATCCGCCCGGCCTCGGTCAGGCGGAGCTGCCGGCCCTCCCGTTCGAACAGGGCATGGCCCAGCCGCTCCTCCAGCTTGCGGATCTGCACCGACAGCGCCGACTGGGTCAGGTTCAGCCGCGCCGCCGTTCGCGTCAGGTTCCCGTCATGGGCCACCGCCCGGAAATAGAAGAGGTGATGGTAGTTCAGATCCCGCATCGTTCGATTTTACCGAACGATATTCCGAGAACAATGAATTTTTTTGAGCAACGCGGCGCTGCTAGATCGAAGGGACAGCCCCCTCACGCAGTTCCGGAGAGACCGCGTTGTCCACTCATCTCCTGCCGCTCCTCGCCCCCGTGGCCCTGCTGCTGGCCGCCTTTGCCGGCTTCCGCACCCCCGGACGACGTCCCGGCTCCGTCCCGCGACTGGCGGAGTCCGCGGCGCTGACCGCCTTCGCCGTCACCCTGCTGTCGGCCGGCCTGCTCGCTGTCACCGATGCCGGCACCAGCCCGCTGCTCGGCGCCACCGGCATCGGCCTGTCGGTGCGGCTGGATGCCGTGAGTGCGACGATGCTGGTGCTGGTGTCCTTCGTCGGCTGGATCGTCGTCCGCTACACCGCCACCTATCTGGACGGGGAGGACCGGCAGGGCGCGTTCACCGGCTGGCTGTGCGCCACGCTCGCCTCGGTCCTGCTGCTGGTGCAGGCCGGCAACCTCACCCATTTCGTTCTGGCCTGGATCGCCACCAGCCTGCTCCTGCACCGGCTGCTGCTGTTCTACCCGGACCGGCCCACCGCCCGGCGGGCGGCCCGCAAGAAGGCGATCACCGCACGGATCGGCGACGCCGCCCTGATCGGTGCCGCGGTCCTGCTGGCCGTCGGTTACGGCACCACCGACATCGCCACCATCGCGGAGATTGCCCGCGCCGGCGAAGGGACGGCGGTCGCGGTCTGGGCCGCCGGGCTGATCGCGCTGGCCGCCCTGCTGAAGTCGGCGCAGTTTCCCACCCATGGCTGGGTGACCGAGGTGATGGAGACGCCGACGCCGGTGTCGGCCCTGCTGCATGCCGGGGTCATCAACGGCGGCGGCTTCCTGCTGATCCGCTTCGCCGACCTGATGCTGCTGGCGCCCGGCGTGCTGTCGGTGCTGGTGATCGTCGGCGGCTTCACCGCCCTGTTCGGCGGTCTGGTGATGCTGACGCAGCCGGCGGTCAAGACCTCGCTCGCCTGGTCGACCGTGGCGCAGATGGGCTTCATGGTCCTGCAATGCGGTCTGGCGCTGTTCCCGCTCGCCCTGCTGCACATCGTGGCGCACTCGCTCTACAAGGCGCATGCCTTCCTGGCGGCCGGTGGGGCGGTGGAGAGCGTGGCGGCGATCCGGCGGCCCGGTCCGGTCGCCATCCCCAACGGCGCCGCGGTCGGCCGCGCCTTCCTCGCCGCGCTTGCGATCTATGCCGTGACCGGCACGCTGTTCGGCTTCGCCACCAAGCCGCCGCAGGCCATCGCGCTGGGCGCCATCCTGATCTTCGGCGTCGCTTATCTGCTGGCGCAGGGGCTGGCCGGTGCCGCCCCCGCCTTCCTGACCCGGCGCACCGCGCTCTACGCCGTCACCGCCTCCACCGCCTACTTCGCGCTTCAGACCATCGCCGGGCGGGTGCTGGCCGGCCCGCTGCCGGAAACGCCGGCTCCCGGCCCGCTGGAATGGGCGCTGCTGGTGCTGGTGGTGGTCAGCTTCGGCCTCGTCGCCGTCGCCCAGTCGATGTTCCCGCTGTGGGCCTATCACCCGGCTGCCGCCGGTCTGCGGGTCCACCTGTCCAACGGCCTGTACGCCAACGCGGTTTTCGACCGGCTGCTCGGCGGCTGGTCGGTTCGCAAGCTTTCCTGATCCCGGAAGGACACCCCTCCCATGTCCGCTCAACTGACAGCCCAATCGACCACCCAGCCCATCGACGCCGCCGCGGCCCGCACCCCCACCCTTGCCGCCGTCGTCGCCACGGCGGTGCGGGCGATCCCGCCGGTCTGGCCGCTCGCCTCCAGTGTCGCCGTCAACCCGTTCCTGGGACAGAGCGGCGAAAGCCTCGCCCAGACCGCCGCCCGTCTCGGCCGGGTCGCCGGCATCGCAGTGACCATGCCGCGGTCCTGGTATCAGGAACGGATCGCGTCCGGCGCCATCAGCGACGACGACCTTGCCGGCGCGCTGTCGGCCTCCCCCCATGCGAAGCGCCCTGCCTCGCTGACCGCCCTGAAGGTTGCCGCCGCCGCCACCAAACCGCCGGCCAAAGCACTGCCGACCGTCGCCGATCTGGCGGCGGAAGCCTCCGGCATCGACTGGCCGGGGCTGATCGCCGAGCGGTTCGGCGGCTGGGCCGCCGGCTATTTCGACGTGGGCCAAGCGCTGTGGGCGGCACCGCAGGGCAAGTCCGCCTACGCCGCATGGCGGGCCGTCGCCACCCACGACCTGACGCCGGAGATCCTCGGCCTGACCGGCTTCGCCACCCGGGTCGCGGAGGGACCGGAAACCGCCGGGCAGGTGCTGGCCGCCGCCGTCGCCCGGCTCGGCATGCCGACCGCCGCTTGCGAGACCTATTTCCACCAGCTGCTGGCCGGCCTCGGTGGCTGGGCGCAATTCGCCCGCCATCGGCTGTGGCAGGCGGAACTGGCCGGCGGCTTCGACACGACGCTGACCGACTTCCTGGCGATCCGGCTGGTCTGGGAGCAGGCGCTCTACAACCGCTATGAACAACGGATCGCCGAGCGCTGGCGGGCAGTCTGCGCCGCCCATGCCGAGCCGGTAGAGGCCAACGCCGACCAGATCGTCGACGCCATCCTCCAGGACGCCGCCGACCGCGCTGCCCAGCGGGTGCTGGCCGACAAGTTCGCGCAGGTGCCGCCGGCCATGCCGTCGCCGGAGCGGCCCATCCTCCAGGCAGCCTTCTGCATCGACGTGCGGTCGGAGGTGTTCCGGCGCGCGCTGGAATCGGCTGGCCCCGGCATCGAGACCATCGGCTTCGCCGGCTTCTTCGGCCTTGCCCTGTCACACCGGCGCTTCGCGTCGGACGTGGACGAGGCGCGCTGCCCGGTGCTGCTGAACCCGGCCGCCGCCTCGCGCACCAGTGATTGCGGC
The DNA here is from genome assembly GCF_024170005.1 of Azospirillum lipoferum. GTDB lineage: Bacteria > Pseudomonadota > Alphaproteobacteria > Azospirillales > Azospirillaceae > Azospirillum > Azospirillum lipoferum. Next base: position 354,894 of record NZ_JALJXJ010000007.1, read on the forward strand.
CACCATCATGAGCATGGGCATGAGCATGACTGTGGGGACGACCACAGCTCCGGCGACGCCAAGGCCCGCCTGACCGCGCGGGCGAAACGGGCCTGGGGCCGGTTCAAGCTTGCCGCCGTGTCGTCCTTCGCCTTCGTCGAGGCGATGGGGCCGATCTATGCCGGCAAGCTGCTGCGCGATGCCTTCGCGTTGGCCGGCAACAAGGCATCGCACGACCCCGCACCGCGGCTCGATCCCACCCTGCCGCTGGCCGAGCGGGCTGCGATGGCAGCGACCATCCTGCGGGCGATGTCGCTGACCGACGGCTTCGCCCGGATCGTCCTGCTCGCCGGCCATGGCGCCACCACCGTCAACAACCCGCATGCCAGCGCCCTGCAATGCGGCGCCTGCGGCGGCTATTCGGGGGACGTCAACGCCCGGCTGCTCGCTGGCCTGCTCAACGATCCGGAGGTGCGGAGCACGCTTGCCGGTCAGGACATCGCCATTCCGGCCGATACGCTGTTCATCGGTGCACTGCATGACACCACCACCGACGCCGTGACGCTCTACGACGCCGACCGGCCCTCCCCCGCCCACGCCGCCGATCTGGAGCGGGTGCGCGGCTGGCTCGCCGTCGCCGGGGCCATCACCCGCGGCGAGCGGGCTTTGCGCCTGCCGCGGGCGGATGGTGCCGACGAGATCGCCCGGCGCAGCCGCGACTGGGCGGAAATCCGGCCGGAATGGGGGCTTGCCGGCTGCCGGGCCTTCATCGCCGCACCGCGGGGCCGCACCGCCGGCCGGAACCTGCACGGCACCAGCTTCCTGCACAGCTACGATTGGCGGCAGGACGAGGGCTTCCGCATCCTTGAACTGATCCTGACCGCACCGGTGGTGGTGGCGAGCTGGATCAGCCTGCAATATTACGGCTCCACCGTGGCGCCGACGATGTTCGGCGCCGGCAACAAGCTGTTGCACAACGTCACCGGCGGCATCGGCGTGGTGGAGGGCAACGGCGGGCTCCTGCGCGTCGGCCTGCCTTGGCAGTCGGTCCATGACGGCGAGCGCTACATGCACGAACCGCTGCGGCTCTCCGTCGTGGTCGAAGCGCCGCAGGAGGCCATCAACAACGTTCTGGCCCGCCATCCCGACCTGCGCGCGCTGTTCGACAACGGTTGGCTCCACCTGTTCCGACTGAACGAGCAGGGCCGCATGGCAGGCCGCTATGTCGGGTCCCTGCAATGGACCGACTTCGGCGACACCCCCGCGCCGGCGGAACTCCTGCGGGCCACCGGCTGACCCGCAGACGCTGGGAGACCTGCCGGCCCTGCTGTTCGCCGTGATGCGGCCGGGCGTGCATCGGCCGCTGGGGCTGCATTTTTACGGCGGCTGGCTTTATCGGCCGACCCAGATGTGGCTGAAACAGGCGCTGACGCTGGCCTTGCTCGACTATCCGGTCTGGCTGGCCCTCACCCGCCGCAGCCTGATTGCCCAACCGGTCCCGGCGGACTGACGGTGTTGCGCGCGCCCCTACACCGGGGGCGGAGTTGTTGCCGGACGCGCGGTCCAGGGCAGCCAACTGGTGACCCAGTTGTAGACTGTTCCCCAGGTCGAGGCCAGCCAGCCCTGCGCCTCCTCGGCCACCGGTGCCGCCTTGTCGCGCACCTGCTTGGCCCAGTCCACCGCCGGCTGCACCGACATCTCCATGCTGTCGAGGCGGGAGCCGAGCTGGACGAAGCCGTCGCGCTGCTCACGGATCTGTGCGGCCAACTCCTCCTGCAGCTTCGCCAACCCGTCGAGCAAGCCCGCGGTCGGGGCGTCCGCCACGGCTTCGGCCTTCGCCGCCGCAAGGCGCTGGTCGATGGCGTTCAGCGTGGTCTGCATGCGGTCGAGCCGTGCCAGGACCTCCGGCAGCGGAGAGGCGGGTGGTGCCGCCGCATCGGGCGACGCGGCTGCCGCAGGGGGTGAGGATGGGGACGGAACCGGGCGCAGCTGCTCCGCGGCAATGAACCCCACACGCCCACCGGCGGTGGTCACCGCATACCAGGGAGCGTCGGCGACCTTGCCGCTGACGCGCAGCCGCGTGCCGGCGTCAATCACAGTGATGCGGGCCGATTTCGTCGATGGCTGTTCCCGCACATTGGTGCGGCCGGTCACCTGGAATTCGGCATCCAGCGGCGAGAGGCGCACCGCCTCCTGAGCCCAGGCCGTGGTCGTGACGGGCACGGCAACCGCCAGCGGGGCAGCCAGCATGGCGGCAAGGACAAGAGCCGGACGGAATACCACGCGAACACTCATAGCCGGGGTGCCGCGCCGTTCATGGCATCGCTTTCGCGGATCAGGCGATTGATCTCCGCCTCTTCCTTGGCAAGCTGGGCTTCCAGTTCCGGGCTGTTCTTCCGGCTGCTCCAGAAGGCATCCTGGTAAAAGGTGTCGTACCAGTCCTGGACCGTGTTCACGCCCACGTCCACCGCCACGCTGCTCAGAATCGAAGCCGTGACGACAAGCACCGTCAGGGTCGTGGGTTCCATGATGTTCGAAGCTCCCTTATCCCGGGCGTGGTAGACCGCCAGAATGGGCGGAAACTGGTTACTTTGGCGTTTACTTCGGCGCCTGCGTCACGCCGATCAGCGCGCCCAACCCGGCGCCGATGGCGCCGAACATGGGGCTGGTCGGCGGACCGGCGGTGGCGACCACGGCCACGCTCGGCACCAGGACCGGCACGATGAAGAAGCCCACCGCCGTGCCCACAAGAGCCCCGGCCGCCACCGGCAGGATCTGTGCGACAAGGGGCGTTTCCGGCGGCGGCGGCGGGGCCGGCGGTGCGGCGGCGGCCTCGACCGAAATCGCCGTGGCCGCCAAGGCCGCCGCAACGGTCAGGCGTCGGATGCAACGGGCCACCGTCATGGCAGGCGTCATGGCAGGAACTCCTAGCGGGTCGCCAGATAGCCGGCGCCGCCGGCCACCGCACCGACCGCGGCACCGGTGTTCCACAGTGCGGCGGTCGAAGTGATCGGGGTGATGGTAAGGGTCCCGGCGGCCAGCCCGGGCCAAGCGACGGCGCCGATGACGGCACCGGTGATCGTCCACAGCGACACCGGCAGCAGGGCGGCGATGGTGCCGCTGACGCTGGCCGGCTGCGCCTGCACCTGCCCCTTGATCGGCGGCTGGGTCTGCGTCTGGGCGAAGGCCGTTCCGGAGAAAACCGGGGCGGTGGCAAGGGTCAGCGACATGGCGACGGTGGCGAGCGTGCGTGCCCTCATGGACCGGTTTCCTTTCCTTGCGTCTGTTCCGCGTCCGCCGGTGGACGGACGCGGCCTGCGTTTGAACAGTTTTGCTGTGAAAGCCTTAAGCCTTCGTGTCGAAGCCCTCAGACATTGGACCCGAGGTAACGGAAATCGACGATCCGCGCAGCGTCGGTCCGCGGCACCCCCATCATCTTGGCCCAGCCCAGCTCATGCATGTAGAACTTGGCGCTGTTGATGGTGATCTGCAGAACCTCCAGCGCACCCGTCGCGACATAGCTGCCGGTCCAGTAGTAATCGACGAAGATGTGGGAGACCGACACGATCACCCGGTAGGAGAAGGCCTTCACCGCGGTGATCACCGACAGGTCGGGGGCGGTGCTGCTCGACCCCGTGCCGTTCTCCAGCAGGGTTTCCGACTGCGCCTCGAACTCCTTCTGCGAGATCTGGCCGGACTGGCGCATCAGCTCCAGCGCCGCCATGTGACGAGCGATGCTGTCGTCGGTGGCGCTCTTGCGGGTCGGGTCCGGCATCGGGATCGGAGCGGTGCCATCCACGCGGCCCTTCAGGGCGGCATCGACGACGCCGGCATAACCGACAGACCAGTTGCTGACGCCCTGCGCGAAGGCGGACCGGTCACGGCTTTCGTCCAGCTTGCTGGACATCCAGCCGGAGTCCTTCCAGCGTCCGGCGATCTCGGCCGGCAGGCCTCGGGTTTCCGGTACGAAGTGGAAGCGGGCATCGATCACGTCCGACCGGTTGGCGGCGCGGAAGCCGGCGGTGACCAGCACGCCAGGAATCTTCCAACCTTGCGTGGCGGCGAAGGCACGGGCCTTGGCCCAGACCGGATTCTCGTCCTTGTTGGCCAGCGTGTGGGTGACGAAGAAGCAGGAGCCGTCCCAGCCGGCGCGATAGCGGGAAACCGCCAGCACCAGATCGGTGCGGGCGCAGTTGGCCGCCATGCCCCAGCCGTCGGTCGCCGGCAGCACGTTGGTGTTCACCTCCAGCACGGCGTCCAGCTTGTTGTCGGCGATCCGGAACAGGACCAGGGAGCGCAGATAGCCGTAGGCCCCCATGCGGGGGTCGTCCCAGCCGCTGTCGCCGTCGCCACCGACCACCCAGCGCCCCTCCGGCAGGGGCAGCCGCTTGCCGTCGACCTCAAGAATGCGCTCGACCGCGGTGCCGGGCTTCAGCACACCGTCGGCATGCGCCGCTCCGGCCACGGACCCGGTCACAGTAATGCCCAGCAGCAACAGCAGGGCGCGGGCCTTCAGCCCCGACAGCATCGAAAGGCCAGCCATTAGAGTCGCGCCTCCGCAGCCACATAATCGCCGATATAGGTGAAATCGACCAACCGCTCGGCATCATGGGTGTTCAGCCGGGCGTAATAATCGTCCCAATATTGATCGTTCAGAACGAACCAGACCGAGTCGGTCGCGTTCAGCGTCAGCGCGATGCCCCAGGATACCGCGCTGTTGGCCGTCACCAGATAGGCGATGCCGTAATCGACGATGGTGCCGATCGACCGGAACGAGATGTTCTTGCGGACCGAATTCGACAACAGCGAGGTGTTCGGCTTGAACTCCGGCACCTCCGCCTTGGCCCGCTCGGTCTGTGCCTTGTAGGTGGCGTCGTCGATGCGTCCCTCCTGATGGAGGCGGTCGAGTTCCCGCAGCTTCAGATCCGCATAGGATGGCGTGGCCGCCACCAGTTCGGGGAGGGGACCGGGATCCTCGGCCATGCGGTTGCGCAGGCCGCGCTCGATCCAGGCATCGAAGCCCGAACCCCAGGCGGCGACCGCGCGCACCGCCCCCTGGCGCAGCGGATCGGCCTTCGCCGCCTCACCCGTCCAGTCGCTCAACTGAGTGAGCTGCGAGGCCGCCGGCCCCAGCAGCAGGGTCGGGTTGATGTGATAGCGCGCGTCGATCAGGTCGTGGCGGTCGCTGACCCGGAAACCGGCGGTCAGCCAGACCTGCGGCATGGTCAGCTTTTCCTTCACGGCGAAGGCGCGAGCCTTCTCCCACGCTTCCGGACCGGCGGTGCCGGCATCGAAGCGGGTCGCGCGCAGGAATTGGCAGGAGGTTTCCCAGCCCGTGCGGTAGCGGTCGATCAGCATCAGCTGGTTTTCCGCCGGGGCACAGGCCTTGGTGCGTCCCCAGCCGTCGGTGCTGGGCAGCGCGTTGGCGTTGACCTCCAGCACCGCGACGACGCTGCTTTCGCGCGTCATCAGCAGGACCGCCGATCGGATGGTGCCGAAAGCGCCGACCTCCGGCATCGAGAAGTTCTGGTTTCCGACGCCGGCGACCGTCCATTTGCCCGCAGGCAACGGGATCTGTTTTTCGCCCAGTTCGAACCGGCCGGAAACCGTATCGCCTACGGCCAAAGCCGATGCCGCCGACGGCATCAGGGCGGCGCTGGTCAGGAGCGCCAAGGCATGCAGCAGGGCAGCAGCCCACCGACCTTTCGGTTTCATGAAGCCTCTTATGGACTGACGAACGACGAAGCACACCGAAAGGATGATAGCAGAAAGTGGTAGATAACAATATTCCTCTTTTCTATCTGCTATCACAGCCGAAGGTTTTAGCAAAATTGCATATAAGGGCTCGGTCCGAGGACTGGTAACCCGCGGGCAAATCATTGAAAAATCTCTTTTATGCACGCTCCGCGGGCCGCTGGCCCAGAGAACTGCCACCAGACGGAATGCTGAAGCCTTAGGTCGTACCGACGTGGAGCAGACCGGCGGCGCGGCGGATGTGGGCGAGCACATCGGCGGCGAGGTCCGCCTCGTCGGCGAAGCTCACCCGTCCGCCCTTGCGGGCGCGCAAGTCCGAGACCACCTGCGCCGCCACACGCCGACTAAGCAGTTCCGCCGATTCGGGCCGGTGCATGGCCATCGCGCGGACCGCGTCCAAGGTCACCTCGACCAGCAGCACGCCGGTGCTGCACCGCACCGTCTCGCCATGAATGGCGCCCTGGAGCAGGGCCGTCGCCCCGATCACCCCGCCCGGGCCGATGCTGCGGGCGGTCTCCTGCTGGCCACCCCGGCCACGCGCCGGCTCGGCCGCCAGCAGCCCTTCCAGCACGACATAGGCGGCCATCGCCGTCTCGCCGGCCTGGACCAGCGTCGTTCCCGCGGTCATCCGGCGCAGACGGGCCTCTTCCGCCAGTACTTCCAGATCGTCGGCCGGCATGTCGCCCAACAGCGGCGTGGCCGCCATCGCCTGCATGATCACGGGCAGTTCCACGGTCCGCCATTCCACCGCCACCGGATCGCCCGGTGCGCGCTCCCCCTTTGGCCAGGCGGGCCGCAGGCCGGCGGCATTCAGATGCTCCAGCACCTTTTGCAGCACCATGCTGCGGGCCCGGAACCGCAGTTCGACCGGGGTGTCGAAGAAGACCCCGTACTCCACACCGTTGAGGGTCACGGAGCGTACACGCGCGTACGGCTTGCCGGCGCCCGCCACCGTGAAGGCCGCCGATGCCTCCAGCGCCGCCGCTTCCAGGATGCGTAGCACGCGCTCCGCCGGCACGGTCGCATCCATGACGATGCAGGTCATGAATTCCAGGAAGGGTCCGGGGCGGGAATGGTTGGTGATGGTGGAGGCGGCGATCCGGCTGTTCGGCACCACGACGATGTTGCCGCAATCGTCCTTCAGCCTTGTGCTGCGCCAGCTGATCTCCTGAACGCGCCCCTCGATGGTGATGTCGCCGACCTTATGCAGGCGGATATGCTCGCCGATGCGGATCGGCCGATCGAGGTTCAGCGCCAGACCGCTGCAAATGTCCAGCAGCGGTTCGCGCACCGCCATGCCCAGCACAACGCCGAGCACACCCGACGCCGCCCACAGCACGGTCAGGTCCTGCTTGAAGACATAGCCGGCGATGGCGGCGAAGGCGATGGAGAAGACCACCAGCCCGGACAGCTGCACCAGAAGCCGCGGCACCGGCTCGCCCAGCGCCGAACCGACCAGCCCCTCCAGCAGCACGATCTGGATCAGCCGGTGCACAAACTGGGCGGCGAACAGGATCAGGCCGATGTTCAGCGCATAGGCCAGAACCCGGAACACCATCTCCAGCGCTTCGGCCCCGGCCTTCTGATAAGTGTTGCCGGCCAGATACAGCGCACCGGCCAGCGCGAGGCTGCCGGCGAGCGGCGTCAGGAGTTTGCTGAGCTTGCGGAGGAAAGGGGCGGGCATGGGGCGCGCGACTCCGAGGAAACGAGGACAAAGCGGCTGATCTGGTCGCGGGTCCGGTGGATCATACGCGCCAGTTCCTCCATGGTGGCGCAAATCTCCTCGGCGGCACCGGCATTGCCCTGGCTGCCGGCGCGCAGCGACGACACGCGCTCGTGCAGGTCCTTGACCGCCGCCGACTGCTGGGTGATCGCGGCGGAGATCGCCTGCACCACGCCGCTGCTGTCCTGCGCCGCCTCGGCGATCCGCTCGATGGCGGTGCGGGCTTCGCCGGTGACGGCGACGCCGGAGCGGACCAGCTGCGTCGATTCGGCGATGATCTGCTCGATGTCCTGGGCGGCGACGGCGGCCTCTTCGGCCAGACGGCCGATCTGTTGGGCGACGATGCCGAAACCACGTCCCTCCTGCCCGGCCCGCGCCGCCTCGATGCCGGCGTTCAGCGACAGGATGTGCGTCTTGTCGGAGATGCGGGCGATCTTGCCGGTGATCTGCTCGATCCGCTCATGCGCCTCGGCGATCCGCTCCACCGATTCGGCAAGCCGGACGAGCCGCGTCTGCCCATCCTCGGCGAAGGCGGTGGTCCGCGCGGCCAGCTCGCTTCCGCGTGCGGCATTGTGGGCGATGGTGTCGACCGCCATCGCGGTCTGGCCGATGCCGGCGGCGACATTGGTCAGGGTGCCGAGTTGGCTGGCCGACAGGTCGGCCACCTGCCGGGCGGCGGCAGTGGTCTGGGTGACCGCGACGGCCGTCTGTTCGGTGTCCCCGGCGATGTCGGCGACCAGGACGCGCAGATGCTCCACCGCCTGGTTCAGGTCGGATTTCAGCCGGGCATATTCGCCCTGGTAGGTTCCGGTCACCGTGCGCGTCAGGTCGCCCTGGGCCACCGCGGCACTGATCGCCCCCACCTCGCTCAGCAGGGTCACCAGCGTGTCCAGGCTGCGGTTCAGGTTGGCCTTCAGCGCGCGCAGGTCGCCTTCATAGGCTCCCATCATCCGGCCGCGCAGGTCGCCGGCGGCCAGCATCTGCATGACCTCCACCACCTCGAACAGCGGACGGGTCAGCCCCTCGATCAGTTCGTTCATGCCCTTGACGAGGGTGGCATAGTCGCCGCCATGGCCGATCACGTCGACCCGGGTGGACAGCACGCCGCCATGCGCCGCCTCGACCAGTTCGCCGAGATCGCTGGCGAGCGCCCGCACGGCCATGCCCGTCGATTCCACCGCACGGGCCATCTGGCCGATGTCGTCCGCCCGCTCCACCGGCGCGGCGGTCGGCGTGAAGTCGCCTTCCGCCAGACGGTTCAGCGTGCCGGTCATGGCCACGATGGGACGGCCGATGCCATTGTCCACCGCCCACAGGCAGATGCCGCCGAAGACCAGGACGACCGCCAGCCCGGCCAGGATCAGGCTGCGGCTGTTGCCGATCAGCCTGTTGCTGTTGCTGTTGGCCACCGCCGCCTGCGCGGTCGCGAGTTGGACGAGTTCCTCCAGGTCCTTGCTCAGCGATTCGAACACGCGGGCCGATTGTTTGACCATTATCGTCGCATCGGCGATCTGATCTTCCCGCGACAGGGCGATCATCTTTTCACTGCTGGCCATATAGGCGGTATAGCTGCGGACGAAGCTGTCGTAGCGACGACGCTCTTCGGGGGTGTCGACCAGCGCCTCGTACTCGGCACGACGGGCGGCGATCTCGCCCTTCAGACGCTCCATCGTCTTTTCATCGGCGTCCATGCCGGCCGCATCCTTGCTCAGCACATGCAGCAGTTCCGCGGCGCGGTAGTCGCTGGTTGCGACGTCGATGGCGTAGGTCGTCCGGACGGCGGTCAGGATGTCGGTCGCGATCAGGCTGCTGTCGGCGGAGACCGACGACAGCACCTGAAGCACGATGAATCCGAAGGCGACGAAGATGCCGATGAGGAATGCGAAAGCCAGCCGAAGCTTGGTTTTAATGCTCATGGTCGGCAAGCATCCTGATAGGGTGTGGCATGATGGGCTCAGACGGGTCCGGTTTCGGGCATCGCTTCTGCGGCCACCCACCCCAGGCGGGCGGCGGCAAGACATCGTCGCACCGGCAGAGGCAGGACCGCAGGCGACGGCAGGCGACTGCGCAGGCGGTAGAGCCAGCGGCCACGCTCCCCCTCCATCCCGGCGGCAAGACCGACAGCATCGAAGGCCAGCATGGCCGCCGGGGGCAGCGGATACGCCTCAAGCCAGGGGAATTCGGGCTCCGCGATCACCGACGTCCGGTCGACGGACAGGACGAAGGGCCGAGAACCCTCCGGCCGCAGCCTGATCAGCGTCCTGCATCGCGGACGGGACCGCCGCCCCAGCGCCACGGCGGCATCGAAGACCGGAAGAGCGCCCGGCGTCCGGTCCGCGGTCGGAGCGCTGTCGGGCTCCAGCACCCGGTCGATCAGGGCGAGCGGCAGGGCCAGCCCGACATCCGCCGCCTGTACGGTCAGCACCGGCTCCGCCTGCACATCGTCCGCCACGGCAGACGGCGCGCAGGAAACGGCCGAAGCGGCGGCAGCCGGCCAGCCGAAGAGGACGGCGGCATCCACCACCGGCACCGGCGGCATGCCGGGCCGGTCGAGCCACAGCTGCGACGTGCCTCCCGGTAGAGCCATCGCGATGACCTGCCGCGGATCGCAGGGCGTCACCCCGATGACCCGGTCGACCAGCAGCGCCGCCTGCTGCCCGTCGAAGCCCAGCACCACGGCCCAGCGCTCGCCCGCCCCACCGGTCCGCTCAAGCGGCGGGATCGGAAGAGCGTCGGCAAGGCTGCGGGCGGGCAGCAGAAAATCGTCCACCCTCACCAGCGCATCCACGCCCGTCGCCCGCAAAGGCTGGCGGGAACCGACCAGTCCGACACGCTCGATGGTCGCCCCCAAACCGGCATCGCGCGATCCGGCACCCGGGGTGGTGACGGAGAGCGCGGCGGTCACGGAGCCGCATGTGACGAACAGCAGGGAAATCGTCGCCGCCATCGGCGGAGGCGCCGCAGCGGTCCGACGGCCCACAGCCGGCGGCACCCAGGGAGCCAGATGGGACAGGACGTCCGGACTGGCACCCGTCACCGGTTCGGCCTTGCCCTTGCGGATCACCGCATCGACGCGCAGCGCGACACCGCCGTCGCCGGACGCGACCACGACCAGGGCACCACCTGGCTTCCGCGCCCCCAAATCCGCAGCGGAGTCCACAACGGCGAAAGGCCGGCCTTCGATGCAGGCGAGTCCCCGAACTGTCCCAGGGGCATGTGGAATGGGTGTCAGGCAGGCCGAAGGCTCCGCAACGAACAGCACATCATCGGCGGCAAGAGTCCATTCCGCCCCGCCGTCCCTGATCGTCAAGGCGTCCAAGGACGTGACGGCGGCCAACGTGGTGTTGAGCATGTCAACAGGGGCGGCGGCGGCCAGCGGATGGGCAAGCGGCTCCGTCCAAGGCTCGGCAACTCCCCGGGCCATCCGGTTTCCCTTAAGCGAATTCGATTTCTCCCACAGACTGTACCCTGGATCGGCAATGAGTTGAAGGTGCGTGTTGCCGAACGACCTCATCTGACGAACATGCCCGCATGCGGGCGTAAAAGTTTTGTTAACTGTATCCGATCAACGTGCGGGCGTGACAAGCAAGGGGTGTCGTGAAAAGTTGTTGCCTTCGCCTCCGCCTTTCGAATTACTCTCATAGGGATATGTTGCCCGCAAGAACGCATCCGTGCGCTCGTGCGGGCGCAGGGACCATGCCTCCGCCATCACAAATTCGCCGTTTTCAATTCCAGGATCCGCAATGGCCGATACCGAAGATCCGCGCCGCAGATTTGCCGACCTTGTCAAGCTGAGCGGCCTGACCAGCAAGTTCATCGATCGTGAGGCGGAGCGCCGCGTCCTTGAGGAGGGCGTCATCCGCTGCGGTCTGTCGCTGGACGAAGCGCGCGGCATGATGCGGGCCGTCGCGGACGACAACGACTATGTCTTCGAGAGCGAGACGGAACGCCGTGTCCGCCAGATCCTCGACAAGCAGGCCGGCAAGAAGGGCAAGATCAGCAAGAAGCAGTTCGACCAGACCGCTTCGATCCTGCGCGACTTCACCAACAGCTCCATCGGCGAGCAGGAGGCGCGGCGCCAGGTCAAGCGCATCATGATCGAGAATGGCTGGAAGCCGCGCCGCGCCGGCATCCTGCCGACCCAGCGCTGGTACAAGGGCATCGAGGTCTAGAGCTTCCTGCGTTTGATGCAAAACGCAGGAAGCTCCAGCCTTATGTTTGACGATCGGATTCACGCTCCAAATCGATTCCGATTTTACGCGATCCGATCTAGAACAGGCTTCGCCGGCGCGCTGTTCCCAAGGCTTCGGGCGATGACCGATGGACGTTCTGAACCTCCTTTCGTCTGCCGCGTCCGACGCCGTCGGGGTGCTGCTGATCGTCGTTCCGCTGCTGCTTTACCGCTGGCTGGCGGATAGCGTCGCCCATTGGCCGCCCTATGGCGCGTTGCGGAAGGACAAGGCGGCGATCGCCGGCTTCCTGCTGGGCGTCTGCCTGGTGGCGGTGACGCCCTTGCCGGGCCAGCCGCTGAGCTTCGACAGCATCTTCAACCGGGGCGGCCCCTGGGATTTCGACATGGACGCCTTCGGCGATCTGGTGCTCGACCGGATGGCTGTGGCGCCCAGGCTGCTGCTCGACCGGCTGATCCTGGACGACGAGCGGCTGAACCTGACCTTGGGCGTCGCCGCCGCCGCGGCGCTGCTGGTCGGTCACGCCATCGGCGGATTCTTCCGGCTGCGCTGGCGGCGGGCGATGGCGACCGTGGTCTTCGACCAGATCGTCGCCGTGATGACCGCCATCCTGACCCTTTACGCCGCGATGCTGGCCCTGTGGCTGTGCAACCGACTGAATTTCTGGATTTTCCTGGTCGGCATCCTGGCGATCCAGGAATACCGCTACAACCTGTTCGGCCTGTTTCCCCGACATCGTCATTTCCGCCTGCCCCGCTTCCGCCTGCCGCAATAGGCCGGCAGAGGGTCGTGCAGCCGGCATGGCTTAAGGCGGCGGGTACCGGCATGGCTTAAGGCGGCGGATAGATGACCTGCGAGGTGCCGATGACCCGTCGCTTGAAATGCGCCCAGCACAGGCCGGCGGCCAGGGTCACCGACGCCAGCGTCAGCATCAGATAGCCGGTCCAGAACGGCGCCTGCCCGTCGAACACGTCGAAATGGCGCAAGGTCATGTAGCCGCTCAGCAGGATGGCCGCCGAAATCCCGATCCCCAGCACGCCCAATGCCAACCACGCGATCCGCAGATAGACGACATAGATGGCGAACAGGACCATGCCCACCGCGATCTTCGCCGACAGACGCGTGCCGTCATCCTCGCCGATCCAGGCAAGATACGAGTATCCCGCCGGGTTCCAGGTGGCGAACAGCAGCAGGAAGCAGCTGAGGGTGCGGACGATGTAGCCATAAAACTTCACGATGCCGGATCCTCAGCCAGCGCACATGGCAGACGGGAGCATGACAGATCGGAGCATGGCGGCGCGGGGTAGGCCGTTCGGGTCATGGCGGGATGACGTTCTGCGAATCGACCTGCCCGGACAGCCGGTAGCGCACCAGGGACCAGCTGAAGCCGGTGCCCAGCAGCGTCGCCACGCCGGTCAGCAGGGTCAGCGTCAGCGTGGTCGGCTTGTCCAGGTCGAGCAGGCCGTAATCCCACAGCATCCACACCGACACGCCATAGATGGCGGCGACCAGCAGCATCCCGATCAGCTTCATCGACCGGTAGGTCGCCAGCACATGGGTATAGATCAGGAAGACCATGACGGTGCCGACGAACAGCTTCAGCGTCCAGTGCCCGGTGTCCTCCATGCCGATCCAGTGGTAATAGGAATAGCCGGAGGGGTTGTAGGTGCCGAAAACCGTAAGCAAGGTCAGCAGCATCCTGACGATGAAACCTGCGGTCGTCAGCATCGGAAAGCCTGCGAAGGCAAGGGAAAGGCATGGACCGCCACTGTACCGGACCGCGCCCCCGCCGACCAGCGTTCTTGCCGGTTCGTCTCCGTGACAAAGCTGCTTTACAATCTGACGCCGGACACGTGTTATCGCTGCGTCCGTCCGCGCATCGGAAGGTCCACACTGCAAGAGGTTATCCGGATCCGTGCGCGCCTTCACTGTCATGTTCGGCCGACCGGCGGCGATGGCTGCCAGCGTCGGCCTTGCGATCCTGTTCCTCTCCGCGGGCTGGACCGCGCTGCCGACACGGAACGCCCCATCCACCCTTGCCTACCGTCTGCCGGACGGCGATCCGGCCGCCGGTGATGAGGGCATGCCTGTCTTCGTCCTGCGCCCCGACCATTCGACTCTGCGGGCCGGCGTCGCCCGGATGCAGACCGGCGGACGCATCGACGTCACGCTCTACGACCCGTCCGATCCGGAACTGACCCAGGAAAGCGAGGGTCTGCTGTTCAACGCCGACCTCCGAGTCATGTGGCTCCTGGCAACGGACGAGGAGCGCGCCGCGCTGCGGCGCGGCATCGAAAAGCTGGGAGTGGGCCTGCGCGACGCCATCGACGCGGTGCTGCGCTCGCCCGAATTCAATGACGAATACCGCTCCGTGCTGAAGGACGTCGGCCGTCAGGCCATCGACACCGCCTGGCACCATCCCGGCACCAAGGCCGCTTATGACGAGCTGGTGCGCAGCGCCGAACCGGTCCTGCGCGAGGCGATCGGACGCGATCTGCGGGGCATCGTGATGAAGCGGGCCGAACCGATGGTGTGGGACATGCTGTCGGCCAATGTCGGCTCGGTGCTCAAACTGTTCCAGGACCAGCCGTGGAACCTCACGCCGGTCGAACAGGCGCTGGAGGGCATCCAGCGCGACGTGCGCGAACAGGGGCTGGTCGAGAAGACGACCCAGCGCATCCTGGACAGCTGGCAGGCGAAGGCCTTCATGCAGACCTTCGCCAACAATGCGATGGATGCCGCGGTGCGCGATCCGCGGATGCGCGATGCGGTGCACCGGCTGCTGACCGACCAGCGGCTGGGCGCCTACCTGACCCCGGCTTCCCAGCCGGCGAACGAACTGGCCCGGCTGGCGCCGCAGATCCTGTTCGGCGTCCATCCGCAATCGGACCTCAACGCGCTCGCCGCCTACATCTTCCGCGGCTTCATCACCGGGCGCCCCGGCCAGTTGGTCATCCTGACCAGCCCGCGCCAGCGCGACCAGATCCTGGCCCTCGACCGCTTCGCTCCCCGGCCTCTCTTGTACGGCGTGCCGCAATGACCACCATGAACAACGCGCTCGAAATCGCCGGGCTCGGCATCCGCCGCCCGACCGGTGCGGTCCTGGTGCGCGACGCCACCTTCACCATCAAGCCGGCGGAGATCGTCCTGCTGGTGGGGCCGAGCGGTTCGGGAAAATCCACCATCGTCAAGCTGCTGGGTGGCCTGCTGGAAACCGGGCCCGGCGGCTGGGGGGTCACCGGCCGGCTGACCTGCGGCGACCGCAAGCTGGACCTGGAGTCCGAACGCAGCCATGTCGGCGGCATCGTCTTCCAGGACCATGCGCTGTTCAACGATCTGAGCGCGCTGGAGAATTTGCGGATCGCCGCCGACCATGCCGGCCGGCCGCCCGCCCCCGCGCTGCTGGCCGATGCGACGGCACTGCTGGGCGACATCGGCGTCCACAAGACCGTCGCGTCGTGCAGCGGCGGCCAGCGCCAGCGTCTGGCGATCGCGCGGACTCTGCTGGCCGACCGTCCGGTTCTGCTGTTCGACGAGCCCAACTCCGGCCTCGACGTCCGGATGGCGCGGCGGCTCGGCGAACTGATCCGCGACCTGTGCGTCGGCATGGGGAAACCGGCGCTGATCGTCGCCCATCACGTCAAGGACCTGCTGCCGGTCGCCGACCGGGTGCTTCTGCTCGACACCCGCTCCCGCCGGCTGGTGGAGGTGCCAAAGGACGCCGACGCGATCGAGGCCGAGCTGATGAAGCTCGATTCGGGCAGCGCGGCTTCCACCGGTACGGCTCAAATCGACACGGCCGCCCCCCAGAATGGCAAGGACCGGCGCAATCCGTGGCCGTCCTCCATCGGCCACCGGTCACGGCTCTACTGGTTTGGCCGCTATATGGCGGAGTATTTCTGGGAATTGTGCGTATCGCCGCTGATGCTGATCTACATGGGGGCCGGGGCGCTCATCATGGGCTTCGTGTCGATGTGGTTCGGCTTTCACTACAACTCCTTCGGCGGCTACCTGAAGTCGCTGCTGCATGACGAAACGCTGGTCGGCCTGGGTCTGGTGCAGGGCACGGTGGCTGTGCCGCTGATCTCCAGCATCCTGTTCGTGGCGCGCAACAACGCCATCATCGCCGCCGACATCGGCAACCGCGTGCTGTCCTCGCAGTTCAAGGCGATGGACAATCTCGGGATCACCGCGCGCACCTACATCTATTCGGCCATCCTCATCAACATGGTGATGGGGGCGCTGATGCTGCTGGTGCTGTCGCTGGGGGTGGCGGGCTGGAGCTCGATGCAGACCTGGCATCTCCAGTTCCCGCAGCAGAATTTCGAGCTGTGGCGTGAGCATTTCTTCCAGAAGCTGATCCTGGAGGGCGGCCATGTGACGCCCCGCATGGGATGGGTCCTGCTGAAGGTCGGTCTCAGTGCCCTGCTGGCCGGTGCGGCCGCCATCGTCATCGGCGGCGGGCGCAAGGAGTCGGTGCTGGAGATCAATGCCGCCATCGCCCGGTCGATCATCATCGGCGTCACCCTGACGCTGCTGGTGCACGCCGTGATTTCGGTCCTGACGCTGTAGCCCGACACTTTTTCCCGAGCGCTTTCGTGTGGTGCGCGCGTTGGATATATGCGGTACAGTGGGGGCGCACCATACAACTGAGAGCCGTGGTCATGACGAGCGACAGTGATCCCAACGCCGGCGCCATCCCGGCATCCTCTGCTCACCATCACGGCCAAGACGATTTGCCGCCGCGGCGTCCGGACGGCAGCGGCCGACCGGCCATGCTCGTCGCGCTGGCGGCGCTGGCGGCGACGGTGACCGCCCCCTACTGGACACCGCCGGTCTATCGCTTCCTGCATCTGCGCCCGGCGGGTGTCGAATGGCAGGCCCGGCAGGATGTGGAAACCGGCCGGCTGGTGCAGTCGCTGTCCGAACTGGACCGCCGGCTCGCCGAGTTGACCGACACCGTGGCGAAGACCAACAAGCAAACGGCCGGCTTCAAGGCCACCGAAGCGGGCATGGAGACGCAGGTTCGCGTCATTGCCCTGCTGCAGCTGCGCGGGATGATGCGGCGGCCGGTGCCCTTCGACGCCGAGCTGAAGGCGGTGAAGGCCTTCGGCGGCACCTTCGACACGCTGGCTCCGCTGCTGGAAAGCGTCGAGTCCTATGCCAGCATCGGCATTCCGCTGGAACTCCAACTGCGCCGCGAATTCGCCGGGCTGGCCGAGATGCTGGCCTATACGGAAACCCGGCCGTCCATGGTCCATTGGCTGACCAACTTCACGGGCTGGTCGAAGGAGCCGGCACCGGCGGAAGAGGCGGCACGTCCGGAACGGCCGTCGAGCATCGCAGCGCGGGCACAGGCCCGGCTGGCGGAGAACGATCTGCATGGTGCCGTCGAGATCCTCGCGGCACTGGAAGGCGACGCGGCGGCGGCGGTTCGTCCGTGGCTTGGACAGGCGCAGGCACGGCTGGCTGCCAACCAGGCCGACGACATCATCGCCGAGTATGTCGCCACCACCCTTGGCCGTTTCCTGAACCGGACCTGACCTGGGCGCATGAGGTTCGGACGCTCAACCGCCGGGCCGTCCTGGCGACGCCCCATGGTAACGGCCGTGGTAAAGACCATGAGGCGAAGCATCGGCTTCGGGTTCCTGACGCTGGCCGCCGCGGCAGGCGGTTTCTGTCTGCCGGTCCTGGCCCAATCCGCCAAGCCGGACTCGGTCAGCCCTGATCGGGCGCAGACCGAATGGGTCGCGATCGTGCGCAGCGGGCGGGCCGGAGACCCGGCGGCGCCGATCGTTCTGGCGCGGTCCGACTGGGAGGCATTTCTCGCCGAAACGCGCCGTGCCCGTGCCCGCGCCGCCAGCACTGCCATTGAGGATGCCGAGTTGCGGCTGCGGACCGGCATTGATGGGATGGTTGCTGCCATGCGGGCGGAGATCCCGGCCTTCGTCGGTTGGCGCTTTTCCTTCTTCACCACCTATCGCCTGACATTCACCGCGGTCGGCGGCGTCTTCACCGGCACCGATCCCGAATCGGCTGTGAAAATCGCGGTGGCCGAGCGTTTCCGTGAGATGGTCCTGAAGCCGGTCACGGTGCGCACGCGGCTTACCCAGGCAATGGACGATGTGACGCTGAACGCTGCAAACCAGCGGGAGGCCTTCGTCGCCGAACGCCGGATCGCGCTGGACCGTCTGGCTCGGGAGCGCGGCCATGCATCGGCTACCGCGCCCGTCGCCGCCATGATGTCCGAAGCCGACGCGCTCGGCCTTCCTACCCTCTCCTCTGTCCGTCCGGCGCTGCCGATCTCGGACCCCAACGACGAGGTCGGGTGGCTGGGGCAGCGCGAGGCGCTGGTCATGGCGGGTCGGCAGGCGGCACGCCGCGGCATCGGTACCATCGTCGAGCCGACGGTCCTGGCGGTGGCCCCGGTGTCGCTGGTGGAAACCGCACCGTTCCTGGTTAGTGCGGCAGCCGGAGCGACGGTGCTCGGCGCCGGTCTGGCTGTCGAGTTCGTGGCGCTCAAGCTGTGGGAATCGACCGAGCGCGAAGCGCTGGAGGAAGAGGCGCACGGGGCACTGAACCGGTACCACCAGGAGCTGTCGGGGATCGTCTCCCCCGTCGCCGGGGCCCTGATCACCGCGACCCTCGGCGCCACTCAATGAACCGGACAAGGAAAGACCCCCGACGGTCTTCCGTCAGGGGTCTTTCCTTGCCGATCAAGCCGAAATGCGGGATCAGTTGGTCAGGGCCTGAGTCAGTTCCGCGCTATAGAGCGTGCGTTGCGGGGCACGGTCGATGGCGCGCTGGATCATCTCCCGCCCTTCCTCGGTCTTGCCCTGCTGCCGCAGGAGCTGGCCGAACTGGTAATAGGCGTCGGCATACATCGGATCGATCGCCATCGCCTTCTGCATCATCTGCGCCGCTTCGTCCAACCGGCCCTGGCGCATCAGCGCCACACCCCATTGCGTGTAGGCATGCGGCATGCGGGTATTGCCCTTCGCATCGCGGTTCAGCACTTCCTTGAACTTGGCGATGGCCTGATCGTACTGCTTCATCTCAAGCAGCGCGTTGCCGGTGTTGTAGACCGGCAGCAGGAAGTCGGGCTTCAGCTTCAGGGCTTCGTTGAAGCGCTCGATCGCCTGCTGCTGCTTGCCCTGCTGGGTCAGGATCAGGCCGTGCAGGTTGTACGCCCAATGCAGGTCGCCCTTCGGCAGATGGACCATGCAATAGCGCACCTCGCGGATCGCACTGGCGAAGTCCTTGGAATTGGCGTCGTGCGTCGTCTCGTACATGTAGGAGGCGACGACATAGGGGTCGATGAAGCGGACGATGTCGATCGCCATCTCATGCAGGATCTGGTTGGGATCCTTGCCGGAAATGCTTTGATTGAAAGGCTTGTGGCCGTTGTAGCCGTAACCGCGCACCGACAGATGCAGGTCATCGCCACGGGCGACCATGTCGCCGTTGAAGGTGAAGCGGACCAGCCCGAGCATTTCCTGCGTCGCACGGATCGGTTCGGCGAATTTGAAATAGTCGCTCAGCGCATTGACCGCGGAATCGTCGTCGGGCAGCGAGAAGTCACGGATATCCTTCACGGTCCGCGCCTTCTGGTCGATCGAGCGCACCTCGTTGGCAAGGCGGGCCGCCATGACCTTGGGCGTGTAGCCCTGCGATTCGATGGAGTTGGGAACTCCGATGTCGTGGAACATCACCGTGCTGGTGTCGAAGACGACCGCGTAGCCGAGCAGCGCCGACAAGGCAAGCACCGGAAGCGATAACAATCCGAAATCCATGCTTCTCGCCCCCCTCCGAATTTTCCGTTTTCTTCAGCGCTTTGCCGTCGCAAGCAATTCGTCCATGCGGCCCGCCAGCAGCAGCGACGCCTGATCGGCGGCCACCCGTGCCCGCGCGTCGGCCAGCCACGGGGCGGCGGCTTCCGCCTGCGCGCCCTCCAGCAGGGCGATGCGCTCGGCGGCGCCGGCGAGGTCGCCGGCCTCCAGCATGATGCCGGCACGCGCCAGCAGGGCGGACGGGCGATTCTCATCGCCGGCCGCCTCTTCGGCCGGCGGCCGCAGCACCGTCGTCACGCCGGTGACCCAGCCCCACATCGCGTTTCCGACATTGCTCGGCCCGCCCCCAAGCTCGGACCCGAGCACCGCGGGCACAAGAAGGGCGAAGCGCGCGACCAGATCGTCCCGCGTCGGCACGCCTTCGACGGCGCGCGGCGCCACCACGTCCAGCAGCTTCGCCACGTCTCCATCCACCACGCCCGCCAAGCGCGCCAGGGCCAGTTCGGCCTGGAACGGGGTGGAACGCGACAGGGCGGCGCGCAGCTGCCGCGCCGCCATCACGTGGATGACCGGAGGAATGCCGGACAGATCGGACGACGCCTTCGCAGCCTGGGCGACGCGCCCCTCCAGCCCGGCAACCGCCTTCTCGATCCCGGCGATCCGGTCGGGCAAGGGAGCCGTGGCGGCAGCGGCGCTGTCCAGCCTGCGCTCCAGCGAATCGATGCGGGCAGACAGGTCCTTCAGAGCCGTGCCATGCGACTGCAAGGCAAGCAGCACGCCGCCGATTGCCGCGATGCCGACGACCGCCGCCAGGATGGGCATCGTTCTGCCCGAACCGCGGACCGGCGGCGGAGGCTCCTGGAATGCCGCCGCAGCACCTTGCGTGCCTGCCGAGGTTGCCGTGAATGGAGTGGCCGTTTCCGCCCCCTGCGATGAATGCTGCGGCGGATTCGCGACATCCTGGTCGCCGGCCAGATTGCTGGTCGTCATGCTCCGGTTCCCTGACATGGCGGTGACGGCTGGCGATCACCTTCAGTTTCAATGGACGGTTCCGGCGACGGGGCCGCCAGACCCGCAAGGGCTCTGCTGAAATTCATAGAATTGGCTACAGCGATAATCTGAACGCCATATACGGTAAAGGTACCTCAAAAGAGTGGCTTAAGAAAGCCCTCTGCGCGCCCATACCGGAAGGTCCCGGGCACTTTCAGCGCCGTACAAACAGTGGCACCGGAATGATCGCCTGCATCACGGAGTCGTTTCGATCCCGGACTACGTTACTTTTTATGCCGCAATACCCGATTATATTTGGCAATCCTGGATGAGCTGCCCGCCACGGCGCGGCCGCCCGTGACCACAAAAGGGAAAAACAGGACACAGCGCCTCAGCCGGACCGCCATGAGCGGCCGGCACAAGGCGCCGGAGAGAGGACGATGATGCGTAAGCAGTCCCTGGTCCGCTCATGGGGGGTCGCTAAGAGGGGTCTGCTCAGTCGGCTTCGGCGACCGACGTTTGATAGCGCATCGGCATCGCACGTGGAGGCATCGGCTGTGTCGCATACCACCAGTTGCCGATCAGGGCGCCGGCGATGCTGCCGACCACCGTCGTGAGAGGCCCTTCCGCCAGCGCGCTCATGCCGACGCCACCGGCGATCATGCCGACGCCGATGGCCAGCGCCTGATTGGGCGACATGCCGAGGATCGTCGAGGAGGCGGGCGGAGGAACCGGGATCGGGGCCGGAACCGTCTGGGCACCGGCGCTCAACGGCGCGATTGCCAGGAACGCGGCGAACACCATTGGCGACAGCGTGCGCATGGGATCTACTCCGGACATTGGGAAACCGGTACGACGCTACCACGAAAATGCGAGCACCGCCATTCGCCCCGATTGCCCGGCCACACTCTGGGACCGGGCGCCAACCGCACGCGTCAGCGCAGCGCTGAAGGCTGCACGTCCGTTACGATGCGTTCGCCGTCGAATCGCGGCGGCGGACCGCTTTTCACCGCCGTACCCGCTTCACCCGATGCGTCCGCCGGCGCATAGCCGAACAATGGCAGCGCGGCGAGGAAGGCGCCGATGGTGCAGCCGGCCCCGAAATAGGCGACCACCTCCCCAAGCGCGGCCCCGACCGGCGCCGCCACCGCACCGCCGGTTCCCGCCGCCGTCAGCGCCCCGGACGCCATCGCCAGGCCGGTCACGCCGAGCCCCAGCAACGCGCATCCCGCCGCCTGCCGTTCGGCGACCTCCCGCTGCCCCGATGGCGTGGCGATCTCCGCCAGCGCCGGCCAGGAAACGCCCCCGCCACCGGAACCGGCAGCTGCGGCCGCCAAAGCCGGCGAAATTGCCGCCGACGTTACGACGGCCATGGCGGCGAGCACGGCGGACGCCACGCCTCGCCGCCCCTGCCGGCGCTCTTTCCCGCGCCCTTGCCCGCTCCTCCGGATGGGCATCTCACGATCTCCCTGGATGGGTTGCACGACTCCCTAAGTTTGGCGGCCGGCATGGTGTGTCGATGGCGCATCCGGTGCCGGCGTCACGTTCGCGACGTACCGCCGGGGAAGTGTCCGGATTGCTCGTCCGTGACACGTGGGTGATACGATTGGCGTTGGGGATACTTTTTCGCGGGCAGGGGCAACGGCGATGCGCCCCCCTGCCTTCCACGCTCCGTGACAATATCGATTGCCGGGTGAATCCGTATCGCCGCGCTTGCTATTTCTTTATAACCTTTGACAGACTCTCTTTCGGAGTGTGTCCGAGGGTTCGCATCTATGGCCATCAATCGTCCGGCCCGCCTGTCCACCAGCCGTTCGAAGCAGGCAGCGGTAGTTCTTTCAATAGCGATCGCCGCGGCACCGTTCATTGCGGCGCATGCCGGCGCGGCTGAAGAACCGCAGACAGGGTCGACCGGTACCGCGGCTGCGGTCGCCGCCCCTGGCTCGACGGCACAACCGCCGGCACCCGCCGGTGGGCTCGAATCGATCACCCAGACGGCTGGCGCCGCAGCCGGTTACCTCTACAGCAGTTCCACGGGACTGCTGTGGTCGGCGGGCGACATTCTGTCGTCGGCCTATACCGGCGTCGGACAGGCTCTCTACGAAACCGCCTATATGATGGGAGTCAACAAGACTCCCCTGTCGCGGCCGGAGTTCGTCGATACCGCAAACGAGCACGCGCCGGCCCCGGTCGCGCAGCCTGCCGTCTCGGCCGCCCCCATTATAGCTGCGCAGGAGCCGGCGCCGGTGCCGGTGCAATCCGCGGCGCCCGCCATGCCGGGCGCCATGCCGGGCAAGGAAACGGCCGCCGCGACCAGCCCCGCCGCGGAGACCGCGGCTGCACCAGCGCCGGAACCGGCGGAAGAGCCTGTGCACGTACCGCTCCAGCCGATCCCCTCCGGCCTCCTGGCGAATCTGGTCTACGACCGCTCCGCCCGGAACGCCGACGGCTCCTATTTCGTTCCGAAGGGCCTGCAACGCATGTTCGAGGTGCGCACCGAACGTGCTGCCGTCTCGGAGGTGCGCGCCGTCCGCAAGCTGAACGGACGGGTCGTGCCCGACCCGAAGGCGCATGGCCGGGTCGAAGCCGGGCTGCTCGGCCGGTTCGAGGCACCGGAAACCGGTATTCCGGTCGTCGGCGACGAGGTCCGCAAGGGCCAGATCCTGGGCATGGTGGTGCCGGTGGTCGGTGTCGTCGACCGCAGCAGCGTCCGGCGCGAGATCGCCCGCCTGACCAATGAGATCCGGATCACCGCGGAAAGCCTGGAGATCACCAAACAGTTCAGCTTCGTGCCCTTCCGCGAAGGCAAGTTGATCCAGCTGGAAACCCGCCTCCAGGGCCTGCGCCAGGAACGCGAGGCACTGCTGCCGCAGCTGAAGACCCAGGAATATCTGCGGGCTCCCATCGACGGGGTGATCGCATCCTCCACCGCGGTGACCGGGCGCGTCACGCAGCCGGGCGAAATGGTGTTCGACATCGTGAACCCAAGGCAGCTGTGGGTCGAGGTGACGGTGCCCGATCCGACGATCGCCGCCGACGCCTCGCCAGGTTCGCACGCCAGCGCACGCACCCCGGAAGGGCAGAGCATGACCGTCACCTACATGGGCAGCGGCCCGTCGGTCCGCCAGCAATCGATCCCCATGCTGTTCCGCATCGACACCCCGCCGAAGGGGCTGCGGGTCGGTCGGCCGGTGGCCGTCCTGATGCCGGGTGAACAGGCGGCGCAGCGCGGCATGCCGGTGCGCCGCGCGGCCATCGCGGTCGGAAGCGACGGCATCCAGCAGGTGTGGGAGCAGACCGAACCTGAAACGTTCGTTCCGCGCGCAGTGCAGACCCAGGACATCGACGCCCAGACCGTCCTTGTCCTGAACGGCGTGACCGAAGGAGCCCGGATCGTCGTCCGCGGCACCGGTCTCATGACACAACTGCAATAAGGGGAGGATGCGAACGATGCACCAGACCGGATGCAGAATGGGCCGCCTCCGAGCAATTCTTGCCACGCTCGGGCTCATGGGCGTGGGTTTCCTTGCCACGCCGGTTCTTGCCGATGACGGCGGCGACGGCGCGCCCAACCGGGCTCCGCGCTCCGCGATGGAGATGTGCGACCTTGGCGTCGTGCTGGTGGTGGCCGACGACAGCCTGCAAGCCTATGTCGACCGGGTCGCCGACAACGCACCGGCTGAAGACGCGGTGATCACCGTCACCCGTGCCCACAGCCGCTCGCCGCTGGCAATGGAAAAGGTGGCGGACGGCCTGTTCACCGCGCCCTACAAGCCGGGGCACGGCGTGCGGGAGGACAACCTGACCGTGGCGGTCAGCACCGCCGCCGGCAAATGCGAAGCCAAGACGAAGCTGGTGCTGGAATCGGCATCGCCCACGCCCGTCCGCGGCGTCGGGTTCGGCCGTCTGCTGACCATCGCGCTGGTATCCGGCCTGATCGGGTCGGCGGTCACGGTTCTGCTGATGCAGCGGCGGGCCCGCCGCTCCGCCGTCGCCATCCCGCTCGCCAAAGCCACCTGACCTCATCCGCTCCGCACACCCACCCGCTGCACACCACCCGCTGAGGCTCCATCGATGTTTCAGGCGATCGTCGCCTTCAGCCTGCGCCAGCGCGTCTTCGTCCTCGTCGCGTCGGCCATCCTCGTCGCCTGGGGATTGTTCGTCGCGCGCGACGTGCCCATCGACCTGCTGCCGGAGTTGCGCCAGCCGACGGTCAACGTCGTCACCGAATCGGGCAGCCTCGCAGCCGAGGAGGTGGAGCAGCTGGTCACCGTGCCGATCGAATCGGCACTCAGCGGCATCGCCGGAGTGACGCGCGTCCGCAGCACCTCCAGCGCCTCCTTCTCGCGGGTGATGGCGGTCTTCGCCTGGGGAACCAACCCGCAGCTGAACCGCCAGCTGGTGATGGAGCGTCTGGCGCAGGTACGCGACCGTCTGCCGGCCGGGCTTCAGCCACAGATGGCGCCGATGTCGGCGGCGACCGGGCTGATCATGCATATGGGCGTCACCGGCGGGGCGGACCCGATGGCGCTGCGCGACTATGTCGAGCTGGTGCTGCGTCCGCGCATCCTGGCGCAGGAGGGTGTCGCCCAGGCTTTCCTGATCGGCGGTCAGGTGAAGACCTTCCGCTTCACGCCCGACCCCGTGGCGATGAACGACCTCGGCATCACGCTGCAACAGGTGGAACAGGCGCTGACCGCCTTCGGCACCAACAGCAGCGGCGGCTTCGCCGAGACGCGCGGCCAGGAATTCCCTATCCGCAACATCGGCAAGTCCAGCCGGCTGGAGGACATGCGCAAGCTGGTCGTCGCCTACCGCGACGGCACGCCGGTGCTGCTGAGCCAGATCGGCAGCGTGGAATTCTCGGCAAGGCTGAAGCGCGGCGACGGCGCCTTCAACGGCATTCCCTCCGTCAATGTCGCCATCGTCAAGCATCCGTCGGCCAACACGGTGCAGGTGGATGCGGCGATCCGGCAGCTGCTGGCCGACATGCAGGCCACGGCACCATCGGGGATCAAGCTCGGCCAGATCTCCTACAGCCAGGCCGACATGATCAACGAGGCGATTGCCAATGTCGGCGACATCCTGCGCGACGGCGTGATCATCGTCGCGGTCGTGCTGATGCTGTTCCTGGCGAATGTCCGTTCGACGGCGATCTCGCTGCTCGCCATTCCGATTTCGCTGGTGGTCAGTGTCCTGGTCTTCCACATGATCGGCGCGACATTGAACACCATGACGCTGGGCGGCATCGCCATCGCACTGGGCGAGCTGGTCGACGATTCGGTGGTCGACGTGGAGAACATCCTGCGCCGGCTGGGCGAGAACCGGAAACAGGAAAAGCCGGAACCGGTCATGACCGTCATCGCCCGCGCCTCGCAGGAGGTGCGGTCGGGCATCGTCTATGCGACCGCCATCATCCTGCTGGTCTTCATCCCGCTGTTCGCCATGCCGGGCCAGCCCGGCCGGATGTTCGGCCCGCTGGCGATGGCCTATATCGTATCGATCTTCGCCAGTCTGGTGGTTTCGGTCACGATCACGCCCGTGTTGGCCTCCTACCTGTTCCCGCGCATGCGCGGGCTGGAGAATTCGCATGAGGGCCGGTTCCTATGCTGGCTGAAGCAGCTGAACCGCCGCGGCCTGATGTGGGTGTTCGACCGGTCGCGCCAGGTGCTGATCGGCGTCGGCATCGCCGTGGTGCTGGCCGCCGCCTCGGTCCCGCTGCTGCCGCGCTCCTTCCTGCCGGAATTCAACGAAGGCAACATCTATGTCACCCTTCTGCTGAATCCGGGAACCTCGCTGGAGGAATCCTACCGGATCGGCCATATGGCCGAGCAGATCATCATGCAGGTTCCGGAGGTGAAGGCGATATCGCGCCGCGCCGGCCGGTACGAGCAGGACGCCGACGGGGATCCGGTCAACGACAACGAGATGCCGATCAAGATCGTGCTGGATCAGGGCCGCAGCCGGCACGAGGTGATGGCCGACATCCGCCGCCGGCTGTCGATCTTCTCCGCCGACCTGTCGGTGACGCAGTTCCTGACCGAACGCATGCAGTCGGAGGACAGCGGTGTCCGCGGCGCCATCATCCTGAAGATCTACGGCCAGAATCTGGCCACCCTGCGCACGCTGGCGGAACGGTTCCGCGAGAAATTCTCCAACATTCCCGGTCTGGTCGATCTGCTGGTCGAACAGCAGCAGTTCACGCCGCAGCTGCGCGTCACCGTCGATTACGAGCGGGCCGAAATGTTCGGCATCACGCCGGCTGCCGTCACCCAGGCGCTGGAAAGCTTCACCGGCGGGCGGACGGTGTCGCAGATCATCGATGGCCTCCGTCGCTATGACGTGGTCATGCGCCTGAACGACGGCGACCGTGCCCCGGAAAAGCTGGGGCTGCTGCGGATCGACACGCCGTCGGGATCCGTCGCGCTGTCGTCCTTCGCCACCATCTCGGTCACGCCCGGCCCCAGCCTGATCCTGCGTGAAGACGCCGTGCGGCGCATCGCTGTGATGGCGAACACCGACGGCTCGGATACCGCCAAGATCGTTGCCGAGATGCGGGAACTCATCGCGTCCACCCCCCTGCCCGTCGGCTACCGCACTAGCCTGGAGGGCAGCTTCCGGGAGGGCGAGAGCGGCCGGATGATGATGGCGATCCTGACGCCGATCTCCATCGCCCTGATCTTCCTGGTTCTGCACCAGCGCTTCCGGTCCTGGCGACTGTGCCTGATCGTCATGGGCAATATCCCGCTGGCGGTGGCGGGCAGCGTCGCCGCCCTGTGGATTTCCGGGCAGGATCTGAGCCTGGCGGCATTGATCGGCTTCATTGCCGTGACGGGTGTCGCCGTGCGCAACAGCCTTCTGAAGGTCAGCCACTTCATCAACCTCAACCTGCATGAAGGCATGCCGATCGGGCGGGAGCTGATCCTGCGCGGATGTGCGGAACGGCTGACGCCGGTGCTGATGACGGCGATGGCGGCGGGGTTGGCGTTGATCCCGCTGCTGTTCGTCAACGACCGGGCCGGTACCGAAATCCTGCAGCCGGTGGCCGTGGCGATCTTCGGCGGACTGATCAGTTCCACCCTGCTCGACACCTTCACCACCCCGCTGCTGTTCGAACTGTTCGGCCAGCGCGAAATCTGCCGGGTCATCGCCACCGACTCCGCGCTGGCCTACGAGACGTTCTGACAGATCATCGCCAGGGGCGCGGCCGTTCGGTTGCCGCGCCCCGGCCGGTCCGCTTCGTCCCCTTCCTCTTTGGTTTCCGTCAGGTTTCCTCTTCGTTGGGGAGGCCTGCGCACGCCTGCCGACCCGACGCAGCCATCCCCGGGCAGCGGAAGGCCGGCGCACGGCAGCAGTCCTCCATTGTTTTTCCGGTGAAGTCAGAGAATCATAGGTAAAACGAAGCCGCATCGGTGAAAGAGGGGCGCCACAGTGAACGGAACCGATACCGACCCAACCGACATGTCCGCCGATATGCCCGACACTCCGGACCGGGAGCGGCGATACTCGGCCCCGGCGCTGGAAAAGGGGTTGGACATCCTGGAATTCCTGTCCGAATGCCGCGATCCCCAGTCGTTGCAGCAGATCGGCGACGGGGTGGGGCGGACCAAGGGCGAGATCTTCCGTATGGTCTCGGTACTGGCGCAGCGCGGCTATATCGAGCGGCTGGAGGGTGACGACCGCTTCCGCGTCACCGACCGGCTGTTCCGGCTGGGCATGAACCGGCCGGTCAACCGCTCCCTGGTCGAGATCGCCCTGCCCCTCATGAACGCCTTCGCCGAGAAGACCGGCTATTCCTGTCATCTCGCCGTGATGTCGGGCACGCAGATCGCCGTGGTGGCGCGGGTGGAGAGCACCAGCCACATCGGCTTCACCGTCCGCATCGGCTACCGCCAGCCGCTCGTCCTCACCGGCTCCGGCCATTGCCTGATGGCCTTCATCAGCGCCCGGCGGCGCCATGCCCTGTATGAGGAGCTGCGGCGGGAGGATCCCTGGATCGACCTGGATGCGCTGACCCGCAACCTGGACGCCATCCGTGCCGCCGGCCATGTCGCCCGCCCCAGCGGAATCACCGAGGCGGTGGTCGATCTTTCCTGCCCGGTGATCGACCGGCGGGAGGGTGGCGCGGTCGCCGCCCTGACCTGCCCCTATCTGCGCACCCGGCAGGTCCCGAAGGAGCCGGAGGAAATCCTGGCCGCCCTGGACGAAGCCACCCGGCGTATATCGGAAATCTTTTCGTTGGACTGACAGATCGATTTACAGGCGGAACAGCGATGTGTATATAAAACATGCGATCCGCGATGCGGATTGTATCAACTACGGCGCATCCGGCAATAATCCAGTCAAGCCGGACGTCGCGCCTTGGGATCGAGCCTTAGGGATCAAGCCTGGGGAGAGAACACACCGCCATGACCGCCAGATTGCAGGGCAAGACCGCCATCGTCACCGCCGCGGCGCAGGGCATGGGCCGCGCTGCTGCCCTGGCCTTCGCACAGGAAGGCGCCAGCGTGGTGGCGACCGACATCAACGACAGACTGCTGGCCGAGTTGGACGGCACGCCCGGCATCACCACCCGCCGCCTCGATGTCTGCGACCCGGAGGCGATCCGCGCCTTCGCAGCAGAAATGCCGGCACCGTCGGTTCTGTTCAACTGCGCCGGCTATGTCCATGCCGGCACGGTGCTGGATTGCCCCGAGGAGGATTTCGACTTCGCCGTCACGCTGAACGTCCGGTCGATGTACCGCATGATCCGCGCCTTCCTGCCGGGGATGCTGGAGGCCGGCGGCGGGGCCATCGTCAACATGTCGTCGGTCGCCTCCTCCCTCATCGGAGCGCCGAACCGCTTCATCTACGGCACCACCAAGGCCGCGGTGATCGGGCTGACCAAGTCGGTCGCCGCCGATTACGTCACCCGCGGCATCCGTGCGAACGCCATCTGCCCCGGCACGGTGGACAGCCCGTCGCTGCATGACCGCATGCGGGCGCTGGGCGACTACGACACCGCGCGGGCTGCCTTCATCGCCCGCCAGCCGATGGGCCGGCTGGGCACGGCGGAGGAGGTGGCGAAACTCGCCGTCTACCTCGCATCCGACGAGTCTTCCTTCATGACCGGACAGGCCATCGCCATCGACGGCGGCTGGACGAACACCTGACCGGCCCCCGGCCGGTTCGGCCGGTCCGCGACGACAACAAGAAACGGCGGTGCCAATCGCACCGGATGGGGAGGAGCCATGCAGCAAGCGTCGCTCGACACGGTCCCCGAGCGGTTCCCCCCTGGGCTGAACCAGGCGCCGGCGGGAATCGAGCTGCTGAGGCTGGACAACATCACCAAGCGGTTCCCCGGCGTGCTGGCGCTGGACGGCGTCGGCTTCGACCTGCGGCGCGGCGAGGTCCATGCACTGTGCGGCGAGAACGGGGCCGGCAAATCGACGCTGATGAAGATCATCAGCGGCCAGTACCAGCCCGACGAGGGCGGCATCACCTACAAGGGCGAGGTCCGGCGCTTCGCCTCCTCGCTCGACGCCGAACGGGCGGGCATCGCCATCATCCACCAGGAACTGAACCTCGTTCCGCATCTGAGCGTGGCCGAGAACATCTTCCTGGCGCGGGAGCCGAAACGCGGCTGGTTCGTGGACCGCACCGCGCTGCGCCGGCAGGCCCGGGCCTGCCTGGACCGGCTGGGCGTCGACATCCGCCCCGACGCGCCGGTGAAATCGCTGTCGGTCGCCCAGTGCCAGATGGTGGAAATCGCCAAGGCGCTGTCGCTGAACGCCGAGATCGTCATCATGGACGAGCCGACCTCGTCCCTGACCGAATCCGAAACCGCCCTGCTGTTCCAGGTGATCCGGGAATTGAAGGAACAGGGGGTGGGGATCGTCTACATCTCGCACCGGCTGGACGAGATGGCGCTGATCGTCGATCGCGTGACGGTTCTGCGCGATGGCCGGTACGTCGACACCCGCAATTTCGCCGACACCTGCGTCGACGAGATCGTGGCGCTGATGGTCGGCCGTTCACTCGACGACAAGTTTCCGGAGCGAACCTCAATCCCCACCGCCGATGTTCTGATGGATGTGCGCGGGCTGACCCGCCGCGGCGTCTTCCACGATGTCGGGTTCGAGCTGCGGCGCGGCGAGATCCTGGGCTTCGCCGGGCTGATGGGCGCCGGCCGCACCGAGGTGGCGCGGGCGATCTTCGGCGCCGACCCGCTGGACACCGGAACCATCCGGCTGGGTGAGCGCGAGATCACGGTGAAGACCCCGCGCGACGCCATCGCCCACGGCATCGCCTATCTGTCGGAGGACCGCAAGAGCCACGGCTTGGCGGTCAAGATGTCAGTCACCCAGAACCTGACGCTGGCCAACATGGGGGCCGTGTCCAACACCCTGGGTTTCATCGACCGCAAGGCGGAGGAACAGGCGGCTTGGCGCTATATCCAGATGCTCTCGATCCGTACGCCGTCACCGCATCAGGTGGCCCGCCTGCTGTCGGGCGGCAACCAGCAGAAGATCGTCATCGCCAAGTGGCTGTTCCGCCAATCGCGCATCCTGTTCTTCGATGAGCCGACGCGCGGCATCGACGTGGGCGCCAAGTTCGCCATCTACCAGCTTCTCGACCGGCTGGCCGCCGAAGGGATCGGCGTGGTGCTGATCAGCTCCGAACTGCCGGAGATCCTCGGCCTGACCGACCGTGTCGCCGTCTTCCATGAAGGCCGGATCACCGCCGTGCTGAACACGCGCGAGACCAGCCAGGAAGAGATCATGCATTTCGCCTCGGGCCACGGCCGCCCGGCGGCACCGGGAGCCGAAACGACATGAGCAATCCTACAACCAAAGCCATTGACGCCACGTCGCCCACGGCCGCTTCCCCGCGCCAGCCGACCAGCGACGGTCCGCAGGCGATGAACGGCCGGATGATGAACGACCGGCGCAAGGACCTGATCCAGAAATTCGCGGCACTCGCCGGGCTTCTGGTGCTGGTCACCGTCTTCTCCATGACCAGCGACGCCTTTTTCAGCGTCGGCAACGGCATGACCATCGCCTTGCAGGTGACTTCCATCGCCTATCTCGGCATCGCCGCGACCTGCGTTATCATCACCGGCGGCATCGACCTGTCGGTCGGCTCCGTCCTGGCGCTGGCCGGGGTGGTTGCGGCGCTGGCGGTCAAGGCGGGCGCGCCGGTACCGCTCGGCATGGGGCTGGGCATCCTGGTCGGCGCCTTCTGCGGCCTGCTGAACGGGTTGTGCGTGACGCGGCTGAAGCTGCCGCCCTTCATCGCCACCCTGGGCATGATGATGGTGGCGCGCGGCGTCGCGTTGCAGATCACCGGCGCCCGTGCCGTATCGGGGCTGGGCGAGTCCTTCGGCGAGCTCGGCAACGGCGCCATGTTCCGCATCGTCCGCATCGGCGAGGACGGCTTTCCCGACGTGGTCTTCCCCGGCATCCCTTATCCGGTGGTGCTGATGGTGGTGATCGCCATCGCCGTGGCGATCATGCTGAGCCGCACCACGCTGGGCCGTCACATCTACGCTGTGGGATCGAACGCCGAAGCGGCCCGGCTGTCCGGCGTCAATGTCGCCGGCGTCACCCTGTTCACCTATGTGCTGTCCGGCACGCTGGCCGGGCTGACCGGCTGCGTGCTGATGTCCCGCCTCGTCACCGCCCAGCCGAACGAGGGCGTGATGTACGAGCTGGACGCCATCGCCAGCGCCGTCATCGGCGGCACCTCGCTGATCGGCGGTGTGGGCACGATTTCCGGCACCGCCATCGGTGCCTTCGTGATCGGCATCCTGCGCAACGGGCTGAACATGAACGGCGTATCGGCCTTCACCCAGCAGATCATCATCGGTCTGGTCATTCTGCTGACCGTCTGGATCGACCAGATCCGCAACCGGCGCTGACCGGCGTTTTCGACCAGCAAACCTCTGCCCAAAACAAACCAATCGCCCAAAACAATCCATCGGGAGTGAAACCATGAAGCGCTTCGTTTCGGCCTGTCTGGCGTCCGCCATCGCTCTCGCAGCATGTTCGGCTCTGGCCGCGGATAAGGAAATCGCGGTGGTGGTGAAGACCGTGAACTCCACCTTCTGGCAGAATGTGCAGAAGGGTGCGGCCACCGCCCAGAAGGAGGCGGACGGCTATACCATGACCTTCCAGGGTCCGGCGTCGGAATCGGCCATCGCCGATCAGGTCAACATGGTGGAGAATGCGGTGAACCGGAAGGTCGCCGGCATCGTGCTCGCCCCCTCCGACCCCGATGCGCTGGTTCCGGCCCTGAAGAAGGCGTGGGAGGCCAAGATCCCGGTGGTGCTGATCGACTCCGCGATCGCCGACGCCGGCAAGCAGTATTATCAGGCCATGCTGTCCACCGACAACGTCAAGGCGGGCGAGCTGTGCGCCAAGGCGCTGATCGACAAGGTCGGCACCAGCGGCAAGATCGCCGTCATGTCCTATGTCGCCGGCGCCGGGTCGGAGATCGGCCGGGTCGGCGGCTTCACCAAATACATCAAGGACCATTCGAAGCTGGAGATCGTCGGTCCCTTCTATTCCCAGTCGCAGATGGCGACGGCGCTGAACCAGACCACCGACGTGCTGGCCGCCAACCCCGACCTGAAGGGCATCTTCGGCGCCAACGAGCCGACCGCCATCGGCATGGGCCGCGCGCTCGCCCAGAGCGGCAAGGCCGGCCACATCACCGCGGTCGGCTTCGACGGCAACCAGGATCTCCAGGGCTTCGTCAAGGACGGCACGCTGGAGGCCATCGCCGTCCAGGGCTCCTACCAGATGGGCTATCTGGGGGTGCAGACCGCGGTCAAGCTGGTCAAGCGCGAGAAGGTCGAAAAGGCCATCGACACCGGCGTGGTGCTGGTCACCAAGGCCAATCTGGCGACGCCGGAAGCCCAGAACGTCCTGTACTGAGCCGGTTTCCTACCGACCGGCCGCACAGTCTCTTCTCCTGGCCTTGGGCGTGCGCGGCTCCCGGTCCCTCGCCGCGCACGCCACTTTCTTCCACATCGAATTTCCCGCAGCCGAGGCGATCCCCCCATGACCTTGACCGACCGCCTGACCGACCGCCGCACCTTACCGCGCTCCGGCCTGTCGCTCCCGGTGATCGGGCTGGGCTGCGCGCAGCTGGGCGGGCTCTACCGCCCCACCGACCCGGCCGAGGCCGACCGGCTCGTCGCGGCGGCCTGGGATGCCGGCATCCGCTATTTCGACACCGCCCCCTATTACGGCTATGGCCGGTCGGAGCGGCGGCTAGGTGCAGCATTGTGCGACCGGCCGCGCGACGGGTTCGTGCTATCCACCAAGGTCGGCCGGCTGATCCGCCCCAACGCCGACGGTGCGCGTGTTCATGGCGTCGATGCCCATGGCTGGGCCGATCCCCTGCCCTTCCACCCGGTCTATGATTACTCCCGCGACGGCATCCTGCGTTCGGTGGAGGATTCGTTCCAGCGCCTCGGCCTTGCCCGCATCGACATCCTCTATGTCCACGACATCGGCCGGGTCACCCATGGCGATGCCCACGCCCATCACTGGGAGGCGCTGACCCATGGCGGCGGCTTCCGTGCGCTGGAGGAGTTGCGGCGGGACGGCGCGGTGGCCGCCATCGGCCTCGGTGTCAACGAGTGGGAGGTGGCGCTGGACACGATGGACGAGGTCGATCTCGACTGCACCATGCTGGCCGGCCGCTACACCCTGCTGGAACAGACCAGCCTGTCGCCCTTCCTGGAGCGCTGCCTCGCCGCCGGCAACCGGATCGTCGCCGCCGGGGTGTTCAATTCCGGCATCCTCGCCGGCAACGGCAAGTTCAACTATGCCGACGCCCCGCCGGAGACGGTGGCGCGGGTGGAGGCACTCGCCGCCGCCTGCCGCGAGTTCGACGTGGAGCTTCCCGCCGCCGCTTTGCAATTCCCGCTGGCTCATCCGGCGGTGGCATCCTGTGTCACCGGCGTGCGCAATGCAGGCCAGCTGGCGACTAATCTCGCCTGGGCCAGGGCACCGATCCCCGTCGCCTTCTGGCAGGCATTGAAGTCACGCGGCCTGTTGAATGAAGCGGCGCCTGTTCCGGTGGAGAGATAAGCGATGCGTATCGACGCCCACCAGCATTTCTGGCTGATGGCCGCCCGCCAGGGCGAATGGCCGCCGCCGGAGCTTGGCCCCATCTACCGCGATTTCCTGCCGCCCGATCTGCTGCCGCTGCTGCTGGAGAGCGGGATCGACGGCACCGTGCTGGTCCAGACCCTCTGTAGCGAGGCCGACACCGACTTCATGCTCGACCTTGCCGCCCGGCATGGCTTCATTCGTGGTGTGGTCGGCTGGACCGACCTGAAGGCACCGGACGCGCCGCAGCGGATCCGGGTACTGGCCGCCCGCCCCAAGCTGAAGGGGTTGCGGCCGATGGTGCAGGCGGAACCGGCCGACTGGCTTGACGATCCCGCCATCGACCCGGCCGCATCGGCGATGGTGGAGATGGGGCTGAGTTTCGACGCGCTGGTCCTGCCGCGACACCTGCCGTCGCTGATCCGTTTCGCCCGACGGCATCCGGCACTGTCCGTCGTCGTCGATCACGCCGCCAAGCCGGAGATCGCCCACGGCGGCACCCCCGGCTGGGCGGAGGACATGGCCACCCTCGCCGCCCTGCCCAACATACGGTGCAAGCTGTCCGGCCTGCTGACCGAGGCAGGCGAGCGCACCGGGATCGGTGACATCCGCCCCTATGCGGAGCGGCTGATCACACTGTTCGGCACTGACCGGCTGATCTGGGGCAGCGACTGGCCGGTCCTGCGGCTGGCTGGCGACTATCCCGGCTGGCTGGAGATGTGCCGCCAGCTCATTCCCGCAGAGGCGCACGACGCCGTCTTCGGCGGCAACGCCGCCGCCTTCTACCGGCTGGACTGACGAAGTCAGCCATCAACGGTTTTTCCTTCAAGGACAAAAGCGATGCCGTCTTCCGTTCCCGAACTTCTCCTGCTGAACCCGTCGGACAGCGTCGCGGTCGCCACCCGTGAGATCCCGGCGGGGAGTCCCGTCTCCGTCGGCGGCTTCACTGGCACCACCGCCGCCACCATTCCCAGCGGCCACAAGATCGCCATTCGCGCCGTGGCGCCGGGTGAGCCGGTGGTCAAGTACGGGCAGGTAATCGGCACCGCCACCCAGCCGATCGAACCCGGCCAGCATGTCCACGTCCACAATCTCGGCATGGGGGAGGCCCGTCTCGATCACGGCTCCACCCGCATCGTCGAGGCCGACCGCGGCGGCGAGCAGGCGACCTTCCTCGGCATCCGCCGGCCGTCGGGGCAGGTCGCCACCCGCAACTATATCGGCGTCATCGCCAGCGTGAACTGCTCCGCCACCGTCTGCAAGCGCATCGCCGACGCCTTCAATGGCAATGCGCTGGCCGATTACCCGAATGTCGACGGGGTGGTCGCCATCGTCCACGGCAGCGGCTGCGGCATGAACGGCACCGGCGAGGGCATGGCGATCCTGCGCCGCACCCTGCGCGGCTATGCCGACCACGCCAACTTCGCCGGTCTGCTGCTGATCGGGCTGGGCTGCGAGATGAACCAGATCGCGCCCTTGGCCCAGACGCTGGCGCCGCGCCCGGAGGGGCTGATCGCCACATTGACCATCCAGGAGGAAGGCGGCACCCGGGAGACCATAGACCGCGGCGTCGCCCTGGTCCGCGCCATGCTGCCCATCGCCAACGACATCCGGCGCGAGCCGGTGCCGGCCAGTCACCTGACGGTCGGGCTGCAATGCGGTGGGTCGGACGGCTATTCCGGCATCACCGCCAACCCGGTGCTGGGCGCTGCGGTCGATCTGCTGGTCGCCCATGGCGGCACCGCCATCCTGTCGGAGACGCCGGAGATCTATGGTGCCGAGCATCTGCTGACCGCCCGTGCCGCCTCCCCCGCCGTCGCCGAGAAGCTGATGGACCGCATCCGCTGGTGGGAGGATTACACCCGGATGCACAAGGGCGACATGAACAACAACCCGTCGCCCGGCAACAAGGCCGGCGGCATCACCACCATCCTGGAGAAATCGCTGGGCGCGGTCGCCAAGGGCGGCGGCACCCGCCTGAACGCCGTGGTCGATTACGCGGAACCGGTGACCGACCACGGCCTCGTCTTCATGGACACGCCCGGCTACGACCCGGTGTCGGCCACCGGACAGGTGGCCGGCGGCGCCAACCTGATCGCCTTCACCACCGGCCGCGGCTCAACCTATGGCTGCAAGCCGACGCCGTCGCTGAAGATCGCCACCAACAGCGCGCTCTACGCCCGCATGGGCGACGACATGGACTTCAACGGCGGCGCGGTGCTGGACGGCGGCACCAGCGTGGCGGAGGCCGGCGCCGCCCTGTTCCGCCTGATGCTGGACACCGCGTCGGGCCACCGCAGCCGCAGCGAGGAGAACGGCATCGGCGACAACGAGTTCGTGCCCTGGCAGATCGGCGCCGTCATGTGACGGCGCACGACTGGGGGGCGCTGCTCAGCCTTTCAACGCCCCCCGCCGGACCAGCGACCGCATCAGCTCGACGATGCCGGTGGTCCAGGGCTCGCAGGCGTCACTCGGCCGCATGCGGTTGACGAGCGCGCCGAGCTTGGGTGCGGCGATGGTGACGATGTCGCCCTCCTTGTGGGTGAAGCCGCCGCCGGGATTGTCGCGGTCCTGGGTGGGCGCGAACATGGTGCCGAGGAACAGGGCGAAGCCGTCGGGATATTGATGGACCGGGCCGACGGTCTGAGCGACGAGGTCCTCCGGATCGCGGCTGATCCGCGAGATGGAAGACAGACCCGCCAGCTGGAAGCCCTCCGGACCCTCGACCGTCAAGGCGACGTCGGTGGTCCGCACGTCGTCCAGCGTGAAGGTCTTGTCGAAGAAGCGGATGAAGGGACCGATGGCGCAGGACGCGTTGTTATCCTTCGCCTTCGACAGCAGCAGGGCCGAACGACCCTCGAAATCGCGCAGATTCACGTCGTTGCCCAGCGTCGCCCCGGTGATGCGGCCGTCAGGGGCGACAATCAGGACCACCTCCGGCTCCGGGTTGTTCCAGGTCGATTTCGGATGCAGCCCGGCATCCATCAGCGTGCCGACCGACGACAGGACGGGGGCCTTGGTGAAGACCTCCGCATCCGGGCCGATGCCAACCTCCAGATACTGGCTCCAGGCGCCCTGGGCGATCAGCACGTCCTTCAGGCTCATCGCCGCCTCGGAACCGGGCTTCAGCGCCGCCAGATCGTCGCCGACCAGCCGCTGAACCTCGGCGCGGATCGCCTCGGCGGCATCGGGATTGCCGCGGGCGCGTTCCTCGATCACCCGCTCCAGCATCGACACGGCGAAGGTGACGCCGGCCGCCTTCAACACCTGAAGGTCGATCGGCGCCAGCAGCCAGGGGGCGTTGGTGTCGCGGCTGTCCGGCGGCGTGTTGGCGAGGACGTCGGCCAGCGCGCCGATGCGCTCCCCCACCGCCGCCGCGAGGTCCGCCGCCGGATCCGGCCGGGCGGCCAGCTCGCTCATGGTCGGGAAGGACGCGGTGACGTCGTACACGCCGTCGGCGCGCACGGCCACCACCGACGGACCGATGCCGGGCCGCCAGACGCGCCCGGCCAGGGTGCCGGCATAGCCGTCGTTGGGGAGGGTACGGGTCACATCCACGGGAAACTGGATCATGTCGGGTTCCGGAGTCTGAGAACGGGTCTGGTTACGACAGTTCGGCGGCAATAACGCCCTTGCGCAACAGGAAACAGCCATAGGGCCGCGGATCGCCGACCTGCACCACGGCAAAGGCGCGGCGGGCCGCATCGTAGAAGGCGAAGCGCTCGATGCCCTGAAGCGGCAACGGTCTGCCCTCGGCACGGTCGATCTCGGCCTGCACCTCGCCCTGGACGGTGGGCAGTGCCGCGGGGTCGCCCACCACCTCCATCCGGCGCACCGGGTCGGGCACATAGCCGTCGAGCGGAAAGACGCTGAGGATACCGCGGGCGGCCCGCGCCATCGTCACTCCCGGCAGCACGATCAGCCGGCCGGAAATGGTGGCGCGGGCGATGGCCTCCGCCGGGTGGTTGGCGTCGACCAGCGCCAGATCGTCGCCATGGCCCATCGCGGCCAGTACCCACAGCAGGTCGGGAGACAGAAGCGGGTCGAGTCCTTTCAGCATGGCGCTTATCCTTATTTGTTGGCTGAATTTATTGGCCGGGTTCGCTCAACCCGGCACCGGCACGCCCGCCGCCAGCAACCCCTCCCCCTTCAGGTCGGACCACAGCGCGGCCGGCACCGCCGCCGCCATGGCGTCCAAGTTGCGGCGCACCTCGTCGGCCGTCACAGCCCCCAGTACCACCGACGATACAGCGGGATGGCCAAGCGCGAACCGCAAGGCCGCGGTGGCGAGCGGAACGCCGTGGGCGCGGCAGACCGCCTCGATCCGCCCCACCCGCTCCAGAATATGGACCGGGGCCGGACCGTAATTGTACTTGGCGCCGGGCACCGCACCACTGGCGAGAATGCCGGAATTGAACACGCCACCCAGCATGACGCCGATGCCCTTGGCCTGGGCCAGCGGCAGGAACGCGTCCAGCGCCGGCTGCTCCAGCAGGGAATAGCGCCCGGCCAGCAGCATCGCGTCGAAATCGCCGGCCTGGGCAAAACGGACGCACATCTCCGCCTCGTTGACGCCGACGCCGATGGCCTTGACCGTGCCGTCGGCGCGCAACCGGTCGAGCGCCCGGTAGGCGCCTTCCATCGCCTCGGCGAAGCGGGCCTCGATGCGGTCGGCGCCATGGGTCCAGACATCGACGTCATGGATCAGCAGCACGTCGATGCGGTCGGTGCCCAGCCGCAGCAGCGACTGCTCCACCGACCGCATCGTTCCGTCATAGGAATAGTCGATCACCGCCCGGTGCGGGAGGCCGCCGGCATAGCCCGACCCGTCGCCCCGCCCCTGTGTCGGGTCCATCCAGCGCCCGACCTTGGTGCATAGCACGACGCCGTCGCGCCCGACCTGACGGAGGGCGGCACCGCAGCGCGCCTCCGCCAGCCCATGGCCGTAGAGCGGCGAGGTGTCGAGCAGCGTGACGCCCGCCGATAGTGCTGCGACCGCTGCACCGACGGCGGTGGCCTCGTCAAGATGGCCGTACAGATCGCCCAGCGGCGCGGCACCGAAGCCGATCTCCGAGACGGCGATGCCGGTGCGGCCCAAGGCTCTGGTCGGCAATCTGGTTGGCGACGTCGTCACAGGCGCAGCCCGGTGTCGGGGTTGAACAGATGGGCCCGCGCCGGATCGGGGGCGATCCGCACCACCTCGCCCGGCCGGGCGCCGGTGCGCTCGCGCAGCACCCAGGTCAGTTCGCGCTTGCGATCCTCGCGGCCTGCACCCGCTTGGCCCGCTTTGCTGCCGAGCGGGCGCAGCACCATCTGGGTTTCCGACCCGGTCGGCTCCACCACCACCACCTCGGCGGCCAGCCCCTCGTCGGCGAGGCGGAAATGCTCGGGCCGCACGCCGTAGACGGCGGGGCGCCCATCGGACGCCGCCGGCACGCGCCCGCCCAGCGGCAGGCGGGATCCGTCCTCGGTGGTGAAGCCGTCGCCGCCGATGCTGCCGGGGATGAAGTTCATCGCCGGCGAGCCGATGAAGCCGGCGACGAACATGTTGGCCGGGTTGTCGTAGAGGTCGAGCGGCGCGCCGACCTGCTCGATGATGCCGTCATGCATCACGACGATCTTGTCGGCCATGGTCATGGCTTCGATCTGGTCGTGGGTGACGTAGACGGTGGTGGTCTTCAGCCGCTGGTGCATCTCCTTGATCTCGGTGCGCATCTGCACCCGCAGCTTGGCGTCGAGGTTGGACAGCGGCTCGTCGAACAGGAAGACCTTGGGGTCGCGGACGATGGCGCGGCCCATGGCGACGCGCTGGCGCTGGCCGCCGGAGAGCTGGCGCGGGAAGCGGTCGAGCAGCGGCCCGAGGCCGAGGATGCCGGCCGCCCGCTCCACCTTGGCGGCGATCTCGCTCTTGGCAGTGTTCTTCAGCCGCAGCGCGAAGCTCATGTTGTCGGCGATGGTCATGTGCGGGTAGAGCGCATAGTTCTGGAACACCATCGCGATGTCCCGGTCCTTCGGCGGCATGTCGTTGACGACCCGGTCGTCGATGGCGATGGTGCCGCCGCTGATCTCCTCCAGCCCGGCGATCATGCGCAGCAGGGTGGATTTGCCGCAGCCGGACGGGCCGACCAGGATGACGAACTCGCCGTCCCGGATGTCGATCGACACGCCCTTGATGATCTCGACCGGACCGTAGGATTTGCGGACGTTCCGAATGCTGACGGAGGCCATGGGGTCGTCTCTTTCTTGAAAAGGATCAGCCGCCCTTGACGGCGCCGGCGGTCAGGCCGGCCACGATCTGGCGCTGGGCGGCCACGGTCAGGATCAGCACCGGCAGCGTCACCACCAGGGCGGCGGCGGCCAGCGGCCCCCAGCTCACCTGCTCGAAGGACAGCATGTTGTAGACGGCGACCGGCAGGGTCCGCGTCTCGCGGCTGGCCAGCACGATGCCGAAGACGAAGTTGTTCCAGGAGAAGATCACCGACAGGATGAACGCGACGACGATGCCGGGCTTGGCGATCGGCAGTGCCACCTTGGCGAAGATCTGCCAGCGCGTGGCGCCGTCGACCATCGCCGCCTCCTCCAGTTCCATCGGCGTCGTCTCGAAATAGCCGATCATGATCCAGATCACGATGGGCACGGTGACGACCAGATGGATGATGATCTGCGGCCACAGCGTGCCGAGCAGCCCCAGCCACTGGAACAGCAGGAACAGCGGGATCAGGAAGGACAGGCCGGGCGTCATGCGGGCGATCATGATGACCACCGCCGACTTGTGCGCTTGCATCCGGGCGATGCCGTAGCCGGCCGGCACGCCGACCAGCAGCGCGAACAGGGTAGCGGCGCCGGTGACGATCAGGCTGTTCCAGAAATAGAGCAGGAAGCTGTTGCCCTCGAAGATCGTCGTGTAGTTCTTCCAGGCGAAGCGTTCCGGAATCAGGATCGGCGGGTAGGCGCCGTTGTCGATCTCGAACTTCAGCGACAGCGACAGCATCCACAGGAAGAACAGCAGCGCCGGCGACACCAGCAGCAGGACGCAGACGGCCATGCCGGCCTTGTCCAGCAATTTCCGCAACGGCCGGCTCATTTCCCGTCTCCCGAATTCCAGGCGCTGCGCTGGCGAAGGTGCAGCAGAACCAGCGACAGCAGGATGATCAGCACGAAGAACACCACAGCGATGGCCGAGCCGTAGCCGACGTCGTAATAGGTGAAGGCGACGCTGTAGAGATACAGGTTGATCGTCTCCGACGCCGTGCCCGGCCCGCCCTGGGTGATGGTGTAAAGGATGTCGAAGCTCTTCAGCGCGTCGATGCTGCGGATGATGACCGCCACCATCAGGAACGGCTTGATCATCGGCAGGGTCAGGTAGCGGAAGCGCTGCCAGGCGGTGGCGCCATCGATCTGCGCGCTCTCGTACGGCTCGGTCGGCAGCGACGCCAGCCCGCCCAGCACGATCAGCATCACCAGCGGCGTCCACTGCCAGGTCTCCACCAGCACCAGCGACAGGATCACCGTGCTGGGGTGATAGACCCACTGCAGCGGCCCGATGCCGATCTGCGACAGCAGGTAGTTCAGCACGCCAAGCTGCGGATGGAACATCATCGTCCACACGAGCGCAATGGCCACCGGAGTCGCCATCATCGGCATGACGAAGATGCCGCGCAGCAGGCCGCGGGCCGGCAGCTTGGTGTTGAAGGCCAGCGCCGCCGCGGTGCCGAGCACCAGTGGGGCCACGACAGACAGCGCGGTATAGACCAACGTATGCGCCATCGCCTCCAGGAACCGCACATCCGTTGCCAGACGGACGTAGTTCTGCAAGCCGACGAAGCGCTGCTCCTCGCCGATGCGCCATTCCATGGCGCTCATCCACAGGGTGAAGACCCAGGGAAAGACGATGACCCCGACGACGACGATCAGCGCCGGCACCACAAAAGGCCAGTAGGAGGGCCGAAGCCGCTTCGTCCTGCCGACGGAAGCGGCGCCGGCCACGCGGCCGGAAGAGGTCAGGATGCTCACGTCTTCTCGCTGCGTTCTCACGTCTTCTCGCTGCGCTATCACGTTTTCTCGCTGCGCTCGAGGATCGGCTTGAAGTCCGCCGTTGCCCGCTTCAGCTCGGCCGCCGGATCGCTGCCGGAGATCATGTTGGTCAGCGCCCCGCCCAGCACGTCGCGGAACTCGGTGACCGGAATGATGACCGGCAGGGCGAGACGGCTGATCTTCGCCGATTCGACCACGGCATCGACCCAGGCCGCCGGCATCTTCACGCCCTTGCGCACCTCCGCGTCCGACAGGACGGAGTTGCGGAACGGCACGCCGGCCCCGGCCTGCAACAGGCGGGCGCCCATCAGCTTGCCGGTCGCCCACTGGCAATAGAGATAGGCGGCCTCCTTGTTCTTCGACGCGGCAGTGACGCCGATGCCGTCGCCGGTGGTCGCGGCGGCGTGCGCCTTCGGCCCCTTGGGCATCAGGCCGTAGCCGACCTTGCCGACGACGCGCGACTTCTCCGGGTCCTCCAGCGGCGGGGCGAAGCCGACGCCGTCGAACCACATGCCGACACGGCCCTGGAGGAAGGCCGACTGGCATTCCGCCCAGTTGAAGCCGGTGACGCCCGGCGGCGCCGATTTGGTCATCAGCGTCTGGTAGAGCTTGGCCGCCTCGATGGCCTCGGGGGTATCGGTCAGCAGGTTGCGGTTGGCGTCGACGCTGTACTGGTCATAGCCCAGCAGCAGGCTGGTCCACACCGGGGTGTTGGCGTTCTTCATGCCGCGGGCGACGAAGCCGTAGGTCTGGCTCGACGGATCGGTCAGCGCGGCGGCGGCGGCCACCATCTCGTCGAAGGTCTTGGGGAAGGACAGGTTCTTCTTCGCGAACAGGTCCTTGTTCCAATAGACGATCCAGTAATCGACCGAGAAGGGCAAGGCGCCGATCCCGCCCTCCGGGCTGCGGGCGAAGGTCACCCCGGCTTCGGAGAAATCGTCGAGGAAGCCGGCGTCGGTCAGCGCCGGGTCCTTGATGAAGGGCGTCAGGTCGGCCAGCCACTTGCCCTTCTCGAACTGGCGCTTCTGGACATGGTAGCTGATGTGCACCACGTCGAAGCTCGGCCGGCCGGAGGTCAGCTCGATCACCGCCTTCTGGCGCTGCTGCTGCTCCGGTGTCTGTTCCGACACCACGGTGATGCCGGTCAGCTCCTCGAATTCCTTCTGGTACTTGGTCAGCGTCTCGCCACGGGGGCTCTTGATCAGGTTCACCTCGATCTTGGTGCCGGCATATTTGCGCCAGTTGATCCCGCTGGAACCGACCCCACTGCTCTGGGCGAAGGCGGGCAAGCCGATACCGCTCAGGCCCAGCGCGCCGGCTGCGGCGCCCGACGCCAGAAGTCGGCGGCGCGACAAAGACATTCCGTTCGACATCGACATGCACTCCTCCCCGTTATCATCTGGCCCGTTATCGCCTGGGCCTTGGGCGCCCAGACTTGCCCGGATTTGCCTGTTGCGGCGGACACTGTGAGCGACACGGATCCGCACCGCCACCGATTTGATTGCTGGGTCAACGTATAAATCCGGCGCAGCCCCCTTGCAAACGAAAAACATCCTAGTAACATGTTAGTGGTAACGCGGCAGCCTTTCGGCCGTCCGTTCAGCCGTTCCTGGGAGAAATACAAAGTGAATCAATCCACTGGCCGCTTCGGCCTGTCCTGCGCGCTGACCACCCCGTACCATGAGGACGGCAGCGTGGATCTGGCCCGCCTGACCCGGCATGTCGCCTGGTGCCTCGCCAACGGCTGCGACTCGGTCACCCTGTTCGGCACCACGGGAGAGGGTCCGTTGCTCGGCCAAGTGGCGCGCGAGCAGATGATCGGCGCGCTGAAGGGTGCCGGCATCGATTTCCGCAGCCATGTGGTCGGCGGCGTCATCGCCGCGTCGCTGCACGACGCGCTCGATCAGGCCAACCAGCTGCTCGACGCCGGGGCGCGGGCGCTGCTGGTCGCCCCGCCCTTCTACTTCAAGGGGGTGTCGGACGACGGGCTGTTCGCCTGGTTCTCCAGCCTCATCACCAAGCTCGGCGACCGGGCGCGTGACATCATCCTGTACCACATCCCGTCCGTCACCGCGGTTCCGCTGTCGATCGACCTGATCAGCCGGCTGAAGGCCGCCTTCCCGCAGGCGATCGTCGGGGTCAAGGATTCGGCCGGCGACTGGGGCTACAGCCAGCAGCTTCTCGCCGCCCACCGCCACGACCTCGCCGTGTTGATCGGCGACGAGCGGGTGCTGGCCCAGGCGGTGCGCGACGGCGGCCAGGGTGCCATTTCCGGCATGGCCAATCTGGTACCGGGCCGCCTGCGGACGGT
This sequence comes from Azospirillum lipoferum, assembly GCF_024170005.1. Classification (GTDB taxonomy): domain Bacteria; phylum Pseudomonadota; class Alphaproteobacteria; order Azospirillales; family Azospirillaceae; genus Azospirillum; species Azospirillum lipoferum. The sequence goes on from NZ_JALJXJ010000007.1 coordinate 399,767, forward strand.
GGTCCATCAGGGCCGCGACGATGCGGCTCTGGTCGAGCTGGTGGATGCCGTGCTGCGCTATCCCGTCACCCCGGCGGTGAAGGCGCTGGTGTCGCACGTTACCGGCGACAGCGCATGGTTGACGGTGAGGGCGCCTTTGCTGCCTATGTCGGTGGCGGACACCGCGATGCTCGGCCACCTCTTCGACCGGGTGTTCGCGGATAGGGCCGCCTGATGGTGGCCTCCTGACGGGACAGCAATCGGATGACGACCTCCGCCAAAAGCGACGGGGCCAAACGTGACCGGGAAACGGTCAACCTGCGCAGCCGGGCTTACGAAAGCTTCACGCAACGGCTGCTGGCGGACGAGATCCGCCCCGGGCAGTTCATCTCGCAGCGCGAGCTGGTCGAGCTGACCGAACTGCCGCTGGGGGCGATCCGCGAACTGATCCCCCGGCTGGAGGCCGAAGGGCTGGTGAAGACCGTACCGCAGCGGGGAATGCAGGTCGCCCATGTCGACCTCAACCTGATCCGCGACGCCTTCCAGTTCCGCCTGTTCCTGGAAAGGGAGGCGGTGGCGGTCTTCGCCCAGGAGGCGCCGGAGGCGACGATCGGCGCGCTGCTGGACGACCATGAACGCATCATCGCCGCCTGTGCCGAGGCCGAATCGAAGGGCGGCGTGCAGCCCGTGCTGCTGAAGGAGGCGCAGGACATCGATTGGGCGCTGCACCTGACCATCATCGACGCGCTGGGCAACGCCATCATCTCCGACGCCTACCGGGTCAACCAGATCAAGATCCGGCTGATCAAGCAGGCGAAGACCAAGCTGAACACCACCGTTCTGGTGCCAACGATGCGCGAGCATCTGGCGATCATCCACGCCATCCAGGCCCGCGACCCGGACCGGGCCAAGGCGGCGATCGGCACGCATATCCTCAGCGCCCGCGACCGCGCCATCGGCCTGCGCTGACACGGCCGCGGGGCAGGTCATCAGGCGATGCCGGCGGGCGCCGTCAGGCGGCGCAGCGCCTCGACCGCCGCCCCGGGTGTGGTGAGCACCGGGACGGACAGCAGCGGCTGAAGCCTCGACTGGGCTCGCGCCATCGAGAACTGGCCGAGCACGACAACGTCGCAGCCGCGCAGTTGCTCCGCGGTCCCCGCCACGCGCGCGTCATGCTCCTCGCCGTTACCATGTTTGAGCGCCGCCAGCGCCCCATCGGCAACGGCGACCGTGACCTCGATGCGACGACCGGCAGCGGCGGCCATCGCCAGCAACTCCGCGCGCAGGGAGTCGGCGGAGGGGCCGAAGCTGACGACGATGCCGATCCGGTCGCCGGTTGCCAAGGCCGCCTCGAATGCCGACTCGTTTGGCCGCAGGACAGGGATCGGCAGGTGCGGCTTGACCGCGTCGATGGCCGGAGCGAAGGCGGAGCAGGTGAACAGGATGCCGGCGGTCCGCCCACCAGCGCCCATGGTACCGGCGGCATAGTCGGCCAGCGTCCGGAAACGCTTCATCATCGCTTCGTCAAGCCCGCCGGCCTCCGCCAGATCGACGGCCAGCGAAGTGTCGAGCAGGTCGAAGATCCGCGCTTCCGGCCAATGCGCCCGGCAGGCGGTCCGCGCCGGCACCACCGATTCTTCCAGCGCATGGATCAGGGCGATGCGCGGCCCCGGCTTGGCGAAACCCGTTTCGGCGGTCATGCGTCCTCTCCCTGCTTTGCGTTTTGACGGGCGGACATCATGGGCGGCGGAGGTGACGACATCGGGGGAGCACTCCTGCGCCTTGTTTTCGTACCCTATCGAAGGGCGGCCGCAGGGACAGCTTGACCTCCAATCGGAACCCCGTCAATATGATGCATCATACAGCGAAATCGGCGATCGGGTACCGGGCAGACGATGAGCGGGTTCGACCTCACCCTTCTTGAACATGACAATCTAGGTAGCACGATTTACCAGAAATTGTGCGGAGCCCTGATGAAGGGCGCGTTCAAGCCGAACGACCGTCTCAAGATCCGCGATCTGGCCGAACGGCTGGGGACCAGCGTCACGCCGGTGCGCGACGCCATCCTGCGTCTGGTGCAGGATCAGGCACTGGTTCTGCGCTCGCCGCGCGACATCCGCGTTCCGATGCTGACCCGCGCCGCCTATCTGGAGATCCGCGATATCCGCGTCAATCTGGAAGGGCTGGCCGCGGCGCGCGCCGCCGAGAAGGCCACACCCGCCCAGATCGAGCAGCTGGAAGCCCTGCTGACGCGCAACGAAGAGGCGATGGCCGTCGGCAACACCCCGCTGGCGACCGAACTCAATCAGATCTTTCACTTCAAGCTGGCGGAAATCGCCGATATGCCGGTGCTCGGCGACATTCTGCGGCGGCTATGGCTCCAGATGGGACCGCTGATCGCCGACGTCTATGGTGGCGCCGGGCGCATGATGATCGACCATCACTATCCGCTGATGGACGCCATCCGCCGCCACGACGCCCCGGCGGCGGCCATCGCCATTCAGGCCGACATCCTGCTGGCGAGCGGTCCGATCCTGGAACGGATCGACGCTGCGGCTTCCGCCCGAGTCCCGGAAGCGCTGGCTTCCTGATTCCTTTCACCGGCTGCCGAGACCGGTCCGCCCATGCCGATGATGCATCAAACATTGAAGGTTTCGAATGACCAGGAGAGTTCGGCCATGACACAGCGTGATGTTCTGACCACCGTCGCGCCGCCGATCTCCGTGGATGAGGCCGGCGCCATGATGCGACAGTATTTCGGGCTGTCCGGTACCGTCCGCGAACTGAGCAGCGAGCGCGACCGCAACTTCCACATCACCACGCCTGGGAAACAGAGGGCCGATGGGCAGAGTTATGTGCTGAAGTTCACCAATCCGGCCGAACCACAGCTCGTCACCGCCTTCCAGACCGGGGCGATGCAGCATGTCGCCTTGCGAGACCCTGTCCTGCCGGTGCCGCGCGTCGTGCCGACCGTGGATGGCGAGGCGCAGACCACGGTCCTGATCGACGGCCAACCGATGATCCTGCGGCTGCTGACCTATCTGGACGGCACGCCGCTCCACGCGGCGCCGGCCTCCCCAGGGCTCATGCGGGCGCTGGGAACCACGCTGGCCCGGCTGGATCTGGCGCTCTCCGACTACGAGCATCCGGGATCGGAGCGCGATCTGCTGTGGGACATCACCCGCACCGCCAGCGTCGCCGACAAGCTGCGCTATCTGGCGGACGGCCCGCGCCGCCGGATGGTGGAGCGCTTCATCGCCCGCTTCGCGGATGAGATCGACCCCCGGCTGCCCAGCCTGCGGCATCAGGTGATCCACAACGACCTCAATCCCCACAATGCGGTGGTCGATCCGGTCGGCTGCGAAACGGTCACGGGCATCATCGATTTCGGCGACGCGCTGAAGGCGCCGCTGGTCAATGATCTGGCGACGGCGCTGGCCTATCACGTCACCAGCGGCGAGACGCCCTTCGGCTCCATCGTCGAGATGACCCGCGCCTACAACGCCGTGCTGCCGCTGACGGCGGCGGAGGTGGAGCTGCTGCCCGATCTGGTGGCGGCCCGCCTCGCCCTCGCCATCGCCATCACCAGCTGGCGCGCGGCCGAACATCCGGCGAATGCCGACTATATCCGGCGGAATTCCGAACGCGCCTTCGCCGGCCTGGAGCGGCTGACCAGTGACGAAGCCGCCGCCGCTCACCGTCTGATCCACCTCGCCTGCCAGGAAGTGTGACCCGCCATGACGATGATCAATGCCTATGCGCCCGAAGCCGCCGGCTCCCTGCCGGAGCGTGAGCGCGCCCTGATCGCCCGCCGTGAAAAGCTGCTCGGTCCGGCCTATCGCCTGTTCTACGCCGACCCGATCCATGTCGTGCGCGGGGAGGGCTCCTACCTCTATGACGCCGACGGCAACCGCTATCTCGACGCCTACAACAACGTCGCCTCGGTCGGCCATTCGCGGCCGGAGGTGGTCGAGGCGATGGCGAAGCAGGCGGCGGTGCTGAACACCCACACGCGCTACCTGACCGACGGCATCCTCGATTTCGCCGAAGCCTTCCTGGCGGAATTCCCGGCGCCGCTGTCGCACCTGATGCTGACCTGCACCGGCAGCGAGGCCAACGATCTCGCCCTGCGCGTCGCCCGCGTCCACACCGGCGGCACCGGCGTCGTCATCGCCCACAACGCCTATCACGGCGTCACCTCGGCACTGGCGGAGATGTCGCCGTCGCTGGGCGCCGCGGTGAAGCTGGGCGACCATGTCCGGGTGGTGCCGTCGCCCGACAGCTACCGCATTGCGGACTCGGAGGTCGGCGCCGCCTTCGCCCGCTCGGTGGAAGAGGCCATCGCCGACCTGCGGGAGAAGGGGATTGCCCCGGCGGCGCTGCTGGTCGACACCATCTTCTCCAGCAGCGGCGTCTTCACCGATCCGGCCGGCTTCCTGGCCCCGGCGGTGGAGGTGATGCGCAAGGCCGGCGGCATCTTCATCGCCGACGAGGTGCAGCCCGGCTTCGGCAGGCTCGGCACCCACATGTGGGGCTTCGCCCGCCACGGGCTGGTGCCCGACATCGTGACGGTCGGCAAGCCGATGGGAAACGGCCACCCGGTGGCCGGCGCCATCTTCCGTCCGGAGGTGATCGAGGCGTTCGGCCGCAACCAGCGCTATTTCAACACCTTCGGCGGCAACCCGGTGTCCTGCGCCGTGGCACATGCGGTGCTGCGCGTCATCAAGACGGAGCGGTTGCAGGAGAATGCCCTGACCGTCGGCACCCGGATGATCGGCGGCATCCGCGCGCTCGCCGCCAAGCACGACCTGATCGGCGACGTGCGCGGCAGCGGCCTGTTCATCGGCGTCGAGATGGTGCGCGACCGCAAGCTGAAGACCCCGGCGCCGGAGGAAACCGCCCGCGTTGTGAACGACATGCGCCGGCGCCGGGTGCTGATCAGCGCCACCGGGCAGGAAGGGCACATCCTGAAGATCCGTCCGCCGCTGGTGTTCTCGGCCGATGACGCCACACTGTTCCTGACCACCCTGGACGAGGTGCTGTCGGCGCTGTGACGGGCTTCCGGAGGGGGATCACTCCCCCTCCAGCAGCGCGGCGATGGTCACCGGCCGAACCGGCGCCTGCGCCCGCAGGCGGCCCGCGTCTCCGGCGTGGGCCAGTCCGGCCGTGGCGGCGATCAGGTCGGCCGCCGCCAATTGGCAATAGCGGCCCTGGCAGCGCCCCATCCCGGCCCGGCCCAGTGACTTCACCCGATTGGCCTCCGCCCCGCCATAAACAGCGGTTTCACGCACCGCACCGGCGGTGATGCCCTCGCAGCGGCACAGGACGGTGTCGTCGGGCAGGGTGCGTACCTGATCGGCTGGCCAGGGGAAAGCCCGCGCGATGCCGCGCGCGAAGCGCTCCAGCCGGTCGAGCCGCTTCAGATCGGCGGCAACGTCCGGCACCGGCAAGCCCAGATCGGACAGGCAGGCGGCAGCGGCGAGGCGGCCGGCGACCTCCGCCCCGTCGGCTCCCAGCAGGCGCAGGCCGTCGCCGGCCAGATAGACGCCGTCACCGGCACGGCCCATGCAATCGGCACAGGGCAACCATTGCGCCCAGGTCTCGTCATAGGCGAACCGGCAGCCGGCGAGATCGGCAAGCTGGGTTTCCGCCTTCAGATGCCAGCCCAGCCCGACCGCATCGCACGCCGTGCTCCGCATCCGCCCGGCGGCGTCCTTCCAGCGCACCGCCGTCACCCCGGTGTCCGTCGCTTCGATCCCCTCCAGAGCGATACCGGCGTGATAGAGCCGGCCCAGCCGCGCCCGCATCGCCAGCCCATGCAAGGCAAAGGACGGGCGGACGGCCAGGTCGGGGAAGGCGGCGATCTGGCCACGCATACCGGCGGTGTCGAGGACCGCGGCGATCTCCGCCCCCGCTTTCCGCAGTTGCGTCGCCAGCAGGGTCAGCAACGGTCCCGACCCGGCCAGCACGATCCGCCGCCCCATCGCGACACCCTGGGCCTTCAGCGCGATCTGCATCGCGCCGAGGCTGTAGACGCCGGGCGCCTGCCAGCCGAGCACCGGGGCCAGACGGTCGGTCGCCCCGGTCGCCAGGATCAACCGGTCGCAGCCGATGCGGCGGCTTCCGCCGTCACCCACCGCGTGCAGAGTCCCGTCGGCCAGCGCGACCACCGAATGGCGCGGCAGATGGACGATGCGGCCAGCCGAAACCAGCCCGTCAAAGGCGGTGTGCAGAGCCACCGCCTTGCCCGCCTGCGAACCGTAGAGCGTCGACGGCGGACGGGTGAAGCCGTCGGGCGGACGGCGGTAGATCTGCCCGCCGGCCCGGGCGCCCTCGTCGATCACCGTCGGGCGCAGCCCGACGGCCGCCAGCGTCTCCGCGGCCCGGATCCCGGCGGGACCGGCGCCGACGATCACGACACGCGATTGGTTCGGCTCCGTCATGGCCAGTCCTCCCGCGTCCGGGTCAGCAGCCGCATGCCGTCCGCCACCGGGGTGGAACAGGCGCGCAGGCGCGGCCCCTGCTCCTGCCAGATCCAGCAATCCTGGCAGGCCCCCATCAGGCAGAATCCGGCGCGCTGCTCCGGGCCGAACTCCGCCTGCCGCAGCGTCGGAGCATTGGTGAGGATCGCCGTCAGCACCGTATCGCCCGACAGGGCGGTGCGCTCCATCCCGTCCAGCAGGAAGCGGACCGGCGCCCGACCCGTTTCAGCCAGCCTGACCAGCCGGCCGCCTGCCGTGCCGCTCATTCCGCCGCCTCCTGGACCAGTGCCTTGGAGCGCGGCATCTCGGGGAAGCGGGCGTAGACCTCTTCCAGTGCCGCCCCCACCCCGTCGGCCCCGGTGCGGCCGGCCATGCGGCTGAAGATCTCCGTCTTGGCGAAGAAACGCCAGTGGATCGGCAGTCCGTCCAGGGTCCGCGTCAGGAAATCATAGGCATCCGGGTTCCATTGGCGCTCGTACCCCTCGCGCTCCGGTCCGAAATGGAAATGGCCGGAGGGTGCAGGCCGGGCGGCACGCAGCCGGTCGGTGGCGTCGGCGTCGAGCACGCCGTCGCGGATGACGACGCCATACTCCCGCTCCGCCGCGGCCACGGAGACGTAGCCGCGGGCCACGTCGCGGGCTACCCGCCATGGCTCGCGGGTGAACGGGTCGCCCCGGCCACCGCCCCCGGCCGAGCGGATGTCCAGCACGTCACCCGGCTGCAGCACCGCGGTGTCGATGTTGCCCAGCCGCTTTTCCCCCGGCGTGCCGGGATTGACCACCATGTCGGACAGACCCGCCGCCCGGCCGCCCAAGACGCCCCAGGGGCGGAAAAAGCCGCGGTCGCGGTTGCGTGCGGTGATCCGGGTGTCGGGGGAGAAGACGCGGAAGGCCATGTGGGTGGCCAGCCCGCCACGCCAGCGCCCGGCTCCGCCGCTGTCGGTCGCCAGACCGTAGCGGACGAACTCCACCGGGGTTTCCATCTCCGTGATCTCGATCGGCGTGTTCTTCAGATAGGCGGCGTCGGCGCCCGACCCGTTGGTGCCGTCGCGGTGCGGCATGCCGCCGCCACCGCCGACCACCGGGTTGACCGCGGCGATGATGCGGTTGCCCGTCCGCTCGTCGGTGGTCATCACGTTGACGATGCAGTTGTTGCCGGCCGGAGCCGCCGGAAGCCGTTCCGGCACCGCCTGGGAGAAGGCGCCGAAGATCACCGAGCGCAGGCGCGCGCAGGTCAGCGACCGCATGCCCACCGCCGCCGGGAAGGTCGGGTTCAGGACCGATCCTTCCGGGGTGATGCAGGTGAAGGGCCGGGTCAGGCCGGTGTTGAGCAGGATTTTCGGGTTGAGGGTGTAGAGGACGTAATAGACACCGACCAGCAGGATGGTGTGGCGGGGGTCGCCGCCCGACGGCACGTTGAGCGAGGAGGCGAGCTGCGGGTCCGACCCGGTGAAGTCCAGGATCGCCTCGTCGCCCCGGATCGTCAGGGTCAGTTTCAGGCGGCAGGGGTTGGCGGCGACCGAATCCTCGTCGGCATAGTCGGCGAATACCCACTGGCCGTCGGGCATGGCGCGCAGGATGTCGCGCGCCTGCGCCTCGGCATGGTCCAGCAGCGCGTCGACGCCATCGAGGAAGGCGGTCTTGCCGAACTTCTCCACCATGGCGAGGATCTTGCGCTCGCCGGTGTTGAGCGCGCCGACCAGCGCCTTGATGTCGCCGATGTTCAGGTCGGGCTTGCGGACGTTGGTGGTCATGATCCGCAGGATCTGCTCGTCGAACACCCCTTCGCGGACCAGCTTCATCGGCGGGAAGCGGATGCCTTCCTGATGGATTTCGGTCAGCGCCCGCGACAGCGAGGCCGGGACGGCGCCGCCCATGTCGGTGTTGTGGATGTGCCCGCCGGTCCAGGCGATGATCTCGTCCTCAAAGAAGACCGGCTTCCACAGGTGGGTGTCGGGGGCGTGGGTCGCCACGAAGCCGGAATAGGGATCGTTGGTGAAGGCGACGTCGCCAGGCCGGTAATCCTCGATCATGGCGATGGCGCGGCCGTAGGTCAGGCCCGGATACCAGGTCGCCCCCAGCTCCATCGGCACGCCGAAGGTCTCGCCCCGGCGGTTCAGCAGCATGACGGTGAAATCCTCCGTCTCCTTGACAAAGGCGGAATGGGCGGTGCGCTGGAGCGTGTGGGCCATGTTCTCGGCCGCCGAGCGCGCGTGGTTCGCCAGAACCTGAAGCTTCATCCGATCGAACATGGCGATCACTCCGCAAAGGTCAGGTGGAGATTGAGGTGCGCATCGACGCGCGCGTCGGTTCCGGCCGGAATGGCGAAGGTGGTGTCCTCCTGGGCTACGATGGCCGGCCCCTGGAAGCGCGCGCCGGCCTGCAAATCCGCGCGACGGTACAGCCCGACCGGGGTCACGGCGCCGCCGGTGAAGACCGGGACGCTCCGTTCCGCCGATGCGGCGCGCAGCTCGTCCGGTGCGGTGGGGAAATGCAGCACCGGGCCGCTGCCGATGGCCGACAGGCGCAGGTTGACGATCTCGATCCGCCCGTCCGGATCGTCGAAATCATAGAGCCGGGCATGCGCCGCGTGGAAGGCGGCGGCGATGGCGCCGGGATCGTCGGCGTCCAGCCAGGAGGGGTCCAGCGGCGTCTCGATCTCATAGCTCTGGCCGGCATAGCGCATGTCGGCGACGATCATCAGCTCGGCGGCTCCGGAGTGGCCCTGCGCGGCGAGCCAGTCTCGCCCCTCCGCACCCATCGCGGCAAACGCCTCGCGCAGCGCCGGCATCAAGCCGGGGGACAGCTCGGCGAACAGGGTGCGGACGAAATCGCCGCGCAGGTCGGCGACCAGACCGCCCAGCGCCGACACCACGCCCGGCCAGCGCGGCGCGACGACGCGCGGCATGCCCAGCTCGCGCGCCAGGAACACCCCCAGCATCGGCCCGCCGCCACCGAAGGGCATCAGCGCGAAGTCCCGTACGTCGACGCCGGCGCGTGCAGCCATCTTCTCGACCTCCGCGAACATTTCCGACACCGCGACGTCGAGGATCGCCTGGGCGGTGGCCTCCGGCGAACGGCCCAACTGGTCGGCCAGCCGCCCTACCGCGGCACGGGCGAGGCCGGCATCCATCCGCAGCTGCCCGTAGGCCATCTGGCTGTGGCCAAGCCAGCCGCACACCACCATCGCGTCGGTCACCGTCGCCCAGTCGCCGCCACGGCCGTAGCAGGCCGGGCCGGGCGTCGATCCGGCGGATTCGGGGCCGACGCGCAGCACCCCCTGCCCGTCGACGCTGGCGATCGACCCGCCGCCGATGCCGATTGAGCTGACCGACACCGAGGGGATGTGCAGCGGAAACTCGCCGATCATCTCGCCGACGCCGAACTGGGCCTGACCGTCGATGATGAGCGCGAAATCGGCCGAGGTTCCGCCGATGTCCAGCGTCAGGATGCGCGGCTCCCCGGCCTGCCGGGCCAGCCATGCCGCCCCGTTCACGCCGGAGGCGGCACCCGACAGCAGCATGTGGACGCAGGCCCTCTTGCCCTCCGCCGCGTTCATCACTCCACCATTGGATTTGGTCAGCAGCGGGCGGGCGGGAACCGCACGGCCGGCCAGCCGCTCCTCCAGGGCCGACAGGTAGCCGGAAATCCGGGGATGGACATAGGCGTTCAGGATCGCGGTGGTCGTCCGCTCATACTCGCGGATCACCGGCCAGACCTCGGCGGAGGTGAAGACGAACAGGTCCGGGGCCAGCCGGGCGATCTCCTCCTTCACCGCAGCCTCGTGGCCGCCGTCGCGCCAGGAATGGAGGAAGGAGACGACGACGCCCACCGCTCCCTTGGCCTTGAGGGCGGCAACGGCGTCGGCGACGGCCGTCCTGTCGGGGGCCTGCCGCTCCGTCCCGTCGGAGCGCAGGCGGGCGGGGATGCCGAAGACCATGTCGCGGGCGACGAGTTGGTCCGGGCGCGAGCAGAACAGGGAGTAGGTGTCCGGCATGCGCAGCCGGGCGAGTTCGATCACGTCCTCGAATCCCGCATTGGTCAGCAGTGCCAGCGGCGCGCCCTTGCGCTGGATGACCGTGTTCATCCCCACCGTCGTGCCGTGCACGAAGCGGGTGACGGCGCGCGGGTCCATCCCCTCCCGCTCGGCCAGCAGGGTCAGGCCGGTCATCAGCTCCGCACCGGGGTCGTCCGGCGTCGTCAGCACCTTCAGCGACGCCACCCGGCCCGACCGGGTGTCCAGCGCGCAGAAATCGATGAAGGTCCCGCCGATGTCGACACCGACCTTCCAATCGGCCTCACCCATGCCCCCGTCCATCTCAGCTCCCTTCTGCCTGTCAGCCTGTGCTTGTGCTGGAGAAAAGCTGACATGGCGGCCCAAGGGCGGTCTAAGACCCAATGAAAGCAAATGCATAAGGCGGACTTATTGCACCCGGCCTCTTGATGCTCAGTCCATAGCCCGGCCTTATGGGATCATGCCCAACCCGTCTTTGACCCGCCCGCCCGTCCTGGGCAGCCTGACCGATGGGGCGGAGCCGCGTCCGCCCGCCTGTGGGAGAGGTCGATGAGGGTTATCGTGCTGGGCGGCGGGTTGATGGGATCGGCCGCCGCCTTCTTCCTGGCCCGGCGTGGCCTGCGCGTCACCCTGCTGGAACGCAACCGCGTCGGTATGGGCGCGACGGTCGCGTCCTTCGGCAACATCCGCCGCAGCGGACGCTATCTGCCGCAGCTGCCGCTCGCCCACCGGTCGCGGGCGCTGTGGGGCGAGGCGGAACGGCTGCTCGGCCGCGACGTGGAGTTCCGCGCCACCGGCCATCTGCGGCTGGTGTTCGACGAGGATGGGCTGGCCGACATGCGCCGCTATGTCGCCGACGCGCGGCCCTGGGGGCTGGAGCTGGAGGAGCTGACACCGCCGGAGATCCGCCGCCGCTTTCCCGGCTTGGGGCCGGGGGCGATCGCCGCCTCCTTCTCTCCGCAGGACGGCAGCGGCAACCCGCGCCTGATTGCACCCGCCTTCGCCGACGCCGCCCGCCGCCTGGGCGCCGAGATCGTCGAGGAGTGCGGAGCGGTGGAGGTGTCGGCGACCGGTTCGGGCTTCGAAGCGGTGACGCAGCGGGGCCGCTTCACCGCGGACTGTCTGCTGAACGCCGCCGGCGCCTGGGGGGCCCGCGTCGCCGCCGGCTTCGGCGAGAACGTGCCGATGGCGGCGTATGGGCCGCAGATGGGCGTCACCGAACCGCTGCCGCACCGGATCCTGCCGGTGGTCGGCATGTGGTCGCGCGCCGGCGGCGATGGCTATCTGCGTCAGGTTGAGCGCGGCAACATCGTCTTTGGCGGCGCTGCGGAGCGCGTGGCGGTGCCGCTCGACCCCGGCCATGCCAAGGCGGACCCGGCGCGGCTGCCCGGACAGTTGCGGGGCTTGGTGCGGTTGCTGCCGGCCATCGCCGACGTCGCGGTGATCCGCACCTGGTCGGGCTGCGAAGGCTATGTCGCCGACAAGCTTCCGGTGATGGGGGCGTCGGCGACGATACCCGGCCTGTTCCACGCCTTCGGCTTCAGCGGCCACGGCTTCCAGTTGGGCCCCGGCGTCGGCGACGTGATGGCGGAGATCATCGCCACCGGTCGCACCGACACGCCGCTGCATGATTTCCGCATCGACCGCTTCCAGACCACCGGCCAGCCGGCCGGCCAAACGGTCGCTCTACCCTGAAAAGCAAGCCGCGGCCTGCCGGTTCAACGGCGGGCCGCGGCGTACGGACTTCAGCGTGCGGACTCCAGCACTTCCGACCGGACGGTGAACCGGCCGGCCAGCGGGACCACCAGGGCCGACGCCGCGATCACGAAGGCACCGGCCAGACTGACCGGGGACGGCAGCAGGCCGAAGATGGCGGCGTCGAGCATCAGCGCCCACAGCATGGCGGTGTAGTCGAAGGGCGCCTGGGTTGATACCGGCGCACGGGCCATCGCCTCGGTCATGGTGATGTGCGCCAGCCCGCCGAAGATGCCGGCACCGACGAGATAAGCCATCGAATGACCCGTCGGGGCGATCCAGCCGAACGGCCAGCTTGCCAGACCGCCAAGCGCGCAGATGACGGCGAAATAGAAGGCGATGGTTCCCGGTGCTTCGGTCGCGGTCAGAGTCTTGATCTCCACCCGGCCGGCCGCGGTCGCGACCGCCATAGCCAGCCCGGCCGCCACCCCGATGATGGTGTTGTGATCCAGCGTCGGCCCTTCGAAGGCGGGGGCGAGCATCAGAATCACCCCGGCGAAGCCGGTCAGCGCCGCACCGATGGCGACGGCGCCCGGCCGTTCCCGCAGGAACAGCATGGCGGCCGGCACCGCAAACAGCGGAGCCAGGAACCCCAGCGCGGTCGCCAGCGCCAGGGGCAGATAGGCCAGGGAAATGAAGGAGAGCACCATCGCAGCGCCGCCATAGAGGTTGCGCTTCAGATGTCCGACCGGCTGCCGTGTCTTCAGGGCCGAGGGGAATTGCCGGCGCCACATCAGATAGGCGACGATCGGCGGCAGAGCGAAGGCGCTGCGGTAGAAGACGATCTGTCCGATCGGCGCCTCGACGGTCGCCAGCCTGACGAACAGCGACATCACCACGAACAGCCCGGCCGACACCAGCCGAAGCATGATTCCGGCGCGGTTGCCAGTGGAGGATGGATAGGGGGACGGTTCGGGCACGGGTTCGGCGTGAGAGCCGGCGGAGGAGTCCGGCATCTGTCCCGGCATGATCGGCGCATCCTTATTCGTGAAATCGGGGGCGGCTCAACCCAGGGCCTGGGTGGCGAGTGCGAAGGTGACGGGGCGGTCCGGCCCACGCGTCGACGGATCGGTCAGCGGGGCGCCCAGCGACATGGTCAGCACCGTGTCGTGAATCTTCAAACCCGACCGCGCGACGAACAGCGGGAAGATCCCCTCGTCCAGATGGGTATCCAGGCGCAGGAAACGGCCGTCATGCTCGTTCACATGGGGTTGCACCACCACGACGGCGTCCTCGTCCAGCCCGGCGACCACCGGGCCGACGACATGCCCGCGACCGAAGGGGCGGCAGAGAGCGAAGGCCGCCAGCTTGCCGTCGCGCTCCAGCCCATAGCCGACCGACTGCTCGAACAGCCGCGCGATCAGCCCGGCGCGCGAGGTTCCGAAGGCGCGCTCGTCCAGCGCCGTCACCGCCGCGAGATCCGCCGCCTCCAGCCGGCGCACCGGCTCTGCGGAGGAGGGCGGGTCGCTCCGGCGTGCCTCTCCCTGGCATTGGAACACGGTCCGATGGCCGATGAAGCCGAGCGAGCGGTACAGCGCCAGCGCCGCACGGGTGGCGCTCAGCCGATAGGTCCGCCCCGCCGACGCCGACAGCACCCGCTTCATCAGCCATTCGCCAACCCCCAGCGATTGCAGCCGGGGCGAGGTCATGACCATGCCGATGGTCGCGAAATCGTCGCCATGGGGAAACCACATCGCCGACCCCAGGACGCGGTCGATCTCGTCGAGGGCGACGAAGCCGTAGCCGACCTCGCGCGCGAACTGCCAATCCTCCGCGCGATGCGGCCAACCGACCGAGATCGACAGCGCCTGCAAGCGCTCAAGGTCGATGTCGGCGATGTCGGCCATCCGCACGTCGAAGGCATCGACCGTCAGGGAGGGCGGTAACGCACCGTCCGCCAATCCATCCTCCAGCCCGCGTTCGCTCAAAGCTTTCTCCTCCCCGGAGTTTCGATAGCGTGATGCGGTGCTCCCATAGGGCAACTGACATGCCTGAACCACCAACCGCTTCCCGAGATTACCGGGGCAACCGCCGCACAAATCACCGCAATGCGCCGGCCCAGCACAACAATCCTCTAAATCCCTATGTCATTCAGCACGGATTGGAGCGGGCGTCGGCTAAGATCATGAGGGGCGCAGCCACCAAGGCCGCCGAGCCATTCGCCATCGGGTTCATTGTGCTTGCCGAAGTTGTCCAGTTCATCGCCCAGCAGTGCGAATCACAGGCCGCACAGCATCGGCAGTGATGCCGGCAGCCATCTTTGCGTACCCATGGGACGATTTTTGCGACGGTGCCGCCTATCCTGCCACGAGCCAGATGGATGCGACAGGACCCACCGCACTGAATCTTTTGGATCAGATCATCAATATAGTGATCGAAGACCGAGCCGCCGGTCAACTCGCCGGATCGGCGGCTCCTAACCCTGGCGTAAGGCCAGAAATCGATCATCCTCATACGGCGGACCGTTCGAGGGAGAGCACGCAGCATGACACTTGTGCGCAGGACGTTCATTGCAGTATGATCATTTTATTGAACGGGAGGGCACATGGTTGCCGGCAAGAATTCACCCGCGGCGCAGCCGAGCGAAGTGGCGCCGGAACTGGCCGACGAAAATGCGCAGTTGATCGGCCGGCGCGTGCGCACGCTGCGGGGAGAGCGCAAGCTGACGATCGCGGAACTGGCCGCCAAAGCCTCTGTTTCGGCAGGGATCATCAGCCAGATCGAGCGCGGCAGCGCGAATCCTTCGATCAAGACGCTCCAGCGTCTGTGCGACGCCCTTGATGTGAATGTCTGGAAGTTTCTTGACGAGGAAAAGCGGGGCGGAGCGGGCGACGCTCCGCCTTTCATCCGCCGGCGGGCGCAACGCCCGCGCATGGTTGTGGGGGACAAAGGACTAACCAAGGAATTGCTGTCGCCGCAGTATGCGGACGAATTGCGGTTCATGTTCGTGACGATGCCGCCCGGGAGCGCCACGGAAGAGATGCTGATCGGTGCCGGCCAGAAGGCGGGCTATGTGATGGCCGGGGCGGTCGAACTGACCGTCGGAGAGCATACCGTTCTCCTGGAGGAAGGCGACAGCTTCCAATTCAACAGCGATGTCGAACATGGACTGGCCAATCGCTCCGACCAGGAAGCGAAGGTGCTTTGGATAATCAGCGCGCTCGACGTCCGTCTTTAAAGCGCAGATCGAAAGCGCACCGAAGTCGAAGCGGATCAGTGGCATCGGCGCGCCGGACCAGAGTTTTGACAGGCGATTTCAGCCCATTCCGCCGGTGCTGGGATCCGCTTCCGGAATGACGGGGGCGACGCAACGCACCACACCGGGCTCCGCAGCCTGGAAAGCCGGCAATGGCAATCAGACCGACCGGCGGATCGTAAACCAGTTCAATTCGGGCCAAAAGCCCGCCCGCATCGTGAAATGAGGGTTTGAAGCCATGCCAATCCAGGTTGAGCCTGTATCCGACAGCTCATCTTTCCCAGAACATGTGGATGTGGTCGTGATCGGCGCCGGTGTCGTCGGCACCTGCACAGCTTATGAGCTTGCGTCGAAAGGGGTTTCCGTTGCCCTGCTCGAAAAGGGAGTGGTTGCAGGCGAACAATCGAGCCGGAACTGGGGATGGGTGAGACAGCAGAACCGTGACCTGCACGAACTCTCCCTGGCGATGTTCAGCCTCCGGCGGTGGGAGGAACTCGGCGCCGAGATCGGCCGCGATCTCGGGTTCCGGCGGATGGGTCTCCTCTATTGCAGCCGCGACGAGGAAGAGATCGCCCGCTGGGAACGGTGGGGCAAATCTGCACGCGAACAGGGTTTTGTGAGCGAGTTGCTCAGCGGAGCCCAAGCCAAGGAGCGTACTCCGGGCAGCGTTTCGACCTGGCTTGGCGGCGTTTGGTCACCGACGGACGGACGGGCCGAGCCGAGCCTCGCGGTGCCTGCCATAGCGGAGGGAGCGAAGGCGAAGGGCGTCCTGCTCCATCAGAATTGCGCCGTCCGCGGCATCGATGTCGCCGGCGGAAAAGTGGCCGGAGTTTGGACGGAACGAGGATTGATCCGGACTTCGGCTGTAGTCGCCGCAGGCGGTGCGTGGAACTCCCGTTTCTGCCGTCACCACGGCATCGATCTGCCGATCGCCAACATCGGGGGAACCGCGTTCCGGACCAATACGGCACCGGATGTCCTGACCGCAGGCAGTGTCAGCATGCCGGGCATTGCCATGAGACGCCGTCTTGACGGCAAGTACACCGTCGCCGTGCCGGGCCACGGGTCGGTGAACATTGCACCGCAAGGCCTGCGCTACGCCACGAAGTTCTACCAGATGTACCGGGCCAAGCTGGCAAAGAAGCTGAAGTACCGGATCGACAGCAGTTTCTGGAACGGTCCGGAAGCGCTCGGATCCTGGCATAACGACCAAATCTCTCCCTTCGAGAAGACGAGGATCCTCGACCCCAAGCCTGATGCCGAGCTGGTGGAGTTCGGACTTCGCAATCTCATCCGGGAACTTCCGGCCTTGAAGGACGTCAAGGTCGAGGCATCCTGGGGGGGGATGATCGACACCGCACCGGACCTCGTTCCGGTCATATCCAGGGTCGATCAGCTTCCGGGCCTCGTCATTGCATCCGGATTCAGCGGTCACGGATTTGGCATCGGTCCGGGTGCCGGACGTCTCGCGAGTGAACTGGTCCTGAACGAGGCGCCGATTGTCGATCCAGCCGCTTATCGATTGAGCCGGTTCAGCGACGGATCTGCGATCCGGCGGCCCGAAATGATGTAACGCGCAGCATTGATTCATGCAGTCGCGGTCAATCTCGACACATGGAAAAGACCAACGGCAGCAGATGGCCAAAATAAAGGCACTTATGCGGCCATTCTGCAATCAAAATAGCCGCATAAGTTGGCCTTATAACACTCCAAAGAATCAGACCTGTTCTCTCCACGACTGAAACACAATGCTGGTTTTAGAGCGCCCGCGTATGAACTGACAAGTCGGTTAACCAATGGAGGGTAAGCGGATGATCAAACTCAAAACGACCCTTGCTGCGATCGCCATGGCTGTTTTCGCGACGACAGCGTCCGCGCAAACGGTCTTCAAGGTCGGTTCGACGCCGACGAGCGTGCCGTTCGCATTCATTGACGTGAAGACCAATTCACCACAGGGCATGATGATCGACGTGATTGAAGCCGTCAGCAAGGAGGTCGGCTTCAAGATCGAGTACCAGCCCATGCCGTTCTCGGCTTTGATCCCCGCACTCACGTCCGGCAAAATCGACATCATCGCCGCCGCCATCACGGCGACACCCGAACGCGCCAAGGTGGTCGATTTCACCCAGGATGTTTATTCCTACGGCGATGGTCTGGTCGTGCCGGCCGCCGACCAGACGCAATATGGCAGCGTTGCAGACCTCAAGGGCAAGGTCGTCGGGGCGCAAATCGGTACCCGCTATATCGAGTATCTGAAGGCACAGAGCGGAGCTGCCGAGGTCAAGGCCTACGAAGCGCTTCCCGATGTCCTTCGCGAAGTCGCAAACGGCCGGCTCGCCGCGGGCATCGGAGACTTTCCGATCTTCGCCTACAACTTGCAGCAGGGCCAATTCCCTCAGCTGCGACTGGTCCGGGACTACAAGTCCGGGCTGAACGGCGGCATCAATTTGGCAGTCAAGAAGGATAACGCCGAGCTTCTGGCGAAGATCAACGCATCCCTTACGGCCATGAAACAGGATGGTCGATTGAAGGCGATCCTCGAAAAGTGGAACCTGTGATCGGAAAGAAAGCACTATGGAAAAGTTCTTTAGCCAGTCACAGGAATACCTACCGTTTCTTTTTCAAGGCGTTACCTACACAATCCTGGTGATGTTGTGTGCGTTCGCCCTCGCGACTGGCTTGGGTCTGATCTTGGCATTCATGAGGGTGAGCGGCATCGTGCCGCTCGCCTGGGTGGCCCGAACGGTGATCGTCGTCGTGCGCGGCATTCCAGGATTGGTGACCCTATACTACATTTACTTCGTGTTCCCGGATTTCGGCATCGCGCTCACTGCGGTCCAAGCCGCCATCATCGGCCTCGGCATCGCCTACTCGCCCTATATGGCGGAAATCTTTCGCGCGGGGATCGAGGCGATCGATCGAGGTCAGACCGAAGCGGCTCTGTCCATCGGTATGCACTGGGGCCTGGTGATGCGCCGCGTCGTGCTGCCTCAAGCGGTCCGCGTGGCTCTGCCGCCCTATGGCAGTACGATGGTGATGCTCCTCAAGGACTCGTCGCTCGCATCGACCATCACGGTTGCCGACCTCTCGCTGCAAGGCAAGCTGCTCGCATCTTCAACCTTCGAGAACACGACCGTGTTCACCTTGGTGGCTTTGATCTATCTCGCAATGAGCCTTCCTCTCACGGCTTTCAATAGCTGGCTTGAGCGCAAACTGAGGAGATCGTAATGAGCGTCATCGAGCTGAAGCATGTGCGGAAGTCGTTCGGGACCCACGAGGTCATTTCCGACGTTTCTTTCTCGGTCGAGCCGGGCGAGGTGGTCTGCATCATCGGCCCGTCGGGATCCGGAAAATCCACGCTGCTGCGCTGCATCAACGGTCTGGAGACCTACCAGGGCGGTGAGATCATCGTGCATGGCGAAAGCGTGGACGCCACGAAGTCCCGCATCCGGGGGATCCGGACGCGCGTCTCCATGGTGTTCCAACGCTTCAACCTGTTCCCGCACCGCACGGCGCTCGAGAACGTCGCCGAGGGGCCGATCTACGTGAAAAAGGAGCCTCGCGCCGAGGTCTACGCACGCTCGCGGGAACTCCTGGCACGGGTTGGGCTCGGCGCAAAAATGGACGCCTATCCGGCGCAGCTCTCGGGTGGCCAGCAGCAGCGGGTCGCCATTGCGCGGGCATTGGGCATGAATCCCGACGCGATCCTCTTCGATGAGCCTACCTCGGCGCTCGATCCCGAGCTCGTCGGCGAAGTGCTGTCCGTCATGCGCTCGCTCGCCGACGAAGGAATGACGATGGTCGTCGTCACCCACGAAATGGGCTTCGCCCGCGAGGTGGCTGACCGGGTCCTGTTCCTTGACGGCGGCGTGCTGGTCGAGCAGGGCTCGCCCGACGAGGTGCTCGGTCGTCCGCAGAACGCCCGCACGCAGGATTTTCTGCGCCGCGTGCTGCCGGCTTGAGGGCTTATGCAGCGTGCAGGGATCGGGTAAAGCAGGATTTTAGCGGTTGCCTGATCATGCGCAATGGGTAGTTCGCGGCCATTCCCGTCAACAATGATAGCATCCCCATTCCGGGATACTCACTGCATGCATCGCCGGAAATCGGAGATGCCCGGCACCCGAACCGCACGATTCACCGCAGAGCATCCAGCCGGCACAACAATCCTCCAAATCGCCCATGCATTCAGCACGGAATGGAGCGCCTGCCCGCTAAGATCGTAACTGTCGCAGCTGCCCGAGGCCGCCGCCCCTCTCCACACACCGCAGCGAACCCGAAAACGACTCCTCAGCGCCCGTGGCGCGCAGCATGGGACAAGGTGAGGCAGCAATGACCGTGATCGACATCCTCAAGGACCTGATCGCCATTCCCTCCGTGGTAGGGACCCCCAACGATGCCATCGTCGACGGGATTCGCGGGGTTCTGGAGGGGGCCGGGGTGCGCGTCCGGGTTCTGCCGGGGCCGGAAGGCGACCGGTTCAACCTGTTCGCCACCATCGGTCCGGCGATGGTGCCGGGCTATGTCCTGTCCGGCCACATGGACGTGGTGCCGGCCAGCGAACCGGACTGGACCAGCGATCCGTTCCAGCTGCGTGCCGACGGCAACCGCCTTTACGGGCGCGGCACCTCCGACATGAAGGGCTTCATCGCGGCGGCGCTGGCGGCGCTGCCGGCCCTGACCGCCGCCCCGCTGGCCCGGCCGATCCATTTCGCTTTCACCTATGACGAGGAGGCCGGCTGCCAGGGCGCGCCGCATCTTCTGCCGCACCTGCCCGACCTGTGTGCACCGCCGCTGGGCGTCATCGTCGGCGAGCCGAGCGGCCTGCGCGCCATCCGCGCCCACAAGGGCAAGGCGGCGGCCCGGCTGACGGTGCGCGGACGGTCCGGCCATTCCTCCCGCCCCGACCAGGGGTTGAACGCCATCCATGCCATGGCCGATGCGCTGACCGCCGCCGTCACCCAGGCCGGCCGCCTGACCCAGGGGCCGCTGGATTCGGTGTTCGAGCCGCCCTACTCCTCGCTTCAGGTCGGCACCATCCAAGGCGGGCTTGCGGTGAACATCATCCCCGACGCCTGCACCGCTGAATTCGAGGCCCGCGCCATCGCCGGGGTCGATCCCACCACCCTGCTGGAGCCGGTGCGCGAGGCGGCGGTGCGGCTGGAGGAGCGCGGGTTCGCCGTCGATTGGACACAGACCAGCACCTATCCCGCCCTGTTCCTGGCCGCCCGCTCGCCGCTGGCCCGCCTGCTGGAGGAGCTGACCGGACAGGAGCCGCTGGCGGCCGTCAGCTACGGCACGGAAGCGGGGCTGTACCAGACCGCCGGGATCGACGCGATCATCTGCGGACCCGGCGACATTGCGCGGGCGCACCGCCCCAACGAACACATCCTCGTCGAGGAACTGAACGCCTGCCAGTCGATGATCGAGGCGCTGGGCCAGCGCTGCCGTCTTTGACAGCCATTCGAAACAGCCGCGCATCGTCAAAGGGACGCAAATGACCTTCCTGTTCAATTCGGATGCCGCGCGCGGCGCCGTCTTCGCCAAGGCCTTCGCCGCCGAGCTGCCGGACCTGCCCTTCTCGATGGACCCGGCCGCCGTCGATCCCGACGCGGTGCGCTACCTGATCACCTGGACCATCCCGGAGACGCTCGCCCGCTACCGCAATCTGGAGATCGTGTTTTCGATCGGGGCCGGGGTGGACCAGTTCGCCATGACCGCCCTGCCCGACCATGTGAAGGTCGTCCGCATGGTGGAGGAGGGCATCGTCCGCATGATGCAGGAATACGTCACGCTGGCCGTGCTGTCCCTGCATCGCCAGATGCCGGCCTATCGCGCCCAGCAGGCAGCCTGCGTCTGGCGTGCCCTTCCCCAGCCGCAGGCGGCGCAGCGCCGGGTCGGCGTGCTGGGATTGGGCGTGCTGGGTCAGG
Organism: Azospirillum lipoferum; assembly: GCF_024170005.1. Taxonomy (GTDB): domain Bacteria; phylum Pseudomonadota; class Alphaproteobacteria; order Azospirillales; family Azospirillaceae; genus Azospirillum; species Azospirillum lipoferum. The sequence goes on from NZ_JALJXJ010000007.1 coordinate 421,120, forward strand.
CGGTGCTGGAACGGTTGATGCCCTTCGGTTTTCCACTGGCGGGCTGGAGCCGCTCGCCGCGCGAGATTGACGGCGTGACCTGCCATCATGGCACGGAGGGCCTCGACGCGATGCTGGCCGAAACCGACCTCCTGATCGTGCTGCTGCCGTTGACGCCCGACACCCGCGGTTTCCTGAATGCTGATCTGATGGCGAAGCTGCCCCGGGGGGCGGCGCTGATCCACACCGGGCGCGGGCCGCAGCTGGACCATGCGGCCCTGCTGGACGCGCTCGACAACGGGCAGCTGTCCGGGGCGATGGTCGACGTGACGGACCCGGAACCGCTGCCGGCCGACCATCCCTTCTGGACGCACCCGAACATCCTGCTGACCCCGCACATCGCCAGCGTCACCCAGCCCGAAAGCGCGGCCCAGGCCGTCATCGCCAACCTTCGCCGACATTTCGCCGGACAGGATCCGATCGGTCTCGTCGACCGGCAGCGCGGCTACTGACGCATCCGACCAAAGCTCAACCTGCGGCACTGCCGCCCACCAACAAGGATTCTCTCATGTCGCTCCTGAAGACCATCGATCCCGCCCCGACCTTCGCCCCGCGGGAATCGACCCCGATGCCGGAACGGCTGATCGCCGGATCGCCAGCCTTCAAGACCTGGGCACAGGATGCCGCCAAGGACGACAAGGTGCTGACCGGCGTTTGGGAAGCCACGCCGGGTGAAACCCGCTCGATCAAGGGCGAGACCTTCGAATTCTGCCACATCCTGTCCGGCGTCGTCGAAATCACCCCGGACGCCGGCGAGCCGGTGGTCTACCGGGCGGGCGACAGCTTCGTCATGAAGCCGGGCTTCACCGGCGTGTGGAAAACCATCGAGACGGTCCGCAAGATCTACGTCACCATCACCTGAGGGTGAGCCATGAGCCTGTCCTTCGATCCGGACCGCCTGCCGCTGCCCATCGGCCATTTCATTGGTGACCGCCTGATCCCGGCGGCCAACGCAACGGAGGGCGGGCTGCCCATGCACCGCCCATCGGATGGTCGGGCCTATGCCGACTGCCCGGTTGCCTCATCGGATCTCGTCGACGAGGCGGTCGCCGCCGCGCAGGCGGCGTTGAAGTCCAGCAACTGGGGCGGCGTGCGTCCGCGCGACCGCACCGCCGTGCTGCAACGCTGGGCCGCCCTGATCGAGGAAGAGGCGGAGACCCTGGCGAAGGTGGAGGCGCTGTCCTCCACCCGCCCGGTCGGGCAGCTCGTTGCCGGCGACGTCGCAGTGACGGCCGAGCAGATCCGCTTCTTCGCCGAATTCGCCGACAAGGAGGGCGGCGACCTCGCCCCCACCGACGACGGCAGCCTCGGCATGGTGATGACGGAGCCGTATGGCGTCGTCGGCGCCATCACGCCTTGGAACTTCCCGCTGTCGATGGCGGGCTGGAAGCTCGGCCCGGCGCTGGCGGCCGGCAACGCGGTGGTGCTGAAGCCGTCGGAAATGACGCCCTTCTCCACCGTCCTGCTGGCGCAGCTGGCGGTGAAGGCGGGGCTTCCCGCCGGGCTGATCAACATCGTCCAGGGCGACGGCCCGACCACCGGCGCCGCCATCACCCGTCATCCCGGCATTGCCAAGGTCAGCTTCACCGGATCGACGGCGGCCGGATCGGCGATCATGGCCGACATCGCCCGCAGCGGCGTCAAGCCGATGACGCTGGAACTGGGCGGCAAGAGTCCGCAGATCGTCTTCGCCGACGCCGACCTGGAGAAGGCGGCTGCCGCCATCGCCACCAGCGTGCTGTCGAATGCCGGACAGGCCTGCGTCGCCGGATCGCGCCTGCTGGTCGAAGCGAGCGTCGCCGAACCGCTGATCGGAATGATCCTGGGTCATATGCGCGCCGTCCGCCCCGGCCCGACCTGGGACGAGACGACCCGCTATTCCCCGATCATCTCCGAACGGCAACGCGCCCGCATCCATTCCATCGTCACGGCCTCGCTGACCGGATCGGTGGAGTGCCTGAGCGGCGGGGCGCCGATGGACAGCGACGGCTATTTCTACGCGCCGACGCTGATCGCCGGAGTCGACCAGACCTCCCCCGCCGTCATGGAGGAGATCTTCGGCCCGGTGCTGACCGTGCAGAGCTTCGACAGCGAGGAAGAGGCGATGGCGATGGCCGACCATCCCACCTACGGGCTCGCCGCCGGTCTCTACACCCGCGACCTGTCGCGCGCCCTCCGCCTGACCCGGCGGCTGCAGGCCGGGACGGTGTGGGTCAACCGCTATGGCCGCTCGCGCGACCACATCCTGCCGACCGGCGGCTACAAGCGCTCCGGCATCGGCAAGGATCTGGGACGCGAGGCCTATCTCGCCAACCGCCGCAGCAAAAGCGTGCTGATCGGCCTGTAACCCGATGAAAACCGGTAGAAACCGCTAAGGGGCGTTCGATGAAAACCCACCACATTGCGATCATCAAGGGCGACGGCATCGGACATCCCGTGGTCGACGCCGCCTGGGAGGTTCTCCAGGCCGCGGCCAAGCAGTCCGGCTTCGCGCTGGCCGGCACGGAGATGCCGTGGTCCTGCGCCCATTACAAGGAATCCGGCGTGATGATGCCGTCCGACGGCATCGACACGCTACGCAAGTACGACGCCATTCTGCTGGGTGCCGTCGGCTGGCCTGCGGAGGTGCCGGACGCGGTATCGCTGCACGGGCTGCTGCTGCCGATCCGCAAGGCGTTCGACCAGTATGCCAACGTCCGCCCGCACCGGCTGCTGCCGGGGGTGGAAGGGCCGCTGCGGCGCGGCGGCTTCGACATCCTGTGCATCCGCGAAAACACCGAGGGCGAATATGCCGGTGCCGGCGGGCGCGTCCATCAGGGGACGGCACAGGAGGTGGCGGTGGAGACCGGTGTCTTTACCCGCATGGGGGTGGAACGCATCCTGCGCTTCGCCTTCGCCCAGGCGCGTGCCCGGCGCGGCAAGCTGGCCTCCGTCACCAAGTCGAACGCGCAGAAATACTCGATGGTGTTCTGGGACGAGATCACCCGCCAGCTGGCCGCCGAACACCCGGACGTCGAAGTAACGAGCTATCACGTCGACGCCATGGCGGCGCGCATGGTGACGGCGCCGGAGAGCCTGGACGTCGTCGTCGCCTCCAACCTGTTCGGCGACATCCTGACCGATCTGGGCGCTGCGATCCAAGGCGGGCTGGGCTTCGCCGCCTCGGCCAACCTGAATCCCGACCGCAAGGCGCCGTCGATGTTCGAACCGGTACATGGCTCGGCCCCCGATATCGCCCATCTCGGCATCGCCAACCCGATCGCCGCCATCTGGTCGGGCGCCATGATGCTGGAGCATCTGGGGGAGAAAGCCGCCGCCGACCGCGTGATGGCCGCACTGGGCGACACCACCGGCCGCGGCGTCGGCACGGTTCCCGGCAAGGACAGGACGGACGCGATCACCGCCGCCGTGCTGTCGGCCCTTTCGTAACGCCAGCCCCCCGAAACCATCCGCAGCGGAAAAGACACGACCATGACCCACCATCTGACGGACCCCTCCCTGTTCCGCGAACAGGGGCTGATCGGCGGACGCTGGTGCGGCGGGGGCGCCGGCCGGACCATCGACGTCCAGAACCCGGCGACCGGCGGCACCCTCGGCAGCGTTCCCGACATGGACGGCACCGACGCCCGTGACGCCATCGCCGCCGCGGCCGAAGCCTACCCCGCCTGGAAGCGGCGCACCCATGCCGACCGCGCCGCGCTGCTGGAGCGCTGGCACACCCTGATGATCGAGAATCTGGAGGATCTGGCCCGCCTCCTGACGCTGGAGCAGGGCAAGCCGCTGGACGAGGCGCGGGGCGAGATCCGTTATGGCGCCTCCTTCGTCAAATGGTTCGCCGAGGAGGCGCGGCGGATCGGCGGGACCACCATCCCCTCCCCCACCCCGGACCGCCGCATCGTCGTGCTGAAGGAGCCGGTCGGCGTCTGCGGCATCATCACGCCGTGGAACTTCCCCAACGCCATGATCACCCGCAAGGTGGCGCCGGCACTGGCCGCCGGGTGCACCGTCGTGATCAAGCCGTCGGACTTCACGCCTTATTCGGCGCTGGCGCTCGGGGTTCTGGCGGAGCGGGCGGGCATCCCGGCCGGCGTGATCAACATCCTGACCGGCCAGCCGGAGGCGATCGGCGAGGAACTCCTGGCGAACGAGACCGTCCGCAAGATCTCCTTCACCGGCTCCACCCGCGTCGGATCGCTGCTGATGCGCGGCGCCGCCGCCGGCATCAAGCGGCTGAGCCTGGAGTTGGGCGGCAACGCGCCCTTCATCGTGTTCGACGACGCCGATCTGGATCAGGCGGTGGACGGGGTGATCCTGTCCAAGTTCCGCAATGGCGGACAGACCTGCGTCTGCGCCAACCGCATCCTGGTACAGTCCGGCGTCTACGAGGCGTTCCGCGACCGTCTGGTCGCCCGCGTCAATGCCATGCGCGTGGGGTCCGGGCTGGAGCCGGGCATCGCCATCGGCCCGATGATCAATGCCGCCGCCATCACCAAGATCGAGCGCCATGTCGCCGATGCGGTGTCCAAGGGCGCCAGCGTCGCGTCCTCCGCCGTCGCGGCCGATGGCCCGCAATACGTCGCGCCGGTGGTTCTAACCGACGCCACCACCGACATGCTGCTCGCGCATGAGGAGACCTTCGGCCCGGTGGCTCCGCTTTTCCGCTTCGAAACGGAGGAGGAGGCGATCGCACTGGCCAACGCCACGCCCTTCGGGCTGGCCGCCTATTTCTACACGCAGAACCTCGCGCGGTCCTGGCGTGTGGGCGAAGCGTTGGAGGCCGGCATGGTCGGGCTGAACACCGGCCTGATTTCCACCGAAGTCGCCCCCTTCGGCGGCGTCAAGCAGTCCGGCCTAGGCCGCGAAGGAGCGCAGGTGGGCATCGAGGAATATCTGGAAATGAAGACCTTCCATATGGGTGGGCTGGGCTGAAGCACAGAGGCAGCAAAAAGCCCGGCGGGAGCGTTGCAGCACTCCCGCCGGGTTTTTTTCTCTATGTCGGCAAACCCTGCTGCCTGTTGCTCCCTCGAAGGAAAGAGAACGTCTGCATGTTTCTTCCATGTGGGCGATACCCGGTCTGCTCGCTACCGCAACCGAGACCATCTACGCAAACTGCGCAAGAGCCGGTTCGGTGGACACCTGAGCTAAGCTCCGGGAGGAGCGGGAAGGTGTCTGATGACGAAGACGAGGCCGTCCTTCACGGATGCGTTCAAGCGCGAGGCCGTTGCCCTGCTGGAAGGGAGCGGCCGGCCGCTGGAGCATGTGGCACGGGAGTTGGGTCTCCAGGCCTCGGTTCTCCGATATCGGCCGCGGTGAAGATCGGTTGACCGGCTTTCACGGCGGCTGAGAAACAGCGAAACGCCCCGGCTTTTGTGAGCCGGGGCGTTTCGTGTGTGTGGTGCCGATGCAAGCTTGTGCTTTGTTTTGAGCGTCTCTTGAGGCTGAGTGACCTGGCGGCGACCTACTCTCCCACGTCTTAAGACGCAGTACCATTGGCGCGGAGGCTTTTCACGGCCGAGTTCGGGATGGGATCGGGTGTTTGACACCTCGCCATGACCACCAGGTCACCCAGGCTCAAGACCGACGCTGTTTCCGAAGCGCTAAGCTTGTTCAGTGCAAGTGAGGGAGGAGTATCGAACCGGCGTGTCTGCGTCAAGCAGGCTTGCTGCTGCGCATGGCGCGGTTTGTGTGGGGTCGAGATCAAGCCGATCGAGCGATTAGTAAGGCTTAGCTTCAGGCATTGCTGCCCGTCCACATGCCTCCTATCGACGTGATGGTCTGTCACGGCTCTCAAGGGAGCTCTGGTTTAGAGGTGGGTTTCCCGCTTAGATGC